>NZ_JAHBAX010000001.1:0-1410000 GCF_018390435.1 Pseudomonas sp. RC2C2 | reverse complement strand
CTGTGAAGGTGAGTTGAGAAGCTTGCTGGAGGTATCAGAAGTGCGAATGCTGACATGAGTAACGACAATGGGAGTGAAAAACTCCCACGCCGAAAGACCAAGGTTTCCTGCGCAACGTTAATCGACGCAGGGTTAGTCGGTCCCTAAGGCGAGGCTGAAAAGCGTAGTCGATGGAAAACAGGTTAATATTCCTGTACTTCTAGTTATTGCGATGGAGGGACGGAGAAGGCTAGGCCAGCTTGGCGTTGGTTGTCCAAGTTTAAGGTGGTAGGCTGAGATCTTAGGTAAATCCGGGATCTTAAGGCCGAGAGCTGATGACGAGTTGCCTTTAGGCGACGAAGTGGTTGATGCCATGCTTCCAAGAAAAGCTTCTAAGCTTCAGATAACTAGGAACCGTACCCCAAACCGACACAGGTGGTTGGGTAGAGAATACCAAGGCGCTTGAGAGAACTCGGGTGAAGGAACTAGGCAAAATGGCACCGTAACTTCGGGAGAAGGTGCGCCGGTGAGGGTGAAGGACTTGCTCCGTAAGCCCATGCCGGTCGAAGATACCAGGCCGCTGCGACTGTTTATTAAAAACACAGCACTCTGCAAACACGAAAGTGGACGTATAGGGTGTGACGCCTGCCCGGTGCCGGAAGGTTAATTGATGGGGTTAGCTAACGCGAAGCTCTTGATCGAAGCCCCGGTAAACGGCGGCCGTAACTATAACGGTCCTAAGGTAGCGAAATTCCTTGTCGGGTAAGTTCCGACCTGCACGAATGGCGTAACGATGGCGGCGCTGTCTCCACCCGAGACTCAGTGAAATTGAAATCGCTGTGAAGATGCAGTGTATCCGCGGCTAGACGGAAAGACCCCGTGAACCTTTACTATAGCTTTGCACTGGACTTTGAATTTGCTTGTGTAGGATAGGTGGGAGGCTTTGAAGCGTGGACGCCAGTTCGCGTGGAGCCATCCTTGAAATACCACCCTGGCAACTTTGAGGTTCTAACTCAGGTCCGTTATCCGGATCGAGGACAGTGTATGGTGGGTAGTTTGACTGGGGCGGTCTCCTCCTAAAGAGTAACGGAGGAGTACGAAGGTGCGCTCAGACCGGTCGGAAATCGGTCGTAGAGTATAAAGGCAAAAGCGCGCTTGACTGCGAGACAGACACGTCGAGCAGGTACGAAAGTAGGTCTTAGTGATCCGGTGGTTCTGTATGGAAGGGCCATCGCTCAACGGATAAAAGGTACTCCGGGGATAACAGGCTGATACCGCCCAAGAGTTCATATCGACGGCGGTGTTTGGCACCTCGATGTCGGCTCATCACATCCTGGGGCTGAAGCCGGTCCCAAGGGTATGGCTGTTCGCCATTTAAAGTGGTACGCGAGCTGGGTTTAGAACGTCGTGAGACAGTTCGGTCCCTATCTGCCGTGGACGTTTGAGATTTGAGAGGGGCTGCTCCTAGTACGAGAGGACCGGAGTGGACGAACCTCTGGTGTTCCGGTTGTCACGCCAGTGGCATTGCCGGGTAGCTATGTTCGGAAGAGATAACCGCTGAAAGCATCTAAGCGGGAAACTTGCCTCAAGATGAGATCTCACTGGAGCCTTGAGCTCCCTGAAGGGCCGTCGAAGACTACGACGTTGATAGGTTGGGTGTGTAAGCGCTGTGAGGCGTTGAGCTAACCAATACTAATTGCCCGTGAGGCTTGACCATATAACACCCAAGCAATTTGCGTCGAATGACCAGATTGCGGTGTTGTGAAGACTGCAAAGCCGAGAATTTGTAACTCACAAAACATCACATACCCGATTCGCTGGAGTGTCTTAAACAAGACCTTCTGGCAACAGAATTTCTTGACGACCATAGAGCATTGGAACCACCTGATCCCATCCCGAACTCAGCAGTGAAACGATGCATCGCCGATGGTAGTGTGGGGTTTCCCCATGTGAGAGTAGGTCATCGTCAAGATTAAATTCCGAAACCCCTATCTGCGTACGCAGGTAGGGGTTTTGTCTTTATGGCGATTTAATTGCTAGCCGTGGCCCCTGTGGGAGCCGGCCTTGCCGGCGATCTAGGCGCCACCGCTCTATCGGTTAGAATAGCGCCCTCGCGTTGACTCAGAAGTTCACTATGTCAGAATCTGCCGACCCCCATCAGCTCGCCGACCTGCCCCTGGAAAACCTGGTGGCTTGTCACGAATGCGACCTGCTGATGCGTAAGCCTGTGCTCAAACAGGACGAAAAGGCCCACTGCCCGCGCTGTGGCTACGAGCTCTACGCCCATCGACACAATGTGGTCCCGCGCAGCCTGGCCCTGGTGCTGGCGGCCTTGCTGCTCTACGTACCTGCCAACTTCCTGCCGATCATGCAATTGCACCTGCTCGGCCAAAGCTCCAACGATACCGTCTGGAGCGGCGTGGTCGGGCTGTACAACACCGGCATGCGCGGCGTGGCGGTGGTGGTATTCCTGTGCAGCATGGCCATTCCCTTGCTCAAGCTGTTATGCCAGTTGGTAGTGCTGTTGAGCATTCGCCTGAACATTGGCCGCAGTTACGGCTTGCTGCTCTATCGCATTTATCACCATCTACGCGATTGGGGCATGCTCGAGGTGTATTTCATGGGCGTGCTGGTGGCGATGGTCAAGCTGGTCGATCTCGCGGAGCTGAGCCTCGGCCTGGGTCTGGCCTGCTTTATCAGTTTGTTGTTGGTGCAGGTGTGGCTGGAGGTGGTGATGTCGCCCCACCAGATATGGAGTGCTTTATCGGGGGAAGACCTGCATGCGTGCGATTGATGCTGGCATTCTGGTTTGTGGTGAATGCCACGAGCTGAATCGCCAGGAGCCAGACAGTGACGCACAAACCTGCACCCGCTGTGGTGCAGTGGTGCATGCGCGGCGGCCGAACAGCCTGGTGCGAACCTGGGCGTTGCTGATCACCTCGGCAATTTTGTACATCCCGGCCAATGTGCTGCCGATCATGACCGTCAGCGCGCTGGGCCAGGGCAGCCCGGACACCATCATGTCCGGCGTTATTACCTTGATGAAGCACGGCATGCTGCCGATCGCTGCGGTGGTGTTCATCGCCAGTATCCTGGTGCCGACCTTCAAGCTGGTGGGTATTGCCCTGTTGCTCTATTCGGTGCAGCGCCACCAACCGTTGTCGGCGCGGCAACGAATCCTGATGTACCGCTTCATCGAATTCATCGGACGCTGGTCGATGCTGGATATTTTCGTGATCGCCATTTTGGTGGCGGTGGTGAATTTCGGCAGGATCGCCAGTGTCGAAGCCAATCTGGGCGCCGTCGCCTTCGCCAGTGTGGTGATTCTGACGATGCTCGCTGCAGTAACCTTCGATCCCCGACTGATTTGGGATAACACGGAGTCGGATGACGACCATGAGTGATTTGCCTACGGCTAAAACCCGCCCAGCTTCGAACTGGTCGGCCATATGGATATTGCCTCTGATCGCTCTGGTGATCGGTGGCTGGCTTGGCTGGCAGGCCTATCGCGAGTCAGGGGTGAACATCCAGGTCCGCTTTGAAAGCGGTGAGGGTATCGTCGCCAACAAGACCGAAGTGGTCTTCAAGGGCATGTCGGTCGGTAAGGTGAAAGAGCTGGTACTGGATGCCAAGGGCAACAATACCGGGGTCATCGCCACCATCGAGATGAACAAGGAAGCCGAGCCGCACCTGAATACCGGCACCCGCTTCTGGCTGGTCAAGCCGAGTGTCAGCCTGGCCGGGATCACCGGCCTGGAGACCCTGGTTTCGGGTAACTACATTGCCGTGAGCCCTGGGCAAGGCGAGCCGACCAAGCGCTTCAAGGCGCTGGATGAGGCGCCGCCGCTGTCTGACAGCGAGCCAGGCCTGCACCTGACCCTCAAGGCTGACCGCCTGGGCTCGCTCAATCGCGACAGTCCGGTGTTCTACAAGCAGATCCAGGTTGGCCGGGTAAAGAGCTATCGTCTGGCCGAAGACCAGGGCACGGTCGAGGTCAAGGTGTACATCGAGCCGGCTTACGCCGCCCTTGTGCGCAAACATACGCGCTTCTGGAACGCCAGCGGCATCAGCATCGATGCCGACCTTTCCGGGGTGAAGGTCCGTAGTGAATCGCTGGCCAGTATTGTCGCCGGCGGTATCGCCTTCGCCACGCCCGAGCACCGCAAGGACAGCCCGCCAACTGATCCGAGCTTACCGTTCCGTCTGTACGAAGACTTCGATGCGGCCCAGGCCGGGATTCGCGTCAAGGTCAAGCTGAGCGACTTCGAGGGCCTGCAGGCCGGGCGTACCCCGGTGATGTACAAAGGTATCCAGGTTGGTTCGTTGAAGACCCTCAAGGTCGATGCCGACCTGGCCAGTGCCATGGCCGATCTGACCCTCGATCCGCTGGCCGAAGATTACCTGGTCGACGGCACCCAGTTCTGGGTGGTCAAACCGTCGATCTCCCTCGCCGGTATCACCGGCCTGGAAGCGCTGGTCAAAGGTAACTACATTGCCATTCGCCCGGGCGACAAGGGCGCGTCCCCGCAGCGTGAGTTCGAGGCGCGGGCCAAGGCGCCGCCACTGGACCTCAAGGCGCCCGGGCTGCACCTGGTGCTGTACAGCGACAACCTCGGTTCGCTGGAAGTCGGCAGCCCGATCCTCTACCGTCAGGTCAAGGTCGGTACGGTGCAGAGCTACCAGTTCTCCAAAAAGAGCAAGCGCCTGCTGATCGGCGTGCATATCGAGAAAGAGTACGCCGGCCTGGTCAACGGTTCGACGCGCTTCTGGAATGCCAGCGGCATTACCCTGAGCGGTGGCCTGTCGGGCATTCAGATCAAGAGTGAATCGCTACAGAGCCTGATGGCCGGCGGTATTGCCTTCGACACGCCCATCCCGAATGTGGCGCTCAAACGCCGTATTCCGTTCTTCCTCCTGCATGAAAACCAGGAAGCAGCCAACCGCAGCGGAACCACGGTGACCATCCGTGTCGATCGCGCAGACGGCCTCAAGGTTGGCACGCCGGTTCGCTTCAAGGGCCTGGATGTCGGCAAGGTCGAGCAGGTCGACCTGACCAAGGATCTGCAGGCGGTGCTGCTCAAGGCGCGGATCACCGAGGTGCCGGAGCGCATTGCCCGCGAAGGTACGCAGTTCTGGGTGGTCAAGCCGGCCCTGGGTATCGTCAAGACCGCCAACCTGGAAACCCTGGTCACCGGCCAGTACCTGGAAGTGCAGCCGGCAGTCAGGAGCGCAGGGCCGCAGCTCAACTTCAATGCGTTGCCACAGGCGCCGGACTTCTCCGAGCGCGAAGCCGGGTTGGCGCTGGTGCTCAGCGCCCCGCGGCGGGGTTCGATCAAGCCGGGCGTGCCAGTGACCTACCGCGAGATTCCAGTGGGCAAGGTCACCGGTTTCGAGTTGGGGCAGACGGCCGACCGGGTGCTGATCCATATCCTGATCGAGCCCAGGTACGCAGCGCTGGTACGCGGTGGTAGCCGTTTCTGGAACAGCAGCGGATTTGGCTTCGACATCGGCCTGTTCAAGGGCGCAACGGTGCGTACAGAGTCGCTGGAGACCCTGATCGAGGGCGGAATTGCCTTTGCAACGCCAGACGGCGAGAAGATGGGTAACCCGGCTCGTCCACAGCAGACCTTCGCCCTGTTCGACAAGGCCGAGGATGAATGGCTGCAGTGGGCGCCGAAGATTCAGATTGGTAAGTAACAAACACCCTGGGCTGCATTGCAGCCCATTGCGGGAGCTGGCTTGCCAGCGATGAGGCCGGTCCAGGCTACCCATCTGGTGTTGCCTGGGTTGCGACCGCTTTGCGGTCGATCGCTGGCAAGCCAGTTCCCACAGGGTTAAAGGTCAATCTCAGGAATCACAGGCAATAAAAAACCGACCCTAGGGTCGGTTTTTCAACAAGCGTGTCGCTTAGGCAGCTGCAGCTTCTTTCAGCGCCTTGATGTGGCCATTCAGACGGCCTTTATGGCGAGCAGCCTTGTTCTTGTGGATGATGCCTTTATCGGCCATACGGTCGATAACTGGAACAGCCAGAGTGTAAGCAGCTTGCGCTTTTTCGGCGTCTTTTGCGTCGATGGCTTTAACTACATTCTTGATGTAGGTACGAACCATGGAACGCAGGCTGGCGTTGTGGCTGCGACGCTTCTCAGCCTGTTTTGCACGTTTTTTGGCGGAAGGTGAGTTGGCCACCGTCGAGCTCCTCGAAAGACTTGGTAAATAGCAAACAAAATAGGCCGCGAATCATGCCGATGAGTTGATCGGTTGTCAAGGGCACTTGCATGGTTCCGCTGAGTGGTCGTTCTGTACAAGGGAGTGATTCCCTTCTGCGGTACGACCTGTAAACTCGGGAGCTTTTGCTCTGCTTGCGTTGCGGCGCGGAGTATCGCACAACTGGGCGCGTTGCGGCACAGCCCTTTATCCTCAGGCGTGAAAAACTTTCGATGAATCTTCTCAAATCCCTGGCCGCGGTCAGCTCCATCACCATGATCTCGCGGGTGCTGGGCTTTGTCCGTGACACCATCCTGGCACGGGTGTTCGGCGCAGGCGTGGCCACCGACGCCTTCTTCATTGCCTTCAAACTGCCCAACCTGCTGCGGCGCATCTTCGCCGAGGGCGCGTTTTCCCAGGCGTTCGTGCCAATTTTGGCTGAATACAAGACCCAGCAAGGCGAGGAGGCGACCCGTACCTTCATCGCCTACGTCAGCGGCCTGCTGACCCTGGTGCTGGCCCTGGTGACTGCCCTGGGGATCCTTGCCGCGCCCTGGGTGGTGTGGGTAACGGCGCCGGGCTTTGTCGACAGCACCGAGAAGTACCAGCTGACCACCGACCTGTTGCGGGTGACCTTTCCTTATATATTGCTGATCTCGCTGTCGTCGCTGGCCGGGGCCATCCTCAATACCTGGAACCGCTTTTCGGTGCCGGCCTTCGTGCCGACCCTGCTCAACGTGGCGATGATCGGCTTTACCCTGTTCCTCACGCCGTACTTCGACCCGCCGATCATGGCCCTGGCCTGGGGCGTGCTGGCCGGTGGCCTGGCGCAGCTGTTGTATCAGCTGCCACACCTGAAGAAGATCGGCATGCTTGTGCTGCCGCGCCTGAACCTGCGCGATAGTGGCGTGTGGCGGGTGCTCAAACAGATGCTGCCGGCGATCCTCGGGGTGTCGGTGAGCCAGATCTCGCTGATCATCAACACCATCTTCGCCTCGTTCCTGGTGGCCGGCTCAGTGTCGTGGATGTACTACGCCGACCGCCTGATGGAGCTGCCCTCCGGCGTGCTCGGGGTGGCCCTGGGCACCATCCTGCTGCCAACCCTGGCCAAGACCTACGCCAACCGCGACCGCCACGAGTACTCGCGGATCCTCGACTGGGGCCTGCGCCTGTGCTTTTTGCTGGTGCTGCCATGCACCCTGGCCATGGCGATTCTTGCCGAGCCGCTGACCGTGGCGCTGTTCCAGTACGGTAAATTCAGCGCTTTCGACGCGGCCATGACCCAGCGTGCGCTGATCGCCTATTCGGTGGGCTTGCTGGCGATCATTCTGGTCAAAGTGCTGGCCCCAGGCTTCTATGCCCAGCAGAACATCCGGACGCCCGTGAAGATCGCCATCTTCACCCTGGTCTGCACCCAGCTGTTCAACCTGGCATTCATTACCCACCTGGCGCACGCTGGCCTGGCCCTGGCCATCAGCCTGGGTGCCTGCCTGAATGCCGGCTTGCTGTACTGGAAGCTGCGCCAGCAGCAGTTGTTCCAGCCACAACCGGGCTGGGCCAGGTTCCTCGCCAAGCTGGTGGTGGCGGTACTGCTGATGTCGGCGGTATTGCTGGTAGGCATGCATTACATGCCGGCCTGGGCCGAAGGGCAGATGCTCGAGCGCTTCCTGCGCCTGGGTGCGCTGATCCTGGCCGGGGTCGTGACCTATTTCGGCTGTCTGTTGCTGTTTGGTTTGCGCCCGCGTGACTTCGCCCGCAAGGCGTTGCATTAAGGCGTAACGGCGGTCAGACGTCGGTTTTACACATTCCACGCCACGGGGTGACGCTGCTGCCTGTCGTCAGCGCCCGGGTGTGGTTATAATCGACCACTTTATGAGCAAGAAGCGCGTTATGCAGCTGGTTCGAGGCCTCCACAACCTGCGCCCCCAGCACCGGGGCTGTGTCGCCACTATTGGCAACTTCGACGGTGTTCACCGCGGCCACCAGGCAATCCTGGCGCGCCTGCGTGAGCGAGCGGACGAGTTGGGCGTGCCCAGCTGCGTGGTGATTTTCGAGCCACAGCCGCGTGAGTATTTCGCCCCCGACACCGCGCCCGCGCGCCTGGCCCGGCTGCGCGACAAGGTCGCCCTGCTGGCCGCCGCCGGCGTCGACCGGGTACTGTGCCTGGCGTTCAACCAGCGTTTGAGCAAGCTCAGCGCCGCCGAGTTCGTCGACACCATCCTGGTCGATGGCCTGGGGGTGAAACACCTGGAAGTGGGCGACGACTTCCGCTTCGGCTGCGACCGTGTTGGCGACTTCGACTTCCTCGAACAGGCCGGTATCCTCCAGGGCTTTACCGTGGAAGCGGCGCAAACCGTCGAGCTCGACGGCCTGCGGGTCAGCAGCACGCAAGTGCGCGATGCGCTGGCCAGCGCCGATTTCGAGCTGGCCGAGCGTCTGCTGGGGCGGCCGTTCCGCATCCGCGGGCGGGTGTTGCATGGGCAGAAGCTGGCACGCCAGTTGGGGACGCCGACGGCCAACATCCAGCTCAAGCGCCATCGCGTACCGCTCAGCGGGGTCTACCTGGTCAGCGTCGAACTCGACGGCAAGAACTGGCCGGGTGTCGCCAACATCGGCGTACGGCCTACTGTTTCAGGTGATGGCAAAGCCCACCTGGAAGTACATCTTCTGGATTTTGCCGGCGATCTTTATGGCCGGCGTCTGACGGTGGAATTCCACCACAAGCTGCGTGAAGAGCAGCGTTTCGCCTCCCTGGAGGCGCTGAAGTCGGCGATCGATGCGGATATCGCCGCCGCACGTGCCCATTGGCACGGTCAACCGCTAACGAAGAGCCTGAAATGACCGACTATAAAGCCACGCTAAACCTTCCGGACACCGCCTTCCCGATGAAGGCCGGCCTGCCACAGCGCGAACCGCAGATCCTGCAGCGTTGGGACAGCATTGGCCTGTACCAGAAGCTGCGCGAAATTGGCAAGGATCGTCCGAAGTTCGTGCTGCACGACGGCCCGCCCTACGCCAACGGCAAGATCCACATCGGTCATGCGCTGAACAAGATTCTCAAGGACATGATTGTCCGCTCCAAGACCTTGTCCGGTTTCGACGCCCCGTACGTCCCGGGTTGGGACTGCCACGGCCTGCCGATCGAGCACAAGGTCGAAGTGACCCACGGCAAGCACCTGAGCGCCGATCAGACCCGCGAACTGTGCCGCGCCTACGCCGCCGAGCAGATCGAAGGGCAGAAGACCGAGTTCATCCGCCTGGGTGTGCTGGGCGACTGGGACAACCCGTACAAGACCATGAACTTCTCCAACGAAGCCGGTGAAATCCGCGCGCTGGCAGAAATGGTCAAGCACGGCTTCGTGTTCAAGGGCCTCAAGCCGGTCAACTGGTGTTTCGATTGCGGTTCGGCCCTGGCCGAAGCCGAGGTCGAGTACGCCGACAAAAAATCGCAGACCATCGACGTTGCCTTCCCGGTAGTCGATGACGCCAAGCTGGCCGCCGCCTTCGGCCTGGCCTCGCTGGCCAAGCCTGCCTCGATCGTGATCTGGACCACCACCCCGTGGACCATCCCGGCCAACCAGGCGCTGAACGTCCACCCGGAGTTCAAGTACGCCCTGGTCGATACCGGCGACAAGCTGCTGGTGCTGGCCGAAGAGCTGGTCGAATCGTGCCTGAAGCGTTATGCGCTGGAAGGTTCGGTGATCGCTACTGCGCCAGGTTCGGCGCTGGAACTGATCAACTTCCGTCACCCGTTCTACGATCGCCTGTCGCCGGTGTACCTGGCCGACTACGTCGAGCTGGGCGCCGGTACCGGTGTGGTTCACTCCTCGCCAGCCTACGGTGAAGACGACTTCGTCACCTGCAAGCGCTACGGCATGGTCAACGACGACATCCTCACCCCGGTGCAGAGCAACGGTGTGTACGTGCAGTCGCTGGAGTTCTTTGGCGGCCAGTTCATCTGGAAGGCCAACCCGGCCATCGTCGACAAACTCTCGGAAGTCGGTGCGCTGATGCACACCGAAACCATCAGCCACAGCTACATGCACTGCTGGCGCCACAAGACCCCGCTGATCTATCGCGCCACCGCGCAATGGTTCGTCGGCATGGACAAGCAGCCCGACAACGGCGAGACCCTGCGCAAGCGCGCGGTCAAGGCCATCGAAGAAACCAAGTTCGTCCCGGCCTGGGGCCAGGCGCGCCTGCACTCGATGATCGCCAACCGCCCGGACTGGTGCATCTCGCGTCAGCGTAACTGGGGCGTACCGATCCCGTTCTTCCTCGACAAGCAAACCGGCGAGCTGCACCCGCGCACCGTCGAGCTGATGGAAGAAGTGGCCAAGCGCGTCGAAAAAGAAGGTATCGAGGCCTGGTTCAAGCTCGACGCCGCCGAGCTGCTCGGTGACGAGGCCGGCCAGTACGACAAGATCGCCGACACCCTCGACGTCTGGTTCGACTCCGGCACCACCCACTGGCACGTGCTGCGTGGCTCGCACAACATCGGCCACGAAACCGGCCCGCGCGCCGACCTGTACCTGGAAGGTTCCGACCAGCACCGCGGCTGGTTCCATTCCTCGCTGCTGACCGGTTGCGCCATCGACAACCATGCGCCGTACCGCGAACTGCTGACGCACGGTTTCACCGTCGACGAGAACGGCCGCAAGATGTCCAAGTCGCTGGGTAACACCATCGAGCCGCAGAAGGTCAACGACACCCTGGGTGCCGACATCCTGCGCCTGTGGGTTTCGGCCACCGACTACTCCGGCGAAATGGCGGTTTCCGAGCAGATCCTGCAGCGCAGCGCCGACGCCTACCGGCGTATCCGCAACACCGCGCGCTTCCTGCTCTCCAACCTGTCCGGCTTCGACCCGGCCCGCGACCTGCTGCCGGCCGAAGACATGCTGGCGCTGGACCGCTGGGCCGTCGACCGTACCCTGCTGCTGCAGCGCGAGCTGGAAGAGCACTACGGCGAGTACCGCTTCTGGAACGTCTACTCGAAGATCCACAACTTCTGCGTGCAGGAGCTGGGTGGCTTCTACCTGGACATCATCAAGGACCGTCAGTACACCACTGGCGCCAACAGTGTTGCCCGTCGTTCCTGCCAGACCGCGCTGTACCACATCAGCGAGGCGCTGGTGCGCTGGATCGCGCCGATCCTGGCGTTCACCGCCGACGAGCTGTGGCAGTACCTGCCGGGCGAGCGCAACGAATCGGTCATGCTCAACACCTGGTATGAAGGCCTGAGCGAGCTGCCGGAAGGCTTCGAGCTGGGTCGCGCCTACTGGGACCGCGTGATGGCAGCCAAGACAGCCGTCAACAAGGAGCTGGAAAACCAGCGTGCGGCCAAGGCCATCGGTGGCAACCTGCAAGCCGAAGTCACCCTGTTCGCCGACGACGCCCTGAGCGCCGACCTGAACAAGCTGGGCGACGAGCTGCGCTTCGTGCTGATCACCTCGGCAG
This sequence comes from Pseudomonas sp. RC2C2, assembly GCF_018390435.1. Lineage (NCBI taxonomy): Bacteria > Pseudomonadati > Pseudomonadota > Gammaproteobacteria > Pseudomonadales > Pseudomonadaceae > Pseudomonas > Pseudomonas sp. RC2C2. The sequence goes on along the minus strand of NZ_JAHBAX010000001.1, from coordinate 1,398,360 downwards.
CCAGCGTTGCGCCGTTCGCCCAGGCTCCAGCCGATGCGGTCGAGACCGAAGTGCCTGGCCTCAAGCTGAAAGTGGTCAAGTCCGGCCACGCCAAGTGCGGCCGTTGCTGGCACTTCCGCGCAGACGTCGGCTCGAACCCCGAGCATCCGGAAATCTGCGCCCGTTGCGCCGACAACATCAGCGGCAATGGCGAGGTGCGCCACTATGCCTAACCCTGGTGTGGGGCGCTTCGGGCGCCTCAGCTGGCTATGGCTGAGCGTGCTGGTCCTGGTCCTCGACCAGGCCAGCAAGTTCTACTTCGAGGGCGCGCTGAGCCTGTATCAGCAGATCGTGGTCATCCCTGACTACTTCAGCTGGACCCTGGCCTACAACACCGGTGCCGCTTTCAGCTTCCTGGCTGACAGCTCCGGCTGGCAGCGCTGGCTGTTCGCCCTGATCGCCGTGGTGGTCAGCGCCGTGCTGGTGATCTGGCTCAAGCGCCTGGGGCGCAACGAGACCTGGCTGGCAGTCGCGCTGGCATTGGTGCTCGGCGGCGCGCTGGGCAACCTGTACGACCGTATCGTGCTTGGCCACGTGGTCGACTTTATCCTCGTGCACTGGCAGAACCGCTGGTACTTCCCGGCCTTCAACCTGGCCGACAGCGCCATTACCGTGGGTGCGGTAATGCTGGCGCTGGACATGTTCAAGAGCAAAAAGTCCGGAGAGCCCGCCCATGACTGAGACCCATATCGGCCAGAACACCGAAGTGACCCTGCACTTCGCGCTGCACCTGGAAAACGGCGACACCGTCGATAGCACCTTTGAAAAGGCGCCGGCGGTGTTCAAGGTCGGCGACGGCAACCTGCTGCCAGGCTTCGAAGCGGCGCTGTTTGGCTTCAAGGCCGGTGACAAGCGTACCGTGACCGTGGTCCCGGAAAACGCCTTTGGCCAGCCGAACCCGCAGAACGTGCAGGTCATGCCGCGCTCGCAGTTCCAGGACATGGAGTTGTCCGAAGGCCTGCTGGTGATCTTCAACGATGCCGCCAACGCCGAATTGCCGGGTGTGGTGAAAGCGTTCGATGATGCCCAGGTGACCATCGACTTCAACCATCCACTGGCTGGCAAAACCCTGAACTTCGAGGTGGAAATCCTCGCGGTCAAGGCCCTGTGAGCCTGGAGTCCGCCATGCAAATCAAACTCGCCAACCCCCGTGGCTTCTGTGCCGGCGTGGACCGGGCGATCGAGATCGTCAATCGTGCCCTCGAAGTGTTTGGCCCGCCGATCTATGTGCGCCATGAAGTGGTGCACAACAAGTTCGTGGTCGAGGACCTGCGCGCGCGCGGGGCGATTTTCGTCGAAGAGCTGGACCAGGTGCCGGACGACGTCATCGTCATCTTCAGCGCCCATGGCGTTTCCCAGGCCGTGCGCCAGGAAGCCGCCGGGCGCGGCCTGAAGGTGTTCGACGCGACCTGCCCGCTGGTGACCAAGGTGCATATCGAGGTGGCGCGCTACAGCCGCGACGGCCGCGAGTGCATCCTGATCGGCCACGAAGGCCACCCGGAAGTCGAAGGCACCATGGGTCAGTACGACACCAGCAATGGTGGCGCCATCTATCTGGTCGAAGACGAGGACGATGTTGCCAGCCTGCAGGTCAACGACCCGGATAAGCTGGCCTTCGTCACCCAGACCACTTTGTCGATGGACGACACCAGCCGGGTGATCGATGCCCTGCGTGCGCGCTTCCCGAATATTGGCGGGCCGCGCAAGGACGACATCTGCTACGCCACCCAGAACCGTCAGGACGCGGTCAAGCAATTGGCCGACGAATGCGACGTGGTATTGGTGGTCGGCAGCCCGAACAGCTCCAACTCCAACCGCCTGCGTGAGCTGGCCGAGCGCATGTCGACCCCGGCCTACCTGATCGACGGCGCCGAAGACCTGCAAAAAAGCTGGTTCGATGGCGTCGAGCGCATTGGTATCACCGCCGGTGCTTCGGCACCCGAGGTGCTGGTGCGTGGGGTGATCGAGCAACTGCGGGCCTGGGGTGCCACCGGCGCCGAAGAGGTCGATGGCCGCGAGGAGAACATTACCTTCTCGATGCCCAAAGAGCTGCGTGTGCGTTCATTGATCTGACCCGGCAGCCGCGCACAGCGGCTGTTCGCCGGGCTCCTCGCGCAGGCTGACCCGGCCTGTGTGCGCCAGTACCACCCGGTACTGGCTGTAAGGATCGGGGCGCTGGCAAATAAACAGCGTCCCGGCCTGAAACGCTCCCCCCGCGTGCAAGGGCACCCCCAGCCCGCTGAAGCGTATCTGCCGGGCTACCGGTTGATTGCCGACGATACTCACCCGCTCAAGCCGCTGTTCGTACAGCAACTGTGGGCCATCCTGCTCCACGACCATGCGCCAGCCATTACTCCAGTTATCGTCGAACGCCTGCAGGCGAACCACCTGGTTGCGCAGCAAGGCCTCGCTGCGTGCAGTGCGCAAGGCCTGGGCCAGGTCCTTGGCGGCAGCTTGCTGTTGTAGGCCGCTGTTCATGGTGCTGTAGGTCGGCAGGCTGATCTGCGTCAGCATCCCCACCAGCGCTAGCGCGAACATCATTTGTATCAGTGTTACCCCCTGTTGCTTCACCGTGCATTCCTCCCTGGAAGTGCTTCTATAGAGTCAGGCCGGCGGACAGCAGCGTCCAGTCGGCCAGGTTGGCAAAGGGCTGTGGAAAAGTCGCAGGAGGAAGGCGCCATGGATGGCGGACGGCAACAAGGAATGAGCTTGCTCGAGGTGCTGCTGGCCATGCTGGTGCTGGGGGTGGGTGTTTTTGCTGCAGCGGCTGCGCAAGTGCGGGCGTTGCAGGCCACCGACAGTGCCTTGCAGAGTACCCAGGCTGCGTATCTGCAGCATGGCGAGCTCGAAGAAGCACGCATCAACGCAGGGCCAGGCCGATGAAACGGCAAGCCGGTGTCGGCCTGGTCGAAGTGTTGCTGGCCCTCAGCCTCGGCTTGGTGCTGCTGCTCGGTGCCAGCCGCCTGTTTTTGGCGGCCACTTCGAGCTGGCAGGCTCAGGGCATTGCCGCGCAACTGCAGGAAGACGCGCGCCTGGCGTTGCAGCGTATGGCCCAGGATATTCGCATGAGCGGCATGTTCGGCTGCTTGCGTGAGGATGCAATCAGCCATGTGAACCCGTCCTCGGCACAGGCGTTTGCCCAGCCGCTGGCGGTAGTCCGCGCAGCGGACGGCCAATTGCAGCAATTGAGCCTGATCACTGCTGAAGTGGCTGGCGCCGGTGGGCGGCCGAACTGGACGTTGGTGACCGATTGCATTCGCGAAGCGCGGGTCTATCCCGAAGTCCAGGCCGCGCCGGCCGGGCACTACGCGATACCGATACGGCGCCAGACCTACCGCGTTGAGGGCACCAGCCTGATGTTCGGCAGCGGTGCCAGCTATGCGCCGCTGATCGACAACCTGGGCGAGCTGCGCGTCGACATCATCAGCCGGAGTGCCACCCGCATCGCCGGGCTGCGTCTGAGCCTGACCTTGCTTGACCCGCTGGCGCGGGTAAGGCCGCAGCAGTATCAACTGACGGTGGCCCTGCGCAATGGCTAGGCCCGGCAGCCAGCGCGGGGTGATCCTGCTGGTCAGCCTGGTGTTGCTGGGACTGTTGGCTTTGCTCGGCGTCTCGGCGATGGTCAGCGCCACCCTGCAGGCGCGTATGGCGGGCAACCTGCAGGCAGCCTTGCACGGCTTCGAGCAGGCGGAGCAGGCCTTGCTGGTTGGAGAGTCGAGCGTGTCGGGCGTGTTGCCGTGCAGTTACTGTTTACCGCCGCCGGAAGCTGCACGGGTGCGGGCGGCTGGCGTCTACCGCGGCGAAGGGCCGACCTCCGGCCTGAGCTGGCAAGGCGGCGCCAGCGGCTTCTACCTCGTACAAAACCTTGGCCAGAGTACCCACGCCGCGCACTGGCCCGCCAACCTCTGCGCCACCTTGTACCGGATCACCGCCGTCAGCCACGCCGGGGCAGGGCGCAGCGTGCTCGAAAGCATTTATGCACAGGCTGTAGAAGAGGGCGCTCAGCCACCCAGGCGCATTCTCTGGCGCCAGCTTCACTAGGAGTTCGACTTATGTCCACCCTGCAGAAAGGTTTGAGCCTGATTGAACTGTTGCTTGTCGTCGCCGTGGTCGGCATTCTTGCGGGCATTGCCTATCCCAGCTACAGCGAACAGGTCCGCAAGGCCGCACGCACGGAAATCGCCGGGTTGCTGTTCGAAAGCGCGCAGTTGCTGGAGCGTCACTATTCACGCACCGGCCAGTACGCCGACAGCGAGGCCCTGGTCACCCCATTGGCGTCCGGGACCGAGCACTACCGGCTGCAAGCCGTTCGTCATTCGACGTCATTCACCCTGACCGCCCGGCGCATACCGGGTGGTTTGATGACCGGTGACCGCTGCGCTGATTTCGTACTCGACCAGGCCGGTGTGCGCCGCAATCCCGGCGCCGTTGATGCTGGCCATGGCTGTTGGGGTGGTTGAGGTTTACTTCAGACGTTGGATCAATACATGACCAAGCAAGTAGTGATTGTCGGTGGCGGGGTGATCGGCCTGCTGACAGCGTTCAACCTGGCGGCCGACGTCGATCAGGTGGTGCTGTGTGACCGTGGCGCGCTCGGCCAGGAGTCTTCCTGGGCCGGTGGCGGCATTGTCTCGCCGCTGTATCCGTGGCGCTATAGCGCAGCGGTAACGGCCCTGGCGCACTGGTCGCAGGATTTTTATCCACAGCTGGGCGAGCGCCTGTTCGCCAGCACCGGGGTCGACCCGCAAGTGCACACCACCGGCCTGTACTGGCTGGACCTGGACGACGAAGCCCAAGCGCTGGCCTGGGCCGAGCGCGAAGGGCGGCCGTTGACGGCTGTGGATATCTCGGCGGCCTATGACGCGGTGCCGGTGCTTGGCGGCGGTTTCCGGCGCGCCATCTACATGGCCGGGGTTGCCAACGTGCGTAACCCGCGCCTGGTCAAATCCCTCAAGGCCGCCTTGCTGGCACTGCCGAACGTGAGCATTCGCGAGCACTGCGAAATCACCGGCTTCAGCCGTGAGGGCGAGCGCATTAGCGGGGTGGAGACCGCGACCGGGCCGATCCAGGCCGATCACGTCGTGCTGACGGCTGGCGCCTGGAGCGGCGACTTGCTGCGGCCGCTGGGCCTGGAGCTGCCGGTGGAGCCGGTGAAAGGGCAGATGATCCTGTACAAGTGCGCCGAAGACTTTTTACCGAGCATGGTGCTGGCCAAGGGGCGCTATGCGATCCCGCGGCGTGACGGGCATATTCTGGTAGGCAGTACCCTGGAGCATGCCGGTTACGACAAGACCCCGACCGAGGAGGCGCTGGAAAGCCTGAAGGCTTCGGCGGTGGAATTGCTGCCGGCGCTGGCCGATGCCATCCCGGTGGCCCATTGGGCAGGGCTGCGGCCGGGGTCGCCTGAGGGCATTCCGTATATCGGTGAGGTGCCGGGGTATGCCGGGCTGTGGCTGAACTGCGGGCACTACCGCAACGGCCTGGTGCTGGCGCCGGCGTCCTGCCAGTTGTTTGCGGATTTGTTGCTGGGGCGTGAGCCGATGATCGACCCGGCGCCGTATGCACCGGCTGGGCGGGTGGCTGCTCTCTAGGGCCTCATCGCTGGCAAGCCAGCTCCCACAGGAAAGCAGATATCTTCAGATCCCTGCCGTACCTGTGGGAGCTGGCTTGCCAGCGATGGCCGCGCCGCGCAATCAGCGCTGCGCCCCAGGCCCCTGCTCCAGGTGCGCCTGGCTGCAATACCACTGCGCCCCGCGATGCAATGCCCGGTCACTGGGCAAATGCACGCCGCAATGGGCGCAGCGGACCATCTTCAGCGGGTCTTCGAGGCTGTTGTTCTGCGTAGCAGCATTGCTGGCCTTGAACTTGCGCCACAGCCAGAAGGCGGCGGCAATCAGGGCAATCCAGAATAGTAGGCGAACCATGGTGTCCAGCTTTGTCAGTGAAGAGCCTTCAGTCTAGGGCTCAGGCATGAAAAAAGGGAGGCCTTGGCCTCCCTTTATCTTTTACACGATGGCTCAGTCGAACACACCGAAGGTCATGTAGCTGAACCAGGAGCGGTCTTCGTTGTTACCTTCCGCTTCGTGGTTCTCTTCTTCGATGACGTCACCGTTGGCATCTTTAGGCAGCAGCTCTTGCGGGATCGCGTCCTTGGCGTCCTGGTACTGCTTGATCACGTCCTGGTTGGCGCGGGTCTCGCCCGGCGGCAGCGGCGGGGCGGTATTGATCAGGCCCAGGGTGGCCTTGGACAGCCACGAGCGGTTGTCGGCCTCGTTCTGTTGCGGCACGAACTGGCCATCGACCAGGCTCGGGTGATCCGGGTAGTTGAGCTTGAGGGTTTCCAGGCTGGTGGCGGCCAGTTCGTCCAGGTGCAGGCGCATGTAGGCTTCGGTCATCACCGCCAGGCCGTCGCCGACCGATGGGGTTTCCTGGAAGTTCTCGACCACGTAGCGGCCACGGTTGGCGGCAGCGACATAGGCCTGACGGGTCAGGTAGTAGTCGGCCACGTGGATTTCGTAGGAGGCCAGCAGGTTGCGCAGGTAGATCATGCGCTGCTTGGCGTCTGGCGAGTAGCGGCTGTTAGGGAAGCGGCTGGTCAGCTGGGCGAACTCGTTGTACGAGTCGCGGGCAGCACCCGGGTCACGCTTGGTCATGTCCAGCGGCAGGAAGCGCGCCAGCAGGCCGCGGTCCTGGTCGAAAGAAGTCAGACCCTTGAGGTAGTAGGCGTAGTCGACGTTCGGATGCTGCGGATGCAAGCGAATGAAACGCTCGGCGGCAGACTTGGCAGCCTCCGGTTCGGCGTTCTTGTAGTTCGCGTAGATCAGCTCGAGCTGGGCCTGGTCGGCGTAGCGGCCGAACGGATAGCGCGATTCCAGAGCCTTGAGCTTGCTCGTGGCACTGGTATAGCTGTGGTTGTCCAGGTCGGCCTGCGCCTGCTGGTACAGCTCGGCTTCGCTCAGGTTTTCGTCGACGACTTCCTTCGAAGAACAAGCAGCGGTCAGTCCGAGGATGGCGATCAGCAGCAGGTGTTTCACTTGCATGGCGGCTTGCGTCCCTATGACGGCCGCTGTCTTGGGCGTGGCCGTCCTGTTATGATGAGCACCCCGATGCAACCCTCGGGGCAAAAGACGTCGTATTTAACCACAAGCGTGCAGTCGAAACCAAAGGCTGTGCCGCCCGCTGATTCGAGCATGTCCGAGATCATTCAACTTCGCGCAGAGGTGCCGTCCGAATTGGGCGGGCAACGCCTCGACCAAGTCGCCGCCCAATTGTTCGCTGAGCACTCGCGCTCGCGCCTGTCCACCTGGATCAAGGAGGGGCGCCTGACGGTCGATGGCGCTGTCCTGCGTCCGCGCGATATCGTCCACGGCGGTGCGCTGTTGGCGCTCGACGCCGAGCAGGAAGCCCAGGGCGAGTGGGTGGCCCAGGACATCGAGCTGGATATCGTCTACGAAGACGACCACATCCTGGTGATCAACAAGCCTGCCGGGCTTGTGGTCCACCCGGCTGCGGGCCACGCTGATGGCACCCTGCTCAATGCCCTGCTGCACCATGTGCCGGACATCATCAATGTGCCGCGCGCCGGTATCGTCCACCGCCTGGACAAGGACACCACCGGTCTGATGGTGGTGGCCAAGACCATCCAGGCGCAGACCCAGCTGGTCGCCCAGTTGCAGAGCCGCAGCGTCAGCCGCATCTATGAATGCATCGTGATCGGCGTGGTAACGGCCGGCGGCAAGATCAACGCGCCGATCGGCCGTCACGGCGGGCAGCGCCAGCGCATGGCGGTCACCGAGGGCGGCAAGCCGGCGGTCAGCCACTACCGTGTACTGGAGCGCTTCCGCTCGCACACGCATGTGCGGGTCAAGCTCGAAACCGGGCGTACCCACCAGATTCGCGTGCACATGGCTCACGTCAACTTCCCGTTGGTCGGCGATCCGGTCTACGGCGGGCGTTTCCGTATTCCGCCAGCGGCCAGCCTGACCATGGTCGACGCGCTCAAGACCTTCCCGCGCCAGGCCCTGCATGCGCGCTTCCTGGAGCTCGATCACCCGGTGACCGGCGAGCGCATGGGCTGGGAATCGCCGCTGCCGGATGACTTCGTCTGGCTGCTGTCGCTGCTCAAGCAAGACCGTGAGGCGTTCATCGGATGAGCGAGTTGACGCAAGCGCTGCTGTTTCCCGACTGGCCTGCGCCAGCCGGGGTGCGCGCCTGCGTCACCACGCGCAGCGGCGGGGTCAGCCTGCCGCCTTATGAAAGCTTCAACCTCGGCGACCATGTTGGCGATGCGCCGGCAGCGGTGGCCGAGAATCGCCGGCGACTGACCGTCGAGTTCGGCATTCAGCCGGCCTGGCTCAAGCAGGTGCATGGCGTGGTGGTGGCCGATGCCGCCCCCAGTGTTATCGCCGAAGCCGATGCCAGCTACAGCGCGACCCCGGGCATTGCCTGCACGGTGATGACCGCCGACTGTTTACCGGTGCTGTTCTGCGACCGCGCCGGCACCCGGGTAGCCGCCGCCCACGCCGGCTGGCGCGGGCTGGCCAACGGTGTGCTCGAAGCCACCCTGGACCGCCTGGCGCTGCCGCCCGACGAGGTGCTGGTGTGGCTCGGCCCGGCCATTGGCCCGCAAGCCTTCGAAGTTGGCCTGGAAGTACGCGACGCGTTCACGACCGTTCATCCGGAAACTGCCCGGGCCTTCGTGCCCGGTGCCCAGCCCGGCAAGCTGATGGCCGATATCTACCAGCTGGCCCGCCTGCGCCTGGCAGCACGCGGCGTCAATGCCGTCTATGGTGGTGGCTTGTGCACCGTCAGCGACCCGCGCTTCTATTCTTATCGGCGTACCCCGCAGGGTGGCCGCTTCGCTTCCCTGGTCTGGCTGGCACCGCGCTGACCTGGATCAAGCCCGGCTAGCTTGAATCTTCCAGAATCACCCTTATCTACAGTGGTATCTCTGGCAGGTTTTTCTTCATCAGGTGTGTCCATCGCTCCGACCTGCCCATAAAGGAAGGTAACCCATGCGAATAGACCGTTTGACCAGCAAGCTGCAATTAGCATTATCCGACTCCCAATCCCTGGCCGTGGGCATGGACCATCCGGCCATCGAGCCTGCGCACCTGGTGCAGGCCCTGATCGATCAGCAGGGCGGTTCGATCAAGCCGCTGCTGATGCAGGTCGGCTTTGACGTCAACAGCCTGCGCAAGGCGTTGAGCAAAGAGCTCGACCAACTGCCGAAAATCCAGAACCCCACGGGCGATGTGAACATGTCCCAGGACCTGGCGCGCCTGCTCAACCAGGCCGACCGCCTGGCCCAGCAGAAGGGCGACCAGTTCATCTCCAGCGAGCTGGTGCTGCTGGCGGCCATGGACGAGAACAGCAAGCTCGGCAAGCTGCTGCTCAGCCAGGGCGTTAGCAAAAAGGCCCTGGAAAACGCCATCAGCAACCTGCGTGGCGGCGAGGCGGTCAATGACCCCAACGCCGAAGAGTCGCGCCAGGCCCTGGACAAATACACCATCGACCTGACCAAGCGCGCCGAAGACGGCAAGCTTGACCCGGTGATTGGCCGTGACGATGAAATTCGCCGCACCATCCAGGTGCTGCAGCGCCGGACCAAGAACAACCCGGTGCTGATCGGTGAGCCTGGCGTCGGTAAGACCGCCATCGCCGAAGGCCTGGCCCAGCGCATCATCAATGGCGAAGTGCCGGACGGCCTTAAAGGCAAGCGCCTGCTGTCGCTGGACATGGGCGCGCTAATTGCCGGTGCCAAGTTCCGCGGCGAGTTCGAGGAACGCCTCAAAGCCCTGCTCAACGAGCTGTCCAAGCAGGAAGGGCAGATCATCCTGTTCATCGATGAGCTGCACACCATGGTCGGCGCCGGTAAAGGCGAAGGCTCGATGGATGCCGGCAACATGCTCAAGCCGGCCCTGGCCCGTGGCGAGCTGCACTGCGTCGGCGCCACCACGCTTAACGAATACCGCCAGTACATTGAAAAAGACGCCGCGCTGGAGCGGCGTTTCCAGAAGGTACTGGTTGAAGAACCGAGCGAAGAGGACACCATCGCCATCCTGCGTGGCCTCAAGGAGCGTTACGAGGTGCACCACAAGGTGGCGATCACCGACGGCGCGATCATCGCCGCGGCCAAGCTCAGCCATCGCTACATCACTGACCGTCAGTTGCCGGACAAGGCCATCGACCTGATCGACGAAGCGGCCAGCCGCATCCGCATGGAGATCGACTCCAAGCCGGAAGTGCTCGACCGCCTGGAGCGCCGCCTGATTCAACTGAAGGTCGAGTCCCAGGCACTGAAGAAAGAAGACGACGAAGCCGCGATCAAGCGCCTGGAGAAGCTCACCGAAGAGATCGCCCGGCTGGAGCGCGAGTACGCCGACCTGGAAGAGGTCTGGACGTCGGAAAAAGCCGAAGTGCAGGGCTCGGCGCAGATCCAGCAGAAAATCGAGCAATCGCGTCAGGAGCTTGAAGCGGCCCGCCGCAAGGGCGACCTCAGCCGCATGGCCGAGCTGCAGTACGGGGTGATCCCGGACCTGGAGCGCAGCCTGCAGATGGTCGACCAGCACGGCAAGGCGGAAAACCAGCTGCTGCGTAACAAGGTCACTGAAGAAGAGATTGCCGAGGTCGTGTCCAAGTGGACCGGCATCCCGGTGTCGAAGATGCTCGAAGGCGAGCGGGAAAAACTGCTGAAAATGGAAAGCCTGCTGCACGAGCGGGTGATCGGCCAGGAAGAAGCGGTGGTGGCAGTCTCCAACGCCGTGCGCCGTTCGCGTGCCGGCCTGTCGGACCCGAACCGCCCGAGCGGCTCGTTCCTGTTCCTCGGCCCGACCGGTGTCGGTAAAACCGAGTTGTGCAAGGCGCTGGCCGAGTTTCTCTTCGACACTGAAGAGGCCATGGTGCGTATCGACATGTCCGAGTTCATGGAGAAACACTCCGTGGCTCGCCTGATCGGTGCACCACCAGGCTACGTAGGTTATGAAGAGGGCGGCTACCTGACCGAAGCGGTGCGGCGCAAACCTTATTCGGTGGTGCTGCTCGACGAGGTCGAGAAGGCCCACCCGGATGTCTTCAACGTGTTGCTGCAGGTGCTTGAAGACGGCCGCCTGACCGACAGCCACGGGCGGACGGTGGATTTCCGTAATACCGTGATCGTCATGACCTCCAACCTGGGCTCCTCGCAGATCCAGGAACTGGTGGGCGATCGTGAAGCGCAGCGTGCGGCGGTGATGGATGCCGTGGGTTCGCACTTCCGGCCGGAGTTCATCAACCGTATCGACGAAGTGGTGGTGTTCGAACCGCTGGGCCGCGAGCAGATCGCCGGTATCACCCAGATCCAGCTCGGCCGCCTGCGCAGCCGCCTGACTGAACGTGAGCTGAGCCTGGAACTGAGCCCTGAGGCGCTGGATAAACTGATCGCCGTCGGTTACGACCCGGTCTATGGCGCACGGCCGCTGAAACGGGCGATCCAGCGCTGGATCGAGAACCCGCTGGCGCAGTTGATCCTGTCGGGCAAGTTCCTGCCAGGCAGCGCCATCACGGCGAAAGTGGAGGGCGAAGAGATCGTCTTTGCCTGAGTTTTCGGTGGGTTACGCTAAGGCCTCGATTTTCGAGGCCTTTTTTCTTTGCATTTTTTCTCGAGTGCTTGTAAAGTGCGCCCCGCTGTATGTCGCCCCGCAGCTTCCCGGCAAAATTGGGAATCTGAAAAAAAGTTGCAAATCAGTAAGTTGAATGCAAATTAGGGGTTGACAAGGGTTTTGAAGGTTGTAGAATAGCGCGCCTCAGAGACATGAACGCAGCGATGCACAAGGTCGAAGAGTTCGAAGCGGTAGTGATACAGCACTCGAAATTGCAGCACTGTTGTAATTGAAATTGATAGTTCCGCGATAGCTCAGTCGGTAGAGCAAATGACTGTTAATCATTGGGTCCCAGGTTCGAGTCCTGGTCGCGGAGCCAAATTTCAAGCCGGGGTATAGCGCAGTCCGGTAGCGCGCCTGCTTTGGGAGCAGGATGTCAGGAGTTCGAATCCCCTTACCCCGACCATTTTTGGGTCGTTAGCTCAGTTGGTAGAGCAGTTGGCTTTTAACCAATTGGTCGTAGGTTCGAATCCTACACGACCCACCATTTTTGAAGCCGGTACGCTGGGTTCAAATCTTAAAAGGTTGGTTTGCCATTAGCAGCCAGCCATAAAAAAAGGCGCCTTTATTGGAGCCTTTTTTTTTACCGGGGTATAGCGCAGTCCGGTAGCGCGCCTGCTTTGGGAGCAGGATGTCAGGAGTTCGAATCCCCTTACCCCGACCATCTTCAGAAAGAAGGGCACCTTGCAAAAGGTGCCCTTTTTTCGTTTCTACAGCCTGCCTGATACTATCCGGCTATTTCCTGCAAGGGAGCTGCCCCATGACCCTGAAAACCTCCGTCTATATCGCCACCAGCCTCGATGGCTACATCGCCCGTGAAAGCGGTGAGCTGGACTGGCTGATGGTCGCCACCAGTTCCAGTGACGACCACGGTTACGCCGCGTACATGGCCACTGTCGACACCCTGGTCATGGGCCGCAACACCTTTGAGAAGGTCCTGACCTTTGGCGAGTGGCCGTATCCGCACAAGCGTGTGGTGGTGCTGAGCAGCACCTTGCAGCAGGCCGATATGCAGCATGGCATCGAAGTGCACCCGGGGCCGGTCGCCGACCTGGTCGAGCACCTGAATGAAACAGGCGCCAAGGGGCTGTACCTCGATGGCGGGCAGGTGATTCAGAGCTTCTTGCGCGAAGGCCGGCTGGATGAACTGACCATCACCCGCATACCGGTGTTGCTGGGCAGTGGCATCCCGCTGTTCGGGGCCCTGGCGAAGGACGTGACGCTGCAGCATATGCGCAGCACCACCTTTGAAAGCGGCTTTGTGCAGAGTACCTACCGGGTCCTCAAGTAAAACCTACACCACGGACTTGTGGGAACTGGCTTGCCAGCAGCACATTTACATCGACTGTACCGACGCCATCGCGGGTCAAGCCCGCTCCTACAGAAACACCGCCATACCTGTGGGAGCGGGCTTGCCCCGCGATGAGGCCCTCAAAGCCAATCCAACGTCAGTGCAACTTCAACCGCGGCTCAGTCCCACGCCCGATCCGGCTACCCAGCATCAGCATCAGCGTACGGAATGTCCCGTACAGCGCCATCTGGTGCATGCGGTACAGCGACACATAGAACATCCGCGCCAACCAGCCTTCGAGCATCACGCTGCCGGTCAGGTTGCCCATCAGGTTACCCACCGCCGAGAAGCGCGACAGCGACACCAGCGAGCCATAATCCCGGTACGCATACGTCGGCAACGGCTTGCCTTCCAGGCGCGCCTTCAAGCCCTTGGCCAGCAACGACGCCTGCTGGTGCGCAGCCTGCGCCCGTGGTGGCACGTTGCGGTCGCTACCCGGTTGCGGGCAGGCGGCGCAGTCGCCGAAGGCGAAGATGTTGTCGTCCAGGGTGGTTTGCAGGGTAGGGCGCACCACCAGCTGGTTGATCCGGTTGGTTTCCAGGCCGTCGATGTCCTTGAGGAAACCCGGCGCACGAATACCCGCCGCCCAGACCTTGAGGCTGGCCTGAATCACGTCACCATTGCTGGTGCGCAGCTCATCGGCGGTCACTTCACTGACCGCCGCGTTGGTCATCACCGTCACCCCGAGTTTCTCCAGGGTCTTGTGCACGGGCACGCTGATGCGCTCCGGCAGCGCTGGCAGTACCCGCGGGCCAGCCTCGATCAGGGTGATGTGCATGTCTTTGGGCTGGATACGATCCAGGCCGTAAGCCGCCAGCTCATGGGCCGCGTGGTGCAGCTCGGCGGCCAGTTCCACACCGGTGGCACCGGCGCCGACGATGGCCACGCTGATTTGCTCATTGGCCTGATCGCCGGCGTGGGCGCGCAGGTAATGATTGAGCAGTTGCTGGTGGAAACGCTCGGCCTGCTTGCGGGTATCGAGGAACAGGCAATGCTGCGCCGCGCCCAAGGTGCCGAAGTCGTTAGTGTTACTGCCCACTGCGATCACCAGGGTGTCATAGCCCAGGGTGCGCGCAGGCAGCAATTCGCGACCGTCTTCATCGAGGGTGGCAGCCAGCTGGATCTGCTTGGTTTCGCGGTCCAGGCCGCTCATGCGCCCGAGTTGGAACTGGAAGTGATTCCACTTGGCCTGGGCCACGTAGTTCAGTTCGTCTTCGGAAGAGTTGAGCGAGCCCGCCGCCACTTCGTGCAGCAGCGGCTTCCAGATGTGCGTCAGGTTGGCGTCGACCAGGGTGATGCTGGCGCTACCTTTTTTGCCCAGGGTCTTACCCAGGCGGGTCGCCAGTTCCAGGCCGCCGGCGCCGCCGCCGACAATCACAATACGGTGAGTCATGGAGATATCTCATAAGGTTTACGGAATTCGGGTCTTGAGTGGCAGGCCGCACGGGGCGGGCGTTGTGGGCGAGCGCAAGGCAGCTCATAGCACCAGATGACTCAAGAGGCGGCTCAACAAGCCGAGTGCAACGGTCACGACCACCACCAGCAGAAGGAGCAGCCAGGGCCGGAATGGCTTGCGCTCGACTTGGTGCTGGGGGGCTCGCAGGTATTCATCGACACGACGCTGGTCTTCGGGATTCAGTCGGCTGGTCATGAGGGCCTCGTCAGATAGACGCTTGTGACTGTGGGAACGCTACAGTGTTCACTCTAGTCGCTCGAAGGTTGCCCAGCGTTCAGTCACTTGGCTGTCTTTATAACGAATGATTGCGCTTTGTATCACCGGCACAGAATTTATGCCATCGGGCTTTGGCAGGGGGCCAGCTCAGAGGCTTATTCCTACATCGAAAACGATGCTGCGCCCCAAATTGCCGCGCAGGAAGTCCGGCGCATCGGGGTGGGCAAACAGCACCCGGGCGAAGGTCGGGCCCACCAGCGACAACGAGCGCCAGCCCTGGCGCAGGTATTCGGTGGGCGGCGGGAAGTGGCTGTTGAGGTCGAGTACTTCGCGCTTGAGGCTGGCAAAGGCAATGATGTCCAGCTCGCTCAGGTCCAGGCCACGCTCCTGGTAGTTGTGCGATTTTTTACGCAGGGTCGGCGCCAGGCGCTGCAGCAGTTCCTGGGCGCTGATCCGCCGGGGCCGGGCTTCGCGGCGTACCAGTTGGCTCAACGAGAAGGCACTGCGCCGACGCTGCAGCTCTTCGCGCCATTCGTCGTTCAGGCGCCGGCCTTCATCGAGGACAAAAAACACCTCGAAGGCGGCATCGCGAAACAGCACATCAGGCGGTTCTTGCCCGGCGGCGGCAAAGTCTTCGCTGCGGTAGGGAATGTTCAAGCCTTGCAGCAGGCGCTGGCATACCCAACGCTCACGTTCCCATTTACGGGCATTGGATAGAAACGCATTGGCTTGTTCGGCCTGAATGGTGAGCAGGCGCAAATAGTCTGAGTCGTCCATGGGCACAAGCTTAGCGTTCAATTGGGCTTTGCAGGAAATGTCTGCAAGCCATTGCTGCGCATGTAAACCAGCGCCTAGACTGCGCACCCGTTGTGGGCTCAGTGAATATCAGGGAAGAAGCATGAGCGTAGTGAAGATGGGCGGCATATTCGGTTCCGGCACGGTGGTCTGTGCCCTGGTGGTGTACGGCGTGGGCTTTTTGTTCTGGACGCCCACCGTGCCTTACGACACTGCAGATGGCCGCTATGTGGTGCTCAAGGAGGGCGACTCACCGCCCTACAGCGTCAAACTGATTGACCACCGCGGCGCAGAAGATGAAATCGTCCGCAGCTATGCCGAGTTCAACCCCAAGGTGCTCAGCGTCATGCCCGGCGACTACCGCTTGCGCCTGACCCTGAACGAGTTCGGCTGCTACGGCGCCTGGGCCGATGTGCAGGTATCGGCGACCACCATCAGCGTCATCGAGCAGCAGCGCAACCCCAGTTGCCAGCCACCGGACTGGCTGGTTGAAGGCGCCGTGTTCCGCCTGTTCGAGGCACCGAAAGCGCCCGCCGAGGCTGACCAAGCCAACCCCGAGGTGTAGAGCCACTCATGACAGGGACGGAGGTGCGCATGGCCTTATCAACCTGGCGGGTATGGAGCGCGGTGACGGTGCTGTGCATCGCTTCCTTCGCGATGGTGACCTCCGAGTTCGCCCCTATCGGTTTGTTGTCACAGATTTCCGCCGATTTGGCGCAGGAGCCGGCCAGGGTCGGGCTCAGCGTGACCTTGTATGCCTGGATTGGCGCTGTCAGTGGCTTGCTTGCCAACAGCCTGAGCCGCTGGATCGCCCGCAAGCCGCTGATGATTGCCCTGATGTTGATGCTGGCAGCATCGAATGCGCTCTCGGCAATCGCCCCGGAGTTTGCCGCGCTGCTCGGTGCGCGGGCACTGGGGGCGTTGGCCCATGGCGTGTTCTGGGCAACCGTGGCTGCCACCGCCACCCTTATCGCGCCTGCCCGGCAGATGGGCCTGGCCACCTCGATCGTGCTGGGCGGTATTACCCTCGCCACCGTCATGGGCGTGCCACTGGTCAACCTGGTGGGCCAGTACGACGGCTGGCGAACCGCTTTTGCTTGCCTGGCGCTGCTCTGTGTCGCCAGTGCCGGGGCAATCGCCTTGGTAGTCCCTGACCTGGGCCTGGTCGCCGCAGCACCCGGCACCGGGTATGTGGCGGTGCTGCGGCGCCGGGATCTGCTGATCACCTTCGTCATCACCGGGCTGACGGCGGCCGCACATTTTGCCGCCTACACCTTTGTCGAGCCCTTTATCAGTCAGGTACCAGATGTGACCCCGTGGCTGGTCGCGGCACTGCTTTTTGTATTCGGCGCTGCGGGCTTTTTGGGCAACCTGCTGAGCGCGATCTTCATCGACCGCCACCTCAAACCCTTCATCCTCCTGGCCCTGATCGCCATGGCAGGGGCGCTGCTGACCCTGGGCCTGCTTGGGCCCGAGTTGAACCTGCTGGCCGTGGCGGCCTTGCTGATGGTCTGGGGGCGTTGCCATCTCGGCACTGTTTACCGGTCTGCAGACCTGGGTGTTGAGCATCGCCGGCGCCCATACCGTTCCGGCCACGGCCCTGCATACGGCAGTGCTCAATGGCGCGATCGGCCTGGGGGTGATCATCGGCGGTGGAGCGCTTGAGAGTATTGGCCTGCGGGGCGCCATGCTGGGCGCCAGCATGGTGATACTCCCGGCCATTGTGCTGCTGCTCGCTTCAGGTACGTTGCGCCGCACAACGCCGGTATTTTCCGCAGCCACTGAGGCTGATCAAGCCAGCCCCGAGGTGTAGACTGCCCCCACGCCTATTGCCTCACTCGAACAAGGGTTATTTGCCGTGATCAGTGCCGCCGTACTTTCCAGCCAGACCCTGACCATCACCTGGGTCGCCTATGTGCCCGTGCTGATTTGGGCGGTGGCGCGTACCCGCTGGCTCGAACTGTTCGCCGACAGCCGTCGCCAGCACTTGCTGTTCGGCACGGTGTTCGCCTTGTTTGCCCTGTGGCTGGTGCGGCGCGACTTCGACACCGGGGTGTCTTATCACTTCATCGGCATGACCGCCGTGACCCTGCTGCTGGACTGGCCGCTGGCGATTGTCGGTGGCTTGCTGGCGCAGCTCGGCCTGCTGGCGCTGGGGCGCCAGGACCTGGCGGCGATGGGGGTCAATGGCCTGTTGCTGATCGGCCTGCCGGTGCTGGTTACCGAGGTGTGCGCGATCCTGGTGGAGCGGGCACAGCCGCGCAACCTGTTCGTCTATATCTTCTGTTCGGGCTTTTTTGCCGCGGCGCTGTCGGCACTCTTGTGCCTGCTCGGTGGGCTGGGGTTGCTGTGGATGGACGGGCGCTTCGTCATGCCGGAGTGGCTCGAGGACTTTATCGGCTACCTGTGGCTGATCATCTTCCCCGAAGCCTTTATCAACGGCATGGTGGTCAGCGCCCTGGTGGTGTTCTGCCCGGAGTGGCTGGAGACCTTCAACCGGACCCGCTACCTGCAGGCCCCGTGGAAGGACGACGACCCCGGGCGCTGACGGCTCAGTGGCGCGGGTCGAGCTCGCCGGAGAACAGCTCGTCTTCGGCATCCGGGGCGACCGGAATCTTGTGCTCTTCAGCGGCCCAGGCGCCCAGGTCGATCAGCTTGCAGCGGTCGGAACAGAACGGCCGGAACGGGCTGGTCGCGTTCCATTCCACAGGGGCGCCACAGGTCGGGCAATCTACGGTCATCGGTTGGCTCATGCTTGGCCTCCTCGCAAAGTCAGGTAAAAGTGGTGCAGGCGGTCGACCTCCGAATGCAGCCAGCCCAGGTCGCGGTCATTGACCAGCACATCGTGGGCGTGGCGCAGGCGCTCTTCGCGGCTGGCCTGGGCCTTGAGGATGGCCTGCACCTGTTCGGCGCTGGTCTGGTCGCGCAGCAGGGTGCGCTGCACTTGCAGCGCCTGCGGCGCATCGATCACCAGCAGGCGGTTGGTGCGCTTGTACTGGCCGGACTCGACCATCAACGGCGAGACGAACACCGCATAGGGCGACTCGGCCTTGGCCAGGTAGCTGAAGATCTCCTGGCCGATCAACGGGTGCAGCAGGGCTTCGAGCCACAGGCGTTGCTGCGGGTCGGCAAAGATCAGCTCGCGCAGGGCGGCGCGGTTGAGCTGGCCGTCCTCGAGCAGCACACCCGGGCCGAAACGCTCGACGATACGGGCCAGCGCCGGGCGGCCCGGCTCGACCACCCAGCGCGCGGCCTGGTCGGCGTCGACCAGGTGCACACCCAGCTCGACAAAGCGCTGCGCAGCGGCGCTCTTGCCACTGCCGATGCCGCCGGTAAGGCCGAGAATCCAGGGAGTGAAAGCAGCGGTGGTCATCAGAATCCGGAATATTTCAGATAGGAAGTGGTTATTTGACCACCCCAGAGCAGCGCGATCCAGCCCGCGATGGCCAGATAGGGACCAAAGGGGATCGGCGTGCTGGCCTGCTTGCGCTGCAGGCGCAGCATAATCAGCCCGATCACCGCCCCCAACAAGGACGACAGCAGCAACGTCAGTGGCAGGATCTGCCAGCCGCCCCAGGCGCCCAGCATTGCCAGCAACTTGAAGTCGCCATAGCCCATGCCTTCCTTGCCGGTAAGCATCTTGAACAACCAGAACACCGACCACAGGCTCAGGTAACCGGCCACCGTGCCCCACAGGGCATCTTCCAGCGGCACGAACATTTCGAAGGCATTGACGATCAACCCCAGCCACAACAGCGGCAATACCAGGGCATCGGGCAGCAGATGGTGCTCGATGTCGATCATGCTCATGGCCAGCAGGCCCCAGCTCAGCAGCAGCAGGGCCAGGGCGGTGCCGGTGACGCCGAAGCGCCAGGCGACAAACAGGGTCAGCGCCCCGCAGGCGAGTTCCACCAGCGGGTAGCGCGGGCTGATGCGCGCCTGGCAACTGGAACAGCGCCCGCGCAAGGCCAGGTAACTAATGACCGGTATGTTTTCCCAGGGGCGAATACGGTGGGCGCAATGCGGGCACTGCGACGGCGGCAACAACAGGTCGAAGCGCGGCGCTTGTGCCTCGCTAGGCAACTCCAGCACCTCGCGCGCCTCGGCCTGCCATTGGCGTTCGAGCATGATCGGCAGGCGATGCACCAGCACATTGAGAAAGCTGCCGATGATCAGCCCGAGCAACAGGGCGATGCTCAGGTACATCAGTGGCTGGCTGGCCAGGGAGTTCAACAGGTTCATGGTCAGATCACATTGCCCAGCTGGAAGATTGGCAGGTACATGGCGATCACCAGGCTGCCCACCAGCAACCCCAGGATCAGCACGATCAACGGCTCAATCAGGGCCGTGAGGGTGTCGAGCAGGTGGTCGATGGCCTGTTCATAGTGGCTGGCGATCCTGGCGAGCATATCGTCCAGTGTCCCGGCTGTCTCGCCAATGGCGCACATCTGCACCACCAGCGCCGGGAACAAGCCGCTGGCGCGCAATGCCACGTTCAAGGCTAGACCACTGGCCAGGTCCTCGCGCACCTTGTGCAGCGCCTGCTCATACAACGGATTGCCACACGCCCCGGCAACCGGCCCCAGCGCCTCCACCAACGGCACCCCGGCGCCGAACGAAGTCGACAAGGTGCGGGCAAAGCGGGCGAGGGCGGCATGCCGGAGCAGGCTGCCAAGCACCGGCAAACGCAGGGCCAGGCGCACCAGCCACAAACGCAACGCAGGCTTGTGTCGATAACCCCAAACCCCCGCGGCACAAGCGCTGCCAAAAGTTATCAACAGCCACCAGAAGTGCGCCCCCAACCACTGCGACAAGCCGATCACCTGTTGGGTAAAGGCCGGCAGCTCGGCACCAAAGCCGCCGAACAGCGACTGAAAACGCGGCACCACCTCCAGCAGCAACAGCGCCGACACCCCAAAGCCCACCAGCAGCACCAGCAGTGGATAGGTCATGGCTTTTTTCAGCCGCGCGCGCAGGGCCTGGCGTTGCTCCTGCAGCGCCGCCACCTGGGCCAGCACGACTTCCAGGCTGCCGGACTGCTCACCGGCGTCCACCAGGTTGCAGTACAGCCGATCGAAATAGTGCGGGTGCCGGCGCAGCGCAGTGGCCAGGCTGCTGCCAGCGGCGATATCGGCCTTGATCGCCCCCAGCAGGCTGGCCATCGCCGGGTTGGCGCTGCTTTGGGCGACCACATCCAGCGCTTGCAGCAGCGCCACCCCCGCCTTGACCAGGGTGGCCAACTGGCGGCTGAACTGGCTCAGCGCCTTGCTATCCAGTGGCCGGCGCCATTGCCACAGCGGCGGGCGCACACTGGCGATACGCCCCGGGCGAATCCCGCGCTGGCGCAATTGCGCCCTGATCAACGCCGGGCTGCGTGCGGCGCTCTGGCCGCTGATCAAGGCGCCCTGGGCGTTGGTGCCTTGCCAGTTGTACATCTGGTTGCTGTCGGTCATCGCCACATCCTTGCTGCGCGGCCTTGCACAAGCCTGGTAACAGCTCCAGGCCCCAAGCGGCGAGCAGTGATGCCCGCCGCCCACTAGAGTAGTCGAGCCAGGATGACCGAATGACCGTCACGGGGTGACAAAAGGTGTCTGTTCGGGCCTACTGGCGCGCCTGTTGGCGCCGCACCACTGCGGCCCGGCATGAACTGATTTTGTGAGGGAGAGTGTCCATGAAAGGGCAACGCGGTATTACCTTGATCGAACTGATGATCGTGGTGGCGATCATCGGCCTTCTGGCGACCATCGCCTTACCGATTTACACCAACAGCCAGGTACGCACCAAAGCCACGGCGGGCCTGGTAGAAATTTCTGCCCTGAAGACCGCCTTCGACCTGCGCCTGAACGAAGGCAAAGACATCGCCAACGTCGCCGCCCTGGGCGGCCAGGAGCGCACCGCCCACTGCGCCATCGCCGCCAGCGGCACCGCGGCCACGGGCGTGGGCAGCATCGTCTGCACCCTGATCGACGCCCCGGCCATCGCCACCGACAAAACCATCACCCTGACCCGCGCCGCGACTGGCTGGGCCTGCACCAGCACCCTCAGCGAAGACCTCGCCCCGGCAGGCTGCAAAGCCCTCTGAAACCGGCGCAATTGCTGTTAATAAACAGTGATTTGCGAAAGCGACCCGGCAGTGGTAGCGTTATCGCCACGCCGGTGTAGCTCAGTCGGTAGAGCAGCGCACTCGTAACGCGAAGGTCGCAGGTTCGATTCCTGTCTCCGGCACCACATCCAGCTCCACTGCATTCCGCTGAATGCTTTGGAAGCCCTCTAAACCGGCCTTATGGCCGGTTTTTCGTTTCCACGACCCTCCGTCGGGAACCAACAAAATCCCCAATAACCGGGGGTATTTTTGGGGTACAGCGTCTTTCCTGAATGGAGAACGTACCCCTATGCCACGCCTAGCCATTCCGCTCAGCGACCTCAAATGCCGCACGGCCAAGCCGCGTGATCGGGCCTACAAACTGTTCGACGGCGGGGGCATGTACCTGTACGTCGCACCCAGTGGTTCGAAGACTTGGCGGCTGCGGTATTTCAAACCCAACGGCAAGGAAGGCACGCTGATCATCGGCAAGTACCCCATTGTTTCGTTGGCTGTCGCGAGGACCAAGCGCGATGAGGCCAAGGCTCTGTTGCTCGACAACCTTGATCCGATGGAAGAAAAGCAGAAGGCCAAGATCGCAGCTCAGCGGGCGAGTCTTCTGTTTGAAACCGTCGCCCTGGAGTGGCACGTCGAAATGTCTCGGCGTTGGACTGAGGGCCACGCCAAAACGGTGCTGAGCAGGTTGCGTACCCATGTGTTTCCACTGATTGGCCAGCGGCCTATCGCTGAACTCGACACCCATGATCTGCTTGAGGTCACCCAGCGGATCAAAGATCGCGGCACTATGGATGTAGCACTGCGTGTGCAGAACTATCTTTCCACGATCATGCGGGGTGCGAAGCGGGCGCGGCAGATCACTCAAAACCCGGCGCTCGATCTGGCCGGCTCGATTCAAGCGCCGCGTACTGTGCACCGTCCAGCACTCTCGCTGAACCGCCTTCCTGAATTGTTGGACCGAATCGACAACTACACCGGTCGCGAGCTGACTCGGCTCGCAGTGCTGCTGACGCTGCATGTGTTCGTGCGCTCCAGCGAGCTGCGCTTCGCCCGGTGGGATGAATTCGACCTGCAACGGGCGATGTGGGAGATCCCCGATACCCGCAAGCCGATTGAAGGCGTCCGCTATTCCACGCGCGGGACCAAGATGAGTGGGGACATTCAGATAGTGCCGCTGTCGCCTCAAGTGATCGAAATCCTTGAACGGCTGCGCAACTTGAATCGCTTCTCTGAACTGGTGTTGCCCGGTGACCACAGGTACTGGAAACCCTTGTCGGAGAATACGGTTAACCAGGTGCTGCGCAATATGGGGTACGACACCACCAAAGACGTGTGCGGGCATGGTTTCAGGACCATGGCTTGTAGTGCTTTGCTCGAATCTGGGCTGTGGACGGACGCGGCGATTGAGCGGCAGATGAGCCATCAGGAGCGTAACCGCGTGCGCGCTGCATACATCCACAAGGCCCAGTTTCTGGAGCAGCGTCGGTTGATCATGGCGTGGTGGAGTAACTACATCGATGCCAACAGATCGGGGCATGTCACCCCGCATGAGTTTGCCCATCCGGTAGGCGACAACGTCACCGCCTTGCCAAATGGTCATGGCGCATTCAATCGCGGGTGAGCCTGCAAGATCGGCGCTGGCTGCTCTTTCACGCGGGTCCATCCAAACAGGGCTGCAAAGCCGCCCTGTTTGGATGGACCTCACTTTGAAGAGCTAAAAGCCACTACGTTGTCCGGGGTTTACCACGGAATTCCACCGCTGGATGACCGCTTTTCAGGTCCCCAAGAACGCTGAGTTTCGGCCCTTGACCGGGTTTATCCACAGGCGTAGAACTGGCCATGCAAGCGCTGTCGATGACAGCACCCCAGGTGACCCGAACCTTCAAGGTCACGCCGCTCCCGCGGTGGTTCTCCCCAAGGGCGATTCGCATCCGGCAGCTCGTCCGGTCACTACCCATGTGATGGATGCTCTTACACATATAGCGCTCGTGCGCCAGATACTCTGTACCTCGCTGACCTGCAGCAACCTATCCGCTTGGCCGAATTCTGCGCCAACCTGCGCCCGTCTCTTTCTGCTGGAAAGAGACGGGCGCTTCTAACACTGCTGCAGCCCAGATCGCACAGGGCTTTGCGGCATTCCCCCTCGTGACAATCGGCGTGACAAACGCCGATGTCACCAGCAACAGCCATGTAGATGATGGTGCCGCAGACCAAGGAATGGACTGCACCTGACTGACAGTCAGGCATGCCCCGGTCATCGCATTGCTGCTTGCACATGGCTCAGGATCTTCAGGCGCTGGTCTCGTCAGCCAGTGCTGCCTCCACCCGCCCACCGGTAACGGTGCTCAGGAGGCCAGATCATGAGATGCCCTTGCTCCCGGTCGTAAGGAGCTGCCAGTCCCGCGTAGTGGACATTCCCCACAGGTCGCAGGGGCCTTGATCCCTGATAACACTCAGCATTCTTGGCGGGATGACGTGGGGACTACTCTACATCTAATTGCTAAAGGCTATTTCTAATAGCATTGATTGAGCGTCACGATGAATATGTGATGGGCAGCTGTGCCGTCCCGAGAACACTGTCCCTGTGACTGTTAATTTTCGCTATCCATTCAGTCGGACCCACTGCAGGCTGGAAAATGGATAAGAGGTCCGGCCAAGCTGGCTGACCAGTGCTCCACCCTGGTCTGATACGAAGGTCCGCCAAGCCAACTTAGAAATGCTTATATTTCAAAGAGTTATTTAAATTGCTGACTTTTTTGAGATGGCACTCGACGCCTTGGGTGCAAGGAAAATAATTACTTTCACAACCACATGAAGCAATAGCACGCGCAGACACCACCATAATTTCTAAGTCGATAGGCCGAGTTACCAATTAGTCATTACCGTCACAGGCTACCGCTACCATTGGCCGGTGTACTGATTAAACAGGGGTTGTCAAAGCCAGCAGATTGAAGCAATATCAATGCATAAAGGCTAATAGCCACTACTTTCATTTTAGGGAAGAAGCGATGCCAGGGAAAAAATATCGCCACCTCAATATTTTCTTAAAAAAACCCGAAGTCACCTACAGCGGCTTTGCTGATCTTCTCGCTGCGGATAAAGACGTAGTGGCATATGAGACCGCCTCAAGCCTTGAGCTTAATGGCGTGTTATACGTAAAGCGTGCAACTGAAAAAAAGCCAAATTGGTCAGATATAGCTGACGAAATTGCTGGCCAAACCGTTACGGATATCGGTAACAAATCCAGTTCAGCGGTTCTGTTCATAAGGGTTGATAATGATGTGTTTGCAATAGCTTTCGGTTATGGCAGGCATTTAATAGATTTATCATTTTTTGTCCAAGATTTTGGACTTAAAACAGCACTAAATACACTTGATCATGAAAGCCTTCGAAGTGTTGATATACATACCCTTGACGATCAGCCTGTGCAGAAAAAGTCACAAGCTGCGCGAGACTCTGAAATAAGTGTTTTTGGCATCGATATTTCTAAAGACATTTTGCGAGCAGTCACAGGCACTCCAAAGATTGGCGTCGAATTTAAGAACATTTCGGGTGGTGATGCTATGTTTTCTTTCGGAATAGAAATGGAGATAGGGGATCTAGCCGATATAGCCAGAACGCTGAAATCTCAATATCAAAAAAATGACTACAAAGCTAACTTCCTGTGGGTTGACAATGTCAGAAAAGTCAAAGAGAAGTCTCGGGTAGATCATTTCGATGGCATTCTATTGGCAGCCATTAAAGCTCGCGACTCAAATATAGTTTTAACTTTGCCAGAAATCGAAAAGTGGGACTCAATCGCGGGATTCAGTTTTACACGCACAAAATCCCATCAAACGCCTACAATTTCCACTGACCTATACTTGGCTAATATCGACGTTGATAAAGTCTCTATCGAATCAGTCAAACGGGACCAGTTGCACGTTTTTGATATACACGACAACGAGTTTAGTCACTCGATTTACAAATGCATATACTACGAAGTCACTGAAACAAACAAAACCACCATAATCTTTGGTGGCACATGGTATGAGATTGACAACTCATTCATGGGAAGAACAAATGCAAGTTTGGCGCGGATCGCCGTTTCGCCTCTTCGGTTCCCGCAAATACACACATGGGTAGAAAGCAATAAAACCAAAATCGAAGCTGAGGGTGACTATAATATTAGAGCGGCTCAAGCGCATAGCTATTACTTACTAGATAAAAGGCTTATTAAAAGTAACAAATCAACAAGCTCCGTTGAGCTATGCGACCTGCTTACATCAGCAAAACAGTTTGTTCATGTAAAGCATCGAAAAGGTGGTTCAGCCGGATTGAGTCATCTTTTTGCTCAAGGCAGTGTCGCTGCAGAAATATTGCTCGGAGATCGTGACTTTAGAAAATCAGCCAGAAAAGTTCTTGCTACGTTCGGCAGTGCCGCTCGAGACCTCGTACCAATTGATAATTTTAAGAGTTCGGATTACGAGGTGGTGTTTTTAATACTTGGAGATGAGCCGATCACGGTAAAAGATAACTTGCCTTTTTTTAGCAAGGTAAACTTAGTGCGCGCCTACGACAATCTTTCTCAGCGTGGCTATACCGTATCTATTTCGGCCGCATCAAAAATAGAAAGACCTCAGGCTAATCCATAATTTATAAATAAGACTTTGCGCCTCATCAATGTTGATTAGAATGACTTTAGAAAAGTTAGTAAAGGAAACAGTAGTAAAGGGGGCAGATCTATTTTTTCGGTGCTGATTGATGTGTGCCATTAAGTAAATCTGCCCCCCTTCTTCCTCCTTTTCTCTGAGATTTTGCTCGCTTGTTAACTTACTTTTGTGTCAAGGAGGTATCACAATTGGGCAATGAGCGCTTCGTAAGGTGGCAAGGACAAACTATCAGCCAGCTATCTACCGCCCTCGCTTTGTTTTCTGGCCTGTCGGTGGGAGGCCTAGGCTTTCTATTTTCCCTTCTGCGTGATGCTTCATTCAAACCCACAGGGATATTGGCTTTACTTTTTTTACTCGCCTTCCTATCGCTGCTTGTTGCTTCTATTTCTGGCTCAGCAGCCGTGGTAACACGCCTGCTTGACTTTCGTCTTACTGCTCAGAAATTGCGCAAGACGAATGATGAACCGCTGACACTCTTTGGCACAGACGCCTCAGGATATGGCAAAGCCACATGGATATTATTCTGGGTTCTCTTAGTCTCCTTCACCATTGGAATACTACTAAGCAGCGCAGTGATAGGAGTAACTTATTTAGCCAGCATGTTTTGCGCCATTGACTCCTAACGCCCCAAATCCCGCTAATTTAATCAAATAGATAGCCAGAGGCTGCGCCTTTGTCTACCTGTTAGCCTAATTATTATGCACAAAGGTGATTCTGTACCACTCAGCCAAGAAGCGCATCAATTTCTGACAGATGAAATGTGTATAGACACCCAAGATCTGACAGAGAGGGTCAGTAGTTTAGGTTGCGGCAGTCATGTGGGGGATATTTTCAGAATGGTTGAGGACTTCATCATCTCTTTAAAGAAAGAGGATGCCGAAGAGGAGGTTCAGAGAATCTTCTTAAAATACGAGCACCTCTTTGAAGACGAACATGCATACGCAATCGTCGATCCAATTCGGCATGCATTTGATGGGTTTGCGTATGGAGGGCTTCACCAACTCTTCACTAGACAAGAAAACGAAGCATGGTACCCAAGGGTACTTCTAACTAAAGAGCTAAAGCCTAACGACATCGAAAATCTTGGAGAAATTGTTGAAATCTACCGAGGGTGCAGCATGAGCGAACACATAACACAAAAATATGGCCAGTCTTGGTCGACCTCTAAGAACGTAGCTGAACAATTTGCTTATGTGCATTATCAAAATCAACCATGGTTTAACCACCAAGACCGCGCAGTACTGCAGTCCACAATTTCCAAAACAGCTATTTTTTACTCAAAGCAAGAATGTGAGTTTGAAATTGTGGTAAACGTGAATCTACTAGGGGAAGTTCGAGTTTGTCTATAACAAACAACTCAACTATCGCTTGCTTAATTTACTATGGCCGTAAGCGGCTTTTAAGAAAATTAACTGGGTCGCTTACCGGTGCCTAGCTTAACTGGAGAGACGCCGATTTTTACTAAAGCACAATATCCAGCCATGCCTCAAGGGCAATAGATGGTATTGCTAGAAAGCGATTCTCAGCTGTTTGATATTACAAATGCCTAGCGATTTTCTATGTGCCATCTGGGGCGTTTGCCTTAGGCCCAAGAGTGAATTTTGACTCTGTCCCGTTCCTCACCGATTGAGCGTCTGGAAAGGCATCGCTCATGAGATTCGTCGCGTTGTGTAGTGTGTCAGCGGCTAGAGAAACCGTTGTAGTCATGTAGTCAAGATCAGCTTGGTTGGGCAGTCCGGAGCCGCGCCCGTAGTTCTCCGCCGTTGTAAATGACATGGGAAGAATGTGCGAGTATTGAGAAAGCAGGTTCCAAACCGCGTAAAAACTTGCCTTGTCTAGCCCTGCGTACGCATACTCGATGATCTCGTCCCGAGTCGAAATTGTGACGTTGTCCCCCGCTAGGCTGCGCTTTTTGGTCTTTCCGTCCAGCGCTTGAAACCATGGATTTTGGCCAAGCCTCTCACGGAGTTCATCTGCTTGGCGTATCCAATCTGCTGCTGCTTCCTCTGCCCTGACCCTGGTCATCATCTCCGCTCTACGCGAGTGGTCGTTGATGTATAGGACAAACAATCTTGCAGACCACTCCGCGTTGCAGGATGGGGTTTTAGCCAGATACCGAAACAGCAAGTACCCTTCAAGAAGTGCTCTTGAGTGTCCTGCAATGCACGCAAAATCCCAGTTTTCGAAGTCCGACACTACCCATCGGGATCTAGGCAGTGCGCAGATCATTGCCATAGAGTGGGCGCATAGCCTTTTGAATACTTGAGCGGAAAACCCCATGTGCAGATCGGAGCTCTCTTCGCGGATAGCCTGAGTCACTGCCATCGCCTCACAGGTGGCGACGTCTAGCTTCAAGAGCGCGTCGTTGTAGTCATCGTCTGTGCACTTCAGGTCCATCGGGTATGGCGGTTCGTTCACTTGTGCTGCTCCTTGGAGGTGGAGGTTGCTACTCCCCGCATTGACTACGAATACGTAACACAGTAGTGGTTGAGCAGTGCGCGTGTCTGGCTGTCGCACGGATTAGGGCCGTAGCGCCTGCACCGGATTGTTTAGCTTTACCATACGCAGCATGCTGAAACCTTTAGTATACGTGAACGTCGTAGCCTAGCGCCCTTAACCCCTTACTGGTTCTGCCGTTACGTGGCGGGCACAACTCGGGACGAGCCCATCCTGCAAGTTCTGCGATTTGATTGTTCCCAAAATGAGGGAATCTTCTTGCTGAGCTATGCACCACCTCGAACAGCCTTGCTGGAATGTCACTTGGAGAGCCGCCATCAAGCACAAAGGCTAAGATGTCTAAGACTGTTTCACCCCTTTCATTTTGCTGGCTAAATAGCGCCTTGGCGAATGCCTTAACACGCTGCGCCTCAGTAACGTCCTGCACTTCCCTCAGACCTAACTCCTCAAGCCTCATACGACGCACGTGGTCTACGGTCGAGTGGTTGGCTTGCAGAACCTCAGAGAACTCCTCTAGTGAAAGAAACCTCACCTTGTTCTTTTCTAGATAACGACGTATGACAGGGGCTCGGAGGTGGCAATTCACGTCTTCACTAGATGGAGGCGCGTCCAGTTCAGACCACCACTTCAGCGCAGCCAGCATGCTTGCGGTTGGATCTTTCCTATTTTTCTGATAGTGCTCATCAAATGGGTGACGAACGCCATCAACCACTTTATTGTAGTAGAAGGCGTGTAGAAACTGGTCCGCTTGCCAAGCCGCAGGCACATCTTGACTGAGCCACCGTGGACGATAATCCGGGGCTCTATCCGCAATATCTCGCAAAACGGAGAGGCCGTTGCGCCATTCCTTAATGAAAGATTCCTTGCGAATCTCAAACGCTTTATCGGAGCTCTTAAACGCCGGCCCTTCCCACCTCTTGATGCTCCTCAAACTCTCCGACTCGCGCTCAATTTTTTGCAGGTCTTTTTCTCTTAGTCTAAGAATCCTCTCTTGTTCCTGGATTATTTCCTCCGTCAACTGTTGTGCCGCATCGCAGGAAATCAAGGACTCAAAGAACCCCTCTATATCAGTTATTTGTCCATTGGCCTCTAGGTCCTGTTCTGGGATAAATACGCCAAACTCAATATTAGTGACCCAGGCGCGGTCAGTGAGATTTGCGGAGCCAACATATACGCCATAGTTCTTCCACCAAATTACCTTTGCGTGAAGGATATCCGGAATAAGAATGCAGAATATATTGTTCCCGGTGTTTCGAAGCAAGAATCTAAGGAGACGAGGATCTACCGGAACCGTATGGTCGTATCGCATCCATATGTCAAGTCTACGCCCGTGCTCCACACAATTTTCCACGAGAGTAGTTTCATCACTCCCGTAAGCAATAGCTGCGCGAACCCAATCAATTTGAACACTTTCGTCGGGAAGCGCATTTCTGAGAAAATTTCCATTCAGTTTGTTTGCGTAGAACTTCATTTTTTCTTCCGTGGCAAGATGCTGGTGTCCGCCGGGTGATCAAGCTAAACGAGAAAAACCGACAAACCAGCCCTGAGGGTACGAAGTAGTCGGAAGTGTGTCTACGTTCAGTTGAGGTTTAGCGTTTCCGTTATGAATGACAGCTTATGGCCGATCTCCACCCTCCACCAAGAGCCGCTTTGGGTCGTTTCTGCCGTTCCTACGGACCATTTGAAGTGGGTGAGAGGAGAGTCCGCAATTCCCGATTCGATTCCACTGCAAGCCATAACTAGCTGATTTGTTTGTAGATACCCTATGAGGTACATCTAAAAATCCACCAAATTCCAACCCCGCGAAAACCGGGCCCTCACGGCCAGCAACCGTCCGTCTGTCTCCGCACCATCCAGCTGTTCCGATACGTCTCCTCATGTATACGGAAGCCCATGAAAAGCCCGCCAAGTGCGGGCTTTCTTGTTTCTGCCTGTCTCGTTCTGTCTCTAGGCATATACCAGTTTTAGGTATGCGTGAGGGTATACGCCGGTTCGACGATAAAACGTGTATCTATGACACGCACCGTTACCCCCTGTCCGCCCCCAAATGCGAGGCTGGCAAGGCACGGGACAAGGACCCCACCCTGTTCGATGGCCACCCACTGGTTCGCACTCCAGGTTCGCAACCCCCTATGCGCGAACCTGGGCGGCCTATTTGTTGAGTAATGTTGAGGTAGTCAGACGGTGGTTTCCACTGAGGATTCCACGGTTTTAGCCTTGAGCCAGAAGGCATCGAGTACTATTCACTTCCGCAATTACTGTCGACATTCGGCAGTCTCTTCAAATCAGCCAGCGAGGATAGGATGAGTACTCAGGAATGTGCGTTGATTCACTTAACGCTCTTCAAACACAGCGCGAAATCATTTTTGGCCGCATTGGATGAGGCGGGTATTCCTCATGGCCCCGTGCATATGTTTTCAAGTGCTCCTCAAAATTCGGGGCTTGTCGAAGCTATTGCGGCTTTGTCTGACGCGATGCCTTGGAATGCAATCGCGAAGATTGTGGTTGCGTGGATTGAGGCAAGAAAAAGCCGAGAAGTAATCATTTATACAGAGGCGGGTGAGTCGTTCCACGCTAAAGGCTACTCGGCGTCGGAGGTTCAAAAGCTACTCCGGATATCTACAAACGTTACCGTCATCGATACCAAGCCTGTTGATGAGCAATGATGGCTGCCCTGCCTGTAGCTTTACCAGACCTATACGGAATATGAGACAGACATGAGACGGAATCCGCGGAGCTGCCGATCACCAGAGGCAGCGATCCACAACCCATAGCTGCTATTGGCGGATAAAAATGTGAAACTTTCTTAATAACTGATTAACCATAAGCGTGCTCCTCGCCCGGTAAAGTTTCGCGCTTTTACTGTGGAGAAAGTTCCCATGCTTCGAATGCTGTCCTTTGCTGCCCTCTTGACCACTTCATTCGTCTGCTTGGCTGCTGACGTTGTGCAAGGTGGTACGCAAACGCTGACCGTTTTGAGTTCCGGCGGCATCATGGGCGCTATCCGGGAAGTGGCGCCAGCTTATGAGAAGAAATTTGGCGTGAAGCTGGAAGTTCTCGCCGCTCCTTCGATGGGGGAGACCCCGCAGGCCGTCCCGAACAGGCTCGCCCGCGGCGAGCAGGCGGATGTTGTCCTGATGGTGGGTTCGGCGCTCGACAACCTGGTGGCCGGCGGTCAAGCCGATAAAACCAGCCGAGTAGATCTCGGAAAATCGTTCATTGCCATGGCCGTACGCAAAGGCGAACCGAAGCCGGATATAGGCACCATGCAGGGCTTGCGCACAGTGCTGCAGAACAGCAGCTCTGTCGCCTACTCCGACAGCGCAAGTGGCGTATATCTCTCCAAGACCCTGTTCCCTCGCATGCAGCTCGGTGACCAGTTCACGGCCAAGGCTCACATGATACCTGCCGAGCCCGTCGGCGCAGTGATCGCTCGCGGCCAAGCGCAGATCGGCTTCCAACAGCTAAGTGAGCTCAAGCCAGTAAAGGGCATCGACATCGTTGGTCTGATCCCGGCTGAAGCGCAGAAAATGACCATGTATTCGGGCGCTGTCGTCAGCAAGAGCCAGCACCATGCCGCAGCCCAGGCGCTCCTCGACTACCTGGCATCACCAGAAGCTGACGCAGCGATTAAGGACAGTGGGCTGATGCCACTGGACCATACAGAGCGCTGACTGCAAGTACCGGCACCGATACCAGGGATGTGGCAAGAAAGGCATGCATGTTCCACCCTCGTTGACAGCTACCTGCCAACCGTTACCAGTATTGTTGAAGGGGGAACGGGCTATCTATAATGGGTCGCAAGCAGTCCGTCGCGAACGGCTGCTATCGACCCGACCCGAAGCGGACGGTCGATGTTGGCCCCTGTTTTGTCGGCCGCGATCCCTATCGCTCACCGGCATCCGCACGGCCCGCAATAGAAGCTATGTCATCAACGTATCAACTGGTGGGTATCAGATGCTCAGGACACACTGCTGGGTACATTTGTACCCATACCTTCAGGTAAATAGGGGCGTATTTCTTCTATTTCAGCGTGGCTAAGACGAATTCTCGTGGCGTCGATCAATCCATTCACCTGGTCGGGCCTGCGTGCGCCTACGATAGCGCCGGAGACTGCCCGATTACGTAGTACCCAAGCAATGGCTACGGCCGCCGCTTTGACCCCATGCCTGGCACCGATATTTGCCATGACTTCTACCAAAGCGAGGTTCTTGCTGAGGCGAGGTTCCTGGAAGTCGGCGCTCCGCGATTTTCGCCAATCATCGTCGGACAGCTGTGCAATCCGCTCGCGGGTCATGCTTCCCGTCAGTAAACCAGATTGTAACGTCGAGTAGGCAATCACGCCGACCTGCGCTGTTGCACAATAAGGCAGGATCTGATCCTCGATATCACGCATCAAAGCTGAATACGGCGGTTGAAGGGAGGCGATATCGGTTACGGAGCGGGCTCGCTCAAGCTGAGAAACATCGAAGTTTGACACGCCAATCGCCCTTATCTTGCCCTGAGCCTTGGCTTGGGCCAAGGTCGCCAAAGCCTCCTCGATGCCTTCGCTGTTTCCATCTGCAGGGAACGCTGGCCAGTGAATCTGATAGAGATCGATGACATTCACCTGCAAGCGACGCAGGCTATCCTCGATTTCTTTCATCAATGACTGGGGGGCGAGCGAATGAGAGATCTCACGGGTTTCGGGATCCCACACCAGGCTACCTTTGGTGAATACCAGCGGGCGACGCGAAGCCGGCACCTGACGCAGCAATTGCCCAGTCAATATCTCGGCATGGCCGAGTCCATATACGGCTGCTGTGTCGATCCAGTTCACGCCGCGTTCTACCGCGTACTCCAATGCTGCCAGGCTATCGCCATCATCTTGCGCCCCCCAGCTGAACTCCCATCCTTGCCCGGCAATGGCCCAAGTGCCCATTCCAATTGGCGAAATCAACAACTCGGATGTACCTAGCCGATTCTTTTGCATGCAAACCTCTCGTCGATTGAGGCGCAGAGTATTCATTGAGAGGTTACCGACGATAAGATAGCTAATCGTGTTTGAACTGCTGAGCTGCATTCATGAAATCCCCTTGCGACCTTTCCGAACTCGACGCCTTCGCCGCAGTGGCTCGCCATCACAGCTTTCGTAAAGCCGCCGACGAGCGAGGGGTATCTGCGTCAGCCCTCAGCCACGCCATGCGTGCCTTGGAAGGCAAGCTGGGGGTCAGACTCCTCAATCGCACCACTCGCAGCGTCACGCCTACCGAAGCAGGTAATCAACTTCTGGCCACGTTGGTTCCGGCGTTGGCACAGGTCGCCAAAGCGCTGCATGAACTGACCTTCAAACAGGAAATTCCCACCGGCACGCTGCGATTGAACGTATCGCGGCCCGCTGCCCGTCTCGTCGTTGCGCCACTGCTGGCGCCATTCACAGCAGCCTACCCACGTATCAACGTGGAGCTGGTGGCCGATGATGGGTTGAGCGACATCGTCGACAAAGGGTTCGATGCCGGAGTGCGCTTCGGCGAGAGCCTGGCTGGTGACATGATCGCCGTCCCGGTGGGCCCACCCCAGGGATTTGTCACCGTTGCTGCCCCCAGTTACCTCAGCAGACACGGGACACCGGACACACCGCAAAGGCTACTTGAGCACGCCTGCATTGGCCGACGCTTTCCCAGCGGCAAACTGTACAAGTGGGAATATCTTGCTGAGGGGCAGCCCATGCGCCTGGCCGTGGCAGGGCCGTTGATACTGGAAGATGACACCATGATGATTCAAGCGGCAAAGGACGGCGCCGGGATCGCGTACGTGTATGAGGAGATGGCAAGGGAATACATGGCTCGGGGGCAACTGGAGGAAGTTCTCGAAGACTGGAAAGCCTTGCCAAGCAGGTTTTTCATCTATTACTCCAGCCGGCGTCACGTACCGCCAGCGCTAAAGGCGCTGATCGAGTTTGTGCGTGAAACGCAGCATCGTTGAATAAATTGATGGCAGTACATGTGTTCGCCGCCTAAATGGGTGTCCGGAATCATTAGACCACCACAGCTACGTGTTCGGCTGTCGGTGCCGGGCATAGAGTATCGAACCACCCACGCCCGACGTGCCTCTGGTTTGCAGTTCAAACGTATCCGGATACCCCTTGATCAACTCACTGAGCTTTTTATAACCATGGGTGCGAGGGTCGAATTCAGGTTTCAATTTGCTGATGTTGGTGCCCAGCGCTCCCAAGTGAGCCCAGCCATCCTCGTCGGCAATGTCATCCAAGATCTTTGCAATGAAACTTACGGGTGCCTTGGGTAGCTTTTTTACCTTGGGCATGCTGGCGACTTTGACGGCCTCGATTGCGGCGGGTGGCTCAGGTTCGGGGCGATCATGCCCATTGCTCGCCGCAACAAGCACTTCACTACGCAGCAATTCGGTATAGATGAACTTGTCGCAGGCCGACACGAACGGCCTGGGGGTTTTTTCTTCACCAAACCCATAGACGGTCAAACCTTCTTCTCGTAGCCGAGAAGCGAGACGGGTGAAGTCACTGTCGCTCGAAACCAGGCAGAAACCGTCGAAGCGTCGGGTGTACAGCAGGTCCATTGCGTCGATGATCAAGGTGCTGTCTGTTGCGTTCTTACCTTTGGTGTACGCGAACTGTTGGATAGGTTGAATCGAATGGTCGAGTAGCACCTTTTTCCATCCACCCAACTGCGGGCCAGTCCAATCGCCATAAATCCGCTTGACGTTGGCGACGCCGTACTTGGCGATTTCTTCGAATAAACCTTCGACAATTGCCGCAGGGGCATTGTCAGCGTCGATTAACACTGCCAAGTGTTTTTGCTTGGGAGGGGAGGTATGGATGGTCATGGGACGTCCTTGAGGTGAAGACTTCAACATGCCGTTAAATTATGGATGAACAAAGGGACCACTGCTTGGCACTAGAGAGCGTGTTGTGCCAACGGGTTTGCGGTGATGTGCACATCGCAGCCGGTTAGCCAATGACTTTCAATCGACTGCTTTCGGCCCCAAGCGGCCCGTGGACAGCTAATGGTCATCTGGCGCTTGATTTTAACGAGTCGTCAGCCGCTTGTTGGCTATTGATTGCTGAAGAGTTGATCAAACGCCGAGGATTCAAACGGATGGGGTCACCCGTCATAGGCGTGAGTGAACAAATTCACCCAAGCTTCCAGTATGCTGAGTTCAACCTTGCGGCTGCAGGGATAATTGGTCTGGACATTACTTGCTTTTTGACTCTGTGGCAGGCGATGTATTTCTGCAACAGTTATTCGACCAGGTCCGCGCATGACGGGCGGCAGTCATCCGTTTTGCGGATTGGGAGTGCGTGCAGAGCATTTGCGAATGGCTGCAATGGGTTGAATCCACAGTCGAAAGCAGCCGTAAGAAATCAGTGGCTTTCGACCAAAAATTGAGCTTCCTTTAAGCTTGGCGTTTCTTAGGGCAATCCAGCTGTGCCACGCTCAGTGTTAAATCCAACCATCCCCTGCACCAGATCCTCCACCAACACCTATCGTTTTCAGCACTGAAGCACGATCTTCGCTCATCCATACCTCCCAAGGCATGCGCTGCCCCAAGCAGCCAGCCTCACCTAAGCAACACTGGCGCTCGCCTGAAAAACTCAGTGCTTCAACTGAACCTTGCTCAAAGCCACTTCAACCAAGCTTCGGGCGTGTTCAATCTCATGCATGGTTGCCAAGGTCAGTACTTGCTCAGGCGGCCTGGGATGCAGTAGCACCGTCTGCTGGGCAATAGTCAGCGCGCAGACTAGATATTCGGAAGTCTGGACGAGAAGGTCTTCAAGGGATTGGTTGGGATGATGCGGTGGATCTGGGACGATTTTTAACATGGTGTCTCCCCGGTGAATGGAGCCGCCACGAATCTGCTGTCAAACAAATGGGTGGCAACTGTACGCGGGTTGACAGACCGAACACCGGAGAACTCGGCGCACACGAAGGTGCCCCACGTACAATCGCCATAAAGGCTTGCACATGTCCACGGTGTAGTCGGCCTGTCAAAACCGGTCGTTGAATTGCCAACGACCGGCCGAGACTAGAGCCCCACCGGGACCACTGCAATGCTTTGAAAGCGGCAAAAGTATGATTGGGAAATGGACTACATGGAATCAGGAAATTCTGAAGATTTCCGCCGCTAAAGTACCGTTCTCACGACTATTCGTTACAAATCCACAACACCATACTGGTGACCCTGCCATCACCCACGCCATCATAGGAGGTCACCGCAACCTGGCCCGGCCAGGCGCTGCGTTATATACGAAGGGCAACTAAAGCCCTCTTTTTTGCTGGGGCGATGGATGAAACAAGGGCGAGGGTGGGCGCTGGTGCTTTCGGTTGTGGTCTTGGCGGGCTGCGCCACGGCGCCGCCGAGGGATCAGAACAATCTGTGCAATATCTACCGCGAGTACCCGGACTGGTACGAAGATTCGCTGAAGATGCAGCAGCAGTTCGGCACGCCGCAACATGTGGCGATGGCGATCATGAAGCAGGAAAGCAGTTTCGTTTCCGATGCACTGCCGCCCCGCGATTACTTGCTGTGGGTAATCCCGTGGGGGCGGGTGAGTTCGGCCTATGGTTATGCACAGGCCCAGGACCCGGTCTGGGGTGAGTACAAGGCCGGCACCGGCAATGGTGGCTCGCGGGATAACTTCGATGACGCGGTCATGTTCATTGGCTGGTACACCGCTGGCACCCAGCGCCAGTTGGGGATTTCCAAGTGGGATGTCTACAACCAGTACCTGGCGTACCACGAAGGGCGCGGCGGTTTTAGTCGTGGGACTTATCGCAGCAAGCCGTGGCTGATGCAGGTGGCACGCAAGGTAGAGGCGCAGTCGCGGCTCTATGGTGCCCAGCTCAAGGCGTGCCGCCAGGAGCTGGAAGATGATCGCGGTTGGTTCTAGACCGTTCGGCGCAGGAGTGGGCGGGTCTTGATAAGACCTGCTGCAAGGGCCGCCAGAATGAGGGCAATGGCAATGCCTTCGTTGCGGTCGATGTGGTGGCCGAGCAGGAGGATGGAGCCGGCGATGCCGAATATCGGGATCAGCAGCGACAGCGGCGCAACGGTTGAAACCGGGTACTCGCGCAGCAACAGGTTCCAGCCCCAGTAACAGAAGTGCGTCGCCGCGTAGACCTGGAACAACAGCGATAACACGGTTACGCCCTCGATGTGGCTGGCCAGGGCGGTGAACGGCGCGCTGCCATGGCTGAGCCAGGTGAGCAGCAGCAAGGGGATCGGTGGGAAGAGGCTGGCCCACACCACAAAGGCAAACATCTCACGCACTTTCGAGCGTTTGATGATGACGTTGCCCAGGCTCCAGCTGAAGGCGCTGACCAGCAACACGCTGTACCCCGCGGTCGTCGCCTGGCCGGGGCTGTTGGCGATAATGCAGATCAAGCCCAGGGCGGCGAGTAACACGCCAACGCACTGGCCAAGGCTCATGCCTTCGCGAAACAGCAGCACGCCCCAACCCAGGGTGAAGAAGGCACTGAACTGGATCAGCAGGGCAGCGGTGCCGGGTGGCACGCCCAGGCTGATCCCCAGGTTGATCAGCGCCCACATCGCCACGCCGAAGATCAAGCCGTAGGCGACCAGCCAGCCCAGGGCCACGGGCGGGCGTTTGATGAAGAACACCCAGGGCAGGGCGGCGAGGCTAAAGCGCAGGGCGGTGAGCAACAGCGGGTCGATCTCGGCCAGGGCCAGTTTGCTGATGGGGAAGTTCAGGCCCCAGATGGCTGTCACCAGCACGGCGAGCAGCAGGTGTTTTGGTTGCATGGTGTTGTTATCCACAGGCGGGCAGGGCGCAACTATGCGCAATGCAGGCGCTGGCCCGCTTGCGCTATCGGGTCGCAAGTCGTTAGATTCGGGCCATGATTGCTATCGACCCGTCTGAACACATTCCCCGCGATGCGGTGGTGACCGCCGTTGATTATGCCGATGGCCATCACTTCGCCCTGCATACCCATCAGCGCGGGCAGTTCGCCTATGCGGCCTGTGGGGTGATCACCGTGTTCACGCTCCAGGGCAACTGGGTGGTGCCGCCGCAACGGGCCATCTGGGTGCCGGCGCAGGTGCCCCATGAGATGGTCATGAGCGGGCCGGTGACCATGCTCAACACGTACATCAGCAATGAGGCCGCAGCTCGGCTTGGCCTGCCGGGGTTGTGTCAGGTGTTCGATGTGTCGGTGTTTTTGCGTCAGTTGCTGATCCAGGCGGCGCAGGTGCCGGCGCTGTATGCGCAAGAACAGCGCGACGGTCATTTGATGGCGTTGCTGCTGCACGAAATCGCCAGCATGGCGCCGTTGTCGCTGAATGCGCCGCTGCCGGATGATCCGCGCCTGGCCCAGGCGTGCCAGCGGCTGTTGCAACAACCGTCGCTTGAAGTGAGCATCGATGACATGGCCCGGCAGGTGGGCAGGAGCCGGCGCACGTTCACTAGGCTGTTTCGCCAGCAGACCGGTATCAGCTTTGTCGAATGGCGCCAGCAGGCGTGCCTGTTGGCGGCGGTGGTGCGCCTGGGCAATGGCGAGTCGGTTACCCGGGTGGCGATGGACCTGGGCTATAGCAGCCCGAGCGCGTTCACCAGTGTTTTTCGTAAAGCCTTGGGGGCGGCGCCGAGTCGGTATTTCAGCAAGTAAGGGTGAGGCGTGCGGCAGGGTTATTCCCAGCCAAACAACTCACAAGCATTGCCCGTACTCGCCTCAGCCAACCGCTCAACCTCGATCCCCATGATCGCGGCCAGCGCCTGGGCAATCTGCGGCAGATGCTCCGGGCTGTTGCGCACGCCCGGGAACATCACCGGCGCCATGTCCGGCGCGTCGGTCTCCAGCACCACGCTGTCCAGCGGCAACTGCGGCAGCATCTTGTGCAAGCGCAGCGCCTGCGGCCAGGTCGCGGCGCCACCGAGGCCGAGCTTGAAGCCGAGCTTGTGATACTCGCGCGCCTCTTCGACGCTGCCGGCAAAGGCATGGATGATGCCGCCACGCTTGAGCTTGTAGCGCTTGAGCGTGGCGATCACCACGGCATGGCTGCGGCGCACGTGCAGCAGGGCAGGCAGGTTGCAGTCGACGGCCAGTTGCAGCTGGGCTTCGAACAGCGCCTGTTGGCGCTCGCGGTCGAGTTCGGGCAGGTAGTAATCCAGGCCGAATTCGCCGACCGCGCACAGCTGGCGCTCACCCTGCAGGCGGGTCAGCCAGTCGCCCAGTGCGGTCAGGTGTTCGGGGCGGTGCTGGTCGAGGTAGACCGGGTGCAGGCCGAACGCCGCGTACAGCTGCGCGTCGCTGCGCACCAGGTCCCAGACCCGCTGCCAGTTGCTTTGATACACCCCCAGCACCACCATGCGCTCGACCCCGCCGGCCCGGGCATTGGCCAGCAGGGCCGGGCGGTCGGGGTCGAAATCTGGAAAGTCCAGATGGGTGTGGGTGTCGATCAGGCGCATGTTCAGGCCGTGAAGATTCGCTGTTTGAAGGTTCGACCGATGGCGTGCACGCCGGGTTCGTACTGTTTTTGTTCAACAGCGGCGAGGGCCAGCTTGAGCGCGGTTTCGGCGATCAGGCCGTGTTGCTGGGCCATGGCGTTGACCGGCAGCGGCAAGAAGTCCAGCAACTGGTTGTCGCCGAAGGTGCCCAACTGCAGGCTGCGCGAGTCGGCCGGGCGTGCTTGCAGCACGTCGAACACGCCTTGCAGCAGCACGTAGGAGGTGGTCACCAGGGCGTCGGGCAGGCGGCCGAGTTCTTCGATCAGTTGGTTCATCAGGCGCTGGCCGCACTCGCGGCTGAAGGCTTCGCCTTGCAGGCGGCTGATCTTGCCGCTGAAGCCTTCCAGGGCCTGATCGAAACCGCCGGCGCGGGCCTGGCTGACGCTCAGCTCCGGGCGGGCGCCGATCAGGGCGATGTGCGCGGGCTGGGTGGCCAGCAGGCTGCGGGTCAGTTGCTGGCTGGCGTTGCGGTCGTCGCTGACGATCGAGCAGAAGTGCGCCGGGTCGAGGCTGCGGTCAATGGCGATGATCGGCAGGCCCTTGGCTTGCAGTTCGCGGTAGCTGTCGTCTTCCGGCGGCAGGCAGCTGGCGACGAACAGGGCGTCGCAACGGCGGGCGCGGAACAGTTGCTGGAGCTGGCGCTCGCTCTCGGGCTGGTCGTCGCTGCTGGCGATCAGCAGTTGGTAGCCCTGGGCCCGGGCGCGTTGCTCCAGTTGCTTGGCGATGCGCGCGTAGCTGGGGTTTTCCAGGTCGGGGAGGATGAACCCCAGGGTGCGCGTGTGCCGGCTGCGCAAACCTGCGGCCTGGGGGTTGGGGGTGAAGCCATGGGCTTCGACCACCGCCCGCACCCGCTCGACAGTGCTGTTGCTGATGCGTTGCTGTTCGGCCTTGCCATTGATGACGTAACTGGCGGTGGTCACGGACACACCGGCCAGACGCGCGATATCGCTGAGTTTCACCGCATTTTCCTTGTTATTACCGAGACTGGCTGCAGAGCCTGACCGGGTATTGTCGCCGATCCTACGCGGGTGGCGCAGACGACCATTGTCGCAATTGTCCGACAATATGGGCAATGTTGTTCACATCGGTGTGAGCAACTGTCATTGGCAGGTAGCCAGCATATCAGGCGGTGCCTGGGTTGCGACCGCTTCGCGCTCGATCGCCGGCAAGGCCAGCTCCCACAGAGTTGGCGCAGTACCTGTGGGAGCGGTGCAGCTCCAGCAATACGACAAGCAGGGCTTCATTGATCGCACATTATCGAGTAACGTGCTCGTAAATTTAGATTAAACGTTTCAGCAGGCGATTTTCTGCCGATCCAAGCGCCTGGACGGGGTCATTGCAACTGGCCCTCAGCTGAACAATTCACAACAATACCTCAGCACCCACCTGGTGCTGCAAAGGAGAAGGTCATGCTCGAGCTCACCGTGGAGCAGATATCCATGGGCCAGTCGGCTGTGGATAAGTCGGCGGCACTGCACCTGTTGGCCGAGCGCCTGGTCAGTGATGGCCTGGTCGCCGACGGCTATCTGGCCGGGCTGCAGGCCCGTGAAGCGCAAGGCTCGACCTTCCTCGGCCAAGGTATTGCCATCCCCCATGGCACCCCCGAAACCCGCGAGCTGGTGCATGCCACCGGCGTGCGCCTGCTGCAGTTCCCCGAAGGGGTGGACTGGGGCGATGGCCAGATCGTCTACCTGGCCATCGGCATCGCCGCGCGCTCCGATGAACACCTGCGCCTGCTGCAACTGCTGACCCGCGCCCTGGGCGAGACCGACCTTGCCGAAGCCCTGCGCCGCGCCAGCTCCGCCGAAGCCTTGCTCAAGTTGCTGCAAGGCGCGCCGCAAGAGCTGGCCCTGGATGCGCAGATGATCGGCCTGGGCGTGCCCGCCGAAGATTTTGATGAGCTGGTGTGGCGCGCCGCGCGCTTGCTGACCCGTGCTGAGTGTGTCGGCTCAGGCTTTGCCGGGGTGTTGCAGCAGGTCGACCCGCTGCCGCTGGGCGAGGGCCTATGGTGGCTGCACAGCGAGCAGGCGGTGCGCCAGCCGGGCCTGGCTTTCGTTACCCCGCAACAAGCGCTGCGCCACAACGGCCAACCGGTGCATGGCCTGTTCTGCCTGGCCAGCCTCGGTGCTGCGCATCAGGCCTTGCTTGAGCGCCTGTGCACGCTGTTGATCGAAGGCCGCGGCCAGGAGCTGTGCCGCGCCACCAACAGCCGCACGGTGCTCGAAGTGCTGGGCGGCGAGTTGCCCGCCGACTGGCCGAGCGCGCGTATCGGCCTGGCCAACGCCCACGGCCTGCATGCGCGCCCGGCCAAGGAGCTGGCGCAACTGGCGAAAAATTTTGCAGGCGAGATTCGCCTGCGCCTGGTCGACAGCGGCCAGCCGGCGGTGTCGGCCAAGAGCCTGAGCAAGCTGCTCAGCCTCGGCGCACGGCGTGGGCAGATTCTGGAAATCATCGCTGAACCCAGCATTGCCAACGATGCCTTGCCTGCGCTGCTGGCCGCGATTGAAGCGGGCCTGGGCGAAGAGGTCGAGGCGCTGGCGCCGGTCGTCGAGGCGGTCATCGACGTGATGGCTGAGCCTGAACTTGTCGCGCCCGCAGCGGGCGCGCTGATCCAGGGCGTTGCTGCGGCACCGGGCATTGCCAGCGGCCCGGCGCATATCCAGGTGCTGCGCGAGTTCGACTACCCGCTGCGCGGTGAGTCGCTGCCGATTGAACGGCAACGCCTGCAGCAAGCGCTGGCCAATGTTAACCACGAAATCGAAGCGCTGACCCAGCGCAGCCCGGCCAAGGCCATCCGCGAGATTTTCATCACCCATCAGGAGATGCTCGCCGACCCGGACCTCACTGACGAAGTCGACCAGCGCCTGCGCCAGGGCGAAAGCGCGGCGGCGGCGTGGATGGCGGTGATCGATGCCGCCGCGCGCCAACAGGAAGCCTTGCATGATGCGCTGCTCGCCGAGCGCGCCGCCGACCTGCGCGATATCGGTCGGCGGGTATTGGCCCAACTGTGTGGCGAAGCCGACGTGCCGGCGCCGGAGCAGCCTTATGTGCTGGTGATGGAGGAGGTCGGCCCGTCGGATGTGGCGCGACTCGACCCGCAACGGGTGGCCGGGATTCTTACCGCCCGTGGCGGCGCCACCGCCCACAGCGCGATCGTCGCCCGCGCCCTGGGTATCCCTGCCGTCGTTGGCGCTGGCGATGCCGTGCTGCTGATTGCCCCGGGCACACCGCTGCTGCTCGATGGCCAACGCGGCCGCCTGGCGGTGGCACCCGCGGCTGAAGAGCTCGAACGTGCCCTGGCCGAACGCGACCGCCGCGAGCAACGCCTGCACGCAGCCAAGGCCCGGCGCCTGGAGCCGGCGATCACCCGCGACGGCCATGCCATTGAGGTGTTCGCCAATATCGGTGAAAGCGCCGGGATCGAAGCGGTGGTTGATCAAGGCGCCGAAGGCGTCGGCCTGCTGCGCACCGAACTGATTTTCATGGCCCACCAGCAAGCCCCCGACGAAGCCGTGCAAGAGGCCGAGTACCGCCGCGTGCTCGATGGCCTCGACGGTCGGCCGCTGGTGGTGCGCACCCTCGATGTCGGTGGCGACAAGCCGTTGCCCTACTGGCCGATCGCCAAGGAAGAAAACCCTTTCCTCGGCGTGCGCGGCATTCGCCTGACCCTGCAACGCCCGCACGTGATGGAAAGCCAGCTGCGCGCCTTGCTGCGCGCCGCCGGCGACCGGCCGCTGCGGATCATGTTCCCGATGGTCGGCCAGCTCGAAGAGTGGCGCCAGGCCCGGGCCATGGTCGAGCGCCTGCGCGAGGAAATCGCTGTCAGCGACCTGCAACTGGGGATCATGATCGAGGTGCCGTCGGCCGCCTTGCTGGCGCCGGTACTGGCCCAGGAAGTGGACTTCTTCAGCATCGGCACCAACGACCTGACCCAGTACACCCTGGCCATCGACCGCGGCCACCCGAGCCTCTCGGCGCAAGCGGACGGCCTGCACCCGGCGGTGCTGCAACTGATCGACATCACCGTGCGCGCCGCCCATGCCCATGGCAAGTGGGTCGGGGTGTGCGGCGAGCTGGCCGCCGACCCGCAGGCGGTGGCGCTGTTGCTCGGCCTTGGCGTCGATGAGCTGAGCGTTGCGGCGCGCAGCATTGCCGAGGTCAAAGCCGAAGTACGTGAACTGAATTTTGAACATGCCCAGCAGC
Organism: Pseudomonas sp. RC2C2; assembly: GCF_018390435.1. Taxonomy (NCBI): domain Bacteria; kingdom Pseudomonadati; phylum Pseudomonadota; class Gammaproteobacteria; order Pseudomonadales; family Pseudomonadaceae; genus Pseudomonas; species Pseudomonas sp. RC2C2. Next base: position 1,353,973 of record NZ_JAHBAX010000001.1, on the reverse strand, counting down.
TCGCGCGCCAAGCGTTGCTGCAGGGCAGTGCCGGCGCAGTGCGGGCACTGGTGGAGACCCGTTGATGGCCAAGATACTGACCCTGACCCTGAACCCGGCGCTGGACCTTACCGTCAGCCTCGACAGCCTGCATGCAGGTCAGGTCAACCGCAGCCAGGCGCAGCACAGCCACGCCGCTGGCAAGGGCCTGAACGTCGCCCAGGTGCTGGCCGACCTCGGCCATAGCGTGACCGTGGGCGGCTTTCTCGGCCGCGACAACCTGGCGCCGTTCGAGGCCCTGATCGCCCGCCGTGGCTTTGCCGATTGCTTCGTGCGGGTGGCAGGCGAGACCCGTTGCAACATTAAACTGGTCGAAGCCAGCGGCCAGGTCACCGATATCAACGGCCCCGGCCCGCAGGTCGATGAGCAAGCGCGCCTGGAACTGCTGACCCGCCTTGAGCAGATCGCCCCCGGCCACGCTGCGGTGGTGGTCGCAGGCAGCCTGCCGCGTGGCATCAGCCCGCAGTGGCTGCAGATGCTTCTGGCCCGGCTCAAGGCCATGGGCCTGAAAGTGGCCCTGGACAGCAGCGGCGAAGCCTTGCGTGCCGGGCTTGCCTGCGCACCGTGGCTGGTCAAGCCGAACACCGACGAGCTGGGCGAAGTGCTCGGCAGTGCTGTGCATGACTTTGCCCAGCAGCAACAAGCGGCGACCCGCCTGATCGGCCAGGGCGTCGAGCATGTGGTGGTGTCCCAGGGCGAGCAGGGGGTCAACTGGTTCCGCCAGGGCAGTGCCCTCGGCGCCGTGCCGCCCAAGGTCAAGGTAGCCAGTACCGTCGGTGCCGGTGACTCGCTGCTGGCGGGCATGGTCCATGGCCTGCTGAGCGCCGATAGCCCTGCGAAAACCCTGCGCCGGGCTACGGCGATTGCCGCCCAGGCGGTGACCCAGATCGGCTTCGGTATTAACGACCGGGCACAACTGGCGCAGCTGGAAAGCCAGGTGCAGCTGACAGAACAACAAGAGGGTTGCAGATGAACATTGCCATCGTCACCGCCTGCCCCAATGGCCAGGTCTCCAGTGTGCTCAGTGCGCGCCTGCTGGAAGCGGCAGCGCTGCGCCAGGGCTGGAGCACCAGCGTCGAAGTGCACGACCCGCAGCAAGCCGAGCGCCAGCTGTCTGACGCCGCGATTGCCGCTGCCGACTGGGTGCTGGTGATCAACACCGGCCCACTGGACCTTCGCCGTTTTGCCGGCAAGCGGCTGTACCAGAGCACCCCGGCGCAAGCGCTGGCGGATGTGGAAAACTTTTTGCGTGAAGCGGCCGACAAGGCTGTGGTCTATCAGCCCGAAGCCGAGCAGGTGGCAGCCCCTGTCGAGCGCAGCGCCAAAGTCGTCGCGGTCACCGCGTGCCCGACTGGCGTCGCCCATACCTTCATGGCCGCCGAAGCGTTGCAGCAGGCGGCGCAGCAGCTGGGCTACCAGCTCAGCGTCGAAACCCAGGGTTCGGTGGGGGCGCGCAATCCGTTGTCGGCAACGGCCATTGCCGAAGCCGATGTGGTGCTGCTGGCTGCCGACATCGAGGTGCCCACCGCGCGCTTTGCCGGCAAGCGCATTTATCGCTGCGGCACCGGCGTGGCTCTCAAGCAGGCCCAGGCCACGCTGAAAAAAGCCCTCGCTGAAGGCCGGGAAGAATCTGCCGCGCAAGGTGCCAGCGCCGCCCCGGCCCGCAGCGAGAAAACCGGGGTGTACAAGCACTTGCTCACCGGTGTGTCGTTCATGCTGCCGATGGTGGTGGCCGGTGGCTTGCTGATCGCGCTGTCGTTCGTCTTCGGTATCGAGGCCTACAAGGAGCCCGGCACCTTGCCGGCCGCATTGATGCAGATCGGCGGCGAGGCGGCCTTCAAACTGATGGTGCCGTTGCTGGCCGGTTACATTGCCTATTCGATTGCCGACCGTCCGGGGCTGGCGCCGGGGATGATTGGCGGCCTGTTGGCCAGCACCCTGGGGGCGGGTTTTATCGGCGGTATCGTCGCCGGATTCCTGGCCGGTTACAGCGCCAAGGCCATCAGCCGCTGGGCACGCTTGCCCAGCAGCCTTGAAGCACTCAAGCCGATCCTGATCATCCCGCTGCTGGCCAGCCTGTTCACTGGCCTGGTGATGATTTACGTGGTCGGCAAACCAGTGGCTGGCATGCTCGAAGGCCTGACCCATTTTCTCGACAGCATGGGCACCACCAACGCGATTCTGCTCGGGGTGTTGCTCGGCGGGATGATGTGCGTCGATTTGGGCGGGCCGATCAACAAGGCGGCCTATGCGTTTTCTGTCGGCCTGCTGGCCTCGCAGAGTTACGCGCCGATGGCCGCGACCATGGCCGCCGGTATGGTGCCGCCGATTGGCCTGGGCATCGCCAGCTTCATTGCCCGGCGCAAGTTCGCCCAGAGCGAGCGCGAAGCCGGCAAGGCGGCGCTGGTGCTGGGCTTGTGCTTTATCTCCGAGGGGGCGATTCCGTTTGCCGCCAAGGACCCGCTGCGGGTGATCCCGGCCAGTGTCGTCGGCGGCGCGCTGACCGGCGCCTTGTCGATGTATTTCGGCTGCAAGCTGATGGCGCCCCATGGCGGCCTGTTCGTCATGCTGATCCCCAATGCGATCAACCATGCCTTGCTGTATGTGCTGGCGATCGTCGCCGGTAGCCTGCTGACGGCGCTGGTGTATGCAGTGCTCAAGCGCGGCGAAGGGGTGGAGCTGGCGGTGCAGCCGGCCAAGGCCTGATCAGTTGCGCGGGCGCGGGTGCTTCTTGCGCAGGGGCACCAGCAGGTCGCTCAGGCCGTTATGATCGACCTCATGCATCAGGGCCAGCAGGCCGCCCAGCTCGCCCTTGGGAAAGCCCTGGCGGGCGAACCAGTTGAGGTAGTGTCCCGGCAGGTCGGCAATCAGCCGGCCCTGGTATTTGCCGTAGGGCATTTCACGGGTGACCAGCAGGACGAGGGCTTCCGGGTTCATGGCAAGGGTATTCTTGGGATGGATGGGCGCCAACATACATGCAATCTGCATGAAGGCCAAAGGACAGTTCATGCAGAACGCGTGAAAGTCATAAGTTCATTTAATTTCAAGCTATTGAAAATTAAAGATATTTTCTAAGCTCTCAGGCTGGCACGAACCCTGCTCCGATCTATTGCATCTTCCCTCATGCAAAGGAGCAATGTCATGACTACTCCCAACAAAGAAGTCGTCTCGGTTCTCAACGAACTGATCGAATTCAGCAAGGATGGCGAAAAGGGTTTCAAAACCTCTGCCGAGGATGTGAAGAATCCGGAGCTGAAAAGCTATTTCATCCAGCGTTCTGGTGAGTGCGGTAGCGCCGCTGTGGAACTGCAGCAGCAAGTGCGTATCCTCGGTGGCGACCCGGAAACCTCGACCAGCGTCAGCGGTGACCTGCACCGTGGCTGGGTCAACCTGAAGTCGATGCTCACCGGCAAGGATGAAGAAGCGGTGCTCAACGAAGTCGAGCGCGGCGAGGACCATGCTCTCAAAGCCTACAAGGACGCCCTGGAAACACTGGCCCGCCTCAACACCCTGCCAAGCAGCGAGGTCTATGCCCTGGTTGAACGTCAGTACCATGGCGTGCAGCGCAACCATGACCAGGTCAAGGCCCTGCGCAACCAGGCGCGCGCCAAGTCTTAAGCGGCTACTTCGACCCGGTTGCGACCGTTGCCCTTGGCACGGTAAAGCGCCTCATCGGCATCGCCCAGCAAGGTCGCAAGCTCTTGCTGGGCGCCTGGCGTGTGGCAACCGATGCCAATGCTGACGGTGACCGGTGCGGTGTCATCGGCAAATGGCGGCAGCGCCTCGACAGCGGCACGAATGCGCTCAGCCAGGAGCCGGGCACCGGGCAGTTCGGTCTCCGGCAACACCACCAGAAACTCCTCCCCACCGTAGCGTGCGGCCAGGTCGGCCGGGCGGCGGATGCTGCTGGCGATGGCGCTGGCCACCTGGCGCAAGGCGGCATCCCCACCCGGGTGCCCGTGGCGCTCGTTGAAGGCCTTGAAGTGATCGACGTCGATCATCAACACCGCCAGCGGCCGGGCATTGCGCAGGCTGCGCGCCCATTCCTGGCGCAGCACCTGGTCCAGGCGCCGGCGGTTGGCCAGGCCCGTCAGGCTGTCGGTGGCGGCGAGGGCGGCCAGGCCTTGTTCGGCGCTGTGCCGGCGACGCAGTTCGCGGCCCAGCAGCAAGGTCAGCCAGAGAATACCGATGCACAGCACGCCGGTGGCCACGCTGACCAGCACCGCTGTGCGCCGCCACGACTGGAACACCTCGTCGGCGGAGTGCGCAACGATAACGATCAGCGGCAGGTCGCCGACCCGGGCGAAGGTGAACAGGCGTTGTTTGCCGGTGCGCGTGGAGACCCCGGCAAAGGTGCCGCTGACATCCGCGCGCATGCGCTGAAAGTTCGGCCGGTCGCTGTAATTCTGGCCGATGCGCGGCTCGTCGGGCGTAGCCGGGTGACGCACCAACAGCACGCCGTTGGTGTTCATCAGGTTGATACTGCTGTCGCTGCCGATGTCCAGGCGCTGGAACAGCGTGCTGAAGTACGACAGGCGCAAGGCCCCGGCAGCGACCCCGAGAAATTCCCCGTGGGGCCCGGAGATACGCCGGCTGAAGCTGATGCACCAGTCCAGGTCGCCCAGCCGCGCTTTGAACGGCTGGCCAATCAGCAACCCCAGGTTGGGGTTGTCGCGGTGTTGCTGGAAGTCCTTGCTGTTGGCGAAATTGGCCTGGCGCGGGATGGCGCTGGTGGAGTCGGCGACCACATCACCCTTGGCGTCGAGCCAGAGGATATCGCCGCGCACCGGTGCGGTAACGGCTTGGTTGAACAGAATCTGTTGGCGCAGCTCGGTGGGCACCGCGAGCAGTTCCGGGCGCTGTATGGCCCAGATCAGGCTTTGCAGGGAGAGGTCATAGAGTTCGACATTGCGCACGATGTCGCTTTCGATCAGTTGCACGATATTGCTGGCCGAGCGCGCGGCGGCCTGTTCGGCGCTGCTGCGTTCGCGCATCAACAGGAAGGTGACGATGGCGACGATGGCGAGCACTGCAAGGCAACTGCCCAGATTGAGGATCAGCTCCGGATGAGACTTGTACAGGGCGGATCGCTGGGATCGGGTGGGCAACGTCATGGTCACTAATGCCGAAGACCGTCTAGAAAGTGCGGTGTTACTGCGCGGCGGCCGTATTCTAGGGGGGCAGGGATTGTCGGACAAGGATTTAATCGTGTCTTCTGACGAGTAGATGCAACTGTTTGCGGTGGGAGCAACTGTCGGTCATCTGGTTAACTGTGGGAGCCGGTCTTGCCGGCGATGGGGGGCGTAGCACCCCCGGCCCGGCTATGCCGGGCATCGCCAGCAAGGCTGGCTCCCACAGGGACTCAACCGCCTTCAAGCCGGCTGTTCTCGCCAGGGTGTTCCGCTTTTGAGCATGGCATTCAATCGCACGATCAATACCCGCATGCACGCAACCACCGCCACTTTCGCGCACTCGTAGCCGCCCGTGGCTTCAAGCAAAACCTCTAGGCACCTCGGATTAGCAACTTGTCATTCACCGCTCCCACTACCGGGTTGGGGCGATCAGAAAATGTTCAGCGGGTAGTCAACGATCACCCGGTACTCGTCGACATCGCTGTCGATATGCGAGTAGCCCTGGGTGCCACGGTGCGAGGCCCAGCGCAGCAGCACCGAGAGATCCTTGAGCTGGCCTTCCTGGAACACGTACTGCAGGTCGACGTCACGTTCCCAGTGCTGGGCGTTCTCGCCATCGGCGTTGTACCAGTGGCCGTAGCCGACGCTGTTGGGGTCGACCTTGCTCATGTCCAGCTCACCGCGCGAGTAGGACACAATCGAGGTCAGCCCCGGGATGCCGGCCCCGGCGAAGTCATAGGCGTACTTGAGCTTCCACGAACGCTCGTTGGGGCCGTTGAAGTCCGAGTAGATCTGCGAGTTGTCCAGGAAGATGCTGTCACCCTGGTTGATGTAGTCGAACGGGGTGTTGCCGTTGACCCGCTGGTACACCGCGGTAAGGCTGTTGTAGCCGACGTTGACGGTGAAGTGCAGGCTGTAGGTGTTGTTGTCGATGTGCCCGAGCAGCGCCTGGCCGGTGTCCTGGGTGTGATAGAAGTGCAGGCCCGGGTTGAGGCTGACCAGCTCGTTGAGCTGCCAGGTGTAGTCGACATCGAAGTAGTACTGGTTCCAGATGTCCTTGAGCTCGGCGGCATACAGGCTCGAGGTCAGGTTCGGCACGCCGCTCCAGGCCACGCCGGCCCAGTTCAGGTGACGGCTGTCGCGCTCGTCCTGCAGCTTGCCGTAGAAGGTGTCGATACGCCGGTGGCCGCTCTGGTTGTAGGGCTTGGTGAAGCTGGCTTGACCGGCTTCGAGCATCACCCCGTCAAAGCTGTTGTTGGTGATGCTGACGCCGCGGAAGGTCTGCGGCAGCATGCGCGACTCGCCACCGGCGATCACCGGGTTGGTGAGGAACAGGTCGCCGGCCTTGAGCACGGTGTCAAACGCCTTGAGCTTGAGCGCAGCACCGGCGGTGGAGAACGAATCATGGGCCTTGCCCGGTTCGCCATCACCCTTGGTGTTGATCGGCAGGATGCTGGAACCGGAGGTGCCGCCTCCGCCGTCGAGTTTCAGCCCGAGCATGGCGTGGGCATCGAGGCCGAAACCGACCGTGCCCGGGGTGTAGCCCGATTCGAACTTGCCGAGAAAACCCTGACCCCATTCGCGGTTGTCACGCACACCCGGCAGCAGCTGGTTGCGGTTCAGGTAGTAGTTGCGTGCGTGCACGTTGAGACTCGACCCTTCGATAAAACCTTCGGCCTTTTCCTCGTCGGCCTGGGCAGTGAAGGGCATCGTTGCAGCCAATGCAACGAACAGCGGGGTGAAGCGTAAAGCAGTGTTCACCGGTGTGGACTCCTTGGGGTGAATGTACGGCAGTTTTTATTGTACGAAAGACGTTCTTGTCATGAACAAACGAGCCAGCGCGCTGGCACTTTTCGACACACGAAAAAAAAGCCGCTGATCGGCAGCGGCTTTGAAAGACAACCGCACAGGCATTCAAGTCACCTGTGCAGCCATCGAGGGAGTCGAAGGGGTGAATCGGGGCCCGATCAGCTCTCGGACGCGTCATCCGCATCAGCCTTTGCAGCGGTCTGTTCCAGGCCCTGGGCCTGCTCGGACTGGTGCTTGGCGATGACCTCCTGAAGAACCGTGGCACGCTCGGCGTTACGGGCAACAAAAGCCTGGGATTCTTCAGCCATGGCCAGTGGCGACAGCAACAGGGAGGACAGGACGAATACGCTGGCAACACCCATACTGTTGGACATTTGCAACAACCTTCTTGCTTGGCAAGTGTGAAGTAGGTCTGAGTAAATTAGTCGGAAATGGCTGAAAGAAACAGTTACTTTTGGGATAAGCACTGTTGCGTCAAAGGTAATAGTCATTGAATTTGCGTTGGCTTCAATCGCGGGCTACCCCGTGACCGGTAGTGGCCAAGTGCCAATATCCTGCGCTGGATCAAGGTTGGGCAAAAAATTGCCACTAAAGTCGTACGCCCTGCCGATTCTCCCGACAATAACGAGTGCCTCCGATGAAGAGCAATTTGCCTGTGACCGGTCGCAATGTGGATTATCCCGGTGACGCCAATATCCTTTCCACCACTGACCTGACCAGCCAGATCACTTACGCCAATGACGACTTCATCAAGGTCAGTGGTTTTACCCGCGAAGAGCTGATAGGCAGCGCCCACCATATCGTCCGCCACCCGGACATGCCGCCCCAGGCCTTCGCACAAATGTGGCAGACACTGAAAAGTGGCCAGTCGTGGATGGGGCTGGTGAAGAACCGTTGCAAGAACGGTGATCACTATTGGGTCAGCGCGTTCGTCACGCCCATCTCCAGCAATGGCCAGGCCGTGGAGTATCAGTCGGTGCGGACCAAGCCCAGTGCCGAGCAGGTCGAGGCCGCCGAGCGCTGCTACGCGAGGATGTGCAGCGGTCCGCTGCGCTGGTGGCAGCGTTTGCCGGTGGTTGGTTTGGCCTGGCAACTGTGGGGCGGGGTGACCCTGGCGCTGGCGGCGGTGTTTGCTTTCAGCCGGCTGCTGTTGCCGGCCCTGCCATGGCAAGGTGTGCTGGAGTTGATCCTGGCCAGTGGCCTGGCGGCCTTGATGATCTTCATCGCCTTGCGCCCGCTCGAGCGCTTGCGCGTCCAGGCCCAGGCCATCGCCGACAACCCCTTGAGCCAGCAGCTGTACACCGGTCGGCGCGACGGCATTGGCCAGATCGACTTTGCCCTGCGCATGCTCAAGGGCCAGTTGGGCGCGGTGGTCGGCCGTATCGGCGACACCTCGCGGCGCCTGGCCGGGCATACCGGTAGCCTGGCTCAATCGCTGCAAAGCAGTCACAGCAACAGCCTGGAACAACAGAGCGAAGCCGATCAGGTGGCCATTGCGATCAACCAGATGGCCGCCAGCGTCGCCCAGGTCGCCAGCAGTGCCCAGCAAGCCTCCCAGGCCGCCGACCAGGCCGAGGGCGAAACCCAGGCCGGGCATCAACTGGTCGACCTCAACCGCAGCGCCATCCAGAACCTGGCCAATTCGCTGAGCTCGGCCACTGAAGTTATCCACAATCTGGAAAGCCACAGCAGCGAGATCACCGGGGTGCTGGAGGTGATTCGCGGCATCGCCGAGCAGACCAACCTGTTGGCCCTCAATGCCGCCATCGAAGCGGCCCGGGCCGGTGATCAGGGCCGCGGTTTTGCCGTGGTCGCCGACGAGGTACGCGGCCTGGCCCAGCGCACCGCGCAGTCGACCCACGAAATCCAGCGGATGATCAGCGCCTTGCAAAATGGCGCGCGTGAAGCGGTGCAGGTCATGCAGCAGAGCAGCGAACATGCCGGGCACAGTGTCGAGCAGGCCCAGCGCGCCGCCAGTGCCCTGGACGGCATCAGCCTGCGGGTCAACCAGATCAGCGAAATGAGCCTGCAGATCGCCGCGGCGGTAGAGCAGCAGAGCCAGGTCAGCGAGAACATCAACCGCAACATCATCAGCATCCGCCAGGCCAGTGAAGCCACGGTGCAGGTCGGCCAGCAGAGCCACCTGAGCGCCACCGACGTGGCCGGGCTGGCGCAGGACCTGCGCCGGCTGGCGGATGAATTCTGGCGGCGTTGTCAGTAGGGCGGTTCAGAACCCGATGAAGCTGTAGTAGGTGCCGGGTTCGCTGCGAGTCTTCGCACCGCACGCCTCAAGCTCGGCACTCAAGGCCGGATCGATCACATGCAGCGTCCATGCTGCCACGGGCTGATCGAGCGGCGGTTGCTCAAGGGCCTGGGCCAGCGCCGCGGTGTCGGGCAGGTAAGCGGTAAAGCCATTGCCCTTGAGCGCGCTGACATCAATGCCCAGCGCCTGGCAGATGGCGAGCTTGGCGCGGATATCGTCGCGATCGGCCTGGCGCGAACGCTCGATCAGTTCAGCCAGGCGCTTATCCACCAACTGATGGCCGTGAATCAGCGCCGGGCCGCTTTGCCAGGCTTCGCTCGGGCAGTCCTTGGCCTCGGGGCGCAGCGGGATGTGCGGATTGATTTCCATCGGGTAGATACGGCACACCAGCGGGCGGATCTCGTAGATGCCGCAGCGGTTGTCGTCGTCGAGGTTGCGGCAGCGGCCGGGGTTGAAGGCGGCAAAGGTGATGGTCACCCAGGCCTGGCTGCTGCCGCAGGGCACCGGCCAGGAGCGGCGCGTGGCGTGCTCGCGCTGTTCTGCCGGCAGGCCCAGGCCATTGGCCAGGAAGGCTTCGGCCAGGACGATGACCTGGCCGCCGGTACCCGCCCACTGTCGGGCCTCGCTCAGGGTCAGGGGGACATGATGGCCGGTGCAGCACTTGCCACAGCCGGTGCAGTCGAAACGGATATCGGTAATGGGCGCGCTGTTCACGGTTGGCCAGGCGTCCATTCGGTGACGAAGGCAGCCTTGCGCTTTTTATCGAACAGGCACAGTTCGGTGCCCTTGCGGTTGTTCATGTGCTTTTGCGGGTAGCGGCCTTCGAGCAGCAGGGCGCTGTAGCCCACACGGTCGTCGAACTCGGCGGCCTTGCCCAGGGCCTTGACCTGTTTGAGCTGGCTGGCGCCGATGCAGCTTTTCAGCACCTGCTGTTGATGATCGCTCCAGGCCTGGCTGCTGGATGCCTGGGCGCCAGCGCTGAACACAGCGCAGCCGAGCAGGGTGAAGAGGAGGGCTTTCATCGGCGGGATACTCGCAAAAACGTGCGCACAATTGTGCCTGAGCCTCAGGCACATTCAAGCGCAACGCTTCGCGGCTATGTATCAGCGTTCTTCGAAGGCCACGGTGCGGGCGGCGACGATCAGGCAGTCGGTCAGGTCTGGCGAGGAGAACTTGGTCAGTACCGCGTTGGCCCCGGCATCCTTGGCTTTATCGCTGTTCATGGCGCTGTCCAGCGAGGTGTGCAACAGCACGTAGAGGTGCTGGAAATCCGGGGTTTCGCGCAGGGTGCGGGTGAAGGCGTAGCCGTCCATCTCCGACATCTCGATGTCCGACACCACCACGTTGATCTCGCGCTCGGTGCCTTGCAGTTCGAGCAAGGTGTTGATCGCGTCCTTGGCGCTGCGCGCGGTGTGGCATTCGATACCGAGGTTGCGCAGGGTATGCACCGACTGCTGCAGGGCCACCTGGCTGTCATCGACCACCAGGATGTTGGTGGCGGCCAGCACTGCGGCGTCTTCAGCGCTGAGCTCGGAAGTCACCACCTCGTGCGTCGGCGGGGCGATGCCGTGGATGACCTTCTCGATATCCAGCACTTGCACCAGGGTGTTGTCGACCCGGGTCACGCCGGTGATGAACGACTTGCTCCCCGACCCATAGGGTGGCGGCTTGATGTCGGTGCTCAGGCAATGGACGATCTTGCTCACCGCCTGCACATGCAACCCCTGCTTGGAGCGGCTGATGTCGGTGACGATCAGGCAGCCGCCGTCCGGGTCTTCCAGCGGCCGTTCGCCGATGGCCCGGGACAGGTCGATGACCGACAGCGAGTTGCCCCGCAAGGTGGCCACGCCTTTGACGTGGGGGTGCGACTCCGGCAGCTTGGTCAGCGGCGGGCAGGGGATGATTTCACTGACCTTGAGCAGGTTGATCGCCATCAGCTTGCCGCTGCGCAGGGTAAACAGCAGCAGCGACAGCGAATCCGCGCGGGCATTTTGCGACGCCATAGGCACCTTCAGGGCAGAGTAATAGGGGGAGATGCCAGGTTATCGACCCGGCGGCCCGTGGCTTTAATCACTCGGTGAAATCAGCGTAGACCCAAGCGCCGTGCCAGGCGACTGAGATTGGCCCGATCCAGGCCAAGTTCGCGGGCAGTGCTGGCCCAGTTGTGCTGGTGGCGCTCCAGGCACGCCTGGATCAGCTGGCGCTGGTAGTCATCCAGGGCCTGGCGCAGATCGCCGCCGGGCAGCGGTGCCTCGGCCAATGCATTGGTGTCGATGGGGGCAGGGGCCGACTCAACCGGGCGCAGGTCCAGGTCGGCGGCATCCAGGGTGAGGATTTTCGGTCGCAGGCCATGCTGCCCCAGGGCCTTGAGCGCCGAACGGCCGATCAGGTGTTCCAGCTCGCGCACGTTGCCCGGCCAGTTGTAGGCAATCAGCGCGGCTTGGGCTTCGGGGCTCAGGCGCAGGCTGCCCAGGCCCATGCGCGAGCGGTTCTGCTCGAGAAAATAGCCACTGAGCAGCAGCACATCGCGCCCGCGTTCGCGCAGCGGTGGCACCAGCAGCGGGTATACGCTCAGGCGGTGGTAAAAGTCGGCGCGGTAGCGTCCGGCGCGCACTTCTTCGGCCAGGTCGCGGTTGCTGGCGGCGATCAGGCGCACATCGACGCGGTGCTCCTGGTCCGAGCCCAGGCGCTGTAGCTGGCCGCTCTGCAGCACGCGCAAGAGCTTGGCCTGCACGCTCAGCGACAATTCGCCGACTTCATCGAGAAACAACGTGCCGCCATTGGCCAGTTCAAACTTGCCGCGCCGCTCGCCCACCGCGCCGGTAAAGGCGCCACGGACATGGCCGAACAGCTCGCTCTCGACCAGGGTGTCGGGCAGCGCCGCGCAGTTGAGGCTGATCATCGGCTGCTGGGCGCGGCTTGAGGCTTGATGGATAGCCTGGGCCACCAACTCTTTGCCCACCCCGGTTTCGCCGGTGATCAATACCGTCAGGTCGCTACTGCCGACCAGGCGGATTTCTTCCAGCAGGCGTTTGAGCGCCTTGCTCTGGCCGATCAGTTCCTTGTGCTGCTGGCCGCTGGCTTGGCGGTAAACCTCGGCGCGCTGGTGTTCGTCTTCGGCGCGCAGGGCCAGGTGTTCGATGCGTTCGGCGACATTGACCGTGGCCGCCGCCAGGCTGGCAAAGGCCTGCAGGGCATCGAGTTCGACCTGCTGGAACTGTTCCGGGTTCAGCGCATCGAGGGTGATCAGGCCCCAGGGCCGTTCATCGACAAACAGCGGGCAGCCCATGCAGTCGTGCACCTCCAGGTGCTGATGCAGGCCCTCGACCAAGCCGTCGTAGGGGTCGGGCAGTTTGCTGTCGCTGGCAAAGCGGGTCGGCTCGCTGTGGCTGAGGATGGCCGCAAAGCGCGGATGCTCATCGACCTTGAAGCGCCGCCCGAGGGTATCGGTGCTCAAGCCGTCCACGGCCAGTGGTACCAGCCATTCGCCGTCCAGGCGCAACAGCGCGGCAGCGTCGCAGGGCAGCAGGCTGCGCATGGCTTCGAGCAGGCGCCGGTAGCGTTCGCGCTCGGGCAGTTCGCGGGACAGGTCGCTGACCAGCGGGAGCAAGGCGGTGAGCAGGGATTTTGCGGTCATAAAGACTCCTGTGGGTCAATATGACTATATCGCAGTCGTTGTCTTTATGACTCTTTATTTTGTAAGTTGTTGATTTATATAGATTTAATAGTTGGCACGAAAGCTGTAATAACCAAGGCATTCATCAAGAAGCCACAGGCTCAGGAGTCATCCATGCTCAATGCCCAGGATCGTGCAATCGTCAAAGCCACCGTACCCCTGCTGGAAAGCGGCGGAGAAGCGCTGACCACCCATTTCTACAAGCTGATGCTCAGCGAGTACCCCGAGGTGCGTCCGCTGTTCAACCAGGCGCACCAGGCCAGCGGCGACCAGCCCCGGGCCCTGGCCAACGGCGTGCTGATGTATGCACGGCACATCGACCAGCTCGAACAACTGGGCGGCCTGGTCGGCCAGATCATCAACAAGCATGTGGCCTTGCAGATCCTTCCGGAACATTACCCGATCGTCGGTAGCTGCCTGCTGCGCGCCATCGAAGAAGTGCTCGGCAAGGAGATTGCCACCCCCGAAGTGATCGCAGCCTGGGGCGCGGCCTATCAGCAACTGGCCGATATCCTCATCGGCGCTGAAGGCGATATCTATGCGCAAAAAGCCGCGGCCCCGGGTGGCTGGCGTGGTGCGCGCGAGTTCAAGCTGGTCGAGCGGGTCGAGGAGAGCAGCGAGATCGTCTCCTTCTATTTCGCCCCGGTCGATGGCGGTGCGATTTTGCAGGCTGAGCCTGGCCAGTACATCGGCCTGCAACTGTTCATCGACGGCCAGGAGCAGCGCCGCAACTACTCGCTGTCGGCCCTGAGCACTGCCGGCCAGTACCGCATCAGTGTCAAGCGCGAAGCCGGCGGCAAGGTCTCCAACTACCTGCACGAGCAGTTGGCCGTGGGCGCCACCATCAACCTGTTCCCGCCATCGGGCGAGTTCACCTTGAGCGCCAGTGAAAAACCGCTTGTGCTGATCAGTGGCGGCGTCGGCATCACCCCGACCTTGCCGATGCTCGAGGCGGCGCTGGACAGCGGGCGCCTGGTGCACTTCATTCACTGCGCGCGCAACGGCGCGGTGCACGCTTTCCGCGGCTGGGTCGATGAACTGGCGGCGCGCCACCCGCAGGTCAAGCGCTTCTACTGCTATGCCGAAGACGATGGCGTCAGCCAGCCGGCGGACGCCGTGGGCCTGCTCAGCGCCGATCAACTGGGCGCATGGTTGCCGCAAGAGCGTGATGTGGACGCCTACTTTCTTGGCCCGAAAGCCTTCATGGCTACCATCAAGCGCCACCTCAAGGGCCTGGGGGTGCCGGAGCAGCAGAGCCGCTACGAATTCTTCGGCCCGGCGTCGGCGCTGGAGTAAACACGATTCGGTAACCGCGAACTGCAAGGATAAGGGCACAGCCAGTGATGGCTGTGCCTTGCGGCAATCGGTCGCCTTCTCAAGCAGGGGGCTTGGCCTTTTTACTGCATGCAGACCAAGCGTCATGCGCCTGGCGCATCATCCTTCCAGCCGTATCAAGGAAACCGTATCGTGAGCATCAATTGGGCTGACAAACTGCGCAAGCGCCTGCATGGCTCGGCCGACTCGCTGGGCAACCTGTGCGTCGAGGCGTTCCACTACCTGGCCCTGTTCGGCATCGGTGGCATCACCGCCTACGCGGCCGTGGCCACCTTCATCGAGATGCTCGGCAAGGGCGTCAGCGTCGACGACATCCTGCTGTTGTTCATCTACCTCGAGCTCGGCGCCATGGTGGGGATCTACTTCAAGACCAACCACATGCCGATCCGCTTCCTGCTGTATGTGGCGATCACTGCGCTGACCCGCCTGCTGATTGGCGACGTGTCGCACCACAAAGCGCCGGACGCCGGCCTGCTGTACGTGTGCGGCGGCATCCTGCTGCTGGCGTTCTCGATCCTGGTGGTGCGCTACGCCTCGTACCGCTATCCGTCGACCAAGGCTATCGATGCCAGTGGCAAGGAGATCGAGGAAGCGAAGTAGCGGGCACTGGGGGAGCGGGCCTGGCCCCGCGATCGGGCGCGTAGCGGTCGCAATCCAGGCAAAAAAAGGCGAGCCCCATGGGGCTCGCCTTTTTACCGTCTGCGTTGCTGATTATTCAGTTGAAGCTAGCTTGCTCGTTCTCCAGAAACTCTTCCTGCAACAGCCCGTCATTCTGGGCACCGCTGTCGCTTTGCTGGGTGACCGCGCGTTTGCTGCGCAGCTTGCCGTAGAAGTGCTCCAGGGCGTGGTTGAGCTTGATCGCGGCTCCGTCGACAGCCTGGTCGAGGGATGCGGCTTTGTGGCTTACGGAAATCGGTTGATGGCCTTTTGGGCGTGCCTCCATCTGGCAGCGTTTGTCATGCGGACCTGGCTTGTCGCCATTCTCGTCGCGCAGGTGGACCTCGACGCGGGTGAGGTCTTCTTCGAAACGTTCGAGCGTGCTTTCTACCGTGCTGCGGACCCACTCTTCCAGCCGGATGTTGCCTTGAATATGGTTGTCGCTATTGACTTGGATTTGCATAGTTCAATCCCTTATTCAGCTAGCTCGCAAGAGAATCGATGGGGCCTTTGCGGCCTGTGAGAACCATCGCCTCTTGACTACAAGGTCAGGCACTTGGCCGAACAATTCAAGCCCTTTTGAAATAAAAATATCTTGTAGCAAAAAGCCCGGCGGCGGCCAGGCTTTTGCATGCGCTGGATCAGAACGCGACGGAGGTCTGCAGGTATATCGTACGAGGTTCACCCACGTACTTGCCCTTGTTGTTGTCGTCGAACGAGCGGGTGTAGTACTGGTGATTGAAGATGTTCTTCACCCCCACGGCAACGTTGAGGTTCGCCAGTTGCGGGCCGAAATCATAGGCTGCGCGGCTGCTGAACAGCATGTAGCCGGGGATGCGCCCGGTGCTGCCGTCGGCGCTTTCGGCCGCGGTGTTGGCGTTGTCGGCAAACTGGTCGCTCTGGTAGGTGCTGTCGAGGTTGAGCTTCCACTGGCCCTCGCTGTAGCCGATGCCCAGGGTGCCTTTGTGGCGGGATGAGAAGGGCACGCGATTGCCCTTGTTCGGCCCGTCTTCACGGATTTTCGCGTCGACAAAGGCATAGGTTGCGTACACGTCGAAACCCGCCAGTGCCGGGTTCAGGCCTTCGAGGGCGTACTTGACGCTGGTCTCGATGCCCTGGTGGCGGGTTTCGCCGCGGGCGATCACCGAATCGTTGGTCTGGTTGCTTTCGTACTGGTTGTCGAAATTGATCAGGAATGCGCCGATTTCAGCCTGCAGGTTGCCGTTGTCGTAGCGGGTACCCAGTTCCCAGGTGCGGGCTTTTTCCGGTTTGACTTCGCCGCTGCTGACCCGGTTGGGCATCTGGCTGTACTGCACGCTGCCGAACGAGCCTTCGGTGTTGGCGTACAGGTTCCAGCTGTCCGTCAGGTGGTACATGACGTTGAGCGCCGGCAGGGCGGTGTTGTAGTCGCCCTGGTAGCGCTGACCGTTGAGCTTGTTGGACTGCTCGGAGTCGATCATCTCGTAGCGGATGCCCGGGGTGATGGTCCACTGGCCGATGTCGATGCGGTCGTCGAGGAAAATCGCGTGGGCTTCGGTGCTGCCACGGGTGTCGCGGTCGTTGCGGCTGGCGGTGGTCGGCAGCTGGTTGGCGGCGATCGGTTCGCGGTAGCGCAGCTCATGGCCGGCTTCGTTGATGTAGCGGTAGCCAACGCCGACTTCGTGCCAGCTCTCGCCGAGGGCAAAGCCCTGGGAGAAGCGCGTTTCGATGCCGCGTACCCAGTATTCGCGCGGCGACAGCGAGACGAAGCTGCCCTGGTCCAGGTAACCGCTGCGCAGGGTCTTGGTGAAGAAGCTGTTGACGCTGAACTGACGGGCGTCTTCCTTGTAGTCATAGCCGAAGTTGAACATCGTCCGCCGACCCCAGAACTTGTCCTTCAGGCGGGTCGACTGGTACGGGTCGGCATCGTAGTCGGCAACGCTAAGGCCGCCGGGCATCTGCGCTTCGCCTTCGTAGTACTGGGCCATGGCGTGCAGGCTGTTGGCCTCATCGAGCTGGTATTTGCCCTTGAGGATCAGGTCGTCGATCTGTGTGTCGCTGTGCTCGCGCCAGTCGCCGCCGCGGCTGCCGGAGTAGAGCAGGGCGCCGCCCAGGCCGTTGGCGTTGGTGCCGCCAGCGAGCAGGTTGGCGCTGGTCTTGAAACCGTCATGGCTGGAGGACGGGCTGGTCTGGGTCTGGAAGCCGGCTTTCACCGTCGGCTCGTCGGGGATCGCCCGGGTCACGAAGTTGACGATGCCGCCGACGTTCTGCGGGCCATAGCGTACCGCGCCGCCGCCGCGCACCACGTCCACCGCGTCCATGTTGCCCATGCTGATCGGGGCGAACGACAGCTGTGGCTGGCCGTAGGGGGCGAAAGGCACCGGGATGCCGTCCATCAGCACCGTCGAGCGCGAGGCCAGGCGTGGGTTCAGCCCGCGAATGCCGAAGTTCAGCGCCATGTCGTGGCTGCCGGTGCCGTTGTTTTCCGGGGCGTTGACGCCGGGGATACGGTTGAGCACTTCGCGCGCGGTGGTGGCGCCGCTGCGTTCGAAGTCCTCGCGGCGGATCACGTCGCGGGCGCCGGCATGTTCGAAGACGTTGTCCTGCTGCGCCGCGCCCAGCCAGTCGCCGACCACGGTGGAGGCGCCGAGCTCGACCGGCGCATGGGTTGCCGCGAGCGGTTGCAGGCTGAAGGCGTTGTCACCCTCGGCACGCGCTTGCAGGCCGCTGCCTTGCAGCAGCGCATCGAGGCCTTGCTGCGGGCTGTACTGGCCCTGCAGGCCGGGGCTCTGCACGCCGCTGGTAAGGTGCGAGCCGAACGAGATCAGTACACCGCTTTCGCGGCCAAACTGGTTCAGGGCGTTTTCCAGGCTGGTGGGGGCGATCTGGTAGGTGCGCGCCGGGGCCTCTGCTGCCTGGGCGGCAACGGCGGTGAAACTCAGGCTGGCACCCAGCAGCAGGGTGCGCAGGGCCTGGGCAAGTGGGCTCGGTCGAAGGGGCATGCAGGAGGTCCTTGAGAAGGTCGAAGCAAAGGGGTCTGCCTTCTCTGTCACGCGAGAATTGAAAACGGCTCAGGTCCGTTGAAAAAAATGTTTCAGGCCCGCGCTTCGACCGTCACCCAGTAGCGGGTAAAGCGTCTGACGCGCACCGGTAATGCCACTTCCAGCATGTCGAGAATGCGTTCGCTGTCGGCCAGTGGATAACTGCCGGAGATCAGCAGGTTAGCGACCTCTGGCGCGCAATTGAGCTGACCGCGCCGGTAGCGGCCCAGCTCGTCGAGAAACGCCCCCAGGGGCATGTGCGCAGCCACCAGCATACCGTCGACCCAGGCCCCGGCATTGTTGTCCAGCGCCTGAGTGGCCTGCCATTGCGGGCCGTTGAAGCGCGCTTGCTGGCCGCCGGGCAATACCTGCCCGGCCAGGCTGGCGCTGCCTGCAAACACCGCCAGCTGGCTGTACCCGGCAAACTGTCGCAGGTTGTAGCGGCCGCTGCTCAGGTGCAGCAGGCCGTGCGCGCTGAGCAGTTGCAACGGTCGGCTGTCGCCGGCCACCGTCAGTTGCAGCTCACCGTCCAACAGGCGTACCAGGCGCTGGCTGGCGTCGAAACGCACATCGGCGGCGCTGCGGGTGTTGAGCTGCAGCAGGCTGCCGTCGTCCAGGGCCAGGCGCCGGCGTTCGCCGACCGGGCTGCGGTAATCGGCCAGCAGTGTCGGCAGCGGGTTGTGCGAGTGCAAGGCCAGGCCACTGGCACTGCCGACACCGAGGATCAGCAGGGTTTTCAGCGCCCGTCGGCGGCTGGCCGAACGTGGCGCCTGCAAGGCGGCGTGGGCCAGGGGCGAGGACAGGCCGCGCAAGCGCTGGTTGACCCGCTGGATGTGCTCCCAGGCGCGCTGGTGGTTGTCGTCGGCCTGCAACCATTGCTGCAGGGCCTGTTGCTGACGTGCATCGAGGGCACCGCCCTGCAACTCGATCAGCCAGTGCACGGCCTGTTCGGCCACCTGCGGGGAAAACGCCTGATGGCCGTTCACAGGGCGAAGTAACAGCGCATGGCCGCCTTGCTCAGGTAGCGCTTGACTGTGGCCAGGGAGATGCCCAGTTGCGCAGCGATCTCGCTGTAGCCCAAGCCATCGACCTGGGCCATCAGGAAGGCGCGCTTGACCGCCAATGGCAGGCCGTCGAGCAGGCGGTCGAGCTCCAGCAGGGTCTCGAAAATGATTGCCCGGTGTTCTTCCGACGGCGCCAGTGCTTCGGGCAACTGCGCCAGCGCCTGGAGGTAGGCGCGCTCCAGGTCCTGACGGCGGTAGTGATTGCACAGCACGCGCTTGGCCACGGTGGTGAGGAACGCCCGCGGCTCGTTGAGCAGTGGCGTTTCGCGGGCCTGGAGCAGGCGCATGAAGGTGTCCTGGGCCAGGTCCGCAGCGCTGTCGGGGCAGCCCAGACGCCGGCGCAACCAGCCGGTCAGCCAGTTGTGATGGTCGAGGTAGAGGCCTTCGAGCGAGGAAGAGGGAGCGCTGGGCACCGTGAACACTCCGGCGCCGGGATGCGCAACAGAATAAGAATTGTTCGCATTGTAGTGAAAAGTGCCACTACTCGGCAATCGGCGCCTGACTGACGGGCGTAGCAGAGGATCGGGAAAATGTAAAAAACGTAAATACGCTTTACTCTCATTTGAGAATAAATAGCATTCGCTCCCTTGATGAATTTACGCAACCTTTACATTTCTCAGGGAGAGGTCCTCGTGTCCCCGACTTTCAGCAAATCCTGCCTCGCGCTCACCCTCTGCTCGCTGTACAGCGCCCACGCCAGCGCCCAGACCCAGTCACTGGAGCTGGACAACATGGTGGTGACCGCGTCGGGTTTCTCCCAGCAGATCAAGGATGCGCCGGCATCGATTTCGGTGATTACCCGCGAGCAGATCGAGAACAAGTCCTACCGTGACGTCACCGATGCCCTGCGCGATGTGCCGGGCGTGGTGGTCACCGGTGGCGCCAGCTCCAGCGACATCAGCATTCGCGGCATGGCCTCCAAGTACACCCTGATGCTGGTCGACGGCAAACGCCAGGACTCGCGCGCGACCCGCCCGAACAGCGATGGTGCCGGTATCGAGCAGGGCTGGATGCCGCCGCTGGAAGCCATCGAGCGTATCGAAGTGGTGCGCGGGCCGATGTCGTCGCTGTACGGCTCCGATGCCATGGGCGGGGTGATCAACATCATCACCCGCAAGGTCACCCCGCAGTGGTATGGCGGCATCCGCACTGAAGCGACCTTCCAGGACCGCTCCGACTCGGGCAACTACAACAGCACCAACGCCTTTATCTCCGGGCCGCTGGTCGACAACCTGGTCGGCCTGCAGCTGTACGGCCAGCGTTCGCGCCGCGACGAAGACCATATCGTCAACGGCTTCAACGAGCAGAGCACCGACAGTGCCACGGCCAAGCTGTCGTTCACCCCGGATGAACACAACGACATCACCCTGGAAGCGGGCAAGTCCGAGCAAGAGCGCAACGCACACAAAGGCCGTTCGGCGAGCCGATCCGCCAGCCGCAACGACTACGACCGCACCAACTTCTCCATCACCCACTCCGGGCGCTGGGACAGCCTCACCAGCGAAAGCTACCTGCAGCGCGAGAAAATCGAGAACCCCGGCCGGCGCATGGAACTGGAAAACACCGTGCTCAATTCGCAGGTGTCGTTCTTCAGCGATTCGCACATCACCACCCTAGGCGGCCAGTACAAGTACGAAGACCTCAGCGACGAGGGCAACCAACTGGCCTCGGCGGCCAGCGTCAACCAACTGACCCGCTGGTCGTGGGCACTGTTTGCCGAAGACGAATGGCGCCTGACCGAAGCCTTCGCCCTGACCGGCGGCCTGCGCATGGACCGCGATGAAAACTACGGCACCCACTGGTCGCCACGCCTGTACGGGGTCTATCACCCGACCGAGCAATGGACCATCAAGGGTGGCGTATCCAGCGGTTATCGCTCGCCGGACATCCGCGCCGCCGTGGATGACTGGGGCCAGATCACCGGTGGCGGTGGCGACCCGGCAATCATCGTCGGCAACTCCAGCCTCAAGCCGGAAAAGAGCCTGAGCCAGGAAATCGGTTTCATCTGGGACAACCTTGAAGGTTTCTCCACCGGCCTGACCCTGTTCAACACCGACTTCAAGGACAAGATCACCGAGACCCGCCGCTGCACCGACAGCACCGGCAATGCCTCGGGCCAGTGCCAGATCGGCGGCACCTCGTACAAGTTCATCAGTGACCGGGTCAACGTCGATGAAGCGCAGATGCGCGGTATTGAAGCGACCCTGGACTGGGACATCACCCAGAGTGTGTCGCTGGCCACCAACTACACCTTCACCACGTCCGAGCAGAAGAGCGGCCCGCAGAAGGGCAAGGCCTTGAACCAGATGCCACGGCACATGTTCAACGCCACCCTCGACTGGCAGGCTACAGACCAGCTGGGGACCTGGGCACGCCTGAACTATCGCGGCAAAACCTCGGATTACCTGGGCCGTACCACCATGTCCGACGGCACGCCGTCGTACACCTTCGTCGACCTCGGCGGCACCTATCGGGTGACCAAGAACGTCAAGCTGCTGGCCGGTGTGTACAACGTCTTCAACAAGGAAGTGGACTACGAAAACTACCAGACCGTACTGGATGGCCGCCGTTACACCGTGGGCGTCGATCTGTCGTTCTGATCCGTCTGGCCGGCGGCTTTGATTATGAGAATATAAATCATTATTATTGTGCGCTTCTCGTAATGGACGGATGCCATGAAAAGCAAAGCCGCCGGGCTGCCCCTCAGTTACCGCCTGGCCGTGACCTCCCGCAGCCTGGCTGCCGTGTTCGGTGGCTATCTGCTGGCGGCCATGGCCAGCGTCTGCATCACCCTGTTGCTGCCGGTGCCGCGTGCCGAGGCGGTGATCAGCGGCATGATGCTGTCCTTCCTGTTCTACCTGGTGGCCTTCCTCTGGTGCTTCGCCTGTCGTAGCGCCTGGCAGGCCTGGCTGGGTGTCCTGGTGCCAAGCCTGGTGCTGGCAATGATCAGCGGCCTGGCCTATTGGATGAAAAGCGCATGAAAGAGGGCTTTCGCCAGGCCATGGCCTGGCTGCACACCTGGACCGGGCTGATCTTCGGCTGGTTGCTGTTTGCGATTTTCCTGACCGGGACAATGTCCTATTTCAAGGAAGAAATCAGTCACTGGACGCAGCCGGAAGTGCCCAGCCGAGCGCTGGACCCGGCGGCGAGCCTGGACCTGGCCCAGCGCTACCTGCAGGAGCATGCGCCGACGGCCGGCAGCTGGTTCATCCAGTTGCCCAACGCCCGCGAACCGGCATTGAGCGTGGGCTGGCCCAAGCCTGGAGGCGGGCGCCGCGATTTCACCTCGAAAACCCTCGACCCTGCCACCGGCAGCGAACTGCAGGCGCGCGAGACCCGTGGCGGCGAGTTCTTCTATCGCTTCCACTTCCAGCTGCAGATGCCTCACCCCTGGGGCCGCTGGCTGTCGACCTTTGCCGCGTTCATCATGCTTCTGGGCCTGGTGACCGGAATCATTACCCACAAGAAGATCTTCAAGGAGTTCTTCACCTTCCGTCCGGGCAAGGGCCAGCGTTCCTGGCTCGACGGGCATAACGCCATTGGCGTGCTGGTGCTGCCGTTTCACCTGATGATCAGCTACAGCAGCCTGGTGATCTTCATGGCTATGGTCATGCCGGCCAGCATCATTGCCAGCTATGGCGACAATACCCGTGGCTTTTTCAGTGACCTGTTCGGTGCGCCCGACGAGGTCAAAGTGGCGGGTACACCGGCGCCGCTGCTGCCGTTGCCGCAGCTGTACGCCAAGGTTCAGGCACAAGCGCCGGGGGCCAACCTGTCGTGGGTCGAGGTGCAGAACCCCGGTGACCAGAACGCCCGGGTACGCTTCGTGCGCCATGCCGGCGACCGCATCGCTCACCAGCGTGGCGGTGGCTGGCTGTTCGATGGGGTCAACGGCACCCTTCAGGGCGGCAGCCAGATCGATGCCACACCGATGCTGATTTCCGGCGGCATGTACGGCTTGCACATGGGGGTTTTCGCCGGCCCATGGTTACGCTGGTTGTACTTCTTCTTCGGCCTGGCCGGCACGGCGGTGATCGGCACCGGCCTGGTGATGTGGCTGGGCAAGCGCCAGCTCAAGCATGCCAAGAGCGGCACCCAGCCGTTCGAGTTGCGCCTGGTCGAGGTGCTGAACATCGCCAGCATGAGCGGCCTGCTGATCGGCGTGGCGGCGTTCTTCTGGGCGAACCGCCTGTTGCCGATTGGCCTGGAGGGCCGTGCCGACTGGGAGATCAACTGTTTCTTCCTGCTCTGGGCGCTGTCGTTGCTGCACGCCATGCTGCGCCCGGGGCGCCGTGCCTGGGCCGAGCAACTGGGCCTGGGGGCCTTGCTGTGGGCGGCTTTGCCGCTGCTCAACGGCCTGACCACGGGGCAGGGCTTGAACCATTCGATCGCCGTCGGCGATTGGGCCATGGCCGGTTTCGACCTGAGCGCATTGGCCAGCGGGCTGTTCCTGGCCTGGGCCGCCACCAAAATGTGGCGGGCGCCGGTAGTGGCGGCCAAGCGTGCGCCGCGTGAGGCCAAGAGCGCACCCGGTACGTTGATCGAAAGCGAGGTGAACTGATGCTGGCCATTGCCCTGTTTGGTTTTGCCGGCTTTGCCGCCCTGTGCCTGGCCATGGAAAAGCACTACAAGGACCTGCTCGGGCACAAGCCCGCTCATGCGCGGCTCATGGCCCTGCGCATCGCCGGCTGGGTACTGCTGGCTCTGGCGCTGCTACTGGCCGTGCGCCACAGCGGCTGGGCCATGGGCCTGGTCGAGCTGTTCGCGGTGCTGATGGCCGGGGTCACCCTCTGGGTGTTCCTCTTGCCTTACCAGCCGCGCCTGTTGCTGGGCCTGGCAACGGCCAGCGTGGTGCTGGCGCCGTTGACTGCGATGGCATCACTGTAAAGTGGTGAACGAGCCGCTCGATCTGCCCGCCGACGGTGCATGTGACGCCGACGGGGCGAGCGGTCGCGCGCGCTTTGTGCAGGTGTTCCTTGCCCAGCGGGCGCAGATGGAAGCTCTGGTCAGCCGCCGTATCGGTTGCCGGGCCACGGCTTCGGACCTGATCCAGGAGTTGTTTTTGCGCTTCTGGCGGCGCCCGCAGGTCAAGGTCGAGGCACTCGATACCTATCTGCTGCGCTGTGCCGGCAACATCGCCATTGATCACCTGCGCAGCGAAGGCGCGCGAGAGCGGGTCACCGACAGCCTGCAGTTGGAAGTCGCCGACGATCATGTCAGTGAACCGCAAGCGGCCCTGGAGGCAAACAGCGACTTGCAGCGCATTGAAGCGGCGCTGCGGGAGCTGCCCGAGCGTACCCGGCAGATCTTTCTGCTCAACCGCATCCACGGGTGCAAGTACGCCGAGATCGCCAAGGCCATGGGCCTGTCCCAGAGCGCCGTGGAAAAACACATGATGCGCGCTCTGGAGGCGTGCAAGGCAAGTGTTGCGCTGCCGTCAGCCAGCCCGCGCAAGCCAGGGAAAGCACCATGACCGAGATCACCGCCGAGCACGAACAGGCCGCACTGGGCTGGCTGAGCCGGATCAACGAACAGCCGCAATTGGCCGAGCGTGCCGAGTTCAAGCGCTGGCTGCTGGCCAACCCGGCGCATGCCCGGGCCTATGCCCAGGCCCAGGCGTTGTGGCGCCTGAGCGAAGCACCGGCCAGCCTGCTGGCCGCCGAAGAGGACCAGGCCCTGCAAGGTTACCTGCGCGCCATGCAGCAACCGGCGCCGGGGCGCACCTGGCGCCGTGTTGCCAGCTGCGCTGCAGCCGCCTGCCTGGTGCTGGCGCTGGGAACGGCGGCAGGCTGGCATCCGGGGTACTGGCTGGACGACCTGCAGGCGGATTACGTTACAGCCGCGGGGCAGGTTGAGGAGGTGGTGCTGGCCGACAATTCGCACATGACCCTGGATGCCGGCAGTGCGGTATCGGTGGATTTCACGCACGGGGTGCGACAGGTGACGATCCGCCGGGGCGCGGCGTTCTTTCATGTCACGCATACCGGTGAGCCCTTTGTGGTCGACGCGGCAAACGGCCAGACCCAGGTGCTCGGTACCCGGTTCGAGGTCCGCAAGCACAGCGGCGGGGCCCGGGTCACCGTGCTCGATGGCCGGGTCGCGGTGACGGCGGCCCCCGGGCGTTTGCAGCAACAGCTGAGCGGCGGCCAGCAGGTCGCCTATCGCGACGGCACCGCCAGCGCCGTCGAAGCGGTGGACAGCGAATCACGCCTGGCCTGGCGCCAGGGCTGGCTCAATTACTACCAGGTGCCGCTGAGCACGGTGATCGACGACTTGGCCCGCTACTACCCGGGGCGCATCATCCTGCTCGACAGCGAGCTGGGCAAACGCAAGGTCAGCGCCAGCTTCCCGGCCAGCCAGCCACTGGCGGCGCTGGATTCGCTCGGTGCGGTGCTCGGCTTCAAGCGCAATACCCTGCTGGAGCGGGTCACGCTGATCCGCTGAAAAATATTTTTAGAAAGTGCTGAGGTAACCTCGTGCGACAACCGTGTAGTGAGTGAAAGTGCGATTCATTCGCATAAACATCACTCCTTCACAGGTCATCGGTCATGAAGTTCACACCCTCGCCAGCGCGTCGCTTTTCACGTTGGCTCAGTGTCGCGGCGCTGGCTGCGGGTAGCGCATTGCCCTTGGGTGTCGCCGCCGCGCAGCAGGTCTACAGCTTTTCCCAAGCGAGCAAGCCGCTGGTGCAGGCGCTCAATGACTTCAGCCGGCTGACCGGGCAAAGTGTGATCTACACCGCCGACCTGCCATCGATCAATGCTCCGGCCCTCAACGCCAGCCTCAGCGCCGAGCAGGCTTTGCAGCAACTGCTAGGCAATTCCGGCTTCGCCGTTCGCCGCGTCGATGTCCGCACCCTGACCCTCGAACCGCTCGATGCCGGCACTGCGCTCAAGCTCGAGGCGACCACGGTGAACTCGCAGGCCGATGCCGACTACAGCTATCAGCCGCCGCAAAGCAGCTCGGTGATGCGCAGCCAGGCATCGCTCATGCAGACGCCCCAGGCCATTAACGTGGTACCGGCCCAGGTGCTCAAGGACCAGGCCCCGCGCAACCTCGACGATGCCCTGGCCAATGTCAGCGGCGTGACCCAGGGCAACAACTTCGGCGGCACCCAGGACACGGTGATGAAGCGCGGCTTTGGCGACAACCGCGACGGCTCGATCATGCGCGATGGCATGCCTATCGTGCAGGGTCGCAGCCTCAATGCCACCACTGAGCGGGTCGAAGTGCTCAAGGGCCCGGCCTCATTGTTGTACGGTATCCAGGACCCGGGCGGGGTGATCAACGTGGTCAGCAAGCGGCCGCAACTGCAACGCTACAACGCCCTGAACCTGCGCGGCTCTACTTATGGCAGCGGCAAGAACGGCAGCGGCGGCGGCCTGGACAGCACCGGCGCGCTGGGCGAGAGCAACTTCGCCTACCGCCTGGTGCTCGACCATGAAGATGAAGACTACTGGCGCAACTTCGGCACCCACCGCGAATCGCTGGTGGCGCCATCGCTGGCCTGGTACGGCGAAGACACCCAGGTGCTGCTGGCCTACGAGCACCGCGAGTTTCTCTATCCGTTCGACCGTGGCACCGCCATCGACCCGCGCACCAACCACCCGCTGGATATCCCCAGCACCCGGCGCCTGGACGAGCCGTTCAATGACATGCAAGGGCGCTCGGACCTCTATCGGCTGGAGGTCGATCATCAGCTTGCGGATGACTGGAAAGCCCACTTTGGCTTCAGTTACAACCGTGAAACCTACGACGCCAGCCAGGTGCGGGTGACCGGCGTCAACGCCTCGCGCGGCACCCTGACCCGCAGCATGGACGGCACCCACGGCGCACTCAGCAGCGACCGTTTCGCCACCTTGAGCCTTGAGGGCACGGTGCAACTGGCGGGGATGCAGCACGACCTGCTGTTCGGCCTGGATAACGAATACCGCAAGGTCTACCGCGCCGACCTGATCCGCCAGAGCAGCCTGAGCACCTTCAGTTACCTGAACCCGGTGTATGGCCGCGAAGTCGAAGGCACCAGCGTGCGTGACAGCGACAGCGCGCAGACCGACAAGCTGCGCAGCGACTCGCTGTTCTTCCAGGATTCGATCCACCTCGATGAGCACTGGATCCTGGTCGCCGGCGCGCGCTACCAGATGTACGACCAGCTCGCCGGGCGCGGGCGGCCGTTCAAGGCCAACACCAACAGCAATGGCCAGGCCTGGGTGCCGCGGCTGGGCCTGGTGTACAAGGTCGACGAGCAGCTGTCGTTCTATGGCAGCTACACCGAATCGTTCAAGCCCAATTCCAGCGTCGCCCCACTGAGCGGCGGCCTGGTGCTGGACTCGGGCGTGGAACCTGAACAGGGCAAATCCTGGGAACTGGGTGCCAAGCTCGACGTGCCGGGGGCGCTGACCGGCACCCTGGCGCTGTTCGACATCCGCAAGCGCAACGTGCTGGTGGCCAACTTCGACTCGGCAACCGGCGACACCCTCTACAGCAATGCGGGCGAGGTGCGCTCACGGGGCGTCGAGCTGGACCTGAGCGGGCAGTTGAGCGAGCGCTGGAGCCTGATCGGCAACTATGCCTTCACCGATGCCGACGTCACCCAGGACCCCACGCTCGAAGGCAATCGCCTGCAGAACGTAGCGCGCCACAGCGGTTCGCTGTCGGCGGTGTATGACGCGGGCAGCCTGTTCGGCGGCGATCGCCTGCGCCTGGGCGCCGGTGCGCGCTATGTCGGTGAGCGGGCGGGTAACGCCGAGAATGATTTCGAGCTGCCGGGCTACACCGTCGCCGATGCCTTCGCCAGCTACGAAACCCGCCTGGACGAGCACAAGGTGCGCTTGCAGTTGAACGTCAAGAACCTGTTCGACCGCACCTATTACAGCTCGGCGGTGAACCGTTACTTTGTCTCGGTGGGCGATGCGCGTCAGGTCAGCCTGTCCAGCACCCTCGAGTTCTAAGCGCTGAAGGCGGCCCGGTAAGCACCGGGCGTCGCGCCCAGGGCCTGGCGGAAGCGGTTGCTGAAATGGCTGGCGCTGGCAAAGCCGCACAGCAGGGCCACTTCGCCCAGCGGCAGTTGGCCATGGCGCAGCAGTTGTCGCGCCTTGGCCAGGCGCCGGGCCAGCAGGTACTGGTGCGGCGGCAGGCCGAAGCTTTCGCGAAACATCCGCGCGAAGTGGTACTCGGAGAGGTTGCACAGCGCCGCCAGCTCGCCAAGGCTCAGGGGTTGATCGAGGTGGCCTTCGACATACTCGCGCAGTTGCCGGCGCTGGTGCGCGGCCAGCCCGCCTTTAAGACGCAGGCCCTGGCGCAGGCCAACCTGGCTGAGCAGGGCATGGTCGAGAATCTCGTGGGCCAGGCTGCTGGTCAGCAGGCGCTCGCCCGGTTCGTCCCAGTCCAGGGCGATCAGCTGGCGAAAGCGCCGGGCCTGCTCGGGGTCGTCGAGAAAGGTCGCCTCCTGCAGTTGCAGTTCACGGGGTTCGCGGTCCAGCAGGCTGACGCAACCGAGGGCGAATTGCTCCTGGCTGATGTACAGGTGTGCCAGGCGGATCGAGCCGTTGACCACCCAATGCGAGGCCGATCCTGCCGGCATGATGCACAGCTTGTCGGGTGCGCCGGTGTGGCCGGGGCGGTCACGGCGAAAGGTGCCGGTGCCGTCGGCGATGTAACACGACAGGGTGTGATGGCTGGGGGCCTCGTAGTCGCGGGCGTCGTGACGGTTGTTCCACAGGGCTGCTGCCAGGCCGTCCCCCAGGTGCGCGCTGTGTTCCAGGCGGGCATGGGGTGAGTCGTGCATGGCTTTGAAGACTTGCAGCTGGTCCAACGGCGTCATGGTCCTTACCTCTGTGGGCCATCGTACTCCGCCAGGCCGGGGCTGACAGCTGTTGCCTGTGCAAAAGCGCAAGAATGTGCAAGTGCCGGCTGGGGTTGCAGTTGCACACTGGTGGCCTGGAATCGAGGAGTGCCGCCATGAACCTGTCGTTATACCTGCTCACTGTGCTGATCTGGGGCACCACCTGGATTGCCCTGAAGCTGCAATTGGGGGAGGTCGCCATTGCGGTGTCGATCGTCTACCGCTTTGCCCTGGCGGCGCTGGTGCTGTTTGTCATCCTGCTGCTCAGCCGCCGCCTGCAACCGATGAATCGCCGCGGCCACCTGATCTGCCTGGCCCAGGGCCTGTGCCTGTTCTGCGTCAACTTCATGTGCTTTCTGACCGCCAGCCAGTGGATTCCCAGTGGCCTGATCGCCGTGGTGTTCTCCACCGCCACCTTGTGGAACGCGCTGAATGCGCGGGTATTCTTTGGCCAGAAGGTTGCCGCCAATGTGCTTGCCGGTGGCGCCCTCGGCCTGGCCGGGCTGGGCCTGCTGTTCTGGCCGGAGCTGTCCGGGCATGCCGCCAGCCGCGAAACCATTATCGGCCTGGGCCTGGCGCTGCTGGGCACCCTGTGTTTTTCGGCCGGCAACATGCTCTCCAGCCTGCAACAAAAGGCCGGCCTGCGGCCGCTGACCACCAATGCCTGGGGCATGCTTTATGGCGCGAGCATGCTCGGGCTGTACTGCCTGGTCAGCGGCATTGCGTTTGCCATGGAATGGAACACGCGCTACATCGGCTCACTGTTGTACCTGGTGATCCCGGGCTCGGTGATCGGTTTTACCGCCTACCTGACCCTGGTCGGACGCATGGGGCCGGAGCGGGCCGCTTACTGCACGGTGTTGTTCCCGCTGGTGGCGTTGAACGTCTCGGCGTTCTACGAGGGGTATCAATGGACGGCGCCGGCGTTGGCAGGCCTGGTGCTGGTGATGCTGGGTAACGTGCTGGTGTTTCGCAAGCCCCGGCCCAAGGTGGTCGAGCCGGTCGTGGCCTTGAGGTAGCAATCGCGGGTCAAGCCCGCTCCCACAAGTTGGGATTAATCTGTGGGAGCGGGCTTGACCCGCGATGAGGCCGACGCAGTACCTGATAAAAATGCCAGGTTTCAGGGACGTTCCAAGGGCGTAACTTGCGCTCAACACATCCGCAGCGTTCGAGGCAACGGTCATGGAAGTGATGATGGGCAAGTCCGATAAACCGGTGGTCGCGCCGCCCACTCTCAAAGATGCGGCCTGGACTGTCAGCCTTTCCCAAGTGGGCGAGGAGGGGCTGACGCTCAGTGGTTATTCCTTGCCAGGCTTGCAGGGCTCTCAAGGAGCAACCTTGCTCCTAGGCTGGATTGGTTTTCCACCGGGAGGGGATCCGGAAACCTACTCGGACTCGCATGCAATCGAGCGTTGGGAAGACTATCGCGGGCACGAGTTCGTGCTGCCCAGGCGCTATTTGCAAAGCGCACTGGGCGGCACTGGTGTGCTGTTTTTCGATCTCTCGGTGCTCAGCCTGCCGTCGCAGATTTCACCACTGATAACGGTAAGGGTGGTTGATTAGGTACTCGTACCGCCTACTTCCACACCTGCGGATTGACCAGATCCCGCGGCCGCTCACCCAGCAAGGCGCTGCGCAGGTTATCAATCGCGCGATTGGCCATGGCCTCGCGGGTTTCAGCGGTAGCCGAACCTACATGCGGCAAGGTCAGGGCGTTTTTCAGCTGGAACAACGGCGAGGCTGCCAGTGGTTCCTTCTCGTACACATCCAGCCCGGCGCCGCGAAGGGTGCCGGCCTGCAGGGCCTCGATCAGCGCCGCCTCATCCACCACCGGCCCACGGGACACGTTGATCAGGAAGGCACTGGGCTTCATCAGCTGCAGTTCACGGGTGCTGATCAGGTGCTTGGTCTGCGCCCCCAGTGGCACCACCAGGCAGACGAAGTCAGCTTCAGCCAGCAGCTCATCGAGGCTGCGGTATTGCGCGCCCAGTTCCTGTTCCAGGGCCGGCTTGCGGCTGTTGCCGCTGTAGAGGATCGGCATGTTGAAACCGAAGCGCCCACGCCGGGCAATGGCCGCGCCGATATTGCCGAGGCCGACGATACCCAGGGTCTTGCCATGCACGTCGCTGCCAAACTGCGCCGGGCCCACGGTGGCCTGCCATTGCCCGGCCTTGGTCCAGGCATCCAGCTCGGCCACCCGCCGCGCCGCGCCGATCAGCAGGGCAAAGCCGAGGTCGGCGGTGCTCTCGGTGAGCACGTCAGGGGTGTTGGTCAGGGCGATGCCGCGCTGGTTGAAGTAGGCCAGGTCATAGTTGTCGTAGCCCACCGAGACGCTGGCGACCACTTCCAGCTTGCTGGCGTTTGCCAGTTGCGCCTGGCCGAGCTTGCGGCCGACGCCGATCAGGCCATGCGCCTCGGGCAAGGCGTCGTTGAACTGGGCACTGATGTCGCCGAGCTTGGGGTTGGGCACGATTACGTTGAAGTCTTGCTGCAGGCGTTCGACCATCGCCGGGGTGATGCGGCTGAAGGCAAGGACGGTCTTTTTCATCGGCGAAATCTCTGCGGGCGGTGGAGAATGGGTAGCACGCTATCATTCTCCACCACCCCTGTGCAGCAAGATT
The DNA here is from genome assembly GCF_018390435.1 of Pseudomonas sp. RC2C2. Taxonomy (NCBI): domain Bacteria; kingdom Pseudomonadati; phylum Pseudomonadota; class Gammaproteobacteria; order Pseudomonadales; family Pseudomonadaceae; genus Pseudomonas; species Pseudomonas sp. RC2C2. The sequence goes on along the minus strand of NZ_JAHBAX010000001.1, from coordinate 1,322,513 downwards.
TCAGGTGGCGATGCGCAGTTCGTGGGTTTTCAGGTCCGCTTCGTGGGCGGCGAGAATTTCCGGCAGAGAATTGCGCAGGTACTCGACCCAGGTCTTGATCTTGGCATCCAGGTACTGGCGCGACGGGTAGATCGCGTACAGGTTGAGCTCCTGCAGGCGGTACTCGGGCATCACCCGCACCAGTGAGCCATCACGCAGGCCCTCGATCGCCGAATAGATCGGCAGCACACCAACGCCCATGCCACTGCGGATCGCGGTTTTCATCGCGTCGGCGGAGTTCACCTGGAACGGCGCCTGGGTGATGTTGACCACCTCCTGGCCTTCGGGGCCGTCGAACAGCCATTTCTCCAGCGGGATCACCGGGCTGACCATGCGCAGGCAGGCGTGGTTGAGCAGGTCGCTGGGCTTGTGGGCGATGCCGTGGCGTTTCACGTAGTCGGGCGAGGCGCAGACGATGCTGTAGGTGATGCCCAGGCGCTGGGAGACAAAGCCCGAGTCCGGTAGCTCGCTGGCCAGCACGATGGACACGTCGTAGCCTTCGTCGAGCAGGTCCGGCACGCGGTTGGCCATGGTCAGGTCGAAGGTCACGTCCGGGTGGGTTTCGCGGTAGCGGGCGATGGCATCGATGACGAAGTGCTGGCCGACCCCGGTCATCGAATGCACCTTCAGTTGCCCGGCCGGGCGCGCATGGGCGTCGCTGGCCTCGGCTTCGGCTTCTTCGACGTAGGTGAGGATCTGTTCGCAGCGCATCAGGTAACGCTTGCCGGCCTCGGTCAGGGCGATGCGCCGGGTGGTGCGGTTGAGCAGGCGGGTTTGCAGATGGGCTTCAAGATTGGAGACCGCCCGCGACACGTTGGCGGTGGTCGTATCCAGTTGCACGGCCGCGGCAGTGAAGCTGCCGACTTGCGCGACGCAACTAAAAGCACGCATGTTTTGCAGGGTGTCCATGGGTCGCTCTCAAAGTAGACGACAAATTGTGACATGAAGTAACCGAGGCGGTCTTCAGACTAAAGCCGGATTATCACTGTTTTCGTAACAAAGATTCGCAGTAATGCACGCTTATCGCCAGTGCGGCGGCCCCCTAGAATTGCGTCTCCAAGCGTCATCCACCTTCTATGTCGGGAATTCGCAGCTGTGCCGCGTCGCATCATCAGAGCGCTCAATGCGCTCAGTGCCTGTGCCTTTAGCTTGACCTTGAGCGGCTGTATCGGAACCTGGGGCATTGCCCCGCAAAGCAAGACGCTGCAAGCCAATACCCTGACCACCGACGCGGCGATCCGTGAAGCCGCCCTCGACGCCCATTGGCCCGACCAGCAATGGTGGCGGGCCTACGGCGACCCGCAACTCGATCGCTGGATCGCCCTGGCCGTGCAAGACAGCCCGACCCTGGCCATGGCCGTCGCCCGTGTGCGTGAAGCCAAGGCCATGGCCGGGGTGGTCGAGTCGGCAGAAAAACTGCAGGTCAACGGCCAGTCGACGCTCAAGCGCCACAACTGGCCGCAAGACCAGTTCTATGGCCCCGGCGCGTTGTCCGGGGCCAACACCTGGGACAACAATGCATCGCTTGGCTTGAGCTACGCCCTGGACCTCTGGGGCCGCGAGCGCAATGCCAGCGAGCAGGCCGTGGACATGGCCCACATGAGCGTGGCCCAGGCGCGTCAGGCCCGGCTCGAGCTGCAGAACAACATCGTCAAGGCCTACATCCAGCTGTCGCTGCACTTTGCCCAGCGCGATATCGTCAAGGCCGAGCTTGAGCAACAGGAGCAGATCCTGGCCCTGGCCGAGCGGCGTCTGGCCGGTGGCATCGGCACGCACTTTGAAGTCAGCCAGGCGCAGACGCCACTGCCGGAAACCCACCGCCAGCTCGATGCCCTCAATGAGGAAATCGCCCTGGCCCGTAACCAGCTGGCAGCCTTGGCCGGTAAAGGTCCAGGCGAGGGCGCGCAGCTGCAGCGTCCACGACTGGCGCTGGGCACTGCGCTGAAATTGCCCTCGGCCTTGCCCGCCGAACTGGTCGGCCAGCGCCCGGACGTGGTCGCCAGCCGCTGGCAGGTCGCAGCCCAGGCCCGTGGTATCGATGTCGCCCATGCCGGCTTCTTCCCCAACGTCGACCTGGTTGCTGGCCTCGGTTTCATGGCCACCGGCGGCGGGCCGCTGGAGTTTCTGACCGGGCGCAAGTTCAACTACAACGTCGGCCCGGCGATCAGCCTGCCGGTGTTCGACGGCGGTCGCTTGCGCTCGCAACTGGGGGTTGCCGCGGCTGGTTATGATATCGCCGTGGCGCGCTACAACCAGACCGTGGTCGAGGCGCTCAAGGGTGTTTCCGATCAGTTGATCCGTCGTGAGTCGATGCACGAGCAGCAACACTTTGCCGCCGAATCGGTGGCCTCGGCGCAAAAGACCTACGACATCGCCATGATCGCCTTCCAGCGCGGCCTGACCGATTACCTCAATGTGCTCAACGCGCAGACGATGCTGTTCCGCCAGCAGCAGATCCAGCAGCAGGTCCAGGCCGCACGCCTGAGTGCCCATGCCGAACTGGTCACGGCCCTGGGCGGCGGCCTGGGCGCGGGCAACGATGTGCCCGGCGAAGACCGTCAGCAGGCGCCGAAAACCCCGGTAACCCTGGCAGTCTTCGACAAGCCGGGCCATGCCGAATGAGCGCACTGACCCTGCCGTTTCGCTGGCTGGCCACCCTGGAGTGGCGTCGCGGGTTCTTTGAATGGGTGCGCACCGACGGGGTCACCTGGGTGTACATCTTCAAGGTCCTCAGCGCCGCCTTCCTGACCCTGTGGCTGGCCATGCGCCTGGAGTTGCCGCAGCCGCGCACGGCGATGATCACTGTGTTCATCGTCATGCAACCGCAGAGCGGCCATGTGTTCGCCAAGAGCTTCTACCGGCTGCTGGGCACCCTGGCCGGCTCGTCGATGATGGTCGCGCTGATCGCCTTGTTTCCGCAGAACACCGAGCTGTTCCTGCCGAGCCTGGCGATCTGGGTCGGCCTGTGTTCGGCCGGCGCCATGCGCTACCGCACCTTCCGCGCCTACGGCTTCGTGCTCGCCGGTTACACCGCGGCGATGGTCGGCCTGCCGGCCCTGCAGCATCCCGACGGCGCGTTCATGGCCGCGGTGTGGCGGGTGCTGGAAATCTCCCTGGGGATTCTGGTTTCGACCCTGGTCAGCGCCGCGATTTTGCCGCAGTCGGCCAGCGCCTCGATGCGCAACGCCCTGTACCAACGCTTCGGCGTGTTTGCCGGCTTCGTTGCCGAGGGCCTGCGCGGCGACAGCCAGCGCGACCGCTTTGAAAGCAGCAACGTGCGCTTTATCGCCGAGGCCGTGGGCCTGGAAAGCCTGCGCAGTGTCACCGCCTTCGAAGACCCGCACATGCGCCGGCGCAACGGGCGCCTGGGGCGGATGAACAGCGAATTCATGGCCATCACCACGCGCTTCAACGCCTTGCACCAGTTGCTGGAGCGCTTGCGTTTGCGTGGGCCGCTGCAGATCGTCACCGCCATCGAGCCGGGGCTCACCGCCCTGGCCGAGCTGCTCGACGCCTATGCCGGTCGTGGTCTCACCGAGGGTGATGCGGCGCGCCTGGCCGAACAGCTGGCGGTCTACAAGGAAGGCTTGCCGGAGCGCGTGCGCACCCTGCGTGCAGCGTATGTCGAGAGCGGCCCGAGCGATGCCGACCTGCTGGACTTCCACACTGCCTACGAACTGCTGTACCGCTTCGTCGACGACATGCACAGCTACGCCCAGACCCACGCTTCGCTGACCGAGCACAACCATGCCCGCGAGCAGTGGGATGAGCCCTATGTGGCGCAGACCAACTGGATGGCCTCGCTGGCCGCCGGTGTGCGCGCCGCGTTCATCCTGCTGGTGCTGGGCAGCTTCTGGATACTCACCGCCTGGCCGAGCGGGGCGATGATGACGCTGATCGCCGCGGCCACCGTCGGCCTCTCGGCGGCCACGCCAAACCCCAAGCGCATGTCGTTCCAGATGGCCTGCGGGACCTTGTTCGGCGCCTTTGTCGGCTTCTTCGAAACCTTCTTCGTGTTCCCCTGGATCGACGGTTTCCCGCTGTTATGCCTGGTGCTGGCGCCGGTGTTCGTGTTCGGCGCGTTCCTCGCCTCGCGACCGGCCTATGCCGGTTACGGGCTGGGCCTGCTGATCTTTTTTGCCACCGGTTCCGTGCCGGACAACCTGACCATCTACAACCCTTACAACTTCATCAACGACTACATCGCCATGGTCATCGGTATGCTGGTCTGCGCCGCTGCCGGGGCAATCATCCTGCCGCCCAACAGCCGCTGGTTGTGGAGCCGCCTGGAGCAGGATTTGCGTGCCCAGGTGCTGTATGCGATCACCGGGCGCCTGCGCGGCTTGGGTTCGAGCTTCGAAAGCCGCACCCGCGACCTGCTGCACCAGGCCTATGGCCTGGCGGTCGGCCAGCCGCGGGTGCAGAGCAAGTTGCTGCGCTGGATGTTCGTGGTGCTTGAGGTCGGTCATGCGATCATCGAACTGCGCAAGGAGCAGGCGATTTTGCCGGTGCACCCGTGCTACGCCGAATCGCAGCCCTGGCGCCAGGCCATCCGGGTCATGGGCCGCGCCCTGGCGCGCCTGTTCATGCAGCCGAGCGCGAGCAACCACGAGCGTGCGCTGGTGGCGGTGGACCATGCCATCAGCCGGGTGCAGGCCACCGACGAGCCGTTCGCCCGCCACTTCGACACCTCGGCCCTGCGCCGGGTGCAGAGCTACTTGCATTTCATCCGTACTTCACTGCTCGACCCTCAGTCGCCGCTGGCCGAACTGGCCCCGGCCAAAGGACTGCCCCATGCCTCGTGAAATCGCTTTCCATGGCGTCTACATGCCGACCATGACCTTGATGTTCCTGTTCGCCGCCGGCCTTGCCTGGGGCCTGGACCGGTTTATCGCCAGTCATGACGGCTACCGCTTCTTCTGGCACCCGGCGCTGCTGCGCCTGTGCCTGTTTATCTGCCTGTTCGGATCCATCGCCCTGACTCTCTACCGTTGAGACCCCTGTTGATGAAAAAGTTTTTCAGCCTGATCGCCACCTTGCTCGTGCTGGCCGCTGCCGTGGTGATCGGTCGCCAGCTCTGGGTGCATTACATGAACACGCCCTGGACCCGCGACGGGCGCGTGCGTGCCGACATCATCAACGTCGCTGCCGACGTGCCGGGCTACGTGGTCGATGTGCCGGTGCGCGACAACCAGTTGGTGAAGAAGGGCGATGTGCTGCTGCAGATTGACCCCGAGCACTACCAAGTGGCGGTCCGCCAGGCCCAGGCGCTGGTCGCCTCGCGCAAGGCCACCTGGGAAATGCGCAAGGTCAACGCCCATCGCCGCGCCGACATGGACAACCTGGTGATCTCGCGGGAGAACCGTGACGACGCCAGCAACATCGCCAACTCGGCGCTGGCCGATTACCAGCAGGCCCAGGCGCAATTGGCGGCGGCCGAGCTGGACCTCAAGCGGACCAAGATCCTCGCCACGGTCGATGGCTATGTCACCAACCTCAACGTCCATCGTGGTGACTACGCGCGCACCGGCGAGCCGAAGATGGCGGTGGTCGACAAGGATTCGTTCTGGGTTTATGGCTTCTTCGAAGAGACCAAGCTGCCGCACGTGCGGGTGGGCGACCAGGCCGAGTTGCAGATGATGAGCGGCGAGCGGCTCAAAGGGCATGTAGAGAGTATCTCGCGCGGTATCTATGACCGCGACAACCCGGAAAGCCGCGAGCTGATCGCTGACGTCAATCCGACCTTCAACTGGGTGCGCCTGGCCCAGCGGGTGCCGGTGCGGATTCATATCGATGAAGTGCCCGAGGGCTTTTTGCTGGCGGCGGGTACCACCTGTACGGTGGTGGTCAAGCCCGGCAAGGCGCAGGGTTGAGTTGATCGCGGGGCAAGCCCGCTTCTACAGGATCTAGGGGCGGGCCAATCGAAATTTTGGGGACTATGATCCTAGGGGTGGGGTGGGATGTTCAGATTGCGAGCTTATCCATTCGTTGTGGCGCTGCGGCTGGCCCCTTCCGCCTTTACGGCGTCCTACTTTTCTCTTGGGAAAAGTAGGCAAAACCGCTCGCTCCCGCATACGGCCCTACGCTGCGCTTCGGGTTCCTTCGCTTCGGTGCCTTCCAGGGGCATCGCGGCCTACGACTTGCTACGCCAAGTCTACGTCTCGCGACTTCGGCTTGGGCCGAAGGGTGCTACGCACCAGCCCCCTCCAGACACCTACGCTCAGCCTCCTGAAGTCGCGAAGTTACGGGCAGCGCCTGCACGGGCGTATCTGCGAAAGCGGATTATGGCGTAGCCAAACTGACCCCGAAGCGAGGACCGACCTGCTTCATCTTGATGCTGATCTTGATCTTCATGCACGTAATTCCAGGCGCCGCCAAAAGCGACTTCAGGAGGCTGAGCGAAGGTGCCTGTAGGGGCAGTGCGCAGCACCTTCGGCGTTAGCCGAAGACGCGAGACGTAGACTTGGCGTAGCAAGTCGTAGGCCGCGATGCCCCGGAGGGCGCCGTAGCGAAGGGACCCGAAGCGCAGCGTAGGGCCGTATGCAGGAGCAAGCGGTTTTGCCTACTTTTCCCAAGAGAAAAGTAGGCCGCCGTAAGGGCGGAAGGGGCCGGCCGCGGCGCCACAGCGAATGGATAAGCTCGCAGCCAGAACAACCCAAGGATCCCTAGCCCCCCAGGATTCCGTGAAGAACCAATTTCTTAGCGATGCATGAACTGCGGCGCGCGTTTCTCGGCAAACGCCGCCATGCCTTCCTTCTGGTCCTCGATGGCGAAGGTGGAGTGGAACAAACGCCGCTCCTGGCGCACGCCTTCGCTCAGGGTGGTCTCGAAGGCGCGGTTGACCGCTTCCTTGGCCATCATGCTGACCGGGCCAGAGTAGCTGGCAATCCGCGCCGCAGCCTGCAGGGCTTCGTCGAGCAGGGCCTGATCGCTGACTCGGCGGCTGACCAGCCCGCAGCGCTCGGCTTCTTCGGCATCCATGGTGCGGCCGGTGAGGACCATGTCCATGGTCTTGGCCTTGCCGATCGAGCGGGCCAGGCGCTGGCTGCCACCGGCGCCGGGGATGGTGCCGATCTTGATTTCCGGCTGGCCGAAGCGGGCGCTGTCGGCAGCGATGATCATGTCGCACATCAGCGCCAGTTCGCAGCCACCACCCAGTGCGTAACCGGCCACTGCGGCGATGCTGGGCTTGCGAAAGCTCGCCAGGCGCTCCCAGTCCACGGTCACGAAATCGCTGGTGTAGACATCCATGTAGCTGCGATCACGCATCGCCTTGATGTCAGCGCCGGCGGCAAACACGGTGTCGCCACCGGTCAGTACCAGGGCGCGGACGCTACGGTCCTGCTCAAGGTGGTCAAGCACACCGGCCAGCTCCGCGGCCAGTTCGCAGCACAACGAGTTGAGCACCTCGGGACGGTTGAGGCGGATCAGGGCAACAGCGCCGATCTGTTCCAGTTGCAGGTAGTCGAGTTTCATCCGTGCGATCTCGGTAAAGGGGAAGGGTCAGACGTGGCGGGCATCGACCAGCACCGGGCAGCCGGCCTTGTCGATGACCTTGCTGCTGATCGAAGGGTCGAGCATGCGGTCCAGGCGCGACAGGTGGCGATGGCCCATGACGATCAGGTCGCTTTCCAGGCGCTTGGCCTCGGCGACGATGGTCGATACCGGGTCACCGTTGACCAGGTTGCCTTCGGTCTGGAAGCCGCGGGTGCGCAGGTAGTCCACGGCTTGCTGCATGGTCATGTCGGCCATTTGCTGTTCATGGCTGGCGGCCGGGTATTCACTTTGGTCGAAGGCGCTGATGCGTCTGTTCTCCTCGGCCAGGGCGTAGGCCACGTCGACCGCCAGCAGCACATGCAACTGATGGCGCGCGGGTTCGCAGAAGCGGCTGACGGTTTCGAGGATGCCGCGGCTGCGCGCAGAGCCATCAATGGCGATCAGTACCGAGCTGTACATGGTGACGGGACCCATTCTGAATACAAAGAGCAGGCATTCTTGAAAAAGCGTGCGGCCGGGTAAATGGTGCGCGGTGCAATGACTAGTTGCGCAGAATGCAAGGGCTGGAAAACCTGCAGAAACTGGTAAGATTGCAGCGGATTCACTGAAATACATGAATGGATGCTTACCATGCACTTTCCGGATATGAACTTGCTGGTTGCGCTGGATGCGCTGCTCGATGAAGGCAGTGTGGTCGGTGCGGCTCGTCGCATGAACCTCAGCCCGGCGGCCATGAGCCGCACCCTGACGCGAATTCGCCATGCCGTCGGCGACCCGATTCTGGTCCGCGCCGGCCGCGGCCTGGTACCGACCCCCAAGGCCATGGCCCTGCGCACCCAGGTGCGCAGCGTGGTCGAACAGGCCGGGCAGGTGTTCAGCTCCAGTGACGAGGTTGACCTGCTGACCCTGGAGCGCTCGTTCAACCTGCGCGCCAACGATGTGTTTATCGCGCCGTTCGCGGCCCCCTTGCTGGAAACCATGCGCCAGCAGGCGCCGCGTACCGTGCTGCGTTTTGTCCCGGAAGGCGAGGGCGGTGACGAGGACGACAGCCTGCGCGATGGGCGCCTGGACCTGTACATCAGCGCCACGCGCAACCTCGGCCCGGAAATCAAGGTGCAAAGCCTGTTTGCCACCACCTTCGTGGGCCTGGCGCGGGTCGATCACCCGATCTTCAACGATGAGATCACCCCGGAGCGCTTCGCCGCCTTCGAACAGATCAGCGTCTCACGCCGCGGTCGCGCCACCGGGCCAATCGACTCAGCGCTGGCGGGGATGGGCCTGAGCCGGCGGGTGGCGTTGATTACCCCGAGTTTTCACTCGGCGATGTTCTCCCTGCCCGAGTCCGACCTGCTGCTGCCCCTGCCCCAACACGTGCTGCTCAGTGTTGCCCGTCTGGGCCTGCCGCTACGTTCGTTCCGCATCCCCATGGCGCTGGAATCGGTGACCATCATGCAGGCCTGGCACCCGCGCTATGACAACGATCCTGCCCATCGCTGGCTGCGCCAGACGCTCAAGGAGTGTTGCAGTAAAGCCTGAGTGTTAACGTCAAGATTGATGCTTTTGAGCGCTTATATATACCTGATCGTATAGTTGCGTCTCATGCAGCATAAAGCTGCGAATATGTCAGTTTTCGTCAGTAATCGGCCTCCATAGACTTGCCGGGTACCTCAATTACCCGGAGTTCTGAAGCCATGCGCCTGTACCTGTTTTACCGTGCCCCTGCGCCCGTTCCCGGGGGCAGGCCATGAGTTCGTTGGAGGCCCTGGCCACCCCGGGTGCGGCCGTCGTCGCCGCACCGGCACCTGCCCCGGCCAAGCCTGCGGCACCGGCGGCATTCGGCCCGCGCATCGTCATCGGCCTGCTCGGTGTGCTGCTGGCGGTACTCTGCGCCGGCCTCAACGAGATGGTCACGAAAATGGCCCTGGCCGATATTCGTGGTGGCATGCACATCGGGTCTGACGAAGGTTCATGGCTGGTCGCCTTGTACTCGGCGACCTCGGTCTCGGCCATGGCTTTCGCGCCCTGGTGCTCGGTGACCTTCTCCCTGCGGCGTTTCACCCTCTGCGCGATTGGCGCCTTCGCCCTGCTCGGTTTGCTCTGCCCGTTCGCGCCCAACCAGGAAACCCTGATGCTGCTGCGCACCCTGCAGGGCTTTGCCGGCGGGGCCTTGCCGCCGATGCTGATGAGCGTGGCGCTGCGTTTCCTGCCCCCTGGCATCAAACTCTATGGCCTGGCCGGCTACGCCTTGACGGCCACCTTCGGGCCGAGCCTGGGGCTGCCGCTGGCGGGCTTGTGGACCGAGTACGTCGGTTGGCAGTGGGCGTTCTGGCAGATCATCCTGCCGTCGTTGCTGGCCATGGCTTGCGTGGCCTGGGGGTTGCCGCAAGACCCGCTGCGCCTGGAGCGCTTCAAGCAGTTTGACTGGCGCGGGTTGCTGCTGGGCCTGCCGGCCATTTGCTCGATTGTCATCGGCCTGAGCCAGGGCGATCGCATGGGCTGGTTCAACTCGCCGTTGATCTGCTGGTTGCTGGGCGGCGGCCTGGCACTGCTGGTGCTGTTCATGATCAACGAATGGTCGCACCCGCTGCCGTTCTTCAAATTGCAGATGCTCAGCAACCGCAACCTCACCCATGCCCTGGTCACCCTCGGCGGGGTGCTGGTAGTGCTTTCGGCGGTGATCATCATTCCGTCCAGCTTCCTCGCCCAGATCCAGGGCTACCGGCCGGTGCAGACGGGCCCGGTGATGTTGCTGGTGGCGTTGCCGCAGTTGCTGGCCCTGCCGCTGACCGCAGCGCTGTGCAACATCCGCGCGGTGGACTGCCGCTGGGTTCTGGCCATTGGCCTGGGCATGCTGGCGGTGTCGTGCTTTGGCGGCACGATGATTACCTCGCAGTGGATTCGCGACAACTTCTACGTGCTGCAACTGTTCCAGATCTTCGGTCAGCCGATGGCGGTGATCCCGCTGCTGATGCTCGCCACTGGCGGCATGACCCCGCAAGACGGCCCGTTCGCTTCGGCCTGGTTCAACACCGTCAAGGGCCTGGCCTCGGTGGTCGCCGCCGGGGTGCTGGAGGCGCTGACCACGGTACGCCGGCATTTTCACTCGAACATGCTGGTGGACAACCTGGGCAATTCACCCCTGGCCGATGCCAGTGCACCGGGCCTGGCCAAGCGTATCCATGAACAGGCCGTGGTGCTGACCTCGGCCGACCTCTACCTGTGCATGGCGCTGCTGGCGCTGGCGTTGATCCTGCTGATTCCTTTTGTGCCCACCCGGATCTATCCACCCCGTGCGGTGGCATAGCGTTCCTGCTGAGAGAGATAGTCGTAATGACCCTAAGTAAAAACCATAAATTGGCCTTGATTGCAGCGGCGGTGCTCATCGTCGGCGGCATAGCCTTTACTGCCTTGCCCTCGATCTTCGGTTCGGGCGGCGTGCAATCGACCAACGATGCCTATGTCTCGGCCGACTACACCGTGGTCGCGCCGAAAGTCTCGGGTTTTATCACCCGGGTGCTGGTCGAGGATAACCAGCGGGTCAAGGCCGGGCAGACCCTGGCACTGATCGATGACCGCGATTTTCAGGCGGCCCTGGCGGCGGCCGAAGCGCAGTTGCTGATGTCCAAGGCCCAGGCGCAGAACGCCAGGGCGACCCTGGAGCGTCAGGCATCGCTGATTTCCCAGGCGCAGGCAACGGTGGCAGCCGACGAAGCGGAACTTGCCTTCGCCAACCATGAACTGACCCGCCACAGCCGCCTGGCCGAGCAGGGCGCGGGCACCGTGCAGAACGCCCAGCAGGCGCGCAGCCGGGTCGACCAGGCGCGCGCGCGCCTGGCCAACTCCAGCGCGGCGCTGGCGGCGGCGCGCAAGCAGATCGATATCCTCACCGCCCAGGTCGATGCTGCCCAGGGTGGCCTCAAGCATGCCGAGGCGGCGCTGGAGCGCGCCCGCCTGGACCTGTCCTACACCACGATCGTCGCGCCCATCGACGGCATGGTCGGCGAGCGTGCGGTGCGCGTGGGGGCTTACGTCAACCCGGGGGCGCGGATGCTCTCGGTGGTGCCGCTGGAGCGTGCCTATGTGATCGGCAACTTCCAGGAAACCCAATTGACCCACGTGCTGCCTGGGCAAATCGTCGAGGTGAGCGTTGATACCTTTGCCGGTGAACGCCTGCGCGGTCGCGTGCAAAGTGTCGCCCCGGCCACCGGCCTGACCTTCGCGGCGGTCAAGCCGGACAACGCCACCGGTAACTTCACCAAGGTGGTGCAGCGTATTCCGGTGAAGATCGTCTTCGATGCCGACCAGCCGTTGCTGGAGCGTTTGCGGGTCGGCATGTCGGTCGTGGCCAGGATCGACACCCAGAGCAAGGCCAAGGCCGAGGCGGGTAACGAGGTCAGTGTTCGATGAGACTTGCATACACGGCTTCGCCCCTCGTGCTTGGCGCTACGCTGACCTTGAGCGCCTGCACCGTCGGCCCGGACTTCGAGGCGCCGAAAAGCACCGCGCCCTCGGCATGGCCTGCGCTGCAGGAAAAACCGGCCCCCAGCCAGCCGCAGAGCGCGCCCCTGGAGGCGCGCTGGTGGGAAACCTTCGACGACCGCCAGCTGTCGGCGTTGATCCAGCGCGCGGTGGAGCGCAACCTCGATCTGCAGATTGCCACCTCGCGGCTGATGCAAAGCCGTGCGGTGCGCATGAGCATCGCGTCCGACAAGTACCCGGCGGTGGACCTCGATGGCGGCTACAGCCGCACTCGCAACAGTGCCGAAGGCCTCGCTGACCCGTCCGGCAAGGGCGGCAAGTCAGCCTTCAACCTCTGGCAGGGGGATTTCACCGCGTCCTGGGAACTGGACCTGTGGGGCCGCGTGCGCCGTGAGGTGGAGGCCGCGGACGCCAGCGTCGAAGTGGCCGAAAACGATCGCCAGGGTGTGCTCTTGTCGTTGCTGGCCGAAACCGCCCGTGACTACATCCAGTTGCGCGCAGTGCAGAACACCCTGGCGGTGGTACGCGAGAACCTGGATGTCTCCCGGCATAGCCTGCGCCTGTCGCAGATGCGTTTGAACGATGGCGTGGCGACCAACCTCGATGTCGCCCAGGCCGCCGCCCAGGTGGCCTCGATCGAGGCGCGGCTACCGACTCTGGAAGAGCGCCAGGCGCAGCTGATCAACGCCCTGAGCCTGCTGGTTGCCGAGCCGCCGCGCAGCCTGCAGAACGAACTGCTCACGCCGGTCGAGTTACCGCGCACGGTACAACGCTTTGCCATGGGCGTGCCGTCTGAACTGGCCGAGCGTCGCCCGGACATCCGCCAGGCCCAGGCGCAGTTGCACGCCGCCACGGCCAGCATCGGCGTGGCCAAGGCCAACTTCTACCCGAGCATTCGCTTGTCCGGCAGCGCCGGCTTTCAGTCGCTGCAGCTCTCGGACTTCGGTAACTGGAGTTCCCGCCGCTTTGCGATCGGCCCGCAATTGAGCTTGCCGATTTTTGAAGGCGGGCGCCTCAAGGGCGTGCTCAAGCTGCGCGAGGCGCAACAGCAGGAAGCGGCGTTGCAGTACCAGCAGGTGGTGTTGCGTGCCTGGCACGAGATCGATGATGTGCTTCGCTTGTACAACGCCAGTCAATTGCGTCGCGACCTGCTCGATGAAGCGGTGCGCCAGAGCCGGGTGGCCCTGGAAACCGCGCAGCGCCAGTACGTGGAGGGCGCGGTGGACTTTCTCAACGTCTTGACCGTGCAGGGCACGCTGCTGGCCAACCAGGAGCAGTGGGTAGAAAGCAGTGCCGCGACCTCGCTGGCGATGGTCGGGTTGTACAAATCCCTGGGCGGTGGCTGGCAATCTTTTGCGCCTTCGCTCCAGGCCGCTGCCGAACTCGACTGATGGCAGCGGTCAAACAGCCATGAAGCCGTGGCCAACAGCCTTCAACGCTGTTGGCGGCGTGCTGTTTGTGGGCTCTCATTTCATCCATATAAGGACGCAGGTATGAATATTTCCTTGCACGGCAAACGTGCGATCGTCAGCGGCTCCACGGCCGGTATCGGCTTTGCCATTGCCTTCGGGCTGGCAGAGGCAGGCGCTGAAGTAGTGATCAACGGGCGCAGCAAGGCACGGGTGACCCGCGCCATCGAACAGATCCAGCGCAAGCTGCCGGGCGCGCGGGTAACCGGCGTGACGGCTGACCTGGGGACTGCCGAAGGGGCCGAGACGTTGTTTGCCAAAGTACCGGATACCGACATTCTGGTGAACAACCTGGGGATCTTCGAACCCAAGGGCTTCTTTGACATCACTGACGACGACTGGCGGCGCTTCTTTGAAGTCAACGTGATGAGCGCAGTGCGCCTGTCGCGTCACTACGCCCCGGCCATGGCCGAGCGTGAGTGGGGGCGGGTGTTGTTCCTGTCGAGCGAATCGGCGTTGCAGATCCCGACCGAGATGGTTCACTACGGCACCACCAAGACGGCCTTGCTGGCGATATCCCGCGGCCTGGCGGAAACCCTGGCCGGGACCGGCGTAACCGTCAACGCGGTACTGCCGGGGCCGACTCGCTCCGAAGGCGTCGGTGGTTTCTTCAGCCAGATGGCCGAAGAGCAGGGTGTGCCCGCCGAGGAGCTGGAAGCCAGCTTCATCGCCGAGCATCGTTCCAGTTCGATCATCAAACGCTTGGCGACGGTCGAGGAGGTTGCCAGCCTGGTGGTCTACCTGGCGTCGCGTCAGGCCAGCGCCACGACGGGTGCGGCAATGCGTGTGGATGGCGGGGTGGTTCGCTCGATTGCCTGATCACCTGCGGCCTGGGCGACGGTGGTCGCCCAGGCGCGGGTTTCAGCTGGCGATTGCTGGCTGGCTGAGCGGTTGCAGGCCGTAGTCGAACTCGGCAAACAGACGGGCAAAGCGCTTGAGCGACTCCGGTGCGTCCATGCGTTCCATCACCACTTCAATGAACACCAGGGTGTCAGCGCCTTCGGCCTCGACCAGCGCGGCCTCCAGCTGGTCTTCGGTGTGCACGGTGAAATGCCGTGAGCGATCGCGGGTATCGAGCACCTGTGGCAGTTGCGCATAGCGCCACGGGTTGATGTCGTTGTAGCTGGAATTCTCGCCGAGGATCAGCCGCTCGATGGTGTAGCCATCGTTGTTGATCAGGAAGATCACCGGCTTGAGTTGGTGGGCGAGGATGGTCGACAGCTCCTGCACGGTCATCTGCAACGAACCGTCGCCAATGAACAGCATTTGCCGCCGCTCGGGCTGTGCCAGCAGGCTGCCGAGCAGGGCCGGCAGGGTGTAGCCGATCGAGCCCCAGATCGGCTGGGTGATGTAGGTCACGCCGCTGGGCATGCGCAGGCCATTGAGCCCCGCCGATGACGTGCCGCTTTCGGCAATGATCAGTTCGTCGCCCTTGATCAGGTGGGCCATGCGCTGCCAGAAGCGCAACTGGCTGAGCGGTTGCTCGGGCAAGGCGCGCACCGCTGGCGGGGCGCTGAACGGTGGTATCTGCCGCGGCGTGGCCCGTAGCGTTGGTGGTTGCTGAACGAGCTTTTCCAGCACCTGGCGCATGCTCACCGCGTTGTAGTGCACTTTGCCCAGCGAGGCGGCGTAAGGCTGCAACTGGATCAGGGCGCCATCCTTGAACTTCTGCGAGAACAACGCGGTGCTGGTGTCGGTGAAGCGGGCGCCGATACTGATCACGCAGTCCGCCTGCTCGATGGCTTCACGCACGCTTGGCGCCGAGCCCGCACCGGCATAGGTACCGAGAAACAGCGGGTGCGATTCCGGCAGCATGGCCTTGGCTGGCGGCAGGTTGGCAAAGGGCAGCTCAAGGCGCTCGATCAGCTCGAGTACCTGCGCGGTCAGACCAAAACGTTCGACGTCGATGTCCACCAGCAACACCGGGTTGCTGGCACTGGCCAGACGCTGGTGCAGTTGCGTGACCACGTTGAGCAACTGGCCCGGCTCGCTGCGGGTTTCGCTCAACTGCAGCGGCGTTTGGGGCACTTCGATGTGCAGGCAGGCCAGATCCGACGGCAGTTGCAGGTAGACCGGCCGGCGCTCGCGGAAACAGGTCTGCAGCACCCGGTCGATTTCCTGGGCGGCGTTTTCCACGGTGATGCGTGCCTGGGCCACGGTGAACTGGCGCAGGGTGACCATGATGTTGTCGTAGTTGCCGTCGCACAGGGTGTGGTGCATCAGGGCGCGGTCGATAATCGCGTGCAAGGGCGGCATGCCGGAAATCATGATGACCGGGACCCGCTCGGCATAGGCGCCGGCAATGCCGTTGAGGGCGCTCAGGTCGCCCACCCCGTAGGTCGTCAGTACCGCGCCAAAGCCCTGGGTGCGGGCGTAGCCGTCGGCGGCATAGGCGGCGTTGAGTTCGTTGCAGTTACCGATGAAGCGCAGTTGCGGCAGGGCTTCGACCTGTTCGAGCAGGGTCAGGTTGTAGTCGCCGGGCACGCCGAACAGATGGCGGATGCCGAATTCCTGCAGGCGACGCAGGAGAAAATCGCCAATGGTCATATCCATGATGGGGTCAACCTCGTGAGTCCTTTGAGGGGGGCGGGCAGCAGGCTTTTAGCGTTTGCCGCGCAGATCGATGACTTTTCCGGCCTTGCCTTCAGAGCGCTTGAGGGTGTTGCACGGCTGCAGGACGATGCGCGTGCTGATGCCCACATGCACCTTGATCTGGTGGCTGAGGTGCTGGCAGGCGGCAAGCTGTTCCTCGGTGCTCAGGCGGCTGTGCTCAGGGCGCATTTCGACCTGGACGGTCAGCGAGTCGAGGTTGCCCTCGCGGCTGACGTGCAGCTCATGCACGGGGCTGAAGATGAACAGGTTCAGCAGCTGTTCCTCGATCTGGCTGGGGAACACATTGACCCCGCGAATGATCAGCATGTCGTCGCTGCGGCCGGTAATCTTGTCCAGCCGGCGCATGGCCCGGCCATTCCCTGGCAGCAGGCGGGTGAGGTCACGGGTGCGGTAGCGCACCATCGGCAGCGCTTCCTTACTCAGGGTGGTCAGTACCAGCTCGCCGAACTGGCCGTCGGGCAGCACTTCGCCGGTTTGCGGGTCGATGATTTCCGGGTAGAAATGGTCTTCCCAGAGGGTCGGCCCATCCTTGGTGTCCAGGTGTTCCATGGCCACGCCCGGGCCCATGACTTCCGACAGGCCATAGATGTCCAGGGCCTGGATTCCCAGGCGTTGCTCCAGCTCGGTGCGCATCTGCTGGCCCCAGGGCTCGGCACCGAAGATCCCGACCCGCAGCGACAGCTCATGAGGGTTGATGCCCTGGCGCTCGATTTCCTCGGCGATGTTGAGCATGTAGGAGGGGGTGACCATGATGATGTCTGGCTGGAAGTCCTTGAGCAGTTGCACCTGGCGTGCGGTCTGGCCGCCTGACATCGGGATCACCGTGCAGCCGAGTTTCTCGGCGCCGTAGTGGGCCCCCAGGCCCCCGGTAAACAGGCCGTAGCCATAGGCGATGTGGATTCGGTCGCCGCGCTTGCCGCCAGCGGCACGGATCGAACGGGCCACCAACGAGGACCAGACGTCGATGTCGTTGCGGGTGTAGCCGACCACGGTCGGTTTGCCGGTGGTGCCGCTGGAGGCATGCAGGCGTGACACCTGGTCCATGGGCACGGCGAACAGGCCGAAGGGGTAATGCTCGCGCAGTTCGGCCTTGCTGGTCAGCGGGAAGCGGGACAGGTCTTCCAGGCTCTCCAGGTCATAGGGGTGCACGTCCCGGGCATGGAACTGCTCGCGGTACCAGGGCACGTTGTTGTAAGCGTGCGCCAGGCTCTGACGCAGGCGCAGCAACTGATGCGCGCGCAGTTCATCGAGGCTGGCATGTTCGAAGCGGTCGTCGACGGGCTGGGCAAAGGCAGCAGGCATCTGGGCGACGGGGGTTCTGTGCAGGGGTATCGATTTGGTTGGCATCCGATCTGCTCTCTTCATGGATGGACGGAATAAAAGGCAGGCAGAATCCCGCCGCCGTGCCACGCCTGGCAGGACCGTACGGGCCTGGCCGGCGTGGTGGCAGGGGTTGCGAAAAAAGGCTTGCGGGCTGCTGGCTCGACCGCTTCAGGCGGCCTGTGTCAGGCGTAGCAGCTGGTTGAAGATGTTTTTCTGGTGCATTTCTTCGGTGCCGCCGACGCTGGCGAACCCCAACGCATCCTTGACCAGGTTGGCGATGTCGCCTTCGTGGTAACCCAGGCTGCCATACAGCTTGAGCAGGCTGATGGCGCTGTTGATGAAGTCCTGGGCCGCGCCGAGCTTGGCGATCGAGCAGCTCATCAACGCCTGTGGATGGTCGTTGAGCAGCTGATCCAGCGCGGCATAAACCATCCAGCGGTTGCGCTCCATGCCCATGGCCAGGTCCACCAGGCGCTTCTGCACATACTGGTGGTTGTCGATAGCGCTGTTGAAGCTTTCGCGCTGCGCCGCGTACTGCATGGCCTCGGTCAGGAACGGAGTCGGCAGGTTGGCGGCCACCAGGCCGTAGTACAGGCGCCCCAGGGAAATGATCTTGATCAGCTGCTGCAGCCCGCGACCAGGCTGACCGAGCACCTGGGACGCCGGGATGGCCAGGTTGTCGAAATACAGCGGGCCGGTGGGCAGGTGCTTGTTGCCCAGCTTGTCGTCAGGCTCGCCGCGGGTCAGGCCCGGGGTGTCCTTGTCGATCATGACCAGGGCAATGTTGGCTTTGGCGTCAGTGTCCAGCTTGGTCACGATCAGCATGAAATCGGCCACTGGTGCGTGGGCGATATTGAACTTGCTGCCGTTCAGGCGATATCCGTCGGCGACCGGCGTCAGCAGGCTGTGGATGCTGCGCACATCGGTACCGGTACCGGGTTCGGCAATGCCGGTGGCACTCAGTGCACCGTTGAGGATCGCGGTCAGGTAGCGGTCTTTCTGCTCGTCGCTGCCGTACAGCATCAGCGCGCGAACCATGCCGGCCTGAGCGATCACCGAGAGCAACAGCTCCGGCGTGCGGATCGAAGAGGCCAGGCCTTCGAGGGCGGCGGTAAAGCCCCACCAGTCCTCGCCCAGGCCGCCATGGCTGGCCGGAATCACCAATTGCCACAGGCCGGCGTCGCACAGGCGTTGCCAACCGTAATGATCGAAACCGGGCGCTGCGGTTTTGCGGGCGGTGGCCAGCTCGGCACCGATTTCCCGATATTTCACCAGCAACTCATGTTGCTGCGGAGTCCAGGAGAGTTTCATTGCTAGGTTACCTTTGCAGTCTGTTCGCCGGCCGCAAGGCGCCCGGCGAAACCGTCATCCTTGAGCAGCTGCTCAGCCTTCCTGGAACGCCAGGACCTGATCCTTGAATGCTTGCGGTACAGGGATGGTGGACTGTTTGTCGTAGTCGAACATGACGTGGTAGGACTTGGCCTTGGCGACCACTTCCTTGCTGTCGTCCTGACGGCGCATGGTGTGCTCGATTTCAAAGCTCTTGGTGCCGAACTTCACGACTTCGCTGGTGACCACCAGGGTTTCGCCATACATGGCTTGCTTGATGTAGTCGCACTCACTGCGAACCATGATGTGCGGCAGCTTTTCGCTCTTTGGCAGTTTCAGCAGATCGTGCATGTAGCAGAGGTAGGCGTGCTGCATGTAGTCATAATAAATCGGGCTGCTGACATGACCCATCGAGTCGGTGTCGCGGTATTTGATTTCAATGACGGTGTCAAAACCCTTGTTGCTCATCGTGAACGTCCTTTTATTGATTTGTGGGGCTGAAGATTGCAAGAAAGTTGAAACATCGTTGAGCGGGTAGTTGTCACTTTTAACAACGTTTCAATTTGTTTCTTATCCTAGGCAAGTTGCCGTGCTATGGCTACTCGCATTCAAATAACCGAGTGCGGCGCTGCGTGATTGCTCAGGTTGAGCTCAGGAAATACGCGGGCTTGCTGGGTTTTAAATGGACGTTATGGTTCGTTATGAGACGCTGCGTCGATTTGTCGCGATGAAAATAAAATGGATTTGCAAGTTGCTCGCATTTCGTCGGCGATAACGAGTCTGGGTATCGGATATTTAACAATTTTGTTAAATGCGAGTTAAACCTGGCAGCGGCTCGGCTTTGCCCCGTTATTATCGGGGGCCGGTAAGCGAGTAGTTGTTGTCTCAACATTCTTTTAGCATGTCGGACAGGCGTGGACTGGTAATGAAAGGTTCACGGTTTGCCTCAAGGAGTGCAGTTGATATGTTGGAACAAACCAAGGTTGCCGTGGTGACCGGCGCGGCCAGCGGGATCGGCGCGGCAACTGCCCGGCAACTGGCTGACGAGGGCTATCGGGTCGCGTGTCTGGACCTCGATGAGCGCGGGTTGGCGGCGACGTTGGCGGCGCTTGGCCCGCAGCATCGCAGCTTCACCCTGGACTTGTGTGACGAGCAGGCAGTGGCGGCAACGTTTACCGAGATTGAACACTGGCAGGGGCGGGTGGACGTACTGGCCACCTGCGCCGGTGTCGTTGATACCGCGCCTTTCGAGCAGTTGAGCGTTGCGCGCTTGCGTCAGTTGCTGGATATCAACCTGATCGCGACCTTCAGTGTGGTGCAGCAGTCGGTTCGCCTAATGGCGCGTGGCGGACGCATTTGCACGGTGGCCAGTGTCGCCGGCATTCGCGGTGGCGGGTTGGCCGGCACACTGGGGTATGCCACCAGCAAGGGCGCGGTCATCACCCTCAGCAAAGGCCTGGCGCGTGAGCTCGGGCCGCGCGGCATCAACGTCAACTGCGTCGCCCCGGCAGTGATCCGCACGCCGATGCTCGACGACACCACCCGTGATGCCGGCAAGCTTGAACAACTGCATGGCATGACGGCCCTGCGCCGCGAAGGCAGCGCCGAGGAAGCGGCCGAAGTGATCTGCTGGTTGCTGTCGGGCAAGGCTTCTTTCGTCAGTGGCACCACCATCGCCGTCGATGGCGGCCTGGCGATGCTCTAGTTGTTTAGTTGTTTTCCATTCTCTTAGTACAGGACGTCATCATGGCTGTTTCCAAGGATAATCCGCTGGCGCTTTGCCGCACCTTCTTCTTCATCCCGGGGGCCGATCAAGCGGCACTGCTCGATGCGCTCAATGGCGGCGGCGATGTGCTGGTCCAGGAGCTGGAAGATTTCACCCCGCCATCCCGCCGCGCCGAAGCGCGGGCCTTGTCGGTGAGCATCATGCAGCACTGGCGCGAATGCGGGCGGATCAGCTCGGTGCGCATCAACCCGTTCGAAACCTGTGGCTACGAAGACCTTGAAGCGGTCATGGCCGCGCGTCCGCAAGTGGTCATGATGTCCAAGGTCGAGGCCTGCGAGCAGATGATCGAGCTGGACAAGCAGATCACTCGCCTGGAAGCGCAGTATGCGATCGAAGCCGGATCGACCTTGATCGTGCCGAATATCGAAACCGCCCTGGGCGTGGTCCGGGCCATCGAGATCGCCCACTCCAGCCCGCGGATCAAGGCAATGCTGGTCGCCACCGAAGACATGGTTGCCGACCTGGGGGCCGGGCGCAGTCGTGCCGGTACCGAACTCTACTATCCGCGTTCGCGGTTTTTGCTCGAATGTGCGGCCGCAGGGGTGCTGGCCATCGACTCGCCTTACACCTTTGCCGATGACGCCGGTGCCGAGGCAGACATGCAATTTGCCCGATCAATCGGGTACCAGGCCAAAGGCGTGGTCAATCCGGCCCATGTGGCCGTTGCCAACCGCTACCTGACGCCGACGGCGGCAGAGGCCGACCTGGCACGGCGGCAGATCGAGGCGTTCGAACAAGCGGCCAGTACCGGCAGTGTGCGCGCCGAAGTCGATGGCCTGGTGGTGGAAGTGCCTAGTTACCTGCAATCACGGCGTTTGCTGGAACGCTACCAGCAATTGCAGCGGGTACAGGCTTCACGCGGCGGGAATGCGTGAATGGGCCAGGGCACTGTTGCTGCTGTCGAGCAGGTACGGGCGCCGGGTGAAGGCCGGGTTGGGGCTTGAGCACAACAGCCCGGTCACCGAGCAACTGATGGCCTGCTCGATTTCCACCTGGCTGATCTGTGGCGCATCAAGGATGTAGGCCTTGACCATCGAGGTGATCATCTGCGCCGTCAGCCAGGCGGCCGACTGCAGGTTGGAGTGGGCCAACTGGTGGCTCCAGCGTTGCAGCAGGCACTCGATCGACTGGGAGATGCGCGCTTTGTACTGATGCTCGCTGGATTCGTTGCTGAGGAAGGCGAAATCCTTGTCGAGCAGACGATGCAGCTCCGGTTCCTGCAGGTGCAACTGCAGCAGGGCGCGCACCAGCAGCTTGATGTGCGCCTGCAGGTCGGCCACTTCGTACTGGCCGGCGACATCGAGGATTACCCGGTTCACCGACTGCGCGTGGCGTTCGTAGAGGGCGGCAATCAGCGCGTCCTTGTTCGGGAAGTACTGGTACACCGAGCCGACACTAACCCCGGCGCGCTGCGCCACCAGGTTGGTGTTGGTACCGGCGTAACCGTGCTTGACCACGACGGTGGCGGTAGTCTTGAGGATGGTCTCGACCATCATCCTCGAGCGGGCTTGTGTGGGTATCTTGCGCGGAAGTTGAGCTTGTTTCACGAATGACTCCAGAATTTACCTGATCGCATTTGTGAGAAAGACTGCCAGCCAGACCACGGGGCTCCGATCCTGGAGGTTTTTCCCTGAATGTCTTTGAACCGGCAGTGTTCTCTGCCCGCAAATGGGGCATGCAGGCCCTAACTCAAGGGCGTGCAAGGACACAGAGGGCTGGCCAGCCGTTCAAATACGGTAGGGATTCTTCGCCTTGGCGAGACTTTGGAAAATGCTCTAGCGTGCAATTTATAGTTAGCGATAGGGTCAGCTATCGCAGGCGTTCACCCCCGAAAACCGGGAAGATCACAGCATCCGGTTCAGACCGAAACGTTTTTTCAGGACCTTTTGCAGCATACCGTTGGGCAGCCAGCTGGCCAGTAACGGCAATGCCCGGCTGCCATTGCCCAGGCGCACCAGCGTCGGCGTCGGGCTTTTCTGCACGGCATCGAGCACGCCTTTGGCGAATTTGGCGGCCGGTGTCGGGTTGTCCTGGGAGGCCCGGGCGCGGGCGCGGATGCCTTCGCGCAGCGGCCACCAGGGCGAGGTTTCGTCGAGTAATTGCTCGGCCTCGCGCCCGGCGTTACTGGCGAACTGCGAGGCAATTGCGCCTGGCTGCACTTCCATGACCCGTACAGCAAACGGTGCCAGCTCCAGGCGCAGGGTTTCGCTCAGCGCGTGGACTGCGGCCTTGGAAGCGCAATAGGCGCCGGCGAACGGGGTCACCAGAACCCCGGAGACGCTGCCAATGTTCACCACCAGGCCCCGATTGCGTCGCAGTAAGGCAAACAGTGCAGCGGTGACGCCCACCGGGGCGAAGACGTTGGTCTCAAATTGCCGGCGCATCGCCTCGACGCCGCCGTCGAGCAGTGGGCCCATGGCACCGTAGCCGGCGTTGTTGATCAGCACATCGAGGCCATTGCCGCGTTGCTCAAGCTCGTTTGCCAGTTGGCTCAATGCCGCTGGATCATTGACGTCCAGCTGGCGGGCGGTGAAACCCGAGGCTGCCAGGCGCTGAACATCTTCAGCCTTGCGCGCGGTGGCCCAGACGTCGAAGCCCGCGTTGTTGAAAGCTTCGGCCAGGGCCAGGCCGATACCGCTGGAGCAACCGGTGATCAAGACGCTTGGCATAAGTTGCTGTCCTTGAGCAGTGGGGGTACTGGATCATACTTCAGCGATCAATGTTTTCAGCGCATTTTCCAACTGTTCGGTGTAGATGCCGGTCCACAGCTGGCGCTGGCTTGCAGTGTCATACAGCAGTTGAGTGGGCACATGGGTAACCTGCAGGTCGCAGGACAAGGCCTGAAAGGCGGCGAAGGTCAGTTGATAGAACTGAACGCGGTCCCGATAGCCGTTGTTGGCCAGGGTAGTCACATTGCGTTTGGCGTCGGCGCACGCCGGACAGGTGTCCGAGTACACCAGGATCACCACCGGCTTGGCCAGGGTCCGATGGTTATTGATACGTTCGAAGAGCAGCTTGAATTCGTCCTGAACCGCTGGCGATGTATCGACCATGACCTTACTCCGCTAGGCAGTGAAGTCTGCAGCGATATTCAACAGGGTTTTGCCGCTGGGGTAACCTGGCAAAAATACCAGGTGCTCAGTCGGCGAAGCTGCCTTGCAGGTGCTCGGCGCGGTAGTCGACGCTCTGTGGCCGGTAGCCGGAGCGCAGCGGTGGCAACGGCAGGCACTCTTGCCAGCTGGCGCCAGGTTGCAGCTCGCCCGGGCCGCGGTAGCGCGGCGCGGCATAGGTGTTTTCGGCAAGGTTGACGGTATCGCCCGGGGCATAGGCGGCGACCCGCCAGCGCAGTTCCAGCAAAGGCACCGAGTTGCCGTTGTTGATATGCACTTGCAGCGGGCGATCGGCCGGGCATTGCTCGGGGGCGTAGGTCAGGCGCAGTTCCAGGCGGGCCAACTGGTTGGCTTCGCGGTTGTCCAGCCACACCACCCACAACGCCACCAGCCCCAGGCCGAGCAATGCTGCCAGGGAAATCGGCAGGGCCTTGGCCGGGTAGCGCAGCAGCAGGACCAGCCAGGTGAGGATCAGCAGGGCACCGATGAACATGGAATGAACCTTGTGTGCGGGGTGCTTTCATCCTAACCGTAAATCGGGTGGGCCTCAAAAAGCTTCGCCGGCAAGGCCGGCTCCCACAGGGATTGTGAATACAGATCCAGTGTGGGAGCCGGCCTTGCCGGCGATGGGCAGGCTACGGGGTTACTGCGCGATGGTCTTGATCGAGATCCCGCGCTCGATCGGCGTCGAGCGCCCGTAGACATCTTCAAAGCGCTCGATATCGTCCTCGCCCAGGTAACTGCCGGACTGCACTTCGATGATCTCCAGCGGGATCTTGCCCGGGTTGCGCAGGCGGTGCACCGAAGCGATCGGGATATAGGTGGACTGGTTCTCGGTGAGCAGGAACACGTTCTCGTCGCAGGTCACCTCGGCGGTGCCGGACACCACGATCCAGTGCTCGGCACGGTGGTGGTGCATTTGCAGCGACAGGCTGGCGCCGGGCTTGACGGTGATGTGCTTGACCTGGAAGCGCCCGCCCATGTCCACCGAGTCGTACGAGCCCCACGGCCGGAACACCTCGCAGTGGTTCTGGGTTTCACTGCGGCCCTGTTCGTTGAGGGTGTTGACCAGTTGCTTGACGCCCTGAACCTTGTCCTTGTGGGCAATCATCATGGCGTCCTTGGTCTCGACCACGACGATGTTCTCAAGGCCGATCACCGACACCAGCTTGCCGTTGCCGTGGATCATGCAGTTACGGCTGTCCTGGACCACCACGTCGCCCTTGGTGACGTTGCCGTTGTGGTCTTTTTCGTGCACATCCCACAGCGACGACCAGCAGCCGACATCGCTCCAGCCGGCCGACAGCGGCACCACGCAGGCACGCCGGGTCTTCTCCATCACTGCGTAGTCGATGGAGTTGTCCGGGCAGCAGGCGAAGGTGGCTTCGTCGATGTTCAGGTTGTCGCCGTCTTGCGTGCTGCGCTCCAGGGTCAGCAGGCAGGTGTCGTAGATGTCGGCATCGTGCTTTTTCAGCTCTTCGAGGAAGCGGCTGGCGCGGAACAGGAACATGCCGCTGTTCCAGAAGTAACCGCCGGCGCGGACGAATTCGGCCGCGCGCTTTTCGTCCGGCTTCTCGACGAACTGCGCCACCCGGCTGACGCCTTCGGGCAGCAGCGCATCCTGGCTCGACTTGATGTAGCCGTAGCCGGTTTCCGGTTTGCTCGCCGGGACTCCGAACAGCACCATCTCGCCGCGCTCGGCGGCCACGGTGGCCAGGGCCAAGGCGCGTTGCAGGGCTTTCTGGTCATCGATCACATGGTCGGCCGGAAGCACCAGCATCAGCTCGTCACGGCCTTCGTTGACCAGCTTCATCGCGGTCAGGGCTACCGCTGGCGCGGTGTTGCGGCCGAAGGGCTCCATGAGGATGCCCTGGGTTTCGAGTTTCAGGTTGTGCAGTTGCTCGCTGACGATGAACTTGTGGTCCTTGTTGCAGACCACGATGGGCGCGTCCATGCCGTCGAACACCAGGCGCTCGATCGTCTGCTGGAACAAGGTGTGTTCACCGGTCAGGGCCAGGAACTGCTTGGGGAATTGCTTGCGCGACAGGGGCCACAGACGCGAGCCGCTACCACCGGACAGAATGACTGGAATCATGAGTGTTCTCCAAAAATTGAAATAGGCAGGTGGTTAACGGGTGGATACCGGGCGCTTGACCCAGACCGGCGACAGGTTGCTGCCGGAGCCGGTGACATACAGCACCGCCGCTTCGCCGCGCTCCAGAGCCACAGGCTTCAGGTCGCTGACTTTCTTGTCGCCTTCATACAGCGCCAGGCTGACCTTGACCGGATTGATCTCGCGCTCGCCACGGGCTTTGGCGGCGACCGGCTTGACCACTTCGGTCTTGCCGTCGGCGGTCTTCAGGGTCAGGGCCTGGTCACTGAGGTTCTGTACCCGAACCAGGGATTTCTGCTTGTTCCTGAACGGTGGCTCCTCGATCAGTTGCGGCTGGCCCGAAGCGTTGTTGACCAGGGTGTAGTAGTGATCAGCGGCGAGCTTGACCGGCAGGCTCTGACTGCCGACCTTGGCGCTGTAATCACCCTGGGGCATGAAGCTGAAATCACTGCTGCCCTGGGCGGCCACCGCGTTGATCTGGGTATTGCCGACGCTGGCGCTCACTGGCTGGGCGCTGGCGTTGTAGATGCGCACGAAGGTCGAGCCTTTCGGTGCGGTTGGGCCATACAGTGCGGCATCGGCGCCGGCGAAGGCTTGCAGCGACAGCAGGCTGAGCCCTGCGGCCAGGGCGCAGGCTTTGGCGATGCGGTGCTTTGGGGTATGCAAGGTCATGTGCGTTTCCTCTTCAGTTTTCCGTCCGATGGGACGACAGGGCCAGGTCTTGATTGGCATTGCGGGTTTTTTTCAGCTGCGCGATCCACTGCGGATCGAATGCGCTGAGGTCGTTTTGCATTGGCAGATAACGTTCCGGGAACTCCCAGATCAGCACTTGCGGCGCGCTGTTCTTGAAGGCGTCGGTTTGCAGGTACTTGAGCATCGGCAGCAGTGGGCCATGGCCGTCTTCGGCGTAATTGACCACGTCGCTGCGCAGCGCCTGTTGCAGGGCACCGAGGAAGTTCCAGTTGGGGTTGGCGCTGTAGCTGGTGCCGATCAGCGCCACCGGGATTTCGTTGTCGGCGAACAGTGCGTCGCCGTTTTCACCTTCAGCCTGGGCTGGGCGGGTGCTGCGTTTTTGCAGGGTGTCCGGCGGCGGCAGCAGGTTGCTGAACAGTGGGTCGAGCGGCAGGAAGTTGGTCAGGTCGCCTTTGTACGGCGCGCTCTGGCGCTGTTCGGTGACAAACTGCTGCGGCTCGCCGTTGAGCAGGGTCTGGCGCGCGACGGCGGCGGCCAGGTGCTGGGCGACCACTTCGGCGCCCAGCGGCGTCCAGTGGGTGTCGGTGCGCAGGAACACCTGGCCACGGGCCTTGGCCTCCTGCAGCGGCGCCAGCAGGTCGGGGGCGAACACACCGGCCTGGCGGGCCTGGGCGTGGAACTCGTTGTACAGGTCAGTGTGCAGGCTGGCTGGGGTCTGCTCGCCGAGGTACTCCGGATACAACCGCGCCTTGGCCGGCACGATCGCCAGCACCAACTGCACGCCGCGTTGTTGCAGGGTGTCGCGTACACCGCGAATCAGCGCGAGGTTTTCCTGTTCGAACTGGTCGCTATTGGCCACCGGCTTGAACTCCTCGTCACTGAACAGCCAGTGCTCGCGGCCCAGCACCACGCCCGGGCGGCCTTCGTTGAACAGCTTGAAATCCAGCGCCGCCCACAGGTTGGTACCGATGCGCTTGAGCGGGAACTGCTCGTCGTAGTGGGTCTCGGCGGCCTTGGCCAGCTTGCCGTCGAGGGCAGTCATTTGCGCGCTGCGCTGGAAGCTGCCAAGGCCGCCCAGCGACCACAGGCCCAGGCCCAGCAACAGGGCGAGGAACAGCAGGGCGTAGAGTTTGCGTAATGATCGGGTCATGGTCGGCTCGCTCAGAACTGGAAGTAGAGGAACGGCGAGTAGCTTTGCGCCGAGAGCTTGAGAATCGAGGCAACGAACAGCAGCAGCACCAGCGCACGGGTGGCGTACAGGCCCCAGTCCAGGCCCAGGCTGCCGTCGGCGTGGACCGCCACGGGGCTGGCCTTGGCTTCGGGCTTGGCGTTGCGGTAGAAGTCGCGCAGGCCGAAGTACGCCAGGGTCGCGTAGGCCAGCACCAGGGTCGCCACTTGCAGGCCGGTGAGGCTGGCGCGGTTGAGCTCCGACAGTTGCCAGTCAGCGAAGCTGAACATGGCGCCGTACATGCGTGCGGCGACGTGCAGGTTTTCGGCGCGGAAGATCACCCAGCCCATCACCACCAGCAGGAAGGTGAAGGCCCAGCGCACCAGGTTGAAGCGCTGCGGCGCGGCGTTGATGCCCAGGGCCCGCTCGATCGCCAGCCACATGCCGTGCCAGGCACCCCAGACGATGTAGGTGAAGTTGGCACCGTGCCACAGCCCGCCCAGGAGCATGGTCAGGAACAGGTTGCGGTAGGTGGCGAAGGTGCCGCCGCGGTTGCCGCCCAGGGTGATGTACAGGTAGTCGCGCAGCCAGGTCGACAGGCTGATGTGCCAGCGCCGCCAGAACTCGGTGATCGACTGGCTGATGTACGGCTGCTTGAAGTTCTCCATGAAGCGAAAGCCCATCATCAGGCCCAGGCCGATGGCCATGTCGCTGTAGCCGGAGAAGTCGAAGTACAGCTGCGCGGTGTAGGCCAGGGCGCCGAGCCAGGCGTCGCCGGTGGTCGGGTTCTGCAGGGCGAAGCAATGGTCGGCGACCACCGCCAGGGTGTCGGCGATGAACACCTTCTTGATGAAGCCCTGCATGAAGCGTGTGCAACCCTCGGAGAACTTGTCCAGGGTGTGGGTGCGGTGGTTGAACTGATCGGCCAGGTCCTTGAAGCGCAGCACGGGGCCGGCGATCAGGTGCGGGAAGATTGCCACGAAGGCGGCGAAGTCGATCAGGTTGCGGGTCGCCGGGGTGTCGCCGCGGTACACGTCGATGATGTAGCTGATCGACTCGAAGATGTAGAACGAGATGCCGATCGGCAGCAGCACGTGGGTGAGGATGAACGGCTCAAGCCCGAACGAGGTCATGATCGCGTTGAGGCTGTCGACGCCGAAGTTGGCGTACTTGAAGTAGCCGAGGATGCACAGGTCGACCGCCACGCCCAGCAGCAGCCAGCGCTGGGCCGGTTTGGTGCGCACGCCGGCGGCGCCGACTTTCAGGCCGATCCAGTAGTTCCACAGGGTGACCCCGGCGAACAGCGCCAGGAAGTCCACCCGCCACCAGGCATAGAACACATAACTGGCCAGCAGCAACAGGGCGTTGCGATAGCGTTGCCCGCTCAAGTAGTACAAGCCGAGAAAGATCGGCAGGAACAGGAACAGGAACACATTGGATGAAAACACCATCCCGATCTCTCCTTGTCGTTATCAGTCGGGGCAGCAGCCCCCAAACCCCCCGTGAAACCTCCCGGGAGAAACCAGATCAAATCTTTGCCTTGCACCAACCCTGTAGGAGCTGGCTTGCCAGCGAGGCGTCGTATCTGACACATCGCGGTGTTCCGATCGCTGGCAAGCCAGCTCCCACAGGGACAATGCAGATCCTTACTTTTTCTGTTCGGCCTGCGGGTCATAGACCCGGGTCAGGTCGCCGCCCAGGCGGAAGCTCTTGAACGGCTGCATGTCGTGCTTGCGCCCGAGCACATCGCTGTTGCAGCGGTAGAGGCTGCACCAGGGTTCGAGCCAGGCGTACTTGCTGTCGATCTTCAGGTCATCCATGTCCTGCTTTTCACCATTCTTGGCCTTGAACGGGCTGGGGTCTTTCGCCCCCGCCAGCACCCGTTCACCCAGGCGCTTGAGCGCGCCGTTGTTTTCCGGGCGCACATCGACACCGTTGGCCTGGGCGAAGCTGGCGATCATCGCTAGCGGCGGCAGGGCATAGTTGTGGTAGGCCAGGGCACGTTGCTTGCGCTTGAGCTCGTTGGGCAAAAAGCCCTGGGCGTCGACCTGGTTGGCGGCCACCCGGTATTCCTTCAACGACCAGTCGAACAGGTCGCGGCGGTCAGTGGCCACGGCGGTCGCCATCACCGACCAGGCCGCCCAGTAGGAGTGGTTGTTGATCTTCTCCAGCGGCAGGTCGCTCCAGTCCTTGACCACCTGGTCGGCCAGGCGCCCGAACCATTTCTCGATCAGCTCGGCCTGTTGCTGGTGCGCAGCCAACGGCTGGGAGTTGGAGAACTTCAGGTGCAGCCAGGCCGAGCTCAGGCTGCCCAGCGCCCATTTGCGCATCGACTTGCCGGTGTGGTTGTAGTCGGTGGACATCAGCGCATTGGCGCTGGCCCAGCTGCTCAGCCACTCCAAGGTGCAGTCGAGCTGCTGCGGGCGGCCATCGCGCATGTACTGCATGACCTGTTTGCTGACCCCGCGCTCAAGGGTGGTGATGCTCGCGGTGGAATCGCGAAAGGCTTGTTCCGAGGCCTTGTTCAGGGTCGCGCGGGCTTTGTCCGAGCCTTCGTACTTGCTGCGAAACTGCAGCTTGCCGGTGTAGGGACGGGGGATGGCTTCGCACTTGAAGTCGCTGCCGCCGCTCTTGAGTTTCTCGATCCCGGCGTAGTAACCCTGGGGAGGGACCAGCCCGGCGGCCTGCACGGCCGGGCCGAACAGGGCCAGGGCCAGCGCGAGCACCTTGAAGCCCGTTCCTACAGGGGATGTGCTGAATGTGTTCATAAGCACCTCACTTGCGTTTGCACAGCGTGGCTGCGACTTTCTGGCTGCCGCTCTGCGGCCCCTGAACTTCCACGGCGAGCAGGGTCTGGGCGGCCCAGTCCTCGTCCTCGCGCAGCTCGAAGGCAAAGCGGCCATCGGTGTCGGCGGTCTGCGGCTTCTCGATCTTCAGGTCCTCGTGGCGGCCGTTCATGTACCAGAGGGTGGCTTGCAGGGTCTTGACCGAGGTGTCCTCGAACTGGATGTCCAGTTGGTGACGGCCATTGGTCAGGTCCTTGATCACGCCGTTACGGCCGTTGACCATCAGCTCGTTCTTGCCTGGCTTGAGTGTGGTGCTGGCGCTCATCTGCGCGGGCTTGCCTGCGCAGCCGTTGTCGACCAGGGCGAGCATCTGCCGCCAGATGGTTTCCTGGTCCAGGCGGTACAGCGGCGAGAACTCCCAGATGAGGATCTTCGGTGGGTTTTTCTGGAACGCTTCGCTGCCCAGGTACTGGATCATCGAGCCTTCCAGGCCGCCGCCAGGGAAGGCGACGTTGAGCACGTCGGCGCCGATGTACTGTTCGAGAAAGCCCGAGAAGTTGTAGTTCTTGCCGCTGTGGCTGGTGCCAACCAGGGTGATCTGCGGGTTGCCGGAATCGCCGAACAGGTCGTCGCTGCCACTCTCGCCCTTGGGTTCGGTGACGAACTGGTCCATGTACTGCACCGCGTAGCTGGTGCCGCACAGTTGCCCGGCGACGTTGTGCAGGGTGCCGGTCTTGCCCATGCGCCCGGACTTGTGGCTTTCGAACTCACGCTTGGGCACCTCGGCGAAGGCCGCCATCTTGTGCACGCTGTCGGCGACGATCTTCGCCGCGCGCTCGGCGCCGTAGGGGGTCCAGTGCTGATCGCCGCGGAAGTAGAAATCCTTGCCCTGGTCGGCGGCGGCCAACTGTTCGTTGGTCAGCGGCGACAGGTCGGGCACGGTGTAGCCCATCTTGCTGAAGCGCCCGAGCATGGCCTGGTAGTTGTGCAGCGCCTTGGTGTAGTTGAAGGCGGCCTTGTCGGCGGGTTTGAGCATGTTGCGGTTCACCAGGCCACGGGTCGGCTGGTAGACGATCACCAGTTCCACGCCCCTGGCCTTGAACGCATCGTGCAACTGCTGCAGGCGGCGGTAGCCGGCCGGCGTGGTGTCGAACTCGGTGCGCAGGTCTTCGCGGGTGCGGAACAGCCAGTCGCCCTGGGCTTGTATCAGGGTGGTGAAGTTCTGCTGGTAGCGGGTGGTGTAGCGGCTGGCGTCGTGGGCCTGCGGGCACAGCTGGCAGCACGGTTCGGCGCTGAAGCGGGGTGCCTGGGCCTGCTCGGCCGACGCCTGGGCACTGATCGCCAACAGGGCGGCGGCAAGGCCGGAAAGGCTCAGCAGCTTGGTCAGTTGTGGTTGCATAAGATTGGCTTCCTCAGTCCAGCATTTCGGTCTGGCGCTCGACCGGATCGATCAGCACGGCTTTGCCCTGGCGCACCATCAGGTCGAGAATCTCGTCCTGGCGCTCGCCCAGTACCCCGGAAAAACTGATGCCGCTGGCCTTGCTCGGGGCCAGCATCGAGACCCGGTACAGTTCCACGCTCAGCGGCGAGTCGATCGACAGCGGGCCGCTGCCGTTGGCCGCCAGCTCACCGCCGACGACGATCAGCGAGACCTTGGTGTCGAACGGGTCGAGGGCGATGTCGCGGTCGGTTTCCGACAGGTCCTTGATGTGCCCGTACACGCCCACCAGGCCGTTGGCCATGGCGACGTTCTCGTACAGGCGGATGTTCACGCTGTTGCGCACGCGAATGCCGTGGCGGCGGTTGTTGATCAGCTTGTTGCCCCAGATCAGGTTGTCGCCGCTCTCGTACAGGGTGATGCCGTCGGTGTGGTTGCGGTAGATCTCGTTGTAGGCGATCAGGTTGTTGACGCTGTTACGGTCGATCACCACGCCCGAGAGCTTGTTGTCATAGCTCTTGTTGTTGATGATCCAGCTGTCGTTGACCTCGCGCGAGACGATGATGCCGTGCTTTTTCTTGGTCCCGTACACGGTGTTGCCGGCGATGATCAAGCGGTGCGAGCGGTCGTGGGGGTCGATGCCGTAGACGATGTTGTCGCGGTAGGTGCTGTCCTTGACCACGAAGTCGCTGGTTTCGTAGCAATAGAAGCCGTACCACATGTCGCTGAATTCGGAGCCGATGATCCAGCCGGTGGGTTCCGAACGGCCCATCTGCTTGGCCATGTTCGGCGTGTACTGGGAGATGCTCACGCCGTAGGACTTACTCTTGGCGTAGCCGAAGCTGGCCATCTTGCTGTTGACGATGTAGGTCTCGGTGCCGCCCCAGGACAGCAGGAACGGGCGAAACTCCTTGGGCGAGCGGAAGGTCGCCGGGCCGTTGTCCTGCTCGCGCCAGCCAGTCACCCGGGTATCGCTGACGAACAGCTTGCCGTCGTTGACGATGAACGCGCCGCCCTCCTGGGACAGGCGCAGTTCCTTGACCTTGGCGTCGATCTCGAGCACGCCTTTTGGCCCGACCACGATCGGCAGGCGCGCCAGGTACACGCCCGGTGCGGTTTCGCGCAGATACTGGCTGGGCACCTGCTTGCTCAACTCGGTGAAGTCGACATGGCCGTCGTCGATGAAGATCGCCTGGGGGATGCCATGCTGGCGCGCCACCCACTCGGCCATCTTGTTGTCGCCGCCGATGAACTCCTTGAGGCTGTTTTCCTGGAGCATGCGCCGCACCGAAACCTTGCCCTTGTGGCTGCGGACGATCTTTTTCTGCACGGCATCAACGGTGTAGCCGGACAGGTCCGGCAGGGTCGGTGCCGGGATCTGCAGCGGCTCGATCGGCGCGCTGCTGACGGTGTAGGTCTTGGCCTGCTGCAGCTCCTTGGCCACCGGCGTCGGCGCCTGGCCGTTGGCCAGGGCGATGCTGCTGGCCAGCAGCAGGGTGCCGGCCAGCAGGGCATGGAGCGTGTTCGGAGGAAGGCTCATTTCATTGCACCCCAGGCGTCAGAAGCGCCAGATCACGTCGACGAAAGCGCGGTGCATGTAGGAGTCCGCTTCCTTGCCATAGGCATCACCGGGCTTGAACACGCCGCCACGAAAGCGCACCAGCGCCGACGGCTCGTCGATCGACTGGCTCAGCGAGGCCGGTAACAGGCCTTGCTTGAAGTACTTGGTGACCACCAGGTCCATCTCCTGGCCGAGGTCTTTCTCGCCCTGGACCAGCGGCCGGTTGATGCCGTTGTCCTCGACCACGGCATTGATGCCACTGCTGCCGATGTTCTGGTCGCCATCGACGCGCCAGAACTTGTGGTAGATCAGGCTGGCGTCGTAGTCGTCGCGCAGTTGCCAGGAGGTGAACAGGGTCGCCGCCTGTACGTTGCCCAGTTCGCCGCGGAAGGCTTCGCCAAAGCGATGGACCCGCGAGCGGGTGCCGGTGAAGTTGGAGCGGTTGCTCTCAAGGCCGGTCTGCTCGTAGTTGCCCGAGCCATCGCTGCCACCGCCGCCGCTGCCGCGGGCGTAGGCGGCACCGACCTGCCAGTTGGGATCCAGGCGCAGGCGGACACCGAGGTCGGTGGCCCAGGCATTGACGTCGCCACTCTGTTTGCCGCTGGCCACCTGCTCGCCGTTGACCGTGGTGGTGTTGAGCCTGTCGCGATCGCCGGTCAGCCAGGTCATGCTGCCCCAGTAGTTGACGCGGTTCTGGTTGCGCCAGTTGTAGGCGTCGCTGTTGGCTTCCAGGCCCAGCCAGGTGAGGTCGCCGGTGCGGGTCTTGTCCAGGGCATCGACGGTTTCGCCCGGGTTTTTCAGCTTGCCGTCGTCGTGGCTGTGGTGAGCGCGCAGGCCGACCCAGTGGCCGGGTGTCCACTGCGTGGCGACGTCGCCGTAAACGTGCAGGCGGTCCTTGTCTTCCGGGGCCAGCTCGGTGAGGTCGGTGCGGTACTCGCTGAAGCGCTCGGCCACGCCCAGGTTGGCGCGCAGCAGGGTGGTGTCGAAGGTCCAGTTCAGCGCTTCGATATTGGTGTCGCGCCACATGCCGTCGTCGTTGCGCAGGCGCTGGCGGCCGAAGCGCAGCTGCTCGCCGGGGTAGGCGGTCAGGCCGCTGTAGCCGACCCAGAACTCACGCATGGCCAGGTAGTTTTTGTCCGCTTCACGGCCATTGGTGCGGCCGCTGTCGGCCTCGGCCTGGTCGCCGGACTGGCGCAGGGTGTCGGTCTCGATGATGTCGGTAGCCGCCACCGCCTGGCCCATGGCGAAGGCGCTCCAGTTGCCGCGCTCGCCGTACACCCAGGGGCGCAGGTCCAGGCCCAGGCCGTTGACGTCGCCGCCGGAACGGGTGCCCAGGTCGCGGTCGTCTTCGGACTGGCCGGTGATCTTCACGTCCAGGCCGAAGTTCTTTTCAGCAGTCATCGCTGCCAGGGTCGGGCACGACCAGAGCAGGGCAAAGCCCAGGCCTACGCCTGCTTTCATCCACGGATTGAGTGTCATAGGGAGTCCTCGCCTTGTTCGGGTTGCGCTTGCAGGGCCAGGGCAGCGGGGCCCATGGCGCCACGGGCCTGGCGTTCTTGTTGCAACAGGCGTTGAGCCTGGGCCTTCTGCGCCGGGGTGAGTTGCTGATCGAGTTGGGCTGCCAGCTCGCGTGACTGGTCGCTGGGATTGGCTTGTGCCAGTTGGCTGAACACCCAGGCGTTGACCAGGTCCTGGCGGATGCCGTGGCCTTCGCTGAACAGCTGGGCCAGGGCGTAGTCGGCACTGAGCTGGCCGCCGCGGGCGGCGCTGAGCAAATGATCGACGGCTTTTTGCGGGTCGACATTGCCCAGGTAGCCACGGCGGTACAGCTGGCCCAGGTAGTAATGGGCGCTGACTTCGCCGGCGTCGGCGGCGCTGAGCAGATGGGTTTCGGCTTTCTGCGCGTCGGCCGCTACAGTCTTGCCTTCGTAGTACAGGCGGCCCAGCAGCAACTCGGCACGCGGCTGTTCGGCGGCGCGGCCCTTGTCGATGTACTCCATCAGCTTGTCGGTGTCGCCAAGCTCGGGGAAGTCATAGAGCAATTGCGCCAGGCTGACCCAGGAGCCGGGGTTGACCGGCGCCACCTGTTCAAGCAGGGCCTGGGCGGTTTTCTCGTCGGTCTGGCCGAGGCTGCGGTCGGCCAGTACGCGGGCAACGCTGTCGACCCGGGTGGCGGGGATCGCGCCATGCTGGTAGGCGCTTTTCAGCTGTTCGATCAGTGCCGCCCGTTGCTCGGGCTGGGCGCGTTTCTGGTAGACGGTGGCCAGTTCCACATAGCAGATGTCGGTGCTGCTCAGCGCGGTCTTGCAGATGCGCTCGACCTCGTCCAGGTGCTGGTCATAGGTGTTCTGGGTGCGGTACAGCAGGACC
The DNA here is from genome assembly GCF_018390435.1 of Pseudomonas sp. RC2C2. Lineage (NCBI taxonomy): Bacteria > Pseudomonadati > Pseudomonadota > Gammaproteobacteria > Pseudomonadales > Pseudomonadaceae > Pseudomonas > Pseudomonas sp. RC2C2. The sequence goes on along the minus strand of NZ_JAHBAX010000001.1, from coordinate 1,286,739 downwards.
TGGGCCAGGCCGGCTTCGGGGTAACCGGCGGCACGCCACTTATCGATCTGCTGCTGGGCGTTGGTGCCGGGGAAGCTCTGCGGGTATTGCAGGTAAAGCATCGCCAGCGGGATCAGGGTATTGCCCTCGCCATTGGCGAAGGCTTTTTTCAGCAGGGTTTCGGCTTCCTGGCGCTCGGCTTCGGTAGCGTCCGGCTTGGCGGCCAGCAGGCGTCCGAGGCGGGCTTGGGCACGCGGCGAGATATCGGCGGCAGCGCGGTAGGTGGCCTCGGCCTCCTTGAGCTTGGCCGGGTCGCGGGTTTCGATCTGGATATCGGCCAGGCCTACCTGCGCTTCGCTGTAACCGAGGTCGGCGAGCTGGCGGTAGTTCTGCTCGGCCAGGGCGGTGTCACCGCGCTTGAGCGCCTCGTTGGCCAGGCGCTGGTCGGGCAGACCGGCGCAACCGGCAAGGCTGATGGCCAGGGCCAGGCTGCACAGACTGAGGATATAGCTCGACCCCTGTGGGAGCCGGCCTTGCCCATTGGGGCTGCTGCGCAGCCCATCGCCGGCAAGGCCGGCTCCCACGCAGGGGGTGGCAATCTTGGTGTTCACCGGCATGTCTCCCTTAGAGCCCACGGGCCACGGCTTTATCGATCAGCCAGTCCAGCGACGGGCCACGGTTGCTGTCCACCGCCACCGGGCGGCCGGCCAGTTCGCTGGGCAGTGCACCCTCTGGCTTGATCTGCACGCGAATATCCGAAGACAGGTCTTCGCTGTTCAGGCTGGTGCTGCTGACGATCTCGCCCTTGCGCCAGTCGTCTTCACCGGCGATCTGGAAGTTGACGCGAGTGCCGGGCTTGACGTCGTCGAACTGGCGATAGCTGAAGCGCGCTTCAATGGTCGGATTGCTGGTGCGCGGAATCAGTTGGAAAATCACCTGACCCTTGCTCGCGTACTGGCCGTTATCCACCAGTTGGCGGGCGACCACGCAATCACAGGGGCTGGTCAGGGTGCCGCTCATCTGCTTGCCGAACAGCTCCTCGACCTTGGCCGGCTCCAGCTGCTGGTCATCCAGGTGGCCCTTGAGCATGTCCAGCATGCTGGTGCTGAACGAGGCCAGCGGCGCGCCCTTGACCACCTGACCGCCGTTTTCCACCAGGCCCTGCACGGTGCCGTCGCGCGGCATGGTGACGTTGCTGGTCGGCACGCTGACCACCCCGGCCTGGGCATGGCTGACGAAGTACAGGCCATACACCGACTTGGCAATAAAGCCGAACGCCGCCACGCCGACCACGAACACGCCGAGGCTGAAGGTCACTGCGCGCAGGCGGCCGAACGCGCTCATGCCGCCGCTGGCATCCTTCTGTTTGCGCGCCTTGGTGAAGTTGTCGCGCTGCAGGGTGCTGAGCACATCACCGATGGTGATCAGCTCGCCGGACAGGTGCGAGGTGATGATGTGGCGCAGGGTGGCGATGTCACGCGGTTCGAGGTTCTGGAACTGCACGCCGGTGCGGCCGCTGGACGGGTCGAAAGAGCGCACCTGGATCTCGATGTCCATGGCCAGGCCGAGCTTGTCGACGGTGAACTGCAGGCGCCCGCGCAGCACTTCGCCAACCTTCAACGGGTGCTTGGCGTGGAAGCTCAGGCCGCCGGCGGAGAGGTCGTCGACCTTCACTTCCAGGGTTTCGCGGTTCCCCCCCAGGTAGCGCAGCTTGGCCGGGATGCGCACCCGCGCGTGCTGACGCTGGGCTTCGGACTCATGCACGACATTGACGTTGACGGCGGTATTCATGGCGATTTGTTCCTGTTTAATCCAATCGGGTTCCGGCTCACACGACCATGAACAGCACAGCAATGAAGATGCTGGCCGCCGAGAAGGTCATGGTCCGGGAGGACCAGGTGTTGAACCATTGTTGAAAGCTGGCGAGGTCGCGCTTGAGGGCAGTGGGCTGGCGGGTCCAGGACTGCTTGTCGAGGCGGAAGAACACGTAGATCTTCATGATCGCGCCGACGATCTGGTTGTAATAAAGAATCAGCGGGTAGGCCGGGCCGATGTTGTGACCCGAGCACAGCAGCATGATCGTCAGGATCAGCCGGGTGATGCCGATCCACAGCAGGTACACCAGCAGGAACGCCGGGCCGAACTTGAGGCTGGCGATCACTGCGACGGTCAGGCCCAGCAGGCTGGTCCACATCGACACGCGCTGGTCGAACAGCACCACGCTGGTGAACAGGCCGAGGCGGCGGATACCCAGGCCCAGGGCCCGGGAGTTCTGCCGCAGGTTGTTGCCGTACCAGCGGTACATCAGTTTGCGGCTGGCCTTGATGAAGCTTTTTTCCGGCGGGTGCTCGACCGTGTTGATCGCCGCATCCGGCACGTAGAAGGTGTCGTAGCCCAAGCGCATGAGGCTGAACCAGCTGGACTTGTCGTCACCGGTGAGAAACTTGAAGCGGCCCAGGCGCCAGTGCTGCAGCGAGTCGTTCTCGACGTCGGCGATGAATTCGGGGTTGGTCACCACGGCGGCGCGGAACACCGACATGCGCCCGGTCATGGTCAGCACGCGCTTGGACAGGGCCATCGAGCACATGTTGATGTGGCGTTGGGCGAAGCGCAGCTTGTGCCATTCGCTCATGATGTAGCCGCCACGCACTTCACAGAATTCGTTGGTGGTCAGGCCGCCGACATTGCCGAACAGCTTGAACCAGGGCACGGTCTTGCGGACCACGCCTTCGCCGAGCACGGTGTCGCCATCGATCACCGCGACCACTGCGTTCTCATCCGGCAGGTGGCGGGAGATGGCACGAAAGCCGTAGGCCAGGCCGTCGCGTTTGCCGGTACCGGCGATGCGCACGAAGTCGAGGGTTACACGCTCCGGCGGGTTGTATTTTTCCCACAGGCTTTTCACCAGCAGCTCGTCGGACATTTCCACCAGTGAACAGACCACCGTCGTCGGGTAACCGCAGTCGATCGCCTCGCGGATCACCGAGCTGTAGACCTGGGCGGTAGTCAGGGCATCGATGCGAAAACTGGTGACCATCAGGTACACGTGGGACGGGTCGGCCGCGCTACCGAGCTTGCGCACTTTGCGCCGCAGGTAGGGGTAGACCACGTAGAGGAACAGCATGCCGCGCACAAAGTGCGTGGCTCCCATGGAATAGCGCCAGATGCCGACGGCGCCGACCAGGAAAATGAAGTCCTTCGAGTCGGGGTCGAAAATGGAGTTGGGCAAGGCCAGGGCGATCAACATGAGCAGGCTCACGTAGAACAGCCAACCGGCGACCTGTAACAGGCCGTGCTTGAGCCTTTGCATGTTCTGCATCCGTATCGAATGGAAAGGGCGTTGATGGCGCGCGGGGCCGGGTAGCCCCGCGCAGCCTGTGGTTACCAGCAAATACCTTCGGTACGGCTGGCCGGGCAGGATGGTTTGTTCATGAAACCGACCAGGTCGATGACCTGTTTGCCTTCCGGAGCCTGTTGGGCCAGGGCACGGAATTTCTCGTCGCGGTTGCCCAGGACGATCACGTCGGCGTGCTTGATCACCTGGTCGAAGTCGGCATTGAGCAGCGACGACACGTGCGGGATCTTCGACTCGATGTAGTCCTTGTTGGCGCCGTTGACCCGCGCATACTCGACGTTGCTGTCGTAGATGTTCAGGTCGTAGCCCTTGCCGATCAGGCGTTCGGCCAGTTCCACCAGCGGGCTTTCACGCAGGTCGTCGGTGCCGGCCTTGAAGCTCAGGCCGAGCAGGGCGATCTTGCGCTTGTCGTGGCTCTCGATGATGTCGAAGGCGTTCTGCACCTGCGATTCGTTGCTGGTCATCAGCGAGTTGAGCAGCGGTGCTTTGACGTCCAGGCTGCCGGCGCGGTAGGTCAGGGCGCGCACGTCCTTGGGCAGGCACGAGCCGCCGAAGGCAAAGCCCGGGCGCATGTAGTACTGCGACAGGTTCAGGGCCTTGTCCTGGCAGACCACGTCCATCACTTCACGGCCATCGACGCCGACAGCCTTGGCGATGTTGCCGATCTCGTTGGCGAAGGTGACCTTGGTGGCGTGCCAGACGTTGCAGGTGTACTTGATCATCTCGGCCACTTCGATGTCCTTGCGGATGATCGGTGCGTCGAGTTCTTCGTACAGCGATTGCAGAAGGTCGCCACTGGTCTTGTCCAGCTCGCCGATGACGGTCATTGGCGGTTGGTCGTAGTCTTTGATCGCGGTGCTTTCGCGCAGGAATTCCGGGTTGACCGCCACGCCGAAGTCGACGCCGGCCTTTTTCCCCGAACAGTCTTCGAGGATCGGGATGACCACGTTCTTCACTGTGCCCGGCAATACGGTGCTGCGCACCACGATGGTGTGGCGGCTGGATTTTTCCCGCAGCACGAAGCCGATTTCGCGGCACACCGACTCGATGTATTCCAGGCCCAGGTCGCCGTTCTTCTTGCTTGGCGTACCGACGCAGATCATCGACAGGTCGCTGTCGCGGATGGCGGCGGCAAAATCGGTGGTGCCACGCAGGCGGCCATTGTCGATACCCTGTTGCAGCAGGGCTTCGAGGCCCGGTTCGACAATCGGCGATTTGCCTTGGTTGATCAGGTCGATCTTGGTGGTGGATACATCGACGCCAATCACTTCATGACCCCGTGCCGACAGGCAGCCAGCACAGACTGCACCCACATAACCCAAACCAAAGATGCTGATACGCATCGCATTCACCTCATGTGTTTATCACGCCGGCTCAATAAGAAGAGCCAGACCGGGTTGATTAACCAGCAGTTATCGGGCACACGGCGGCGTGGCAAAAAGATGTCACTTCACCGTGTGCAGGCATATAAATATCAAGTGCAAAAGTCTTTGCACTTAAACTTGGCAGCCAAAGGCCAATAATTATGGGCGTGCCCTGTTATGCAGCCGTCTTTATTGCAGATCGGTTACCCGGAACTGCAGTGCTTGTTCTTTCAAGTGAATAAAATCCTTTGAAATCAACCACAAGGACGATTTGTAGGGGCGCGTTTCTCCTGGGTTCAACTGTAGGTCGGGCGACCGACACTCAAGTCAAAGTTGTCTGGATGCACAATGGCTGTGCGCTCCAATCAGTGATGTAAGTCATCTCTCACCTGTCGCTCGAGAATCGTTACGGGTGGTATGAGCGACGGCTGAGGGGATAAGTTCCGGGGCGAGTTCAAAGGCCGTGAAAGATTTTTTAATATTTTATCTGATGGCCATACTTTCACTTTGATAGCACTTGGCAGTTTCATCCCTGTATATAAAGGGCGAACGCGAGGGGGGATGTTTTTGTGCCAGTACCGGAAATTATTTTTCGAAATTCGTCAAAAAATTACGAACGGTCTTATGGCATTTTGCAATAAAACTAGGTGGGTGGTTTTTTGGCGTCAGTATTATGGCGATTGTTCAGGCGTCATCGCTGGCAAGCCAGTGCCCACAAAAACCTGTGGGAGCTGGCTTGCCAGCGATTGGGCTGTGAAGCGGCCCCAGAGGGTTACTCGTCCGGATGATCGCGCAGGAACACCAGGTTATCGGCCTTCGACAGCTCGGCACTGTAGTAGTAGCCCTGCACATTGAACTGCTTGAGCTGTTCGGGATCGTTGATGCGTTCCTGGATCACGAAACGGCTCATCATGCCGCGGGCCTTCTTGGCGTAGAAGCTGATGATCTTGTACTGGCCGTTCTTGAAGTCGCGAAATTCGGTATTGATCACCCGCGCCTTGAGGGCACTGCGCTTGACCGCGCTGAAGTACTCGTTGCTGGCCAGGTTCAGCAGCAGCTCGTCGCCTTGCTCGGCCAGGGCCTGGTTCAGCCATTCGCTGATGCGCGTGCCCCAGAAGGCATACAGGTCCTTGCCACGGGCGTTGGCGAGCTTGGTGCCCATTTCCAGGCGATAGGGCTGCATCAGGTCCAGCGGGCGCAGCAGGCCGTACAGGCCGGAGAGCATGCGCAGGTGATCCTGGGCGTAGCTGAAGTCGTCTTCGCTGAGGGTCTGGGCATCGAGACCGGTGTACACGTCACCCTTGAACGCCAGCAGCGCCTGTTTGGCGTTTTCCGGGGTGAAGGCCGGGGTCCAGCTGCCGAAGCGCGCGGCATTGAGACCTGCGAGCTTGTCGGAGAGGTGCATCAGTTCGCTGATCTGCGCAGGCGACAGTTCACGCAGTTGCACGATCAGTTCCTGGGAGTCGTCCAGGTACTGCGGCTGGGTGTAGCGTTGGGTCACCGGCGGGGTGTCGTAGTCGAGGGTCTTGGCGGGGGAAATCACCGTCAGCATCAGGTCGGCTCCTTTATTCGTGGCGCCGATTCTACGGGGCGGGGGCGGCGATCTCCAGCTATCAAGGTAATAGCCACAGACCATCCCGACACTTGGCGCTATAGTGCGCGGCGAGGAAAACGGAGAGCCCGATCGTGCGCATTGCCCTTCTCTTACTGGCCGGACTGTTCAGCGTTGCTGCTGGTGCAGCGCCTGCCCCGGTCGCCACCTTTGACCGCAGCCACTGGCCTGAGCCGCTCGACAGCCCGGCGTTGTTCGATGTCGCCTCGCGCGCCGAGATCCTCGGCTTCGCCCGGGTGCTGGGTGAAAGCGAGGTGCTTGATCAGGGCACCCTGGCGGCGCGGCTGAACCTGCGGCAGATCAACCTGGTGTCGATCAACAGCCTGCGCCAGCGCCTTTGGCAGCGCTTGTGGCGCAACTACGACCTGGCCCAGAAGAGCTGCGAGCAGGACGCCTCATTCTGCTATGCCATCGACGACCTGGCTGATTTTCGCAAACAGACGGCGAGCTTCGAGGTTGCCGCCGATTCCTTTTATGGCGGTTGGGCCGAGCCCGGCCGCGCTTTTCACGAGCGCTACCTGGACGAGTTGCTGCGCAAGGCCGCGCTGTTCCCGCAGACTGCCAGCGAGATCGAGCGCTTCTCCGACCTTGAGCGCAATGGCGACGAGCTCAACGACCGGCTGTTCATGCTGACCTTCGATGGCGGCCCGTCATTGGCGGGCGGTAGTACCGACGGCCTGGCCGAGTTCCTGCGCCGGCAACGGCTGTCTGCGACCTTTTTTGTGTTGGGCAACAGTCTGCAGAACCGGCGCGACAAGACCTCGCTGGCCGACCTGAGGGCGCTTTACCAGGACCAGTGCGTGGGCTTGCAAGGCTGGCAGTATCGCTCCCACGGGCAGTGGCAGGGCTGGCAGGACTCGGTACTGCGCAGCCAGGCGCGGGTGCAGGGCGACTTGCCACAGCAGTATGTGCCGTTGTTCCGGCCGCCTTACGGCCAGCGCCGTGCCGACAGCCAGGCATTCTTCGCCGGCCAGCATTTGCAGGTGGTGTTGTGGGATATCGACGCCCAGGATCAGGGCGCGTTGAACAGCGAGCAGTCGGCCCAGCGGGTGCTGACCTTGATGCTGCTGTGGCGCAAGGGGCTGATCCAGTTTCACGACGCCCAGCCGAAGGCGCAGGAAGCACTGGCCTGGTTGCTCAAGCAAACGGCGCAGAGTGGAATTGGCTGGGAAGATTGCCGGAATTTCGGCGAAAAGCTGTGAAGATGTGAGGATCGCTTGGCGCCCGGGAATAAAACGCCGCAGGCATTTCACATGACTGGATTTATGACTGTAGCGGTGCTTTGCCCCTGCGCCAAGGGCTAATTGGCCGATCGAAAAATAAACTTCAAAAAAACGTAAAAACGCTTTTTTCGGTCATGGGTTTTGCGGTATTACGAAGACAGACCGCCGAACCCTGCAGCACAGGTGGCGTCCTACGGCCCATTCTTTGTTCGCAGCTCCCTACCCGTAACGACGCGGGCCCGGGGAGAACCGGCGGCCACTTCGCGGCGCAGCACCGTTCAGGTATTGCGTCGTCTGGCTCCCACAAAGGTGACCGAGTATGGATGATCAAGGACGCACCACTTCCTCCAACCAGCCAATCCTTTATGTGCTCGATACCAATGTACTGATTCACGATCCCAACGCATTGCTCAACTTCGAGGAGCATCACGTCGCCATCCCGATGACGGTGCTGGAGGAGCTCGACAAACTCAAGACCGGCAAACACACGATTGCCGCCGAATGTCGCCAGGCCATCCGCCTGATCGACCAGACCCTGGGCGATGCCACGCCGGCCGATGTCGAGCAGGGCGTGCCGATCCAGCGGGGCAAGAGTGGCCCCAAAGGCTTTTTGTCCATTCTCATGAGCCCGCGCAACGAGCCCAACCGCCTGCTGCCGGAAAACCTTGCAGACAACATCATCATCAACCAGTTGCTGGAGCTGCGTGGTCGACGCAAGGAAATGGACGTGGTGCTGGTCACCAAAGATATCAACATGCGCCTCAAGGCCCGCGCCTGTGGGATCGCGGCCGAGGACTACAGCACCGACCAGTTGGTTGACGACGTTTCCCTGCTGTCCAAGGGCTATCACAGCGTCACCGGCTCGTTCTGGGACCGCGTCAGCAAGGTCGAGACCCGCCAGGACCATGGCCGCACCTGGCACCGGGTGCAGATGATCGATAACCTGCCGGCCGTGCATATCAACGAGTTCATCATCGACGAACAGGGCTTCGTCGGCTGGATCAAGGGCATCAAGGATGGCGAGCTGGTGCTGCTCGACCTGCACCAGGAGCCACTGCTGCACCAGGAGGCCTGGGGCCTCAAGCCCCGGGACATTCATCAGAGCCTGGCGCTGTTCGCCTTGCTTGATCCGGACATTCACCTGGTCAACCTGACCGGCGCCGCTGGTTCCGGCAAGACCATCCTGGCCCTGGCTGCCGCCATCGAGCAGACCATGGTCAGCAAGCGCTACCGGCGCATCATCGCCACCCGCAGCGTGCAGGGGCTGGACCAGGAAATCGGCTTCCTGCCGGGTACCGAAGCAGAAAAAATGGAGCCTTGGCTCGGGGCAATCACCGACAACCTCGAAGCCTTGCACATGGATGACGAAAACACCCATGGCAGCGTCGAGTACATCCTCGAGCGTGTACCGCTGCAGTTCAAATCGCTGAACTACATTCGGGGCCGCAGCTTCCAGCAGAGCCTGATCCTGATCGACGAATGCCAGAACCTCACCCCGCACCAGATGAAAACCATCATCACCCGTGCCGGCACCGGTTCCAAGGTGATCTGCCTGGGCAACCTGGCGCAGATCGACACCCCTTACCTGTCCGCTACCAGCTCCGGCCTTACCTACCTGACCGAGCGCTTCAAGGACTTCCCCAACGGCGTGCACATCACCCTGCAGGGCGTGCCGCGCTCGATTCTGGCCGAATACGCCGAATCGCACCTGTAACCATCACGGAGGTTGTAAAAAAGCCCGCATCAGTCGATGCGGGCTTTTTCATTGCCGGTGACTTCATTTCCAGCCACGGCCAAAACCGCTCCAGCCGGTGAAAATCACGCTGATGATGGTGTCGTCCCCGTCGAGAATCAGCAGGTAAGGGCTTTGCCCGGTGTAACCAATGACCCCCGGCCGAATCTCGGTGACTTCACCCCCGCCTGCCGTTTCGCTGATCTGTTTGGCTAGCTGCTTGCTGAATGTTTTGCCAATGTATGGAGCAAAGACGGGTTGCAACTTTTCGTAGTCTTTCGCGTTAATGACCATAGCGGTGCCTCCTGGCGTCGGGTAATGGTGTCTTCAAGTGTGCAGCGTTGCCAGTTTCTACCTGCCCGAGCGCCAGCGTGTAATAGATGAATAACGCACATTAAAAGACGCTGGCATTGCCCGCGCTTGTCGCTAAGGCCTGACTCGAGGGTTTACAATCGGCTGTCCTGAAGCAGGAGTAACGCTGTGCTGACTCATCTCGATTCCCAAGGTCGCGCCAATATGGTCGACGTCACCGATAAAGCCGTGACTTCGCGTGAGGCCGTGGCCGAAGCGCGGGTGCGCATGCTCCCGCAAACCCTGCAGATGATCGTCGAAGGCGAGCACCCCAAGGGTGACGTGTTTGCCGTGGCGCGCATTGCTGGCATCCAGGCGGCAAAGAAAACCAGCGACCTGATTCCGTTGTGCCACCCGTTGCTGCTGACCAGCGTCAAGGTCGAGCTCAGCGCTGAAGGCAACGACACCGTTTACATCGTCGCCCGTTGCAAGCTGGCCGGGCAGACCGGCGTGGAAATGGAAGCCCTGACCGCCGCCAGCGTCGCGGCCCTGACCATCTATGACATGTGCAAGGCGGTCGATCGCGGCATGATCATCGACGGCGTTCGCGTGCTGGAGAAACTGGGCGGCAAGAGCGGCCATTACCAGGCGGATGAAGTCAAATGAACATTAAGGTGATGTATTTCGCCCGTTACCGGGAGGTTCTGGGTATCGACGTCGAGAAGCTCGACGGTTCGTTCGCTACCCTGGATGACGTACGCAAGGCACTGGTCGCAAAGGGCGGCAAGTATGAGGTGCTGAGCGAACAGAACCTGATGTGCGCGCGTAACGAAGAGCTGTGCAAGCTGGACGAGCCGCTCGAAGACGGTGACGAAGTAGCGTTCTTCCCGCCAGTGACCGGAGGCTGAGATGAGCGTTCGAGTCCAGGCCGAGGCCTTTGATCCGGGTGTCGAAGTCAACGCCATGCACGCGGCCAATGTTGGCGTGGGCGCGGTGGTGGGTTTTGTCGGCTACGTGCGCGACTTCAATGATGGCCAGGACGTGGCGGGGATGTTTCTGGAACACTACCCGGGCATGACCGAAAAGGCCCTGGGCAAGATCGTGGTTGAAGCCGAGCAGCGCTGGCCACTGCTCAAGGTCGAGGTGCTGCACCGTATCGGCGGCCTTGAACCGGGTGAGCCGATCGTCTTCGTCGGTGTCGCCAGTGCTCATCGCCAGGCCGCGTTCGACGCCTGCAATTTCATCATGGACTACCTCAAGACCCGTGCGCCGTTCTGGAAGAAGGAACAGACCGGGGACGGCCCGCGCTGGGTCGAAGGCAAGCAGAGTGATGAGGACGCTGCCGGGCGCTGGTAACCCTGTGGGAGCTGGCTTGCCAGCTCCCACAATGCTTTTGCTTGTTGAGTTTTAATACGAAAAAGTCCAGTATGGAATTATGAGTACAAAATAGTTCCAGGCCGCCCCTTGCCTGCCCGCCTTTCCCTCTGTCTTGCAACACACCTCCAACAACGAGCGAGAGAGACCCGTCATGAACAAGTTCACCCTGATCAGCGGTCTGGCCATGAGCCTGTTGGCCAGCAGCAGTCTGTACGCCGCTGGGGATACCCTGCGCATCGGCATCGAAGCCGCCTACCCACCCTTTGCCTCGAAGAATGACAAAGGCCAGATCGTCGGTTTCGACTACGACATCGGCAACGCCCTGTGCGCGCAGATGCAGGTCAAGTGTGAATGGAAAGAAGTCGAGTTCGACGGCCTGATCCCTTCACTGAAAGTGAAGAAAATCGACGCCGCGCTGTCGTCGATGACCATCAGCGAAGAGCGCAAGAAGTCCGTGGACTTCACCCACAAGTACTACTTCACCTCATCGCGGCTGGTGATGAAAAAAGGTGCGGTGGTCGATGACCAGTACGAAAGCCTCAAGGGCAAGACCGTCGGCGTGCAGCGGGCGACCACCACTGATCGCTACGCCACCGAAGTGTTCGAACCCAAGGGCATCAAGGTCCAGCGTTACGGCAACAACGAAGAAATCTACATGGACCTGGCATCCGGTCGGGTCGATGCGATTTTTGCCGACACCATTCCCCTGGAAGACTTCCTGTCCATGCCCCGCGGCGCGGACTACGCCTTTACCGGCCCAGAGCTCAAAGATCCGAAATACGTCGGTGAGGGCGCGGGGATTGCCGTGCGCAAGGGCAATGGCGAGCTGGTCAGCCAGCTCAACCAGGCCATCGACGCTATCCGCGCCAACGGCGAATACCAGAAGATCCAGGCCAAGTACTTCAAGTCGGACATCTACGGCGACTGATCGCCGACTCACTCAAGGCCTGGAGCCAGTCAGGCCTTGAGTTCCTTCAGGTGTTTGTACACCGTCGCCCGTCCCATCCCCAGCACATTGGCCACATAGTTGGCCGCACTCTTGCCTTTGAACGCGCCTTCGGCGTGCAGGGCCAGCACCAGTTCGCGCTTGTGGTCGCGGCTGAGCAGGTTGAGGCTCAGTTGCCGTTGACGCAGCCAGCTGTTGAGGAAGGTGTTGATGCGTTCTTGCCAGTCATCGCGAAACAGCGCATCGGGCTGCGGGATCAACTTGCTTGGCGAGAGGAACAGGTCCAGCGCCGCCTTGGCGTTCTCGAACAGAGAGATATTCAGGTTGATGCACAGCACCGCCAGCGGCTTTCCGGCCGGGTCGCGCAGCACGGTGCTCAGCGAGCGGATCTTCTGCCCGTCCCAATTGAGTTTTTCGTAGGGGCCGATGTTGGTCTCGTCGGTGCCCGCCTCGAGCATGTCCTCCAGGGCCGCCTCATCGCCAATCTCGCGCTTGGACAGGTTGTTGGCGATGTAATCGATCTTCTGGCTGTGCAGATCGTGCAGCACTACTTCGGCGTGGGGGAAGAACAGGGTGGCGATGGCGTCGGCGATGGCCCGGTAGTTTTGCAGGGCGGGATCGGGGCGGGGTGTGGGCATTCGGGCAGGCTCCAGGCGGTGTCAGCGCCCTTGGCGAAAGGGCGCTGGGAGTGTGCCGCAATCGCGGCCGGGCGTCACCCTTGCAGGCGGCGCGGCGACAGCATTGCGGCGTTCAGGCCAAAGCCCTTGAGTGCTTCGGGCAAGTCCTCGCCACGCACCAGGGCGGCGCTGGCCTGGCCCATGGCCGGCGAGGTCTGGATGCCATAGCCGCCTTGCGCGGCAACCCAGAACAGGCCCGGTACCTGTGGATCGAAGCCGGCTACCAGGTCGCCGTCGGCAACGAAGCTGCGCAACCCGGCCCAGGTGCGGGTCGGGCGGCGAATGCTCAGGGTGGTGGCTTCTTCGATCTGGTAGATGCCCATGGCGATGTCCAGTTCTTCGGCCTGCACATCATGGGGCTCGACCGGGTCGGCATTGGCCGGAGAGCCGAGCAGCATGCCGGCGTCGGGTTTCATGTAGAACGATTCATCGAGGCTGACCAGCATTGGCCAGGCATGGCTGTCGATACCTTCGGGGCCGGCGAAGATGAACGCGGCGCGGCGCTTGGGCTGCAAGCCCAGCGGCTGGGCGCCGGCCAGTTCAGCGATCTTGTCGGCCCAGGCACCGGCGGCGTTGATCAGCACGGGGGCGCTGAAGCTGCCACGGCTGGTCTGCACCTGCCAGAGACCGTCGGCGTCGCGGCGCAGTTGCTGAACCTCGCAGTCGCTGTGCACCTCGCCCTGCTGGCGGCGAATGCCGCGCAGATAGCCCTGATGCAGGGCGTCGGTGTCGATGTCGCTGGCGCTCGGGTCATACAGGGCGCCATGCACCTTGTCGCGGCGCAGCACCGGCAGGCGCGCGCAGGCCTGCTCGGCGCTGAGCAGCTCGACTTCCGGCACGCAGGCCTTGGCGCTCTGGTACTGGCGCTGCAACTCTTCAGGGTCGCCGTTGAGGTCGACGGTCATTTCCCCGCGCGGGCTGAGCAGCGGGTGCTCGGCGAAGCCTGCTGGCGGGTGGTCGAAAAACGCGCGGCTGGCCAGGGTCAGCGCGCGCACTTGTGGCGTGCCATAGGCGGCGGTGTACAGCGCCGCCGAGCGGCCGGTGGAGTGGTAGCCCGGCTGCGACTCGCGCTCAAGCAGCAGCACCCGGCCGTGGCCGGCCAGCCAGTAGCCGGTGGAGGCGCCGGCAATACCGGCGCCGATGATGATGAAATCAGCCTGTTGCATGGAGGTTTCCTCAGTCGGCGCGTGGCAGGCGGTACAGGGCGTTGGCCAGGGCGATGTCTTCAAGGCCCAGGCCGATGGAGCGGAAGAAGGCGTGGCGCTGGTAGGTCGGTTTTTGCGCTGCGCCACTGATCAATTGCGCCAGATCGCCGACGATCGCTTCGGCTTGCCAGCCATGTTGCTCGGAGGCGATGCGCATCTCACCGGCGCTGCCCGGGGTGGTCACCCGGTAATCGCAGTAGACGTCCATCTCGCTCAAGCTCGCTGGCGGCACTTCATGGGCGCGGACGGCATTGGTACTGATCGAGGTGATCAACGCGGGCTTGCTCAACTGGCGTGGGTCGAGCACCGGGCTGGCCGAGGAGGTGCACAGCAGGATCACGTCGGCATCCGCCACGGCCTGCTCCAGGCTCGCGCAGAGCACCAGACGTGGATCAAGATCGGTCAGGGCCTGGCGCTGCCCGGCCGACTGTTCGCTAAGGCTTGGCGAGTACAGGCGGATATCCTGCCACTCGCGCAGGCCGCGGGCGTAATGCAGGTGCGCGCGGGCAATCGGGCCGCTGCCGACCAGGGTCAGGCGCCGGGCGTCAGTGGCCGCCAGGGCGTCGACGGCCACGGCGGTGGTGGCGGCGGTGCGCGCGGTGGTCAGCTCGCCGGCATCGCACAGGAGCAGGGGTTGGCCGCTGTCCATGGACATCAGTAGGGTCCAGGCGGTGACCAGCGGGCCTTGCTCTCGGACGATGTAGGGCGAGGTCTTGACCCCGTAGACGCGCTCCTGGGCCAGTACGCCGCCATAGTTGATGAAGTCGCCTTTGCCTGCCGGAAACTCCACCAGTTGCTGGGGCGGTTGCACCGCTTGCCCGGCCGCCAGGTCACGGAACAGGTTGCGCAGGATCTGCGGGACATCCACCTGGGCGAGCAGTTGGCGAGCGTGCTGTTGATCGATGACGAGAGGCGCAGACATGCGAAGCTCCAAATGAACTATTTTGTCTATTATGGACTTTTTGTTTATTTGGGCAATATCGGAAGGATTAAATGGACGAAAAGCATCGCGGGGCAAGCCCGCTCCTACAGGTTGGTGTAGGAGCGGGCTTGCCCCGCGATAGGTTCAGCGTTATCAGTGATGCTTGCGCGGTACCGGCTTGAGCAGCTCGGTTGGCGGCATCTCGCAACTGATCTTGCGTCCCAGCAGCGCTTCGATGGCCGGCAGCTGGTAGGAGTCGTCTTCACCAGCGAAGCTGATTGACACGCCGCTGGTGCCGGCACGGCCGGTACGGCCGATACGGTGCACGTAGTCGTCCGGGTCTTCCGGCAGGGTGAAGTTGATCACATGGCTGATGCCGTCGATATGGATACCGCGGCCAGCCACATCGGTGGCCACCAGCACGGTGATGCGCCCTTCGCGGAAGCTCTCCAGGGTCTTGATCCGCTTGTGCTGCGGCACGTCGCCCGACAGTTGGGCGGCGTTGACGCCGTCGCGCACCAGGCGCTCCTCGATGCGCCGCACTTCGTCCTTGCGGTTGGCAAAGACCATCACCCGTTCCCACTTGTTCTCGGTCACCAGGTTGTACAGCAGCTTGTACTTGTCACTGCCGGCCACGGCATAGACGTGCTGCTCGACGGTTTCGCTGGCGACATTCTCCGGTTCGATCTCGACGATTGCCGGGTCCGTGGTCCACTGCTTGGCCAGGTTCATCACGTCTTCGGTGAAGGTAGCCGAGAACAGCAGGGTCTGGCGCTCGCTCTTGGGTGGGGTCTGGCGGATGATCTGCCGAACCTGGGGGATGAAGCCCATGTCGAGCATGCGGTCGGCTTCGTCCAGGACCAGCACTTCGACCATGTCCAGGTGCGCTTCGCCGCGCTGGTTGAAGTCCAGCAGACGGCCCGGGGTGGCCACCAGGATGTCGCAGTGGCGGGCTTCGAGGGCCTTGAGCTGCTTGTCGAAGTCCATGCCACCGACGAAGGTCATGACGTTCAGGCCGGTGTATTTGGTCAGTGCCGCGGCGTCTTTGGCGATCTGTACGACCAGTTCGCGGGTCGGGGCAATGATCAGCGCCCGAGGCTCGCCCATGTAGCGCTCTTTTGGCGGCGGGGTCTGCTGCAGCTGGGTAATGATCGAAATCAGGAAGGCTGCGGTCTTGCCGGTGCCGGTCTGGGCCCGGCCGATGGCGTCTTTGCCACGCAGGGTGTAACCCAGGACCTGGGCCTGGATCGGCGTGCAATACGGGAAGCCGAGGTCGTGGATCGCATGCATCAGCTCGGGCGAGAGCTTGAAGTCATGGAAGCGGGTCTTGCCTTCCTGCGGCTCGACGGCGAAGTCTTCCAGCTTCCAGGTGGAGGCTGCGGGTTTTGGCTTGCGCTCACGGCGCGGCTTGGCCTCAGCCGGTTTTTCGGCGCGAACCGGGGCAGGGGCCTCGGTCTTGAGCGGTGCCGACGGGGCAGGGGCCTGGGGTGCTGCGGGCGGCTGCTTCACGGGGGCAGCGGTTTCGGTGGCGAGTTGCTCAACCTCGCTCTTGCCGAACATCTTCTTGAGTGCTTTGAGCACGGTCATCTCATCAATTGGTTAAGGAATGTACGCCGGGCAGTGTAATGCAAGATTCGGGCGCGGCGTAGTGGATTGCACTGACAACTACAGGGAAGTCTGCTTTTAGCGCAGGCGTTCGCTCAGCCATTGGCCGATATCGTGGATTTCCTTGGGCAGCACCTCGTGCTCCATCGGGTATTCCTTCCACTCGGCGTCGACACCCCAATGCTGGAGGTGCTCAAAGGCGGTACGGCCCATCGCCGGCAGCACCACAGGATCATAAACACCGTGCAGGCACAGGGCCGGGGTCCGTTGCTGGCAGGCGCTCAGTTCGCGTTCCTGGGCGAAGGTCGGGGCATAGGTCGACAGGGCGATAACGCCACCCAATGCTTCCTGCCACTTTATATAGGCAGTGTGCAGCACCACCGCGCCGCCCTGGGAGAAACCGGCGAGGATGATGCGCGCCAGATCCACCCCCTTAGCCTGTTCGGCCTTGATCAGTTCGATCACCTGGTCGGCTGACGCCTGCAGTTGCTCTTCATCGATGGCCCGTGCCGGGGTCATGGCCTTGATGTCGTACCAACTGGGCATTTCATAGCCACCGTTGATGGTTACCGGGCGGGTGGGCGCCTGGGGCATGACGAAGCGGGTGGTCAGCAGCACTTCCTGCAAGGCCTCGGCGACCGGCATGAAGTCGTAACGATCGGCCCCCAGGCCGTGCAACCAGATCACACAGGCATCAGCGTTTTTTTGTGGTTCGAGAATCAGCGGGTGGGTCATGACTGCTCCGAAAGTGTGCGCGCGCTCTTGTTTGCGTGCATGAAATGAAGGCGCGTCGGGTAAATCCGGGAAAAACCTGTCGCAACGCTGCAAGTTTCCCTCTTGACGTGAACTGAAACGCTTTAGCCCCTCAGTGTGGTACGCGCTTTGCTATGAAACTCCTGATGCGAGGTTACACGTTTTGGACGGTAACACCCGTTAGCGGTCCCCAAGGCTGTCACAGAACAGCGCATTGCGCCAATTGACCCAAAAACAAGCCAACACGGGTCGGATGCGCCTCATAAGGGTGCGGTGCAATCCCGGCTCACACAACAAGAGCAAAACTGGAGGTTTGAATGAAGATGTTGAAATCCACACTGGCAGTGGTTACCGCTGCTACCGCGTTGAGTATCAGCGGTTTCGCACAGGCAGGTGCGACCCTGGACGCAGTACAGAAGAAGGGATTCGTTCAATGTGGTGTCAGTGACGGTTTGCCGGGCTTCTCGGTGCCGGATGCCAAGGGCAACATCGTCGGGATCGACGCCGACGTCTGCCGCGCGGTGGCCGCTGCGGTGTTCGGTGACGCCAAGAAGGTCAAGTTCAGCCAGCTCAACGCCAAGGAACGCTTCACCGCGCTGCAGTCCGGCGAAGTCGATGTGCTGTCGCGTAACACTACCTGGACCAGCTCCCGTGACGCCGGCATGGGCCTGGTGTTCGCCGGTGTTACCTACTACGACGGCATTGGTTTCCTGGTCAACAAGAAGCTGGGTGTTTCCAGCGCCAAGGAACTGGACGGTGCAACCATCTGCATCCAGGCCGGCACCACCACTGAACTCAACGTCTCCGACTACTTCCGCGCCAATGGCCTGAAGTACACCCCGATCACCTTCGACACCTCCGACGAGAGCGCCAAGTCGCTGGAATCCGGCCGCTGCGACGTGCTGACCTCCGACAAGTCGCAGCTCTACGCACAGCGCTCCAAGCTGGCCGCCCCGGCCGATTACGTGGTACTGCCGGAGACCATCTCCAAGGAGCCGCTGGGCCCGGTGGTGCGCAAAGGCGATGAAGAGTGGTTCAGCATCGTCAAGTGGACCCTGTTCGCCATGCTCAATGCCGAAGAGATGGGGATCACCTCGAAGAACGTCGAGGCCGAAGCCAAGGCCACCAAGAACCCTGACGTGGCCCGTATGCTCGGCGCCGATGGCGAGTACGGCAAAGACCTGAAACTGCCGAAGGACTGGGTAGTGCAGATCGTCAAGCAGGTCGGCAACTACGGCGAAGTCTTCGAGAAAAACCTGGGCAAGGAAACCCCACTGCAAATCGACCGCGGTCTGAACGCCCTGTGGAACAACGGCGGCATCCAGTACGCGCCACCGGTGCGCTGACGGTTGCGGCCTGCGGCGGCATTCGGCCGCCGCAGGCTGTTCGGTTCCCTTCCTTTCGGGGCATTACATGCAAAATAATATCGGCGCACCCAAGGGACTATCCCTGAGCGATCCACGTGTGCGTGCGTGGCTGTTCCAGATCCTCACCGTGGTCGCGGTGGTTGGTCTGGGCTGGTACCTGTTTCACAATACCCAGACCAACCTGCAACACCGCGGGATCACCTCGGGCTTCGACTTTCTCGAACGCAGTGCCGGTTTCGGCATCGCCCAGCACCTGATCTCCTATACCGAACAGGACAGCTATGCGCGGGTTTTCGTCATCGGCCTGCTCAACACCCTGCTGGTAACCTTCATCGGCATCATTCTCGCGACCCTCTTGGGCTTCATCATCGGTGTGGCGCGACTGTCACCGAACTGGATGATCAGCAAGCTGGCCACGGTGTATGTCGAGACTTTCCGTAACATCCCACCGCTGTTGCAGATCCTGTTCTGGTACTTCGCGGTGTTTCTGACCCTGCCGGGACCGCGGGGTAGCATCAATCTCAACGACACCTTCTTTATCAGCAACCGCGGCCTGAACATGCCCGGTGCGTCCATGGCCGAGGGATTCTGGCCGTTCGTCGTCAGCCTGGCGCTGGCCATCGTCGCCATCGTGCTGATGGTGCGCCTGGCCAACCGGCGCTTTGAGGCCACCGGCGAGCCGTTCCACAAATTCTGGGTCGGCCTGTTCCTGTTCTTCGGCATTCCGGCACTGGGCGTGCTGCTGTTCGGCTCACCGCTGCACTGGGACATGCCGCAGCTCAAGGGCTTCAACTTCGTCGGCGGCTGGGTGCTGATCCCGGAACTGCTGGCCCTGACCCTGGCGCTGACCATCTACACCGCAGCCTTTATCGCCGAGATCGTGCGTTCGGGCATCCGCTCGGTGAGCTACGGCCAGACCGAAGCGGCCCGTTCCCTGGGCCTGCGCGAAGGGCCGACGCTGCGCAAGGTGATCATTCCCCAGGCCCTGCGGGTGATCATCCCACCGCTGACCAGCCAGTACCTGAACCTGGCGAAGAACTCGTCGCTGGCGGCCGGTATCGGCTACCCGGAAATGGTCTCGCTGTTCGCCGGTACCGTGCTCAACCAGACCGGCCAGGCCATCGAGGTGATCGCCATCACCATGAGCGTCTATCTGGCCATCAGCATCAGCATTTCCCTGCTGATGAACTGGTACAACAAGCGCATTGCGCTGATCGAGCGGTGAGGACAAGCGCATGAGTACCCATGTTTTCAAACCCGATATGCCGCCACCGGTCAAAGCCGTCGGCGTAGTCGCCTGGATGCGCAGCAACCTGTTCTCCAGCTGGCTCAACACCCTGCTGACGCTGTTTGCCGTGTACCTGGTATGGCTGATCGTGCCGCCGCTGCTGCAATGGTCGATCGTCGACGCCAACTGGGTCGGCACCACCCGCGCCGACTGCACCAAGGAGGGTGCCTGCTGGGTGTTCATCCAGCAGCGCTTCGGCCAGTTCATGTACGGCTACTACCCCAGTGAACTGCGCTGGCGTGTCGATCTGACTGTTTGGCTGGCGGTAATCGGCGCAGCGCCGCTGTTCATCTCGCGCTTCCCGCGCAAGGCGATCTACGGCCTGGGCTTCCTGGTGCTGTACCCGATCATCGCCTACACCCTGCTGCATGGCGGCTACCTGGGCCTGGCCACGGTACCGACCAGCCAGTGGGGCGGGCTGATGCTGACTCTGGTGATCGCCACCGTGGGCATCGTCGGCGCCTTGCCGCTGGGGATCTTGCTGGCGCTGGGGCGGCGTTCGAACATGCCGGCGGTGAAGGTGGTCTGCGTGACCTTCATCGAGTTCTGGCGCGGCGTGCCGCTGATCACCGTGCTGTTCATGTCCTCGGTGATGCTGCCGTTGTTCCTGCCCGAAGGCATGAGCTTCGACAAGCTGCTACGGGCCATGATCGGCGTGATCCTGTTCCAGTCGGCGTACATCGCCGAGGTGGTGCGCGGTGGCCTGCAGGCCATTCCCAAGGGCCAGTATGAAGCCGCCGCGGCCATGGGCCTGGGTTACTGGCGTTCGATGGGCCTGGTGATTCTGCCGCAAGCCCTGAAGCTGGTGATCCCCGGCATCGTCAACACCTTCATTGCCCTGTTCAAGGACACAAGCCTTGTGATCATCATCGGCCTCTTCGACCTGCTCAACAGCGTCAAGCAGGCCGCTGCCGACCCGACCTGGCTGGGCATGGCGACCGAGGGCTACGTATTCGCCGCCCTGGTTTTCTGGATTTTCTGTTTCGGTATGTCCCGCTACTCCATGCATCTGGAGCGCAAGCTGGACACAGGCCACAAGCGTTAGGAGTGTTCCCATGAGTGAAGCGATCAAACAGCCTGTGAGCCCTGAAGGCATTATTCAGATGCAGGGCGTGAACAAGTGGTACGGCCAGTTCCACGTGCTCAAGGACATCAACCTGAATGTGCGCCAGGGCGAGCGTATCGTGCTGTGCGGGCCGTCGGGTTCGGGCAAGTCGACCACCATCCGTTGCCTCAACCGCCTGGAAGAGCACCAGCAGGGGCGCATCGTCGTCGATGGCGTGGAGCTGACCAACGACCTCAAGCAGATCGAAGCGATCCGTCGCGAAGTCGGCATGGTGTTCCAGCATTTCAACCTGTTCCCGCACCTGACCATCTTGCAGAACTGCACCCTGGCACCGATGTGGGTACGCAAGATGCCCAAGCGCAAGGCCGAGGAAATCGCCATGCATTACCTTGAGCGGGTGCGCATTCCGGAGCAGGCCAACAAGTTCCCGGGGCAGCTGTCCGGTGGTCAGCAGCAACGGGTAGCGATTGCCCGGGCGCTGTGCATGAAGCCGAAGATCATGTTGTTCGACGAACCGACCTCGGCGCTGGACCCGGAGATGGTCAAGGAAGTGCTCGATACCATGGTTGGCCTGGCGGAAGACGGCATGACCATGCTCTGCGTGACCCACGAGATGGGCTTTGCCCGTACCGTGGCGAACCGGGTGATCTTCATGGACAAGGGCGAGATTGTGGAGCAGGCAGCGCCGGACGACTTCTTCGACCGGCCGCAGAATGAGCGGACCAAGCTGTTCTTGAGCCAGATCCTGCACTGAGGCCATTGGGGCTGCCTTGCAGCCCATCGCTGGCCTTGCCGGCGATGGCTGTGCAACAGCCCCGCTTCTTGGCAGAAGGTTAGTTTTCTTCTTTGGCCGCCGGTGCCGGCGGTGGACGCAAGCCGATTTCGGCGGTCAGCTTGAGCTCCTTGCCATTGCGCATGACCTGGATCGCCACTTTGTCGTTGGGTTTGATCCGCGCCACCTGGTTCATCGAGCGGCGGCCATCGCCGGCCGGCTCGCCATTGATGCTCAGGATCACGTCACCCAGCTCCAGGCCGGCCTTTTGCGCCGGACCATCACGGAAAATCCCCGCGACAACGATACCCGGGCGCCCCTGCATGCCGAACGACTCGGCCAGCTCCTGGCTCAGCGGTTGCACCTCGATGCCCAGCCAGCCACGAATTACCTGACCGTGCTCGATGATCGACTTCATCACCTCCAGGGCCAGCTTGGTCGGAATGGCAAAGCCGATGCCTTGCGAGCCGCCGGACTTGGAGAAGATCGCCGTGTTGATGCCGGTGAGGTTGCCGTTGGCGTCGACCAGCGCACCGCCGGAGTTGCCCGGGTTGATTGCGGCGTCGGTCTGGATGAAGTCTTCGTAGTTGTTCAGGCCCAACTGGTTACGCCCGGTGGCGCTGATGATGCCCATGGTCACGGTCTGGCCGACGCCGAAGGGGTTGCCGATGGCCAGGGCGACGTCGCCGATGTGGATGTTGTCGGAGCGGCCGATGGTGATCGATGGCAGGTTCTTCAAGTCGATCTTCAGTACCGCGAGGTCGGTTTCCGGGTCGCTGCCGATCACCCGCGCCAGGGTTTCACGGCCGTCCTTGAGCGCCACCACGATCTGGTCGGCACCGGAGGTCACGTGGTTGTTGGTCAGCAGGTAGCCTTCCGGGCTCATGATCACCGCCGAACCCAGGCTCGACTCCCAGCGGCGCTGCTTGGGCAGGTTGTCACCGAAGAAGCGGCGGAACTGCGGGTCTTCGAACAGCGGGTGGGCGGTCTTGTTGACCACCTTGGTGGTGTACAGGTTGGCCACTGCCGGGGCGGCGATGCTCACGGCGTCGGCGTAGGACACCGGCCCCTGCATGATCCGCGTGGTTTGCGGTGCCTGTTGCAGGTTGACGTCCTGGCTGGGCAGGCCGACCCATTGCGGAAAGCGCTGAATGACCAACAGGGCGATCAGCACGCCGACCAGCAGCGGCCAGCCAAAGTAACGCAAAGCCTTGAACATTGAACAAATCCTGGGAGTTGGCAGAGGGCCGATGACAGCTGGGAGCGTGAACGCGCGCGATCATACTGCGCTCGGGCGCGTGCAGGAACTGTTTAATCGTCACGAAAACCAACAACGCCAGCCCCCAGGCAACTGCCGTCGGTTTCCCCAAACCCGGCGACGGCCCATAATGACGCTCATTATACGAGGCCTTGGGCCGCGCTGAACTGCGAAATTGAGGAGTCTTTTCATGGCTGTTGCCCTGAGCACCCTGGTCGAGGAAGCCGAACGCTACCTCGGCAGCGCCAAAATCCAGGACTACTGCCCCAACGGCCTGCAGGTCGAGGGCCGCCCGCAGGTGACTCGCATCGTCAGCGGCGTTACCGCAAGCCAGGCCTTGCTCGATGCTGCGGTCGAAGCCGAAGCCGACCTGGTGCTGGTGCACCACGGCTACTTCTGGAAGGGCGAGAACCCGTGCATCACCGGCATGAAGCAGCGTCGGCTGAAAACCCTGCTCAAGAACGACCTGAGCCTGTTGTCCTACCACCTGCCGCTGGACCTGCACCCGGAAGTCGGCAACAACGTGCAGCTGGCGCGTCAGCTCGACATCACCGTCGAAGGCCCGCTGGACCCCGAGAACCCGCGGATCGTCGGCCTGGTCGGTTCGCTGGCCGAGCCGATGTCGGCACGCGATTTTGCCCGCAAGGTACAGGAGGTGATGGGGCGCGAGCCGCTGTTGATCGAAGGCGAGCAGATCATTCGCCGGGTCGGCTGGTGCACCGGTGGCGGTCAGGGCTACATCGACCAGGCGATTGCCGCCGGCGTCGACCTGTATTTGAGTGGCGAAGCCTCCGAGCAGACCTTCCACAGCGCCCGCGAGAACGGCATCAGTTTCATCGCCGCCGGCCACCATGCCACCGAGCGTTACGGTGTGCAGGCGTTGGGTGATTACCTGGCCCGGCGCTTTGCCCTGGAGCACCTGTTCATCGACTGTCCGAACCCGATCTGAGGCTAAAACGGCAGGGCATATTCTTATACTGTTTCGTTCTAGTTGGCCGCCTAAATAGAATCGGGCGCTGTGATAAAGTGGCTCGCTCGAACACGGCCCGCTGGCCGTCCATAAGATCGTATTTCCGTGAGTAACCATGGTCGACAAACTGACGCATTTGAAACAGTTGGAGGCGGAAAGCATCCACATCATTCGTGAGGTGGCCGCCGAGTTCGATAACCCGGTGATGCTGTACTCGATTGGCAAGGACTCGGCCGTGATGCTGCACCTGGCGCGCAAGGCCTTCTTCCCGGGCAAGCTGCCGTTTCCGGTGATGCATGTCGACACCCAGTGGAAATTCCAGGAGATGTACAGCTTCCGCGACAAGATGGTCGAGGAAATGGGCCTGGAGCTGATCACTCACGTCAACCCGGACGGCATCGCCCAGGGCATCAACCCGTTCACCCACGGCAGTGCCAAGCACACCGACATCATGAAGACCGAGGGCCTGAAACAGGCGCTCGATAAGTACGGCTTCGATGCCGCCTTCGGTGGTGCGCGCCGCGACGAAGAGAAGTCGCGGGCCAAGGAGCGCGTCTACTCGTTCCGCGACAGCAAGCACCGCTGGGACCCGAAGAACCAGCGTCCCGAGCTGTGGAACGTGTACAACGGCAAGGTCAACAAGGGCGAATCGATTCGCGTGTTCCCGCTGTCGAACTGGACCGAGCTGGACATCTGGCAGTACATCTACCTCGAAGGTATCCCGATCGTGCCGCTGTACTTCGCGGCCGAACGCGAAGTGATCGAGAAGAACGGCACTCTGATCATGATCGACGACCCGCGCATCCTCGAGCACCTCTCGGAGGAAGAAAAGGCCCGTATCGTCAAGAAGAAGGTGCGTTTCCGTACCCTTGGCTGCTACCCGTTGACGGGCGCGGTGGAGTCGGAGGCCGAAACCCTCACCGACATCATTCAGGAAATGCTCCTGACGCGCACTTCCGAGCGCCAGGGCCGCGTCATCGACCACGATGGCGCCGGCTCCATGGAAGACAAAAAACGGCAAGGGTACTTCTAAGCTTCAAGTTACAAGCGGCAAGCTGCAAGTTAGAAGCAAGATGCGTAGCTTCTGGATTTTGTCGGCTGCCGCCCCATTGTGGGCGCGTGAGAGTGCTCACAATGGACTTTGAGAAGCTTGCTGTTTGGCAGAGAAGCAAAGATTTGACGGTAGCGATTTACAGGCAGCAGAGGGTGTGCCGGGATCTTGGATTCAAGGATCAGATCACGCGGGCGGCACTTTCTATCCCGTCGAATATCGCTGAAGGCATGGAACGGAGAACGGCAAAAGAAAAGGTTCGTTATCTGTGTATTGCCAAGGCTTCCTGCGGTGAGTTGCGTACGCAGATCATCATCGGGGGAGAGGTAGGCTATCTGCCAAAGCCTTTGTCGAATGAGTGGATTACAGAGACTCGTGAGCTTTCAAGAATGCTGAGCGGGTTGATCAACAAAATTTCTGACTAGTTGTATGCCGACAAGCTTGCCGCTTGAAGCTTACAGCTTGGAGCTTGAATGTAATGAGCCACCAATCTGATCTGATCAGCGAGGACATCCTCGCTTACCTGGCCCAGCACGAACGTAAAGAGCTGCTGCGCTTCCTTACCTGCGGTAACGTCGATGACGGCAAGAGCACCCTGATCGGGCGCCTGCTGCACGACTCGAAGATGATCTACGAAGATCATCTGGAAGCCATCACCCGCGATTCGAAGAAAGTCGGCACCACCGGTGACGACATCGACCTGGCGTTGCTGGTCGACGGCCTGCAGGCCGAGCGCGAGCAGGGCATCACCATCGATGTGGCCTACCGCTACTTCTCTACCGCCAAGCGCAAGTTCATCATCGCCGACACCCCGGGCCATGAGCAGTACACCCGCAACATGGCCACCGGTGCGTCCACCTGCGATCTGGCGATCATCCTTGTCGATGCCCGCTACGGCGTGCAGACCCAGACCCGTCGGCACAGCTACATTGCCTCGTTGCTGGGCATCAAGCACATTGTCGTTGCGGTCAACAAGATGGACCTCAAGGGCTTCGACGAGGGCGTGTTCGACAGCATCAAGGCCGACTATCTGAAGTTTGCCGAGGCTATCAACATGACCCCGAGCAGCCTGCACTTCGTGCCGATGTCGGCGCTCAAGGGCGACAACGTGGTCAACCGCAGCGAGCGTTCGCCGTGGTACACGGGCCCGGCATTGATGGAAATCCTCGAAACTGTGGAAGTCGCGGCCGACCGCAACTTCACCGACCTGCGCTTCCCGGTGCAGTACGTCAACCGCCCGAACCTGAACTTCCGTGGCTTTGCCGGTACCCTGGCCAGCGGCGTGGTGCACAAGGGCGATGAAATCGTCGTGCTGCCGTCGGGCAAGAGCAGCCGGGTCAAGTCCATCGTCACCTTCGAGGGTGAGCTGGAAAACGCCGGCCCAGGGCAAGCCGTGACCCTGACCATGGAAGACGAAATCGACATCTCCCGTGGCGATTTGCTGGTACATGCCGACAACGTGCCGCCGGTGACCGACCAGTTCGACGCCATGCTGGTGTGGATGGCTGAAGAGCCGATGCTGCCGGGCAAGAAATACGACATCAAGCGCGCCACCAGCTATGTGCCGGGCTCGATTGCCAGCATCGCCCACAAGGTCGATGTGAACACCCTGGAGCTGGGCGCCGCCAGTGCCCTGCAGCTCAACGAAATCGGCAAGGTCAAGGTCAGCCTCGACGCGCCGATTGCGCTGGACGGCTATGACAGCAACCGCACCACCGGTGCCTTTATTGTCATCGACCGCCTGACCAACGGCACCGTCGGCGCCGGCATGATCATCGCGCCACCGGTTGTGCCTCATGGCACCGTCGGCCAGCACGGCAAACTGGCTCACGTGGACACTGCAGAGCGTGCCCTGCGCTTCGGCCAGCAGCCGGCCACCGTGCTGTTCAGCGGCCTCTCGGGCGCGGGCAAGAGCACCCTGGCCTACGCCGTGGAGCGCAAGCTGTTCGACATGGGCCGTGCGGTGTACGTGCTCGATGGCCAGAACCTGCGTCACGACCTGAACAAGGGCCTGCCGCAGGACCGTGCCGGGCGTACCGAGAACTGGCGCCGTGCCGCGCATGTTGCGCGTCAGTTCAACGAAGCTGGCCTGCTGACCCTGGCCGCCTTCGTCGCCCCGGATGCCGAAGGCCGCGAACAGGCCAAGGCGCTGATCGGCAAGGAGCGTTTGCTCACCGTCTACGTCCAGGCATCGCCTTTGGCTTGCCGTGAGCGTGACCCGCAGGGCCTGTATGCCGCCGGTGGCGACAACATTCCGGGCGAAAGTTTCCCATATGACGTACCGCTGGATGCGGACCTGGTGATCGACACCCAGAACCTCAGCCTGGAAGACGGCGTCAAACAGGTGCTGGACCTGCTGCGCAAACGTGGCGCGATCTAAGCGTTAGCGCTGAACAGGAAACCCCACTCAGGTGGGGTTTTTTGTTGGTTGTAAACTCAGATGTGCTTTTCCGACACCGGAATCACCCGTTTCTCCTTCACCGCCTTGAACGAGAAACTCGAGTAAATCTCCTTCACCCCCGGCAAGGTCTGCAGCACTTCCCGCGCAAACTCACCGAATGACTCCAGGTCCCGGGCAAGGATTTCCAGGAGGAAGTCATAGCGCCCGGAGATATTGTGGCAGGCGACGATTTCGGGGATTTCCATCAGCCGCTGCTCGAAGGCGCGGGCCATTTCCTTGGTGTGCGAGTCCATCATGATGCTGACGAAAGCGGTCACGCCAAAACCCAGGGCCTTGGGCGAGAGGATGGCCTGGTAGCCGGTGATATAGCCGGTCTCTTCCAGCAACTTCACCCGTCGCCAGCATGGCGAGGTGGTCAGCGAGACCTGGTCGGCCAGTTCGGACACCGTCAGCCGGGCGTTGCCTTGCAGGGCTGCGAGCAAGGCGCGGTCGGTGCGGTCGATGGCTGTAGGCATGTTTTACCCTCCGTGGTCTGGATTTGTTGTTTTTATGTCAATAACCACCCGCAGGGACGGCTACATTTGGAAAAAAATCAGCACCTCAGTGGCATAAGCTTATAACAAACCACTAGAGGCTGTTTGCCATGAGCGGCTCCAATAACAAAACAGGTTTTGCCACCCGCGCCATTCACCACGGTTACGATCCGCTGGAACACAACGGGGCCCTTGTGCCACCGGTCTATCAGACGGCTACCTTCGCTTTTCCTACCGTCGAGTACGGCGCTGCTTGCTTCGCCGGGGAACAAGCCGGGTACTTCTACAGCCGTATCTCCAACCCGACCCTGGCCCTGCTGGAGCAACGCATGGCCTCACTGGAGGGCGGCGAAGCGGGGCTGGCACTGGCCTCGGGAATGGGCGCGATCACCGCCACGCTATGGACGCTGCTGCGTCCCGGCGATGAGGTGCTGGTAGGGCGGACACTGTACGGCTGCACCTTCGCCTTTTTGCACCACGGCATCGGCGAGTTCGGGGTCAAGGTCCGGCATGTCGACATGAGCAATTTACACGCGGTCGCTGCGGCGATCAGCGACAAGACCCGGGTTATCTACTTCGAAACCCCGGCCAACCCGAACATGCACATGACCGACATCGGCGCCGTGGCCAAGCTTGCGCACGCGCACGATATCAGCGTGGTGGTCGACAACACCTACTGCACCCCGTACCTGCAGCGGCCGCTGGAGCTGGGTGCCGACCTGGTGGTGCATTCGGCGACCAAGTACCTCAGTGGCCATGGCGATATCACTGCCGGCCTGGTGGTCGGGCGCAAGGCGCTGGTCGATCGGATTCGTCTGGAAGGCTTGAAGGACATGACCGGTGCGGTGATGTCGCCGCACGACGCCGCTTTGCTCATGCGCGGGATGAAAACCCTGACCCTGCGCATGGAACGCCACTGCAGTAACGCCCAGGCCATCGCCGAATACCTGCAGCAACAGCCGGAAGTCGAACTGATCAATTACCCCGGTTTGCCCGGTTTTGCCCAGTACGAGCTGGCCCAGCGGCAGATGCGCTTGCCTGGCGGCATGATCGCCTTCGAACTCAAGGGCGGCATTAGCGCCGGGCGGCGTTTCATGAACGCCCTGCAATTGTTCAGCCGTGCCGTCAGTCTCGGTGATGCCGAATCCCTGGCTCAGCACCCGGCAAGCATGACCCACTCCAGCTATACCCCAGAGGAGCGTGCCCAGTACGGCATCTCTGAAGGGCTGGTAAGGCTGTCGGTGGGGCTTGAGGACATCGACGATCTGCTGGCGGATATTCAACAGGCGCTCAAGGCCTGCGCCTGAACCCTTCACGGACGAGGTCAAATGCAATGGTGGCAATGATGACCCTTGTGCCTGGCGAAGGTATGCCGCGGCGTCCGGGCGATCCGCAGCTGGACAGTGACCCGGGAGAAACCGCCGAGTGGCTGGAGGCGCTGGATTCGACCCTGCTGCACTGCGGCCCGGAGCGTGCGCAGTTTCTGCTTGAGCAGCTGCAAACCCATGCCCGTGAGTTGGGGCTGGAGCGCGGCGTCCAGGCGTTTTCGGCTTATCGCAATACGCTGTCGGTGGAACAGCAGGGCGCCTATCCGGGCGATCTGGAGCTCGATGAACGCATCACCAGCATCCTGCGCTGGAATGCCCTGGCCATGGTGATGCGGGCCAACCATGCCTATGGTGACCTGGGTGGGCATATCGCCAGCTATGCGTCGGCTGCGGAGATTTTCGAAGTCGGTTTCCAGTATTTCTTTCGCGGTGAGGCGGGCGCTGAGCAGCGTACGGCTGACCTGGTGTTTTTCCAGCCGCATTCGGCTCCGGGCATTTACGCCCGGGCCTTTCTTGAAGGCCGCCTGAGCGAAGAGCAATTGGCCAGCTACCGTCAGGAAGTGGCCGGCAACGGCCTGTGCTCTTATCCGCATCCGTGGCTGATGCCCGACTTCTGGCAGTTTCCCACCGGCTCCATGGGCATCGGCCCGATCAACGCCATCTACCAGGCGCGCTTTATGCGCTACCTGCACAACCGCCAGTTGCTCGACACCAGCGCCCGGCATGTCTGGGGGGTGTTTGGCGATGGCGAGATGGATGAGCCGGAATCCATTGCCGGTTTGACACTGGCTGCCCGCGAGCAACTGGATAACCTGACATTTGTGGTCAACTGCAACCTGCAGCGCCTCGACGGCCCGGTGCGTGGCAACGGCCAGATTATCCAGGAGCTTGAGGCACTGTTCAGTGGCGCTGGCTGGAACGTGATCAAGGTGCTCTGGGGCTCGGAGTGGGACCCACTGTTCGCGCGCGACACCGAGCACGTGTTGTTGCGCCAGTTGGCGGCGACACCGGACGGGCAGTTCCAGAACCTTGGGGCCAAGGATGGGGCCTACAACCTCGAGCACTTTTTCAATCAGCAGCCGGCCTTGCAGAAGCTGGTCGAGCACATGAGTTCGGCCGAGATCAACGCACTCAAGCGCGGTGGTCACGATTTTCGCAAGCTTTATGCCGCTTTCGCCGCCGCCAAGGCCTGCAAGGGCCGGCCAACGGTAATCCTGGCCAAGACCAAGAAAGGCTATGGCATGAGCGCTGCGGGCGAGTCGCGGATGACCGCGCACCAGGCCAAGAAACTCGATGTGCAGGCCTTGCTGGCGTTCCGTGACCGTTTCCATTTGCCGCTGTCGGATGCGCAGGTTGAGCAGTTGCAGTTCTATCGGCCGGCCGAGGGCAGCCCGGAGATGCGCTATCTGCGTGAGCGTCGCGCCGCTCTTGGTGGGCCGCTGCCTGCCCGGCGCAGCGATGTGCGTCCGGTGCCGGTACCGGCGCTGGAGGCCATGGGCGGCTTCGCCCTGCAGGCCGACGGCAAAGAAATGTCCACCACCATGGCTGCCGTGCGCATGCTCAGCGCCTGGCTCAAGGCGCCGCAGTTGGGGCCGCGTGTGGTGCCGATAGTGGCCGACGAGGCGCGCACCTTCGGTATGGCCAGCCTGTTCCGCCAGATCGGCATCTATTCACCCCAGGGGCAGTGCTACGAGCCGGAAGACGCAGGGTCGCTGCTGTCCTACAAGGAAGCGCGCGATGGCCAACTGCTGGAGGAAGGCATCACCGAGGCCGGCGCGATTTCTTCCTGGGTGGCCGCGGCAACGTCCTACGCAGTGCATGGCGAGCCGATGCTGCCGGTGTACATCTATTACTCGATGTTTGGCTTCCAGCGTGTCGGCGACCTGATCTGGGCCGCCGCCGACCAGCGTGCCCGTGGCCTGCTGCTGGGGGCCACAGCCGGGCGCACGACGCTGGGTGGGGAAGGGTTGCAGCACCAGGACGGTTCGAGCCTGGTGATGGCTTCGATGGTGCCCAACTGCCGCGCCTGGGAGCCGTGCTTTGCCGGTGAACTGGCGGTGATCCTCGAATACGCCGCGCGGCGCATGCTGGTCGAACAATGCGACGAATTTCACTATGTCGCGGTGATGAACGAAAACTATCCACAGCCGTCCCTGCCAGTGCAGGTGCATGAAGAGGTCTTGCGCGGCATGTACCGTTATGTCGAACAGCAGGTGGCCGATGCCCAGGGGCGCGTGCGCCTGCTCGGCTCCGGGGCGATCCTGCGTGAAGTCATTGCTGCCAGTGAATTGCTGGCCAGCGATTGGCAGGTTGCCAGTGAAGTGTTCAGTGTCACCAGTTTCAGCGAGCTGGCGCGGGAGGCGCGGGATGCTGATCGCGCCAGCCGCCTGGGGCAGGGCAGTGATGATATCAGCCATGTGCAACGCTGCCTGGACGGTGAGGCGCCGGTGATCGCCGCGACCGACTATGTGCGGGCCTGGCCGCAGCTGATTGCCGAGTATGTACAAGCACCTTATGTGACGCTTGGGACTGACGGATTTGGCCGCAGCGATACCCGCCAGCAGTTGCGGCGGTTCTTCGAGGTCGATCGCTTCAGTATCGTACTGGCCAGCTTGCACAGCCTGGTGCGCCAGGGCGGGGTGCAGCGGCGGGTGCTGGATGCGGCGCGGGAGAAGTATGGTTACCGGGAAGGGGAGGCGCCTTGGTACTGCTGACGCTGGCAGGGGCTGCTGCGTAGCCCATATGACCCTGTGGGCGCTGGCCTTGCCAGCGATCGAGCGCATAGCGCTCGCAACGCAGGCGACGCTTATAAAAAAGGCCCCTCACAGGGGCCTTTTATTTTGCTCAGCGCTTGAGCCCGTAATGCTCATCGAGCATGCCCGGCGCGTTGGGCGCTTTCGGTGCGTAGTCGCGCGGCACCTCGGTGTCCTTCGGCGGGGTCAGGCGATCACGCGGGGCCTGGGTGGCCTCGGAGTGCAGGGCGGCCAGCAGGCGTTGGCGGGTGAGTTCGTCCAGGGCCAGGCGGTTGGCGCCTTCGGCCAGGTGATCCTGGACGTCCTGGTAACTTTGGGTCAGTTTCTTGACCAGCGCAGCCGTACTGTTGAAGTGAGTAACCACCTCATTCTGGTAGCTGTCGAAACGTTCCTGGATATCATCCAGCTGACGCTGGGTGCTGCTCGGCGCAGCATTGGGCAGCAGGCGGGCGACCAGGAAACCAACGACGACACCCACGACGAGGGCCAGGGTCGGCAACAACCAAACTAAGAGCGAGAGTTCCACGAGTCCTTCCTCTATAAACGGCTTTGCTTTACGTTAACGGCTCGGACCTGCGCTGTATACCGCGAACGATCGCAAATATCTCAGACAGAATCATTCAGCTAGACGAGTCGACCCTTTCCGAGGTCACGGAGTTTATCCTTGCTTATCCGCGAAACCCCTGTATTCATCGATGGCCCGGTCGGCCAACTGGAAGCCTTGTACCTCGATGTCGCCGACGCCCGCGGCGTTGTGCTGCTGTGCCACCCCAACCCGGTGCAGGGTGGCACCATGATGAACAAGGTGGTGTCGATGCTCCAGCGCACCGCCCGCGATGCCGGCTACATCACCCTGCGCTTCAACTACCGCGGCGTTGGCCAGAGTGCCGGCAGCCATGACATGGGCAGCGGTGAAGTGGACGACGCCCAGGCGGCGGTAGACTGGCTGCGCGAGCAACACCCCGCGCTGCCACTGACGCTGATGGGCTTCTCCTTCGGCGGCTTCGTCGCCGCCAGCCTCGGCGGACGCCTGGAAGCCCGTGGCGTTGCGCTCAAGCACCTGTTCATGGTCGCTCCGGCGGTGATGCGCCTGGGTGATAACCCCTTGCCGCAGCAGGGCGAACTGAGCGTGATCCAGCCGGAAACCGACGAAGTGATCGATCCGCAGATCGTCTACGATTGGTCCGACGCACTGCCGCGCCCCCATGAGCTGCTGAAAGTGGCAGAATGCGGACACTTTTTTCATGGCAAGCTCACCGACCTCAAGGAACTGGTGCTGCCGCGCCTTTCGAACTGATACAAGCCTGATAAGCGATTACCCATGACTACGCGCATCCTTACCGGTATCACCACCACGGGCACGCCTCACCTGGGCAACTACGCCGGTGCCATCCGCCCGGCGATCCTCGCCAGCCGTGAACCGGGTGTCGACTCGTTCTACTTTCTGGCCGACTACCACGCCCTGATCAAGTGCGATGACCCGCAGCGCATCCAGCGCTCGCGCCTGGAAATCGCCGCGACCTGGCTGGCCGGTGGCCTGGACCCTGAGCGGGTGACGTTCTATCGCCAGTCCGACATCCCCGAGATTCCCGAGCTGACCTGGCTGCTGACCTGCGTCGCGGCCAAGGGCCTGCTCAACCGTGCGCATGCCTACAAGGCTTCGGTGGACAAGAACGTCGAGAACGGCGAAGACCCGGATGCCGGGATCAGCATGGGCCTGTACAGCTACCCGGTACTGATGGCCGCCGACATCCTGATGTTCAACGCCAACAAGGTGCCGGTCGGCCGCGACCAGATCCAGCATGTGGAGATGGCCCGCGACATCGGCCAGCGCTTCAACCACCTGTTCGGCCAGGGCAAGGAGTTCTTCGCCATGCCCGAGGCGCTGATCGAGGAAAGCGTGGCCACCCTGCCGGGCCTGGATGGGCGCAAGATGTCCAAGAGCTATGACAACACCATCCCGTTGTTCACCAGCGCCAAGGACATGAAGGATGCCATCTCGCGCATCGTCACCGACTCCCGGGCCCCGGGCGAAGCCAAGGACCCGGACAACGCGCACCTGTTCACCCTGTTCCAGGCCTTCGCCACCCCGGCGCAAGCCGACGAGTTCCGTAGCGAACTGCTCCAGGGCCTGGGTTGGGGCGAGGCCAAGCAGCGTCTGTTCCAACTGCTCGATGGCCAGCTGAGTGAACCGCGCGAGCGTTATCACCAACTGATCGGCCGCCCGGCCGACCTGGAGGACATCCTCCTGGCCGGTGCGCAGAAAGCCCGCAAGGTGGCCACGCCGTTCCTCGAACAACTGCGTGAAGCGGTGGGCCTGCGCTCGTTCCGCAACATTGAGCAGGCGCCTGTTCAGGTCAAGAAGAAGGCGGCCAAGACGGCGCGTTTCGTCAGTTTTCGTGAAGACGACGGCAGCTTCCGCTTCCGCCTGCTGGCTGCTGATGGCGAGCAACTGCTGCTGTCGCGCAACTTCGCCGACGGCAAGACCGCAGGTGTGGTGAGCAAGCAACTGCAACAGGGCGGTGAGCTCGATGTGCGCCACGAAGGCCTGGGCTTCAGCCTGTGGCTGGAAGGCGAGTGCGTCGGCGACGGCCCGCAGTTCGCCGATGCCGCTGCCCGCGACGCGGCGATCGAAACCCTGCGAGCGGCCCTGGTGCCACAGCAGGACTGAACGGCTTATCGCAAGTCTGATTGCCATTATCCGGGGCCGTCGCTACAGTGACGGCCCGTTTTTGTTACCTTGCTAACGAATTATGACGCCCCTAGAACGATATCAAGCAGATCTGAAACGTCCCGAATTCTTCCATGACGCGGCGCAGGAAACTGCAGTGCGTCATCTGCAGCGCCTGTACGACGATCTGATCGCGGCGCAGAACAACAAGCCGGGTGTGTTCGGCAAGCTGTTTGGCAAGAAGGACCAGGCACCGGTCAAGGGCTTGTACTTCTGGGGTGGGGTAGGCCGCGGCAAGACCTACCTGGTCGATACCTTCTTCGAGGCGCTGCCGTTCAAGCAGAAAGTGCGTACGCACTTCCACCGCTTCATGAAGCGCGTCCACGAGGAAATGAAAACCCTCAAGGGCGAGAAGAACCCGCTGACCATCATTGCCAAGCGCTTCTCGGAAGAGGCGCGGGTAATCTGCTTCGACGAGTTCTTCGTCTCCGACATCACCGACGCGATGATCCTCGGCACCCTGATGGAGGAGCTGTTCAAGAACGGCGTGACCCTGGTGGCCACCTCCAACATCGTCCCTGATGGCCTGTACAAGGACGGCCTGCAGCGTGCGCGCTTCCTGCCGGCGATCGCCCTGATCAAGCAGAACACCGAGATCGTCAACGTCGACAGCGGCGTCGACTATCGCCTGCGTCACCTGGAGCAAGCCGAGCTGTTCCACTTTCCGCTCGACGAAGCGGCCCACGAAAGCCTGCGCAAGAGCTTCCGCGCGCTGACGCCGGAATGCACCCAGGCGGTCGAGAACGATGTACTGGTGATCGAGAACCGTGAAATTCGTGCCCTGCGCACCTGCGACGACGTGGCCTGGTTCGAATTCCGCGAACTGTGCGACGGCCCGCGCAGCCAGAACGACTACATCGAACTGGGCAAGATCTTCCATGCCGTGCTGCTGAGCGACGTCGAGCAGATGAGCGTGGCGACCGATGACATCGCCCGGCGCTTCATCAACATGGTCGACGAATTCTATGACCGCAACGTCAAGCTGATCATCTCGGCCGAGGTTGAGCTCAAGGACCTGTACACCGGTGGTCGCCTGACCTTCGAATTCCAGCGGACCCTGAGCCGCTTGCTGGAAATGCAGTCCCACGAATTCCTGTCGCGGGCGCATAAGCCTTAAAAGCAGCTGCAAGTTTCAAGCTTCAAGCTGCAAGCAGGATCAAGAGCCGACCGCGCGTTGCTCTTGATCCTGCTCTTGCTCTTGCTCTTGCTTGCCGCTTGAAGCTTGAGGCTTGAAGCTGAGGAGGCCTTTCAGGCCTCCTGCATAAACTGCTGCCGATACTGATTCGGCGACAACTCCGTGTGCTGCCTGAACAACCGGGCAAAGAAACTCGCATCGTCGTAGCCAACTTCATAGCTGATGGTCTTGATGCTCTTGCGTGTGCCCGACAGCAAGCCCTTGGCCGTTTCGATCCGTAGCCGTTGCAGGTAGTGCAGCGGCTTGTCACCGGTGGCGCTCTGGAAGCGGCGCATGAAGTTGCGGATGCTCATGCCGTGGTTGCGGGCGACGTCCTCGAAGCGGAACTTGTCGGCGAAATGCTCCTCGAGCCAGTGCTGGATCTGCAGGATGATCAGGTCCTGGTGCAGCTTCTGCCCGCCAAAGCCCATGCGCCCCGGGGTGTAGTTGCGCTGCACTTCGTAGAGGATGTCGCGGGCCACCGCTTGCGCCACGTTGGCCCCGCAGAAACGCTCGATCAGGTAGATGTACAGGTCGCAGGCCGAGGTGGTGCCGCCGGCGCAGTAGAGGTTGTCGGCGTCGGTCAGGTGCTTGTCCTGGTTGAGGCTGACTTTGGGAAAGCGCTCGGCGAACTGGCTGAAAAAACGCCAGTAGGTGGTCGCCTCCTTGCCATCGAGCAGGCCAGCTTCGGCCAGCCAGAACACCCCGCTGGCCTCGCCGCACAGCACGGCACCGCGGGCATGCTGCTCGCGCAACCAGGGCAGTACCTGCGGGTAGCGCTGGCAAAGGGCATCGAAATCGTCCCAGAAGGCCGGCAGGATGATGATGTCGGCGGCTTCCAGGCCACTGTCGACCGGCAGTGTCACGTCGCTGAAGCTGCGCACCGGCAGGCCGTCAGGGCTTACCAGGCGGGTTTCGAACATCGATTGCAGGCCCAGCCCCAATTGCTTGCTGTAGCGCAGGCTGGCCAGGTGGAAGAAGTCCTTGGCCTGCATCAGGGTCGATGCAAAGACGTTGTCGATGGCCAGGATGCTGACGCGCCGCAAGGACGCCGTGGGTTGGGTAAACATCATTTTCTTTATTCTTATAGGGTAGAGTGGTCAATCACCGGCTGGATCGTCTTATTTTTTGGCGATTGTGTCTACCCTCGGTTCCCACCTTGTTTGTGGGAACCGGGATCGCGTCTCAGGGCGCGGGGTTGGGCTGGTCCGAATGGATGGCCTCGATGCCCGCCAGCAGCTCGTCAGTGAGCTTCAGGTTGATGCTGGCCAGGTTGCTGTCCAGTTGCGCAAGCGTTGTCGCACCGATGATGTTGCTGGTCACGAACGGCTGGCGGGTGACGAAGGCCAGGGCCATCTGCGCCGGGTCCAGGCCATGGTCGCGGGCCAGCTTCACGTAGCGGCTGCAGGCGCTCACGGTCTGTGGGTTGGAATAGCGCGAGAAGCGGTTGAACAGGGTCAGGCGGCCATCGGCCGGGCGCGCACCGTCTTCATACTTGCCCGAGAGCATGCCGAAGGCCAGTGGCGAGTAGGCCAGCAGGCCGCACTGTTCGCGGATGGCGATCTCCGCCAGGCCGACCTCGAAGCTGCGGTTGAGCAGGTTGTAGGGGTTCTGGATTGAAACCGCACGGCTCCAGCCACGGCTTTCGGCCAGCTGCAGGAATTTCATGGTGCCCCACGGGGTTTCGTTGGACAGGCCGATGTGGCGGATCTTGCCGGCCTTGACCTGCTCGTCGAGCACTTCAAGGGTTTCTTCCAGCGGGGTGAACAGGTCCTGCGGCGCGTGCTGGTAACCCAGCTTGCCGAAGAAGTTGGTGCTGCGCTCGGGCCAGTGCAACTGGTAGAGGTCGATCCAGTCGGTCTGCAGGCGCTTGAGGCTGTCGTCCAGGGCCGCGACGATGTGCTGGCGGTTGTGCTTGAGCAGGCCGTCGCGAATATGGTTGATGCCATTGCCGGGCCCGGCCACCTTGCTGGCCAGGATCCACTGGGCACGGTCGCCGCGCTGGCTGAACCAGTTGCCGATCATGCGCTCGGTGGCGGCGTAGGTTTCCGGGCGGGGAGGGACCGGGTACATCTCGGCAGTATCGATGAAGTTGATCCCGGCGGCCTTGGCCCGTTCGATCTGGGCGAAGGCCTGGGCCTGGTCGTTCTGCTCGCCCCAGGTCATGCTGCCCAGGCACAGGGCGCTGACGTTGAGGTCGGTTCGGCCCAGCTGGCGATAGTCCATTCGGCTGCTTCCTGTCTAAAAGAAGCATAAAAGCAGGTTGAATTTTTTTTCGCAATCTGGATAATTCAGCCCCTCTCCGTGCAGCGGAAGTGATGCCCCGCTCCATAGAAGAACCCTGCCGAATATTGGACGCGCTGACCCGAGCCCCCGATAGCGTCCGTGTGCGGCTGTGTCCTTGACTTGTCAAGGTGCGCACTATCCAGTAAGATCTGCCGTCTTATTTTCGCTGGGCGGCCCCTGAGGCTATAAAGAATGAAAACTTTTACTGCTAAACCGGAAACAGTAAAGCGCGACTGGTTCGTCGTTGACGCTGCTGGCAAGACCCTGGGTCGTCTGGCCACTGAGATCGCGAGCCGTCTGCGTGGCAAGCACAAGCCAGAGTACACTCCTCACGTTGACACCGGCGACTACATCGTCGTCATCAACGCCGAGCAGGTTCGTGTCACTGGTGCCAAGACTTCGGACAAAATGTACTACTCCCACTCCGGCTTCCCGGGCGGTATCAAGGAAATCAACTTCGAGAAGTTGATCGCCAAGGCCCCAGAGCGCGTGATCGAGACCGCGGTTAAGGGCATGCTGCCTAAGAACCCACTGGGTCGCGACATGTACCGTAAGCTGAAAGTCTATGCGGGCGCTACTCACCCTCATACTGCTCAGCAGCCCCAAGAACTGAAGATTTAACGGAATAGTTCATTATGTCGGCGACTCAAAATTACGGCACTGGCCGTCGCAAGACCGCAACCGCTCGCGTTTTCCTGCGTCCAGGTACCGGTAACATCTCCATCAACAACCGTTCTCTGGACGTGTTCTTCGGTCGTGAAACCGCGCGCATGGTAGTACGCCAGCCGCTGGAACTGACCGAGACCACCGAAAAGTTCGACATCTACGTCACCGTTATCGGTGGTGGTGTCAGCGGCCAGGCCGGTGCGATCCGTCACGGTATCACCCGTGCACTGATGGACTACGACGAAACCCTGCGTGGCGCTCTGCGTCGTGCTGGCTACGTCACCCGCGACGCTCGTGAAGTCGAGCGTAAGAAAGTGGGTCTGCGTAAAGCACGTAAGCGTCCTCAGTACTCCAAGCGTTAATTTCGCTTCGGTGTTCAAAAAAAGCCCGGTTCCTGGTGGAACCGGGCTTTTTTTATGTCTTGAATAACTATGCTGTTGTTTGCTGTGACAACTTGCCGCATAGACGCAAGTCAAGAGTTATAAGGGATAGCGGGGTGGCACAAGGCTAATCACCTTGTCAGAGAAGGGTCTTTTCATTACCATGCGGCAAATTTTTAGCAGTTCAGAAATTACTTAGTAGATGCCTGTTGCAACAGGCCATTAAAGCTGATGGGAGAGGACTGAATGAGCAATGACGGCGTCAATGCAGGC
Organism: Pseudomonas sp. RC2C2; assembly: GCF_018390435.1. Lineage (NCBI taxonomy): Bacteria > Pseudomonadati > Pseudomonadota > Gammaproteobacteria > Pseudomonadales > Pseudomonadaceae > Pseudomonas > Pseudomonas sp. RC2C2. The sequence continues at coordinate 1,247,401 of NZ_JAHBAX010000001.1, read as the reverse complement.
CGGCGTCGCTTCCTCGTAGCAGCCACGTCCGTGGTGGGTGCTGCAGGAGCGGTGGGGGCTGCGGTCCCGTTCGTAGGGTCATGGTTCCCCAGTGCCAAGGCGAAAGCCGCAGGTGCACCGGTGAAGGTCAATATCGCCAAGGTAGAGCCTGGTCAGCAGATGATTGCTGAGTGGCGCGGTCAACCGGTGTTCATCGTTCGTCGTACCGAAGAGATTCTCGGCAACCTCAAGAAGATCACCGGCGATCTCTCCGACCCTGAGTCCAAGGCATCGGTTCAACCCACCTACGTCGATCCGTCGAACCGCTCGATCAAGCCGGAAATCCTGGTGCTGGTCGGTCTGTGCACCCACCTGGGCTGCTCGCCGACCTTCCGGCCGGAAGTGGCACCTGTCGACCTGGGTCCGAAGTGGGTCGGTGGCTACTTCTGCCCGTGCCACGGTTCCCATTACGACCTGGCTGGCCGCGTCTACAAATCTCAGCCGGCGCCGCTCAATCTGCCAGTGCCGCCGCACTCTTATGAGTCGGACGACATCATTGTCGTCGGCGTCGATCAGGAGAACGCGTGATGAGTAAGTTCATGGATTGGGTTGACGCCCGCTTCCCCGCGACCAAGATGTGGGAAGACCATCTCAGCAAGTATTACGCACCGAAGAACTTCAACTTCTTCTACTTCTTCGGCTCCCTGGCCCTGTTGGTGCTGGTCAACCAGATCGTCACCGGTGTGTGGCTGACCATGAGCTTCACCCCTTCGGCCGAAGAGGCGTTCGCCTCGGTCGAATACATCATGCGTGACGTCGAGTACGGCTGGATCCTGCGCTACCTGCACTCCACCGGCGCGTCGGCGTTCTTCATCGTCGTCTACCTGCACATGTTCCGCGGCCTGCTGTACGGCTCGTACCAGAAGCCTCGCGAGCTGGTCTGGGTGTTCGGCATGCTGATCTACCTGGCGCTGATGGCCGAAGCCTTCATGGGTTACCTGCTGCCGTGGGGCCAGATGTCCTACTGGGGTGCCCAGGTGATCATCTCGCTGTTCGGTGCCATTCCGGTGATCGGCGACGACCTGACCCAGTGGATTCGCGGTGACTACCTGATCTCCGGGATCACCCTGAACCGCTTCTTCGCCCTGCACGTGGTGGCCCTGCCGATCGTCATTCTCGGCCTGGTGGTGCTGCACATCCTGGCGCTGCACGAAGTGGGTTCGAACAACCCTGATGGCGTCGACATCAAGAAGCTCAAGGACGAAAACGGCGTGCCGCTGGACGGCATCGCGTTCCACCCTTACTACACCGTGAAGGATATCGTCGGCGTCGTCGTGTTCCTCTTCGTGTTCTGCGCCATCGTGTTCTTCTTCCCGGAAATGGGCGGTTACTTCCTGGAAAAACCGAACTTCGAACAGGCCAACGCCTTCAAGACCCCTGAGCACATTGCCCCGGTCTGGTACTTCACTCCGTTCTACGCAATCTTGCGGGCGGTGCCGGACAAGCTCCTGGGCGTGATCGCCATGGGCGCTGCGATTGCCGTGCTGTTCGTCCTGCCGTGGCTGGATCGCAGCCCGGTCAAGTCCATGCGCTACAAGGGCTGGATGAGCAAGGTCTGGCTGCTGGTGTTCTGCATCTCGTTCGTGATCCTCGGTGTGCTCGGCGTTCTGGCGCCTACCCCGGGCCGTACGCTGCTGTCGCAGGTATGCACCTTCCTGTATTTCGCCTACTTCCTTCTGATGCCGTTCTACACCCGGCTCGAGAAGACCAAACCGGTTCCGGAAAGGGTGACTGGCTGATGAAAAAGCTATTTGCAGTATTGATTCTGGCAGTGATGCCCGCGTTCACCTTCGCCGCCGAACACGGCCTGGAGCTGGACAAGGTCGATATCGACCTGACCGACAAGGCCGCCATGCAGGACGGCGCACGCACCTTCGCCAACTATTGCATGGGTTGCCACAGCGCCAAATTCCAGCGTTACGAGCGCGTGGCTGACGACCTGGGTATTCCTCACGAGCTGATGCTCGAGAAGCTGGTGTTCACCGGCGCCAAGATTGGCGACCACATGAAGATCGGCATGAAGCCTGAAGATGCCAAGACCTGGTTTGGTGCCGCGCCGCCGGACCTCACCCTGGTTGCCCGGGTCCGTGGTACCGATTGGCTGTACAGCTACCTGCGTAGCTTCTATGAAGACAAGTCGCGTCCGTACGGGGTGAACAACAAGGTTTTCCCCAACGTCGGCATGCCTAACGTGCTGGTTGGCCTGCAGGGCAACCAGGTGATTGGCTGCAAGCAAGTGCAGACCGTGGTCGATGGCAAGAAGCAATACGACCCGCTGACCGGCTCGCCGTTGACCCATGAAGCATGTGACCAGCTGACCGTGGAGCCGAAATCCGGTACCCTGACGCCAGAGCAGTTCGACGAGAAGGTCAAGAACCTGGTGACCTTCCTGGCCTACTCGGCTAACCCGGTCAAACTGGAAAGCCAGCGCATCGGCACCTATGTGCTGCTGTATCTGGCCTTCTTCTTCGTATTCGCTTACCTGCTCAAGCGCGAATACTGGAAGGACGTGCACTGATCACGCAGTAGTTTCTGGTAGTTGAACGCGCCCTGGGGCGCCTCTGGATTCACAGGGGCGCTCGCAGGGCGCGTTTGCATTTGCAGCATTTATAAATTCATACGCGAGGAGGACCACTATGGGCGTGACCAACCGGTTAGCCTGCTACTCCGACCCCGCTGACCATTATTCTCATCGGGTGCGCATCGTTCTCGCCGAGAAGGGTGTCAGCGTCGAGATCATCAACGTCGATCCTGGTCGCCTGCCGCCCAAGCTGGTTGAAGTGAACCCCTATGGCAGCGTGCCAACCCTGGTCGATCGCGACCTGGCGTTGTACGAGTCGACCGTGGTGATGGAATACCTCGATGAACGTTACCCGCATCCGCCGCTGTTGCCGGTGTATCCAGTGGCGCGGGCCAACAGCCGCCTGCTGATCCACCGCATCCAGCGCGACTGGTGTGCGCTGGTCGACCTGATACTCGACCCGCGTAGCAAGGAGCCTGCACGCGTCCAGGCGCGCAAGGAATTGCGCGAGAGCCTGACCGGGGTGTCGCCGTTGTTTGCCGACAAGCCTTGTTTCCTCAGTGAGGAGCAAAGTCTGGTCGATTGTTGTCTATTGCCCATACTCTGGCGTTTGCCGGTGTTGGGTATCGAACTGCCGCGGCCGGCCAAGCCGTTGCTCGATTACATGGAGCGACAGTTTGCCCGCGAAGCCTTCCAGGCAAGCCTGTCCGCTGCTGAACGTGAAATGCGCTAGGTTTTAAGGAGCTGTCGATGAACTCCAGTCGCCCCTATTTGGTACGTGCACTCTATGAGTGGATCGTGGACAACGACTGCACACCGCATATGCTGGTCAATGCCGAATACCCGGCCGTCCAGGTACCCCAGAGCTTCGCCAGTGACGGCCAGATCGTCCTGAACATCTCACCCAATGCCGTGCGTCACCTGCACATGGATAACGAAGCAGTGAGCTTCGAGGGCCGCTTTGGCGGCGTCGCCCACACCCTGTTCGTGCCGGCCGGTGCGATTCTGGGTATTTATGCCCGGGAAAACGGCCAGGGCATGGTCTTCGAGCTCGAGCCGCCATTGCTCGACGATGAAGATGAAGAGGAAGACGACAACGTTGAGCCGGATGACGATGGTCCGCAGGGTGGTGGCCAGCCGCCACGGCCCAGCGGGCGTCCGAGCCTGAAGGTGGTCAAGTAACGAAAAAGGCGATCCATGCGGATCGCCTTTTTTGTGTCTGCCGGCCTGGATTACAGGTCGGTGATGGTGCGGACCTGGTCCTTGTTGACCTTGATCACCTTGCCATCGAGCTGCTTGAACTCGTAGAAGCCGGCGGCGCGATCGTAGTACGGCGCGTCGACTGCCTGGAATTCGCGGCCGTCGTTGAGGGTGATCTGGCTTGGGGTGGAGCAGCCGGCCAGGGTGGCGAGGGCGCCAATCAGCAAGGTTGGCAGCAGGCCGTTTTTCATGGGGACTTCCTAAGCGGGTGGATGTAAAGGCTGGGGGCGCTTTGCGCCCCATCGCTGGCAAGGCCAGCTCCCACAGGATTGGCGTAAACCTCGCTGTGGGAGTGGCCCTGGGGAATCAGTCGATGTATTCGAACAACTTGACGATCTTCTGCACGCCCGACACACCCTGCACCAGGTTGGTGGCACGGGTGGCTTCCTGTTGGGTCAGCAGGCCGAGCAGGTAGACGATGCCGTTCTCGGTGATCACCTTGATGCGCGAACCGGGGATGCTGCTGTCGGTGAGCATCTGGGTCTTGATCTTGGTGGTCAGCCAGGCGTCATTGTTGCGCGCCAGGATCGAGGAGGGCGGCAGCACCTGCAGCTCGTTGTGCACCTTTTTCACTCGCTGGACCTGGCTGGCAGCCTGTTCGGCCAGGCTCTTGAGGTCGGCGCGCGGGGTCTGCCCGGCGAGCAGGACGATGCCGTTGTAGCTGCTGACGACGATGTGCGAACTCTTGTCCAGGTCAGGGCTGGCCTTGGCGACGTTGACCGATACTTTGGTTTCGATCAGCGAGTCATCAATTTTGCTGCCGAAGGTACGGGTGCCGCGATCGTCCTCGATTGGCGTATCGCGGGTGGCAGTGAGCACCGAGCTGCAACCGGTGAGGCTCAGGCACAGGGTCAGGGCCATCAGGCCGAGGCGGTTAGGGGTCATTCTTCACTCCCGAACAATTGGCTGTCGATCAAGTCGCAGAGGCAGTGGATCGCCAGCAGGTGGACTTCCTGGATACGTGCGGTGACGTTGGCCGGAACGCGAATCTCGACGTCTTCAGGCAGCAGCAGCGAGGCCATGCCGCCGCCATCGCGTCCGGTCAGAGCTACGACAATCATTTCGCGATCATGTGCGGCCTGGATCGCCTGAATAATGTTCGCCGAGTTACCGCTGGTCGAAATTGCCAGCAGTACATCGCCGGGTTGGCCCAGGGCGCGGATCTGCTTGGAGAAGATTTCGTTGTAGCTGTAGTCGTTGGCGATCGAGGTGATGGTCGAGCTGTCGGTGGTCAAGGCGATGGCCGGCAGGCTCGGGCGTTCGCGCTCGAAGCGGTTGAGCAGTTCGGAAGAGAAGTGCTGGGCATCGCCGGCCGAGCCGCCGTTGCCGCAGGCAAGCATCTTGCCCTCGTTGAGCAGCGCATTGACCATGACCTGACTGGCTTGCTCGATGTGTGGTGCAAGGACTTCCATCGCCTGTTGCTTGGTGTTGATACTGGCCTGAAAAAGCTGGCGAATTCGGGATTGCATGTCCATCAGTGTGACCTTAAGTAGGGCGGCTGGCCGGGCGCGTCGGGAGTATACAAAAAAGGTCCCGGCACATGACTGTGCAGCCCGTGAAGCAAAGAGCAAAAAAAGTTGTAGGGGTAATGGGGCGCAGCGATCGCGGGTTCAGCACTCGAAGGCATTTTTCAGCCAGTTCAGTGCTGGGCCCGAATGGCCTTTGCCTTGCAAGGCGATGACATCGAAACGGCAGGGGTGGTTGGCCCAGCGTGTTTCCTTTTGCAGAAAAGACTCGGCGGCTAGCACCAGTTTGTCCTGCTTGCGCCCGTCGATACTGGCCAGGGCACCGCCAAAGTCCGCGTGCAGCCGGTAGCGGACTTCGACGAATACTACTGTATCGCTGTCGAGCATGACCAGATCAAGCTCGCCGCGTTTGCATCGCCAGTTCTGCGCCAGTAGCTGCAGGCCTTGCCCCTGAAGGTATTCAAGGGCTTGCCGTTCGGCGGCCTGGCCGGCCTGTTGGCGCGAACTGGCGGGCATCAGCGTGGCGTATCGGGCAGGCGTTTGACCTGGCCGCCGGAGAACTCGGCCCAGGGCAGTTGCCGCTCGATGCGCTGGTTCTCGTTCATGCTCAGGCTGCCGGACAAGCCGTCGATGCGGTTTTCAGGCAGCGCGCGCAGCTGGCCCAGACGCGGTGCCAGGCTGAAGGCGTCGATGCCCATGGCGTACAGGCGGCCCAGGCTGCCGGCAGCTTGTGGCCACTGGCGCTCGACCTGCTGACGCAGCGGATTGCCGCTGTCGAGCAGCCACGGGGTATCGCAGAAGCGCACGCCGGTGAGGTCGTTGTACTGGTTGACGTCGCCGCTGGCGCTGTACACGTGCGAGGTGGCGTACACCGGAACGTCGCCGGCGTACTGGAAGTTCAGGGTCGGCTTGATCTGCTGGCCTTGCTGCGGGGTGGCGGCAAGGAAGATGAAGTCGATGTCCTGGCGGCGCGAAGGCTGGGCCGATACCGCACCGCCTACAGTGTTTTGCAGGCTCTTGGCGCGGCCTTCGCTCTGGCGCAGCTGGAACAGGTCAGCGATCTGCTGAGCCAGGGCCACTGGCTGATCGATGTGCTGGGCGGCCAGCAGGCTGCCGCCGTTGGCTTCCCAGTCCTGGCGGAAGGCCTTGAGCACGCGGTCGCCCCATTCGCCTTTTGGCACCAGGGCTACGGCGCGAACCATGCCGTCGGCGCGGGCGCGACGGGACACTTCACGGGCTTCGTCTTCGGCGGCGAGACCGAACTGATACAGCTGCTCCGGGCCTTTCTGGCCGGCGTCGCTGTAGTTCAGGGCCAGGGTGGTAATAGGCAGCTGCGGGTAGGCGGCGAGCTTTTTCACCAGCGGTTTTTCCAGCGGGCCAACCACCAGTTGCACGCCCGAGGCCTGGGCCTGGCGATAGAAGTCATCCAGCGAGGTCAGTCGCGAGCTGTCGAAGACTTCGATGGTTGGCGGCTTCTGCCCGGCTTGCTGGGCCTGGAAGTGCGCGGCCATGAAGCCGTCGCGCAGGGCGCGGGCGACGCCGGCCAGTTGGCCTTCCTGTGGCAGCAGCAGGGCAATCTTGGTCAGCGGCTGGCTGGTCAGTTCCATCAGCTTGATCAGCGATGGCGGCAGTTGGGCGGCAGCCGGGTGATCGGCATACTGCGCGCGCCAGGCGTCGATGGCGGCTTGTTGCTGTTCGACAGTGCCGGCACCTTTGACCGCCAGGGCCAGGCTGGCCCAGCCAGCCATGGTGTCGGTACCGGCGCTCAAGCCTTTGAGCTGGTCGCGCGCAACGGCCGCCACCAGGTTCCAGATCGCGTCATTGTTGGCGTTGGCGGCATTGCCCTTGAGCAGCGGCGTCAGTTGCACGCGCTCCTGGGCAGCAGCCAGGGGCTGGCCGTTGGCTTCCAGCACCATGGCATGCACGTTGCGGGTGCGGATCTGTTGATCCTCCGGCAGTTCGTTCAGGCGCGCCAGGCTCGGGTGGCTCAGGGCGGTCAGGGCCAGCTTGGGCTGGTTGCGGCTCATGGCCAGTTCTGCCGCCAGGGTGCTGGCGAACATCTGCTGGGCCGGTTTGAGCTGCTCCAGCGGCACTTGCTCGAGGATGCGCGCGGCGCGGGCATTGTCCTTTTGCTTGTAGGCCAGGTCGGCGGCGCTCAGGCGCAGCAGTGCTGCTTGCTCCGGGGTCTTGCTGGTAGTGGCCTGTTCAAGCAGTTGCTCGATGCTGGCATCCGGTGTGCGCGGCAGTTCGCCGAGGCTCGACGAGGGCGAGCTGGCGCAGGCTGCCAGCAGGGCGGCGAGGCAAAGGGCTGTGAACAGCCGCAGGCAAGCGATCATGTAAGGGTCCTGTTACTCGATCAAATTAACGGGCGATTGTACCCAAGCGCTGGCCGGGGCGCGATCTTGCTGGCGTTAATCCTTCAATATAGGTGCTGGAACACCGGTTTGCGGTGATCCTGGTTGCCCAATGTTGCCGGGTCTCGGGCTACAATGGCGCTTTGATCATGACGACAGGTGTATGCAGTGACTGATGTTCCAGGGGCTTCCCAATCCACTTCGGGCACGCTTTACGTGGTGGCCACGCCAATCGGCAACCTGGATGACATGAGTGCCCGGGCGCTGAAAGTGCTCGGCGATGTGGCGTTGATTGCCGCTGAGGACACCCGTCACTCCATTCGTCTGTTGCAGCACTTCGGCATCAATACCCCCTTGGCCGCCTGCCATGAGCACAACGAGCGTGATGAGGGCAGCCGCTTTCTCACCCGCTTGCTGGCCGGGGATAACGTTGCGCTGATTTCCGATGCCGGCACGCCGCTGATTTCCGATCCTGGTTATCACCTGGTGCGTCAGGCCCGTGCCGCGGGCATTGCGGTGGTGCCGGTCCCGGGCGCCTGTGCCCTGATCGCGGCGCTGTCGGCCGCCGGCCTGCCATCGGACCGTTTTATCTTCGAAGGCTTCCTGCCGGCCAAGGCTGTAGGGCGTCGTGCGCGCCTGAGTCAGGTCAAGGAAGAGCCGCGTACGCTGATCTTCTACGAAGCGCCGCACCGGATCCTCGAGTGTCTGCAGGATATGGAAGAGGTGTTTGGTGGTGAGCGTCCGGCGCTGCTGGCCCGCGAGCTGACCAAGACCTTCGAGACCCTCAAGGGCTTGCCTCTGGCTGAACTGCGCGCTTTCGTCGAGGCCGACAGCAATCAGCAGCGTGGCGAGTGCGTGGTGCTGGTGGCGGGCTATAGCGCGCCGGAAGATGAGCAGGCGGTGAATAGCGAGGCGATGCGCATTCTCGACCTGCTGCTGGCGGAGATGCCGCTCAAGCGCGCGGCAGCCCTGGCGGCGGAAATTACCGGCGTACGCAAGAACCTGCTGTACCAGGTGGCGCTGGAAAAACAGAAAGCCCACTGATGTTATAGTGGCATTATCGGTTTTATCGCTTGTTCTTGACGCTCGCTACCGTTAACCTTTGTGGCGGAGAGTCGATTGGACAGTCGCTGCCTTCTATTGTTTCGCAATAGAGGGGGGAGGAAAGTCCGGGCTCCATAGGGCAGAGTGCCAGGTAATGCCTGGGGGGCGCGAGCCTACGGAAAGTGCCACAGAAAATAACCGCCTAAGCACCTCGGTGCCGGTAAGGGTGAAAAGGTGCGGTAAGAGCGCACCGCATGACTGGCAACAGTTCATGGCTAGGTAAACCCCACTCGGAGCAAGACCAAATAGGGTTCCATATGGCGCGGCCCGCGTTGGAACCGGGTAGGTTGCTAAAGGCGTCCAGTGATGGCCGTCGTAGAGGAATGACTGTCCTCGACAGAACCCGGCTTACAGATCGACTCTCCACCTTTTCCCCTCCTGCTTGAATCGATAGCAGATGCGTCTTTGTAATACCAAAAAAATCTTACTCTTAATAAATCACTTTAAGTTCGCGCTCTATCCATCTGAGTGAGTTTGATTTTTTTCGTCAAAATCCCCTCCGATTTACCCTTTTGCCTTCTCCGTGTGCGCTAAATCTCCGATCTGTAAGGGATTTCCTTATAAGCGCGCCTTGACGGTGTGGTAGGCGGATTCCTATAGTGTGCGCAAGTGGCAGAAAGTGGCATGAAGTGGGTTTTCTGGCACAAAAACGCTAACATTGTGGGGAATCGCAGCCGTGTTCCGCGGAGCCAACGCCATCAACCTCGACGCAAAGGGCCGACTCGCAATGCCGAGCCGGTACCGTGACGAGCTCGATTCGCGTAGTTCCGGGCAGTTGATCGTGACCATCGATGCGGTTGATCCCTGTTTATGCGTGTATCCCCTCGATGAGTGGGAGCTGATTGAAGCCAAGTTGCGCGCCTTGCCGTCATTGCGTGAAGAGAACCGTCGCCTGCAGCGCTTGCTGATCGGCAATGCGGTGGATCTGGAGCTTGATGGCAGCGGGCGTTTCCTGGTGCCGCCGCGTTTGCGCGAGTACGCCAAGCTCGACAAGAAGGCAATGCTGGTGGGGCAACTGAACAAATTTCAGCTGTGGGACGAGGATGCCTGGAACGCGGTTTCGGCAGCCGACCTTGCAGCTATTCAACAACCGGGCGCCATGCCTGATGAACTGCGTGATTTGATCCTGTGACTATAGATAGCGGCTTTAACCACATCACCGTACTGCTTGACGAAGCTGTCGAGGCTCTCGCCGTACGCGCCGATGGCTGCTATCTGGATGGCACCTTCGGGCGCGGCGGGCATAGCCGCTTGATCCTCAGCAAGCTCGGGCCGCAGGGCCGGCTGCTGGGTTTTGACAAAGATCCTCAAGCGATTGCCACCGGGCAAGCGCTGGCGGCCGAAGACGGCCGCTTTGTCATTGTGCAGCGCAGTTTTGCCGAACTCGGCGCCGAAGTCGCCGAACGCGGCCTGGCCGGCAAGGTCAGCGGCATCCTGCTCGACCTGGGCGTGTCGTCGCCACAGCTGGACGATCCTGAGCGCGGCTTCAGTTTCCTCAACGATGGCCCGCTGGACATGCGCATGGACCCGACCCGCGGCGTCAGCGCTGCCGAGTTCATTGCCAGCGCCCCCGAAGAAGAAATCGCCCGGGTCTTCAAGGAATACGGCGAAGAGCGCTTTGCCAAGCGCATGGCTCGTGCCGTGGTGCTGCGCCGCGAAGAAACCCCGTTCACCCGTACCGCCGACCTGGCTGAAGTGCTCAAGGTCGCCAACCCGGCCTGGGAAAAGGGCAAGAACCCGGCCACCCGTGCCTTCCAGGGCCTGCGCATTCACGTCAACAACGAACTCGGCGATCTTGAAGCCGGCCTTGAAGCGGCGCTCGATGCGCTGGAGGTCGGCGGGCGCCTGGTGGTGATCAGTTTCCATTCCCTGGAAGACCGCATCGTCAAGCTGTTCATGCGCAAGCTGGTCAAGGGCGAGGCCGACAACCTGCCGCGCAACCTGCCGGTCCAGCACAAGCATTTCGAGCCGAAGATCAAGGTCCACGGCAAGGCCCAGTTCGCCTCCGAGGCCGAGCTCAAGGCCAACCCACGTTCGCGTAGCGCCGTCATGCGCGTTGCCGAGAAGCTGCGGTGAGCCGCTTGTTCGCCAAGCCTTTGCCAGGCGGAAGCTTCCTGATGCTTCTGCTGTTCGTTGCCGTGCTCGTTTCTTCGGTGGCGGTGTCCTACAGCGCGCACTGGAACCGTCAGTTGCTCAACTCCCTGTACGGCGAACTCAACGAGCGCGACAAGGCCCAGGCCGAGTGGGGCCGGCTGATTCTCGAGCAGAGCACCTGGACCGCCCACAGCCGTATCGAGAACCTTGCCAGCGAGCAGCTGAAAATGCGCATCCCGGCGGCTGACGAAGTACGGATGGTGGCGCCATGATGAAGCTTGAAGGCGCACTCTACCCGTGGCGGTTTCGCGTGGTCATCGCCCTGCTGGCGCTGATGGTCGGTGCGATTGCCTGGCGCATCATCGACCTGCAGGTGGTCGACCGTGACTTCCTCAAGGGGCAGGGCGATGCCCGCAGCTTGCGGCATATTCCTATTCCTGCGCACCGCGGGCTGATCACCGACCGTAATGGCGAGCCGCTGGCAGTCAGTACCCCGGTGACCACCCTGTGGGCCAACCCCAAGGAGATGCAGGCTGCCAAGGACCGCTGGCCGGCCCTGGCTGCCGCGCTCAAGCAGAACCCGCAGCAACTGGCAGCGCGCCTGGAGCAACAGGCCAGCAAGGAATTCATCTACCTGGTCCGCGGCCTGACCCCGGAGCAGGGCCAGGTGGTGCTCGATCTTAAAGTCCCCGGTGTCTACGGCATCGAGGAATTCCGCCGTTTCTACCCGGCCGGCGATGTCGCCGCGCACATGGTCGGCTTTACCGACCTCGACGACCACGGTCGCGAAGGGGTGGAGCTGGCCTACGATGAATGGCTGGCCGGCGTGCCCGGCAAGCGACAGGTGATCAAGGACCGGCGCGGCCGGCTGATCAAGGACATCCAGGTAACCAAAAACGCCAAGGCCGGAAAGACCTTGGCGTTGTCGATCGACCTGCGCCTGCAATACCTGGCCACCCGCGAACTGCGTAACGCCATCGCCGAACAGGAAGCCAAGGCCGGCAGCCTGGTGATCATGGACGTCAAGACTGGCGAAGTGCTGGCGATGGTCAATCAGCCGACCTACAACCCCAACAACCGTCGCAGCATGTTCCCGGCGGCCATGCGCAACCGGGCGATCATCGACGTGTTCGAGCCAGGCTCGACGGTAAAACCGTTGTCCATGAGTGCCGCCCTGCAGAGCGGACGCTGGAAGCCCACCGACAAGGTCGAGGTGTACCCGGGCACCCTGCAGCTGGGCCGTTACACCATTCGTGACGTATCCAAGAGCGAAGGCCCGATCCTCGACCTGACCGGCATCCTGATCAACTCCAGTAACGTCGGCATGAGCAAGATCGCCTTCGATATCGGTGGCGAATCCATCTACCGCGTCATGTCCCAGCTGGGCCTTGGCCAGTACACCGGCCTTGGCTTCCCTGGCGAGCGCGTCGGCAACCTGCCCAACCACCGCGAGTGGCGCAAGGCCGAGACCGCGACCCTGTCCTACGGCTACGGCCTGTCGGTGACCGCGCTGCAACTGGTGCATGCCTACGCCGCGCTGGCCAACGACGGCAAGATGGTGCCGCTGAGCATCCTCAAGGTCGACAAGACGCCGGAGTCTACCCAGGTGGTGCCCAAGGATGTTGCCGAGACCGTGCAGGGCATGCTCCAGCAGGTGATTGAAGCGCCGCGCGGCGTGTTCCGCGCCCAGGTGCCGTCGTACCACGTTGGCGGCAAATCGGGTACCGCGCGTAAGGCCACCATCGGCTCCAAGGGCTACACCGAAAATGCCTACCGCTCGCTGTTCGCCGGCTTCGGGCCGATGAGCGACCCGCGCTATGCGGTGGTGGTGGTCATCGACGAACCGAGCAAGGGCGGTTACTTCGGCGGCCTGGTATCGGCGCCGGTGTTCAGCAAAGTCATGTCCGGCACCTTGCGCCTGATGAATATTCCGCCGGACAACCTGCCGCCGGCAACACCACCGCAGCAAGTCAACGTTGCACCAGTCAAGGGAGGACGCGGTTGATGACAATGCCATTGAGCAAGCTTTTTACCCAGGCCAGTCGCGATCCGTCGATCCGCGAGCTGACCCTGGACAGCCGTAACGTGCGCCCGGGCGACCTGTTCCTGGCGGTACCGGGTACGCGCATGGATGGTCGTGAGCACATAGCCGACGCGCTCAGCCGCGGTGCGGCAGCGGTCGCCTACGAAGCCGAAGGCGCCAGCGTGTTGCCGATCACCGACGTGCCGCTGATTCCGGTCAAGGGCCTGGCGGCGCAACTGTCGGACATCGCCGGGCGTTTCTATGGTGAGCCGAGCCGTCTGCTCGACCTGGTGGGCGTCACCGGCACCAACGGCAAGACCAGCGTTACCCAGCTGGTGGCCCAGGCGCTGGACCAGCTCGGTCAGCACTGCGGCCTGATCGGCACCCTGGGTACCGGTTTTTATGGCGCGCTGCAAAGCGGCCGCCTGACCACTCCGGACCCGATCGCCGTGCAGGCGACCCTCAACGACCTGAAGAAGGCCGGGGCCAAGGCCGTGGCCATGGAAGTCTCTTCCCATGCCCTGGACCAGGGCCGGGTCGCGGCCCTGGCATTCGACATTGCGGTGATGACCAACCTGTCGCGTGATCACCTCGATTACCACGGCAGCATGCAGTCTTATGAAGACGCCAAGGCGCGCCTGTTTGCCTGGCCGAACCTGCGTTGCCGGGTGGTCAACCTCGATGACGAGTTTGGTCGTCGTCTGGCGGCCGAGCAGGGCGAGTCGCGCCTGATCAGTTACAGCCTCAAGGATCCAGCCGCTTCGTTGTACTGCCGCGAAGCGCATTTTGACGACGATGGCGTGCGCGCCGTGATCGTTACCGCGCAGGGCGAGCACTCCCTGCGCAGCCGCCTGCTCGGGCGCTTCAACCTGAGCAACATGCTGGCGGCGGTCGGCACCTTGCTGGCCCTGGATTACCCGCTGGACGAAATTCTCAAGGTCACCCCGACGCTGGAAGGCCCGGTCGGGCGCATGCAGCGCCTGGGTGGCGGCCTCAAGCCGCTGGTGGTGGTCGATTACGCGCATACTCCCGACGCCCTGGAGCAGGTGCTGCAAGCGCTGCGTCCGCATGCCAAAGGCCAGTTGCTGTGCCTGTTCGGCTGCGGTGGCGACCGCGATCGCGGTAAGCGTGCGCTGATGGCGGAAGTGGCCGAGCGCCTGGCTGACCGCGTGCTGGTCACCGACGACAACCCGCGCAGCGAAGACCCGCAGCAGATCTTCGCCGATATCCGCCCTGGCTTTGCCCAGGCCGATAGCGTCGAGTTCGTTGCCGGTCGCGGCGCGGCCATCGCACAGTTTATCGCCAGCGCCGGCGTTGACGATGTCATCGTCCTGGCTGGCAAGGGGCATGAGGACTATCAGGAAATCAACGGCGAGCGCCACGACTTCTCCGACCTGGTCGAAGCCGAAAAAGCCCTCGCCGTGTGGGAGGCGCCCCATGCTTAAGCCATTGTCCCTCAGCCAGCTGACCGCGCCGCTCAATGGCCGCCTGCACGGCCAGGACGCAACCTTCAATGGCGTCAGCATCGACAGCCGCGCAATCACGGCCGGGCAGCTGTTTGTCGCCCTGGCCGGGCCGCGCTTCGACGGCCACGATTACTTGAACGACGTTGCCGCCAAAGGCGCGGTCGCCGCCCTGGTGCAGCGCGAAGTGCCGGGTAGCAACCTGCCGCAGCTGGTTGTGGCCGATACCCGTCTGGCCCTGGGCCAGTTGGGCGCGCTGAACCGCGCCGCATTCGACAAGCCGGTCGCCGCCATTACCGGTTCCAGTGGCAAGACCACGGTCAAGGAAATGCTCGCCAGCATCCTGCGTACCCGTGGCCCGGTATTGGCCACCCGTGGCAACCTCAATAACGACTTCGGTGCCCCGCTGACCCTGCTCGAACTGACCCCGGAACATACTGCGGCGGTCATCGAGCTGGGCGCCTCGCGCATCGGCGAAATTGCCTACACCGTCGGTCTGACCAAGCCGCAAGTGGCACTGATCAACAACGCCGGTACCGCTCATGTCGGCGAGTTCGGCGGGCCAGAGAAGATTGTCGAAGCCAAGGGCGAGATCCTCGAAGGTCTGGGTCAGGATGGCGTGGCCGTATTGAACCTTGATGACAAGGCCTTCGGCATCTGGAAAAAACGCGCCGGCAATCGCCCATTGCTGACCTTCGCCCTGAACAACGCAAATGCCGACTTCCACGCCAGCAGCATTGCTCACGACCCGCGCGGTTGCCCGTCGTTCGACCTGCACAGCCCGCTGGGCGTGGCGCGGGTCCAGCTCAACCTGCTCGGTACCCACAACGTTGCCAATGCACTGGCCGCCGCCGCTGCCGCGCATGCCTTTGGTCTGACGCTGGATGGCATCGTTCAGGGCCTCAATGCCGTGCAACCGGTCAAGGGCCGCACTGTGGTGCAGATGGCGCCCAACGGTGTGCGGGTAATTGATGACACTTACAACGCAAACCCCACCTCCATGTGCGCTGCCGTTGATATACTCGCCGGCTTTTCCGGCCGCACCGTCCTGGTGCTCGGGGATATCGGCGAATTGGGCCAGTGGGCTGAGGAAGGGCATCGGCAGGTAGGCGAGTACGCCAAAGACAAGGTTTCGGCACTCTATGCGGTGGGCACCAACATGGCCCGCGCGGTAGCAGCGTTCGGCGCCAATGCCCGACATTTCGCTAATCAAGCTGACCTGATCAACGCCGTTCGCGCCGCGGAGCAGGCCACCAACACCACTATTTTGATCAAGGGTTCGCGCAGCGCTGCGATGGAGAACGTCGTGGCGGCTTTGTGCGGTTCCAGCGGGGAGAAACATTAATGCTGCTGCTGCTGGCTGAGTATCTGCAACAGTTCTATAAAGGCTTCGCGGTCTTCCAGTACCTGTCCCTGCGCGGGATTCTCGGTGTCCTGACCGCGTTGTCGCTGGCTCTTTGGCTGGGCCCATGGATGATCCGTACCCTGCAGATTCGCCAGATCGGCCAAGCGGTCCGTAACGACGGCCCGCAATCGCACCTGTCCAAATCCGGCACCCCGACCATGGGTGGCGCACTGATTCTCTCGGCTATCGGCATCAGCACTCTGCTGTGGGCCGACCTGACCAACCGCTACGTGTGGGTGGTGCTGATCGTCACCTTGCTGTTCGGCGCCATCGGCTGGGTCGATGACTACCGCAAGGTGATCGAGAAGAACTCGCGCGGCCTGCCCAGCCGCTGGAAGTATTTCTGGCAGTCGGTGTTCGGCCTGGGCGCGGCGATCTTCCTGTACATGACCGCCCCGACCAGCGTCGAAACCACCCTGATCGTGCCGATGCTCAAGGACGTCACCATCCCGCTGGGGATCGGTTTCGTGGTGCTGACCTACTTCGTCATCGTCGGCTCGAGCAACGCGGTCAACCTCACCGACGGCCTTGATGGCCTGGCGATCATGCCGACGGTCATGGTTGGCGGCGCCCTGGGTATCTTCTGCTACCTGTCGGGTAACGTGAAATTTGCCGAATACCTGCTGATCCCTTACGTGCCGGGCGCAGGTGAGCTGATCGTGTTCTGCGGCGCGCTGATCGGTGCCGGCCTGGGCTTTCTGTGGTTCAACACTTACCCGGCCCAGGTGTTCATGGGCGACGTCGGTGCGCTGGCACTGGGTGCGGCACTGGGCACCATCGCCGTGATCGTGCGTCAGGAAATCGTCCTGTTCATCATGGGCGGTGTGTTCGTCATGGAGACCCTGTCGGTGGTGATCCAGGTGGCCTCCTTCAAGTTGACCGGCAAGCGCGTGTTCCGCATGGCGCCGATCCATCACCACTTTGAACTCAAGGGTTGGCCCGAGCCTCGGGTGATCGTCCGCTTCTGGATTATCACCGTGATTCTGGTGCTGATCGGCCTTGCCACCCTGAAACTGAGGTAGAAACGCGTGTCCTTGATCGCTTCTGACCACTTCCGCATCGTTGTCGGCCTCGGCAAGAGCGGCATGTCCCTGGTTCGCTTCCTGGCGAACCGGGGCATTGCCTTTGCGGTTGCCGACACCCGTGAGAACCCGCCGGAACTGGACACCCTGCGCCGCGATTTCCCGCAGGTGGAAGTGCGTTGTGGCGAGCTGGACGTAGAGTTTCTTTGCCGTGCCGACGAACTGTATGTCAGCCCCGGCCTGGCCCTGGCCACGCCTGCGCTGCAGCAGGCCGCTGCCCGTGGCGTGAAGCTGTCGGGCGACATCGAACTGTTCGCCCGCAACGCCAAGGCACCGATCATTGCCATCAGCGGCTCCAACGCGAAAAGCACCGTCACCACCCTGGTCGGCGAAATGGCCGCCGCGGCTGGCAAGCGTGTGGCGGTCGGCGGCAACCTCGGTACCCCGGCGCTGGACTTGCTCAGCGATGATGTCGAGCTGTACGTGATGGAGCTGTCGAGCTTCCAGCTGGAAACCACCGACCAGCTCAATGCCGAAGTGGCCACCGTGCTCAACGTCAGCGAAGACCACATGGACCGCTACAGCGGCCTGCCGGCCTATCACCTGGCCAAGCACCGGATTTTCCGTGGCGCGCGGCAGGTGGTGGTCAACCGCCAGGACGCCCTCAGCCGTCCGCTGCTGGCTGAAGGCCAGCCGGTATGGACCTTCGGGCTGAACACTCCCGACTTCAAGGCCTTTGGCCTGCGCGAAGAGAACGGCGAGAAGTACCTGGCCTTCGAGTTCCACAACCTGATGCCGGTACGCGAACTGAAGATTCGCGGTGCCCACAACCAGTCCAATGCCCTGGCGGCCCTGGCCCTGGGCCATGCCGTTGGCCTGCCGATGGATGCCATGCTCTCCAGCCTGCGCAGCTTTGCGGGCCTGGCGCACCGTTGCCAGTGGATTCGCGAGCGCAACGGCGTGAACTGGTATGACGATTCCAAGGCGACCAACGTCGGTGCCGCCCTGGCAGCCATCGAAGGCCTGGGCGCCGATATCGACGGCAAGCTGGTGCTGGTCGCCGGTGGCGACGGCAAAGGTGCCGACTTCAGCGCTTTGACTGCGCCGGTCGCGGCCAATTGCCGCGCCGTCGTGCTGCTGGGGCGCGACGCCGAGCGTCTGGCCGAAGCGCTGGGTGACGGCGTGCCGCTGATCCGGGTGAAAACCCTGGATGAAGCGGTGCAGCAATGCGCCGAACTGGCCCGGCCCGGCGACGCCGTGCTGCTGTCGCCGGCGTGCGCGAGCCTGGATATGTTCAAGAACTTCGAAGAGCGTGGGCGCCTGTTCGCCCAGGCCGTAGGAGGGCTGGCATGATCTTCGGCATCATCAAGCCTTACCCATCGCCGCTGATCAGCGGTCGCGGCATCGACCTTGATTTCGCCATGCTCGCCGGTTGCCTGGCGCTGCTCGGCCTTGGCCTGGTGATGATCACCTCGGCGTCTTCGGAAGTGGCCGCCGCGCAGTCGGGCAACCCGCTGTACCACATGTTCCGCCACCTGGTGTACGTGGCCATCGGCGTCTTTGCCTGCATCGTCACCATGATGGTGCCGATCGCCACCTGGCAGAAGATGGGTTTCACCATGCTGGTTGGCGCCTTCGCGTTGCTGGTGCTGGTACTGGTGCCGGGCATTGGCCGTGAAGTGAACGGTTCGATGCGCTGGATCGGCTTCAGCTTCTTCAACGTCCAGCCCTCGGAGATCGCCAAGGTTTTCGTGGTCATTTATCTCGCCGGCTACCTGGTGCGTCGTCAGCAGGAAGTGCGCGAAAGCTGGATGGGCTTCTTCAAGCCGTTCATCGTGCTGCTGCCCATGGCCGGCCTGCTGCTGATGGAGCCGGACTTCGGTGCCACGGTGGTGATGATGGGCGCGGCGGCGGCGATGCTGTTCCTCGGCGGCGTCGGCCTGTTCCGCTTCAGCCTGATGGTGGTGCTGGCGGTGGCGGCGGTGTTCATCCTGGTCCAGGCCCAGCCCTACCGGATGGCGCGCCTGATCACCTTTACCGACCCCTGGTCGGATCAGTTCGGCTCCGGCTACCAGTTGACCCAGGCGTTGATCGCCTTCGGTCGTGGTGAGTGGCTCGGCGTTGGCCTGGGCAACAGCGTGCAGAAGCAGTTCTACCTGCCCGAAGCGCACACCGACTTCGTTTTCTCGGTACTGGCCGAAGAGCTGGGCGTGGTCGGCTCGCTGATCACTGTGGCGCTGTTCGTGTTCGTCACCGTGCGCGCGCTGTACATCGGCCTGTGGGCAGAAAAAGCCAAACAGTTCTTTGCCGCCTACATGGCCTTCGGCCTGGCGTTCCTGTGGATTGGTCAGTTTTTGATCAATATCGGCGTGAACGTCGGCCTGCTGCCGACCAAGGGCCTGACCCTGCCGTTCCTCAGTTACGGCGGTAGCTCCCTGGTGATCTGCTGTGCCTGCGTCGGTTTGCTGCTGCGCATCGAGTGGGAGAGCCGCACGCACCTGGGCAGTGAAGAACACGAATTCAATGAAAGCGATTTTGCCGAGGAGCCGAATCATGGCCGCTAACGGCAAGAACGTACTGATCATGGCAGGCGGCACCGGGGGCCACGTGTTCCCGGCGCTGGCCTGTGCCCGTGAATTCCAGGCGCGCGGTTACAGCGTGCACTGGCTGGGCACCCCGCGCGGTATCGAAAACGAGCTGGTGCCCCAGGCCGGGCTGCAATTGCACCTGATCCAGGTCACCGGCCTGCGTGGCAAGGGCAAGCTGTCGCTGCTCAAGGCGCCGTTCACCCTGGTCAAGGCGGTGCTGCAGGCGCGGCGGATCATCCGTCAGCTCAAGCCGGTGTGTGTGGTCGGCTTTGGCGGTTACGTGACCGGCCCGGGCGGCGTTGCGGCCCGGCTGTGCGGCGTGCCGGTGGTGATTCACGAGCAGAACGCCCGTGCCGGTACCGCCAATCGGCTACTGGTGCCTTTGGCTGGCCGAGTCTGCGAAGCTTTCCCCGACACCTTCGCGGCGTCGGACAAACTGCGCACCACCGGTAACCCGGTGCGCAGCGAACTGTTCCTGGAAACCCTGCGCGAGCCCCTGGGCGTGCGCAAGCCTCGTTTGCTGGTGCTCGGCGGAAGCCTGGGTGCCGAACCGCTGAACAAATTGCTGCCCCAGGCTTTGGCCTTGGTGCCTCAGGAGATTCGTCCCGAGGTATTCCATCAGGCTGGCAAGCAGCATGACCAGATTACCGCCGAGCGTTACCGCGAGGCCGGTGTCGAGGCTCAGGTAGAACCGTTCATCAAGGACATGGCCCACGCCTATGGCTGGGCTGATCTGGTGGTCTGCCGCGCGGGTGCGCTGACTGTCAGCGAGCTGGCTGCGGCCGGCTTGCCTTCGATGCTGGTGCCCTTGCCCCATGCCATCGACGACCACCAGACCCACAACGCCCATTATCTGGCCCGTGAAGGCGCTGCCTTCCTGATGCCACAAGCGACAACTGGCGCAGCGCAACTCGCTGAACGCCTGAACGAGGTGCTGATGCAACCGGAAAAACTCATCACCATGGCCGCCACTGCCCGGCGCCTGGCCAAGCCCGCTGCCACCCGCACCGTGGTCGATATCTGCCTGGAGGTGGCCCATGGTTGAAAGTCAGAAAGCCATCCCGCAACCGGAAATGCGCCGTATCCGCCGCATCCACTTCGTCGGTATCGGCGGCGTGGGCATGTGCGGTATTGCCGAAGTGCTGCTGAACCTGGGTTACCAGGTGTCGGGCTCCGACCTCAAGACCTCGCCGGTCACCGAGCGCCTGGAATCCTTCGGTGCGCAGATCTTTATCGGTCACCGTGCCGAGAACGCCGCCAGCGCCGATGTGCTGGTGGTGTCGAGCGCCATCAATACTGCCAACCCGGAAGTGGCCACGGCGCTTGAGCGACGCATTCCGGTGGTGCCGCGGGCCGAGATGCTCGCCGAGCTGATGCGCTATCGCCACGGCATCGCCGTGGCCGGTACCCATGGCAAGACCACCACCACCAGCCTGCTGGCCTCGGTATTCGCCGCCGGTGGCCTGGACCCGACCTTCGTCATCGGTGGCCGCCTCAATGCCGCCGGCACCAATGCCCAGCTCGGCACCAGCCGCTACCTGATCGCCGAAGCCGATGAAAGTGACGCCAGCTTCCTGCACCTGCAACCGCTGGTGGCCGTGGTCACCAACATCGACGCCGACCACATGGCGACCTACGAAGGCGACTTCAACAAGCTGAAGAAAACCTTCGTCGAGTTCCTGCACAACCTGCCGTTCTATGGCCTGGCGGTGATGTGCCTGGACGACCCGGTGGTGCGCGAGATCCTGCCGCAGGTCAAGCGTCCGACGGTGACCTACGGTTTCAGCGAAGAAGCCGACGTGCGCGCGATCAATGTCCGCCAGTCGGGCATGCAGACCCACTTCACCGTGCTGCGCCGCGATCGCGAGCCGCTGGACGTGTCGGTCAACATGCCGGGCAACCACAACGTGCTCAACGCCCTGGCGACCATCGCCATTGCCACCGACGAGGGCATCAGCGATGAAGCCATCGTCCAGGGCCTCTCGGGGTTCCAGGGGGTAGGGCGGCGCTTCCAGGTCTATGGCGAGCTGCCGGTAGACGGCGGCAGCGTGATGCTGGTCGACGACTACGGCCACCACCCGACCGAAGTCGCGGCGGTGATCAAGGCCGTGCGCGGTGGCTGGCCTGAGCGGCGCCTGGTGATGGTGTACCAGCCGCACCGTTACAGCCGCACCCGCGACCTTTACGACGATTTCGTCCAGGTCCTGGCCGACGCCAACGTGCTGCTGCTGATGGAAGTCTACCCGGCCGGCGAAGAACCGATCCCAGGCGCTGACAGCCGTCAGCTGTGCCACAGCATCCGCCAGCGCGGCCAACTCGACCCGATCTACATCGAGCGCGGCATCGAGCTGGCGCCGCTGGTCAAGCCGCTGTTGCGCGCTGGCGACATCCTGCTGTGCCAGGGTGCCGGTGACATCGGTGGCCTGGCCCCGCAATTACTCAAGAGTCCGTTGTTCGCTGGTGCTGTTGCCAGTCAGGGGAAGTCGAAATGACTGATAACGCATACGCTACATTGCACTCGACCATTGATCCGAAAGCCTTCGGCCGCGTAGCCGTGCTTTACGGTGGCAAGAGCGCCGAGCGCGAGGTTTCGCTGAAGTCCGGCGCCGCGGTTATCGAGGCGCTGAGCGGCGCTGGGGTCGACGTGGTCGCCATCGACGTCGGCGACGACCTGCTCGATCGCCTGCAACGCGAGAAGATCGACCGCGCCTTCATCATCCTCCACGGCCGTGGCGGTGAAGACGGCAGCATGCAGGGCCTGCTGGAGTGCCTGGGCATTCCTTACACCGGCAGCGGCATCCTCGCTTCGGCGCTGGCCATGGACAAGCTGCGGACCAAACAGGTCTGGCACAGCCTGGGTATTCCGACCCCGCGTCACGCCGTGCTCTCCAGCGAAGTTGACTGTATTTCTGCAGGTGCGGAACTGGGCTTCCCTTTGATCGTCAAACCGGCCCATGAAGGTTCCAGTATCGGTATGGCGAAAGTGAGCAGCGTCGAAGAATTGATCGTTGCCTGGAAGGACGCTGCCACCTACGACTCGCAAGTGTTGGTTGAACAATGGATCAAGGGTCCGGAGTTCACTGTGGCTGTGCTGCGTGGCCAGGTTCTGCCGCCAATCGCCCTGGGCACCCCGCACACGTTCTACGACTACGACGCCAAGTACATCGCCAACGATACCCAGTACCGCATCCCGTGCGGCCTGGACGCGGCCAAGGAACAAGAGCTGATCGACCTGACTGCACGTGCCTGCGACGCCATCGGCATCGCCGGCTGGGGCCGCCTGGACGTGATGCAGGACGAGCAGGGGCGTTTCTGGCTGCTCGAGGTCAACACCGCACCAGGCATGACTGATCACAGCCTGGTCCCGATGGCGGCACGCGCGGCCGGCCTGGACTTCCAGCAGTTGGTGCTGGCGATCCTGGCGGCCAGCGTAGAGGCGCGAGGTTAAGCCCATGCAAGGCGCGATGTTACGTCATCAGCAACCCGCCCCCGGCCGTAACAAGCCGGTGCCGCGTGGTGCCAGCCGGATGGTGGCCAAAGAGCCGCTGTCGGCGCGCCTGCCCAAGGCCAACTTTAGCGTGTTCAAGCGTCTGCTCTGGCCGGTGTTGCTGGTCGCCGCAGGGTTTGCTGCCTACGAGGGTGCCCAGCGCCTGATGCCGTACGCCGACCGGCCGATTACCAAGATCGCCGTACAGGGTGATCTGAGCTACATCAGCCAGCAGGCGGTGCAGCAACGGATCGCCCCGTACGTGGCGGCAAGCTTCTTCACCGTCGACCTGGCGAGCATGCGTGCGCAGCTGGAGCAGATGCCCTGGATCGCCCACGCCGAAGTGCGCCGGGTGTGGCCGGATGAAGTGGTGATCCGCCTGGAAGAACAGTTGCCAGTGGCGCGCTGGGGCGACGAAGCCTTGCTCAATAACCAGGGCCAGGCCTTCACCCCGCGCGAACTTGCCAACTATGAGCACCTGCCGCAGCTGTTCGGGCCGCAGCGGGCGCAGCAAAAAGTAATGCAGCAATATCAGGTACTGAGCCAGATGTTGCGGCCGATGGGCTTTTCGATTGCCCGGCTGGAGTTGCGCGAGCGCGGCAGCTGGTTCCTGACCACCGGTGCCGGTAGCGCCGGGCCAGGTATCGAACTGCTGCTGGGACGCGATCATCTGGTGGAAAAGATGCGCCGTTTCATTGCCATTTACGACAAGACACTCAAAGAACAGATCACGAACATCGCCCGCATCGATCTGCGTTACGCCAATGGCCTGGCCGTTGGCTGGCGGGAACCGATTGCACCGACGACGGCCCAACCCGCCGTTGCGAAGAATTAGAGAGAGGCAGGACCCATGGCAAATGCGCATAGCGGCAAAATGATCGTCGGGCTGGATATCGGCACCTCCAAGGTTGTGGCCCTGGTGGGCGAAGTCGCCGCCGACGGCACCCTGGAAATCGTCGGTATCGGCACTCACCCATCGCGCGGGCTGAAGAAGGGCGTGGTGGTCAATATCGAGTCCACCGTGCAGTCGATCCAGCGCGCGGTCGAAGAGGCCCAGCTGATGGCGGGCTGCCGGATTCACTCGGCGTTCGTCGGTGTTGCCGGCAATCACATCCGCAGCCTGAACTCCCACGGCATCGTCGCCATCCGTGATCGCGAAGTCAGCGCGGCGGACCTGGAGCGCGTGCTCGACGCCGCCCAGGCCGTGGCCATCCCGGCCGATCAGCGGGTCCTGCACACCCTGCCGCAGGACTACGTGATCGACAACCAGGAAGGCGTGCGCGAGCCGCTGGGCATGTCCGGCGTGCGTCTGGAAGCCAAGGTCCACGTGGTCACCTGCGCCGTCAATGCCGCGCAGAACATCGAGAAGTGCGTGCGTCGCTGCGGCCTGGAAATCGACGACATCATCCTTGAGCAACTGGCTTCGGCCTACTCGGTCCTGACCGATGACGAGAAAGAACTGGGCGTATGCCTGGTCGACATCGGCGGCGGCACCACCGACATCGCCATCTTCACCGAAGGCGCGATCCGTCATACCGCGGTGATCCCGATTGCCGGCGACCAGGTGACCAACGACATCGCCATGGCCCTGCGTACGCCGACCCAGTACGCCGAAGAGATCAAGATCCGTTACGCCTGCGCCCTGGCCAAGCTGGCCGGTGCCGGTGAAACCATCAAGGTGCCGAGCGTCGGCGACCGTCCGCCGCGCGAACTGTCGCGCCAGGCCCTGGCCGAAGTGGTCGAGCCGCGTTACGACGAGCTCTTCACCCTGATTCAGGCCGAACTGCGTCGCAGCGGCTACGAAGACCTGGTACCGGCGGGCATCGTCCTGACCGGCGGTACCTCGAAAATGGAAGGCGCGGTGGAACTTGCCGAGGAAATCTTCCACATGCCGGTACGCCTGGGCGTGCCGCACAGTGTTCGCGGCCTTAGCGATGTGGTGCGCAATCCGATCTATTCCACCGGTGTGGGCCTTTTGACCTACGGCCTGCAGAAGCAGTCCGACGGCTTGACCCTGACCGGTATCAGCAGCAGCAACAACGGCTATGGCGATGAACCGAAGGCTCCAGCGTTTGAACGCTTCAAACGTTGGGTCCAGGGCAACTTTTAAAGTTTCAAAGCAGTAGTAGTAGGCGCAAAAAACTAGAGAACTGTAAGGAGAGGGAAAATGTTCGAGCTCGTAGACAACGTCCCGCAAAGTCCGGTCATCAAAGTGATCGGTGTCGGTGGCGGCGGCGGCAACGCCGTCAATCACATGGTCAAGAGCAACATCGAAGGCGTCGAGTTCATCTGCGCCAACACCGATGCTCAAGCGCTGAAAAACATCGGCGCGCGTACCATCTTGCAACTGGGTACCGGCGTCACCAAAGGCCTGGGTGCCGGTGCCAATCCGGAAGTCGGCCGTCAGGCCGCGCTGGAAGACCGTGAGCGTATCGCCGAAGTGCTGCAAGGCACCAACATGGTGTTCATCACCACCGGCATGGGCGGCGGTACCGGTACCGGTGCGGCGCCAATCATCGCCGAAGTGGCGAAAGAGCTGGGCATCCTCACGGTTGCCGTGGTCACGCGTCCGTTCCCGTTCGAAGGCCGCAAGCGCATGCAGATTGCCGACGAGGGCATCCGTGCACTGGCTGACAGTGTCGACTCGCTGATCACCATCCCCAACGAGAAGCTGCTGACCATTCTCGGCAAGGACGCCAGCCTGCTGTCGGCTTTCGCCAAGGCTGACGACGTACTGGCCGGTGCCGTTCGCGGTATCTCCGACATCATCAAGCGTCCGGGCATGATCAACGTCGACTTCGCCGACGTGCGTACCGTGATGAGCGAGATGGGCATGGCCATGATGGGTACCGGCTGCGCCAGCGGTCCTAACCGTGCACGTGAAGCGACCGAGGCAGCCATCCGCAACCCGCTGCTCGAAGACGTCAACCTGCAGGGCGCCCGCGGCATCCTGGTCAACATCACTGCTGGTCCTGACCTGTCGCTGGGCGAATACTCGGACGTCGGTAGCATCATCGAAGCCTTCGCTTCCGATCACGCCATGGTCAAGGTCGGTACCGTTATCGATCCGGACATGCGCGACGAGCTGCACGTTACCGTGGTTGCCACTGGCCTGGGTGCGAAAATCGAGAAGCCGGTCAAGGTTATCGACAACACCATGCAGGCCGCTGCGGCGCAAACCCCGGCACCGGCGCCTGTGCGCAACGAGCAGTCTTCGGTGAACTACCGTGACCTGGAGCGTCCGACCGTGATGCGCAACCAGGCTCACGCCGGTGCTGCCGCTGCTGCAAAACTTAATCCGCAAGACGATCTGGACTACCTGGACATCCCGGCATTCCTGCGTCGTCAGGCCGATTAATGAAATTTATCAGGGGTATAAGGGTGATTGGTGTTCAGCAAAGGCCGGGTCTGGTATTATCCTCAGCCTTTGTTGATACCAGTTCGCAATTTGCGCTGAAGCGGCCAATGCCATGATTAAACAACGCACCCTGAAGAATATTATCCGTGCCACAGGTGTCGGCCTGCACTCCGGGGAAAAGGTTTACCTGACCCTCAAACCTGCACCTGTGGATACCGGCATCGTATTTCGCCGTGCCGACCTCGACCCCGTGGTGGAAATTCCCGCCCGCGCGGCCAACGTCGGCGAGACCACCATGTCGACGACACTGGTCAATGGCGATACCAAGGTAGACACGGTTGAGCACTTGCTCTCGGCCATGGCTGGCCTGGGCATCGATAACGCCTACGTCGAGCTCTCCGCGTCCGAAGTGCCGATCATGGACGGTAGCGCAGGACCCTTTGTATTCCTGATTCAATCTGCCGGCCTGGAAGAACAGGACGCAGCCAAGAAGTTCATCCGCATCCTGCGCGAAGTGACAGTGGAAGACGGCGACAAGCGCGCCACTTTCCTGCCGTTCGACGGGTTCAAGGTGAGTTTCGAGATCGATTTCGATCACCCGGTGTTCCGCAACCGGACTCAAAGTGCCAGCGTGGACTTTTCCAGCACCTCGTTCGTGAAGGAAGTCAGCCGCGCCCGTACCTTCGGGTTCATGAGTGACATCGAGTACCTGCGCAAGCACAACCTCGCACTCGGTGGCAGTGTGGAAAACGCCATCGTGGTCGACAAGGACGGCGTGCTCAACGAAGACGGTCTTCGCTACGAAGACGAATTCGTCAAGCACAAGATCCTCGACGCCATCGGCGACCTCTACCTGCTGGGCAACAGCCTGATCGGCGAGTTCAAGGGCTACAAGTCCGGACACGCGCTGAACAACCAGCTGCTGCGCAAGCTGATCGAGGAAAAAGACGCCTGGGAAGTGGTGACTTTCGAAGATGCCAGCACGGCACCGATCTCTTACATGCGTCCGGTTGCGGCAGTGTAAGTACGAACACTCTCTTCTTTAGTTTTTTTCGGCCACCTTCGGGTGGCCTTTTTTATGCCTGGTTTTTGTGTGGGAGCCGGTCTTGCCGGCGATGGGCTGCGCAGCAGCCCCATGCACGGAATATCAGCCGTCCGCCGCATCCTTGTCCCGCGCATGACTGGCCAACCGCTCCAGCGCCGCCCGCAGCTTGGGATCGCTGATGCCTTCAGCGGTCGCCTGAATGCTCTCGGCCGCCCGGCTCGACAAGTCTGCGGTGTGCCCGACTGCTCGGCTCTGGGTGGTCGGTGGCTGCACCTTGAACAGGATCCGGGTCAGGCTGGCAAAGGCTTCGAGGGTCTGCAACTGGCGCTGCAGGCGTTTTTGCTGGTAGCGCAGGCGGGTGGCCCAGTGGCCGTCGGTGACGATCAGCAGCAGCGTGCCCTCGCGCCAGGAGGCGATATGGCAATGTTCGCGGGCCGCCGGCTGCAGCTGGCTGTCGAGCAGCTTCTGCAGTTGCGCCAGGCGCTGGGCCTGGCTGAACAGGGCTTTGAGCGGCCGGGCTTCGCGCAGAAGAACAGCGGGGGCGCGGGCTGGCGAGGGGCGAAAAGCCATGAAGGGACACCTGAAGTTACAGAGCTGCCATCTTAGCAGATCGCCCGTGCCAGGCCTTGTTTGGGCTGCGAGGGTAAAACTTCATGTTGCAATGGGTTGAAGTTGGCGAAAAAGGCCTTATTTTAACCAGGCCCCGTCAAAGCGCTGTGCCAGCATCGTGGAAATCCGCCACTTTCCTCACCATCGTTTCCGGGTAGAATGCTCGTTCGCATGCGGCCATAAGGGCTGCACGGGCGACTTACGGGGCCGCCCTCCATCCCCACGTGTGGAAGATCCTGCCGATATGTTTGCGCCTTTGTTAAAAAAACTTTTTGGAAGCAAGAACGAGCGTGAAGTCAAACGCATGCTCAAGACGGTACAGATCGTCAATGCCTTCGAAGAGCAGATGGTGGCCCTCTCGGATGAGCAGCTGCGCGCCAAGACCGCAGAGTTCAAAGAGCGCCTGGCCAAAGGCGAGACCCTCGACCAGCTGTTGCCTGAAGCCTTCGCGGTCGCCCGTGAAGCGGGCAAGCGGGTCATGGGCATGCGTCACTTCGATGTGCAGCTGATCGGCGGCATGACCTTGCACGAAGGCATGATCGCAGAAATGCGTACCGGTGAAGGCAAGACCTTGGTCGCAACCCTGGGCGTATACCTCAATGCCCTGTCGGGCAAAGGCGTGCACGTGGTCACGGTGAACGACTACCTGGCCCGCCGCGACGCCAACTGGATGCGTCCACTGTACGAATTCCTCGGCCTGAGCGTCGGTGTCGTCACACCGTTCCAGCCGCCGGAAGAGAAGCGCATCGCCTATGCCGCCGACATCACCTACGGCACCAACAACGAATTCGGGTTCGACTACCTGCGCGACAACATGGCGTTCAGCATGGAAGAGAAATTCCAGCGTGAGCTGAATTTCGCCGTGATCGACGAAGTCGACTCCATCCTGATCGACGAAGCGCGCACCCCGCTGATCATCTCCGGCCAGGCCGAAGACAGCTCCAAGCTGTACATCGAGATCAACAAACTGATCCCGCGCCTCAAGCAGCACATCGAGGAAGTCGAGGGCCAGGTTACCCAGGAAGGCCACTACAGCATCGACGAGAAGAGCCGCCAGGTTGAACTCAACGAAGCCGGTCACCAGTTCATCGAAGAGATGCTCACCCAGGTCGGCCTGCTGGCCGAGGGCGAGAGCCTCTATTCGGCACACAACCTGGGCCTGCTGACCCACGTCTACGCCGGCCTGCGTGCGCACAAGCTGTTCCATCGCAACGTCGAGTACATCGTCCAGGACGGCCAGATCCTGCTGATCGACGAGCACACCGGCCGTACCATGCCGGGCCGCCGTCTGTCCGAAGGCCTGCACCAGGCGATCGAAGCGAAAGAGAACCTGAACATCCAGGCCGAGAGCCAGACCCTGGCCTCGACCACCTTCCAGAACTACTTCCGCCTGTACAACAAGCTGTCCGGCATGACCGGTACCGCCGACACCGAGGCCTTCGAGTTCGCCCAGATCTATAACCTCAACGTTATGGTCATCCCGCCGAACAAGCCACTGGCGCGCAAGGACTACAACGACCTGGTGTACCTGACCGCGGAAGAGAAGTACGCCGCGATCATCGCCGACATCAAGGAAAGCATGACCCAGGGCCGTCCGGTGCTGGTGGGTACCGCTACCATCGAGACCTCCGAGCACATGTCCAACCTGCTCAAGCAGGAAGGCATCGATCACAAGGTCCTCAACGCCAAGTACCACGAGAAAGAAGCCGAGATCATTGCCCAGGCCGGTCGCCCGGGTGCGCTGACCATCGCCACCAACATGGCCGGTCGCGGTACCGACATCCTCCTGGGCGGTAACTGGGAAGTCGAAGTCGCCGCCATGGAAAACGCGACGCCTGAGCAGGTCGCGCAGATCAAGGCCGACTGGCAGAAGCGTCACCAACAGGTGATCGAGTCCGGTGGCCTGCACGTGATCGCCTCCGAGCGTCACGAATCGCGCCGTATCGACAACCAGCTGCGTGGCCGTTCCGGCCGTCAGGGCGACCCAGGTTCGAGCCGCTTCTACCTGTCGCTGGAAGACAGCCTGATGCGTATCTTCGCCTCCGACCGGGTGAAGAACTTCATGAAGGCGCTGGGCATGCAGTCCGGTGAAGCCATCGAGCATCGGATGGTCACCAACGCCATCGAAAAGGCCCAGCGCAAGGTCGAAGGCCGCAACTTCGACATTCGCAAGCAGCTGCTCGAATTCGACGACGTCGCCAACGAGCAACGTAAAGTCATCTACCACATGCGTAACAGCCTGCTGGCAGCCGACAACATTGGCGATACCATCGCCGACTTCCGCGAGGAAGTGCTCGACGCCACCGTCGCCCTGCACATTCCGCCGCAGTCGCTGCCCGAACAGTGGGACGTGGCCGGCCTGGAAGCGGCACTGGCCAGCGATTTCGGGGTCAAGCTGCCGATTCAGCAATGGCTCGACGAAGACGACCACCTGTACGAAGAAACCCTGCGTGCCAAGCTGATGGCCGAGCTGCTGGCGGCCTACAGCGAGAAGGAAGAACAGGCCAGCGCCGAAGCGCTGCGCACCTTCGAGAAGCAGATCCTGCTGCGCGTACTCGACGACCTGTGGAAAGACCACCTGTCGACCATGGACCACCTGCGTCACGGTATCCACCTGCGCGGTTATGCGCAGAAGAACCCGAAGCAGGAGTACAAGCGCGAGTCGTTCAACCTGTTCCAGGAGCTGCTCGATTCGATCAAGCGCGATACCATCCGCGTGCTCTCGCACGTTCAGGTGCGCCGCGAAGATCCGGTCGAGGAAGAAGCCCGTCTGCGCCGCGAAGCCGAAGAACTGGCCGCACGCATGCAGTTCCAGCACGCCGAGGCTCCGGGCCTGGAAGCTGAACCGCAGGAAGAGGGCGCTGACGTTGCCGTGGCCACCGCGCCCGTGCGCAACGAGCAGAAACTGGGCCGCAACGAGCCATGCTGGTGCGGTTCGGGCAAGAAGTTCAAGCAGTGCCACGGCAAGATCGACTGATCACACCGTCGTTGCACCCCGCTGACATCTGAACACCGCGCCGCGACTGGTCCTGACCGTCGCGGCGTTGTTCCATCTCAAGCGCCGGTTATCTTGATCCGACGCATTTTTTCTAGGAGCGCTTTCATGGCTGTTGGTCTTGGTCCTTTGCCAACGTTGCACCCGGTTCCAGGTTTTGAACTCGGCATTGCCTCTGCGGGCATCAAGCGCCCTGGGCGCAAGGACGTGGTGGTAATGCGCTGCGCCGAAGGCTCCAGCGTTGCCGGCGTGTTCACCCTGAACGCTTTCTGCGCCGCCCCGGTGATCCTCGCCAAGCAGCGCGTGCAGGGCAGCGTGCGCTACCTGCTGACCAACACTGGCAATGCCAACGCCGGCACCGGTGCCCCGGGCCTGGCCGCGGCCGAGCGCACCTGCGCGAAGCTCGCCGAGCTGACCGGCGTTGACGCCAGTGCCGTGCTGCCGTTTTCCACCGGTGTGATCGGTGAGCCACTGCCGGTCGAGAAGATCGAAGGCGCCCTGCAGGCAGCCCTCGATGACCTGTCGGAAAACAACTGGGCCGCTGCCGCCACCGGCATCATGACCACCGATACCCTGCCCAAAGGTGCCAGCCGTCAGTTCCAGCATGACGGCGTGACCATTACCGTCACCGGTATCAGCAAGGGGGCGGGGATGATCCGCCCGAACATGGCGACCATGCTCGGCTATATCGCCACCGACGCCAAGGTGGCCCCGGCGGTGCTCAAGGACCTGATCCTCGACGGCGCCAACAAGTCGTTCAACCGCATCACCATCGACGGCGATACCTCGACCAACGACTGCTGCATGCTGATTGCCACCGGCAAGGCCGATGTCGCCGAAGTCACCGAAGCCAGCGGCCCATTGTTCGACGCGCTGAAAAAGGCCGTGTTCGAAGTGTGCATGGAGGTGGCCCAGGCCATCGTCCGTGACGGCGAAGGCGCGACCAAGTTCGTCACCGTTGAAGTCAACGGCGGCGGCAACCACCAGGAGTGCCTGGACGTCGGCTATGCCGTGGCCCACTCGCCGCTGATCAAGACCGCCCTGTTCGCCTCCGACCCGAACTGGGGCCGTATCCTTGCCGCCGTCGGCCGTGCCGGCGTGCCGGACCTGGACGTCAGCCTGATCGACGTTTACCTGGGTGATGTGTGCATCGCCAGCAAGGGCGGGCGCAGCGCCAGCTACACCGAAGCCCAGGGTTCGGCAGTCATGGCCAAGGAAGAGATCACCATCCGTATCGAGCTGGGCCGTGGCCAGTGCAGCGAAACCATCTGGACCACTGACCTGTCCCACGAGTACGTGAAAATCAACGCCGAATACCGTACCTGACCGACTGCAATACCGGCTCCCGCAATGCCTGTGGGAGCTGGCTTGCCAGCGATAAGGTCCGCAGGACCTTTTCTCCACTCCATCTGGAGCCGAACCATGAGCTATCACCTGATCATCGGCGACAAGCTGTATTCCTCCTGGTCGCTGCGCGCCGCCCTGGCCCTTGAGCTGGCCGGTGTTTCCTATGAAGAAACCCTGATCAAACTCAACCAGCCCGATACCCGCCAGCGTCTGCTCGAGCATTCGCCCACCGCCAAGGTGCCACTGCTCAAGAGCGAGCATGGCGTGATCGCCGACTCCCTGGCGATCGCCGAGTACCTGGCAGAGCGTCACCCCGAAGCCAATCTCTGGCCAACCGACATCGCTGCCCGGGCCCAGGCCCGTTCGGCCTGCGCGCAGATGCACAGCGGTTTTTTTGCCCTGCGCGGCAACATGCCGTTCGATCTGTCCCGGGATCAAGCGCTGGAAACCGTGCCGCTGGACGTACAAGTCGATATCGACCGTATCGTCGCGCTTTGGTCCGAATGCCGCCTGGCAGCCAAAGAGGCTGGCCCGTACCTGTTCGGCAGGGTGAGCCTGGCCGACGCCTTCTTCGCCCCGGTCGCGGTGCGCTTGCGCACCTACCGGGTTGAAGTGCCGGCGGAAGCGGCGGCCTATATCGAAACCATCTACCAATGGCCAGCCTTCCAGGCCTGGCAAAAGGCCGGCTTGGCGGAGCGTGAAGAGTGAAGCGTGTGCATGTAGCCGCTGCGGTCATTCGCGGCAGCGACGGGCGTATTCTGATTGCCCGCCGCGCTGACAGCCAGCATCAGGGCGGTCTGTGGGAGTTTCCGGGTGGCAAGGTCGAAGACGGCGAAGCGGTCGAGCTGGCCCTGGCGCGTGAGCTGCAGGAAGAGCTGGGCATCGTCGTCACTGCGGCGCGTCCGCTGATCAAGGTCAAGCATGATTATCCGGACAAGCAAGTGCTGCTGGATGTCTGGGAGGTCAACGGCTTTACCGGCGAGCCCCATGGCGCCGAAGGCCAGCCCCTGGCCTGGGTGACCGCGCGGGAACTGCCGCAGTACGACTTCCCCGAGGCCAACCAGCCAATCGTTGCCGCTGCGCGCTTGCCGGCTGAATACCTGATCACCCCCGAGGGCCTGGAAGTCCCGCAGATGCTGCGTGGCATTCAGAAGGCCATTGCCGGTGGAATCAAACTGGTACAACTGCGTGCACCGAACATGTACGACCCTAAGTACCGCGATGTGGCGGTGGATGCGGTGGGGCTGTGTGCGGGCAAGGCGCAGTTGATGCTCAAGGGCCCGCTGGAGTGGCTGGGAGACTTCCCGGCGGCCGGTTGGCACCTGACCTCCGAGCAGTTGCGCAAGTACGCCAGCAACGGCCGGCCGTTCCCCAAGGAACGCTGGCTGGCGGCGTCCTGCCATAACGCTGAAGAGCTGGCGTTGGCCGAGCAGATGGGCGTGGACTTCGTCACCCTGTCGCCGGTGCAGGCAACCCAGACTCATCCGCACGCCGTGCCGTTGGGGTGGGAGCAGGCGCAGCAACTGATCGAGGGTTTCAGCAAACCGGTGTATTTGCTCGGTGGCGTGGGTGCTGCCGAGCGCGACAAGGCCTGGCTGCATGGGGCCCAGGGTGTGGCGGGGATCCGCGCGTTCTGGCCTGAGCTCTGAACTGATCGCGGGGCTAGCCCGCTCCTACAGGATCGCCACCTGTAGGAGCGGGCTTGACCCGCGATGAGGCCCTCAGGGTTTGGCCGCAGCCTGCCACAGCACCTCGGCAACGCCCTGGCGCCGTGCAATCAACCGCGCCGCGACAAACAGCAAATCCGACAACCGATTGATGTACGCCAGGCCGACCCCGGCCAATGGCTCGACACTGTTCAACTGCTGGCAACGCCGCTCGGCGCTGCGCGCCAGGCTGCGGCACACATGGGCCTGGGCAATCAGCGCGGAACCACTGGGCAGGATGAAGTTCTCCAGTGGACCCAGCTCTTCGTTCCAACGGTCGATTGCCGCTTCCAGGCGTTCCACTTCAGCGTTGTTCAGCGCCTGATAAGCAGGCATCGCCAGTTCCCCGCCCAGATCGAACAGCCGGTGCTGACAAGGCGCCAACACTTCACTGAGCTCATCCAGCCCCTGCTCGGTCAACCCGGCCAGCAACACACCCAGCTGGCTGTTGAGGCTGTCCACCTCGCCAATGGCTTCGATCCGTGGGTGGTCCTTAGGCACGCGGCGGCCATCGCCCAGGCCGGTTTCACCTTTGTCGCCGGTGCGGGTGTAGATCTTCGACAATCGAAAACCCATGCTCATGACTCCGTTTTGGTGGGGGCAAGCGGCAGGCGCAAGGTGAAGCAGGTACCCTGGCCGGGTGCCGATTGCACCTCCATCTGCCCCTTGTGGTTGTTGGTGATGATGAAGTACGACACCGACAGGCCCAGGCCTGTGCCCTGGCCGATTTCCTTGGTGGTAAAGAACGGCTCGAAGGTACGTTTGCGTACCGTTTCGGGCATGCCGATGCCGTTGTCCTCGACCTGGATTTCTGCCCACGGCGGATTGAGCCGGGTGCGCAGGGTGATACGCCCGGGTTCGCTGTCGTCCGGGCGCAGGTGAATGGCCTGGGCGGCGTTTTTCAGCAGGTTGAGCAGCACCTGTTCCAGTTCGTTGGCGGTGCACGGCACCGGGCCCAGGTTGGGGTCGAACTGGCGGACGATGGCCTGGCCCTTGAAGTCGAAACCGATGGTCAGGTCGAAGTCGTTGCCGGCGATTTCCACCGCCTGGTCGATCAGCGCCGGCAGGTCGCAAGGCGCCAACTGGCGGTTGCTGCGGCGGCTGAAGCTGAGCATGTGGGTAACGATCTTCGCGGCGCGGGCACCGGCCTGCTGGATGCCGTCGAGCAACTGCGGCACTTCGCGGTTTTCCAGGTAGCGGTTGACGGAGGGCAGGTCAATGCCGATTTCGTCGGCTTGTTCGATGTTCTTGGCCAGGTCCGGCGACAGCCGCCGGCGGATGTTCTGCACGTTATGCAGGATGGCGCCGAGGGGATTGTTGATTTCGTGAGCCATGCCGGCTGCCAGGCCGCCGACTGAAAGCATTTTTTCCGACTGAACCATCATTTCTTCCAGCGACAGCCGCTGGGTGATGTCGTCGATGCGGATCACCACGCCACGGCCACCGCCGCCCATCAGCGGGTAGAAGGTCAGGGCGTAATGGCGGGCGTCGTCGTCCTTGGTCCAGGTCACCCGTTCGATCTTCGCCACCTGGTGCTTCTCGACGCTCTCCTTGAGCTGCGGGAGGAACGGCTTGAGCGGTTCGAAGGCGAGGAATATCGGCTGGTTCAGCGCTTCATCCAGCGGCGTACCGGAGAGCGCGCTGGCTTCCTGGTTCCATTGGGTGACGTAGAGCTGTTCGTCGAGGGCGATCAACGCCGAGGGCATGGAGTCGATGATGCTGTTGAGGTAATTCTGAAAGCCGGTGAGTTTTTTCTCGATCTTGCTGCGTACCTGGACTTCCAGCTCCAGCTTGCGGTTGGTGTGGCGGGTTTCTTCGGCCAGGCCCTGGGCTTGGTCGTAGGCTTCCTGGAACTCGTCGCGGGTGCGTTTGAGCTGCTGTTCGCGGGCTTCGATACGCGAAAGCATGGTGTTGAAGGCGTCGGCCAGGCTGCCAATTTCATCGTCGTTGCCGCGTTTGGCACGCAGGGCGTAGTTTTCTTCGCGGGTGACCTGGCGCGAAAGTTCTTCAAGCTGGTAGATCGGTTGGGTGATCAGGCGTTTGATCTGCCGGGCGATGATCATCCACAGCAGGATACTGAACACCAGGATGCCCAGGCTGGCGGTCAGGGTGCCGGTGTAGAAGGCCATCGGCAACTCGCTGCTGGCCACCAGCAACAGGTGCCCGGGCGGGCCGCCAGCGCGTGGCAGGTTCACCAGCTGGGTGCTGCGAAACTCGGTCAGGCGCCAGTTTTCGATAGCGCGGTAGCGTTTGGGCAGTGGCAGCTGCTCGCCATGCTGCAACTGCGCCAGCAACTTGCCGTCGCTGCCGTACAGGGCGGCGGCCCGCAGCGGGGTGTAGCTGTCGAGTTCCTTGAGCAGGGTCTTGGCGGCCTCCGGCGAATCGCTGGCCTGCTGCGCCAGTTGCGGGTTGGACACCAGCCGGCCAATGGTCTGCAGGGCTTGCGGGGCCATGCTCTCCTGGGAGATCCAGTAGGCGGCGCTGATAAAGGTCAGGTTGGCCACCAGCAGGATGGTGATCAACAGCACCAGCAGGGCGGCCAGCAACTTCTGGCCGACCGGCAGGTTCTCCAGGCGTTCGCGCAAGGTCATGTGAAAGGCGTAATCCCGGTTTGTAAGTGAAAGGGCAGGGTAGCGCCGTGCTCAGTCGCTGGGCAATCCGCGCGTGTCCAGGTGTTCGACCAGGCGCCGGTACAGCCGTTCCAGGTGCGGCAACTGCCGGCCGTGGCGGCTGGCGGTGCGGCAGGCATGGCCGAGCAGGTAATGGATTTCGGTGCGCCGGCCGTGGCGAACATCCTGGTACATGGAAGAGTAGTTGGCCGCCGTCGCCTGGATCACCCGTTCGACTTCATCGACCAGGCCCTCGGCGGCTTCGGGCTGACCGCAGTATTGCAGCAGCTCGGCGAGTTCGGTGCACAGGGTGGCGACTTCGCAGTGATGTGCCTGCAGACCGCCATTGCGGCAGTCATGCAGTACGGTCAGCGGGTTGATCGCGCAGTTGAGCGCCAGCTTGCGCCACAGCCGGGTCAGGATGTCCGGGGTCCACTGGTGAGGAATGCCGGCGTCGCTCAGATCGTCGAGCCAGTCCGGGGCACCCGGGTTGGCCGGATCACCCAGCCAGTTGAAGCCGTGGCCGGCGAAATTCACCTGCCAGTCCTGTTCGCGGAATGCCCCTTCGGTGCTGGAGGCGAATACGCAACGGGCGTGAGGCACGCGATTGGCCACCGCTTCCTGGCTGCCGAGGCCGTTTTGCAGCAGGATCAGCTCGGCGTCCCGGGCCAGGCGCGGCGCCAGGTGCGCCACCGCCTGTTCGGCGTCATAGGCCTTGCACGCCACCAGCAAACGATGGATCGGCGTGTTGTCGTCGGCCAGCTGCGCGGGAATCGCCTGCAACTGCGTCTTGCCGTGTTCGATCAGGGTCAGGCCGCCAGCGGCCTCATAGGCCTGCAAGCGCGCCGCATCGCGCAGGATCAGCCGCACCGGTTTGCCCGCACGGGCCAGCCGACAGGCCCAGAGGCTGCCCAGACTGCCGGCGCCGAGAATATGCCAGGTGCTGCTCATCAGCGTTTCGCAACCGTTATAATGATCCGGTATTTTAACCGTCAAACCCTGCGCGCTCCATCGCGCTCTTTCAGCAGAGCCGCGAGGGTGCCGTTATTTTTTGGAGAAAAGGTATGCCGTCGTTCGACGTGGTATCGGAACTGGACAAGCACGAAGTCACCAACGCCGTGGAAAACGCGGTCAAAGAGCTGGATCGTCGCTATGACCTCAAGGGCAAGGGCAGCTTCGAGTTCAAGGAAAAGGAACTGACCGTCAACCTCACCGCCGAAGCTGAATTCCAGCTCGAGGCGATGATCGACATCCTCAAGCTGGCCCTGGTCAAGCGCAAGATCGACGTGCAGTGCCTGGAAGTGAAGGACGCCTTCGCCTCGGGCAAGGTCATGAAGCAGGAAGCAGTGCTCAAAGAGGGCATCGATAAAGAGCTGGCGAAGAAAATCGTTGCTCACATCAAGGATGCCAAGCTCAAGGTCCAGGCCGCGATCCAGGGCGAGCAGGTACGCGTCACCGGCAAGAAGCGCGACGATCTGCAAGAGGCGATTGCCGCCCTGCGCGCCAAAGAGTTCGGCATGCCCCTGCAGTTCAACAATTTCCGCGACTGAAGTCACGGAGCCCGGAACCTTGGCGCCTTTTTGGCGTCCGAGGGCCGAGGCGCCGCTGAATCGTTTGCGGCAGGTCTTTTTCAGCTTTTTGCCGCTCGGCATCAGGAGAGTACACGATGGATTTAAACGCTGAGGTCGACCAGCTGGTCAAGGCTTCGCAAACCTGGCTACCGATGATCATGGAATACGGCAGCCGCCTGTTGCTGGCGCTGCTGACCCTGGCCATCGGCTGGTGGGTAATCAACAAGGTCACCTACCGCCTGGGCAAATTGCTGGCCCTGCGCAATGCCGACCTGGCCTTGCAGGGTTTTATCAGCAGCCTGGCCAACATCATTCTGAAGATCCTGCTGATTGTCAGCGTGGCCTCGATGATCGGCATCGAGACCACCTCGTTCGTCGCGGCCATCGGTGCCGCGGGCCTGGCTATCGGCCTGGCCCTGCAGGGCAGCCTGGCCAACTTCGCTGGCGGCGTGCTGATCCTGCTGTTCCGCCCGTTCCGCATTGGCGACTGGATCGAAGCCCAGGGTGTGGCGGGTACCGTCGACAGCATCCAGATCTTCCATACCGTGCTGCGTACCGGCGACAACAAGACCGTGATCCTGCCTAACGGCAGCCTGTCCAACGGCATCATCACCAACACCAACCGCCAGCCGACGCGCAAGGTGGTGTTCGATGTTGGCGTCGACTACGACGCCGACCTGCAAAAGGCCCGCAACGTGTTGCTGGAACTGGCCCAGGACCCGCGGGTACACCAGGACCCGGCACCCCAGGCCGTGGTTTCGACCCTGGGCGACAGCTCGATCACCGTCTCGCTGCGTATCTGGGTCAACACTGCCGACTACTGGGACGTGCTGTTCATGCTCAACGAGCATGCCCGTGACCGCCTCAAGGCCGAAGGCATCGACATTCCCTTTCCGCAGCGGGTGATCCGCGTGGTGCAGGAAGCGGCGGTGCAGTAAACCTTTCACGGGGCAAGCCCGCTCCTACCAGGTGGGAGCGGGCTTGCCCCGCGATGCTTTCAGCAGCCATTACACTTGTTCACGTCTTCGCGCTATCTGCGCCCGGTGCATTCTGGCATATAGGCTGGCTTACTTTTGTTTGCCCGGTCTTATCATGCTTACCCCCCTGATCAACATCACGCCTTTGCGGGCGTTTTGTTTCGCCATGACCCTGGCGCTGTTCGAGCTGCTCACCTACCTCGCCAGTGACGTGGTGATGCCGGCCATGCCGGTGGTGGTCGGTGACCTGAACGCCAGCCCCGAATTCATTCCCCACGCCTTGAACCTGTACCTGCTCGGTGGCGTGCTGTTGCAATGGCTGATCGGCCCACTGGCCGACCGCTATGGCCGTCGGCCGATGCTGCTGGGCGGCTGCGCGTTCTTCTGCCTGGCCTGCATCGCCACCTTCTGGGTGCAGAGCATCGAGTTGTTCAACCTGCTGCGGCTGCTCCAGGGGATCGGCCTGGGCTTTGTGGTAACGGTCAGCTACCCGGCGCTCAACGAGGCGTTCAGCGAGGCCGATGCGGTGCGAATGATGGCTTTGCTGGCCAACATCGCCTTGCTGTCGCCACTGCTCGGCCCGCTGGTTGGTACCCTGCTGCTGGAGTGGGTGTCCTGGCGCTGGCTGTTCGTGCTGTTTGGCACGGCGGCGGTGTTGGCCTGGTTCGCCCTGTACCGGTTCATGCCGGAAACCCTCGGCGTCGAGCGCCGCGACGGCTCGCGCCTGGCGTTCCAGCCGATCCACCTGCTGCCGTTACTGGCGGGGTATGGGCAACTGTTGGCCAACCGCCGCTTTGTTGCCGGCAGTGCTGCGCTGGGTCTGGTCGGCCTGCCGCTGATCGGCTGGATCGGGCTGTCGCCGGTGCTTTTGATCCATGACGAGGGCCTGAGCACTTTCGATTACGCCCTGTGGCAGTTGCCGGTGTTTGGCGGCCTGATCCTCGGCAACCTGATCATCAACCGGATTGCCGACCGTTATGCGCTCACCGCCTTGGTACGCCTGGCGTTGTGGCCATTCCTGATCGGTTTGCTGGGCATGATGCTCGGCACCTGGTTGCTCCCTTCGGTACTGAGCCTGGTGGCCGGCATGTCGGTGTATGCGCTGGGCCTGGGTATCGCCAACGCCGTGCTATACCGCATGACGCTGTTCTCCAGCGAACAGAGCAAGGGCCTGGTGTCGGCGATGCTGGGGATGATCACCATTGCCCTGCTGGGCCTTGGTGGGGCGTTGCTGGCGATGCTCGGCGCTGGCGCCAGCCTGTTGCACTTCGCCTTCGCGGCAGGCGCGGCGGGGATTCTGGCGCTGTGGCCGCTGTGGGTCGTTCTGAGCGCTTGCAGTCGCTTGCCAGAGGCTATCCCGGAGTCAATCCGGCAATAGCCTCAGCGCGGTTCAGGGGCGCTCTGCAGCGGCGTTTTCGACGGGCTCCTGCTTGCCCCGCTCCTGGTGCCACTGCAGGGCAATCAGAATCAGGGTCGGCACGCCGAGCAGGGCGGTGATCAGGAAGAAGTCGTGATAACCGAACTTCTCGACCATCACCCCCGAGTAGCCGCCGATCAGCCGCGGCAACAGCAGCATGATCGAACTGAGCAGGGCGTACTGAGTGGCCGAGAACTTCAGGTTGGTCAGGCTCGACAGGTAGGCGACGAACGCCGAAGTGGCCAGGCCTGAGCTGAAGTTGTCCAGCGAGATGGTCACGATCAGCATCTGCAGGTTGGCGCCCATGTCGGCGAGCATCAGGAACAGGATGTTGGTCGCCGCCGAAGCCACGCCGCCGATGAACAGGATCGGCAGAATGCCGAAGCGCACGATCAGCAGGCCACCAAAACCGGCACCCACCAGGGTCATGATCAGGCCGAAGATCTTGCTGACACTGGCGATCTGGTCCTTGGTAAAGCCCTGGTCGATGTAGAACACGTTAGCCATCACGCCCATCACCGTGTCGGACATCCGGTAGGTGGCGATCAGCCCGAGCAGCAGCAGGGCCTGCCAGCGATAGCGGGTGATGAAATCGTTGACCGGCGTGAGGACCGGCGCCAGCCCGCGCCGGCCCATGGACGACAGGCACAGGGCGGTGAGGGTGATGTAGAGGATCGCGCGCAGGAAGGCGCGGTCTTCGAGCAGCAGGTCGAGCAGGCTCACGCCTTCGAACAGCACGCTGGCGAAATCGGTGTTGTACAGCTGGGTGAAGGTCGCCGGTACCGATACCAGCAGGATGATCAGCACGAACACCGACGCCAGCTGGTGGGCCAGGCCATAGCGCGCCGCCGACAGCTGGGTGCGCAGCGGCACGGGTGGTTCGCGCATCAACAGGGTGGTGATGACCGCTGGCAGCATCATCACGCCGAACAGCACGTAGGTGCCGGTCCAGGCTTTGTGCAGGTAGCTGAAGCCGGTGGAGCCGAAGCCTTCGGCGAAGAACAGCGCACCGGCGGTGGCCAGCAGCGCAGCAACCCGGTAGCCGGCCATGTAACTGGCGGCAAGGGCGGCCTGGCGCTGGTCGTCGGCGATTTCCAGGCGGTAGGCATCGACGGCGATGTCCTGGGTAGCCGAAGCAAAGGCCACCAGCACCGCCAGGGCGATCAGCCACGACAGATGTTTTTGCGGGTCGCAAAAGCCCATGCCGACCAGGCCGATGACCACCAGGACTTGCGACAGCACCAGCCAGGAACGGCGGCGTCCGAGTTTGCCAAGCAGCGGCAGGCGCCATTGGTCGAGCAGCGGCGACCACACCCACTTGAAGGCATACGCCAGGCCGATCAGGCTGGCATAACCGATGGTTTCACGGGCCACGCCGGCTTCGCGCAGCCAGACCGACAGGGTCGAAAACACCAGCATGTAAGGCAAGCCGGCGGCAAAGCCGAGCAACAACAGCACCAGTGTCGACGGGCTGGCATAGGCAGCGAGCGCAGCGCGCCAGGTTTTACGGGGCATGGGCCAACATCTGCCTCAAGTTTGCGAAAACAAAGCGCGCACTCTAACCGCTGTGCTCCATCGGGCGCCAGCCATGGCGCAGCATATCCACACGATTATTGTGCAAGGTGATGCCTTCTGCGCGCAGTCGCGCACGCTGTTCGTCGCCCGAAGGGGTGCCCAGCGCCAGGCTCAAGCGCCCGCCGGCGCCCAGTACCCTGTGCCAGGGGAGCTGGGTGTCGCTGGGCAACTGGCTGAGGGTACGCCCGACCCAGCGCGCTGCGCGACCAAGACCGGCCAGTTGCGCGAGCTCGCCGTAGCTGATCACCTTGCCCTCGGGCACCTGGCCAAGCACCAGATAGAGTGCCATTCGTCGGGCTTCGGCGCTTTCGGTCGGATCGCCAGGCATCCCGTTCATCGCGGGATGCGCCCATGCCGTGCGAGGAGCACCGGGCCGTGCGGGCAAATAAGAATTGAACTCATCGACATGGGGCAGGTCAGTCCTTGCTCTGATGGCGGGTATCTGGATAATGCCCGACTTTTTTCGCGAACCCGAGTCCGTTGCTGCTTATGTTTTCTAGAGCCCTGTTGTGCGTTGCCCTCGCCGCTGCCTGTTCCCCCGCCCTTGCAGACACCGTGTGGATGAAAAACGGTGACAGGCTCAGTGGCAAGATCAAGGTCTTCGATGGCGGCAAACTGTTGCTCGAAACACCGTACGGCGGCTCCATCGCCCTGGACTGGAAACAGGTCAAGACCCTGGAAAGCGACCAGGAGCTGCTGGTCAAGCAGGATGCCTACAGTGGTGAGAAGGCCAAGTCGCTGCACGCGGCGGACGCAGGCCAGGTGACGTTGGCCAATGGCGAGACGCCCAAGACCGTCGAGCTTGCCAGCATCCAGCAGATCATGAAGCCAAAGCCGGTGGTCGAGGACCTGTCGTGGAAGGGTAACGTCGACCTGGCCATGGACTACAAGCGCGCCGAAACCGACAGCGACGACTATGACATCGACTTCAAGACCACCGCACGCCACGGCCGCTGGCGGCACCAGGCCGAAGGCGAATACAACCGCGAGAGCAAGAACGACGTCACCACCACCAACAACTGGAGCGGCGAATACGCGCTGGACCGCTTCATCACCGAGAAGTGGTTCTGGCAGGGTCGTCTGGAATACAAGCGCGATCATATCGAAGACCTCGCTCGCCAGCGCACCGTGGGTACCGGCCCGGGTTACCAGTTCTGGGACAATGAACTGGGCGCGTTCTCCCTCGGTTCGCTGCTCAACCGTACCGACTATGAATACGCTGACGGCGGCAAGGACAACTTCTATTCCTTGGCCATGAAGTGGGACTACAACCGCTACCTGATCGGCAAGCGCGTCGAGTTTTTCACCAACGGCGAAGTCGGCAAGCCTCTGGGCGGCGTCGCCGAGTACGCCCTGGATGCCGAAGTCGGTCTGCGCTACAAGGTCACGGAGTGGGCCTCGCTCAACCTCAAGGCCGAGAAGGACATCATCAGTGGTACCCGTGACAGCGACCTGGACAAGACCCGCTATACCGCAGGTTTCGGCGTCGCCTGGTAAGCACGCTGGCAACCCTGAGCGATAATGATTATTTTGTCGGTTAACTAGCCTGACCGTGTGCTCGTGCGCACGGCCAGCATTACGAGGTTTATCCAGCGGGGAGTCATACAGTGAGCGCTAAAGCCGCAACACAGGCACGGGAGCT
This sequence comes from Pseudomonas sp. RC2C2, assembly GCF_018390435.1. Lineage (NCBI taxonomy): Bacteria > Pseudomonadati > Pseudomonadota > Gammaproteobacteria > Pseudomonadales > Pseudomonadaceae > Pseudomonas > Pseudomonas sp. RC2C2. Next base: position 1,203,724 of record NZ_JAHBAX010000001.1, on the reverse strand, counting down.
GCTGCTCAAGGAATACCGCGGGGTGCTGTCGACCCATTCCAAGTCAATGCCGGGGTTTCCCTTCGGTTCGGTGGTGCCGTACTGCCTGGATGCCGACGGTAACCCACTGATCCTGATCAGCCGTATTGCCCAGCACACCCACAACCTGCAAAAGGATCCCAAGTGCTCGCTGCTGGTGGGGGAGCGTGACGCTGAAGATGTCCAGGCAGTGGGGCGCCTGACCGTGCTGGCCGAGGCGCACCAGCTGGTTGCGCCCGAAGCGGTCGAAGCCGCTGCCGAGCGTTACTACCGTTATTTTCCCGAATCGGCCAATTATCACGCCGCCCACGATTTCGACTTCTGGGTGCTCAAGCCGGTGCGCCATCGCTACATCGGTGGCTTCGGCGCGATTCACTGGATCGATCACCTGACCCTGGCCAACCCTTTTGCCGGCAAGGCCGAACAGAGCATGATCGAGCACATGAACAGCGATCATGCCAACGCCATCGAGCACTACGTCCAGCTCAGCGGCCTGCCTCAGGGCACGGCGGCGCAGATGGTCGGCATCGACAGCGAAGGCATGCACCTGCGCATTGGCCAGGCGCTGTACTGGTTGCCGTTCGCGGCGCCTTGCAATACGCCGATACAAGTACGCGAAGCCCTGGTTTTTCTGGCCCGCGCTGATCAATGGCCGCAGCGGGAAACCGCCGAGGCTTGAAATGGCGATGGATCGCATCCATTAAAGGTCTACTGCAAGGACATCTTGCGCAGAGGAACCGTTGATGCGTGCTTTTCTATTGCTGTTTCTGATTTTTCCGGTGCTGGAGCTGTATGTGTTTTACAGGGTCAGCGTCGCGATCGGCTTCTTTCCGGCGCTGTTGCTGATCATTGCCGGCTCCGCCCTGGGCGTGCTGGTGGTGCGGGTGGCAGGGCTTGCCACCGCCCTGCGTGCCCGCGAGAGCCTGCAGCGTGGCGAATTGCCCGCTGAAGACATGTTCCATGGCCTGATGCTGGCGCTCGGTGGCGGCCTGCTGCTGTTGCCGGGCTTTGTCAGTGATGTGATCGGCCTGGTCTGCCTGCTGCCGTTCACCCGCCGTCTGCTCGGGCGCAAGATGCGCGAGCGCGCCGAGGCCCAGGCCATGCGCCAGCGGGCGTTTGGCGATGACCCGTTCATGGCGCGTCCAGGCCAGCCTGGGCGTGGCCATCAGCCCACCGTGATCGAAGGTGAAGTGGTGGGGCGTACCGACCCTGATCAGCCTAACCTGCGGGGTCCGCGCGATCTTTGATGGTTATCCATGCGTTGCCAACGGCCCCTTTCGGGGCCGTTTTGCTTTATCGGATGGCCGTTGCTAAAAAAATTCATCAGCAAGCCTTGTAATTGCCCTTGGCGACCTCATGTATGGGTCACCGCAAGGTTTCTGGTGATTTGCACCAGACATTACATGTGTGGTCCGCCCTGCGGGCTACGAGCGGCTACGCCGCAAGCATCAACCCGCCGGTGTCGATACCGGCCGATGAAAACCACAATTAGGAGAGATCGACAATGAAGCTTCGTCCTCTGCATGACCGCGTCGTTATCCGTCGCAGCGAAGAAGAATCGAAAACCGCTGGCGGTATCGTTCTGCCAGGTTCGGCCGCTGAAAAACCTAACCGTGGCGAAGTCGTCGCTGTAGGTGCCGGCCGCACTCTGGACAACGGTGAAGTGCGTGCGCTGGCCGTGAAAGTGGGTGACAAGGTGGTTTTCGGCCCTTACTCGGGCAGCAACACTGTGAAAGTTGACGGCGAAGACCTGCTGGTGATGGCTGAGAACGAGATTCTCGCTGTCATCGAAGGCTGATTCCGCTGGTTTCCCGTTACTCCAAAGTATTCAAGGATTAAACGATCATGGCTGCTAAAGACGTAAAATTCGGCGACTCCGCCCGTAAGAAAATGCTCGTTGGTGTCAACGTTCTGGCTGACGCTGTAAAAGCCACCCTGGGCCCGAAAGGCCGTAACGTTGTTCTGGCCAAGAGCTTCGGTGCTCCGACCATCACCAAAGACGGTGTTTCGGTTGCCAAAGAAATCGAGCTCAAAGACGCCTTCGAAAACATGGGCGCCCAGCTGCTCAAAGACGTTGCCTCCAAGGCCAACGACGAAGCCGGTGACGGCACCACCACCGCAACCGTTCTGGCTCAGGCCATCGTCAGCGAAGGCCTGAAAGCCGTTGCTGCCGGCATGAACCCGATGGATCTGAAGCGTGGTATCGACAAGGCCACCATCGCCATCGTCAAAGAGCTGAAGTCCCTGTCCAAGCCATGCGCCGACTCCAAGGCCATCGCTCAGGTCGGTACCATCTCGGCCAACTCCGACAACTCCATCGGTGACATCATCGCCGAAGCCATGGAAAAAGTCGGTAAAGAAGGCGTGATCACCGTCGAAGAAGGCTCGGGCCTGGAAAACGAACTGTCGGTCGTGGAAGGCATGCAGTTCGACCGTGGCTACCTGTCCCCTTACTTCGTCAACAAGCCAGACACCATGGTCGCCGAGCTGGATGGCCCGCTGCTGCTGCTGGTTGACAAGAAAATCTCCAACATCCGTGAACTGCTGCCAGTTCTGGAAGCCGTTGCCAAGGCCGGCCGTCCGCTGCTGATCGTGGCTGAAGACGTTGAAGGCGAAGCGCTGGCTACCCTGGTAGTCAACAACATGCGCGGCATCGTCAAGGTTGCTGCGGTCAAGGCCCCTGGCTTCGGTGACCGTCGCAAGGCCATGCTGCAGGACATCGCCGTCCTGACCGGCGGTACCGTGATCTCCGAAGAAATCGGCCTGAGCCTGGAGTCCGCTACCCTGGAGCACCTGGGTAACGCCAAGCGTGTGACCCTGTCCAAGGAAAACACCATCATCGTCGACGGCGCTGGTGTACAAGGCGACATCGAAGCGCGCATCGCCCAGATCCGCACTCAGGTTACCGAGACTTCCTCGGACTACGACCGTGAAAAACTGCAAGAGCGTCTGGCCAAGCTGGCTGGCGGTGTTGCCGTGATCAAGGTCGGTGCTGGCACCGAAGTCGAAATGAAAGAGAAGAAAGCCCGCGTTGAAGACGCCCTGCACGCTACCCGTGCAGCCGTTGAAGAAGGCGTGGTGCCTGGCGGTGGTGTTGCCCTGGTTCGCGCTCTGCAAGCGATTGCCGAGCTCAAAGGCGACAACGAAGACCAGAACGTCGGTATCCAACTGCTGCGTCGCGCTGTTGAAGCGCCGCTGCGCCAGATCGTTGCCAACGCCGGCGACGAGCCAAGCGTGGTGGTCGACAAGGTCAAGCAAGGTTCCGGCAACTTCGGTTACAACGCTGCTACCGGCGAGTACGGCGACATGATCGAAATGGGCATCCTCGACCCTGCCAAGGTAACCCGTTCGGCCCTGCAAGCTGCAGCTTCGATCGGTGGTCTGATGATCACTACCGAAGCCATGGTTGCTGACGCTCCAGCTGAAGCTGGTGCTGGCGGCGGCATGCCAGACATGGGCGGCATGGGTGGTATGGGCGGCATGGGCGGCATGATGTAAGCCAGCCTGACCTGCTTGATAAAAAGCCCCGCCTAGTGCGGGGCCTTTTTTTGCCTGAATTCTGGGGTTGCTGTGCAACCCATCACCGGCAAGACCGGCTCCCACAGGGATCTGTATGTGAGAGCTGGCTTGCCAGCGATGCAGTCACCGCGCAGGCCGGTCTTACGAGGACGGCACGGTAACCGCAGCCTTGTGCTTCAATTCAACCGGCCGGCGATACAGCACCCAGTAATAACACCCAAGGCTGATCAGCCAGCAGAACACCGCCGTCCACACGTTGTGTGAAAAAAAGTGCGCGCCCTGCAGCATGCGCCCCACTGAAAACAGCGTGCCCAGGCCAAAGGCGAACACCAGCGCTGCCTTGGCCAGGCGTGGACGCCGGTCGCGCAAGACAAAAAACAGGGCAAACAGGGTAAAGCCGGTCGCCGCATGGCCACCCGGCCAGCAGCGTCCGGGCTTATCGGTGGCCGGGCGCGGGCTGAGCAGCTCGCTGTAGGTCTCCTTGCCGCCAAATTCGCTCAGGCTCCAGGGGCACTGCACCGCCGTCACGGCTTTGACCGGCGTGACAAAACTGGTCGACAGCCCCATGGCCAGGACCAGGCAGCCCAGCTCCCGACGCCAACTGAACAGGCGTGTCCAGAAGAAACTCGCGGCGAAGGCGACAACCGCCAGCAAGCCGAGGACGATCACCGCCTGTTTGGCCCGGTCATGCAGGATATCTTCGAGAAAGTAGCTGTGCCGGCCGATGAACTGCCCCGCCACTGGGTCGAACGCCAGCTTGGCCAGGTCCATGTCCAGTGAGGTCAGCTCCAGCAGGATCAATATCACCGCGGTGACGGCGGGGATGCCCAGGGCAATCCAGAAATTCAGCGGACGGGAGTAGGCAGGTAGTGACATGGCAAGTCCAGGCAGGTCAAAGGGGCAGTCCGACCGCCAATTTTCGGCTAGCCGCCATCGCCTGTCCGTGAAGGCTCGGTGAAAAAAACGTTAACCTGCAATAAAGTCGCGCCGACCTAGCCGAGCGCTGCTGATGGCCGTAAGCTGCGCCTGCCAAGCAGGCAAAAGCGCCGGACGGGAGACACCCCATGCGAATTCTACTGGTTGAAGACAACCGCGATATCCTCGCCAACCTGGCCGACTACCTGGGCCTGAAGGGTTACACGGTGGACTGTGCCCAGGACGGTCTCTCCGGCCTGCACCTGGCTGCCACCGAACACTACGACCTGATCGTGCTCGACATCATGTTGCCAGGCATCGACGGCTATACCCTGTGCAAGCGCCTGCGCGAAGACGCCCGGCGCGACACCCCGGTGATCATGCTCACCGCCCGTGATCAGCTGGACGATCGCCTGCAGGGCTTCCGCTCCGGCGCTGACGACTACCTGCTCAAACCGTTTGCCCTGTCGGAGCTTGCCGCGCGCATCGAAGCGGTGCTGCGTCGCACCCAGGGCGGTGGTCGGCGTACCCTGCAGGTCAGTGACCTGGTCTACGACCTCGACACGCTGGAAGTCAGCCGCGAGGGCAAATTGCTCAAGCTCAACCCGGTCGGCCTGAAGCTGCTGGCGGTGCTGATGCAGAAGAGCCCGCATGTGCTGCGCCGCGAAGTACTCGAAGAGGCGCTGTGGGGCGACGATTGTCCGGACAGCGACAGCTTGCGCAGCCACGTTCACCAACTGCGCCAGGTCATCGACAAACCGTTTGAAAAACCCCTGCTGCATACCGTCCACGGCGTCGGCTATCGCTTGGCCGAGGGCCGTGATGGAGTTTAAACAAAGCCTTGCCCAGCGGATCATCATTGCCTTTGCCCTGATGAGTGCGATGGTGGCCGGGGCCTTCGCCTTCGGCATTGTCGCTACGGTCCACCTGGTTGAAGAACGCTTGATCTCCGCCGTGCTGGGCGGCGACCTGCAACGTTTGCTGCGCATGGACAGCGTCAGCGACTGGAGCCACCGGCCGCGGCCGGACCAGCTGTTCTATTTCAGCGGCGGGCGTGATGACTTCGAGCTGCCCAAGGATTTGCGTCACCTTGACCGTGGCTTTCATGAAGTGTTTCGTGAAGATCTGTCCTACCACGCGATGGTCGAAATCGTCGATGGCCGTCGCTACGTGCTGTTGCAGGACCAGAGTGATTTCGAAGAGCGCGAGCGAGTGCTGTTCGCGGTGGTCGTGGTCGGCTTTGTCCTGAGCCTGGCGCTGGCGGTATTCCTCGGCTGGGTCCTGGCCCGGCGGGTGATGGCACCGGTGATTCGCCTGGCCCGCCAGGTGCGCCACCGTGATCAACTGCTGGGCCTGGCGCCGCCCTTGGCGCCCGATTACGCTGCGGATGAAGTCGGTCAGCTGGCCGTGGCGTTCGACGATACCCTGGGGCGTCTGCGCGATGCCCTGACCCGTGAGCGCCTGTTTACCAGTGATGTCAGCCATGAGCTGCGCACGCCGTTGATGGTGCTGGCCAGCTCCTGTGAGCTGTTGCTGGTCAACCCCAACATCGACACCCGCGCCCGATCCCAGGTCGAGCGTATCGCCCGGGCCACCGAAGAGATGCAGGAGTTGGTGAAGACCTTCCTGATGCTCGCCCGTGCCCAGCGTGACGAAGGCGCGGTCGCCTCGCAGGCGAGCATGAAAGAGGTGGCCGATGACCTGATTGGCGTCTGGCGCGATACCATCGAGCAGAAAGGCCTGACATTGCTGTACGACGCCAAGGCCGCAACCCCGACCTTGTACAACGCCACCTTTCTTCAGGCGGTCATGGGCAACCTGCTGCGCAATGCGGCGCACTACACCGATCAGGGCTTTATTCGCCTGACGCTGGAACCGGCGGGGTTCCTGGTCGAAGACAGTGGTGTAGGGATTCCCGAAGAGCAGCGTGAAGCCATGTTCCGGCCGTTTGTGCGCGGCGATGAAAAGCGTGGCGAGGGCCTGGGCTTGGGCTTATCACTGGTGCAGCGGATTTGTGACGACCAGGGCTGGAGCGTCAGCCTGACCGCCATGGTGCCCCATGGCTGCCGCTTTCACGTAGACCTGAGCCTGGCACTGCAAAGGCCGACTGACCTCGAATAGGGCCATTGGCCAGCCGTGAAAGTTTGTAATTAGTTGAAACTTTTGTCGTGACAACTAACGAATTTTTCACATCAGCATGACCTGACGCCAACGCTTGCCAGCCTAAGGTGGGCACATTGGAGTCAGGAGATGCACAATGCGTAGCCCTATCAAACTCGAGTTTTCGGATAAGTACGACCAGCAGCACGCCCAGGAATACTTCCTCAAGCACCAGGACGGCCTGGCGCGCCGGATGTCCCACCAGCGTGACGAGCAACTGGCCCGTCGCGCCCTGGCCCTGGCTGGCGAACCGGGGCTGGTGCTCGACTTGCCGTGCGGTGCCGGGCGCTTCTGGCCGTTGCTGGCGGAAAAGCCCAACCGGGTGATCATTGGTGCCGACAATTCCGAAGCCATGCTCGAAACCGCGCGGGCCTCGCAGCCGGCTGCGGTGGTGGCACGGGTACGTACCTTGCAGACCTCCGCATTCGCCATCGATTTACCGGACAACTCGGTCGACAGTATTTTTTGCATGCGGCTGATGCACCACATCGGCGATGCGGCCCATCGCAAAACATTACTCTCTGAATTTCAACGGGTTACCCGCGACAGCGTGATCGTCTCGCTGTGGGTGGATGGCAATTTCAAAGCCTGGCGGCGCAAAAAGCTCGAGCAGCGGCGTTACGTCGAAAAAGGGCAGGGCAGTTACCAGAATCGTTTTGTGTTACCTGTTGCCACGGTTGAAAAGGAATTTGAAGCCGCAGGTTTCCGCATTCAGGAACGATTGGACTTTTTACCGTTCTACGCCATGTGGCGAGTCTATCTTTTGCGTAAGGGGTAAGCGGGGAATGGGGTTTGAGCGCACAGCAGCAACGACGAACAAGGATCAGTTCGATCATTTCTGGCAGCAGCAGGGCGAATGGGTCGAGGAGCCCAATCAGCGTCGCGGCGGCGAGAGTGGTGTACAGCGACTGAGCGACGACGCTGGCCATACGTTTTATGCCAAGCGCCAGATCGGCCATATCTACCGCAGCCTGTTGCACCCCTTCGGGCGCCCTACCGTGTTGCGTGAATACGATGCCCTGAACAGCTTCGAGCAACTGGGGGTGCGGGTGCCGCATATTGTCTATTGCGGCGTTGACCGTGATGCCGCGCATCAGTGGCGAGCCTTGCTGGTCAGCGAGGCGCTGGAAGGCTTCGAGGATATCGACAGCTGGTTCGCCGCCGGTGCCCGAGAGCGGTACCACCCGGCATTGCACGAGCGGGTGCTGGAGGACCTGGCGCAGAACCTGGCGCGGATGCACCGCGGTCATTGGCAGCATGGTTGCCTGTATGGCAAGCATGTCTTCGTCAAGGTCATTGGCCAAGGTGCCGAGGCTCGGGCTGAAGTGGCCCTGCTGGACCTCGAAAAGTGCCGCCGGCGCATCAGTTGTCAGCGTGCCGCGCTCAATGACCTTAAACAACTGCGCCGCCATTCGTCTTTCAACGACACAGAGTGGCAAAAACTGCTCTATTTTTACCAAGGAGCGTTTGGCAGCGCTGTCAAAGGTTTAGAGTAATGAAACTAGAAATAGCCCGAGGTTTGTTTCTGGTGATTGCCTTGGCCGTGGCAACCGCTGCCGTAGCGGCGTGGGAGGAGCCTCGCCCGCAGGTTTTCAGCAAGGTCGATGCCGGTGCGCAATGCCCGTTGCCACGGGTGGTAAAACCCCAGGTCGATGCCAAGCCGGATCACGACCTGTTGTTATTGCTGTTCGGCCTGAGCCAGGGCGTACGCGCCAGCGGCTGACCCCTGTGGGAGCGGCGGTGCGACGATTCGACTTGCCCCGCGATCGATCCCCAAGCGAAGGTTATTCAGGCACCACCTCTTCGCGGGGCAAGCCCGCTTCCACGGCCAGCAGGGTATAGATGCAAGGCAGCACGAACAGGGTGAACAAGGTGCCCACGGACATCCCGGTGGCGATTACCGTGCCGATGTCGAAGCGGCTGACCGCACCGGCGCCGGTGGCGAGAATCAACGGCACCATGCCAAACACCATCGCGGCGGTGGTCATCAGCACCGGGCGCAAGCGAATCGCCGCAGCTTCTTCCACTGCTTCGCGCGCACTGAGGCCTTTTTGCAGGCGCAACTGGTTGGCGAACTCGACGATCAGGATGCCGTGCTTGCTGATCAGCCCGATCAGGGTCACCAGCCCCACCTGGGTGTAGATGTTCATGCTCGAGATGCCCAGGAACAACGGAATCAACGCGCCGCAAATCGACAGCGGCACGGTCACCAGGATCACCAACGGGTCGCGGAAACTCTCGAACTGTGCCGCCAGCACCAGGAAGATGATCGCCAGGGCCAGGCCGAAGGTTACCCACAGGGCGCTGCCTTCCTGGACGAACTGACGCGCCGCGCCGCCATAGTCAAAGCCATAGCCCTCCGGGGCTTCTTCGCGGGCGATGCTGCGCACGGTATCCAGCGCCTCACCCATGCTGACCGTCGGGAAGCCCTGGATGATTACCGAGTTCAATTGCTGGAACTGGTTGAGCTGGCGCGGTCGGGCGCGGTCGCTGATGCTGATCAGGGTCGACAGCGGCAGCATCTGCCCTTGCTGGTTTTTTACGTAGTAGTTGTTCAGCCAGTCGGGGTTATCGCGGTAGGGCCGCTCGACCTGGGCGATGACCTTGTAGCTGCGCCCGTCGATGGTAAAGCGGTTGATCTCCGCTTCAGCCAGCAGCGTCGCCAGGGTACCGCCCAGGGCGTCCATCGACACGCCCATCTGCGCCGCCTTGGCCCGGTCGATATCGACCACCACCTCCGGCTTGTCGAAGGCCAGGTCGATGTCGAGGAAGGCGAATTTGCCAGAGGCCTGGGCGCGCGTCTTGACCCGCTCGGCGACCTCGAGCAGCGACGCATAGTCGTTGGCGGTGTTGATCACGAAGGCGAACGGCAGGCCTTCGCCAGTGCCTGGTAGCGAGGGCAGGTTGAAGCCGAAGATCTGCAGGCCGCTGATGCCCTCAAGCTTGGCCTGCACCAGCGGTAGCAGCTCCATCTGGGTGCGCTCGCGCTCATTCCAGGGCTTGAGCAAAAAGCCGCCGATGCCCGACTGCACGCCATTGAAGCCGTTGATCTGGAACGAAGAGTAATACTCGGGGAAGTCCTTGAAGATCGTGATGAACTCATCGGTATAGCTGTTCAGGTAGTCGAGGTTGGTCGGCTGTGGCGCGGTAGCCATCATGAAGATGACGCCCTGGTCTTCATCCGGCGCCAGTTCATTCTTGGTGAACATCAGGAACACCGGAATCAGGCACAGCACGATCAGCGCAAATACCAGCACCACCGGCCGTGTGTTGAGGGTGCCATGGAGGATTTTCTGGTAACGCTGCTTGAGCCGCTCGAACAGCACATCCAGGCGATGCGCCAGGCCCGTGGGATTCTGCTCGTGACGCAGGAGCAAGGCGCACATCATCGGTGACAGGGTCAGGGCGACGATGCCGGAGATCACCACGGCGCCGGCCAGGGTCAGGGCGAACTCCTTGAACAGCGCGCCGGTCAGCCCCTCCAGAAAGCCGATAGGGGCGTACACCGCGGCCAGGGTGATGGTCATCGACACCACCGGCATGGCGATCTCCCTGGCGCCTTCCAGGGCCGCTTCGTACGGCGATTTACCTTCTTCGATATGACGGTGGATGTTCTCCACCACGACAATGGCGTCATCGACCACCAGGCCGATGGCCAGCACCATCGCCAGCAGGGTCAGCAGGTTCAGTGAGTAGCCCATCAACTGCATGAAGAACAATACGCCGATCATCGACAGCGGAATGGTGACCACCGGGATCAGCACCGAGCGCAAGGCGCCGAGGAACAGGAAAACCACGACGATGACGATCAGCACCGCTTCGACCAGGGTTTTTACCACTTCGTTGATCGACGCCTGGATGAACAGTGTGGCGTCGTAGGCAATCGAGGACTTCAGGTTCGGCGGCAACTGGCTTTCAAGCTCGGGCATGAGCTTGCGCACCTCCTTGATCACCTCCAGCGGGTTGGCCGCCGGGGTAGCCTTGATGCCGATGTACACCGATGGCGTGCCGTCGAAGGAGCTGACCGTGTCGTAGTTCTCCGCGCCCATCTCGACCCGCGCCACATCGCCGAGCAGCACCCGGCTGTCGCCGCTGGTCTTGAGCGGGATCTTGGCGAAGGCTTCGGCGCTCTTCAGTTCAGTGGTGGCGTTGATGCTGGTGACGATGTATTCACCCTTGAGCTCGCCCGCCGCGGAAAGGAAGTTGTAGCCGCGCACCGCCTGGGTCACGTCATTGGCGCTCAGGCCGTAGCCTGCCAGCTTCACCGGGTCGATCCACAGGCGCATGGCGAACAGCTGGTTGCCGAGGATCTCGGCCTCGGCCATGCCGGGCAGGGTCGCAAGCTTGGGCTGGATCACCCGTGACAGGTAATCGGTGATTTGCGGGTTGCTCAGCTCGCTGCTGTAGAAGCTGATGTACATCAGCGCCGAGGCGTCGGCGGCTTCCTTGCTCAGCACCGGGTCTTCGGCATCCTGGGGCAGCTTGTTCTTGACCTCGTTGGCCTTGGCCAGCAGCTCGGTGAACAGACGGTCGCTGTCTGAACCGATGCGTGCATAGATCGAGATCACCGAGAAGTTCTGCCGGCTCACCGAGGTCATGTAATCGATGCCTTCGGCGCTGGCCAGGCTCTGCTGCAGCGGTTGGGTGATGTAGCCCTGGATGGTCTCGGCGTTGGCCCCGGGGTAGGCGGTGGTCACCGTGATCAGGGCGTTTTCCATCTGCGGATATTGGCGGATCGGTAACTTGCTCCAGGCCTGGAAGCCCAGCAGCACGATCAGCAGGCTGACCACGCTGGCCAGCACCGGGCGGCGAATGAACGGATCGGTAAAGGCCATGGCGGTTCCTTGATCAGTTGCTGCGCGGCTGGCGGGTGGGGGCTTGCAGGGTCTTGTCCGGGCTGATGCTGATCGGCGCGCCCTGGGTGAGTTTCAGTTGGCCGGCGGTGACCACCGTTTCACCGGCCTTGAGCCCTTTGCTGATCACCACCAGGCCATCGCGGCGTTCACCGGTTTCCACGAAACGGCGCTCGGCGATCAGTGTCGCCTGGCCTTCGGGGGTGGCCTGTGGCTTGGCGTCCTCGACCTTCTCGGGCTTTTTCGCCACGGCGACGTACACCGAGTTGCCGTAGAGCGTATAGGTGACCGCGCTTTCCGGCACCACCACCTGTAGCTGCGGATCGGGCAGCAGCACCTGCAGGCTGGTGAACATGCCGGGCAGCAGCTTGCCGTCGGGGTTGGCCAGGGTGGCGCGGACCTGCACGTTGCGGGTGCTGTCCTCAACCTTGGGGTTGATGGCGCTGAGGGTGCCGGGGAAGTTCTCCTGTGGGTAGGCGGCGACGTTGACCAGCACCTGCTGGCCAATGCTCAGCTTGGGAATCGACTGCTCGGGGACAAAGAAGTCGACGTAGAGGCTGCTCAGGTCCTGCAGGGTCGCGATGACTGTGCCGCTGGCCAGGTAGTCGCCGACGTCCACCTGGCGGATGCCGATGGTGCCGCTGAACGGTGCGTTGATGCTCTTTTTCGCCAGTGCGGCCTTGAGTTGTTCGACCACCGCCTTGGTGCGCTTGAACTGTGCGCTCAAGCGATCGAACTCGCCCTTGGAAATGGCCTGGCTGCCGACCAGCTGGCTGCCGCGGTTGTAATCGACCTGGGCCAGGCCCAGGTCGGCCAGGGCGGTACCCAGCAGCGCGGTTTCGACATCACTGTCCAGTTGCAGCAACAGCTGGCCCTTGCTGACCTGCTGCCCGGACTCGAACTGCAGGGCCTTGACCGTGCCGGCGATCTCCAGGCTCAGGTCGACCCCTTGCAGGGCCTTGAGGCTGCCCACTGCCGGCAAGCGGTTCTGCCAGGCGCGTTCGCTGGCCTCGGTCGCCGCCACGTTGATCGGTGGCTTGGGGGCCGCGAACATCTGGATCTGCTGATAGATGGCAAAGGCTTTGTAGCCCCCCAGGATCAGCACGAGCAGCAGGACAACACCCAACATGATCAGCATGCGGCGGCGCAGCATAGTCCAGTTCCTTGGAGACGAATTGTGGTTCGCTTGGCACGACGACGGGCGTCCCTGCCCACGTGCGATGTAGCCGAATATTACTCTGTTGACCGGGCCTGGGAAGCCTGTGTTCCCGGCTATTTTCAGGCCAGGTGCAGGTGGTTGTCCCAGAGCCCCGAGGGCAGTTGCAGCGGCTGGCCGATCAGCTCGTTTTTACGGCAGTCGTACAGGCGGCAACGGCCCTGTCCGGAGGTCACGACAAAACCGTCGGCCACGGCGCCGACGCCGGCGCAATCGGGCATCGGGGCGTCCAGGCGTACCTGGGCGCTGTCCAGGTCCCAGATGAACAAGCGGTTGGCCCGTGGTGCGGTCAGCGCCACCAGGCGCAGCTCATTGTGAACAGCGACGCTGGCGGTGTAGTGGGCCATCGACTGCAACTGCTGCTCGGGCACCGGGAAGGCTTCGAATGCCTGGCCCGGACGTTTGATCGCCAGCAGTTCGGCCGTCTCGTGGCTGGCGCCCATGAACTGTTGGCCGGCGACGATGGTGCCGTCGGCGGCAATCGCCAGGTGGCGCACACTGTTCATCTGCTGGCCGAGTACCTCTTTGCTCAGCAGGGTACCGTCGCGCTGCATCAGCACCAGGCTTGGCTGCATGGCATCGAGGTTCATCTCCACCCGGCTTTCGGCCTCGGTGCGGATACCGCCGTTTGCCACCACCAGGGTCTCGCCGTCGGGCATCCACGACACCTGGTGCGGGCCGATGCCGTGGGTCGGGATTTCACCGCTGTGCTGCAGACGTTCGCCGTCGAACCGATACACCCCGAGCACGCCACGACCGGGGTCGGTGGTGTCGTTCTCGGTGGCATACAGCCATTCACCGCTCTTGTGGATCACCGCGTGGCCGTAGAAGTGCCGGTTCGGCTGCGAGGTGATGGTCTGCAGCAAGCGGCCATCGCGCAGGTCGATCAGGTAGCTCTCGGTGCCGGGGCGGCGGGCGACGAACAGGGCAATCGGCTGCTCGGGGTGGTTGATGATGTCGTGGCAACGCTGGCCCACCTGGGTGGCGAATACCTGGGTACCGTCCAGGCGGTAGCCGACGGCATAGTGCTTGCCGTCGCCATCGTCACGCGCCGAGAGCAGCAGCGGGGCGCTGCTCTTGTTGCGAAACAGGGCCCAGCCGCCGAGGGTGAGGGCGCTGAGCACAACGCTACCGAGTTTGAGAGCCTGGCGTCGCAACATGATCAGTCACCGTCGTTGGCATTGAAGCCCAGCTGGATGCCCAACGCCTTGGCCAGCTCGCCTTCGTGCAGGCGGTGGACGACGTTGAGGCTGTCGTAAATGGCATTCAGTTGCTGGCGACCGGCTTCGTCGTCGAGCAACTCACCCAGGGTTTTCTGGTTGCTGGCCAGCAGCTTGATCGCATTGGCGTAGGCGGCGTCGATCTTGTCGGCCAGGGCCTGCTGATCCTTGCCCAGCAGGCCACGCAGGCCTTTGTTGTCGACCCCGACCCAGACGGTCTGGGCCGCGTTCAGGCTGGCTTCCAGGCTTTTCAGCGAGGAGTGGCTGCGCCAGGCTTCGGCCTGCAGCGGCTGCGGGATGCCCTTGCTCAAGCGGCCCATCGGCGCGCCGAGCTTTTTCTTCAGGGTGTCCAGGGCGGTGACCTGGGCGCGCAGCAGGTCGGCAATGGCTTCGTGGGAGTCGGCATAGCGCTGGTTGGGGAACTTGGTCATCTGCGCCAGCATGCCATCGGTGCTGTTCCAGCCTTTGAGGATTTCTTCGGCCAGGGTCTTCTGGTGTTCGCCGATGGCCACCAGCAGCGGGCAGTAACGGGCTTTCTGTTCGGCGTTGGCGGCGTCCGGCTTGCTGTCGAAGAGGATGTACTCGTAAGCCGACAGGCCGCGCACGACGACACTGGATTTGCCCAGGGTTTCGGCATCGACCGGCGTGTCGGCATTGATCAGTTGCTCGACCTGACGACCGACCAGGTTCTTCTTGTCGGGCCAGAACTGCACCTGCCAGGCGCGGTTGCCTTCCGCCAGCGGGCCAATCAACAGCGGCTGCAGCTCGGCCCAGGCTTTTTGCGCATGGAGGAAGTCGGCGCGGGCAGTGGCCAGGTCCGCCTTGCCTTCACAGAAAGCCAGGGCACTGACGGCCAGTTGGCGGTCGGCTTCGACCCAGCGGCTGTAGGTCGGCAGGATCACCTGTTGGGCGATCGCCGCCGAGGTCAGCGCTTGCGGGTCTTGCGGCGAGCAGGCGCCGAGGGCGAGGGCGGCAAGGCTGGTGAACAACAGTTTGGGACGGAACATGCCCGGCTCCTTTGCTTAAAGTGAATTCAGAAAGGCCAGCAACGCGGCGCGCTGCTCGGCATTGAAGGTCAGTACGTGCTGCTTGGCCGCCTCGGCCTCGCCGCCGTGCCAGAGCACGGCTTCGAGCAGGTCGCGGGCGCGGCCATCATGAAGAAACTGGGTGTGACCGCTGACGGTCTGGTTCAAACCGATGCCCCACAGCGGCGGGGTGCGCCAGTCCTGGCCGCTGGCGGCGAACTCGGTGCGGTTATCCGCCAGGCCCGGGCCCATGTCGTGCAGCAGCAGGTCGCTGTAGGGGCGGATCAGCTGGCTGGCCAGCTCCGGCTCGGCGGCGTCGCTGGCGGTGGTGAACTGTGGCGTGTGGCAGCGTTGGCAACCGGCCTGGTGGAACAGGTTCTTGCCGGCCAGGACCTGGGTTGAATCGACGTTCTTGCGCACCGGCACCGCCAGGTTACGGGTGTAGAACAGCACCAGGCGCAGGATGTTGTCGCTGACTTCCTGCTCGCCATTGGCGCCGTTACCGTTGGCGGCGTTGAGGCAGTCGGTTTGCGCCGGGGTGCAATCGTCCATCGGCCGCAGACTGGTGGTCAGGCCCATGTCACCGGAAAAGGCGTGGACATTCTGCTGATTGAGGTTTGGCTGCCCGGCCTTCCAGCCAAAGCGGCCGACTACGGTCTGGCCCAGGGCATCGTCCCAGACCCGGTTGGCGCGGCCACGGATGCCATCGCCATTAACGTCATCGGGGTCGGCGTTGGCCAGGATTGCCGCCTCAGGGATGGCTTCGAGCAGGCCCAGGCCGATCATCGGCGGGGCGACCCGGGCGGAGAAACGGGTGTCCGGGTGCATCGGGCCGTAGCCCAGCTGGCTGATCTGCAACCGCGGCGTGCGCAGCTCCACGTGGGTACCGTCCTTGAAGGTTACGGTGTGCGCATCGTATTCAACGCGCACCTTGCCTTCGGGGGCGACACCGGGCACTGCCATGTCCTGCAACTGACCGCCATACACAGGCTCCGGGACGATGCCCAGTTGCTCGATGACCTTGGCGTACTGTGGTTGGTCAGGGATCGACAGGCGCACCAGCATCGACACCGAGTTGGCCGCGTTGGGCCCGGGCGGATGGCCGCGACCGTCCTTGATGTGGCAGTTCTGGCAGGCATTGGTATTGAACAGCGGGCCCAGGCCGTCGCGGGCAGTGGTGGTTGACGGCGCAATCACCCAGGGGCTGCGGAAAAAGCTGTTGCCGACGCTGAAGTCCAGGCGCCGGCTCGGCGGCAGGTTGGCCGAAGGCATGGAGTAGGCGTTCTGGTCGCGCTTGTTCACCGTGGCCTTGCCACCGGCCAGCGCCTCACCGGGCTCGGCCTGGGTGAAATGCGGGGCATCGTCGCAACCGGCCAGGAACAGGGCCAGAAGCAGGGGGCTGAGGCGGGAAAGCAACGAGGACATCAATAATCCTGGGGCTTGGGCAAAAAACCGGCGTGCAAGCTTAGCAGGCTCAGGGAAATTGAATAAGAGGGATTTGCGTTTGCTGGATGAAATCTATCGCGGGGCAAGCCCGCTCCTACAGTGGGAGCGGGCTTGCCCCGCGATAATGCGCATAAAAAAGACGACCCGAAGGTCGCCTTTGTTAACCGCTACTGAATCAGAACTCGTGATCAGCGCTGTCTGGCGCCAGGTTGGCAATCCCCAGCTTGCTTGCGGCCTGTTCGATCGCACCGGTCTGTTTGACCAGGGCGGCGATGGCGTCACGCACGATCTGGTTGCCGGCAGCGTTGTCGGCCGCGATCAGCTGGTCGTAGTGCTCGCCTTTGGCGGCGTGGTCGACCATGACCTGGATCTTGGCTTCGGTCGCTTCCAGGTCGGCCTTGAGGGTGGTGTCGGTAGCCGCGTCGACCTTGGCCACCAGCGACGACAGGCTTGGCCCAGTCAGCTTGGTGCCGTCGGTGCGGGTGTATTCGCCCAGGTAGACGTTGCGGATGCCCTTGGCGTCGTAGAAGTGCGAGTTGTGGGTGTTGTCGCTGAAGCAGTCCTGCTCGTCTTCAGGCGAGTTGGCTTCCAGGGAAACTTTCATGCGCTCGCCAGCCAGTTCGCCCAGCGACAGGCTGCCCATGCCGAACAGCATCTTGCGCAGGCCGTCGTTGACAGGCTCGGCTTCGAGGGTGGCGCGGTAGTTGGTGGCGACGTTCGGCGCCCAGTTGCCGACCATTTCTTCGAGGTCATTGACCAGCAGTTGGGTCACGGCTTTCAGGTAGGCGCGACGGCGTTCGTTGTGGCCGCCGGTAGCGCCCTTGCCTTCCAGGTAGTCGGAGGCAGGGCGGGCGCCAGCGCCTGGGCCGGTGCCATTCAGGTCCTGGCCCCAGAGCAGGAATTCGATGGCGTGGTAGCCGGTGGCGACGTTGGCTTCGGAGCCGCCCAGCTCGTTCAGGCTGGCCAGTTTCTCCGGGGTGATGTCCTTGACGTCGATCTTGTCTTCGCCGACCTGCACTTGCAGGTTGGCGATGATGTTGGCGGTCGCGCCAGGGTTGCCCAGGGCGTGCTCGTAGCTCTTATCGACGTAATCGATCAGGCCTTCGTCCAGCGGCCAGGCGTTCACCTGACCTTCCCAGTCGTCGATGATGGTGTTGCCGAAGCGGAACACTTCACTCTGCAGGTACGGCACGCGTGCGGCGACCCAGGCGGCCTTGGCGGCGTTCAGGGTTTCGTCGTTGGGCTTGGCGAGGAAGGCGTCGATGGCGGTTTGCAGGGTCTTGGCGGTGCTCAGCGAGTCGCTGTAGACGGCATGGACCATGTCGGCGTAATGCTTGACCACGGCCTTGGCCGCTGCCTCGTCAACGGCGCCAGCAGGTGCGGCAGCCGAGGTGGTGGCGGCCGGAGTTTGCGGTGCGGCGGCCTTGTCCTTGTCCTTGCTGTCGCCGCAACCGGCGAGAGAGATGGCAATGGCCAACAGACTGGCGGTGGCCAGAGGCATACGAATCATGGCGAATTCCTGCGTCGAGAGGTTGGACAAGCGTACCGGGGCACGCAAAACTGCAACATAATGCGAAAGATTTGCATTTTGTGTAAAGGGGCAGTCACGTAAATATTCAAATGCGTGTTTTTGTCACTTCTGGCGATTCGGACGGGGGTTACAGAATCGAAACCTGGTTGCGCTGCGCCTGTTTCAGGAACGCGGTCAACTCCCGGGCTGGCAGTGGTTTGCTGTAGTGATAGCCCTGACCTTCATGGCAACCTTGGGCAATGATGTAGGCCTCCTGTTCAGCCGTCTCCACGCCCTCGGCGATCACCTGCATGCCCAGGCTCTTGCCCAGCTGAATGATGGCGCGAACGATGGTGGCATCGTCGTCGTCATCGAGCAGGTCCTGGACGAAGCTCTTGTCGATCTTGATCTTGTCCAGCGGCAGCGATTTCAGGTAGCTGAGCGAGGAGTAGCCGGTACCGAAGTCGTCAATGGCGATCAGCGCCCCGGAGCGGCGCAGGCTCAGCAGGTGCTGGGCGGCGGTGCTGATGTCTTCCATCAGGCCGGTTTCGGTGACCTCCAGCTCCAGGCTGCGCGGTGGCAGGCGGTAGATCTGCAGCAGGTTGTTGACCACCCGCGGCAGCTCGTTGTGGTGCAGTTGCACGGTCGACAGGTTGACCGCCATGCGCAGTTCGCTGAAGCCCTGGTCATGCCAGTCGCGCAGTTGCCGGCAGGCCTGGTCGAGTACCCACTCGCCGATGGTGATGATGTTGCCGTTCTGCTCGGCCAGAGGGATGAACTGGTCGGGCGGGACCATGCCCAGCTCCGGATGCTGCCAGCGCAGCAGCGCCTCGACGCCGACCACGCGGTGGTCGCGGTAGCTGATCTGCGGTTGATAGACCAGAAACAGCTGGTTGCGCGGCAGGGCTTCGCGCAGGTCTTTTTCCAGCTCGCGACGGCGGCGCATCTCGCTGTCGACGCTGGCGATGTAGAACTGGTAGCGGTTGCGTGAGCGGGCCTTGGCCAGGGTCATGGTCTGCTCGGCTTTTTGCAGCAGCTTCTCGGTGCTGTCGCCGTCTTCGGGGAACAGGGTGATGCCGATGGTGGCGCGCAGGCGGATTTCCTGATGGTCGAGCGCGAACGGCGCCTCGAGGTCATCGAGAATGCTCTGGGCCAGTTCTGCCGCTTCGTAGGGCTGCTCGATATCGGCCTGGACCAGGGCGAACTGGTCGCCACCCAGGCGTGCCAGGGCGCCAAGCCGGCCACTGTGGGCGCGCAGGCGATCGGCCAGGGCCAGCAGCAACTGGTCGCCGGCCTGGTAGCTGAATTGCTCGTTGATGCTCTTGAAGTCATCCAGGCCGACACACAGCACTGCCACCCGGCGTTGCAGGCGACCGGCGTCGATCAGGATCTTGTCCAGTTGCTGCTGTAATTGCTGGCGATTGGGCAGGCCGGTGAGAAAGTCGTATTGGGCCATGCGCAGCAGGCTGTTCTCGGCCTCATGACGCAGGTGGGTGTTGCGCTCGATCGACGCCAGCAATTGGTTGGCGGTATTGACCCACAAGCCCAGCTCGTTCTTTTCGTGGCCCTTGATCAGCGGCAACTGATGCTGGCTGGGGCGGTCGGGGTTGATCTGGGTGAGGTGCTCGATGATCTTCGACAGCGGCTTGGTCAGCATCCAGTGATAGACCAGGTACAGCACCAGGCCCATGGCCAGGGCGCGCAGCACACCGGAAATGAAGATGATCACCGAACTGACCAGAAAGCCCTCGCCATAGGACGCGGTGTCGAGGGTGATGCTCAGGTCGCCGTAATATTCGCTGTAGGGGCCACGGCCGACCAGTTGGGTGGTGAAGCTGCGTTCCTGGCCGAGAATCAGGTCGGTCAACCAGCGGCTGGAGACTTCCTGCAGCGGGCGGGATTTTTCCGCCAGCATGGTTTCATTGGGATGGCCGATGGCGGCCATGCGCACGGACTCGTCCTGGAACAAGCCCTCCATGACCTGCATGCCCATTTCCTTGTCCAGGCTGTACACCGCCTGGGTTGAAGGATCACGGAACATGTCGAGGATCCGTTGGGCGTCATTGGCGACGGCCTGGCGGGTCTTGTAGGCATCGAAGACGATCTGCGCACAACTGAGAACTACACCGACGACCAACGCCGAGAGCAGTACTACCCTGAGCAACTTGACCGATAAGCTGTTCTTGAGTTCCAGCTTCAATGGGGTTTCCTTAATCCATGCGCATGGCATCATTTTGCCATCAAACTTGGCAATCCACTATCGGCCGTCAACAGGACTTCTCCAGCTCCGTGAGGGTGCATTTTTGCCCCTGGAGCAGGTTGGGTGCCTGCCGTCACTGTATCGGTTGCCCGGCCTTGCGACTTTAATCCGTGGGAAAGAGTTTCCCAACGTTTGATGTTAGCGTGCTCTGCGTGCGCGGCAAGATGCACGGCGCGGGAATAGGATGAAAAATGTTGCAGCATCGGCGCCCATAAAAAAGCCCACCGCTAGGGTGGGCTTCTCGGTCGCTCGATACCGGATCACGCGTATCGATCAGCAGCCGTCTCAGGCAGTGAAGGTCTTGCCTTCGAACTGCTCGGCAACGAACTTCCAGTTGACCAGGTTCCAGAACGCCTCGACGTACTTCGGACGCAGGTTGCGGTAGTCGATGTAGTAGGCGTGTTCCCAGACGTCGCAGGTCAGCAGCGGGGTGTCGCCGCTGGTCAGCGGGTTGCCGGCGCCGATGGTGCTGGCCAGGGCCAGGGAACCGTCGGCTTTTTTCACCAGCCAGCCCCAACCGGAACCGAAGGTGCCGACCGACGTCTTGGTGAACTCTTCCTTGAACTTGTCGAAGGAGCCGAACGCGGCGTTGATGGCTTCAGCCAGGGCGCCGGTTGGTTGGCCGCCGGCGTTTGGCGCCAGGCAGTTCCAGTAGAAGGTGTGGTTCCAGACCTGAGCGGCGTTGTTGAAGATACCGCCCGAGGAGGTCTTGACGATCTCTTCCAGGGTCTTGCCTTCGAACTCGGTGCCAGGCACCAGGTTGTTCAGGTTCACGACATAGGTGTTGTGGTGCTTGTCGTGGTGGTATTCCAGGGTTTCCTTGGAAATGTGCGGCTGCAGGGCGTCGTGGGCGTAAGGCAGCGGCGGCAATTCAAAAGCCATGGTGATTCTCCTAATCAGGTCTGTTGCGGTGAGCGCAAGGCCGATCACGGGCGGCCGGTGTGCGTCGGCGAGTCTGTACTCTTTGCGACGCAAGGGCTGGATCATAGCACCGGGCCCGGTGCTTAACCACGCAACAAGTGTACGGGAAAGAGGTTCCAGAGCCTTTGCCGGTGCCGGACGAGCGGCGCCTCAGGTAAAGATCAGCTGCGTCGCCACGGCAAACATCATCACCGCCACCATCAGGTCGAGCAGCCGCCAGGTCCCAGGCCGCGCCAGCCACGGGGCCAGCCAGGCGGCGCCCAGGGCCAGGGTGAAGAACCACAGCAGCGAGGCGCTGGCGGCGCCGGCCACGTAGGCGCCGGGCACGGTTTGCTGGGCGCCCAGTGAGCCGATCAGCAACACGGTGTCGAGGTACACATGCGGGTTGAGCAAGGTCACCGCCAGGGCACTGAGCAGCACTGCCCGGCGCGAGCGCAGGCCCTGGCCTTCGCCTTGCTGCAGGCTTTGTTGCGAGCAGGCCCGCAACAAAGCTTTGCCGCCGTACCAGAGCAGAAATACTGCACCGCCCCAGCGTGCCACGGCCAGCAGGGTCGGGTTCTGCGCCAGTACCGTGGCCAGGCCGAACACTCCGGCCGCCACCAGGATGGCGTCGCAGACCACGCACAGCGCCGCCACCGGCAGGTGATGTTCACGGCGCAGGCTTTGCGCCAGGACAAAGGCGTTTTGCGTGCCGATCGCCATGATCAGGCCGAAGGCGACCAGCAGGCCGTTCAGGTAGCTTTGCCACATAGGGAGGACTCCACGGACGCCCGCAGGGCGCGGGCGCAAATACAAAGAAGATGCTGGCCATTGTGGGGATGTCATCTGTATAAGAAAAACAAATAAAGCTGATCAGGCATTAGGAAAAATAATGTTCGATTACAAACTGCTTTCTGCCCTCGCTGCCGTCATCGAGCAGGCCGGTTTCGAGCGTGCCGCCCAGGTGCTGGGCCTGTCGCAGTCGGCGATTTCCCAGCGCATCAAGTTGCTTGAAGCGCGGGTCGGCCAGCCGGTGCTGGTGCGCGCCAACCCGCCAAGCCCCACCGATGTTGGCCGGCGCTTGCTCAACCATGTGCAGCAGGTGCGCCTGCTTGAACGCGACCTGCAGAGCCAGGTGCCGGCGCTGGACGAGGAGGGTATGCCGGAGCGTTTGCGCATTGCCCTGAACGCCGACAGCCTGGCGACCTGGTGGGCCGCTGCGGCGGGTGAGTTCTGCGCTGACCAGCAGGTGCTGCTGGACCTGGTGGTGGAAGACCAGGAAGTCGGCCTCAAGCGCATGCGAGCCGGTGAAGTGGCCGCCTGCCTGTGCGGCAGCGAACGGCCGGTGGCGGGCGCCCGCAGCCTGTTGCTTGGTGCTATGCGCTACCGTGCCCTGGCCAGCCCGGCGTTCATGGCCCGCTACTTTCCTTCGGGCTTTGATGCCGGCCGTTTGTCGCGTACCCCGGCGCTGGTGTTCGGGCCGGATGATTTTCTCCAGCACCGTTACCTGGCGTCCCTGGGTATTGAGGACGGTTTCCTGCATCACCTGTGTCCGTCGTCCGAGGGCTTTTTGCGCATGACCGAAGCGGGCCTGGGCTGGGGGCTGGTGCCGGAACTGCAGGTACGCGACCAACTGGCCAGCGGGCGTCTGGTAGAAATATCGGCGGATAAACCCATCGACGTGCCCTTGTACTGGCATCATTGGCGCAATGGCGGGCAGTTGCTTGGCCAACTGACGGAGCACCTGCGCCTCACGGCCGGGCAATGGCTGGTGCCCTTGTAGGCACGGGCGGCGTCAGCAGTATCTGAAAAACCTGTTTTAGGCGGAGTGCTACATGCGAATTCTGGTCACCGGCGCGAGCGGCTTCATCGGCGGGCGCTTTGCGCGCTTTGCCTTGGAGCAGGGCTTTGACGTTCGGGTCAACGGCCGCCGCGCCGAAGGCGTCGAGCACCTGGTGCGACGCGGCGCGCAGTTCATCCCGGGTGACCTCAACGACCCGGACCTGGCCCGGCGCCTGTGCCAGGGCGTCGAAGCCGTGGTGCATTGCGCGGGTGCCGTGGGCAACTGGGGGCGCTATCAGGATTTCTACCAGGGCAACGTGGTGGTGACTGAAAACGTGGTGGAAGCATGCCTTAAAGAGCATGTGCGGCGGCTGGTGCACTTGTCTTCGCCGTCGATCTGTTTCAATGGCCGCTCGCAGTTGGGCATCACTGAAGAGCAGGTGCCGCGGCGCTTCCATAACCATTACGGGGCAACCAAGCACCTGGCCGAGCAGAAGGTCTTCGGCGCTCAGGAGTTCGGCCTCGAAGTGCTGGCCCTGCGTCCACATTTTGTCACTGGCGCTGGCGACGTGAGCATCTTCCCGCGCTTGTTGCAGATGCAGCGCAAGCGGCGTTTGGCAATCATCGGCAATGGTTTGAACAAGGTCGACTTCACCAGCGTGCAGAACCTCAACGAGGCGTTGGTCAGTGCCTTGCTCGCCGACGAGGCCGCGCTGGGCCAGGCCTACAACATCAGCAATGGCCACCCGTTGCCATTGTGGGATGTGGTCAATTATGTAATGCGACAAATGCACCTGCCGCAGGTCACCCGTTACCGTTCCTACGGCCTGGCCTACAGCCTGGCGGCCTTGAACGAAGGTGCCTGCCTGCTCTGGCCTGGCCGTCCGCAACCGACCCTGTCGCGCTTGGGTACGCAGGTGATGAGCAAGGACTTCACGCTCGACATCAGCCGCGCCCGGCAGTTTCTTGATTACCGCCCCAGCGTCAGCCTGTGGTCGGCACTGGATGAGTTCTGTGGCTGGTGGAAAGCCCAGGACCTTCCGTCCGGCAAGGACTGAACCGGACCAGGGCTTTGCGGTCGATCAGTGCGCTGATCAGGCTTTATACTACTGACCATTTGCTATCACCGTGGTTGAAGGGATCCCATGCGTAACGATGCTCCAGATGATTTCGATAACGTGCCGACCTTGAGTGCCGGTAGCCGTGATGACGATGATTTCGTCCCGGTAGCGGGTGTGCGTCGTGGCGGGCCGGCAGCTTCGCGTGCTCAGCCCAAGGCCGCGAGCAGCGGCCCGTTGTGGGCATTGCTCGGCGCCTCGTTCATTGCTCTGGCTGGCCTTGGCTGGTGGAGCTTCCAACAGATTTCCCTGATGGAGCAGCAACTGGTTGCCACCCAGGAGAGTTTCGCCCGCATCAGTGAAGACGCGGCGGGACGCCTGCAGGCGATCAGCGGCAAGGTTGCGGCCAGCGAGACCAGTGTCAGCACCGACAGCGAAGCCCTGAAGCTGCAGATCAGGCAGCTGCAGGCGAGCCTGGCCGAGCAGGGCAAGCAACAGCAGGGTGTGGCCGGGCAGACCGGCGATCTGGGCAAGCGACTGGAGCAGGTGTTGGCTCAGGCCAGCGAGCAGCAGGCGGCCAATGCCAAGTTGCAGGAGCAGTTGCAGGCACAGCTCAAGCGGGTAAATGACGAGTTGGCGGCATTGAAGACGGCCCAGGTCGATGGCGGCAAGCTCGATGGTGAGCTCAAGAGCCTGAGCGCAGATGTGGCGACGTTGAAGAAACAGGGCAACCCGGCGGCGGCGATCCAGCGCCTGGAGCAGGACCTGATCGTGCTCAAGAGCGAACAGGAGAACCGCCCGGCGCCTGCGGCCAGTGGCGGTGCGTCAACGGCGGAGTTCGATGCGTTTCGTGGCCAGGTGACTCGAAACATCAATACCTTGCAAAGCCAGGTGCAGAACCTGCAACAGCAGATCAATACCCGGCCTTGAGGGCCTCATCGCGGGACAAGCCCGCTCCCACAGAGATCACCACTGTTCCTGTGGGAGCGGGCTTGCCCCGCGATGCGTTCAGCACCTACATCCGCGGATAATCGATGTAACCCACCGGCCCCTTGGCGTAGAAGGTCTCCGGGTGCGGCTCGTTCAGCGGTGCATCGGCTGCCAGGCGGGCTGGCAGGTCCGGGTTGGCAATGAACGGAATACCGAAGGCCACCGCATCGGCTTTACCACTGGCCAGCGAAGCGTTGGCGCTGGTCTTGGTGAAGCGCTCGTTGACGATGTACGGGCCGCCAAAAGCCTGCTTGATCAGCGCGCCAATGCTGTCGTCGGCTTCTTTCTCTCGCGAGCAGATAAAGGCAATGCCGCGCTTGCCCAGTTCCCGGGCAACATAAGTAAAGGTTTCGGCACGGTTGGCATCGCCCATGTCATGGGAATCGGCCCGTGGCGCCAGGTGCACGCCGACCCGTTGTGCGCCCCAGACGTCGATCACGGCGTCGGTCACTTCCAGCAGCAGCCGTGCACGGTTTTCCAGCGAACCACCGTACTGGTCGTTGCGCTGGTTGGTGCTGCTCTGCAGGAACTGGTCGATCAGGTAACCATTCGCCGCATGCACTTCGACGCCGTCGAAACCGGCCGCCTTGGCGTTCTCGGCACCGGTGCGGTAGGCCTCGACGATATCGGCGATTTCTGCGCTTTCCAGTGCCCGTGGCGTCGGGTAGTCGGCCAGTGGGCGCACCAGGCTGACATGGCCTTTGGGCTGGATTGCACTCGGTGCCACCGGGGTTTCGCCGTTGAGGTAGCTCGGGTGCGAGATGCGCCCCACATGCCACAGCTGCAGGAAGATCCGCCCGCCGGCGCCATGCACCGCCTTGGTGACGTTGGTCCAGCCGCGCACCTGATCGTTGGACCAGATCCCCGGGGTGTCCGGGTAGCCGACGCCCATGGGCGTTACCGAAGTGGCTTCGCTGAGGATCAGCCCGGCACTGGCCCGTTGTACGTAGTACTCGGCCATCAGCGCGTTGGGTACCCGGCCTTCATCGGCGCGGCAGCGGGTCAGCGGGGCCATGATGATGCGGTTCGGCAGTTTGAGGTCGCCGAGGGTGATCGGATCGAAAAGAGTCGTCATAAATACCTCAAGGCCTATCAGTGAGTGGCAGGTGCCAGTTCGGCTTTGTTACCGCCCTGGCTGAAAGTGATCAGGGTGACGATCAACGCCAGCACCGCCAGCGCTGCGGCGGCCAGGGGCACGCGGGTCAGGCCCAGGCCCTGGGCGATGACAGTGCCGCCAACCCAGGCGCCCAGGGCATTGCCCAGGTTGAAAGCGCCGATGTTCAGGGTCGAGACCAGGTTCGGGGCGGCCTTGCCGAAGGTCACCACGTTGACCTGCAGGGCGGGGACCGCGGCAAAGGCTGCAGTGGCCCAGAGGAACAGGGTGATTTCTGCCGGGATCAGGGCGACGCTGGTCCAGCTCAATACGGTGGAGACCACCGCCATGCTGGCGAACACGCCGACCAGGGTGGCGCCCAGGCGTTTGTCGGCGAGCTTGCCGCCGAGGATGTTGCCCAGGGTCAGGCCCAGGCCGATCAGCAGCAGGGTCCAGGTCACGCCCCGTGGCGAAACGCCGGTGACGTCTCCGAGCAGCGGTGCGACATAGGTGAACAGGGCGAACATCGAGGCCGAGAACAGTACGGTCATCGACAGCGACAGCCAGATGCCGGCGCCTTTGAGCGCGGCAAGTTCGGCGCGCATGTCGAGAGCCTCTTCGTCATGCCGGAACGGCAGGAAGCGGATCAGACCGATCAGTGCGACGACGCCGATCACCGTCACTGCCCAGAAGGTCGAGCGCCAGCCGTATTCCTGGCCCAGCGCGGTACCCAGCGGCACACCCAGCACGTTCGCCAGGGTCAGGCCGGTGAACATCAAGGCGACCGCCGAAGCACGGCGGTTGGCCGGCACCAGGCTGGCGGCCACCACCGAACCGATACCGAAGAAAGCCCCATGGCACAGGGCGGTCACCACCCGGGCGAACATCAGCAGGTTGTAGTCGCTGGCTACCGCACATAGCAGGTTGCCGACGATGAACACGCCCATCAGTGCGATCAGCGCAGCTTTACGTGGCAGGCGCGAGGTGGCCAGGGCCATGAACGGCGCACCGATGGCCACGCCCAGGGCGTAGCCGGTGACCAGCCAGCCGGCACCGGGAATCGATACACCCAGGTCTGCCGCCACATCCGGCAACAGACCCATGATGACGAACTCGGTGGTACCGATGGCGAAGGCGCTGAGCGCCAGGATTATCAGCGAAAGGGGCATTGCAAGGTCCTTGTCAGAGCTCTTGGCTCATCTGCTTGAGGAACGCCTGGATGGTGTCCTCGTTGCGTTTGAAAAAATGCCATTGGCCAATCTTCTGGCTGCTGATCAGGCCGGCGCGCTGCAAGGTCGCCAGGTGGGCGGAGACGGTCGACTGCGACAGGCCGCAGCGTTGATCGATCTGCCCGGCACACACACCGTGTTCGGTGCTGTGGTGCTGGTCGGGAAACTGCGCGTCGGGGTCCTTCAGCCAGTTGAGGATTTCTCGCCGTACTGGGTGGGCCAGGGCTTTTATTATTTCGTCGAGATCGAGAGGCATGGTTGGGCTCGTGGTGTGTGTAGCGGTATATCGCGATGGGGCGAAATATAAATCGGTATTTCGCGATATACAAATATGATGTGGTTCTGAGCTCAGCGTAAATCGCTATATCGGGTTATAACGATATAGATGGCGGGGTGCTAGAATCCCAGTCCATGAACTACCTCGCACACCTTCACCTCGGCGGTCAGCAGCCCGAGCAATTGCTCGGCAGCCTTTATGGCGATTTTGTCAAAGGGCCGCTGCAGGGGCGCTTCGCCCCGTCACTGGAGGCAGCGATCCGCCTGCACCGGCAGATCGACGTCTACACCGACAGCCATCCACTGGTGCTGGCGGCGCTGGCGCGTTTCCCGCAGCAGCGGCGGCGTTATGCCGGGATCATCCTCGATGTGTTTTTCGACCATTGCCTGGCCTTGCACTGGCAGGATTATGCCGAGCAGCCGCTGGGCCAGTTCACTGACCGCGTGTACCGCGTGCTTGCCGCCGAGCCGGCCTTGCCCGGGCGCCTGGCGCAAATCGCGCCGTACATGGTCGCCGATGACTGGTTGGGGTCTTACCGCGAATTCTCGGTGCTCGAACAGGTGTTTCGCGGCATTGCCCGGCGCCTGTCGCGGCCCGAAGGCATGGACGGCGCGCTGGAGGAGGTGGCCGCGCTGTACCAGCCGTTGCTGGATGACTTTCGCAATTTCTACCCAGAGCTGCAGCGCTTCGCCAAGGGCAATACCTAGGCGGCCCTGGCCCGGCGTTGTGGCTGGGCAAGCGGCTCGCTGGCGAACAGTGTCTGCTGGATTGCCTGCTGGGCCTTGAACGCCAGGGCGGCGCGTTCTTCGCCGGCGCTGGCAATTGGCGCGAGCAGATGGATCTCGACCTCGGCGCAATCATTGGCAAACAGCCGGAACAGGTGCGAGAGCAGGTCGTCATCACCGATAAACGGCGCGATCGCATCGCTTTGGCCGTTGCGCAGGTAGCGCAGGGCGACCGGCTGCAGCGGGGTTTGCGTATCGATGGCACTGGCCAGCAGGCGCCCATGAAAGGTGCGCAGGCTGCGCCCGTCGGTGGTGGTGCCTTCGGGGAAAATCAACAGCGCGCTGCCTTGTTGCAGGTGCTGGCTGATCTGCTGGCGTAGCAGCTGGCTGTCGTTGCCGCCACGGCGGATGAACAGGGTACCGGCCTTGTGTGCCAGCCAGCCGGCCACCGGCCAGGTACGCACTTCGGCCTTGGACAAAAACGACAGCGGCGCAAGCATGCCCAGCAAAGGAATATCCGTCCAGGACACGTGGTTGCTGACCCACAGCATCGGCTGGCGTGGCAGTTGGCCCACCACTCGCACCTTGAACGGCAGGGCATTGCTCAGTTTGCCCATGAACAGTTGCGACCAACGCTGGCGGCGCTCGGTCGAGGCCGGCACGCGCAGGCGTTCATAAAGGCTGAACAGGGCTGCCATGGCCAGGCCGAACAGCACCACCAGCAGCACCCGGGCTACGCGTGCATAGACGCGCAGGCGCTGCATCAGACCGCCGCCTTGAAGTGACGGGCATAACGCGGGCACAGTTCGTCGCGCTTGAGCAGGATGAACACGTCGGCGACCTGGAAGTCTTCGTCCCAGCATGGTTCGCCACAGATCTTCGCCCCCAGGCGCATGTAGGCCTTGAGCAGCGGCGGCATTTCGGCGATGACGTTGTTCGGCAGGGCCAGGCTCGGCAGTGGCTTCTTCGGTTCGGCGCGCAGGTGCTCGGTGCACAGGTAGCGTTCGCGCAGGCGCTGCATGATCACGTGGGCCTGTACACCGCCGTCCTGCATGGGAATGCTGGCGCAGCCCATCAGGTAGCTGTAGCGGCCTTCGTTGAGTACTTCGGCCAGCTCCGCCCAGAGCACGGCGATGGTGCCGCCGTTGCGGTAGGCCGGGTCGACACAGGTGCGGCCCAGCTCGAGGATCGGCCCTTGCAGGTGGCCGAGGCCGTGCAGGCTGAATTCCTCTTCGCTGTAGAAGCGCCCCAGGCTGTTGGCGGCCTGGTGGTCGAGCAGACGAGTGGTGGCGACCAGGCGCCCGCTAGTGAGATCGCGCACGCCGATGTGGCGGCAATGAATGTCGTAGTCATCCATGTCCAGGCCCAGTTCGGCGCCTTTGAGTTTGGCCTTGAATTCACCGCTGAATACGCTGAAACGAAGGGCCTGTGCTTCCTGCAGGGCTGCCGGGCCGACCAGGCGTTCGGCTTGCAGACGGCGTTCAGTGCTGTTGTCGCCAGAGCGAGCGATCCGAGTCATTGTGTGTCTCCATAAGCCAGCCATGGGGTTGCGGCCGGTCGACTTTGTTGTGCAAGCTCAGCCTAGGTAGATGCGGTGTCACCCCCGTGAATGTTTGGTGATGCTTGTATGACAGCCCCTCAAGGAGCGCTTCGATGGCCTGGCTGCAACGACTCAACGATCGACACAGACAACCCCTTGCGGCCACGCTGGCCGATACCTATTCCAGCCTGCTGGCACGCCTGGGGGCGGTTAGCCCGTTCGACCTGGCGGTGCTCGGTGGGCGGGCGATGAGCACCCCGGGCCTGGCCTTCCTGGTCGGCTACCAGGCGGCGCTGCGGGTGCTGTGGCCCAGTGCGCCGCAGAGCCTTGGTGCCCTGTGCGCCAGTGAGCGGCGCAGCGTGCGCCCGGCGGACATGCAGGTGCGTCTGGATGATTTGCGCCTGAGCGGCAGCAAGGACTTTGTCACTGCCGGGCTCGATGCCGAGTGGCTGCTGGTGGCGGCGCGCTGCGAAGCGCAGGGGCAGCCAGTAGAACTGAGCCTGGCGGTGGTCTACGCCGGTGAACCGGGCGTGCGCCTCGAATCGCTGCCGGCCTTGCCGTTGATGCCGGAAGTCGGCCATGCCCGCCTGCATCTGCAAGGAGCGTTGTGCGAGCGCTTGGCGGGGGACGGCTGGGATGCCTACGTCAAACCCTTCCGCTCGCTGGAAGATCTTTATGTGCTCAGTGCCCTGTGTGCCTGGCTCTATGGCGTCGGCCAGGAAACGGGCTGGCCGCAAAACCTGCAATTGCGCCTGATCAGTCTGCTCGGCGCGTGCGCTGAAAGCACTCGCCAGTGCGCCGACACCTCGGCCAGCCATTTGCTGCTGGGCGGTCTGTTTGCCCAGTTCAACAGCTTGAAAGATGAACTCAATCAGGCACTGCTGGCAAGCCCAGGCGAGTGGGCAAGCCTGTGGCAACGCGATCAGGGCCTGCTGGAGATCGCCAGTGCGGCCCGCGCCAAACGCCTGGCCAAGGCCTGGGCCGCCGCCGGATTGTCATGAAACGCTGGCAGGCTGGGCGAACCCTGGCCTTGAGTAAGCGGCATGCGCAACGCGGTGTGGTGGATGCTGGCTGTTTTCGCCTTCAGCAAGGCCGTTTCGGCCGAGGAGTACTGGCCAGTACCTGATTGGACGGTGGCGAACGATGCCAACCGAAGCGCCTGGCAGGCGGTTGAACGCTATGCCTTCGCCCCACGCGATGACCAGCAACGTCAGGGCGTGCGCAGCGACGCGCTGCTGGTGATCGCCGACGGGCGCATTGTCTATGAGCACTATGCCGCGCCCAGCACCGCTAAAACTGCGCACCTGACCTGGTCGATCAGCAAGAGCGTGCTGGCGACCCTGCTGGGCGTCGCCCACGCCGAGGGCCGCTTTGACCTGCAGGATCCGGTTGCGCGTTTCTACGCGCCGATGCGTGCCCACCCCCACGTGCGCATCCAAGATCTGCTGCACTGGGCCAGCGGCCTGGACTGGCAGGAAGATTACGAATACGCGCCGCTCAAGTCCTCGGTAGTGGCCATGCTCTACACTCGCGGGCGCGGCGATATGGCCGGCTACACGGCGGCCAGGCCCGAGGCGGCCAGCCCTGGGCAACGCTTTCTCTATTCCAGCGGTGACAGTAACGTGCTGGCGGCGGCCTTGCGCGGCATGGTCGGCGATGCGGGATATGCGCAGTACCCCTGGCACGCCTTGTTTGAACCGCTGGGGATCGCCAGTGCAGTCTGGGAGCGTGACGCCAGTGCCACCTTGGTGGGTTCTTCCTATCTGTACATGAGCGCGCGCGACCTGGCGCGCGTTGGCCTGTTGATGCTGCGCGAAGGTCGTTGGCAAACGCGACAATTGCTGTCCAGCGCTTGGGTCGACTTCAATCGCCAGCCGTTCCTGCAAGCCACGGCCCAACCCGGTGAAGCCAACCCGGGCGGGCACTGGTGGCTTAATCAACCTTTGCCCGGCAGCCCGCCACCCTGGCCGGATGCGCCAGCTGACACGTATGCAGCCCTGGGGCATTGGGGCCAGGCACTGTATGTGCTGCCGGCGCGCAAGCTGCTGATCGTTCGCTACGCCGATGACCGCGACGCCAGCTTTGCCCATAACGAGTTGCTCAAGCGGGTACTGGCAGCAGTCGACAAGGTGCGGCCATGACGCGCGTGTTGCTGGTACTGGCGCTGCTGGCCGGCGGTTGGGCCTGGTACGAACGCCAGGCGCTGGCGGATTTCCCCGGCATCCTCAGTGCCTACTCGGCCAAGGAGTACTGTTCGTGCCGCTATGTCATGAATTT
This sequence comes from Pseudomonas sp. RC2C2, assembly GCF_018390435.1. Classification (NCBI taxonomy): domain Bacteria; kingdom Pseudomonadati; phylum Pseudomonadota; class Gammaproteobacteria; order Pseudomonadales; family Pseudomonadaceae; genus Pseudomonas; species Pseudomonas sp. RC2C2. The sequence goes on along the minus strand of NZ_JAHBAX010000001.1, from coordinate 1,171,711 downwards.
CGACGAACATTATTGTCGGGGCTATGTGCGCCAATACCTGCCGTTGAGTCGCCTGGATGAGGACGCGCAGCAGCGGCTGGTCAGCGCTGCCGGCCTGGGGGTCGAGAATCGTGCGCAGTGGCAGGGCCCGCGCGAGGGCTGTCGCTTGCTGCCGTGAAGGCAGCCGGGTAAGGTTGACGACCATTGTGTTACAGGATTTCACATGTTCAGTCTGTCGCGTCTTCTGCTTGCCCTGCTGGTCGTTCTCAGTCTCCCTGCCCAGGCCAACTGGCACCTGGACGGCGAATCGTCACGCCTGTCATTTGTCTCCAGCAAGAACGGTGACACCGCTGAGGTGCATCGTTTCCTCGTTCTGCATGGCAAGGTCGATCGCAAGGGCGCCGCCGAGCTGCAGGTCGAGATGGACTCCAACAACAGCGGCGTGCCGCTGCGTGACGAACGCATGCGCAAGGAACTGTTCGAGTTCGCCAAGTTCCCCGAAGCCAAGGTCAGCGCGCAGATCGACCTGCGCCCGATCAACGACCTGGCCAATGGCGCCCAGGTGGAACTGCGCCTGCCGCTGACTGTCAGCCTGCATGGCAAGCAGCACAACTACAGCGCCCTGCTGCTGGCCACCCGCCTGGATGACCGGCGCTTTCAGGTGGTGACCCTGGAACCGTTGATGTTGCGCGCCGATGATTTCGATCTGCTCCCCGGCCTTGCCACCTTGCGCAAGCTGGCCGGGCTCAAGTCCATCAGCCCGTCGGTGCCGGTGGCCGCGGTGCTGATCTTCACGGCGCGTTGAGATGGCCGGACCGGTCTTTCCCTGGCGCGATGGCAATCAGTTCGAGCTATTGATCGACGGTCCGCAGTTTTTCCCGCGCATGCTCACCGCAATCGTGCGCGCCGAGTATCAGGTGGACCTGGAACTGTACCTGGTCGAAGCCGGCGCTTGCGCCGAAACCATGGTCCAGGCCTTGGTGCAGGCCGCCGAGCGCGGCGTGCAGGTGCGTTGCCTGTTCGATGATTATGGTTCGCTGGCCTTCACCTTGAGCCTGCGCCAGCGCCTGTTGGCTGCGGGTGTGGAGCTGCGCTGGTACAACCGCCTGCGCTGGCGTCGTGGCTTTCGCAACCTGTATCGCGATCATCGCAAGCTGCTGCTGGTCGACCAGAAGTGGGCGGTGGTGGGCGGTACTGGCGTCACTGACCAGTTCTGGACGCCAACCGAAGACGTCAGCGAATGGCACGAAGTGATGGTGCAGATGCAGGGCCCGCTGGTGGCCGACTGGCAGATGCTGTTCGACCGCCAGTGGCGCGCCAACCTGCGCCGTACCGCCTGGCGGCCGCCGACGCACTTTGGCCTGCCACGTTTGCCGCGAGTGCCGGTGAGTGGTGCGGGCATGGGCCGGGTGGCCTATGCCGACGCCCGCCAGCACCGGGATATCCTGCAGTCGCTGGTGCGCGCCCTGAACAGCGGCCAGCGGCGCATCTGGCTGGCCACGCCGTATTTCTTGCCGACCTGGAAGGTCCGCCGCTCTCTGCGCCGCGCGGCCTCCCGGGGTGTCGATGTACGTTTGCTGCTGACCGGGCCGCGAACCGATCACCCGTCGGTGCGTTATGCCGGCCATCGCTATTACCCGCGGCTGTTGCGCGCCGGGGTGAAAATTTTCGAATACCAGCCGTGTTTCCTGCACCTGAAAATGGTGTTGGTGGATGACTGGGTCAGCATCGGCTCGTGCAACTTCGATCACTGGAACCTGCGCTTCAACCTTGAGGCCAATGTCGAAGCCATTGACCCACCCCTGACCGCCGACGTGGCGGCGAGCTTTGAGCGCGACTTTGCCCGGAGCCTGACTATCGACCTGGCCCACTGGCATGCGCGGCCGTTGTGGAAGCGCGTGCAGCAACGCTTGTGGGGCTGGCTCGACCGGCTGGTGGTCAACCTGCTCGACCGGCGTGATTGAGCCTGTCGCACGTTGGCGGTCTATGGTGTCTTTATCTTTCCACCGCACTTGAAGGAGTTGATGACATGGCTGCGAAGAAGATTCTGATGCTGGTTGGCGACTACGTTGAAGATTACGAAGTGATGGTGCCGTTCCAGGCCCTGCAGATGGTTGGCCATACCGTGCACGCGGTGTGTCCGGGCAAAAACGCCGGGCAGACGGTGCGCACGGCGATCCACGATTTCGAAGGCGACCAGACCTACAGTGAAAAGCCCGGGCATAATTTTGCCCTGAACTTTGATTTTGCCAAAGTTCAGGCTGACGACTACGACGCGCTGCTGATTCCAGGAGGCCGGGCACCGGAGTATCTGCGTTTGAACGAGCAGGTGCTGGCGCTGGTCAAAGCGATCGATCAGGCCGGCAAACCCATTGCCGCGGTGTGTCATGGCGCACAACTGCTGGCGGCGGCTGGCGTATTGGAAGGCCGCGAGTGCAGCGCTTATCCGGCTTGCGCGCCGGAAGTACGCCTGGCCGGTGGCCAGTATGTCGAGATCGCCGTCGACCAGGCTCACGTGCAGGGTAATCTGGCTTCGGCTCCGGCGTGGCCGGCGCACCCTGCATGGCTGGCGGCGTTCCTGCAGTTGCTGGGCACTCGCATTACCCTGTGAACAAAGGTGCTGGCTTGCCAGCGATGAGGCCGGTACAGGCAATAAAAAAGCGGCAGGGGAGTAATCCCCCCTGCCGCTTTTTCATATCAGCAAACCCCGAGGCTTACTTCACTTCCACCGCCAGGCTTTCAGCGATCTTGTGCTGCCAGATCGCAGGGCCGGTGATGTGTACCGACTCGCCGTTGCTGTCGACCGCGACGGTGACCGGCATGTCCTTGACCTCGAACTCGTAGATCGCTTCCATGCCCAGTTCGGCAAAGGCCAGGACCTTGGACTTCTTGATCGCCTGGGCCACCAGGTAGGCAGCGCCGCCGACGGCCATCAGGTACACGGCCTTGTTGTCCTTGATCGCTTCGATGGCGGTCGGGCCGCGCTCGGATTTGCCGATCATGCCCAACAGGCCGGTCTGCTCGAGGATCTGACGGGTGAACTTGTCCATCCGCGTCGCGGTGGTCGGGCCGGCCGGGCCAACCACTTCGTCACCGACCGGATCAACCGGGCCAACGTAGTAGATGAAGCGACCCTTGAGGTCGACTGGCAGTTCTTCGCCCTTGTTGAGCATCTCGACCATGCGCTTGTGCGCAGCGTCGCGGCCGGTGAGCATCTTGCCGTTGAGCAGGATGGTCTCGCCCGGCTTCCAGCTCTGCACGTCTTCCGGGGTCAGGGTGTCGAGGTTGACACGGCGGGCCGATGGGCCGGCTTCCCAGACGATTTCCGGGTAGGCGTCCAGCGATGGCGCTTCCAGGTCAGCCGGGCCGGAACCGTCGAGCACGAAGTGGGCGTGACGGGTGGCGGCGCAGTTGGGGATCATGCACACCGGCAAGGAGGCGGCGTGGGTCGGGTAGTCCATGATCTTGACGTCGAGCACGGTGGTCAGGCCGCCCAGGCCCTGGGCGCCGATGCCCAGCTGGTTGACCTTGTCGAACAGCTCCAGGCGGATCTCTTCGATGCGGTTCTGCGGGCCACGGGCCTTGAGCTCGTGGATGTCGATGGATTCCATCAACACTTCCTTGGCCATTACCGCGGCTTTCTCGGCGGTACCGCCGATGCCGATGCCGAGCATGCCCGGAGGGCACCAGCCAGCACCCATGGTCGGAACGGTCTTGAGTACCCAGTCGACGATCGAGTCGGACGGGTTGAGCATGGCCATTTTCGACTTGTTCTCGGAGCCGCCGCCCTTGGCCGCCACGTCCACTTCCACGGTATTGCCCGGGACGATGGAGTAGTGGATGACCGCAGGGGTGTTGTCCTTGGTGTTTTTACGGCTACCCGCCGGGTCGGCCAGGATGGATGCACGCAGGACGTTTTCCGGCAGGTTGTAGGCGCGGCGCACGCCTTCGTTGATCATGTCGTCCAGGCTCATGGTCGCGCCGTCCCAGCGCACGTCCATACCGACGCGCACGAACACGGTGACGATACCGGTGTCCTGGCAGATCGGCCGGTGGCCGGTGGCGCACATGCGCGAGTTGATCAGGATCTGGGCGATGGAATCGCGCGCAGCTGGCGACTCTTCACGCAGATAGGCCTCATGCATGGCCTGGATGAAATCAACGGGGTGGTAGTACGAAATGAACTGCAGGGCGTCGGCAACGCTCTGAATCAGGTCGTCTTGCTTGATCACGGTCATGCAGCGCGCTCCTCTTAAAGACGGGAACATTCATTAAGGTATTCCGACGCGGACTGGCCGAGGTGTCGAAACGACCTTCAACAGGCGCCAACGCAAGGCTGTCGGCGCAAAAAAGGCGCGGCAGTATAGCGCGCATCCGCCGCCGGTACACGTACCAAAGGTCCCCACCAAGGTCGGCAGTGGCCGGGCACTGTTCTTGCCTGAGCGCTGACCAGGGTCGATTTGTGCAACCATGGCAATTATTCTTCGCACACCCTAAAGTGGCGGTTGGCCATGCCCCATTCCTCTGCCTTGGCCAGAGCACGGTGAGTCACCAGTGACCGAAACAGCGCTGCAGAAGCTTCTCCTCAATCGCTTTCTCATGGCGGCTGGCACCTATCTGCTGGTGCTGGCGCTACTCTGGGTGGCACTCTTGAGCGGCCATCTGCAAGCCTCCCTGACGGTTTTGCTGCTGGGCAGCGGCCTGTTGCTCGTGTGCCAGTCGCTGCTCGGTTGGGTGTTCGCCAGCGGTCGCAACCTGCGCTTTAACGACCCGAGCCTGACCGAGTTCCAGGTGCTGCTGGCGATCGCCTGGCAGACCTGGCTGTTGGCTCAGCTTGACCAGGGGCGCGGCACTTTCCTGATGTTCTACCCCTTGATCCTGATGTTCGGCCTGTTTCACCTGAGCGGGCGGGTGTTTGTGCGCTGCGCGCTACTGGTGTTGTGCAGCTTCCTCGGCTTGATCGCCTGGGAGGCCTGGCAAGCGCCGCATTTCGACGGGTCGCTGTTGGCATTGCAGGCCAGTGCCTTGTTGGTGGTGCTGTGCTGGTTGTGCCTGTATGCCCGTTATGTTCAGGCCGCGCGTCAGCGCATGCGCCAGCGGCGCTATGCCCTGCAGGCCCATCAGGACACCTTGCGCGGCATGATGCGCCAGCTCGAAGACCTGGTGGCCACCGATGAACTGACCGGCTTGTTCAATCGTCGGCACTTTCTGGGCCTGGCCACCCGCGAGTTGGAGCGCATGGGCGCTGACAGTTGCCATGGCCTGGCACTGATCGACCTCGATCACTTCAAACGCATCAATGATGTGTATGGCCACGCCGCCGGCGATCAGGTATTGCAAGCCTTCGCCTCGATCGCCAGCGACTGCCTGGGCGACACCGCGGTACTGGCCCGTTACGGTGGCGAAGAGTTCGTGTTGCTGCTGCCTGACTGCACCGACGCGCAACTGGCCACCTGTTGCGAGCGGCTGCGCAGGGCGTTTGCCCTGGCCCAGCCGCCAGCGGTTGGATTGCGGGTCGAGCCTTTGAGCCTGTCGGCGGGGTTGACCCTGTTGTGCGCAGGCGACGATCTCGATGACGCTCTGCAGCGTGCAGATCAGGCCTTGTACCGGGCCAAGCGCAGCGGGCGCAACCGCTGCCTGGCCGCCTGGGAGGCCGTCGATGCCTGAGTTGCGGGTGGGTGAGCGAAAGTGGACGGCGGCACCGGGCAGCAACCTGCTCGATGCCTTGAATGATGCCGGGCTGGCGGTGCCTTACAGTTGCCGTGCCGGCAGCTGTCACGCCTGCCTGGTGCGCTGCCTGCAAGGCCAGCCGGGGGATGCCCGGCCCGAGGCCCTGGCGGCGGACAAACGCCAGCTGGGCTGGCGCCTGTCGTGCCAGTGCAGCGTTGAGGAAGACTTGCAGGTGGCCTTGTTCGACCCGCTCCAGGATGGGGTGCCGGCCCAGGTCAGCGGCCTCGACTGGCTGAGCCCGACGGTGCTGCGCTTGCGTCTTGAGCCACACAGACCGTTGCGCTATCAGGCCGGCCAGCACCTGGTGTTGTGGAGCCCGAGTGGGGTCGCCCGGCCCTATTCTTTGGCCAGCGTGCCGGGGGAGGAGGGCATTCTGGAATTTCATCTCGATTGCCGGCAACCCGGTGCGTTCTGTGATGCCGCGCGGCAACTGAGTATCGGTGCAACGCTGCGCCTGGGCGAGCTGCGCGGCGGAGCCTTGCATTACGACCCGGACTGGCAGGAACGCCCGCTGTGGCTGCTGGCCGCCGGCACCGGCCTGGCGCCGCTGTGGGGGATTCTGCGCGAGGCCTTGCGCCAGGAGCATCACGGGCCGATTCGCTTGCTGCATCTGGCCCACGACGAGCAGGAGCATTATCTGGCGCAGGCACTGACGGCACTGGCCAGTCGGCATCCGCAGTTGCAGGTCGAGCTGCTGACCCCGGCCCAGTTGCCCCAGGCCCTGGCGGCGTTACGCCTGCAGTCGCGCCAGACCATGGCCCTGGCGTGTGGCTCGGCGGCCAGTGTCGAGCAGTTTTCCCGGCGCATGTTCCTCGCCGGCCTGCCGCGCAACCAGCTGTTCGCCGACATTTTCATCGGTCACGCCTGATTCCGGCCAGGCAAAAAAAAGCCCCGCAGCACAGGCTGCGGGGCTTTGTTCAGCAGTGTCCGAGCATCAGACCAGCGAATCACCGACGTGCAGGATCTTCATGCCGTTGGTGCCACCGATGGTGTGGTAGCTGTCGCCTTTGGTCAGGATCGCCCAGTCACCTGGCTCGACCGCGCCGCGCTGCAGCAGCTCGTCGACTGCCGCCTGGCTGACTTTCTCGGCCGGCAGGGCTGCCGGGTCGAACGCTACCGGGTACACACCACGGAACATCGCGGCGCGGGCCAGGGTGGCGCGGTGCGGCGAGAAGGCGTAGATCGGCACCGAAGAACGCAGGCGCGACATGATCAGCGGGGTGTAGCCACTTTCGGTGAGGGCGATGATCGCCTTGACGCCAGGGAAGTGGTTGGCAGTGTACATGGCCGCCAGGGCGATGCTTTCGTCGCAGCGCTCGAAGCGGGTGTGCAGACGGTGGCTGGACTTCTGGCTGGTCGGGTGCTTTTCAGCGCCCAGGCAGATGCGCGCCATGGCCTGTACGGCTTCGATCGGGTAGGCGCCGGCGGCACTTTCGGCCGACAGCATCACCGCGTCGGTGTTGTCCAGCACGGCGTTGGCCACGTCGGAGACTTCGGCACGGGTTGGCATCGGGTTCTGGATCATCGACTCCATCATCTGGGTCGCAACGATCACCGCCTTGTTGTTGCGGCGGGCGTGCTGGATGATCTTCTTCTGGATCGCGATCAGCTCGGCATCGCCGATTTCCACGCCCAGGTCGCCACGGGCAACCATGACCGCGTCACTGGCGGTGATCAGGCCGTCGAGGGTCTCGTCATCGGCGACCGCTTCGGCGCGCTCGATCTTGGCCACCAGCCAGGCGCTGCCGCCGGCTTCGTCGCGCAGGCGACGGGCGTATTCCATGTCGGAGGCATCGCGCGGGAAGGAAACGGCCAGGTAGTCCAGGTCCATTTCGGCTGCCAGCTTGATGTCGGCCTTGTCTTTTTCGGTCAGGGCCGGAGCAGTCAGGCCGCCGCCGCGACGGTTGATGCCTTTGTGGTCGGACAGCGGGCCGCCGATCAGTACTTCGCAGTGCAGGGCATCGGCAGTGGCGCTGGTTACGCGCATGACCACGCGGCCGTCGTCGAGCAGCAGTTCGTCACCGACGCCGCAGTCCTTGACCAGGTCCGGATAGTCGATGCCGACGATTTCCTGGGTGCCTTCGGTCAGCGGGTGGGCGGTGGAGAAGGTGAAGCGGTCACCGACCTTGAGCTCGATACGCTTGTTGCTGAACTTGGCGATACGGATCTTCGGCCCTTGCAGGTCGCCGAGCAGCGCCACGTGGCGGCCCAGGCGGGCGGCGATTTCGCGGATCAGGCGCGCGCGAGCCTTGTGCTCGTCAGGCGTGCCGTGGGAGAAGTTCAGGCGAGCGACATCCAGGCCGGCAAGGATCAGTTGCTCGATCACTTCCGGCGAGTTGCTGGCGGGGCCAAGGGTGGCGACGATTTTGGTACGGCGGATGGTCATGCACAGACTCCTATAGTGAAGCGCAGCGAAAGGCTACTCCGGAAAATTGCTGTAGTCATTGTTCCTTTGCACTACCTGCCGGTTAGCGGGGGTGGCGTTTGAACGGGGAGTGCTAACCCCGAGAGCGGCGCCAATCCTGTGGGAGCTGGCTTGCCAGCGATCGGCCAGCACGGTCTACAGATTTTCCAGCCAAAGCCGATACACTGCTCAGTACAGGAGATCCCCATGCGAGCCTTGATCGTTTTAGCCTTGGCGACCAGCGTCGTCGGCTGCACCCGCTGGTCGATGGACCATCATTTGAACAACGCCTACCGCGCCTATGACCGCGGCAACTGCGAGCAGGCGATGCTGGAGCTGTCCCAGGTCGAGCGCACCAGCCGTGCCCGACCGTTCATCCAGCCGGAAGTGTCGCTGCTGCGTGGCCAGTGCCTGGAGCGGCAGAAGTTGTTCGTCGATGCGGCGCAGACCTACCAGTTCATTCTCCAGCGCTACCCGCAGAGCGAATACGCCTTCCGTGCCCGCGCGCGGCTGCAGACCCTCGAGCAACTGGGCCACTACCGCACTGGCGAAGCCGCGATTGCCCGACCGGCAACGACCACGCCTTGGCGTTAATACTAAAGTCAGCAAGTCTGATTGTGACGTGCGGGTCAGGGTGCGCTAATCTTGTTGCTGAGATGAATGAAAAACAGCAGCTCTAGCGCGGCCCTGCTAAAAGGGTCTTCGACAGCGATCCCGACCATGTTTGACGAGCGCCGCATCGAGCGTCACCAGCTCCCTTATTTTCTCAAAGTCTTCAACCGCTTCACCGACCAGCCCATCGGCTACCTGGGCAATGTGTCGGAAGACGGCCTGATGCTGATCAGCCAGTTGCCGATGCTGGTCGGCCCGGATTTCGAGTTGCAACTCAAAGTTCCGGGCCGCGATGGCGCCGTGCACCCGATCAACCTCACCGCCAGTTGCCTGTGGAGCCATGAAGACCAGACGCCCGGGCATTACGACTCGGGCTTCATGCTGTTGCAGGCACCACGTGACTACGAGCTGTTGGTGCGCGCCCTGCGCAACTATTTCAGCTTCCATCCATTGAACGCCTCGGCCTGACACTGGCCCTGGCGGGCTGCTGGCCCTAGACTCTGGTCGATCTTCTGTTCAGGACGACCCCGTGAGCTCCAGCATTTTCTGGCACGACTACGAAACCACCGGCATCAACCCGCGCAACGACCGGCCCTTGCAGGTTGCCGGGGTGCGCACCGACCTCGAGCTCAATGAGATCGAGGCGCCGATCAACTTCTATTGCCAGCCCAGCGACGACATCCTGCCGCACCCCAAGGCTTGCCTGGTCACCGGCATCACCCCGCAGCAACTGGCCAGCCAGGGCTTGAGCGAAGCCGAGTTCATGACCCGGGTACATGCCGAACTGGCACGTCCGGGCACCTGTGGCGCCGGCTACAACAGCCTGCGCTTCGATGATGAAGTCACTCGTTACAGCCTGTATCGCAACTTCTTTGATCCTTACGCCCGCGAGTGGCAGGGCGGCAACAGCCGCTGGGACCTGATCGACATCGTCCGCGCCGCCTATGCTCTGCGCCCGGACGGGATTGAATGGCCGCAACAGGACGGGCGCACCAGTTTGCGCCTGGAGTTGCTCACCGCCGCCAACGGCATCGACCATGGTCAGGCACACGAAGCGTTGTCGGACGTGCGCGCGACAATTGCACTTGCGCGATTGATCCGACAGAAACAACCCAAGCTCTATGACTGGTTGTTTCAACTGCGCAGCAAGCAGAAAGTCCTCGACCAGATTCGATTGTTACAGCCGCTGGTGCATATTTCCGGTCGTTTTTCGGCGGCACGTAATTATCTGGGGGTGGTATTACCCCTGGCCTGGCATCCGCGTAATCGCAATGCCTTGATCGTCTGTGACCTGCATCTGGATGCGCAGCCCTTGATCGATGAGGATGCTGATTCACTGCGTCAGCGTTTATACACACGTCGCGAGGAAATGCCTGACGGACAATTGCCGGTACCGCTGAAATTAATCCACATCAATCGCTGCCCGGTAGTCGCCCCCTTAAGTGTATTGCGTGGGGAAGATCAGCAGCGGCTGGAACTGGATATGTCTGTTTATCAGGCGCGCGCTGCCAGCCTGATTGCCACGGCAGGGCAATGGCAAGACAAATTGCCAGTAATCTACAGCGCCGAGGAGTTTGCCCCCAGCGAAGATCCGGAACAGCAGTTGTATGATGGCTTTCTTGGCGACCGTGATCGTCGGTTATGCGAGCAAGTGCGCAGTGTCGATCCACAGCAGTTGGGGCAGGGCCAGTGGATGTTTGATGATGAACGTTTACCGGAACTGTTGTTTCGCTATCGTGCGCGTAATTTCAACGAAACCTTGAATGCCGAGGAGCGCCAGCGCTGGCAGACCTTTTGCCAGCAACGCCTGAGTGATCCGTTGATGGGGGCACCCAATACCCTCGGTGATTTCGAGCGGGCCTTGCAGGACTGTTGGGCAGAGGCCGATGCCCAGCAGCAGGCGCTGCTTGGTCAGTGGCGCAGCCATGTGCAGGCATTGAAGTTGCAATTGGGAATGTAAGCAATCGTTGAAAATAAAAAACGCCAGCTAAGCTGGCGTTTTTTTAGCGAGTAACACAAGGTTACCAGCGGGCCAATTAACCCAGCAGGGTTGCCCAGCCTTCAACCACATCGCCACCCCATTTGGCTTTCCATTCTTTCAGGGTTTTGTGGTTGCCGCCTTTGGTTTCGATGACTTCGCCGTTGTGCGGGTTTTTGTATTGCTTGACCTTGCGCGCACGCTTGGTGCCGGTGGTTTTTACTGCGCCGCGTGGGGCTTTGCTCAGTTTGGCTTCTGGATCCAGCAGCGCAATGATGTCACGCAGGGACTTCGAATATTCGCCCATCAGTGCGCGCAGTTTGCCTTCGAACTCAAGCTCGGCTTTCAGCTTGTCGTCTTGCGACAGGTTCTGCAAACGCGCCTGCAGTTCTTTGATGGCTTCTTCGGTGGCGCGATATTCGTTGATCAGGGACATGAGGCGTTCCTTGGAAATGAAGGTTTTCTGAGAGACAGTGCGGCAATAATAATCAGACGTCCTCGCCAAGTAAACATTAAAACAGGCTATTAGCTCAATGAGTTGTTAATCACGGCGATAGACTAGGTTAAGAAAAATTTACAAACTAATACGCTGCTTCAAAAGTTAACTTAAATCTGTGCCCGGTGCTGCGCCGGCGCCGGCCGCCTGCAGCGACGGCGGGTCAGTCGGCGGGCCGCCAGCAATGAGTACTGCAGTTTTGCCGGGCACTCGCTAGAATGTGCGCCTTTGCGAAAGTTTCTGGAGTCCACTTCATGCGCACCTACCGGCTGGTGATTGCCTGCCCCGACCGCGTTGGCATTGTCGCCAAAGTCAGTAATTTCCTGGCGTCCTACAACGGCTGGATCAACGAAGCCAACCATCACTCCGATGAGCAGAGCGGCTGGTTCTTCATGCGTCACGAAATCCGCGCCGAGACCCTGCCGTTTGGCATCGAGGCGTTCCGCGAAGCCTTCGCACCGATCGCCGAAGAGTTCTCGATGGTCTGGCGTATCACCGATACCGACCAGAAGAAGCGTGTGGTGCTGATGGCCAGCCGTGAGTCCCATTGCCTGGCCGACCTGCTGCACCGCTGGCACGCCAAAGAGCTCGACTGCGACATTCCCTGCGTGATCTCCAACCATGACGACCTGCGCAGCATGGTCGAGTGGCACGGCATCCCGTTCTTCCATGTCCCGGTCGACCCGCAGGACAAACAACCGGCTTTTGCCGAGGTCTCGCGCCTGGTCAAGGCGCACGGTGCCGATGTCGTGGTGCTGGCGCGCTACATGCAGATCCTGCCGCCACAGCTGTGCCAGGAGTACGCTCAGCAGGTGATCAACATCCACCACAGCTTCCTGCCATCGTTTGTCGGCGCCAAGCCGTACCACCAGGCTTCGCTGCGTGGGGTCAAGCTGATCGGCGCTACCTGCCACTACGTCACCGAAGAACTCGATGCCGGCCCGATCATCGAGCAGGACGTGGTCCGTGTCAGCCATAGCGACAGCATCGAAGACATGGTCCGCTTCGGCCGTGATGTCGAGAAAATGGTCCTGGCCCGTGGCCTGCGCTACCACCTGGAAGACCGCGTGCTGGTGCACGGCAACAAGACCGTGGTGTTCAACTAAGCGTCAGTGCAGGAGGTTGCTCCATGGCCGATCCCCTCGACAAGGCAACCTCCAAGGCCCCGCCAACCCTCGGCGAGGGCTGCCTGAGCCGCTACGACCCGGATGCGCTGGACAGCGACGATGGCACCGATTTTCCGGGTGCCGCCGAGCTCTGGGAGCAGCTCAAGCCGGCTAGCGACGACCCCGCGCCTGGCTGAGCCGCAAGCGCTCCAGCAGCGGCCGGCCCAACAGGCAGAGAAACACCGGGCCACCGGCGAGCAGATAGAAGTAATAGGTCACCAACCGCCAGATCAGGATTGCCGCCGCCGCCGTGGAGGTCCCCACCAACGGTGAAAGCAACGCGGCCGAGGTCATCTCGGCGGCCCCCGCGCCCCCCGGCAGCAGGCTGAACTGCCCCGCGCTGAGCGACAGCATCTGCACCATAAAGCTCGGTATCCACTGCAAGTCGACGCCCAGCCCGCGCAGCGCCAGGTACAGCACGCTGTAACGTAATCCCCAATGCACGCAAGTCAGGGCAAACACCAGCGCCAGGGTGCGTTTGGGTAGGCGCCAGGTGTCGCCGAAGGCACGAAAGAAGTGCAGCAGCTTGCGCGTCCAGCGCCGGCGTCTCTGGGCGGGCACCTTGAGCCTGCGCAGCAGCCGGCCATTGAGGCGCAGCAGCGTGCGGCGGTAGCACATCAGCCCGAGCAAAGCGCCGCAGGCTGTGAACATCAACAGCGCACTGGCGAGCAACATGCCTTCCAGGCTGCGGTTGAGGCTGTGGAACAGCGCGTAGCCGGCGATCCCCAGCATGGCGCAGAAAAAGAACAGCAAGTCGTTGAGCTGGTCGGCGGCGAACGCCGCGCTGCTGCGCGCAGGGCCAATGCGCTCGCGGGCCAGCAAGGCCATCAGGGCCAGCGGCCCGCCGCTGCCGCCAGGCGTGGTGCAAATGGCAAATTCAGTGGCCATGATCACCCCCAGGCTGCGCAAGCGCCCCAGCGCCGCGCCCTGGCTGCCGAGCAGCAAACGCAGGCGGATGGCATTGATGATCCAGCACAGCACGATCATCGCGAACAGGCCAAGCAGCAACGGTGGCGCGAAGCCACGCAGACGCGGCACCAGTTCGCTGCCGCCCAGCAAGGTCGGCACCAGCACTGCCATGATCAGCGCCAGGAGCAGCCAGAGCAGGCGGTTCACCGGCCGTGCCTGCTGGCCAGCCAGGCGGACTTGGTCATCGGCTCGCGGCCCTGGCGCAGCAGGCGTTTCAAGGTCTGTAGCCAGTAACGGCGGGACAAGCCATGGCGCATGTCCACCGGGTGCAGGCCCAGGCGTATGACCGGGGCATTGCCCAGGCGCGCTTCACGTACATCGCAGAGCACTTTCGACAGGCCGCGCCGCCAGCTGCTGCGGGCACTCCAGACCAGACCAGGCGCCGGGAGCGGGGTGAAGTCGGGTAGTCGGTAGAGGTGCTGTGGATCGCTGGTGTAACTCAATGGCAGGCTGCACAGTGCCTGACGGGTGCCGTCGCTCATCAGCCAGGCCGGGGCGACGAAACCTGACAGCGGCCAGGCAAAACGCTGGAACAGCGCGATGCCGGCTTCCAGGCGCTCGCGGGCCTGGGCCTGGTCAAGGCTGTAGAACTCACCTTCCCGGGTGTAGATCCGGCGCATGAAGTAGTCCCGTGGCGAACGCGGCGGCGGGCTGTCATCAAGGTGAAAATAGCCATGCAGTGCCATCTCGTCGCCACGCTGCAGGCGCCGTTCGAGCATCAGGCGAAAGCCGGGCGCCTGCTCCAGGGCGTTGCGCTTGTGAAAGTCCGGCACCACCAGCCAGGTCATGGGGATATCGCCCAGGGCATCCACCGCTTCGACGAAGGGCTGGTAGTCAGGCCAGGTTTGCGGCGCAACATCATGCAGCACCAGCAGCAGGCTTGGTCGATCGGTGTGCTCAGGCATGGATGCGCACCGGCATCAGGTGGCCCAGCACTGCCCGGTAATGCTCCAGCAAGCCATTGACCACAGTGTCCCAAGCGTAATATTGCTCGACATGGGCACGCGCCTGCAGGCCCATCTGCCGGGCACCGGCTTCGAACACCTCCCTGACCGTGCGGGCCATGGCCTGGCCATCGTTGGGTGTACACAGGCGGCCGCACTGGTCGTTGACGATTTCGCTGAAGGCCCCGGCGGCCACGGCTATGACCGGGATGGCGCTGGCCATGGCTTCGAGGATCACCAGGCCGAAGGTTTCCTGGTCGCCGGCGTGCAGCAAGGCATCGGCGCTGGCCAGCAGGCGGGCGACTTCGCTGGCCGGGCAGAAGTGATCGATGACACTGACATTGGCCGGCACATGGGTCGGCATATGCGAACCGACCAGCAGCAGATGATAGTGCTTGCCCAGGCGTTTCATGCAGTCGAGCAGCACCGGCAGGTTCTTCTCCCGCGAGCCGCGGCCGGCGAATACCAGCAGCCGCGTGGAATCGGCGATACCCAGTTGCTGGCGCAACGACAGGTCGCGGTTCTGCGGGTTGAAGGTCGCCAGGTCGACGCCCAGGCGCTGCACATGAACATTATCGATACCCAGGCCGCGCAGCTTGTTGGCCATCACCTGGCTCGGCGCCAGGACCCGGTCGAAGTTGCCGTAGAGCTTGCTGACATAGGCCTCGACATTTGGCGTGAACCAGTTGCCCATGCGGTTGCTGACCAGCAGCGGCAGGTCGGAGTGGTAGAAGCCGATCACCGGCACATCGAGCTGGCGGCGGGCATCCAGCGCCGCCCAGGCGGTCAGGTAAGGGTCGCCGACTTCGATCAGATTGGGCTGAAGATCCTGCAGGATATTGCGCCAGGGCGCCAGGCGCAGAGGAAAGCGGTAGCCGTTGCCAAACGGCAGGGCCGGTGCCGGCACCTTGTAGATGCCGTTGTCGTGACTGGCACTGGCGCCGGGGATCAACAGGCTGTGACGGACGCCGGGGGTAAGGCCCAGACGGCGGTGTTTGGCATCAAGATAGGTTCGTACGCCGCCGCTGGCAGGGGCGTAGAACATGGTGATGTCCGCGATGTGCACGATCAGCATCCCTCCGAGATCGTCTCCAAAGTGTGTCGCCAGGCAGCTTTTCGCCGCTGGAGACGCGCCCTAAGGTTGACCTCTATGAAGGATAGTTTGTTCGACTGGGTTCAGCAGCGGTCAGCTACAAGCTGCAAGCGGCAAGAAAAAGCAGAGCGCACATGGCACCGCTTCTTCTTGCCGCTTCAAGCTTGCCGCTCAAGTTCAGATACGGAAGCTGCCCACCAGTTGTTTCAGGCGGCTGGCCTGCTGCTCCAGGTCGGCGCAGGCGCGCAGGGTCGACTGCAGGTTCTCGACCCCTTCCTGGTTGAGCATGTTGATTTCATTGATGTCCATGTTGATCGAATCGACCACGGCCGTCTGTTCCTCGGTAGCGGTGGCCACCGACTGGTTCATGCCGTCGATCTCGCCGATGCGCAGGGTCACGCTGCCCAGGCGCTCGCCGGCCTGGTTGGCGATCTCGACGCTGTCCTGGCTGTGGCGCTGGCTCTGGCCCATGGTGTCGACCGACTCGCGGGCACCGACCTGCAGCTCCTCGATCATGTTCTGCACCTGTTGCGCCGATTCCTGGGTGCGGTGCGCCAGGTTGCGTACTTCATCGGCGACCACGGCAAACCCGCGCCCGGCTTCACCGGCCCGTGCCGCCTCGATAGCCGCGTTGAGCGCCAGCAGGTTGGTCTGTTGCGAGATGCTGGTGATCACTTCGAGGATCTGACCGATGTTCACGGTCTTGCTGTTGAGCGTCTCGATGTGGGCGCTGGAGGTGCAGATCAGGTCCGACAGGCGGTTCATCGCCTGGATGCTGCGATCGACCACTTGCTGGCCTTCTTCGGCCAGGTGGCGTGCCGAGCTTGCCTGTTGCGAGGCTTGCGCGGCGTTGTGGGCGATTTCCTGGGCGGCGGCACCCAACTGGTTGATCGCCGCAGCGACGCTGTTGGTGCGGTTGGACTGCTCGTCGGAGTTGACCATCGATGAGTTGGAGGCGCTGACCACCCGCAAGGCTACTTCGTTGACCTGTTCGGTGGCCGAGGACACTTCGCGGATCGAGCCATGAATACGCTCGACGAAGCGGTTGAAGGCGGTACCGAGGATGCCGAATTCGTCGTGGTTGTGAATGGCCAGGCGTTTGGTCAGGTCGCCTTCACCTTCGGCGATGTCTTCCATGGCGCGGGTCATGGTGTGCAGCGGTTGCATCAGCACACGGATCAACAGGCCGAGCAGGGCAATGATGATGACTACCGCCACCAGGGTTGCAATCACCGCAGAGGTGCGGAACTCGCTCAGCATCGAGTAGGCCTCGTCCTTGTCTACCGACAGGCCGATGTACCAGTTGGCCGAAGGCAGGCCCTTGACCGGGGCGAAGCTGAGGATCCGGGTCTTGCCATCGAGCTGGACTTCGCTCGGTTCCTTGCTGATGCGCGGGGTGTTCTGCGGGAACAGGTCCGACAGCGACTTCATCACCAGGTTCTTGTCCGGGTGCACAAGGATCTTGCCCTGATCGTTGATCAGGAACGCATAGCCCATGCCGCCGAAGTTCAGCGAGTTGATGATTTCGGTCAGGCCGTCCAGGGCCAGGTCGCCACCGACCACGCCGACATTGCGCGCAGCGGTCGCCACCACCGAGATGACCATCTTGCCGGTGCTGACATCAATATAAGGTTCGGTCAGGATCGGCCCGTTGGCCGCCATGCCGTCCTTGTACCAGGGGCGCACGCGAGGGTCGTAGCCATCCGGCATCTTGGTTTGCGGGCGAATGGTGAACCCGCCGTTGACGTCACCCAGGTAAATTGTCAGGAAACTTGAGACCAATGCCTGTTGGCCGAGCAGGGTGCCGATCTTGTCAGCCTCGGGAAACGCGGCAATGTTTTGTGCAACGTTTTGTACCAGCAGAATACGACCGTCAAACAGGTTCTTGATATTGGTCGAAGTGGTTTCGCCCATTTCCTCAAGATAGTTTTCCAGATCCTCGCGAATGGCATTACGCTGCAAGAAATCGTTGTACAAGGTAAACAGGGTAAAGGCGATCATGACGATCAGTGAGGCGGCCAATAGGATCTTGTGGCTGAATCGGAGGCTTTTGTTCATAACGTGTCGGTCCGCTAAGGTCTTGTTGTCCGGGTCGTTCGCACAAAGAACAGCGTGAAAGCAGTGCAGGTCCCAATTCCTTGTCGGGCTATTCCTGTCTTCTGGTGGTCTGTCGCCATTTAATATCGGCCGTTTCCAGCCAAAGCTTTAAACAGAGGGTGAAAAAACATGCCTGACTCTTCGCAATTCGTGCTCGGCGCCGACCTTGTCGGACAGCCGGTGGCCCAGGCCATGCGCCTGGCCAACCGCCACGGTCTGGTGGCCGGGGCCACCGGTACCGGCAAGACCGTGACCCTGCAACATATGGCTGAAGCCTTCAGTGACGCGGGCGTAGCGGTGTTTGCCGCCGACGTCAAAGGCGACTTGTGCGGCCTGGGCGCAGTAGGCAACCCGCAAGGCAAGGTGGCCGAGCGCATTGCCGGCATGCCCTGGCTGGGGCACCGGCCTCAGGCGTATCCGGTCAGCTTGTGGGACATTCACGGTCAGTCCGGTCATCCATTGCGTACCACCCTCAGTGAAATGGGCCCGTTGCTCCTGGGCAACCTGCTGGAACTGACCGACAGTCAGCAGGCGGCGCTGTATGCCGCGTTCAAGGTTGCCGACCGCGACGGCCTGTTGCTGCTGGACATCAAGGACCTCAAGGCGCTGCTGGCACATTTGAAGGACAACCCGCAGCTACTCGGTGAAGACAGTGCGCTGATGACCACAGGTTCCAGCCAGGCCCTGTTGCGGCGCCTGGCAACCCTGGAGCAGCAGGGCGCCGAGGCGTTGTTCGGCGAGCCCGCCTTGCAGCTGGAAGACATCCTGCAACCGGATGCCGATGGCCGCGGGCGTATTCACCTGCTCGATGCCAGCCGCCTGGTGCATGAGGCGCCCAAGGTCTATGCGACCTTCCTGCTCTGGCTGCTGGCCGAGCTGTTCGAGCAATTGCCCGAGCGCGGCGATGCCGACAAACCGTTGCTGGCGTTGTTTTTCGATGAAGCGCACCTGCTGTTCAATGGTACGCCCAAGGCCCTGCAGGACCGACTGGAACAGGTGGTGCGGCTGATTCGTTCCAAGGGCGTAGGGGTGTACTTCGTCACCCAGTCGCCGAGCGATCTGCCCGATGATGTCCTGGCGCAGTTGGGCCTGCGGGTCCAGCATGGCCTGCGAGCGTTCACTGCCAAGGAGCAAAAGTCCCTCAAGGCCGTGGCCGATGGCTTCCGTCCTAACCCGCAGTTCGACACCCTGAGTGTGCTGACCGAGCTGGGTATCGGTGAGGCGTTGGTCGGAACCCTGCAGGAAAAGGGCACCCCGGGCATGGTCCAGCGTGTGCTGATCGCGCCGCCGCAGTCGCGTATCGGGCCGCTGAGCGCTGCTGAGCGGGCGGCGCTGATTGCCGCGTCGCCACTGGCCGGGCGCTATGACAAACCGGTGGACCGTGAGTCGGCCTATGAAATGCTCAACGCCCGTAAAGGCGGCGCGGCCGAGCCTGAACAAGCGCCGGCAGCGGCTGAGGAGAGCTTTGCCGACAAGGCCGGTGAGTTCCTCCAGAGCGCGGCGGGGCAGGCGATCAAGTCGGCGGTCCGCCAGGCGGCCAACCAGTTCGGGCGCCAACTGGTGCGTGGCCTGATGGGCTCGTTGCTTGGTAGCAGCAAGCGCCGCTGATTCTGCCAGGTATAAAAAAGGCGCCCTTGGGGCGCCTTTTTTTGTGCGGGTGTCTTAGCCGATGGCTTTGGTCGCCAGCCAGAACAATCCAGCCGCCAGGCCCATCGAGGCTGGCAGGGTCAGGACCCAGGCCAGCAGGATGGTCTTGACGGTGCCGCTTTGCAGGCCGCTCTTGTTCGCCACCATGGTCCCGGCTACACCCGACGACAACACGTGGGTGGTCGAAACCGGCAGGCTGAAGATGTTGGCCATGCCGATGGCGCAGGCTGCGGTGATCTGTGCCGACATGCCTTGGGCGTAGGTCATGCCCTGCTTGCCGATCTTCTCGCCGATGGTCAGCACCACGCGCTTCCAGCCGACCATGGTACCCAGGCCCAGGGCCAGGGCGACCGCGAGGATGACCCAGAACGGGGCATATTCGGTGGTGGCGGTCAGGTCTTTACGCAGTTTTTCCAGGTCGGCCTTCTCGCGCGCTTGCAGGCCCGGCAACTTGCCGACCTTCTTCGCGGTGTCGTCCAGGCAGAGCAGGTAGCGACGGACTTCGACGCGTTTTTCCGCCGACAGCGAGTGGTAGTCGGCTACGCCGTTGAGCGATTGCTGCAGGGCCTTGATGGTCGGCTCGGTCTGCTGCGGGTTGCAGCTGAACTGCTCCGGCAGGTCGCCATCTTTGGCTTTGCCCAGGGCCAGGAATTCACCCAGGGTCGCTTCGTTGCGCTGGTAGAACTGGCTCAGGTGCAGGGTGGCGTCGCGGGTCCGCTCGATCTGGTAGGTGGTGCTGTTCAGGTCGAGAACGAACTGGGCCGGGACGATACCGATCAGCACCAGCATGATCAGGCCGATACCCTTCTGGCCGTCGTTGGAGCCGTGCACGAAGCTGACGCCCATGGCCGAAATGACCAGCACCAGGCGGTTCCAGAACGGTGGGTGCTTCTTGTCGTCAAGCTTGCGGCGCTGTTCCGGGGTCTTGTGCATCTTCGACAGCGGGCGCCACCATTTAAGGCCGATCAGCACCAGGGCCGCCACAGCAAAGCCGGCCATGGGCGACAGTACCAGGGACATGGCGATGTCGATTGCCTTCTGCCAGTTGACCCCGTCACCCAACGGAATGTCGTTGAGCAGGGCGTTGGCCAGGCCCACGCCGAGGATCGAGCCGATCAGCGTGTGCGAGCTGGACGCCGGGATCCCGAAGTACCAGGTGCCCAGGTTCCAGGTGATGGCGGCGGCCAATAGAGAGAAGACCATCGCCAGGCCGTGGCCGGTGTTCACGTTGATCAGCAGTTCGACCGGCAGCAGGTGAACGATGGCATATGCCACGCCGACACCGCCCAATAGAACGCCGAGGAAGTTGAACACGCCGGAGAAGAACACGGCCAGGTGCGGCGGCATGGCTTTGGTATAGATGACTGTAGCTACCGCGTTAGCGGTGTCATGAAAGCCATTGATGAACTCGAAGGCGAGTACGAAGGTCAGAGCGAGCAGCAAGCTCACCAGTACCCAGGCATCAAGTCCGCTGAATAAATCGATCATGAAGGAATTCTGACCCGGTCATAAGGGGGCGCGATTATGCCAGAAATCCCCGGTAATCGATGCCCCTGCTGCTGACCGCTCGACGACTTTTCTACCCCCGTGCCTGACCCGTTGAGTCGGCGATGCTTCGCTTAACGTCGGCTAAAATTCGAAAAAATCGAGAAAAATTAGATATTTGAGAACGTTCTGTTCTGTCAGAAAGAAATCAAACGACCGTATGAAATTTGTGAAATTCCGTTACGGCATGCGCATGCAAGCGCAAAAATCCGTTGCATTACGGTCAGGTAAAAGCGCCTCGGCACGCCGTTGAGCGGCATGTTCCAGTCGCCTGTAACTGCGGCTCAGGGCGCCTGGTCCTTGAGTTCTTTCTCGATTTTTTCCAGCTCCTGAGCAAAGGCCTGGTCAAGCACGCTTGCGCGTTTTCGCCAGGGTTTGCGTTCCGGGTCGGGTTGCGCGGCATAAGTGGTCACTTCACCGCCATAGACGTCCTTGTAACGTTGTTCCTGGCGCTCTAGTTCCGCGCGCAGTTCATCTTTGGTCACAGTACTACCTGTAGTGTGGATATAAACCCTGGCGATTACGTGGGCAAATAGTGCGCGGGGCGCAACATGCACACGGCTACGCTGCCAGAGCGGCATAACTGTCGCAGCAACAGTAGGTTGTGATGATGCAAGCGAATGTGAACAACGGCTATTCACGTGAGTGGCACTTGCAACAATCCAGTTGTGTCTACCTGGGCAGACGCGGATTGGATCCGCACTATCCCTGCCCGAGGGCAGGGATACGAAGTTTTATTATAGCAAGCAGTTTGTCTGACAGTAGCACGCGCTAGGGTTGATAAGAGCACCCGCTTTGTTACCACGTTATGAATGTAGTCAGACGTCCGAGTATTAAATTCGAGCCGAGGGTAAAGAAAAAGTTCGCCGGCTACAAAGCCCCGCATTGTACGGAGGGAAGAAAAACGGCCTCGCTTCGTGGGCAAGGCCGTGCCTGGGACTTCTACGGTGGGTACCTGACCAGTCTCTCCAAGAAGCCACATGGTGGCGGTAGAAAGGTATAAGCAATTGAGGGTAGCGGTCAATTGCGATTATCGGTCGATGGTTCGATAATCGCCCTAGTGACCGTGTTGCCGAGGCTAGCCATGACAGAAGAAACCACGCCCAAAGGGCCAGGATTGAACGACAACGTGCGTAGCTCGTTTGCGTCCCTGGCGCCGCCCATCGTCGCCTCGCCGGCCAAGCGTATCCAGGCCTTCACCGGCGACCCCGACTTCATGACCTCACTGGCCCGGGGCCTGGCAGTGGTGCAGGCCTTCCAGGAGCGCAAGCGCCACCTGACCATCGCGCAGATCAGCCATCGCACGGAAATTCCCCGGGCAGCGGTGCGCCGTTGCCTGCATACCTTGATCAAGCTGGGCTACGCCACTACCGACGGGCGCACTTATTCGTTGCTGCCCAAGGTGCTGACCCTTGGCCATGCCTATCTGTCGTCGACACCCCTGGCGGTGTCGGCACAGCCGTATCTGGACCGCATGAGCGATCAGTTGCATGAGGCCTGCAACATGGCCACCCTGGAAGGCGACGACATTCTCTACATCGCCCGTTCCGCCACCGTGCAGCGCTTGATTTCGGTCGACCTGTCGGTTGGCGGACGGCTGCCGGCCTATTGCACCTCCATGGGTCGCATCCTGCTGGCGGCGCTGGACGACGCGACCTTGCACGAATACCTGGAGCATGCCGACCTGCAGGCCAAGACCAGCCGCACCATTCACTATCCGGTGGCCCTGCTCGAATGCCTGCAACTGGTTCGCCAGCAAGGCTGGTGCGTGGTCGATCAGGAGCTCGAGCAAGGCTTGCGCTCGATCGCCGTGCCGGTCTATGACGCCTCTGGCCAGGTGCTGGCGGCGCTCAACGTCAGCACCCATGCCGGGCGGGTCAGTCGCACCGAGCTTGAGCAGCGCTTTCTGCCGATCATGCTCGCCGCCAGCCGCGACCTCAGCGCGCAACTGTTCGCCTGAACGTTCCTGTTCGATAAACGCACAGAGATGCGTTTATCGAATTGCGCCGCGCCCGCCTGCTTATTAATGTCCCTCGCAGCGGTCAGCCTGCCTTGACCGCCCATAATAATGAGTGAGAGGCAAACGCCCCATGACCGACTTCCTGTCCCCGCACGGCTTGCACCTGTCCTACGCTGGACTGCGCGGCAGCTGATCCAGTTTTCCGAACCTGTTCCTGTTCGCCTGTGCCGTTCATGCGCGCACCCGCACACTCGCGCGCTTCTTCTGGATAAAAATAATGAATAGTCCTCAAGCTGCTGTCGGAAACTGCCTTGATGTGCAGTCCTTTATCAATAGCCAACCGTTGTCACGCTACCAGTGGCGGGTGGTGATCCTGTGCTTCCTGATTGTCTTCCTCGACGGCCTCGACACCGCCGCCATGGGTTTTATCGCCCCGGCCCTGTCCCAGGATTGGGGCATCGACCGGGCCAGCCTGGGGCCGGTGATGAGTGCCGCGCTGATCGGCATGGTCTTCGGGGCGCTGGGTTCCGGGCCGCTGGCCGACCGCTTCGGGCGCAAGGTGGTACTGGTGGGGGCGGTGGTGCTGTTTGGCGCCTTCAGCCTGGCTTCGGCCTACAGCAGCAACGTTGACCAGTTGCTGGTGCTGCGCTTTCTGACCGGGTTGGGCCTGGGGGCGGGCATGCCCAATGCCACGACCCTGCTGTCCGAGTACACCCCGGAGCGGCACAAGTCACTGCTGGTAACCAGCATGTTCTGTGGCTTCAACCTGGGCATGGCCGGTGGCGGTTTCATTTCCGCCAAGCTGATTCCGGCGTTTGGCTGGCACAGCCTGCTGCTGATCGGCGGCCTGTTGCCGTTGGTGCTGGCCGTCGTGCTGGTGTTCTGGCTGCCGGAGTCGGCGCGCTACCTGGTGGTCCGCAACCGGGGCACCGACAAGGTGCGCAAGACTCTCTCCCCGATCGAGCCGGCCATCGTCGGCCAGGCGTCGAGCTTCAGTGTGCCGGAGCAGAAGACGGTAAAAGCCCGCAACGTGTTTGCGGTGATCTTCTCCGGTACCTACAGCACCGGCACCCTGCTGCTGTGGCTGACCTATTTCATGGGCCTGGTGATTGTCTACCTGCTGACCAGCTGGCTGCCAACGCTGATGCGTGACAGTGGCGCGAGCATGGAGCAGGCCGCCTTTATCGGTGCGCTGTTCCAGTTTGGTGGTGTGCTCAGTGCCGTGGGCGTGGGCTGGGCCATGGACCGCTACAACCCGCACAAAGTTATCGGCACGTTCTATCTGCTGGCCGGGGTGTTTGCCTACGCGGTAGGGCAAAGCCTGGGCAACATCACCGTACTGGCGACCCTGGTGCTGGTTGCCGGTATGTGCGTCAACGGTGCGCAATCGGCGATGCCGTCGCTGGCAGCGCGTTTCTACCCCACTCAGGGGCGCGCCACCGGTGTGTCGTGGATGCTCGGTATCGGCCGCTTCGGGGCGATCCTTGGGGCGTGGATGGGCGCGACGCTGCTGGGCCTGGGCTGGAACTTCGAGCAGGTGCTGACTGCACTGGTGATCCCGGCCGCGCTGGCCACCACGGCGGTGATCATCAAGGGCATGGTCAGCCATGCCGATGCCACCTGATATCGGCTCCCACCAGGGTTCTTAGCAAGATAACAATCGGTTCGATAATCGAACGATTAGTCGATTATCGGATTGAACCGCCCCCAGGCCCACCTTAATCTGAACCCACACCCGGCGCCGCCCAAGGCGTCTTGAAACCGACCCCGACTCAGCATATCCAGGAGTCTGCAATGGCTGAAATCCTCTCGCTCCACGACGCCGTGAAGCAGTTCGTCAACGACGGTGACAGCGTCGCCCTCGAAGGCTTCACCCACTTGATTCCGACTGCCGCTGGGCATGAAATCATTCGTCAGGGCAAGAAAGATCTGACTCTGGTACGCATGACACCTGACCTGATCTACGATCAGCTGATCGGTGCCGGTTGCGCCCGCAAGCTGATCTTCTCCTGGGGCGGCAACCCGGGTGTCGGCTCCCTCCATCGCCTGCGCGACGCTGTTGAAAAGCAGTGGCCGCAGGCGATGGAAATCGAAGAGCACAGCCACGCGGACCTGGCCAACGCCTACGTTGCCGGCGCCTCCGGCCTGCCGTTCGCGGTGCTGCGTGCCTACGCCGGTTCCGACCTGCCGAAGGTCAACCCGCTGATCAAGAGCGTCACTTGCCCGTTCACCGGCGAAGTGCTCGCCGCCGTGCCTTCGGTGCGCCCGGACGTCACCGTGATCCACGCGCAAAAGGCCGACCGTAAGGGCAATGTGCTGCTCTGGGGCATCCTTGGCGTGCAGAAGGAAGCGGCATTGGCGGCCAAGCGCTGCATCGTCACCGTCGAAGAGATCGTCGATGACCTCCAGGCACCGATGAACGCCTGTGTGCTGCCGACCTGGGCGCTGTCTGCGGTATGCCTGGTGCCGGGGGGCGCGCATCCATCCTATGCCCATGGTTACTACGAGCGTGACAACCGCTTCTACCAGGCTTGGGACCCGATTGCCCGCAACCGCGAAAGCTTCACGGCCTGGATCGACCAGTACATTCGCGGCACCGCCGACTTCACTGAATTCAAGGCAAAACTGGCCAGCGCTGCGGAGGTTGCACAATGAGCTACTCCACCAATGAAATGATGACCGTTGCCGCAGCCCGTCGCCTGCGCAATGGCGCGGTATGTTTCGTCGGCATCGGCCTGCCGTCCAAGGCCGCCAACCTGGCGCGCCTGACCTCGTCGCCCGACGTGGTGCTGATCTACGAATCCGGCCCGATCGGTGCCAAGCCGAGCGTGCTGCCGCTGTCGATCGGTGACGGCGAGCTGGCCGAAACCGCCGACACCGTGGTGCCGACCGGTGAGATCTTTCGCTACTGGCTGCAGGGCGGGCGCATCGACGTGGGCTTCCTCGGCGCTGCCCAGGTCGACCGTTTCGGCAACATCAACACCACCGTGGTCGGTGACTACCACCAGCCAAAAGTGCGCCTGCCCGGTGCCGGTGGCGCGCCGGAGATCGCCGGTTCCGCCAAGCAGGTGCTGATCATCCTCAAGCAATCGAACCGCGCATTTGTCGACAAGCTCGACTTCATCACTTCGGTCGGCCATGGCGAAGGCGGCGATTCGCGCAAGCGCCTGGGCCTGCCGGGTGAAGGGCCGGTCGGGATCATCACCGACCTGTGCATCATGGAGCCCGAAGCCGGCACCCATGAGTTCGTCGTCACCTCGATCCACCCGGGCGTGACCCGTGAACAGATCGTTGCCGCCACCGGCTGGGCCATCCGCTTTGCCGACGACGTGCAGTTTACCGCCGAGCCGAGCGCAGTCGAGCTCAACGCCCTGCGTGACCTCGAAGCGCGCACCGCCAGCGCCCACGGCCAAGCGCCAGGAGAAGCCTGATGCGTGACGTATTTATCTGCGACGCCATTCGCACCCCGATTGGCCGCTTTGGCGGCGCCCTGGCCGGCGTGCGCGCCGATGACCTGGCGGCGGTGCCGCTCAAGGCGCTGATCGAACGCAACCCGCAGGTGCAGTGGGCGCAGCTCGATGAAGTGTTCCTCGGTTGCGCCAACCAGGCCGGTGAAGACAACCGCAACGTCGCGCGCATGGCGCTGCTGCTGGCGGGTTTGCCAGAAAGCGTGCCCGGGGTGACCCTCAACCGCCTCTGCGCCTCGGGCATGGACGCGGTGGGCACGGCCTTTCGCGCCATCGCCAGCGGTGAAATGGAGCTGGCGATTGCCGGTGGCGTCGAGTCGATGTCCCGTGCGCCGTTCGTCATGGGTAAGGCTGACAATGCCTATTCGCGCACCATGAAGCTGGAGGACACCACCATCGGCTGGCGCTTCATCAACCCGCTGATGAAGGCTCAGTACGGGGTTGATGCGATGCCGCAGACCGCCGACAACGTCGCCGATGACTACCAGGTATCACGTGCCGATCAGGACGCCTTCGCCCTGCGCAGCCAGCAGCGTACCGCCGCGGCCCAGGCTGCGGGCTTCTTCGCCGAGGAGATCGTGCCGGTGCGCATCGCCCATAAAAAGGGCGAGACCGTGGTCGAGCACGACGAGCACCCGCGCGCCGACACCACCCTTGAAGCCCTGGCCCGGCTCAAGCCGGTCAACGGCCCGGACAAGACCGTCACCGCCGGCAACGCCTCAGGGGTCAACGACGGCGCTGCAGCGCTGCTCCTGGCCTCGGCCGAGGCCGTGAAAAAGCATGGCCTGACCCCGCGGGCGCGGGTGCTGGGCATGGCCAGTGCCGGCGTTGCGCCACGGGTCATGGGCATCGGCCCGGTACCGGCGGTGCGCAAGCTGACCGAGCGCCTGGGCGTGGCGGTGGCCGATTTCGATGTCATCGAACTCAACGAAGCCTTTGCCAGCCAGGGCCTGGCCGTGTTGCGCGAACTCGGCCTGGCCGACGATGCACCGCAGGTCAACCCCAACGGTGGTGCCATTGCCCTCGGTCATCCGCTGGGCATGAGCGGCGCGCGTTTGATCCTCACCGCCTTGCACCAACTGGAGAAATCCGGCGGGCGCAAAGGCCTGGCGACCATGTGTGTCGGCGTCGGCCAGGGCCTGGCCCTGGCCATCGAGCGGGTGTAAAACAATGACCCCGAGCCGCCGACCTCCACGCAAGGTTGGCGGCCTGGGGTGATTGTTCTGTGGATCGTGGATGTTACTGGGTGTATCTAGACTCTCTGTAGTTCCAAGAGAAAGTAGCCATGACTTCAGCCTATTTGAAGCAACGACCGGGCAATCAGCTGTTCGATGCCTATTTCACCGCGCCAGCCATGCGCGAGATCTTCTGCGACCGTGGCCGGGTGCAGGGCATGCTCGATTTCGAAGCGGCCCTGGCCCGTGCCGAAGCGGCCACCGGGGTCATCCCTCAGGTGGCCGTGGCAGCGATCGAAACCGCCTGCCATGCCGAGCGCTACGACTTTGCCGCGCTGGCCGAAGCCATTGCCGTGGCCGGCAACTCGGCCATTCCGCTGGTCAAGGCGCTGGGCAAGGTGATTGCCAGTGGCGTGCCGGAGGCCGAGCGTTATGTGCACCTGGGCGCCACCAGCCAGGATGCCATGGACACCGGCCTGGTACTGCAACTGAGGGCGGCACTGGCGTTGATCGAAACGGATCTGGCGCGCCTGGCCGATGCCCTGGCTCGCCAAGCCCTGACCTACGCTGAGACGCCCTTGGCCGGTCGCACCTGGCTGCAACATGCCACGCCGGTCACCTTGGGCATGAAGATCGCAGGCTGGCTAGGCGCGTTGAGCCGCCACCGCGAGCGCCTGCAGGAGCTCAAGCCACGCGTGCTGACCCTGCAGTTTGGCGGCGCCTCCGGTACCCTGGCGGCGCTGGGCGACAAGGCGCTGCCGGTGGCTCAAGCCTTGGCCGCAGAGCTGAAGCTGACGCTGCCCGAGCAGCCCTGGCACACCCAGCGCGATCGCCTGGTGGAGTTCGCTTCGGTGCTGGGCATGATTGCCGGCAGCCTTGGCAAACTGGGCCGCGATGTCAGCCTGCTGATGCAGACCGAGGCAGCCGAGGTGTTCGAGCCGTCGGCGCCAGGCAAAGGTGGTTCTTCGACCATGCCGCACAAGCGCAACCCGGTCGGCGCCGCCGTGTTGATCGGTGCTGCCACCCGCGTGCCGGGCCTGCTCGCCACGCTGTTTGCCGCCATGCCCCAGGAGCACGAGCGCAGCCTCGGCCTGTGGCATGCCGAATGGGAAACCCTGCCGGAGATCTGCTGCCTGGTGTCCGGTGCATTGCGCCAGGCACAGATCATCGCCGACGGCCTGGAAGTGGACGCCGAGCGCATGCGTCGCAACCTCGACCTGACCCAAGGGCTGGTCCTGGCCGAAGCTGTCAGTGTGGTGCTGGCCCAACGCCTGGGCCGTGACCGCGCCCACCATTTGCTGGAAACCTGCTGCCAGCGTGCCGTAGCCGAACAGCGCCAGCTGCGCGCCGTGCTTGGCGACGAGCCGCAGGTCAGCGCTGAACTTTCGCCCGACGAACTCGATCGTCTGCTCGATCCAGCCCACTACCTTGGCCAGGCCCGAGCCTGGGTCGAGCGAGCGCTGGCTGAACATCACCGCATCAATGCCTGAAGGAGGCTGCAGTGGCACAGGTACAACTCGCCGATGGCGTACTCAACTATCAATTTGAAGGCCCGGAACACCTGCCGGTGCTGGTGCTGTCCAACTCCCTGGGCACCGACCTGCACATGTGGGACACCCAGGTACCGGCCCTGACCGCGCATTTTCGCGTGCTGCGCTATGACACCCGCGGCCATGGCGGCTCGCTGGTCACCCAGGGGCCGTACAGCATCGAGCAACTGGGGCAGGATGTGCTGGCCCTGCTCGATGCCTTGCACATTGAACAGGCGCATTTCTGCGGCCTGTCCATGGGCGGGCTGATCGGCCAGTGGCTGGGGATCAATGCCGGTCACCGGCTCAAGCGCCTGATCGTCTGCAACACTGCGGCCAAGATCGGCACGCTGGAAACCTGGAACCCGCGCATCGAGATGGTCCTGCGTGATCAACAAGCGGCGATGGTTGGCCTGCGTGATGCGTCGATCGAGCGCTGGTTCACCCCGGGTTATGCCGCGGGCAACCCCGAGCAGGCCAAGCGGATTACCGATATGCTCGCCGCCACTTCGCCTGAGGGTTATGCGGCTAACTGCGGGGCAGTGCGCGATGCTGATTTCCGTGATCAGTTGGGCGAGATCAAGGTGCCGCTGCTGGTGATTTCCGGCACTCACGATGCGGTCACGCCGCCGTCGGGCGGGCGCTTCATCCAGGAGAACGTGGCGGGCGCCGAATACGCCGAGTTCCATGCCGCACACCTGTCCAACGTTGAAGTCGGTGCGCCGTTCAGCCGCCGGGTGATCGATTTTCTGCTGGCCCGTGAGGAATGACCGTGGACGAGAAACAACGTTATGAGGCCGGCATGCAGGTGCGCCGCGCGGTGCTTGGCGACGCCCATGTCGACCGCAGCCTGAACAACCTGAGCGAGTTCAATAGCGAGTTCCAGGAAATGATCACCCGCCACGCCTGGGGTGATATCTGGACCCGCCCGGGCCTGCCCCGGCATACCCGCAGCCTGATCACCATCGCCATGCTGATCGGCATGAACCGCAACGAGGAGCTGAAACTGCACCTGCGCGCGGCGGCCAACAATGGCGTGACCCGTGAAGAGATCAAGGAAGTGCTGATGCAGAGCGCGATCTACTGCGGCATCCCGGCGGCCAATGCGACCTTCCACCTGGCCGAGTCGGTGTGGGATGAGTTGGGGGTTGAGTCCAGGGGCTGACCTTCAGGGCTTCATCGCTGACAAGCCAGCCATACCTGTGGGAGCTGGCTTGCCAGCGATGGGCTGCAAAGCAGCCCCAATCAGACCGCCGCCTTCTTCTGCCGAATTGCCACCGGTCCGACAGTGTCTTCAATGGCTTTTTTCAGCTCCAGGCGCATGCCCAGCAAGAACCCCAGTTCCGCCACCACGAACAACGGCCCGATGACCAGGCCCATCAGGTCATCGACAAACGCCGGCTTGCGCCCTTCATAGTGGTGGCCGACAAACTGGATCACCCAGCCGGTCACGAACAGCGCCAGCCCCGCACCCAGCCACAGCAGGGTGCTGTGCATCGCCAACGCCTGCCCGGCCCACAGGCACAAACCGAGCAATACCGCCATCAGCAGGCCCAGGCGTTGATCCAGGCGCAGGTAGAACCCGCTGCTAACCAGCGCTACCAGCAACGCCGGCGACACCCAGACGCCACCCAGGTCGACCCCCGGTCGTGACAGCAAAACGGTCACCGCCACGACAATCAGCGGAATACCGATAAAGTGGGTGACGATGTTGCGCGGGTCGCGGTGGTAGGCGGCGTATTGACTCAGGTGTTCGACCAGGTTTTTCATTGTTGTTCCTCCTGTAGGTGGCTTGAGCATGTCCTACAGATTTCCGCCTGTCTGTCGCCTAGCCGACAGAGTTCACCTGCGAGGCGCTATGCGCGAAACCCTGCTGCAAGGTCATTGGTTCCAGGCATTGCCTCCCCGCTTTCAGGATAGCCTGTTGGCGCTGGCCCGGCAGCGCGAGCTGGCGGCCGGGCAATACCTGTTCCAGCGCGGTGATGCGCCGTGCGGGCTGTATGCGCTGCTCGACGGGGCGATGCGCGTGGGGGCGGTGGCTACCGATGGCAAAGAGGCGCTGTTGACCCTGATCGAAGCGCCGCACTGGTTCGGCGAGATCAGCCTGTTCGACGGCCAGCCGCGTACCCACGACGCCCAGGCGCTAGGGCCGACCCGGCTGTTATGGATACCCCAGGCGCCGTTACTCAACCTGCTCGAACAACAGCCACGGCACTGGCGCGATGTGGCCTTGCTGATGAGCCATAAACTGCGCGTGGTGTTTGTCGCCCTCGAGCAGCAGAGCCTGTTGGCCGCCGCGCCAAGGGTGGCCCATCGGCTGCTGCAGATCGCCGCCGGTTATGGCGAGTTGCGGGGCAGCCGGCGCGTGCTGCAACTGTCCCAGGAGCAGTTGGCGCTGATGCTCTCGCTGTCGCGCCAGACCACCAACCAGATCCTCAAATCGCTGCAGCAGGAGGGCGCCTTGCGCCTGGGCTATGGCGAGATCGAAATCCTCGACCTCGCACGCCTGCAGGTGCTGGCTAGTCCGGCTGGAACGGTGACTGACTGAGGATGACCCCGGTCTGCTCGACGTACTTTTGCCATTCGCCCAGCAGCGCCTGCAATTTTGCCGGTTGTGCCTGGGCCAGGTCGTTGATTTCCCCCGGGTCGCTGGCCAGGTCGTAGAGCTGCCAGGTGGCCGGGCCGACCGGGCCGGGGATGTAAACAGCTTTCCAGTGGCCCTGGCGAATCGCCCGGCGGCCGAACAGTTCCCAGCCGGTGACGGTGTTTTCGTCGTGCACCTGCTCGGTCTCGCCCGACAGGTAGCCCAGCCAGGACTTGCCGCGCAGCGGCGCCACGTCACGGCCGCGCCAACGCTTGCCGGGGTGGCGCACGCCGGCAAGATCAAGCAGGGTCGGGGTGATATCCATCACCGTGCTGAACTGATGGCTGATCTGGCCCTGGCGCGCCAGCGCCGGGTAATGCACCAGCGCCGGCACGCGAATCCCGCCCTCGCTGGTGAAGGCCTTGTACAGCCGCGACGGTGCGGTGGCCGCCTGCGCCCAGTGCGGGCCGTACCAGACGTAGGAATTGGCCCGGCCGATGTTCTCCAGGCTGTTGTCGTAGTGCTGGTCGAGGTAGCTGGCCAGTTGCGGGCCGAACTTGGGAAAGGCTTCGAGCAGCGCGCCTTCGGCGCCGTTATCGGACATGAACAGCACCAGGGTGTTGTCGAGCAGGCCCTGGTTGCGCAGATAGTCCAGCACCCGGCCAATGTTCCAGTCCATGCGCTCGACCATCGCCGCGTACACCTCCATCGCCCGCGCCGAACGCTGGCGTTGTTCATCGCTGAGACTGTGCCAGTGGTTGTCCACCGGATGGGCCTGGGTATCGGCGCCGATCAGGCCCAGCTGGCGCAGTTTCTCCAGGCGCTCCTGGCGCAGCACTTCGGGGCCGGCGTCGTAGCGGCCCTGGTAGCGCGCCACCACCTCGGCGGGCGCCTGCAACGGCCAGTGCGGCGCCGAGAAGGGCAGGTAGGCGAAGAATGGCCGGCTCTGGTCGCGCTCCTTGAGGTACTGCAGCAGCTTGTCGCCGAAGGCATCGGAGGAATAGAAATCCTTGGGCAGCTCTTCGATAAAGGCCTGGTCTTCGATGTACAGTGCTGGCGTCGATTTGAGCAGGCCTGGGGTCTGATCGTCGTAGGTCGGTTCAAAGCCATAGTGGTTGGCCGCGCCGGGCAGCAGGGCGAAGGAGCGTTCAAAGCCGCGGGCCTGGGGCGCCAGCTCGGCGGTCAGGCCCAGGTGCCATTTGCCGCTCATCAGGGTCTGGTAACCGGCATCGCGCAACAGCTCTGGCAAGGCCACCACGCGGTCGTTGAGGTAGCCTTCGTAGCCCGGCTTGCCGATCAGCTCCGGGGTCAGCGCTTCGGCCATGGTGCCGATGCCGGCGATATGGTGGTCGGTACCGGTCAACAGCATCGAGCGGGTCGGCGAGCAGGTCGGCGCGGTATGAAAATCGGTCAGGCGCAGGCCGGCAGTGGCCAGCTTGTCGAGGTTCGGCGTGGCGATTTCACCGCCGAAGGCGCCGAGGTCGGAGAAGCCCAGGTCGTCGGCAACGATGACCAGAAAGTTGGGGCGTTGGCTCATGGTCGGTTCTCAGTAGGCAAGGTAGGTCAAAGGCAGGTCGCGGATCTGTTCCAGCGCCGGCGGCAGATAGCGTTCGTCGGCGGTCAGTTCGTGCAGCAGGTCTTCGCGCAGACGGTGGAAGGCGTAACTGCCGCGTTGGCGCGGGTGCGCCAGGTCGATGTCGACGATGCGCTTGATCCGCCCGGGGCGCGGCTCCAGGACCACCACGCGGTCGGCGAGAAACAGCGCTTCTTCGACATCGTGAGTCACCAGCAGGGTGGTAATGCGTGCCCGCTCGCGAATCGCCAGTAGCTCGTCCTGCATCTGCTGGCGGGTCAGCGCGTCGAGGGCGCCGAAGGGTTCATCGAGCAACAAGATACGCGGGCTGGCCACCAGGCCACGGGCAATCGCCACACGCTGGGCCATGCCGCCGGAGAGCTGGTGCGGGTAGGCCTGGCTGAAGTCTTGCAGGCCCACCAGGGCGATGTACTGGTCGATGCGTTGCTGGCGCTGCTCGCTGTTCAGCGGCGCGTTGACCAGGCCCAGGGCGATGTTTTGCGCCACGCTCAGCCAGGGGAACAGACGGTGCTCCTGAAAGACGATGCCGCGTTCGCTGCCGATGCCATTGAGCGGCTGGCCGTTGATCAGGATCTGCCCCTGGTAGTCGTTGTCCAGGCCGATCAGCAGGCGCAGCAGGGTGGATTTACCGCAGCCACTGGCGCCGACGATGGCGACGAACTCACCGTCGGCGATTTGCAGGTTGAAGTCGCGGATGGCTTCCAGCTCACCGCCGGCCACGGCGAAGTGTTTGCCGACCTGATTGAAACTGACCAGGGCAGGGGCGATGGCGTTCATGCTCGTCTCCAGCGCGTGGCGCGCAATTCGAGGTGTTGTCCGAGGGCACCCAGGAGTGCGCCGGTAAGGCCGACCAGGAGCATCCCGGCCATGATGATGTCCATGCGCAGCAACTGCTGGGCGCCGATCATCAGGCTGCCGATACCGCCGCCCGAGGGCATGAAGTACTCGGCGCCGATGGTGCCCAGCCAGGCGTAGATCAGGCCGATGCGCAGGCCGGCGAAAATCCCCGGCGCCGCTCCCGGTAGTACCAGCCGGCGCAGGCGCTGGGCCAGGTTGAGGTGCAGCACGCGGGCGGCTTCTTCCAGTTGTGGCGAGCGGTTGGCCACGGCCCGTTGGGTGGCGATGAACAACGGGAAGAACGCCGCCAGGCCAACGAATACCCACTTGGCCAGCTCACCGAGACCGAACCAGGCGGTCAGCAGCGGTACCCAGGCGAAGATCGCGATCTGCCGTAAGCCGGCCAGGCTCGGCCCGAACAGGCGTTCGGCGGGCGTCGACAGCCCAAGCCACAGGCCCAGGGCAAAACCCAGGCTGCCACCGAGCAGCAGGCCGCCCAAGGCCCGACCGACACTGATCGCCAGGGCGCCGCTGAGCGAGCCGTCGAGCAGGCCGTTGCCGGTAGTCTCCAGGACCTGCAGCGGGGCGACCAGAATCTGTGTGTCGACCCAGTTCAACTGGTTGGCCAACTGCCACAGCGCCAGCAGTGCCAAGGGCAGCAGCAAGGCCTGCAGGCGCTGGCCACCGTGCAAGCGCGACACCCGCAGTTCGGCGCTGGACGGGTGCGGCCAGTGCACCAGACGCCGCTCGAGCCAGCTCAGGCCACGGTCCATGACAAAACCCAGCAGGCCAATGACCAGGATGCAGACAAACACGATGTCGAGCATGAACAACTGCCGGGCCCAGACCATCAGGTAACCGATGCCTTCACTGGAGGCCAGCAGTTCCACCGCCAGCAACGATGTCCAGCCGGTGGCCAGGGCCAGGCGCACGCCGGCGAGAAAGGCCGGCAGCGCCGCCGGCACAATCAGTTTGCTGATCAGCAGGCGCGGCGGCAGGCGCAACACCGTGGTCGCTTCGCGCAGCCGTGGCTGGGCATCGCGCACGCCCACCAGGGTATGCAGGGTTACCGGCACGATGATCGCCTTGACCAGCACCACCAGCTTGAGCACCTCGCCGATGCCGAACAGCACCATGAACAGCGGCACCCAGGCCAGGGTCGGGATCTGCGCCAGGGCATTGAAGGTTGGCAGTACCAGGCGTTCGGCGCGACGGCTGAAACCCAGCCAGGCACCGAGCAGGGCGCCACTGGCAACTCCCAGCAACAGGCCCAGGGCCAGGCGTTGCAGGCTGATCGCCAGGTGCGTCCACAGTTCGCCCCGGGCCAGCTCCACAGCGCTCTGCCAGACCAGGCTCGGCGCTGGCAGTATCTGTTCGCTCATCCACAGGTTGCGGCTGGCCAGCCACCACCATGCGGCCAGCAACAGGGGCAGATACCAGGCCTGCAGGCGACGCAGGGGCAGGCCGTCGAACAGTCGCATGCGGCCTGGCGGGCTGGCCAGTGGCAGGCTGGAAAGTGAAGCTCGGGCCATGGAAACCTCCGCACGTTGGAATTTGTTTATTCTTAAAAGGAATTAGTAGTAAAAAATAAATACAATTATGTGATAAGAACCTGCATTTAAAGCTGCTGTCACAACGCGCAGCCAATGCATTCGAAGCATATTTTTCTTGTGCCTGATGCATGGCGCGCTGGAACGCCCGTAGAACGGCTTTTATGCCTATAAGTTATTAAAATGTAATTTATTAGTATTTATTTACTGGTCTGGGTTGTCGGTAGCGTGGCCGCACCATTACAAGGAGTCGCGTGCCATGAACCTGTCGATCAACCGTGTGTTCAATCTGTTTGCCGTTCCCGCCCTGGCCGCGGTGGTCGGCTGGCTGCCGCCGGCCCAGGCTGGCGAGGTCAGGGAAATCCGCATCGCCGTGCCCGACCTGAGCGCCGGCACCCAGCATTCCGGCGGCGGTGTGACCGACGTACTGCGCGACCAGCAATTGCTGGAAAAAGCCTTCGCCGCCGATGGCATCAGCATCCAGTGGAACTACTTCAAGGGCGCGGGCCCGGTGATCAACGAGGCATTCGCCAACGGTCAGGTCGACTTTGCCTACCTCGGCGACCTGGCGGCGATCATCGGCAAGGCCAATGGCCTCGACACCCGTCTGCTGGCCGCCACCGGTCGCGGCATCAAGCACTACCTGGGGGTGGCGCCGGGCAGCAACATCAAGACCCTGCAAGACCTCAAGGGCAAACGCGTGGCGGTGTTTCGCGGCACCGCCACCCAGCTGTCGTTCGACGCCGCCCTGGCCAGCCAGGGCCTGAGCGAGAAGGACCTGAAAGTCATCAACCTGGATTTCAACGCGGCGATCGCCGCCCTGGCTGCCAGGCAGATCGACGCCATCTGGGGCTCGACCGGCATCAGCGCCCTCAAGCAACGCGGCCTGGCCGAGTTGCCCTTGAGTACCCGTGACTTGGGCGGCGCCGGCAATGTGCAGGCCGTGCTGGTGGGCTCCGGGCGCTTTGTCGACGAGCATCCGGAACTGGTGGAAAAACTCCTCGCTACCCAGGAAAAGGCCGTGCACTGGCTGACCCGGGACGACAACAAGGAGGCGTACATCCAGCTGGTCTCGGGGCTGGCCAGTTACCCGCCAGCGATCCTTCAGCAGGACCTGCAGCACGAGCAATTGAGCAAGATCTTCCCTTCGACCCTGGATGCCGACTTCCTGGCCAAATTGCAGGCGTCGGTGGACTTGGCCGCCGAGCAGCGGTTGATTCGCAAACCGTTCAACGTCGAGCAGTGGCTGGCGCCCCAGGCTATCCGGCCAGCACCTGCACCTCTGGCTGCCGATCGAGGCTGATCAGGGTTTCGATCATTGCCCGGGCGGCGGGCGAAAGGCGATAACCGCTGCGGCTGACGATACCGCAGCGGGCATTGAGGCTGTCGAGGTTGGCCGGCAGGTTGCGCCAGTGCAGGCGTATCAGGCGGCCCTGTTCGATGTCCTCGGCAAAGGCTTCTTCGGTGCCGATACCAATGGCGTCGGTGCCCAGCACGATCTTCACCAGGGTCGGCAGGTGCTCGGTCTGCACCTGCGGGGCGAAGTCGGTCTTGCCGCTGAGGTTGGCCAGCAGCTTGCGCACCCCCGGCGGGATCAGGGTGGTGGCCAGCGGGTAGTCGAACATGTCGTTGGTCGACAGGCTGTCCTTGGCCAGCAGCGGGTGCCCCGGACGGCAGAAGAACAGGCCGCGGCGCGGGCTCAGCGGCTGGGTCTGGAAGTTCGGGTCGGCCTCGAAATGACGGATGTCGGCGACGAAGAACTCGATCTCTTCTCGACTCAGCGCGCGGCTGAGTTTTTCCCAGTTATCCACGTCGAAGCAGGTGCGCACCTTGGGGTGGGCGCCGAGAAAGCGTGCCACCGCCTGCGGCACCAGGTGCACCGCAGGCGCCGGGCCGCAGCCGAAGCGCAGCTCGCCGGCATCGAGCTTGGTCATCTGCTGCACTTCGCTGTTCAGCTGTGCTGCGCCTTGCACCAGGCGCAGGGCGTGCTGCAGCACCACCTGGCCTTCGGGCGTGGGGCGCAGGTCCTTGTTGGCGCGATCGATCAGCACGCAGCCGAACTCCTGTTCCAGGCCCTGGATGCTGCGGCTGAAAGCCGGCTGGGTGATGCCCATGGCATCGGCGGCGCGGACAAAACTGCGGTGTTCAGTGAGGGCGATGAAGTAACGCAGTTGGCGAAGATCCATATGCTTTCCCGGCATTCCAAAAATACGGCGAAGGTATTTGCCGCCGTGCAGGCTCAGGTTTTAAATGCAAGCTCTTATTCCGTCAATGAAGCATCTGTTTATTTGTTAGAGCTTATTTGCATATCAATAGAGCAGAGCTTTCATCGGCACTTCGCGCAACCTAGCCAGATGAGGGGCAAACCATGAGCAATGCCGCACGCGTCGTAGCACCTGTCACCCACGCGCTGGACATCCACCCGGTGGCCGGTCGCATCGGTGCCGAAATTCGCGGGGTCCAGTTGAGCGCCGACCTTGAGCCCGCCGTGATCGAAGCCATCCAGGCCGCCCTGGTGCAACACAAGGTGGTGTTCTTCCGCGCCCAGACCCACCTCGATGACCAGGGCCAGGAAGCCTTCGCCCACCTGCTCGGTGAGCCGATCGCCCACCCGACCGTGCCAGTGCGCGAAGGCACGCGTTACCTGCTCGAACTCGATGGCGGCGAAGGGCGCCGGGCCAATTCCTGGCACACCGACGTGACCTTCGTCGATGCCTACCCCAAGGCGTCGATCCTGCGCTCGGTGGTGGCGCCCGCATCGGGTGGCGACACGGTGTGGGCCAATACCGCCACGGCTTATCAGGACCTCTCTGCAGAACTGCGGGCCCTGGCTGACCAGCTCTGGGCGGTGCACAGCAACGAGTACGACTACGCCGCAGCCAAGCCCGATGTGAGCCTGGAACAACTGGAAAACTACCGGAAGATCTTCACATCGACGGTGTACGAAACCGAGCATCCGGTAGTGCGTGTGCACCCGGTCAGCGGTGAGAAGAACCTTTTGCTCGGGCATTTCGTCAAACGCATCAAGGGCTACTCGCAGAGCGACTCGGCGCACCTGTTCAACCTGCTGCAAAGCCATGTCACGCGCCTGGAGAACACCGTGCGCTGGCGCTGGCAGGCCGGTGACGTGGCGATCTGGGACAACCACGCGACCCAGCACTATGCGGTCGATGACTACGGCACCCAGGGCCGCGTGGTGCGCCGGGTGACCTTGCAGGGCGATGTACCGGTGGGGGTGGCCGGGCAGCGGAGCCGCACCACACGCGGGGCTTGAAGTAATCGTGGGGCAAGCCCGCTCCTACAGTCCAGGTGTTGTGCACAGCGGACATTGTGGGAGCCGGCGTTGCCGGCGATGGGCTGCGTAGCAGCCCCAAGGCAGAGGTTTCAGAGAATACTGATCGGGTAACTGATGATCAGCCGGTTCTCATCAAAGGTATTGGTGCTGTAGTCCCGGCGCATGGTCGAGTTACGCCATTTGACCGACAGGCTCTTCAACGTCCCGGACTGGATCACATAGGCCAGCTCCGATTCCCGCGCCCATTCCTTGCCATCGGTAATGGCGCCGGTGTGCACGTTGTCGCCGCTGATGTAGCGGTTCATCAAGGTCAGCCCGGGCACGCCGAGGCCGGCGAAGTTGTAGTCGTGCCGCAACTGCCAGGAGCGTTCCTGGGCGTTGTCGAAGCTTGAGTTGTAGCTGT
Source organism: Pseudomonas sp. RC2C2 (assembly GCF_018390435.1). NCBI lineage: Bacteria > Pseudomonadati > Pseudomonadota > Gammaproteobacteria > Pseudomonadales > Pseudomonadaceae > Pseudomonas > Pseudomonas sp. RC2C2. The sequence goes on along the minus strand of NZ_JAHBAX010000001.1, from coordinate 1,132,657 downwards.
CGTTGGCCAGGGTGCCGCCACTGGTGCCGTTGACCCGCATCCAGGCATCGTCGCCGCTGACTTTCTGCAGGCCGAGGTAGAAGGTGTTGGCGCCGTATTTGGCCGAGAGCAGCGCCGAGGCGGTGCGGTTGTCCAGCTTGCCGGCGCGTTCGGCGCCGTCTTCCTTGCCGATGAAGTAGCCGAGGTTGGCGCCCAGGGTCCAGTCGCCCACAGGCTGGCTGTGCACCAGGTTGATGTACTGTTGGTTGTAGATGTCTTTGAGCTCGGCATTCCACAAACCGATCATCGTGCGCTTGTCGTTGAAGCTGTATTCGCCACCGGCAAAGTTGAAGCGGTCGGAGGTGAAGGCCGCCCGGCCGTTCATCGACATGTCTTCCATGCTCGCGTCATTGCGTGGGCTGTTACCGCGAAACTGCCCGGCATACAGGGTCAAGCCGGCGATCTCCTGTGAGGTGATCTGCCCGCCGCGGAAGGTCTGCGGCAGCGAGCGGCCGTCGTCCGAGCGCAGGATCGGCAGCACCGGCATCCATTCGCCAACTTTCAGTTCGGTGTTGGCGATCTTCGCTTTCAGCGCTACGCCCAGGCGCCCGAAGTCATCGGCTGGGCGCCCGTCATCGTGTACCGGCAACAAATGCGTACCCTTCGTGCCCTTGCCGCCATCGAGCTTGACCGAGTACAGGCCCAACACATCGACACCGAAGCCGACCAGGCCTTGGGTAAAGCCGGAGCGGGCGTCGAGGATGAAACTCTGGGTCCATTCCTCGGCCTTGCCCTGGGGGTTGGCCGGGTCGACGAAGTTGCGGTTGATGTAGAAGTTGCGCAGGTTGAGGCTGGCCTTGGCGTCCTCGACAAAGCCGCCTTCGGCCGCCAGGGCGGGCAGGGTGCAAGTCATGGCCAGCAAGCCGGGAAGCAGGTGTCGTGCGGGTGTGGTCATCGTTTGATGTCTCTTGTTTTTATGTAAGCCGAAGCCATCCGCTGCGACGGTTGGAGGTCACAGGCCGGGCTACGATCTTTTGGGGGTACGCTTTGGAAAAGCTGCGAAGCGATGGTGCGGCGGCGGGCGGGGGTGAATCAATTCGTTGCAGGCGGAATTGGGCGATAATCGAACGGTAACTGGTTGGTTAATTCATCATCGTGGGGCAAGCCCGCTCCTACAGGCGATTGCATAAAAAAGCCCACCGCAAGGGTGGGCTCTTTCACAACGCAAACACTCAGCCTTTCGGCGTCTGGGCCGCAGCCTGCTGCTGCGCCTGACCGGTCTGCTCGTACCAGCCGCCACCGAGGGCCTTGTACAGGTTGACCTCGCTGACCAACTGCGACAGGCGATCACTGATCAACGACTGCTGGGTGTTGAACAGCTGACGCTGGGCGTCGAGGAAGGTCAGGTTGCTGTCGATACCGATGCGGTAGCGACGCTCGGCCAGACGGTAGTAGTCCTGGTTGGCGGCAACCAGGTCACGTTGGGCCTGCAACTGCTGATTGAAGGTCTGGCGCGCGGCGAGGCCATCGGAGACTTCCTGGAAGGCGGTCTGGATGGTTTTCTCGTACTTGGCGACGTTGATGTCCTTCTGGATCTTCGAGTAGTCGAGGCTGGCACGCAGGGCACCGGCGTTGAAGATCGGCAGGTTGATCTGCGGCTGGAACAGCCAGGTGCCCGAGCCACCCTTGAACAGGCCGCCCATGTCCGGGCTCAGGGTCCCGGCGTTGGCGGTCAGGCTGATGCTCGGGAAGAACGCCGCGCGGGCCGCGCCAATGTTGGCATTGGCAGCCTTGAGCAGGTGTTCGGCTTCCTGGATGTCCGGCCGGCGTTGCAGCAGGTCGGACGGCAGGCCCGCCGGCACTTCGGCCAACAGGTCGCTGTCAAGATTCTGCGCCGCCGGCAGGTTGGCCGGTACGCCGGTGCCGAGCAGCACGGTCAGGCTGTTGAGGTCCTGGGCAACCTGGCGCTGGAACTGCGCCAGCTTGACCCGCGCACCTTCAACCGACGTGCGTGCCTGGCTCAGGTCCAGGGCCGAAGCGACCCCCACTTCATTGCTACGCAAGGTCAGCTGGTAGCTTTCCTCGTAGGTCTTGAGGGTCTCTTCGGTGAGCTTGAGCAGCGCCTGGTCGGCCTGCCAGGTGAAGTAGGCGTTGGCCACACTGGCCACCAGGCTGATCTGCGTCGAGCGCCGCGCTTCTTCGCTGGACAGGTAGATCTCCAGCTGTTGCTCGGTCAGGCTGCGCACCCGGCCGAACAGGTCGAGCTCGTAGGCGCTGACCCCAAGGGTCGCCGAGTACTGGCTGCTGATACTCGATTCGCCGGTTTGCGACATGTTCGCCGGCATCCGCTGACGGCTGCCGCTGCCATTGGCCGAGACCGCTGGAAACAGATCGGCCCGCTGAATGCGGTACTGCGCCCGGTAGGCATCGATGTTCAGCGCCGCGACCTTGAGGTCGCGGTTGTTGACCAGCGCGGTCTGGATCAACTGCTGCAGCGCCGGGTCATGGAAGAACTGACGCCAGCCCTGTTCGGCGGCGGCCACCTCGGCCGACTCGGTCGGCGAGTAGGCAGGGCCTTGCGGCCATTGCGCGGCCACCGGCGATTCCGGGGTCTGGTAGTCAGGGATCAGCGAGCAGCCGCCAAGAATGAAAGCGGTTACTGCCAGGGACAACAGGGACTTACTCATTGCCCGGCCTCATAGCGTGGAGTTTCAGGGGTGGCGTCCTCTTCGGGCTTCTTGCTACCGAACAGCGACGACACGCTTACAAAGAACAATGGCACCCAGAAGATTGCCAGTACGGTGGCGGTCAGCATGCCGCCGATTACCCCGGTACCGATGGCGTGCTGGCTGCCCGAGCCTGCGCCACTGGAGATGGCCAACGGCACCACGCCGAGGATGAACGCCAGCGAGGTCATGATGATTGGCCGCAGACGCATCCGGCAGGCTTCGATGGCCGCATCCATCAGGCTGCGGCCCTGCTCGTGCAGTTCCTTGGCGAATTCGACGATCAGGATCGCGTTTTTCGCCGCCAGGCCGATGGTGGTCAACAGCCCCACCTGGAAGTACACGTCGTTGGACAACCCGCGCAGGCTGGTGGCCAGCAGCGCACCGATGATCCCCAGCGGCACCACGAGCATGACCGCGATCGGAATCGACCAGCTTTCATACAGCGCCGCCAGACACAGGAACACCATCAGCAGCGACAGGGCGTACAGCGCTGGCGCCTGGGAGCCGGACAGCCGCTCCTCGTACGACAGGCCCGTCCAGGAGTAACCGATACCCGCCGGCAGTTGCGCGGCCAGGCGCTCGACCTCGAGCATGGCTTCACCGGTACTGTAGCCAGGGGCTGGCGCACCGAGGATTTCCATGGCTTCTACGCCGTTGTAACGCGACAGCTTCGGTGCCCCGTAGATCCACTCGCCCTTGGCGAAGGATGAGAACGGCACCATCTCGCCAGCGGCGTTGCGCACGTACCACTTCTGCAGGTCTTCCGGGCTCATCCGCGCACCGGCTTCACCCTGGATGTAAACCTTCTTGACCCGGCCGCGGTCGATGAAGTCGTTGACGTAGCTGGCACCCAGGGCAATCGACAGGGTGCTGTTGATGTCGGCGATGGTCACGCCCAGGGCACTGGCGCGCTCGTCGTCGACGGTCAGCTGGTACTGCGGCTCATCGTTCAGGCCGTTCGGGCGTACTGCCGAAAGGATCTTGCTCTGTGCGGCCATGCCGAGGAACTGGTTGCGCGCTTGCATCAGTTTTTCATGGCCGACACCGGCACGGTCTTGCAGGAACACGTCAAAACCGGTGGCGTTACCCAGCTCCAGTACCGCCGGTGGGGCGAAGGCGAACACCATCGCATCGCGGAAGCTGAAGAAGTGCTGCTGGGCACGGTTCGCCAGGTTGAACACGTTGTTCTCGGCAGAGCGCTCGCCCCATGGCTTGAGCATGATGAAGGCCATGCCCGAGCTCTGGCCACGACCGGCGAAGTTGAAGCCGTTGACGGTGAACACCGAGGCAACGGTATCGGCTTCCTTGTCGAGCAGGTAGCTGCGCATTTCGTCGATCACCACCTGGGTGCGCTCGGCACTGGAACCGGCCGGGGTCTGCACCTGGGCGAACAGTACGCCCTGGTCTTCTTCAGGCAGGAACGCCGTCGGAATGCGGGTGAACAGCCAGATCATGCCGACCACGATCAGCAGGTAGGCCAGCAGGTACGGGGCCTTGTGCCGCAGCATGTTGCCGACGCCGCGCTCGTAGCTACGCACGCTGCGGTCGAAGTTGCGGTTGAACCAGCCGAAGAAGCCGCGCTTGGCAACGTGGTGCTCGCCCTTGGCAATCGGCTTGAGCATGGTCGCACACAGCGCCGGGGTGAAGATCAGGGCTACCAGTACCGACAGGGCCATGGCCGAGACGATGGTGATCGAGAACTGTTTGTAGATCACGCCGGTGGAGCCGCCGAAGAAGGCCATGGGCAGCAGTACCGCCGACAGCACCAGGGCGATACCGACCAGGGCGCCCTGGATCTGGCCCATGGACTTCTTGGTCGCTTCTTTGGGCGATAGCCCCTCTTCGGCCATCACCCGCTCGACGTTCTCCACCACGACGATGGCGTCGTCCACCAGCAAGCCGATGGCCAGCACCATGCCGAACATGGTCAGGGTGTTGATGCTGAAGCCCGCCGCGGCAAGGATGCCGAAGGTACCCAGCAATACCACCGGTACGGTCATGGTGGTGATGATGGTGGCGCGGAAGTTCTGCAGGAACAGGTACATCACCAGGAACACCAGCACGATCGCTTCGATCAGGGTGTGGATTACCCCGCTGATCGACTCGGTCACGACCGGAGTGGTGTCATACGGGAACACCGCCTTCATGCCTTCCGGGAAGAACGGCTCCAGGTCGGTGATGGTCTGGCGCAGGGCCTTGGCGGTATCCAGGGCGTTGGCGCCAGTGGCCAGTTTTACCGCAAGGCCGGAGGCCGGCTTGCCGTTGAACTGGGCGCTGATCGCGTAGTTCTCACCACCCAGGCCGACCTTGGCGACATCGCCCAGGCGCACCTGGGAGCCGTCACGGTTGACCTTGAGCAGAATCTTTTCGAACTGCTCGGCGGTTTGCAGGCGGGTCTTGCCGATGATCGTGGCGTTGAGCTGGGTGCCTGGCAGGGCAGGCAGGCCGCCGAGCTGGCCGGAGGACACCTGGACGTTCTGCGCGGCCACGGCGGTACGCACGTCGACCGGGGTCAGCTGATACTTGTTCAGCTTGGCCGGGTCGAGCCAGATACGCATGGCGTACTGGGCACCGAACACCTGGAAGTCACCGACACCGGCAGTCCGCGAGATCGGGTCCTGCATGTTGGAGACGATGTAGTTGGCCAGGTCATCCTTGGACATGCTGCCGTCTTCGGATACCAGGCCGATCACCAGCAGGAAGTTCTTCACCGCCTTGGTCACGCGGATACCCTGCTGTTGCACTTCTTGCGGCAGCAGCGGGGTGGCCAGGTTCAGCTTGTTCTGCACCTGGACCTGCGCAGTGTCTGGGTTGGTGCCCTGCTCGAAGGTCGCGGTAATGGTCATGCTGCCGTCGGAGTTACTTTCCGACGACACATAACGCAGGTTGTCGATACCGTTGAGCTGCTGCTCGATCACCTGCACCACGGTGTCCTGCACGGTCTGCGCCGAAGCGCCCGGGTAGGTCACGGCGATGGCGATGGCCGGTGGCGCGATGCTCGGGTACTGGTTGATCGGCAATTTGAGGATCGACAAGGCGCCGACCAGCATGATCACCAAGGCGATCACCCAGGCAAAGATCGGGCGATCGATAAAAAATCTCGACATGGTTTATTCCCCTTTGGCCCCTGCAATCGCTGCATTGGCCTGGGTTGGCTGGGCAGGCTTGACGTTGGTGGCTGCGCTGGCCTTGACCTCGATGCCCGGCTTGACGAACTGCAGGCCTTCGGTGATCAGGCGGTCGCCCGGGTTCAGGCCTTCCTCGATCAGCCAGTCGCTACCGACGGTACGGCTGGCCTTGAGCTGGCGCAGCTCGACCTTGTTGTCCTGATTGACGACCAGCGCGGTCGGCTGGCCCTTGAGGTCGCGGGTCACGCCCTGTTGCGGGGCGAGGATGGCCGCGCTGTTGACCCCGGCAGCCAGGCGCGCATGAACGAACATGCCCGGCAGCAGGTTGTGCTCAGGGTTGGGGAACACCGCACGCAGGGTCACGGAGCCGGTGGTCTGGTCGACCGAGACTTCGGAGAACTCCAGTCGGCCTTCCTTGCTGTAGGTGCTGCCGTCTTCCAGGGTCAGGGTGACCTTGGCGGCGTTGTCGCCGACCTTCTGCAGTTGGCCGCTTTCCAGCTCGCGGCGCAGCTTGAGCAGCTCGGCCGAGGACTGGGTGACGTCGACGTAGATCGGGTCGAGCTGCTGGATCACCGCCATGGCATCGGCCTGGCCGTTGTTCACCAGTGCGCCTTCAGTGACCGAAGAACGGCCAATGCGCCCGCTCAGCGGCGCCAGCACCTTGGTGTAGCGCAGGTCGATCTGGGCGCTGCGCAGCGAGGCTTCGGCCTGCAAACGTTTGGCTTGCGCGTCGTCGTATTCCTGGCGGCTGACAGCCTGTTCGCTGACCAGTTGCTTGTAGCGCTCGGACAGCGAGCGGGTCGATTGCAGGTTGGCCTGGGCGCTGGCCAGGGTCGCCTCGTACACCGACGGGTCGATCTGGTACAGCTGCTGACCTTCCTTGACCTCGGTGCCCTCTTTGAACAGGCGCTTGAGAATGATGCCGTTGACCTGTGGTCGAACCTCGGCAATGCGGTACGCGGTGGTACGGCCAGGGAGGTCGGACGTCAGGGTATAGGCCTGGGTTTGCAGGGTTACGACGCCGACCTGAGGAGCTTGCGCCGCGGGCGCCGCCTCTTCCTTTTTACAGCCGCTGAGCAGTGTTGCCAGGGCGACGGCGGAAACCAGAGCGGTAACAGCTGGCTTGAATTGCATGAAGATCCTCGGGTCGCAAGAGCTGAAGACGCTCAAGAATAATGGAAAGGGTGCGCTATAAAAAATGCTGTCGGGTGGATTAATAGCTTGCTAAGGAATATACTTACATTCATGGTTGTTTGTAAATACCTCGCAGGCGACACATTCAGCCGATGCGAGCCCCCAAATTAATACAGCCGGTAACAGCCTGCAGAGGCTGACCCGGCCCGACTCCCAGGCACCCAGCGTGCGTGCCTGGGCCTGATGAGGTTGTACTGCCATGGTCCGTCGAACCAAAGAAGAAGCCCAGGAAACCCGCGCCCAGATTCTCGAGGCGGCGGAAAAGGCCTTCTATAAGCGCGGGGTAGCGCGTACCACCCTGGCCGATATTGCCAAAGAGGCCGGGGTGACCCGCGGCGCCATCTACTGGCACTTCAACGACAAGGCCGAACTGGTGCAGGCCATGCTCGACAGCCTGCACGAGCCGCTGGACGCCCTGGCCCGGGCCAGTGAAAGCGAGGATGAAGTCGACCCGCTCGGCTGCATGCGCAAGCTGCTGGTACGGTTGATGCACCAGATGGTGCTCGATCCGAAGACCCGGCGAATCAATGAAATTCTGCATCACAAATGCGAGTTCACCGATGATAGGTGCGAGATCCGCCAGCAACGGCAGGCCTCGACGATCGATTGTCATGCCCATATCGCGTTGTCGCTGGGCAATGCAGTCAAGCGCGGGCAACTGCCAGCCGACGTGGACCCGGAACGCGCGGCACTGGCCATCTATGCCTATATAGACGGGCTGATTCGCCGCTGGCTACTGCTGCCCGGCAGCTTTGACCTGCTGAACCAGGCCGAGCTGTGGATCGATACCGGGCTGGATATGCTGCGCTTGAGCCCTGCCTTGCGCAAATGACACTTTGTGAAGCTTTGTGATCATTTGTTTCTACGCCAGTTATAAGCGTCTTACTGACGGCCGCGCAATTGTCTATCAGGCAAAGCCAGCGCCGCCGTCAGCCCCAGCAATGAAACCGTCGCACTGCCCAGCAACAGGTTGCGAAAGGTCAGCAACAACTCGGCCTGCATCGCCGCGGTCGGTTCACCGGCCTGCAGGCTGCCGAGCAGGGCATCGCCGGCCAGGCTCAAGCCGCCCTGGGCGAGCATCGCCAGCAGCAGGGTGGACATGATGGCCACACCCATGGCCCCGCCGAGCGAGCGGAACAGGTTGGTGGTGCTGGTGGCCACGCCGATATCCCGTGGTTCCACTGCACTCTGGGTCGCTACCAGCGAAGTGGGGAATTGCAGGCCCGAGGCAATCCCGGTCAAGACCATGAACATGCCACTGAACCAGGCCGCTTGCGGCGGGCTGAAGGCCATGCCGACGATGGCAAACGGCATCAGCAGCGCACCGCCGAGAATCTGTGGCTTATAGCGCCCGGTGAGGGAGGTCAGGCGGCCACCGCAATACGCACCGATCGGCAGGCCGATGGCCAGCGGCAGCAAATGCAAGGCAGCGCTGTCGGCACCGGCGCCGGTGATGCTCTGATAGCGCAGCGGCATCAGCATGGTCAGGGAAATGGCCTGGAAGCTGGTGAAGAAGATCGTGCACCAGCACAGGGTGGCGGTGCGATTGGCAAACAGTTTCAGCGGCAGCAGCGGCTCGGCGACGCGCTGTTCATGAAGCACGAACAGCAGCAAGCCGATCAGTGCACAACCGAGCAGGCTGGCAACTTGCGCAGAGTCCCAGGGTTGCCCCTGGCCGATCAGGGTGATGCCCAGCAGCAGGCTGCCCAGGCCAAGAATCAGCAGCGCGGCGCCGAGGTAATCGACCTGCGCCTTGTGCGTTGGTACCAGCAGGCTGCGCAGGGCGCGGCGGGTCACCCACCAGGCGGTCAGGCCCAGGGGCAGGTTGAGCCAGAACACCCAGCGCCATGACAGGTATTCGGTGAGCATTCCGCCGAGCACCGGCCCGGCGACACTGGCCAGGGCATACATGCTGCTGAAGTAGCCCTGATAGCGACCGCGTTCGCGCGGCGGCACGAAGTCGCCGATGATCGCCTGGCTGACCGAGACCATGCCACCGGCGCCGATACCCTGCAGTACCCGCGCCAGCACCAGTTGCTCCATGTTCTGTGCCAGTGCGCAGAAGATCGAAGCCAGGGTGAACAGCGCGGTACCGGTGAGGATCATCCGCCGCCGGCCATACAGGTCGCCGAGCTTGCCGTAGATCGGCACGGCCACGGTCATGGCCACCATGTAACCGGAAATCACCCAGGCCAGCAGGCCGACATCGTTGAACTGCGCCGAAATCGCCGGCATCGACACGGCGACGATGGTCTGGTCCAGCGCGCCAAGAAAGATCGCCAGCATCAGTGCGACGAGCACGCTGCGCAGCACCGGTTGCGGAGTGTTCAGTTGAGTCACGGGCCAGCTCTGAGGCAGGTGAAGCCCGCAGCCGGTAGCGGCGGGCGCAAGTGCTAACCAGTCTACTCGATAGCTTGCTAAGCGTCCTCCTCGATCGGCTCGTAAGGCAGGCCGACGTAGTTTTCCGCCAATACTGTACGACCGGCTTCGGAACTGACGTAGTACTCAAGCTCGGTTTGCTGGATACGCTGGCTGAAGGCATCGCTGTCGGGAAAGCGGTGCAGGAGCGAAGTCATCCACCAGGAAAACCGCTCGGCCTTCCAGATACGCCGCAGGCAGATTTGCGAGTAGCGCTCCAGCAGGTCGCGACGGCCTTCGGCGTAGACCTTGCGCAGGATGTTGTACAGGGTACTGACATCACTGGCCGCCAGGTTCAGGCCCTTGGCGCCGGTGGGCGGGACGATATGCGCGGCGTCGCCAAGCAGGAACAACGTGCCGTATTGCATGGGTTCGACCACGAAGCTGCGCAGCGGCGCGATGCTTTTCTCGATCGACGGACCGGTCACCAGGCGTTCGGCCAGATCAGCCGGCAAGCGCGACTTGAGCTCGCTCCAGAAGCGCTCATCGGACCAGTCCTCGACCTTCTCTTCAGCGCCCACCTGCACGTAGTAACGGGTGCGGGTCGGCGAGCGCATGCTGCACAGGGCGAAGCCGCGCTCGTGGCGGGCATACACCAGCTCATCACTGACCGGCGGAGTATCGGCCAGCACGCCGAGCCAGCCGAACGGGTAGACCCGTTCGAAAATCTTCAGTGCCTGGGCGGGAATCGATTGCCGGGCGATGCCGTGGTAGCCGTCGCAGCCGGCAATGTAGTCGCAGTCCAGGCGCTGGATTTCGCCGTTCTTTTCAAAGGTCAGGTAAGGGCGCTCGGATTTCAGGTCATGCAGGCGAACGTTGTCGGCCTGATAGACAGTGACGGCGCCGCAGGCTTGGCGCGCGGCCATCAAATCCCGGGTGACTTCGGTCTGACCATAAATCATTACGCCTTTGCCGCCGGTCAGCGCCTTGAGGTCGATGTGTTCGCGACGCCCGTCGAAGGCCAGTTCGAAACCGCTGTGGGGCAGGCCCTCGGCGTCCATGCGCGCGCCAACCCCGGCTTCGCGCAGCAACTCGACCATGCCCTGTTCCAGCACCCCGGCGCGGATGCGCCCGAGTACGTAGTCGGCGCTCTGGCGCTCGATGATGATGTTGGCGATCCCGGCCTTGTGCAGCAACTGGCCGAGCAGCAGACCGGAAGGGCCGGCACCGATAATTGCGACGTGAGTCTTCATTGTTGTTATCCCAGGCAAGCTTCAGGGCAAGGCCGAAAGCAGCTTATGATTGTTGTGCTTGCATTTTTCGCTTTGAAATGCGAGCGAAGAAGGGATAAAAACGGCATGAAGCAGGACTTTTCACCAATCAGTGCGATTATCGGGCATTGCCCTGGAGCGAGTTGATCAATGAGCAAGGCATCGATCCCGGTGTTCAAGCTGTACGGCGAGCAGTTGCAGTGGCCGACCCCGGACCTGCTGCACTGCGAGTCGATTCCGGCGCGCAGCCGATTGCATGATTGGGAAATCGAACCGCATCGGCATGCCGATCTGTGCCAGTTGCTGTTTCTCTATGAGGGGCAGGCCGAGATCGAAGTGGAAGGCCAGGTGCGGCGCCTGGAGCAGGCGGCGATCCAGGTGGTGCCGGCCCTGTGCGTGCATGGTTTTCGCTTTTCCAGCGACGTCGATGGTTACGTGGTCACCCTGGCGGCGCCCCTGGTGAGCCTGTTGCACACCCAACTGGCCGGAGCGCCAGCGGCCCTGGCCCAGGCCGGCACCTACCTGGCAGGCGCCGACCGCACCTACCTGTACAGCCTGTTCAGTGCCTTGCAGCAGGAGTACCAGCAGGACCAACCCGGGCGCGACTTGCAACTGCGCTCATTGATCAACCTGCTGGTGGTGTGGATCAGCCGTCAATGCTTGCAGCGCCATGGCCAGGGGCTGGCGGTGGCCCGCGGGCGTGAATATCTGCAACGCTTCAATAAACTGGTCGAGCAGCAGTTTCGTCTGCAGCCAAGCGTCGAGGCGCTGGCCCATGAGGTGGGGATTTCGGTGGCGCACCTGAACAGTATCTGTCGTGAGCTGGCCGGGCAGTCGGCCTTGCAGATCATCCATCAACGCTTGCTACTCGAGGCCAAGCGCGAACTGATTTACACCAGCCTGAGCATCAAGCAACTGGCCGACAGCCTGGGTTTTGTTGACCCTGCCTATTTTTCGCGGTTCTTCCGCCGCCTGACGGGCAAGGCCCCCAGTGACTTTCGTCACCAGGCCCCAGGCCAACCTACTTGAGTGCGCTCAGCGTCGCGGTGTGTGGCACGCAGTGAGCCAGGCTGCAACTGGCGGCGGAGTAGGGTTGGTTGCGGATCTGTTCGACCCGGTAGGCTGCGGCGGCATACAGCCCGACCACAGCGGCCATGGCACAGATAACGGCGCATTTTCTGGATTTGATGCCCATGCTGCTCACCTCCTGCAAACCACCTACAGGTGCTACTCAAAGCATAGGTCAGCTGGGCCAGGTATGCCCGGCCTAGAGCAGGTCCCGATCCCAGATCGGTTCGGCGGTAAAGCGCTCGGCGAGAAAGTCGAGCATGCTGCGCAGGGTCGCCGGCATGTGTTTGCGTGAGGTGTACACGGCGTTGAGGTTCAGCTCCCGTGGCTTGGCCTGGGGTAACAGGCGAATCAGCTCACCACTGCGTAGGGCGTCGGCGGCCTGATAAGTCGGCAGCATCGCCACACCGGCGCCGGCCAAGGCTGCCCGTTGCAGGGTCATGGCTTCGTTGGCGCTGATGTTGCCCTGCACCGGCACCGACACCACCTCGCCCTCGACGTCGAAATGCCAGAGGCTGCGGCCGAAGTAGGAGTGGGTCAGGCAGTTGTGCTGGCTGAGCTCCTGCACGTGCTGCGGCGCCGGGTGCTGGCGCAGGTAGGCAGGGGATGCGCAGATCACCGAGCGGCATACGGTCAGGCGCCGGGCAATCAGGTTGGGGTCCAGGTCGTTGCTGGTGCGGATGGCCAGGTCGATGCGCTCATCCACCAGGTTCACCGTGCGGTCGAGCATCTGCAGGTCGATTTTTACCCCGGGGTAGCGTTTGACGTAGTCGGCCACCGCGTCCATCAGCTGCGCCTGGCCGAACGAAGTGCTGACGCTGATGCGCAACTCGCCGCGCGGGGCATCGTTCGGGGTGCCGACGGCCGCTTGCAGGTCGCCGGCAAGCTCGAGCATCTGCCGGCAGCGTGGCAGGGTTTCCTGGCCGGCGGCGGTCAGGCTCAGGCGGCGCGTGGTGCGCTGCATCAGGCGTGCGCCAACCCAGTCCTCAAGCTCGGCCAGATAGCGCGAAACGACCGGGCGGGAAAGTTCCAGGTGGTCGGCGGCGGCCGATTGGCTACCCAGGTCGACCACGCTGACGAAGACTCGCATTGCTGTCAGACGATCCATGATTTGCACGCTTTCAGAAACAAACTAATCCTAAGCATCGCATTTTTTGTGACGGATCGTGCAACTAAGCTGTTGTTCATCGCCCACTTCACAGGAATCGCCTTGATGCCTCGTTCGTTCTCCCTGCGTCGCCTGCTGCTGGCTTTCGCCACCCTTGGGGCCATGGCCCAGGCTTCGGCCGCCGAACCGCTGAACCTGGATGTCTACAACCCGGGTACCAACGCCCTGTTCCCGGTCAGCTCAGTGATTGTCAGCGGCAAGCATGACGCCATCCTGGTCGATGCCCAGTTCGGCAAGGCGCAGGCTGAGCAGTTGCTGGCCAAACTGCAATCGAGCGGCAAGCAATTGACCACCATCTACATCAGCCACGGTGACCCGGACTACTACTTCGGCCTGCAGACCCTGACCGATGCTTATCCCAAGGCCAAGGTCGTGGCCTCGGCGGCAACCGTTGCCCATATCAAGCAGACCATGGACGGCAAGCTGGCCTATTGGGGCCCGCAGATGGGCGCCGATAAACCGGCGAAGCTGGTCGTGCCGCAGGTGTTGCAAGGCAATGAACTGAAGCTCGAAGGCCAGCGCCTGCAAGTGGTCGGCCTCGACGGCCCGCAGCCGGACCGCAGTTTTGTCTGGATTCCATCGATCAAGGCGGTGGTCGGTGGTGTGGTGGTCGCCGAGAACCTGCACGTGTGGATGGCCGACACGCAGTCGGCGCAATCGCACCAGGACTGGCTGGCGACCCTCACGCGGATCGAGCAGCTCAAGCCCGACACCGTGATCCCTGGCCATTACCTGGGCCAGAGCAGCCGTTCGCTCAAGGCGGTGCAGTTCACCGCAGACTATATCCGCGCCTTCGACGAAGAAACCGCCAAGGCGGGCAATGCCGCCGATCTGATCGCGGCAATGAAAAAACGTTACCCGGACCTGGGTGAAGAGAGCTCGCTGGAGCTCAGCGCCAAGGTCGCCAAGGGCGAGATGAAGTGGTAAGCGTCATTCAATCCTGACTGGAGATTTCCCATGAGCAAGATCGCAATCATCGGTGCTACCGGCCGTGCTGGTAGCCAGTTGCTGGAAGAAGCCCTGCGCCGCGGCCATCGCGTTACCGCCATTGCCCGCGACATCTCGAAACTGCAGGGGCGCGAAGGGGTGAACGCCGTAGCGCTGGACGTCAGCGACGCCGCCGCCCTGGAACAGGCCGTCGCGGGGCATGACGTGGTGCTCAGCGCCGCGCACTTTTCCAGCATCAAACCGCAGGCCATCATCGAGCCGGTGAAGCGTGCCGGGGTCAAGCGCCTGTTGGTGGTGGGCGGGGCGGGCAGCCTGCTGCTGCCGTCGGGGCACAAGGTCATCGACAGCCCGGATTTTCCCGAGGCCTACAAGGCTGAAGCTACCGCCGGTGGTCACTACCTCGACATCCTGCGCCAGGAAAAGGAACTGGACTGGACCTTCCTGTCACCTTCGGCCGAATTCGTCGAAGGTGCCCGCAGCGGCGCTTACAAATTGGGCAAGGATCACCTGTTGATCGGTGCCGATGGCAAGAGCTGGATCAGCTTTGCCGACTACGCCATTGCCATGCTCGATGAAGTGGAGAAGCCGGCGCACTCGCGCCAGCGTTTCACGGTCGGTTACTGAGGGGCCTGGGCCTGCTCGCACAACCACGCGAGCAGCTCCAGCAACGCCGCTGAAGCCGAGCCTTGTGGCCGCACAAGGTAATAGGCCTGGCCGGTGCTGACCTTGAGCGGGAACGGCGTCACCAGCCGCCCGCACTTGAGGTCATCAGCGATCAGCGACCAGTCGCCGATGGCCACACCGGTACCCTGGGAAGCCATCGACATGGCCATGTCCAGGGTTTCGAAATGCTGGCCCTTGCCTTGCCGGGGCAGGCTCGCCCCGGCGGCATCGAACCAGGCATGCCAGTCGCGTTGATCGCGAGTCGGGTGCAGGAGCATGTGCAGGTCCAGATCCGCAACCTGCTGCAAGGGCAGGGCGCCGTTCAGCAGTTGCGGCGCGCACACCGGCGTCAGTTGTTCATCGAACAGCTTCAGGGTCTGCAGGCCATGGTTGGGCCGGGCGCCATAGACCACCGCCGCGTCGAACACTTCCCGACGAAAATCCACCCCATGCTGCACCGTGGTGGTCAGCTCCACCGGCACATCCGGGCGCAGCGCCTGCCATTCCATCAGGCGCGGCAGCAGCCAGCGCATCACGCAGGTCGGTGCCTTGAGCTGCAAGGTGGTGCTACGCGCACCCACCTGCTGCACCCCTTCCTCGATCAAGGTGAACACCTGCTGCACCCGCGGCAGCCAGTCCTGGCCTTCGCGGGTCAGGCTCAGGCCACGGGCCTGGCGCAGAAACAGCGGATAACCGAGGTGGTCCTCCAGCCCGGCAATTTGCCGGCTCACCGCGCCTTGGGTGATGTGCAGCAGTTGCGCGGCGCGGGTGAAGTTGCAGCACTGGGCGGTGACTAGAAAGGTGTGCAGGGCAGGCAGTGGAGGCAGGCGTTTCATTGGCTTGAGCCATGATTTGAGGACATGGCTAGTATGAGCTTTTTTGCATTGTGCAGGTAGCTGTCGGGCGGTCCAATACAGCCTGTTTCCCGAACAATGACAGGCAGACGATCATGGCGACTTGCGGCGAAGTACTGGTCAAACTCCTTGAAGACTATGGCGTAGACCATGTCTTTGGCATTCCCGGCGTGCATACAGTGGAACTCTATCGCGGGCTGGCAAGCTCGCGCATCCGGCACATCACCCCGCGCCACGAGCAAGGCGCCGGCTTCATGGCTGACGGCTATGCGCGTACCCGTGGCAAGCCAGGCGTGTGCTTCATTATCACCGGCCCGGGCATGACCAACATCACCACCGCCATGGGCCAGGCCTATGCTGATTCGATTCCGATGCTGGTGATCTCCAGCGTGCAGTCGCGCGACCAGTTGGGCGGCGGGCGCGGCAAACTGCATGAGTTGCCGGCGCAGAGCAACCTGGTGGCCGGTGTAGCGGCGTTTTCCCACACCCTGATGAGCGCCGATGACCTGCCGTCGGTACTGGCCCGTGCCTTTGCCGTGTTCGACGGCGCGCGTCCGCGCCCGGTGCATATCGAAATTCCGCTGGACGTGCTGATCGAGGACGCCGATCACCTGCTGGCCTGCGCCCCGGTGCGTATCGCCCGCGCCGGGGCCGCCCCCGCGCCAGTGGCACAAATGGCCGCCATGCTGGCGGCTGCCCGCCGGCCGCTGATCCTCGCCGGTGGTGGTGCCATCGAGGCCAACGCCGCGTTGACCCGCCTGGCCGAGTACCTGCAGGCGCCGGTAGCGCTGACTATCAACGCCAAGGGCGTGCTGCCGGCCAGCCACCCGCTGCAGATCGGCTCGACCCAATCGCTGGTGGCCACCCGCGCCCTGGTCGCCGAAGCCGATGTGGTGCTGGCGATCGGTACCGAGCTTGCCGAGACCGACTACGACGTGACCTTCAAGGGCGGCTTCGAGATCCCGGGCGAGCTGCTGCGCATCGATATCGACCCCGACCAGACCGTGCGCAACTATCCGCCGAAAGTTGCCCTGGTTGCCGATTCGACCCTCGCCACCCAGGCCTTGCTGGTGGCCCTGGCCGAGCAACCGGCACCAGTGCGCGGCGCCGAGTGGGGCGCGGCCCGTGCCGCGCGCTTGCGTGGAGTGCTGGAGGCCGATCGCGACCTGCCGATGCGCAGCCAGACGCGCATGCTCACCACCCTTGTCGAAACCCTGCCGGGTGCCGTGCTGGTCGGTGATTCGACGCAACCGGTGTACACCGGCAACCTGACCCTGGACATGGACCAGCCGCGGCGCTGGTTCAACGCTTCGACCGGTTACGGCACCCTGGGGTACGCGCTGCCGGCGGCCATGGGCGCCTGGTTGGGCAGCGCTGAAGCGCCGGCCGATCGCGCGCCGGTGGTGTGCCTGATCGGCGACGGCGGTTTGCAATTCACCCTGCCGGAACTGGCCAGTGCCCGCGAGGCGCAGGTGCCGCTGATCGTGCTGCTGTGGAACAACCAGGGCTACGAAGAGATCAAGCGCTACATGGTCAACCGCGCCATCGAGCCGGTCGGCGTCGACATCTACACCCCTGATTTCATCGGCGTGGCCAAGGCCCTGGGCTGCAGCGCCGAGTCGGTCGGCGATGTCGCACAACTGCGCGAAGCATTGCGCCAGGCGTGCGATCGCCAAGGCCCGAGCCTGATCGAAATCGACCAGGCCACCTGGATGCGGGCGGTGCCCGCATGATCAAGCTGCCTGGTGTCTATATCGAAGGTGTCTGGCAGCATGGCCCCCAGGTGCTGACGGTGATCAACCCGAGCAATGAACAGGTGTTGGCCGAGGTAGCCGGTGGCGACGCGGCGGCGGTCGAGCGGGCGACGCTGGTGGCCCGCGCGGCATTTGTTCAATGGTCTACGTCCAGCGGGCCGACCCGTG
Source organism: Pseudomonas sp. RC2C2 (assembly GCF_018390435.1). NCBI lineage: Bacteria > Pseudomonadati > Pseudomonadota > Gammaproteobacteria > Pseudomonadales > Pseudomonadaceae > Pseudomonas > Pseudomonas sp. RC2C2. Next base: position 1,115,375 of record NZ_JAHBAX010000001.1, on the reverse strand, counting down.
CGGCCATCCTGCGGGCCATTGCCGAGGGCGTCGAAGCGCGCCGCGAGCGCCTGGTGCAGTTGCAAGCGAGCAACAATGGCAAGCCGCTGGCTGAAGCCCACATCGATGTCGATGATGTCGTCGCCACCTTCCGTTATTACGCGGAGCTGGCGGACAACCTCGGGCGCGATCGCTCGGTGGCGCTGCCCAGCGAGGATTTTGTCGCCCGGGTGCGCCGCGAGCCGTGCGGGGTGGTGGGGCTGATCGTGCCGTGGAACTTCCCCATGGTCACCACCGCCTGGAAGCTCGCGCCGGCCCTGGCGGCAGGCTGCTGCGTGGTGCTCAAGCCTTCGGAAATCACGCCATTGGCCGAGCTGGAACTGGCGGCGATCATCGCCGAAGCGGGGCTGCCGGACGGGGTGTTCAACCTGGTCTGTGGTACCGGGCAGGCAGTGGGCGCGCCGTTGGCGGCCGATCCGCGAATTGCCAAGATTTCCTTCACCGGCAGCAATGCGGTAGGGGTGCAGGTCATGCAGCGCGCGGCGCAGACGATCAAGGGCGTGAGCCTGGAACTGGGCGGCAAGTCGTCGTTGCTGGTGCTGGACGACGCCGACCTTGAGCTTGCGGTGGAGCTGGCCTGCCTGGGCGGTTTCTTCAATGCCGGGCAGATGTGTTCGGCCACCAGCCGGGTACTGGTCGCCCAAGCCCTGTACCCTGCATTTATCGATGCGCTGAAGGCCCGGGCCGAAGCGATCCGCGTGGGCGAGCCGTTCAGCGGCGAAAGCGAAATGGGCCCGTTGGTCAATCAGGCTCAGTACCAGCGGGTACAAGCGCATATTGCGGCGGGCCTGCAAGCGGGTGCGCAGCTGCTCTGTGGTGGCTCACGGCCGGCACAGCTGCCTTGTGGTTATTTCGTCAGCCCCACGGTGTTTACCGAGGTGCCGTTGGACAGTGCTCTGTGGCGTGAGGAGATCTTCGGTCCGGTGCTGTGCGTACGTGCGTTTGCCACTGAAGCCGAGGCGCTGGCGCTGGCCAATGACACTGAGTTCGGCCTGGTGGCCAGCGTGCTCAGCCGTGATTTGCAAGCCGCCGAGCGGGTTGCAAATGCTTTGCAGGCGGGGTTGGTGTGGATCAACGCACCGCAGGTGATCTTCCCGCAGACGGCCTGGGGTGGGTACAAACAGAGCAGCCTGGGTCGGGAGCTGGGGCCTTGGGGCTTGAGTGCGTTTCAGGAGATCAAGCACGTGGTCAGGGCGGTGTAAAAGCGGACCGCTGCGCGCTCCATCGCCGGCAACGCCGGCGATAGCTATCTAGAGCGCGCTGCGCAACCGAGCCAGGTCCCGCACCGGCGGCGCCCCATACAAGCGGCTGTACTCCCGGCTGAACTGCGACGGGCTTTCATAGCCCACCCGATAGCCCGCCACCGCTGCTTCAAGCCCGTCGTTGAGCATCAGCCGCCGCGCTTCCTGCAGGCGCAACTGCTTCTGGTACTGCAACGGGCTCATTGAGGTCACTGCCTTGAAGCGGTGATGCAGGGTCGAGGTACTGAGGTTGACCTCGCGCGCCAGGTCATCGATGCGCAGCGGCCGATGAAAGTGCTGGTTGAGCCATTCGATGGCCTGGCACACCCGGTGGGTCTGGCTGTTGGCCATGGCAATTTCGTACAGCCGGTAACCCTGCGGGCCGCGTAGCAACCGATAGAGAATCTCGCGCTGGATCAGCGGTGCGAGGATCGGGATGTCCTTCGGCGAGTCGAGCAGGCGAATCAGGCGCAGCAGGGCATCGAGCAACAGCGGGTCGGTACGCTCCACATACAGCCCACGGCCCGACGGCAAAGCCGGCACACCGAGGGGGCCGGCATCGGCCAGCAGGTTGTTGATCTGCGCCGGGTCGATGTTCAGGCGTACGCCCAGGCTGGGGTTTTCCGGGCTGGCCTCCAGCAATACGCCACTGATCGGCAGCGCCACCGACACCACCATGTAATGCAGCGGGTCGTAGACATAGCGCTCGTCACCCAGGCATACCTCCTTGCTGCCATGGGCCAGGATGCACAACGCAGGCTCCGCCAGGGCGGGCATCGAGCGCACGCTTTCTTCATAGCGCACCAGAAACAGGTCCTCGACCGCCGACTCGACGCCAGACTGACGGGGGGCGTGGTGCTGGATGAGGTCGGCCAGCTCCTGGCGCTGTTGCTCCAGGGCGGGGTCGAGGATCAGGCGGTCAGGGTCGATGGCGGGCATGGGGACGATTCCAGGGAGAACGACTGCAGGATAGGTTTGTGCAAGCCACGGCGCTAGTCGAAAGCTGCCGCCCGCTTGCCTGATCCTGCAGGGCGCGCAGGATCAGGCAAGCGCTCGACAGGAATCGCCTAACCGCCGCGCGGGCGTGTGGCCTAACCTGTGCAGCCTGGCAATTTCATCTGGCTGCACATGGAGAAACGCTCATGACCTCGACACAATCGGTCACCCACCTCGCATTTATCCGGGCCAGCAGCGGTCGTTCAGAAGAACTCGGTGCGCGCCTGCGTGATCTGCTGGAACCGTCGCGCCAGGCTCCCGGCTGCCTGAAATTCAGCCTGCAACGCTCCCAGGCCGACGCCGACCTGTGGCTGCTCAGCGGTTTCTGGCGCGATCAGCAATCGATGAGCGGCTACTTTGCGTCACCGACTCTTGAGCTGTTCGGCGAGCTGGTGCAGGCGCGGGTAGTCGACAGCCTCGACCTGCATACCTTCGGCTCGCCTTGCGCAGGTTAGAATGGCGGCTTCTGGCAATTGATGTGGACTCGAGGCACATGGCACGTAAAGAATTTTCCCGGTTCGAAGCAGTATCGGCAGCCGTACGCGGCGACGACGGCTACCACGCCGCCATCGCCGTCAAAGGCCTGGGGGCCTCCGGGGCGCCGCGTTTTCACAAGGTCCTGGTAGAGCAGACCTTCAACACCGCCCTGGCTGCTGATGAAGCGGCCTGCGCCGAACTTGAGCGCCTGCAGGGCGTCGATGACGACGCCGAGCTGGTCTGGTAACTCAGCCGTTGACCTGCGGGCGGGCCATCTTGAACAGGTTGCCCAGTTCGAAGTAATCCGCCGGGCCGCCGCCACGCAGGATCGGCTGGCCCGCAGCGGTGTCATAGATGCCGTCCTTGAGCAGATGCTCGGCGATATGCACGGCCACCACCTCACCCAGCACCAGCCAACTCGGCACCAGCGCTTGGTCGGCACGCTGCAGCTGGATGATCTGGGTCACCTTGCATTCGAACGACACCGGGCTCTCTTGCACCCGCGGCACGGCAATCACTTTTGACGCCACCGGGGTCAGACCGCTCAGGGTGAACTCATCGACCTGCGGCGCAACTGCCGCGCAGCTCTGGTTCATGGCCTCGGCCAGCGGCAGGGTGGCCAGGTTCCAGGCGAACTCGCCGGTCTGCTCGATGTTGTTCAGGCTGTCTTTGCGCCCGACGCTTGCGAAACCGATGATCGGTGGAATGTAGTTGAAGGCGTTGAAGAAGCTGTAGGGCGCCAGGTTCAGGCGACCTTCGGCGTCCTGGGAGGAAATCCAGCCAATCGGGCGTGGGCCGACGATGGCATTGAACGGATCGTGGGGCAGGCCGTGGCCTTTTGCCGGTTCGTAGTAATACATCTGCGCTGGCCCGAAGGCCTTCCCTGTGAGTAGGCCGCTAGTGTGCCAAGGCTTTGCCTTGCTGAAAATGACTAAGCCCGGCCGAAGCCGGGCTGACTGCGTCACATCAGCGCTTAACTGATGCGGTGGGCCTGGGTGCGATCGAAGCCGTCTTCAGCGAATTTGGCGCCACCGGTGCGATCGAAGCCGTCTTCGGCGAATTTGGCGCCGCCGGTGCGATCGAAGCCGTCTTCTGCATAGGTAGCCGACTGGCTTTTCACGGCGCTGAAGTTGTGGCTGTTGGTACGGTCGAAGCCGTCTTCGGCGAATGCGTTGGCAGCCAGTACCGAGAAGGCCAGGGTCAGGATCAGTTTGTTTTTCATGGTCGTTGCTCCGAGGTGCTGAGGGGTTGTTTGTTTCTATGGGTGTAATGCTACGCCGATAAAATTGATTAAAAAGCGCAAAAAATAACGTATAAGAATCTAAAAAATAGATGTATGTGGCGACAGTTCGCCCTCATCACCGGCAAGGCCATGCACGGACCTGTGGGAGCTGGCCTTGCCAGCGATGCAGGCGATGCGGTCTACGCTATGAGTGAAGACTGAGGGTGTGGGATTAATTGCGGGTTAAAGCGCCATAAACAAAAAAAGGGGGCAATCCGCTGGCGGATGCCCCCTTTTTTCTGCCGATGACTGGGATCAGTCAGTGGTGATCCGCGAATGCGTGCGGGTGTCCTTCATGAACACATACACCAGCAACGAGCAGGCGATACAGGCAGTCACGTACCAGTAGAAGCCGCTCTCCATGCCGATGCTCTTGAACCACAGCGCCACGTACTCAGCGGTACCGCCGAAGATCGACACGGTCAGGGCGTACGGCAGGCCAACGCCCAAGGCGCGGATTTCGGTAGGGAACAACTCGGCTTTGACCACGGCGTTGATCGAGGTGTAGCCGCTGACGATGATCAGCGCCGCCATGATCAGGAAGAACGCGCCCCACCAGGTCTGGATGGTGTGCAGGGTGGTCAGGATCGGTACGGTGCACAGGGTGCCCAATACGCCGAAGGCGATCAGGATCGGGCGCCGGCCGATCTTGTCGGAGAGGCTGCCGATGATCGGTTGCAGGCACATGAACAGGAACAGGGTGGCCGCCGAAATGGTGGTCGAGTCGGTGATGCTCATGCCCACCGTGTTCACCAGGTACTTCTGCATGTAGGTGGTGTAGGTGTAGAAGGCCAGGGTGCCGCCCATGGTCAGGCCGACCACGGTGGCCAGCTCTTTCGGATGGCGCATCAGGGTGCGCATCAGGCTTTCCTTGGACTTTTCCTTCTTGGTGAAGGAGGCGGTTTCTTCCATGCCGCGGCGCAGGTACAGGGCGACCACTGCGCACAGGGCGCCGATCACGAAAGGTACGCGCCAGCCCCAGGCATACAGTTGTTCGGTGGTCAGGGTCTGCTGCAGGATGATCAGCACCGCCAGGGCGATGAGCTGGCCGGAAATCAGCGTCACGTACTGGAAGCTGGAGAAGAAGCCACGGCGCTCCTTGGTGGCCATCTCGCTGAGGTAGGTGGCCGAGGTGCCATATTCGCCACCCACCGACAGGCCTTGCATCAGGCGGGCGATGACCAGCAGCACCGGTGCGGCGACGCCGATGGTTTCATACCCTGGGGTCAGGGCGATGACCAGCGAGCCTGCGCACATCAGCAATACCGAGGCCATCAGCGCAGCCTTGCGGCCTTTGCGGTCGGCGTAGATACCCATCAGCCAGCCGCCGATCGGGCGCATCAAAAAGCCCACGGCGAAGATCGCGGCGGTGTTGAGCAGTTGTGCGGTGGTGTCGCCGGCGGGGAAGAAGGCTTTGGCGAAATACAGGGAAAACGCGGCGTAAACGTACCAGTCGTACCATTCGACCATGTTGCCGATCGAACCGCTGAAAATCGACTTGAGTCGGCTTCGGGTGGTTTTTACCGCGGCGGGCGCAATGGCCGCCCCGGTTGGCAGGGTGGTGGAGTTATCCATCGAAGGGACCTTCATAGTTGTTTTTGTGGAGCGCGCCGAAACGCAGCCTGCCAGGGCTATAGCAGGAGCTGTGCCAGATGCTGGAGGCCCGGTCTAGAAGGGTTGTACGGATATGATGAGCGGAAATCCGCCTATTCAAATGAGTGGATCGGCGAAAATCCGCTTATGGCGATCCGTTGGGTCGATCAGGTAGGCCCGAGAAAATCTTCGCGCAGCAGGCCGTGGCGCTGCATCTTCTCGTTGAGGGTGCGCCGCGGCAGTTGCAGCTCTTCCATCACGGCCTTGATCTCGCCCTTGTGCCGGCTCAGGGCGGCGCGCAGGCACTGGGCTTCGAAGGCTTCCTGCTGGGCGGCCAGCGATTGCCCGGCTTCGATTTCTGCTGCTGCCGGCTCGCCCAGCCCCAGGGCATGACGTTCGGCGGCGTTGGCCAGTTCACGAACGTTGCCCGGCCAGTCGTGACCGAGCAGCTTGCCCAGCTGCGCGCCACTGGGTACCGGCGCGCTGCGGCCGACGCGCTCGGCGACCAGGCGGGCAAAGTGGCTGAACAGCAGCGGGATGTCTTCGCGGCGGTCGCGCAACGGCGCCAGGCGCAATTCGGCAACGTTCAAGCGATACGCCAGGTCTTCGCGAAAGCGCCCGGCCCGGGCTGCTTCGAGCAGGTCGGGTTTGGTCGCGGCGATGATCCGCAGGTCGACGCTGATGCTCTGGTTGGCGCCCAGGCGTTCGAGTTTTTGCTCCTGTAACACGCGCAGCAGCTTGGCCTGCTGGGCCAGTGGCATGCTTTCGATCTCGTCGAGGAACACCGTGCCGCCATTGGCGTATTCGAGCTTGCCGATGCGCTTGCCCTGGGCACCGGTGAAGGCGCCGCTTTCATGGCCGAACAGCTCGGCCTCGAACAACTGCTCGGGGATCGCCGCGCAGTTGAGGGCAACGAAGGGCTTGCCGGCGCGCGGGCCGAAGTCATGCAGGCAGCGTGCGACCTGCTCCTTGCCGCTGCCGGTTTCGCCACGAATCAGCACGTTGACCGGCAGGCTGGCCAGGTCCAGTACCTGCTTGCGCAAGTGCTGCATGCCCTGGGACACGCCCAGCAGGTTCGCCTCCAGGCGCGCCTTGAGGTCGGCCTGTTCATGCAGGCGGCGGTTCTCCAGCACCAGCTGGCGTTTTTCCAGGGCCCGGCGCAGGCTGCCGAGCAGCGCTTCGGGGCTGAAGGGTTTTTCCAGAAAGTCGTAGGCACCATTGCGCATGGCCTCGACTGCCATCGGCACATCGCCGTGACCGGTGAGCAGGATCACCGGCAGGTCGGCATCACTGGCCTGCAGTCGCTCGAGCAACTGCAGGCCGTCCATGCCGGGCATGCGCACGTCACTGAGGATCACCCCGGGGAAGTGCATCGGCAGTTGCTGCAGGCAGTCTTCGGCACGGTTGAACAGCTGCACGCTGAAGCCGGACAGGCTCAGCCATTGCTCCACGGCTGTGCGGATGCTGGCTTCATCGTCGACGACCATCACTGAGTTCAACATGCGGGTTCCGGGTCCATAGGCAAGGTCAGGCTGAAACGGGCGCCGCCGGGCTGGTTTTCGACCTGCAGGCGGCCGCCGGCTTCGTGAATGATGCCATAGGAAATCGCCAGGCCCAGGCCCAAGCCTTCGCCCACCGGCTTGGTGGTGAAGAACGGGTCGAAGACACTGGCCAGGTGTTCGGCAGGGATACCGCCGCCGCTGTCGAGCACGCTCAGGCGCCAGTGCTCCTGTTCGGCATCGATGCGCACCTCAAGGCGTTTGTAGCTCTTTTCGGCCATGGCATCCAGGGCGTTGCGCAGCAGGTTGATCAGCACTTGCTCAAGGCGTATTGCATCGCCGCGTACCCAGGCCGGGCGGGCCAGGTACAGGGCGACGCTGACGTCCTCGGCGCGAATGCGCGCCTCGAGCAGTTGCAGCGCCTGGTCGACCACGGTGGCCAGGTCCAGGCGTTCGCGCAGGCCGCTGGGGCTGTTGCGGGCGAAGGTTTTCAGGTGCCCGGTGAGGGCCGCCATGCGCGTGAGCATCTGCTCCAGTGGCTCCAGGGCCTGGCGCGCTTCGTCCAGGCGTTGGTTGTCGAGCAGCAGGCGCAGGGTTGCCAGCTGCATGCGCTGGGTGGTCAGCGGCTGGTTGATCTCGTGGGCCAGCGCCGCGGACATTTGCCCCAGCGCGGCCAGCTTGGCCGATTGCACCAGGCCTTCCTGGGCGGTGCGCAGGTCGCGGGTGCGGGCTTCGACCAGGCGTTCGAGCTCTTCACGGCTGCGCTGGCGCAAGCGTGCCAGGCGCAAGCGCTGGCTGATGAACAACAAGGCGAAGACCAGGCTCAACCACACTGCGGCGGCAGCCAGCGCGGCGTTGCGACCGTCTTCGCTGACCTGCGGCTTGCGCAGCAGGTGCAGGGTCCAGCCCTCGGCCTCCAGTGGCAGGCTTTCCCACAAGTAGTCGGTGTTGCCCTCCGGGCCCTGCACACGCATCAGGTGGCTGTTGGTGTCGAAGCTGCTGAGGATATGGTGCTGTAGCGGCACCAGCGGTTGCTTGTCGTACTGGCGGGTGGCGGCAAGCTCGGCGCGGTCGGCGCTGGTCAGCGGTTGCAGCTCGCGGTAGCGCCAGCCGTCCTGGTTGGCGATGAAGATGATCCCGCGGGCGTCGCTGACCAACAGGATATCGCTGCCCTGGCGCCACTCGCGCTCAAGCTCGGGGAACTCCAGCTTGACCACCATGGCACCGAGGAAGCGGCTGTTTTCATCCTGCACCGCGCTGGACAAGAAATACCCCGGCACGCCGCTGGTGACGCCGACCGCATAGAAGCGGCCGCTGCCCTGGCTGCGGGTTTGTTTGAAATACGGCCGGAAACCATAGTTGGAGCCAACATAGGTGCTGGGCAGGCGCCAGTTGCTGGCGGCCACGGCCAGGCCGGTGCGGTCGAGCAGCTCGAGGGTCGAGGAATTGGCCGCACCGTTGATGCGCTCCAGCTTGCGGTTCAGGGCATCCTGCACCGGGCCTGCAACCGGGCCGCGCAAGGCGCTGATCAGTTCCGGGTCGAGGGCCAGCACCGCCGGCAGGGCGCGGTAACGTTCGATCAGGGTGTGCAGCGAGTTGGCATACAGCCCCAACTGCTCACTGGCCCGACGGGCATCCTCGACCATCGACTGACGCTTGGCGTGGTGCATGGCCCAGCCTGCGGTCAACAGCGTGCCGGCGAGGATGAAGAACAGAATCAGGCCCAGACGCAGGGCGCGAAAGGAAGAAGGCATGGTGCAAGTCCCGGCAGTGGGGAAGGCCTCCTGGCCTTCCCTTGGAGCATGGCAACGTTGTTACAGCAGCTCGAAGCTCTGTTGTTGCACGGCCTGCGAGTCGAGGCCGACCTGGACCCGGAACTCACCCGGCTCGGCTGCCCATTGCAGTTGGCCGTTGTAGAACTTCAGGTCGTCGGCCTTGATGGTGAAGTGCAGGGTGCGTTCCTCGCCGGCCTTGAGCATGACTTTGTGGAAGTTCTTCAGCTCCTTGATCGGGCGGCTCATGGACGCTGTCACATCCTGCAGGTACAGCTGCACCACGGTCTCGCCGTCACGCTTGCCGGTGTTCTTGACCACGATGCTGGCGTCCAGGTCCTGGCCCTGTTTCACGGTTTTGCTCGACAGGCTCAGGTTCGAGAGGCTGAAGTCGCTGTAGCTCAGGCCGTAGCCGAAGGGGTACAGCGGGCCGTTCGGCTCTTCAAAGTACTGCGAGGTGTAGTTGCCTGGCTTGCCCGGGGTGAAGGGGCGGCCGATGCTCAGGTGGTTGTAGTACATCGGGATCTGCCCGACCGAACGCGGGAAGGTGATGGCCAGCTTGCCCGACGGGTTGTAGTCGCCGAACAGCACATCGGCGATGGCGTTGCCGCCTTCGGTGCCGCTGAACCAGGTCTCCAGGATGGCATCGGCCTGTTCGCGCTCCCAGGCCAGCGACAGCGGCCGGCCGTTCATCAGCACCAGCACCAGCGGTTTGCCGGTGGCTTTCAGGGCCTTGATCAGCTCGCGCTGGGCTGCGGGGATTTCCAGGGTGGTGCGGCTGGACGATTCGTGGGACATGCCACGCGACTCGCCGACCACCGCGACCACCACGTCGGACTGCTTGGCGGCCTTGACCGCTTCGTCGATCAGCACCGCGGCAGGGCGTGGGTCGTCGACGATTTCCGGGGCATCGAAGTTGAGGAAGTTCAGGTAATCGAGGATGGCCTTGTCGTGGGTGACGTTGGAGCCCTTGGCGTAGATGACCTTGGCCTTGTCACCGAGGACCTGGCGCATGCCTTCGCGCACGGTGATCGACTGATGCGGGCGGCCGGCGGCGGCCCAGCTGCCCATCATGTCGATCGGGGCATCGGCCAGCGGGCCGACCAGGGCGATGGTGCCGGCTTTTTTCAGTGGCAGGGTCTGCTTGCGGTTTTCCAGCAGGACCAGGCTGCGGCGTGCCACGTCACGGGCTTCGGCACGGTGCAGGCGGCTGTCGGCATAGGTATCGGCCGGGTCGTCGCTGGCCTTGCCGATACGCCGGTACGGGTCTTCGAACAGGCCCATGTCGTATTTGGCACCGAGCACTTCGCGCACGGCGTTGTCGATATCGGCCTGGTCGACTTCACCGGCCTTGAGCAGGCTGGCCAGTTCTTCGCCGTACAGCGAGTCGTTCATGCTCAGGTCGATGCCGGCCTTGATTGCAAGCTTGGCGGCTTCGCGGCCATCGCGGGCAACGCCGTGGCGCACCAGCTCGGTGATTGCCCCGTGGTCGCTGACGGTCACGCCCTTGAAGCCCCAGTCCTTGCGCAGCAGGTCGTTCATCAACCAGGTGTTGGAGGTGGCCGGCACGCCGTTGATCGAGTTCAGCGCAACCATCACTCCGCCGGCACCGGCATCGATGGCGGCGCGGTAGGGCGGCAGGTAGTCGTTGAACATCTTGGTCGGGCTCATGTCGACCGTGTTGTAGTCGCGGCCGCCTTCCACCGCGCCGTACAGGGCGAAGTGCTTGACCGCGGCCATCAGGCTGGTCGGTGCGGCCGGGCTCTGGCCCTGGAAGGACTCGACCATCACTTTGGAAATGCGCGAGACCAGGTAGGTGTCTTCGCCAAAGCCTTCGCTGGTGCGGCCCCAGCGTGGGTCACGGGCGATGTCGACCATCGGCGCGAAGGTCATGTCGATGCCGTCTGAGGCCGCTTCAAGGGCGGACACCCGGCCGACCTTGGCGATCGCGTCCATGTCCCAGCTGGCGGCCAGGCCCAGGCTGATCGGGAAGATCGTGCGGTGGCCGTGGATCACGTCGTAGGCGAAGAACATCGGGATCTTCAGCCGGCTCTTGGCGGCGGCGTCCTGCATCGGCCGGTTTTCCGCACGGGTGATCGAGTTGAAGGTACCGCCGATACGTCCGGCGGCAATTTCCTTGCGGATCATTTCGCGGGGCATTTCCGGGCCGATGCTGATCAGGCGCAACTGACCGATCTTTTCATCCAGGGTCATCTGCTTGATCAGGTTGGCGATGAACGCCTGCTTGTCCTGCAGCGGGGCGGCAGAGGTATCGGCATAGGCCGACTGACTGGCCAGGCTGACAACCAGACCCAGCAAACACAGCTTGTTCATGAATTCTGTTCTCAAGGCTTACGGCAGTGTTCACGGTGATACTGCCCAGCCGAAGTTGGGGAAGCGGCTATTGTTGTAGTTTGCTGGGGCATCTTTTAGCCGATTGGGCGATTCCGATCCAGCGGCGACGACGGATTATGCCTCAAGTCCGGTGCATCACGGCGATCAAGGAGCGTAGCAACATGCAGGTAATTCATTACAAGGGCGTACGCCTGTGGTTGCTGCTGATGCTTGGCAGCCTGCTGGCCGGTTGCGGGATCAACAACATCCCCAACTATGACGAGCAGGTAAAAGCCGCCTGGGCCCAGGTGCAGAACCAGTATCAGCGCCGCGCCGACCTGATTCCCAATCTGGTCGAAACGGTCAAAGGCTACGCCAAGCAGGAGCAGGAAACCCTGACCGCGGTCATAGAAGCCCGGGCCAAGGCGACCTCGATCCAGGTCGATGCCAGCACCCTGGACGATCCCGAGAAGTTGCGCCAGTTCCAGCAGGCCCAGTCGCAGCTGACCGGGGCGCTGAGCCGCTTGATGGTGGTGTCCGAGCGCTACCCGGACCTCAAGTCCAACCAGAACTTCCTCGCCCTGCAGTCGCAGCTTGAAGGTACCGAGAACCGTATCGCCGTGGCGCGCAAGGACTTCATCGCCGCCGTGCAGCGCTACAACACCGAGATCCGTACCTTCCCTGGGCGCATCTGGCACAGCGTGATGTACAGCGACATGCCGATCCGGGAGAACTTCGAGGCCACCAGCGCCGATGCCGACAAAGCGCCTGAAGTGAAATTCTGATGCGGCTGTTCACGCTCGGGCTGTTGTTGGCGCTGTTGTTGACTACGCCGCTGCGCGCCGAGTTGAGCTTTCCGGCGCTGAGCGGGCGGGTGGTGGACAACGCCGGTCTGCTCGACGGTGCCAGCCGCAGCCAGCTCGACAGCATGCTCAAGGCCCATGAACAGGGCACTGGCGAGCAGGTCGTGGTGGTGACCCTGGCGGATTTGCAGGGGCAGAGCATCGAAGACTACGGCTATCAGCTCGGCCGCCACTGGGGCATCGGCCAGAAGGGCAAGGACAACGGCGCACTGTTGATCGTCGCCCCTCAGGAACGCAAGCTGCGCATCGAAGTCGGCTACGGCCTGGAAGAGCGCCTGACGGATGCGCAGTCCTCGGTGATCATCAATCGCATCATCACCCCGGCGTTTCGCCGTGGCGAATACAGCCAGGGCATTGTCCAGGGTACGGCGGCGATCCTTCAGGTGCTCGGCGGCAACCCGTTGGCCGAACCGTCACGGGCGTTGGGCAATGATGCCGAAGACGGGGCGCCGGCCTGGGCCATCGGCTTGTTCATCCTGTTGATCGTTGTCGTGTTCGCCCTGCAGTCGCTTGGCCTCGGTAGTAGCGGGCGCGGCGGCATGGGCGGCGGCTACGGCGGTGGCTTTGGCGGCGGCGGGGGAGGCGGTGGGGGCTTCAGCGGTGGCGGGGGCGGCTTTGGCGGTGGTGGGTCGTCGGGTGGCTGGTAAATGATCAACAACGAGAACCGCAGCACATGACTTTGCTTACTGAACATCAACAGCACCAGGTCGCTGAAGCCATTGCCCGGGTCGAGCGTCACACCGACGCCGAACTGGTCACGGTGTTGGCCAGCCGTGCCGACGACTACGCTTATATCCCGTTGCTGTGGGCAAGCCTGCTGGCCCTGGTGGTGCCAGGCATCATTCATTACCTGAGCGGCTGGATGAGCGTGCACAGTTTGCTGATCGTGCAGTGGCTGACGTTTATTGCCCTGTGCCTGCTGTTCCGCATCCCGGCCCTGACCACCCGCCTGATCCCCCGTTCGGTGCGCCACTGGCGTGCGGCGAACCTGGCCCGGCGGCAGTTTCTCGAGCAGAACCTGCACCATACCGTGGGCGGTACCGGCATGCTGATCTTTGTCAGCGAGGCCGAGCGCTATGTCGAAATCCTCGTCGATGAGGGCATATCCCGGCACCTGGACAACCAGGTCTGGGAGGCCATCGTCAGGCGCTTTACCCAGCAGGTGCGCCAGGGCCAGACGTTGCAGGGCTTTGTCAGCTGTATCGAGGCCTGCGGCGAGCTGCTCAGTACCCACGTGCCGCTGACCCACGAGCGCAACGAGCTGCCCAATCGCCTGGTGGTGCTCGGTTAGCCGCGGCGGCGGTCGACAAAAGCTGTGCAGGGAAAGCGCATCCACGTAAAATTCCCGGCACTGCGCATACCTGCGCCCCCTCCGCAACCCGAGGCACCCTTTCCCGATGTCCGATTCCTCCACCGCCCAGGCCGCGCCGGATGCGCGTGCGCAGTTTCTGAGCCTGCTCGCCACCAGCCTGGAACAGAACGCCCTGATCAAGCTGGTGCTGGCGCGCCCTGTCGGCAACGAAGAAACCCTGCAGCGCATCATCGCCAAGCCGCTGACGGTCAAGGGCCAGGCTTGCGTGTCGTTCGTCTACCGCTACAAGACCCGCGACATCACCCGCAACCTGGGCAACGACGAAGCGCTGGCGCTGGTCGACGAGTTGCTCCCGGCCTCGTTTCGCAACGCCCACCTGCTTAGCCTCAGCGACGAAGCGCAGCTGGAATTCAGCAAGAAGGGCAAGCCGATGCTCCACCGCAGCGCCGTGCAGCAGGCGCGCCAGGTGCCGGCCGGTGAGCATGACCGGGAGAAGAAGCGCTACCTGGAACTGAGCCGGCCGTTCTTGCAGGACCTGGGCGTGACCGACAAGCAACAGGCGTTGATCCCGGCGATGTCGCGCAAGTGGAAGCAGATCAACAAGTTCATCGAAGTGTTCTCCCACGCCCTGAATTCGGCGCCGCTGGCCGCCGACCAAGCGCTGCGGGTGGCCGACTTCGGCTCGGGCAAGGGCTACCTGACCTTCGCCATCCACGACTACCTGCGCCATACCCTGCAGCGTGAAGCGCAGGTGACCGGCGTCGAGCTGCGCGCGGACATGGTCGAGCTGTGCAATGCCGCGGCCTCGCGCCTGGAGCATCCGGGCCTGGTATTCGAATGCGGTGATGTACGCAGCGTGGTGCCCAGCGCCATCGAGGTGATGATCGCCCTGCATGCCTGCGACATCGCCACCGATTACGCGATCCACACCGGCATCCGCTGCGGTGCGGCGATCATCATGTGCTCGCCGTGTTGCCACAAGCAGATTCGCCCGCAACTGCACAGCCCGGGCCTGCTCAAGCCGATGCTGCAGTACGGATTGCACCTGGGCCAGCAGGCCGAAATGCTCACCGACAGCTTGCGCGCGTTGTACCTGGAAGCCTGTGGCTACGAGACCAAGGTGTTCGAGTTCATTTCGTTGGAGCACACCAACAAGAACAAGATGATCCTGGCGGTCAAGCGCCAGGCGCCGGTTGAGGCGTCAGCGCTGCTGGAGAAGATCCAGCAGCTCAAGGCGTTCTATGGGGTCAAGGAGCATTGCCTGGAAACCTTGCTGCGGGCCGATGGCTTGATCCCTGCCTGATAGCATCGCGGGTCGGTGCACGCAGATCCACTGTGGGAGCCGGCCTTGCCGGCGATAGCGTCAGCCCAGCCCCCGCACAGGCGCAGGATGCACCCGCGTCTTGCGCCCCAGCACCACTGTCGCAATCACCCCGGCGGCAAACACCCAGGTAATCGGCTCGACCTGTTCGCCAAAGAACAGCGCCGACAAGGCGATGGTGAAGAAGATCTGCAGCAACTGGATCTGGCTCACCCGGGCAATGCCGCCCAAGGCCAGCCCGGCGTACCAGGCAAAGAAGCCGATGAACTGCGAGAACAGCGACACGTAGCCGAAGGCCCACCAGGCTTTTGCACTCACCGGCCCCTGATGCTGCAAGGCCAGGTAGAGCACCGGCCCGAGCAACAGCGGTGCCGACAGCACCAGCGCCCAGCAGATCACCTGCCAGCCGCCCAGTTCCCGCGCCAGGCGGCCGCCTTCGGCATAACCCAGGCCGCCCACGGCAATCGCTGCGAGCATCAGCAGGTCACCGGCCTGGATCTGCCCGGCGCCCATGATCATCGCGTAGGCCAGCACCAGCGCACTGCCCAATGCCGCGCAGGCCCAGAAAGCCTTCGACGGTCGCTCATGGGACAGCCAGGCGGCGTACACCGCCACGCATAAGGGCTGCAGGCCGTTAACCAGCGCGCCGTGGGACGCCGGCACGCTTTGCATCGCCCAGGCCGAGAACACCGGAAACCCCAGGATCACCCCCAGCGCCACCAGGCTCAGGCCCTTGATCTGTGCCCAGGTCGGCCATTTTTCCCGACGCCAGAGCAGCAGCGCCGCTGCCGGAATCGCCGCCAGCAACGCACGGCCCAGGCCATTGAGCAAGGGGTGCAGTTCCTGCACGACGATGCGGGTCATGGGCAGGGTCAGGCTGAAAATAATCACACCGAGAAGGCCAAGGACCATCCCGGTGTTTTCGCGGCTGGACATACAGGACGCCTGTGGCAGAGAAGTCCACTCATTGAGCCACAGGCGCGGCGGATGATCTTGTTACAGTTGCTAACAAGTTCATCCGTACAGTTGCGTCAGAAGAAACGGGTGATGCTGACCTTGGCATTCCGGCCCTGGCTGTAGGCATATTCGCCGCTGAGCTCGGAGCGGTAGTCCTTGTTGAACAGGTTATCCACCGTCAGGTTGACCTCGGTGCCTTTGAGGTAAGGCTGCTGCGGCTTCCAGTTGGCGAACAGGCCGTGCAGCTGGTAGTCGTCGTTGGCGTAGTGGTCGTAGTAGCGGTCACCCAGGGCACTGGCCGGGCCTTCGCGGTACTTGTCGCTCGGCAGGCGGTCGGTCTTGCGCACGAACTGCGCCTGCCAGCCGACCTTGGCGTCCCAGCTGGGGATCTTCACCCCCAGGGTGGTGATCCACTTCGGTGCCGGAATGTCCTTGGCCCAGACATCCGGCCCCCAGGGGTTGGTGTAGGCGCCTTCATGGCGGCCGGTCATCCACGAGTAGGACACCGAGCCGAACAGGTAGGTCGAGTCGTAGAAGCTTTCGACCTCGAAGCCCTTGATGGTCACGCCCTTGAGGTTACGGTAATTGGACATCAAGCCTTTACCGCAGGCATCGGAGATGTTTTCGCCCTTGGCCAGTTGTGCTTCACAGCCGATACCGGTGGCCTTGAAGATCTCGTCCTTGATTTCATTGCGAAACAGCGTGGTGCGGATCTGCATGCTGTCGTCGGCAGTGAAAACGTTGGCAAAGTCGGTAACGTTACCGGCTCGCAGGGCGGTGATGCGTTCCGGGTCGAGGTTGCGGCTGCTGGCGGTGCGACTGCCCAGGCCCTGGACTTCGTACTGTTCATCCAGTACCGGTGCGCGCCAGGTCTTGCTGTAATCGGCAAAGAAGGCGGTGTTGGCGGTGGCTTTCCAGAACAGCGACAGGCGCGGTGACCAGCCGGTGTAGGTTTTCTCGCTGTAGTCGTGGCCGTTTGCGACAACGTTGTAATACGGCGCCTGGTTTGGCTTACCTTTGTTGGCGACATGGTCGTAGCGCAGCGACGGGGTGATGGTCACATCACCAAGGGTGATGGCGTCCTGGATGAAGTAACCCTGGCTGTCGACGGTGCCGCTGGGCATGAAGTACGGCTGGTAATGGCCGTTGTTGTATTTGGGGATCTCGTAGCTTTTGCCGGGCATCCACATCTGCGTGTCACGGTCGTGGTGACGGATCTGCAAGCCACTGGTGAAGGCGTGTTCCAGCGGGCCGGTGGTGAACAGGCTGGTGTTGCGTACATCGAGCATCTGGTCCTGGTACTCGGTGTCCATCTTGCGCCCGCCGGTGGACGGCTGGAAGAACGCGGTGGCGTCACGCTCGTCGGTCTGCAGGGTGTCGGACTCCGAATACTTAACCTGCAGGTCGATCAGCGGGTTGTTCACTGGCTGGTACTTGTAGGTGGTCGACCAGGTGGTGTCGGTGGTCGTGCGGTTGGCCAGGAAGCGCTTGAGGGCATTCTTGTAGCCGAACCGGTTGATGTCCGACTGGGTCGGCGGGGTCGGATAGGCGGTGGAGGAGAACGGCGCCCAGCGCTCACTCTCCGAGCGCGACCAGGAGAACCCCAGGCTGTGTTCGTCGTTGAAGTGCAGGTTGGCCTTGAGCAGCGCGCCGTCCAGGTCCAGGGCACTGTTGGGCAGGCGCTGGGGGTTGATCGGGTAGCGGCCTTCGGGGTCGGGCAGGGTGCCGGCCAGCTTCATGTCGTCGCCGTCGCGCTTGGTCAGGTACACCAGGGCGTCCATGCGGCCATCGTCGGTGCGGCCGAATAACGCCGAGCTGTAGACCTGCTGATGGTCGTTGCTGGCGTAACCATACTTGAGCATGGCGCCGCTGTTGCGCCCGTCCTGGAGCAGGTCGGGGGCGTCCTTGGTGGTCATGTTGACGCTGCCGCCGAAGCCGCCGTTGCCGGTGTAGATCGAGTGCGGGCCCTTTTCCACCTCGATGTTCTTGATCAGCTCCGGCTCGATGAAGACGGTGCCTTGCTGGTAGCGCTCGAAGCCGCTCTTGGTCGCGCCATCGACGGTCATCGGCACGTCTTCGGCATCACCCAGGCCCCAGATATTGATGGTCTGGCCGCCGGGTTTGGCCGAGCCGCCCATGTTCACCCCGGGCAGGGTCGAGAGCACGCTGGGGATGTTGCTCGGCTGGTAGCGGTCGATGTCTTCCTGGGTCAGGGTCGAGCGGCCGACGGTGCTCGGGTCGACCTGCTGGCCGTCGCCTACCACGCTTACCGCGCCGAGCTGGATGCTGTTGTCGGCGGTGGCGTCGTCTTCGCGCAGGCGCACCACATAGGTGTTGCCGACCTTGACCAGGGCAAAGCGGCTGTTGTGCAGCAACTGGCTGATCGCCTCGAGCGGTTCGTAAGCACCTTGCAGGGCCGGGGCCTGGACGCTGTTGAGCAAGGATTCGTCAAACAGCAGCTGCAGTTTGGCCTGCTGCGCCAGTTGGCTCAGCGACGCTGCCAGCGGCTGCGCCGGCAGGTTCAGTTGCAATGGTGCGGCCTGGGCCTGCAGGCTCAGGGCCAGGCACGCGGCCAGCAGTGAAGGACGAACAGACAACGGCTTGAACGGAGCAAACGCACGCAAGATGAAACCCCCCAATATGGCAACAAAGGCCAGAAAAGGCCTGCAGTGATTACGCAGACGGGAGGAAGACGCAGGGCTGCGGAAAACCCTCACATGCGAATGAAAAATATTCTCAAATTACTCTTTGCGTTCGATCCGCAGGCGGCCGTCGGCCAGGTTTACCGCCTTGATCGGCAGCAGCGCCGGCAGGGCGTTGAGCACGGCATCCGGGTCATTGACATCGAGGTTGCCCGAGACCTTGTAGCGGCCCAGCGCCGGGTCGGCGAGCAGCACCGGCGCCGAGCGGTACAGCGACAGCTCATCGATCAGGCTGGCCAGCTCGCGGTTGCGAAAGCTCACATGGCCGCTGCGCCAGTCGGCCACCTCCTGAGTACTGAGGTTCTGGACGTTGAGGCTGCCGCGGGCCAGGTCGTAGATGGCCCGTTGGCCGGCGCTCAACAGCACTGGCGGGCGATTCTCGCCGGGGGTTTCCAGGGCCACCTGGCCGTGGGCGACGCTGAGCACCAGCTCCAGCTGGCCGCGGCGCAGATCGAACCCGGTGCCGACCACCCGTACCCGCGCATTGCCGGCATCGATGAACAGCGGGCGCTCCTTGTCGGCGGCCACGTCGATGTACAACTGGCCCTGGTCGAGGCGAATCAGCCGGCGCTCGTTGTCGAAGCTCAGGCTCAGCCGGGTGCGGGCGTTGACCTCCAGCTGGCTGCCATCCGGCAGGGCCAGGTGCTGCGGGCGTTCGCTTTGCACGGCCAGTTGTTGCTGATGATGGCGGCTCGGCAGGCCGAGGTTGGCCGCCAGCACGGCGCACACCAGCCCGGCGGCCACGGCCAGCGCCGGACGCCAGCGCAGCGGTTTGCGGCTGGGCAGGGCGACCGGTTTGTTCAGGCTCTTGAGCGCGGCCAGGTCATCCCAGAGTTGTTCGAACTGGGCATAGGCGCGGGCATGCTCGGGGTGCTGCAACCACTGGGCGAAGGCCTTGCGTGATTCGCGCGAGCGGTCGTTGCGGTTACGGGTAAACCAGCTGGCCGCCTGGGCATCGATGCTGCGCTTATCGATTTCAGGAGTGGGGGTCATTCTGGCTGCTCCATGCCGTTGTCACTGTCCAGACGTTGCTTGCAATGCAGCAGGGCCGCGGCGATGTGCTTTTCCACCATGCTCACGGAAATGCCCATGCGCGCGCTGATCTGCGCCTGCGTCAAACCTTCGAAGCGGTGCAGCATAAGGGCTTCGCGGCGGCGCGGCGAGAGTTCGGCGAGGACAAGTTTCAATTGTTCCAGGCGTTGTTGCTGCTGGGCATGCTTGAGCGGGTCGCTGCTGGTGTCGGCCGGTGTCTGTTCGCTGGCCTGGGCTTGTTCGTCGAGCACACTGTGACGCACCTTCTGCCGGCGCCAGTGATCGCTGAGCAGGTTGCGTGCCATCTGGAACAGGAACGCCCGTGGTTGCTCGACCTGCGCGCGGTCGCGATAGCCCAGCCACTGGGTGAACACGTCCTGGGTCATGTCTGCGGCATCGTTGGCATTGTCCATGCGCTTGCGCAAAAAATGCAGGATATCGGCATAGAACCCGCGACAGGTTTCGTGGGTAAAAGGGTCGGGTTTGGGGCGCGGCATGCAAGCTTTCCAGGACGGACCGGAGAGAAAGGTTGCAAATGGTATCGATAATAATTGCTATTTACCATGCCTGTTTTTGTCGCCCATCAACGCCGCTTGCGGATTGGAACCGGTACCGGGACGTCCAGCCCGGGCGCGCCCAGCGGGTGGCTGCTGGCGTCGAAAAAGTACAGTGGCAGCTCGGGCATGTCGGCAAAACGCTGCAGGTAGTGCTGCTTCTGGCTGATGATCGAGGCGTCGCTCAACGGCCGGATGGCGATGGCCAGGTGCGTCGGGCGCGCCTGCTTGAGCGCCTCCAGCAGATGGCGGTCAGTGCTGTCCAGGTGCTGGCCGAAGATGCACAGCCCGCCCCGGTGCCCCGCCAGCTCACCGAGGGCCCAACTGAGGTAGTCGGAACTGCGGATGGCCTTGAGCTTGTCGTCGCTGCTGCTCTCGTTGACGAACAGCGGCACATCGCCCGGGGTGTTGACGGCAAAGCCATCGAGCAACTGGCTGTCGGTGGCACTGCGCTGGCGGGTGCTGCCATCCTGCTGCTTGAGCAAGTGCAGGCCGCCGTGCAGGTACAGCAGGCGTGTGCCGGGGCTGCGGGTGCGGCGGATATCGAAGTCGCCGTCTTCATCGAACAACTGCTGAAAGCCTTCCGGTGCCTGGCTGGCGGCCCAATGACAGATCAGGTCGTAGTTGCTTGAGTAGACGCTCTGGTAATTGCCCAGCTCGCGGTTGATCAGCAGTAACGTCTGGCTCGGCAGCATGCGCCAAGGGATGTGCACGCTGCGAATGGCATGGATCAGCGCTTCCTTGATCGCGTAGTAGCGGTTCAGCGGCGCCGACGCGCTGATCGCCAGCGCGGCGTTGATCCGTACCGTAGTGTTCAGGGCACTGAGCACCGGTTCGAACAGCTCGCTGCCCAGCGACTTGAACAGCGCCTGGTCAGTCAGGCTCAGGGGTTTGTGCCGCACCCGCTGGGCTTCTTCGAATAGCGAAAAATATGTGAAGGGTCGCCACAGCGCACGGCTGGCGCCGTTGCCCAGCAGCAGGCCGCTGCACGGCTGACTGGCGTTCAGGTCTGGCCAGGGGTGGAGGCTGGCGTCGAGGTCGGCGTGGGGCATCGGGCATCTCTGTGGCAGGGCAGGCAATCGCCGGCGACTTTAGCATGCAACCGGTCTGTCATCAGCGTTGGCGACTATGCTGGATTCGCTGTGCACCAAAGGAAGGCTGAAAATGTTGAACGCAATTGGACGTGTGTGTTGCCTGGCGTTGTTGCCGCTGGCGGGGCTTGCCGAAGCCGGGCAGGGCGCTATTCCCTACCCGGCGGTGATCGCCCATCGCGGCGCGTCTTATGATGCGCCGGAGTCCACGGCACCGGCCTACCGGCTGGCGCGCGAGTTGGGCGCCGACTACCTGGAGCTGGACCTGCAGCGCTCCAGCGATGGTGTACTGGTTGCCGTGCACGATGACAACCTGCTGCGTACCAGTGATGTTGCCGAGCGCTTTCCCGAGCGCAAGAACAGCCCGGTCAGCGCCTTCACCCTGGCCGAACTCAAGTCGCTGGATGTCGGCAGCTGGTTCAACAAGGCTTACCCCGAACGTGCCCGGGCAAGCTTCAAGGGCCTGAAGATCCAGACCCTCGATGAGGTCATGGCCATCGCCGCGGCTAACCCGCAACACCAGCCGGGCTTGTACATCGAGACCAAGGTGCCAGGCCTGTTTCCCGGCATCGAAGCTGACCTGAAGAACAGCCTGCAGGCCAAGGGCTGGCTCGCGCGGCCGGGCAAGGTGGTGTTGCAGAGCTTCGACCGTAGCAGCCTGGCGCTGCTGCACCAGCACATGCCCCAGGTGCCCAAGGTGCTGTTGCTGTGGGTCGGCAAGGGCAGCATGGAACCGGCCTCGCAGCAGACCTTTGCCGAGTCCGGCGAGCGCGACAAGGCGGCGTTCTATGCGCGCCAACAACCCAAAGACAAGGCCGAATTCGAGCGCTGGCTGGATTACGCCAAGGCCGATGGGGCCATCGGCACCGGACCTTCAGCAGCGCTGACCGAGGGCGGTGCCCAGAGTTACGCCGACCTGGTGCAGCCGTGGATGAACCAGCTGACGCACGACAAGGGCCTGTTGGTGCACGTGTACACCGTCGATGAGCCGGTGGATTTTCGCAAGGTTCTGGACGCGGGCGTGGACGGCATCTTCAGCAATCGCAGCGGCCAACTGCTGCGTTACCTGGCCCGGCCCAGTGCCCGCAGCGAGGCGCAGATTCTGCGCGCCGAGGGTTATTGACAGGCTGGCTGGCGCTGCGCGGCTGCCGTAGACTTCGCGCCTTGCACGGACTTTCAGGACACTGCCTCGATGACCTTTTCACTGCTGCTGGCGGTAATCGCTTCCGGTTTTATCTACGGCATTACTCCGGGGCCCGGCGTGCTGGCGGTGCTCGGCATTGGCGCGGCGCGCGGCCGCCGCGCCGGGGCGGGGTTTCTCTGCGGTCATTTGCTGGGGGATGTGCTGTGGTGCAGCACGGCATTGGTGGCCATCGTCGGCGCACGGCAGATCGGCAACTCGGTGTTCGACATTCTCGGCGTGCTCAGTGGCCTGTACCTGTTCTGGCTGGGCATGCGTGCCCTGCGTAGCCGCCCGGGCAATGGCGAGGGCGAGCAGGGGCCGGTACGCAAACCGTTCTGGCACGGTGTGGTGTTCGGCCTGACCAATCCCAAGGCCTATCCGGTGGCCGTGGCCACGTTCACCGCCTTGCTTTCCAGTCGCGCCGAAACGCTGGACTGGTCAATGCTGCCGGCGCTGATCGCCTTGAGTTTTGTCGGTGGCCTGCTGGCTTATGCGATTCTCGTCGGTGTGGTCGGTGCCCGCCATGTGCGTACCCTGTACACCCGTTACGAGCTGTGGATCACCCGGGCGTGCGGGGTGATGTTCATCGGCTTTGCCGTCAATGCCCTGGCCCACGCCTTGCCTGGCCTGTTGCCGCGCAACAGCTGAGGGCTGGCAGAAGGCTATACCGATATGTGAGAATGATATGAATTCCTATTCATGTCCTTCTCGCACGCCGGACCTTCATGACTTCGCTCTCCACGCCCTGGACCGCAGCTGCCCCGGCCTTGCAGGCGGTCGTCCACGATCTGCTGGCCAACTATAGCGACCTGCGCCGCTACCTGAGTGGGCGCTTGCGCAATCCGGATGATGCCGCCGACATTGCCCAGTCAAGCTTTGCCCAGGCCTACGCCCATGCCTTGAACGCCCCGGTGCTCAACGCCCGGGCCCTGCTGTTCCAGGCGGCGCGTAACCTGTGCATCGATCAGTACCGGCGACGCAGCAACGAGCTGGCGGCGCTGGAAGACTGGCTGACCCGGGCCGATGCGCTGAGCCCGAGCGTTGAAGAAATCATCATCGCCCGCGAGCAGCTGCAGCAGTTGATCGAGCGTATCGAACGCATGCCGCGCCTGCGCCGTGAAGTGTTCGTCCGCGTGCGCCTGCACGGCCAGCCCCATCGCCAGGTGTGTGCCGAGCTGGAACTGTCGGCCAAGGCAGTGGAGCTGCACATCGCCCGGGCGGTGTTCGATTTGTCCGAACTGAGCCTGGCGGCGCGGCATGCCTGAGTCTTCGCCGGTATCAACGCGCAAGGTGCAGCAGGCCCTGACCTACCTGGCCGCACTCAATAGTGACGACCCCGAACGGGTACAGCAGGCGCGTGGGCAACTGGAGCGCTGGCGCGGTAAAAGCAACGAGCACGAAAGGGCCTGGCAAGAGGCCGAACAACGCTGGCAACTGGTGCATCGGCTGACCCCGCAACTGCGCCCGGCAGTGGCGCCGGAGCCGCTCAACCTCAGCCGTCGGCGCCTGCTGCGTCAGGGCGGCGGCCTGCTGCTGGCGGTGGTGGGGGCCAGTTGGCTGGGCTGGTTGTGGCGGCGTACGCCGCAGTTCGATCGCCTGCTGCAAACCGTGCATGCCGAACCGCCACGCGGCGAAACCCTGCCCGATGGTAGCCAGTTGCTGCTGGCCGCCGAAACCAGCCTGCGCGTCGAGTACAGCAACGGTCTGCGCCAGGTGCGCCTGCTGCATGGCCACGTCTATTTCGACGTGGCGCGCGAGCGCTTGCGAGCGTTTGTGATCAGCACCCGGCTGGGCGAAGTGCAGGTGCTGGGCACGGCGTTCAGTGTCAGCGATCGCGGTGCTGAGATTCAGGTCGCGGTGGCGCGCGGGCGGGTCGAGGTGCGTGGCTTGCGTGACGGCTCGCAGGTGTTGCAGGCCGGTGAGCGGATCAGCCTCGATGCGCAAGGCCGATTGCTCCGGCTCAGGTCCGATCCGCATGCCGCGCCGGATATCCAGCATTGGCAGCGCGGTTGGTGGTCGTTCACCGAGACGCCGCTGGCCGAGGTGATTGCCGAGGTCAACGCATATGCGCTGCAACCGGTAGTGCTGGAGCCCGCCGCGGCACGCCTGCAACTGACCGGCAGCTTCCCTAGCGACCAGCCGGAACTGCTGCTGCAGACGCTGCCGAAAGTCCTTCCGGTGAGCCTGGTTCAGCAGGGGCAGCAGCGCACCCTGCGATTGCGCTGAAAAAGTTTTGAGGGGTAACGGCGAAGTGGCCCGTCTTCATCGCTGAACCCACCTCTGCAAGGACAGATCATGTCGCTTCCCCATGCCCGCCCGGCACCCCCTGCGGCTTTCCCCGGTACCCTGCGTCGGCTGGTGCTGGCCTGTGCCCTGGGCAGCGCCAGCCTGTTGCCACTGACTGGCGTTCACGCCGCCGCCCTGGCTGCTGACGCGCCGGCCCTGAGCTTGAACCTGCCGGGGCAGTCCCTGGAAGCCGCGGTGCATGCCCTGGCCCGTGAAGCCGGGGTTGCTATCGCCGCCGACAGCCAATTGCTGGCGGGTCGCAGCGCACCGGCATTGCAGGGCCAGTTCACCTTGCAGCAGGCCTTGCAGCGCGTGCTGGCCAACACTGGCCTGGTCGCCAGTGAAGAGAACGGTGTGATCATCCTGCGCAGCCTGAACAGCGACGGCGCCCTGACCCTCGGTGAGCTGAACATCAATGCCAGCAGCAATCCCGATGGCCTGCCCGAGGCCTACAGTGGCGGCCAGGTCGCCCGCGGCGCACGCTTGGGCATGCTGGGTAATCGCGATGTGATGGAGACACCGTTCAACGTCACTTCCTACACCGCCCAGCACATGGAAAACCAGCAAAGCGGCACGGTTGGCGCGGTGCTGCGCAACGATCCGTCGATCCGCTTCAGCACCGGCGAAGGCCACGCCTACGAGAACTTCATGATCCGTGGCTACTCCCTTGACTCCACCGAGCTTGCGCTAAACGGGTTGTATGGCCTGGCCCCGGATGGCCATGTGCCGACCGAGTTCCTTGAGCGGGTGGAAGTGCTCAAAGGCCCCGGTGCCTTGCTCAATGGCATGGCACCCAACGGCGGTGTCGGCGGGGTGATCAACCTGGTGCCCAAGCGCGCCGGCGAAGCGCCGCTGACCCGCCTGACCAGCAGCTACGTGTCCGACGGTTATGTCGCTGAACACATCGATCTGAGCCGTCGCCTGGGCGACGAGCAACGCTTGGGCATTCGCTTCAACGGTGTATATGGCAGCGGCGAAACCGGCGTCGACCAGCAATCCAAGGACCGCACCCTGGCATCGTTGGGCATGGACTATCGCGGCGACGGCTGGAAGCTTGAACTGGATGCCTATGAGAGCCACGAAAAACTTGAGGACGGCAGCCCGATGATGGCCGGCTTCAGCAAACTGGGCCATGTCACCAAGGCGCCGAAACCGGACACCAACATCCTCGACGGCATTTCCGCCAAGCAAATCAGCAAGGCCGTGGTGCTGCGCGGTGAATACGACCTCAACGACGACTGGACCGCCTACGCCAGCGTCGGCAGCGCCCGCACCCGCTACAAGGGTTTTCTCAACGGCACCCGGGTGATCGTCACCGGTGCCAACGGCGATGCCAGCGGCGAGACCTATAACCAGGCGGGCTACACCCATAGCCTGTCCACCGAAGCCGGGGTGCGTGGCAACTTCGTCACCGGCCCGGTCAACCACCAGGTGGTATTGAGCACCACCTTGCTGCATCAGGACATCGGCCGCGCCGCCACGGTGACCGGCAAGAAGTACGTGACCAACATCTACCACCCGGGCAAGCCGATCATTGCCGGTGACATCGGTTCCAGCGACAAGACCGGCGATAACACCCTGTCCAGCTTCGCCGTCGCCGACACCCTGGGCTTTATCGACGACAAAGTACTGCTGACCCTCGGGGTACGCTCGCAACGAGTGCGGCAGAAGATGAGCAAGCCGGCCTATGACGAGCGCGCCCTGACCCCGGCCCTGGGCCTGGTGCTCAAGCCCTGGGATGCGCCGGTGTCGCTGTACGCCAACTACATCGAGGGCTTGACCCAGGGCGGCATGGTCACCGACCTTGCCGCCGCCAACTACGGCGAGCAGTTCGCCCCGTACAAGGCCAAGCAGATGGAGGCCGGGGTCAAGTGGGACCTGGGCGATTTCACCCACACCCTCAGCGTGTTCCAGATCGAGAAGCCGAGCATGCTCCTGGACCGTGCCAGCAACCGTTACACCGACGATGGTGAGCAGCGTAACCGCGGCGTGGAATGGAACCTGTTCGGCGCGCTGACCCCGAGCGTGCGCCTGCTTGGTGGCGTCACCTACACCCGTGCCGAACTGACTCGCACCGCCGGCGGTACCTTCGATGGCAACACCGCCCGGGGTGTGCCGGCCTGGTCGGCCAACCTCGGCGCCGAATGGGACACCCCCTGGGTCCCGGGCCTGACCCTGACCGCACTGGGCATCCACAGCAGCTCGCAGTACCTCGACAGTGCCAACGACCTGAAGATCCCGCAGTGGACCCGCTACGACCTTGGCGGTCGCTACAGCACGCGCATCCTCAGCAAGGATGTAGTGCTGCGTGCAAGCCTTGAGAACGTCGAGAACCGCGCCTACTGGGCCGGGGTGTTCAACGACGGCTATGCCACGGTCAGCGAGCCACGCACGCTGAAACTTTCCGCCAGCATCGACTTCTGAGGTGAACATGCAGACTTTCAGTCAGTGGAGCTGCGCCGTGGCGCTGGTCCTGTGTGTGAGTGGCAACGCGATGGCGAACGCCGACAGGCCCCTGCAACCGGGGCAAACCGTCAGCGCCAGCGTTGCCCAGGGGCAACAACCGGTCTGGAGCTTGCAGCTCAAGGCCGGCGACCTGGTCCAGGGCCGGCTGCAGGGCGATGTCAGCCTGCGCCTGCTCGATGCCCGGGGCCAACCGCTGCGGCTGTTGATCGATGGTCAGGACCAGCCGCGCGAGTTCATCTTCATCGCCGAGCGCGATGGCGCCTACGGCCTGCGTGCCGAGGTGCTGGCCAACCGGCCGCAGGCAACCTACGCGTTGAGTCTGAAACAGGTGATTGCGGCCAGCGAGCAGCAGCGCCGCGCCGTACCGTTGCCGAGCCCGACCCTGCGTGCGCTGCAACAACAGTTGGCCCAGGGGGCGAGCACCGATGCGTTCTGGAAAACGCGTCAGCAACGGGGCACGCCCATGGTCGAAGCCGTGGCGGACAAGCCGGGCATGAGCCTGGTGACCTTCCTCTGGCGCGGTGCCGAGCACAATGTGCGGGTGTTCGGCGCGCCCTCGGGCAATCACGATGAGCTGCAACGTCTCGGCGACAGTGACGTGTGGTTTCGCAGCTATCTGCTGCCTTCGTCTGCACGCTTGAGCTATCAACTGGCCCCGGACGTACCGGCGTCGGATGATCGGCGGATGATCCTCGCCAGCACCCGGCGTGACCCGCTGAACCCGAACAGCTTTGCTGATGGCAGTGGCGACCCGTACCTGTCGCGCTCGCGCCTGGAACTGCCGGCTGCGCCCGCGCAACCCTGGGTGGTCGAGCGCAAGGGTATTGCGCGTGGCAGCCTGGAGCGCAAGGTGCTGAGCAGCACCTTGCTGGGCAACCAACGCGATGTCTACCTGTACCGCCCGGCACAGTGGCAGGCGGGGGCTGAGGGGCAGGGCCTGCTGGTGCTGTTCGATGCGCACGCCTATACGCGCCAGGTGCCGACCCCGACCATTCTCGACAACCTGATCGCCGATGGCTTGATCCCGCCAACCGCGGCCTTGATCATCGCCAACCCCAGCGACCTCAGCCGCCAGCAGGAGTTGCCGCCGAACCCGCAGTTTGCTCGTTTCATGGCTGAAGAACTGATGCCCTGGGCACGCCAGCAAGGCCTGGCGGCAGCGGCGCAGCGCACCGTGGTCGCGGGCTCCAGCTACGGAGGCCTGGCCTCGGCCTACATGGGCCTCAAGCACCCGGAACTGTTCGGCAATGTGCTGAGCCTGTCCGGTTCCTATTGGTGGGGGCAAGAAGGTGAAGAGCCAGGCTGGCTTACCCGCGAGTACGTCAAGGCGCCCAAGCAACCACTGCGCTTCTACTTGCAGTCGGGCTTGTTCGAAGGGCCGAAAATCCTCGACACCAACCGCCATTTGCGTGATGTATTGCTGGCCAAGGGATACCCGGTGGAGCAGGTCGAGTACCCGGCCGGGCATGATTACTTGCAATGGCGGGGCAGCTTGCCGTGTGGCTTGATCAGCTTGATCGGCGAGGCTGCGCAACTGCCGAAAACCTGTCAGCCAGGCTGACAACGGGGCTGCTTTGCAGCCCATCGCCGGTAAGGCCGGCTTGTGTCTTTAGGTAGGAATAGAATCAGAAGTGAGAGCGGTGAATGGCAAGCTGTACGCCGGTAGTGCTTAAAGCACGTGTGGGAGCAAAGCTGCCATTCACCTCTCCACCCTGGCCCGAGCCCGAACAGTTGATTGAGCGCCTCTCGAATCACAAGCGTGGGCCAAGCCAGAGCGCTCTCACAACTGAGTGTAAGAGGGTTCAGCCATGTTGTCTTCTGTTGGAATCGACACTGCCAAAGCCACTTTGGAAATCTGCATCAAACCTCAGAAAATCCGCTTCGAAGTAGTCAATGAACGCCCAGGCTTTGATGTGCTGATCGGGCGACTGAAGGACTTCAAGATCAGCAGAGTGTTGATTGAAGCGACCGGCGGCTACGAGAAAGAGGTGCTGATTGCATTGCGCTCAGCGGGTTTCGAAACCATCTGCATCAACCCAGCCCGTGCCCGAAAATTCGCCGATGCCATGGGTAAAAAAGCCAAAACCGACAAGATCGACGCCGAAGTCCTTGCGGACTTCGCTGCACACCTCAGCGCCCCTCAAGGCCAACCGGTCAGCCCTGAACGCGAAGAGCTGCGAGAGCTGGTGAAGCAGCGCGCCCAATTTGTGCAGAGCCGTGATGACTACAAGCGGCGTCGCCTGCAATGCCGCTCGGCAATGGTGATGGCCCACTTTGATGAGCACATAGAACAGCTGAAAGTGCTGATCAAACGCCTCGACGAAGAAATTGACCAGGCGATGGTGCAACTTGACGATACCAGGGCGCGTCAGTTGTTGGCGGTGAGCGGAATCGGTCGAGTAACCGCCGCAAATCTGCTCGCCTCACTGCCTGAACTGGGGCAGTTGGACCGCCGTCAAATCGCCGCGCTGGTGGGCGTAGCGCCTTACAACAACGATAGCGGTAGCCATCGAGGGCACCGCCAGATATGGGGGGGGCGGGCGCATGTAAGGCGAGTTCTGTACATGTCGAGCTGGATCATCATCCGCCACAACACGGAATTTAAAGCACGCTACGAAGCACTTCGGGAGCGTGGCAAGTGCGCCAAAGTGGCCCTCGTAGCCTGCATGCGGGTGCTGATCGTCAGGCTGAATGCAATGCTGCGGGACAATACCCCTTGGCGAGTGCAAACAGCCTGATCAAGACAGTTGCTCCCACAATGGCTCTGCATGCACCGAACTTGTGGGAGCTGGCCTTGCCAGTGCTAGAGCGTTTGTTCCTTGCGACTGCGATTGCGCCACAACCGATACGCCCTGATCCCCGAACGCACCGAACCAAACAGCAAGCCGTTTTCCATCTCCCGTGCGATCCCCGAACGCACCAGCATGCGCAAAAAGCGTCCGCGCGCCCGGGCGATGCCGAAGTAGATACCGCGGGCCTTCAAGGTGTCGCGCACCTCGCGCAAGGCCGCAATGCCGCTGACATCGATCGAGCTGACCGCCTCGGCATCGAACAGCACCGCGCGCGGTTGCTCCTCACGATGCACCGCCTCGAGCAAACGCATCTTGAAGTAGTCGGCATTGAAAAACAGGATCGCGTCGTCAAAGCGGTACACCACCAGCCCTTGTACCGTGCGCGCCTCCTTGTAGCGGCGGATGTCGACCTGGCCTTCGATGCCCGGCACCCAGCCGAGCACCGCATCGGTGGGCTGGTAGATGCTGTAGAGCAGGCGCAGGATCGCCAGGGTCACGGCGATGATGATGCCCGGCAGCACGCCGACCCCGAGCACGCCGACGGTGGTCAGCACGCACAGCCAGAACTCGAAGCGGCTGAGCGTGTAGATCTTTTTCAGCGACTGCACATCGATCAGCCCCCAGCCGGCCATCAGCAGTACCGCGCCCAACGCCGCTTGCGGAATCCACGCCATGGGCGTGGTGAAGGCCAGCAATATCAGGGCGATGACCAGGGCGGCGATGATCCCTACCAACTGGCTTTTGCCGCCGACCATGTCGTTGACCGCGGTGCGCGAGTCGGCGCCGCTGATGGCAAAGCCCTGGGAAACCCCGGCGGCAATGTTGGTGACCCCCAGGGCCAGGAACTCATGGTTGGCGTTGATCGCATAACCATGACGGGCAGCAAAGCTGCGGGCGGTAAGCATGGCGCTGCAAAAGCTGACCGTGGCGATACCCAGGGCATCACGCAGCAGGCTTTTCATTTCTTCCAGATTGGTGTGCGGCCAGGCCAGTTCCGGCATGCCGGCCGGCACCGGGCCGAGAACCGCCACGCCAAAACGGTCCAGACCAAACAGCCCGACCACCAGGGTTGCCACCGCCACTGTCACCAGCGCCGCTGGCAGGCGTGGGTAGCGGCGCGGCAGCCAGATCAGCAAGCCCAGCCCGGCGACGCCGATCACCAGGGTCAGCCAGTGGATTTCCCCCAGGCGCTGCAGCAGGTTGATCAGGCTGAGAATGAAGCCGTTGCCCTCGATCTGGAACCCCACCACCTTGCCCAGTTGCCCGGCCAGCAGGCTCAGGCCGATACCGTTGAGGTAACCGATGAGGATCGGCCGCGAGAAAAAACTGGCAATGAACCCGGCCCGCGCCAGCCCGGCACCGATCAGCATCAAACCGACCAGGATGGTGACAATCACCGACAATTGCGCCAGCCGCGCCGGGTCGCCCAAGGCCAACGGCGCGATCGCCCCGGCGACCATGGCGCAGGTGGCGGCATCCGGGCCGACCATCAACTGCCGCGAGCTGCCGATCAGGGCATAGACCATCATCGGCAGGATGCATGCATACAAGCCGTACTGCGGCGGCAGTCCGACGATCTGCGCATAGGCAATGGCGATAGGGATCTGGATCGCGGCCACCGACAAGCCGGCCTGCAGGTCATGGCGAAACCATTCACGGCGGTACTGCAACAGATTGGCCAGGCCAGGCAGCCAGCGGGAGAGAAACATGCACGGATCCTTTCGAGTGTTTCGCGGTGGGCTATTAAAGCGCAGCGCGTAGAGCCTGGGCAGGGCGTCAAATCAAAAACACCGCTGTTAAGTCTGGTGCAAGCCGTGGAAAATGCCGCCCGAATATTTGGATCAGTGAATGGAAGCCGATGGAACGCATACTCAATAGCTGGAAAAAACCTGCAGGCCTGCTGTGCCTGGCCTGGTGCTGCACCGCCCAGGGCATGGGCGACATCTTTGGCGATGGCACTGGCAATGTCGATGGCATGCTGACCCTGGGGGCCACGGTGTACGTGCCCTTCATGCTCACCGGGGCAACCACCTTCGGGCCAACCATGGCCTCCGAGGGGACTTCCGACAGCGATGGCAAGCGGGTGCTTGCGCAAGCCCGCGACGATGCTGCGGCGTTCATTGCCAGCGACGGGGCTTACCGGGGTGTCTATCTGCAATCGGCACTGCACTGGTTGCGCAGCAAGGGGCATGCAACAGGGGCAACGGACAGCGAGCTGGCCCAGCAAATACTGGTGTTGGCGGTGGTTGAGGCGAAGGGCAATTAGCAAAATAGCCACCAGGGCGGTGGCCAAGGTCTCAGCTGCGCTGGAACCTGGAAGAAGCTGGAGCGGGTGAAGGGAATCGAACCCTCGTTATCAGCTTGGGAAGCTGGAGTAATGCCATTATACGACACCCGCTTTCAGGGCTGACTTTGTACCAGAACTTCGCCGCGATTTGAAGCTCTTTGTTGCTGCAGAGCCATCGGCCGGTGGCCGCTAGCGCAAGGTCGTGCATCTTCTTTCTGGCCTTTGGGGCCGTTGATGCAGGAGGCTGCGCTACCGGTCACCGTGTCGCTCAGATAGCCAGTGCATGGTGCTCCTGGGTGTAGCTGTAACGGGGACGCGATTCTTTCAGCGCAGGCTTGAGGAAACCCAGCAGCACTTCACGGGTGTCGCGGCAGGCGGCCTTGTGTTCCATGTCGAGGAAATGGCCGGTGGCGCGGATCTCGCGAAAGTGGCTGTTGCGCACATGCTGACCGAACTGGCGGGCATCCTCGGTGGTGGTGTATTCGTCCCACTCGCCATTCATGAACAGTACCGGAATGTCGATCACCCGCGCCGCCCGCAGAGCGTTGCCCAGGTCGTGGTCGAGTACCTGGTTGATGTGAAAGTGCATCTGCGCGTATTCGTGGTTGTCCAGGCTGCTGACGTGCCGGTAGTTGAAGCGCTTGAACAGCGACGGCAGGTGCTTGCCGATGGTGTCGTTGACCAGGTTGCCGACCTGATAACGGTCGCAGGCGCTCAGGTACTGGCAGCCGCGTTCGAGGTAGTCGCGCATCGGTTCGTTGATTACCGGCGAGAACGAACTGACCACCGCCTTTTCGATGCGCCGTGGTTTGTGCGCCAGGGCCAGCAGGGTGCAGGCGCCGCCCCAGGAGAAGGACATGACGTGATCGGCGCCAAAGTGGTCGATCAGCTCCAGAAGGATCTGCCCTTCGGTTTCCTTGGTCAGCAAATGCTCATTGCGGTTGTGGGGCTTGGACTTGCCGGCGTAGGGCTGGTCATACAACACCACGTTGAATTGCGGGTGCAGGTTGCGCACCGTCTGGGCAAAGGAGGCCGTCGTGGCCAGCGAACCATTGATCAGGATGATCGTCTTCTCAGCGGCGTCTGCTCGATAGAACTCCGTGTAAACCCGATACTGACCTTGTATATCAAGCACAGCGATTTCTGGCCTCATGTCGTCGACTCCTGGCGCAAAAAAGGGTGTTCGCACATGCAAGGATGCGCGTTCTTTATGACAGGTAGGCATACGCCTTGAAGAAGCTGAGGGCCCTGGTCGATCCCTGTGGCACGCGGGTCGACCGGTATTGTTCTAGGAGGGCAATCTGCCGGACGCCAATGCTTCGAGGCATGGGTCGCCGGCAAAAAGGTGTCTTGGACTACAACTGTGACTGGTGAGTCACAAGCAGACCGACGATTGGATTCAAGCAGGCACTCAGCCAACCCGCAAGTGCCTTTGGGGTAATTGGCGAAAATTTTCCGCCAGGCGGTCGCAGGCTCAGATTGCCTGGATTTCTTCGGGATAGAGCGCCCGGTACTGGCCGGGCTGCAGGTTCGGGTCCAGTTGCAACGGGCCCATGCGTTCGCGGTGCAGGCGCAGCACCTTGTTGTCGAAGTGGCCGAACATGCGCTTGACCTGGTGGTAGCGCCCCTCGACGATGCTCAGGCGTGCGCTGCGCGGGCCCAGCAAGGTCAGTTCGGCGGGCAGGGTGGTGAGGTCTTCGAAGGCGAAGTAGAAACCCTGGCGGAACTTGTCGATGTAGTGTTCGCCAATCTCCTGCTCGGTCTCGACGTAGTAGACCTTGGGCAGTTTGGTCTGTGGCTGGGTCAGGCGCCGCGACCACAGGCCGTCGTTGGTCAGCAGCATCAGCCCGGTGGTGTTGAAGTCCAGGCGCCCGGCGATATGCAGGTCCTGGGTGTCGGGCTGGTCGATCAACTCGATCACGGTGGGGTGCTGCGGGTCCTGGGTGGCACTGACGCAGCCCTGGGGCTTGTGCAGCATCAGGTAGCGCAGCGGGCGCCCGGCCTGCAGCAGTTGCTCGTCGACCTCGATACGGCTGAACTCGCGCACGTCCAAGCGCGGATCGCTGACGCACTGGCCATCCACGCGCACGCGCCGTTCCACCAGCAGCAGGCGAACGTGCTGGCGGCTGAAGCAGGGCAGGTTGCTGAGGAATCGATCGAGACGCATACAAAGCCAGGCGCAGGGCGCGACAGTTTAACCTTCGGGCGCGGCCTTGGCTGCCTGCAATTGCGCCTCGACCTTGGCGCAGCGTGGGCACAGGCAGGCCTGGTTGCGCAGCTCGCAGGGCAGGGCTTGGAGCATCTTGGGGTCGATGCTCACGCCATAGCACCAGCAGGCCTGGGCGGCCGTGCGCGGGTCGGCCAGGCTGCAATCGTTGCTGGCGCCACAGGCGGGGCAGCGGCGGGTGTCATTCATGGTCAAGGCTGTTCATGGTCGGATCGGGGCATCTCGCTGCAGACGCGGTTGCGTCCACTCTGTTTGGCCCGGTAAAGGGCATGATCGGCACGGGCGATCAGGCTGTGCAGGGTATCGTCGGCCTGCAGGTTGCTCAAGCCGATACTGGCGGTCAGATGGATCGGCTGCCCGGCATAAGTAAAGGCCAGTGCTTCGGTCTTGCTGCGAATCTTCTCGGCTACGGCCAGGGCGCTGTGGCTGTCGGTGTCCTTGAGCAGCACGATAAATTCCTCACCACCCCAGCGGCAGATGATATCAGCATGGCGCAGGCAGTCTTCCAGCACCTGGGCGAACTGGCACAGTACTTCGTCGCCGGCCAGATGGCCATGGGTGTCATTGAGCGCCTTGAAGTGGTCGAGGTCGATCAGCAGGGCGATCAGCGGCTTGGGTTCGCGCTGGGCTTCCTGCAGCGCTTGCGCGGCCAGCAGGTCGAAGCCGCGGCGGTTGGGCAGGCCGGTGAGGCTGTCGAGGGTGGCCAAGGTTTCGATGTTGTCCTGATGGCGCTTGACCATGGCATTGAGCAGCGACAGCACCACCAGGGTGATCATCGCGCAGATCGCCAGGTTCAGGTACAGCGACTGGCGTATGGCGTCCATGGCGCCGTCTTCGCGCTTGTCAACGAACAGGAACCAGTTCAGCTCCGGTACCAGGCGCACATTGAGGAAATGGCTGTGGCCGTCGCTGCTGCGGTACTCATGACTGCCGCTGACCGGGGTGGGCATCTGCTTGAGCAGGTTGTGCAAACCGTCCAGCTCGGTCAGCGACTGGCCAGACCGGGCGCCATGGGGGCCGCCGCTGGAGCCGGTCAGCACCACGCGGCCATGGCGGTCGACGAAGAACACCCGGCGCTGGTAGCGCTGTTGGTAATCATCGATCAGGCGAATCACCGCTTCGACCGTCAGGCCGATACCGGCAACGCCAATGAACTTGCCGTCGTAGTCGAACACCCGATAGTTGATGAACACCGTGAGGCGATCCTGGTTGGCCATGTCGAGGTCGACGTTGATCTCGTAGGGCGTGTTCAGGGTCAGCACCCGTTGGTACCAGGCATCGCGGGGCGCCTGCGGGTCGATCTTCTTCAGCACGCCCTTGGCCTGGTAGTAGACGCCGGTAGTGTTTGAGACGAAGAACGCCGTGTAGGCGTGGTGCTGACGCATGACCTCGTTCAGGTAGCGGTTCACCTGAGCAGGGTCCCGTTCGCCGGCCAGCGCCCAGTCACGCAGAAAGGTGTCGTGGGCCATCATCGAGGAGACCAGGATCGGCCGCACCAGGTCCTTTTGGATTTCCGAATACACCGTATCGGAGGTCAGCGGCAGTTCGGTGTTGACGATGTTGTCGCGGATCGAGCTACGCGAGGCGAAGTAACTCAGCAGGGACGTCGCCAAAAAGCCGCAGGCGAGCAAGAGCAGTAATGTCAGGATCAGCGAGCGCTGCGAAAACAGGGCGGAACGAGGCGGCATGACATTCCCGGTCTGTGGGCCAATGGCCTTCATTCTAGTGGTCTGGCAGAAAAATAACTTTACGATTTTTAAGGGTATCGGCCTTGTATCAATTTATTGCAGCAATGGCACCGGACCTGTTTTTGGCAGTCTTATTTCATGTCGATGCACGCTTGCCGATCGACGCCGACCAGCGCCGCTGGGATGGGCAGTTTCGCGGTCCAGGAGGCCGCCATGAATCGCCGACTTTTGCTGATTGTAGTGCTGGGTTTGCTGACTACCGCTTGTGTCCCTTATGGAGGTCACGGTTATTACCGCACTGAAATCTATACCGCCGATAGCTACGGCTATCCGGGTTACTACCGGCCGTCCTATCCCTACAATCGTGGTTATTACGTAGCTCCGCAGCCGCGCTACTACGTGGCACCACCCCCGCGTTACTACGCGCCACCACCGCATTACTACCGTCCTGCACCCCACGGCTATTACCGGGAAACTCCGCATAACTACTACAAGCCGTATCCGGGCCGCGGCCATGACCGCTACCGCCAGGGTTCGTCACGCCACGAGCGCAACCGTGACGGCTGGCCGGATCGCAACTGGCGCCGCTGAGGCGCCGTTCAGGCCAGGTCCGCCAAGGGGTGACGTCCTTCCCACGCCTTGCTGAAATGCGCGTCGACCACCGCCGTTGGCACTTGGGCGATATCCGCCCAGTGCCAGCGCGGTTTCTGGTCCTTGTCGATCAGCCGTGCGCGCACCCCTTCGCTGAACTCCGGATGCTGGCAGCAGTTGAGGCTCATGGTGTATTCCATCTGGAACACCTGGGCCAGTGACAGATGGCGGGCGCGCTGGATCTGCTCCCACACCAGGTGTGCAGTCAACGGGCAGCCTTCGAGCATGGTCTGCGCGGCCTTGGCCAACAGCGGGTCGGCGTGGTTGCGCAACTGGGCGATGGCGCGCCAGGCGCACACTGGGTCGGCGACATCGAGCAGGGCGTCGATCTGCTGGCGCCTGGGCAGCCACTGGGGTTCGGGCCGTTCAGCCTGGGCGCCATGCTGCTGCGCCTTGAACAGGCTGTTGAGCTGCAGGGCGGTCTGCTCCTGCCAGTTCAGTTGCAGCAGGTCATCGAGCAGTTCTTCCTGCTGGCTTTCGCCCAGCAGACGGTCCGCCAGGCCCAGGTCCAGGGCATCGGTGGCGTTGATCGGTGCGCCGGTCAGGCCCAGGAACAAGCCCAGCTTGCCGGGCAAGCGGGACAGGAACCAGCTGCCACCGACATCCGGGTACAGGCCGATGCTGATTTCCGGCATGGCCAGGCGGCTGCTTGGCGTTACCACGCGCACATTGGCGCCTTGCAACAGGCCCATGCCGCCGCCCAGCACGTGGCCATGGCCCCAGCAGATCAGCGGTTTGGGGTAGGTATGCAGGTGGTAATCGAAGCGATACTCGGCGCTAAAGAATTGCGCCGCCAGGGGCGGTACCCGGCCGGGATGGTCGCTGCAGGCCTGGGCCAGGCTGCGCACCTCACCGCCAGCACAAAAGGCTTTGGCGCCACTGCCGCGCAGCAGTACGCAGACGATGTCCGGGGCATCGGCCCAGGCCTTGAGCTGTTCATCGAGTACCTCGATCATTGGCAGCGACAAGGCATTGAGGGTTTGCGGCGCATTGAGCGTGGCGACACCGATGCGCGCGCCGTCGACGCCGGTGAGTTCTTCGCACTGTACTGCAGCCATGGGCGACCTCGTGGTTGATCCGCACAAGTATGGCCGCTGCTGGTGATTTCGGCGGTCGCCGGTCGGATCGATTGACAAGCGCAGGCAGCTTTCCTAGTGTCGCGCCATTGTTTTACGGACCCGACCATGACTGACGACGACCGCATCAAACTTGAACCGAGCTGGAAAGAGGCCCTGCGCGCCGAATTCGACCAGCCCTACATGCACCAGCTGCGCGAATTCCTGCGTGAGGAACACGCCGCCGGCAAAGAGATCTACCCGCCAGGCCCGCTGATTTTCAACGCCCTCAACTCCACGCCGCTGGACCAGGTCAAGGTGGTGATCCTCGGCCAGGACCCGTACCACGGCCCGGGCCAGGCCCATGGCCTGTGCTTCTCGGTGCAGCCGGGGGTGGCGCCGCCGCCGTCGCTGGTGAACATCTACAAAGAGTTGCAGCGTGACCTGAACATCGAGATCCCCAAGCACGGCTGCCTGCAGTCCTGGGCCGAGCAGGGCGTATTGCTGCTCAACACCACCATGACCGTCGAGCGTGCCAATGCCGCGTCCCACGCCAACAGGGGCTGGCAGTTCTTCACCGACCGCATCATTGAGGTGGTCAGCGAACACCAGCCCAACAGCGTATTCCTGCTCTGGGGCGCCCATGCCCAGAGCAAGCAGAAGCTGATCGATGCCACCAAGCACCTGGTACTCAAGTCGGTGCATCCATCGCCGTTGTCGGCCTACCGGGGCTTTCTCGGTTGTGGGCATTTCAGCCAGGCCAACCGCTTCCTCGAGCAGCGCGGGCTGACCCCGATCGACTGGCGTTTGCCGCCGGTTTGAGGCCGGGTACCTAGCATTTTTGTCAGTTTCGGCCGATTTGAAATAGGCATCTAATACTTCCAGGTTTTCCACCGCAGCCGGCGACTAGCGGGCTGCCACGGTCCTCTTCTCTGGAAGGAGCTGTCGCCATGGCTCACGATGCTGATGATCCTGTAAATCCCCGGGAACGCTACGCAGCGCCGGTCATCCCGGCCGCAATGGAGCTGACGGACGATGACCTATTGGGGCATTTGGTCCGCAAGGAA
Source organism: Pseudomonas sp. RC2C2 (assembly GCF_018390435.1). Classification (NCBI taxonomy): domain Bacteria; kingdom Pseudomonadati; phylum Pseudomonadota; class Gammaproteobacteria; order Pseudomonadales; family Pseudomonadaceae; genus Pseudomonas; species Pseudomonas sp. RC2C2. The sequence goes on along the minus strand of NZ_JAHBAX010000001.1, from coordinate 1,076,608 downwards.
GATCAGCTACGCCCATTGGACATCAGGATCGAGGAGATCTGGGCTGATTACAGTGCCGCTCCTCCGAACGTGGATACGAAAGTTGAGTTTCTCTGGCGAAGCGATGTGGTTGAAACATTTACCTTCACTCAGCCAGTGATTCCGGAAGATGTGATCCCGGTTGTCTGCAAGATGCCCTCGGAGTACATGGCGGCGCCTGGCCCCGCCCGGGTCGAGTACCGCGTTACGGTATCGTTTAACCCGTCCACTTCTCACGCAACGCACCTGTTCATCGATAAGCAGGCGCCCAATGGCGACGAAGAAGGTACACCCCTGCAGTTTGACCAGGAAGTCCTGATCAGCGGCGTTACCGAGGATTATCTCAGCCGGCACGACACGGTCGATGCCCGGGTCGAGCCTTGGCCAGATATCAGGGGGGGCGACCTGCTGACCTACTACTGGGAAAAGTTGCCCGTTATCGATACGGATGAGCAATCACGCGAACTGCCCTATGCCGGTGAGTTGCGCATCACCGATGTCAATGCGCCGATCATCGTGCAATACGATGCGATGCTGGTCCGTGAGAGCGGTTCAGGCCCGCATAAAGCCTACTATCGCCTGGAAGATCGAACCGGTAACCGCGGGCCAAAATCCGAGGTCCAGCCAATTGAGGTAGTGCTGGATGAATTGCCGGGCGACCTGCCTGACCCTCGGGTGCCCAGGTTCGATATCGATGGGCTGATTGACCTGGAAGATGCCCGCGCAGGTGTCGAGGTTCACATCGACGTCATCAGCGATGCACAGCAAGGCGATCAGGTTCAGGTCTACTGGCGTAGTTTGGCGCTTCGCCTTATCACCATTGCCGAGAACCAGCAGTGGCCTTTGAGGGCCCCGGTCAGTTGGGCAATCCTCGCGGCGGGAGGCTTTGCTGCACCTTTTGTTGATCGGGTGCACTATACCTGGCGACGTGGCGGGGCTTCGCTCACTTCTACGACCCTATGGGTGGACGTCGACCTGACGGTGGCCGGTCCGCCTCCGGGTCCAGGCCCGGTCAACCCCTTGTTGCTACCGGCTGTGGTCAAGGGCCTGACAGCCGATGATGTACTCACAGGCGCCGATGCCGGGCAGGACGCGCGCGTCGAGATCCTTCTATACGACAACCCGCAAGACGGCCAGGTGCTGGAATTGTTCTGGGGGAGCCATCCGCAGGCGGTAGATCGCTACGAGGTGAAGGCTGAGGATGTCGGCGGGCAATTGATCGTGCTGAGCGTTCCTTGGGCGATTATCCATAGTGTCGGCAATTCACCTGCCCTGCCGATGCAGTACACCACTTTCAACGGGGTTAACCGGCAACGGTCGCCCATTACATCCGTGCGTGTCGAGGTGCGAGTCATCGAAGGCCTGGCACCCGCCACTTTCCCAGACGCCGATCGAAACCAGTGGATCAACTGCAGCAACGAACCGTGGCTGGGCGTGCGGGTTGAAATTCCGAAAGACTCGCAATTTCAGGTAGATGACAAAATTACCCTGCACTGGGAAGGCGACTACGGCCAGATAGGCAATAACCCTATTCCCGGGACCCAGGCAAGTTTCGAACATGTGCTGACGCGTGAGGATCTTGAGTCCGAGCAGGGTTACATCTTTACCGTGCTGCCCTACGACCCGTTGATCAAGTTGGCAGCACGGGAGGACGGGCGTGGCGGCGGGAATGTCCGTTACCGACTTGATAAGGCTGACGGAAGCGGTGCGGGCAACTCTGGATTAGCGCGCGCGACTCTCTGTCCTCGATCTGAGCACGGGTTTGTACTGTGATCCGGAAACTTGAACAGTGTTGTGCATGAGGTTTTGTTCAGCACGGTGAAGTGCTGAACACCCGTACTTAGGGTGACGTTCTGCTTTTAACAATGTTTGGCTTTGTTACCACTTGGCTGCTGGACGGCAGAGTGGCGGCTGGGGCCGACGGTGTGGTGCTGATGGTGTTCCAAATCTATTTATATTTTCAGGAGATACCAAGATGACCAAGTTTGAAGAGACAACCGGTGTGCCGACTGTAAAAGCCAAGACGCGAGCGCCGCAGCCTAGACGTTTTCGGAATTTTTTCAATCCGCCTGTTCCCACTAACACAGAGCAAAATATTGAAGGGGGACAGATTAATTTGCTGCGTACACCGAAAATCCCCGAAGGGCTCAAGGTGGACATTCCGGCTTTTACTACAGTCGGGCCGCCCAGTACGATCGATACGGTAACCGTTTACATTAACGAAAAGCCCGTTCACAGTTTTGAGTTGCCGGTGCCCCATGTGGTCTCGTTTCCCATTCCCGTGACGCTGCAGGATCCGGTGCTTGAGTCTCACGGTGAGAAAATCGTCTACTTTGATGTCGTCAACTCCATAAATCCCAATGATGGGGTTTCGCAAAATCTTACGGTAACAGTCGACAGGCTAGATCCGAATCTTGGCGCTTTTCCAGCGGCCATCATTCTTCCGGCGGATCTGCCGGATGCCACGGTGACGCCTGAGTATCTGGAAGCGCACGACAATCAGTTAGTGTTGCAGATTCCAGACTACCTTGACCCGCAAGTGGGTGACTATTGGGCAATCCTCTTTGGCGATGAGCAGTCGCAACCCAATAAGGGCGGGCTGGTCAGTGAAAGGCCCATCAATGTAGTGCTGACAACAGACGAGTTGCTCCTTGCTGGGCCGGGTACCAAGCAGGTGACCTATATACTGGAAGACCGGGCCGGCAATCCGAGCAAGCTGGCACACCGTCAGCAAGTATTCGTAATCCTCGAGCCAACGCCCATCGACCTGCTACCACCCAGGGTGGATGCAGCGCCCATTGATATTGTCGAGGCACGTGAAGGCGTGCTGATCGAGGTGGATGAATATACCAATGCCCTGGCGGGCGATGAAGTACGTGTGTACTGGAATGATATTTATGTGAATCGAGCCATCCTGCCGCCAACGCCTAACTGGCCTTTGCCGTTTACTGCATCGTGGGCGACTATTTCCAACGGGGTCGAGGGGACCGCGCATACGGCCAAAGTGCGCTATGAAGTCATCCGCAGCAAAACCTACCCTTCTCCTGTCCTGGACGTGGAAGTTGACCTGGAGTTGATTGGGCCGCCTAACCCGGGCGAGCCCGATCCGGTCAATCCGGAGCTGGATGTTCCGCTCCTGACCTCGTCGACGGGGGAACTGAATCTTCTGCGCCCAGAGGATGCAGGCCAGCCTGCCGACGTCAGTTTTACCCTGTATGATCCTGCGCAAACGGGGGAGGTTATTCGGCTTTACTATGGTCCGGAAAACCTGTTGGTGGCCACCTACACAGTGCTGAGCACAGACACTCCCGGTGATTCGATCCCGTTGCAGATCAGCTGGGACGATATTGTCACGGTCGGCAATGGAACGGACATTCCGCTGTTCTATAAAACTTTTGCCAATGCGACCACCACCAACTTCCAGTCGTCGGGCAGTCAATTGGTGGATGTCAGTGCCATTCCATTGGCAGCGGTCAACGAGCCTGAGTTGAATTTGCTCGGTAACCAAGTGGGTATCAGTTGTTCCGATTTTCCATGGCGAGGTGTTAATGCCAGGATTCTTGATGCTCAACATCTTCAAGTGGGCGACACCATTACTTTGCACTGGCTGGGCCTGGAAGGTTTTACCAATTCGGTGCCTGTCGAAGCGACGCGTTCATCTTTTACACGGGAAGTACTCAATCAAAACGAAGTTGACACTGGGGTAAATCTCATAATCCCATGGATTCCCTGCATGGAACCGCTACGCAGCGGCTTTGTCGAGCTGTATTGGATTCAGGAACGTGGTGGCCAGGCAATTGGCCGTTCTCCAGTGAAGTCTTACTACTACTTTGGCGAACAGGGGACCGGGCTTTGCCCAGGAAGGCCATAAGCTGATTGTTTGATAATGAATGAAGCCGAGCAATGCTCGGCTTCATTTTTTCTATATAGACGCGACACTACCTGTTGATTGCGCCTACTTCTTATGAGGAATATTCCTACATAAGATTCTGTCAGAAGTTTCTATTCTGCGCTCCGAACAAACGGGGCTTGAACTAGTTGGCTCTGTTTAATCCGGAACTGAATAGTCTCAATGCTGCGGAGTAGAATCTCATGACCAAGCCAAGCATCTTCAAACCCTCGGCGCTTTCGTGCGCCTTGCAGGCAGCCCTTGTCGCACCTTTGGTGATGGCATCGGCTCAGGCCCTGGCTATCACCAAGGTTGTCGAAAGCAACCAGACCTTTACCGCTACCTCGGGGACGCCGTCCTACAACTATCGCGTAATGGAAAATGCCACCCTGAATGTCCAGGGTTCCCGTACCGAGCACATTCAAGTGCGCAAGGGGCTGTTGAACATCGACGGTGGCACGGTCACTGCCGGGGGCTCAAACAACGCTGTTGCCCTGGTCAGTGGTACCGCCCGCATCGCTAACGCTCGTATCGATAGCGCCCAAGGCAGTGGCCTGACGATTGGTCGATTAATGGATAGCTCGGCAACCGGTTCTGAGGTCCAGGTCCAGAGCAGCGAAATCACCGGTGGCCGATTCGGTGCAACGCTCAGCGCCTATAGCAGCCTGTCGCTCAAAGACTCGAGCCTGAGCGGCGCTACGGCTGATGGTCTGCTGATGATCGGCGGCCAGGCGCAGACGTACAACAGCGTGATAGAAGGCGCCGAGAGCGGCGTGCGCTTGTCCCATGAATACTATGGCTCTGAAGCCAACGAGCAGGCCCCGACGTTGCTCCTGGACAATAGCAAAGTGATCGGGGGGACTGGAGCGGCCCTGGTGGTGGACTCTGCAACTACCGCCCGTATCGACGTGCTCAATGGTTCGAGCCTGGAAGGCGCCAACGGCAACTTGCTTGAGCTCAAGAACGCCGGCTCGGCGGATATGCAGGTCAGCCGCAGCACCCTGGTCGGTAACATCCTGGTTGGTGAAGGCAGCACTGCAAATCTGGACTTGAGCAACGCCAGCCTGGAAGGTGACGTGATCGTCGCCGCGGGCGGCGCGGCGCAACTGAGCCTGAACGATCAATCGCTGTTCAAGGGGCGCCTGGAAAACGTCGACGCATTGGCGCTCAATGGCGACAGCACCTGGGCGCTGATTGACGACAGCCAGGTTGAGCAGTTGAGCCTGCAGGGCGGTCATGTGCAATTCGGCGAGCCTGGCCAGTTCTATCGCCTTGACCTGGGAGAGTTGTCTGGCAACGGCACCTTTCATATGTCGGCTGACTTCGCCACTGGCGAAGCCGACCTGCTCAATGTCAGCGGTCAGGCCAACGGTCAGCACACCCTCGCCATCAGTGCCAGTGGTCACGACCCGGCTAACGTTGAACGGATCACCGTGGTCACTACCGGCGGCGGCGACGCCGAATTCAGCCTGTTGAACGGTCCTGTAGACCTAGGTGCGTTTTCCTACGGCTTGACCAAGGAAGGCAACGACTGGCACCTGGACACCGAGAAGAAGGTCATCAGCCCAGGCACCCGTTCGGTCCTGGCGCTGTTCAATACCGCACCAACCGTGTGGTACGGCGAGCTGTCGTCGCTGCGTACCCGCATGGGCGAGTTGCGCTACAACGAAGGTAAAAGCGGCGCCTGGGGCCGGGCTTATGGCAGCAAGTACAACGTTGCCGAGTCGTCTGGCACCGCCTACAAGCAAACCCAGCAGGGCTTTACCCTGGGTGCCGATGCCCAGGTGGGCGACAGCCAATGGCTGGTCGGTGTGCTGGCCGGTCATAGCAAGTCCGACCTGGACCTGAGCCGCGGTACTACCGGTACTGTCGACAGCTACTACGCCGGTGCCTATACCACCTGGCTGGACCAGGACAGCGGTTATTACTTTGACGCGGTGGCCAAGGTCAACCGCCTCGACAACAAGTCCAAGGTGGCGATGAGCGACGGCAGCCAGGCCAAGGGCAACTACAAGACCAGCGGTGTGGGTGCATCGGCCGAGTTCGGTCGTCACATCAAGCTCGATGACGGCTACTTCGTTGAACCCTTCGCCCAGGTGTCGGCCGTGAGCATCCAGGGTGCGTCCTACGACCTGGACAGCGGCCTGAAGGCTGAAGGTGACCGTACTACCTCGGTGCTTGGCAAAGCCGGTGCCACGGTGGGTCGCAACTTCGACCTGGGCGAGGGCCGTTTTGCCCAGCCGTATCTGCGCGCTGCCGCGGTGCATGAGTTCGCCAAGAACAACCAGGTCAAGGTCAACGACAACGTGTTCAACAACGACCTGTCCGGCTCGCGTGCCGAGGTCGGTGCCGGTATTGCCGTGTCGCTGTCCGAGCGCCTGCAGTTGCATGCCGATATCGATTACAGCAACGGCGACAAGATCGAGAAGCCGTTCGGTGCCAACGTCGGGGTGCGTTTCACCTGGTAAGCGCGTAAAGAAGAAGAGGAAGCCTTGGCTTCCTCTTTTTTTGTTTCAGTCGCAGCGTTTGTCCCAATGCCTGAACAACGGCTCGGCCAGAAACAGCACGAACAGCAAACGCATCACCTGCAGCGCCGTGACCAGCGGTACCGACAGTTGCAAGGTTTCGGCGGTCAGGCTCATTTCGGCGATGCCGCCGGGCATCATGCCCAGGGTCAACGAGCGCAGGTCGAGGTTGGTCATGACGCTGAGCACGCAGGCGGCGATACCGGCGATCAGCATGGTCAAGGCCGTGGCGATCAAGGTGCGCCCGAGAAACGACGGCGCCCGGCGAAAGAACGCGCGGTTGAAGTGGCAGCCCAGGCCGCTGCCGATCAGCCATTGGCCGATCTGGCTGGCGCCGTCGGGCAGGGCAACCTGCAGGTTGGCGCTGACACTGGCCACCGCCGCCACCAGCAACGGCCCGAACAGCCACGGGTTGGGTTGTTTCAAGCGCTGCCAACCCAGGGCCAGCAACACGCCCAGCGGGCAGATCACTACCAGCCAGCTCCAGTTGACGCTGCCGGTGTGGGTCAACGGCACGCCATTGCCGAGCAAAAACTTGAACAGCGCCGGCACGCACAGCACCACCGCCAGTACCCGCAAACTCTGCGCTGCCGCCACCTGGCTGAGCACCGCGCCGTTGCGGGCGCCGAGGTTGACCATCTCCCCGGAGCCGCCGGGCATGCTGGAAAAGAACGCCGTGGCGCGGTCTTCACCAGTACGGCGCAGCAACCACACCCCGACCACACTGGAGACGCTGGTGATCAGTGCCCCGCAGAAAATCAAACCGAAGTTGCTCGCCACCTGCTCGACCACCGCCGGGGTGAAGTGCAGGCCGATACCGATGCCGATGATCCACTGCCCGCATTTGCGCCCACCGGGGATCTCGCTCAGTTGCCAGGGCGTCAGGCAACGCACCAGGATGATCGCCAGCAACGAGCCGACCATCCATGGCAGTGGCCAGCCGACCCTGCTGGCGAGGTAACCGCCAGCCAAGCCGACCAGGCCGGTGGCCCAGTACAGTTTCAGGCGGCCATCAGACATCGGCCAGGGCACGGCGCTGAAGGCTGCGCTTGCGCCAGATGCGCAGCAGCGGCAGGAGCATCATGGCGATGGTCAGGCCCCACACGCTGACGCTGATCGGGCTCGACCAGAGGATGTCCAGGGCGCCGTTGGAGATCGACAGCGCACGGCGCAGGTTCTGCTCCATCAGCCCACCGAGGATGAAGCCGAGGAGGATCGGCGACAGTGGGAAGTCCAGCTTGCGCAGGATGTAGCCGAAGATGCCGATGCCGATCATCAGGAACAGGTCGAAGGTGGTGGCATGCACTGCGTACACACCGATCGCGGTGATGATCGCGATCACCGGCACCAGTGCCCAGTTCGGCACGGCGAGGATGCGGGTGAAGATGCGGATCATCGGGATGTTGAGGATCACCAGCATGATGTTGGCGATAAACAACGAGGCGATCAGGCCCCAGACGATGTCTGGCTGCTGTTCGAACAGCATTGGCCCCGGGGTGATGTTGTACAGGGTCAGGGCACCGATCATCACCGCCGTGGTGCCCGAACCGGGTACGCCGAGGGTCAGCATCGGTACCAGGGCGCCGCAGCAGGAAGCACCGATGGCGGTTTCCGGCGCCGCCAGGCCGCGTTTGTCACCCTTGCCGAAGGTGCCGCTGGCACCGGCAATGCGCTTCTCGGTCATGTAGGCCACGGCGCTGGCCAGGGTTGCGCCGGCACCGGGCAACACGCCCATGATGAAGCCGAGCAGGCCGCAGCGAATGTTGACCAGGAACACCGAGGCCGCTTCCTTGAAGTTGAACAGCATGCGTCCGGTGGCTTTCACCGCTTCGTGGCCGTGATGGGTTTTTTCCAGCAGCAGGAGGATCTCGCTGATGGAGAACAGGCCCAGGACCAGCACCACGAACTGGATGCCGTCGGCGAGGTGCACGCTGTCACCGGTAAAACGGTACACACCGCTGTTGGCGTCGATGCCGACGCTGGAGAGAAACAGCCCGATCAGCGCCGCGATGAAGGTCTTCAACGGCCGGTCACCGGCCATGCCGCCGAGGCAGACAATGGCGAACACCATCAGCACGAAATATTCCGCCGGGCCAAAGGCGATCGCCCATTTCGCCAATAGCGGTGCGAACAGCACCATGCCACAGGTAGCGATTAAGGCGCCGATGAACGAGCTCCAGGCCGACAGCGACAGCGCCACTCCGGCCAGGCCCTGGCGGGCCATGGGGTAGCCGTCGAGGGTGGTCATTACCGTCGAGGCTTCACCGGGGATGTTGAGCAGGATCGAGCTGATCCGCCCACCGTATTCGCAGCCCAGGTACACCGCTGCCAGCAGGATCAGCGCCGACTCCGGCGGCAGGCCGAGGGCAAAGGCAATCGGGATCAGCAGCGCCACGCCGTTGATCGGGCCCAGGCCCGGCAACAGGCCGACCACGGTGCCGATCAGTGTGCCGGTGAGGGCAGTAACCAGGTTGTAGGGGCTCAGGGCGACGCCGAAGCCCTGGCCGAGATAGCCAAGCGTATCCATGTCAGTTCTCCAGAACGTCGAGCAGGCCGAGGGGCAGGGGCACATCCATCACACGGTCGAACAGCCAGTACAGGGCGATGCTCATCAGGCCGATGATCACCACGCTGGGCAGCCAGCGTCCGCCATACAGGCGCGCCATCGGCACGCCGATGAGGATGCTGCTGACAATGAAGCCCAGCGGCTCGAAGGTAGCGGCGAAGACCAGCAGCAAGGCGACGCAGAGGCCGATCTTGTTCAGGGTTTCGCGGTCCAGTTTGGGCTCGTCATCCTTGCGGACGATGGGCGTGGGGCGAAAGGCCAGGTACACAAGGCCCGCAGCCATCAGGCCGAGCATCAGCAAGGGATAGGCGCGTGGCCCGACCGGTTCGTAGGAAAAAGCTGCCTGGTAGGGCCAGGCCATCACTGCCAGGGCGGCGCACACCGCCAGCAAAAACAGGGCGAAGAGGCGTTGCAGGATCATTGGGGAATCCTCTTTTCGCGGGGCAAGCCCGCTCCCACAGGTCAACGCTGCGTCTGTGGGAGCGGGCTTGCCCCGCGATGCGTTCGAAAGGGGAGAGGCTTACTGAATCAAGCCAAATTCCTTGGCCAGGGCCTTGTAGTCAGCCACCTGTTTCTTCACGTAGGTGTCCAGCTCGGCGCCGGTCATGGCGAAAGGGAACAGCTCGCGCTGGTCGCGCAGCTTGGCGAACTCTTCCGAGGCCAGCAGCTTGTCGAACGAGGCTTTCCACCAGTCGTACTCTTCATCGGTCACTTTCGGCCCGAGGTAGAAACCGCGCACCACCGGCCAGACGATGTCATAGCCCTGTTCCTTGGCGGTGGGGATGTTCTTCATTTCCGGCTCGTCCAGGCGGGTTTCGGCAAACACCGCGAGCAGGCGCATGTCTCCGCTCTGGATGTGCGGCATGGAGTCGGAGATATCGGTACTGCCGACCTGAATATGGCCGCCGAGCAGCGCCGTGGCGATTTCGCCGCCGCCTTCCAGGGCTACATAGCGCAGGTCGCGCGGGTTGATCCCGGCGGCCTTGGCGATCAGCGCGGTCTGCATCCAGTCCTGGCTGCCGACGGTACCGCCGGAGCCGATCACCACCTTGCTCGGGTCTTTTTTCAGCGCTGCGACCAGATCGTCGAGGGTCTTGTAGGGCGAATCGCTTTTCACTGCGATGGCACCGTAACTGGTGCCCACCGCCGCCAGCCAGCGCACGGCGTTCTCGTCGAAGCGGCCGAACTTGCCTTGTGCCAGGTTCAGCAGCGAACCACTGGACCAGGCCACCAGGGTGCCGGCATCGGCCGGACGCTGGGCGACCACAGCGTTATAGGCCACCGCGCCGACACCACCGGGCATGTAGGTGACGCGCATCGGCTTGCTGAGGATCTTCTCGTTGATCAGGGCGCTTTGCACCAGCTTGCAGGTCAGGTCGAAGCCACCGCCGGGCGAGGCCGGGGCGATGCATTCGGGGCGTTTCGGTTCTGCGGCCAGGACGTTACCGGCAAGCAGCAGGCAACCGGTGGCGAGGGCAATACGGCGCAGTGAAAAAGTCATCGTCTATCTCCGTGAGCATTATTGTTGTCGGGGATTACCACAGCGCAAGGCTGTAACTCACCAGCAGTCGCACTTCGTCGGCATCGCGGGCGAAGTTGGAACGGAAGGTGGCGTTGCGCAGGCGCACGGCGACGTTTTTCAGGGCGCCACTTTGCACCACGTACTTGAACTCGGTGTTGCGTTCCCACTCCTTGCCCTCACCGCCATCGGCCAGGCTGACATTATCGCCGCTGATGTAGCGGGTCATGAAGGTCAGGCCGGGGATGCCCAGCTTGGTGAAGTCATAGTCGTAACGAGCCTGCCAGGAGCGCTCGTCGGCGCCGGCAAAGTCGTTGATCTGCACGAAGTTGACCAGGTACGGGTCGGCGCCATCGACATAGGGGAAGGCCGTGTCGCCGGACAGGTGCTGGTAGCCGGCGCTGAGCTTGTGGCCATTGAGGCCGTAGCTGAGCATGCCGTTGAGCGCGGTGTTGTCGATGTTGCCGCCGCGAGCCTGGCCCTGGTCGTCACTGAAGGCCATGCGCAGGTCGGCGCCGAAGGTCCCCGGGCCCCAGGGCTGGGAGGCGATCATGCCGACGAAGTGCTGACGGTAGACATCGTCGAGCTGGGCCCAATGATAGCTGCCGGTGATCTTGTCGGTGAATTTGTAGTCCAGGCCGGCCATGTCGAAATGGTTACCGGCGACGGTGCCGAGAAAGCGGCTGTTCTTGTTGTTGAGGGCAATGTCTTCGTTGTTGGTGCTGTCGCGGTCACGGGCTTTTTCCAGGCGCCCGCCGGTGAAGGTCAGGTTCTTGATCTCGCCCGAGGTCAGCAGGCCACCCTCGAAGGTCTGCGGCAGGATGCGCCCGTCGTTGGGCTGCAGGGTGGGCAGTTCCGGGATCAGGGTGCCGACCTTCAATTCGGTCTCGGAGCGTTTCACCTTGCCGGTCAGGCCGAGCTTGGAGTACTCGTCGGCGGCGCGGCCATCGTCATGGGTCGGCAGCAGGCCGGTGCCGGTGCGGTCGGGGCTGGAGTCGAGCTTGATACCAAGCATCCCCAGGGCATCAAGGCCAAAGCCTACAGTACCTTCGGTATAACCTGACTCGAAGTTGAGCATGAAGCCCTGGGCCCACTCGTCCCGTTTGGACTGCTGGGCGCTGGTACCGTCGCGAAAGTCGCGGTTGAAGTACATGTTGCGGGTTTCAAAGCTCGCCTTGCTGTCATCGAAGAAGGCGGCCTGGCTCAACGGGGCGACGCCGGCAAGGGCGAGGGCGCTGGCAACTGCGGTCTGGCGGGAAGGTAGACGTCGGGTAGGCGCGTACGCCTGCGGCTGCATGGACAGCATCGTGGAGTGACTCCGTTATTGTTCTTATTAGTTCGGACCTTGGGTCCGGTTTTACGGCAAGCAGAGTGAGCCGTGAGAGGATGCTAGGACGTGAACCTTTCGCTAACCTTTCAGCAGCTTTTGATTGCTGCGAAGGCTTCACAGGCGGGCTGTCGGCTGTACACTCCGCGCCATTGAACGCGACGCAAAGGGGAGAGATCGATGCGTGTGCTGCTCGTCGAAGACCATCTGCAACTGGCCGAAAGCGTGGCCCAGGCCCTGAAAAGCACCGGTCTGACCGTGGATGTGCTGCATGATGGCGTGGCCGCCGACCTGGCCCTGGCCAGCGAGGAATACGCCGTGGCGGTGCTCGATGTCGGCCTGCCGCGCATGGACGGTTTCGAGGTGCTGGCGCGCCTGCGCGCCCGCGGCAAAACCGTGCCGGTGCTGATGCTGACCGCGCGCAGCGACGTCAAGGACCGGGTCCATGGCCTGAACCTGGGCGCCGACGATTACCTGGCCAAACCCTTCGAACTGACCGAGCTGGAAGCGCGGGTCAAGGCCCTGTTGCGCCGCAGCGTCCTCGGTGGCGAGCGCCAGCAGCGCTGCGGGCCGCTGGTCTATGACCTCGATACCCGGCGTTTCACCCTCGGCGAAGAGCTGCTGACCCTGACCTCCCGCGAGCAGGCCGTGCTCGAAGCGCTGATCGCCCGGCCCGGGCGGGTGATGAGCAAGGAGCAACTGGCCGCCCAGGTGTTCGGCCTGGATGAAGAAGCCAGCGCCGACGCCATCGAAATCTACGTGCACCGCCTGCGCAAGAAGCTCGATGGCCATCCTGTGGCCATCGTTACCTTCAGGGGGCTCGGCTACCTGCTCGAGCATAAAGATGCGTGACAGCGGCAGCCTGCGCGGGCGGCTGCTGTGGAACCTGGCGATCCTGCTGGTGGTGCTGATGCTGGCCAGCGGCCTGAGCGCCTACTGGAACGGTCGCGAAGCCGCCGATACCGCCTACGACCGTACCTTGCTGGCCTCGGCGCGGACCATTGCCGCCGGCCTGTCGCAGCGCGACGGCACCCTCAGCGCCGATGTGCCTTATGTGGCCCTGGACACCTTCGCCTACGACAGCGCCGGGCGCATCTACTACCAGGTCAACGATATTCATCAGCGCTTGATCTCAGGCTACGAAAACCTGCCGGCACCGCCGCCCAATACCCCGCGCACTGACGACTACCCGGCCCTGGCACGCTTCTACAACGCCCGCTACCTGGGCCAGGACGTGCGTGTGGTCAGCCTGCTCAAGGCGGTCAGCGAGCCGAACATGAACGGCATGGCCGAAATCCGCGTGGCCGAAACCGAAGAAGCGCGGGTGCGCATGGCCCGCAGCCTGATGGCCGATACGTTGCTGCGCTTGGGCATGCTCGCCCTTGGCGCCCTGATGCTGGTGTGGTTTGCCGTCAGCGCTGCCCTGCGCCCGCTGGAGCGCTTGCGCAGTGCCGTGGAAGAACGTCAGCCCGATGACTTGCGGGCCTTGCCGGTGGTTCAGGTGCAGCGCGAACTGAGCCCGTTGGTACGCGCGCTGAACCACTTTACCGAACGCCTGCGCGGTCAGTTCGAGCGGCAGGCGCAGTTCATTGCCGAAGCCGCCCATGAGCTGCGCACGCCCCTGGCGGCACTCAAGGCACGGGTCGAATTGGGTTTGCGCTCGAATGAGCCGCAGGTCTGGCGCGAAACCCTGGAGTCCGCTGCGCAAGGCACCGATCGCCTGACCCATCTGGCCAACCAGTTGCTATCGCTGGCGCGGGTCGAGAACGGCGCGCGGGCGATTGCCGAGGGCGGCGCGCAACGCCTGGACCTCAGCCAGCTGGCCCGTGAACTGGGCATGGCCATGGCGCCGCTGGCCCATGCCCGTGGCGTGGCCCTGGCGCTGGAGGCCGAGGTGCCGGTGTGGGTGCGCGGCGAGCCAACGCTGCTCAACGAGCTGCTCAGCAACCTGGTCGACAATGCCCTGGCCCATACACCCAAGGGCGGCAATGTGATCCTGCGGGTCAGCGCCCCCGGCATTCTTGAGGTTGAAGACGACGGCCCGGGCATTCCTGAGCACGAGCGGGAAAAAGTCTTCGAGCGTTTCTACCGGCGCAGTGCCCAGGGTACCGGCCTGGGCCTGGCGATTGTCGGCGAGATCTGCCGCGCGCATTTGGCGCAGATCAGCCTGCATGATGGCGAGCGTGGTGGCTTGAAGGTACGGGTCAGCTTCAGCGCCGACTAGCGGAACATCGCCTTGGCGTCGAGCAGGTCGCTGGCCTGCAACTCGGTGCCGGTGGGCAGGCGCAGATGGCGGTAGGCGGGCAGGGCGGCCAGTGGTCGTTCCTTGCTGTTGCTGCTGAGCACCTGGGCGATCTGCACGATATCGACGTAATCGACCTTGTCGGTGCCGCGGTCCAGGTCCTGGATCAACCCGGGCAGGTGCACCAGTTGCTCGGGGAACTCCCACACGCTGAGGATCTTGTCGCCCAGTGCCGGATGGATCTGCTCGATCACATAGTTCAGGCTGACCGGGTCGGAAAGCAGCTCGTTGTGCTCTTCGGCATACAGCAGGATCGGCAATACACCAATCTGGTGAACCAGCCCGGCCAGTGCCGCCTGGTCCGGCTTGAGCTGGGTGAAGCGCAAGCACAGTTCATAGCTGATGCCGGCTACTTCCAGGCTTTTCGCCCAGATCTCGCGCATTTTTTGTTCAACGACATCGGAGCGGGCGTGGAAGATCTGTTCGATCACCAGGCCGATCGCCAGGTTGCAGCTGTAGTTGATGCCCAGGCGGGTGATGGCCGTGTGCAGGTCGGTGACCTCGGTGGCGGCGCGCAGCAAGGGGCTGTTGACCACCTTGATCAGGCGCGCCGAGAGCGCCGCATCGCGGCCGATCACCTTGCTCAGGGTGCTGACGCTGATCTCGCTGTCTTCGGCGGCTTCGCGAATGCTCAAGGCCACTTCCGGTAGGGTTGGCAGCACCAGGTCATCGTTGTCGATGGCGCTCAGCAGGTGGGCCTGGATCATCTCGGCCATCTTGTTCATGGTGATTCTCTACCGCAATTGAGGAGTGCCCCGCCCATAAAGGGCGGGAGCAGGCTCAGCGCTGGATTTCGCGATCGCGATCCAGTTCGTAAGGGAGCGTCAGCAGCGCCAGGCGCGGGCCTTCGGGGCTGCCCAGGTGCAGGTTGTCGTCTTGCACGGCATCGGCGCTCAGCACGGCCAGCAGTTCGCTGCCCTGCTCGCTGCGGGCGGCCAGCACCACTTCACCGACAGAGGAGTTATGGGTTGGCGAGAACACTTCGGTCCCGGGCTCCGGCAGGCTGCCCTCGGCCAGGGCCAGGCGGTACTGGCGGCGCTTGAGCTTGCCCAGGTATTGCATGCGCGCGACGATTTCCTGGCCGGTATAGCAGCCTTTCTTGAAGCTGACGCCACCAACGGCTTGCAGGTTGATCATCTGCGGGATGAACAGTTCGCGGGTTTGCGGCATGACCTGGCCAATGCCGGCACGGATCTGGCCGAGCAGCCAGTCGTTGAGGTCGGCGTTGGCAAGCTTGGCGGCCAGTTGGGCTTGCACCGCTTCGGCCTGCTCGGCAGGTACCCACAACTCGACACGAGCGGCCGATACCGCGATGGCGATCAGGCCGTTGTGACGACTGACGGCGTCGGTCTGCGTCGGCACTTCCAGGCCCAGGGCTTGCAGGGCAGCTTCACCGTCGTGCAGGCCGAAGCGCACCCAGGCGGCACTGTCGTCGGTCAGCTTGGCCTTGGAGAACACCGCGTACTTCTTGAGGTCGGCCAGTTGCGGCTCGAGCAGTTCGCGGGTCATCGCCAGCAGGTAGCCATCACCCTCGGCAAGGATGCGAAAGCTCGACTGCATGCGGCCTTTGACCATGCAGCGGGCGCCGAGGCTGGCAGTATGGTCGTTGAGGTAACTGATATTGCAGGTCAATTGGCCTTGCAGGAACTTGCCGGCGTCCGAGCCGCGGACGGCGAGAACGCCTTCGTGGGAAAGGGTGCAGAAAAAAGCGGAGTCGGCCATGGTTTATCGCAAGGTGATAGGACTGGGGCCCATGATAGAGCGCTGTCGGCAAAATAGGTAGTTGAGTGCAGGCCTCTGTCATTATTTGCTCACATGTCCGGACCAACGTCGCGTGTCCCTCGGGCGCGGGCTCTGTATACTGGCGGCCTATTTTAGGAGGGCTTCATGGTCGAACAATCTGAACTCAACCGGCTCTTTTGGCACAGCCGCCGCGGCATGCTTGAGCTCGATGTATTGCTGGTCCCGTTCAGCGCGGAGGTCTACCCAACCCTGAGCGAGGCCGATCGTGAGTTGTACAAGCGCCTGCTGAGCTGCGAAGACCAGGACATGTTCGGCTGGTTCATGGAGCGCAGCGAGTCCGAAGACCCGGAGCTGCAACGCATGGTTCGCATCATCCTGGACCGTGTCCAGCCCAAGTGAGCGCTTCGAATGTCGCTGGCAGGGCTCAAGGGTTCTGCTGGCGGCTTACCTCGCCAGTCTGCTGCTAGCCCTGTTGGCGCTTGGCCTGCTGCAGGTGCCACTGTGGTTGCGCCTGGTAGCCATTGCCCTGTGCCTGTTACACGCGCTGTGGACTATTCCCCGGCGCATTCTGCTGACCCACCCCCAGGCCATTACCGCACTGCGTCGCGATGCTCACGGCTGGCAGTTGTTCAGCCGCGCCCAGGGCTGGCAGGCGGTGCAGCTCAAGCCCGACAGCCTGGCCTTGCCCGGGTGGGTGGTGCTGCGCTTTCGCAGGGTCGGGCGGCGTTTAACCGAAGGCCAGTGCATCGCCTTTGACGCGCTGGAGCCGGTGCAGCACCGGCGCCTGCGTTTGCGCCTGAAGTTCAGTCGGCGTAGGTGGGCGGCTGCAGGATAGTGTCATGGGCCTCACTGAGCATGCCCGGGTAATCCAGGGTGTAGTGCAGGCCACGGCTTTCCTTGCGCTGCATGGCTGAGCGAATCATCAGCTCGGCAACCTGGGCCAGGTTGCGCAGCTCGATCAGGTCGCGGCTGACCTTGTAGTTGCTGTAGAACTCGTCGATTTCGTCGAGCAGCAGGCGCACTCGGTGTTCGGCACGCTGCAGGCGCTTGTTAGTGCGCACGATGCCCACGTAGTCCCACATGAAGCGCCGCAGTTCGTCCCAGTTGTGGGCGATGATCACGTCTTCGTCCGAGTCGGTTACCTGGCTTGCGTCCCAGCACGGCAGCGCCTGCGGCATCTCGACCTGGTCCAGGCGGGCGACGATGTCGTTGGCGGCCGAGCGCCCGTAAACGAAGCATTCGAGCAGCGAGTTGCTGGCCATGCGGTTGGCGCCGTGCAGGCCGGTGAAGCTGGTTTCGCCGATGGCGTACAGGCCCGGCACGTCGGTCAGGCCTTGTTCGTCGACCATCACCCCGCCGCAGGTGTAATGGGCGGCCGGCACCACCGGGATCGGCTGGCGGGTGATGTCGATGCCGAAGGTCAGGCAGCGCTCGTAAACGGTGGGGAAGTGGCTTTTGACGAACTCGGCCGGTTTGTGGCTGATGTCCAGGTAGACGCAGTCCACCCCCAGGCGCTTCATTTCATGGTCGATGGCGCGGGCGACGATATCGCGCGGGGCCAGTTCTTCACGGGGGTCGAAGCGCGGCATGAACCGCTCGCCGTTGGGCAACGTGAGCAGGCCGCCTTCACCACGCAGGGCCTCGGTGATCAAAAAGCTCTTGGCCTGCGGGTGATACAGGCAGGTCGGGTGGAATTGATTGAATTCAAGGTTGGCCACCCGGCAACCGGCGCGCCAGGCCATGGCAATGCCATCGCCGCAGGCACCGTCGGGGTTGCTGGTGTACAGGTAGACCTTGGCCGCGCCGCCGGTCGCCAGCACGGTGAAACGGGCACCGAAGGTGTCGACTTCGCCGGTATTGCGGTCCAGTACATAGGCCCCCAGGCAGCGATCGCCGTCCTGGCCCAGACGCCGCTCGGTGATCAGGTCGACTGCCACCCGCTGCTCCAGCAGCTCGATGTTCGGGCGCAGTTGTGCTTGTGCCAGCAGGGTAGTGAAGATCGCCGCACCCGTGGCATCGGCGGCGTGGATGATGCGTCGATGGCTGTGGCCGCCTTCGCGGGTCAGATGAAATTCAAAACCGCTTTCTTCGTCGCCGGCGTGTTCGTCACGGGTGAAGGGCACGCCCTGGTCAATCAGCCATTGAATCGCTTCGCGGCTATGCTCAACGGTGAAGCGCACGGCGTCTTCATGGCACAAGCCGCCGCCGGCATTGAGGGTGTCCTCGACGTGGGACTGCACCGTGTCGGTATCGTCCAGTACCGCGGCCACGCCGCCCTGGGCCCAGAAGGTCGAGCCATTGGCGAGGTCGCCCTTGCTGAGCACGGCGACGCGCAGGTGGCCGGGAAGGGTCAGGGCCAGGCTGAGGCCGGCGGCACCGCTGCCGATCACGAGAACATCATGTTGGAATTGTTGGCTCATGTCAGGACACTAGTATCTGAAGGGGGGGATCGGCACAATAGTCAGGCGCTTATGGCATTGTGAAACTATCGTGAATCTGGACCGGCTGCCTTTATAGCAGTCACAAGGCCCTGATTTCCAATGGCGCTTGCACAGTCCTGGTAGCCTTCTGTGGGAACTTTCCGTGATGTATGGATATCCATAGAAGGCTGCCCGCACGCCATAATGCCGCGGCGACGCACGACAGGCGCCCCATGAAGGCACTGTTTGCGTATTCGAGACCCGATTATCGACGCAGGCGGCCGTGACCGCGCTGCGTTTTTCGTGCGAGCCGACCAAGGGCCGCAGGAAACTTGCTTGGAGGGGAGAACTTTTGCGCAAAGCCCGAGTCTATGGTTGCAAGCCTGAACGGTGGCGGGTGCGACGCTCCTTCGAGTTCACTGAGGAGTGTTCATGCTAACCCAGGAAGAGGATCAGCAGCTTGTCGAGCGCGTGCAGCGTGGCGACAGGCGAGCGTTCGATCTGTTGGTGCTGAAGTATCAGCACAAGATTCTCGGGTTGATCGTGCGTTTTGTCCACGACACCCATGAAGCCCAGGATGTGGCGCAAGAAGCTTTCATCAAGGCTTACCGCGCGCTTGGTAATTTTCGCGGTGACAGCGCCTTTTATACCTGGCTGTACCGTATTGCTATCAACACGGCAAAGAACTACCTGGTGTCCCGCGGTCGGCGGCCACCGGACAGTGATGTAAGTTCCGAGGATGCGGAATTTTACGACGGCGATCACGGCCTCAAGGATCTGGAGTCCCCCGAGCGCGCGTTGTTGCGAGATGAGATCGAAGGCACCGTCCATCGGACCATCCAGCAGCTGCCAGAAGATTTGCGTACGGCGTTAACTTTACGTGAATTCGATGGTCTGAGTTACGAGGACATTGCGAGCGTCATGCAGTGTCCGGTGGGTACCGTGCGCTCTCGAATCTTCCGCGCTCGGGAGGCCATAGACAAAGCCCTGCAGCCGTTGTTGCAGGAAACCTGAGACAGCGGCGACAGCCAAGAGAGGAACCGCCATGAGTCGTGAAGCTTTGCAGGAATCGCTGTCCGCGGTGATGGATAACGAAGCGGACGAGCTGGAGTTACGTCGGGTATTGAATGCCGTCGACGATCCTGAAACCCGTGCTACCTGGTCGCGTTACCAGGTTGCCCGTGCAGCCATGCACAAGGAGCTGGTGCTGCCACGGCTGGATATCGCCTCGGCCGTATCCGCCGCCCTGGCCGATGAAGCCGCTCCTGCCAAGGTCAGCCGTGGCCCGTGGCGCAGCCTGGGCCGCCTGGCCGTCGCCGCTTCGGTGACTGTCGCGGTACTGGCCGGCGTTCGTCTGTACAACCAGGATGAGATCAGCGGTGCCCAGCTGGCTGCCCAGCAACCGGCCCAGCAAGGTCTGAGCCTGCCACAGGCGCAAGGCCCGGCCGTATTGGCAGGCTATAGTGAGAATGCAGAACAGCCGGGCCCGATGGCCAATGGCGTGCTGCAAGGGCAAACCGGCTGGCATGACCAGCGTCTGCCTGGCTACCTGCGTCAGCATGCTCAGGAAGCAGCCCTCAAGGGTACCGAGAGCGCTCTGCCGTATGCACGTGCAGCCAGCCTGGAAAATCGTTAAGTAAGGAGGATCATGCGCGCGCTACCTCTCATACCGCTGCTGCTTGGTGGCTGGTTGACGGTGCCGGCCCTTGCCGCCAACTCCTCGCCGCAGGCAAGTGACTGGCTCAAACGTCTGGCCCAGGCCGAGCAACAGCAGAGTTATCAGGGTACTTTCGTTTACGAGCGTAACGGTAGTTTCTCCACCCACGACATCTGGCATCGCGTCCAGGACGGCAAGGTCAGCGAGCGGTTGTTGCAGCTCGACGGCTCAGCCCAGGAAGTCGTGCGTGTCGATGGCCATACCCAGTGCGTAAGCGGGGCCCTGGTCCCGGGTGTGGCCAACACCCCGGAAGCGGCGGCGCGAGTGCTTGACCCTTTGAGGTTGATGAGCTGGTACGACCTCGGGGTCGCCGGCAAGTCCAGGGTGGCAGACCGCGAAGCGGTCATCGTCACCCTTACCCCGCGTGATCAACACCGCTATGCCTTCGAGCTGCACCTGGATCGCCAGACCGGGCTGCCGCTCAAGTCGTTGATGCTCGATGATGGTGGACGTTTGCTCGAACGCTTTCAGTTCACCCGTCTGGACACCCGTGACGCACCATCCGACGATCAGCTCAAAGCCAGCGATATCTGCAAGCCGGTCGCGCAACTGACCGCTCAGGCCGCGCAGCCTGCCACCGGTTGGCGTTCGGACTGGCTACCCCCGGGCTTTGAACTGATCAACAGTTCGGTGCGCAAGGATCCGCAAAGCAAGAACGCCGTCAGCAGCCTGATGTTCGACGATGGCCTGGCGCGCTTCTCGGTGTTCGTCGAAGCCCTGGACAAAGGCACTGCCGCTGATATCCGCACGCAACTGGGGCCGACCGTTGCCGTCTCGCGGCGCCTGACCACGCCCAAGGGCGAAATGATGGTCACCGTGGTGGGCGAGATCCCTATCGGTACTGCCGAACGCATTGCGCTGTCCATGCGCGCCCAGGATGCCCAGGCAAAAAAATGAGGCGCAGGCAATGAGGCTGACAAGGCGAGGATTGCTTGGCTGACATGATTGGCAAGCTTTGCAGTTTGCAAAAACTCCAGAATTTTTCTATAGGTCAGTCCTTTCGGGGGCTGGCCTTTCCTGCTTCTGCAGGTCCCTACTGCTAACCACGCTCGTTGTGACGGGAGCCGTATGTCAATACCACGCTTGAAAACCTACCTATCGTTGTTCGCCGCCGTGTTCATGCTCGGTCAGGTGCTCACCGCCCAGGCCGAAGCCCTGCCGGACTTCACCACCCTGGTCGAGCAGGCGTCGCCTGCGGTAGTGAACATCAGTACCAAGCAGAAACTGCCTAACCGCACGTACGCGGCGGGCCAGGTGCCAGATCTTGAAGGCCTGCCGCCGATGTTCCGCGAATTCTTCGAGCGCAACATGCCGCAAGCCCCGCGTTCGCCGCACGGCGACCGTCAGCGCGAAGCGCAATCGCTGGGTTCGGGTTTCATCATCTCCAGTGACGGTTATGTGCTGACCAACAACCACGTGGTTGCCGACGCCGACGAAATCATCGTCCGCCTGTCGGACCGCAGCGAGTTGCAAGCCAAGCTGGTCGGCACCGACCCGCGCACCGACGTAGCCCTGCTCAAGGTCGAAGGCAAGGACCTGCCGACCGTCAAGCTGGGTGATTCCGAGAAGCTCAAGGTCGGTGAGTGGGTGCTGGCCATCGGTTCGCCGTTCGGCTTCGATCATTCGGTGACCAAAGGTATCGTCAGTGCCAAGGGCCGTACCCTGCCCAACGACACCTACGTGCCGTTCATCCAGACCGACGTGGCGATCAACCCGGGTAACTCTGGTGGCCCGCTGTTCAACATGAACGGTGAGGTGGTCGGTATCAACTCGCAGATCTTCACCCGTTCCGGCGGCTTCATGGGCCTGTCCTTCGCCATTCCGATCGACGTGGCGCTGGATGTTTCCAACCAGTTGAAGAAAGACGGCAAGGTCAGCCGCGGCTGGCTGGGCGTGGTGATCCAGGAGGTCAACAAGGACCTGGCCGAGTCCTTCGGCCTCGACAAGCCGGCCGGTGCCCTGGTGGCCCAGGTCCTGGAAGACGGCCCGGCGGCCAGGGGTGGCCTGCAGGTCGGTGACGTGATCCTGAGCATGAACGGTCAGCCAATCGTCATGTCCGCCGACCTGCCGCACCTGATCGGTGGTCTCAAGGATGGTGCCAAGGCCAAGCTGGACATCATTCGCAACGGCAAGCGCCAGTCCCTGGATGTGACCATCGGCGCACTGCCGGATGATGACGCCGAAGTCAGCACCAACCTCAACGGCGGTGTCGAGCGCAGCAGCAACCGTCTGGGCGTATCGGTGTCCGACCTGACCGCCGAGCAGAAGAAGGCCCTTGAACTCAAGGGCGGCGTGGTCATCAAGGAAGTCCAGGAAGGTCCGGCGGCGCTGATCGGCCTGCGTCCGGGCGATGTCATCAGCCACCTGAACAACCAGGCGATCCTTTCGGCCAAGCAGTTCACCGAAATCGCCAAGGAACTGCCGAAGAACCGTTCGGTGTCCATGCGTGTCCTGCGTCAGGGGCGCGCCAGCTTCATCACCTTCAAACTGGCTGAATAAGTCGGGTTGAACAAAAAAGGGCAGCCTCGGCTGCCCTTTTTGCTGGGCGCCGCCCCAGGCCCCCGCAGGTTTTCCTGGCTCATTTGCGGGTCAGGTTGCCAGCATGCAAGCATTTCCCACAGCTCCCGTGCCCACAGTTCACGTGACGCCAACGTCAAGCTTCAGGTACAATTCCCGGCTATTTTTCGGTGGGCGTCCGGCCCGCAGCCTTTTTGAGTGTTGATCCGTGAGTGATTTGAGTCATATCCGCAATTTCTCCATCATCGCCCACATTGACCATGGCAAGTCGACCCTGGCCGACCGCTTCATTCAGATGTGCGGTGGCCTGACTGCGCGTGAGATGGAAGCCCAGGTACTCGATTCCATGGACCTGGAGCGTGAGCGCGGTATCACCATCAAAGCCCACAGCGTCACCCTGCACTACAAGGCGCAGGACGGCAAAACCTACCAGCTGAACTTCATCGACACCCCCGGCCACGTTGACTTCACCTACGAAGTCAGCCGCTCGCTGGCAGCCTGTGAAGGTGCCTTGCTGGTGGTCGATGCCGGCCAGGGCGTAGAAGCCCAGTCGGTCGCCAACTGCTATACCGCCATCGAGCAGGGCCTTGAGGTCATGCCGGTGCTGAACAAGATGGACCTGCCCCAGGCCGACCCGGACAAGGTCAAGGACGAGATCGAGAAGATCATCGGCATTGACGCCACCGACGCCGTGGCCTGCAGCGCCAAGAGCGGCATGGGCGTGGACGAGGTGCTCGAGCGCCTGGTGCACACCATTCCAGCCCCTACCGGTGACATCGAGGCGCCGCTGCAGGCGCTGATCATCGACTCCTGGTTCGACAACTACCTGGGCGTCGTCTCCCTGGTGCGCGTCCGTCACGGCCGGGTGAAGAAGGGCGACAAGATCCTGGTCAAGTCCACCGGCAAGGTCCACCTGGTCGACAGCGTCGGTGTGTTCACCCCCAAGCACACCCAGACCGCCGACCTCAAAGCCGGTGAAGTAGGCTTCATCATCGCCAGCATCAAGGACATTCACGGTGCGCCGGTGGGTGACACCCTGACCCTGAGCACGACCCCCGAGGTCGAGGTGCTGCCCGGTTTCAAACGTATTCAACCGCAAGTCTATGCCGGCCTGTTCCCCGTCAGTTCCGATGATTTCGAAGATTTTCGTGATGCATTGCAGAAACTGACCCTGAACGACTCGTCGCTGCAGTACCTGCCGGAAAGCTCCGATGCCCTGGGCTTCGGCTTCCGTTGCGGCTTCCTCGGCATGCTGCACATGGAGATCATCCAGGAGCGCCTGGAGCGCGAATACGACCTGGACCTGATCACCACCGCGCCAAGCGTAATCTTCGAGGTCAAGCTCAAGACCGGCGAAACCATCTACGTCGACAACCCGTCGAAACTGCCGGATGTGTCCTCGGTCGAAGACTTCCGTGAGCCGATCGTTTCGGCCACCATCCTGGTGCCGCAGGAGCACCTGGGTAACGTCATTACCCTGTGCATCGAGAAGCGTGGTGTGCAGCGCGACATGCAGTTCCTCGGTTCGCAGGTGCAAGTACGCTACGATCTGCCGATGAACGAAGTGGTACTGGACTTCTTCGACCGTCTGAAGTCCACCAGCCGCGGTTATGCTTCGCTGGACTACCATTTCGACCGCTACCAGTCGGCTAACCTGGTCAAGCTTGACGTACTGATCAACGGTGACAAGGTCGACGCCCTGGCGCTGATCGTGCACCGCGACAATGCGCACTACAAGGGCCGCGCATTAACCGAGAAGATGAAGGAACTGATTCCTCGGCAGATGTTCGATGTGGCAATCCAGGCCGCCATTGGCGGGCAGATTGTTGCGCGTACCACTGTCAAGGCGCTCAGAAAGAACGTACTGGCCAAATGCTACGGTGGCGACGTTAGCCGTAAGCGCAAGCTGTTGGAGAAGCAGAAGGCCGGTAAGAAACGCATGAAACAGGTCGGCAACGTGGAAATCCCACAAGAAGCCTTCCTCGCCGTGCTCAGGTTGGATAGTTAGGTCCTATGTCGCTAAATTTCCCGCTGTTGCTTGTCATCGCCGTTGCCGTCTGCGGTCTGTTGGCCCTGGTCGATCTGCTGTTCCTGGCCCCGCGCCGGCGTTCGGCAATCGCCAACTATCAGGGCAGCGTCAGCCAGCCTGAAATGGCAGTGGTCGAGCGTCTGAACAAGGAACCGTTGCTGGTCGAGTACGGTAAATCGTTCTTCCCGGTGCTGTTCATTGTCCTGGTGCTGCGTTCGTTCCTGATCGAACCGTTCCAGATCCCTTCGGGGTCGATGAAGCCGACCCTGGAAGTGGGCGATTTCATCCTGGTGAACAAGTTCTCCTACGGGATTCGCCTGCCGGTGATCGACAAGAAGGTCATCGAGGTGGGTGACCCGCAGCGCGGCGATGTCATGGTGTTCCGCTACCCGAGCGATCCGAACGTCAATTACATCAAGCGGGTGGTTGGCCTGCCGGGCGACCAGATTCGCTACACCAGCGACAAGAAGCTGACCGTCAACGGTCAGGCGATTGCCGAGCAACTGGTCGGCATTGAGCCTGGGACCCTGGGCAGCGCCGAGCTGTACAAGGAAAAACTGGGCGAAGCCGAGCACCTGATCCGCAAGGAAATGAGCCGCTATCGCATGCCGCCTGACCAGCAATGGACAGTCCCGGCCGGCCATTACTTCATGATGGGCGACAACCGCGACAACTCCAACGACAGCCGTTACTGGGATGACCCGAGCATTCCCAAGGCACTGCACGGCATGGTTCCGGACAAGAACATCGTCGGCAAGGCCTTTGCGGTCTGGATGAGCTGGCCAGAGCCTAAACTGAGCCACTTCCCGAACCTGTCGCGGGTCGGGTTGATCAAGTAACACCACAACGGCGCTGTCCTGGGACAGCGCCGAATGCGTTTCTGGCATAGGCTGTGTTCAGGGATCTCGCGATTCCACCGAGCATCGCGGCCAGCGAGCATGAGCCAAACAGTCTTTCAGGATGTTGATTTGAACAACGCGTTAAATCCGACGGTAGCCCCGATGGCGGCGTACCGAGCTGTAAAGTGTGAGCCTGGTGCCCTGGCGCGCGGGCTGAATTTCGACCACGAACTGCGCGTGGGTACACTGTGAGCGTTTCCTTGAGCCGCCTCGAGCGCCAGCTCGGTTATACCTTCAAGAACCAGGAGCTGATGCTGCTGGCCCTGACGCACCGCAGTTTTGCCGGGCGTAACAACGAACGCCTCGAGTTTCTCGGCGATGCGATCCTCAACTTCGTCGCTGGTGAAGCGCTGTTCGAGCGTTTCCCCCAGGCCCGCGAAGGCCAGCTGTCGCGCTTGCGGGCGCGTCTGGTCAAGGGCGAGACCCTGGCGGTACTGGCCCGTGGCTTTGACCTGGGCGAATACCTGCGCCTGGGCTCGGGCGAGCTGAAAAGCGGCGGTTTCCGCCGCGAGTCGATCCTTGCCGATGCCCTGGAGGCGCTGATTGGCGCCATCTACCTGGACTCGGACATGCAAACCGCCCGCGAGCGGGTGCTGGCATGGCTGGCAGGCGAATTCGAAAGCCTGACCCTGGTCGATACCAACAAGGACCCGAAAACCCGTCTGCAGGAATTCTTGCAGTCGCGGGCCTGCGAACTGCCGCGCTACGAAGTGGTGGATATTCAAGGTGAACCCCATTGCCGGACGTTTTTCGTCGAATGCGAAGTGACCCTTTTGACTGAAAAAAGCCGAGGGCAAGGCGTCAGCCGGCGTATCGCCGAGCAAGTCGCGGCCGCCGCAGCACTGATCGCCCTGGGCGTGGAGAATGGCAATGACTGATACCAACACTACCCGCTGCGGCTATGTCGCCATTGTCGGCCGCCCGAACGTGGGCAAGTCGACCCTGCTCAACCACATCCTCGGGCAAAAGCTCGCGATCACCTCGCGCAAGCCGCAGACCACTCGCCACAACATGCTCGGGATCAAGACCGAAGGTGATGTCCAGGCGATCTACGTCGATACCCCGGGCATGCACAAGAGCAACGAAAAGGCGCTCAACCGCTACATGAACAAGACCGCCTCGGCCGCCCTCAAGGACGTCGACGTGGTGATCTTCGTCGTTGACCGCACCAAGTGGACCGACGAAGACCAACTGGTGCTCGAGCGTGTGCAGTACGTGCAGGGGCCGGTGATCCTGGCGATCAACAAGACCGACCGGATCGAAGAGAAAGCCGACCTGATCCCGCACCTGCAGTGGCTGCAGGAACAACTGCCAAACGCTGAAATCGTGCCGATTTCGGCCCAGCAGGGGCACAACCTCGACGCCCTTGAAGGGCTGATCGCCAAGCACCTGCCGGAAAACGATCACTTCTTCCCGGAAGACCAGATCACCGACCGCAGCAGCCGCTTCCTGGCCGCCGAACTGGTGCGCGAGAAGATCATGCGTCAGCTCGGCGCGGAGCTGCCATACCAGATCACCGTGGAAATCGAAGAGTTCAAGCAGCAGGGCAAGATCCTGCACATCCATGCGCTGATCCTGGTCGAGCGTGACGGCCAGAAGAAGATCATCATTGGCGACAAGGGCGAGCGGATCAAACGCATCGGCTCCGAGGCGCGCAAGGACATGGAAGTGCTGTTCGACGCCAAGGTCATGCTCAACCTCTGGGTCAAGGTCAAGGGTGGCTGGTCCGACGACGAACGCGCCCTGCGTTCGCTGGGCTACGGCGACCTCTGATTGCTCCAGGCCCGGTAGCGTCCGCTGCCGGGTCGAACCTCTTCTGAAGCGCCGCTCATGGAACTGCCAGTTGGCCAACCGGCCTATGTGCTGCACAGCCGGGCCTACCGTGAAACCAGTGCGCTGGTGGATTTCCTCACCCCGCAAGGGCGCCTGCGCGCCGTCATGCGCCGTGCCCGTGGCAAGGCCGGCAGCCAGGTGCGCCCCTTCGTCCCCCTGGAAGTCGAGTTTCGCGGCCGCGGCGAGCTGAAAAACGTCGGCCGTCTGGACAGCGTCGGCGTGGCCGCCTGGCTGCATGGCGATGCGCTGTTCAGCGGGTTGTACCTCAACGAGCTGCTGATTCGCCTGCTGCCGGCTGAAGACCCGCATCCGGTGGTGTTCGAGCACTATGCGGCGACCTTGCAGGCCCTGGCGGCGGGACGGCCGTTGGAGCCACTGCTAAGGGCGTTCGAATGGCGCCTGCTGGACGAGCTGGGCTATGCCTTTGCGCTCGATCAGGACATCAACGGTGATCCGCTGGTGGTTGATGGCCTGTACCGCTTGCAGGTCGATGCCGGGCTTGAGCGGGTCTACCTGTTGCAGCCGGGGCTGTTCAACGGTGCCGAGCTGTTGGCCATGGCCGATGCCGACTGGGAAATTCCTGGCGCCCTGAGCGCGGCCAAGCGCCTGATGCGCCAGGCCCTGGCCGTGCATCTGGGCGGTCGGCCGCTGGTCAGTCGCGAACTGTTTCGCAAGCGCTGAACAACGTCGTATGCTGTGGGGCTCAATCTTCAGGAGAGCCTCTTCGTGACTCAAAGCAACCGCATGCTGCTCGGCGTGAACATCGACCACGTGGCGACCCTGCGCCAGGCGCGTGGCACCCGCTACCCGGACCCGGTGAAAGCCGCGCTGGACGCCGAAGAGGCCGGTGCCGATGGCATTACCGTGCACCTGCGCGAAGACCGCCGGCACATCCAGGAGCGCGACGTGCTGCTGCTCAAGGACGTGCTGCAGACGCGCATGAACTTCGAAATGGGCGTCACCGAAGAAATGATGGCGTTCGCCGAACGCATTCGCCCGGCGCATATCTGCCTGGTACCGGAAACCCGTCAGGAGCTGACCACCGAAGGCGGCCTGGATGTCGCTGGCCAGGAGGCGCGGATCAAGGCCGCAGTCGAGCGCCTGTCGCGCCTGGGCTCGGAAGTGTCCTTGTTCATCGATGCCGACGAGCGCCAGATCGAAGCCTCGCGCCGTGTCGGTGCGCCGGCCATCGAGCTGCACACCGGCCGTTATGCCGATGCGCAAACCCCCGGCGAAGTGGCCGAAGAGCTCAAGCGCGTGGCCGATGGCGTAGCCTTTGGCCTGGGCCAGGGGCTGATCGTCAATGCCGGTCATGGCTTGCATTACCACAACGTTGAGGCAGTGGCGGCGATCAAGGGTATCAATGAACTGAACATCGGCCATGCGCTGGTGGCTCATGCACTGTTCGTCGGCTTCAAGTCGGCGGTGGCAGAGATGAAGGCGTTGATCCTGGCGGCCAGTCGGCACTAACAGATTCGACGCCCATCCTGTGGGAGCTGGCTTGCCAATGATCGAGCGCGTAGCGGTCGCCTAATAGGCAGTGGATGTGCTGCCTGTACTGGCCTCATCGCTGGCAAGCCAGCTCCCACACGATTGGGTGTAGGTCCATTTATTCGGTAGTATCGGCAAACACCAGGCTGAACCGCGTCACTCCCTGCAGTTCGCTGTGCACCTCAACCCGTCCGCCATGCACCTGCATGATCGAGCGCACGATCGCCAGCCCCAGCCCCGTCCCGCCTTCCAGGCGCGAGCGCCCCGAACCCACGCGGTAAAAGCGTTCGAACAGATGCGGCAAATGCGCCTGGGCAATGCCCGGCCCGTGATTGACCACCGACACCCACACCGAACCGTCCCGGCGTTCTATGCCAATGTTGATCGGCTGCCCCTCATCGCCATGACGGATCGCATTGCTGAGCAAGTTGGACAGCGCCCGCTGCACCATCAACCGCTCACCCATCACCGTGCCCCAGCCCTGCACATGCAAGGTAATGCCCTTTTGCTCGGCATTGCATTCGAACAGTTCGCACACCCGCTGCACCTCGTCGGCCAGCACCACCGGTTTGAGCGGCACCTGCGCCTGCGGCTGGCTGACCTGGGCGAGGAACAGCATGTCGTTGATGATGCGGTTCAGCCGGGTCAGTTCCTCGATGCTGTTCTCCAGCGCTTCGCGGTACTCGTCGTTGGAGCGCTCGCGGGTCAGGGTGACCTGGGCCTTGCCCATCAGGTTGCCGATGGGGGTGCGCAGTTCATGGGCAAGGTCGTCGGAAAATTGCGACAGCCGCTGCACGCCGTCGTCCAGGCGGTCGAGCATGATGTTGATTCCGCCCGCCAGGTCACCCAGCTCTTGCGGCAGGCCGGCTTCCGGCAGGCGGTGGCTGAGGGTTTGCGCCGAGACCTGTTCGGCAACCCGGCGAAAGCGGCGCAATGGCAGCAGACCGCGCTGGACCAGCTTCCAGGCGCCCAGGCCAATCAGCAACAGCAGCAGCGGCAAGGCCCAGAGGGTCGAGCCCAGATAGGCCTGGAGCAGGGCATGGTCGTCGGCACGGTTGACCGTCAGCAGCACCCGCACCAGGGTGCCGTCCTGCAGGCGCATCAGCCGCGAAGCGGTCAGCAGATGGTCGCCATCCTGATCGCGCCACGGGCTGAAGCTTAGCTGCGGGCCGCTCTCAATCTGCAGCAAGGCGCTGGCTTCCAGGGCCGGGCCCAGGGTCAGCAAGGCCGAGTGGCGGCCGGTCAGGGCAATCACGCTCAGGCTCAGGTTGTCGTGGCCCATGATCACATCCAGCAGCGGATGCACCGGTGTGCGCAGGTCGGCGGCTTTCAGGTCAATCGTCAGGCTATGCTCGATCTGCACCATCTTGTTGGCCAGGTGCTTGCGTGCCCGGCTGTCCAGCTCGTGGTCGAGGGCAAATACCGCCAGGCAAGCGAGCAGCAGCACCAGTGCCGCGCCCATCAGGCTGACGCTCAGGCCCAGGCGCAGCGACAGGCGCGCAGGTTTCATTCGCGAGCCTCAAGCACATAACCGACGCCGCGCAGGGTGTGGATCAGCTTATCGTCGAACGGGTCGTCGATTTTCGCCCGCAGGCGGCGGATCGACACTTCCACCACGTTGGTGTCGCAGTCGAAGTTCATGTCCCAGACCAGCGAAATGATCTGCGTGCGCGACAGCACCTCACCGCTCTGGCGCATCAGCAGGTGCAGCAGGGCGAACTCCTTGGCGGTCAGGTCGATGCGCTGGCCGTTGCGGTAGGCGCGATGGCGGCTAGGGTCCAGCTCGAGGTCGGCGACCTTGAGCGTATTCGGTTGCAGTGCCTGGTCGTTGCGCCGCAGCAGGCTGCGGATGCGCGCCAGCAGCTCGGGGAATTCGAAAGGTTTGAGCAGGTAGTCGTCGGCACCCAGGTCCAGGCCCTTGACCCGGTCGGCCAGCCGGCCGTGGGCCGTGAGCATCATGATCCGCGTACTGGATTCTGCACGCAGGCGCTGCAGTACGGTCCAACCATCGAGCTCGGGCAGGTTGACGTCGAGAATGACCAGGTCATAAGCCTGCTGGCGAGCCAGGTGCAGGCCATCGGCACCGGTGTGGACGCAATCGACGATGTAACCGTTTTCGCGCAGGCCCTGTTGCAGGTATTCGGCAGTGCGCAGTTCGTCCTCGACAATCAGTAGACGCATGGGGTGACTCGTTGGTAGTGAAAGACGCTGATTCTCAACCCTATAGTTACTGCAAGGTCAAGCGGTGAAGTGCATCGAGCGGCGGATACTAAGCCATCCGGGCGCACGGTTTACCTGGATTACAGATTTGTAATACTTGAGTCATCCTGGCGATAAACCCCGATTACTAGAGTGCGGGCTCCGATCAAGGCGCAGGAGTCCGCCATGTTTTGCACCCTCGACAGGCCAGGCACAGGCCCAGGCCGAATAGTGCTGGCCCTGCTGTTGCTGGCCTTGCCGTCGCTGGCCCTGGCGCAAGCGCGCGTACTGACCCTGGAGTCGGCCCTGCAGGCGGCCCGCGACAACAACCCCGAGCTTGCCGCGGCGCGCTGGGGCATCGACATTGCCGCAGGCGAACGGCGCCAGGCCGGCGTGTTGCCAAACCCGGCGCTGAGTTGGGAGGTGGAAGATACCCGCAAGGGTTCGCAAACCACCACCGTCGGTGTCAGCCAGCTGTTCGAGCTGGGCGGCAAACGCGGTGCGCGCCTGGACGTTGCCGACCGCGATGCGCAGCTTGCAGCGCTGGAACTGGAGCGCCAGGGCAACGCGCTGCGTGCCGATGTCATTGGCGCCTTCCAGGCCGCTGCCCAGGCCCAGGAAGGTTTGCAACTGGCCGAGCAGTCACTGCGCTTGAGCGAGCGCGCACTGCAGGTGGTGCAAGGCCGGGTCAAGGCCGGCAGCGCCTCGCCGGTCGAGGCAACCCGTGCCCAGGTGCAGTTGTCCGAGGTGCGCCTGGAGCAGGGCCGGGCTGAACAGAGGTTGACCATTGCCTACCAGCAACTGGCAGCGCTGACCGGCGCGCCAATGGCCCCGTTCAGCCGGGTCGACGGCGGCCTGGGCGCTGACAGCTCTCTTCCAAGTCGCACACTGTTGCTCGATCGCCTGGAGCAGACCGCCGATCTGCGTCTGGCCCGTCTGCAGATCGACCAGCGCGAAGCGGCCCTGGGTCTGGCCCGCAGCCAGCGCATCCCCGACCTGACCGTCAGCGTTGGCAGCCAGTACAGCGAAACCGACCGTGAGCGCATCAATGTGGTCGGCCTTTCGGTCCCGATCCCCTTGTTCGACCGCAACCAGGGCAACGTCCTCGCCGCCGCCCGGCGCGCCGACCAGGCCCGCGATCAGCGCAATGGCGCCGAACTGCGCCTGCGCAGCGAAGTGGTCCAGGCCCTGACCCAGTGGAGCACGGCGGCCCAGGAAGTGCAGACCTTCGAACGCTCGATCCTGCCCTCGGCGCAGCAGGCGCTGGATGCCGCCACCCGTGGCTTCGAGCGCGGCAAGTTTGCTTTTCTCGATGTCCTCGATGCCCAGCGCACCCTGGTGGCGGCACGCCTGCAATACCTGCAGGCCCAGGCCCAGAGCAGCGAGGCGCGGGTTCGCCTGGAGCGGATCTTTGGCGACCTGAGCCTCGCCACTCGTTGAACGCGACCTTCACCTGACTATTTGCTGAGGAACCTGCATGAACAAGAAGTCCACCACGCTGCTGGTCGCGGCCCTGCTGCTCGGCCTGGGCCTGGGTGTGCTGCTGGCGCGCCAGGGCGGCCCGGTTGCCGCCGCCCCCGCATCCGCTCACGCCCATACCGAAGGCGATCACGAGGAAGAACAACATGGCGAGTCGGAAAAAACTGAAGACGGTCATGAGGAAGAGGGCGCGCTGACCCTCAGTCAGGAGCAGATCGACCTGGCCGGCATCGAGCTGGCTGCCGTCGGCCCGCGCCAGTTGCAACGCAGCCTGTCGCTGCCGGGCGAGATCCGTTTCGACGAAGACCGCACCGCGCACCTGGTGCCGCGCGCTGCCGGGGTGGTCGAGTCCGTCGCTGTGGTGCTTGGCCAGCAGGTCAAGGCCGGTGACCTGCTGGCAGTGATCGCCAGCCCGCAGATCTCCGAGCAGCGCAGTGAACTGGCGGCCAGCCAGCGTCGCCTGGAATTGGCGCGCAGCAGCTACCAGCGCGAGAAGGACCTGTGGCAGGAGGGCATCTCCGCCGAGCAGGATTACCAGCAGGCCCGCCAGGCCCTGCAGGAGGCGGAAATTGCCCAGGCCAACGCCCGGCAGAAGATCAGCGCCCTGAGCGGCAGCGTGGTCCTGGCTGGCGGCAACCGCTATGAGTTGCGTGCACCCTTTGCCGGGCAGATCGTCGAGAAGCACTTGGTGCCGGGCGAGGTGGTCAACGAAACCAGCGCTGCCTTCACCCTCTCGGACCTGTCGCGGGTCTGGGCGAGCTTCGGCGTGGCGCCCCGTGACCTGCCCAAGGTGCGCGCCGGCATGCCGGTGACCCTTGTCGCCAGTGAACTGGGCGAGCAGGTCAGCGGCACGGTTACCCACGTGGGCAGCCTGCTCGGCGAGCAGACCCGTACCGCCACCGTGCGCGTCACCCTCGACAATCCACGAGGCGCTTGGCGCCCGGGCCTGTTCGTCGCCGTGCAGGTGCCCACCGAGCAGTACACCGCCGCCCTGAGCGTACCGGACCAGGCCCTGCAGACCCTGGAAGAAAAGCCCACGGTGTTCGTGCGCAGCGCCGAGGGCTTCATCGCCCAAACGGTGGAGCCGGGGGCCAGCGCCAACGGTTTTGTCGAGATCCGCAAAGGCCTGCAAGCCGGCCAGCAGGTCGCGGCGCAGGGCAGCTTCATCCTCAAGTCGGAGCTGGGCAAGGCCAGCGCCGAACACGCCCACTGACCGGGAACCTCACATGTTCGAACGCCTCATACAATTTGCCATCGAGCAGCGCCTGATGGTGCTGCTGGCGGTGCTGCTGATGGCCGGGCTGGGGGTTGCCAGCTACCAGAAGCTGCCGATCGATGCCGTGCCGGACATCACCAACGTCCAGGTGCAGATCAACACCCAGGCCGCAGGCTTTTCGCCGCTGGAGACCGAGCAACGCATCACCTTCGCCATCGAAACCGCCATGGCCGGGTTGCCGGGGCTGGAGCAGACCCGTTCGCTGTCGCGCTCGGGGCTGTCGCAGGTGACGGTGATCTTCGAGGAAGGCACCGACCTGTTCTTCGCCCGGCAACTGGTCAACGAGCGCCTGCAGCAGGCTCGCGAGCAACTGCCTGAAGGCGTTGAAGCGGCCATGGGGCCAATCTCCACCGGCCTTGGCGAGATCTTCCTGTGGACGGTCGAAGCCGCCGACGATGCGCGCAAGGCCGATGGCAGCCCCTACACGCCGACCGACCTGCGCGAGATCCAGGACTGGATCATCAAGCCGCAACTGCGCAATGTGCGCGGGGTGGCGGAGATCAACACCATCGGTGGTTTCGCCAAGGAATACCAGATTGCCCCGGACCCCAAACGGCTGGCGTCCTACAAGCTGACCCTGAGCGATCTGCTCACCGCCCTTGAGCGCAACAACGCCAACGTCGGTGCCGGTTACATCGAGCGCCGTGGCGAGCAGTTGCTGATTCGCGCCCCGGGGCAACTGGCCGGCATCGATGACATTGCCAATATCGTCCTGGCCAACGTCGACGGCACGCCGATCCGCGTGCGCAATGTCGCCGAGGTCGGTATCGGCCGTGAACTGCGCAGCGGCGCGGCGACCGAGAACGGCCGCGAAGTGGTGCTCGGCACGGTGTTTATGCTGATCGGCGAGAACAGCCGCACGGTATCCCGGGCGGTGGCGCAAAAGCTGGTGGAGATCAACCGCTCGCTGCCTGAAGGGGTGAGTGCGGTCACTGTTTACGACCGCACCAACCTGGTCGACAAGGCCATTGCCACGGTGAAGAAGAACCTGATCGAAGGGGCGATCCTGGTCATCGTCATTCTGTTCCTGTTCCTTGGCAACATCCGCGCGGCGCTGATCACCGCCATGGTCATTCCGCTGTCGATGCTGTTCACCTTCACCGGCATGTTCAGCAACAAGGTCAGTGCCAACCTGATGAGCCTGGGCGCATTGGACTTCGGCATCATCGTCGATGGCGCGGTGGTGATCGTCGAAAATGCCATTCGCCGCCTGGCCCATGCCCAGCAACATCACGGCCGCCTGCTGACCCGCTCCGAGCGCCTGCACGAGGTGTTCAATGCCGCCCGCGAAGCGCGCCGGCCGCTGATTTTCGGCCAGTTGATCATCATGGTGGTGTACCTGCCGATCTTTGCCCTGAGCGGGGTCGAGGGCAAGATGTTCCACCCGATGGCATTTACCGTGGTGATCGCCTTGCTCGGCGCCATGCTGCTGTCGGTGACCTTCGTGCCCGCGGCCATCGCGTTGTTTGTGACCGGCAAGGTCAAGGAAGATGAAAACCTGCTGATGCGCAGCGCCAAGCGTGGTTATGCGCCGCTGCTCAAATGGGTCATGGGCCATCGGCCGCTGGCCTTTGCCCTCGCCGCTATGACTGTGCTGCTTTCGGGCATGCTGGCCAGCCGCATGGGCAGCGAGTTCGTGCCGAGCCTGAGTGAGGGCGACTTTGCCCTGCAGGCCCTGCGCGTACCCGGCACCAGCCTGAGCCAGTCGGTGCAGTTGCAGCAGCGCCTGGAGCAGAGCGTGCTCAGCCAGGTGCCGGAGGTAGAACGGGTGTTTGCCCGCACCGGTACGGCCGAGATCGCCTCGGACCCGATGCCGCCAAACATTTCCGACAGCTATGTGATGCTCAAACCTAAGGATCAATGGCCCGACCCGAGCAAGAGCCGCGAGCAACTGATCGCCGATATCCAGCGCGCCAGCGCGCGGGTGCCGGGCAGCAACTATGAGCTGTCGCAGCCGATCCAGTTGCGCTTCAACGAGCTGATCTCCGGGGTGCGCAGTGATGTCGCGGTGAAGGTGTTCGGCGATGACATGGCAGTGCTCAATAGCACCGCGGCGAAGATCGCCAGTACCTTGCAGGCGGTGCCGGGGGCGTCGGAAGTGAAGGTCGAGCAGACCTCCGGCCTGCCAGTGCTGACCATCGATGTCGACCGGGACAAGGCGGCGCGTTATGGCCTCAACGTAGGCGACGTGCAGGACACCATTGCCGTGGCCGTGGGGGGGCGCCAGGCTGGAACCCTGTATGAAGGCGATCGGCGTTTCGACATGGTCGTGCGCTTGTCCGATAACCTTCGGACCGACATCGACGGTTTGTCGCAACTGCTGGTTCCGGTACCGGCCAGCACGGGCAGCGGCGGCCAGATCGGCTTTATTACCCTCGCCGATGTCGCCAGCCTTGAGCTGGTGCAGGGGCCCAACCAGGTCAGCCGTGAGGACGGCAAGCGCCTGGTGGTGGTCAGCGCCAACGTGCGCGGCCGCGATATCGGTTCGTTCGTCGACGAGGCGGCGGCGCGCATCGATAGCCAGGTGAGCATCCCGGCCGGTTACTGGACCCGCTGGGGCGGGCAGTTCGAGCAGTTGCAGTCGGCGGCGCAGCGTCTGCAGGTGGTGGTGCCGGTGGCCTTGCTGCTGGTCTTTGGTCTGCTGTTCATGATGTTCAACAACCTCAAGGACGGGTTGCTGGTGTTCACCGGTATTCCTTTCGCCCTGACTGGCGGGGTGGTTGCCCTGTGGCTGCGGGATATCCCCCTGTCGATCTCGGCAGGCGTGGGGTTTATTGCCTTGTCCGGGGTCGCGGTGCTCAACGGCCTGGTGATGATTGCCTTTATCCGCGGCCTGCGCGAGCAGGGGCGTTCGCTGCATCAGGCCATCGACGAAGGTGCACTGACGCGCTTGCGGCCGGTGTTGATGACCGCGTTGGTGGCCTCCCTTGGCTTTATCCCCATGGCCCTGGCCACCGGCACCGGCGCCGAAGTGCAGCGGCCG
Organism: Pseudomonas sp. RC2C2; assembly: GCF_018390435.1. Classification (NCBI taxonomy): domain Bacteria; kingdom Pseudomonadati; phylum Pseudomonadota; class Gammaproteobacteria; order Pseudomonadales; family Pseudomonadaceae; genus Pseudomonas; species Pseudomonas sp. RC2C2. The sequence continues at coordinate 1,039,876 of NZ_JAHBAX010000001.1, read as the reverse complement.
CTGGCCACCGTGGTGATTGGCGGCATCCTTTCATCAACGGCGTTGACCCTGCTGGTACTGCCCGCGCTGTATTACTGGGCTCACCGCAAAGACGAGGAGGAGGTCGTATCTGAGGTGACGAAACTGTAATTCGCCGCTCATCTTCGGGTTATTCAGCCCTTGTCAGGATACCCATGGCGCCCGCATTGCGGGCGCCTTGCGTATTTCTGCGAAAAATCAGGAGTTGAAGATGGGGAACAAATCCACAGCCTGTTTGACCGGCGCCCTGGCCCTGGCCAGTTGTGCGACCGCCAGTGCCGTCAGCCAGCCCGAGGGCGGGGGCTTTATCGAAGACAGCAGCCTGACGGTGCTCAGCCGTAACTTCTATTTCAACCGCGACTACCGTAAAGGCGAACAGTCGCCCACCGGCAAGGCGGGCTACGCCGAAGCCTGGGCCCAGGCCTTTATCGCCCGCTTCGAGTCGGGCTATACCGAGGGCACGGTCGGTTTTGGCCTGGATGCCCACGCCATGCTCGCGCTCAAGCTCGACAGCGGCGATGGCCGCAGCGGCGGGCGCAGTTCGTTCGACATGTTGCCGGTGGACCGCAATGGCGATACCGCCAGCAACTTCAGCAAGCTGGGCGGTGCGATCAAGGCGCGCTTGTTCGACACCGAGCTCAAGTTTGGTGACGTGTTCCCGACCACGCCGGTGGTGCATTTCGGCGACTCGCGCCTGTTGCCGGAAAGCTTCACCGGCTGGACCCTGGAGAACACCAGCCTGGCGGGCCTGAAAGTGCAGGGCGGGCGCTTGCACGCCATGAGCCAGCCGCTGTCGAGCAACAACCGCGACGGCTTCGTGACCTTTTACGCCGGCCCCGTCGATTCGCCCTGGCTGGGCTACTTCGGTGGCGATTACCAGGCCAGCGACAACCTCAGCCTGAGCCTCTACAGCAGCCGTTTGAAGGACGCCTGGGATCAGTACTACGCCGGTATCAGCTACAAGTACCCGATCACCGACGAGCTGACCGGTTTCACCAGTTTCAACTACTACAAGGCCAAGGATGAAGGCCAGCAACTGCTGGGCAAATTCGACAACGATATCTGGAGTGCCCGCGTCGGCGTGAGCTATGGCGCCCATACCCTGGCCCTGTCGCACCAGCGCAACCAGGGCGACAACGATTTCGATTACCTGCGCCAGTCCGACTCGATTTACCTCGACAACTCGATCCAGTACAGCGACTTCAACTCGCCGAAAGAGCGCTCGTGGATGTTGCGCTATGACCTCGACATGGCCGCCTATGGCGTACCGGGCCTGTCGTTCATGAGCCGTTACGGACGTGGCAGCGGCATCGATTACTCCGATGCCAATGGCGTGTACATGCGCCGCGATGCCGAGGGTAATCCGCTGACCGGGCAGAAGCGTTGGGAGCGCGATATCGAAGCGAAGTACGTGGTGCAGTCCGGCAGTCTCAAGGACTTGTCGCTGCGTGTGCGTCAGGCCACGACCCGGGCCTCGGCCTTCGAATCGGACCTCGATGAAGTACGCCTGATTGTCGAGTATCCGCTGACCCTGCTGTAGGGCGAATCTTGCAGCACTGTAATGTGCGGCTCACCTTGGCGTTAGCTTGCCCTGCGTAAGATTGAACTGTCCTGAAATTCAATCACGAGGTGAGCAACATGAGCCTGAACAAGTATGTGCTGATGGCTGTATTGGCCCTGGGCAGCAGCGCGGCGCTGGCTGAAGGCGGAGCGGAGCGGTCGAAGCAATTCTGGGAAAACTTCCGCCTCAGCCAGGAACAGATTCACGGCAAGAAGGACCAGGCGCTGGCCGCGTCCGACTCGCAAAAGCGTGACACGGCGACCAAGCAGGTCGCCAAGGAGTAGCTCCATTCACCTTGGAAGCTCCCCGCTCCTTTGGAAAAGGTGAATTTTTGGCGCCCATTTGGGCGCCTGTTTTATTTGCGTGCCACCAGCACCGCGCGCCGTGGTGCCGGCAGGCCTTCGAGGGTGCGGCTATGGTCGTTGGGGTCGAGGAAGTCGCTGAGCGACTGGTAGCGCATCCACTCGGTGCTGCGCTGCTCTTCGACGCTGGTGGTGCTGACATCGACGCAACGCACATCGCTGAACCCGGCGCGGCGCAACCAGCGTTCCAGGGCTGGCACCGACGGCAGGAACCAGACGTTGCGCATTTGTGCGTAGCGATCTTCCGGCACCAGCACCTGATTTTCATCGCCTTCGATCACCAGGGTTTCCAGCACCAGTTCGCCGCCCTTGACCAGGCAGTCCTTGAGCGCCAGCAGGTGCTCGATGGGCGAGCGGCGATGGTAGAACACGCCCATGGAGAACACCGTGTCGAAGCCTTCGAGGTTGGCCGGCAGGTCTTCGAGGGCAAACGGCAGGTGCCAGGCCGGTAGCTCCGGCAGGTAGCGCTGCACGGCCTGGAACTGGCAGAAGAACAGCCAGTTGGGGTCGACACCGATGACGCTGTCGGCCCCGGCGCCGAGCATGCGCCACTGGTAGTAGCCGTTGCCGCAACCGACATCCAGCACCCGCTTGCCCTTGAGGTCCAGGTGCGGGGCGACCCGCGACCACTTCCAGTCCGAGCGCCATTCGGTGTCGACGTGCACGCCGAACAGGTCGAACGGCCCCTTGCGCCACGGTGACAGGCCCATCAGGGCCTGCTGCATGCGCGCTCGGGTGTCGTCATCGCAGTCGCAATCCAGATTGAGGCCGTTTTGCAGGTCGATGTGCGTAGGCACCAGTGCCGGCAGGGCGTCGAGCGCAGCCTGCCAGCGTTCCAGGTCGCCATGACCTTTTTCCATCTTGGCGTCGAGTTGCGCTTGCAGGCCTTGCGCCCATTGCGCCAGGGGGGTGCCCGCCAAGCGGCGGACCAGGGGGGACAGATCAATCATGGCAGGGCAATCAACGAGGCAAAGTTTAGGCATTGGAACCAGGGCACGACCTTGGAGAAACCGGCCGCCAGCAGGCGTTCGCGGTGCTCTTCAAGGCTGTCGGGTTTCATCACGTTCTCGATGGCGCTGCGCTTCTGGGCAATTTCCAGTTCGCTGTAGCCATTGGCGCGCTTGAAGGCCACGTGCAGGTCGGTGAGCAGCGCGTGTTCATCGGCATCTTCAAAGCGCAGCTTCTCCGAAAGGATCAGCGCACCGCCCGGCAGCAGCGCCTGGCGAATACGCGTGAGCAGTTCCAGGCGTTGTTCGGGGGCAATGAACTGCAGGGTGAAGTTCATCGCCACCACCGAGGCCGGCTGGAACTCAAGGGCAAGGATGTCGCCTTCGATCACCTCGACCGGCAACAGCTCCTGGAACATCGAGTCCTGGGCATTGAGGTACTGCCGGCAGCGCTCGACCATGGCCGCCGAGTTGTCGATGGCAATCACCCGGCAACCCTCGCTACGCACATGCCGGCGCAGGGCCTGGGTCACGGCACCGAGCGAGCTGCCCAGGTCGTACAGGGCAGTGTTGGGCTGGGCGAACTGGGCGGCGAGCACGCCGAGGTTCTCGACAATGGTCGGGTAACCGGGCACCGAACGCTTGATCATGTCCGGGAACACCCGCACCACGTCTTCGTTGAAGGCGAAGTCGGGCACCTGGCCAAGGGGCTGGGCGAATAGGCGGTCGGGTTCTTTGCTCACGGGGGCAATCCAGGCGTTGGGCGGTAAAGGGCCGGCATTTTAGCCAAACTGGCCGCAGGATGCATGGCCCGCTGACCAGCGCGGCCTACTTGACCGTGATTGCGCAATCGAAGGTCTGCACCGGGCGCACTTCCGGGGCCCAGGGTTGCTGGTAGACCAACAGCAGATGGCTTTCACCGGCGGCCTGGGCCTGGAAACGCCACAGCGATTGCCCGGCGCTACCGACGATGCCGGCATCTTCCGGGTGGCTGTAGACCTCGGGGCCAAGGCTACGCAGGATGCCCGCGGCCGGGTTCTGTAGCAGCCAGCGATAGCCGGTACTGGGGTTGCTGGGCAGGGTCAGGGTCAGGGTCTGGCCCAACTGCAGATGTACAGGGCACTGGCTGGCCTTTTCCAGCACCACATTCTCGTGCCGGCCTGGTGTTTGTGAACAGGCTGCCAGGAGTGACAGGCCAAGGACCAACAGCTTGCATTTGGTGTTCATCGACAATTCTGTCCGTCAGGTTGGTATTGGCTTTCAGGAAAGCCTGCCCTCTGCAGGGCACTTCACAGCGGGATTAGTTTGAAGGTCCCCGCCGAGTCGGCGTTTTAACAGGGACGTGGTCATGAGCAGTACACAGATCAATTTTGACACATTGCAGACTGAGGCTGAGCACCTGCCTGGCAATCTCATTCAGGCAATGGCGGAACGCGATGGCCCCGACGAGGGTGGGTTGACGCTGACACGAGAGCATATTGTCACCCTTAACCAGTATGCCAACTATACCTTCCAGCTTCCTGTTACCAAGGATGCAGTGATTCGCTGGTTGGGCTATTCCACCATCAAAGAGCCGGACCTGATGCCGGACAAGATGGAGGCGATGCACAAGCAGTTACAGAAACACGGACGCCGTTGGACAGTACTTGCCGACAATAGCAAGAAGCTTGGCTTCGAGTTGGCGGCCAGTGCCAATGGCATCAATACCACTGGCGACGAGATATTGGTCATTCTCGAAAACAGCCGTGCGCTGGGCAAGCGCAGGGACGCGTGGGAAACCATCAAGTTCGACAAGGCGATCAGCCTGGGGACAGAAGACCGCCACAGGGTTCTCGACCTGGTGGACTACATGGAGATACTGCGCGAAGACGTGGACCTGTTTTCTCGGCGTGTGGGCGCTGTCCGGGAAGAGACTGAACAGTTTCGCGATACCGCGCGTGAACAGCTGATCCCCTTGGTCGCGGTAAAAACCCAGGCGATCAAACGTCAGAAGGCGAGCGGGGCAGTACAGCAGCTGCGTGAAGATCTCGCCGAGCTGGACAATGAAATCAAAAAACTTGAAGCCGAGTATGACCAGTATGTCAAAGCCGCGCTGAGTGGCCTGGCTGCGGGGCCGCTGGGCGCGGCTATAACCGGCGGCATCTATGGCAGCAAGGCGGCGAAAGTCCGCAAGGAACGTAACAAGCTGCAGGGCCAGCGCGGTGAACTCAGCCAGAAACTCAAGGCGGCCGTTCACCTGGAAGGGCTGGTGGAAGACCTCGGCACTCAAATGGGACAGCTGGATACTCGACTCAGGGATGTGGTGACAGCCGCCTCTCACCTGCAATCGGCCTGGCAGTTGATCGGGGTGTACATCGATACATCGATTGAGCACCTCCAGCGTATCGAATCCAATCAGGAGTTGTTCAAGTTTGCGATATTTTTCAAACGCTTCATTGGGCAATGGAAAGACATTGAGAAGTTTGCCCAGCATATGAATCGTGTCTTTGATGACGCCGCAGCCGCCAAATAAGGATATAACGTAATGAATGATAATGTTGTCGCTTTGAGTGCTTCGCTTAATGTCCCGAATATGGACAAGATTCTCTCGGTCGTGTCGGCATACTCGGCGTTTTGGGAGCAACGTAGATTTGGCTTTCTGCCATTGCTGCATGAATCAGTTGAACGGCACTACAAAGGGATGCAACGGTACGTTGATGGCTTGGCTAAAAATTCGGAAGTGCTGGCGGTCACCATAAAGTCATACCAGCTTGATGAGCTGATTGACGATTTTCGAGAGGCCTCGGGAGACCCTGAAGAAGAGGAGTTCTTCCTGGAGGAACTGCAGATCTCAAAAAATAAGATCGCTGCAGAACTGGATGTCGTGGTCTCTGGGGTGATGACCGCTACAAAGTCCATCGCCAGCCTGCCGGTTTATGATACGAGCCGCGACCAGGCCAGTTACCTGGAGACTCAGGAGCGCCTGGCCAGCAGGCTACAGGCGCTAACCGATACGCTCAACGGTAAACGCGAAAACCTTGCCGAGCTGGAAAAAGCCATCGGTGTGTTTGAGGCCAATGGCATCGAGCAGCTGTTCCAAGGCAAATTGCCAACGGTTGAACAGCTTCAGGGGCTGGTCGCTCAGGGCGCCACAACGGCCGGCGCTGCCGTAGCGGTCGAGCAGGCACTGGAGGCGCTGGGCAAACTGATGGAGGGCGTGCAGCAAGGCATGCAGTATTCACGGCTGCAAGACCAGCGTCGGGCGCTGCGCACGGAAGTAAACGAACTGATCGCTGAACAACGCGAAAAGGAGCAACGAGCGACTCAAGTGAAGGGCTATCTGCAAGCCCTGGTGGAGTATTCCGTGCTGAAACCAAAGCGCCTGGAATGGCTGGCTGAAAAGCAGAAGATTCATGTGCAACTGGAGACAGTGGCCAGTCAACTACGCAGGATAGAACTGGACAGTTTTGAGGGCGCGCAGGCGTTCAATCAGTTGCTGAAACAATTGCTCGCCTATGTTCAACATATAGTTTTCCAGTTCCGTCGAGCATTTTAATCATTGCCGTGTCTCCGTGCGCCACCCATTGTTAGTTAAACCGGGTGGCGCGCTGAATGGCGAGCAGGAGAGCGCTAATGATGACTGCAAATGGAATGCTGGATAAAAACTGGCAAGTACAAGCTTCACGTCTTCCCGGCGCGTTGTTGAGCGCCATGGCGTCAGGGCAGGACACCGGTGCCCTGAGTTTGTCGCCAACACACGTGCGTGACCTCAATGAGTATGTCGCCTATACACGGGGATTGCCCAACTCACCGGCTGGCATTTATCAGTGGATGGGTGGAGGGCAGGCGAACCCTTGGACATTGATTCTCAGCGCGTTGATGTCCTCGAACCCTGAGCTGAATGGTAACGCCATGCTGACATTCTCTCGCCAGGTGAAACAGCATGCCAACGGCTGGGAGGTGTTGTATGGGAAAAACCTGCAGCTGACCCATACGTTGGTCACTGTCGCCAGCAACATCAACCGTTCAGGGGAGGTCATTCTGGATGTGTGCGCACAAACCAAGGCATTGGGTAAGCAACGTGAGGCCTGGGATGCTTTGCTGGGCGGTGAGGCGCTGGCGCTTAGTGTGGCCGATCGGCAAATTGTGTCGTCCTTGCCCATGTACGTGAATGCACTCAAGGAGCAATTGAAGGGATACGCCCGCGAGGTCGAGCGTGTGCGCATCGAGGCCACTCGGTTTCGCGATGAGGCTCGGATACAGGTCATTCCTGCGGCGACGAGAAAGGTCAATGAAATTGCCAAGTTGGTAAAACCAGCGACCCAGGGCGGTATCGCGGGGATTCTCGGGCAGATACTGCAATCACGTTTCCTGGAACTCTCAGGAAAACTGCGGAAACTGGAACAACTGCTCAGAGCCGTGGTGACGGCTTCGTCTCATGTTCATTCAGCCTGGCAAAGCCTCACTGCTTACATCGATGCGTCGAGTAATCAGCTGCAGCTCGTTACCTCAGGCCAGCAACTGGCCCGGTTTGCGATCTACTTCGGGCGGTTCCTGGGGCTATGGAAGACAATTGAACAAAGCGCGGTGCAGATGAACCGCACGCTGACCCGGTATCAGCCGTGAGCGTTAGGTAGCCGTACTCGAGCAGGTTGACGCGGGCTCTCAGAGCCCGCGTCTTCCAGAACCCCTTCAGGTGAACAACACCTTCGCCACATCACTGAAGCGCTTGGCGAAGTGCACGCTCAAGCCTTCCTTGAGGTAATCCGGCAACTCCTCGAAGTCTCCCCGGTTGGCTTCCGGCAGGATCAGCTCGAAGATCTTCTGCCGCCGCGCGGCAATGACCTTCTCGCGCACCCCGCCAATCGGCAGGACCTTGCCGGTCAGGGTCAACTCGCCGGTCATGGCCACGCCTTTCTTCGGCGCCTGGTCGCGAGCCAGCGACAGCAACGCACTGGCCATGGTCACCCCGGCGCTGGGGCCGTCCTTGGGTGTGGCGCCTTCGGGCACGTGCAGGTGTATGAAAGCTTCATTGAAGTAGCTTGGATCACCGCCGTATCGCTTGAGGTTGGCGCTGACATAGCTGTAGGCGATTTCGGCAGACTCCTTCATCACATCACCCAACTGACCGGTCAGCTTGAAGCCGCGGTTGAGGGTGTGGATGCGCGTCGCTTCGATCGGCAAGGTGGCGCCGCCCATGCTGGTCCAGGCAAGACCGGTGATCACACCCTTGCCGGAGAGCACCTGTTCGCTGCGAAACACCGGCATGCCCAGTGAGGCTTCGAGGTCCTTGGGGGCGATCTTGATCTTTTTCTCGGGGTCCTCGAGCAGTTGCACTACCGCCTTGCGCACCAGCTTGCCCAGCTGTTTTTCCAGCTGGCGTACACCGGCTTCGCGGGCATAGCCCTCGATCACCGTGCGCAGGGCGCTGTCACTGATGCTCAGGCTGGTCTTGGCCACCCCGGCTTTTTGCAACTGCTTGGGCCACAGGTGGCGCTTGGCGATGGCCAGCTTTTCTTCAGTGATGTAGCCGGACAGGCGAATCACTTCCATGCGGTCGAGCAATGGTCCGGGGATTGAGTCCAGCGTGTTGGCGGTACACACGAACAGCACCTTGGACAGGTCCAGGCGCAGGTCCAGGTAGTGGTCGAGGAAGTCGACGTTCTGCTCGGGGTCGAGGGTTTCCAGCAGCGCCGAGGCCGGGTCGCCCTGGTAGCTCTGGCCCATCTTGTCGATCTCGTCGAGCATGATCACCGGGTTCATCACCTCGACGTCCTTCAGTGCCTGCACCAGCTTGCCCGGCTGGGCACCGATGTAGGTCCGGCGATGGCCCTTGATCTCGGCCTCGTCGCGCATGCCGCCGACGCTGAAGCGATAGAACGGCCGGCCCAGGGATTCGGCGATGGACTTGCCAATGCTGGTCTTGCCGACGCCTGGCGGGCCTACCAACAGCACAATGGAACCGCTGATCTCGCCCTTGTAGGCGCCAACGGCGAGGAACTCGAGGATGCGTTCCTTGATGTCACCCAGGCCGGCGTGATGCTGGTCGAGCACCTTGCGCGCGTGCTTGAGGTCGAGTTTGTCCTTGCCGTACACGCCCCAGGGCAGGGCGGTGGCCCAGTCCAGGTAGTTGCGGGTGACGGCGTATTCGGGCGAGCCGGTTTCGAGGATCGACAGCTTGCCCAGCTCTTCGTCGATGCGCTTTTGCGCGGCGGCGGGCAGGGTCTTGCCTTGCAGGCGCTGCTCGAACTGTTCGAGGTCGGCGCTGCGGTCGTCCTTGGTCAGGCCCAGCTCCTGCTGGATGACCTTGAGCTGCTCCTTGAGGAAGAACTCGCGCTGGTGCTCGCCGATCTGCCGATTCACTTGCGCAGAGATCTCGTTCTGCAGGTGCGCGACTTCGACTTCCTTGCGCAGCATCGGCAGGACCTTTTCCATGCGCTTGAGCATGGGCACGCAGTCGAGCACCTCCTGCAACTGGTTGCCGGTGGCCGAGGTCAGCGCGGCGGCAAAGTCGGTCAAGGGCGATGGGTCGTTGGGGCTGAAGCGGTTCAGGTAGTTCTTCAGCTCTTCGCTGTACAGCGGGTTGAGCGGCAGCAGCTCCTTGATCGCGTTGATCAGGGCCATGCCGTAGGCCTTGATCTCGTCGGTCGGCTCGCTGGGTTGATGCGGGTACTCGACCTCGACCAGGTACGGCGGGCGATGATGCTTGAGCCAGGTGCGGATACGTACCCGGGTCAGGCCCTGGGCGACGAACTGCAGCTTGCCGTTTTCGCGGCTGGCATGGTGAACCTTGACCAGGGTGCCGTACAGCGGCAGGGCCGAGGTGTCGAAATGACGATGGTCTTCTGGCGGCGAGTCCATGAAGAACAGGGCCAGGGAGTGATGCGGGGTCTTGGCTACCAGATCCAGGGTTTCGGCCCAGGGTTCTTCATTGACGATCACCGGCAACACTTGCGCGGGGAAGAACGGGCGGTTGTGGATCGGGATGATATAGACCTTGTCCGGCAACTGTTGGCCCGGCAAGGCAAGGTTTCGGCCGCTGTGTTCGGAGGCTTCGAGATGCTCGACTTCGGCGGTTTCCTCGGGACGTTCCGGTAGATCCTGCTGATCGCTCATGGCGCACCTGCTCAATGACTATGGTGCTTAGATGGGGCGGGTGGAGGAAAGATTCAAGCTTCAAGCTTCAAGCTACAAGCCGCAAGTGGGGAGCGCGGTGCTTGCAGCTTGAAGCTTGCAGCTAGCAGCTAAGGTCTACTCAGCCAATTTGTAAGCGATGACGTAATCGCCCATCTTGGTGCCCAGCGAGCCGTGACCACCGGCGGTCACCAGCACGTACTGCTTGCCGTCCTTGCCGGTGTAGGTCATCGGCGTGGCCTGGCCACCGGCCGGCAGGCGCGATTTCCACAGCTCCTTGCCGGTGTTGGTGTCATAGGCACGCAGGTACTGGTCCAGGGTGCCGCTGAGGAAGCCCAGGCCGCCAGCGGTGACGATCGAGCCGCCCATGCTTGGCACGCCAATCGGCAGGCCGATCGGGATCGGCGAGCTGTCACGGCTGGTGCCGTTTTTGTGCTTCCACACCACCTGGTTGGTGGTCAGGTCGATGCCGGCCACGTAGCCCCAGGCTGGCGCCTGGCATGGCACGCCCAGAGGCGACATGAACGGGTGCATGATCACCGCGTAGGGTGCGCCGGTGTTCGGCTGCACACCGCTGGTTTCGCTCTCGCGCTTGCTGCCGGCGGCGACATCGGCGCGCGGCACCATCTTCGAGACGAAGGCCATGTAGTTCGGGCTGGTGAACAGCAACTGACGCACCGGGTCGACCGAGACGCTGCCCCAGTTGAACACGCCGACGTTACCCGGGTAGACCAGGCTGCCCTGTAGCGATGGCGGGGTGTACTGGCCTTCGTAGCGCAGTTCGCGGAACTGGATGCGGCAGAGCATCTGGTCGAACGGGCTGGCGCCCCACATGGCCTGTTCGGTCAGCTCCGGGCCGAGCAGGTTGAGGTCCGAGCGGGCCTGGGTTGGCGCGGTGCGGTCGCCTTCGACGGCACCTTGTGGTACCGGGATTTCGCGGATCGGTACGATCGGCGTACCGTCGCGACGGTCGAGCACGTACAGGCTGCCCTGCTTGGTCGGGGCGATCAGCGCAGGCTTCACGCCGTCGGCGGTTTTCAGGTCAAGCAGGGTTGGCTGGCTGCCGACGTCCATGTCCCACAGGTCGTGGTGGGTGAACTGGTAGTTCCAGCGTACCTTGCCGTTGGCCAGGTCCAGGGCGACGATACCGGCGCTGTACTTCTCGGCGCCCGGGGTGCGGTCAGCGCCCCACTGGTCCGGGGTCTGGTTGCCCAGCGGCAGGAAGACCATGCCCAGCTTCTCGTCGACACTGGCCAGCGACCACATGTTTGCCGAGTTGCGGCTGTAGGTCTTGCCGGGTGCCAGCGGTGCGGTGTCGTCGGGGTTGTTGCTGTCCCAGTTCCACACCAGGCGACCGTCGTGCACGTCGTAGGCGCGGATCACGCCGGACGGTTCGTTGGTCGACTCGTTGTCGGTAACATGGCCGCCGATGATTACCAGTTCGCGGGTGATCGCAGCAGGCGAGGTGGAGTAGTAACCGCCAGCAGTGAACGGGCCGATGCCGGTGGTGAGGTCGATCACACCCTGGTTGCCGAAACCTTCACAGACCTTGCCGGTGTCGGCGTTCAGGGCGATCAGGCGGGCGTCGGCGGTCGGCAGGTAAAGGCGGCGCGGGCAGGCGACGGCAACGGCCTGGCCGGCGTCGCTGATTTTGGGGGCCGGGCTGCCGTCGGCATTGACGTAGTTGTTCTCGTCGTAATACGACACACCACGGCAGGTCATGTGGGCGAAGCCCTTGAAGCCTACCGGGCTCTTGATCTGCGGGTCGAAACGCCAGATCTCCGCACCGGTGTCCGGGTCCAGGGCCAGCACCTTGCTGTGGGCGGTGCAGGCATACAGCTTGCCGTTGACCTTCAGCGGGGTGTTCTGGTTGGTCAGCTCGACCGGGTCGTTGTCGGTTGGCAGGTCGCCAGTGCGGATGCGCCAGGCTTCCTGTAGCTTGTGCACGTTCTGCGGGGTGATCTGGCGTAGCGGCGAGTAGCGGTCGCCGAATTCGGTGCGGCCATAGGCCTGCCACTCGCCATCAGGCATTTGCGGCGCGGTGCTGCTCATCTCGGCGCTTTCGCGGCCCAGCTCGCCCTTGACTTCACCCGGGTGGGTGAACTGGCTGGCCACCGCCGTGGCACCGGACAGCGCCACGGCCAGGCTCAGCAGGCCGATGTTGGCCTTGGACGGGTTGCCCAGCAGTGGGCGGCGCGCCCACGGCAGCAGCAACACTACGCCCAGGGCGAACCACAGGGCCAGGCGCGGGACCAGTTGCCACCAGTCCAGGCCCACTTCCCACAATGCCCACAGGGTGCTGCCCAGCAGCACCAGGCCATACAGACCCAGGGCGTTGCGGCGCAGGGCCAGCAGCAGGATGCCGGACAGGGCGAAGCCGATACCGGCGATCAGGTAATACAGCGAACCGCCCAACTGGCTCAGTTTGATACCGCCAGCCAGCAGGGCCAGGCCCATCAGCAACAGCAGCACACCGATCAGTCGCGGCAGCCAGCGGGTTCTACTCAAGGCACCATCAGTGCTCATCGTGTGTTCTCCGTTAGGTGAAAAGGGAGGTTAGAAACTGCTCTGGATCTTGATCCCGCCGATCAGTGCGTCATCGACCTGGCTCACGCCACCGGGATGGCGGATGTACTGCAGGTTCGGGCGCACGGTCAGCCAGTCGGCCAGGTGGATGCCGTAATACAGCTCGGCGCTGTACTCGGTGTCCTGGATCGGACGGAACAGGGGATCGTTGTAGTCGCTGACGCCGCGAGCCTGATTGATGGCCTGGGCGTTCTTGCGGTAGGCAGGGTTGACGTGCACGCGTGCCAGGGCGAAACCGATGTCGTCCTTGGCGCGGGCATCGAAGGGCCCCTTGTACACCACACCTGCCTGAACATAGTTGTCGATGGCATTGGTCTTCTTGTCGTGCAGCGTGGCGTTGGCGAATACGCTCAACCCTCGCGAGTGGTCTGATGCCAGCGACGTCACCTGTTGCTGGGCACCGAGCCAGAAGCCGTGCTTGCTCGAACTGCTGCGATAAGCCTGGCCGCTCAGTGCTGCCGGTTGTTCGTTGCTGTCCTTGTAGACATCGCTTGCCTTGGCATTACTGTAGTAGTAACCGGCGCGATATTCCCCTTTCAGGCCGTTAACCGCCGGGCTCCAGACCAGTTCGACCGGAATCACCGCGCCCTGGGTACCGCTGCCGCTGAGCTTGAAACCGTTGCCGCGATCGAGGTTGGAGGGGTTCTGCTCATAGGCGCCGATTTGCGCGTACAGCTCTGGGGTCAGGTTGTACTTGACCCGCAGCGCCCACTGGCTGACTGGCCAGTTGTACCAGATGTCACCGACCCAGTTGCCCACCTGGGAGCCGCAGAACGCCAGGTTCTGAAAGTCGCACGGGAAGCTGTTGAAGTCCTCGCCCTGGCCGAAGCGGCCGAATTTCACATCCAGCGCGCCGTCGAAGTACTTCTGCTTGATCCACATCTGGGTCAGCCGCCAGGTCTGGCCACGGCCCCAGATTTCCTGGGCCGAGGTAAAGCCACCGACCCGTGGGTCATTGATGCGGTCGTTGCTGATGTTGTCGCCGTGGCGCTGGGTAACGGTCAACTGAAACTCGGCGTCGTGCCAGCCGAGGATCTTCTGCAGGTCCAGGTGGCTGCCGAGGGCGAACTGGCCGCTGTAGCGCGCGGTTTCGTCATCGTCGTAGCCACCATGCAGGTTGGCGCCCATCTCGCCGGTGTAACCGAGGGTGAAGTCGTAGCCGCGTTCAGCCAGCTCCGTGCGGGTGCCGCCCCAGTCGCCAAGCATCCATGGCGAGTCGCTGGCGAACATCGCCGCGGCCTGGGCGCAAGGCGCGAGGCTGGCGATGGCCAGACCCGAAAGCAGTGTCCGGGTGGCGGGGGAAAAGCGGAAACGATCATTCTGAGGCATGAGATAGCGCTATCTTTTGATTATTGAAAAAACGGCAAGGCCACCGAGTTCCGAGGATCATCGGCGATAAGGCTGCAGGGAAATAAACTGAAGCGGTTCAGCTTGCGGCGGGGAGGATATAGCTGAACTTGTAAGAAAAAAAGTCAATTCAGCAAGAGTCACCGTTGCCGGATCGGTAACAGTCCGGCTGAGGCAGGTGACACTGATCCCTTGTGGGAGCCGGCTTTGCCGGCGATGAGGCCGGCACAATCAGCACATCAGGCGCTGACTGGGCGCAGACCAATACGACCAATACGACCAATCGCCGGCAAGGCCGGCTCCCTCGGGATGGGTGTTGACTTAGAAGGTGGTACGCAGGCCAACCTCGACACTACGCCCTGGTGCCGGGGCGATGTCGCGCAGGATCGAGCTTGAGTAGCGCACGGTCTGGTCGGTGAGGTTCTCGCCGCGGACAAAGGCCAGCCACTGGCTCTGGCCGATGTCGAAGCGGTAACCCACGCTGGCGCCGAGGGTGGTGTAACCGTCGGTGCTGGTCTCGTTGGCCGGTTTTTTGTGCTGGGCGCTGGCGTGTTGCACATCCACCCGTGCCTGCCAGCGGTCCAGTTCCCACAGCAGGCCGCTGTTCAGGCGCAGCGGGGCGATGCGCGGCAGGTCTTCGCCAGTGTCGAGGTTCTTGGCCCGGGTGTAGTCGCCGGATAGTTCCAGAGCAAAGCTGCCGTAGCGGTTTTGCGCCAATTGCCAGCGGTCCTGGGCCTCGATGCCGTAGAAGCGCGCGCGAACCCCGTGGTAGAGGTATTCGGGCACATCGCCGCCGTGGTCATGATCATGGTCGTGATCGTGCTCTTCATCGCCGTGATCATGGTGGTGGTCATGGCCTTCGCGCAGGTTGCCGCTGGCCAGCAGGCCGATGTAGTTGCGGAAATGACTGTAGAACACGCCGACGCTGCCCTTGTGCGTGCCATTGTCGAAGCGCAAGGCCAGGTCGCTGGAGATGGCTTTCTCCTTGCTCAGGTTCGGATCGCCGACCTCGTAGGTGCCGGTGGCGACGTGGGCGCCGTTGGCGTACAGCTCATAGAAGGTCGGTGCGCGCTCGGTGTAGCCCAAGGTTGCGGCCAGGGACCAGACCGGGGTCAGCTCGTAGACTGCGCCAGACGACAGGCTGGCGGCGGTGAAGCTGCTCGAGCGATCGGCCTCGGCAAAGCGCTCGCTGCCCTTGCTGTCGGGTTCGACCCGGGTGTGTTCCAGGCGTCCGCCCAGGCTCAGGTTCAGGCGTTCGGTGGCTTGCCACTGCTCGAGCATGAACAGCGCCAGGCTGTTGGTGTCGGTCTGCGGTACAAAGGCTTCTTCGCCGAGGGCGGAAAACTCGTTGCGGCTGACCTGGGCGCCAATCACCCCTTCGACCGGCCCCAACGGTTGGTGCCGGGCCTCGACCCGCGCCTCGTAGCCCTTGTTCTTGAACGTGGTGTGCACCTCGCCGCTCTCAAGCTCGCGGTGCTGGTAGTCGGTGTAGCCGAGGTCGACCTTCACCGAACTGAACGGGCCGTCGAGGTCGCGCAGTTCCGAGGCGAAGCCGTAATGATCTTGCTGCATGTCCAGGCGTACGCCCGGCTCGGCCACCGAACCGTAATTGGAGTCGTAGCGGCTGTAGGAAAGGCCGGCGTAGCCGTGATCCCAATGATAGGAACCGCCCAGCGCGCCACCGTCCTGGCGACCGTCGCTGTTTTCCAGGCGATGCTTGCTGCCCGGTTCGTCGGCGTCGCGCACTTTCGAGCTGCGGGCGTAACCGGGAATACGCAGGTCATTGAACTGGCGGCTGTTGGCGTCCAGGTGCAGGGCGAAGCGGCCGTCACCCGCTTCCAGCTTGCCGGCGCTGCTGCGGGTGGTGTCGGCGCCGCCGTAGCGCAACTCACCGGCACCGTGAATGCCGTCGATGGGCGAGGTCGGGATGCGGTTGTCGAAGCTGTTGACTACCCCGCCAATGGCGTTGCCACCGTAGAGCAGGGCCGCCGGGCCGCGGACGATTTCGATGCGTTCAACGGTGGCCGGGTCCAGCGGCACGGCGTGGTCATAGGACAGCGACGAAGCATCCAGAGCGCCGACGCCGTTGCGCAGGATGCGGATCCGGTCGCCGTCCAGGCCGCGGATCACCGGGCGGCTGGCGCCGGGGCCGAACCAGGTCGAGGCAACACCGGGCTGGTTGTTCAGGGTCTGGCCGAGGCTGCCTTTCTGTTGCAGGGTCAGGTCGTCGCCGTCGAGCACGGTGCTGGGCGCGGCCAGTTCACTGTTACCCAACGGGTTGGCGGTGATCACCTGAGGTTGCAGCTCGACGGCTTGGCTCAAGGGTGAAGCCAGCCAGAGCGCGGCGGCGAGGGGGGAGAGGCGCAGGGGTAAGTGACGCATGGAGGGAAGGGGTCCTTGGCAGTGTTATAGTATTGATACAGTATAACATTACCGTTAAAGATAAAACGCCCATGCGCTGGCTAGAGCCTTTGCCCACACTAGAATGTCTGTAAGCAGCACCTTGAATGCGAAAAGTCTGAAGACTTGCAGCCGTGCCTCGGCTAAGGTGCGCACCTTTCGTTGGCTGGAGCACAGGCATGACCGCCGCTAATCAGAACCCGCTGCATGGCGTGACCCTGGAGCAGATCCTTACCGCGCTGGTAGCGCACTACCAATGGGACGGCCTGGCTCAGCGCATCGATATCCGCTGCTTCAAGAGCGACCCGAGCATCAAGTCGAGCCTGACCTTTTTGCGCAAGACGCCCTGGGCCCGGGAGAAGGTCGAGCGCCTGTACCTGAAAATGCAACGCGGCCGCTGAGCCGGTGAGCCGGCGCAGGTTGTTCATCGCCCTGGCCGCGTGCCTGGGCTGGAGCGCGCTGGCGATCCAGATGTACCTGCTGTTGCTGGCGCGCTGGCAAGAGCAGGCCAGCTTGCTGGGCGGCCTGGTGACGTTGTTCAGTTTTTTCACCGTGCTCAGCAACACCCTGGTCGCCGTAGTGCTCAGTCACGCGGCATTCGGCCGCGACTCGCCGCTGCGCCGCTTTTTTCTCGCGCCCTGGATCAGTTCCGGGATTGCCGCGAGCATTATTCTCGTGGGCCTCGCCTACAGCCTGTTGTTGCGTCACCTGTGGCACCCGCAGGGCTGGCAATGGCTGGCGGACGAGCTGCTGCACGACGTCATGCCGCTGCTGTTCGTGGCTTATTGGTGGTGTTGTGTAGAAAAGGGCAGCCTGCGTTTCAGGCATCTGCTGGCCTGGCTGCTGTACCCGGCGGGGTATTTTGCCTACACGCTGCTGCGTGGGCATGTGATAGGGGTCTATCCCTACCCGTTCATCGATGTTGCCGAATTGGGTTACGCGCAGGTGCTGCTCAATGCGCTGTCGATCCTGGGCGGATTTGTCGCCATCAGCCTGCTGTTGCTCGGCCTCGATCATTGGCAGGGCGGGCGCCTGGCCAAGGCCAGGACGCAACCCTGAGGTAGCCTGTTACTCGTCGTCGTGCGGGTCGAGGCGCCAGTAGGCGACAGCCTTGATCAGCTCTTCCTTCACGCCTTTTTCATCGACCAGCAAACGCTTGGCCTGGCGCGTCAGCGATTTCTCCAGAGCGACCCAGGTGTACAACTGACCGCCTGGCAGCGACAGCCCCTTGATGACCTCAAGCAAGGCCTGCTGGTGGCGTTGCACCCAGATGACCTCGACTTGCGCTGCGCTCGGCAGCGGTTGTTGTTCCCGGGCATCTTCGATTTCTATCAGCGCCAGTACCTTGCGCCCGGCCGGCAACTCTTCCAGGCGTCGGGCAATGGCTGGGATGGCGGTTTCATCACCGATCAGCAGGTAGCTGTCGAAGATGTCCGGGACCACCATCGATGCACGAGGCCCGGCGATGTTGAGTACCTGGCCGACCTGCGCCTGGGCCGCCCAGGTCGAGGCAGGGCCGTCGCCGTGCAGGACAAAGTCGATATCCATTTCGCCGTTCGTCAGATCAATGCGCCGTGGCGTGTATTCGCGCATGGTCGGGCGCACGCCATCGCGGCTGAAATCGAGGTTGTCGAGCGCAGCCTGCTCTTGTTCCGAGCAGGCAAACATCAACTTGACGTGATCGTCGCTACCGACGCTGGTAAAGCCTTGCAGCTCCGGCCCGCCGACGGTGATGCGGCGCATGCGCGGGGTCAGCTCGGTGACCCGCAGCACGTTCAGGCGACGGTGTTTGATCTCGTGGTTGACGCGGTGAATGGTGGTGTTTTCGCTAACAGTCATTCGGCTTTATCCGTTGAGGTCGCAATAGGCCCTGCGACGATGGCTTTGGCGGTGTCGTTCAGTAGCGTACGGACCCGCTCGATTTCCGTTGGGTTCCAGCGCCCGCTATGCATTTGCAGGGCATGACGCAGGTTGTGCACGGCTTCGTGGATTTCTGCCGGGCGATCGTGGCCACGCAACGAGCGTTTGCTGACTTCAATGCGCATGCGCACGCCGTCCAGGGCAATGGCTTGGTCCGCGAGGGATTTCTGGCCCGCTGCAGTGATGCCGTAAAGACGCTTGCTGCCTTGGGTTTTGCCGCTGATCAGCTCGGCTTCTTCCAGAAAATTAAGGGTCGGGTAGATCACCCCGGGGCTGGGGCTGTAGCTGCCATCGAAAAGGGTTTCGATCTGGCGGATCAGGTCATAGCCGTGGCAAGGCTGCTCGGCCAGCATCGACAACAGCAGCAATTTCAGGTCGCCGGGGGCAAAGACGCGGGGGCCGCGGTCGCCACGTTCGCGGCCGTGACGACGCTCGAAACCGTCGTGCCGCTCGCCATGCTCGCGGTGATGGGAATGATGGTCACGCATTGGGTGTCTCCGTTTGGGTTAGATGTATCTTCAGATATTACTCAAGATATATCTTAAATCAAGCGGGAGAATAGGAATATTTCTCATGAAGTAAAGGCGGTAACCGGAAAAACGCGTAGGAACTCTTAAGGTTTTTCTTACAGAACTCTCGGATTGCCTTGATCTACACGCGCGCAAGTCATCCCTAAGATTCGCCACGTTTTCTTCATCCGTGAGTATTTCACCGTGGCACCTTCCATTTTTTTCATCGGGCTGCTCTGGGGCCTGTCATTTTTTGCCCAGGCCAATTTCTCGCTTACCCAGACTGCACGTGAGCACAGTGTGCGGCATGAGCTGGACACCAACCTCGATCGTCTGGTCGAGCGTGCACACCAACTGATCGGCGTGCCCTATCGCTGGGGCGGCATGTCGGTAAAGGGCGGGTTCGATTGCAGCGGCCTGCTGGTCTACCTGTTTCGCCATGAGGCCGATATCAAGATACCGCGCACCACGACGGCCATGCTCCAGTCCGCTGCCCGGACCATCAGGCAGAGCCAGCTCAAGCGCGGTGATGCAGTATTCTTCAATCGCAACGGCCAGGGCCGGATCGGCCACGTTGGCCTGTATATCGGCGAAGGGCGTTTCATCCACGCCCCCCGCGCCGGCAAGAACATCCGTATCGATTCGCTGCGCAACATCTACTGGAGCAAAAGCTTCATGACCGCCAAGCGCTTTCACGGTGGCTAGCGCTGCACCATCCGCGGCGGTTTGCACAGGGTGTGACTGCCAGGCTCCAGGTACGGCATCAGGAGCGGCGCCATGCCCTTGAGCACCTGCACCGGCAGCGCCGAGGTAAAGCGGAAGGATTCCGCCGCTCTGCCGGGCACGAAGGCGGTGAGGGTGCCGAAGTGGTTTTCGCCGAGGAAAAACACAAAGGTCGCGGTGCGGTTCAACGAGCGTGAGCCAATCAGCCGTCCGCCGGCACCGAAGCTTTCGATGCGGTTGTCACCGGTGCCGGTCTTGCCGCCCATCACCAGCGGGGTGCCGTCGGCCAGTTTGAAGCTGCCCGACACCCGCCGCGCGGTACCGGCATCCACCACTTGCGAGAGGGCGCCGCGCAGAGCCCGGGCGACTTCTACCGAGAGCACCCGTTGGCCGAGGTCGGGGTCGCTGGTCAAGCGGGTTTCGTAAGGGGTATCGGCAGCAAAGTGCAGGGTATCGATGCGCAGCACCGGCAGGCGCACGCCATCGTTCTGGATGATGCCGATCAACTCGGCGAGGGCTGCCGGACGGTCGCCGGAGCTGCCGATGGCTGTGGCCAGCGATGGCACCAGGTGGTCAAAGGGGTAGCCGACGCGTTTCCAGCGTTGATGGATATCGAGGAAGGCTTCGATCTCCACCAGGGTGCGAATGCGGCTGTCGCGCGCACCCTTGTGTCGGCTTTTGAACAGCCAGCCATAGACTTCCTGGCGCTCGAAGTGGCTGGCATCGGCCGCTTGCTGGAAGGTGGCGCTGGGGTGTTGCAGCAGGTAGCCGAGCAGCCACAAATCCAACGGATGGACCTTGGCGATAAAGCCCTGGTCGGGCAGGTCGTAAGCGCCGGGCCGGTAGGCTTCGTACAGATCTTGCAGACGTTTCTCGGTAACGGTGTTCTGCTTGGTGGCCGGGGTCTTGTTTTCGATCCGGTCTTTTTTCAGGTGCGCCTGGACGAAGGCGTTGAAGGTGGCCTGGTCGGCCTCCGGAAACAGATAACGGTGCACCGCGGCCAAGCGGATCGGCGTGACCCGCAGGCTGTCGAGGAAGGTATCCAGACGCTGTTGGGACGTTTTGCGCTGGTACTTCTTCCAGAACCTGCGCATGTAATCGGTGCCTTCCTTGTCGGCAAAGCGTGCCAGGTATTCCTGGCGGCGCGGCTCGGCATCGTCCTTGAGCAGGCTGGCGCTATTACCCGGCTGCTGATAGGTGCTGTAACGCACCAGGTCGCGCATCAGACGAATGAACGGCAGGTTGATCGATTCACGCAGGGCGTCCTTGAGCGTCGGAATGCGGCCGTTGTCTTCCTTGCGAAAGTTGTTGAACACATGCAGGCCACCGCCGGTGAAAAAGGCTTCGCCGGGGCTGGCGGAGTACTTGCGCTCCAGCGCGGCGTTGAGCATGGCGCTGAGGTCGCGGTCCTTGTTCTGGATCAGGTAGTCGATGGCCCAGCGGGTGATGAAGTCCAATTCGGCCACCGGGACTTTCTTAAGCTCCGCAGCCGGGGTGTTGGCGTACTTGTCGTGCAGTTCGCCGATGATTTCCAGGTAGCTGGTCAGTACCCGCAGCTTGGCGGTCGAGCCCAGTTCCAGCTTGCTGCCTTCGTTGATGTCGAACGGTTGGTCGGTGCTGTCGGTCTGCACCCGCACCCTTGAGCCGTCGGCAGTGCGCTCGAGCAGGGTGAAGCTGTAGCGCACCTGGGTGGTACTGGTCGGGGTCAACAGGCGTTCGCCGAACAGGCCCATTTTTTCTGCAAAGGCCGGGTCGGCCAGGTCTTTCAGGTACTGACTGACCTGGCCCTGCAAGTCCGATTGCAGGGTGCTGGTGGCCGACAGATCGAGACGGTCCAGGTCGTACAGCGGTCGGCCGAGGGCCGAAGACAGACGGCTGCGGGCAACGCTGATGCCCTTGTTGGTGACGATCGGCTGAATGGTCGGCTGGGCCACCCAGTTGCGGTAAATGGTCTTGCTGGCCAGGGCGGCATCGGCCAATGGCTTGTCGATGATGTTGCTGGCCGAGAGGACGCGGATATGGCTGTCGGTCAGCAGCGCCAGCTCGGCACGGCCCTTGGATAAAAAGTGCGAGGGCCGGCGCTGGGCGATCATCAGCGACAGCACCTGGCGCAGGGCCAGACCACGGGCAGCCAGGCTTTGCGGATCACTTGCGGTGGACGACAGAGCCTGGTTGACCTGAGCAAAATCGGCGCCGTACCAGACCCGCAGGCCTTCGGCCATGCCATGCACTTCACCATGCCCGGGTACCGCCGACAGCGGCACGCTGTTGAGGTAATCGCGCACGATGCGCTGGCGTGCTTCCAGTGTCTGCGGGCCGCCTTGATAAGCGCGCACGCTGGCGGAAATCATCTGGCGGATCTTCTCGCTCCCCGAGGCCGTCAGGCCGTCGGGCGAATGCCGGTACTTTTCCAACTGGGTCGCCAGGGTGCTGCCGCCCGCCGACTGGCCGGGCAGGGCCAGGTACTTGGCGACCTGGGTGTAGGCCGCCTTGGCAAAGCGCGGCCAATCCACGGCAGGGTTGTTCAGCGGGTCGTTGGGATCAAGCAGGTCGCGGTTCTCGATGAACAGCAGGCTGTGGACGATGATGGGTGGAATCGAGGCGAAGTCCGGGTACAGGTATTGCGGATAGTGGAACTGATACAGCGCATCGCCTTTACAGTCGGTGATCGACAGACCGGCCTGGATCTTCTCGGCGTACGGTACGAAAAAACCGTGGTCAACATAGTCCATAAGCGCAGGCGAAAAGCGCGTCTGCTCGTTGATCACGTAGTCACGCTTCAGCAGGCGCGGTAGGAATTCACCCAGTGAGCTGTAGCCCAGGCGCTTGTCGAACGGGCCGTCGCCGGGGTAGCGGATGGCGTCGCTGGGGCCTGGCTGCATGGAATAACTGAGGGTCGCGGCAAATTGGCTGAATTCCCGTGATTGCAGGCGCGAGGTGTGCATTTCGGCGGTGGCGGCATACCCCAGGGCGATCATGGCGAGCAGCAGCACCAACCACAACAGCCGCCACCACAGACGGCGCTGGCGTGGGCTTTTCGGCAATGGCGAAGGATCGAGGTGTTCAGAGGGAGTTTCCGTACTGTCTGCTTCCGATTGCCACAATGCGCCCATAGTCTTCAGCTCGGCTACGTATTTTCGTCTTGCTTGCCTGAAGCTTAGACGGTGGCCGGGTTTGGTGAAAAATTTGTAGTCATATGGCAGGGATTTCCCAAAACCGTGTCAGAAATGCGCCTTTGGTGGAGCTTGAATTGCCCCGTTTTGGTGCTATGTTAGCCGCCTTGTTTCCTGCAGTGGTAAAAAGCACGGGGAATGCCCCTCCGTAGAAGCGGTTTTTGCCGAGAGTTCTCGCCAAATAACGGGCTTTATATAGTGAAATACCCTGCAGGGGCCTTTCTATACTGCTCGCCCCTTTCGCTCTGCCGGTTTGCACACCCGGCAGACGGGGCCGCTCACAAGGCGGTGCCCGGCGAGGCAGCGCATCCAGCCTATCGGCGGTGCCAGGCCTGCACGAATGGTCATATCCAATAACAAAATGAGGTTGTATTTCTATGCCAGTCGGCAACCACCCTTCTCATGGTGAGACCGCCCAAGGCGGCCCACTCAAGCGAGAACTCGGCGAACGCCACATTCGCCTGATGGCGCTGGGCGCCTGTATCGGTGTCGGCCTGTTCCTGGGTTCGGCCAAGGCCATCGAAATGGCCGGGCCAGCTATCATGCTGTCCTACATCATCGGCGGCCTGGCGATCCTGGTGATCATGCGCGCCCTTGGCGAAATGGCCGTGCACAACCCGGTAGCCGGCTCCTTCAGCCGCTACGCCCAAGACTACCTCGGCCCGTTGGCGGGTTTCCTCACCGGCTGGAACTACTGGTTCCTGTGGCTGGTGACCTGCGTGGCGGAAATCACCGCAGTGGCCATCTACATGGGCATCTGGTTCCCGGAAGTGCCGCGCTGGATCTGGGCCCTGGCAGCCCTGGGCAGCATGGGCGCGATCAACCTGATCGCGGTCAAGGCCTTTGGTGAGTTCGAGTTCTGGTTCGCCCTGATCAAGATCGTCACCATCATCGCCATGGTGTTGGGTGGCGTCGGCATCATCGCCTTCGGTTTTGGCAACGACGGCGTGGCCATGGGCATCTCCAACCTCTGGAGCAACGGTGGCTTCATGCCCAATGGCGTGACCGGCGTGCTGATGTCGCTGCAAATGGTGATGTTCGCCTACCTGGGCGTCGAGATGATCGGCCTGACCGCCGGTGAAGCGCGCAACCCGCAAAAGACCATTCCGCAGGCCATCGGCTCGGTGTTCTGGCGCATCCTGCTGTTCTACGTCGGTGCATTGTTCGTGATCCTGTCGATCTACCCGTGGAACGAAATCGGCAGCCAGGGCAGCCCGTTCGTGATGACCTTCGAGCGTCTGGGCATCAAGACCGCTGCGGGTATCATCAACTTCGTGGTGATCACCGCTGCGCTGTCGTCATGCAACGGCGGCATCTTCAGCACCGGGCGCATGCTTTATAGCCTGGCGCAGAACGGTCAGGCGCCGGCCACCTTCGCTCGTACCTCGAGCAACGGCGTACCGCGCAATGCCCTGCTGCTGTCGATCGCAGCCTTGCTGCTGGGCGTGCTGGCCAACTACCTGGTGCCAGAGAAAGTCTTCGTCTGGGTCACCGCCATTGCCACCTTCGGTGCGATCTGGACCTGGGTGATGATCCTGCTGGCCCAGCTGAAGTTCCGCGCCGGCCTGAGCAACGCCGAGCGTGCAGCCCTGAAATACCGCATGTGGCTGTGGCCGCTGAGCTCCTACCTGGCGCTGGCGTTCCTGATCCTGGTGGTCGGCCTGATGGCTTATTTCGAGGAAACCCGCGTGGCCCTGTACATCGGCCCGGCGTTCCTGGTGATGCTGACGGTGCTGTTCTACGTGTTCAAGCTGTCACCAAGCACCATGGAGCAGCGTGCCGCAGGTTCGGCGTCCTGATCTTCCCGCGATAAGTGAAAAGCCCGTATCTATGGATACGGGCTTTTTTTTTGCCTGCGGTTATCAGGTGGCAACCGCACGCATCGGCTGGGTCAGGCGTTTATTGAAGTCCAGCCAGGCACCGAGCAGGGCCATGATCGCGACGCCCACCAGCGCGGTGAAGATCTGCATGGCAAAGGCATCGCCGGCCATGGCATTGATCATGTCCGCCAAGGGCGCCAGCAGTACCCCCAGGCAAAACACTTCAAGCGAGTAGCGGCCCATGCGGCAGGTTTGCTGCGCCAGCCAGTTCTGCGTCCAGCCGCTGCCCGGCAGCAGCTTGGCCGTGACGTAGGCCAGGGCCAGGAAGTGCAGCAGGCGCACCGGCGACAGATCGGTCTTGCTGATCGGGTAGAGCAGGGTGTTGAGACTGGCCGGCATCAGTGCATCGTGAAGCTCTGGCCAGCGCCAGGACAGGGTAACGATGCCAGCCGCCAGCGAATAGGCGGCTGCCGCCAGAAACAGCGGTTGGCGCCGCAACGGCCGGGTTTGCGGCGGCCGAGCCCGTTGCCCGTAAAGCGCCGCGGCGCCGCCGAGCACAAACAGGAACTGCCAGGTAACCGGGTTGAAGTACCACACGCCATCGGAAAAATTCGCCAGGTTCCAGCCGAGTCCGGGTGCCACCAGGTACACCGCCATCGACACACCAACCACGGCCAGGGTGTTGCGCATCAGCAGCGGCAGCAGCAGAGACAAACCGGCCAGCAGCACGATGTACAGCGGTAGCGGGTCCATCAGGTTGGGTTTGAAGCGCAGCAACAGCTCGTCTGTCAGCGCTTGCTGGGGGTTGGTGATGAAATGCACCAGGCCCATTTCCTCAACCAGGTCGCGGGTCTGCACGTGGCTGTTGGCAAAGAACACGATGCCCATCAGCATCGCCAGCAGAAAGATATGCACCACATACAGCACCCAGGTACGCCGCAGGATCTTCACGCAGGCGATCAGGTAACCGTCTCGCTGCAGGACTTTGCCATAGGCCAGTACTGCGGCGTAGCCGGCGAGAAATACGAAGACTTCAGCGGCATCGCTAAAGCCGATGTTACGCAGGGTGACCTGGCCTAAAGGGTTGTGGGGGACGTGATCCCAGAAAATGAAGATCAACGCCAGGCCTCGAAAAAAATCGATGCGCGGGTCGCGTCCGTTAAACATGGCAGCGGGCTCTTGAACAGTGGGTTTAGTAATGACCGGCGGACGACGGCAATCGCTCGCGCCGCACCTCGGGCGGGGGGCAGGGTGGCGGTAATCGTTGGCAATTGCAAAGGGGGCTTATTACTGAATGTCTCTATTCGCCCGTTGCGCGGCAGACCGTTGATCGAAAATCACCCGTACCTGTCAGTTTGGGTAGTAGACGAATTTCGGCTTACGTGGCCTGCTTGGATTCAGCCGCAACAGCCATCGAGGCGCGACGCGCAATGGCCAACGTATGGAAAGGATTTTCCACCTATGCCGTGATCGGTATTGCCAATACCCTGGTCCATTGGCAGCTTTTTTTCGTGCTCAGGGTAGCGTTCGAGTTCAGCCAGGCCTTGAGTAATTTTCTGGCGTTTTGCGTGGCGGCGACGCTGTCCTTTTACGTCAATGCCCTCTACACCTTCGTCGTCCCGCCCTCGATCGGGCGCTATCTGTTGTTCATGTCCTGCCTGGGAGGTGTCAGCCTGGCAGTGGGGTGGCTGGGCGACCACTGGCGGCTGCACGGGATGATCACAGTCGTGAGCTTTTCCCTGATCAGCCTGACCTGCGGCTTCTTGCTGTCCAAGTGGGTGGTCTTTCACAGGTCCGAGCCATGAAGGTTTCACTGATCGTGCCAGTGTTCAACGAAGAGCAGGCCGTCAGCCTGTTTTACCAGGCGGTGCGTCAGGAGACCTCGTTGCAAGCCCACTGCATCGAAATCGTGTTCATCAACGATGGCAGCAGCGACGGCACGGCTGAAGTCGCCCGCTCCATCGCCCTGGCCGACAGTGACGTGGTGTTGATCAACTTCTCGCGTAACTTCGGCAAGGAACCGGCCCTGTTCGCCGGCCTGGAATATGCCAGCGGCGATGCCGTGGTACCCATGGATGTCGACCTGCAAGATCCGGTTGAAGTGATATCGCAACTGATCGAGCAATGGTGCAAGGGCGCTGATGTGGTATTGGCCAAACGCCGGGATCGCTCCAGCGATGGTTACCTGAAACGCCGCAGTGCCTCGCTGTTCTATCGCCTGCTCAATCGCATCGCCTATACCCATATAGAAGAAAACGTCGGCGATTTCCGCTTGATGGACCGCAAGGTGGTGGACGTGATCAAGACCCTGCCAGAACAGCAACTGTTCATGAAGGGCGTGCTGTCGTGGGCAGGGTTCAACGTTGCCATTGTTGAATACGACCGTGCGCCGAGGGTTGTGGGCCGCAGCAAGTTCAACGCTTGGCGGCTATGGAACCTGGCGCTGGACGGCATTACCTCGTTCAGCACCTTGCCCTTGCGCCTGTGGAGTTACCTCGGCGCGTGCATCTCGTTGCTGGCGTTGCTGTATGCCGGTTACCTGGTGCTGGACAAGATCCTGTTTGGCAATGATGTGCCCGGGTATCCGTCCTTGATGACAGCCATTCTGTTCCTCGGCGGGGTGCAACTGATCGGCATCGGCATATTGGGGGAATACATCGGCCGAATTTACATGGAGGCCAAACATCGGCCCCGCTACGTGGTGAAAGAGATCGTGAAGGCCAATGTCACGACCTATCGAAAGGAGACCAAGCGTGCAGGGGAATGAGCGGGCGTTAAGTCAGAGCCACGTGCTGTTGTTTTTTGTCGTTCTGTCCTTTGTTTACGTGTTCCCCATTGTTCGCGCCGATTATGCCTATGTGGATGATAATTGGCGGGCATTGCTCCAGGCTCAGGACGCCTGGCGCAACCAAGGCAGGATCTTGCTTGAGGGTCTGTACCGGGCGCTGACCTTCAGCGAGGCAACGATCAATATTTTCCCGCTGCCCTTGTTGATCAGCGTTTTTGCCCTGGCCTTGGCGATGGCGCGCCTGACCTTCTGGCTGTTTCCGCGTCCCGGGATTACCAGCTGCCTGGTGATCCTGCCGGTGTTATGCAACCCGTTTTTCCTCGGCAACCTGACCTACCAATATGATGGTCCAGGGATGGTGCTGGCGCTGGTCGCGGTCATTTGTGCAATCACCTGCCGGATTGAGCGGCGCTCTGTTCGCGGGTTGCTGGCGGCCCTGTTGATTGCCGTCGCGCTGAGCCTCTATCAGTTGACCATCAGCCTGTTTATCGGCTTGTGTATTGTCGAGTATGTCCGTGGCGTAAAAGACAAGGTTGCGGTCCAGGCATTGCTGGTGACGCTCGTGGAGCGTGTCGTGCAATTGATAGTCGGCGGCCTCATCTATTTTTTTACCGCTTACCAACTGGCTATCGATACGCGGGGCAACCACCTGCCTTTTGATCAGCAGTGGTTCGAAGTGGTGTGGCAGAAGTTCTGCTTCTCCATGCAGATGCTGGGCTTGCTGACAGCGTCTGCCGGCAATGGAGTCGCGGTTGCCCTGCTACTGGGCGCAAGTGCCGGGTTTGTTTTGCTGATGAGCAATATCCCTCAGATGCAAGGGCGGCTATCAGGCAAGCTTGGTGTTGCACTGCTTTACCTGCTCGGCCTGGTGGTGCTGGTCTGCAGCGTGCCGGGCATGATGCTGTTTGTCGCCGAGCCCAACCTTGAGGCCAGAAACTTCATCGGCTTTGCGGCAGTCCTGGTGTTGCTGTTTTTTCTCAATCACGAGTTGTTTGGGCGGGTCTGGCCGGGATTGCGCTGGTTGTTGATCATGCCAACGCTGTTCATGTTTGCATTCAGCTATGCCTACGGTCAGGTCATCATTGCCAAGAAAGAGCTCGAGTCAGCCATGGCGCATTACATTGCCAATGACCTGGTATCGCGAAGTGAGCTACGCAGCGTAACCAAGTACTACTACCTGAGGGCGCCCGGTGACGGTAACTGGTTGCCTAGAGGTCACGGCGCCATGACCCAAATGCCGCTCCTGAGATACATTCTGAGTGGCTCCAACTCAGTGTTGCACGCTCAGTTTTTCCCGCGCTTGGGGATCAACAATGTCATCGGCGGTGAGCATTCGGTCTTTGCTCAACTGGCGGCGTCAGGACGCGTGGGGGCACCGTTGGTGGACAACAGGTTTTATTCGATCTACGTGGCCGGTGCGCAGGGCTTCATTGTCATGAAGCCCATACAGGAAGATGAAAACTACAATCAGCACTGGCCCGCTGTCCCCTAGCGCATTGCCGGTCCTCAGGCCGCAGCCACCTCCTGTGGCTCGAAACTGTCCGCCCGGGCCATCTGCCACATCCGCGAATAGAATTCGCCATTGACCTCGCCGCTGAGCAATTCCCCCGGTTTGAGGAACACGTGCATCTGCGAGAACAGCTTGATCTCGGTGGCCGAGATGCGCCGCACCAGGTGCTTGGCTTCCAGTTGCGAGGGGTGATCGAGGCCGGCGGCGGCGAGCATTTCGGCCAGGGCCTTGAGGGTGTTGTGGTGGAAGTTGAGCACCCGCTGGGCCTTGTCGGGTACCACCAGGGCGCGCTGGCGCAGCGGGTCCTGGGTGGCGACGCCGGTCGGGCATTTGTTGGTGTGGCAGCTTTGCGACTGGATGCAGCCGATGGCAAACATGAAGCCACGCGCCGAGTTGGCCCAGTCGGCGCCGATGGCCAGGACGCTGGCGATGTCGAAGGCGCTGACGATCTTGCCGCTGGCGCCAAGCTTGATCTTGTCGCGCAAATTCAGGCCCACCAGGGTGTTGTGCACGAACAGCAGGCCTTCGCGCAGCGGCACGCCGATATGGTCGGTGAACTCGACCGGCGCGGCACCGGTGCCGCCTTCCTTGCCGTCGACGACGATGAAGTCGGGGAGGATGCCGGTTTCCAGCATGGCCTTGGCAATACCCATGAACTCCCACGGGTGACCGAGGCAGAACTTGAAGCCCACCGGCTTGCCGCCGGACAGCTCGCGCAACTGGGCGATGAACTGCATCATCTCGATCGGGGTGGAAAACGCGCTGTGACGCGACGGCGAGATGCAGTCTTCACCCATCATCACCCCGCGGGTTTCGGCGATCTCGCGGGTGACCTTGTGCTTGGGCAGGATGCCGCCATGGCCGGGTTTGGCGCCCTGGCTCATCTTGATCTCGATCATCCGCACCTGCGGGTTGCGCGCTTGTTCGGCGAAGCGCTCGGGGTCAAAGCGCCCGTCCGAGGTGCGGCAGCCGAAGTAGCCGCTGCCCAGCTCCCAGGTCAGGTCGCCGCCGTGCTCGCGGTGATAGGGGCTGATGCTGCCCTCACCGGTGTCGTGAGCGAAGTTGCCCAGCTTGGCGCCCTGGTTCAGGGCGCGAATGGCATTGGCGCTGAGCGAACCGAAGCTCATGGCCGAGATGTTGAACACCGACGCCGAGTACGGCTGTGTGCACTGCGGGCCGCCGACGCTCACCCGAAAGCTCGACGGGTCGCTCAGCGGCGCCGGGCGCATGGAGTGGCCGATGAACTCGAAACCGGACTGATAGACATCGATCAGGGTGCCGAAGGGTTTGTCCGATGCTTCGTTCTTGGCCCGCGCATACACCAGTGAGCGCTGCGCCCGGGAAAACGGCAGGGCATCGCTATCGGCTTCCAGCAGGTATTGGCGGATTTCCGGGCGAATGCCTTCGACCAGGTAGCGAATGTTGCCCAGGATCGGGTAGTTGCGCCGTACCGCGTGACGGCTTTGCAGCAGGTCGCCCAGGCCAATCAGGCTGAGCACGGCGGTCACCAGGGTGAACGGCCACAGCCATTCGTGGTGGAGGAAGGGCAGGCTGGCCAGGGTGAACAGCACACAGGCAGCGAAGAAGGCGTAGCGGCTGAGAAGTGACAGGCTCATACGGTTTCCTTGCGATGGCACGGTCAGGCTCAGGGCCTGGACAAACCCCGACCTTAGCCCGGTTGGGGTTTCCAGCGCCAGCCCGCAGCTCACGTCACCAGGGCGGCATCGCGGATCAGGCGGTCGCGCCACTCCCCGTGCTGCGCCCGTTCATCGTCGCCGCTGAACTGAACCTTGCCGGCAATCAGTGTCGCGACCGGCACACCGTCCAGATAGAGCAGGCGATTGCCACTGACGGCGGGTACCTTGTTGCCTGGCAGCAGGGTGCCGACCAGGTTCAGCGGGTCGCTGGCGCTGACCGCGACCAGGCTGGCATCCAGCGGCCGCCGGCGTACTTCACGCAGCAGCGCCACGGCCTCGGGCAAGGCGAACTGCTCGCCGGCCAGGCCGCTGATAAAGCGACCGCCACGGATCTCGCCACGGGCCTCCAGGCGGTGGTAGCAGCGCAGCAGCTCGCGCCAGCTGGGCAGCCAGTCGGCCTCGCGTTCGAGCAAGCGCCAGCAGATCACGCCGTAGCGGCGCAACAAGGTGCGGGCAATGTGTTCGAGGTCGTCGTCACGCTTGTCCCCGGGCTTGCGCAGCAGGGCCCAGCGCCCGGCGTCTTGCATGCCGCCAAACAACGGCCCGCGACCGCGTCGATGGCTGCGGCCCTGGCGTTTGCTGGCCGGGGTGATCAGGGCGCGCAGGCCAGCGAAGCTGTCGGCGCTGATCAACCCGGCGGCCACCAGCTCCTGCAGGGCGCTTTCCAGTTCGCTGGGCAGCAAGTGGGCGTCGTGCACCAGTTCGTCGAAGAACAAGGCGCCGTATTCGCTCAGCACGCTGTGCACGCGCTGGGCACGCAGGCTTAGCGCGCGGCTGTCCAGCGCCGGGCTCAGGGCGCGCCACAAGCCCAGGCGGGTACGTGGCAACAGCACCAGCGGCGTGCTGCGCAGCGTGCTGCTCGCGGCACTCGGGGCCAGGCGCGCCCAGGCGTATTTACCGGCGCGGCAGGCTTCGTCGAGCCAGCGCGGGCTGTAGTTCTTGAGCCGGGTGGGCAGCAGGTCGCTTTCCCAGGCCGCTGCAGCCGCGGGATAGCCTTCGAACTGGTCGAGCACGGCACTCAGCGCCGCCTGGCCTTGCAGGCGAGTGGTGGGCGACAGGTGCTGCCAGTCGAACAGAAAGCGCATGAAGTCCTGCAGGCTGACCGGCTCGATTTCCCGGCGCAGGCGCTTGATGGTGTAGCGATGAATGCGCGCCAGCAGGTGCCGCTCGCACCATTGCAGCGCTTGCTGGCCCGGCTGCTGGCTCGGCTGAAAGTACCCGCGCATCACGTAGCCTTCGCCTTCCAGGCGGGCCAGGGCTTGCTCGATGGCGCTGGCTGACAGGTGCAGCGGGGCGGCAATCTGCTCGCTGGTCAGCGGGCCGAAACCGCTCAGGCGCGCGCGCAGCAGCTCGACCAGCGCCGCCTCGGCGTCCATGGTTTGATCAAAGCCGGGCAGCGCCGCGACCTCGGGTGTCAGGGCCGCCTGCGGGTACAGGGTGCGCAGCAGCACCAGGCGTTCGCGGGCCAGCCACAATGCGTGATCGCTGGCCAGTTGCAGGCGGCAGGCGCGGCCTTCCTTGGCCAGCGCCGCCAGCCAGGCCTGCCAGCCGTGATTGGCCTCGGCTTCGGCCTGGCTGATACAGGCCAGGCTCATCAAGGCTTCATGCATTTCATCGCCGCGGGTGGGTGTGGGCCAGGCTTCGGCTTGCACGGCGGCGATGGCTTGCGGGTCCAGTGCGCCCAGGTCATCGCTGCTCTGTGCCTCGTTCCAGCGCCGGTTGAGCACGGCCTGGGTGCGCCGTTCTTCCAGCGGTGCATCATCCAGAAAGGTATAGGGCCGGGCGTTGAGAATGGCCGAAGCCAGCGGCGAGGGGGCCGGCAGGTCACGGGCAACCAGGGTGATCCGGCCTTGTTCGATACGCCGCAGCAGCGCCAGCCAGCCTTCGCTGTCCATCGCCTCGTGCAAGCAGTCGTCGAGGGTCTGCTCGACCAGTGGGTGATCGGGAATCTGCCGTTCGCCGGCGAGGTTTTCCAGGCAGGCGATCTGGTCGGGGAACACTGCGGCAATCAGGTCTTCGCTTTTCATCCGCTGGATCTGCGGCGCCACCTTGCGCCCGCCGACAAAGCGCGGCAGGGCCAGTGCGGTGCCGGCGTTCCAGCGCCAGCGCACGCCGAACAGCGGCGCATCGAGCAGGGCCTGGATCAGGATCGGCTCGGCGCTGTTGCTGTGCAGGTACCGCCAGACCTCTTCCAGAGCAAAACTGTGGCTGGCCGACAGCGACAGGACAATCGCGTCTTCACTGGCCGCAGCCTGCAGTTCGAAGTTGAAGGTACGGCAGAAACGCTTGCGCAGGGCCAGGCCCCAGGCGCGGTTGATGCGGCTGCCGAACGGTGAATGGATGATCAGCTGGGTGCCGCCGGATTCGTCGAAAAAGCGCTCCATCACCAGGGTTTGCTGCGAGGGCAGGGCGCCGAGCACCTGGCGGGTGTGGGCCAGGTATTCAAGCAGCTGTTCGGCGCTGTCCAGGCCCAGGTCCAATTCTGCAGTGAGCCAGTCGAGCAGCGGTTGCCGCTGGCCATCGGTATCGCTCAGGCGCTGGTCGATCTCGCCTTGCAGGCGTGCAACGCCCGCGGACAGCTCATCACTGCGCCCCGGCGCTTCGCCGAGCCAGAACGGGATGCTCGGCGGCAGGTCCTTGGCGTCCTCGACCCGCACCCGGCCGCTTTCCACCCGCAGGATGCGGTAGGAGGCATTGCCCAGCTGGAAGATATCGCCGGCGATGCTTTCTACCGCGAAGTCTTCGTTGACGCTGCCGATGTTCAGGCCCTGAGGTTCGAGCAGCACGCTGTAGTCGGCGTTATCGGGGATGGTGCCGCCGCTGGTCAATGCCGTCAGTTGGCTGCCACGGCGCCCGCGCAGGGTGCCATTGAGCGCATCGCGGTGCAGATAGGCACTGCGGATGCCCTGGCGGCCATTGAAGCCTTCGCCGAGCATGCGCAACAGCGCCTGGTAATGGCCTTGATCCAGTTCGGCATAGGGCATGGCCCGACGCAGGCAGTCGAACAACGCTTGCTCGTGCCACTCCTGGCTGCTGACTTCGGCGACGATCTGTTGCGCCAATACGTCCAGCGGGGCTTTCGGCACATGCAAGTGGTCCAGCTCGCCGCGGCGCACGCAGTCGAGCAGGGCTGCGCATTCGATCAGGTCATCGCGCGACAGCGGGAACAGCCGGCCTTTGGGGGTGCCTTCGAGCTGATGCCCGGAGCGCCCGACCCTTTGCAAAAACGCGGCAATCGAGCCAGGCGAGCCGATCTGGCAGACCAGCTCGATTTCACCGATATCGATGCCCAGCTCCAGCGAGGCCGTGGCCACCAGTACCTGGAGCTCACCGCGCTTGAGTCGTTGCTCGGCGTCCAGGCGGTGTTCCTCGGCCATGCTGCCGTGGTGCGCGGCCACTGCGTCACGGCCCAGGCGTTCGCTCAAATGACGGGTCAGGCGCTCGGCCAGGCGCCGGGTGTTGACGAACACCAACGTGGTGCGATGCTCGCGGGCCAGGGCCGCCAAGCGGTCGTAAACCCGCTCCCAGACATCGCTGGCCATCACCGCCCCGAGCGGCACCGGCGGCACTTCCAGGCCCAGGTCGCGGGGGCGGGCATGGCCGATATCGACGATGGCGCAGTCGCGCGCCTGGCCCACCAGAAACTGTGCCACCCGCTCAACCGGGCGTTGCGTGGCTGACAGGCCGATGCGCCGCAGTGGCCGCTGGCACAGTGCCTCAAGGCGCTCCAGGCTCAGGGCCAGGTGACTGCCGCGCTTGTTGCCGGCCAGGGCATGGATCTCGTCGACGATCACCGTGTGCACGCTGGCCAGGCCCAGGCGCCCGGAGGTCGAGCCGAGCAACACATACAGCGATTCGGGGGTGGTGACCAGAATGTGCGGCGCCTGGCGGCGCATGGCCGTGCGTTCTTTCTGCGGGGTATCACCGCTGCGCACCGCCGTGCGGATTTCCAGCGACGCGTGGCCTTGTTCGGTCAGGACCGCGTTGATCCCGGCCAACGGCGCCTGCAGGTTGATCTGGATATCATTGGACAGCGCTTTGAGCGGCGAGACGTAGACCACCTGGGTCTGGTCCGGCAGATTTCCACTGGCCAGGCCCTGTTCGAACAGCTCGTCGAGGATCGCCAGGAAGGCCGTCAGGGTCTTGCCTGAACCGGTAGGCGCTGCGACCAGCAAGGATTGCCCGCTGCGAATCAACGGCCAGGCCCGGGCCTGGGCGGCGGTTACCGTCGGGAACTGGCGCTGGAACCAGGTGCGGACCGCGGGGTGGAAAGCGTCCAGTTCCGGGTGCTTGCGGGCGGGGAGGTTCATGGGCTGTTTATGCGGCCATTGATGCGGGGTTGCAAGGGGCGTTCGTCAGACTGGCGTGTGGGAACAGCTGGCTGGAGTGGGAGCGGAATGCACCACCTCTGTTGGAGCGGGCTTGACCCACGATGCAGTCGCACAGGCCAACCTGATCGCGGGGCAAGCCCGCTCCAACATTGAAAGGCCCTCGCCAACATGTGATCCTTGCGCGCTTTCCCGTCCATGAGCGTCCCATGAGCAAAACCATTCGCATCGCCGCCGCCCTTCTGCTCGACCCGCAAGGCCGTACCCTGTTGGTGCGCAAGCGCGGCACCCAGGCGTTCATGCAGCCTGGGGGCAAGATCGAGGCCGACGAGCAGCCGGTCAATGCCCTGGCTCGCGAGCTGTTCGAAGAGCTGGGCCTGGCGATCGAGCCGCAGGACGCCGAGTTTCTCGGCCAGTTCAGTGCCCCGGCGGCCAACGAGCCGGGTTTTGTCGTCCAGGCCGACCTTTTCAAGGTGCACTCCGCCATGCCGGTCGAGCCTGCCGCTGAAATCGAAGAGGTGGTGTGGGTGTCGGCACGCAAGCCGTTGACCCTTGAGCTGGCCCCGCTCACACGGGACTTGATTCTGCCCCTGTACCGGCAGTTAACTACAACCCCTGTCTGATCCCACTTGCAAAGGAATGCCGATGATCCCTACTCACGAATGGTTGCTGTTTATCGGCGCCGCGCTGTTGATGGTCCTGACCCCGGGGCCGAACATGATTTATTTGATTTCCCGTTCGATCTGCCAGGGCCGCACGGCCGGGGTAACCTCGTTGCTCGGGGTGGTGGGCGGTTTTCTGGTGCACATGAGCGCCGCAGCCATTGGCCTGACCGCCTTGTTCATGGCCGTGCCGCTGGCCTACGACCTGCTCAAGTGGGCCGGTGCCGGCTACTTGATGTGGCTGGCCTGGCAGGCAGTCAAGCCCGGTGCCCGCTCGCCGTTCGAGCCCCGTGAACTGGCCCCGGACTCCCCGCGCAAGCTGGTGCTGATGGGCTTTCTGACCAGCGTACTGAACCCCAAGGTGGCGGTGTTCTACCTTTCGGTGCTGCCGCAGTTCATCTCGCCGGAAAACGGTTCGGTGCTGGCGCAGAGCCTGGCCCTGGGCCTGACCCAGATCGCCGTGAGCTTCTCGGTCAACTTGCTGATCGCCCTGTTCGCCGCCGGCATTGCCGGCTGGTTCGTGCGTTATCCGCTGTGGTTGATGCTGCAGCGTTACGTCATGGGCTTCGTCCTGGCTGGCCTGGCGCTGCGCCTGGTGCAGGAGCAACGCCGGGTCGCGTGAGGCTCACCGTACTGCGCTGACGCCGTCGAGGGTGGAGAACGAGGTGTCCTTGGCGGTCAGCAAAAAGTCGCGCATGTACGGCGCATCGAGCATGTCGCTGCGCACTGCCGCGTACAACGTGGCAAACAGGCCCTTTTCACCCAGGCGCTTGGCCTTCACGTAGCCGCGTGAGCTGTACTCGTGCAGGGCCCAGTGCGGCATGCCGCAGACCCCGCGACCGCTGGCCACCAGTTGCATCATCATCACCGTCAGCTCCGCCGTGCGCACCTGCGCCGGCTCCACGTCGGCCGGCTCCAGGAAGCGGGTGAAGATGTCCAGGCGGTCGCGTTCCACCGGGTAGGTGATCAGTGTTTCCGTGGCCAGGTCCTGCGGCACCATGTACGGCTTCTGGGCCAGGGGGTGCTGGTTGGCCACGGCGAGCATGGCTTCGTAGGTGAACAGCGGCACGTAGGTGATGCCGCTGAGCTCCAGCGGGTCGGAGGTCACCACCAGGTCCAGGTCCCCGCGGGCCAGGGCTGGCAACGGCGCAAAGGCAAAGCCCGAGGCCAGGTCCAGCTCGACTTCCGGCCAGGCATCGCGGAACTGGTCGATGGTCGGCATCAGCCACTGGAAGCAGCTGTGGCATTCGATGGCCATGTGCAGGCGCCCGGCGGTACCACCGGCCAGGCGCGCGATGTCGCGCTCGGCGCCGCGCAGCAGCGGCAGGGTGGCATCGGCCAGTTGCAGCAGGCGCAGCCCGGCGCTGGTGAAGCGGATTGGCTTGGTCTTGCGCATGAACAGCGGCATGCCCAGGCGTTCTTCCAGCTCCTTGAACTGATGGGACAGCGCCGACTGGGTCAGGTGCAGGCGCTCGGCGGCCTCGACCAGGCTGTCGGCTTCGCGCAGGGCGTGCAGGGTTTTCAGGTGGCGAATTTCCAGCACCGGGGGGCTCCATGAATAAACTTTGAGATGAACACGAATTTATTGAGTTTGTCTCATGTTGCTCTGGCTGTCGACAATAGCGTCATCTTTTACAGGGAGGACGTTTTCTCATGGCATTGGCCCACAACCTTGGTTTCCCGCGCATCGGCGCTGACCGCGAACTGAAAAAAGCGCAAGAAGCCTACTGGAAAGGCGATCTCGACCAGGCTGGCCTGGAGGCTGTTGGCCGCGAACTGCGCGCCCGCCACTGGCAGTTGCAGAAGGACGCCGGGATCGAGCTGCTGCCGGTCGGCGATTTTGCCTGGTACGACCAGGTACTGACCCACTCGCTGACCTTCGGGGCGATCCCCGAGCGCTTTGCCCAGGTCACGGGCGCCAATGGCCTGCCGACCCTCGACACCTTGTTCGCCATGGCGCGCGGTGCCAGTACCTGCTGCGGCGCCAGCCACGGCCAGACGCAATATGCGCAAGAGCTGACCAAGTGGTTCGATACCAACTACCACTACCTGGTCCCGGAATTCAGCGCCGACCAGCGCTTTTTGCTCAGTTGGGAGCAGCTGTTCGAAGAAGTTGCCGAAGCCCAGGCCCTCGGCCACGCGGTCAAGCCGGTGCTGATCGGCCCGCTGACCTACCTGTGGCTGGGCAAGGCCAAGGGCGGCGAGTTCGACAAGCTCGACCTGCTCGAGCGCCTGTTGCCGGTCTATGGTGAAATCCTCAGCCGCCTGTCCCGCCAGGGCGTGGAGTGGGTGCAGATCGATGAGCCGATCCTTGGCCTGGACCTGCCGCAGGAATGGAAGAATGCCTTCGAGCGGGCCTATCACATCCTCCAGTACTCACCCCTGAAGAAGCTGGTTGCCACCTACTTCAGCGGCCTGGAAGACAACCTCGGCCTGGCCGTCGGCCTGCCGGTGGATGGCCTGCATATCGACCTGGTGCGCGCAGCGGAGCAACTGCCAGCGGTGCTTGATCGCCTGCCGACCTATAAAGTGCTGTCGCTGGGCGTGGTCAACGGCCGCAACGTCTGGCGCTGCGACCTGGACAAGGCCCTGGAGCAACTGCAGCAAGCCCAGCAACGCTTTGGTGCCAACCTTTGGGTAGCCGGTTCCTGCTCGCTGTTGCACAGCCCGGTGGACCTCGGTCGTGAAGACAAGCTCGACGCCGAACTGAAAGGCTGGCTGGCCTTTGCCGTGCAGAAGTGCGAAGAAATCGCCGTGCTGGCCAAGGCCCTGGATGCCCCGCACCTGCCGCAGGTGCAAAACGCCCTGAGCAACAGCCGCGCGGTACAGCAGAGCCGTGTTGAGTCGCCGCGCATTCACAAGCCGCAGGTCCAGGCCCGTCTGGCCGCCGTGACCGCCGCCGACAGCCAGCGCCAGTCAGCCTTTGCCCAGCGGATCGAAGCCCAGCGCCAGCGCCTGCAACTGCCGGCGTTCCCGACCACCACCATTGGCTCTTTCCCACAGACCTCGGCGATTCGCCTGGCGCGTCAGGCCTACAAGCAGGGCAAACTCTCGGCCAACGACTACACCGATGCCATGCACAGCGAAATCCGTCATGCCGTGCAGGTGCAGGAGCGCCTGGGCCTGGACGTGCTGGTGCACGGCGAAGCCGAGCGCAACGACATGGTCGAGTACTTTGCCGAGCAACTGGACGGTTACGCCTTCACCCGCTTTGGCTGGGTCCAGAGCTATGGTTCGCGCTGCGTGAAACCGGCGATCATCTACGGTGACCTGAGCCGCCCGCAGGCGATGACCGTGGCCTGGATCGAATACGCCCAGGGCCTGACCAGCAAAGTCATGAAAGGCATGCTGACCGGCCCGGTGACCATGCTGATGTGGTCCTTCCCGCGTGAAGATGTGTCGCGCAAGGTCCAGGCCGAGCAATTGGCCTTGGCCATCCGCGACGAAGTCCAGGACCTGGAAGCGGCCGGCATCAAGATCGTGCAGATCGACGAAGCGGCGTTCCGTGAAGGCCTGCCGCTGCGCCGGGCGCAATGGCAGGCGTACCTGGACTGGGCTGTGGAAGCGTTCCGCCTGTGCTCAAGCGGTGTACGTGACGAAACCCAGATCCACACCCACATGTGCTACAGCGAGTTCAACGACGTGATCGAGGCCATCGCGGCCATGGACGCCGACGTGATCACCATCGAGACTTCGCGTTCGGACATGGAGCTGCTGGACGCCTTCGAAGCCTTCGACTACCCCAACGACATCGGTCCGGGCGTCTACGACATTCACTCGCCACGGGTACCGGACACCGGCGAGATGGTCAAGCTGATGAGCAAGGCGGTCAAGCGTATCCCGGCCGAGCGCCTGTGGGTCAACCCGGACTGCGGCCTGAAGACCCGCGCCTGGCCGGAGACGGAAGCTGCGCTGGTGAACATGGTGGCGGCGGCGCGGCAATTGCGCAGCGAGCTGGCGTGAGAGACGCAACGGCGAGCCCTCTGGCTCGCCGTTGCAGTTAGAGATTACAGACCGGCGAAGTACCGGTTTGCGGTTCGCTGGTTTATTGCGCCACGCCAGATGTCGTCCGGCGTGCTACTGGCACTTGCCTGGGCTTGCTGCCACTGCGGCCCCTTCTTGCGGTCCACCGCCCGTTTGAGATGGGCGGCACTGAAGTTGTCGAACGGTGTATCCAGGCCACGGTAATGGAAGTGGGCGTACCACAGCACAGGCTCGCCGGCAGATTTCAAGTCACGAATCTCGTACTCCTGCAGGTAATCACGGGCTTTGAGCATCTGGCGCTCTCCCAGTTTGCGAATGCTGATCTGCTGCTGATCATCGAGGTAAGCAAGATGGCCTTCATTGGGGCGAGGGCTGACCTTTATCTGCTCAATGCGCAGCTGGATGCCATCCAGGCGCAACTGTGCCGCCTGGGTGCGCAGTGCTTGCGTATCCGTCGCGTTGCCGCCTAGCGCTTCGATTCGCGCTGCACAGCTTTCAAGCTCATTGGCCTTGGCGATCATCATGTCCTCAAAGTCCGCCGGCAGGGTGTCTGATCTGATATAGCCACGCACCCGCTGACGGAAACTGTCCAGCCCTTGGATCAGTTGTGTAGCGGTCTGCTTGAGGTTGCGCAGTTCATGAGGTCGTGCCGACGTCGCAAGCGCCTGTGGCCGCCACCGTTCACCCACAGGTTCAAAACGCCTGACGGCACTACCTTCAGCGCTATGCACGGTAATCCGCTCGGGAGCATTGCGGCTGGCCGGAGTGTAATCGCCGATGTAGTAGTGGTTGTCCTCTGTCTGGAAAAGGCGCGGACTGCTGTTTTGTCCACGGTTAGGGCGTAGGCCGGGCAAACGCTGGACCGCCTTGTCGCTCTGCAGGATCAACTTGTCGAGATTGTCGTACAGCTTCCCCAGGTAGTGCTCGTCAAACAGTTCCGGAAAGCTGGCGTTGGTGCTTTGCAGTTCTAGTTTGTATTGGCGGTAGATACGCTGGGCTTCGGTTTGGATCGTCAGACGTTGAGGTGCACTGCTTTGTACTTCTGACAATCCCGACAAGGTTCCCTGTATCATTTGCACTTCGTCTTCGATGGTTTGTAGTCGCCCTGTGTAGAACTCTGCGATGACTGAGGTATTGGCGTATCTTTGTGCCAGGACCATCAGGTGCGAGGTGTTGTGGAAGGTAATGAACGCGTCATTGAAGTATATCTCCAGCCGCTGGTACGAGTTTTTGAGGAGCTCGTGACTTTCGACCTCCTGCAGGTACTCTGCCGCGCCCTCAAAGCGTTTTCCCAGGCTTGAGAGTTTTTCCCTGAACTGGCTATTGGCTTCATTCAATCGTGTGTCGAATAGGACGGGGTCGTTCTCGAGGCGTTGAACGGCCTGGATGCTGTCGGAAAACTCCGACTTGATGGTCTCCAGCCGCCTCTTGAAATCTGCGCGATTTTTTATTTCAGGTTGAATTGGAGCTTTTGCCAATGGGAACCAGTTCCCGAGTTCCCGTTTTTGCTCAAGCATCTGCTGCTTGCCATCCACGACCCTCAGCGATTTGCTGCGCAGTTCCCGCAACAGGGGGGCTCGATCAACAAGATCGTTCAGGTCCTGCAGCTGTATGCGAATCGTCAGTGATTCATAGAGGCTGCGCAACGTCTCCTCCCTGGACAGGGTGATCAAATTCAGCGTTCGATCACATATAACTCTGGCTGTACGTGCCTTTTGCGTTAGGGCCCTTTGCTTTTCCGCCTTGAGACTGATTTTTTGTAACTCATCCCAGGTGTTATAAGCCTTTTTCGCCGCTGCTATATCTGCCTGGCAGTTTGCTTTCATTGTCGCCAGTGAAGCCTGCCGGGCTTGTAGGCTGGCGTTCTCGAACACCTCGAAACTAGCGTTGGTGCGTGCCAATGCGGTTTGAAGCCGAGCTTCCTCCTTCAGGGACTCTACCGTCAGCATGCGTTGGCGACGATAGTGGCGGTCCACCCAGGTGCGAGGCAGTCGCTCGCGAATGGCGGTTGGCCAATAGGGCTCCAACACATCGACCATATGTCCGAGTATCTGCCCGCCACCCGAACCGCCGCCACGCAGGTGCACGCCATACAGCGAGAAATGGGTGTCCCATTGGCCGTTTTCATTGAGCGCGATGTTTTTCCGCCAGGTCTTGAACTGGGTGCCGCGCAGACGCCAGGTGTGTTCCGTCTCCAGCCATTCCACCTGGCAGGGGCGGTCGCCCACCAGGATGAAATCACCCTCGGCGTGTTGGTAGATGCCTTTGTATTTGCCGCGGCGGCCCGGCTCAATCCCGGCCAGCGACAACGGCGCCTGATATTCATAGCCTTCAAAGCGCGACAGGCGTCGGGCGCTGCTGGCGCCGCTGGGCGCAAAGCCCGCCGCGGGGCCTGCCTGCAACAGCTGCTGTTGGCGCTGACGGGTAAGCTGGCGGGCGCTCAGGGCCTTGAGGGGCAGGCTTGGCGCCAGGTCGATGGCAGCATCGACGAACGCCAGCAGTACCTGTTGCAACGCCTCCAGCGCCTTGTACACCTCATCCTGGCGCAACGCGCTGACCAGCCGGGCACTGGACTCGAAGAAGTCGTAGACGCTGATGACGGTCCCGATCACCGGAATGAAGCCCAGGGCCATCTTGATGTAGTTGAAGATCATGCCGCTCTGGTAGGCGAAGTTTTCCAGCCACAGGTCGCGGTTCGAGCGCGAGGTCGCGCGATGGGCTTCGAGTATCCGACCACCCTGGGCGTCGAGCAGGTGCTGGGCCAGTGAGGTGGTCGAGGGCCAGGCCGTGCCCAGGCCGATAATGCCGTCGAAGCGATGTTCTATAGCCTGGCGCATCCGCGAGCGGTGGGCATCCGGATTGCCCAATAAGGCGCGCCCGGCCAGGTAGTCGATTTCGCCGCTTTGCTTGCTCAGTTCATACAAGCCCAAGCGGGCGTCTTTCAGGCTGCTGTACTGGCGCACCAGGCGGGTGGGGTGGTCGGGACGGTAGAGCAGGGTGATGCCGCTGTTCTGGTCGCTGACAAAGGTCACCCCGGACAGCGTAGTGCCGTAGCTGTCGGTATCCTTGCCTCCTGCAGTCAGGCGAGCGGGGATCAGGCGTATGTTGTGACCGTCAGCCAGGTAGGCCGCCGCGCTGTCGGCGTCGATGGCGATGTTGAAAATCGTCTGGCCCCTGTCGTCCAGTTCGCCCTTGGCCCTGGCCTGGACACTGTGCAGCTTGAGCATCTGGCGAAAAGGCTCGCCCAGGCATTGGCGCCGGTAGGCCCGGGGGAACGCGCTTTCGTGAGTGCCGCGATACACCTCGGTGATCTTGTTTTCATATTGCTGGGCCAGGTCAAGGTCGATGGCCAGGCCGCTCAGGTAGTTGGTATTGATGCTGTCCTTGAGCTGTTGAGCAAGCACCTGATTCGATGTCTTGAGCTTCAGCTTGAGAAAACTCAGGCGCTCTTTCATGGCCTCGTCGATGTTGTCCAGCAACAGGGTATCCAGCGCCAGGTCGACCCATTTGTTGCTGGGTCTGAGCGTCGGCTTGGGGGCAATGCCCTGGGGGCTGGTGCTTTCAACCAGAAGGGGCACCCACGAGGTGCTCTCTGGCAGGTAGAGGGTGATGGGGCTGTCATCGTAGTCGGGGAAATCCTGCTTCAGGCGTTGGCTGATGAGCTGGCGGCAGAACAGTTCGCGGTGGGGCAGGTCGCGGGCGACCAGGGCCTGGGCGCGGTGCATGGCGGCGATGAAACCGAGGGTACCGGCCTTGAGCGTCGCGCGATCGCTGGCCGACAGCTTGTCCAGCCAGTCCAGGTAAATACCCGTCAACGTGGCACTGGTTTCCTGTGCCTGGATCAGCTTGAACGCGTACTCGCGTGCGGCGTGGCGGGGCACTTGCAGGCGCCGGGCCAGTGCTTCGTTCACCGCCGCGGGCGATTGCTCGGTGGTCAGCGCGGCCTTGGCCTGGCTCAAGTGATGGGCCAGAACCACGGCCAGGACATCGCCGGTCACCGGGCTCAGGCTCAGTGACTGCCCGTTCGGGTCGTTGATGGCGAAGCAGCGGGCAAGTTCCGCTTGGTTGGCGCAGCGCAGCAGCCCGCCGGCTTCACCCGGCCAGTACACCAGCAGGCTCTGCGGGTTGTCATCGTCCTG
The DNA here is from genome assembly GCF_018390435.1 of Pseudomonas sp. RC2C2. Lineage (NCBI taxonomy): Bacteria > Pseudomonadati > Pseudomonadota > Gammaproteobacteria > Pseudomonadales > Pseudomonadaceae > Pseudomonas > Pseudomonas sp. RC2C2. The sequence goes on along the minus strand of NZ_JAHBAX010000001.1, from coordinate 996,289 downwards.
CAGGGTCACCACCAGGCAATCGTGGAGCGTGGTGCTGGTACGGGTTTCGACGCCATCAACCATTGATGTCGAATCGAGCACTGGATGCGCCGCGACAAGGCTGGAGCCCAGGCGGGGGAAGGTGTCGGGCTGATCGAGAAGGCTTTCGAGCCACCTCAATTCCTCGTTATCGATTTGCCCCAGCAGGTTCTGGAAGCGGGCATGGGCGCGCAAGCCCTGGTGATGAGCCGTGAGCAGCGCAGCACTGGCGGCGGGGGATTCGTCGGTGTGCCAGGTGTCGGCCTTCAGTTGTTGCTCGATGGCCTCTTCAGCCTCTTGGCAGGCCGCACTCAGCGCATTCTGATGGTCCTTGAGCGCTTGCAGGTCGGTTTCGGCAATGGGGGTCATCAGGGCCTGTTGGGCGCTGATCTGTTGCAGGCGGATGGAGTAGGGAATGTCGAGGTTCAAGCTGCCAAAGTCGTAGAACGAACGTTGCGGCGCGTCCTCGCTGTCGGTTGATTCAATGGCAGGCGGCAGGCTGAAGACACTTGGATTGCGCTGTTGGCTATCGACCCAGTGGACCATCGACAGCGCAAGCTCGCCAAACTGGCGGATATCGGCCCCGGGTTTGGAGTCCAGCGCGCTCAAGCGTTCATTAAGCAGGCTGTTGAACAGTGGGGTGAAACCGGCCGAAAGGTTTTCATGGCTTTCATAGCTGATGCTGGAGGCGGTGGTGCCGAGGGTTGTTTCCAGATCCGTCGGCGATGCATGGCTAGTGAAGCCGCTGTCGGGGCGATACAGCATCAGGTGCGATTCGCCTTCGATCTTGAACAGCAGCGCCCCCGGTATTATCTGTTCGTCTCTCGAAACGGTCTGGATCTCGATACCGTGCTGGCTATGCCATTCAGGGTTGTCGAGCACGCCATTGACCGCGCGCTGCTGTTGCGTATCGAATTGGCCGGTTGCCAGCGCCACATCCCAACAGGCCTTGAGCACCTCCAGGTACTGGTTCTGGGCATGGGTACGGCGGCTGACGGCGGTGTCCGAGGCTCGCGCTTGCCAGTAATGATCCCATTGCCGCCGGAGCGCTGCGGGAAGGTCCAGCTGCGCAAGCCTGGCGAGCAGTTGCGTGGGTGTCAGGTGCAAGGTCGGATGATCGGGCCCAGGTCCCGTCACCTGGGCGCGCTGGTCGAGGTCGGCGGGCGGCTGGGGATACTGGCGCGTGTGTACTGCCAGGGCGACCAGGCTGACATCGCTGTCGTGCATAGCGGAGATGCGAAATCGCAGGGCAGTGCTCAGCGGGTCGACTCCCAGCTGTTGGCGTACCAGATCCTGGAGTGTCTGGTACACGCCGGGGGCTTGTGCAAGCAAAGTGGTGAAGGTATCGCGATGATCTTTCCAGCGCTTGTTGGCATCGAGCAGCAAGGTGCTGTCGCGGGGTTTGGCTGGAATGAAATCTATAGGGGAAAAGGTCAGGGGTTCGAAGGTTTCTGGCGAGTCGCTCATGGCAGTATCCCGAATGTGAAGTGATGCCGGGAGTGGCGTTCACATTGGGCGCGAGGTTGAGCCGGTGGGTGCGGTACATAAGTAGGGCGGATTGCCGTCGGGCGGCATTCATCAAATTGTCATGCAAGTGTGGCAGCGCGCTTGAACGAACTTCATCAGACTTGCGCTCTACTGGGGATTTGCATTCTGGTGTTTCGCTCATGCGTTTTTTTTGGTTTTTATTCGTTGTTCTTTTTGCCCAAGGTGTTCATGCGGCATCGCGTTGTGACGTCAATGTGCCGGTCCAGCGCGCCGAGCTCTCGCAGGTCAGCCTGGCTTATCAAAGCATCGGTCGTGAATCGGACCCGGCCCTTCTGCTGGTCATGGGCTTGGGCGGGCAACTGATCCACTGGCCGGATGAAGTGGTGGTCGCGCTCTGTCAGCAGGGCTTTCGGGTGATCCGCTACGATAACCGCGATGTCGGCCTGTCCAGCTGGAACCAGGCGCCCGACGACACCAACCTGGCCTTCGAACTGCTGCGCTACAAGCTCGGCCTGCCGGTGGCCGCGCCTTACACCCTGAGCGACATGGCCGAAGACGGTCTGGGGCTGATGGATGCCCTGCAGGTGCGGCGCTTTCATGTCATGGGCGTGAGCATGGGCGGGATGATCGCCCAGCACCTGGCGGCGCAGGCGCCGGAGCGGGTCGAGAGCCTGACCTTGATCATGTCCAGCTCCGGTGCCCAGGGCTTGCCGGCACCGAGCCCGGCGCTGGTGCAGTTGCTGGCCCGGCGTGGCGCTCCGAATCGCGAGGTGGCACTTGAGCAGCAGGCAGACCTGCTGGCGGCCCTGGGTAGCCCCGAGGTCGAGGATGACCGCCAGGCGCTGCTCGAACAGGCAGCGATTGCCTATGACCGCGCCTTCAATCCCGAGGGGGTCAAGCGCCAGATCATGGCGATCCTGGCCGAGCAAAGCCGCGTCCAGTTACTCAACAACCTGCGCCTGCCAACCCTGGTGGTGCACGGCACCGCCGACCCGCTGCTGCCGGTGATGCACGGTGTGCACCTGGCAGCACATATCAAGGGCAGCCAGTTGCAGCTGATCCCAGGCTTGGCCCATCGCTTTCAGGAGCAGTTCAAAGGGCCGTTGCTGGGTGCGGTGTTGCCCTATCTGAAGACGCAACGGCTGGCCGGTACCCATCTGGCGGTGTACTGATCGCGGGGCAAGCCCGCTCCTACAGGATCGGCATGCACCGGATTTTGTGGGAGCCGGTCTTGCCGGCGATGGGCTACGAAGTAGCCCCCAAGCGCTTTAATGCAGCCTTACCCAGACACCCACCAGCACCGTCGCCGCCACCAGCCAGGCCACGGCCGCCAGGGCCAGCGACGCCTCCAGGCGCAGGCGATCGACCAGCAGGTACAACGCCGCCAGGTAGACGAAGTAGGGGATGATCGACCACATGCCGAACAGGATGGTGGTCTTCAAATCGTCCAGTGACCGGCCCTTGCCGACGATGTAGTGGGCGATCAGGGCGAAGGTCGGGAACAGCGGCACCAGGCCGGCAATATAGTAGTTGCGCGTTTTCGCCAGGGCGGCAAGGATCACCACCACGGCAGCGCCCAGGCAGGCTTTGAGTATCAGGTCCACGTGTCATTCCGTCTCAGCACCGGGTTAGCCCAGGCCATACTTTTTCACTTTGTCGAACAGCGTGGTCTTGGCCATGCCCAGCTCCTGGCTGGCCTGGCTGAGGTTGCCGCCGGTACGCTGCAGGGCATCGCTGAGCAGGTTGCGCTCGAACGCCTCGACCGCTTCGGCAAAGCCCAGGCCCTGGTTGGCGCTGGCCCCGGCCTTTTTGAACGCCGGCAAGCCCAGCGCGTAGCGTTCAGCGACGTTGCGCAATTCGCGCACGTTGCCTGGCCAGTCGTGCGCCATCAGCCGCGACAGGGTCTGGCTGTCCAGTTGCGGGGTTTCCCGGTCGAAGCGCAGGGACGATTGCTGCAGGAAGTGCTCGAACAGTTGCAGGATGTCTTCGCGGCGCTCGCGCAGGGGCGGCAGCTCCAGGGTCACCACGTTGAGGCGGTAGTACAGGTCGCTACGGAACTGCCCGCTGTGGCCCAGGGCGTTGAGGTCGGACTTGGTGGCGGCGATCACCCGGCAGTCCACGGCAATGCTCTGGTTCGAGCCCAGGCGCTCCAGGGTGCGTTCCTGCAGTACCCGCAGCAGCTTGATCTGCAGGTTGAGCGGCATGCTTTCGACTTCGTCGAGGAACAGGGTGCCGCCGTTGGCGTGCTCGATCTTGCCGATCCGGCGTTTGCCGGCACCGGTGAAGGCGTTGGCCTCGTGGCCAAAGATCTCGCTCTCGAACAGGTTCTCCGGCAGGCCGCCGCAGTTGAGCGCCACGAACGGCGCGCCCTGGCGGCGGCTGAAATCGTGCAGGCAGCGGGCGACCAGTTCCTTGCCGGTGCCGGTCTCGCCTTCAATCAGTACGTTGGCTGAAGTATCGGCGACGTTGGCGATCAGTTCGCGCAGGTTCTGCATGGCTGGCGAGCGGCCAATGATCCGCCCTTCAAGGGTGCTTTGCCCGGCCAGTTGGCGGCGCAGGGCGAACACTTCACGGGACAGGCCACGTTGCTCCAGCGCACGACGCACCACTTCGACCAGGCGTTCCGGGGCGAAGGGCTTTTCCATGAAGTCGTAGGCGCCGTTGCGCATGGCGCCGACCGCCATGTCGATATCGCCGTGGCCGGTGATCAGTACCACCGGCAGGCTGCGGTCGCGGGCCTTGAGGCGGCTGAGCAGTTCCAGGCCATCGATGCCGGGCAGGCGGATATCGCTGACGACGATGCCGGCGAAGTCATCACCGATGCGCTGCAGGGCTTCTTCGGCGCTGCCGACGCCTTCGCAGGCGATGTCTTCCAGGGCCAGCGCCTGCTGGCAGCCGAGCAGCACATGCGGGTCGTCTTCGACGATCAGGACGGTAAGGGGCGCTTGGTTCATAGGGACTCGGCTGATTCTGTGGGGGCATTGACCAGCGGCAGGCTGAGCACGAACGCGGTACCGCCGCTGGCGGGGTGTTCGACGCTGAGGCTGCCCCTGGCGGCGGCGGCGAGGCTGGCAGACAGGGTCAGGCCCAGGCCCAGGCCGTGCTCTCCCGGTTTGGTGGTGAAAAACGGTTCGAACAGGTGCTTGCGCGTTTCGTCATCGATGCCGTGACCGTTGTCGCGCACCCGCAGGCGGTACTTGTCACCCTGCAACTCGCCCTCCAGCCACAACTGCGGCATGGGTTGCGCGGCCATGGCATCAAGGGCGTTGCCGATCAGGTTGACCAGGATCTGCTCCAGGCGGGTCTGGTCGATGGCCAGCGTCGGGTCCGCGTAATTGCTGTGCAACTGCAAGTGGCAGCCGGCGATGCGGTTGCCCAGCACCTGCAGGCTGGCCTCGACGGCCTTGCTCAGGGAGGCCTTACCGCTGTCTTCACCGCGGCGGGCGAAGGAGCGCAGGCTGGCAGTGATACGGCCCATGCGGTCGATCAGGTCGTTCATGGTGCGCAGGTTGGTGCTGACGGTTTCCAGCGCGCCGCGTTCGAGGAAGCGCACGCTGTTGCCTGACAAGGTGCGCAGGGCGGCCAGCGGCTGGTTCAGTTCATGGGCGATGCTGGTCGACATCTGGCCGATGGCTGCCAACTTGCCGGCCTGGACCAGTTCATCCTGGGCGTGGCGCAAAGTCTGTTCGGCATGCCGGCGTTCGCGGATCTGGCCCTTGAGGCGTTCGTTGCTGGCGCGCAGGTCGGCAGTGCGTTCGGCGATCTTGCGTTCCAGTTGGCTGTTGGCCTCTTCCAGTGCTTCACGGGCGGCCAGGCGGGTGGCGATCACCTTGCGCCGTTCGTTCCAGGCGATCAGCAAGATCGCGAGCAAGGCCAAGGCAACGCCGACCAGAATGCCCTGGACCATGGATTCGCGGCGCAGGTCCTGCAAGGGCGTGAGCAAGGTAAAGTGCCAGGGCGTGTCGCTCAGGCGCCGGGTTTGCGCCAGATAAGCCACTTCGCGGCGGCCATCGCCGAGTTCGGCATTGGCCGGGAAGCTCAGCTTCTCGACACCGTCGGCGATTTTTTCCCGCGACAGCGGTTGCAGTTCATTCAGCGGCCACCAGTAATATTGCAGGCTGCGGGCCAGGCGTTCCTTGATTTCCGGGGTCAGCGGGCGCACCGACTTGAGTCGCCGCGCCGGGTCGCTGGAGAGGATGATGATGCCGTTCTCGTCGCTGACAAAGGCCTCGAGGCGGGCCCGCTGCCAGCGTTCTTCCATGGCTTCCAGGCGCACCTTGATCACTGCCACGCCAATGATCTTGCCGTGTTCTTCCAGGCCGTGGGCAAGGAAATAGCCAGGCTCCCCGGTGGTGCTGCCAATGCCATAGAAGCGCCCGGGCTGACCGCGTACGGCATCCTGGAAATAGGCGCGGAACGACAGGTCTTCGCCGAGGAAACTGTCGATATCGCGCCAGTTGCTGGTGGCCTGGACCCGGCCGCTGGTGTCCAGGACAAAGATCGCCCGACTGCGGCTGCGCCGGTTCAAGCCTTCGAGGTATTCGTTGACCGCCTGGCGGTGTTCGCCGTCGGGTTCGGTCAGCAGGCTGGAAACGCTGCTTTCCAGTTCCAGCAAGCTTGGCAGGTAGGTGTACTTGCTGATTTCGCTCTCGACCGCGCGCGCGTGCAGCTCGAGCTGGCGCTCGCCGTTTTCGCTCAAGGTGCGGATGCCGTTGTGTTCGCTGATCATGAAGCCGGCCACACCCAGGCCGATCATCAGCAGGATGATCAGTGGCGGTAACAGCAGTTGGCGGATCAGACGGGGTTTCACGGCAAGGGCAGGCTTGGCAGGGCGAAAGAGCGTAGGGTCGCATTTCATCACAGTAGCCTTGGTACGACCAGCACGCTCTGCCGGCGTGCACCGGACAGAGCGTGATGATCACCTCAGTGTTGCAGGATCTTGCTGAGGAAGTGCTGGGTACGCTGGTCGCGTACGCTCTGGTCACCAAAGAATTCTTCCTTGGTGCAGTCTTCGATGATGCTGCCCTTGTCCATGAAGATCACCCGATTGGCGACCTTGCGGGCAAAGCCCATTTCGTGGGTCACGCACATCATGGTCATGCCTTCGTGAGCCAGTTCGACCATTACGTCGAGTACTTCGCTGACCATTTCCGGGTCCAGTGCCGAGGTCGGTTCGTCGAACAGCATGACGATCGGGTCCATCGACAGGGCGCGGGCGATGGCCACACGCTGCTGCTGGCCACCGGACAGTTGCCCCGGGTGCTTCTTGGCGTGGGCACTGAGGCCGACGCGCTCAAGCAGGGCCAGGCCCTTCTTGGTTGCTTCGGCTTCACTGCGGCCCAACACCTTGCGCTGGGCAATGGTCAGGTTCTCGGTGATGGTCAGGTGTGGGAACAGCTCGAAGTGCTGGAACACCATGCCGACCCGCGAGCGCAGCTGCGGCAGGTTGGTCTTGGGGTCGGCAATCGAGGTGCCATCGACGACGATGTCACCCTTCTGGAAGGGCTCCAGGGCGTTGACGCACTTGATCAGGGTCGATTTGCCCGAGCCCGACGGGCCGCAGACCACGACCACTTCGCCTTTCTTGACCTCGGTGTTGCAGTCGGTCAGAACCTGGAAGTCCCCGTACCACTTGTTGACGTTCTTGATGGAGATCATACGGTTATCCTTTTCTGCAGACGCTTGACCAGGAAGGAAGCGGAGAAGCTGATGACGAAGTACACGGCGCCGGCGAAGACCAGGAACTCATTGGAGCGCCCGATGATGTCGCCACTGGCCCGTGCCGAGTTGAGGAAGTCGACCAGGCCGACGGTGTACACCAGCGAGGTGTCCTGGAACAGGATGATGCTCTGCTGCAGCAGCAGCGGGGTCATCTTGCGGAACGCCTGGGGCAGGATGATCAGGCGCATGGTCTGGCCATAGGTCATGCCCAGGGCTTGGGCTGCGCCCATCTGGCCCTTGGAGATCGACTGCACGCCGGCACGGACGATTTCACAGAAATACGCCGCCTCGAACATCATGAACGCCACGACGCAGGAGGTGAAGGCCCCGACCGGGGTGTCTTCGCCGGTGATCCAGCGCAGTACGAACGGCACCGCCAGGTAGAACCAGGTGATGACCAGCAGCAGCGGAATGGAACGGAAGTAGTTGACGTAGGCGCCAGCAACGTTCGACAGCAGTTTGCTCGACGACAGGCGCATCAGCGCCAGGAGGGTACCGAGCACGATACCGCCGACCACACCCATGACCATCAGTTGCAGGGTCATGACCATGCCGTTCCACAGGCCCGGCAGGGCAGGGATGATTCCACTGAAGTCCATTATTTGCCCCCCACGGAGATCAGGCCAGGCACGGCGACTTTCTTCTCGACCATGCGCATCAGCAGCATCAGGCCCATGTTCAGGGTGAAGTAAATCAGGGTGGCCAGGGTGAAGGCTTCAAACAGGTTGGCCGAGAACTCGGCGGTCTGCTTGGTTTGCGCCAGCAGTTCCATCAGGCCGATCAGCGAGGCCACCGAGGAGTTCTTGAACACGTTCAAAAATTCCGAGGTCAGCGGCGGAATGATGATCCGGTAGGCTTGCGGCAGCAGCACGTTCCAGTACACCTGCGGCAGGCTGAAGCCCATGGCGCGGGCGGCGGCTTCCTGGCCGCGGGGCAGCGCCTGGATACCGGTACGCACCTGCTCGCAGACGCGGGCGGCGGTGAACAGGCCCAGGCAGACGACCACGCTGATCAGCGCCGAGGTGGTCGGGTTGAGGTCCTGCTTGTACCACTCCTGCAAGTTCTCGGGCAGCAGGTCCGGTACCAGGAAGTACCAGATGAACAGCTGCACCAGCAGCGGTACGTTACGAAAGAGTTCCACGTAGGCGGTGGCAATGCCCGACACCAGACGGTTCGGCACGGTGCGCATGACGCCGAGTACCGAACCCAGCAGCAATGCGATGATCCAGGCGGCGATGGCAATGGCGATGGTCCAGCCCAGGCCGGTGAGGTACCAGTCCAGATAGGTTTCGCTGCCCACGCCGGTGGACTTGAAGAATACGCCCCAGTCCCAGTTGTAATTCATCGGGATCTCCCCTCAGATCAGTTATTTCACGGGCACCTTCGAGCATCCGGGGGCGCAGGGCGCCCTCGGATGAAAGGTTAGACACTAACTAGCTGGGGATCAGGACTTCTTTTCGTCTGCAGCTTTGTCGGTAGGATTGGCGATCAACGCCTTGAGCTCGTCGCTCATCGGGAACTGCAGGTTCAGGCCTTTAGGCGGGACTGGCTGGTTGAACCACTTGTCGTAGATCTTGTTGATCTCGCCCGACTTGTAGAGGTTGACGATGGCCTTGTCGACCGCAGCCTTGAACGCCGGGTCTTCCTTGCGGACCATGCAGCCGTAGATTTCATAGGACTGCGGCGTACCGACGATGGCCCAGCCCTTCGGGTTCTTGGCCTTGGCCATTTCACCGGCGAGCAGCGCGTCGTCCATCATGAAAGCCACGGCGCGGCCGGACTCAAGCATCTGGAACGACTCGCCATGGTCCTTGGCCGAGATGACGTTCATCTTCATCTGCTTGTCGGCGTTCATGGCCTTGAGGATGCGCTCGGAAGTGGTACCGGCGGTGGTCACCACGTTCTTGCCGGCCAGGTCCGGGAAGTCCTTGTACTTGGCGTTTTCCGGCTTGCCATCTTCGGCCTTGGTCAGCAGGCGAGTACCGACTTCGAAGATGCCGACCGAGAAGGCCACTTGCTGCTGGCGCTCGACGTTGTTGGTGGTCGAGCCACACTCGACGTCAACGGTGCCGTTCTGGACCAGCGGGATACGGGTCTGGGAGGTAACGAGGTTGTATTTGACTTGCAGGTCCGGCTTGTTCAGGTCCTTTTTCAGGGACTCGACGATTGCCAGCTGGATGTCATGGGAGTAACCGACGGGTTTGCCCGAAGCGTCGGCGATGTAGGAGAACGGAATGGAAGCGTCACGGTGCCCCAAGGTAATGGTGCCCGACTCGTTGATCTTTTTCAGGGTGCCGGTCAGTTCGGCAGCGAAGGCTGGCGTGCTGATCAAAGCGGCCGCAACAGCGGCGCCCAACAGATGGGGAACGATACGCATCAAAATTTCCTCGACGTTGTTTTTTTTATGGAGCCGTTGGCGGGCTCTTTCGTTCAGCGAACACTGCAGTGAAGCGTTTTGCGCATTCGGGTACTGAGTGTAGAGCATGACTCGTGCCAAGCCCTGATTTCGATCATAACGCCATGAAAAATCGGGGGATTAATCTTTTTTGACGATTTGCGGGAGGTAGGATTCGTCCGGATGGCCGAATGCGGCGGGGTTTGGCGTTCGGAAAACCGAATAATGAGCCGCGTTCCAGGGCAAGCCTGCTCCCAGTGTAGGAGCGGGCTTGCCCCGCGATGTTGGTCAGCAGCTAGGCAGCTTGTACGCGTGCGCGGTTCAGTTCCAGGCGCTGAAGGTACTCCTGCAAAGCCTGCTGCTCTGTAGCGGTCGTGAACAGGCCCAGCTTGCTCCGGCGCCAGAGGATGTCGTCGGCATTCACCGCCCATTCTTCGCTGCACAGGTAGTCCACCTCACGGCTGAACAGGCCGCCACCAATGGCCTCGCCCAGGTCCTGCGGGCCCTGCACGCCTTCGAGCAAGCGCCAGACGCGGCTGCCGTAGGTGCGTGCCCAACGCTTGGCGATCTCGGCTGGCAGCCAGCCGCAGCGGGCCAGGATGGCGTCGACCAGCGCTTGCGGGGTGCTCATGTCTTCACCGCCCGGTAGTGGCGCGGTAGCCGTCCAGCTGCCGCGCATCTGCGCAAAGAACGGTGCCAGCTCGCTCATCGCCGACTCGGCCAGTTTGCGGTAGGTGGTCAGCTTGCCGCCGAACACCGACAGCAGCGGTGCTTCGCCAGTGCTGGCCGACAGCGCCAGGGTGTAATCGCGAGTGACGGCCGACGGGTTGTCGGACTCGTCGTTGCACAGCGGACGAACACCGGAATAGGTGTGCAGGATATCGGCGCGGCTGAGCTGGTGATTGAAGTGTTCGTTGACCACTTTCAGCAGGTAATCGGTCTCGCCCTCGGTGATTGCCACTTTGGCCGGGTCGCCGGTGTATTCGCGGTCGGTGGTACCGATCAGGGTGAAGCGTTCCAGGTAGGGAATGGCGAAGACGATACGCTGGTCTTCGTTTTGCAGGATGTAGGCATGTTCGCCGTCGTACAACTTGGGCACGATCAGGTGGCTGCCCTGGATCAGGCGAATGCCGTAGGGCGCGTCGAGCTTCAGGTCATCCTGGATGAACTTGGCTACCCACGGGCCAGCAGCGTTGACCAGCGCGCGAGCACGGATCGATTGCTGGCTGCCGTCGGCGTTTTCCAGTTGCACGTTCCATACACCATCGACCCGATGGGCGCTGACGCAACGGGTACGGGTGCGGATGTCGGCGCCTTTTTCACGGGCGGCCATGGCATTGAGCACCACCAGGCGGGCATCGTCGACAGCACAGTCGGCATATTCGAAACCGCGGGTGATTGCCGGCTTGAGCGGATTGCCCGGGCCGAAACGCAAGCTGCGCGAAGCACCGAGCTGCTTGCGCTTGCCCAGGTGATCGTAAAGGAACAGGCCGGCGCGGATCATCCATGCCGGACGCAGGTGCGGGCGGTGCGGCAGCACGAAGCGCATCGGCTTGACGATGTGCGGCGCCTTGGCCAGCAGCACTTCACGCTCGGCCAGGGCTTCGCGCACCAAGCGGAATTCGTAATGTTCCAGGTAGCGCAGGCCGCCGTGGATCAGCTTGCTGCTGGCTGAGGATGTGTGGCTGGCCAGGTCGTCCTTTTCGCAAAGGAACACGTGAAGACCGCGTCCGGCTGCATCGGCGGCAATCCCCACGCCGTTGATGCCGCCGCCGATTACGGCGAGGTCATAAATGTCGGCAAGGGCGGGCGATGACAAGCTGGATTGGGACACGGGTGGCCTCCTGAAGGTCTTTCCGACATCGAATCTGAACATCGATGTTCACTTTCGAAAATACTAGCGCAACAAAATGCTGCTCGCCAGTCACTTTCCATAGAAAATACTGATCAGATGACAAATAAATGAAAAATAACGAACATTCGAGCTGCCATCGTCGCGATGGCAGCTTGTGGCCGCTCAGACCACTTCGAGGCGGATCTTGTACTGGTTGAGTAACTGGGTGAGGGCGGGCACTGGCGCCTGGTCGGTCACCAGGCAGTCGATCAGGCTGATAGAGCCCAGGCGCACCATAGCGTTACGGCCGAACTTGCTTGAGTCGGCGGCGAGGATGACCTGGCGGGCATTGGCGATGATCGCCTGGGATACCCGTACTTCCTGGTAGTCGAAATCCAGCAGGCTGCCGTCTTCATCGATGCCGCTGATGCCGACGAGGGCGAAATCGACCTTGAACTGGTTGATGAAGTCGACACTGGCCTGGCCGACCACGCCACCGTCACGGCGCACATTGCCGCCGGCCAGCAGCACTTCGAAATCATCCTTGGCACTGAGGATCGAGGCCACGTGCAGGTTGTTGGTGATGATCTTCAGGTGGTTGTGGTTGAGCAGGGCGCGGGCGATGGATTCGGTGGTGGTGCCGATGTTGATGAACAGCGAGGCGTGGTCGGGAATCTGCGCGGCGATCGCTTCGGCGATGCGCTGCTTCTCGTCGCGCATCTGGTCGGCGCGCATGGCGTAGGCGGTGTTTTCGATACTGGAGTCGTAAGCCGCGCCACCGTGGTAGCGACGCAGCAGATTAACTTCTGCCAGTTGGTTGATGTCTCGACGGATGGTTTGCGGGGTAACGACGAACAACTGCGCCATTTCTTCGATACTGACATAGCCGCGTTCGCGAACCAGTTCGAGGATTTGTTGTTGGCGAGGGGGCAGATTCATGGGCGGTCCTTTTGGGCAGCCGGGAAAATTGCGCCATGAAAACAGCTCAAGCTGCAAGCTGCAAGCCACAAGATGATTCGCGGCCTACAGGCTTGCAGCTTGTAGCTTACAGCTTGTTTCTACTGCTCACTCGTCGTGTGGTTCCCAATCGCGGGTGCGATCCACTGCTTTCAGCCAGCCGGCGTACAGCTTCTCTTTCTGCACTTCATCCAGTTGCGGGTTGAACTCGCGCTCGATGATTGCCTTGCCGCGCAGTTCATCCAGGCTGCTCCAGAAACCGCAGGCCAGGCCCGCCAGGTAGGCAGCGCCGAGGGCAGTGGTTTCACGCATTTGCGGGCGTTCGACGCAGGTGCCGAGGATGTCGGCCTGGAACTGCATGAGGAAGTTGTTGGCGACGGCGCCACCATCCACCCGCAGCTCGCTCAGGCGTTGGCCGCAGTCCTGTTGCATGGCGTCGAGCACGTCGCGGGTCTGGTAGGCGATCGACTCCAGCGCCGCGCGGATGATGTGATCGACCTTGACCCCGCGGGTCAGGCCAAACAGTGCGCCACGGGCATAGGGGTCCCAGTACGGTGCGCCAAGGCCGGTGAAGGCCGGTACCAGGTACACGCCGTTGCTGTCTTTGACCTTGCTGGCGAAGTATTCGGTGTCGTGGGCGTCGTTGACGATCTTCAGCTCGTCACGCAGCCACTGCACGGTGGAACCGCCGTTGAAAACGGCGCCTTCCAGGGCGTAGGCCACTTCGCCGCGAGGGCCGCAGGCAATGGTGGTGAGCAGGCCGTGGGAAGATTTGACCGCCTTGTCGCCGGTGTTCATCAGCAAGAAGCAGCCGGTGCCGTAGGTGTTCTTGGCCTGGCCCGGTTCCACGCACATCTGGCCGAACAGCGCGGCTTGCTGGTCGCCAGCGATACCGGCAATGGCGATACCGCTCTTGGTGCGGCCGTAGACTTCCGAGGAGCTGCGCACCTGGGGCAGCATCTGCCGCGGGATGTTCAGCACTTCAAGCATCTTCTCGTCCCACTCCAGGGTGTGGATGTTGAAGAGCATGGTGCGCGAGGCGTTGGTGTAGTCGGTGACGTGGACCTTGCCACCGGAGAATTTCCAGATCAGCCAGCTGTCGACGGTGCCGAACAGCAGGTCGCCACGCTCGGCGCGCTCACGGGCGCCTTCGACGTTGTCGAGGATCCACTTGAGCTTGGTGCCGGAGAAGTACGGGTCGGTGACCAGACCGGTGGTTTCGCGGATGTAGTCCTGCAGGCCGTCACGCTTGAGCTGTTCGCAGATCTCGGTGCTGCGCCGGCATTGCCAGACGATGGCGTTGTACACCGGGCGGCCGGTTTCCTTGTCCCAGACCACGGTGGTTTCACGCTGGTTGGTGATACCGATGGCTGCTACCTGGTCGTGACTCAGGCCTGCCTGGGCCAGGGCTTCGACCATGGTCGCGCTCTGGGTGGCGAAGATTTCCATGGGGTCGTGCTCGACCCAGCCGGCTTGTGGGTAATGCTGTGCGAATTCGCGTTGCGAGGTGCCAACCACGTTGGCGTCACGGTCGAAAATGATGGCCCGCGAACTGGTCGTGCCCTGGTCCAGGGCAATGATGTAGTTCTTGTTCTGGGTGTCTGTCATGTCGTTGGCCTTGCACTTAATAGGGTGGAGATCAGGGCGGGGCGAGTCTGGCTCGCCACTGCAGGCATCAGGACGCCTGGGTCTTGCCCTGAGGGTTGGCGTCGGTCTGGGCGCTTTCGCTCTCGGCAACCGGCAGGTTGCGGGCGATCACGCCGCGGTACAGGGCGGCCCCAAGGCTCGCTCCTATGATCGGCGCAAAAATCGGAATCAGGAAATAGGGAATATCACGACCGCCAGTAAAGGCGACTTCGCCCCAGCCGGCGAGGAAGGTCATCAGCTTGGGCCCGAAATCCCGTGCCGGGTTCATCGCAAAGCCGGTCAGCGGGCCCATGGCGCTGCCGATCACGGCAATCAGCAGGCCGATCAGCAGGGGCGCCATGGCGCCGCGCGGCAGGCCGTTGTTGTCATCGGTCAAGGCCATGATCACCGCCATCAGTACGGCGGTGATGATCACTTCGACCAAAAAGGCCTGGCCGGTGGACAGCGCCGGGTGCGGGTAGGTGGAGAACACCGAGGCCAATTCGAGGCTGGCCTGGCTGCCACGGATCATTTCATGGGCCTGTTCGAAATCGAAGAACAGGTTGCTGTATAGCGTGTAAACCAACGCTGCGCCACAGAAGGCGCCGGCAATCTGGGCGACGATGTAGAACGGCAGTTTGTGCTTCTCGAAACCGGCGAACAGGCACAGGGCGATGCTCACGGCCGGGTTCAGGTGCGCACCGGAAACCCCGGCGGTGAGGTAGATCGCCATGCTCACGCCGACGCCCCAGATGATGCTGATTTCCCACAGGCCAAAGCTGGCACCCGCCACCTTGAGCGCAGCGACGCAGCCGGTGCCGAAAAAGATCAGCAGCGCAGTGCCGAGAAATTCGGCCATGCACTGGCTTGAAAGTGTTGGTTGTCTCAGAGCAGTCGTCATTCGTTACCTCGGTTCTTGTTGTTGTGAGGCGCAGTGAGCGCTCGACAAAAGCCCGACAGAAATCCCCATTTCGGTCGGGCGGCGGCAGAAAATGCACCTTATCGGGGCATGACTATATTCAGAATCGAAAAAATATAGACAAGAAACGCTTATGTCAAAGGTCGAAAGTGAACCACCATTCACAATCTGACTATTGGTGACGGTGATGGGCGTTGGTTGCGCTTGGGGTTTTGCCCTAAAGTAGCCAGCGAAATGGCATTCACCCTACTGTCTGGAGCCCTGTATGACCCCCGCCCTGGATCTGCTGAAAAAGGTTCGCGCCGAACACCACATCCACAGTTACGAACATGATCCCAAGGCAGCATCCTACGGGCTGGAAGCGGCGGAGAAGCTCAACCTTGAGCCTGCGCGGGTGTTCAAGACCTTGCTGGCCAGTAGCGAAAAGGGCGAGTTGCTGGTGGCGGTGGTGCCGGTGGTCGGTAGCCTGGACCTGAAGGGCCTGGCCCATGCTGCCGGGGTGAAGAAATGCGAGATGGCGGATCCGGCGGCGGCTCAGCGTTCGACCGGTTACCTGCTGGGCGGAATCAGCCCGCTGGGGCAGAAGAAGCGCTTGCGCACTTTCATTGACGAAACCGCTGAATCCTTTGAAACAATTTTCGTCAGTGCTGGCCGCCGAGGGCTGGAAGTCGAACTGGCGGCTGCGCTGCTGGCCGAGCATACCCAGGGCAAATTCGCCGCCATTGGCCGTGACTGACATCTGTATGTTCAAAATCGGTTGATTCTGTCTCTGTCGGTCTTTGCCGCTTGGCGGGCATGCTCTGTGGCCCGCCATCGAGAGGTCTGTCCCATGCAGCTTGAGTTCCATCAGGTCGATGCCTTCAGCGACCGTCCCTTTGCCGGCAACCCGGCCATGGTCTATCGCCTGGAGCGCTGGCTCGCCGATGAGTTGATGCAACAGATTGCCGCCGAACACAACCTGGCCGAGACTGCGTTCGTCGTTCCCCATGCCGAAGGCTGGCAGATTCGCTGGTTCACCCCGACCACTGAAGTGCCGCTGTGTGGCCACGCGACCCTGGCCAGTGCTCATGTGTTGCTGGAGGTCTATAAAGAGCCGAGTGAGCGGCTGCTGTTCCAGAGTAAATCCGGCCCGCTGAGCGTAAGCCGCGAAGGCGGGCGTTTGCAGCTGGATTTCCCGCGGGTCGAGCCGCAGCCCATGAATGACCGGGTGCCGGTGGCTCAAGCCCTGGGCTGCCCGGTGCTGGAAGTCTGGAAAACCAACGAACTGCTGGTGCGGGTTGAGTCCGAGCAGGTGTTGCGTGCCTGTACGCCGGACATGGCGGCGCTGGCGCAATTACCGGGGCTCGGGGTGATCGTCACTGCGCCCGGTATCGAGCACGATTTTGTCTCGCGTTATTTCGCACCGGGAATCGGTATTCCCGAGGATCCGGTGACAGGTTCTACCCATTGCAGCCTGATCCCGTACTGGGCGCAGCGTCTGGGCAAGCGCGAGCTGCGGGCGTTTCAGTGTTCGAGTCGCGGCGGGGAGTTGTTCTGCCGGCTGGAGGGGGAGCGGGTGAAGATTGCTGGGTATGCCAGGCTGGTGGCCAGTGGGACTTTGATGCTTTGAAAGCATCGCGGGGCAAGCCAGCGCCTACATTGACCTTTGTAGGAGCGGGCTTGCCCCGCGATTGGCCCTGCATCAGACCGTCGAGCTGTACCGGCGAACGCCGTTCTCCGGCACCGGCAACTGCGCCGCCACGCTGCCCGGTACGGCAAACACCACCAGGTGGTCCGCCGCCACTTCAATCCCTACTTCGGCACCGACCTGATGGTCGTTGTGGCTTGGGAAGATCGCTTCCAGCTGGCTGCCGGTAGGCAGTTGCAGGCGATACAGGGTCGCGGCACCGAGGAAGCTCTTGCCCACGATCAACGCCTTCAGTTCGCTGTGCGGCGCATGGATGATGTCATCCGGGCGCAGCAACACGTCCACGGCGCTGCCAGGCGTCAGGGTGTAGGCACGGTTGCCGCGCAGCTCACCGAGTTCGGTGCGTACCGATTCAGGGCTGGTCAACTGGCCGCGAATGAAATAGCCCTGGCCAATGAAACTGGCCACGAATGGTGTCAGCGGTTCGTGGTAGAGGTTGTAGGGGGTGTCCCATTGCTCCAGACGACCTTCCTTGAATACACCGACGTGATCGCTGACGGCAAAGGCCTCTTCCTGATCGTGAGTGACCAGGATCGCGCTGGTGCCACGGCTTTTGAGAATGTCGCGCACTTCATGGCTCAGGCGCCGGCGCAGCTCCACATCAAGGTTGGAGAACGGTTCGTCGAGCAGCAGCAATTGCGGCTCGGGAGCCAGCGCGCGGGCCAGGGCCACACGCTGCTGCTGGCCGCCGGAAAGCTCGTGGGGGTAGCGTTTGCCCAGGCCGCCGAGCTTGACCAGCTCAAGCATCTCTTCGACCACCTGGCGTTGCTGAGGATGCTTGCCGATGCCGAAGGCGATGTTCTCGGCCACGGTCAGGTGCGGGAACAGCGCGTAGTCCTGGAACACCATGCCGATCCGGCGTTTCTCCGGGGCCAGGGTGAACCCGGCCCTGGAGATGACCTCGCCACCCAGCTGGATCTCGCCTTCGTGCACCGGCTCGAAACCGGCAATGGCGCGCAGGGTGGTGGTCTTGCCGCACCCCGAGGAGCCCAGCAGGCAACCGATGTCGCCGGCGTTCAGGTGCAGGTTGAGGTTCTGGACGATGCGCTGCTCGCCATAGCCACAGGCGAGCTCGCGCAGGTTAAGCAGTAAAGGTTGACTCATGCGTGGTGATAGGCCGGTTCAACAAGAAATTCGAGAAGCGCCTTCTGTGCATGCAAGCGGTTTTCGGCCTGGTCCCAGGCGACCGAACGGGGGTCGTCGAGCAGGTCCAGGCTGATTTCCTCGCCGCGGTGGGCGGGCAGGCAGTGCATGAACAGGGCATCGGGTGCTGCCAGGTCGAGCAGTTCGCGGGTTACCTGGTAAGGCGCGAACAAGGCCAGACGCCGTGCAGTTTCCTCTTCCTGACCCATGGAAGTCCAGACATCGGTGCTCACCAGGTGGGCGCCCTGCACCGCAGCCTTGGGTTCACGGAAGATCTGTACGCGGTCACCGGCCTGGGCCAGGAACTGCGCATTGGGCTCGAATTCGGCCGGGCAGGCGATGCGCAGCTGGAAGTCGAACTGGATGGCCGCCTCTATATAGCTGTTGCACATGTTGTTGCCATCGCCGATCCAGGCCACGGTCTTGCCCTGGATGGCGCCGCGGTGTTCGAGGAAGGTCTGCATGTCGGCCAGCAACTGGCACGGGTGCAGGTCGTCGGACAGGCCGTTGATGACGGGCACCCGCGAGTTGGCGGCGAATTCGGTCAGGGTGCTGTGGGCAAAGGTACGAATCATCACCGCATCGAGCATGCGCGACATGACGATGGCGCAGTCGCCGATCGGTTCGCCACGGCCCAGCTGGGTGTCCCGTGGCGAGAGGAAGATGGCCTGGCCACCGAGCTGGATCATGCCGGCTTCGAACGACAGGCGAGTGCGGGTCGAGGATTTTTCGAAGATCATCCCCAGCACGCGGTTTTTCAGCGGTTCGAACAGTACGCCGCGGTTACGCAGGTCCTTCAGCTCGATACCTCGACGGATCACACTGAGCAGTTCGTCGGGTGTGAAATCCATCAGGGAGAGAAAGTGCCTAGCGCTCATGTTTGACTACCTTTTTGCAACAGACCGCAGATCAGCCTTACCGGTTTTTCAAAACAACGGAAGTGACCTGCGGCGAAAGCCGCACGGGGCGACGAATTAGGGGAAGACGCAATACTATAATTAAATGTCGCGTCATACCAAGAGGGGGTTTCGTCGCCGATGTTTCAGGCAGTGTCGTAACCCATTGGACAGAAGCTTTTTTTATACGTTACACAAGGGTTTTACACTGCCTGCCTGCGCCTTGGCAAACCGGGCGGCGGGCCGGTTGCGAATCGCTACGCCTGATGCCCGAAGATTCACGTGACAAACCTCGCTGGTACGTGCGCCGGGCCAGGCTCATAGTCAGTTCATCCCAGACACCCAAGCAAGAGGTGGCCATGAACAAGACCCTGCATCACCGTGCCTGTCATCTGTGTGAAGCCATCTGCGGCTTGACCCTGGAAATCACCCACGAGCCCGATGTCGCCCCGCGCATCACCTCGATAAAGGGTGACCCCGAGGACCGCTTCAGCCGCGGCCACATCTGCCCCAAGGCGGTGGCCTTGCAGGATATCCAGAATGACCCGGACCGCCTGCGGGCGCCGCACAAGCGTGTCGGTGACAGCTGGCAGGCGATCAGTTGGGAAGAGGCCTTCGAACTGGCCGCGCAAAAGCTCTGGGCTATCCAGCAGGCCCACGGACAAAACGCCGTGGCGGTGTATCAAGGCAACCCGAGCGTGCACAACTACGGGCTGATGACCCACAGCAACTACTTCCTCGGGTTGCTCAAGACCCGTAACCGCTTCTCTGCCACCTCGGTGGACCAACTGCCGCATCACCTGACCAGCTACCTGATGTACGGCCATGGCCTGTTGCTGCCGATCCCGGACATCGACAACACCGCGTTCATGCTGATCCTGGGCGGCAACCCGCTGGCCTCCAACGGCAGCATCATGACCGTGCCGGATGTCGAGAAGCGTCTCAAGGCAATCCAGGCCCGTGGTGGCAAGCTGGTGGTGGTCGATCCGCGCCGCAGCGAGACGGCGGCCATGGCTGATCAGCATCTGTTCATTCGCCCCGGCGGCGACGCCGCGTTGCTGTGTGGCCTGCTCAATACGTTGTTCGCCGAAGGCTTGACCCGCCAACCGAGCCTGCCGGTGGAGGGCCTGGGCGAGGTGCAAGCGGCGATCGCGCCGTTCACGCCCGAGGCCATGAGCCCGCTGTGCGGCGTCCAGGTGCAGGTAATTCGCCAGTTGGCCCGGGACTTTGCCGCCGCCGACAAGGCAGTCTGTTACGGGCGCATGGGCATCTCGACCCAGGCCTTCGGCACCTTGTGCCATTGGCTGGTGCAGCTGATCAACCTGGTCAGCGGCAACCTCGACCGCGTGGGGGGTGCCCTGTGTACCGAACCCGCGGTGGATCTGGTGGCCAGTACTTCGGGTGGTCATTTCAATGCCTGGCAGAGCCGGGTCTCGGGGCTGCCCGAGTACGGCGGCGAATTGCCGGTGGCGGCCCTGGCCGAAGAGATGCTAGTCGAAGGTGAGGGGCAGGTTCGCGCGCTGGTGACGGTCGCGGGCAACCCGGTGCTGTCCACGCCCAATGGCCGGCAGTTGGAGCGGGCCCTGGACGGCCTTGAGTTCATGCTCAGCATCGACCTGTACATCAACGAGACCACCCGTTACGCCGACCTGATCCTGCCGTCCACCTCGGCACTGGAAAATGATCACTACGACACCACCTTCAACCTGTTGGCAGTACGCAACGTGAGCCGCTTCAACCGGGCTGTCCTGCCCAAACCCGAAGGCGCCTTGCATGACTGGGAGATCTTCGTCGGCCTGGCCAAGGCTTTTGCCGCCCGCAGTAACAAGCCGTTGAAGCCGACCCTGGCGCCGGCGCAGATGATTGATATCGGCCTGCGCCAGGGCCGATACGGTGAAGCCTCGGCGTTCAAACTGTCGCTTGAGACCCTCGACCAGCACCCCCATGGCATCGACCTGGGGCCGCTGCAGCCCAACCTTGCCGCGCGCTTGAAGACGCCTAACCAACGGATTCAAGCCGCACCGCGGGAGATGCTCGGCGACCTGCAGCGCTTTGCCGGGCAACAGCCGCTGGCGGCGGATCAACTGCTGCTGATCGGTCGTCGCCATGTACGCAGCAATAATTCCTGGATGCATAACTACCACCGCCTGGTCAAAGGCAAGCCGCGCCATCAACTGCTGATGCACCCGGATGACCTGGCCGGTCGCCACTTGCAGGACGGCCAACGGGTGCGGGTCAGCTCGCGGGTAGGCGAAATCGAGGTCGAGGTGCAGGCCAGCAGCGACATGATGCCGGGGGTGGTCAGCTTGCCCCATGGCTTTGGCCATGCCCGTGCCGGAGTGCGCCTGGAGATCGCCCAGGCGCACCCCGGCGCCAGTGCCAACGACCTCACCGATGAGCGCCAGTTCGATGCAGTGTCGGGCAACGCGGCGCTCAATGGCGTGCCAGTGCAGGTGGTTGCGGCCTGATATCGGCAAGGCCGAGCGTCCTGCTTGGCTTTCCGATACAATGCGTCACCGTGCCGACAACCAGGTCGGAAAGTTCAGCCGCGAGGTGCTTCATGGATATTATCGAAACAATCAAAGAGCAGATTGCCAACAACACCATTCTGCTTTACATGAAAGGCTCGCCGAATGCCCCGCAGTGCGGCTTTTCGGCCAAGGCGGCGCAAGCCGTGATGGGCTGCGGCGAGAAATTCGCTTACGTGGATATCCTGCAGAATCCGGAAATCCGCGCCAACCTGCCAAAGTACGCTAACTGGCCAACCTTCCCGCAACTGTGGGTTGCTGGCGAGCTGGTCGGCGGTTCCGACATCATGGCTGAAATGTTTGCCAACGGCGAACTGCAGACCCTGATCAAGGAAGCTGCAGCCAAGGCCGCTGACAAGGCCTGATTCCAGGTTTGGTCAAAAAAAAGCCCCGCCATGCGGGGCTTTTTTTGCCTGTAGGGCAGGGGGGGAACTTACTCGCCCATCTGCGACTGCAGGTAGTTCTCCAGGGTGATCTTGTCGATCAGGCTCAACTGGGTTTCCAGCCAGTCGATGTGCTCTTCCTCGGCTTCGAGGATGTCTTCGAGCAGTTCACGGCTGCCGAAGTCGCCGACGGTCTCGCAGTGGGCGATGGCGGCCTTGAGGTCGACCAGGCCTTTTTGCTCGATCTTCAGGTCGCACTCAAGCATTTCCTTGGTGTGCTCACCAATCAGCAACTTGCCCAGGTCCTGGACGTTGGGGATGCCTTCGAGGAACAGAATACGCTTGATCAGTTTGTCAGCGTGTTTCATCTCTTCGATGGATTCTTTGTACTCGTGCTTGCCGAGCTTCTCCAGGCCCCAGTCTTCGTACATGCGGGCATGCAGGAAGTATTGGTTGATTGCGACCAGCTCGTTTCCGAGGATCTTGTTGAGATGCTGGATGACGCTAACGTCGCCTTTCATGATGGGGTCCTGCCCTGTAAGTGTGTCTATAAAGGCAAGTCTGAGCTTCGCAATTTCTACTGTCAAACCTAAGTTGTTGAATAATAAATAAAAATTAATCGGAATAAGAATGTTTGTGTTCCGCGTTAAACCCCTAACTACTTGAATTACAGGCATAAAAAAACCGGACACTGGGTCCGGTTCTTGGAATTCGCTGAATTATGCTGCCGTAAATTCTACAGGATAGGGCAGGGCAGCCTGGCTGACCTGAAGCTCGGTGAGGGTTTCGCGCACTACCTGCTTGGCCAGGCAGGCACATTTGCCACACTGGCTTGCCACGTTGGTGGCGCTTCTGACTTCCTTGTAGCTGCAGCATCCTTCATAGATCGCATCGCGGATCTGTCCGTCGGTCACACCAACACAAAGACACACATACATAGGGCTGGCCATCGCTGGTTAAGGCTCAATTCGAAGAAGCTTAATGTTAATGAGAATGCTTGTCAAAGCTCTTTCTGCAGGGCGCGGACTAGAGCGACCAACGGCTGATTGTCGAGCGTTCGGACTGAAACTCGGCGAGCGGCTCAGGGCGGTGTATGATGGTCGGCCATTTCGATGCCAGGCCGGTGCATGCTGGCCTGTGCAAGATGATTCCACCCCATCAGGAGATATCGCATGAGCGTACTCGTTGGCAAAAATGCCCCGGACTTCACCGTTCCAGCTGTTCTGGGCAACGGCGAAATCGTCGACAGCTTCAACCTGGCTTCGGCCATCAAAGGCAAGTACGGCCTGGTGTTCTTCTACCCGCTGGACTTCACCTTCGTCTGCCCGTCCGAGCTGATCGCTCTGGACCACCGCATGGCTGAATTCAAGGCGCGCAACGTTGAAGTGATCGCCGTGTCGATCGACTCGCACTTCACCCACAACGCCTGGCGCAACACCCCGATCAATGCCGGCGGCATCGGTCAGGTCCAGTACATCATGGCTGCTGACATGAAGCACGACATCGCCAAGGCCTACGACGTAGAGTCCGAAGGCGGCGTGGCTTTCCGTGGCGCCTTCCTGATCGACGACAAGGGCGTTGTCCGCTCGCAAATCGTCAACGACCTGCCACTGGGCCGTAACATGGACGAGCTGCTGCGTCTGGTCGACGCCCTGCAGTTCCACGAAGAGCACGGCGAAGTCTGCCCTGCCAACTGGAAAAAAGGCGACAAGGGCATGACCGCTTCGCCAGAAGGCGTTGCTGCTTACCTGAGCGAGAACGCTGGCAAGCTGTAATTGCCAGGTATAAAAAAACCGGCCTGATGGCCGGTTTTTTTATGCCTGTAGGAGCGGGCTTGCCCCAGCGTCAGTCGTTGAAGTCCTGCCAGCCGCCCATTTCTTTCCAGCGGTTGACGATGCCGCAGAACAGCTCGGCAGTCTTCTCGGTGTCGTAACGCGCCGAGTGCGCCTCACGGCCATCGAAGTCGATGTCGGCGCTTTGGCAGGCCCGCGCCAGCACGGTCTGGCCATAGGCAAGGCCGGCCAGGGTGGCGGTGTCGAAGCTTGAGAACGGATGAAACGGGTTGCGCTTCATGTCGTGGCGGGCCACGGCGGCATTGAGGAAGCCCAGGTCGAAGCTGCTGTTGTGACCGACCAGGATCGCCCGTTTGCAGCCATTGGCCTTGAGCGCCTTGCGCACGCCACGGAAGATGTCGGTCAGGGCCGACTCTTCGCTGACGGCCATGCGCAGCGGGTGGTCGAGCTTGATTCCGGTGAACTCCAGGGCGGCCTGCTCGATGTTGGCGCCTTCGAACGGCTCGACGCGGAAGAAATAGGTGTGTTCCGGGAACAGGAAACCTTTTTCGTCCATGCCGATGGTGACTGCGGCGATCTCCAGCAGGGCGTCGGTCGCGCAATTGAAACCGCCGGTTTCAACGTCGACCACTACCGGCAGGTAACCGCGAAAGCGCTCAGCCATTGGGTGGCGTGGACCGCCACCATGACCTTCCTGGTCGTCTTCGTACTGATCTTCGCTCACGCAGTTTCCTCCAGCAGGCGCCAGCGCAGTTGCTCACCGGCGCGCAGCGGGATAACGGTCTGCTCGCCGAACGGCAAGCTGCTTGGGGCGGTCCAGCTGTCGCGGACCAGGGTAATCGTATCGGTGTTGGCCGGCAGGCCGTAGAAGGCCGGGCCGTGCAGGCTGGCGAAGCCTTCGAGCTTGTCCAGCGCATTGCGTTGTTCGAACGCTTCGGCGTACATCTCGATCGCGGCATAGGCGGTGTAGCAGCCGGCACAGCCACAGGCCGCTTCCTTGGCGTGCTGGGCGTGCGGAGCCGAGTCGGTGCCGAGGAAGAACTTGCTGCTACCGCTGGTGGCGGCGTCCAGCAAGGCCACCTGGTGGGTGTTGCGCTTGAGGATCGGCAGGCAATAGAAGTGCGGACGAATACCGCCCACCAGCATGTGGTTGCGGTTGTACAGCAGGTGCTGGGCAGTGATGGTCGCGCCAACGTTGGCCGGGGCCTCGTTGACGAACTGCACGGCGTCGCTGGTGGTGATGTGTTCAAACACCACCTTGAGGGTCGGGAAGCGCTCGACCACACGGCGCAGGTGCTCGTCGATGAACAGCTTCTCGCGGTCGAACACGTCGATCTCGCTGCGGGTCACTTCACCGTGCACCAACAGCGGCATGCCGACCTCGGCCATGGCTTCGAGCACCGGGAAGATCTTGTCGACACTGGTCACGCCGGAATCGGAGTTGGTCGTCGCGCCAGCCGGATACAGCTTGGCGGCATGGACAAAACCGGTGGCCTTGGCCGCGCGGATTTCCTCGGGCTGGGTACGGTCGGTGAGGTACAGCACCATCAACGGCTCGAAACGGCTGCCGGCAGGGCGTGCAGCGAGGATGCGCTCGCGGTAGGCACCGGCTTCGGCGGCGTTGCGCACCGGTGGCACCAGGTTGGGCATGATGATTGCGCGGGCAAAGGTGCGCGCAACGTCGCCGACGGTATGCGGCAGTACAGCGCCATCACGAAGATGGATGTGCCAGTCGTCGGGACGCAGGAGGGTCAGGCGGTCGGACATTGGGGATTCCAGGCGGGTCGAACTCAAGGTCAATGCTACCGGAAAAGCCGGTTGCGAGCACTCGCTATCAAGTTTTGCCGCGCCCGACCGATAGCGTGCAGGTATACCGTGAAAATCTGTGGAGCCGCCCGTGCGCCAGCGTTATCTAGCCCTGCTCAGTGTGTTTGCCAGCATGCCCGCCATGGCACTCACCTTCCAGACCCGTCTGGAGAACATCGAGTGGAAGGTCGAAGGCGATCAGTTCGAATGTCGGCTGGTTCAACCCATTGCCGATTTCGGCAGCGGCGAGTTCGTCCGTCGCGCCGGCGAGCAGGCGACTTTCCAGCTGCGTTCAAGCAACAATGTGCTCGGCACAGGCTCCGCCACCCTGCTGGCGGCGGCCGCGCCGTGGCAGCCCGGTCGCGGCGATATCAACCTGGGGGCGGTGCGCATGGCTCGCAGTGGCGTGCTCTTCACCAGCTCCCAGGGCCAGGCCAGCCGCCTTATCAACGGTTTGCTCGATGGTCGCAGCACCGTGGTGCGCAACTATGCCGGTGAAGCCGGGCGGACCATGGAAGTGCGGGTGTTGCCAGTCAAGTTCAACAAGGCCTACGGCGATTATCAGGCCTGTGCGGCAAAGCTCTTACCGATGAACTATGACCAGGTGCGCCAGGCGCAGGTTGGCTTCCCTGGCGGGGGCATCGACCTGGATGCCGATGCCAGGGCACGCCTGGATGTGATCCTCGACTTTCTCAAGGCGGACCCTTCGGTCAACCATATCGAACTCGATGGTCACTCCGACAACAGCGGTAACCGCCTGACCAACCGCGACCTGTCACGGCGCCGGGCGCTGGCGGTGATGGAGTACCTCAAGGCCCATGGCATTCCCGAAGAGCAGATCACCGTGCGCTTCCATGGCGAGCGCTATCCGCTGGCGCGCAACAACAGCGCGACCAACCGCGCACGCAACCGGCGGGTGAACATTCAGCTTGATCGGGTAACGCCGGTCGAAAAACCGCTGGAAAAACCGCTCGAGCCTGCCGTCAAAGCACCAGCCGCACCGGCTGCGGCGACAGAGGCCAGCAAGCCGGTCAGCAAGTCCTGAGCTGCGACAGTCCGTCGCGCTCTCGACAGTTCCTGTCGCTTTGTCGTCACAAGCTGTCGCCCCACTGTAAATTTTGTCGCAAGGTCGGTAGAATCAACGGCTTTCCGTACAACCCCGTGGAGTGATGGCATGGCGGACGTAAAAAAGGTCGTACTGGCGTATTCCGGCGGCCTTGATACTTCGGTGATTCTCAAGTGGCTGCAGGATACCTACAACTGTGAAGTGGTGACCTTCACCGCTGACCTGGGACAGGGCGAAGAGGTCGAACCGGCCCGCGCCAAGGCTCAGGCCATGGGCGTCAAGGAAATCTACATCGACGACCTGCGCGAAGAATTCGTACGCGACTTCGTGTTCCCGATGTTCCGCGCCAACACCGTCTATGAAGGCGAGTACCTGCTGGGTACTTCCATCGCTCGTCCACTGATCGCCAAGCGCCTGATCGAAATCGCCAACGAAACCGGCGCCGATGCCATTTCCCATGGCGCCACCGGTAAAGGCAACGACCAGGTACGTTTCGAGCTGGGTGCCTATGCGCTCAAGCCAGGCGTCAAGGTTATTGCGCCATGGCGTGAATGGGACCTGCTGTCCCGTGAAAAGCTGATGGACTACGCCGAGAAGCACGGTATCCCGATCGAGCGTCATGGCAAGAAGAAGTCGCCGTACTCGATGGACGCCAACCTGCTGCACATCTCGTATGAAGGCGGCGTGCTGGAAGACACCTGGACCGAGCACGAAGAAGACATGTGGCGCTGGACCAAGTCGCCAGAAAACGCCCCGGACGTTCCGACCTACCTGGAACTGACCTACCGCAACGGCGATATCGTTGCCCTGGACGGCGTTGAAATGTCGCCTGCCACGGTGCTGGCCACCCTCAACCGCATCGGCGGCGAGAATGGCATCGGTCGCCTGGACATCGTCGAGAACCGTTACGTCGGCATGAAGTCCCGCGGCTGCTACGAAACCCCAGGCGGCACCATCATGCTGCGCGCCCACCGGGCGATCGAATCGATCACTCTGGACCGCGAAGTCGCTCACCTCAAGGATGAGCTGATGGCCAAGTACGCCAGCCTGATCTACACCGGCTACTGGTGGAGCCCTGAGCGTCTGATGCTGCAACAGATGATCGATGCGTCCCAGGTCAATGTGAACGGTGTCGTGCGCCTGAAACTGTACAAGGGCAACGTCATCGTCACCGGCCGCAAGTCGGACGATTCGCTGTTTGACGCCAACATTGCCACCTTCGAAGAAGATGGCGGTGCGTACAACCAGGCTGACGCAGCGGGCTTCATCAAGCTCAACGCCCTGCGCATGCGCATTGCTGCCAACAAGGGCCGCAAGCTGGTCTGACGCTTGTTACCCCAGAAAACCCCGGCGTGCCGGGGTTTTTTTTGCCTGTTGGTTGCGTGCAGCACTACGCTTTGCTCAATGATTGCCTCATCAGGGTGATTTGCGCGCCCGTGTCGAGGTTGCTCAAGATCCACTTGTTACAAGGCAATCGTGTGGGCTTTAGTGCTTGCAGTACGAAGTACTCTATTAACTCGCTTGCAGCCGGGCCGCGGAATGCGATAGTCACTGTGCTCAGCTCGGACATGTCCGCAAGCACATGCCGTGTTTCAACTTCTTTAACTGGCGTGCTTGGTAAATCAATGTCGGCGACTTCGTGGGTGGGCGGTTCAACCTGGAGGGGGATGTGTGCAGGAGCAGGCGCCGCGGCTGCAGTGAGTTCATTTATTTCGGGGGAATAAAGGGACTTGTAATTGAAATTCAAAGTAAGAAAGAACAATACCGTCAGGAAGAACGGAAAGCCGACCAGAAACCAGGTGTAAATACCTTGGCTATCCTCCCCCAGGAATGGCAGAGAGGCCAGCGCTGATGCTTCGATGATGCCAGCAAAAATCGCAATGATCGTCAGTGGGCTTTTCGGCTCGACTTTACTCATGCAGTTACCCTTGCGCTTGGTGAGTCCGCTCCTATGTTTCCGCAGGTTTAGCATGCTCGGCACAGCCTCGGGCAGCATGGCTCACTTCTCGGGTGGGTAATCTACCCATGAATCATGTAAGGCGGTTTTACATGGCTGAATATTATTGTTTTTATCAAACAGATCTATAGGACTTTTCCTTCAGCTATTAAAGCCGAGTTTCATAGGCGGTTTCTTTGTCTAGTGCTACCTTTATTCAGGAAGTGTGAGGCAGTCTGCACTATGGTTCGAGTGTTGGTTCTTTAGGGACTTTGGTTTTGCTGGCTTGTAGGATAATTCTCTAAAGCCCGTAGGTTGCGTCCTTGTATGCATTTGCTTGTTAACGGCGCAATACAATATGTCGTACAACTAGGCTATTGTGCGAGCTCAAAATAATAGAACAGCGAACAATTGGATTTTGCTCATGAATAAAGTCCTGATCGTGGATGATCATCCGGTCATTCGCCTGGCTGTACGCATATTGATGGAGCGGCATGGTTATGAAGTCATTGCCGAGACAGATAACGGTGTGGACGCATTGCAGCTGGCGCGCGAGCATGGTCCTGATATCGTCATCCTGGACATCGGTATCCCCAAGCTTGACGGCCTTGAAGTGATCGCCAGGTTGACCGCCAACAATGCCAGCATCAAGGTGCTGGTGCTGACCTCGCAGGCGCCCGGGCATTTTTCCATGCGCTGCATGCAAACGGGGGCTGCGGGCTATGTCTGCAAACAGCAGGATCTCACCGAACTGCTCAGTGCCATAAAGGCAGTGCTTTCCGGTTACAGCTACTTCCCCAACCAGGCGTTGCATTCCGTGCGCTCGAACCTGGGTGGCTCGAGCGAGGCGGACATGGTCGAGCGCTTGTCGGGCCGGGAGATGATGGTCTTGCAGCAGCTTGCCCGCGGCAAGACCAACAAGGAGATCGCCGACGGCATGTTCCTCAGCAACAAGACGGTCAGTACCTACAAGACGCGTTTGTTGCTCAAGCTCAATGCTCGCTCACTGGTCGATCTGATCGAGCTGGCCCAGCGTAACGGCCTGGTTTGATACACCCAGAAACAACAAAGCCTCCATCAAGGAGGCTTTTGTGCTTTTACGGCATCATCCCTTCAGAGGTCGAAGTCGTAGTCAGCCAGCTGCTTCTGCAAGCGACGTTCTTCCAGCAGGTTGTCGATGGTGCGGCGTTTGCTCAGGTTGGTTTTCGCCACTTCAACCGGTACATCGTCATCTGCTTCTTCAGTGGCGATGTCATCATCTACAACCAGGTCTTCTTTATCGGTGCTCATAAGTCACTCCAAGCCAAGAGGGCCATTGGCGCACCTTATAGCGAGAATTTCTGAGCGGGTAAAAAAGATTTTTTCAATCGGTTGAGCAGTGTTTTCACTATCTTCTCAATCGTCCGAGGTTTTGTGCTTGTACTCGCACAAATCTTCGATCCGGCAACTCCCGCAGCGGGGTTTGCGCGCCTGGCACACATAGCGTCCATGCAGGATCAGCCAGTGGTGGGCGTCCAGCAGGTAAGCCTTGGGCACGAACTTCATCAGGGCCTTTTCAACCTCCAGGACAGTCTTGCCCGGCGCAATTCCAGTACGGTTGCTGACCCGGAAGATATGCGTATCGACGGCCATGGCCAGTTGCCGAAAGGCTGTGTTGAGTACCACGTTGGCGGTCTTGCGGCCAACCCCGGGCAGGGCCTCCAGCGCTTCGCGGGTTTCCGGCACCCGGCTTTCGTGCTGTTCGATGAGCAGGCGGCAGGTTTCGATGACGTTTTTCGCCTTGCTGTTGTACAGGCCGATGGTCTTGATGTATTCGGACAGGCCTTCGACGCCCAGGGCGTAGATCGCTTCCGGGGTATTGGCGACCGGGTACAGCCTGGCCGTGGCCTTGTTCACACTGACATCGGTTGCCTGGGCCGAGAGGATCACCGCAATCAGCAGTTCGAACGGGCTGCTGTAGGCCAACTCGGTTTTCGGCTCAGGGTTGTCTTCGTGCAGCCTGCGAAAGATCTCCAGGCGTTTGGCGGCATTCATGGGGTCAACGCTTTCCTTGACGACGTGTAGGGGCTGGCCGTCGGCAAACCCGGTTGTAAAGGGCCTGCATCAGGCCCAAAAGTATCAGCGCACCGGGCAACAGGCTGGCCAGGCGCAGGTTGGCAAACTCGCCAAGCCCTTGCCTGAACAGCCCCATGGCCATGCACAACAAAGCGAAACCGCCCAGTGTGGCCGCCCCCGTACGCCAACGGCCGCTGGCGCCCTGGGCGAACTCGAATACCAGGCATTGTACGGCGATCAGTGCCGAATAGGGGCCCAGCGCCAGCGACAGTGGCAGGGCCCAGGCGCGCAGGGTCAACTCCAGGCAGGTGACCAGCAAGGCGGCCAGCAGCACGCTGGCGATCAGGCTGGCGCTTGCCTCCAGCACTTTGTGCAGGGGCGTCATGCACAGCCGGTGCAGGCCGATGATCAACAGGCTGAGCAGCGCAATGGCACTTGCCTGCGCTAACGTCTGTGTGGCCCCCAGCAAGGGCGCCAGGCTTATGGCCGCGAGCCACTGTCTATTCATTGGCGCCCCCTGTCAGCAGTTGCTGGCGATGCTCGTCGAAATAGCGCAGGGCATCATGGGTGGCCTGAATGACTGCCCGGGAGGTGACGGTGGCGCCGGCCAGTTGATCGAACTGACCGCTATCGCGCTTGAGCGCCCAGGCGGTATCGGCAATGGTGTGCCGGCTGCTGCCGACAAAACCTTGCAGCCAGGTGTTGCCGGGTTCGACCAGCTTGCCGCCCAGGCCAGGGGTTTCCTGTTGTTGCAACACCTTTACGCCGATCAGGCGGCCGCTGTCATCGATGGCAATCAACAAGTCCAGCGGGCCGCCATAGCCCTGCGCCTGGCTGTGCAGCACGACCGCGCGGGGCTGCCCCTGCAAGGTCGCCAGATAGCCTGCGAGCAGGCGGCTGTGATCCAGGGGCGCGGCCCCCAGGCGCAGGGGGTGTTGCAGCGGCTGGTTGTCGTAGTGCTGTTCGGGCAGCACGCTGAGCCAGCGTTGGGCCTTGAGCTGCTGCTCGGCGTCCGTGATGCGCTGGGCGGTGAGCTGGTGCCAGAGTACTGTGCCGCCCACGGCCAGCACGGCAAGGGCCAGCAACAGCGCCGTGGAGCGTATCGACGTGGTGTTCATTGCGCTTGCGCCTGCCCGCGCTCTGCCCAGCGCTCCAGCGTGGGAACACAGAGATTCATCAACAAGACCGCGAATGCGGCACCGTCCGGATAGCTGCCCCAGGTTCGAATCAGGTAAATGAGCACGCCCGCGCCGATACCGAACAGCAGCTTGGCTTTTGGGCTTTTCGGTCCTGACACCGGCTCGGTGACGATGAAAAACGCCGCCAGCATGGTCGAGCCAGACAGCAGATGCAGCAGCGGCGAGCCATTGGAGTCCGAGCCCGAGCCATTCCAGCACACCAGGCTGATCAGCAGCAAGCTGGCCAACAGGCCGACCGGGGCATGCCAGCTGATGACCTTGCGCTGTAACAGCAGCAAGCCGCCGAGTACAAAGGCCAGATTGACCGCTTCGCTGCCCCGGCCGCCAAAGTGGCCGAAGCCGGGATGGCTGGCGAACAGCTCATCCATGGTCAGGCTGCGGTTGTTGCGCAGGCCGTCCAGTACCGTGGCTTGCGCCCAGGCATCCGGCTGGTTGCCGGGACCAAGGCCGAATACCTGCTGCAGCGTATCTGCCAGCCCCAGTACCTGGGTGACCGGCCACTGGGTCATATGTTGTGGAAACGACAGCAGCACCAGCACATAGCCGACCATCGCCGGGTTGAACAGGTTCTTGCCGACACCGCCGTAGAGTTGCTTGCCCAGGACAATGGCGCTGCTGGCGGCAATCATTGGCAGCCACCAGGGGGTGTAGGCCGGCAGTGCCGCCGTCAGCAGGACGGCAGTGACCAGGGCGCTGCCATCATTCAGGGCGGGTCGGATCGGCCGGTGTTGCAGTTTCAGCAGTAGCGCTTCACTTGCCAGTGCCGCGCTGGCGCACAGCAGCAGGTTCAAGAGCAGCCCCCAGCCGTGTAGCCACAGCAGGGTCAGTAACCCTGGCGCGCAGGCCAGCAGCACCAGGCCCATGGTGCTGCGCAGGCGTTCGCTGTTATCAGTCGCGGCCATGGTCGGCTGCCGGTTGTAGTGTTTGCAGGCGCGTCTGGGCCTGTTGCGCTTCGCGCTCAAGCTCCGCCAGCTGTGCTTGCTGGGTCTCGCTCGGGGTATCGCCAAAGGCCGCCCTGGCCTTGCTCAATTGCGCCCGGCTCATGGCCGCGGCGATTTTGGCCTGCTTGAGGGCGGCATCGGCGGCCGCGGCTTTCTGTGCCTTGACGCGTTCGATGGCCGCCTTGATCGGGTCGTCGACCGCCGCGCTTGGGGTGGCAGCGGTGGGGTTGGCTGCCCGCTGGCTGCGGGCCAGGCGTTCGGCCTGCTTGCGTGCTTCTTCGCGTTGCAGGCGGTTGTTGCGCTGCTCAAAACGGCGCCGGGCATGGTTGCGCTTATGGCTGCGGGCTGCGAGTGTTTCGGCATCCTGGGCCAGGCCGCCGACAATCGCCACGATGTTGCTGCTGACCGTCAATGGCAGCAGGTCGATGCAGTCCACCGGGCAAGGCGCCACGCACAGGTCGCAGCCGGTGCATTCGGCGCTGATCACCGTGTGCATCAGCTTGGCCGCGCCGACAATGGCGTCCACCGGGCAGGCCTGGATGCATTTGGTACAGCCAATGCATTCGGCTTCGCGAATGAATGCGACCTGCGCCGGAGCACTGCCGCGCTCGGGGTCCAGTTCGATCACCGGCACTTCCAGCAACCTGGCCAGGGCGGCGATGGTCTCGCGGCCACCGGGTGGGCATTTGTTGATCGCTTCGCCCGCAGCCAGGCCTTCGGCGTAAGGCCTGCAGCCTGGGTGGCCACACTTGCCGCATTGGGTCTGCGGCAGCAGGGCGTCGATGCGTTGAATCAGACTCATGGGTTGAATAATCCGTTAAAGCCGAGAAACGCCATGGCCATCACGCCGGCGCCAATCAGCTCGATCGGCAGGCCGCGAAATGCCTCTGGGATGTCGTCGTTGTCGCTGCGTTGGCGCAGGTCTGCGAACAGGCTCAAGGCCAGCCAGAAGCCCAGGCCGCCACCCAGGCTCCAGGCCAGGGTTTGCGCGACGCCAAAACCGTTTTCGCTGGCCTGCAGGCTCAAGCCTAGCAGCGCTACGTTGGCCAGCAGCAAGGGCAGCAAGCCGTCAAAGGGCAGGGCGGGCAGCAGGCGTGTCAGCAGAGTGAGCAGCGGCTTGATCAGCAGCACGCACAGCGGCAGGAACACGAACAGGCGCAGGTACTCAAGCTGCAGGGGCAGCAGCGCCAGGCGGTAGATCAGTTGCCCAAGGCCGACTGCCAAAACCAGCAACACCAGGGTTGCCAGCCCCAGTGCATGCACCTGGCGCCGATCCTGATCGGTAGCGCTGCGCAGCAGTGGGTCGATGGCCAGTCCCTGGTGCAGGACCAGGTTGTTGATCAGCGCGGCGCTGACCAGGGCCAGAAAGAATTCGCTCATGAGGGGGCCGAATGCTGAGGCTGTCCGCCATTATCCGGCAATGACGCGAGGATGAGAACGCCCCGGCCGCAATCGGCCGGGGCGTGAACCTTACTTGATGCGCTGGCCCGGCTTGGCGCCGCTGTCAGGGCTGAGCAGGTAGATCTCTTCGCCGCCAGGGCCGGCTGCCATGACCATGCCTTCGGAGATGCCAAAGCGCATTTTGCGCGGTTTGAGGTTGGCGATCATCATGGTCAGGCGACCTTCGAGCTTGGCTGGGTCCGGGTAGGCCGACTTGATGCCGGAGAACACGTTGCGTTGTTCGTCGCCGATGTCCAGGGTCAGGCGCAGCAGCTTGTCAGCACCTTCCACGGCTTCGGCCTTGAGGATCAGGGCGACCCGCAGGTCGACAGCGGCAAAGGTGTCGAAGTCGATCTCGGCCGATAGCGGGTCCTTGGCCAGTTCGCCATTACCGGTGACGACGCTGGTCTGGCTGGCCGCCAGGTCTTCCTTGGAGGCCGCGGTCATGGCTTCGACCTTGGCTGGGTCGATACGGCTCATCAGCGCCTTGAACGGGTTGAGCTGGTGATTGCTCAGGCGGGTCTGATGGTCGGCCCAGGTCAGCGGGGCGACGTTGAGGAACGCCTCGGCGTCGGCGGCCAGCACGGGCAGTACCGGTTTGAGGAAGATCACCAGCTGGCGGAACAGGTTGATGCCCTGGGCGCAGATCGCCTGGACTTCGTCCTGCTTGCCTTCCTGCTTGGCCAGCGACCATGGCGCCTTGTCGGCGATCCAGGCGTTGGCGCGGTCGGCCAGGCCCATGATCTCGCGCATGGCGCGGGCAAAGTCGCGGCCTTCGTAGGCTTCGGCAATGCCCGGAGCGGCGGCAAGGAAGGCTTCGGTCAGCTCTGGTGCGGCGTCGCCGTCAACCATGACGCCGTCGTTACCCTTGTGGATGAAACCGGCGCAGCGGCTGGCGATGTTGACCACCTTGCCGACCAGGTCGGAGTTGACCTTCTGGATGAAGTCTTCCAGGTTCAGGTCGAGGTCGTCGACGCCGCGGCCAAGCTTGGAGGCGTAGTAGTAGCGCAGGTACTCCGGCGCCAGGTGATCCAGGTAGGTGCGGGCCTTGATGAAGGTGCCGCGCGACTTGGACATCTTCGAGCCGTTGACGGTCAGGTAGCCGTGCACGTTGATACCGGTCGGCTTGCGGTAGCCGGCGCCTTCGAGCATGGCGGGCCAGAACAGGGCATGGAAGTTGACGATGTCCTTGCCGATGAAGTGGTACAGCTCGGCTTTCGAGTCCTTGCTCCAGAACGCGTCGAAGTCCAGCTCCGGGCGGCGGGCGCAGAGGTTCTTGAAACTGGCCATGTAGCCGATCGGTGCGTCCAGCCAGACGTAGAAGTACTTGCCCGGCTCATCGGGGATCTCGAAGCCGAAGTACGGCGCATCACGGGAGATGTCCCATTCCTGCAGGCCGGCATCCAGCCATTCGGCGATCTTGTTGGCCACCGCGTCCTGCAGGGTGCCGCTGCGGGTCCACTGCTGGAGCATGGCCTGGAAGTCCGGCAGCTTGAAGAAGAAGTGCTGCGAGTCCTTGAGCACCGGCGTGGCGCCGGAGATCGCCGACTTGGGGTTCTTCAGCTCGGTTGGCGCGTAGGTGGCGCCGCATTTTTCGCAGTTGTCGCCGTACTGGTCTTCAGTCGCGCACTTGGGGCAGGTGCCCTTGATGAAGCGGTCGGCCAGGAACATTTTTTTGTCCGGGTCGAAGTACTGGGTGATCGAACGGGTAGCGATGTGCCCGGCGTCACGCAGCTTGAGGTAGATCTGGCTCGACAGTTCGCGGTTTTCTTCGGCGTGGGTCGAGTGGAAGTTGTCGAACTCGACCAGGAAGTCGGCGAAATCCCCGCTGTGCTCGGCCTGGACGGCGGCAATCAGTTGCTCGGGGGTGATGCCTTCTTTCTCGGCGCGCAGCATGATGGCCGAACCGTGGGCGTCGTCCGCGCAGACATAAATGCACTGGTTGCCGCGAAGCTTCTGGAAGCGCACCCACATGTCTGTCTGGATGTACTCGAGCATATGGCCAAGGTGAATGGAACCATTGGCATAGGGCAGGGCGCTGGTGACGAGAATCTGACGTGGCTCGGACATGGGGGCTCGGCTACTTTTTTCGGCTACTTGAGATGAAACGGTGATCGGCCACTATAAAACGCCGGGAAATATATTTCACCCCATGGACGTATCTGAACAGGTATGACGGGTTAGCATAGTGGCCTGTTTTGCTCAGTCTTTATAACGGGAGTCTCCATGAGTGCCGTCACTCGCGCAGCCGTCGAAGCCGTACTTCGCCAGTACACCGACCCTTACCTGAACCAGGACCCGGTCAGCGCCGGCTGTGTCCAGGCCATCGATATCCAGGGCAATCGCGTCAGCGTGCAACTGCAACTGGGTTATGCCGCCGGTCTGTTCAAGAACGGCTGGGCGCAGGTTCTGCAAACGGCTGTCGAAGGTCTCGACGGGGTGGCTTCGGCGCAGGTCGAGATCACCTGCGTGATCGCCGCACACAAGGCCCAGGCGCAGATTCCGGGCCTGGCCAACGTCAAGAACATCATTGCCGTGGCGTCGGGCAAGGGCGGCGTCGGCAAGTCGACCACCGCCGCCAACCTGGCCCTGGCCCTGGCCCGTGAAGGTGCGCGGGTGGGGATTCTCGATGCTGATATCTATGGCCCGAGCCAGGGCGTGATGTTCGGTATCGCCGAAGGCACGCGGCCGCAGATCCGCGAACAGAAGTGGTTCGTGCCGCTCAAGGCCCATGGTGTCGAGGTCATGTCCATGGCCTTTCTGACCGACGACAACACGCCGATGGTCTGGCGCGGGCCGATGGTCTCCGGGGCGCTGCTGCAGCTGGTGACGCAAACGGCCTGGGACGACCTCGATTACCTGGTCATCGATATGCCGCCGGGCACTGGCGATATCCAGCTGACCCTGGCGCAGAAAGTCCCGGTGGCTGGCTCGGTCATCGTCACCACGCCGCAGGACCTGGCGCTGCTCGATGCCAAAAAGGGTGTGGAGATGTTCCGCAAGGTCAACATCCCGGTGCTGGGTGTGGTCGAGAACATGGCCGTGCACATCTGCTCCAACTGCGGTCATGCCGAGCATCTGTTCGGTGAGGGCGGCGGCGAGAAGCTGGCGGCCCAGTACGGTGTCGAGCTGCTGGCATCGCTGCCGTTGTCGATGCTGATCCGCGAGCAGGCCGACAGCGGCAAGCCGACGGCGATTGCCGAGCCGGAAAGCCAGATTGCCATGGTCTATCAGGAGCTGGCCCGTCAGGTCGGGGCGCGGATCGTGCTGCAGGAAGCGGCGGCGCCGGCGATGCCGAATATCACTATCAGCGAAGATTGAGGTGATGCTATCGCTGGCAAGCCAGCTCCCACAGGTTCTGCATGCACTGGACCTTGTGGGAGCTGGCTTGCCAGCGATGGGCCACCAGACAGCCTAAAATCAAGGCATAAAAAAAGCCCCACCTGTTAAGGGCGGGGCTTTTTTCAAGCTGTAAAGCGGAAGTTAGATAACTTCTACTTCTTCAGCCTGCATGCCTTTCTGACCGCGGGTAGCGATGAAAGAGACCGCTTGGCCTTCTTTCAGGCTCTTGAAGCCGTCAGCCTTGATGGCTTTGAAGTGTACGAACAGGTCGTCACCGGATTGTGGGGTGATGAAGCCGAAGCCTTTTTCATCGTTGAACCACTTAACGGTACCGGTTTGGCGATTGGACATGGTCTGTCTCCTTGGACAAAGTTAACTACGACTCAGGAAACGCCCTGGCCGAGACTGAGTGCAAAGAGGCAGAAAATTCATGAAGATGGGTTGATCGAAATCTTGCATCAGGTAGATATTCTCAGTGACACGTGCAGCACAGTGGCGTCACCTTAACCCTTTTTCCAGAACGTGCCAATGGTCTTGTGAAGCTTTCTCATAATTCATGACTGACGGTGCTTCAGGCCCCCGCGCAGGCCCCGTCATACGTGGATCCGACGGTTGATGTCGCATGGAACTTTGAACCCGGCGCCGGGCCCGGTAAGATGCCGCACAGAATTTTTTCACCACGCAATTTCAGGACACCCCGCCATGAGCATCAAATCGGACAAGTGGATTCGCCGCATGGCGCTGGAACACGGCATGATCGAGCCTTTCGTCGAGCGCCAGGTGCGCGGTGAGAGCGACAACCGGCTGATCTCCTTCGGCGTCTCCAGCTACGGCTACGACGTGCGCTGCGCCGACGAGTTCAAGGTGTTCACCAACATCAACTCGGCGACCGTCGATCCGAAAAACTTCGATGCCGGCAGCTTTGTCGACGTCAAGAGCGACGTCTGCATCATCCCGCCGAACTCCTTCGCCCTGGCCCGCACCGTCGAATACTTCCGTATCCCGCGTAACGTGCTGACCATCTGCCTGGGCAAGAGCACCTACGCCCGCTGCGGCATCATCGTCAACGTCACCCCGCTTGAACCGGAGTGGGAAGGCCACGTGACCCTGGAGTTCTCCAACACCACCACGCTGCCGGCAAAGATCTACGCCAACGAAGGCGTGGCGCAGATGCTCTTCCTCGAATCCGATGAAGAATGTGAAGTGTCCTACAAGGATCGTGGCGGCAAATACCAGGGCCAGCGCGGCGTTACCTTGCCACGCACCTGAGGCGACAAAGCGAGGGAATTCCTCGCCCCCGGCACACTCCAATGAGTTGAACTGTTCCGCTCGGCAACACGCCAGGCGGACGTCAACCAGGAGCAGCCCATGAAACTCGACCCGACCATCAGTGCCAAGCTGGCCGTGCTGCAGCCCAACAGCGTTGGGGTGCTGGCCTGGTCGTTGCTGGCACATCCGCACCCGCATAGCGTGCAGGCGGGCGGCGTGCCCGGTCAGCCTGACCCGGACACCCCCGATTCACCGCAACCGGGTGAACATCCGCCGATGGAGCCGGGCGAGCCGACCTTGCCCGACGAGCCGCCACCAGCGCCGATCGCCTGACCCCTACTTGAGGTTGCCGCTCAGGAACTGACGCAAGCGCTCGCTTTTCGGATTGCCCAGCACCTCTTCCGGCGGCCCTTGTTCCTCCACCAGGCCCTGGTGAAGGAACATCACCTGGCTCGCCACTTTGCGCGCGAAGGCCATTTCGTGGGTGACCATGATCATGGTCCGGCCTTCTTCGGCCAGGCCCTGAATCACCCGCAGCACTTCGCCGACCAGCTCCGGGTCGAGGGCCGAGGTCGGTTCGTCGAACAGCATGACTTCCGGCTCCATGGCCAGCGCCCGGGCAATCGCCACCCGTTGCTGCTGGCCGCCGGAGAGGAACGCCGGGAACTGATCCGCCACCCGCGGCGCCAGACCGACCTTGTCCAGGTAGCGGCGGGCGCGCTCTTCGGCCTCGTGCTTGCTTACCCCCAGTACCCGCCGCGGCGCCATGGCGATGTTGTCGAGTACGCTCAGGTGGCTCCACAGGTTGAAGTGCTGGAACACCATGGCCAGGCGCGTGCGCAGGCGCTGCAGCTCGTCCGGGTCGGTGACATGCAGGCCATGATGGTCGTGGGTCATGTGCACCGGCTTGCCGTCGAGGGTCATGCTGCCCTCGTTGGGTTGTTCGAGGAAGTTGATGCAGCGCAGGAAGGTACTCTTGCCCGAGCCGCTGGCGCCGATCAGACAGATCACGTCGCCGGTCTTGGCCTTGAGCGAAACGCCCTTGAGCACGTGATGCTCGCCGTAGCGTTTGTGCAGGTCTTCGATGGTCAGTTTGTACATGCGCAGGCTCTAAAGGTAAGGGTTCAAGGCGACAACAGGTAGCCGCTGCGATAGGCCTGGTTGCCTGCCACATGGGCAACGACCATACCGGCGGTGGCCATGCGCCGCAGCGAGCGGGCATAAAGCAGGCCGGGCTGGGTATTGCGCACCGGGGTTACCCGGTCGCTGAGCGGATCGATGACTTCAGCGATCAGCTCATTGGCTTGCAGGTACTGGCCCGGTTTGGCGTGAAACACCAGCAAGCCGCCCAGGGGCGTCGCCACAGGCTCCACACCGGCCAGCGGCGTTGCCGGGTAGCTCAGGGCGGGCAGGGCGGCGGGCTCGCCTTCAATGGCGCCGTAGCGGGTCAGGTAATCGAGGATTGCTGCGCAGTCCTGTTCCGCCAGTGGATGGCTGACATCGCCCTGGCCACGCAATTCGACGGTCACCGAGAAGCTGCCCTGGGGGATCGGGAACTGCTTGGCGAAACGCTGCTGCAATTGCCACCAGACCAGGGTAAAGCACTCATCGAAGGACTGGCCGCCCGAGTCGGTGGCCAGCAGGCTGGCCTGGGCTCCCAGGTAACGTGACAACGGCTCGACCTGTGGCCAGGCCTCCGGGGTGGTGTACAGGTGTGCCACGGCCTCGAAATCGCAGTGCAGGTCGAGCACCATCTCGGCATCGCAGGCCAGGCGTTGCAGGGTCAGGCGCTGGGATTGCAGCGGGGTGTGGGCGACATGGGCGTCCAGGGCGCGGCGCAGGCTTTCGCGAATCAGC
The DNA here is from genome assembly GCF_018390435.1 of Pseudomonas sp. RC2C2. Classification (NCBI taxonomy): domain Bacteria; kingdom Pseudomonadati; phylum Pseudomonadota; class Gammaproteobacteria; order Pseudomonadales; family Pseudomonadaceae; genus Pseudomonas; species Pseudomonas sp. RC2C2. Next base: position 955,990 of record NZ_JAHBAX010000001.1, on the reverse strand, counting down.
GCGATGTTGTGCTGCGGGTCCTGGCTCAGGTGATCGGCGACCTGGTCGCCGACCTGGTCGCTCAGGTCGACGAAGTGGCGGTTGAAGTTTTCCCCGCTCTGCAGCTCATAACGGCCCAATGGCACATCCATCAGCACCTGTTCCAGGCCCACCGGGTTGGCAATCGGCACCAGCACGATCTCGCGGCGCAGCAAGCCCTGGTCCTCAAGCTCAGCCAGGCGTTGCTTGAGGTGCCAGGCCACCAGCATGCCGGGCAGTTCATCGGCGTGCAGCGAGGCCTGAATGTAGATCTTGCCGGCTTGCGGGGGGCCGAAGTGGAAGCTGTGGATCTGCCGGGCAATGCCTGGAACCGGCGCCAGAATGTCGTGAGTCGAGTGATGCATATCAGTCCTAGTGTGTCGGTCCTAGAAAAGCCAGCCAGCGACGTTCGGCGAGGCGGAACAAGCCTACCAGGGCGAAGGTCACGCACAGGTAGATGGCCGCAGCGATGCTGAACGACTGAAAAGTCAGAAACGTGGCCGAGTTGGCGTCACGGGCGACCTTGAGGATGTCCGGCACGGTGGCGGTGAAGGCCACTGTGGTGGAATGCAGCATCAGGATCACTTCGTTGCTGTAGTAGGGCAGCGAGCGGCGCAGCGCCGACGGCATGATGATATAAGCATAAAGTCTCCAGCCGCGCAGGCCGTAGGCCTTGGCTGCCTCGACTTCACCATGGTTCATGCTGCGGATCGCCCCGGCGAAAATCTCCGTGGTGTAGGCGCAGGTGTTGAGGGCAAAGGCGAGGATGGTGCAGTTCATCGCGTCGCGAAAGAAGCTGTCGAGCAGCGGTTGGGCGCGCACCGCTTCCAGGCTGTAGATCCCCGTGTAGCAGATCAGCAACTGGATATACAACGGCGTGCCGCGAAACAGGTAGGTGTAGAACTGGACCGGCCAGCGAATCCAGAAGCGCGGCGACACCCGGGCTATCGACAGCGGGATCGACACCACGAAACCGATGGCCAGCGATGCGGTCAGCAGCCACATGGTCATGGCCAGGCCAGTGATGTGGGTGCCGTCGGTGTAGAGGAAGGCGCGCCAGTATTCCTGCAAGAGTTCGATCATCGGATGGCCTCCCGGGTGCCGACGTTATAGCGCCGTTCCAGCCAGCGCAGGGCGACGTTCGAGGCGCTGGTGATCAACAGATAGATGAAGGCGGCGACCACCAGGAAGTAGAACAGCTGGTAGCTGCTCTTGCCGGCGTCCTGGGCGGCCTTGACCAGGTCGGCCAGGCCGATGATCGACACCAGGGCGGTGGCCTTGAGCATCACCATCCAGTTGTTGCCGATGCCTGGCAGGGCGAAGCGCATCATTTGCGGAAAGACCACGAAGCGGAAACGTTGCAGGCGTTTGAGCCCATAGGCGGTGGCTGCTTCGACCTGGCCGCGGGGCACGGCGAGGATGGCGCCGCGGAAGGTCTCGGTGAAATAGGCGCCGTAGATGAAGCCCAGGGTGATGACCCCGGCGGCGAATGGATCGATCTCGATGTATTCCCATTCCATGGTGTCGGTCAGGGTGGTCAGCCAGGTTTGCAGGCTGTAGAAAATCAGCAGCATCAGCACCAGGTCGGGCACGCCGCGAATCAGCGTGGTGTAGGCCTGGGCGATCAGGCGTAGCGGGCGCACTGGCGAGAGTTTGGCACTGGCACCGAGCAGGCCCAGGCCAACGCTGACCAGCAGCGACATGAAGGACAGTTTGATGGTCATCCAGGTGCCCTGCAGCAGCAAGGGGCCGAAACCCTTCAAGCTGAATGCCGAGAGCCCCAGAAATTGCAGCAGGTCTTCGAACATGAACCGAACCTATGCCAGTAGACGCGAACAGGTGGGAACCGGCGTGGCCGGTTCCCACATGGGTTATTTGCCGCTGTAGAGGTTCAGGTCACCGAAGTGTTTTTTCTGGATTTGGGCATAGGTGCCGTCGTCGTGTAACGCTTTGATACCTTTGTCCAGGAGCGCCTTGAGCTCAGTGTTACCTTTTTTGATACCGATGGCGGTCTTGGATGGCAGCAATTCGCTGTCGACCGGCTCGCTGACTTCGTAGTCGGCGCCTTTGGGCGACTTGAGAAAGCCCAGCTCAGCCTGGAGCATGTCCTGGATCGAGGCATCCAGGCGCCCGGAGGTCAGGTCTGCGTAGACCTGGTCCTGGTTCTGGTAGGCCTGGGTCTTGACCCCGGCCTTGTCCAGCACGGCTTTGGCGTAGGCTTCCTGGATAGTGCCCTGCTCGTAGCCGACGGTCTTGCCCTTGAGCGAGGCCGGGTCGGCGGTCAGGCCGGAACCTTTCTTGAACACCAGGCTGGTGGGACCGGAGAACAGCTCATTGGAGAAATCGATGACTTTCTCCCGCGCCGGGGTAACGGTCATCGACGAGATTACACCATCGAACTTGTTGGCCTTGAGCCCTGGAATCATGCCGTCGAAGTCGCTTTCCACCCACTTGCACTTGACCTTGAGCTCAGCACAGATGGCATTGCCCAGGTCGATGTCGAAGCCCACCAGGGTACCGTCGGCGGCCTTCGATTCGAATGGTGCATAAGACGGATCAACGCCGAAGCGCAGCTCCTTGTATTCCTTGGCCAGGGTATTCCCCGCAGCCAGACACAACGCGAGTGCGGAAAGCGTCAGCCATGCTTTTTTCATTGTGTGTCCTTGGATTCGCAAAGTGTTGGGGTGGCACAAAGCCGTTACCGGTCGATGCCAGACAACACAGTGATAGCAAGTTTCACACCATATTCCAGCCGGCCCCCACAATGGATCGGTGTATGCATGATCCTGTGGGAGCTGGCCTTGCCAGCGATGGGCTGTAGCGCGGCGCTTTTAGTAGCGCGCATCCACCGGTTTGCCACCGTTGGGCCAATCCTTGACCTTGTCCGGGAAGTCCGGCCGTGGTTGCTGCGAGAACCAGGCCGCGACATCCACCGCCTCCTGATCACTCAAGCCACCCTGGCCCAATGGGAACTTCTCGTGGAAGCCAATCGGCATGTTGCGTTTGACGAATGCTGCGGCGGTATAGGTGCGGGCCATGCCGGCGCCGATGTTGAACGACTGCTCGCCCCACAGTGGCGGGTACACCAGGCTGCCGTCTTCACGGGCCAGGCCCTCGCCATTGCTGCCATGGCACACCGCACATTGTTCGGCATACACCTGCTTGCCGTTGTCCAGGTCCGGCTTGATCGCGGTATCGATCTTGCCGACCCCGCGTCCGGCCACTTTGTCGCCCGGCAGGGTGTTCATCTTCATCCAGTCGAAGTAAGCCACCATCGCCTGCATATCCGCTGATTGCGGCGGTAGCGGTTTACCATTCATCGAACGACGGAAGCAGCCGTTGATGCGCTCTTCGAGGGTGACTTCCTTGCCCGCCCGCGGTGCGTAGCTGGGGAAGAATGCCGAGACGCCGACAAACGGCGAACCATCGGCCACGGTGCCGGCGTTGAGGTGGCAACTGGTGCAGTTCAGCGCGTTACCGACGTTGTTCGGCAGCAACTCGCGGGTTTGCAGGTGCAGGCGCATGCCACGGATGACCTGGTCGGCGTTGGCGGCAGCCAGCAGGTTGGCCAGGCGCGGGGTTTCAAATGCCGTCGAGTCGGTGGTCTGCGGGTTGAGTTGCTCACGCAGTGTCTTCACCTGCTTGGCAGTGATCGGCGAGCTGTTGTTGCCCCAGCGATTGCGCACGAAACTCAGGATCTCGGCGATCTCTTCATCGGCCAGGCGCGCAAACCCCGGCATGGTGTAGACCCGCGAATGGGTGGCGGTCTGCGCGGTCTCCCAGCCGGTGAGGGTGATGTGCAGCAAGGAGGTCGGATTGGCCGAGGCGATGCTCGGGTTGCCGGCCAATGGCGGGAACAGGCCCTTGACCCCGCGCCCGTCGGGGCGGTGGCAATCGCTGCAGAACTGGGTGTAGCCCAGGCCGCCACGGCTGCTGAACAGGTCATCCGGTGCTGCAGCTGCCAGCGGGATGTCCGGCATCGGCAGGTCGTCCTTGCCCGGCGGCAGGGACTTCAGGTAGCTGGCGATGGCAATCAGGTCGCCATCACTGAAGTGCTGGGTACTGTGATGGATCACGTCGGCCATGTTGCCCGACACCGTGGCGAAGCGGTTCTGCCCGGTCTTGAGCAGTTGCACGGTGTCGTCGACGGTCCACAGGTTGCGCAGGCTCAGGGCGCGCCAGTGCTCAACGGTTTCGCCGGCGAGGAAGTGCTTGCCGCTGCGACCGGCGTCGCTCATGGCTTTTTCCTGGAAGGCGATGCCGCGTGGGGTGTGGCAGGCACCACAATGACCCAGGCCTTGCACCAGGTAGGCACCACGATTGAGCACCTCATCCTTGTTGGGGTCGGGCTCGAAGGGCTGGGTGTCGACGAAGGCGAAGTTCCACAACGACAAGCCCCAGCGCATGTTGAACGGCCAGCTCATGTCCGCTTCCTGGTTGGTCTGGCTGATCGGCGTCACACCGTGCATCAGGTAGGCATAAAGGGCGCGCATGTCCTCTTCGCTCATTTTCGCGTAGGACGGGTAGGGCATTGCCGGGTAGAGGTTGGTACCGTCCGGGGTAACACCTTCGCGCATGGCCTTGTCGAACTGTTCAAAACTGTAGCGGCCGATACCGGTGTCTGGATCGGGGGTGATGTTGCTCGAATAGATGGTGCCCATGGGCGTTTGCAGTTGCAGGCCGCCGGCCATTTGCGGCGCTTGCGGGGCGGTGTGGCAGGCGATGCAGTCGCCCAGTTGGGCGATGTACTTGCCGCGGGCAAGCAGTTCGGGGTCGGCCGCCGCTGCCGGGGGCGGCTCACTGGCGAGTGCACAGAACGACAACACGGTCGTGGCCACCAGGGCCAGACGGGAGAAGGCAGATGCCATTGCATTATTCCTTTAATCACCTGGCGTGGGGTGGTCCCCTGGGCGCAGGGCTGCAATCGTTTTTATGGTTCATCAGGCAGAGGTTGGTAACGAAACCGGCCTCAGTTTCGTTGTAATGGATTTGGTGGCGGGGGCTGTTGATATGGATCAGCGCAGCCGGCATTGCACCGGCTGCGGGTGGTTGTACCGGGGTTACTTGCCCGGCACCAGGGTCAGGCGCTTGCTGCCATAGGCGCGGTCGAAGTTTTGCGGCTGCACCGGCAGGCTCATGTAGCGGCCTTTGAACCAGGCATCCAGGCCGTCGGCAAAGTGCGGGCTGGCCGGGTTGCCGGACTGGCCGCTGCTGCTTTGCAGTTGCAGCGGTTCGACCTGGCCGAAGTCCACCACCATGCGCAGCGACGGTGCCAGTTGCGCGTTGAAGTCCTTGCCCCAGGCGTAGGGCGCCGGGTTCAGGGTACTGTGGTCACCACCGCTGGCCAGCGGGCCGCGGCTGACGGTATCACCCAGGCCGTGGAAGGTCGGTACCGGCCAGCGGTACTGGTGCAGCTTGCCCCATTGCCAGGCGCGGTGGTCATTGCCCAGTTGCGCTTCGCCGGCGCTGACGGCCGCAGCGAGGCTGCGGGCAAGAATGGTCGGTTTGTCTTCTTTTTGCGCGGTTTTCTGATCGTCCCAGAATGGGCTGTCTTCGCGACCGAGCAGGTGGTCGGCCTGGGCCGAATAGGACAACCGGGCATTGCCGACGAACGCCTGCCAGGCCAGGCCGGATTCGGGGCCCAGCTCGTCGAGGAAGGTCAGTTTTGCGCTTTCCTGCAGGAACAGTTCGTACAGGGCGGCATCTGCCGATGTGCTGCTCAGCCGGCCGTCAAAGGCCATCAGCCGGGTGTAAGCCTCACGGGCCCTGGTCCGCTGATCGGCGGGCAGGGCGTCGATTGCCTGCTTCAGGGGCTGGGCCATGCCGGGCGCTTCGAACATCTTTTTCAGCTTGTCGGCAAACAGCGTGGTCTGGTCGTTCTGCATCAGGATCAGGCTGCGGCTGTCATGTTTGCCATTGCCGGCCAGTTGCGCCAGGCGCTCGGCGCGCTCGGGGTAGTACCAGCTGTTGGACAGCTGCATGCCGTAGCCTTTGGGCACACTGCGCTGGTTGGCATTGCCAAGCCAGCCCTGGGGTGGGTCCTGGTCGTAGGGATGGAGCATCGGGTCGGCGTAACCGTCCCAGTCGTAGCGTCCGTCCCAGCCCGGCGACGGCAGCAGGCCCTGGCCTTCGCGGCGGTTGGGGAAGCGTCCGCTGACTTGCCAGCCGATATTGCTGGCGTCGGCAAAGACGAAGTTCAGCGCCGCGGCGCCGATCTCGCGGGTGTTGTCGAACGCGTGCTCGACTTTCTGCGCCCGCGACAGGTTGAAGAAGGCGTCCAGGCTCTGGTCGCCCTTGAACTCGGGCATGCGCAAGGCCAGGCCCAGGCTTGCATTCTGCGGCTGGCCGAGCAGGGTGCCGTGGCGGGTGTCGTACAGGGTCTCACGCAGCGGGCGCTGGCCCTTGATGAAGAAGGTCTCGTTGCGGGCCTGGGCCGGCAGCCATTTGCCGTCGGCCTGGTACATCAAGCGGTTGCCTTCCTTGCGCAGTTTTTCCAGGAACAGGTCCTGGTTGTCGGCCATCACCGCGCTGGCACTCCAGGCCAGCTTGCCGTTGTAGCCGGACAGCACCAGCGGCAGGCCGGCAATCGACACGCCAGCGGCCTGGTACTTGGGCGAGCGGATCTGCACCGGGCTCATGGCCCAGGCACCGAGGGTATCGCTGGCCATCAGGCTCTTGCCGCTGCGGCTGCGCTGCGGGGCAATCGCCCAGTTGCTGGCGCCGGCCGTGCCGAGCAGGTTGAGCGCGGCCAGTTGCTCGCTGGCCGCGGTCAATGGCGCCAGGCCCGCGAGCTGGCTATTCAGGTTAAGGCCTTTGAGCTTGTCGGTTTCGGCCAGGGCCAGGGGCTCGTCAGGATAGCTGGGCAACAGCCAGGCCAGTTTGTCGGTGCCGACTTTCTGCGCCAGGCCCAGGGCTGCGAGTTCTTCCTGCAGGTTGACCGACTGGCTGAAGGTGTACAGGCAGAAGATCAGCGCCGAGTCCTCGGGCTTCCAGTATTCCGGGCGGTAGCCGCTCTGGGCCAAGGGGGCCGGCAGCTTGTCGCGGTAGCGGAACAGGTAGGCGTTGACGCCGCGGGCATACACCTCGAAGAAACGCTTGAGCCGTGGTGAGGCATCGGCATACAGCTGGTTGGCGCTGGCCTTGAGGTTGGCCGCGCGCATCAGGCGGTCGACTTCCAGCACATCGGCGCCGGCCATTTCCGCCAGGCGGCCTTGAGCCAGCAGGCGCATGCCGACCATCTGCCCGATACGGTCGCCGGCGTGGACATAACCCAGGGCGAACAGCGCATCGTGGAAGTTGCTCGATTCGATCAGCGGCATGCCCATGGCGTTGCGGCGCACTGAAACATTCTGCGCCAGGCCCTTGAGCGGCTGCACGCCTGTAGCAGGCAGCACGCTGTCACGCTGGCCGGCCATCTGGCAGCCGCTCAGGCTCAATAGCCCGAGCATCACAGCGGCTACGCCGAACCGGGGGGTAAAAGGGGGAAGGGCTGGCGCGGCCATGATCAGGCTCCTGCAGGGCGTGGCGGTAAAAGGCGCTACGTTAGTGAGCGCGATCACACCATGCAAGCGGGGCGCCGCCTTTATTTTCAGCAGTTGACGAGGCGTCGATCCTGCCGGGAGGGGCTAGCGGCCGCACCTGTGCTGGGCACAAGCGCCGGCCACTGCTACAAGGCCGCTATCAGGCCCCGTGGCACTTCTTGAACTTCTTGCTGCTGCCGCATGGGCACGGATCGTTGCGGCCGACGTCCTTCAGGGCGTTGCGCACCGGCTCCTGGTGGCCGTGGTTGCAGTGCGGGCCGTGTACATGGCCGTGGTCATGGTCGTGATGATCATGATCGTGGTTGCAGTCAGGGCCATGGACATGGGGTTGCTGGGTCATCTTGGGTTACTCCGGAATAAGATCGCCGGGAATTATCTCACCACTGCGCGACAAGTGCAGGTCGCGGGCGAAGAATAATCCGCTGCTCAGTTCACCTTCCAGGCGATAGCGCAGTGGACCTTGGCTGCCTTTGAGCAATTTTGCCAGGGGTTTGACCTGCTGCCAGAGGTTGGTGCGCACCGGGATCTTGAAGGTGCGCCGCGCGTGGGCGCCGACGCTGCGCCAGAGGCTGGCTTCACCTGCGGTCAGCGCCAGGTCGTTGATCAGCACCTTGTAGCTCAGGTAACGGATGAACAGACGGCTGTCGTTGGGGTTGTCGACCTGCACATGGAGCACGAACTCCTGTTGCAGCAGGCGCATCTTTACCGGTTCCACCTTGAGCAGGTGCACCTGCGGGTCTTGATAGTCCGCGTCCAGCCAGCTGGCGCACCCCACCAGTTGCAGGAGCAGAGCGCCAATCAGCAACAGGCGGGCCATCAGGCTCAGCTACCCAGGTAACTGGAGCAGCACTTCTTGAATTTCTGCCCGCTGTTGCACGGGCAGGGGTCGTTGCGCGTGGCCTTGAGGCTGACAGTGGGGTCGATGAAGTACCAGCGGCCCTGGTTCTGTACGAAGGCTGAGCGTTCGCGATGGCAATGCTCGCCGTCGTTGTCGTGCCAGCGGGCGGTGAAGGTTACGAACGCATGTTCAGGCTTGCCGCCGAACACCTCGGCGCTTTCCACCTCAAGGCCCAGCCAGGTGCTTTGCTGGCTCCAGGCCTTGATCGCTTCGCGATCGAGCCCGGCCTGCTGCGCCGGCAGGGTGGTGGCCACCAGGTAGTCGACCAGCCCCAGCACGTAGGCGCTGTAGCGCGAGCGCATCAGGGTCTGCGCGTCGGGGGCGGGAAGCCCTGCGTGATAATGCCCGCAACAGGTATCAAGCAGATCGCCGCTACCGCAGGGACAAACCGAGACACTCATTGCTTCACCACCAGTACTTGCCAAAATTTTCCGGGTTGGCCCAGAACTTGGCATTGAGCCAGTCCGGGACCTGTTTGTATTCATGTAGATCATAGGTGAACAGGTTTAGAACCTGCGCATCCCGTTGGAATTTTTCGCTGGCCTGCAGGGCCAGGGCGAAAAAATCGGTTTCCTGCCAGCCGCAGGCGCTCAGGTCGGCCAGTACCGCCACGCGGCTGGCGTTGAGGTTACGGATACCCCCCAGCAACTGCAGACCGTCACGTTTGGGCAGATGCTCCAGGCAATCGACCAGCAGCGCCAGGTCGAAGCGTTGCGCCGCCAGCTCCCCAGGCAGCGGGCCGGGGCTGGCCACGGCGATCTGCACATGCGGATGGGCCTGGGCGAACGCCTCCAGTGCCGGAAATCGTTCACCTATCAATAGCAGCCGCTGTGGCGCATAGCGATCGAGCAGGGCGGCAAGGGCCTGTTGCGGGGTGCGCTGGGAAAAGCCGTCCATCATCGGGAATCCTCGGTCAGATCGGGCAAGATTAACGGTCTGGCGTCCCTTGGCATAGTGCCGCAGCGCCGCATCATGGCCTATTGCTGGCGGATATCAATGAGGCGGTCTTTACTCCCAGAGCATCGGTTTTGCACCGATTCCCCCTAGGAGATGCAACAAAATGAGCATAGTACGCACAGCATTACCTCTGGTTCTGCTAACCAGCGTGTTGACTGGTTGTGCAGGTTTGCAAAAAACCGACTGGCCGAAGTGTGCTGCCGTCGGGGGTGTAGGCGGCGCAGCCCTGGGCGCCATCGAGAGTTCCAGCTGGGCTGGCTGGGGCGCGTTGCTTGGCGCAGGCATGGCGGCGGGCTATTGCTGGGCCCATGGCGATGGCGACGAAGACGGTGATGGCGTGCCGGACAGCCGCGACAAATGCCCGGGTACCCCGCGTGGGGTACAGGTCGATGCCAACGGTTGTCCGCCAGAGCCCGTGGCCGTGGTCGAAGAAGTGGCCGTGGTCAAGGAAGAGGTCATCGTCATCCGCGATGTTCACTTCGAGTTCGACTCCGCCAAACTGACCGCTGCTGACAAGGAGCGCCTCAATACCATTGCCACGCGCTTGAAAAGCGAAGCGGCGAACGCTCGCTTGAGTGTCACCGGCCATACCGACAGCAAAGGCTCTGATACCTACAACCAGAAACTCTCGGAACGCCGTGCCCATTCGGTCACCGAGTACCTGATCGAGAGCGGTGTGCCACGCGCCAGCTTCGTCTCGGTGCAGGGCGCGGGTGAAACCCAGCCGGTTGCCGACAATGCCACCGCCGAGGGTCGGGCACAGAACCGTCGTACGGAAATTCGTATCGAGCGCTGAAACGCCGACGGACCGCGGCCTGCGGCTTGAGAAGTACTGCAGGCCGGTCTTTACTCCTGTGTGACCGGTAGAGGCCGGTGACACAGGAGCAATTCTCATGAGTGTTCTCTCCAAGGCCACACTGCCGGTCCTTCTGGCCGCAAGCCTGCTCTCCGGTTGCGCGACCCACAGCGATGGCAGCGCCCCACTCAATCAAAGGACCTGGCCTATCTGCAGTCTGCTTGGCGGTCTGGTCGGTGGCGGCCTGGGGGCCATCGAAAGTTCTGCCTGGGCAGCTGGCGCCGGTGCTGCCGGTGCGATTGCCGGCGGCTTGATCTGTTATGCCCAGGATGGTGATGAAGACGAAGACGGGGTGTTCGATCGTCGTGACCGTTGCCCCGACACGCCGGCCAATACCCCGGTCAGCCACACCGGTTGCCCGTCGCCGCAGTACCCGGTGAGCCAGAAGGCGCCGGAGCCTGCAGCCACCTCGCAGGTCATCACCCTCAGCGATCAGGGGGCCGTGATGTTCGCCTCTGATTCGGCGCAGTTGACCAGTGCGGCCCAGCAACAATTGCAGGCGCTGGGCAGCAAGCTCAATGGCGCCAATGTGGTCAGCGTCAAGGTCATCGGCCACACCGATAGCCAAGGCTCCGATGCCTACAACCAGGCACTCTCCGAGCGGCGCGCGAGCAGCGTTGCCGAGTACCTGATCAGTCAGGGGCTGGCACCGTCGAAAGTCACCAGCCAGGGGCGCGGCGAGAGCCAGCCCATCGCCGAAAACGATACCGACGCCGGCCGCGCGCAAAATCGCAGGGTGGAACTGCACCTTAATTGATTGAGCCACTGGCACAAGGAGCGTGTCAGCCGTTACTGTTGCAGGCGATGCCGGCGTGGCTGGTATCGCCACCGAAAAATAACAACGGGGGGCGCCTATGCAAGGCTTACTGGGGCTGGCCAAGGCCCTGACCGTGGTGTTCTGGTGGGTGGTGCTGGTGAATCTGCTGATTCCCCTGGAGCATCCCTTCCACCTGCTGATCAATGCCGCCGGTGCCGCCCTGCTTGGCCTGCATCTGCTGGAAGTGTTGATGTTCAATGGTTGCTTGCGCACGCGCAGCCATCGTTGGTTCGATCGCTTGCAGATCCTGCTGGTGGGTATTTTTCATGTCCTTTCGATTCCTGCACCCCGCAAGGAAGCTGCTCATGCGTAAATTGATCATTCTGGCTGCGTTGTTCAGCCCCCTGGCCCTGGCCGATGCCATTAGCGTGGCGAGCCATTCGGTGCTGCGCTTGCCGAACAAGTCCAGCGTCGTGCATTTGCAGCGCCTGGAGGTTGCGGATTCCGCCACGTTGTTGCTGCCAGCCAGCCTGGTCGACTTCAAAATCGATGAGTTACACCTGGGGCATGACGCGCGGATTGCCATCGTGCCGGCCGACACCACCTTGCAGATCGAGGTGAGTCGGGCCAGTTTGGGCGAGGGTAGCCAGATTGTCGCCCATGGTGCGCCGGGGACCTATGAAAAGGCGGCGAAGGCCGGGCGCAACCTGGCGTTGCAGTTGCATGAACTGCAGGCCTCGACGCTGGCCATTGATGCCCGTGGCGGGGCCGGTGCTCCGGGATACGTCGGGCTCGATGGCGCCAACGGCAAGCCGGGAGGTTGCACCTGGGGCCAGGCCAGCCGCGGGGCCAATGGCGACAATGGCGGCAATGGCCATGACGGCGCGCCTGGTGGCCGGGTACGGCTGGCGCTGCCGGCGGATTTCCCGGCCGAGCGCATTGTGGTTCAGGTCGATGGCGGCGCGCCAGGTGTGGCAGGGGCCGCCGGCAAGCCGGGGGCCGGTGGCGCGAGCAAGGGCTGCCTGGTTTACAGCACCGCTGGCGGTGCCGCGGGCAAGCCGGGTGTGGCAGGCCAGCCAGGTTTGCCCGGGGCGGCTGGGGAGTTGATTCTGCAGCGCCTGTAAAAATACACGCCGACCCTCTGGGAGCCGGCCTTGCCGGCGATGGGCTGCGTAGCAGCCCCCCAGGCTTCAATTCACCACAACACTCCACCCGACAACACCACTGCGATCCCCAGCATCAGGTTGATCCCGACCATCCGGCGAATCCTCGCCATGACCGCCGCGCCCGCAGGCCAGTCTTCGGCCTGCACCGCCTTGCGCAGTTCCGGGTACAGCAACGACTGGATACGAAAGAACAGGGCGAACATCGCAATCGCGCCACCGATCATCACCTGAACATGCCGCGGTGTCGTCTCGAAGCTGGCAAAACGGGTATTGATCATGATCACACCGCTGATCGCCAGCACCGCGATCGCGATCCACACCCACACGAAAAAACGCTGAAACACTTCCACCCACAGGCGCAGACGAGCGGGGCCATCCAGGGCTGCAACCGCCGCAGGGCGCAGGATCAGCCAGGCAAAGAACATCCCCCCGACCCACACCAGGGCGGCCAGAACATGCAGGCTATAAGGAAGGGCAAAGATGGGCATCGGGATCTCCATTCGGCGCAAAGGGCAATAGCGGGGTATGATAGCGACCCAACCGAAACACTGAAAATTTATCCAGCCCTTCGGGCGCCCGACACCATGATCAGCAACGAACTCAAAACCACGATTCAGGGCGCCTATTCGCGTTTTCTCGAAGCCAAGAGCCTCAAGCCCCGCTATGGCCAGCGCCTGATGATTGCCGAAGTGGCCAAGGTGCTCGGCGATATCGACTGCGACGACGAAGGTCGGCGCGTCGGTGAACCGGCTGTGGTCGCGGTCGAGGCCGGCACCGGTACCGGCAAGACGGTGGCCTATAGCCTGGCCTCGATTCCTGCGGCCAAGGCGGCCGGCAAGCGCCTGGTAATCGCCACCGCCACGGTTGCCCTGCAGGAGCAGATCGTCTTCAAGGACCTGCCCGACCTGATGCGCAACAGCGGCCTGAATTTCAGCTTCGCCCTGGCCAAGGGCCGGGGCCGCTACCTGTGCCTGTCGAAACTCGACCTGCTGCTGCAGGAAGGCCAGGCACAGTCGGCCACTGCCCAGCTATTCGAAGAAGAAGGCTTCAAGATCGAAGTCGATGAGGCCAGCCAGAAGCTGTTCACCAGCATGATCGAGAAGCTCGCCGGCAACCGTTGGGATGGCGACCGTGACAGCTGGCCCCAGGCCCTGGAAGACCAGGACTGGGCGCGCCTGACCACCGACCATAGCCAGTGCACCGGCCGCCATTGCCCGAACTTCCAGCAGTGCACCTTCTACAAGGCCCGCGAAGGCATGGGCAAGGTCGATGTGATCGTCACCAACCATGACATGGTCCTGGCTGACCTGGCCCTGGGCGGCGGCGCCGTGCTGCCGGACCCGCGCGACACCATTTATGTGTTCGACGAAGGCCACCACCTGCCCGACAAGGCCATCGGCCACTTCGCCCACTACACCCGTTTGCGCTCGACCGCCGACTGGCTCGAGCAAACCGCCAAGAACCTGACCAAACTGCTGGCCCAGCATCCACTGCCCGGCGACCTGGGCAAACTGATCGAGCAGGTGCCGGAGCTGGCCCGCGAGATCAAGGCCCAGCAACAGTTCATGTTCAGTGCCTGCGAGCAGGTCGCCGATTTCCGCCCCGGCGAAGACATGGAAGGCCGCGAGCGGCCCCGTCATCGCTTCGAAGGCGGGGTGGTCCCCGAGCACATGCGCGAGATGGGCATCGAGCTGAAAAAGGGGTTCTCGCGCCTCAACGACCTGTTCACCCGCCTGACCGAGCTGCTCAAGGAAGGCATGGACGGCGAAGTCAACATCGGCATCGCCAGCCATCAGGCCGAGGAGTGGTACCCGTTGTTCGGCAGCCTGTTGATGCGTGCCCAGGGCAACTGGGAACTGTGGACCGCCTTCACCGCCGAGGACCCGGAAGACAGCCCGCCCATGGCCCGCTGGTTGACCCTGGCGGAAAGCGGCGCGCTGTTCGACATCGAGGTCAATGCCAGCCCGATCCTCGCCGCCGAAATGCTCCGGCGCAACCTGTGGAGCGTCGCCCATGGCGCCCTGGTGACCTCGGCCACCCTCACTGCGCTGGGCAAGTTCGATCGTTTCCGCATGCGTGCCGGGCTGCCCAAGACTGCGGTCACCAGCGTCGTGCCGAGCCCCTTCCACCACACCGATGCCGGCGTGCTGCGGGTGCCGGACCTGCGCGCCGACCCGCGCGATGCCGCCGCCCACACTGCGGCGATCATCCGCGACCTGCCGGAGCTGGTGGAAGGTTCGCGCGGTTCGCTGGTGCTGTTTTCTTCGCGCAAGCAGATGCAGGACGTGTTCGACGGCCTGGACCGCGACTGGCGCAAGCAGGTGTTCATCCAGGGCAACCTGTCCAAGCAGGAAACCCTCAACAAGCACAAGGCGCGGGTCGATGGCGGTGATTCCAGCGTGCTGTTCGGCCTGGCCAGTTTCGCCGAAGGCGTCGACCTGCCGGGCGCCTATTGCGAGCACGTGGTGATTGCCAAGATTCCGTTCGCGGTGCCGGATGATCCGGTCGAGGCAGCCCTGGCCGAATGGATCGAGGCCCGGGGCGGCAATCCGTTCATGGAAATCGCCGTGCCGGATGCCTCGCTGCGGCTGATCCAGGCCTGCGGGCGCCTGCTGCGCACCGAAGAGGATCGCGGCACCATCACCCTGCTTGATCGGCGCGTGGTCACCCAGCGCTACGGCAAGGCTATTCTCAATGCGTTGCCACCGTTTCGCAGAGAAATTTCCTGAAACCCGGAGCGCAATGCTCCGGGCGTTGTCTATCACTCAGTTCAAGGCCCTATGGGCCCTCAAGGAGAGCTCCAGCCCTATGATTCGCCGTACCTTGCCTGCCGTATTCGCACTGTTGTTCAGCACGCCGCTGCTGGCCGGGCAACAGACGCTGTTCAGCTTCGTTCGCCCGGCCGCGGTGGTCAATGTGGTGACCGAAGATGCCAGCCTGCCGCAGTACAACGCAGAGCAGACGGCCGAGGGCGAGGTGCTGCGCCGGGTGGTGTTCAACCCGGTGCAACAGCCCAAACTGCGCCTGACTCCGCAGTCCGGTGCCTGGGACTGGTCCAGTGCCACGGCCATGACCTTGCGTCTGCAAAGCGCCATGGACTGGGCGCTGACCGTCGATGTGACGGTACAGAGCAGCGATGGCAAGACCCTCACCAGCCGCATCGATCTGCCGGCGGGCCCGGCGCAAACCGTCTATGTGCCGCTCAAGGCCAGCTCGCCCCTGAGCCAGGGCATGCGTGCCGGGCCGCCGATGCCCTGGGTGCATGAGGGCCAGCGGGTGTTGCTGACCAGCAGCGCCGGCGAGGTCGACCTCAAGCAGGTGGTATCGGTGACCTTGTCGATGAACAAGCCCAATGTCGCCCAGAGCATCCTCATCGAGCGCGTCGGCACTCAGGATGACGACCAGTTGCAGAAGGCCGTGTACTCCGGCTTGATCGATGGCTATGGCCAGTCCACCCGCGGCCGCTGGCCGGAGAAGATTGTCAGCGACGATCAGCTCAAGGCCGCCGCCAGCCGTGAGCAGCAGCAGCTCAAGGGCTGGCTGGGAGAGCGCAGCAAGCTCAAGCTGGACAAGTTCGGCGGCATCAACGAGGGGCCGGCGTTCGAGGCCAAGGGCTTCTTCCGTACTGAAAAACGCGAGGGCCGCTGGTACCTGGTGACGCCGCAAGGGCACCCGTTCTACTCCCTGGGCGTCAACACCGTGGCCGCCGACGGCGGTCGCACTTACGTCGCCGGGCGCGAAGCCATGTTCAGCGCACTGCCGCAACCGGGTGAAGCGCTGGCGCAGTTCTACGGCGAGGGCAACAACAACGACGGCAACGGCTCGGCCCGTGGCCGCAATTTCAACCAGGGGCGCTGGTTCGACTTCTATGCCGCCAATATCGAGCGCAGCCATGGCACACCGTGCACGCCGGTGGCAGCCAGCGACAAGGCCCCGGCGGTTGAATGCCCGGTAGCCAGCTTCGACAAGCAACGCTGGCAGGGGCATACCCTCGATCGCCTGCAGGCCTGGGGCTTCAATACCCTGGGCAACTGGAGCGAGCCGACGCTGGGCCAGGCCAGCCGCATGCCCTACACCTTGCCGCTGTCGATCGTCGGTGACTACGCCAGTATCAGCACCGGCATGGACTGGTGGGGCGGCATGCCCGACCCGTTCGACCCACGCTTTGCCATGGCCACCGAGCGTGCGGTGGCGATTGCCGCCCGCGACCACCGCGACGACCCTTGGCTGATCGGTTATTTCGCCGACAACGAACTGGCCTGGGCCGCCCCCGGGGATGACCCCAAGGCCCGTTACGCCCTGGCCTATGGCACTTTGCGCCTGACTACCGACGTGCCGGCCAAGCGCGCCTTCCTCAAGCAGCTGCGCGACAAATACCGCAACCAGGCTGGCCTGTCCAAGGCCTGGGGCATTGACTTGCCGGCCTGGGAGCTGATGGAAGACCCAGGCTTCGAACCGCCGCTGCCAAGCCCTGAGCACCCGGAGATCGAGGCCGACTTCAAGTACTTCCAGAAGGTCTTCGCCGAAACCTATTTCAAGACCATTGCAGACTCGCTGAAATGGCATGCGCCCAATCACCTGTTGCTCGGTGGCCGCTATGCCGTGAGCACCCCGGAAGCGGTCGCCGCTTGTGCCGAGTACTGCGACGTCATCAGCTTCAACTTCTACACGCCCAAACCGCAGGACGGTTACGACTTCAGCCAGCTCAAGGCGCTGGACAAGCCGGTGCTGGTCTCCGAGTTCCAGTTCGGCTCCCGTGATCGCGGCCCGTTCTGGCCGGGGCCGATGGAAGTGGCCAAGGAAGAAGGCAGGGCGCCAGCCTATGCCGGCTTCGTCAAGGCCGCTGTGGATGAGCCGTCGATCGTCGGCGTGCACTGGTTCCAATACCTCGACCAGCCGGCCAGCGGGCGTCTGCTCGATGGCGAGAATGGTCACTTCGGCCTGGTGGGCATTACCGATGTGCCGTTCCAGGGCTTTGTCGACGGTGTGCGCAAAAGCAACCTGCAGGCTCAGGAGCAGATCGGTAAAACCTTCGTCGCCACGCAGAAAATGCCCAAGGCCCCCTGACAGCAGCCGTCTGGCGTGGACCGCCCGGCTTCTGTCTGTTCCCAAATCGTGCGCAGACTGAAACAATGCACACCCTATTGAGAAGCCGGTTTTGCGGGAGTTGCTGGGTGCAGATTCAGGGTCATTACGAGCTTAAGTTCGAAGCAGTGCGTGAAGCCTTTGCGGCGCTGTTCGACGATCCTCAGGAGCGTGGCGCAGCGCTGTGCATCCAGGTCGGTGGCGAGACCGTCATCGACCTCTGGGCCGGTAGCGCCGACAAGGACGGGGCCGAGGCCTGGCACAGCGACACCATCGCCAACCTGTTTTCCTGCACCAAGATGTTCACCGCCGTGACGGCCCTGCAGTTGGTCGGCGAGGGCAAGCTGGCCCTGGACGCGCCTGTGGCGCGTTACTGGCCGGAATTCGCCCAGGCCGACAAGCAATCGATCACCCTGCGCCAGTTGCTCAGCCATCGCGCCGGCGTACCGGCCTTGCGCGAGTTGATGCCGGCCGAAGCCTTCTATGACTGGCAAACCATGGTCCAGGCGCTGGCTGGCGAATCACCCTGGTGGACGCCCGGCACCGCCCACGGTTATGCGGCCATCACCTTTGGCTGGTTGATCGGCGAGTTGATCCGCCGGGCAGATGGCCGCGAGCCAGGCGAGTCGATCGTCGCGCGCACCGCCAGGCCGCTGGGTCTGGACTTTCATATCGGCCTGGCCGAAGAAGAATTCCATCGAGTCGCGCACATCGCCCGCGGCAAAGGCAACATGGGCGATGAAGCGGCCCAGCGCCTGCTCCAGGTAACCCTGCGTGAGCCACAGGCCCTGTCGACCCGGGCCTTCACCAACCCGCCAGGCATGCTCACCAGTACCAACAAGCCAGAGTGGCGCCGGATGCAGCAACCGGCGGCCAATGGCCATGGCAATGCCCGCAGCCTTGCTGGTTTCTATGCTGGCCTGCTGGATGGCAGCCTGCTGGAGTCGGAACTGCTGGATGAACTGACGCGGGAGCACAGCCTCGGCCAGGACCGCACCTTGTTGACCCAGACCCGTTTTGGCCTGGGCTGTATGCTCGATCAGCCACGCGTGGCAAACGCTACCTTTGGTCTGGGCGCGCGCGCCTTCGGCCATCCGGGGGCGGGCGGCTCGGTGGGCTTTGCCGACCCGGAACATGATGTTTCCTTTGGTTTTGTTACCAATACCCTGGGCCCTTATGTGCTCATGGACCCTCGGGCGCAGAAGCTGGTGCGGGTATTGGCCAGCTGCCTTTGATCGGTTGACCCCGGTGTGGCCTGAACCCTTTGGCTATTCTGAAATCCAAAGCCCTGCATTGCTGGGCCAAATTTCTTTCATTTTCATGGTGTATCGCTGATGTCTTCGCATAAATCCTTAGCTCTCGCCCTGTGCCTGGCTGTCACCGGCTGCGCGCAGCATCCTCAGAAACACGGGGCCGCTGATGTCGGTTTCAACTGGTGGCCATTTGGCTCGGACCAGGTCGTCGACAAGGAAGTTAAGGACGTGGTAACTGAAAAAGTGGCCAAGGCCGACGCCAAGTCGGACAGCTCCAGCCGCTGGTGGTGGCCGTTTGGCGAGAACGACAAGAGCAAGGTCGCTGCCGTGCCGAAAATCGACCGCAAGGCGACCCAGGCCTGGCTGGACAGTTACGAGCCGAAGCTGCGCGAAGCCATCAAGGACAGCAAGTTCGAAGTCGAACGCCGTGAAGACGTGTTGGTCGTGACAGTGCCGGTCGACAGCTCCTACAACCCGGACCGTCCGGCCATGCTCCTGCCGGTCACCCTTGGCCCGATCACCCGTGTGGCCAAGGCCATCGAGACCGACAAGCAGACCGCAGTGCTGGTCCTCGGCCATGCCGATAGCAGTGGGGTCGCGGCAGCCAATACCAAGCTCAGCCAGGAGCGCGCCCAGTCGGTGGCCGCCATTTTCCGTCTCAGCGGCCTGGAACGTGATCGCCTGATGCTGCGTGGCATGGGCTCGCAAATGCCGCGCGCGGCCAACGACAGCCTCGAAGGCCGCTCGCTGAACCGCCGCGTCGAGCTGGTGCTGACGCCGCAGAACACCATGGTTGCCTTGCTGGCCAAGTACAAGCAGCCGACCCCGACCCCGGCCGAACTGGTTGCCGTGCAGGATGCCAAAGCCCCAGCCAAGGTCGCGGCTAAGCCGGCTGCCAAGCCTGCGGCCAAGGCCCCGGCGAAAAAAGCCACTGCAGCCAAGAAAGCCGCACCAGCCAAGACCGCGGCCAAGAAGCCTGTCGCCAAGCCAGCAGCGAAAAAGGCTGCGGCACCGGCGGCGAAAAAAGTCGCTGCCAACACCAGCCCTGCGAAGACCAACTGATCGTCAAGGAACGCAGTAATGACCCAATCCCTGGCCGATATGCGCCGCGATTACACCCGTGATGGCCTGACCGAAGCCTTGGCTCCGGAGCAGCCGTTCGCGTTGTTTCGTCAGTGGTTCGATGACGCCCTGAAAACCGAGCAACCGCCGGTAGAAGCCAATGCCATGACCCTGGCAACGGTGGATGGCGATGGTCGTCCGCATTGCCGGATCGTTTTGCTCAAAGGCCTGGATGAGCAAGGTTTTACCTTCTTCACCAACTATGAAAGCGCCAAGGGCCAGCAATTGCTGGTCAATCCCTTTGCGGCCATGACGTTCTTCTGGCCGGCGCTGGAGCGTCAGGTGCGCATCGAGGGCCGGGTGGTCAAGGTCAGCCAGCAGGAATCGGACGAGTACTATCAGGTGCGCCCGCTGGGCAGCCGCCTGGGGGCCTGGGCTTCTCCGCAGAGTCAGGTGATTGCCGACCGTGCCGAGCTCGAAGGCCTGGTAAAGGCCACCGAGCAGCGCTTTAGCGACAACCAGCCGCATTGCCCGGAGCACTGGGGCGGCTATCGCCTGTTGCCCGAGCGTATCGAGTTCTGGCAGGGGCGTGCCAGCCGCCTGCACGACCGCCTCAATTACCGCTTGCAGCAGGGCAACTGGCTGCGTGAGCGCCTCGCGCCTTAATCGGCCTGGTAACCGGCGGCCTCGCGCTCCAGCCAGGCCGCCAGTTCACTGCGTTTGACCTTTTGCGCCTTGGCGCTGTCCAGACGTTGTAGCATGAAGACCTTCTTGCCTTCGTCTTCGCCTGCCAGTGACAAGGCCAGGTCACGGTCCATCCAGCGCTTGATGCGAACGTAGATCCACCAGTGGAAGTAAAGGCCTGCCACGGTGGTGATGACGACGATGAAGTAATCCATGTCTATCCTTGCGCTAGAAGTTTCTACAGGCTGCCCCGATAGAACAGGCTGTACGGAAGCTGAATGGAAGCAATTTTACCGCGCATCTGTCGTGACAGTCGTCAATGCGCGGAGTCTAATGGGCATCTGTCTTACGGAGATCATCCAATGCGTAAATCTGTTCTGCTGGTGGCAAGCTTCACCACAATGTCGCTGTTGCTTGGCGGTTGTGCCTCGAGCCTGACCGGCGATTCGTACTCCCGTGATGAAGCGCGCCGTGTGCAGACCGTGCGCATGGGCACCATCGAGTCGCTGCGGCCGGTGAAAATCGAAGGTACCAAAACCCCGATCGGCGGTGGCGCCGGTGCAATCGTTGGCGGCGTCGCCGGTAGTGCGGTGGGTGGCGGTCGCGGCAGTATCGTTGCCGCCGTGATCGGTGCCGTGGCCGGCGGCCTGGCAGGTTCTGCGGCCGAAGAAGGCCTGACCCGTACCCAGGGCGTGGAAATCACCGTGCGTGAAGACGACGGCAGCATGCGTGCCTACGTACAGGCGGTGCAACAGAACGAGATTTTCCGCGTCGGTGAGCGTGTGCGGATCATGACCGTCGACGGTACCAGCCGGGTTACTCACTGAAGTTGTGAACCGGCCATTAAAAACCCCGACTCGGCAGCGCCGGTCGGGGTTTTTTGTTGCCTTGAGTTTCAGGCCACGGCGGGCTTGCGACTCGACAGCGCGGTGATGCCATAGCCGATCAGTGCGGCGAGGATGGAACCGGTGAGGATCCCCATGCGGTCCATGCCGGCGTACTCGCTGCTGCCCGGGACGAAGGCCAGGGAGCCGACAAACAGGCTCATGGTAAAGCCGATGCCGCAGAGAATCGCGACCCCAAGCACCTGGCCCCAATTGGCGCCTGCGGGCAACGCAGCCATGCCTGCCTTGATCATCACCCAGGCGAAGCCGAATACCCCGAGGGTCTTGCCCACCAGCAGGCCGACGGCGATGCCCATGGGTACGTGATGGGTAAAGCTTTCAAGGCTGACGCCCGCCAGCGACACACCGGCGTTGGCAAAGGCAAACAACGGCAGGATGCCATAGGCGACCCAAGGGTGCAGGGCATGCTCCAGGCTCAGCAGCGGGGAGGGCTCGGCGTTTTTCGTGCGCAGCGGGATGCACAGCGCCAGGGTGACCCCGGCCAGGGTGGCATGCACACCGCTCTTGAGCACGCAGACCCAGAGGATCAGGCCGACCACCATGTACGGGCCGAGCTTGACCACCCCCAGCCGGTTCATCGCGATCAGCACCAGCAGGCAGGCCGCCGCCAGGCCCAGCGACAGGCTCGACAACGTGCCGGAGTAGAACAGGGCGATGACGATGATCGCGCCCAGATCGTCGATGATCGCCAGGGTCATCAAAAACAGCTTGAGCGAAACCGGTACGCGCTTGCCCAGCAGGGCCAGCACGCCGAGGGCGAAGGCGATGTCGGTGGCCATGGGGATGGCCCAGCCAGCCACGGCGGCCGGGTTGTCCTTGTTGAGGAACCAGTAGATCAGTGCCGGTACCACCATGCCGCCGATGGCGGCAGCGCCGGGCAGGACGATCTGCGAGGGCTTGGAGAGGTGGCCGTCGACCACCTCGCGCTTGACCTCAAGGCCGATCAGCAGGAAGAACAAGGCCATCAGGCCGTCGTTGATCCACAACAGCAAGGGTTTGGCAATTTTCAGGGCGCCAATCTGGGCGACCACCGGAACATCCAGCAGGCCGTTGTACAAGTAAGACAGCGGCGAATTGTTGATGATCAGGGCCAGGGCGGCTGCAGCAATCAGTAATAGACCGCTGGCAGCTTCCAACTGAAAGAAACGTGTGAAAGTGCTACGCAGGGGCAAGGGCGCTCTCCATCCTGAAGGTTCTGATAGGGGCACACCCTACCCTGTGGTGATATTCTTTAAAACAAAAACTATATTCTTTTTTGTTATATGCTGTAACCAACTCACGCCCTGCAGCCTAGCAGTTGCAGTCGATAATTCACCGTGGCTGTATCTTTAGTAGTTATCGGAATTTTCCTAACATGTTCTGTTGAACTTCGACTTTTTTGCCCGAGAATCGACCATGACCGATCACCGCCAGTGGGCCCGTGAAGCCATCCGCATTATTGAGGCGGACTTCCAGCGCAGCGCCGATACCCACCTTATCCCGTTGCCCCTGCCAGGCTTTCCCGAGGTCGAGCTGTATTTCAAGGATGAGTCGAGCCACCCCACCGGTAGCCTCAAGCACCGGCTGGCGCGGTCGTTGTTTCTGTATGCCTTGTGCAATGGCTGGTTGCGCCCGGGGGCGCCGGTGATCGAGGCGTCCAGCGGCTCGACAGCAATCTCCGAAGCTTACTTTGCGCGCTTGCTCGGGCTGCCTTTCATTGCCGTGGTACCTGCCAGCACATCGCAGGAGAAGATCGCCCAGATTGCCTTCTACGGTGGCCAGAGCCATCTGGTGCAGGATCCGACGCAGATCTACGCCGAGTCCGAGCGTCTGGCCCGGGAACGTGGCGGGCACTTCATGGACCAGTTCACCTATGCCGAACGCGCTACCGATTGGCGGGCCAACAACAACATCGCCGAATCGATCTTTGCCCAGATGCGTTTCGAGCAGTTCCCCGAGCCGAGCTGGCTGATCTCCAGCCCGGGTACGGGCGGCACCACCGCCACGTTGGGCCGCTACGTGCGCTATCGCCAGCATGCTACCCGGGTACTGTGCGCCGATGCCGAGCGCTCGGTATTTTTCGACAGCTACAGGACCGGTGACCGTTCCCTGCGCCTGGACTGCGGATCACGTATTGAAGGCATCGGCCGGCCACGGGTGGAGGCTTCGTTTTTGCCACAAGTGATCGATGCCATGGTCAAGGTGCCGGACGCCCTGTCACTGGCGGCCATGCATTACCTGGCGCAGCGCCTGGGCCGACGGGTCGGCGGTTCGAGCGGCACCAACCTGATTGGCGCCCTGGCGGCGGCGCAGCAGATGCGCGCAGCAGGGGAGGCCGGCTCGATCGTGGCAATACTGTGTGATGGCGGCGATCGCTATGCCACCACTTACTATGACCAGGAATGGTTGAGCGGGCAGGGGTATCAGTTGGAGGGCTTGATTGAGGCGGTGCAGGCGTGTGTCGAGCGCGGTGAGGCGTTGCCGGCGTCGGTATTGCGCGAGGGTGTTTGAAGGGCGGGCTGCCTTGCAGCCCATCGCTGGCAAGGCCAGCTCCCACAAGGTCCGCTGCGACTCAGACCCCTGTGGGAGCCGGCGTTGCCGGCGATTACTGTGTTGCGGTATGAATCAGGCCTGCAAGCCCAGCATACTGCGCGCCACCGCTTCAGCAATGCGAATCCCGTCAACACCCGCCGACAGGATCCCGCCGGCATAACCTGCGCCTTCACCCGCTGGGAACAGGCCCTTGAGGTTCAGGCTCTGCATGCTGGCATCGCGGGTGATGCGCAGCGGCGATGAGGTGCGGGTTTCGATACCGGTCAGCACCGCGTCAGGCAGGTTGTAGCCCTTGATCTGCCGATCGAAGGCCGGCAACGCTTCACGAATCGCCTCGATGGCAAAATCAGGCAGGCTCGGTGCCAGGTCGCCAAGGCTGATGCCAGGCTTGTACGAAGGCTCGACACTGCCAATAGCCGTGGAGGGTCGCCCGGCGACAAAGTCACCGACCAGTTGCGCCGGCGCCTGGTAGTTGCTGCCCCCCAGCAAATACGCGTGGGCTTCGAGCTTTTCCTGCAGCTCGATACCGGCCAGCGGGCCGCCTGGATAATCTTGCTCAGGGGTGATGCCAACGACGATACCGGAGTTGGCATTGCGCTCGTTACGCGAGTACTGGCTCATGCCGTTGGTCACGACTCGGCCCGGCTCGCTGGTAGCAGCAACCACGGTGCCACCCGGGCACATGCAGAAGCTGTAGACCGAACGGCCGTTCTTGGCGTGGTGCACCAGCTTGTAGTCGGCAGCGCCCAGTTTCGGGTGGCCGGCGTACTTGCCCAGGCGCGCCTGGTCGATCAGCGATTGCGGGTGCTCGATACGAAAGCCGATCGAGAACGGCTTGGCCTCCATGAACACGCCACGGGCATGCAGCATGCGGAAAGTGTCACGGGCACTGTGGCCCAGGGCCAGGACCACGTGGCGCGAGTGCAGCTGTTCGCCGCTTGCCAGCACCACGCCGTTGAGCTGGCCGTCGTCCATCAGCAGGTCGGTGACCTTTTGCTCGAAGCGCACTTCGCCGCCCAACGCCTGGATCTCGTGGCGCATGTTCTCAACCATGCCGGTCAGGCGGAAGGTACCGATGTGCGGCTTGCTGACGTAGAGAATCTCATCCGGCGCACCGGCTTTGACGAACTCGTGCAGCACCTTGCGGCCGTGGTGCTGCGGGTCCTTGATCTGGCTGTACAGCTTGCCGTCGGAGAAGGTTCCGGCGCCGCCTTCGCCGAACTGCACGTTCGACTCGGGGTTGAGCACGCTTTTGCGCCACAGGCCCCAGGTGTCCTTGGTGCGCTGGCGGACTTCCTTGCCGCGCTCGAGGATGATCGGCTTGAAGCCCATCTGCGCCAACAGCAGGCCGGCGAAAATCCCGCACGGGCCGAAGCCGACGACGATGGGGCGCTCCTGCAGGTCGGCAGGGGCCTGGCCAACCACTTTGTAGCTGACATCCGGGGCGACATTGACGTTGTGATCGTCGGCGAACTTTTGCAGCAGTTCGGCTTCGTTGCTCGCTTGCAGGTCGATGGTGTAGATGAACAGCAGCTCGCTGTTCTTCTTGCGCGCATCGTAGCTGCGCTTGAACAGGGTGAAGTCCAGCAGTTGCTCGTCGCTGATCCCCAAGCGTTGCACGATGGCCTCGCGCAGGGCTTCATCAGGATGATCCAGCGGCAGCTTCAGTTCGGTGATTCGTAACATGGCAGGGTCCAGTATCCCGGCCATGAACGGCCGGCGGCTTTACACAAACCGCCAAGTATAAGCTGTTCGCCGCCTTTGCAGACAGGTTAAACGCAGGCGCCGATGATCAGTCGTTGCGCGAGCCGCCGTAGTAGGCACAACCGCGCAGGGTCTTGCCGTCCACCCGCAGCTCGGCGCTCAGGTGCTGGACGCTGCCGGTGGCGCTGTCGACGCAGCGCTGCGGGGCGACCCAGAGTTCGACTTTCTGGCCGTTGGCCTCGGTGCTTAGGCTGAAGCGTCCGTCGGGCAGTTGTTCTTCCAGGTAGGGCACGGCCAGCGAAGGCTGACCGACGCGCTCCAGGACCATGCCCTTGCCGCCGGCCTTGAGGCTCCAGTCCGGCTCATGGCCGCTGGCGCGCAGGGTCAGGCGCTTGAAGTTGGGATCGCTGCAGGCGCTGCTGGAATGCTCGACGCGGTACAGGCGCTGCACATTCAACTGGCCATCGTTGCCGCCTTTCTGGCTGGCCGACAGCGTGCCGCGCACGTCGGCGAACAGGGTGCCGGGCGTTGCCGCCAGTGCGCTGGCTTCCTGCAGCAGGCCGGTGTTGCCGCTGTCATTGACAGCAAAGCGGCGGGTTTCTTCGCAGGGCTTGAACAGCAGTTGTCCGCCCTGGGCAGTCAGTTCGCCCTGCATGCGGGTCTGGCCTGCGGTAGAGGCGGCTTGCGGCTTTTCAGCCAGCATCTGGCAGCCGGCAAACAACGGCAACAAGGCGACAAGCAACAGCGAAGGGGCGGCACGCATCAAGCAAACTCCAGCATCTCGAGCAAAAGGTGCCGCCACGTTACGCAGGCTGGTCGCTGATCACAAGGCCTTAGCCAACCTGGTAGGTCTGGCCGGTCTGCATTCCTTCAACGCTCTTGGCATAGGCCAGTGCCACGTCGGCGGCCGGCACCGGCTTGAACCCGCGGAAATACGGAGCATAGGCCGGCATGGCTTCGACCAGTACGTTGGGGCTGATGGAGTTGACCCGCAGGCCACGGGGCAATTCGATGGCTGCCGCCTTGACGAAGGCATCGAGCGCGCCATTGACCAGGCTGGCCGAGGCGCCGGAGCGGATCGGGTCGCGGTTGAGAATACCGCTGGTAAAGGTGAATGAGCCGCCATCGTTGATGAACTCGCGGCCGATCAACAGCAGGTTGACCTGGCCCATCAGCTTGTCGCTCAGGCCCAGGGCGAAGTGCTCCGCATTCATTTCATCAAGGGGGGCAAAGGTCACGTTACCGGCGGCGCAGACCAGGGCATCGAAGCGGCCGGTCTGTTCGAACAGGCGGCGAATCGAGGCGCTGTCGCTGATGTCCACCTGATAGTCGCCGCTGCTGCGGCCGATGCGCAGCACTTCATGACGTTGTTCCAGCTCTTTGGCAACCGCCGAACCGATGGTACCGCTGGCGCCGATCAACAGGATTTTCATTGAGCCATTCCTCGTGGGTAGTGAAGACAAGGCTCAAGTCTAGGGTGGATTTTTCTGCAGATAAGCGTGCTAATAGGCAACCTTTGGTTTTCATGTGGAAACAATCCGTGAGCGACCTCGACGATCTGGCGGCCTTTGCCGCGTTGATGGATGCCGGCAGTTTCACCCTGGCCGCGCAGCAACTGGGCTGGAGCAAGGGGCAACTGTCCAAGCGCATCAGCGCCCTGGAAGCCAGCCATTCAGTGAAGTTGCTGCACCGCACCACCCGGCGCCTGAGCCTGACGGCTGCCGGCGCCATGTTGCTGCCTCAAGCGCAGGCGTTGGTGCGGCAGATGGAAGGGGCACGGCAAACCCTGGCCATGCTCAAGGACGAACTGGCGGGGCCGGTGCGTATCACCGTGCCGGTGTCGTTGGGGGAGACGTTCTTCGAGGGGTTGCTGATGGAGTTCGCCGCCACCTACCCGGACCTGCAGGTGGAGCTTGAGCTGAACAATGGTTATCGCGACCTTTTGGGCGAGGGTTTCGATCTGGCGATTCGTACCGAGGTGCAGGATGACGCGCGCCTGGTGGCTCGTCCGGTGCTGGCCATGCAGGAACTCACCTGTGCCAGCCCAGCCTATCTGCAACGTCATGGAGAGCCGCGGATACCGGCCGACTTGAGCGGCCATCGTTGCCTGCTCAATAGCCATTACAGTGGCCGTGAAGAATGGTTGTACCACCAGCAGCATGAATTGTTGCGGGTGCAGGTGGCCGGAAGCTTTGCGAGCAATCATTACAGCTTGCTGAAGAAGGCGGCACTGCTGGGTGCTGGCGTCGCTCGCTTGCCGTCGTACATGCTGCATGCAGAACTGGCTGACGGTCGCCTGCAGTGGTTGCTGCGCGACTATCAGACGCGCAGCGTACCGTTGTTTCTGGTACACCCCTATCAGGGCGGGATGCCGAAGCGGGTCCAGGTGCTGGCCGATTACCTGCTGGCCTGGTTCAGGCGTAGCAGTCAGGCGCTACGGACCCTCTAGGGTTACATCTTGTCGTCGTTCATTTCTTTTTTCATCATCTTGTCGTCCTTTTCCATCTTCTTGTCCTTGCTCATGTCCATCATCTTGTCGTCGGCCATTTTCTTGTCCATTTTCATGTCCTTGTCCATGCTCGCTTCCTTGCTCATTTTCATGTCGTCGGCAGCCTGTACCGCAGGCAGGAAGGCCAGGGCCGAGCCCAGGGAGAGGATGAGTGCGGCGGCGCTGAGGGTCTTGTTCATGATGAGGCTCCAGTAGTAAGAGGAGGTAAGAGCCAGTGGTTCTGGCTCACCTGCAGCACTAGAGTCCCTTGCCCGGGAGGCGTTACAGCGGGCAAGAAAAAAGGCCCGAAGGCCTTTTTCCTGATGTTGCATGCAACCGTGGGTATCAACCGCCCAGGTAGGCGTCACGAACCTTAGGATCGGTCAGCAGCGCTTCACCGGTACCTTCCATCACTACCCGGCCGTTTTCCAGCACATAGGCACGGTCAGCGACTTTCAGCGCCTGGTTGGCGTTTTGTTCGACCAGGAACACCGTGACGCCATCGCGGCGCAGTTGCTCGATGATGTCGAAGATCTGCTGGATGATGATCGGCGCCAGGCCCAGTGACGGCTCGTCAAGCAACAGCAGCTTGGGCTTGCTCATCAGCGCACGGCCGATGGCGAGCATCTGCTGTTCGCCGCCGGACATGGTGCCGCCACGCTGGCTGAAGCGCTCCTTCAGGCGCGGGAACAGTTGCAGGACCTTGTCCATCTGCTCCTGGTAATCGCCCTTGCTGGTGAAGAAGCCGCCCATGGCCAGGTTCTCCTCCACGGTCAGGCGGGCGAACACCCGGCGGCCCTCAGGGACCACGGCGATGCTTTTGCGCATGATGTGCGAGGACGGCTGGCCGACCAGTTCTTCACCCAGGTAGCGGATGCTGCCGCTTTGGGCCTGCGGCGAGCCGCAGAGGGTCATCAGCAGGGTCGACTTGCCGGCGCCGTTGGCGCCGATCAGGGTGACGATCTCGCCCTGGCGGATCTCGACGTTGACGCTGTGCAGTGCCTGGATCTTGCCGTAGAAGGTGGAAACGTTTTCGAACTGCAGCATTTACGCTTCCCCCAGGTAGGCTTTGATCACTTCAGGGTTGTCGCGGATCTGTTCCGGCGTACCGTCGGCCAGGGGCGTGCCCTGGTTGATCACCACGATGTGGTCGGAGATGCTCATGACCAGCTTCATGTCGTGCTCGATCAGCAGCACGGTGACGTTGTGCTCTTCGCGCAGCACGGTGATCAGGGCCTTGAGGTCTTCGGTCTCTTTCGGGTTGAGGCCGGCCGCCGGTTCGTCGAGCATGATGATCCGTGGACGGGTCATCATGCAGCGGGCGATTTCCAGGCGCCGTTGCTGGCCGTAGGCAAGCGTGCCGGCGGGGCGGTTGGCGAACTCGAGCAGGTTGACCTTCTCCAGCCAGTACCGTGCGTACTCTTTTGCTTCGAGCTCACTGCGGCGGAAGGACGGGGTCTTGAGCAGGCCGGCGAAGAAGTTGGTGTTCAGGTGCCGGTGCTGGGCGATCAGCAGGTTTTCCAGGGCGGTCATCTCTTTGAACAGACGCACGTTCTGGAAAGTCCGCACCACGCCCTTGCGGGCGATCTGATGGCCGGCCAGGCCCTGGATCGGCTGGCCGTCGAGCAGGATGCTGCCGGCGCTCGGCTTGTAGAAACCGGTCAGGCAGTTGAACACCGTGGTCTTGCCGGCGCCGTTCGGGCCGATCAACGCCACCACCTGTTTTTCCTTGACGGTCAGGGCCACGCCATTGACCGCCAACAAGCCGCCGAAGCGCATGCTCAGGCCGCTGACTTGCAGAATTTCGCGGCTCATCGACGCAGCTCCATATGTGGACGTTGCATAGGCAGCAGGCCTTGCGGACGCCAGATCATCATCAACACCATCAGCGCACCGAACATCAACATGCGGTATTCGCTGAAGTCACGCATCAGTTCCGGCAGCAGGATCATCACAACGGCCGCGAGGATCACGCCCAGTTGCGAGCCCATGCCGCCGAGCACGACGATGGCCAGGATGATGGCCGACTCGATGAAGGTGAACGACTCCGGTGTCACCAGGCCCTGGCGGGCGGCGAAGAAGCTGCCGGCGAACCCGGCGAAGCAGGCACCCAGGGTGAACGCCGAGAGCTTGATCACGGTAGGGTTCAGGCCCAGTGCGCGGCAGGCGATCTCGTCTTCACGCAGGGCTTCCCAGGCGCGACCGATCGGCATGCGCAGCAGCCGGTTGATCACGAACAGCGCCAGCAACGCCAGCAGCAGTGCCACCAGGTAGAGGAAGATCACCTTGTTGATCGAGTTGTACTGCAGGCCGAAGAACTCGTGGAAGGTCTGCATGCCCTCGGCGGCCTTGCGTTCGAAGGTCAGGCCGAAGAAGGTCGGTTTCTCGATGTTGCTGATCCCGTTGGGACCACCGGTCAGGCCGGTGAGGTTACGCAGGAACAGGCGGATGATCTCACCGAAGCCCAGGGTCACGATGGCCAGGTAGTCACCGCGCAAGCGCAACACCGGGAAACCGAGCAGGAAGCCGAAGGTCGCCGACATCAGGCCGGCGATCGGCAGGCAGATCCAGAAGCTCAGGCCGTAGTAGTGCGACAGCAGGGCGTAGCTGTAGGCGCCGACGGCGTAGAAGCCGACATAACCCAGGTCAAGCAGGCCAGCCAGGCCGACCACGATGTTCAGGCCCAGGCCCAGCAACACGTAGATCAGGATCAGGGTGGCGATGTCGACCGCGCCGCGCGAGCCGAAGAACGGCCACACCAGGGCCACGGCGATCAGGCCGAGGATGATGTAGCGCTGGGTCCGCGGCAGGGTCAGGAAGTGGCTGACCTTGGGCGATACCAGCGAGCCCTTGGGCGCTGACTTCATCAGGCCGCTCCACTGCTTGTCGAACAGCACGCGCAGGAACATCAGCACCGAGCAGGCGGCGATGATCGACAGGGTCAGTGGCCCTTGGCCGTGCACTTCCAGGTTGATGCCGACAATGCTGAGTTTCAGGCCAAGTACCGGGAAGGCCACGGCCCAGACCAGCAAGGCGCTGAAAAACGCCGATTTGAGATGTCTGTTCATACTTTTTCAACCTCCGGACGGCCGAGAATGCCGGTCGGACGGAACAACAGCACCAGAACCAAAAGGCCGAACGCCACAACGTCCTTGTACTGGTCACCGAAGATATCGGCGCCAAAGGCTTCAGCCACCCCCAGCACCAGCCCGCCGAGCATGGCGCCCGGAATGCTGCCGATGCCGCCCAATACCGCCGCGGTAAAGGCCTTCAGGCCCACCAGGAAACCGGCGTTGGGGTTGATCACCCCGTACTGCATGCTCAGCAGCACGGCCGCCACCGCCGCCAGGGCGGCACCGATGACGAAGGTCAGGGCGATGATGTTGTTGGTATTGATACCCAACAGGTTGGCCATCTTGATGTCTTCGGCACAGGCCCGGCAGGCCCGGCCCAGACGCGAGCGGGAGATGAACAGGGTCAAACCGGTCATGGCCACCAGGGTGACGATGAAAACCAGGATCTGCATGTAGGAGATCAGCACTTCCTCTGCGCCGCCCGGGCCGAAGGAGATACTCCCAGGGATCAGGTTGGGGATGGACTTGTCCTTGGAGTCCTGGGATAGCAATACGGTGTTTTGCAGGAAAATCGACATGCCGATGGCAGAAATCAGCGGGATCAACCGGTTGCTGTTACGCAACGGACGGTAGGCGACCCGTTCGATACTGTAGCCATAGGCACTGGTAACGACGATCGTCGCGATGAACGCGGCGGTCATCAGCAGCGGCAGTGAATCGATACCCATCATGGCAAGCCCGGCAAGGGCGATGAAGGCCACGTAGGAACCGATCATATAGACCTCGCCATGGGCGAAGTTGATCATTCCAATGATGCCGTAAACCATTGTGTAGCCAATGGCTATCAAGGCATAGGTGCTGCCAATGGTCAGACCATTAACCAGCTGTTGGAAGAAGTGATAGATCTCAGGCATTACAGCGCTCCTAAAAACCTGATACGCATTTCACTGGTGGGGATGCCCCGGCCCGGTCTTGTGGTCTTGGCCACTTCGGCACAGGCAACTGCCAGCGAACCGCTGGTGACGGTTTTAAGATTTTCAGGTGAACCTGCTCCCGGATCGCGGGAATCAGGCCCATGAACCTCGTAAAACAAAGCCCACTGCTCGCACAGTGGGCTTGTAGTCATATAGTCAGACGGGATTACTGAGGAGAAACTTCGGTTTTAGGTTTGCCGAAATGCCATTCGTAGACCACGAATTTGAAGTCTTTCAGGTCGCCCTTGGCGTCGTACGACAGGTCGCCGGTCGGGGTCTTGAAGGTACCGGCGTGGATGGCCGCAGCCACCTTGTCGGAGTCTTCGGACTTGGCGGCCTTGATGCCTTCGGCGATCAGCGTGACAGCCGAGTAGGCCGGGAACACGAACGGGCCGCTAGGGTCTTTGCCGTCGGCCTTGATGGCGTCAACGATGGCCTTGTTCGCAGGGTCGGCGTCGAAGGACTTGGGCAGGGTGACCAGCAGGCCTTCGGAGGCGTTCTGGGCGATTTGCGAGATGGAGTCGTTACCGACACCTTCCGGGCCCATGAACTTGGCTTTCAGGCCTTTTTCCTGGGCTTGGCGCAGGATCAGGCCCAGCTCTGGGTGGTAGCCGCCGTAGTAGACGAAGTCGACGTTGGCTTGCTTGAGCTTCTGGATGATCGAGGAGAAGTCCTTGTCACCGGCGTTCAGGCCTTCGAACACGGCAACCTTGGTGCCTTTGCCTTCCAGGGTCTGCTTGACCGCGGTGGCGATGCCTTCACCGTATTGCTGCTTGTCGTGCAGCACGGCAACCACTTTCGGCTTGACGTGGTCGGCGATGTAGTTGCCAGCGGCAGGGCCCTGGGCGCTGTCCAGGCCGATGGTGCGGAAGACCAGCTTGTAGCCGCGAGCGGTGATTTCCGGGCTGGTGGCAGCCGGGGTAATCATGATCACGCCTTCGTCTTCGTAAATGTCGGAAGCGGGTTGGGTGGAGCTGGAGCACAGGTGGCCGATCACGAACTTGACGCCATCGTTGACCACTTTGTTGGCGACTGCCACGGCCTGTTTAGGGTCGCACGCGTCGTCGTATTCCTTGGCTTCAAGCATCTTGCCGTCGACGCCGCCCTTGGCGTTGATGTCCTTGATGGCTTGTTTGGCGCCAACGAACTGCATGTCGCCGTACTGAGTGACCGGACCGGTTTTCGGGCCGGCGATGCCGATCTTGATGGTATCGGCTGCAAACGAATGGCTGGCAACCCCGGCCAGAACCATTGCGGCAAACAGCTTGGAAATCTGCTTAGTAGCCTTACTCATAGTGCTCCACTCATTCTGTTGTAATTTTTATAGTCCTGGCGGCCAGAGCTTGAGGACCGGATCAGGTTCCGTGGGAGGCCACGCCTCGTCACGGACCCGGATAACCCCCGGATTGGCCCTGGCAACTGTACCGGTACAGTGTAGAGCGCTGCTTTGTCGCTTGAAAAGCAGGCCCGCTGGGGCAAAAACCAGGGGTGTCGCCTAATCGACAGAAAGTTACATAAACGCGCCACTGCTTTGCCTGTTTCACTGGCCGAGTCCGGGCATTTACCACCTTGTCGATCAATTACTTATTTTGAAACTGGGTTTTTCTGCAAAAATACCGACCTTTATTGCGGTCGAATTATTTCTGGTAGGAACCCATGACTGATCAACCAAGCACCCTCTATGCCAAATTGCTCGGCGAGACAGCAACAATCGAGTGGAAAGCGCTGGAGCGTTTTTGGGCCAAGGGTGACCTGATTTGGGTCGACCCGAGCCTGGACCTGATCGAAGTTGCGCAGGCAATGGCCGAAAACCGTAGCGAAACCTTTGCTGCATGGCGTAATGCTGGCACTGTCGGCGCGGTCACTACAGAGCAGGCGCTAGACCTTCAGAGCCGCGATCCAGAGATCTGGGCAGTGGTGGTTTCGCCGTTTATCGTGATTCAGGAAAAGACCAACGGCTGATCGCGCGCCAAAATGGTGCGTGAAAATGCACAGCGAGAAGGTTTTGGTGCTCGGGACTGTTCAGCCGGGGTGGCTGTTGGTAACAGTTGAGTGTGCCGAGAGAGTGCGGTAACAGTCTGATCGCGGGGCAAGCCCGCTCCTACAAATGTAGGAGCGGGCTTGCCCCGCGATGCTTTCAATCAGTAATCCACTTTGCCGGTGTGGCTGTTCAACGAGATCACCCGGGTCTTGCCGATACGGTGACGGTAAATCTCCCGCAGGTACTTCACCGCTTTCTTCACGCATTCGCGTGACAGCCGGATGTCATTGATCGAGACGAACTTGCTCTTGTCGTTGATCAGCTCGCGGTACTTCTTCTCGTACATCGGTTTGATCGCATACCAGTTGGTATCGAGAATCTTCGCCGGGTTTTCGAACTCGTTGAGCAGGTCGTCGATGCGGTCTTCGTCGAAGGCCTCGCTGGTGATGAACTCGAGGATGGCGTTGTCCAGGGTGTCGTCGAAACGGTACGGATTACGCGCGAAGCAACGCTTGATGAAGGCCACGATCAGGGTCAGGAAGTCGTCCGACAGGCACGGGCTCTTGGCGATCAGAGTGGTCAGCGAGAGGTTGGCCGAGGCGCCGATGACCAGCGCGTAGCGCTTGAGCGTGGTGTTGGGGAACAGGCTGTTGAGGTGCGTCTTGAGCCGGTTCAGGTCCATGT
The DNA here is from genome assembly GCF_018390435.1 of Pseudomonas sp. RC2C2. Taxonomy (NCBI): domain Bacteria; kingdom Pseudomonadati; phylum Pseudomonadota; class Gammaproteobacteria; order Pseudomonadales; family Pseudomonadaceae; genus Pseudomonas; species Pseudomonas sp. RC2C2. Next base: position 921,371 of record NZ_JAHBAX010000001.1, on the reverse strand, counting down.
ACGACAGCTTGTAGTCCTTGGGCAGCGACACGATCGACACCACCGACGAACAGTTCTTGAAGAAGTGCAGGTCGTGCAGCGCTGCCGCGTCATAGCCGGAGGCCTGGTACTGCTCGAGGGCGGCGCGGTAGCGCCGGGACTCGATCGGCAACAGGCTGATGCCTTCGATCGCCTGGGTCACTTTGTTGAAGTGCGGCAGGTCGATGGAGCGGAAGAACAGGTCGTCGATGTTCAACCGTGGCTGTTCTTTCTCGAACACTTTGAATTTGTCCGAACTTGGCGACGGCTGTTCCGGTACCACCGATTCGGCATAGGCGATGGCCACGGGGCCGGCCAGGCTCATGAACAGGTCGTTGGCATCCAGGCGGATGGTTTCGCCAATGTCGATGCCGGCGCGACGGAAGTAGTTCTGGTCGTAGTCGGTGGTCACCGCCTGGGCGGTGAGGATGTTGAAGATCTGCTGGGAGATGTACTGGTTGGCGTGCTTCTCCATGGCATTGACGTCGATGTTCTGGATGTTGCCGTCATCGTTCTCTTCGGCGTAACGCATGATGTCGTTGGAGATCAGCATCATGGCGTTCCACGGGCGGATACGGCCCATGACGCTGGCTTCGCTGCTGTCTTCATTGTCGAAGTTGTAAGAGAAATCCCATTCCTCTGACAGGTACTTACACAGCAGCCGGCCAGCGTTGATGTGCAGGGCTTCGGACATTTCACTGCGGTGATCGGAAATGTTCGGCAGCACGCAGATGCCGCTGGTGAAGATCGGCTCGAAGACAAACGAATGGCCGCTCTTGCCGTCGTTCTCGTCGGCCGGCTTGGTATCGAAGGTCTTGTTCATGTACGAGTATTGCTGGGCCAGGCCGAACTCCGATGCCATCCCCGAGCCGGTACCACCGCCGGCGCTGAAGATGTAGAAGTACAAACGCGACTGGTTGGCCTTGATCCCGCAGGAGTCGATCAGGTACGAGTGGATCAGCTTCCAGTCGGCGCTGGAAAAACGGTGGGTTTCCTTGTTGAGGATGATCTTGGCCAGGTACTGGCCGAGAATCGGCGCGTTACCGGCACCCCCGGCATGGACTTCCGAGAGGTCCATGATCTTCATCTTGCTGTAATCGCGGATAAAGCCGCTCTTCTCGCCCTTGCGCGAGAAGCGGATGCGCCCGGCGATGTCCTTGTCCAGGTCACCGAGCATGACCAATGGCTCTACCAGGAATACCGGTTTGGTGCCCTTGTTCTGCACCAGGCGCAGGTTGTTGCGAATCCAGCGTGCCGGGCTGTAGTTCGGTTCGTTGCCCGCGCGGTCTTCGTTGTTGAATTCGTTGAGGTAGAAGGTCCTGGCGTTGTATACAAGTTCTGCGACATCCAGGGCGATGTTCGAGCCACAGCGGCCCAGGCCAATCAGGCACACCGAAGGGAACTGCTGGTCCAGGCGCAACTGGGCGTCGTCTTCGACGTGCACGCTGGGCGGGAACACCAGATCGCGCAGGCCGTCGAGGTTGTCGAGGATGCGCTGGATATCGGTTTCGGTGAAATACAGGTACTGCTGCGGGTTAAGCGCCCGCGGGCTGTAGTAACTCGAGCCGGGAGCGCTGTACGCGGGAGTGGATGAAGTCAGCTCGGAAACCGCGTTGGCAGAAGTAGTCTTGGAGGTCATTTTGCGCCATTTGCCTGGGGGTGGGTGGCTGTTCTAGTAGGTAGCATAGAGCCATCACTGGATGAGGTTCGCGACTGTATCAGTGCGCATTTGGCGTGAGCGATAGGGGTTAACCCTAGGCCTTTGTAGGAGTTTTCCTTGCCACGCCTGCAAACTGAATCGTCCGATCAGTCAACTTCTTTAATCTGTCTGGAGCTGTACATGAGCACTGCACGTCCTTCGTTGGGGTTTGCCGGTATCGGTCTGATGGGCTTGCCGATGTGTCGGCGGCTGTTGGCGGCGGGTTATCCGCTGACGGTGTGGAACCGCTCAGCGGACAAATGCGCCGAACTGGTGAAGGCCGGTGCCCGCCAGGTGGCGACCCCGGCCGAGCTGTGCCAGCACGCCGATGTGTTGATGCTGTGCCTGGCCGACACGGCGGTGGTGCGCGAGGTGGTGTTTGGCGAACAGGGCATCGTCGAGGGCGGCAAGGCCGGCCAGTTGCTGGTGGATTTCTCCAGCCTCGAACCGACAGCCACCTGCGAGATGGCCCGCGAGCTGGCAGCGAAGACCGGTATGAGCTGGCTCGATACTCCGGTTTCCGGCGGCACCCCGGGCGCCGAAGCCGGCACCCTGGCGATCATGGCCGGTGGCGCGGCGCCAGACCTTGAGCGGGTACGCCCGGTGCTGCTGACCCTCGGTCAGCGTGTCACGCACATGGGGCCGGTAGGGGCAGGGCAGGTGACCAAGGCTTGCAACCAGATGATCGTTGCCTGCAACGCGCTGGTGATTGCCGAGGTGGTGGCGCTGGCCGAGCAATCGGGAGTCGATGCCAGCCTGATCGCCGAAGCGCTGGCCGGTGGTTTTGCTGATTCAAAGCCGCTGCAGATACTCGCCCCGCAAATGGCCGAAAGCCGCTTCGAGCCGGTCAAGTGGCACGTGCGCACCTTGCTCAAGGACCTCGATAGTGCGGTGAAATTCTCCCGCGAACAGGCTTCGGCGACGCCGATCAGCGGCCTGGCCGCCCAATTGATGCGCTTGCATGGTAGTCAGGGCTATCTGCAAAAAGATCCGGCGACGCTGATTGATCTGTACCGGCATAAGGATTGAAGCTGCTCTGCCTCTGCTGATGGCGCTGGTTGAGCTCGCCAAGGATCGGCCGTAGTTCGCCCAGCGGCACTGGCCGGCTGAGCAGGTAACCCTGGACGAAGTCGCAGCCTTGCTGGGCGAGGAACTGGTACTGCTCGACGCTTTCGACGCCTTCGGTGATCACCTGCAGGTGCAGGGTGTGAGCCATGACGATGATTGCCTGGACGATTTCCATGTCCGGTCGGCAACGTGGCACTTCCTGGATGAACGAGCGATCGATCTTCAGCGTGTCCAGCGGCAGGCGCTTGAGGTAGGCCAGTGACGAGTAGCCAGTGCCAAAGTCATCGATTGACAGCGATACGCCCTGGGCGCGAATGCCCTTGAGCAGGGCGATGGTGTTGTGAATGTTGCCCATCAGCGCGTTTTCGGTGACTTCCAGTTCCAGCTGGCGCGCCGAGATCCCGGCCTGGCGCAGGGCATCCTCGATTTCACGGCCCAGCTCTTCACGGGCCAGGGTCAAGGCCGAGCAGTTGACTGTCACCTTGAGCCCGTCATACCCGTGGCGGATGAGCTGAGCCAGGTCCGCGCAGGCATGGCGCAGCACCCACAGATCAAGTTCGGCGATCAGGCCATTGGCTTCGGCAATACCGATAAAACGGTCCGGGCTGAGCAGGCCGTGCTGTGGATGTTGCCAGCGCACCAGCGCTTCGAGCTTGGCAACCTGACCGCTATGCAGGTCGAAAATCGGCTGATAGTGAATGCGCAGGCCATGCTCTTCCAGCAGGGCAATACGCAGTTCCTCTTCCAGTTGCAGTTCGAGGGTGGCGCGGGTTTTCAGGTTGCTATTGAAGAAGTTCAGGTTGTTGCGCCCGCAGCCCTTGGATTGGTACAGGGCCAGGTCGGCGTTTTTCAGCAGCTCTTCGCAGGTACGGCCGTCGTCGGGGAACACACTGATACCGATGCTGGTGGTCATCACCATGCGCCGCCCGGCCAGGTCGATCGGTTCCTTCATCTTCTGCATGATGCGCTGGGCCAGGTGCCGGGCTTCGTCGCGGCTGTGCAGGGCAGTAAGGATGCAGAACTCATCGCCACCAAACCGGGCGACCACGTCCTGGCTGCGGGTGGCAATCTTGATATGCGCGGCAATCACCTTGAGCAACTCGTCGCCAGCGTCGTGGCCGAGGCTGTCATTGATGCGCTTGAAATGGTCGATGTCGAGAAACATCACCGCCAGCATGCCGTCATTGGCCGTTTGTTCGGCCAGGCGCTCGGCGAATACCTGATTGAAGCCACGACGGTTGACCAGGTTGGTCAGGGCATCGTAATGGGCGGCCTGCTGCAGGGAGACTCGGGCCTGGTCGAGCTGGCTGAGCAGCACGTTGACCCGGCGCAGGTCGTGTTCCTTGCTTTGCAGCTTCTTGTCCGACAGTGCGGCGCTGATGCTGCTGGCGCTGATCAGCAAGGTAATGAAGGCAATGGTCAGGCTCAGTTGCAGGCTATTGTCGCTGACTGGCAGCGACAGCGGGGTATCGGGGGCGATCACCAGGGTCAATGCCGCCATCCCCAATAAATGGGTGCCGACAATGCCTGCAGCCATCAGCACGCTGGCGCCGTACTTCATCAATTGATAGAGGCTGCCGCTGCCATTGCGCAAATAGCGGGCGAACAGCAGTGCCGCGAGGCTGGTGGCGATGGCCGCGGCAACGGAAGCGGCAAACAGGTCGGGACGATAGAACTGCTGGGCGCTGGAGCGCATAGCCGCCATGCCGGCGTAATGCATGGCGATAATCCCCAGGCCGAAGCACACCGCCGCTTGCAGGTAATGGCGCGGCAGCAGCTCCTGGCGGCCCAGGGTATTCATGGCCATCCAGCCGGCCAGCAGCATGATCAGCAGCGAAGCGCCGGTCAGGGCGACGTCATAGTGCACTTCCAGTGGTGTTTGCAGGGCCAGCAGGCTGACGAAGTGCATGGCCCAGATGCCGCCGGCCAGGCAGCAGGCACCGAGCAGGCGCCACCGCCGCTGAGCCGCGGGCAACTCAACGTGGCTCAGGCGCTCGGCCATGTCGAGGGTGGCAAAGCTGCCGGCACAGGCGATCAGGAATGCAAGCAGCACCAGGTAGGGGTTATGCCTGCAATCGAGAAGGATCTTTCCGGTTGCCGGAAGTTCGGCGAGCATTTCTAGCCCCAGCCACTCCATAGCATCCCTCTTAGTCGAGTGTGCACTCGTCCCCCAATAGCCAGCTCGGAGACCGTTCTGCAGGAGTATAGGAACTCGGCATTAGTCCATCCTGATTAATGGCACATTGACTCCTACGATTTGGTCATTGAGGCAATAGCGCCGGGTTCTAAAACTGCAAATGCTTACAATTACCCGGTATCAGCGTGGTCAATGATGGCAGACAGATCGTCGAGGGCCCTCTAGATTCAGCTCGGCGTACTGGAAAGCCCCGAACAATAATAACGAGGGACTGATCGATGCAGAGCTCCACTCAAGCGGCGAACGCCTGGCGAATCCTGTTTCTGTTGTTTCTGGCCAACCTGTTCAACTTCTTCGACCGCACCATTCCCGCCATCATCATCGAGCCGATCCGCCTGGAATGGCATTTGAGCGATTTTCAGATCGGCTTGATCGGGACGGCGTTCACCCTGGTGTATGCGATTGCCGGATTGCCGCTGGGGCGCTTGGCCGACAACGGCTCACGCAGCAAGTTGATGGGCTGGGGGCTGATGGCCTGGAGCGGGCTGACGGCGGTCAACGGCATGGTCGGCAGTTTCTGGAGTTTTTTGCTGGTACGCATGGGTGTGGGCATTGGTGAAGCCAGTTATGCGCCAGCTGCCAACTCGCTGATTGGCGACCTGTTCCCCGCTGAACGACGGGCGCGGGCCATGGGCATCTTCATGCTCGGGCTGCCGTTGGGGTTGTTGCTGGCGTTCTTTAGCATCGGCGCCATGGTCCAGGCGTTCGACAGCTGGCGGGCGCCGTTCTTCATCGCGGCGGTGCCAGGGCTGTTGCTGGCGCTGTTCATGTTCATGATTCGCGAACCGGCGCGCGGGGCGGCGGAGCCGGTGGCGATTTCCCAGGCGCCGCTGGACCGGCCGTTGCGCCGGGTCCTGAGTGTGCCGACCTTCTGCTGGTTGGTGCTGGCCGGCCTGACCTTCAATTTCGCCACCTACGCGTGCAACTCGTTCATGGTGCCGATGTTGCAGCGTTACTTCCTGTTGTCGCTGCAGCAGGCAGCGGTGGCCACCGGGGTGATCGTCGGCTTGACCGGCTTGGTGGGCTTGACCCTTGGCGGCTGGATTGCCGACAAGCTGCACCAGCGCTTTGCCAATGGGCGCTTATTGTTTGGCGCCTTGAGCATGCTGATTGCAACCCTGGCCACCGCCTGGGCGCTGCATGCCGGGCGGATCGAGATCGGTGTGTTCGTGGCTGTGTTCGGCGTCGGCTGGTTGTTTGCCTACAACTTCTATACCTGCGTCTACACCGCGATTCAGGATGTGGTGCAGCCGCGTCTGCGAGCGACGGCGATGGCGTTGTTCTTTGCCGGGCTTTATCTGCTGGGCGGCGGCCTGGGGCCGGTGGTGGTCGGTGCGCTGTCGGACCATTTTGCCGTGGCGGCGATGCAGGCGGCGGGGCAGGTGCAGATGAGCGAGGCATTCAAGGCTGAAGGCCTGCATGGGGCAATGTACCTGATACCGGTGGCGTTGATGCTGACGCTGGTGTTCCTGCTGCTGGCCTCGCGGTGCTTTAGCCGCGATGCGCAGAGGATGAGGGAAGGGATGCTGGCAGACAGTGAGGGGGGCGCGGGCAAACTTGCGCAGGCCTGAGGGGCCTCATCGCCAGCAAGGCTGGCCCCCACAAGGTTCAATGTTTGCCTGCAATCTGCAGGTTGATAAAGATCCTGTGGGAGCGGGCTTTGCCAGCGATGAAAACGGCGCGGTTTATCCGGCGACCAACACCCGAATTGCTTCCAGGCGCAGCGCCGCTTTCTCCAGCATTGCCAGGCCTTGTTCACGCTGCTTGCGCAGGGCTTCGATTTCGCTGTCGCGTACGGTCGGGTTGACCGCTTGCAGCGCAGTCAGGCGCGCCAGCTCTTCGTCGGTTTCCGCCGCCAGGCGCTGCTGCGCTTGGGCAACACGCTCGGCATGGCGCGGCATGATCTTGGCTTCGCCGCTGTTGATCCGCGGCGCCAGCACGTCGCGCTGGGCCTGGATGAACTTGTTGGCGCTGGCCTTGGGCACGCTTTCGAGCTGGTCGTTGAGGGTTTCGAAGGACACCCGCGAAGCCAGGTCGTTGCCATTGGTGTCGAGCAGGCAGCGCAGGGCGGCCGGTGGCAGGTAACGGCCCAGTTGCAGGGCGCGCGGGGCCACCACTTCACTCACGTACAGCAGTTCCAGCAGCACGGTGCCGGGCTTGAGCGCCTTGTTCTTGATCAGCGCCACCGAGGTGTTGCCCATCGAGCCGGACAGTACCAGGTCCATGCCGCCCTGGACCATCGGATGCTCCCAGGTGATGAACTGCATGTCTTCGCGTGACAGCGCCTGGTTGCGGTCGTAAGTGATGGTCACGCCTTCGTCGTCGCCCAGCGGGAAGCTGGCGTCGAGCATTTTTTCGCTCGGCTTGAGGATCAGGGCGTTTTCCGAGTGGTCTTCGCTGTCGATGCCGAAGGCGTCGAACAGGGTTTCCATGTAGATCGGCAGGGCGAACTGGTCGTCCTGTTCGAGGATCGCCTCGACCAGCTCCTGGCCTTCACCGGCGCCACCGGAGTTGAGTTCGAGCAGACGGTCGCGGCCGCTGTGCAGCTCGGCTTCGAGGCGCTCGCGCTCGGCGCGGGCTTCGTCCACCAGCGCTTGCCATTCGTCATCGTCACCGCTTTCGAGCAGCGGCAGCAGGCGCGGGCCGAACTGATGCTGCAGGGCGTTGCCGGTTGGGCAGGTGTTGAGGAAGGCGTTCAGGGCCTGGTGGTACCACTGGAACAGCCGCTCTTGCGGGCTGTTCTGCAGGTGCGGCACGTGCAGTTCGATAGTGTGCTTCTGGCCGATCCGGTCCAGACGGCCGATACGCTGCTCGAGCAGGTCCGGGTGGGCGGGCAGGTCGAACAGCACCAGGTGATGGGCGAACTGGAAGTTGCGGCCTTCACTGCCGATCTCCGAGCAGATCAGCACCTGGGCGCCGAATTCTTCGTCGGCGAAGTAGGCGGCGGCGCGGTCACGCTCAAGAATGCTCATGCCTTCATGGAACACCGTCGCGGGAATACCGGAACGCACGCGCAGGGCGTCTTCCAGGTCCATGGCGGTTTCGGCGTGGGCGCAGATCACCAGGACCTTGACCCGCTTGAGCATCTTCAGGGTGTCGATCAGCCAGTCGACCCGGGGGTCGAAGCGCCACCAGCGCTCTTCTTCGCTGCCTTCGCCCTGGGACTGGAAGGCCACTTCCGGGTACAGCTCGGCGTGTTCGCCCAGCGGCAGCTCCATGTACTGGTCGGGGTTGGGCAGCGGGTAGGGGTGCAGGTTGCGCTCAGGGAAACCCTGGACGGCGGCGCGAGTGTTGCGAAACAGCACGCGGCCGGTGCCGTGGCGGTCGAGCAGCTCGCGGATCAGGCGGGCGCTGGCCTGGGTGTCGCCATCGTTGACCGCGGCCAGCAGGGCTTCGCCTTCGGCACCGAGGAAACCTTCGATGGTGGCGTGGGCCTGGGGCGACAGGCGGCCTTCGTCGAGCAGTTCCTGTACCGCTTCGGCTACCGGGCGATAGTGTTCGCTTTCGGCGCGGAAGGCGGCCAGGTCGTGGAAACGGTTCGGGTCAAGCAGGCGCAGGCGGGCGAAGTGGCTGTCCTGGCCCAGTTGCTCCGGAGTTGCGGTCAGCAGCAGGACGCCGGGGATGACCTCGGCCAGTTGCTCGACCAGGGCGTACTCGGGGCTGACCTGGTCTTCATGCCAGACCAGGTGGTGCGCCTCGTCGACCACCAGCAGGTCCCAGCCGGCGGCAAACAGCGCGTCCTGCGCCTTCTCCTCTTCTGTCAGCCACTCCAGGGCGACCAGCGCCAGCTGGGCATCCTCGAAGGGGTTGCTGGCGTCGCTTTCGATAAAGCGCTCGGCATCGAACAGCGCAACCTCAAGGTTGAAGCGCCGGCGCATTTCCACCAGCCACTGGTGCTGCAGGTTCTCCGGGACCAGGATCAGCACGCGGCTGGCGCGGCCCGACAGCAGCTGGCGATGGATCACCAGGCCCGCTTCGATGGTCTTGCCCAGGCCCACTTCGTCGGCCAGCAGTACCCGCGGAGCGATACGGTCGGCCACTTCCCGGGCGATGTGCAACTGGTGGGCAATCGGTTGTGCGCGGGTGCCACCCAAGCCCCAGAGCGACGACTGCAGCTGACGGCTGGTGTGCTCCAGGGTGTTGTAGCGCAGCGAGAACCACGGCAGCGGGTCGATCTGCCCGGCAAACAGGCGGTCGCTGGCCAGGCGGAACTGGATGAAGTTCGACAGCTGGGTTTCCGGCAGGGTGCGAGCCTGATTCTGGGCATCGAGGCCGTGATAGACCAACAGGCCATCGACGTCCTCGACCTCGCGCACGGTCAGCTTCCAGCCCTCGAAATGGGTAATCTGATCGCCAGGCGAGAAGCGCACCCGAGTCAGGGGCGCATTGCGCAGGGAGTACTGGCGGGTGTCGCCAGTGGCCGGGTAGAGCACGGTCAACAAGCGGCCGTCCTGTGCCAGAACGGTCCCCAGACCTAGCTCGGCTTCGCTGTCGCTGATCCAGCGTTGCCCCGGTTGATACTGCTGCGCCATACTGCCTGACTCCCGCCATGAAAAAGCCGACTATCTTAACGGATAGCTCTGTGCAGACCAAAGAGTCTAGCAACTTCATCGACGAAAACCGCTGTCGCCATTGAGGGCCCGATACAGCCATGCCGATCTCCAACCCGTGGTTCATCCGAACGCTGGCCGTGGCGGGACTGCTACTGCTGGGGGCCTGTGACAAGAAAGCTTTCGAAATACTGGCGCCGATTCCCCCCGGGCAGCTCGAGGCGCTGGGTGTGCAATCGCCCGTTCAGAGCGTGCATTACCGCGACCGCGAAGGTGAAGGCCTGCTGGTGCTCAGCCGCAACGATGACCAGGTCCGTGACGAAGAAACCGATCAGGACGTTGACCGGGTGCAGCTCAGCGCCACGCTCTACGGTCGCCAGGACGATGACAGCTTCAAGCCGCGTTGGAAAATCGAAAACGACACTACTTGCGCCGGGCTCGACCTGGATGTCGGCTTTTATACCGATGTCAGCGGCGTCAGCGATCTCAACAACGACGGCCTGGCCGAACTGACGGTTGCCAGCCACGCCTTTTGCGGCGGCGGTGTCGATCCCCTTGAACTGCATGTCGAGCTGCGGGAAGGCCAGGCCAGCTATGCTATCAATGGCCAGTCGCTGATCGCCATCGAGGGCGAGGAGCCTTTTGGCGGTGAGCGTGAAGACAGCCCGTCGCTCAAGAGCGCGCCGCAAGTGTTGCGCGATCACCTCAACGAGGTCTGGAACAAGGTGCTCAAGCGCCCGTGGAGCGAAAGCCAACCCACCCCGGCGGACGAGGCGGACGATCAGTAGCCGGCAATTGTGAAGCGGCCCGCACATTTTACCGGCACTGGCTCAAGGCCCATGGCCACCAGCCGACACACTGGCGACAGGAGATCATCCCATGCTGCCGCCCCTCATCCCGCTCAGCGCTGCACCCGTGACCCAGCAACTGGACCCGGTAAAGCCGACGCCAGATATCAAGCCCGTGGTCCCGGCCCAGCCTACTTCCAGCGACAGTACAATCGACCTCAAGCAGCGTGACCCGGAGCAGGCGGCGATCCTCTTGCGTGAGGAGCAGCGCCGTCAGCACCGCAGGCGCCAGTCGAGCCAGGATGAAGAACTGTACCAACCGCTGCCTGGCGATGAAGTCAACGCCGACAACACCGTACCGGTGGCGCCGTTGATAGGCGAGCAGCCACGCCAGGGGCTGCTGGTGGACATCGAAGTCTGAGGATACAAGCGCTACTGGTCAGCGCCGGCCGCAGCCTTCATCATTGCAGCACTGCAGTCAGCTTTCCGAGCCCACCATGAGCCAAGACGACAACCTGATCGACCTCGGTGCCGAACGTGCACGCCGGGTCCACGACCTCAATGAAAAGCGCCTGAACGAAGTTCGCCAGGCGTTCGAGCAGGCCATGCCGCTGGGCAAGGCGAAGAAGAAGCCCAAGGGCAAACCCAAGAAGCGTTGAAAACTTGATGCAGGTCAAGCCTGTACCCGCCTTGCGCGCCCGCTTCCGGGCGCTATTGACCTCGGTCAATTTCCTTCCCCGAGCCATTCGTTACCTTAAGCCCATCGGACAGGTGCAGGCAAATGGAGGCCGACATGTTCTTCGATAATGTGGTTATCGCTGGAGTGATTACAGTCGGTCTGATGCTGATGTTCTTCGTCGGATTCGGAATTTTCATCTGGAAAGATTCGAACAAGCGCAAAGAGCGCTGATCCTTTCCAGTCACGGGCACGCAAGGCATTTAGGGCGACTTCGGTCGCCCCTTTTTTTTGCCTGTGAAAAAACCTTTAATCAAGCACTGGACTATTAATAGTTAGCTAGCTAATAATTGAGCCCTGAACTTCTCGCTTCATCCTGACTATCTTTACAACACCGTCGTTCAAGGTGCGTCCCGTGCCCATCACGTTGCAGGCCCTGCTGGCGCCAAACACATCCGCTGTGCAATTTGCCCTCAAGACGCTGCTTGGCGGTGGCTTGGCCTTGTGGCTGGCGCTGCGCTGGGGGCTTGAGCAGCCGTCCTGGGCATTGATGACGGCATTCATCGTTGCCCAGCCATTGTCGGGCATGGTGGTGCAGAAGGGCCTGGCGCGGCTGCTGGGCACGCTGGTCGGGACCGTCATGTCGGTGTTGTTCATCGGCGCCTTCGCCCAGACCCCATGGTTGTTTTTGCTGGCCCTGGCCTTGTGGCTGGCGCTGTGTACCGCCTGTTCGACCTTGCTGCGCAGTGCCTGGGCCTATTCGTTCGTGCTTGCCGGTTACACGGTGGCGATCATTGCCTTGCCGGCAATCAACCATCCGCTGCTGGTGTTCGACCAGGCGGTGGCGCGTTGTACCGAAATCTGTCTGGGGATTGTCTGCGCGACGGCCACCAGCGCCTTGCTCTGGCCCATGCGTGTCGAGCAACAATTGAGCGGGCAGGCGCGCCAGGCCTGGCAAAGCGGGCTACAGGCCGCCAGTGCCGCCTTGAGTGGCGAAGAACAGGGGCGCAAGGGGCTGCTGGAGATTCTTGGGCGCATCGTCGCCGTTGACTCCCAGCGCGAGCATGCCTGGTTTGAAGGCAGCCTCGGTCGCCAGCGCGCTCGGGCGATTCGCGGGCTGAGCCAGAAGCTGCTGGTGCTGTTGCGTATTTCCCGCTCGGTGCGTCGGCAATGGCGGCAACTCGATGAGCAGCAGGCGCAGCACATGGCCCCTTGGCTTGAGGAGGTCCAGGCGCTGTTGGCCCATCCCGATCAGGCCAGCCTGTTGCTGCTGCGCCAGCGCGTTTGGGATGCAGCCCACGATGAGCGCATCAGCTCGGCCGAACACTACTGCCTGGCGCGCCTGACCTTGCTGCTGGATAACGCCATGGCCGCGACCCAGGCCTTGCGCGGGGTGGAGGAGGGCAAACCGGCCGCCGATGTGCCCGACAGCCTGGCTGCCCATCGCGATGTGTCGCTGGCCCTGCTGTTCGGCTCGCGCAGCGCCTTGGCATTTTTGGCCATGGCCAGCTTCTGGCTGGCCACTGCCTGGCAGGCGGCTCCCGGTGGGTTGGTGCTGACCTGCGTGGTCTGTAGCTTATTCGCCAGCCGCGAGAACGGCGCGCAGATCGGCATGAGCTTTTTGCGCGGGATCCTGCTGGCGATACCGGTGGCGTTTGTGGTTGGGCAAATCTTGCTGCCGGAGCTCAGCAGTTTTGCCATGCTCTGCCTGGCCATGGGCGTGCCGCTGTTCTTTGGCGCCTTGGGCATGGCCAACCCGAAGATCGGTGCCACCGCGACTTCTTATTGCCTGCATTTTATCGTGCTGGTAGCGCCGCTGAATGTCATGAGCTTCGATGTCGCCAACTTCTTCAATAGCGCCCAGGCCATGCTGATGGGCGTCGGCGCCGCGGTGCTGGCGTTCAAGTTGCTGGTGCTGCGCAACCCGGCCTGGCATGGCAAGCGCCTGCGCGCCGCCACTCAGAGCGACCTGGTGCGCCTGACCCGCCGTGAGCTGCGGGGCGCCGACAGCTGGTTCGGCGGGCGCATGGCCGATCGCTTGCTGCAACTGGCCCGGCATTACAGTGCCTTGCCCGAACATGAGCGCGGGCGCTGGGATGATGGCCTGCACGGCCTGGATATCGGTGACGAACTGCTGCACCTGCGCATGTGCCTGGCGGTTGCCCAAGCGCCGGTGGTCACGGCCGAGCGCCAGTACCTGCAGCAACTTGAAGCGGTATTGGCCAGCGGCCCGGCCCCGGGGCGCGGCCAGCGCCTGGACGCGGCTAGCGAGCAGTTCATCGAGGCGCTGCAACATGTTCCAGGCAGTGACCCGCTGCGCCTGGCCATTGGCGCCGTGCTGCAATTGCAGAAGAGCTGGGGCAAGTGGTGCCGTCGGCAGGAGGAAATCCATGGGCTTGCGTGAATGGGCGCTGGGCGGTGTGCTGCTCAGCCCGTTTCTGGTTTATGTGTTGTTGGCCTTGCTGCTGACCGGCGTGGTGCGCCTGCTGTTGCGTTACACGCCGTTGGGGCGTTGGGTCTGGCATGAGGCGTTGTTCGACTGCGCGCTGTTCGTTTGTATTCTGACCTTGGTGACCCACGTGCTGGGGCCGTTATAAGGAGTGTGACCATGCGTGCTGCTGTACGTATCGCAGTAACCCTGTGCCTGGTGGCGGTGGCCATATTTGCCGGCTGGAAGCTCTGGCAGTACTACATGCTCACGCCCTGGACCCGTGATGCGAAGATTCGTGCCGACGTGGTGATCATCGCCCCGGACGTGTCCGGCTGGGTGCGTGAGCTGAAAGTGCATGACAACCAGCAGGTCAAAGCTGGCGAGCGGCTCATGTCGATCGATCGCGACCGCTTCGAAGCCGCCCTGGACAAGGCCAACGCCGTGGCCGAAACCCGCCAGCAGCAACTGCGTCTGCGTGAACACGAAGCGTCGCGCCGTGCCGCCCTGGGGCCCCAGGCGATCAGCGCCGAACTGCGCGAGAACGCCCAGATCAATGCTGCCGTTGCCCGTGGCGAACTGCGCGAGGCGCAAGCCGAGGTCAAGGTCGCGGCCATCAACCTGGCGCGCAGCCAGGTCAAGGCGCCGCGCAGCGGGCACATCACCAACCTGCGCCTGGCCGAAGGCAACTACGTCAATGCCGGGCAATCGGTGATGGCCTTGGTGGATGACTCGACCTTTTACGTACAAGCCTATTTTGAAGAGACCAAGCTGCCGCGCATTCATGTCGGCGACCCGGTCAAGGTCTGGCTGATGAGCGCTGGCGAGCCGATGCAAGGGCATGTCGAAAGCATCAGCCGCGGCATTACCGACCGCAACGCCAACCCTGACAGCCAGTTGCTCGCCGAAGTTGAACCGACGTTCAACTGGGTGCGCCTGGCCCAGCGCATTCCGGTGCGGATCAAGCTCGATCAGGTGCCGGATGGGGTCAACCTGAGCGCCGGCATGACCGCCAGCGTGCAGGTGCGCGAGGACCAAGTGCAGCATTGAGCGCTTACAGGAACATCCCGCCCGACACTTCCAGGCGCTGACCGGTAATCCAGCCGCCGCCATCGCCCAGCAACAGGGCAACTGCGGCGCCGATATCGTCCGGCAGGCCGACTCGCCCCAGGGCGGTGTTGCCGGCGATGAAGTCATTGACCTCATTGTTATCGCGCACCACGCCACCGCCGAAGTCGGTTTCGATCGCGCCCGGCGCAAGTATGTTGACGCGAATGCCGCGGGCGCCGAGTTCCTTGGCCTGATAGCGGGTCAGCACTTCCATGGCGCCTTTCATCGCGGCATAAGCGGCATAGCCGGGCAGGGCAAAGCGGGTCAGGCCGGTGGAGATGTTGACGATCCGGCCCTGGTCGGCAATCAGCGGCAGCAGGCGCTGGGTCAGGAAAAACGGGCCCTTGAGCTGGATATTGAACAGCTGCTCGAACTGCGCTTCGCTGGTTTCACTGAACGGCGCGTTGATACCGATGCCGGCGTTGTTCACCAGAAAGTCCAAGTGCTGGCGGCCGAATACCTTGTGCAGGGTTTCGCTCAACTGCTGGGCAAAAGCCTCGAAACTGGCGCTGTTACCCACGTCCAGTTGCAACATGGCCGCACGCACGCCGCTGGCCTCGAGGGTTTTAACCAATGCCTGGGCCTCATCAGCCTTGCTGTTGTAGGTACCGATGATGTCGATGCCCTGGGCGGCCAGGTGCAGGGCGGTATTCTTGCCCAGGCCGCGGCTGGCGCCGGTGATCAGTGCGAGTTTGCGGGTCATGGTGTGGTCCTCGTGGTCGAGCCGGTGGCTGAAGTTGGGAGGAGTTTATTGGTCGGTTACTGGCTGATAAATCCATGGAAATCGGAAATACTGATCGGGTAGTCCGAACAGTTGAGCGTTCATCCATGAACAAGCTGGAACTGCTGCGCACCTTTGTACGGGTCAGCGAATTGTCGAGTTTCACCCACGCCGCCGAGAGCCTGGGGCTACCGCGTTCGTCTGTTTCCGAACAGGTTCAGGCCCTGGAAGCGCTGCTCGGCGCGCGCCTGTTCAATCGCACCACGCGGCGGGTGCAGGCCACCCAGGATGGCCTGCAACTGTACGAGCGTAGCAAAGACCTGTTGGCGCGAATGGATGAGCTCGAAGGGCTGTTTCGCACCGATGCGGCAACGCTCAGTGGCCGTTTGCGCATCGATTTTCCGACCTTGGTGGCGCGGCGCATCATTCTGCCGAACTTGCCGCAGTTCATGGACCGCCACCCTGGCCTGACGCTGGAGATCAGCTGCACCGATCGTCAGGTCGACCTGCTACGTGAAGGTTTTGATTGTGTGCTACGCATCGGCACGCTGAGTGACCTGAACCTGGTCGCCCGGCCCCTGGGCAGCCTGCGCATGCTCAATTGCGCCAGCCCCGCGTACCTGGCTCGTTTTGGTACACCGACCAGCCTTGCGGATTTATCCAACCATCGGTTGATTCACTATGTGCAGCATCTGGGGGCGCGCAGCCCGGGCTTTGAGTATGAACAGGACGGCGCGACGCTGTACCAGGCCATGCCCGGGGGCATTACGGTCAACAGCACCGAAGCCTATGAAAGTGTCTGCCTGGCCGGGCTTGGCCTGATTCAGGCGCCGGCTGCCGGGCTGCGCGAATTCCTGGATCGCGGCGAACTGGTGCCGGTACTGCAGGCATTCAATGCGCCACCGATGCCGGTGTCATTGCTCTACGCCGGGCAATTGCACCTGCCACAACGGGTGCGGGTTTTTATGGAGTGGCTGGCGCAACTGCTTCAGGCTCAACTCGATCCAGTGGCAGGCGGAAGGTAAACAGCGTTCCGGCTTCGGCGCTCGACACCACTTCCATGCACCCGCCGTGGGCCAGGGCAATCTGGTTGGCAATGTACAGGCCCAGGCCAAGACCGGGTTGCGGTGCATCGTCACGTGGTCGTGAAAAGGGCTGGAACAGTTGCGCCATCACCTGCGGGGCAATCGGTTCGCCCTGATTGTGCACACCGAGGACGAACACCCGATCGCGGATGTCCGCCATGACATTCACGGGGCTGTCGGCAGCGCCATGGGTCAGGGCATTGGCAATCAGGTTGGACAGCAACTGGGTGACCCGCTCGCGGTCGCAGTGCATGTTGCCGAGGTTGCCGATGTTCAGGTGTATCAAGCGCTCCGGGTGCACCCGTTGCAGCTCCGAAGCCACGTGGCTGAGGGCTTCGGCCAGGTCCGGGCAGGGCTGGACGTTGATCATGATGCCGTTGCCCAAGCGCCCGCGGGCAAAATCCAGGACATCGCGCACCAACTGGTTGGCGCGTCGTCCGCAGGTCAGGATGTGCTGGGCGATGGCGCGGCTTTTTTCATCCTGCAGGCGCTGGCTGAGCAGTTCGGCGCCTGCGGTAATGGCGAACAGTGGATTGCGCAGGTCGTGGCCGAGCACGGCGATGAACTGTTCACGCAGTTCGGCGATGGCGCGCTCTTCTTCCAGGGCCTGTTCGGTTTGCTGGACGTTCTCTTCGCTTTCGATCTGGATCGACAACAGGCGGGCGAAGGACTCCATCATTGGCTGGATGGCACTGCCCTTGAGCTCGGCGGGCAGAGGGTCAAGGGCGCAGATGGTGCCGAAGAAGCTGCCGTCGGTGCGAAACACCGGCACGGAAATGTAGCTCTCGAACTTGTAGATGCGCGGGGTGTGGTGGTTGCAGTACTGCTCGTCTTCGCTGGCCTTGTCGATCACGATGGTCTGGTGGCTGGCGCGGATCTCGTGGCACAGGGTGGTGATCAGCTCCAGTTCGCCGCCGACTTTCAGGCCAAAGCCCAGTGAGTCGAGCACGGCGCAAGCCGTCCAGCTGCTGTCGGTAACCCGGGCGACCGCCGCGAAGCGCATGCCGGTGGTCTCGCAGATAACCTGCAGGATGGCAGGTACTGCATTGATACGGCTGATCGTGGCGATATCTGAAGTGACGGCGGTGCTCATGAATCATCCACGTTCGCTGACTACTGGAGGGCGTTGAGTAGGTTAAGTCTAGCGAGCAACAGCTGCTTCGGTGAAAAAATCCTTTACCGGATGCGATGAATTTCCATTAACCTTGACCTCGAGTTGCCCGCCAGAGCGCAACCCCTTTCGCCCAGCGTGCCAATCCCCTTTTCAAGTGAGGTTTGACATGCACATCACATCCCAGGACATCTGCGCCGCCGCCGACCAGCTCAAGGGCTTTGTCGGTTTTCACCGCAAGCTTGGCAAGCATATCGTGCGTTTCAGCGAAGACTCGTTCGGCATGGACGTGGCTGACGACAGCATCACCCCCAGCAGCGAGTTTGTCTGGCAGGCCGGTGACGGCGAGATCATGACCTTGAGCCGTGCCTTGATCGAGGTTCTGCTGGCGCAGAATGTCGATGAGCGGCTCAATGTTACCGAGCCGCTGCGAATTTACCTGCGCCGCAAGGATTTGCCGGAGATTGCCGCACAGCGGCGGTTGCGGGCCTGAGGCGAGACCGCACTGGGCGCATCGCTGGCAAGCCCGCTCCCACAGGGGGTGGTGCACGCCGATCTACACTGGGAGTCGGCCTTGCCGGCGATGCTTTTCAAGCTGACGCTGCCCAGACTGGCGGGATCCGCCCGCTCCAGGGCAGCGTCTGTTCCAACTGCCCGGCCAGGCTCAGCAGCAGACGCTCACCCGCTGCACCCGCGGTAAACTGCATACCGAGCGGTAAGCCGCTAGCCGCATCCTGGTACAACGGCACCGACATCGATGGCGTACCGCAAATGTTCGCCAGGGCAGTGAAGGGGGAGTGATTGAATACCCGGTGCATCCAGCCCAGCCCATCGACCTGTTCTTGACCTGCGTTGTAGTCGCCGATGACCGGCGGCAGCTCGCTCAGGGTCGGGCTCAGCAACAGGTCAAAGCGTTGGAAGAACCCGCCCAGTTTCCGACTGACCAGGTTGCGCTGATCCATCGCCGCGAGCAGCTCGGTAGCCGACAGTGCTTTGCCATAACGGTGCAGCGCCAGGGTTGCCGGTTCCAGCCATTGAGCGTTGAGCGGGCGGCAAGTCTCGGCACTCAGGGCATCAAGCCAGGCTGCGGTGTTGCTGCCCCAGAAGCGCGCGTTCATCTCGACGAAAGCCTCCCACGACAGACCGATATCCAGGTCTACCTGCTGGCAGTGGTGACCAAGACTCTCCAGGGTTCGGACCAATCCCTGAAGCGCCTCGACCATCAGCGGATTGCTGCGCCGGCCATTGAGCGGATGCCACTGCACGGCAATTTTCAAGGTGCCAGGTGCTTGCTTCAGCGCGCTCAGGTAACTGCTTTGTGCAGGGGCCAGCGGGTACGGATCGCCCGCTTGCGCCCCGGCCATGCAATCGAGCAGCAGGGCGCTGTCGCGCACCGTACGGCTGAGCACACCCTGAACCGCTAGGCCGTTCCAGGCTTCGTCCATGAATGGCCCCATGGAAATCAGCCCGCGTCCGGGCTTGAGCCCGAACAAGCCACAGGCCGCCGCTGGTACCCGGATCGAGCCGCCGCCATCGGTGGCATGGGCAACCGGTACCATGGCGCTGGCCACCGCGGCCGCCGAGCCACCGCTGGAGCCACCGGCGCTGCGGTTCAGGTCCCAAGGGTTGCGGGTCGGGCCGCACAGGCGCGATTCGGTGGTGGTGCTGATGGCCAGTTCCGGCGTGGTGGTACGCCCCAGGGTGAGCAGTCCGGCGCGGCGAAAACGCTGCATCAGGAACGAGTCGGCCGTGCTGGCGGTGCCTTGCGCTAGGCGACTGCCGAACTCGTGGGCGCGGCCCTGCATGCTGATTGCCAGGTCCTTGATCAGAAATGGCACGCCGTACAACGGTCCTTCGGCGCAGGCGGGCAGCGGTTCGTCGTGCCAGTGTTCGGCCAGGGCATTGACCTTTGGCTCCACGCTGGCGATAGCCTGCTGCGCCACTGCCAGCACTTCATCGGCACTGACTTGTCCTTGAGCAATAAGCTCGGCCAGGCCGATGGCATCGAATTGCACATATTCACTCACCTTCATGGCGCACTCCCGTGACAATTGACGATAAAATACCGATGGGTATCGAAAGATACTCATGAGTATAGAGTGATACTTGTTAGTATCGTAGTCAACTGGAGTGAGCCCATGCGTTCGCAACGAATCGCCCGTCTGCCCCCGCGCGAGCGGGTCCTGGATGCTGCCCACGAGCTGTTTTTCAACGAGGGCATCACTCGCGTCACTGTCGATGCCATTGCCGCGAAGGCCGAAACCACCAAGATGACCGTGTACCGGCACTTCGAGTCCAAGGATGTGTTGGTACTGGAGTGGTTGCGTCTGATGATGGCCGAGTACGACGAAGTCTGGGGGCGTTTGGCCGAGCAGTTCAGCGCTCAGCCCGCGCGACAGATCCTCGGTTTTGCCGAGTTTCTGGTACAGGAGCCGGTGCTTTCTTCGCACCGTGGTTGCGCCTATACCAATACACTGGCAGAGCTACCGGTGTGCGATAGCCCGGCGCGCGAGCTGATCGAGGCGCACAAGCGTCGTCAGGCGGCCCGTCTGGTGCGCTTATGTGAAGCGTCGGGGATCGCCGAGCCTGAGCAGGCAGCGTTCGAACTGACGCTGCTGCTCGAAGGCGTGCAGATCGTTGCGCAGAACAAAGGTTTTGACGAGGTCGGCCCGAACCTGCTCAAGCTGGTACGCGCCCGGCTTGGTTTACCTGCGGCCTAGGAGACGTCGGCGCGGCTGTTCTCACCGGCTTGCAGCAGTGCTTCGAAGGCCAGCTTGTCGATCGGCTTGCTCAGGTAATAGCCCTGCACCTCATGGCATTGCTCCTTGCCCAGGGCCTTGAGTTGCTGCTCGGTTTCCACCCCTTCGGCGGTGACGGTCAGGCCCATGGCCTTGCCCAGGTTGATGATCGCCTGAACCACGGCGCGGTCGTTGCCGTCGCTGCTGAGCCCAGCGATGAAGCGCTTGTCGATCTTGATGCTGTCGAATGGGTAGGTGCGCAGGTAGCCCAGTGACGAGTAACCGGTGCCGAAATCATCCATGTTCAGGCGCACGCCCAGCTCCTTGAGCGCATTCATGGTGCTCAACGCGCCTTCGATATCGTTGAGCATGACGTTTTCGGTGATCTCCAGCTCCAGGCGCTGGGCCGGGAATCCGGTCGCGACCAGGATCTCATGAACATCCTTGACCACGTCGCTGCGCGAAAACTGTGCGGGCGACAGGTTGACCGACACCAGCAGGCCCTCCGGCCAGTGGCGGGCGGTCTCGCAGGCTTCGCGCAATACCCAGCGGCCCAGGGGCACGATCAGGTCGGTCTGTTCGGCCAGGGGAATAAAGGTGTCCGGGCCCAGCAGGCCTTCGACCGGATGCTGCCAGCGCACCAGCGCCTCGACCGACACGATCTCAAGGGTTTCCAGGCGGTAGCGTGGCTGGTAGTGAAGGATAAACTCACCGTTCTTCAGTGCCTTGCGCAAGTCGTTTTCCAGTTGGCGGCGGTACTGGATCTGCTTGTTCATTTCTGGCGAGAAGTAGCGCCAGGTGTTCTTGCCTTCTGCCTTGGCCTGATACAGGGCGATATCGGCGCAGCGGATCAGCTCGCCGGCATCGAAGCCCTGCAGGCGCGTCTGCGCCACGCCCAGGCTGGCGCCGATGTGCAGGGCCTGTTCTTCGTAGTGGATCGGCTGGTGCAGGCTGTCGATCAAGCGTGCACAGAAGCGATCGATCTCGTTGCGGCTGTCCATGCCGTTCATTACCAGCACGAATTCATCACCACCCAGGCGCGCCACCAGGTCGCCGTCGCGGGTCGATTCGCGCAGGCGGGCAGCGACTTCCAGCAGCACGGCGTCGCCGGCGGGATGGCCAAGGGAGTCGTTGATCGGCTTGAAGCTGTCCAAGTCAAGCAACAACAGGGTCAGCGGTGTAGCGTCCGGGCCCTTGAGCAAGGCCTGGTCGAGAAAACGCGAGAGCTTGTTGCGATTGGCCAGGCCCGTCAGCGCATCATGCATCGACAGGTGCTGGATGCGCGCGTGGGCAGCGACTTCATCGGTAATGTCGCTGGCGGTGCCTCGATAGCCGGCCAGTTTGCCGTCAAACACAATCGAGCGGGCTGAAACCCGGCAAAACCGTACCTGGCCACTCTGGTCGCGATAGGCGCAGCGCAGGTTGGCAACTTGCTGCGAGTCGGTATCGGCCTGGTTGTCGAGCCACTGTATCAGCGGCGTGGTCTCGCAACTGAGCAGTTGGTTGAGCGGTTGGCCGAGCCAGTCCTCGCTCTGAAAGCCCGTCACGGTGACGAAGCGCTGGGACAGGTAGCTCAGGCGATGATGACGGTCGGTTTCCCAGATCCAGTCCGATGCGGCCTCGGCCACTGCGCGAAAGCGCTGCTCGCTGGCTTCCAGCGCCTGGTTAGTAGCCTGCAGGTTGCGCAGGTTGGCGTCGATTTCCTGTGATGTGCGCAAGGCGTAGCGGAAGAAGTAGACCATCAGCAAACCCAGTACCAGCATGGCGCCGAGCAACGGCGGCAGCACGGCCCAGAGCAATTGTTCGCCGGGGCGCGGGGTGATCCAGTCAAGCCGGTAGCCGGTATCGCCAAGCTTCAGGCTGGGTTGATCCGCCAGCGGCGCGTCGGCTTTTTCGATGTGCATGCCGCTCAGGCCGACGCCGCTGCCCAGGCGGGTGAGTTTTTCCGGCGTCAGTTGATCAACGAAGAGCATCACCGAGGTGGTTTGCGGGTCGATGCCCAGCACTTCGTCATCGGGCCGAATGGCCGCAGCCACCAGTACTGCGGGCCAGCCGTTGAACAGCACGTGTTCGGTAATCTGCTGGCGTTCGGCAGCGACGCTGCGCGCCTTGGCGATGATCGGGCCTAGTGGGCTTTCTATATAGGTATCGGCCGGGGCCTTGCTTAGCTGGCCCTTGAACAGGGCGTACTTGGTCGTCTGGTCATCGATGACGAACACCCCCTCGTAGCCGCTGGCGGTGTACAGCGAGTCGCCAACGTTTTTCTCTTCATACGCCCAGTGCAGGTCGGCGCTGCCATTGAGGTGATCATAAGCGGCGTTCCATACCGCGTAACTGGAAAGAAACTGCCGGGATGACTCCAGCCGCTGCTCCAGGGCCTTATGGGCGTAGAAGCTGCTTTTTTCCCGCTCGTTGGTGTTGAGCGTGGCAGCGATATTGAACAGTGCCCCCAAGGCAATCAGACAGGCAAGTGCGAACAACGCCGCGATGGCGGCAATGAGTTTGCGTGTTTGCAAGCTGGGGCGTTGGCTGGCTGGCAGAGCATCGGCAATCCTGTCCATACTCGGGCTGGTCCTTGTTGAGCTGCATCCCTGCGGCCTGGCCGCGCGGACGAACGTTCACTCAGGATAGGCCAGCTTCAGCGCAGTGAGGTCCGAATCGGCGAAATTGACCTGATTACGGCCACCTTTCTTGGCGCAATACAGGGCTTTGTCCGCTTCATTGAGCCAGGCTTCCGGGTCGGGCAGGGCGTCGCTGCAACTGGCCAGGCCGATACTCAGGCTGATGTGCAGCTCCGGTAGCTGTGGGTTGCGGTAGCTGCCGACCCGTTCGCGCAGGCGTTCCATGGCCTGCCTGGCGTCTTCCAGGCGGGTATCCGGAAGAATGACGCAAAATTCGTCGCCCCCGTAGCGTCCGGCCAGGTCATCATCGCGCAGGGTGCGCTTGAGCTCATTGCTCAACTGGTGCAGGACGCAATCGCCGACGACATGGCCGTAGGTATCGTTGATGGTTTTGAAGTGGTCGATGTCGATGATTGCGATCACCGCTTCGCGGCCTTGCTGCTGGCAGATCTGGAACTTGAGCTGCAGCAGGTCTTTCCATGAGCCATGATTGAGCAGGCCGGTCAGGCTGTCGGTGCGGCTCAGGGCGCTTAGCCTGCGCTTGTGTTCAGACAGCTTCATCGCCAGGCGATAACAGACCCAGCCGACCGCCATGGGGTAGAGCGTCAGCATCGGCAGGCACGCATAGACTTGCAGGGTGGTTGCGTGCAGTTGTAGCCCGGGGCCGAACAGGGCGATCGACAACAGCATGCCCAGGCCCTGGATCAGCAGGCCCCTGAAGAACAGACGCTGGCCGCCTGCAGCGAAGTTGTTCATGGCCATCATCGCCAGGATAGTCACGCTGGGCAGCGGGTTGAACTGCAGGGTGGCGGTCCAGAACCCGCCCATCAGCGAGTCCAGTTGCAGGTTGCGGTACTCGGCGTGGTACGGGACGTTGGCGCGCAGGGCGATTTGATAGGCCAGGTGCGGCCAGACCAGGCCGTTGAACAGCAGCAGGGTCCAGGCCCATGAGGGCACAGGCAGGCTTGAAATCCCGGCCATTACGCTGAGCATGCCGATCCCCAGGCCGATGATGCGCGGCAGGTAAATCCGCTTTACAAATGAAAGTCCCTTGCCGCTTTTCTTTTCCATCATGGATGCTGGTCTATTCCGGGGCGCCGTTTATCGCATAAATGCTGTCAATATTGTTGAACAATCGCAGGCTATTGAAAAATGGCCTTACAAGCCATTTCACGGTTGATGCAATCACTGTGGGGTACCATGAAACTGATCTTCATCCTTGGAGTGTTTCTGCTCATGGCCCCGCTGACTCCCCAGGCCGGTGAACCGGCGCAACGCCAGGATGGGCGCTATCGCAACCAGGTGCAGTTGCCCCAGGACGGGGTGATGAAAAAACTGCGCATCGGCCTTAAATACCTGCTCCTGAGAAAGCCCGCCGATACCCGGCCCAGTGTCAGCATTGCCGTGCAGCCCCTGAGCCGCCAGCAGCTGCTTGAAGCACCGGATCATAGCGTCTGGCGCTTGGGGCATTCCACGGTACTGTTGAAACTGAGCGAGCGCTTCTTCATCACCGACCCGGTGTTCGCCGAGCGCGCCTCGCCAGTGCAATGGGCCGGCCCCCGGCGTTTTCACCCGCCACCACTGAAGCTCGACCAATTACCGCCGTTAACCGCGGTGATTCTCTCCCACGACCACTTCGATCACCTCGACGAGCAGGCCATACGTCAACTGGCCAACAGTGCCGAATACTTCATTGCGCCTCTGGGGGTGGGCGATATTCTGATTGGCTGGGGTGTGCCGGCGAGCAAGGTCCGGCAATTGGATTGGTGGCAGGAAACCAGCGTCGAAGGCGTAAGGTTTGTCGCAACCCCGGCGCAGCATTTTTCCGGGCGCGGCCTGTTCGACAGCAACAGTACCCTGTGGGCATCCTGGGTGATGATCGATGACCAGCTGAAGGTGTTTTTCAGTGGCGATACCGGCTATTTCGACGGCTTCAAGGAGATCGGCAAGCAGTACGGCCCCTTCGACCTGACCCTGATCGAAACCGGCGCCTACAACGTCAACTGGCCCGATGTACACATGCAGCCCGAGCAAAGCCTGCAGGCGCACCTTGACCTGCGCGGGCGCTGGTTGCTGCCGATCCATAACGGTACGTTTGACCTGTCCACCCACAGTTGGCGTGAACCGTTCGACCGCATCCTGGCGTTGGCCAATGCCGCACAGGTATCGCTGAGCACGCCGCAGATCGGCGAGCGGGTCAGCCTCGATCAACCGCACAGTGGTCCGGCCTGGTGGCAGTCCAAGCCACAACGGGAGCTGCGTCAGGGCGGCGAACGGGTGCTGGCGGCGCGAGAGCCCTAGGGTTTCTTGCCTGCCGACTGGTCTTTTTGCCGGTCACGCCGGGGTAGGGCAGTGGGCGGCTTGCTGCTGTCGCTACGCACCTGGGCGTGGCTGATCAGGGCGAAAATGAAGCTGCCGCCAATGATGTTGCCGATCAGGGTCGGCACGGCGAAATCCAGCCAGAATGCCGTCCAGCTGACTTCGCCGGCCCAGACCAGGTAGGACACTTCCACCGAGCCGACGACGATATGGGTGAAATCACCCAGGGCCATCAGGTAGGTGATCATCAGGATGATCCACGCCTTGGCGCTTTCCATCGACGGGATCATCCAGACCATGGTGGCGATCATCCAGCCCGAGATGATGCCTTTGGCAAACATCTGGTTCAGGTCGTTATCCATCACCTTGTGGCCGACGTCGAGGAAGGCGACGTCGGTCTTGCTGTCGAAGATCGGCAGGTTGAGCATCACATAGGACACCAGGATGGTGCCGGCCAGATTGCCGAGCAGTACCACCGACCATAAACGTAGCAAGCGACCGAAGTTGCGCAGGCTCGGTTCGGTCATCACCGGCAGTACCGCGGTCAGGGTGTTTTCGGTAAACAGTTGCTGGCGGGCCAGGATCACGGCAAGAAATCCGGCCGAGTAACCCAGGCTGGCGATCACCTGGCTGCTGTCGTCTTCGGGCAGGCGCGAATAGAACAGCCCCATGGCCATCAGCGACAGGCCCATGCTCAGCCCGGCGGCAAGCGCCGACCAGAACAGCGCGGCGATGGTGCGCTCCAGCTCCTGGTCACCCTGGAAACGAATGATCTCGTGCAATACCGCCGCGCGGGGTGGCTGGTTATGGCTGACTTCCTGCTCTTCGTCTGCAGACAGGCCGGGGGTTT
Organism: Pseudomonas sp. RC2C2; assembly: GCF_018390435.1. Classification (NCBI taxonomy): domain Bacteria; kingdom Pseudomonadati; phylum Pseudomonadota; class Gammaproteobacteria; order Pseudomonadales; family Pseudomonadaceae; genus Pseudomonas; species Pseudomonas sp. RC2C2. Next base: position 895,392 of record NZ_JAHBAX010000001.1, on the reverse strand, counting down.
TGCCGCTTTGCGCTTCACTCATGGCGGTGGCTCATCTATGGGGTGCCTTATCTACAGATCGACGCTGCTTCGATTAGTTGCTTGCCTCCAGCAGGTTCAGTGCCAGTTGCGCGACCTGCAGGGGCGTGCGGGCGTCTTCGTGCAAGTCATCCTCGAGAAACCAGGCCGCCGACAAACCACACCAGGCGACGATCCACTGCAGCATGTGCTGACGAGGCAGGTCGGCTGTTTCGCATACAATCTGCAAGCGCCGCTGAAAACAGTGTGGGTCGGTGGCCAGAGCGTGGGTCGGATTACAGAACAGGTTGGCATAGTCGAAGGCGCGGTCGCCGTAGAGGTGCTTGGGGTCGATGGCCAGCCAGCCTCTGTTGCCGAAGTCGAGAACGTTGCCGTGGTGGATATCTCCATGCAGCACCCTCTGTTCGCCGGGGGAGGCGAGCAACTGGCTGGCAATGTCGGCGCAACGTCGGTACAGCCCGCCATTTTCTTCGGCGGCGGGCCACAGGCCGGAAAACCAGGGTTGTAGCTCGACCAGTGGCGGCAGCGGCTGGTCCCGTGGTGCATGCAGGCGGGCAATCGCCGCGCAAAGGATGCGCGTGGCCTCTTCGTCGCGACCGTGTTGAGCATGATCGGCCAGTGAGGCGGTCCCCTGAGCACGCTCAAGCAATACGGCGTGATCGATGTGTTCGAGCACCGCGGCGGCGCCTTGGCCATCCCACCACTGCATCAACAAGGCACCGGACTGTTCTTCGGGTTCGTGGGCGATCTTGAGCATCGCTGCCTTGCCTTTATAAAGGACGGGCAGCAAGTGGCTGCTGTGGGTGATGATTGGCTCGCCGTCGGCGGTCAATTGCCAGCGTTGCAGGTAAGGTTCAAACATAGTGCCTCCCAGGGCAGGCCGGTACTCTCTATACAAGGTGCTCATTCTATATAAGGTGCTCATTTTGCCTTTGTTCAATGTTTTTTGAATTAACCCTTGACGCCCGATTTAATCTCTCTATAATTCGCCCCACTTCCGGCGCAGTCGGAACTGAAAACTCCTTGAGTTTCAAAGAGTTAGCAGTTTCAGGACATTCCGGAGGGGCTTCGATCGAAAGATCGACAGCGGTGAAAAAGGCAGTTGACAGCGGTTTGAAACGCTGTAGAATTCGCCTCCCGCTGACGAGAGATCGCAGCGAGTCAAGCAGTTGAATTTGAACGAAAAACTTCAAAATAAACGCTTGACAGGCTCTGAGGGAAGCGTAGAATGCGCGCCTCGGTTGAGGCGAAAAGCTCTTAACCAACCGCTCTTTAACAACTGAATCAAGCAATTCGTGTGGGTGCTTGTGAGTTCAGACTGATAGTCAAAAAGATTATCAGCATCACAAGTGGCTACACGAAAAATCGAAAGATTTGAAAGTAAGTCATTTGAGATTGCTGAGCCAAGTTTAGGGTTTTCTCAAAACCCAAGCAGTATTGAACTGAAGAGTTTGATCATGGCTCAGATTGAACGCTGGCGGCAGGCCTAACACATGCAAGTCGAGCGGATGAGAAGAGCTTGCTCTTCGATTCAGCGGCGGACGGGTGAGTAATACCTAGGAATCTGCCTGGTAGTGGGGGACAACGTTTCGAAAGGAACGCTAATACCGCATACGTCCTACGGGAGAAAGCAGGGGACCTTCGGGCCTTGCGCTATCAGATGAGCCTAGGTCGGATTAGCTAGTTGGTGAGGTAATGGCTCACCAAGGCGACGATCCGTAACTGGTCTGAGAGGATGATCAGTCACACTGGAACTGAGACACGGTCCAGACTCCTACGGGAGGCAGCAGTGGGGAATATTGGACAATGGGCGAAAGCCTGATCCAGCCATGCCGCGTGTGTGAAGAAGGTCTTCGGATTGTAAAGCACTTTAAGTTGGGAGGAAGGGTACTTACCTAATACGTGAGTATTTTGACGTTACCGACAGAATAAGCACCGGCTAACTCTGTGCCAGCAGCCGCGGTAATACAGAGGGTGCAAGCGTTAATCGGAATTACTGGGCGTAAAGCGCGCGTAGGTGGTTCGTTAAGTTGGATGTGAAATCCCCGGGCTCAACCTGGGAACTGCATCCAAAACTGGCGAGCTAGAGTAGGGCAGAGGGTGGTGGAATTTCCTGTGTAGCGGTGAAATGCGTAGATATAGGAAGGAACACCAGTGGCGAAGGCGACCACCTGGGCTCATACTGACACTGAGGTGCGAAAGCGTGGGGAGCAAACAGGATTAGATACCCTGGTAGTCCACGCCGTAAACGATGTCAACTAGCCGTTGGAATCCTTGAGATTTTAGTGGCGCAGCTAACGCATTAAGTTGACCGCCTGGGGAGTACGGCCGCAAGGTTAAAACTCAAATGAATTGACGGGGGCCCGCACAAGCGGTGGAGCATGTGGTTTAATTCGAAGCAACGCGAAGAACCTTACCAGGCCTTGACATGCAGAGAACTTTCCAGAGATGGATTGGTGCCTTCGGGAACTCTGACACAGGTGCTGCATGGCTGTCGTCAGCTCGTGTCGTGAGATGTTGGGTTAAGTCCCGTAACGAGCGCAACCCTTGTCCTTAGTTACCAGCACGTTATGGTGGGCACTCTAAGGAGACTGCCGGTGACAAACCGGAGGAAGGTGGGGATGACGTCAAGTCATCATGGCCCTTACGGCCTGGGCTACACACGTGCTACAATGGTCGGTACAGAGGGTTGCCAAGCCGCGAGGTGGAGCTAATCTCACAAAACCGATCGTAGTCCGGATCGCAGTCTGCAACTCGACTGCGTGAAGTCGGAATCGCTAGTAATCGCGAATCAGAATGTCGCGGTGAATACGTTCCCGGGCCTTGTACACACCGCCCGTCACACCATGGGAGTGGGTTGCACCAGAAGTAGCTAGTCTAACCTTCGGGAGGACGGTTACCACGGTGTGATTCATGACTGGGGTGAAGTCGTAACAAGGTAGCCGTAGGGGAACCTGCGGCTGGATCACCTCCTTAATCGACAGACATCAGCTGTCTTATAAGCTCCCACACGAATTGCTTGATTCATTGAAGAAGACGATATCGGTAACAGCTCTTAACTGGGTCTGTAGCTCAGTTGGTTAGAGCGCACCCCTGATAAGGGTGAGGTCGGCAGTTCGAATCTGCCCAGACCCACCAGTTTCTTGTTGGGGCCATAGCTCAGCTGGGAGAGCGCCTGCCTTGCACGCAGGAGGTCAGCGGTTCGATCCCGCTTGGCTCCACCACCTTACGTCAAAGCTTAGAAATGAATATTCGCATCGAATATTGATTTCTGAACTTTTTCAGAATCGTTCTTTAAAAATTTGGGTATGTGATAGAAAGATAGACTGGACAGCACTTTCACTGGTGTGTGTTCAGGCTAAGGTAAAATTTGTGAGTGATTACAAATTTTCGGCGAATGTTGTCTTCACAGTATAACCAGATTGCTTGGGGTTATATGGTCAAGTGAAGAAGCGCATACGGTGGATGCCTTGGCAGTCAGAGGCGATGAAAGACGTGGTAGCCTGCGATAAGCTTCGGGGAGTCGGCAAACAGACTTTGATCCGGAGATCTCTGAATGGGGGAACCCACTCAGCATAAGCTGAGTATCTTGTACTGAATACATAGGTGCAAGAGGCGAACCAGGGGAACTGAAACATCTAAGTACCCTGAGGAAAAGAAATCAACCGAGATTCCCTTAGTAGTGGCGAGCGAACGGGGACTAGCCCTTAAGTGGCTTTGAGATTAGCGGAACGCTCTGGAAAGTGCGGCCATAGTGGGTGATAGCCCTGTACGCGAAAATCTCTTAGTCATGAAATCGAGTAGGACGGAGCACGAGAAACTTTGTCTGAATATGGGGGGACCATCCTCCAAGGCTAAATACTACTGACTGACCGATAGTGAACCAGTACCGTGAGGGAAAGGCGAAAAGAACCCCGGAGAGGGGAGTGAAATAGAACCTGAAACCGTATGCGTACAAGCAGTGGGAGCCTACTTGTTAGGTGACTGCGTACCTTTTGTATAATGGGTCAGCGACTTATATTCAGTGGCGAGCTTAACCGAATAGGGGAGGCGTAGCGAAAGCGAGTCTTAATAGGGCGTTTAGTCGCTGGGTATAGACCCGAAACCGGGCGATCTATCCATGGGCAGGTTGAAGGTTAGGTAACACTGACTGGAGGACCGAACCGACTACCGTTGAAAAGTTAGCGGATGACCTGTGGATCGGAGTGAAAGGCTAATCAAGCTCGGAGATAGCTGGTTCTCCTCGAAAGCTATTTAGGTAGCGCCTCATGTATCACTGTAGGGGGTAGAGCACTGTTTCGGCTAGGGGGTCATCCCGACTTACCAAACCGATGCAAACTCCGAATACCTACAAGTGCCGAGCATGGGAGACACACGGCGGGTGCTAACGTCCGTCGTGAAAAGGGAAACAACCCAGACCGTCAGCTAAGGTCCCAAAGTTATGGTTAAGTGGGAAACGATGTGGGAAGGCTTAGACAGCTAGGAGGTTGGCTTAGAAGCAGCCACCCTTTAAAGAAAGCGTAATAGCTCACTAGTCGAGTCGGCCTGCGCGGAAGATGTAACGGGGCTCAAACCATACACCGAAGCTACGGGTATCACTTAGGTGATGCGGTAGAGGAGCGTTCTGTAAGCCTGTGAAGGTGAGTTGAGAAGCTTGCTGGAGGTATCAGAAGTGCGAATGCTGACATGAGTAACGACAATGGGAGTGAAAAACTCCCACGCCGAAAGACCAAGGTTTCCTGCGCAACGTTAATCGACGCAGGGTTAGTCGGTCCCTAAGGCGAGGCTGAAAAGCGTAGTCGATGGAAAACAGGTTAATATTCCTGTACTTCTAGTTATTGCGATGGAGGGACGGAGAAGGCTAGGCCAGCTTGGCGTTGGTTGTCCAAGTTTAAGGTGGTAGGCTGAGATCTTAGGTAAATCCGGGATCTTAAGGCCGAGAGCTGATGACGAGTTGCCTTTAGGCGACGAAGTGGTTGATGCCATGCTTCCAAGAAAAGCTTCTAAGCTTCAGATAACTAGGAACCGTACCCCAAACCGACACAGGTGGTTGGGTAGAGAATACCAAGGCGCTTGAGAGAACTCGGGTGAAGGAACTAGGCAAAATGGCACCGTAACTTCGGGAGAAGGTGCGCCGGTGAGGGTGAAGGACTTGCTCCGTAAGCCCATGCCGGTCGAAGATACCAGGCCGCTGCGACTGTTTATTAAAAACACAGCACTCTGCAAACACGAAAGTGGACGTATAGGGTGTGACGCCTGCCCGGTGCCGGAAGGTTAATTGATGGGGTTAGCTAACGCGAAGCTCTTGATCGAAGCCCCGGTAAACGGCGGCCGTAACTATAACGGTCCTAAGGTAGCGAAATTCCTTGTCGGGTAAGTTCCGACCTGCACGAATGGCGTAACGATGGCGGCGCTGTCTCCACCCGAGACTCAGTGAAATTGAAATCGCTGTGAAGATGCAGTGTATCCGCGGCTAGACGGAAAGACCCCGTGAACCTTTACTATAGCTTTGCACTGGACTTTGAATTTGCTTGTGTAGGATAGGTGGGAGGCTTTGAAGCGTGGACGCCAGTTCGCGTGGAGCCATCCTTGAAATACCACCCTGGCAACTTTGAGGTTCTAACTCAGGTCCGTTATCCGGATCGAGGACAGTGTATGGTGGGTAGTTTGACTGGGGCGGTCTCCTCCTAAAGAGTAACGGAGGAGTACGAAGGTGCGCTCAGACCGGTCGGAAATCGGTCGTAGAGTATAAAGGCAAAAGCGCGCTTGACTGCGAGACAGACACGTCGAGCAGGTACGAAAGTAGGTCTTAGTGATCCGGTGGTTCTGTATGGAAGGGCCATCGCTCAACGGATAAAAGGTACTCCGGGGATAACAGGCTGATACCGCCCAAGAGTTCATATCGACGGCGGTGTTTGGCACCTCGATGTCGGCTCATCACATCCTGGGGCTGAAGCCGGTCCCAAGGGTATGGCTGTTCGCCATTTAAAGTGGTACGCGAGCTGGGTTTAGAACGTCGTGAGACAGTTCGGTCCCTATCTGCCGTGGACGTTTGAGATTTGAGAGGGGCTGCTCCTAGTACGAGAGGACCGGAGTGGACGAACCTCTGGTGTTCCGGTTGTCACGCCAGTGGCATTGCCGGGTAGCTATGTTCGGAAGAGATAACCGCTGAAAGCATCTAAGCGGGAAACTTGCCTCAAGATGAGATCTCACTGGAGCCTTGAGCTCCCTGAAGGGCCGTCGAAGACTACGACGTTGATAGGTTGGGTGTGTAAGCGCTGTGAGGCGTTGAGCTAACCAATACTAATTGCCCGTGAGGCTTGACCATATAACACCCAAGCAATTTGCGTCGAATGACCAGATTGCGGTGTTGTGAAGACTGCAAAGCCGAGAATTTGTAACTCACAAAACATCACATACCCGATTCGCTGGAGTGTCTTAAACAAGACCTTCTGGCAACAGAATTTCTTGACGACCATAGAGCATTGGAACCACCTGATCCCATCCCGAACTCAGCAGTGAAACGATGCATCGCCGATGGTAGTGTGGGGTTTCCCCATGTGAGAGTAGGTCATCGTCAAGATTAAATTCCGAAACCCCTATCTGCGTACGCAGGTAGGGGTTTTGTCTTTCTGGCTGTGGGAGCCGGCCTTGCCGGCGATGCAGGCACCGCCTGATTAGCTGGAAACACCAGCTACCATGATTGCCCTTTCCCCAACCTAAGACCATTCCTGCCCCAGCTTCAGACCCGCCTGACTGTCTTATCTAACCGAGTGTCCGCTTAACTGGCGTCCCTCCCATAACGATAAGAAGGCCAAAGCCCATGTCTGCAAATGCTGCCCCGATCAGTCCCGCCCGTGTCGCAGTCATCCAGTTCGACCCGCAGGTCGGTCTTGAGCACTGCGACAACAACCTCTGCCATGGCCTGCAGCTCGCAGAACAGGCGGTCGGCGAGGGCGCCAATCTGATAGTCCTGCCTGAGCTGGCCAACACCGGCTACAGCTTCAATACTCGAGCCGAAGCCTGGGCTCACGCCGAAGCTCTGGCGGACGGTCCTAGCCTGAAAACCTGGGCAGCATTTGCCCGTGAACACCATGTCTACCTGGTTGCAGGCTTTGCCGAGCGCGACGGCTTGAAACTGTATGACAGTGCTGTGCTGTTCGGCCCGGAAGGCCTGCTGGGGCATTACCGCAAAGCCCATCTGTGGAACCAGGAGAAGCTCTGGTTCAGCCCGGGGAACCTCGGCTTCCCGGTGTTCGAGACGCCCATCGGCCGTATCGGCCTGTTGATCTGCTGGGACATCTGGTTCCCGGAAGTGCCACGTCTGCTGGCCATGCAGGGGGCCGATATCATCTGCGGCCTGAACAACTGGGTATGGACGCCACCGCCGTTGTTCGATGCCAGTGGCCGCTGCATGGCCTCTTACCTGACCATGACCGCCGCCCATGTCAACAATGTGCATATCGCCGCTGCCAACCGGATCGGCAGTGAGCGTGGTGGGCGGTTTCTGGGCTGCTCGTTGATTGCCGGCACCAACGGCTGGCCCCTCGGTGAGATCGCCGGGCCGGAAGACCAATGCATCCTCTACGCCGATCTCGACCTCAGTAGTGCTCGCAGCGCACCGATCTGGAACAGCCTCAACGATCTGCCCCGCGACCGACGGACCGACCTCTACGGTTCGATGCTCGGTTATGACCTGCACCCAGCCTTGCCGCGCTAAGGAGGAGGGATGGACAACTCAATCGAAACCTCCCGTTCCACCTTCTGGCCTTTGCTGTTGTTGTGCCTGACGGTGTCGTTGGTCACCACGGTGCTGCTTGAAGTCATCAGCGGTCGCGCCGACGCTTGGATTGGCCTGTGGCCAGACTATGTGCACATGATGAGCAACCTCAACCAGCCCTTGGCGCGTTTGCGCTGGGTCATCGGCGATATCAGCGAAGTGGCCTTCTACAAGCATGAGCTGCCAGCGCTGGGGTTGCTCGCAGGTGCTGCCCTGGCCCATTGGGCCAACCGCAACGGCAAGCGCTGGCAAGGCTTCGCCATTTGCTACGGTACGGGCTTGTGGCCGTGGCTGGTGACCAGTTCGCTGCTGGGGTTGTGGTTCAGTCATGCGCTGTGGGGCTGGACCTTGAACAGTGGCACCTGGCAACCGACCTTCGTCGCGTTCGTTTCGTTGCCGGCGGCTATGGTGCTGGTGTTTGGTCCAGGCTGGAAGGTCGCTTTCAGCGGCGCACTGATGGGCGCTTTGCTGGTCACGCCGGCCAGCCTGTTGCTGGTCAACTACCTGTGCTACCCCTTGAAGCTGCCAGTGGTCGTCGGCAATGTCGGCGGCATGGCGGTTGCCAGTGTGCTGGCGTTCATCTTGATTCGCCGATTTCCGCTGCTGGTGAGGTCAACCGCGTCGGAACACACCCCACAAGCGGTCGGCCAGATCCAAGCCGATTACGGCATCACCTGGACATTGCGCCGGGTATTGGCCGACTTCAGTGAAGCGCCGTTCTTCGGCAATGAGCTGGCGAGCCTGGGTTTGTTGTTGGGCCTGTTGCTGGCGTACATCCTGTCTCCCACGGGCCCGGCCTACGGCTCGCAACTTGTCGTGCAGATGGTGGCGGGGCAGGTGCTGGCCTCGTTCATCGGTGTGCTGATCTGGCGTAGGCAATGGATGCGCCTGGGCTGGTATCCAACCTATATCCCGATCGTTTCCGTCGTCCCGGCTGCCGTGCTCACCTTCGGCGGTAGCTGGCAGGTGGTCGGGCTCAGTGCGGTGTTGGGAGCACTGCTGGCCCCGCCATTGGCGGCCGCTATCAGCCAGCGCCTGCCAAGCCATATGCATGGCTTCATCGGCAATGTGCTGTCCATGGCTGTTTCTACCCTGGCAATCCTCCCCTTCATCAGTCTGGTTACAGGAGGTGACGCATGACCCTGCCCAAACTTGCCATAGGAACCCTGGGCGGCACCCTCAGCATGCTCCAGTCAGCAGTAGGCGAAGGTGTCACTCCTGGTCTGGACAGCACGCAGATGCTCGCCGAGGCACCCCAGCTTGCAAGCCTTGCGCACATCTCGACGAAAACCCTGCAGATGCTGCCCAGTGCATCGTTGTCCTTCATTCAGTTGATCGATGTCCTGTATTGGGCCAAAGCCCAGGTGGAAGAGGGCGCACAGGGGGTGGTGCTGACCCAGGGCACCGATACCCTCGAGGAAGTGGCGTACTTTCTCGAACTGCTCTGGCCCTTTGATGCGCCATTGATCCTGACTGGCGCCATGCGTGCGGCCAGTGAGCCCGGCGCCGATGGCCCGGCCAATCTGCTGGCAGCGGCGCAGGTGGCGCTGGCTGCGCAGAGTCGCGGCCGCGGCGTACTGGTGGTGATCAATGATCAGATCCACGCCGCTGCCCATGTGCGTAAAACCGAGAGCCTGGCCATGGCAGCCTTCAGCTCAGCGCACTTCGGCTGCGAGGGTTTGGTTGTGGAGGGGCACGCGTGCTACCTGAAGCCTGTGAGGCCTCGCCAGCCCCTGCCAGAGCCTTGGCGTCTCGATCAACGTGTAGCGCTGCTGGAGGCCAGCCTGGCTGCTGACACCCTGCTGCTCGAGCAAATGACCGGGTTGGGCTATGAAGGCTTGGTCGTCGCCGGGTTTGGCGCCGGGCATGTATCCGAAGGGTGGGCAAAGAGTGTGGGATACATCCTCACTAGAATGCCGGTGATTATCGCCTCGCGAACCGGCTCCGGCCCTACGGCGCGGTATACCTATGGCTTTGACGGCGGCGAAATGGACCTGCAACGCAAGGGCGCCCAGATGGCGGGGTTCCTGTGCCCGCGCAAGTGCCGGGTATTGTTGTGGGTGCTGATTGGCTGCGGGATGGATGACGAGCTGGAGCACTGGCTGGCCGAGTATCGTCAGTCGCGATGAAGGGGGATCACGTGGGGCCGCGTGTCGGCACCCACGTGTCCTCGGGCGTGCGCTTAGACCAAGCGCTGAGGCACTACGCCGCGCGGCAGGCGGCTGCTGCCGGGCAGGGCGGTCAGGCGTTCACGCCAGTTGGCCTTGAAGCAGAACGCGGTGGGGCTGGCCTTGGCCATGCGCTGTTTGCGCAGCTCTGCCAGGGACGGGGTGGATTTTTTGGCCGGCGCAGACGACTCCGTCTTGACCAGGGACCGCTGACACGACTTGCAGGAAACCTGGTCAGGGGTGGAGGTGCTGGTGAGGTTATTACCGGCGCGACCGCAAGCGACTGCGTCGCCGCTGGTTGAGTAGTGCATTACCAAGCTGTACATCTCCAAACATAGGAACAAAAGCCCCCTATTTTCGCACAGGTTGGCGGCGGATGCGGCGCCATCGTCAACGCCGTGCCGCAGGCTTGAGTCAGAAGGTTGGAGAACAGCGGTGTTTATAGCGGCGAAATAGTACCGAGTGCGCCAATCGCGATGGCCAGCGCCAGAAAACCCACGACGAAGAATGCAAGCTTACCCATTGAGCGCTCCAGATGACGGTTTTGCGGTGCAGCGCCAGGCTGCACTAGCGAGATGCGCCCGGTAGAGCGGGACGCAGGACTATTTTCGCTCTGGCGCTGTTACCGAAACAGATTCAGTTGGCGCTGCAAAATACGGATCAGATCAACTGTCACGCCGCCACTTAACGCCGCCAGGCACCTTCAGGCACTTCAACCTCACGCTCGGCTTGCGCCAGGGCCCGCTTCAAGCCCTCTACACCCAAGGGGATGCAGTAAGCCGGCTTGGCCCGCTCGAACCGCCAACTGTCGTCCAGGCCGCCGGCATCGACGGTGTCGTAACCCAGGTCGTCGAGCAGCGTGCTCACAACGGTCTTCGCTTCACCATCATCGCCGGCAATAGGCAGGGCACGCCGATCCGTCGCACCCCTGACACGTGCGTATTTCTCCAGGTCCTGGGCAAGAATTGCATTGAACACCTTCACCACCCGCGAACCCGGCAGATGCTTGGCAAGCAGTCGACTGGTGGTGGTCTGGAAGCTGTCCAGCGCGGGAAAATGACCATCGCGGTCCGGGTAGTAGTTGTTGGCGTCCATAACGATCTTGCCCTCCAGCCACTGCGCGGGCACGCTGCGGTAGTGCCCGAAGGGGATCGCCACCAGTATCAGCTCAGCAAACCGCGCCGCATCTTCTGCACTGCCCACCTCGCAGCCCAGAATGCCGCTGCGCACGCTGCTCATGGTCTGCGGCCCACGTGAGTTACTGAGCATCACCTCATGCCCGGCGGCCAGCGCCAGCTGCGCTCCTGCCCGACCGATAAAACCTGCCCCGATAATGCCGATACGCATGTCCTTGCTCCGTTGCGTGATAGGAGCGTTTATGATGATTGGCAACCAGATGGAGATAAATTACCGGTCTGGATAGAGTGTCGTTACCAGGAGTGTTGAATGATGGATCGTCTGACCAGCATGGGCGCCTTTGTGATGGCGGCTGAAGCAGGTTCCTATGCCAGCGCCGCGGAGCGTCTGGGCATGTCGCCACAAATGGTTGCCAAGCATGTAGCCGCTCTGGAACATCGCCTGGGCGCGCGCCTGCTCAACCGCACTACCCGCCGCCAGAGCCTGACCGAGCTTGGCAGCGCCTACTACGAGCGCTGCAAACACATCCTCAGCGAGGCGCAGGCGGCCGACTCCCTGGCGCAGATCATGAACGACACGCCCCGGGGCAAGCTGAAGGTCAGCGCGCCGGTCACCTTCGGCTCCTACAGCCTGATGCCGCTGGTGACTGACTTTCTGCGCCAGTACCCCGAGGTTGAGATCGACCTGCACCTGACCGACCGCTTCGTCGACCTGGTCGAGGAGGGCTTCGAGGTGGCGTTTCGCATCGGCCCCCTGGGCACCTCCAGCCTGACCGCCAGGCCGCTTGCGCCTTACCGCCTGGTGGCCTGCGCTGCGCCGCGCTACCTGGCCGCCCACGGCACCCCACGAACGCCAGCCGACCTCGAACAGCACGAATGCCTGGGCTACGCCTATTGGTCGCGCCCGGCCGATCGCGAGTGGCAGTTCGTCCAGGGCGATACCCTGCACAAGGTGCAGGTCGCCAGCCGTTTGCAGGTCAATGAGAGCAGGGCGCTGATGTCAGCGGCGCTGGATGGCTTCGGGATTGTGCTGGGGCCGGAAGACTTTCTGCGCCCGGCGCTGCAAAGCGGCGAGCTGGTGCGGGTTCTGGCTGACTACCAGCCGCCGAGCCGGCAGATGCATTTGCTCTATACCGCCAACCGGCAGAGAACCGCCAAGCTGCGACGGTTCATCGATGCGGTGCTGGCGCGCTTTGCGACCAGTGTGGAAACCGACCATGCAGCTCATTAGCCCCTGACTCAAAGCCGCAGCCAGCGCGCCGCCACCTGCCGCCAGGGTGGGGGGCTTTGATGGCGCTTCTATGCGCCATGGAGCCTGGCTCGAACAGCACCTCAGGCACATCGCGCAAACGAATCCACGGTTCGTGCTGCCACTGCAGCACGCTAAGCGAATGCCTGCCCCAATCCATCTGGCCGATCCTTGGCACGTCCTGCACTGGCAGATCCTGCCTGTCCCGCAGCCGCGGCAAGGTTCGCCGTTGATCGGCATCGAGCTTGCGCACGATATGTTCGTCAAGGTAACGGCCAATCAGCCGGCGAGTTCGCGAGCGCAGAACCAGGCTTGGGACTCGAGCTGCCCGGCACAGGCCGCAATGCTGTTCCCTCAAGCGGAGCAGCCTTGCGATCCACCGGAAACCGGGTCTTTGATCGCTTCACCGTCCTTGGCCTTGAGGGTCTTGGACGGTGATCCTTAAATATCCCTCCGACGGGCCAACAACACGGCCCACACGGCCTGATAAAGGACGGATACAAAAAGTAACATTAAGAAAACTCATTTAAATCAATCTATTAGGTGTTTTCTGGAATTCAGATACAAAAAATTTCAAAACTCACGTGTACAGATGTGAAATGCCAAGGGTAATTTCACCCTCAAGCTGTGCGGTCAACTGCAATGGAATGCAGCCTGTAGCAACCCGGATCTTCATGCCTCCACCGGGTTTGCACCTACTACAATAGAGGGAGCTAATCGTGAACTGCATTTTCTGTGCAATCGCCAAGAAAGAATCACCGGCTGCCGTTGTCTACGAAGACGAGCAGTGCCTGGCCTTTCTCTCCATCCAGCCGATTACTCCTGGTCATGTCCTGGTCATTCCCAAGGCCCACGCAAGCGGCCTGGGTGATATCCCTCCTCAAACCTGTGGCCACATGATGCGTGTGGGTCAACGGGTGGCGGCCGCCCTGCGTGAAAGCGGCTTGAGCCTCAATGAACACCCCTGCGAAGGTATCAACCTGCTGCTGTGCGATGGCGCTGTGGCCGGGCAGACGGTGGGCCACGCCCACCTGCATGTACTGGCCCGCTTTGTCGGTGACGGTTTCAACCTGGGTCATGCGGACCTTCCACTCGCTACGCCCCAAGTGCTGGGCGAGCGCGCAGAGCAGATCCGTCGAGCCTTGACCTCGCTGCCACCGGTTTAACTGCAAGTCGCTTTAGTTTAAAGGCACGCCCGCGATAAGAGGGGTGCGTGCCTTGCTGTGCGCAGTAAGCAAATCATCAACTTGTAGGCATCTACGCAAGGAGGCGAAGCTATGTATTGTCCTGTGGAAACTTAGGTCGTGCGCTGGGCTGAGTTGAATACTACAGATCACAATAAGAAGGGAATTCTCATGCCATCACTCGCAAGTAATAAGGCTGCCTTGCCTTCGGCAAATATGCAGTTGGTAAAGGATGATTCAGCCGGTTCGGCAATCTACAGTTTCTATGATTCAGTACTTCAAGACTTGTGCCAATCTGACAAGGTCAACGTCAGGCAGGTGGTTACGCCAGCGCAGTTTCTCGAACTGTCTCGTGCCCGCAGCCGGTTGTACGGGCAGCGAAAGACTTACTACAAGACGTTGTTCGGTAACGCGGTCGACGACACCGTATGCCTGGATGAATACGACCCGCGTTCCTACGTGTTTGCCTTTTATTATGATGGTGAAATTATCGGCACCCAGCGTATTACGCCTTTCCCTCACGAGTCGGGCGAGTTCATCAGCCATGAACAACTGGTGCGGTTCTCCGGGCCCAATTACGAGAATGAGTGCGTCGAACTCTCGCGACTTATTGTCGACAAGCATTCCCCGGTCAAGAACGTGGTCAACGGATTGGCGATGACCGGCGCCTCGCTGGTCGCCCTGGAAGGCGGCTACAAAACCTTCATCACCTACGTAAAACCACGGCTTGCGCCGAAGTTCGACAGCTTCGTCTTTGATCAGGACGGTATCTTCTTCCAGATCAAAGCCCGCGGTGATCACTACTACGCCCTGTACAAAGGCGATCTGATGCCGTCGGTCACGCCCTTCTTCGGCCTGCAAAGCTGCCCTGCAGACCTGAAGAACATTGATGACTTGATTCGCTACACCTTGGCCGCCCGTGCCGCGAGGCAGTCACTGGCGGGATGAGCATCCAAAAACAACGACAACACTGAGGTTGATCCAAGATGGAAGCCAGGAACAAAGAAGTGGTCATCGAGTTTTACGAGCGCATGTTTGGCCAGCGGGAACTGGCGGTCGCCGATACGTTGATTGCCGAGGATTATGTACAACACAACAATGTATTTATTCCACCGCGCCGCGAAGGCTTCAAGACCTACTTTACGCAGTTCTTCAAAACATTCCCCGAGTCGGGTACCAGCATTGAACGGGTATGCGCCGAAGGCGATTATGTCTTCCTGTATGCCAAGCACTGGGCCAAGCACAGATTCTTTACGGTGAATTACAAGGTGATCGATATCTATCGTGTGGAAAACGGTGTGCTGATGGAACACTGGGATACTATCGAAGGCCTGGGGTTCTTCTCCAAGTTCATCTACATCATAAAGTCCTTACTGCGCCTGTAAGTCCGTGTTCGCTTGATAGTATAAAAAGTGTCATGAATGATTTATCAACCCGCCAAGGAAGAGAGTGAAATGACTGAAGTGACCGCGTTTCGCAAAGAGCTGAAAGCCATCTGTGATGCCGAATGGGAGAAGATCAAGGCCGGCCGCTTTTTCCAGATGATGAAGCGCCCCGAGTTGCAGCGTGACCTCTACATCAAGTCGATTGTCCAGGTGTATCACTACACCAAGAACAACGCGATCAACCAGGCGGTGGCGTGCTGGAACCAGGACCATAAAAAGGTCGGCCTGCTGCGTTTTGCGATGAAGCATGCGCTGGAAGAACTGGGCCATGAAAACATGGCGTACAACGACCTGATCGCCATTGGCGTCGACAAGTCCGAGTTCGATAAGCCGATGCTGCCGGCCACAGAGGCGTTCTACGGCTACCTGGATTTCGTCTCTGTGTGCCGCGGCATCATTCCACGGCTGGGCTACAGCTTCTGGGCCGAGGACTGCTACGAGCACCTCGAGCCATTGATGGATGTCTGCAAGAACCATCTCAAGCTGACCGATCAACAACTTACCTTCTTTGTCGCCCACGCGATCATCGACGAGAAACACTCCGAGCAAGTCAACGCAGCCATCGACCGCTGGGTCGTGACCGACGAAGAAAAAGAGTCGGTCAAGCAAGTCGCACGCACCACGGTTTACTTGATGGGCAAGATCCTCGAGTCGGTCGCCGACGAGTTCTGAGGCTTGGCAACAGGCGTCCTCGCGCACCCCGCTGCGCGAGGACTTTTTACATGGCGTGCACAACAATAAAGCGATCGGCCGGTCTGGCGCTTGTCCAACCGCCTGGCTGCCACGGTCAATTCACTAGGAGGTGACATGAGTAGCAATAGCGACATGATTACCTGGGGCATGATGCTGCGCAAAATCCCCTTGATCGCCCGGGCCATTCCTCGGCTCATCAGGGGAATCAAAGCCTCCAAGCTCAAGGTCGATCAGCCCTGCGGCCTGGGGTGGGCCTTCGAACAGGCGGTTGCGCGCAACCCTCAAGGACCGGCGCTGCTCTACGAGGACAATCGTTTCAGTTATGAACAGGTCAACCAGTGGGCCAACCGTTTCGCCCACTACCTGCTTGCCCGTGGCCTGAAAAAAGGCGATGTGGTCGGCATATTTATTGAAAATCGCCCGGAATTGCTGGTCAGCGTGCTGGCGGTCAGCAAGATCGGCGGTATCTGCGCCATGCTCAACACCTCGCAGACCAACAACGTCCTGATCCACAGCTTGAGCCTGGTCAATCCCTCGGCGATTATCGTCGGCGAAGAGTTGGTGCCATCCTTTGACGCGGTGCGTAACGAGGTTGCCATCGATGAGCTGAGCACGTTCTTCCTGGCTGACACCGACACCACTCGCGATGCGGGCGTCGCGCCCGAGGGTTACATCAACCTGACCCGCGTCAGCGAAGCGCACTCCGCTGTCAATCCGGCGACCACCCAGCAGGTCTACCTGGACGACGCCTGCTTCTACATTTACACCTCCGGCACCACCGGTTTGCCCAAGGCCGGGGTGTTCAAGCACGGGCGCTGGATGAAAGTCTACGGTAGCTTCGGCATGATCGCCCTGGATATGCGCCCCGATGACATCGTCTATTGCACCTTGCCGCTCTATCACGGCACCGGGCTGTGCGTGAGCTGGGGCTCGGCATTGGCCGGCGCCTCGGGTTTCGCCATCCGCCGCAAATTCAGCGCCAGTCAGTTCTGGAATGACACACGCAAATTCAAGGCCACCACCATTTGCTATGTCGGTGAATTGTGTCGCTACCTGATCGACCAGCCTCCCGCCGGCAACGATGGCGACAACCCGGTGGTGAAAATGATTGGCAACGGCCTGCGCCCGGGCGTGTGGATCGACTTCAAGAGACGCTTCAACATCGAACGGGTCTGCGAGTTTTATGCCGCCAGTGACGGCAACATTGGCTTTACCAACATCCTCAACTTCGAAAACACCATCGGCTTTGCCATCAACGCCTGGTCGCTGGTGGAGTACGAACACGACACCGGCGAGCCGCGGCGCAGCGCGAACGGTTTCATGCAGAAAGTCGGCAAGGGTGGCCAAGGCTTGTTGCTGGCCAAGATCGACGACGACGCCCCATTCGACGGTTACACCGATCCGGAGAAGAGCAAAAAGGTGGTGCTGTACGACGTTTTCGAAAAGGGCGATCGTTACTTCAACAGCGGCGACCTGATTCGCGATATCGGCTTTGGCCACGCCCAATTCGTCGACCGCCTGGGGGACACCTTCCGCTGGAAAGGTGAAAACGTCTCCACCACCGAAGTCGAAAACATCATGGTGCAACACCCCCACATCGCCGAAGCCGTGGCCTACGGTGTGGAAATCAAGAACACCAACGGTCGTGCCGGGATGGCAGCCATCACCCCATCGGCCCCGCTGGAGCAACTGGATTTTTGCGACCTGCTGCGCTTCGTCAAAAGCCAGATGCCTCACTACGCGGTGCCGATGTTCCTGCGCATCAGGACCTGCATGGAAACCACCGGCACGTTCAAATACCAGAAAACCAAGCTAAGGACCGAAGCCTTCGACCCCAGCCAAACCGGTGAAGACCCGGTCTACGCTTGGCTACCGGGCACCGAAACCTACGTGCGCGTGACTGAGCAGGTGCTGCAGGACATTCATGGCGGCAAGTTCCGCTACTGAAGGGCAACTGCGCGAGCGTCAAACCACAAGGCCGAACAAATGCGTAATGCTGCTCACTCAAGCGGAGCAGCATTACGCTTCCTGGTATCCCCGTCATAGTGCTCCGCACCCCATTGCTGAGCGAGTGACGTACCGGCCTTATGCTGAAAAGTGAACTGGCCTAATGATTTTGGACACCTTCGTCGGGCGCTATTATGGCGCCCAATTGGAGGCAAAATCAGTGCGAAAATCTTACTCGAACGAATTCAAAATCAAAGCTGCCGAGATGGTGCTGGACGATGGTGAGTCAGTCCCTGATGTCTGCGAGAGCCTTGGTCTAGGGCGGACCGCGCTTCGTCGCTGGGTCGAGCAACTGCGCCAGGAACGAGAAGGCCAAACACCGGTCGGCGCCAAGGCCATCACTCCAGAGCAGCAGCGAATCCAGGAGCTGGAAGCGCTAGTCCGGCAAAAGGACCGGGATATCGAAATCCTAAAAAAGGCCAGTGCTCTCCTGCTTCGGGACTCCAAGGATCGTTCTCGCTGATCAACGAACTGAGTGAGCAATTTGGTGTTTTCGACTGCTGTCGCGTCCTTGGAGTTCGGCGCAGCAGTTTCTACGCATGGCGAAAACGCCAAGGGCGCGGTCTTCGTCCCGATGAAGTCCCATGATGGCACTGTTTATGTCGCAGGTGCGGAAATGAGGTTGGCGGCCTATCACCAACAACTTAATGAAGAGTCCCTGCACCATATCATTCTTGCCATCTTGGTATTTCTTGCCTTCAGTTTATTGTTCGTAGTCGATCTATTACGCATGCGCGCTCATCTCCAGCAATTGCAGATAAACGAACGGATATTGAGTCAGGCAAAAAATGCCGCTGAGGATGCTGATCGTTCAAAATCCAGATTTCTGGCCACCATGAGCCATGAAATTCGCACCCCCATGTACGGTGTCATCGGGGCCAAGCCCGACTCGACGTTTCCATACGCGATACCGGCATAGGTATTCCCAAAGAGCAGCAAGACAGCCTGTTCGAGCCCTTTGCTCAATTTAAAGCACCCTCTAGCCAAGGCTTCAACGGAAGCGGGCTCGGCCTTTCAATCTGCAAGAATCTAGTCGAGGCGCAACAGGGGACTTTATCCTTTGTCAGTCAGCCTGGCGTCGGCTCGACGTTTTCTTTTTCACTTCCCATGGAAGTTTTTCCAGCGTCGGAAATACCCTTCGATAACGATTATGCAGCAGTGAGTTTCGATTCATCTTTTGCCAGGAATTGCCCGCTCGATATCCTGCTGGTGGAAAATCATCCAATGAACCAGAAAGTTGCCATGGCGATGCTGCAAGAACTGGGTTATACACCCGATCTTGCGTCGGATGGTCTGGAGGCAGTCAATCAGTGCATGACTTCGATGCCCGATATCATTTTCATGGACATCAACATGCCTGTCATGGGTGGGTTGGAGGCGGTCCGCAAGATCCGCCAACTTCCACAAGGCGATAGCTGCTACATCATAGCTTTCACCGCCAGTGCATTTTCGAGCGAAATAGAACGTTTCAGGGCCGCTGGTGCCGATGACATTTTAACCAAACCAGCGAACTTCCAGGCCTTGACCCAAGTGCTTCAACGTGCTGCCAACTACCGGGTCAGAACGCCGGTAGTGGATACCATTTCAAGTTGAAAGGATCTCAGGGGGTAAAGGCCATCACGGAAACAGGAGAACCCGAGCCCTCTTTCAGTCGGAGCACGCCAATGACCAGCGTCGTACCTTTTGCGGGCAACTGATCGAGGTTGGTCAGGCACTCCAGGACAATCCCATCTTTCGCCAGAATCTGACTATTGGTGGCGTAGACCGTGTCCTGACCAGGATCGGCGCCATGTGTATCGATACCGACACCTGCTATCTGGCGCTCTTCAAGCAGAAACTTCGTGGTTGCAGCGCCCACCCCGGGGAAGTGGGGCCCCTTCGAATCTTCATTGATAAAGCGCTTGGGATCGTTCCACAGCGCTTGCCACCCTGTATAAAACAGCACGACAGAGCCCTGGTCGATGCGCCCATGTGCCTGCTCCCATTTCTCGATGTCCTGGACGCCAATCACATAGTCTGCGTCGTCATGGGCCTGGGCTCGGATATCAATCACGACGGCCGGTCGCACCAAGGACTCCGGTTTATAGGCATCAATCCCATTAGCGTTGGGATGAAAACTGTTAGGTGCGTTCATATGGGTTGCGCTGTGCTCGCCGATGCTGAAACGCCGCAGGTAATAACCGTCTTTTTCCTGTGAAGCCACCACATCGAATACCACCGGTGGGTCATTAGGCCAAAGCGGGATGGTCGGGCTAATGATATGGCTGAGGTCGACGACCTTTCGAAATTGGATACTTTGCATTCCCGTGATTTCCTTATTCTCTGCGTAAGCCTTAGCGACACCGACCGACAGCAAAGCGGCCAGAACGCCTACGGACATCCGTTTAAAACAACTCTTTTTTTGCGTTGGCATCGTCATGACGATCCCCTCTTCGATCATTGAAGAACTGCTCCCCTCACGTCCAGTGCTGGCTTGATGAAATTTGCCCTGCACTTTGTCAACAGCACTCAGCTCATAGCGAGACCTCACTCACAAGATCGGTCCCATCTGGGAACACAACGAAAAAAAGGCGCGCATCCCACCACCGACAACAGCGCCGGGCCAGCATGCCGGTAATGGAGACGTTTTTGTATTGAATGATCTCAGGAGGGGAACGCCTGGGCGGAACAGGAAAACAATCGGGGAGCATGTACGAGCGCGAAATCGATATTACCTGCCGGGCGCCTTCGGCGTAAGCGTCCGGCGAACTCACCTTCCGAACTCCAGCATTAAGGGCGATGGTGTCCGCGTATTTTTAAGCGGACGCGATCACCCTTATCGCCAGGATTTCCATGCGCCAACGAAGCTCTTACCCGAAACCGTTCAAGGCTCAGGTCGTTCAGGAATGCCTGCAACCTGGCGCAACCGTGTCCAGTATCGCCATCTGCCACGGTATCAATGCCAACGTCATCCGCAAATGGATGCCGCTCTATCGAGACCAGCCTGCAACAACCTCGCTGCCAGCCTTCGTCCCGCTAAAAGCCGCACCTAAACGGCCAGCCGAAGCGTCAGTGCTCATTGAACTGCCCATGGCCGGGCAACTAATCACGGTGAAATGGCCAACCTCAGATCCTGAGGGCTGCGCGCAATTTATTCGGGCTGTCGTTCAATGATCCGCATTGATGCGATCTGGCTGGCCACCGAACCGATGGATATGCGCGCCGGTACGGAGACAGCATTGGCCCGGGTGATCGCGGTGTTCGGTGCGGCGAAGCCGCACTGCGCTTACCTCTTCGCCAATCGCCGGGCTAACCGGATGAAAGTGCTGGTGCACGACGGCGTGGGCGTCTGGCTTGCTGCGCGGCGACTGAATCAAGGCAAATTTCACTGGCCTGGCATTCGCCATGGATGCGAGGTCGAACTCGACAGTGAGCAACTCCAGGCGTTGGTACTGGAGTTGCCGTGGCAGCGCGTCGGTGCAGGCGGTGTGATCAGCATGCTGTAAACGCCGGCCATTCGGCTGGTCTACATGTCGTCGTCCAGTGCCTGCTCTGGCACAATCGGCGGCATGACTTCCTCGCCCAACCTCGACCAGATGACCCCGGAACAGCTTCGTGCCTTGGCGGCACAGGCGTTGCAGTTGCAGTCTCAGGTCTAGGCGATGAGCAAGAAGATTCAGAACGATGAAACCATCATCGAACAGCTCACGTTCGAAATCGCCCTGCTCAAACGCCACAAGTTTGCCAAGCGCAGCGAGCAAATCAGCCCAGCGCAAGGCAGCTTGCTGGATGACCTGCTCGATACAGACCTTGAAGCTATCGAGGCCGAGCTGAAACAGCTTCTTCCCGCTTCGTCACAGGCCGAGCCACGGCAATCGCCCAAACGTGCGCCATTGCCGCCGCAGTTTCCGCGTACCGTAATTCGTCACGAACCCGAGAGCACCCTGTGCGCCTGTGGCTGCCAACTTCAACGCATTGGTGAAGACATCAGCGAGAAGCTGGATTACACGCCGGGCGTATTTACCGTCGAGCAACATGTGCGTGGTAAGTGGGCCTGCCGTCAGTGCGAAACACTGATTCAAGCGCCGGTACCAGCCCAAGTCATTGACAAAGGTATCCCGACTGCAGGCCTGCTGGCCCACGTGATGGTGGCCAAGTTTGCCGATCACTTGCCGCTGTACCGGCAGGAGAAAATCTTTGGCCGCGCCGGGCTGGTCATTGCTCGCTCGACCTTGGCCCAGTGGGTCGGGCAAACCGGTGTACGGCTCCAGCCGCTGGTCGATGCACTGCGTGATGCGGTGCTGAACCAGGACGTAATTCACGCCGATGAAACACCGGTGCAAATGCTTGCGCCGGGCGAGAAGAAAACCCACCGGGCCTATGTCTGGGCCTACAGCACGACGCCGTTTTCGGCGCTCAAGGCGGTGGTGTATGACTTCAGCCCAAGCCGTGCTGGCGAACACGCACGCAACTTCCTGGGCGACTGGAACGGCAAGCTAGTCTGCGACGACTTCGCTGGCTACAAGGCCGGTTTTGAGCAAGGCATCACTGAAATCGGCTGCATGGCTCATGCTCGCCGCAAGTTCTTCGACCTGCATGTTGCGAACAAAAGCCAGCTGGCCGAACAGGCGCTGCACTCGATTGGCGCTTTGTACGAGGTTGAACGCCAGGCTTGGGATATGAGCAACGAAGACCGTTGGCGAATACGTCAGGAAATGGCGGTACCGATCAGCAAAACACTGCATGACTGGATGTTGGCCCAACGCGACTTGGTGCCCAACGGATCGGCCACGGCCAAAGCCCTCGATTACAGCCTGAAACGCTGGGTAGCGCTGACGCGCTACCTGGACGATGGGGCTGTGCCCATCGACAACAACCAGGTCGAGAACCAGATACGGCCATGGGCACTCGGTCGCTCGAACTGGTTGTTTGCCGGGTCACTGCGCAGTGGCAAACGGGCGGCGGCGATCATGAGCCTGATCCAGTCGGCGCGCATGAACGGGCATGATCCGTATGCCTATCTCAAAGATGTGCTGACGCGGCTGCCCACGCAGCGGGCCAGTGAGATCACTGATTTGTTGCCGCATAAGTGGGTAAATAGTCTGGGCTAATCCTACAGCCGCTTCTCCATAACGATGGTGCGCTCCGCCCCATGAAACTCATCGCGGATTTTTTGATAACCCAACGCGGTATAAAACCTTTCAGCTGTAATCGACGATGGCACACGTACAGCTCCAACTCCTGCGCTGGCAGCAGTTGTATGAATGACATCCATCAAATGCCGTCCGATACCGCCTTTTTGGTGAGCCGGGTCAACGAAAACACTTCTGACCACATCACCGTCGAGACCGGCAGTGCCAATAATGTTTTCGCCCAACAAGGCTACGAAGACCTTACGCTTCGTAAGCTGTGTGGTGATGGCTTCAGGAGAAAAGCTTTGCTCAACCTGAGCGATCACATCAGGCGGATAGTCCTGTGAATTTGACTCACGCAGGGCGGCAATAACTACGCGGCTTATCGCTACTGCATCTCTGCTCGTGGCGGGACGAACGTGACATTGTAGTGGTCTAATGATTCCGGACACCTATTTAGGCGAGAATGCTCGCCATAGAGAGGTGTCTGATGACCAAACAACGTCGTACCTTTACCCCAGAATTCAAGCGCGAAGCTGCCAGCCTGGTGCTCGATCAGGGCTACAGCCATATCGATGCAGCTCGATCACTAGGGTTGGTTGAGTCTGCCCTGCGTCGCTGGGTCAACCAACTCCAGCAAGAACGAGGCGGTGTCACTCCTACCAGTAAGGCGCTCACGCCCGAACAGCAAAAAATCCAAGAGCTGGAAGCTCGAATCAATCGGCTGGAACGGGAAAAATCGATCTTAAAAAAGGCCACCGCGCTCTTGATGGCCGAGGAGCACGAGCGTTCGCGTTAATTGATCAACTTCGTTCTGAAGAGCCTGTTGATCTGTTGTGCTCGGTATTTGAAGTCACCCGATCTTGCTATTACGCGCACTGCCGCAAGCGCCGATCTCCGGACGTTGAGCGATTGGTTTTACGCAGCCGAGTGAACGAGCTGTTCACTCAAAGCCGCAGCGCGGCGGGCAGCCGAAGCATCATGCTCATGATGCGCGCGGACGGCATAGAGATTGGGCGATTCAAGGTGCGCAAGCTGATGAACGAAATGAAATTGATCAGCAAGCAACCTGGCTCACATGCCTATAAAAAGGCGACGGTGGAGCGGCCGGATATCCCGAACGTGTTGGATCGAGAGTTCACTGTGTCGGCGCCGAATGAGGTCTGGTGCGGTGACATCACGTATGTCTGGGCTCAAGGTCGCTGGCACTATTTGGCGGCTGTGATCGATCTGTTCGCCCGTCGCGTGGTGGGCTGGGCGTTTTCATCGAAGCCTGACGCTGACCTGGTTATCAAGGCTTTGGATATGGCCTATGAGCAGCGTGGTCGGCCTCAGAACGTTCTGTTTCACAGCGACCAAGGAAGCCAGTACGGCAGCCGAGGCTTTCGTCAGCGACTGTGGCGCTATCGCTTCAAACAGAGCATGAGTCGACGTGGAAACTGCCACGACAATGCACCGATGGAACGGTTGTTTCGCAGCCTGAAAACGGAATGGATACCGACCGTGGGCTATATGAGCGCTTCGTTAGCACAGCAGGATATCGGCCGGTTTTTGATCCAGCGCTACAACTGGCAACGGCCACATCAATTTAACAGCGGGCTGGCGCCCGCTGTGGCCGAGGAAAAACTTAACGCAGTGTCCGGGATTAGTTGACCACTACACATTCCATGCTGAGACCTCAATCCTAAAGGATTACAGCTTAGCGCATCGCAATGTGTCTTCCCCGGACGCTTACCGAGGCTCGCCTTTCTTAAGCTTTTATCTATGCACAAAAAAGCCACCTCAGCTTTCGGCTGAGGTGGCTATGCGGCTGAGGCTATGGTTTCAGCCGATTTTGAAAAAAGTTCAGCCGATCATGAAAACCTACGAACAGGGAAATCAATCCCAGCTCAACGCCCCACCGGTCTGATACTCGATAACCCGAGTCTCGAAGAAGTTCTTCTCTTTCTTCAAGTCCATGATCTCGCTCATCCATGGGAACGGGTTGGTGGTACCTGGGTACTCTTCCTTCAGGCCGATCTGCGACAGGCGACGGTTGGCGATGAACTTGAGGTAGTCCTCCATCATCGCCGCGTTCATGCCCAGCACGCCGCGAGGCATGGTGTCGCGGGCGTATTCGATTTCAAGCTGAGTGCCCTGCAGAATCATCTGCGAGGCTTCTTCCTTCATTTCGGCATCCCACAGGTGCGGGTTTTCGATCTTGATCTGGTTGATCACGTCGATACCGAAGTTCAGGTGCATGGACTCGTCACGCAGGATGTACTGGAACTGCTCGGCAACGCCAGTCATCTTGTTGCGGCGACCCATGGACAGGATCTGGGTGAAGCCGCAGTAGAAGAAAATGCCTTCCAGGACGCAGTAGTAAGCGATCAGGTTGCGCAGCAGCTCTTTGTCGGTCTCGACGGTGCCGGTGTTGAACTCCGGGTCGGAGATCGCGCGGGTGTAGCTCAGGCCCCAGGCGGCTTTCTTCGCCACCGACGGGATCTCGTGGTACATGTTGAAGATCTCGCCTTCATCCATGCCCAGCGATTCGATGCAGTACTGGTAGGCGTGGGTGTGGATCGCCTCTTCGAATGCCTGGCGCAGGATGTACTGGCGGCACTCGGGGTTGGTGATCAGGCGGTACACGGCCAGGGCCAGGTTGTTGGCAACCAGGGAGTCGGCGGTGGAGAAGAAGCCCAGGTTGCGCATGACGATACGACGCTCGTCGTCGGTCAGGCCTTCCGGGTTTTTCCACAGGGCGATGTCCGCGGTCATGTTGACCTCTTGCGGCATCCAGTGGTTGGCGCAACCGTCCAGGTACTTCTGCCAGGCCCAGTCGTACTTGAACGGTACCAGCTGGTTGAGGTCGGCGCGGCAGTTGATCATGCGCTTTTCGTCAACCGCGACACGGGCAGCGGAACCTTCCAGCTCAGCCAGGCCTTCGGCGATGTCGAGTTGGTCCAGAGCAGCCTTGGCGCGCTTGACCGCGTCGGAGTCAGCGGCGGTCACGGCGCGGGCTTCGAGGGCGGCGACACCGCCGGCGTTGTCGAGCTTGTCGATGCCTGCGGCAGCGGCTTGCGTGGCGGTGGTGCCTTTGGCGGCTTCTTCGCCTTCGTCTTTATCGAATTCGTCCCAGCTCAGCATGGTGGGTCTCCTGCTTGAGGGCCATATCAGTATGGCCGGTGGATCTTGGTTGCGGTGCTTGCGGTTGGGTACTGCGGTGCACGCAAAATCTTGGAATGCTTCCCGGGGCTGAGGCCCTCGGGGGAGGTCGGGGTGGCCCCGACCTTATTGTTCGGCCTGGCGAAGAGAGCGGCAGGGCCGGCCCTATCGCTGGCAAAGCCAGCTCCCACAGGAGAGCTGGCCAGCCTTCAGGCGCTTATTGGCAGGCTTCGCAATCCGGCTCGTCGATCGCGCAGGCCTTCGGTACCGGAGCTGGGCCGGCTGGCGCTGCCTGTACCGGGGCGCTGTCGCCACCGCTGGAAACGGCGTTGAGCTTGCCGGTGTTGATGGTCGACTTCTCGGTGCTGGTCGCGGCCAGGGCACGGAGGTAGTAGGTGGTTTTCAGACCACGGTACCAGGCCATGCGGTAGGTCACGTCGAGCTTCTTGCCCGAAGCGCCGGCGATGTACAGGTTCAGCGACTGGGCCTGGTCGATCCACTTCTGACGGCGGCTGGCGGCGTCGACGATCCACTTGGTTTCCACTTCGAAGGCAGTCGCGTAGAGGTCTTTGAGCTCTTGCGGGATGCGCTCGATCTGCTGCACCGAACCGTCGTAGTACTTCAGGTCGTTGATCATGACCGGGTCCCACAGGCCGCGGGCCTTGAGGTCGCGAACCAGGTACGGGTTGATCACGGTGAATTCGCCCGAGAGGTTCGATTTCACGTACAGGTTCTGGTAGGTCGGCTCGATGGACTGCGACACGCCGGTGATGTTGGCGATGGTCGCGGTCGGCGCGATGGCCATGATGTTCGAGTTACGAATACCTTTTTGTACGCGAGCACGCACCGGTGCCCAGTCCAGGGTCTCGTTCAGGTCGACGTCGATGTACTTCTGGCCACGGGCTTCGATCAGGATCTGTTGCGAATCCAGCGGCAGGATGCCTTTGGACCACAGCGAGCCCTGGAAGGTCTCGTAGGCGCCGCGCTCGTCGGCCAGGTCACAGGAGGCCTGGATGGCGAAGTAGCTGACCGCTTCCATCGACTTGTCGGCGAACTCGACGGCAGCGTCGGAGCCGTAAGGGATGTGCTGCAGGTACAGCGCGTCCTGGAAGCCCATGATGCCCAGGCCGACCGGACGGTGCTTGAAGTTCGAGTTACGCGCTTGCGGCACCGAGTAGTAGTTGATGTCGATCACGTTGTCGAGCATGCGCACGGCGGTGTTGACAGTGCGTTGCAGCTTGGTGGTGTCCAGCTTGCCGTCGACAATGTGGTTCGGCAGGTTGATCGAGCCCAGGTTGCAGACCGCGATCTCGTCCTTGTTGGTGTTCAGGGTGATCTCGGTGCACAGGTTCGAGCTGTGGACCACGCCCACGTGCTGCTGCGGCGAACGCAGGTTGCACGGGTCTTTGAAGGTCAGCCATGGGTGGCCGGTCTCGAACAGCATCGAGAGCATCTTGCGCCACAGGTCTTTGGCCTGGATGGTCTTGAACACCTTGATCTTGTTGTACTCGGTCAGGGCTTCGTAGTACTCGTAGCGCTCTTCGAAGGCCTTGCCGGTCAGGTCGTGCAGGTCTGGCACTTCCGATGGCGAGAACAGGGTCCACTTGCCGTCATCGAAGACGCGCTTCATGAACAGGTCAGGGATCCAGTTGGCGGTGTTCATGTCGTGGGTACGACGACGGTCATCACCGGTGTTCTTGCGCAGCTCGATGAATTCTTCGATGTCCAGGTGCCAGGTTTCCAGGTAGGCACACACAGCGCCCTTGCGCTTGCCACCCTGGTTAACGGCGACGGCGGTGTCGTTGACCACTTTCAGGAAGGGTACGACGCCCTGGGATTTACCGTTGGTGCCCTTGATGTAGGAACCCAGTGCACGCACAGGAGTCCAGTCGTTGCCCAGGCCGCCGGCGAATTTCGACAGCATGGCGTTGTCGTGGATCGCGTGGTAGATGCCCGACAGGTCGTCCGGCACGGTTGTCAGGTAGCAGCTCGACAGCTGTGGACGCAGGGTACCGGCGTTGAACAGGGTCGGGGTCGAGGCCATGTAGTCGAAGGACGACAACAGGTTGTAGAACTCGATGGCACGGGCTTCTTTGTCTTTCTCTTCCAGCGCCAGACCCATGGCCACGCGCATGAAGAACACCTGAGGCAGTTCGAAACGCACGCCATCCTTGTGGATGAAGTAACGGTCGTACAGGGTCTGCAGGCCCAGGTAGGTGAATTGCTGGTCGCGCTCGTGATCGATCGCCTTGCCCAGTTTGTCCAGGTCGAAGTCGGCCAGGGCAGGGTTGAGCAGTTCGAACTCGACACCCTTGGCGATGTAGGCAGGCAGGGCCTTGGCGTACAGGTCGGCCATTTCGTGGTGGGTGGCGCTGTCGGCGACGTTGAGGAAGCCCAGGCCTTCGGCGCGCAGGGTGTCCATCAGCAGGCGGGCGGTGACGAACGAGTAGTTCGGCTCACGCTCTACCAGGGTACGGGCGGTCATCACCAGGGCGGTGTTGACGTCCTTGATGGCCACGCCGTCGTAGAGGTTTTTCAGGGTTTCGCGCTGGATCAGGTCGCCGTCGACTTCGGCCAGGCCTTCGCAGGCTTCGCTGATGATGGTGTTCAGGCGGTTCATGTCCAGCGGCGCCAGGCTGCCGTCGGCCAGGGTGATGCGGATGCTTGGGTGCGGCTGCACGCTTGCGTCTTCGGCGTGGCCACGGGTGGCACGCTCCTTGGCACGCTGGTCGCGGTAGATCACGTAGTCACGGGCGACTTTCTGCTCGCCGGCACGCATCAGGGCCAGTTCGACCTGGTCCTGGATTTCTTCGATGTGGATGGTGCCGCCCGAAGGCATGCGACGCTTGAAGGTCGCGGTGACCTGCTCGGTCAGGCGGGCAACGGTGTCGTGGATGCGCGACGAGGCGGCAGCGGTGCCGCCTTCAACTGCGAGGAACGCTTTGGTGATGGCCACGGTGATCTTGTCATCGGTATAGGCGACGACAGTGCCGTTACGCTTGATCACGCGCAGTTGGCCCGGGGCGGTGGCTGCCAGATCCTGGTTCGAATCGGCGGCCTGCGGGGCCAAAGCCAGCGGGTTCTCGCGAGTTGTGTCGGTTTGCATGGGTGTCTCCACGTTCTCTAAGTATGTTTTAGGCGCTTTTTGAGCGCCAACCGTTCCGTCCGAAAGCCCAACAACCGACCACGAGGGCGCGCAGGAACACGAGGTTCCGGCATGCCGCACAGGTCGGGCATACTCACTTCGGGACAGTTCAGGAATTAGGGCAAATGCTTGCCGCTCCCTGGCCGAAGTCAAAGGTCTTGAATCTACGACTCAAAACTGTTGTTGTCGGGTGTGCTGATGGTCTCACCCGTACCCGAAACAACACCCTCCAAGGGTTTGCAACGGAAGCCTGCGCAGGAGCGGTTTGGCTGCTGATCTCTTCTAAAGTTCAAGCAAAAAATCTACCCGTTGAGGGCTTGAGTTCTCTGCTTGACTTGTGCTTGGGATTTTCAGGAAACCCCAAGATGTAGTGTTTTGTTTCGATGGGGATACAAGATAATGCGGTCTTGGGGGTAATGCAAGGTCGGGCTCTGTGGATAACTTGTGCGTATTTTGTGAGTGATTTCACTCAACCCCTTGTAGGCCGCGTCTTAGCGCTGAATGACCGCCCGTCACCGATTTTTTCGCGGGTCTTAGGGTCGCAGGCAGATTTTGCGGGCGCGAACCCTATCACAAAAAATTGGCTTGTCCGAGCAGCTTTCCCGTTGGTTTTTCACCACCGGTAACGGCGGTTGGCAGGCGTCGGTGCCCGACGTAGTATCCGGGGCCAATGTTGCCTTTTGGTGATGTGGGTACTCTTTATAACAACAAGCTGTTGAGGTGAGCCGTGGAGCAGAGCAGTCGGGTATTGATCGTCGAAGATGACCAGCGGCTGGCCGACCTGACCTGTGAGTACCTGCAGGCCAATGGCTTTACCGTGGACGTGGAAGGCGATGGCGCCCGGGCGGCGGCGCGGATTATCGCCGAGCAGCCGGACCTGGTGATCCTCGACCTGATGCTGCCGGGCGAAGACGGCCTGAGCATCTGCCGCAAGGTGCGCCAGCAGTACCCCGGGCCGATCCTGATGCTCACCGCACGCAGCGACGATCTCGACCAGATCCAGGGCCTGGACCTGGGTGCCGACGACTACGTCTGCAAGCCGGTGCGCCCGCGCTTGCTGCTGGCACGCATCAATGCCCTGTTGCGTCGCAGCGAGGCGCCGGCCGAGGCTCAGGCGCCGCAAACCCTGCAGTTCGGCCCGTTGCGGGTCGACAACACCTTGCGCGAGGCCTGGCTGTACGACAGCGGCATTGAACTGACCAGCGCCGAGTTCGACCTTTTATGGCTGTTGGTGAGCAACGCCGGGCGCACCTTGTCGCGCGAAGAAATCTTCACCTCCCTGCGCGGTGTCGGCTACGACGGCCAGGACCGCTCCATCGATGTGCGGATTTCGCGCATCCGCCCGAAAATAGGCGACGACCCGGAGCACCCGCGGATGATCAAAACCATCCGCAGCAAAGGTTACCTGTTCGTCCGTGAGGCGGCCGAAGCCATGGGCCAGGTGCAATGAACTCGATCTTCCTGCGCATCTATGGCGGCATGCTCGCCGCGTTGGTGCTGGTGGCGGTGCTCGGCGTGCTCAGCCTGCACCTGCTCAACGAGGTGCGCGCCGGCCAGTACCGTGAGCGCCTGGCCCACGGCACCTTTACCCTGATGGCTGACAACCTGGCGCCGCTGGATGGTGTCGAGCGCAAGCGCGCCTTGCTGATCTGGGAGCGCCTGCTGGGGATTCCGCTGGCGTTGCAGGCGCTGAGCAGTACTGCCCTGGACGGTGGTCAGCGCAGCCAGTTGCAGCGCGGCCAGGTATTGGTCGAGAAGACCGGCCCGCACGCGGCCAAGGTGCTGCGCCAGGTGGGTGATCTGGATTTGCTGCTGGTTGGTGAAGTGCAGCAAATCAGTGAGCAACTGGCGCGCGCCACGATCTACCTGCTGGCCGATGAGCTGGTGCGCTATCCGGTGGCCGAGCAGCCGCAGCGCCTGGCGGCCCTCAAGCAGAGCAAGGGCTTTGGCTTTGACCTGCGCCTGCAGCGGGTCAACCAGACCGACATGGACGAAGACCAGCGCCGGCGCATCGACGAAGGCGACACGGTGCTGGCGCTGGGCAAGGACGGCGACTCGATCCGGGTGTTCGCCGGCCTGGTCGGTACGCCCTGGGTGCTGGAAATCGGCCCGCTGTACCAGATGAACCCCTATCCGCCGCAACTGCTGGTGCTGATTGCCGTGCTGGGCCTGTGCCTGATCGGCCTGATCGTTTACCTGCTGGTGCGCCAGCTGGAACGGCGCCTGTCGGGGCTTGAGGCCGCCGCAACCCTGATTGCCCAGGGCAGCCTGGAAACC
Source organism: Pseudomonas sp. RC2C2 (assembly GCF_018390435.1). Taxonomy (NCBI): domain Bacteria; kingdom Pseudomonadati; phylum Pseudomonadota; class Gammaproteobacteria; order Pseudomonadales; family Pseudomonadaceae; genus Pseudomonas; species Pseudomonas sp. RC2C2. The sequence goes on along the minus strand of NZ_JAHBAX010000001.1, from coordinate 864,035 downwards.
CGCGTGGCGGCCGACGACGCCGATTCGGTCGGGCGCCTGGCCGCGGCGTTCAACGGCATGGCCGAACACCTGCAGCGCTCGCTGACCATCCAGCGCGAACTGGTGCGGGCGGTATCCCATGAACTGCGTACGCCGGTAGCGCGGCTGCGTTTTGGCCTGGAGATGATTGCCAGCGCCAGCAACGACCAGGCCCGGGACAAGTACCTGACCGGTATGGACGGCGATATTCAGGACCTGGATAAACTGGTCGATGAAATGCTCACCTACGCGCGCCTGGAGCAGGGCGCGCCAGCCCTGCATTTTCAACGGGTCGATCTGGATGCCTTGCTGGATCAGGTGATCGCCGAGCTGGCGCCATTGCGCCGCGAGGTCCGGGTGTTGCGCGGCCCGTGCCAGGGCGCGGAGAAGGCGGCGGACGGCCAGGGGGCGTGGGTCGAGGCCGAACCGCGTTACCTGCACCGGGCGTTGCAGAACCTGGTCAGCAACGCCATGCGCCACGCCGAGTCACAGGTCAGCCTCAGCTATCAGTTGGGGGGACAGCGCTGCCGGATCGATGTCGAGGACGATGGCCCTGGTGTGCCGGAAGGTGTCTGGGAACGTATCTTCACCCCCTTCACCCGTCTCGACGATAGTCGCACTCGCGCATCAGGTGGGCATGGACTGGGCCTGTCGATCGTTCGGCGGATCATCTACTGGCACGGTGGGCGGGCGTCGGTGGGGCGTAGCGAGCGTCTGGGCGGCGCCTGTTTCAGCCTGAACTGGCCGCGCAACCAGGACCGCGAATGAGTGCGCCGATTGCCCTGCCGGTATTGCTCGACGAAGCACGGTTCGATGCCTTGCTGCTGGCGCTCTATGGCCCGCAGCTGATGCCGGCGCAACGGCCGGTGCTGGTGTCGCAATGGTCCAAGTACTACTTTGCCCTGGTGTGGCGAATGGTGCGTGAGGGGCAGCCGTTGTCGGCGTTCAGCGCGACAGCGGTGAAGGTCGACGCGCGCGGTTTGCCGGTTGCGCTGGTCGCCGAGGGCGTCGCTTGCCAAGGCCTGCAGGCGGTCATGGCGGCACATCTGCAGCCCGTTGTTGCGCGTATGGTGGTGTTGGGCGCCGTACCGCCAGCGGTATTGTGGGGCAATGCCGGCGATTGCCTGGATCAGGCGCTGCAAGGCATCAGCGACAACACAGGATTGCAGGTGCTGCTGGAAACGCCCGGCAGCCCTTTATTTGCCGCCATCAGTCAGGATTCCGCAGGTCGGCGTCGGCGCCGCACCTGCTGCCTCAGCTACAAGGTCGACTGGGTCGGGCACTGCGAGCACTGTCCGCTGCTGCCCTGACGCTCAGACGCTGACCAGGCTCAACAGCTGATCATCCTGCAGACAGAACTGGCCCGCCAGCTCGCGGCCGTGGTGCCACTGCGCCGACAGGTCGATGAGCAGGCGCAGGCGTGCATGGCCATCAGCGGACCATTCCAGTACTTCGGCGTGCTCAAAATAGAAGCGCTGCCTGACGATGGGGTAGAGCGCTTTGAACAGGCTTTCTTTCAGCGAGAAGGTCAGGGTCACGGTCAGCCCGATTTGGCTGGGGTCCATACGCTGTATTTCGGCCTCGGTGAGAATCTCCCGGGCCAGGCGCTCGGCGCGCTCGTCGCTGAGCAGGCTTTCCTGATCCAGGCCCAGGCCCAGGCAGTCGCTGCTGCGCGCAACCACGGCGGCGGCCCAGCCTTTGCCGTGGGTGATCGAGCCGCTGATGCCGGCGGGCCAGATCGGCGCGCGGTCTTCATCAGTACCCGGGACATAGTCGCGGCCATCGAGTTGCAGCAAGGCTGCGCGAGCGCACACCCGGCCGGCCAGGTACTCGGCCTGGCGCTTGGCCACTGAGCGTTGCAGGCTGGCGGTCTGCTCGATGCCGGCGCGGCTGAAGTCGTCGCTGGCGAGCAGGGCGGGGTCGAACGGGCAACTGACCAGGATCGCGCCGGGGACCGGACGCGGCAGGGGCCAGTGGTGCAGGAGCGGGGCGCAGCAGGTGGGCAGTCGGTTCATGGCCGGTATTGTGCCGTGGCTGTTGCCGGCGTGCCACTGTGTAGGAGCGGGCTTGCCCCGCGATTGCGGTGTAACAGACACACCGCTATCGCGGGGCAAGCCCGCTCCTACAGGGGTTAACCTTTAGTGAAGATCTTTTTGAAGAACGCCTGCAAATCCGCCCAGGAGCTCTCATCCGCCGACTTGTTGTAGCCAATATCAGGCCCACCATGCCCGCCGTGGCTCAGGCGGTCGGCATCGGGGTTGGTAAAGCCATGCTTGGCCCCGGGAATACTGACGAACTCATAGCTCGCCCCGGCCGCGTCCATTTCTTCCTTGAATTTTTCCACCTGCTCCGGCGTCACCATGCTGTCGCTGGCGCCATGCTCTACCAGCACCTTGGCCTTGACGCTGCCCGGCGTTGCTGGCGCATTGGTGACCAGCGCACCGTGGAAGCTGGCCACCCCGGCCAGTGGCTCACCGCGGCGCGCGGCATCGAGCACCACCTTGCCGCCAAAGCAGTAGCCAATGGCGGCGATCCGCTTGGTATCGGTCTGTGGCTGGATCTTCAGCAGTTCAACCCCGGCATCAAAGCGCTGGGCTGCAGTGTTCGGGTTTTTCAGCGCAGCGGCCATGAATGCCTTGGCTTCGGCCGGGTGCTCGCTGTTCTTGCCGTCGCCATACATGTCGATGGCCAGGGCGCTGTAACCGAGGCCGGCGAGGTCGCGGGCGCGGCGCTTGGCATAGTCGTTGAGCCCCCACAGTTCATGCACCACGACCACGCCCGGGCGCTTGCCCTTGGCGGCGTCGTCGTAGGCGTAATAGCCGACCAGGCGCTTGCCGTCGGCGTCCTGGTAGGGAATCTCACGGGTTTGCACTGCAGCCTGGGCCAGGCTGGCGGCGCCGATCAGGGCCAGAGCGAGCAGACAACGCATGGTCGGTACTCCTTTTTTTTTTTCGGGCGGCTCGTGCAGTCGGTTTTTTGCAATCGGTGCAGCTGTTCAGCCGAGGTTCAGCCAGGGTTCAGCGGCGGTTCAGGACGGCTTGCTTACTCTAGCTTCCACACCAACACAGTGCATCACCTGGAGTACCACACGATGAAAAAGCTCAACACCCTGCTGCTCACCGTTGCTTTCCTTGGCGCCAGCGCCGCCGCCCAGGCCGCTGACACCACTTTCGCTGGCGTCACTTATGGTCAGACCAGCGACAAGATCAAAAAATCCGGCCTGCTGAGCCGCAACACGGATCACCTGAACACCGACGGCATCATCAGCAAGGACAGCACCTACGGCATCCGCGTCGGCCAGATGAACGACCAGGGCCGCTACTACCTCACCTACGACAACGTCTCCAACGACCACAGCGGCCTGAAAGTGCGTCAGGAAAACCTGCTGGGCAGCTACGACCTGTTCTACCCGCTGGGCAGCACCACCAAGCTGTTCGGTGGCGCCAGCGCCGGCCTGACCAAGATGAGCATGGAGTCCTCCGGCTACAGCCGCGACACCGACACCGGCTACGCCATCGGCCTGCAAGCCGGCCTGCTGCAGCAAGTCACCGACAATGCTTCGGTGGAACTGGGCTACCGTTACCTGCGCAGCAATGCCAGCACCGAACTGTCCGAGCATGACGGCCCGAAAGTCGGCAGCCTGCGCCTGAACAGCAGCGCCCAGACCTACCTGTCGGCCAACTACGCGTTCTAAGTCGCCTGGCGATGTCCGAACCGGCCTGCATGCGCACGGCCGGTTCGCTGTTATTCTGCATTCGGTCTACAAATTGACTGGCCAATGAAGGCCGGCACGGGTCTGGAGGAGCGTATGAAACTGCTGGTGGTCGAGGATGAAGCACTTCTGCGTCATCACTTGTACAGCCGCTTGACGGAAAGCGGGCATGTGGTCGAAGCGGTGGCCAATGCCGAGGAGGCCCTGTACCAGGCCGAGCAGTTCAACCATGACCTGGCGGTGATCGACCTGGGCCTGCCGGGCATGAGCGGGCTCGACCTGATCCGCCAGTTGCGGTCCCAGGGCAAGAGCTTCCCGATCCTGATCCTCACCGCTCGCGGCAACTGGCAGGACAAGGTCGAAGGCCTGGCCGCCGGCGCCGACGATTATGTGGTCAAGCCCTTCCAGTTCGAAGAGCTCGAAGCCCGCCTCAACGCCTTGCTGCGCCGCTCCAGCGGCTTTACCCAGTCGACCATCGCCGCAGGCCCCCTGGTACTCGACCTCAATCGCAAGCAGGCAACCCTCGACGAACAGCCCCTGGCGCTGACCGCCTATGAATACCGCATCCTCGAATACCTGATGCGTCATCACCAGCAGGTGGTGGCCAAGGACCGCTTGATGGAGCAGCTGTATCCGGACGATGACGAGCGCGATCCGAACGTCATCGAGGTGCTGGTCGGCCGTTTGCGGCGCAAGCTTGAGGGCAGCAACGGCTTCAAGCCGATCGATACCGTGCGTGGTCTGGGCTACCTGTTCACCGAGCGTTGCCGATGATCCGTTCGCTACGCCTGCGTCTGATGCTGGCGGCCGCGGTGCTGGCGCTGCTGTTCATGCTTGGCTTGCTGCCGGCTTTGCAAAAGGCCTTCAGCCTGGCCTTGCAGGAGTCGATCGAGCAGCGCCTGGCGTCGGACGTCACCACGTTGATCTCTGCCGCACGCATTGAAGACGGCAACCTGCAGATGCCGGTGTTGTTGCCCGACGAAAAATTCAACCTGCCCGACAGCCGCCTGCTCGGTTACATCTATGACCGCCAGGGCAACCTGGTGTGGCGTTCGCGAGCCACCGCGGACGAGAACATCAACTACACCCCGCGCTACGACGGGCGTGGCAACGAGTTCGCACGGATTCGTCAGGACGACGGCGAGGAGTTTTTCGTCTATGACGTCGAGGTCAAGCTGCTCGGTGGCAAGACCGCCGCCTTCAGTATCGTCGCCCTGCAGCCGGTACGTGAATACCAGCACACCCTCGACGGCCTGCGCGAAAAGCTCTACCTGGGCTTCGGCGCGGCGTTGCTGGCGCTGCTGGCGCTGCTCTGGGCCGGCCTGACCTGGGGGCTGCGTTCGCTGCGGCAGATGAGCCGCGAGCTGGATGATGTCGAGTCCGGCGCCCGCGAAGGCTTGAGCAGCGAGCATCCACGTGAACTGCTGCGCCTGACCGACTCGCTCAACCGCCTGTTGCGCAGCGAGCGCGAGCAGCGCCGCCGCTACCGTGATTCCCTGGGGGATCTGGCCCACAGCCTGAAAACACCGCTCACCGTGCTTCAGGGCGTCAGCGAAAGCATGGCCCAGCGCCGCGAAGACCGTGAGCAGGCACGGGTGCTGCAAAGCCAGATCGAACGCATGAGCCAGCAGATCGACTACCAACTGCAACGCGCCAGCCTGCGCAAGAGCGGCCTGGTGCGCCACCAGGTGCAACTGCGGCCGTTGCTTGACAGCCTGTGCAGCACCCTGGCCAAGGTCTACCGCGACAAGCACGTGCACATCAGCGTGGATCTGCCAGCGAACGCAATGGTACCGATGGAGCAGGGGGCCTTGCTGGAACTGCTCGGCAACTTGCTGGAAAACGCCTACCGCCTGTGTCTGAGCCAGGTTCGCATCAGCCTGCTGGCCAACCAGGCGCAGGTTGTACTGTGTATCGAGGACGACGGCCCCGGCGTGCCCGCCAACCAGCGTGAGCGGATTCTCCAGCGTGGCGAGCGCCTGGACCGGCAGAACCCGGGGCAGGGCATCGGCTTGGCGGTGGTCAAGGACATCATTGAAAGCTACGACGCGACCCTGACCCTCGATGACTCGCCGCTGGGCGGTGCTGCCTTTCGGATTCGCTTTGAACTGGAGCGCAACCCCTAGGCGGATTATCGCCATCATTGTCGGAATCTTTTCTGCAGCGTGCGGAAATCCGCCAACCCCACCCCGTCAACCTGCAACCTCTTTGTGCATGACAGCCCCGTAAAACCGGGGCTTGCACCGTTAAAGCGCATTTTGGCATCGGGCTTGCTATGGACTCATCAGAGTTCTGCCAGGCAGCTCGACACAACAAATCCCTCCAGTGCAGGAGGGTTCGCGCTTTAGGTACCCCGCATCCTGGCAAGGATGAGCCGGTACCCTTGAGGAATTAGCCATGACGACGCGTCAGCCACTGTACAAATCGCTGTATATCCAGGTGTTAGTAGCGATCACCATCGGTATCCTGCTGGGCCACTACTACCCTGAAACCGGCGTAGCCCTGAAGCCACTGGGTGACGGGTTCGTCAAACTGATCAAAATGGTCATCGCCCCGATCATCTTCTGCACCGTGGTCAGCGGCATCGCTGGCATGCAGAACATGAAATCGGTCGGCAAGACCGGTGGCTACGCGCTGCTGTACTTCGAAATCGTCTCGACCATTGCCCTGATCATCGGTCTGGTCGTGGTCAACGTGGTCAAGCCTGGCGCCGGCATGCACATCGATGTCAGCACCCTGAACGCCAGCAGTGTGGCTGCCTATGCCGCCGCCGGCGCGCAGCAGACCACCGTGGGCTTCCTGCTCAACATCATCCCCAACACCGTGGTCGGCGCCTTCGCCAACGGCGACATCCTGCAAGTGCTGATGTTCTCGGTGATCTTTGGCTTCGCCCTGCATCGCCTGGGTGCCTACGGCAAGCCATTGCTGGACCTGATCGACCGCTTCGCCCATGTCATGTTCAACATCATCAACATGATCATGAAGCTGGCGCCGGTCGGTGCCTTCGGTGCCATGGCCTTCACCATCGGCCAGTACGGCGTCGGTTCGCTGGTGCAACTGGGCCAGCTGATGATCTGCTTCTATGTCACCTGCGTGCTGTTCATCCTGGTGGTGCTCGGCAGTATCGCCCGCGCTCACGGCTTCAGCATCCTCAAGCTGATCCGCTACATCCGTGAAGAGCTGATGATCGTGCTGGGTACTTCGTCTTCGGAATCGGCGCTGCCACGCATGCTGACCAAGATGGAGCGTCTGGGGGCGAAGAAATCCGTGGTTGGCCTGGTGATCCCGACCGGCTACTCGTTCAACCTCGACGGTACCTCGATCTACCTGACCATGGCCGCCGTGTTCATCGCCCAGGCGACCGACACCACCATGGACATCACCCACCAGATCACCCTGCTGCTGGTGCTGCTGGTCGCTTCCAAGGGGGCTGCGGGCGTTACCGGCAGTGGTTTCATTGTGCTTGCCGCGACCCTGTCGGCCGTTGGCCACCTGCCGGTTGCCGGTCTGGCGCTGATCCTCGGCATCGACCGCTTCATGTCCGAAGCCCGTGCCCTGACCAACCTGATCGGCAATGCCGTGGCCACCGTGGTCGTGGCCAAGTGGGTCAATGAGCTGGACGAAGACAAGCTGCAGGCCGAACTGGCTTCCGGTGGCTCGCCGCTGACCGATACCCGCCCGATGGATGACCTGGGCGTGGCTGAAGGTCCTGCTCGCTAAGATGCAGGCGGTGTAACGCAAAAAGCCCATCTTCGGATGGGCTTTTTTGTGTCTGCGGGGGCTTCCACAGATTGGGTGGGAGCGGGCGTGCCCTGCGATGCTTTATTCCACCCGGGTCTCGCCGCTATACACCAGGGTATTGCGACAGCGCCGGCACAGATAGCGCCGCCCCTGGCGCACCAGGCTATGGCGTTGCGCCGAGAACGGGAAGTCGCTGCCAGCGCACGGGCAGCGGTAGATATAGCGGGTCATCGTGCGGCGCTTGACGGCGTAGTTATGGCAGCGGTGGGGCGGCAGTTCATAGACGCCGCGCATGATCAGCTGCCATTCCTCGCCATGGGGCTGGATGCGGTCGCCAAACAGCTGGTGCGCCACCAGGTGGGCGACCTCGTGGGGCACCGTCTGCTTGAGGAAATCTTCGCTGTTTTCGCGGTACAGCTGCAGGTTGAAGCGCAGCAGGTTCTCGTGCAGGTGGGCGACGCCAGCCTTTTGTCCGCGCAGCTTGAAGCTGACTTCGGGGCGCGGGAAGGGGCGTTTGAAAAAGGTTTCGGCTTGCTGGTAACAGGTTTCGACGCGGGATTTGAGCAGTTCGGGCATATCGGGGAACACTCCTGGCCGACGATTATGCCGCAACCGCAGCGACGCTGCCGAGCCACCTGTCAGCGCACAGTATCAGGCCGCCTTGCGGCGGCCTGAGGGTTGGTGCACCTATGTTGCTGTTCTAATAGTTTGCGTCAGTTGGTATAGACGGGCCCCACGCCCAGTCCCCAGACAATCACGGTGAAGGCCATGATAGCGACCAGCACCACCAGCCCTACTGCCAGTACCGAACTCGAGAACAGGAAGCCCTCGTCGGATGGAATGTTCATGAAGGTCGGCAAGCCGACATACAGCAGGTAGACCGTGTAGCACACCGCTGCGGTGCCAACGATCATACCCAGCCACAGGTGCGGGTACAGCGCCGCCAGGCCACCGATGAACAGCGGCGTTGCGGTGTAGGTGGCAAAAGCGATGCAGCGTGCCAGGCTGGGGTTGGCGTCGTAGGTGCGGGCCATCCAGTGGATGAATGCGCCCATGACCGCCACGCCGCCCAGCATGGCCAGGTAGGACATGATGGTCATCCACAGCGCGCTTTCCTGGGTGAGCATGACCGGAGCGCGATCGCCGATGACCCAGCCGACCTGGGTGGTGCCGATAAACGCCGAAATCGCCGGGATCGCGGCGAGGATCAGCGTGTGGGTCAGGTACATGTGACTGATGCTTTCTTCTTCACCGCGAATTTCTTTCCATTCCTGATCGGGATGGGTAAATAGCCCAACAACGTGATGGATCATGCCGGTCACTCCTATCGCTGTTGCCATCGCCCCCCAGCGGAGCGCTGCGGCCCCAAGTCTGGGCCAGAGGTTGGAGGTCACCTTTGTGTGGCCTTATGTCGCAGTATAGAAAGGCGTTCGCTGCATAAAGCCGGCTTTTTAGAGCAAATCGCGCTGTCAGGGCGCTGCTTAATCACGATGCAGTCTTTATCGGATTGGCCTACGCCCGCTGTTGGTTTAAGGGTAAAATGTTCGGCTTTTGTCACACCTCGCGGATTCCAAGCGCTATGGGCACCCTTTCGGTCAACCAGAACAAACTGCAAAAACGCCTGCGTCGTCTCGCTGGCGAAGCCATCACCGACTTCAACATGATCGAAGACGGTGACAAGGTCATGGTCTGCCTGTCCGGCGGCAAAGACAGCTACACCATGCTCGATGTTCTGCTGCACCTGCAGAAAGTGGCGCCGATCAAGTTCGACATCGTCGCGGTGAACATGGACCAGAAGCAGCCGGGCTTCCCCGAGCACGTGTTGCCGGCTTACCTGGAAACCCTCGGCGTCGAGTACCACATCGTCGAGAAGGACACCTACTCGGTGGTCAAGGAGCTGATCCCGGAAGGCAAGACCACCTGCTCGCTGTGCTCGCGCCTGCGTCGCGGCACCCTGTACACCTTTGCCGACGAGATCGGCGCGACCAAGATGGCCCTGGGGCATCACCGCGACGACATCGTCGAAACCTTCTTCCTCAACATGTTCTTCAACGGCACCCTCAAGGCCATGCCGCCCAAGCTGCGTGCCGATGACGGGCGTAACGTGGTGATCCGCCCGCTGGCCTACTGCAGCGAGAAGGACATCCAGGCCTACTCGGACATGAAGGAATTCCCGATCATCCCGTGCAACCTCTGCGGCTCGCAGGAAAACCTGCAGCGCCAGGTGGTCAAGGACATGCTGGTGGAGTGGGAGCGCAAGACCCCGGGGCGTACCGAGAATATCTTCCGTGGCCTGCAGAACGTGGTGCCGTCGCAACTGGCGGACCGCAATCTGTTCGACTTCACCAGCCTGAAGATCGACGAGACCGCCACCCCGCGGTTTGTCGACGTGTTGAACATCTGACCGCCATGCGCGATTATCAATGGTTGCATGAGTACTGCCTGAACCGCTTCGGCTCGGCCGCGGCCCTCGAAGCGCACCTGCCCCAGGCGAAAAGCCCCGAGCAGTTGCGCGCGATCGGCGCCGACCGTTACCTGTCGACCCTGGCCCTGCGGGTGTTTCGCGCCGGTTTGAAGCACAGCCTGGTGGACGCCAAATGGCCGGCCTTCGAGCAGGTGTTCTTCGCGTTCGACCCGCAAAAGGTCGTGCTGATGGGCGCCGAGCACCTGGAGCGGCTGATGCAGGACACGCGGATCATCCGCCATTTGGGCAAGCTCAAGAGCGTGCCGCGCAATGCGCAGATGATCCTCGATGTCGAGAAGGAATTCGGCAGTTTCGGTGGGTTTATCGCCGATTGGCCGGTGACCGATATCGTCGGCCTGTGGAAGTACCTGGCCAAGCATGGCAACCAGTTGGGCGGGCTGTCGGCGCCGCGTTTTTTGCGCATGTGCGGCAAGGACACGTTCATCCCTACCAATGACATGGCTGCGGCGTTGATCGCCCAGGACATCATCGACAAGCCGCCGACCAGCCAGCGCGATCTGGCCCTGGTGCAGGATGCCTTCAATCAGTGGCATGCCGAGAGTGGGCGGCCGCTGTGTCAGCTGTCGGTGATGCTGGCGCATACCGTCAATCACTGAGATCGGTGGTGCCATCATCGCTGGCAAGCCCGCTCCCACAAAACCCTGTGGGAGCTGGCTTGCCAGCGATGAATTCAACTCTTAGTTCGAACCTTCCCCCGCCAGCCGCCGCTCATACTGAAAGCGCCAGCGCACATACAGCAGGGCACTGACGAACAGCGCCAGGCTGATCGCCACTTCCAGCCAGCCAAACAGCGCCCGGGCCGGGTCGAATGCGGCCAGTACACCTTTGATGAAGTACAGGTTGACCACAAAGCAGGTCCAGGCATGCGCACGGGCGTTGCCCAGCAGCATGCCCGGCAGCAGCAGGGCCAGCGGCACCAGTTCGATTGCCAGGATCACCCCGACCCGCGCACCGTGCAGGTCGGCGAACAGCAGGTTGTTCAGGGTCAGCAAGGCGATCAGGCCGAAAAAGCTCGCCAGGCTCAACGCCCGGGTCAGGCGCAGGCGCGGTGTCAGCCATTCGATTGGGGGCAGCACCTTGGGCTTTTTAGCCACGGCCGTTCTCCAGCAGTTTGGCGGTGCTCGCCAGGCGTTGGCCAAGGGCGCGGCACAGGGCGATTTCGTCGGCATCCAGGTCACGCTTGCCGTCGGCACCGGCATGGTGGCTGGCGCCGTAAGGCGTGCCGCCGCCGCGGGTTTCCAGCAGCGCCGACTCGCTGTAGGGCAGGCCCATGATCAGCATGCCGTGGTGCATCAGTGGCAGCAGCATCGACAGCAGGGTCGACTCCTGGCCGCCGTGCAGGCTGGCGGTGGAGGTGAACGCCGCCGCCGGCTTGCCCACCAGGCCGCCGCTCAGCCACAGGCTGCTGGTACCGTCGATGAAGTACTTGAGCGGCGCAGCCATGTTGCCAAAGCGCGTCGGGCTGCCCAGGGCCAGGCCCGAGCAATGGCGCAGGTCATCCAGGGTGGCATACAGGGCGCCGGTTTCCGGGATGTCCGGGGCGACGGCTTCGCACTCGGTGGAAATCGCCGGTACCGTGCGGATGCGCGCTTCCAGGCCGGCCATTTCGACGCCGCGGGCAATCTGCCGGGCCATCTCGCTGGTCGAGCCGTGGCGACTGTAGAACAGAATCAGGATGTACGGCGCGCTCACGGCAGGATCTCCAGCACCTTCTCCGGTGGCCGGCCGATCACGGCTTTATCGCCGGCAATCAGGATGGGCCGCTCGATCAGCTTGGGGTGCTGGGCCATGGCGTCGATCAACTGCGCCTCGCTGAGGCTGGCGTCGGCCAGGTTGAGCGTTTTGTACTCGTCTTCACCGCTGCGCAGCAACTGGCGTGCACTGATGTTCAGCTTGCCGAGCAGGGCCTTGAGCTCGACGGCAGTCGGCGGGGTTTCCAGGTAGCGCACCACGGTCGGGGCCAGGCCGCGGGCTTCGAGCAGCTCGAGGGCGCCACGGGATTTGGAGCAGCGCGGATTGTGATAGAGGGTCAGGTCAGTCATGTTCGGGTCGCATCCAGCAGGGTGTGGCGGCTATTCTAACCGTAGCGACTTCGCATTTTGTTTGAATCTTCGAGAAGGATTGACCCATGACAAGGCGTTTGGCAGCAGCACTGGCCATCACCGCGAGCCTGTTGCTCGGTGGTTGCGGTGCGGATTACGGCCTGGACCAGCACGGCCAGGCGGTGAAGGCCGAGCAGATTGAAGGGCACTGGCTGGTGCTCAACTACTGGGCGGAATGGTGTGGCCCATGCCGTACGGAAATTCCCGAACTCAACGCGGCGGCCAAGCAATGGCAGGGGCGGGGCGTGCAGGTGCTCGGGGTGAACTTCGACGGCCTGCAGGGTGAAGACCTGAAGAAGGCCAGCGAGGCGCTGGGCATCGGCTTCACGGTACTCGCCAGCGACCCGGCCGAGCGTTACGAGCTGCCGCCTAGCGAAGCCTTGCCGGTGACCTACATCATCGATGACAAGGGCAAGGTGCGCGAGCAGTTGATGGGCGAGCAGACGCTTGAGGGGTTGAAGCAGAAGATCGAGGCGCTCAAGGGCGCTTGACAGCAGATTCAAGCTACAAGCGACAAGCTGCAAGATAGAGCAAGACCGCGCACAGTCTGCTTTTACTTGCTGCTTGAAGCTTGTGGCTTGCCGCTTAAGTCAGCCTTCCTCAGGCCAGAAACGCAGCGGCTTGCCCTCGGCCGGCCAGAAACGCACCTGCTCGATCGGCGAGATGTCCCAGCGTTGCACGGTCTCCAGCGCCTGGAGGAAGCGTTTTTCCTGCTCCATCAGTGCCGGCGCGCAGAGCTTGCGGGTGCTGCCGACCTTGCCGAAGGTCAACTTCTCGCCCTCCAGCTGATACGGCGCGAACCAGTGGTTGCAGCCGGCGTTGCCATAGGCGCGGCCGTCGGCGGCCAGGGTCAGGGTCAGGTGGCTGTAGTCCATCAGCGGACGTTCGCCAATCCACTCCAGCAGGTAGCTGCGTTCCTGTTCCAGCTTCATCGGCTCGGCGGCGCAACCCAGCAGGGCCGTGCCGATCAGGGCTGAGAGCAACAGCGTTTTCACTGGGCCGTCTCCTTGCATTTCGGGCACAGGTGCTTGTCGCCACGGCTGACCCAGCCCAGTTCGGCAATGCGCGCGCTGGCGGCCGGTTGTTGGGCCTTTTTGCCCAGTTTGGCATCGACCGTGAATTCGAAGCTCAGGTTCGCCTGGCAGCTGTCGCAGTTGACCTCCCAGGTGTGGATCGCCAGTTCGCCGAATACCGGGCCGCTGGCCACCGCGACCCATTGGCCGGTGGGGTTGATCAGGTGACGCACGGACTCCACGGTCAGGCGCATGGACAAGTCCTTGCTGCCCTTGAGGGTCACCAGCAGAACGTCGTTCTTCTGGATCGAGCCGCCGTTGCCGGTCACTTGATAGCGGCCTGGCACCAGGGCGCGGCACTCGATCAGGGTGTGTTGCGGGTTAAACAGGGTGTAGCGGAAATCGTGTTCGACCATGGGTCCTCCAAATCTGCCGCGTATCCTAGCATCAACCCTCGACCAAGTTCTGCGGATTGCCTGCCGCCCAGCGGGTTATGTTGTCCAGGGTGGTGGCGGCAATGGCGGCCAGTGCCTCGCGGGTGAGGAAGGCCTGGTGGGCGGTGACGATGACATTGGGGAAGGTCAGCAGCCGCGCCAGCACGTCGTCCTGCAACGGCAGGTCGGAGCGGTCCTCGAAGAACAGCTGGGCTTCCTCTTCATAGACATCCAGGCCCAGGTAGCCGAGTTGGCCGCTTTTCAGTGCCTCGATCAATGCCGGGGTGTCCACCAGTGCGCCACGGCCAGTGTTGATCAGCATGGCGCCAGGCTTAAGGTCAGCCAGGCTCTGGGCGTTGATCAGGTGGCGGGTGTCGTCGGTCAGCGGGCAATGCAGGCTGATCACCTGCGCCTGGCGCAGCAGCTCTGGCAGGCTCAGGTAGCGTGCGCCGAGGGCCAGCAGCTCGGGGTTGGGGTAGGGGTCGTACGCCAGCAGTTGGCAACCGAAGCCGGCCATGATTCGCGCAAAGGCCGCGCCGATCTGCCCGGTGCCGACCACGCCGACGGTCTTGCCGTGCAGGTCGAAGCCGGTCAGGCCGTGCAGGGTGAAGTCGCCCTCGCGGGTGCGGTTGTAGGCCCGGTGCAGGCGCCGGTTGAGTGCCAGGATCAGCGCCACGGCATGTTCGGCTACGGCGTGGGGCGAGTAGGCCGGTACTCGCACCACGGCCAGGCCCAGGCGTTTGGCGGCGGCCAGGTCGACATGGTTGTAGCCGGCCGAACGCAGAGCGATCAAGCGCGTGCCGGCGGCCGTCAGGCGTTGCAGTACGGCAGCGCCGAGGTCATCGTTGATGAAGGCGCAGACCACTTCATGGCCGGCGGCCAGCGGTGCGGTGTCTTCGCTAAGGCGTGCGGGCTGAAAGTGCAGCTCCAGCCCCGGAGCGGGGGCGGCACTGGTGAAGCTGTCCTGGTCGTAGGTCTGGCTGCTGAAAAACAGTACGCGCATGGGATCCTCCTGAAGACTTTGCCTGAAAGTTTAACCAAGGGGCAAGGATCAAGCCTTGCCCCAGGTCAGCCAGGGTTCAGGCGCTCATGCGCGCCTGGGCCGTGAGCCGGGTAATGGCCCGGTCCAGTTCGTCGAGGGCTTGCGGGGCTTGTGGGTCATCCTGCTTGAGCAAGGTTTCACTGCGTTGGCAGGCCGCGCGCAGTTGTGGCACGCCGCAGTAGCGCGAGGCGCCATTGAGCCGGTGCACGCGCTCGATCATGCCATTGCGGTCGGCTGCCTCGCGGGCGGTGCGAATCGCTTCGCGGTCGGACTCCAGCGACGCCAGCAGCATCGCCAGCATGTCAGCGGCCAAGTCCGGTTTGCCCGCCGCCAGGCGCAGGCCCTCCTCGGGGTCGAGGACCTTCAATTCGCTGCTGTCGGGGATGCGCTCCAGCAGTCGTTCCGGGCGTGGTGCGCCGAGGGTCAGGCCGGTCCATTTGAGCACCACCTGGGCCAGTTGGCGTTCGCTGATCGGCTTGGTCAGGTAGTCATCCATGCCACTGTGCAGCAGTGCGCGTTTTTCGTTGGCCATGGCGTGGGCGGTCAGGGCGACGATCGGCAAGGGTGCGCCGCTCTGGCTGCTTTCCCACTGGCGGATCTGCTCGGTGCATTCGCGCCCGTCCATGCCGGGCATCTGCACATCCATCAGCACCAGGTCGAAACGCTCGTCCTGCACGGCCTGAACCGCCGCATAGCCGCTGTCGACCGCCAGCACTTCGGCACCGAGGTCTTCCAGCAGGGTTTGCACCAGCAGCAGGTTGGCCGGGTTGTCGTCGACGCACAGCACTTTCGGCAACGGCTGGTCGGACACCGGCTTGCTTTCGCTGCCCGGGCGCCGCGGTTGGACCATCTCCATCAGGGCCCGGCGTAATTTACGTGTACACGCAGGCTTGGCCTGCAACTGGCTGTGGGGGTTGGGCAGGTACGGATGGTAGAGCGCCTGCTCGGTCGTCGGGCACAGCACCAGGGCCTGGCAGGCAAGGTGCTCCAGTTGCTGGATGTGCTGGCCAAGGCGTTCCGGCGAAAGGCTGTCGAGGTTGACCCCGAGCACCGCCAGCTCGAAGGGTTGCCCGGCAAGGGTGGCGGCCTCGACCGCGTGCAGCAATTGTTCGACGGTAGCGAACAGGCTGACGCTCAGGCCGCAGTCTTCCAGTTGATGCTCCAGGGCCTGGCGCGCCAGTTCGTGGCTGTCGACAATCGCCACCCGGCGGCCCACCAGCGGTTGCATGGGCAGGTCTTCGGCATCGTCACGGGCCTTGGGCAGGCTCAGGCTGATCCAGAACTGCGAGCCTTCGCCTGGCGTGCTGTCGACGCCGATCTCGCCGCCCATCTGTTCGATCAGGCGCTTGGAAATCACCAGGCCCAGGCCGGTGCCGCCGGGCTGGCGCGACAACGAGTTGTCAGCCTGGCTAAAGGCCTGGAACAGCGCTCGCACGTCCTGGTTGGACAGGCCGATACCGGTGTCCTGAACGCTGATGCGCAACTGCACGCTGTCTTCGCGCTCGTCCTCGAGCATGGCCCGGGCGACGATGGTGCCTTCACGGGTGAACTTGATGGCGTTGCTGACCAGGTTGGTGAGGATCTGCTTGAGCCGTAGCGGGTCACCGACCAGCGACAGCGGCGTATCGCGATACACCAGGCTGACCAGCTCCAGCTGTTTGGCGTGGGCGGCCGGGGCGAGGATGGTCAGGGTGTCCTGGATCAGGTCGCGCAGGTTGAACGGAATGCTGTCGAGCACCAGCTTGCCGGCCTCGATCTTGGAGAAGTCGAGGATCTCGTTGATGATGCCCAAGAGGCTGCCGGCGGACTTTTCGATGGTGCCCAGGTAGTCGAGCTGGCGCGGGGTCAGTTCGCTTTTTTGCAGCAAGTGGGTAAAGCCGAGGATGCCGTTGAGCGGCGTACGGATTTCGTGGCTCATGTTGGCCAGGAACTCGGACTTGATCCGGCTGGCCTCCAGGGCCTCCTTGCGCGCCATGTCCAGCTCGATGTTCTGGATCTCGATGGTTTCCAGGTTCTGGCGAACGTCTTCGGTAGCCTGATCGATGCTGTGCTGCAGTTCTTCATGGGCGTTGTGCAGGGTTTCGGCCATGCGGTTGATGCCCGCCGCCAGTTCGTCCAGCTCGTAGCTGCCCATTTGCGGCAGGCGTTCTTCCAGGTTGCCGTCCTTGAGCTGGGTGACGGCATATTTGATCTGGCCGATCGGGCCGTTGATGGTGCGGCTCATGCGCAAGGCCAGCAGCGCGGTGGCGGCCAGGCCCAGTAGAATCAGCAGCAGGCTGGTGAACAGGCTGCGGTAGCCACGCAACAGGGTGCCGTCGTGGGACAGCTCGATTTCCACCCAACCCAGCAGGCGATCGGCTTCGCCAGGAATCAGCTCGCCGGCCAAGTCGCGGTGACGGCCGAACACCGGCAGCAGATAACGGGTGGCGTCATTGCCGGTGCGTTGCAGCAGTTGCGTGCCGCCACCGGTGGGCGCCTGGTTGAGCATGCTCGGGCCGGCGTGGGCCAGGGCGTTGCGATCAGGGCCGAGGAAGGCCACGGCCCGTACATCGGACTGCTCCAGGGCCTGGGCGGCGATGCGCTCCAGCTGCGCCGGGTCGTGACGTACCAGCGCCGGCGCCACCAGCGGTGCCAGTTGTTCGGCAATCATCTTGCCGCGTTGCAGCAGTTGGGTTTGCAGCTCGTTCTGCTGCAACCAGGTGAAATAGCCGCCCAGCACCAGTGCCATCAGGCTGGCCGGCAACAAGGCGAGCAACAGCACGCGGCTTCTGATCCCCAATCTATTCAGCACGCCACTCTCCTGTGCGCGGTAAGCGCTGTAAGTCCCCGCCAGCTCCTGCTGACAGACCAAGTCGGAAAAGTACCGCGCCTACTCGCGTAATGCACTCATTTGTATCTGCTTTTGTCTATTCCAAGCGATAAGCCAGGCTTTGCCCGAGCCTTGGTTGCCTGTGCGCAGTGAATACCCAATAATCGCGCAATTGAGAATTGCTAGCATCGGCCAATGACTCCTGTATCTACTTGCGCGTCCAACATCCTTGCCATCGAGGACGATCCGGTCCTGGGCGCCTACCTGCGTGAGGAGCTGCAGCGCGGCGGCTTCAAGGTCACCTGGTGCCAGAATGGCAGCGATGGCCTGCAGGTTGCCCAGCGCGGCAGCTTTGACGTGGTGTTGATGGACATCCTGCTACCCGGCCTCAACGGCCTGGATGTGCTGGCGCAGCTGCGGCAGAACAGTTCGACACCGGTGATCCTGATGTCCGCCCTGGGGGCCGAAGCTGACCGCATCACCGGCTTCCAGCGCGGTGCCGATGATTACCTGCCCAAACCCTTCAGCATGGTCGAGCTGCAGGTACGTATCGAGGCGATCCTGCGCCGCGTGGCGCTGGAGCGACGCCATCACCAACCGGCACAGGTACAGGCCGGGAAATTGCACTTCGATGAAACGACCAGTGATGTCTGTTACGGCAAGCAATGGGCGGGGCTGACCCTCAGCGAATACCGCCTGCTCGATACCCTGCACCGCAGCGATGAGGAGGTACTGAGCAAAGCCTTCCTTTACCAGCACGTGTTGCAGCGCGGCTATGCCCGCCATGATCGCAGCCTGGACATGCATGTCAGCCAGATTCGCCGCAAGCTCAAGGCCATCGGTTATCTCGAGCGCGAAGTGCGGACGGTATGGGGCAAGGGGTATGTGCTCAGTGGCGCAGAGGTGCACTGAAGTGCCCAACCGTCATTCATTGTTCTGGAAACTGGCGATCCTGCTGGTCGGCTTCTGCCTGCTGATGATCGGCCTGAGCTGGACCTGGGGCCGGCATATGGAAACCCAGAACGCGTTCCTCTCGGACCAGGCCAAAAGCACGTTGCAAGGCTATGCCAGTGAAGCCGAGCAGGCCTGGGCGCGTGGAGGGCAGGCCGGTATCGACGCCTGGCTGGCGGCAGTCCGCGACAAGGAGTCCGGCTGGGTCGGGGTGATCGGCCCGGACCTGCAGTCCCTGAGCAGCACGCCGCTCAACGAGGTTGAAAACCGGCGCCTGACCTTTCTGCGCGGTATCGACTGGCCGGTGAGCCCGCGGTCGATCGGCATGCCATGGATGCGCCTGCCGTTTACCGAGCAGCCGCACCTGGGCACCCTGGTCATGGAACTGCCGCAACGTCTGGCGCCGGGGCAGTACCGGGTGCTGTGGCGGGTAGTCACCAACGGCATCATCCCCGGGCTGTTCACCTTGCTGCTGTGCGTTGGCCTCTACCGCATGCTGATTGTGCCGCTGATCCAGTTGCGCGAGCAGGCCAATGCCTGGCGCGCCGACCAGCTCTCGGCACGGGTGGCCAGCAGCACCACCAGCCGGCAGGACGAGCTGGGTGAACTGGGCCGCGCTTTCGATGACATGGCCGAGCGCCTGCAGGGCACGGTCGCCCTGCAGCAGCAACTGTTGCGTGACCTCTCCCATGAGTTGCGCACACCGTTGAGCCGTTTGCGCGTGGCCTGTGACAGCGAAGCCGATGCGCAGCACCTGCGCGAGCGCCTGGGGCGGGAGATCGACTGCATGCAGCGGCTGGTCGAAGATACGCTGCAACTGGCCTGGCTGGACACCGAGCGTGCGCCGCTGAGCAAGGAGCCCATCCAGGTCCAGGCCTTGTGGGACATGCTGGCCGAAGATGCCTGCTATGAAAGTGGCTGGCCCGCCGCGCAACTGCATTGTGCGCTGGAGGCCTCGTGCTGGGTGCAGGGTAACCTCAACAGCCTGGCCCAGGCGCTGGAGAACATCTTGCGCAACGCCATTCGGCATTCCCCCGCCGGGAGCGTTATCCGCCTGGACGGGCGGCGTCAGGGCGATCACTGGTTGATCTGGCTGCAAGACCAGGGCGGTGGGGTGGCGCAAAGCGAGCTTGAGCGCATTTTCGCGCCCTTTACCCGCCTGGACGGTTCGCGGCCCGGCGATGGCGGCTTCGGGCTGGGCCTGAGCATTGCCCGCAATGCCATCGTCCGCCAGGGCGGGCGATTGTGGGCGCAAAACACTGGCCAGGGCCTGCGGCTGAACATGCAACTGCCGGCGGTGTGATCCCGGGGCCGCTTCGCGGCCCATCGCCGGCAAGTCCGGCTCCCACAGGTACTAGGTGCATGCAAATCCACTGTGGGAGCTGGCTTGCCAGTGATAGGGCCGTAAACTCTTGCTTATAGCTTGCAGCTATAACCCCAACACATTGCGTGATATGGGCAAATCCCGTTTGCCGGTATGATAGGCGCCCCCGCAGTCTGGATTGCGAATACGCCATGACCTTGCAGTACCCAACCATCGCCGATTGCGTCGGCAACACGCCTCTGGTCCGCCTGCAGCGCATTGCCGGCGACACCAGCAATACCCTCCTGCTCAAGCTCGAAGGCAACAACCCGGCAGGCTCGGTCAAGGACCGGCCGGCGTTGTCGATGATCACCCGCGCCGAGCTGCGTGGGCAGATCAAGCCGGGCGATACCCTGATCGAAGCGACCTCGGGCAACACCGGTATCGCGCTGGCCATGGCGGCGGCGATCAAGGGTTACAAGATGATCCTGATCATGCCCGACAATTCCAGCGCCGAGCGCAAGGCGGCGATGACGGCCTATGGCGCCGAGCTGATCCTGGTCAGCAAGGAAGAGGGCATGGAAGGCGCCCGTGATCTTGCCGACCGTCTGCAGGCGGAAGGCCGTGGCCTGGTGCTCGACCAGTTTGGCAATGTCGACAACCCTGAAGCTCACTATGTGAGCACCGGCCCGGAAATCTGGCGCCAGACCCAGGGCACCATTACCCACTTCATCAGCTCCATGGGTACCACCGGCACCATCATGGGCTGCTCGCGCTACCTCAAGGAGCAGAACCCGGCGGTGCAGATCATCGGTCTGCAACCGATGGAAGGCTCGGCCATCCCAGGCATCCGTCGCTGGCCGCAGGAATACCTGCCGAAAATCTACCAGTCCGAGCGCGTTGACCGCGTGGTCGACATGACCCAGAGCGAAGCCGAAGAAACCACCCGCAGGCTGGCCCGAGAAGAGGGCATTTTCTGTGGCGTGTCCTCCGGTGGTGCAGTGGCAGCCATGCTGCGCTTGTCCCGCGAGCTGGAAAACGCCGTGATGGTGGCGATCATTTGCGACCGTGGCGACCGTTATCTGTCGACCGGCATTTTCGATTCAGTGAACTGATGTCCAAGAACAAACGTAACAGCGGCCTGCGCTTTCAGCCGGCCGGTGGCACCCGCGCGCCACAGATCCCTACCGGTAAAAAACAGCGCCTGAGCATCGAGCGCCTGGCCGGTGACGGCCGCGGTATTGCCTTTCTCGACGGCCGCACCTGGTTCGTCAGTGGCGCCCTGGCCGAGGAAGAGGTCGAAGCGCGGGTGCTCAATACCCACGGCAAGGTGGTCGAGGCCCGTCTGGAGCGGGTGTTCATTGCCAGCCCGGCGCGCCGCGAGGCCCCGTGCAAGTACTTCGACCGCTGTGGTGGCTGCAACCTGCAGCATCTGCCCCATGCCGATCAACTGGCGCTCAAGCAGCGCCTGCTGGCCGAGCAGTTGCAGCGGGTCGCGGGCGTGCAACCCGAGCACTGGGCAGCGCCGCTGACCGGGCCGGAGTTCGGCTACCGGCGTCGGGCGCGGGTTGCCGTGCGTTGGGACAACAAGGCGAAAAATCTCGAAGTGGGTTTTCGCGCCGAAGCCAGTCAGGACATCGTCGCCATCGACGATTGCCCGGTGCTGGTACAACCCTTGCAGTCGATCATGCGCCACCTGCCGACGCTGTTGCGTAGCCTGAGCAAGCCGCAGGTGGTTGGCCACGTCGAGCTGTTCAGCGGTACCGCGCTGGCGCTGCTGTTGCGTCATACCGGGCCATTGGGCGAGGGTGACTTGGCGCGCCTGCAGGCGTTCTGCGTCGAGGCGGGTGTACAACTGTGGTTGCAAGGCGAAGGTGAACCTTCGCCAGTGGATGCCGGTCAGAGTCTTGGTTTTTACCTTGAACCCTGGAACCTTGAGCTTGCCTACCGGCCCGGCGATTTTGTCCAGGTCAACGCCCAGGTCAACACCGCGATGATCGAGCAGGCCCTGGCCTGGTTGGCGCCGCAGGCGGATGAACGCGTGCTTGACCTGTTCTGTGGGCTGGGCAACTTCGCTCTGCCGCTGGCCCGGCAGGCGCGGGAAGTGGTGGCGGTGGAAGGGGTACAGGCAATGGTCGAGCGGGCGGCAGCCAATGCTCGTAGCAACAATTTGCATAACACGCAGTTTTTTCAGGCCGATTTATCGCAGCCTTTGGCGGCGTCGGGCTGGGCCGCAGGAGGCTTTTCTGCGGTACTCTTGGACCCACCGCGCGACGGCGCTTATGAGGTGGTGCGAAAAATCGCAGACCTTGGGGCGAAACGTCTTGTTTATGTATCGTGCAACCCGGCGACCCTGGCCCGCGACACCGTCGAACTGGTCAGGCAGGGTTACCGGTTAAAATGTGCCGGGATTCTCGACATGTTTCCTCAGACGGCGCATGTCGAAGCCATGGCGTTATTCGAAGCGGGTTAGCCAGGCTGACGCGTTCGGCGCTGCACCTTGGGTCCGGCAGGGGCAGCACCAGTGATTTCAAGCGCATCGCGAATGCGCTGTAGGGAAAGGTAAACAAAGATGGTACAGGTGAGAGTGCACCAGCCGGTCAATACCGACGGCAGTATCAATCTCGAAGCATGGCTGGATCATGTGGTGAGCGTCGACCTGGCGCTGGACCGGGAGGCCCTCAAGGCCGCCTGCGAGTTCGCCCAGGACGTCGAGAAGAAGGGCAACCCGGCCAAGCATTCCTGGGCCGATGGTACGTCGAGTTTTCAGGCCGGCCTGGAAATCGCCGAAATCCTCGCCGACCTCAAGCTCGACCAGGACTCGCTGGTTGCCGCGGTCATCTACCGCGCCGTGCGCGAAGGCAAGGTAACCCTGGCTGAAGTCGGCCAGCGCTTTGGCCCGGTGGTCTCCAAACTGATCGACGGTGTGCTGCGCATGGCCGCCATCAGTGCCAGCCTCAGCCCGCGCCAGTCGCTGGTGCTGGGCTCCCAGGCGCAGGTCGAGAACCTGCGCAAGATGCTCGTGGCCATGGTCGACGATGTCCGTGTGGCATTGATCAAGCTGGCCGAACGTACCTGCGCGATCCGCGCGGTCAAGGGCGCCGACGACGAGAAGCGCAACCGCGTCGCTCGCGAAGTGTTCGATATCTATGCGCCGCTGGCCCATCGCCTGGGTATCGGTCATATCAAGTGGGAGCTGGAAGACCTGTCCTTCCGCTACCTCGAACCCGACCAGTACAAGCAGATTGCCAAGCTTTTGCATGAACGCCGGCTGGACCGCGAGCGCTTTATCAGCGACGTGATGAGCCAACTGCAGAACGAGCTGCTGGCCACCGGCGTCAATGCCGATATCAGCGGCCGGGCCAAGCATATCTATTCGATCTGGCGCAAAATGCAGCGCAAGGGCCTGGAATTCAGCCAGATCTACGACGTGCGCGCGGTGCGCGTGCTGGTCCCGGAAATGCGCGACTGCTACACCGCGCTGGGCATCGTCCACACCCTCTGGCGGCACATCCCCAAAGAGTTCGACGACTACATCGCCAACCCCAAGGAGAACGGCTACCGCTCGTTGCACACGGCGGTGATCGGCCCTGAGGGCAAGGTGCTCGAGGTGCAGATCCGTACCCATGCCATGCACGAAGAGGCCGAGCTCGGCGTCTGCGCGCACTGGCGTTACAAGGGCACCGACGTCAAATCCAGCTCCAACCACTACGAGGAGAAAATCTCCTGGTTGCGTCAGGTGCTGGAATGGCACGAAGAACTGGGGGACATCGGCGGCCTGGCCGAACAGTTGCGCGTCGATATCGAGCCGGACCGGGTCTACGTGTTCACCCCGGATGGCCACGCCATCGACCTGCCCAAGGGCGCCACGCCGCTGGACTTCGCCTACCGGGTGCACACCGAGATCGGCCATAACTGCCGCGGGGCGAAGATCAACGGCCGTATCGTGCCGCTCAACTACAGCTTGCAGACCGGTGAGCAGGTCGAGATCATCACCAGCAAGCACGGTAACCCCAGCCGCGACTGGCTGAACTCGAACCTGGGCTATGTCACCACCTCGCGGGCGCGGGCGAAGATCGTCCACTGGTTCAAGTTGCAGGCCCGCGACCAGAACGTCGCCGCCGGCAAGACCCTGCTCGAGCGCGAACTCAACCGCCTGGGCCTGCCGCAGGTCGACTTCGAGCGCCTGGCGGAAAAAGCCAACCTGCGCACCGCCGAGGACATGTTTGCCTCGCTGGGCGCCGGTGACTTGCGCCTGGCGCACCTGGTCAACGCCGCCCAGCAACTGGTGGAGCCGGAGCGCAGCGACCATGTCGAGCTGGTGCCACGCAAGGCCACCGGCTACAAGCCGGGCAAGCGTGGCGACATCCAGATCCAGGGTGTCGGCAACCTGCTGACGCAGATGGCCGGTTGCTGCCAGCCGTTGCCGGGCGATGCGATCGTCGGCTACATCACCCAGGGCCGCGGCGTCACCATCCACCGCCAGGATTGCGCCTCGGTGCTGCAACTGGCCGGACGCGAGCCGGAGCGGATCATTCAGGTCAGCTGGGGCCCGGTGCCGGTGCAGACCTATCCGGTGGATATTATCATCCGTGCCTACGATCGTCCGGGCTTGTTGCGTGACGTTTCCCAGGTCCTGCTCAACGAGCGGATCAACGTGCTGGCGGTCAACACCCGCTCGAACAAGGAAGACAACACCGCATTGATGTCGCTGACCATCGAGATCCCTGGCCTGGATGCCCTCGGGCGCTTGCTGGGGCGGATCTCGCAGCTGCCGAACATCATCGAGACGCGGCGTAACCGTACGCCGTAAGACTGCTATCGCGGGTCAAGCCCGCTCCCACAGCATCCTCTGTGGGAGCGGGCTTGACCCGCGATAAGGAACCCAAGATGTATACCCTAGACGACCTGCTCCACCTCATGGCCCGCCTGCGCGACCCGCAGCACGGCTGCCCCTGGGATCTCAAGCAGACTTACGCGACCATCGTCCCCTACACCCTCGAAGAAGCCTACGAAGTGGCCGACGCCATCGAACGCAGCGACTTCGAGCACCTGCAGGGTGAACTCGGCGACCTGTTGTTCCAGGTGGTCTACTACAGCCAGCTGGCACGGGAAGAGGGCCGCTTCGAATTCGACGGCGTGGTCGACAGCATTACCCGCAAGCTGATTCGCCGTCACCCGCACGTGTTCCCTAACGGTGAGCTCTACGCCGCGCTCGACACGCCCAAGCTCGACGACACCCAGGTCAAGCAGCGCTGGGAAGAAATCAAGGCCCAGGAGCGCGCCGAGAAGGGCGAGCCCGAGCAGTTGTCGTTGCTCGATGATGTGCCGGCAGCCTTGCCGGCGTTGTCGCGGGCGGCCAAACTGCAAAAGCGCGCGGCCCAGGTCGGTTTCGACTGGCCGGATGCCTTGCCGGTGCTCGACAAGGTCCGTGAAGAGCTCGATGAAGTGCTCCAGGCCATGGCCGACGACGACAGCGTGGCCCTCGCCGATGAGCTCGGTGACCTGTTGTTCGCAGCAGTGAATCTGGCCCGGCACCTTAAGGTCGACCCGGAAAACGCCCTGCGCGGGGCCAACAAAAAGTTTGAACGACGTTTCCGTTTTATCGAACAGGCATTGCGCGACATAGGCCGTCCGATCGAAGATTGCACCCTCGAAGACATGGACGCGCTCTGGGGCGAAGCCAAACGTCAGGAAAAGAACCTGCCCAGCTGCGGCTGAGCTGTTGCATAAGTGAGTGAACGATGAGCCTTTCCCTTCGCGACCAATTGCTCAAGGCCGGTCTGGTCAACCAGAAACAGGTCAAGCAGGTCAGTAAAGAACAGAAGAAACAAAAGCGCCTGGAGCACAAAGGCCAGGTCGAAGTCGACGATACCCAGCAGCGGCTGGCCAAGGAAGCCATGGCCGAGAAAGCCAAGCGCGACCAGGAGCTCAACCGCCAGCAGCAGGAGAAGGCCGAGCAGAAGGCCCGCGCCGCCCAGGTCAAGCAATTGATCGAGGTCTCGCGCCTGCCCAAGCTGACCACCGAGGACTACTACAACTTCGTCGACGACAAGAAGGTCAAGCGCCTGTCGGTCAACGCCCTGATGCGCAGCAAGCTGAGCAGCGGCTCACTGGCCATCGTTGCCCATGCTGGCGGTTATGAAGTGATCCCCCGTGAGGCGGCGCTGAAGATCCAGGAGCGCGACCCACAGCGTATCGTCCTGCTCAACACCCAGGTTGAAGAGCCGGATGCCGACGATCCGTACGCGGCCTACGTGATCCCTGACGATCTGATGTGGTAATAACGACAAACCCCGCTTCGGCGGGGTTTGTTTTTTTGCATGGGGTTATTGCTGTTGCCGTCTGGTCTCGAGGTATTCCAGCTCGATGCGGTAGCTGTGGGCCTCGTGCTCGTTGTGGAACATGCCGACCAGCTCGCCCTGCTGATGCACATCCCAGATGCGCACGCCTGCAGCCAGGCCTTCGTGAGACATTTTGCTTTCGTCGCGCTCAGTTACTTTGACAGTCATCTGCAAACTCCACTTTCAGTTAACTGCGGCACCGTGTCGCAGGTCTCTTTTATAGAATTTGTTAGCAGGCTAAGTAAATGACTGGCGCATGAAACATCTTTCACGTAGGCGCGGGCTCTTGGGGCTGACTGGCCAAGGGCAATAAAAAACCCCGCACCAGGCGGGGTTTCGGTTGCTACCAGCAATCAGGGCTATCAGTTGCCCTTGACCGCCTTGCCATCGACCGTACCGTCCTGCAGCACGATCACGTACTCCTTGCCGTCCGTTTCGACCTGACGCAGTTGTACCAGCAGGTAGTCCCAGTCCTTGGCGAACCACAGTTCGGTGATGCGCTTGCTCTGGCTCGGGTCGCGCACGCGCTCGACCTTGATGGCTTCGACCTGGCCGGTCTTGGTGGTGACCTTTTCCGTACCCAGGACACGGAAGTCGTAGGTATCGATCTCGTCGCCATCGACCACCTGGTAGCTCACGCTCTTCTTGCCCGCTGCCACGTCGTGCTGCAGGGCCAGTTGATAGGTGGACTTGTCCAGCACGCCGCGGTTGAGCGGCAGGTTGATCGCGTCGCCGCGGTCAGTGCCGGTGATCTTCTTGCTGTTCCAGTCGAAATCCAGATCGACCTTCTTGGCCTTGCCCAGGCCGCCACGTTCGAAGTGGTAGGTCTGAGGCAGCAGGGTGTCCTTGTCCAGGCGCAGGGTACTTTGCTCAGTCAGGCTGGCGATCATCATCGACGCCTTGAAATTGAGGTTCCAGGTACCGTTGGCGTTCTTTTCCAGGCTGCGCTCGGCAGTGCCGCTCATGGGCAGCTGCTTCCAGTCGGCGGTGTAGCTGGCCGAGAACGGCTTCAGATCGGCTGCCTGCAGCGGCAAGGCGAGCACGGCGAGAGCGAAGAGCAGGGCACGACGCATAATTTCTCCTAGGGTCGAATCAAGTGGCCGCTGGCCGCCAGAGGCTGGCCATCCAGTAGAGCACCGTGTTCGCCCAGGCGCAAACGGCCCTCGGCAAACCAGCGCACCGCCAGCGGATAGATCAGGTGTTCCTGGCTGTGAACCCGCTGTGCCAGACGTTCTGGCGTGTCATCCAACTCTACCGGTATTACTGCCTGTACGACCAGCGGCCCGCCATCGAGTTCCTCGGTGACGAAGTGCACGCTGCAGCCATGCTCGGCATCGCCGGCCTCGAGCGCCCGTTGATGGGTGTGCAGGCCTTTGTACTTGGGCAGCAGGGAAGGGTGGATGTTCAGCAGGCGGCCCTGGTAGTGACGGACGAAACCGGCACTGAGGATGCGCATGAAGCCGGCCAGTACCACCAGCTGCGGCTGGTAGCCATCGATCAGCTCGACCAGCGCCGTGTCGAACGCCTCGCGGCCGTCAAAGGCCTTGTGGTCGAGCACGGCGGTGGCGATGCCGGCGTCTTTGGCGCGCTGCAGGCCATAGGCGTCGGCGCGGTTGGAGATGACCGCGCAGATCCGCACCGGGCTGTCGCCGGTGCGGGTGTTGTCGATCAACGCTTGCAGGTTGCTGCCGGTGCCGGACAACAGCACCACGACATCACAGGTCGTGCTCGGCATCAGTGCGCCTTGACGTTCTTCAGCTCGACCTGGGCAGCGCCTTCGGCGGCTACGCCGATCTGGCCGATCACCCATGGCTGCTCGCCGGCTTCACGCAGGACGTTCAGGGCGTTGTCGACCTGGTCCTGGGCAACGCAGATGACCATGCCGACGCCGCAGTTCAGCACGCGGTGCATTTCGTGCTCGTCGACGTTGCCTTGCTGCTGCAGCCAGTTGAATACCGCCGGGCGTTCCCAGCTGGCCACGTCAACCACGGCCTGGGCGCCTTTTGGCAGCACCCGCGGAATGTTGTCGAGCAGACCGCCACCAGTGATGTGGGCCATGGCCTTGACCGCACCGGTGTCCTTGATCAGCTTGAGCAGCGGCTTGACGTAGATGCGGGTCGGGGCCATCAGCAGTTCGGTCAGCGGTTTGCCGTCGAGCTGTACGGTTTCGATATCGGCGCCGGAGACTTCGATGATCTTGCGGATCAGCGAGTAGCCGTTGGAGTGCGGGCCGGACGATGGCAGGGCGATCAGGGCGTCGCCGGTGGCAACCTTGGAGCCGTCGATGATTTCGGCTTTTTCCACCACGCCGACGCAGAAACCGGCCAGGTCGTAGTCTTCGCCTTCGTACATGCCTGGCATTTCAGCGGTTTCACCGCCGACCAGGGAGCAGCCAGCCAGTTCGCAGCCAGCGCCGATACCGGTAACCACGGTGGCGGCAACGTCGACATTCAATTTGCCGGTGGCGTAGTAGTCGAGGAAGAACAGCGGCTCGGCACCACAGACCACCAGGTCGTTGACGCACATCGCGACCAGGTCCTGGCCGATGCTGTCGTGCTTGTTCAGGTTCAGCGCCAGACGCAGCTTGGTGCCGACGCCGTCGGTACCGGAGACCAGAACCGGCTGCTTGTAGCCGGCCGGGATTTCGCAGAGGGCGCCAAAACCGCCCAGGCCGCCCATGACTTCCGGGCGCGCCGTGCGCTTGGCAACGCCTTTGATGCGTTCGACCAATGCTTCACCGGCGTCGATGTCTACACCGGCGTCCTTGTAGCTCAGGGAGGGTTGCTTGCTCATGATCCAGGCCTTTAGGGGGAGGGATTCGGGGGAATCGACCGTGACCTGCCAGGCAAGGCGGAGGGAAATCCGGCTGCCCGACCGTCGCCGGTCTGCGAAGGCGCGCGATTTTATCAGGGTTGCCCGGTAGCGGCCATCCTCAGGCCGACGGGCAGAGCTATTATCTGGCTAAAAATACGCTTTAACAGTGCGCGACTGGTTGCCACGGCGCAGGCTGTATAAGGTATAGCAAAGGCGATGGGCACAATTTAGTGCTCGCGGTTGAATGATTTGCCGGGGGCTGCGGTCTGAGCTGCATCCGTTTGTTGAGCCCACGCTTCTTTATTTTCAGGACAGGAATCCTTCATGCGTTTGCGTAATTACCTGGCCGCCAGCTGTCTGGCCCTGTTCGGCCTCTCGGCTCAGGCCGAAACCCTCTCCGGCCTGTACCAGGTCCGCGAACCGGTCAGCGGTCAGGGCGCCGATGCCCGTACCCAGGCCACCGAAAAAGCCCTCGAGACCCTGGTGTTGCGCCTGACCGGCGATGCCAAGGCGGCGCAAAGCCCGGGCCTGGCGGCACTGCGTAAAGATCCGCAACAAATCATCAGTCAGTTCGGTTTCGAGGCCGGTCCGCCGGAAACCGTGCTGGTCGACTTCGACCCGGGCAGTACCGAGCGCGCCTTGCGCCAGGCTGGCCTGGCCCTGTGGGGTAACAACCGGCCATCGATCCTCGGTTGGTGGTTGAACGACAGCGCCGAAGGCTCGAGCCTGGTTGGCGACGGCCAGGGCAGTGCCGAACCGCTGCGTCGTGCCGCCCAGCATCGCGGCTTGCCGCTGCGCTTGCCACTGGCCGATTTGCAGGAACAACT
Source organism: Pseudomonas sp. RC2C2 (assembly GCF_018390435.1). Classification (NCBI taxonomy): domain Bacteria; kingdom Pseudomonadati; phylum Pseudomonadota; class Gammaproteobacteria; order Pseudomonadales; family Pseudomonadaceae; genus Pseudomonas; species Pseudomonas sp. RC2C2. The sequence goes on along the minus strand of NZ_JAHBAX010000001.1, from coordinate 834,440 downwards.
GGTGGCCACCGGCAAGAACCTTGAAGGCACAGACCCGGCGCCGCTGCGTGAGGCTTCCGAGCGTTATGGCGCCGATGCCTTGCTGGCGGTGCACGCCAGCGAAGCCGATGGCAAATGGCAGGGTAAATGGCGCCTGTGGTTGGGGGAGCAACGCGAGCAGGGCACTGCCGAAGGCGCTGATCAGGCTGCCCTGGCCGATGCGGTGATGCTTGCGGTCAGTAGCCGCCTGGCTCCGCGTTTTGTGGCCCGTCCAGGCGCCAGCAGCGAGATGCAGGTGCAGGTCCAGGGCATGACCCTGGAGCGCTATGCCGAACTGGGGCGGGTGCTCGAGCCCTACGGTGCACGCCTGAAGGCCGTGCAGGGCGATACCCTGACCTACCAGGTCACTGGCAACAGCGATCAGCTGCGCGCGCAACTGGGCCTGGCCAAATTGCAGGAACTGCCGCCCGAAGCGCCAGCGACACCTGCCGCCGTCGATCCGGCCCACCCCGGGGCAACCCAGGCTGCGGCTGCGCAAGCCTTCAACGGGTTGCGTTTCCGTTGGTAAACCCTGACCTGGCCGGGAGCCGTTCATGACTGATACACGCCGCTGGGTATGGGTAGGCGGGGCGCTGCTGTGCGCGGCCTTGCTCTATTGGCTGCACCCGATTCTTTCGCCGTTTCTGGTCGGCATCCTGCTGGCCTACCTGGCCGACCCGCTGGTCGATCGCCTGGAGCGCGCCGGCCTGTCGCGCACCTGGGGCGTGGTGGTGGTCTTTGCCCTGTTCACCCTGCTGTTGACCGTGTTGCTACTGGTGCTGGTGCCGATGCTGGCCAAGCAACTGGTGCGCCTGTACGAGCTGGCGCCGCAGATGCTCGACTGGCTGCAGCATGTGGCCTTGCCCTGGGTGCAGGCGCGCCTGGGCCTGGCCGACGGTTTCTGGAAGTTCGACAAGATCAAGGCCGCCATCAGCGAGCACATGGGCCAGACCACCGACATCGTCGGGATCATCCTGTCCCAGGCCACGGCTTCGGGCCTGGCCCTGATCGGTTGGCTGGCCAACCTGGTGCTGATTCCGGTGGTGAGCTTCTACCTGTTGCGCGATTGGGACCTGATGATGGCCAAGATCCGCAGCCTGCTGCCGCGTCAGCGCGAGGAGCGGGCGGTGGCGCTTGCCGGTGAATGTCACGAGGTGCTCGGCGCCTTCGTCCGTGGCCAGCTATTGGTGATGCTGGCCCTGGGGATCATCTATGCCTCGGGGTTGATGCTGGTGGGCCTGGAGCTTGGCCTGTTGATCGGCCTGCTGGCGGGCCTGGCGGCGATCGTGCCGTACATGGGCTTCATCATCGGTATCAGCGCGGCGATGATCGCCGGGCTGTTCCAGTTCGGTGGCGCCCCCTATCCATTGCTTGGTATCGCTGCCGTGTTCATGGTCGGCCAGGCGCTCGAAGGCATGGTGCTGACGCCGCTGCTGGTGGGTGACCGTATCGGCTTGCACCCGGTGGCGGTGATTTTCGCGATTCTCGCCGGTGGCGAAATGTTCGGCTTTACCGGGGTGCTGCTGGCCCTGCCGGTGGCGGCGGTGATCATGGTGCTGCTGCGCCATGTGCATGACCTGTATAAAGAGTCGGATATTTACGCCGGCGAAATCGACCCGGATCTCTAGCTTGATAGCACCTGGCTTGTATTGGCGCTTGTACGCTTATGCAAGCCTTTGATTTTACTTGTGGTCTGCGCCGATTGTGCGACCGGCGCCACGGGTATAAACTTTGCAGACTTTTCACAAAAGGCCCCTTGCGGTTCCCCGGAACTGCCCAGCCAGCATGAAACCGATCCAGTTGCCCCTGGGTGTGCGTCTGCGTGATGACGCCACCTTCATCAACTACTATCCGGGTGCCAACGCCGCCGCTTTGGGCTACGTCGAGCGACTCTGCGAAGCCGACGCCGGCTGGACCGAAAGCCTGATCTACCTGTGGGGCAAGCAAGGTGTAGGCCGTACCCACCTGCTGCAGGCTGCCTGCCTGCGCTTCGAGCAACTGGGGGAGCCGGCGGTCTACCTGCCCCTGGCGCAATTGCTCGACCGCGGCGTCGAACTGCTCGACAACCTCGAGCAGTACGAACTGGTTTGCCTCGACGACCTGCACGTGATTGCCGGCAAGCCGGAGTGGGAGGAGGCCATGTTCCACCTCTTCAACCGCCTGCGCGACAGTGGCCGGCGCCTGCTTCTGGCCGCCTCCAGCTCGCCCCGCGAACTGCCGATCAAACTGGCTGACCTGAAGTCGCGCCTGACCCTGGCACTGATCTTCCAGATGCGTGCGCTGTCGGATGAAGACAAGCTGCGCGCCCTGCAATTACGCGCTTCGCGCCGTGGTCTGCACCTGACCGACGAGGTCGGGCACTTCATTCTCACCCGTGGTACCCGCAGCATGAGTGCATTGTTCGACCTGCTCGAGCGCCTCGATCAGGCCTCGTTGCAGGCTCAGCGCAAGCTCACCATCCCGTTTTTGAAAGAAACGTTGGGCTGGTAAGGCAGGGGCTAGAGCCTCGGCACGTAAAAGTCACATTTTTTTCGATTGAATTTGCAAATCGATGCGATAGAAGGCATAGTCTCGGCTTCTTTAAATTCCAGACACGGTCGTGCCCATGCTAAATCGCTTCGCACCCCTCGTGCCCCTCGCACTCGTGACCCTGCTTTTTGGCTGCGCGACCACCGGTCCCGTATCGCAGCAGCAGGTTCAGCAGCAACCGGTTTCCGCTCAGGTTTCGACCAAGTCCTCCGTCCAGGCGACGCTCGAGGAAGAGCTGGCCACCGAAGCAGAGCTGCAAGATTTCGCCAGCAGCAAGCCTTACCAGCTGCCAGCCCTGGCCGACAACATTCTCGAGCGCGGCATGTCGCTGATCGGTACCCGCTACCGTTTCGGTGGTACCTCCGAGAACACCGGTTTTGATTGCAGCGGCTTCATCGGCTACCTGTTCCGCGAAGAAGCCGGCCTCAACCTGCCGCGCTCCACCCGCGAAATGATCAACGTCAAGGCCCCGCTGGTTGCTCGCAACAACCTCAAGCCAGGCGACCTGCTGTTCTTCAGCACCAATGGTCGCGGGCGCGTCAGCCACGCCGGGATTTACCTCGGTGACGACCAGTTCATCCACTCCAGCAGCCGCCGCAGCGGTGGTGTGCGCATCGACAAGCTCGGTGATCGCTACTGGAGCAAGACCTTCATCGAAGCCAAGCGTGCACTGGCCATGGCTCCGGCCGCGACCACCATTTCGCGCAACTGATCCTTCGACAGGTTCGACCACGGCGACGCAGCTGAAAAGCTCGTCGCCGTGCGTGTTTACAGAAAGCGTCTAATCTAAACTCTCAACTCTTTTCGGCTCTGGCCGGAGCGGCTTCAGACAGGATGTTCTGACCATGGCGATGATGGCGCGCTTCGCGGTACTTTCCCTCGCGGCACTGCTTGGTGCCTGCTCAAGCCATGCCCCGGCCCCGCGTAAAGTGGTCGAGCCTGCGGTGATGGCGCCGCAAGTGTACTTCTCCCCGGTTGCCGAAGACGTGTTGTTCCGTGCCCTGGGCCTGGTCGGCACGCCTTACCGCTGGGGCGGCAATACCCCGGATTCGGGTTTCGATTGCAGTGGCCTGATTGGCTATGTGTATCGCGATGCCGCCGGTATCTCGCTACCCCGTTCGACCCGCGAAATGATCGGCATCCGTGCGCCGAGCATCGAGCGCAACGAGCTGCAATCCGGTGACCTGGTGTTCTTCGCCACCAATGGTGGATCGCAAGTCAGCCATGCCGGTATCTATGTCGGCGAGGGGCGCTTCGTCCATGCCCCGGCCACCGGTGGAACGGTGCGCCTGGACTACCTGTCCAACAGTTACTGGCAAAAAACCTACCTGAACGCCAAGCGCGTCCTGCAGCCGGCACACCTGGCGCGTAACCCCTGACTTTCGCGAGGTAGACGATGACCGCTCAGACGCTCTACCTCGACGACCCGCTCTACCACTACCTGCAAAGCGTATCGCTGCGCGAATCGCCCTTGCTCGCCCGCTTGCGTGCCGAAACCCAGGCCTTGCCTGAAGCGCGCTGGCAGGTGGCGCCGGAGCAGGGCCAGTTGCTGGCGCTGCTGGTGCGCCTGATCGGCGCCCAGCGAATCATCGAGGTGGGCACGTTCACCGGCTACAGCGCCTTGTGCATGGCCCAGGCCATGGCGCATGGGCAGTTGCTCTGTTGCGACCTTGAAGGCAGCTATAACGCCGTGGCCTGGCGCTACTGGCAGGAGGCCGGAGTCGCTGAGCGCATTGAACTACGCCTGGCACCCGCCTTGCAAACCCTGGCGACACTGCCGTCAGAACGCTATGACCTGATCTTCATCGATGCCGATAAGGCCAATTACCCGCAGTACCTGGAAGAGTCCCTGCGCTTGCTGCGTACTGGCGGGCTGGTGCTGTTCGACAACACCTTGTGGAGCGGACGGGTGCTTGAGAAAAAGCCGGACAGCGAAGACACCCGGGCCATCCAGGCACTGAACCACAAGCTCAAGGATGACCCGCGGGTGGACCTGTCGATGCTGCCGATTGGCGATGGCTTGACCTTGTGCCGCAAGCGCTGAGAGGGCGCAGGGTAATAGTGCATGCGATCTGTGTGGGAGCCGGCCTTGCCGGCGATGGGCCGCATAGCGGCCTCCGGATCACTTGGCCTTGCTCACCCGCCAGATCTTGTTGCCCACATCATCAGCCACCAGCACGCCACCACGCTGGTCATTGATCACCCCCACCGGCCGGCCCATGGCCTTGCCCTCGTCATTGAGAAACCCGCTCAGCAGGTCAATCGGTTTGCCTGCGGGCCTGCCAGCGGTGCTGAAGGGCACGAAGATCACCTTGTAGCCACTGTGCGGCTTGCGGTTCCATGAGCCATGCTGGCCGATGAATGCGCCTTGCTCGAACGGCGACGGCAGCACGCCCGGCTCGGCAAAGGTCAGGCCCAGCGAAGCCGTATGCGGCCCAACGGCATAGTCCGGGGCGATGGCGCTGGCCACCAGGTTCGGGTCGGAAGGGTTGACCCGCTGATCGACGTGCTGACCGAAATAGCTGTAAGGCCAGCCATAGAAGCCGCCATCCTTGACTGAAGTGATGTAGTCGGGCACCAGGTCGCTGCCGATCTCGTCGCGCTCGTTGACCGCGGTCCACAGCTGGCCGGTGTGTGGTTCCCACGCCAGGCCGTTGGGGTTGCGCAGGCCAGAGGCGAAGATGCGCTGCTGGCCGCTGGCCGGGTCGATTTCCCAGATCGCCGCACGGCCTTTTTCCTGGTCCATGCCGTTCTCGCCGACATTGCTGTTGGAGCCGACAGTGACGTAGAGCTTCTTGCCATCCCGGCTGGCGATCACGTTCTTGGTCCAGTGATGGTTCAGCGTACCGCCCGGCAGGTCAGCCACCGGCGTGCCGGGGCCGTGGATCGAGGTGGCGCCGGGTTGGTAGTGAAAGCGCAGCAGGCGATCGGTGTCGGCGACGTAAAAGTCATTGCCAACCAGGGCCATGCCGAAGGGCGAATTGAGGTGCTCGATAAAGGTCGTGCGGGTTTCCGCCACGCCGTCATGGTCGCTGTCGCGCAGCAGGCTGATACGGTTGGCACTGGGGACGCCGGCGCCCGCCCGGTCCATGATCTTGCCCACCACCCAGCCACGAATGCCCATGCCGTTATCGGGCTTGGGTGGGGCATTGGTTTCGGCAACCAGGATATCGCCATTGGGCAGGGCATAGAGCCAGCGCGGGTGGTCCAGGCCTTCGGCGAAGGCCACTACCTGGGTGCCGGGGGCGGCCTTGGGCGTCATGCCCGGGGGCCAGCCTATGGCAGGGGCGATGTTGACGGTGGGGATCAGGGTCTTGTTGGGTTCAGGCAACTGCGGCGACGGGCCAACCCCGTCGCTGACATCCAGGCGCGCGTGCTCGCCGCAGCCGCTTAACCCCGCTGTCACTGCCAGCAGCAGTGCAATCGGCTTGATACCCATGTCGTTTCCCTCGCAACATTGGCCGCTATTGCCAGTAGAGGCGGGCCAGGCGTGGGAGGTTCCCCGCTTCAGGCCTGCTTGAGCAGCAGGGCGATGCCGGGGTAATACTGGCCGGCTTCGTTGTGCAGCTTGCGGTAAGCGTAGGGGAAGTACCAGGCGATGGCGCAGGCGTTGTGCTTTTGCAGGTCGTCGACCAGGTCCTGCAGCTCTTCGGGGCTGGCGTGCTGGCCGGCTTTCCAGGGGCTGGCGAACAGCGCGGCAACCTTGAGCTGGCTGGGCGTAGCGATCTGCCGGGCGGCGTAAACGGTCTCGGCCAGGGCGTTGTTCAAATCGAGCTTGGCAATCTTTGGCCAGCGCTGGCTGCCTTGCAGGTAGGCGGCTTCTTCGTGGTTGGCGATGTACAGGTCGCAGCGGCCTTCACGATCACCGTCCTCGCGCTGTTTCTTGCTCTGGTGCTGTTGCAGGGTCACCAGCTCGGCTTGCCAGGCGGCGGCCGAGAGCAGGCCGAGGTTGGCCTGGGCGCCGTGCCAGTAGGGCGCCTCGCCATCGCCGAGGGTCTGGTTGAAGCGGTCGATGCAATCAACCCAACGTTCCAGGGCGGGGCGCAGGAACTCCAGGCGCGCGTTATTGATGATCAGGCCTTGCATGCTGCTCTCCCTTATAGTTGTGATCGAGTACAGCCGAAGTTATGGCTATTTGATATCACTGAAGTCAGTGTTACACAAGATGACAAAGGCGCCATTGATCCAGGCCAGTTCAGCGCCTTTCATTGACGCTCCGGGTGCAACCCTCTAACCTTCGCGACTTGTTTCAGGTGCTCTGTGGGCTATGGCCTGGCAGGGTGAAACAGGGAAGCCGGTGGGCGTGCAAGGCGCGCGAATCCGGCGCTGCCCCCGCAACGGTAGGTGAGTCAAGGCCGCGCAGGGCCACTGGGTGTTCAACCCGGGAAGGCGCGCGGTCCCGGGTGTTCATGGCCCCGCTCACAAGCCCGGAGACCGGCCTGTAACAGCCAACGGCATCACGGAGGGTGATGCGCGGTTCCTCCGGCCTGTGCCGCAGCCCTGCGCGTTTTCCGTCTGCCATATCCATTCATCTGTCACGCCGTTTCCTTCGCGATCCTTGAGCAACCACAGGCTGCCAGGCTCGTTGCGGGCCGGCCGACAGTGGTTTGCGGAGAACCTCATGACTGAATCCACCGAGCGCGACGAACGCCACCTGGCCCGTATGCAGCGCAAGAAGGCCGTCATCGACGAGCGCATCGCCAATTCGCCCAACGAATGCGGCCTGCTGCTGGTGCTCACCGGCAACGGCAAGGGCAAGAGCAGTTCGGCCTTCGGCATGCTTGCCCGGGCCATGGGCCACGGCATGCAGTGCGGTGTGGTGCAGTTCATCAAAGGCCGCAACAGCACCGGTGAGGAGCTGTTTTTCCGCCGTTTTCCCGAGCAGGTGCGCTACCACGTGATGGGCGAGGGCTTTACCTGGGAAACCCAGGACCGCCAGCGTGATATCGCCGCCGCCGAAGCCGCTTGGGCGGTGTCGCGGCAGATGCTCCAGGACCCGTCGATCGCCTTCGTGGTGCTCGATGAACTGAACATCGCCCTCAAGCACGGTTACCTCGATCTGGACCAGGTCCTCAGCGACCTGCAGGCGCGCCCGCCGATGCAGCACGTGATCGTCACCGGTCGTGCGGCCAAGGATGAAATGATCGAACTGGCCGACACCGTCACCGAAATGGGCTTGATCAAGCACGCTTTCCAGGCCGGTATTCGCGCCCAGAAGGGCGTCGAACTATGAGTGACGCGCGCCATTGCCCGGCGGTATTGATTGCCGCACCGGCCTCCGGCCAGGGCAAGACCACAGTGACCGCCGCGCTGGCGCGCCTGCATCGCAACCAGGGGCGCAAGGTTCGGGTGTTCAAGTGCGGCCCGGATTTTCTCGACCCGATGATCCTTGAGCGCGCCAGTGGTGCGCCGGTGTATCAGCTTGACCTGTGGATGGTCGGCGAGCAGGAAAGCCGCCGGTTGTTGTGGGAAGCGGCGGCTGAGGCCGACCTGATCCTGATCGAAGGGGTCATGGGGTTGTTCGATGGCACGCCATCGAGCGCTGACCTGGCCCGTCATTTTGGCGTACCGGTGCTGGCGGTGATCGATGGCACGGCCATGGCCCAGACGTTTGGCGCCCTGGCCCTGGGCCTGGCGCGCTATCAGCCGGACCTGCCGTTTGCCGGGGTACTGGCCAACCGCGTCGGTACCCTGCGCCATGCCCAGTTGCTCGAAGGCAGCCTGACCGAAGGCTTGCGCTGGTACGGCGGTCTGTCACGGGAAACCGGCATCGAGCTGCCCAGCCGCCACCTGGGCCTGGTGCAGGCGAGTGAGCTGAACGACCTCGATGCCCGCCTGGATGCGGCTGCCGCCGCCCTCGGTGCCAGTTGCGATGCGGCCTTGCCGCCGGCGGTGAGGTTCGCCGCGCCGACCGAGCGGGCGATCGAGCCCTTGTTGCAGGGTGTGCGCATCGCGGTTGCCCGCGACGAAGCCTTTGCCTTCACCTATGGCGCCAACCTCGATCTGCTGCGGGCCATGGGGGCGCAGCTGGCGTTCTTCTCGCCGCTGCATGATGCCAGCCTGCCGGATGCTGACAGTTTGTACCTGCCCGGTGGTTACCCGGAGCTGCATCACCAGGCGCTGGCGAGCAACACACCGATGCTCGAAGCCATTCGCGCCCACCATCACGCCAGCAAGCCATTGCTGGCCGAATGCGGCGGCATGCTTTACCTGCTCGAGGCCCTTACCGATGTCGGCGGCGAGCGTGCCGAACTGCTCGGCCTGCTGGCCGGCGAGGCGGTGATGCAGAAGCGCCTGGCCGCCCTGGCTCTGCAGGCGGTGGAACTGCCCGAAGGCACCTTGCGCGGGCACACCTACCATCACTCGCTGACCAGCACCGAACTTGAACCGATTGCCCGTGGCCAGAGCCCCAACGGTGGCCGCGGTGCCGAGGCGGTCTATCGCCACGGGCGGCTGACGGCGTCCTACGTGCATTTCTACTTTGCTTCCAACCCCCAGGCGTCGGCGGCGCTGTTGTGTCCATGAACGAACATGCTTTTACCGAAGCCGAACGCGCGGCGGTCTATCGCGCGATCGGCGAGCGCCGTGACATGCGCCATTTCAGCGGCGGCGAAGTCGCCCCTGAACTGCTCGCCCGTTTGCTTGAGGCTGCGCACCAGGCGCCCAGCGTCGGCTTGATGCAGCCCTGGCGGTTTATCCGCATCACTCAACGGGAACTGCGTCAGCGTATCCAGGCCCTGGTGGAAGAGGAGCGGTTGTGTACCGCGCAAGCCCTGGGCGAGCGCTCCGACGACTTCATGAAACTCAAGGTCGAAGGGATCAACGACTGCGCCGAACTGCTGGTCGCCGCGCTGATGGATGAACGCGAAGCGCATATCTTCGGCCGCCGGACCTTGCCGGAGATGGACCTGGCGTCGCTGTCCTGTGCGATCCAGAACCTCTGGCTGGCCGCCCGCGCCGAAGGCTTGGGCATGGGCTGGGTGTCGCTGTTCGAGCCCCAGGCCCTGGCCGAGTTGCTGGGCATGCCGGCCGGCGCCAAGCCGCTGGCGATCCTTTGCCTGGGCCCGGTGCAGGCGTTTTACCCGGCGCCGATGCTGGTGCTCGAAGGCTGGACCACGGCGCGACCGCTGCACGACATGCTGTTTGAAAATCACTGGGGAGAGTCTTGATGAGTGTGGCGTTGCTGACGGTGGCCGGGGTGGCGCTGGATGCGCTGCTGGGCGAGCCCAAGCGCCGGCATCCACTGGTGGCCTTCGGGCGCCTGGCCGGGCGTCTGGAGCAACGCTTGAATGCCGGTGGCCGTGGTTGGCGCAGCCATGGTGTCAGCGCCTGGTTCCTGGCGGTGGTGCCGCTGACCTTCGTGGCCATGCTGCTGTCCTGGCTGCCGTACATTGGCTGGCTGGTCGAAGTGCTGGCGTTGTACTGCGCCCTGGGCCTGCGCAGCCTCGGCGAGCACGTGACGCCGGTGGCCGAAGCCTTGCGCCAGGGCGACCTGGAAAAAGCCCGGCAGCGCGTAGGTTATCTGGTCAGCCGCGAAACCCGCGAGCTGGATGAAACCGCCGTGGCCCGCGCCGCCACCGAATCGGTGCTGGAGAACGGCAGCGATGCGGTGTTTGCCGCGCTGTTCTGGTTCGTCGTCGCTGGCGTACCGGGGGTGGTGCTCTATCGCCTGAGCAACACCCTCGACGCGATGTGGGGCTATCGTAATGAACGCTTCGAACGCTTCGGCTGGGCCGCCGCGAAAATCGACGACTTGCTCAACTATATTCCCGCGCGGCTGGTGGCCCTGACCTACGCGCTGCTGGGCAAGACCCGCCTGGCCCTGAGCTGCTGGCGGCGCCAGGCGCCGTTGTGGGACAGCCCCAACGCCGGCCCGGTGATGGCTGCCGGCGCCGGGGCGCTGGGTGTCGAGCTGGGCGGCCCGGCGGTGTACCACGGCGAGCTGCACCAGCGCCCGCAACTGGGCGAAGGCCCGCAGGCCGATGCCGAGGCCATCGAGCGCGGCTGGCGCCTGGTCTGCCAGGGCGTGTGGTTGTGGTTGCTGTTGGTGTGCCTGGGGGCTGAATTCTATGCTTGAACACGGTGGTCGCCTGCAACGCGCAGTGCAGCAGTACGGCATTGCCCGCGAAGACTGGCTGGACCTGTCCAGCGGCATTGCTCCCTGGCCTTATCCAATCCCCGAGATCCCGCTGCGCGCCTGGGCGCGCCTGCCCGAGACCGACGACGGCCTGGAGCGGGCGGCCTGCGAGTATTACCAGGTCGAGCAACTGCTGCCGGTGGCCGGTTCCCAGGCGGCGATCCAGGCCTTGCCGCGTCTGCGCCGCCCCGGCACGGTCGGCGTCCTGTCGCCATGCTACGCCGAACACGCCGAAGGCTGGCGCCGCGCCGGGCACCGGGTGCGCGAATTGCCTGAAGATCAGGTCGATTACTACCTCGACAGCCTCGACGTGCTGGTGGTGGTCAACCCCAACAACCCCAGCGCTCGGTTGATATCTGCCGAGCAACTGTTGGAATGGCACGCGCGCCTGGCTCGCCGGGGCGGCTGGCTGCTGGTCGATGAAGCCTTCATGGACAACACCCCGCAACACAGCATCGCCGCGCATGCCGAGCGCTCCGGGCTGATTGTGCTGCGCTCGTTCGGCAAGTTCTTTGGCTTGGCCGGTGTACGCCTGGGCTTTGTCCTGGCTGAACGTCATCTGTTGCAGCTGCTCGCCGAACAGCTCGGGCCCTGGACCATCAGCGGCCCGACCCGGGTCCTCGGCCAGGCCTGCCTGCTCGATAGCGTCGCGCATCAACAGCAGATTGTTCGCTGCGCCGCTGCCAGCCAGCGTTTGGCCGGGGTACTCAGCGCGGCAGGTTTTGCCCCCCACGGCAGCTGCGACCTGTTCCAGTACCTGGTCACCGATCAGGCGGCGCAGCTGCATGAATTCATGGCCCGGCGCGGTATCCTCCTGCGCCTGTTCACCCAGCCGCCCAGCCTGCGCTTCGGCCTGCCGGCCAGCGAGCAGGACTTCCAGCGCCTGGCCCTGGCCTTCAGCGAATACCGCAAGGAACAACCATGACCACCCTGATGGTGCAGGGCACCACCTCCGATGCCGGCAAAAGCACCCTGGTGACCGCGCTGTGCCGCTGGCTGCTGCGCCAGGGCGTTGCGGTGGTGCCGTTCAAACCGCAGAACATGGCGCTCAACAGCGCCGTGACCGCCGAAGGTGGCGAGATCGGCCGGGCCCAGGCGGTCCAGGCCCAGGCGGCCGGCCTGGCGCCGCACACCGACATGAACCCGGTGCTGCTCAAGCCCAACAGCGACACCGGTGCCCAGGTGATCGTCCATGGCCGCGCGGTCACCAGCATGAATGCCGTGGCCTATCACGACTACAAGGCCATCGCCATGCAGGCGGTACTGGCCTCGCACCAGCGCCTGAGCGCGGCCTATCCGCTGGTGATGGTCGAAGGTGCTGGCTCGCCGGCCGAGATTAACCTGCGTGCCGGCGACATCGCCAACATGGGCTTCGCCGAGGCGGTGGACTGCCCGGTGATTCTGATTGCCGACATCAACCGCGGCGGGGTCTTCGCCCATCTGGTCGGCACCCTGGAATTGCTCTCGCCGAGCGAACAGGCACGGGTCCAGGGCTTTGTCATCAACCGTTTTCGCGGTGATATCGCTTTGCTCCAGCCGGGCCTGGACTGGCTCGAAGCACGTACCGGCAAACCGGTGCTGGGCGTGCTGCCCTATGTGCTGGACCTGCACCTGGAAGCCGAAGACAGCATCGACCAGCGCCAGGGCATCAAGGCCGGGCGTCAGCTCAAGGTCATCGTGCCGGTGCTGCCGCGTATCAGCAACCACACCGATTTCGACCCGCTGCGCCTGCACCCGCAGGTCGATTTGCAGTTCATCGGCCCCGGCCAGCCGATTCCGCCGGCCGACCTGATCATCCTGCCTGGCTCCAAGAGCGTACGCGGCGATCTGGCACAGTTGCGCGAGCGCGGCTGGGACGAGGCGATCAGCCGCCACCTGCGTTATGGCGGCAAGGTGCTGGGCATTTGCGGCGGGCTGCAGATGCTCGGCCAGCGTGTGGAAGACCCATTGGGCCTGGAAGGGCCTGCCGGTGCCAGCGATGGCCTGGGGCTGCTGGACTTTGTCACCGTGCTGGAAGCCGAGAAGCAGTTGCGCAATGTCGCTGGCACCCTGCAACTGGAACAGGCAGCCATCAGCGGCTACGAGATTCATGCCGGCGTAACCCAGGGGCCGGCCCTGCAGCGCCCGGCGGTGCAACTGGACGATGGCCGCGCCGACGGCGCCCTCAGTGCCGACGGGCAGATCTTCGCCACCTACCTGCATGGCCTGTTCGAGGCGCCGCATAGCTGCGCCGCGCTGTTGCGCTGGGCTGGGCTGCAGGAGGTAGAGCAAATCGACTATCACGCCCTGCGCGAACGCGACATCGAGCGCCTGGCCGACCTGGTCGAGCAGCATCTGGACACCGCGCGCCTGCGCCAACTCTGCGGACTGAACTGACATGCTCAACCTGATTCTTGGCGGCGCCCGTTCGGGCAAGAGCCGCCTGGCCGAACAGTTGGCCAGCCAGAGCGGCTTGGCGGTCACCTACATCGCCACCAGCGAACCGCTCGATGGCGAGATGAATGCGCGGGTGCAGTTGCACCGCGAGCGGCGTCCGGCCGAGTGGGCATTGATCGAAGAACCGCTGGAACTGGCTCGGGTGCTCTGCGCCACTGCCGGTGCCGAACGTTGCCTGCTGGTCGACTGCCTGACCCTGTGGCTGACCAACCTGCTGATGCTCGACAACCCCGAGCGCCTGGCGGCTGAACGCTCGGCGCTGCTCGACTGCCTGGCGGGCCTGCCGGGCGAAATCATCCTGGTCAGCAACGAAACCGGCCTGGGCGTAGTGCCCATGGGCGAATTGACCCGCCGTTATGTCGATGAAGCCGGCTGGCTGCATCAGGCCATTGCCGAGCGCTGCCAGCGCGTGGTGCTGACCGTCGCCGGCCTGCCACTTACCCTCAAAGGACCTGTACTATGAGTCAAACCTGGTGGCTTGAAGCCTGCCGTCCTGTTGACCAGGCTGTTCGCGAACAGGCCCTGGCGCGTCAACAGCAACTGACCAAGCCGGCCGGTTCGCTGGGCCGCCTGGAGCAACTGGCGGTGCAACTGGCCGGCCTGCAGGGCCAGCTCAAACCGAGCGTCGAGCAGGTCTGGATCGCCATCTTCGCCGGCGATCACGGCGTGGTCGCCGAAGGCATCTCCGCCTATCCGCAGGCGGTGACCGGGCAGATGCTGCACAACTTCGTCAGCGGCGGCGCCGCTATCAGTGTGCTGGCGCGGCAGTTGAATGCTCAACTGGAAGTGATCGACCTGGGCACCATCGACCTGGCGCTGGAACTGCCGGGTGTGCGCCACCTGCGCGTCGGCCCCGGTACGGCCAACTTCGCCCAGGTGCCGGCGATGACTCACGAACAGGGCCTGCTGGCCCTGCAGGGCGGGCGCGAGAGTGCCTTGCGCGCCGCTGCCAGCGGTGCCCGGCTGTTTATCGGCGGGGAGATGGGCATCGGCAACACCACTGCCGCCAGCGCCTTGGCCTGTGCCTTGCTCGGTTGCCCGGCTACCGAGCTCAGCGGCCCGGGCACCGGCCTGGATGCCGCCGGTGTACGGCACAAGGCCGAGGTCATCGAGCGTGCCCTGAAACAGCACGCGGACCTTGGCGACGACCCGCTGCAACGGCTGTTGTGTTTTGGCGGCTTCGAGATCGCCGCGCTGGTCGGTGCCTACCTGGGGTGCGCCCAGGCCGGTGTCGCGGTGCTGGTGGATGGCTTTATCTGCACCGTCGCCGCCCTGGTAGCCACGCGCATCAACCCGCAGTGTCGTGACTGGCTGCTGTTCGGCCATCGCGGCGCCGAGCCCGGGCATCGCCGGGTGCTTGCCGCGCTCGACGCCGAGCCGCTGCTGGAGCTGGGCTTGCGCCTGGGCGAGGGCAGTGGTGCGGCGTTGGCGGTGCCGCTACTGCGCCTGGCTTGCGACCTGCACGGGCAGATGGCGACCTTCGCCGAAGCCGCGGTTGCGGACCGTCCGGCATGATCATCGACCTGCTGCGCCACGGCGAAACCGAACGGGGCGGCGGCCTGCGCGGCAGCCTCGACGATGCTCTGACCGACACGGGCTGGGCGCAGATGCAGGCGGCGGTGAAGGCTGCGGGGCCCTGGGATGCGCTGGTCAGTTCGCCATTGCAACGCTGCGCACGCTTTGCCGAAGCGTTGGGCACCCAGCTGGACCTGCCGCTGCAACTGGCGCCGGGGCTGCAGGAGCTGCATTTCGGCGAGTGGGAAGGGCGCAGTGCGGCAGACCTGATGCTCACCCACGAAGCCGAACTCGGGCAATTCTGGGCTGACCCTTATGCTTTCACACCGCCAGGCGGCGAGCCCGTGGCGGATTTCTCCGCACGGGTATTGCAGGCCATCAGCGCCTTGCACCAGGGGCATGCCGGCAAGCACTTGCTACTGGTCACTCATGGCGGCGTGATGCGCCTGTTGCTGGCCCGCGCCCGTGGCCTGCCCCGAGAACAATTACTGCAGGTCGAAGTGGCCCATGGCGCCTTGTTTCGCCTTGAGCTGCTGGCCGACGGCAGCCTGCGGGAAGTGCACTGAGATGCTGGCGTTCTGGATCGCCCTGCAGTTTCTCAGCAGCTTGCCGGTGCGCTTGCCGGGCATGCCGGCGCCGGAGCAGATGGGCCGCTCGCTGCTGTTCTACCCATTGGTGGGGCTGTTGTTCGGGGCGCTGCTCTGGGGGCTGAACGCGCTGCTGGCTGGCAGCCCGTTGCTGCTTCATGGTGCTTTGCTGCTCAGTGCCTGGGTGCTGCTCAGCGGTGCCTTGCACCTGGATGGCCTGGCTGACAGTGCTGATGCCTGGCTGGGCGGTTTCGGCGACCGCGAGCGCACCCTGCTGATCATGAAAGACCCACGCAGCGGGCCGATTGCCGTGGTTGCCCTGGTGCTAGTGCTGCTGCTCAAGTTCTGTGCCTTGCTGGCGCTGATCGAGCGCGGCGAGGGGCTGCTGCTGTTGCTCGCGCCGTTGATTGGCCGTGCGGCGTTGCTGGGCTTGTTCCTCAGCACGCCGTATGTGCGCAGCGGCGGGCTGGGCCAGGCCTTGGCGGATCACCTGCCGCGTCGGTCGGGCACGCTCGTTTTGCTGCTCAGCGCGCTGGCCTGTGTACTGCTGGCAGGGCTCAAAGGGCTGTGGGCTGTGCTGGTTGCCGCAGCGGTCTTCGCCTGGCTGCGCCGGTTGATGGTCCGTCGTCTGGGCGGTACTACCGGTGATACCGCCGGGGCCATGCTGGAGCTGCTGGAGCTGGCGGTATTGATCGCCCTGGTGCTGTGAGCGGCGAATAAAGGCTTGCAGTTGCCCAGGTGCGGGTATATACACGCATTATGTTGACCAGCGAATGCATCTGCACCCACCTGCGTCGCGCCGCCCGCGGGGTGAGCCGACACTATGACGAGGCCCTCGACGGCTTCGGGATCAATGTTGCGCAGTTTTCCCTGCTACGCCATTTGCGGCGCCTGGACCAACCGAGTATTTCCACCCTGGCCGAGGCCATGGGCCTGGACCGCAGCACCCTGGGGCGCAACCTGCGGGTGCTGGAGGCCGACGGCCTGGTGGCGTTGGCCGAAGGGCAGGACCTGCGCAATCGTATCGTCCTGTTGACCGAGCAGGGCAGGGCCCGCCTACAGGCAGCGGAACCGGCCTGGGAGCAGGCTCAAAGCGATTTGATCAACACCCTTGGCGAGGGCCAGCGCGACGAACTGGTGCGCCTGCTGGAGTTGCTGGCCTGAGCTTTTTACGATTATAAGCGGGTATATACCCGCATAACCTTGCGGCACTGGAGACAACAAAAATGACATCGGTATGGCGAACCAGTGGGTGGATTCTCCTTGGCGCGGCGCTGATCCTGGCGCTGTCGCTGGGCGTGAGGCACGGCTTTGGCCTGTTCCTGGCGCCGATGAGTGCTGACTTTGGCTGGGGCCGTGGCGTGTTCGCCTTCGCCATTGCCTTGCAGAACCTGATCTGGGGCCTGGCCCAGCCGTTTGCCGGCGCCCTGGCTGATCGCCTGGGGGCGGCCAAGGTAGTGATGGTCGGCGGTATTCTCTATGCCGTCGGCCTGGTGCTGATGGGTATGTCCGACTCGGCCCTGACCCTGTCGCTCAGTGCCGGCCTGTTGATCGGTATCGGCCTGTCGGGCACTTCGTTCTCGGTGATCCTCGGCGTGGTCGGCCGTGCCGTACCGGCGCAGAAGCGCAGCATGGCCATGGGTATCGCCAGTGCCGCCGGCTCCTTTGGCCAGTTCGCCATGTTGCCCGGCACACTGGGCCTGATCGGCTGGCTGGGCTGGTCGGCGGCCTTGCTGGTGCTGGGTTTGCTGGTGGCCTTTATCGTGCCGTTGGTAGGGTTGTTGCGCGATCGACCGTTGCCCAGCGATGGCCATGAGCAGACCCTCGGCCAGGCCCTGCGCGAAGCTTGCTCGCATTCAGGCTTCTGGCTGCTGGCCCTGGGCTTTTTCGTCTGCGGTTTCCAGGTGGTGTTCATTGGCGTGCACCTGCCGGCCTACCTGGTCGACCAGCACCTGCCGGCCACCATCGGCACCACCGTGCTGGCGCTGGTTGGGCTGTTCAATATCGTCGGCACCTACACCGCCGGCTGGCTGGGCGGGAGGATGTCCAAGCCGCGCCTACTGACCGCCCTGTACCTGTTGCGCGCGGTGGTCATCGTGCTGTTCCTGTGGGCACCGATCACCCCGTTCAGTGCCTATCTGTTCGGTATCGCCATGGGCCTGCTGTGGCTGTCGACCGTGCCCTTGACCAATGGCACCGTGGCCACCCTGTTCGGTGTGCGTAACCTGTCGATGCTGGGTGGGATCGTTTTCCTCTTTCACCAGTTGGGCGCGTTTCTCGGTGGCTGGCTGGGTGGGGTGGTGTATGACCAGACCGGTAACTATGACCTTGTCTGGCAGATTTCCATCCTTCTCAGCCTGCTCGCCGCAGCACTCAACTGGCCGGTACGCGAGCGCCCGGTCGCGCGCTTGCAGGCGCAAGCGGCATGAGCCCTATGGCCATTCGCACCGTGCTCGGCCTCGCCGCCGTGCTGGTGCTGGCGCTGGCCTGGTGGGGCTGGCATGAAGGCGGTCTGGCGTTGATGCAGTTGGGCATGGGCGTGTGCTAGGAGTACTCTGATTTCTCCAGGTCCGTTTCAAGGAGAAAAAAGATGCGCACACGCTGGATGTTGGTTCCACTGTTGACCCTGGCCGCCGCTGCCAATGCCCTGGCCGGCGAGTGCCCGGCGCTGCTCGACAGCACGCTGCCGGAGCTGCGCGGCAAGGAGCAGATCAACCTCTGTGAGCGCTTTGCCGGCAAACCGCTGGTGGTGGTCAATACTGCCAGCTATTGCGGCTTCGCCCCGCAGTTCAAAGGGCTGGAGAGCATCTATCAGCAATACCACGGGCAGGGTCTGGAAATGCTCGGGGTGCCGTCCAACGACTTCAAGCAGGAAGACGCCGACGCCGAGAAGACCGCCAAGGTCTGTTACGCCAACTACGGCGTGACGTTCACCATGACCCAGGCCCAGCCGGTGCGCGGCAGTGATGCCACGCCACTGTTCAAGGAGCTGGCTGTGCAGAGCAGCGCGCCGAAGTGGAATTTCTACAAGTACGTGATCGACCGCCAGGGCAAGGTGGTGGCTAACTTCTCCAGCCGAACCAAGCCGGATGATCCGGCGTTCAAGGCGGCGATCGAGAAGGCCATCGCTTCCCAGCCCTGAGCTGCCTCAGTGGCTGGCGTGCACGGTCCAGGCCACCAGCTTGAGCACGATCGGGCGCACCACCAGTACGCAGGCGAAGGCCACCGGCATGGCCAGTTGGTAGGCCCTGAGCACGTTGCCCAGGTACTGCTCGTCGATGCCGGCGTTGGCGGCGGTAATCACAAAGCACATCAGCAGGGCCATGATCGCCGACATGTAGAAGGCGAACACGTAAGGGGTGGCGCGAACGCCGAGCTTGCGTCGGCTGCGGACGCTGGTCTGGGTCGTCATGCGGACTCCGTTGGCAGTGGATGAGGGCGCAGCCTAACAAGGCTGCCTGTGGCCGGGGTAGACGCCTCGGACTTAGGTCTTTATAAAGAAGATCTTACGAATGCCCGGAAGCCTGTCATGAACCTGCTCGGTTCGATCAAGAGTTTCATCAAGGTTGTCGAAGCCGGCAGCATTGCCGGTGGCGCTCGTAGCCTGGGCCTGAGTGCCGCCGCCGTGAGCCAGAATATCGCCCGCCTGGAAGCCCACCTGCAGGTGCGCCTGCTCGCGCGTACTACCCGTAGCATGGCCCTGACCCCCAGTGGCAGCCTGTACTACGACAAGGTCAAACACATTGAGCGCGACCTCGAGCAGGCGCAGCAGGCGGTCACCACCCCGGATTGCGAGCCCAAAGGGCGCTTGTGCATCGCTTCGTCCTCGGCGTTCGGCCGTCACGTACTGGCACCGTTGATTCCGGCGTTCAGCGCGCGCTATCCGCAGCTTTCAATTGAGTT
Source organism: Pseudomonas sp. RC2C2 (assembly GCF_018390435.1). Classification (NCBI taxonomy): domain Bacteria; kingdom Pseudomonadati; phylum Pseudomonadota; class Gammaproteobacteria; order Pseudomonadales; family Pseudomonadaceae; genus Pseudomonas; species Pseudomonas sp. RC2C2. The sequence goes on along the minus strand of NZ_JAHBAX010000001.1, from coordinate 815,315 downwards.
GGTTACGAATGATCGGCGCGTCAACCACGCTCAGGAAGGTGTCGATGTCAGTCTGCGAATCCAGCCGCAACTTGAAGATGGCCTGCTGGCCCGGCACATCGCCCGGGTGCCGTTCATTTGCTGTGCGTCGCCGGGTTACCTGGCGGCAGCCGGTTGGCCGCAATCGCCAGAGCAACTCAAGGAGCACCGCTGCCTGGTGTTCCGCTACCCGGTGGACGGTCGTTTTCTGCGCTGGGGTTTTGTCCGCGAAGGGCTGCGCTTCGATGCCGAGTTCGACAAGGTGCTGATCAGCGATGACATCGACGTGCTGACCCAGATGGCCGTGCAGGATGGCGGCATTGCCCGCCTGGCCGAGTTTGTCGCCCGGCCCTTGCTTGAGCGCGGCCAGCTGGTGGCGTTGTTCGAGTATTCGCAATCGGCCAGGGCCTATGCCCAGACCGAGCCGATGGACGTCTACCTGTGCGTGGCCGACCGCTTTGCCATGACGGCCAAGGTGCGGCTGTTCATGGACTACTTACAGGGCCGCCTGGCCCACCTCTGGCCTTGCGAGCAAGCATGAAAAAACCGCCAGGATTGGCGGTTTTCTGCGACGTGGAATGAATCAGAAGCGGTAGGTGAGCGATGCTCCCAGGCCGTGAGCGCTGTTTTCGTACTTGGCGTTGTAGGAGCCTTTGAAGTGCGCCGGGTCGGTAGGCGAAGTGTTCTGGCGAACCTTGACGTCTTCTTCCATCAGGTAGGAGTAGGCGATGTCGACAGTCATGTCGTCGTTCGGGCTCCAACCTGCACCGAGGCTGAACACCTTGCGGTCGCCTGTAGGGATGCGTGGCGAGCGGTTGGTATTGTTGGTCGGCGACTGGTCGACGCTGAAGCCGGCGCGCAGGGTCCATTCCTTGTTCAGCTTGTAAGCTGCGCCAATGGCGTGAGCCCAGGTATCGTGCCAGTTCTGTTCTTCGCTGATCTGCCCCAGGGCAGGTGCCAGGGGGGCAGGAACACCTTCGTTGTTGACGGTGATGGCTTCCAGGCGGCTCCAGCGCGTCCAGGTGCTACCGACATAAAGTGTCCAGTTGGCATCCAGCTCGTGAGTGACGGAGAAGTCGACCGATTCCGGCGTTTTGATCTTCAACGAGGCATCAAACTTGCTGCCGCTCAGTGGGCCAAAGCCGGAGCCGCTGATTTTGGTGTCACCCTCGAGCTTGTAGTCGACCATCGAGTGGTAGGTCAGGCCTACGCGGGTGCTGTCGGTTGCCTGTACCAGCACGCCGATGTTGTAGCCGATGGCGGTGTCATCACCGGAGATCTTGACCTTGCCGTCATTTCTGCCCAGGGAGGTGCGGTTCAGCGAGGCGGATTCCAGGGTGCCGTCGATACGGTTGATAGTCGGACCGAAACCGATCGAGACCTTGTCGTTGAAGGCGTAGCTGATGGTTGGCTGCAGGGTGATGACCTGGACTTCGCTGTTGCTGCCGAAGTAGCGGCCGGCAAAGCCGCTTTCATAGTCGGTTACCAGGCCGAACGGCACGTACATGCCGATACCGAAGGCCCAATGGTCATCGATAGGTTTGACGTAATAGCCCATCGGCACACCGACGACCGGAACCATGTCGCCGTCGTTGCTGCCACCGAAGGTGCCGCTGCCGCTGATATCGGACTTAGCGATGAGAGCGGCACCACCGACGGTGACTTGCTCGCGTTTCAGGCGCGACATGCCGGCGGGGTTGCCGAAAACGGTGCTGGCATCATCGGCAGAAGAAGAGCGACCCGCGAAACCTGTGCCCATGCCGCTGACGCTTTGTTCGTTGAGGGCGAAGCCGCTGGCGAACAGTTGAGTCGAGGCGAGAGTGACGGCGAGGCTGAGAGAGGTTTTGAGCATGACTTTTTTCATTATTAGAACTCCTTGGGATCTCCGGGGCGAAAACTACCAACATTTCGCCCGCAGCGCTATAGGCTGTATCGCAGGAGATAGAGCGGTTTTGTAGGACAATCCTACCAAGATGGCGGGAATTTTCCGATTTTGGGAAGCAGTGACTCTCAGCAGGCCTGAAGAGTCACAGGGGCGACGCAGGTTTGCCAGGCGCTGGTGAAATCGCGCAGGCGACCCTGGGGTTGGAAGGTTTGTCGCCAGATGCGTGCCAGGCCCAGTAAATCGTCGGCGGCGGGTAGTTCGGGGGCCTGTTCTTCGATCAGCATCCAGGCGATGGCGGTGGCGTAGCGCAGGTTGACGGTCAGTTCCAGGTGCGGGCCGCTGAGAAAGGCATGCTGGCTGGCCAGGCCGCGGACCAGGCTGGCAAGGTCCGGGTCGCGGGCCAGGAACTGGTCCCAGAGGCTTTGGTGGCGCAGTTCGCCGATGCGGTACAGGCCGTGGCCGCGGCGGTCGTGCAGGGCCGAGCCGAGGGCCGACTGGCTGGCGGCGACACCGAGCAGCAGGGCTTCGGCGCTGGCGCAGTGACGGCCCAGATAAACCAGGGTTGGACGAATGACAAATTGGCTCAACTCGCTCGCGGCGATACCCATGATGCCCTCGAACTTGAAATTGACCGGCGGACGCTGGAGCTTGGCAGCTGGTGAGTCGGTCTGGCCCGCCGGAAGCGGCCTTTGCCGCTTGAGTTGAAGTCTAGTGTCATATTCGTGCTGTAAAGGCCTGTTTTTAAAACATTTACGGCTTTTAGTTATAAATCATATGCCGTGTGGCGATTAGTGATTCGCACTAAAGGATGGCCAAATTCCTGTGGGAGCTGGCTTGCCAGCGATGGCCGCAACACGTTAGCCAGGGCTGCCCTCATCGCTGGCAAGCCAGCTCCTACAGGGGGATTCGGCAGATTTACCAGGCATAAAAAAGCCCCGCCAGAGGGCGGGGCTTGAGCGTTTGCAGCATCGTGCGGATCAGGCCACCAGGGCCTGACGGGTGCGCTCGATGACGGCCTGCAGCGGCTCGGCTTCGGAGTATTGCTCCGGGTACAGGCGCTCGCTGTGACGGGCAATGCCGTGCTCGTTGACCAGGGTGAAGCTGAAGCCGCCTTTGCGCGACGCCAGGATCAAGCAGTTCAGAGGGGCAAATGCCTGGGAAAGGGTGCGAATGGCAGCCTGAGTATGGATAGAGTGATTCATAGTTATTAGATGTTCCTGCAATAGACACGGTTTTGATCCGTGCACATATAAAACGTTCCAGTAACGCAGGCATTTAAGCCGGTGCGAAGAACCTGACTGGAACAGGGCAGCCAGTTTTGGGCGCATTTATCATGTGGCGCTGGGGCTGACTGGTAGGTACGTCAGAGGACAGGCAACACACCAGGGTCGGGTTCAATGCCGCTGGGTGAAGATCCTGATCAATCTGCAGGTTGGCTCGGTCAGAGTAAGAAGTGATTTACCTGGGGAGCCATCGAGTGGGCCGGTCCTGGTTTCAACAGGCCTGTCCGAAGTGAGGGGCAGGGCACTGTAAGGACTGCTTTGGCCAGAATTGACTTTCAGCTTGGTACTAACGGCGGCAAGACTACAGGAGTCTGCCGGTCTTGGCAAGCTTTGTAAGTTTTCGTCTGACGAGCCGGCCAGTATGTCGCGTTCCTGGCTCGCTGTGAAGTGCTATTTCACCACCTTTCCAGCGCTGTAAGGCAGGGAACGTGCCAATTTCGTGCAGGGAAATGCCTCGCTTCGGGGCGGTTGTGCACACATGGGGCAGCCGCTGTTACAGCTCTGCAACAACGCGGCAGGTGGCTGCCAATGACTTGGCCGTTGCCTTAAGTCAATGAAAAAAAACACTTATTTTAGCTGGTGAAAAAATCGACAGTTTGACTGGAAGCCCCATTTCATAGGGGTTTGCGGGGTGGTTTAGGGGGTTGTCCACCGAGTTATCCACAGCTTCTGTGGATTGTCCCTAGCGCTTGCTCTAGGACGGGCGTGCCAGCTTTTTAGCCGGTGTCCGACAATCCTTCGGCAGTCTTCTGCCAGGGACAAAATGCCCGCCCTGACGTCAAGAAAAAACGCTGAAATATTTTGAAAAAAAGTGCAAAAAAGCACCGGGCCATTGTCAGAGAAATGGAGTAGAGTGGCGCGCCTCTCGAGTTGCCTTCGCTGTTTTTTATGAAGTTTCGCTCTAAAACCCTCGTTGCTCCTGCTGCCCAACCGCCCCTGCCCGAGCCCAAGCGCTTCTCCTTGAAGGTTGCCTTGTGGTTGCTCGACAGCCCGCGCCTGGGTGACAACCCCAACGTCAAGCACTTCGCCGGGCGCCTGCTCAAGCAGCCGGCGCGCCAGGGTGTGGTGGTCGCCCAGAGCCGCCTGGGGCAGATGCTCTGCCGTGACTGCGGCAATGCCCGCGACCGGCGTATCGGCCATGAACTGCTGCGCCAGGCCGCGCGGGCCGGTGACCGCCGGGCGCAGCTCGAGTACGGCCGCCTGTGTGCCCAGGGGCAATTGAATGAGCCGGCCCAGGGCCGTTACTGGCTGGAACAGGCGGCGGCCCAGGGCTCGCAGGAAGCCGTGCGCCTGCTCAGGCAATTGCCTGACGCCTGAGTGCGGCGCGCAGGCCCAAGGCTGATAAGCTGAGCCGTTGATCGTTGGCCGAGGGAGATCGGGGTGGCTATGGCAGTGGATCTGACCAGTATTCTGCTGGGTATCGTGGTGGCGGCCGTGCCGTGCCTGACGCTGGTGCTGCAGGTGCAGCGGCGCCTGAGTGCGCGCCAGGCGCAAGCAGCCTTGCTCGAGGAGCGCCTGAGCAACGTGCAACTGGCCCAGGAAGGCCTGCTCGCCCAACTGGATGCCAGTCGCGACGAAATCAGCGACCTGGGCCAGGCCAATGCCGCCAAGCAGGCTACCCTGGCTGCCCAGGCCCGTGAGCTTGAGCTGTTGCAGATCGATCGCGACAACGCTCGCGACGCCGCGCACGCCTGGCAGCTCGAACGCGCTGCCCGCGAAGCCGAATTGCGTCGCCTGGATGCCCACAGCGCAGCCCTGAGCGCCGAGCTGCGTGAACAACAGGAAAGCCATCAGCAACGCCTCGACGACCTGCAGGGCTCGCGTGACGAGTTGCGCGCGCAATTCGCCGAAATGGCCACGAAGATCTTCGATGAGCGCGAGCAGCGCTTCGCCCAGACCAGCCAGCAACACCTGGGGCAGTTGCTCGACCCGCTCAAGGAGCGCATCCAGGCCTTCGAAAAACGCGTGGAAGACAGCTACCAGCAGGAAGCCCGCGAGCGCTTCTCGCTGGCCAAGGAGCTGGAGCGCCTGCAGCAGCTCAACCTGCGCCTGAGCGATGAAGCCACCAACCTGACCCAGGCGCTCAAGGGCCAGAAGACCCAGGGTAACTGGGGCGAGCTGATTCTGGAGCGGGTCCTGGAGCACGCCGGGCTTGAGAAAGGCCGCGAGTACCAGACCCAGGTCAGCCTCAAGAGCGCCGACGGCGAGCGCTTCCAGCCCGACGTGCTGATCATGCTGCCGGGCGACAAGCAAGTGGTGGTCGACTCCAAGGTCAGCCTCACCGCTTACCAGCAGTATGTTGCCGCCGATGACAGCGAGATCGCTCAGGCCGCGCTCAAGCAGCATGTGCTGTCGCTGCGCAATCACGTCAAAGGCTTGTCCGGCAAGGACTACAATCGCCTCGAAGGGCTGCACAGCCTGGATTTCGTTTTGCTCTTCGTGCCCATCGAAGCCGCGTTTTCGGCGGCCTTGCAGGCTGAACCGAATCTGTTCCAGGAAGCCTTCGACCGCCAGATCGTGATCGTCAGCCCGACCACGTTGCTGGCCACCTTGCGGGTTATCGACAGCCTGTGGAAGCAGGAACGCCAGAGCCAGAACGCCCGGGAAATCGCCGAGCGCGCCGGCTGGCTGTATGACAAGTTCGTATTGTTCATCCAGGACCTGGACGAGCTGGGCAACCGCCTGCAGCAGGTCGACAAAGCCTACAGCGCGGCGCGCAACAAGCTCTGCGAAGGCCGTGGCAACCTGATCAGCCGCAGCGAACAGCTCAAGCTGCTCGGCGCCCGGGCCAGCAAGAGCCTGCCTGCCGAGCTGCTCGAACGGGCCATGAGCGAAGGCGACCCACTGGCCGCCAGCGCCCTTACTGGGCCAGGCTCAGATGCCGATTGAGCAGGGCGCGCAGGGCCGCCGGCTTGACCGGCTTGGCCAGGTAGTCGAGGCCGGCGGCATGCACCTGGGCGACCATCTCGCTGCGCCCGTCGGCGCTGATCACCACGCCAGGTACCGGCTCGCCGAGGCGGGTGCGTAGCCAGGCCATCAGTTCGGTGCCGATCTCGCCGTCGTCCAGGTGATAGTCGACCAGCGCCAGGTGCGGGCGCAGGCCGTTTGCAAGCAGGGCATCGCATTCTGCGCGGTTGCGCGCGGTGGACACCTGGCAACCCCAGCGGCTGAGCAGGCTGTTCATGCCGATGAGAATGCTGTCTTCGTTGTCGACGCACAGCACCTGCAGGCCCGCCAGTGGCTGCCCGGCCTGTTCGGCGGGGCAGGCCAGCGCTATCGCCGGCGCCGTGGCCAGTGGCACGCTGACGCGGAACACGCTGCCCTTGCCCGGCCAGGAGCGCACCTCAAGCGGATGCCCGAGCACTTTGCACAAGCCGTCGGCGATTGCCAGGCCCAGGCCCAGGCCTTTTTCCGCGCGGGTCTGGTGGCTGTCCAGGCGTTTGAACTCCTCGAAAATCACCTGCAGCTTGTCATCGGCGATGCCGCTGCCACGGTCCCAGACCTCCAGCCACAACCGTCCTTGCTGGCGGCGCACACCCAGCAGGATCGGGCTCTTGCCGTAGCGGAAGGCGTTGGTGAGGAAGTTCTGCAAAATTCGCCGTAGCAGTTTCATGTCGCTCTGCACCCGCAGGCGGCTGCCGCGCAGGCGAAAATCCAGGCCTTGCTGCTGGGCCAGGACCTTGAATTCGGCGCCGAGGGTGTCGAACAGCTCGTTGAGGGCAAAAGGCTTGGCGTCGGGAGTGATCTTGCCGTTCTCCAGGCGCGAGATGTCCAGCAGGTCGCTGATCAGCTCTTCGGCCGAGCGCAGCGAGCTGTCCATGTGCTGGACCAGTTGCTGGGCGTCGGCCGACAAGCCATCGCCCTGATGCGACAGCGCCGCCGAGAACAACCGCGCGGCGTTCAGCGGCTGCATCAGGTCGTGGCTGACCGCAGCCAGGAAGCGAGTCTTGGACTGGTTGGCGGCTTCGGCGTGGCTCTTGGCTTCGGTCAGTGCCTGGTTCAGTTGCGACAGTTCATGGGTGCGTTCGGCCACCCGTTGTTCGAGGCTTTCGTTGGCACCCTTGAGGGCCTGTTCGGCTTCGCGGAACGGGGTGATGTCGGTAAAACTCATGACAAAGCCACCGCCGGGCATCGGGTTACCGATCAGCTCGATCACCCGGCCATTGGGGAACAGGCGTTCTGAGGTGTGCGCGCGGCCCTGGCGCATCCAGTGCAGGCGCCTTGCCACGTGCACCTGGGCCTCGCCCGGGCCGCACAGGCCGCGCTCGGCGTTGTAGCGGATGATGTCGGCAATCGGCCGGCCGACGCTGATCAGCCCGTCGGGGTAGTTGAACAACTCCAGGTAGCGGCGGTTCCAGGCCACCAGGCGCAGCGACTGGTCGACCACGCTGATGCCCTGGCTGATGTTCTCGATCGCCCCTTGCAGCAAGGCGCGGTTGAACTGCAGCACTTCCGAGGCTTCGTCGGCGATACGCACCACATCCTCAAGCTGCATGTCGCGGCCTTCGATGGCCGCCTTGACCACCGCGCGGGTCGAGGAGGTGCCCAGTACGCCGGCGAGCAGGCGCTCGGTGTGTTCGATCCAGTCGCCGTCGGCGTTCTGGTTGGGGTTGAAGCCCTTGCCCTGGCGGTAGGCAAAGCGGATGAAGCTTTGCCGGGCGCGCTCTTCGCCGACAAAGCGTGCGGCCAGGTGCAGCAGGTCGTCGATCTGCACCGCCAGCAGCGAACGGCTGCTCGGCCGTGCGCTGGTCTGCTGGCCGATGAAGCGCCCGGCTTGCCAGTGCTCGGACACCCGGGTTCGCGAGAGGATCGACACCCAGGCGAACAGGGTGAAGTTACCCGCCAGCGACAGCACCACGCCCTGGGTCAGCGGGGTGATCGGCAGGTTCAACGGGTTGCCGTGCAGCCAGGCCAGGCCCGGGAACAGCGTCAGCGACCAGCCCAGGCTGTGGGCGGCAATCGGCAGCACCAGGGTGTAGAACCACAGGAACACCCCGGCGGCCAGGCCGGCGAACACGCCGCGGCGGTTGGCCTGCTTCCAGTACAGGGCGCCGAGCATGGCCGGGGTCAATTGGGTCACGGCGGCAAAGGCCACCTGGCCGATGGTCGCAAGGCTTGCGGTGGAGCCGAGCAGGCGGTAGCTGACGTAGGCCAGCAGGAGGATGACGACGATGGTCACCCGGCGCACCGAGAGCATCCAGTGGCGGAAGGCTTCGAACGGCCGCTCGGCGTTGTTGCGGCGCAGCAGCCAGGGCAGCAGCATGTCGTTGGAGACCATGGTCGACAGCGCCACGGCTTCGACGATGACCATGCCGGTGGCCGCCGAAGCGCCGCCGATAAAGGCCAGCAGCGCCAGCGCCGGATGGGCTTCGGCCAGCGGCAGGCTGATGACGAAGGAGTCCGGTAGCACCGAACCTGGCAGCAGCATCTGCCCGGCCAGGGCGATCGGTACCACGAACAGTGCGGCGAGGATCAGGTACATCGGGAACACCCAGCGTGCCAGGCGCAAGTCCTGGGGCTCGATGTTCTCTACCACGGTGACGTGGAACTGGCGCGGCAGGCAGATGATCGCCATCATCGCCACGCCGGTCTGCACGATCATCGACGGCCAGTTGATGGTCTCGTTCCAGAAGCCTTCCAGGCGCGGCGCCAGTTGCGCCTTGCTGAACAGGTCGTCGAAGCCGTCGAACAGGCCGAAGGTGACAAAGGCGCCGACGGCGAGGAAGGCCAGCAGCTTGACCAGGGATTCAAAGGCAATCGCCAGGACCATGCCGCGGTGGTGTTCGGTGACATCCAGGCTGCGCGTACCGAAGACGATGGAGAACAGCGCCAGCACCAGCGACACCACCAGCGCGGTGTCCTGCACGCGGCTGCCGGTGGCATCGGCGCCAGCCCCGATCAACAGGTTGACGCCGAGCACGATGCCCTTGAGCTGCAGGGCGATGTAGGGCAGCACGCCGATCAGGCAGATCAGCGCCACCACCACCGCCAAACTCTGGGATTTGCCGTAGCGCGCGGCGATGAAGTCGGCGATCGAGGTGATGTTTTCCTGTTTGCTGATCAGCACCATCTTCTGCAGCACCCAGGGGGCGAACAGCAGTAGCAATACAGGGCCCAGATAGATCGGCAGGAATGCCCAGAGTTGTTCGGCGGCCTGGCCGACGGCGCCGAAGAAGGTCCAGCTGGTGCAGTACACCGCCAGTGACAGGCTGTACACCCAGGCACGCAGGCGCGGCGGCAGCGGCGTGCTGCGGCGGTCGCCGTAGAAGGCGATGGCGAACATGATGGCCATATAGGCCAGGGCGACCACGGCGATCAGCCCACTGGACAGCGACATGACAACTCCGAAGCAAAAGGGTGATTCAGCCCGACAGCGAACCTCGATCAATCAGTCTGGCACGCCGCAGAGGCTTCGTCAGCGCCGACGATGGTCGCAGTGGCAGAGCGTCGCAGGCCTTAGCCGGGCAAGGCCAGGTCAAGCAGGCAGTAGAGCTGTTCCAGGGTTGGCGGGGCTTCGGCGAACAAGGTGCGGTAGACGGTCGGCGCGACGAGCAAATCGAGCAGGCGCTCGATGTCCGGCAAGGCCTCGCCGCGCGCCTGGGCACGATCGAGAATGACCTGCAGCTGCCCGCGCAGGATATGGGTGCAGTAACCCGGGCAGGCGCTGCTGAGTACGTCGCGCATCAGGTTGCGGCCTGGCTCGGAGGTGATTTCGTCGAGGTATTGCTCGGTCCAGGCGCGCAGGTCGGCGCGCAGCTCGCCGGTGTCGAGCGGTGCAACGTCGGGCAGCACACGCTCGACGGCGACATCGGCCAGCAAGGCTGCCAGTTCGCCCCAGCGCCGGTAGATGGTCGACGGGGTGACGCCGGCGCGGGCGGCAATCTGGGGCACAGTCAGGCTCGCCCGGTCCTGCTCCTGGAGCAACGTGCGTACGGCCGCATGGACTGATTGCTGCACACGGGCACTGCGGCCGCCCGTGCGGATACCTTCTTTGATCGCCATGGGCCAAACCTTAACACAAAGGGTTTGCGTTAAGGCTGGAGGGCGCGCACACTGCACTAAAGCTAATCGTTAGCTTTTATTGGGAGTGCTGATGGTTTTTGAATCCATACCCCCGGGCGCCCGGGGTTTTCGCCTGGTGTACCTGGCCGTTGCTTTGCTGGGCTTTCTCGCCGCCTCCAGTGCGCCGACGCCGTTGTACCATCTGTATCAACAGGCCTGGCAGTTCTCGGCGGCGACGTTGACGCTGATCTTTGCCGTCTATGCCCTGAGCCTGCTGGCGGCGCTGCTGACGGTCGGCTCGTTGTCGGATTACCTTGGCCGCCGGCCTTTGATCCTTGCGGCCTTGCTCCTGGAAATCAGCGCCATGGGCCTGTTCATCGTCGCCGACAGCGTCGCCTGGTTGCTCGCTGCGCGGGTGTTGCAGGGCTTTGCCACCGGCATGGCCACCAGCGTGCTGGGGGCGGCCTTGCTCGATACCGATCGCCACCAGGGGCCGCTGGTCAACAGCCTAGCGCCGTTACTGGGTATGGCCTGCGGTGCGCTGGGGACCAGCCTGTTGGTCGAATATGCTGCATGGCCATTGCGCTTGGCCTACTGGCTGCTGCTGGGCTTGTTTGCCGTGCTGACCCTGTTGCTGCTGCGCCTGCCGGAAAGCGTCAGCCGCCAGCGCGGAGCCTGGGCGTCCCTGCAGCCGGCCTTGAGCGTGCCGGTGCAAGCCCGTCGCGCCCTGTGGCGGATGTTGCCAGTGGATATCGCGGTGTGGGCGTTGGGTGGATTCTTTCTGTCGCTGGCACCGTCGCTGGTGCGCGAAACCACGGGATCCACCTCCAACCTTACCGGCGGGGCGCTGGTCGCCGCGCTGACGTTGAGCGGCGCGGCGGCAATCTTCAGCCTGCGCCAGCAACCGGCACTACGCGTTCTGCGTCTGGGCACGGTGCTGCTGGCCAGTGGTGTGGCGCTGATTTTGCTGGCGCTGCACAGTGCTGCGCTGGGTTTGTTCTTCATTGCCACGCTGGTGGCCGGCAGTGGCTTCGGCGCCGGTTTTCTCGGTGCCTTGCGCAGCACCCTGCCACTGGCCGAAGCTCACGAGCGGGCCGGGTTGATGTCGACCTTCTATGTGCTCAGTTACCTGGCGTTTTGCCTGCCGGCCTTGCTGGCCGGCTTCATGGTTCGCCACTTTGGCCTGATCGCGACTAGCCAGGTGTATGCCCTGGGCTTGTTGGCCCTGTGTCTGCTGGCCGCGTTCGGCCTGTTCGGTCAGCGTTCGGCCGCCACCTGTTCGGCTTGAGGTGCGGCAGGGCGGGCCCCCAGGTAATAGAACAGCGCTGCCAGCAGCACCGAAAAAATCAACAGGTAAAAGGTCGCCACCGGCACCAGGTGCGCCAGGGCAAAGCCGCAGATCACCGGGCCCAGCGCCGCGCCGAGGTTGGACAGGTTCTGCGCGCCGTAGTACACGCCACGCAGATGCTCCGGGGCAATGCTGTCGATGAACATGTACTCGGCGGGGATGACAATGATCTCGCCGAGGGTGAACACCAGCATCGCCAGGCACCAGACCAGCAGCGACTGGGCCAGCGAGAAACCCAGCAGGCCGACCAGGAACAGCGCCATGCCGGCGATCAGCCAGGGCATCAGCTGGCGGCTGCTGATGCGCCGGCCAATCACATACTGCAAGGCAATCACCGTCACCGCGTTGGTGGCCACCAGGTAGCTGATGTAGCGCGCCGCCTCGCTGGCGCTGCTGGTTACCACCAGGTACTGCGACAGGTAGGCGGTGAACTGGCCGAACACCACCGCGCTGAGGGCACCGCCGAGGGTGAAGCAGATCAGCCGGCGGTCTTTCACCAGTTGCACGCCGACACTGAGAAACCCGGCCTGTTCGTTGCCTTCGACCCGCGCCCGCGCCGCGCGCTCGCCCCAGCGCCGGTAGCTCAGGCACATGGCCAGGCCGAGCAGCGCCGAGAGCAAAAACGGCAAGTGATCATCCAGCAGCACCAGCGCCACGCCGACGAAGGGGCCGACCGCGTAGGCGACGTTGCTGAGGGTGTACTTGATCGAGAACACCTCGCTGCGCTCCTCCAGCGGCAGCAGCGCGCAGAAGCCGGCCTTGGCGGCAATGTCCACCACTGCCAGGGCCAGGTTGATCAGCACCAGGCAGAGGAAGAACAGGCTGAGTTCGCGGCTGACCACCGCGCCAATGAAGGCCAGGGTAAAGGTCAGGGTCGCGGCGATGATCACCGTGTAGCTGCGCAGGGTATCGATCAGGTAGCCGCCGTACAGGCTCAGCAATGAGGCGACGATCAGTGCGCCGCCGATCATCAGGCCGATGCCGCTGATGTCCAGGGCGAAGTTCTGTGCAAGGTAGACCACCAGGTAGGGCAGGGTGATCGCCCGGGCCAGGGTCAGGATGAAGGTGGTCGCCAGTAGCAGGCGAACCTGCGCCGAGTAGCTTTTGATAGCGGTGAGCATTGTTAACCACGTCCTTGTTGTTATCGGTGCTGAGCATACGCGTTGGGCGAGGTAATCTGTATATCTGTAAAACCGATAGCAGATAGAGAAAATACCCGTTATATAGATATATTTTTCAGGCATAAGATGAGCTCAACCTCACCGGAGGACAGGAGAATCCATCATGCCTTGCAGCCAAACCCGCACCTCGCCGTTACGCCCGCTGAGCCAGCTGGCGCACCCGCGCGAAGTGATTCGTCAGTTCACCCCCAACTGGTTCGCCGCGACCATGGGCACCGGCGTGCTCGCCCTGGCCCTGGCGCAGGTTGATGTACCAGGCCTGCGCGGCCTGGCCGAATCCCTGTGGTTGCTGACCATCGGCCTGTTCGTGCTGTTTACCTTGCTGTACACCGCGCGCTGGGTGCTGTTCTTTGACGAAGCGCGGCGGATCTTCGCCCATTCCACCGTATCGATGTTCTTTGGCACCATCCCCATGGGGCTGGCGACCATTCTCAACGGTTGCCTGGTGTTCGGCATCAATCGCTGGGGCGAAGGCATCCTGCCCTGGGTCGAGGCGCTGTGGTGGTTCGACGTCGGCCTGGCGCTGCTGTGCGGCGTGGCCATTCCCTACCTGATGTTCACCCGCCAGGAACACAGCATCGACCAGATGACCGCGGTATGGTTGCTGCCGGTGGTGGCGGCTGAAGTTGCCGCCGCCAGTGGCGGCCTGTTGGCGCCGCACCTGGTGGATGCGCACACGCAGTTTCAGGTGCTGATCACCAGCTATGTGCTGTGGGCGGTGTCGTTGCCGGTGGCGTTCAGCATCCTCACCATCCTCATGCTGCGCATGGCCCTGCACAAGCTGCCGCAGGCCAACATGGCGGCGTCGAGCTGGCTGGCCCTGGGGCCGATCGGTACCGGTGCCCTGGGCATGCTTCTGCTCGGCGCCGATGCCCCGGCGATCTTCGCCGCCAATGGCCTCGGCAGCCTCGGTGAAATCGCCCGTGGCCTGGGCCTGATTGCCGGGATCGTGCTGTGGGGCGCGGGCCTGTGGTGGTTGCTTACCGCAGTGCTGATCACCCTGCGCTACATCCGCCACGGCATGCCGTTCAACCTCGGCTGGTGGGGCTTTACCTTCCCGCTGGGGGTGTACACCCTGGCCACCCTGAAACTGGCGGCCTGGCTGGGCCTGGGTTTCTTCCATGAGCTGGGCATGCTGCTGGTGGTGGCCCTGGCCACACTGTGGCTGCTGGTCACCGCCCTGACCCTGCGCGGTGCCTGGCATGGCGAGCTGTTCGTGTCGCCGTGCATTGCCGGCCTGAACAAGTAGATTGCATTTACCTGGGTGTTTGTGGCTTTGTGCGGCCTGCGCGTATCCAATAACAAAGCCTCACTCAGGTACACGGACGATGAGTCAATCTTCACAATTCAGCCTGCTTGGCAAACGGCGCTTTTTGCCGTTCTTCGTCACCCAGTCGCTGGGTGCGTTCAACGACAACCTGTTCAAGCAGTCGGTCATCCTGCTGTTTCTCTACAAGATCGCCAGCCCCCACGGCCAGGACACTGCCATCTGGGTCAACGCCTGCGCGTTGATGTTCATCCTGCCGTTCTTCCTGTTCTCGGCGCTGGCCGGGCAGTTCGGTGAGAAGTACGCCAAGGACGCGCTGATCCGCGTGATCAAGCTGGCCGAGATCGCGATCATGGCGGTCGGTGCCATTGGCATCATGACCCAGATACCCTTGCTGATGCTCCTGGCGTTGTTCGGCATGGGCACCCACTCGGCCATGTTCGGCCCGGTGAAGTACTCGATCATGCCCCAGGCCCTGCGCGAGGAAGAGCTGGTCGGCGGCAACGGCCTGGTGGAAATGGGCACCTTCCTGGCGATCCTCGCCGGTACTATTTGTGCCGGGGTACTGATGTCCAGCGCCGATTACGGCGTCTGGGCGTCATCGGCGGTGGTGCTGGTGGCGCTGCTGGGCTACCTGGCCAGTCGTGGCATTCCGCGCGCCGCAGCTTCTACGCCGGAGCTGAAAATCAACTGGAACATCGCCAACCAGACCCTGGCCACCCTGCGCATGGGCCTCAAGCAGACGCCTGCGGTGTCGCGCTCGATCGTCGGCAACTCGTGGTTCTGGTTCATTGGCGCGGTGTACCTGACGCAAATCCCCGGTTACGCCCAGCAATGGCTGCACGGCGACGAGACCGTGGTGACCCTGATCCTTACCCTGTTCTCGGTGGGCATCGCCGTCGGTTCGCTGTTGTGCGAGCGCATGAGCGGGCACAAGGTGGAAATCGGCCTGGTGCCGTTCGGCTCCTTCGGCCTGAGCCTGTTCGGCCTGCTCTGGTGGTGGCACTCCGGCGAGATCCTGCCGGCGGCCGCGCCGTACGACTGGCTGGCGGTACTGGGCATCGCCCAGGCCTGGTGGGTGCTGGGGTCGATTCTCGGTCTGGGTGTGTTCGGCGGCTTCTATATCGTGCCGCTGTATGCACTGATCCAGTCGCGCACCCCGCAAGACCAGCGTTCGCGGGTGATTGCCGCCAACAACATCCTTAACGCACTGTTCATGGTGGTCTCGGCGATCTTCAGCGTGGTGCTGCTGAGCTTCTTGGAACTGAGCATTCCGCAGCTGTTCCTGGTGGTGTCGCTGCTCAACATCGCGGTGAATTTCTATATCTTCCGCATCGTCCCCGAGTTCACCATGCGTTTCATGATCTGGCTGCTCAGCCATTCCATGTACCGCGTCGAGCACCGTGACCTGCAGCAGATTCCTGATCAGGGCGCAGCACTGTTGGTCTGCAACCACGTGTCGTTCGTCGATGCGTTGCTGATCGGTGGCGCGGTGCGCCGGCCGATTCGCTTTGTCATGTACTACAAGATCTACCGCTTGCCGGTGCTCAACTTCATCTTCCGTACCGCCGGGGCGATTCCGATTGCCGGGCGCAGTGAAGATATCGAGACCTACGAACGGGCGTTCAAGCAGATTGCCGCTTACCTGGCTGACGGTGAACTGGTGTGCATCTTCCCCGAGGGCAAGCTGACCAGCGACGGTGAAATCGACGAGTTCAAGGGCGGCCTCAGCCGGATCATCGAGCAGACACCGGTGCCGGTGATTCCGATGGCGTTGCAGGGCCTGTGGGGGAGTTTCTTCAGCCGCGATCCGGCCAAGGGCTTCTTTCGCCGCTTGTGGTCGCGGGTGACCCTGGTGGCCGGTTCTGCCGTCCCGGTGGAAGCGGCAGAGCCGGCAATGCTGCGTGAGCGGGTCAGCGCACTGCGCGGCGACTCACGCTGAAGCGGCGGGGCAGGGTCAGCTGGTGCTGACCTTGAGCCCGACCAGGCCGCAGATGATCAGCGCCACGCTGACCAGCCGTACCAGGGGCATGGATTCACCGAACAGGATGATCCCGGCGATCACCGTGCCGACTGCGCCGACGCCGGTCCAGATTGCGTAGGCAGTGCCCAGCGGCAGTTCTTTCATGGCCAGGCCCAGCAGGCCGAGGCTGATGACCATCGCGGCAACGGTCAGTACGGTGGGCAGGGGGCGGGAAAAGCCGTCGGTGTACTTCAGACCGACGGCCCAGCCGACTTCGAACAGGCCGGCGAAAAACAGGATGATCCAGGACATGCAGAGTCTCCATCAAGTGATGGGGCCGTCCCCGGAATGGTCACGCGGTGCGTCGTGAGGCCGTCCTCACAGGGGGCATAAGCTATCAGCTGCAAGCGACAAGCTGCAAGCAAAGGCAGCGCGCGTGGCTGTTGCTCTTTCTTGCAGCTTGAAGCTTGCAGCTTGAAGTCAGATCCCCTGCGGGATTTCTTCTCCTCCCAACGCCTCGAACAGCGCCGGCAGGAACTCGCCAAAGGTCAGCATCATCAGGGTGAAGCTGGCATCGAGCTGGCCCAGGGCCTCGTCGCCGCCGTCTTCTTCAGCCTGGTCCTGCAGCAGCTCTTCAAAGCGCAGGCGCTTGATGACCATCTTGTCGTCGAGCACGAACGACAGTTTGTCCTGCCAGGCCAGCGACAGTTGCGTCACGACCTTACCGGTGCCCAGGTGCAACTGGATCTCGTCGCTGGTCAGGTCCTGGCGCTTGCAACGGACGATGCCGCCGTCTTCGTGGGTGTCGCGCAGCTCGCACTCATCCAGTACATAGAAGTCAGGCGCGGCCTGCTGGGTCTTGACCCAGTCGGTCATGGTCGCGCTCGGGGCGATCTTCACGGTCACCGGGCGCACCGGCAGCGAGCCGATGACTTCACGCAGGGTCGACAGCAGGTCTTCGGCACGCTTGGCGCTGGCCGAATTGACCAGGATCAGGCCTTGCTTGGGGGCGATGGCGGCGAAGATCATCGAGCGACGAATAAAGGCGCGCGGCAGGAAGGCCTGGATGATCTCGTCCTTGATCTGGTCGCGCTCCTTCTTATAGACCTTGCGCATCTGCTCGGCTTCGATCTCGTCGATCTTCTCCTTGACCGCATCGCGCACCACGCTGCCCGGCAGAATGCGTTCTTCTTTACGTGCGGCGATCAGCAGGAAGTCACCGCTGACATGCACCAGCGGTGCGTCTTCACCTTTGCCGAACGGGGCGATGAAGCCATAAGTGGTCAACTCCTGGCTGGCGCATGGGCGAGCCGGCTTGCTGGCCAGAGCGGTTTCCAGTGCCTCGGGGTCGAACGGGATGTCCTGGGTCAGGCGGTAGGTCAGCAGGTTTTTGAACCACATGGGGTGAATCTCTCCTCAACACATAAGGAGGGCATTATTCTCCGAGCGGGCGCTTCAGGCCAAGTCCGCTAAGTCTTTGGAACGCCTGAAAATTTTTTTTAAAAAAGTACTTGCCAGAGTGTGCGGTGCTCCGTAGAATGCGCGCCACACCGAGACGAAGGGTGATTAGCTCAGCCGGGAGAGCATCTGCCTTACAAGCAGAGGGTCGGCGGTTCGATCCCGTCATCACCCACCACTTCTCAGTGTATCGCGCAGCGGTAGTTCAGTCGGTTAGAATACCGGCCTGTCACGCCGGGGGTCGCGGGTTCGAGTCCCGTCCGCTGCGCCATATTTAGCTTCCAGGGCCCACTGAACACCCGGAAGCCACAAAGAAAGCGACCTTAGGGTCGCTTTTTTTGTTTCTGGAATTCGTCCAGAATCCACCAGTACGCTGGGACGCTACTGTTTTCTCCGTGCCAGCCCCACTTCTGAGCAAGAGATCGAACATGCAGGATGCAAGCACTTCCCCGGCGCCAATGCTGGGTATCGACCTGGGTACCACCAACAGCCTGGTGGCGGTCTGGCAAGATGGCCGGGCACAACTGATTCCCAATGCCCTCGGCGACGTGCTCACTCCTTCGGTGGTCAGCCTCGACGAAGACGGCAGCATCCTGGTCGGCAAGGCTGCGCGCTCGCGCCTGACCACCCACCCGCAACGTACCGCAGCCGCCTTCAAACGCTTCATGGGCAGCGAAAAAAAGATCACGCTCGGTGACCAGACCTTCAGCCCCGAAGAACTGTCGGCGCTGGTGCTCGGCTCGCTCAAGGCCGATGCCGAAGCTTTTCTCGGCTGCCCGATCAGCGAAGCGGTGATTTCCGTGCCGGCTTACTTCAGCGACGAGCAGCGCAAGCGCACCAGCTTTGCCGCCGAGCTTGCCGGGCTGAAAGTCCAGCGCCTGATCAACGAACCGACGGCTGCGGCCATGGCTTACGGCCTGCACGAGCAGAAGTTCGAGCGCACGCTGATCTTCGATCTTGGCGGCGGCACGTTTGACGTCACGGTGCTGGAGTACGCGCTACCGCTGATCGAGGTGCATGCCTCGACCGGCGACAACTTCCTCGGTGGCGAAGACTTTACCGCCGCCTTGCTGCAGGCCTGCCTGCAGGACTGGCAACTCAAGCCCGCGATGCTTGCGCCCCAGGCCCTGGCCAGCCTTGCCGATGCCATCGAGCAGCTCAAGTGCAAACTGGGCGAGGGCGAGCAGCACTTGAGCTGGAACGGTGACGGCGTCAGCCGCCAGTGGTCGCTGGATGAAGCCCGTGCGCAGAAGATCTGGGCGCCTTTGCTGGCGCGGATTCGTGCGCCGATCGAGCAGGCCCTGCGCGATGCGCGCCTGCGCGCCAGTGACCTCGACAGCCTGGTGCTGGTCGGCGGTGCCACGCGCATGCCGGTGATCCAGCAGATGGTCTCGACCCTGTTCGGCCGCCTGCCTTACCGCCACCTCGACCCGGACACCATCGTTGCCCTCGGCGCCGCCACCCAGGCGGCGTGCAAGGCGCGCGATTCGGCGATCGAAGAGCTGATCCTCACCGATGTCTGCCCCTACACCCTGGGTATCGCCGCAGTGGATGGTGAATACCAGAGCGAGATCTTTGCGCCGATCATCGACCGCAATACCGTGATTCCGACTTCACGGATCAAGCCGTTCTATAGCACCCACATTGAACAGAAAATGATCAGCATCCGGGTCTATCAGGGCGAGCGACCGAGTGTCGAAGACAACATCTTTGTCGACTCCTTCAAGGTCCCGCTGACGCCAAACGGCAAGCTCCAGCGCCTGGACGTGCGTTTTAGCTACGACATCAACGGCCTGCTGGAAGTCGATGTCACCTTGCCGGGTACTGGCGAGCAGTTCAGCCACGTGATCGATCGCAGCCCTACCGGGCTGGATGAAGAAGCGCGCCAAGCCAGCCATGCGCGCCTTGCAGGGCTGAAGATCCACCCGCGCGACGCATTGCCCAACCGGACCTTGCTGGCCCGCCTGGAGCGCGCCTGGTCGCAGACCCTGGGCGATGACCGCGACTTGATCGGTGACTGGCTCAAGGAGTTCAGCGCGATCCTGGCCGGCCAGCACTCGACAGAGATCGCCAACGCTCGCCAGCGCCTCATCGAGGCGCTGGACGAACTGCGTTACTGACCGTTGAGCCGCCGCAGGGCGGCTTGCAGGCCACTGTCCAGGCTGTCCTGTGGCTGATGGACGGGCGGCACACCGTAGCGGTTGGGCAGCGGTTCGCCTGGCAGTATCAGCAGCACCAACGGCAAGAAGTGCAGGAACGGGAGCAGCATCGCGAAGATGATCATCGTCGGGATGCCCCGGCCAATATCGTGCAGACGGCGCAGGGTGGCACTGCCGAGCAGGCCGAAGAACAACAGGCCGAAGAAGGCCTGCCCGAGCGAAGTGCTGGCCGTCAGGGTGAGGATCGGCCCGAGCAAGACGCTGCCGACCACCTGTACGCCATAGCCCTTGCGACCCAGGCGGCTGCCCAGTTTCCATAGGTGCGAGGCCGGTACCGGCTGGCTGCCGGTATTGGCCAGCAGCAGACGCTCAGACCACGACAGCAATGCCGTCAGTGCTGCGCGAATGCCGGCGTCCATGCCCGGGTAATCCTTGCCGCGCTGCAGCTCCTTGAGCACCTTGGCCCGCGGTACCCCGGCGCTGCCGTAGCGTGCCAGGTTCTTGAGGGCGTCGAGCATGCTGTAGAACAGCGTGCTGTTGATCAGCTCGTCTTCTTCCAGCACCTTGCGTGGCGGGCGCACCGGTTCGCCCTTGATCAGGCCGCTGCGAAACGGTTCGAACCAGGCGTCCGGGCAGGTCAGGGTGGAAATGCGCCGCAGCAGGCTGCCATGCTGCTCGGCGCTCAGGCTCGGGTCGTGATAGAGAATGCCGCACAGCACCATCATGCCCAGCACGTCATCGTCAAACGCGTGCGGGTCGTGCTCCAGGCAGGCATACAGTTGCAGGTTGCTGGGCAGCTTGGCGCTGTCCAGGGCTTGTTGCACGGTGAGCAGGCGCTGGCTGATAAAGTGCTGCAGCGGGTCGTTGTCGTCCAGCCAGCCCAGCAGGCCATTGACGTTGCCTTGCTGGCTCTGCAGGCGTAGCAGCAACTGCTGCAACCCGGCGAACGGATGGCCAGGCGCATACGGCAGGCTTGCCAGCAGTTGCGTCGGCACCATCGCCAGCCAACGCTCGGGTTCATCGATCAGGGCGAGCATGAACAGGTTCTGCCGGTGCCAGGTCCACAGGCCGTCGTCGGCAGGCGGGCGCGGCAGCTCGATACCAGCCTCGGCCAGCTCCGAAAGCAGCTGTACGCCATAGGGCTCGGGCATCAGGTTGCCCGGCTTGATCAGTTCGGTGAGCTTGGGCAGGGTTGCGGCCGGGTAGCTGCGCACCCGCCGCAGCCAGTCGCGGGCCACCGACAGGCCGTTGCCTTCGCGCAGCACTTCGGGCAGTTGCGGGTGCGCCGAAGGGCTGTTGATGAAGGCGGTCAGGGCCAGGGCCAGCGGCGACTGGTTGAGCCAGCGCAACTGTTGCTCGGCCTGGTACTTGAAGCCTTCGAGGATCAGGATCTCCAGCGGATCATCGCCCAGCGGTTCGTCCAGGATCTGCCGCAGCAGGCCGCTGTCACCGCGGGTCAGGGCCCAGGCGTGGCGGTACAGGCGCTGCAACTGACGGTCCGGCTGATCGTCGAGCAGCCAGGCCAGCAGCGGCAGTTCATCTTCGCCGTCCAGGTACCATTTGACGTAAATCCCGGCGATACCTTCGTACTCGTTACGCGCGGCTTCGACCAAGCGCGTCACGGTTTCCGGGCGCTGCGACGGGCTGCCCCAGATCTGCCCAGGGTCGTTCGGGTCTTGCGGCCATTCGTATACCGGATCCAGGCGATCCATGGCCTGGATCAGCAGCGGCAGGCGCTGCGGTTGGTGCTTGGCGCACAGGTTCAGCAACCAGCGGGCGGCTTCCGGGTACTGGTGTTCGCGCCACAGGCGGGTCCAGCACTGGCGGGCCAGCTCTACCTGGCCGGTGTCGCTGGCCTGGCAGGCGAGCATATACAGCAGGTCGATATCGTCCGGGGCCTGGCGTTGTTGCTCGGCGATCAAGGCAAAGAAGCAGGTGTTGCCGATGCCGGCCTGGCACAGCTGCGCCAACAGGCGCTGGATATAGGCCTGGTCATCCGGGAACGGCATGCAGGTGTGCAGGGTGGCGAAGCTCTCGAATTCGAACAGCGGCCGGTTATGGTAGAAGTAATCCAGGTTCCTGGCGAACCACAGGGCTTCGACCTGCGCTTCGGCCGACCAGTGTTTCATCACGCGGGTGTCGAACGGGTCTGGCTCGCTGATACTTTCGAGGAATTCGTCGGCCTGGCGCGGATCCTCCAGACGCAGCACTTCGTTTTCCCAGCCCAGGTGAGTGGCCATCAGCTGCACGCAGGCGTGCGACAACGGGCCGGCCTCCATCAGGTTGTACAAAAGGTGCCAGCTGATCTGTTCCTGGTCACCCAGGGTCAAGCTGCTGAAACCATCGATGAAGGCCTGCCAGGCCGGCGGATCGAAGCGTCGGGTCGGGTCGGCGAGCAGCTTGGCGAAGTCCGCCATGGTCTGTTCGATCAGTGTATTGCGCGCAGGCACCGGATCGTCGTGCTCAAGGTCCTCATCCTGCTCGTCGCGGGCCAGGCGCAGGGCGTGCTCATAGGCTTCGCGCAGGGCCTGGAAACCTTGCGGGTCGGTTTCCGGGTGGTGCTGCGGCAACAGTGCGCGGTAAGCGCCGCGGATGACATCGGGATCGTTGGTCGGCTCGATGCCCAGGCGAATCCAGCAGCTCATGACCAGCAATCCTTCGGCAGGGTGTCAGGGCGTTCAGGCAGGTTCAGCGGCAGGTCCCAGGGGATGCTGGCGAAAAAGCCCAGGGAATCTTGGCTCAGGTTTATCATGATGCAACGGTTCCTGTGTTCGCTGCCCTGGCGTTCCAGGCTCCGGGCCAGTTCCTCGTCGCTGCTGCTGGAGCAGTTCCACAGCGCCCTGCCACACAGGTAACCGGCCAGGTAGCGGTCCCAGTCGTTGTAGTAGTGGCGTGCACGCAGGGCCAGGCGGCCGTGCAGCCAGAGGCTTTCATCGAGGCTGACGTAGCCCCTGCGCAGGCCGGCGCGCAGCAGGTAGCTCATGCGCCCGATGTCCCAGGCGCGTACGCCGCCCTGGCCGCAGTCGGCGAGGGTACGCAGGGCGAACTGGTACTCGACGCGTTGGCGTGGGCTCAACAGCTCAAGCACCTGCTGCCATTCGCTGGGCAGGCAGCGCGCGGCTTGCCAGTAGGCGTCCTTGACCCGATGGGCGTGGCCGGTGTCGGCCATGCTGAGGATGTCCAGCAGCTCCTGGCGATTGGTGATGCCCCACCACTTTTTCAGGTCGGCCCCGTCCTCCTCGTCGAGTTCGAAGTAAGTCGCTGCGGTGTAGCTGGCGCCATTGAGGGCGACCATGGGCGCGGAAAGGGCGTACAGCCAGTGCTGCTCGATTTCTTCCATGAAAAAGCTCCGGGGCCGGTAGGGGAGTGTGCGGGTGCCGGCCGTAATGGCGCGGATTGTAGAGAGCCGCGCGGTGCGCGGCAAACCGGATTCGCTGCGTTAAGCGCTGGCCAGCATGGCGCGCTCTTCTTCGCGCAGGGTCAGCACTTCAAAACCGTCGGCGGTGACGGCAATGGTGTGTTCCCATTGCGCCGACAGGCTGCGGTCGCGGGTGATCACCGTCCAGCCGTCCTTGAGGGTGCGCACGCCACGTCCGCCCTGGTTGATCATCGGCTCGATGGTGAACACCATGCCGGGCTTGAGCGGCAGGCCGCTGCCCGGGTGGCCGTAGTGCAACACTTCGGGCGCCTCGTGCATCTGCCGGCCGATGCCGTGGCCGCAGTACTCACGCACCACGTTGTAGCCAGCGGTTTCGGCGTGGCGCTGGATGGCGTGGCCGATATCGCCCAGGGTCGCGCCGGGGCGCACGTGGCGAATGCCTTGCCAGAGCGCGGCATAGGTGGTGTCGACCAGTCGCCGGGCGGCGGCATCGATCTGTCCCAGGCAGTACATCTTCGATGAGTCGGCAATGTAGCCGCCTTGCTCCAGGGTGATGTCGACGTTGACGATGGAGCCCGCCTTGAGCACCTCATCGGTGTGCGGCACGCCGTGGCACACCACGTGGTCGACCGAGGTGTTCAGCGAATAGGCAAAGCCGTACTGGCCCTTGCTCGCCGGTCGCGCCTTGAGCACATCGACGATGAACGCCTCGGCCCGGTCGTTGATCTGCAGGGTGCTGACCCCGGGGGCGATGAAATTGTCGAGGTGGGCGAACACCTGGCTCAGCAACTGGCCGGCAGTGCGCATCAGGGCCAGCTGTTCGGCGTTTTTCAGGACCACTTGGCTCATGGGGGAAGGTATTTCGTCTCTTTGAATGTACGCCAATGATACGGCCACGCCTGCTGGCTGTGCCATCCGATGGTGCAAGCGGGCCCAATGCGGTGCAGCCTGGCAGCCGCCGGTGAGTGCCCGAGCCCCGCACAGCAAGGCCTTGCCGATTCTGGCGCGGCCCTTGCTATAGCTTGAACATCCGGCAATCAACGCAGATTGCCCCGTTCACGACAAAGGCGCCGTGTTGCCCCCGCTTGTTGATTCAAGCCGGGGCAGCAGGGCGCCTTTTTGTTTGCGCAATCAGGAGGTAGGCCGATGAGCAGCACCAGCGTGCGCAGCGTGTGCCCGTATTGTGGCGTCGGTTGTGGCATCGTCATGACCGTGGAAGGCGGGCGGGTGACCAAGGTCAGTGGCGACAAACAGCACCCCAGCAACTTTGGCCGCCTGTGCACCAAGGGCCTGACCGCCCATCAACCGCTGCGCGAGTCCGGGCGCATGGAGCACGCCTACTTGCGTGACCAGCGTCAGCGCGACCCGGTGCAGCGCGGCATGCAGACCGCCATCGAACAGGCCGCGCAGCGCCTGCGGGCGATTATTGATGAGCATGGGCCCGACGCCCTGGGGTTCTATGTCTCCGGACAGATGTCGTTGGAGGCCCAGTACCTGATCAACAAACTGGCCAAGGGCTTTGTCCGCAGCCGGCATATCGAGTCCAACTCGCGCCTGTGCATGGCCAGTGCCAGCAGCGGCTACAAACTGTCGCTGGGCGCCGATGGGCCGCCGGGCAGCTACCAGGATTTTGATCGCGCCGAGGTGTTTTTCGTGATTGGCGCGAACATGGCCGATTGTCACCCGATCCTGTTCTTGCGCCTGCTCGACCGGCTCAAGGCCGGCGCGCGGCTGATCGTCGTCGACCCCAGGCACAGCGCCACCGCTGCCAAGGCCGACCT
Source organism: Pseudomonas sp. RC2C2 (assembly GCF_018390435.1). NCBI lineage: Bacteria > Pseudomonadati > Pseudomonadota > Gammaproteobacteria > Pseudomonadales > Pseudomonadaceae > Pseudomonas > Pseudomonas sp. RC2C2. Next base: position 790,591 of record NZ_JAHBAX010000001.1, on the reverse strand, counting down.
GTTCCTGCAGATCAAGCCAGGCACCGACCTGGCGCTGCTCAATGGCCTGCTTTATCTATTGCGGCAGAACGGCCAGTGCGACGCCGATTTCATCCAGCGCTACACCGAAGGCTGGGAGGCGATGCCGGCCTTTCTCGAGGACTACACACCTGAGCGGGTCGCCGCCATCACCGGGCTGCGCGAAGTCGATATCCGCCAAGCTGCAACGTGGATCGGCCAGGCCCCGGAGTGGATGAGTTGCTGGACCATGGGCCTGAACCAGAGCATCCATGGCACCTGGCAGACCAACGCCCTGTGCAACCTGCACCTGGCCACCGGCGCCATTTGCCGGCCGGGCAGCGGGCCGTTTTCGCTGACCGGCCAGCCCAATGCCATGGGTGGGCGCGAAATGGGTTACATGGGCCCCGGCCTGCCAGGGCAGCGTTCGGCGCTGGTCGCGGCAGATCGTGCCTTCGTCGAGCAGCTCTGGCAGATCCCAGCCGGCAGCCTGCGCAGCGAAGCCGGTGACGGCACGGTGGCGCTGTTCGAAAGCCTGGCGGCCGGGCAGATCAAGGCCTGTTGGATCATCTGCAGCAACCCGGTGGCCAGCGTCGCCAACCGCCAGCAGGTGATCGAAGGCTTGCAGGCGGCGCAGTTGGTGATCACCCAGGATGCCTTCCTCGACACCGAGACCAATCGCTACGCCGATATCCTCCTGCCCGCCGCCTTGTGGGCCGAGGGCGAGGGGGTGATGGTCAACTCCGAGCGCAACCTGACCCTGATGAACCAGGCCGTCGAGGCGCCGGGCGAGAGTTTGCCCGACTGGCAGATCATTGCCCGTATCGCCTGTGCCATGGGCTACGCCGAGGCGTTCAGCTACGCCAATGCCGAGGCGGTGTTCGACGAGCTGCGTCAGGCCTGGAACCCGGCCACCGGCTACGATGTGCGCGGCGTCAGCTATGCCGGCTTGCGCGAGGCAGCGCAGCAGTGGCCGTGTGAACCCGGACGCGAGCATGATCGCAGCCCGCTGCGCTATCGCAACGACGGTGTCAGCCAGGTCCTGCTGCGTGATGCGCAAGGCCAGGTGCCTGCCATTGCCTTTCCCACCCCCAGCGGCAAGGCACGCTTCTTTGCCCGGCCTTGCCTGCCCAGCGCCGAACGGCCAGACGCTGACTTTCCGCTAGTGCTCAACACCGGCCGGGTCCAGCACCAGTGGCACACCCTGACCAAGACCGGCAAGGTGGCGGCGTTGAACAAGCTCGACCCCGGGCCGTTCGTGGAGATTCATCCGGACGATGCCGAGCGCCTGGGCATCGCTGAAAAGGATCAGGTGCAGATCCGTTCACGCCGCGGGCAGGCGCTGCTGCCGGCACGGATCACCACCCGGGTACTGGCGGGCAACTGCTTTGCGCCGTTTCACTGGAACGACGTCTACGGCGACAACCTGGCGATCAATGCGCTGACCAGCGACGCGGTCGATCCGCTGTCGCTGCAACCGGCCTTCAAGTACTGCGCGGTGGCCCTGAGCCGGGTCGCTGGCGAACGTATCGAGGCCGTCCAGGTCGATCAGCAGCACGCCTCGGTACAGGACAAGCACCTGCTGCTCTGGGCCTCGCAAACCGGCAACGGTCAGGCCCTGGCCGAACAGTGCGCCGAGCGCTTGCGCCAGGTCGGCTTGCCGGTCCAGTTGCGCTGCATGGAAGACGTGGCTGTGGAGCAACTGGACAATCCCGCCAGCCTGCTGCTGATCGCCAGTACCTTTGGCGACGGTGACGCGCCGGACAGCGGCGCGGCGTTCTGGCGTGGCCTGCATGGTGAGCACTCCCAACGCTGCGCCGGTGTGCCCTATGCGGTGCTGGCCCTGGGGGATTCCAGCTATGAACAGTTCTGCGGGTTTGGTCGCAAGCTCGATCAGCGCCTGGCAGAACTGGGGGCTGAGCGCTTGCTGGACAGGGTCGATTGCGAGGGCGATCTCAATGAACCGGCCGGGCAATGGTTGCAGGCGCTGCTGGGCAAACTGGGCCACGGCGAGCTGCTGCTCGAAGCGCCAGTGGCAGCGCCGGCCGCAACCGGCTTCAGTAAAACCAGGCCGCTGGCAACGACCCTGGTCGGCAATCGCCTGCTCAATGGCCCCGGCGCGCTCAAGGAAACCCGCCAACTGGTATTCGACCTGGGCGACAGCGGTTTCACTTATCAGTCCGGTGACGCCCTGGGTGTATGGCCGCGCAACTGCCCGGCGTTGGTCGACGAACTGCTGACCGCCACCCGCTTCGATGGCAGCCGCTGCATCAGCCTCAAGGGCCAGGCCGACATGCCGTTGGCCGAGGCGCTGCTGGAGCACCTGGAGATCGCCCGCATCACGCCGCCATTGCTCGAGGCCTTCGCGGTTGGCAATGAGCAACTGCGCGAGTTGCTTGCACCGCACAACAAGGCTGCGCTCAAGGACTGGCTGTGGGGCAAACAGCTGATCGACCTGGTGCACGCGTGCAAACCCGAGCTGAGCCTGGATAGCTGGTTGGGCCTGCTAAAACCCTTGCAGCCGCGGCTGTACTCGATCAGCTCAAGCCAGAAGCTGCATCCGCATCAGGTGCACCTGACGGTTTCCACCGTCCGTTACGGCCAGCGCAAGGGCGTGTGCTCGACCTACCTGGCCGACCGCAGCGAGCCCGGCCGGGTAGAAATCTTCAGCCAGCCGACCGCGCACTTTCGCCTGCCCAGTGACAGCTCGGCGCCGGTGATCATGGTTGGCCCCGGCACCGGTGTGGCGCCGTTCCGGGCGTTTCTTCAGGAGCGTCAGGCCGAGGGTGCCACAGGCCGCAACTGGCTGCTGTTCGGTGAGCAGCAAGCGGCCACGGACTTCTACTACCGCGACGAGCTGCTGGCCTGGCAGCGGGACGGCCACCTGAGCCGCCTGGACACCGCGTTCTCCCGCGACCAGGCGCAGAAGATCTACGTCCAGCAGCGCATGCTCGAACACGGCGCCGAACTCTGGCGCTGGCTGGAGGAGGGCGGGCACTTGTATGTCTGTGGTGACGCCGAGCGCATGGCCAGGGACGTCGATGCGGCGCTCAAGCAGGCGGTTCATCAGCACGGCGGCATGAGTGTGGAGCGGGCCGAGGCCTATGTCAGCGAACTGAGCCGCGCCAAGCGCTACCTGCGTGACGTCTACTGAGCGCCCCATAAGGGGGAGGGCTGCACCAGCCTGGGTCGATAACGGCCCGGACGGATAGCGTAGAACCCCCGGTTTCAAAGACTTTGGCAGTTGGCACGCTACCTGCTTTTGCTTGCTTACAACGTCCTCGCGGGTCAATGGCGATTCGCAACCGGGACTACATAAAACGACCAGGCAAAGGCGCCTGGAGCTTCGGCTCCAGGCGCCTTTTTTGTTTTTCGGGGTTGGCCCCCAGCAGCAAAGCCACCGTGAATGGCCTTGAGTGAGGATCGGGTATGAATGGGTTTACCAGCATCGAAGCGCGGCAACAGCTGATCATCGTCGGCAACGGCATGGTCGGTCATCACTGCATCGAGCAACTGATCGAACGCGGTGCCCTGGGCCGCTTCCAGGTGCGGGTGTTCGGCGAAGAGCGCCAGCGCGCCTACGACCGTGTGCACCTGTCGGAGTACTTCAGTGGCAGTGATGCCGAGACCCTGGCGCTGGGCGAGGCGGGTTTGTACGCCGGGCACGGCATCCACCTGCACCTGGGTGAGCCGGTCCTGGAGATCGACCGCGAACGCTGCGAAGTGGTCACCCGCACCGGGCGCTACCCTTATGATCAACTGGTCCTGGCCACCGGCTCCTATCCGTTCGTGCCGCCGATTGAAGGCTCGCACGGGGCGGCGCGCCTGGTCTATCGCACCCTCGATGATCTCGATGCCATCCGCGCCGCCGCCAGCAGTGCCCGCCGTGGCGTGGTGGTCGGCGGTGGCCTGCTCGGCCTTGAGGCGGCCAATGCCTTGAAGTCCTTGGGCCTGGAGGCCCACGTGGTGGAGTTCGCCCCGCGCTTGATGCCGGTGCAACTGGATGCCGAAGGCGGCGCGGCCTTGCGTGCGCAGATCGAAGCCCTGGGGGTTGGCGTGCACCTGTCGCGGGCGACCCAGGCCATCGTTGCCGGTGAAGACTATCGCTACCGGATGAACTTCGACGGCGGCGAGTTTCTTGAAACCGACCTGATCGTGTTCTCCGCCGGTATCCGCCCACAGGACGCCCTGGGTCGCAGCAGCGGCCTGGAAATCGCGCCGCGCGGCGGGGTGGTGATCGACAGCGCGTGTCGCAGCAGCGACCCACGGATCTTCGCCATTGGCGAATGTGCCTCATGGAACGGCAGCGTATTCGGCCTGGTCGCGCCGGGCTACAGCATGGCGCGCAATGTCGCGGCGGCCCTGGCCGGTGAAGACGCTGGCAATTTTACCGGTGCCGACATGTCGACCAAGCTCAAACTGCTCGGCGTCGATGTCGGCTCCATCGGCGACGCTCACGGCGCTACGCCGGGCGCACGCAGCTATCGCTTTATCGACGAAGCCACATCGGCCTATCGCCGGCTGGTGGTCGATGCCAGCGGCAAACAGGTGATCGGCGCGGTGCTGGTCGGCGACAACAGCTACTACGACACCTTGCTGCAATACGTGCAGAACGGCATTGCCCTGCCAGCCGACCCGGCCGGCCTGATCCTGCCGCAGTCGGCCGGCGCGCCGGCACTGGGCGTCGATGCCTTGCCCGCCAGCGCGACCCTCTGCTCCTGCCACAACGTCAGCAAGGGCGCGGTCTGCGCGGCTATCGACAACGGTTGCGGCGACCTCGGCGAGCTCAAGCAGCAGACCAAGGCCTGCACCGGTTGCGGTGGTTGTGCGGCGTTGCTCAAGCAGGTGTTCGAGCATGAACTGATCGCCCGTGGGGTCAGCGTCGACAAGAGCCTCTGCGAGCACTTCGCCTACACCCGCCAGGAGCTGTACGCGCTGGTGCGGGTCGAGGGCATCCTCAGTTTTGACGAGATGCTCGCCAGGCATGGTCGCGGCCATGTCGGCTGCGATATCTGCAAACCCACGATCGGCTCGATTCTCGCCTCGTGCTGGAACCAACCGATCATGGACCCGTCGCTGGTACCACTGCAGGACACCAACGACACCTTCATGGCCAACATGCAGAAGAACGGCACCTACTCGGTGGTGCCGCGGATTCCCGGCGGCGAGATCACCCCCGAGAAGCTGATCGTCATCGGCGAAGTGGCGAAAAAATACGACCTCTATACCAAGATCACCGGCGGCCAGCGCATCGACCTGTTCGGCGCCCAGCTGCATGAATTGCCAGAAATCTGGGCCGAACTGATTGCCGCAGGCTTCGAGACCGGCCACGCCTACGGCAAGTCGACGCGCACAGTGAAGTCCTGCGTGGGCAGTACCTGGTGCCGCTACGGCGTACAGGACAGCGTACAGATGGCCCTGACCCTGGAAGACCGCTACAAGGGCCTGCGTTCGCCGCACAAGCTCAAGTTCGCGGTGTCCGGCTGCACCCGCGAATGCGCCGAGGCACAGAGCAAGGACATCGGCGTGATCGCTACCGAGAAAGGCTGGAACCTGTACATCTGCGGCAACGGCGGCATGCGCCCGCGGCATGCCGAACTGTTCGCCACCGACCTGGACGACGCCAGCCTGATCCGCATCATCGACCGCGTGCTGATGTTCTACATCCGTACCGCCGACAAGCTGCAGCGCACCTCGGTGTGGCGCGAAAGCCTGGAGGGCGGCCTGGACTACCTCAAGCAGGTGATCCTCGACGACAGCCTGGGCCTGGGCGCAGAACTGGAAGCGCAGATGCAGCTGGTGGTCGACCGCTACGAGTGCGAGTGGGCCAATGCCCTCAAAGACCCGGAGAAACTCAAGCGCTTCCGTACCTTCGTCAACGACCAGCGCCCGGACCCGGGTGTGCACTTTGTCCGCGAACGCGGCCAGCGCCGGCCCATCGGCGCCGGCGAACTTCACTTGATCCCGACCACCGAGGAGGTGCTTTGATGAGCCAGTCCAACGCTGCGATAACTGTTCAGGCGCAACACTGGCAGGCGGTCTGCAGCCGTACCGACCTGATCGCCCAGTCCGGGGTGGTGGTGTGGTTCGACGGCCGCCAGGTGGCGCTGTTCTACCTGCCCGGGCATGCCACGCCACTGTTTGCCGTGGACAACCACGACCCCAAGTCAGGGGCCAATGTGATCGGCCGCGGGCTGGTGGGGGAGCTCAAGGGCGAGTTGGTGGTGGCGGCACCGTTGTACAAGCAGCATTTCTGCTTGCGTGACGGGCGTTGCCTGGAGGATCCGCGGCAGGCCTTGCAGGTGTGGCCGGTGCGGATCAGTGGCGAGCAGGTAGAGCTGGGTCGCTATTGATGGCCTCATCGCGGGTCAAGCCCGCTCCCACAAAAACGGTGGGAGCGGGCTTGACCCGCGATCAACCGCAAAGCGGTCGCAGTCCGGGCCGAGCCCCGATAAACTCCGTGGATGAACCTCGATACCCGGATCAAATTCCGCCACCTGCTGTGCTTTCTCGAAATCGCCCGCCAGGGCAGTTTCGCCAAGGCTGCCGACGCCATGGCGATCAGTCAGCCGGCTATCTCCAAGACCCTCAAGGAGCTTGAAGAGCTGCTTGAGACGCGGCTGTTCGAGCGCAGCAAGCAGGGCGTCGAGCTGACCCCGGCCGGGGTGCGTTTCATGCGCTACGCCGGCCCCAGCGTGCAGGCCCTGCGCGAAGGGGTGAGCACCCTGCGCGGTGAAGAGCACGCACCGCCCCAGGTGCGTGTCGGCGTGTTGTCGACGGTTGAAAGCCTGCTGATGCCCGAGGTGCTGTGCCGCCTGCACCAGCGCCATGAGGCCCTGGTGGTCAGCGTTGCCACTGGCCCCAGTGCGCACCTGCTGGGGCAATTGCATGTGGGCGAACTGGACCTGGTGATCGGGCGCATGACCGACAGCCCGCAGATTCAGGGGCTGATGTTCGAGCACCTGTACAGCGAGTCGATGTCGCTGGTGGTGCGCCCAGGTCACCCTTTGCTCGGCCGCCAGCCGATCGAGCGCAGCCAGGTCGGGCACTACCCGCTGGTGCTGCCGCTGGCCGGCACGACCATCCGCAAGCATGCCGACAGCCTGTTCGTGCAGTGCGCCATCGAGCAACCGGCGCAACGCCTGGAAACCCTGTCGCCGGCCCTCAGCCGACGTTATGTGCAAGGCAGCGATGCGGTCTGGGTCGCCCCCCGGGATGCGGTGCGCGTTGACCTCAGCCGCGGTGAACTGTGCGAGCTGGACCTGGGCGTCAGTGAACCGGGCGGCTCGGTCGGCATCTGCAGCAACGCCGCCTTGCCCCTGGCGTTGCCTGCGCAATGGTTATGCGAGGTTTTGCGCGAGGTGGCGGCGCAGTACCGCGACGGCCACTACCCTTGAGCGCCCGCTGAGAGCAGGGCATTGATCTCTTGCAGGCCGGCGTCGCCGAGGCTGCCGCTGGCGGCCAGCAACCTGAGCTGGGCCAGCACGATCGCATAACGCTGCTCGGCCAGTTGCTGTTCGGTCTGGGTCACCTGTTGTTCGGCGTCCAGCACATCGGAACTGATCCGCGCGCCGGCCTCGAAGGCGCGGGTGGTCGAGGTCAGGTTGGTCTGGCTCGAGCGCAGCGCCTGCTGCAGCGCCGCGTACTGGCTGATGCCGCTGGTCAGGGTCAGGTAGGCCTGGCGCGCCATCAGGCCGGCCTCGCGGCGGGCGTCCTCGACTTCATCCAGGGCCACACCGTGCAGGGCGCGGGCTTCGCGGGTGCGGCTGGTGGTGCCGCCACCGGCGTACAACGGCAGGCTGACCTGCACACCGACCACGGTCTGGGTGTATTTTTCTTCCGGCAGGGTGACGTCGTAGAGGCTGCCGCCCACCGAGGCGAAGCGGCCGTGAGCGGCCACCAGGTCGACCGTGGGCAAATGCCCGGCTTGCTGCTTGTCGATTTCCTTTTCTGCCACCAGGCGCTTGATCTGCGCCGCCTGGACCTTGAGGTTGTGCTGTTGCGCCTGCTCGGCCCAGGTGCCGATCAGCGCTGGCTGCGGCCCCTGGAAGCGCACCTGCGGGTCGAGCCGCGCCAGGGCCGCGGGCACACTGCCGGTCAACTGCGCCAGGGTTTCCTGGTGCAATTGCACGGCGTTGTGCGCGGCCATCTGCCGGGCATAGGCCAGGTCGTAGCGGGCCTGGATGCGCTGCACTTCGCTTTCGGTGCCGGAGCCGGCCTGGTAGAAGCGTTCAGCCTTGCTGCGCTGCTCCTGCAGGGTGCGCACCTGCTGGCGGCTGGTGCTGAGCAGGTCTTCGGCCAGCAGCAGGTCAAAGTAGGCGTCGGCGACTCGCAGCATCAGGTCCTGGCGGGCGGCCTGCAGGTTGATTTCCCCGGCCAGCACCAGGGCCTTGCTCTGGTCATGGCCGATCACGTTCTGCCAGCGCAGCAGCGGCTGGATCAGCACCAGTGCGTAGGCATTGGAGTTGTCGCGGTTGCGTGTGGACGCGCCGCTGTCGTCGCGGTCGACCCAGGCGGCGCCCCCTTCAAGTGACAGGTTGGGCAGCAGCAGGGCGCGGCCCTGGGGTTCTTTCTCGTTGCTGGCACGTTGTTGTTCGATGGCCGCGGCGTATTTCATGTCATGGGCCAGGGCTTTTTGATAGAGCTGGTAGAGGTCATCAGCCCGGGCCTGCTGGCTGCTGGCGAGCAGTAGCAGGGCGATCAGGCTTGCGCGGATTCGCGAGAGTTGTTCGAGCACGGCAAGGCTTCCTGTTCGGATTGAGCGATTCGTTTGGGGTTGCGCATCAGCAGGACCATCGGCACACCGATCAGCATTACTGCGCCAAGCAGGCCGAAGAGCATGCTGAAGCCGAGCATCTGTGCCTGTTCACGGGTATTGACCAGGGCCAGCAGGGCTTGCGCCTGGGCCGGATCGCTGGTGCCCAGCGAGAGCACGCGTGGGTCGTAGCGGGCAACATCCCAGCCGCTGGCGATGATGCTCGACTCGGTGACGTGCTCGGATAATTGCCGGTAGCGCGCCCAGGAAAAGCGCGTCAGCAAGGTCGCGGCGATGGCGATGCCGACGCTGCCACCGAGCTGGCGCATGAGGTTGAGCACCCCCGAACCGACCGAGATCAGCTGTGCAGGCAGTTGGCGCATGGCCAGGTTGGTGAGCGGAACGAAAATCATGCCCAGGCCAAGCCCGCGGATGATCAGCGGCCAGTACAGGGTGTCGGGGCTGCTTTGCAGGGTGAACTGGGTGTGCAGGTACATCGCATAGCCGTAGATGAGGATGCCGACGCTGACGAACAGCCGTTCATCGATCTTGTTTTCCTGGGACAGCTTGCCGATCACCAGGGTGCTCACGGCGCTGGCCAGGGCCCCGGGAAAGATCACCATGCCGCTCTGGTAGGCGCTCTGGTCCAGCAGCGTCTGCAGCAGCAACGGCACCATGAACAGCGTGCTGTACAGGCCGAAGCCGACACAAAAGGCACAGACCGAGCCCATGAGGAACTCGCGGTTGCGAAACAGCGCCATATTGACGATCGGCGTGGCCACGCGCTGCTCCCACCAGAAAAACGCCAGCAGGCCGAAGCTGCCCAGCAGCAGGCAGGCGATGGTCAGGTCCGATTCCAGCCAGTCCCAGTGTTCGCCGCGCTCGAGCATGATCTGCAGGCTGCCGACGCCCAGGGCGAGCAGGGCGAAGCCGATGTAGTCGATGCTTTGCGGGCGTTTCTCGTTGATTGAGTCATGCACGCAGAGCCACGACAGAAGGATCGCCACAGCGCCGATCGGCAGGTTGATCAGAAAGATCCAGTGCCAGGAGAATTCATCGATCAGGTAACCGCCCACCGAGGGCCCCAGGGTCGGTCCCATCATTACCCCGACCCCGTACAGGGCCAGGCCAGTGCTGACCTTTTCCTTGGGGAACACGTCGTAGATGATTGCCTGGGAGATACCCAGCAAGCCACCGCCAGCCAGGCCCTGGATAATCCGGAAGGCCACCAGTTGCCAGAGCTCGGTGGACATCGCGCAGCCCAGCGAGGCCAGTACGAACAGGATCGAGGAAACCAGGTAGTAGTTGCGCCGGCCGAACCAGGCCGACAGCCAGCCACTGGCCGGGAGGATTACTACGTTGGCGACGATGTAACCGGTCGAGACCCAGGAGATTTCATCCACCGAGGCGCCGAAGCTGCCCATCAAGCTGGGAATGGCAACGTTGACGATGGTGACATCGAGCAGCTCCATCATCGAGATCAGGGTGACCGTGAAGGCCACCAGCCAGGGCGATTTCATAGGGTCTGCTCGGCGTCCCGGATGTTCACCTCAACGAACACGCTCATGCCCTGGCTCAACGCATTGCGGTATCGCTCGGGCACCTGGTCGAGTTCGATGCGCGCCTGGATGCGTTGCACTACCTTGGTGAAGTTGCCGGTTGCGTTTTCCTGGGGCAGCAGTGAGAAGCGCGCACCAGTGGCCGGCACCAGGCTTTGTACGACGCCTTCGAAGCGTTCACCGGGGAAGGCATCGACGCTGATCCGGGCCTTTTGTCCGACCCGCACGCGGCCGATGTGGGTTTCCTTGAAATTGGCGATTACCCACAGGTGCTCGGTACTGACCAGGCTCAAGAGCTTTTGCCCGGCGACCACGAATTGCCCGGGCTCGACTTCCTTTTTTGCGATGATGCCGGCCTGGGGCGAGGTCTGGCGGGTGTCCTGCAGCTGGATCCGAGCCAGTTCAAGTTCCGCTTCGGCAGCACCGATGCGGTATTCCTCGACTTTCAGTGCCGCCTTGTTGGCCAGGGTGCCTTCGACGGCGGCGCGGGAGTTACTGCGGGCTGCCTGTAGCTCGTGGTTCAGGGCATTGAAGCGCGCCTGGGCGGCTTCCAGGTCCTGGGTGCTGACTACGCCCTGGCTGGCCAGGCGCCGGGTACGCTGGTAGTCGCTGCGGGCTTGCTCGAGGTTGGCACCGAGCTGGGCGATGGCGGCTTCGGCGGCAAGGCTGCGGGCCGCGGCGCTGCGCACCTGGCTGTCCATCAGGCCGGGCATGCCACCCTGGCCGGCGGCGACCATCAGGCCGAGGTAGTTGGCCTGGGCTTGCTCGACCCGCCGGCGGTACTCGTCCTCGCGTACCTGGTAGAGCAGTTCGCCCTGTTCGACCCGGGCGTTTTCGCGGATCGGAACCTCGACCACGGTTCCGGAGAGTTTGGCACGGATCGGGATGATGACCCCCTCCACCTCGGCATTGTCGGTACTGACGTATTCCCGGGCGTATTGCCAGCGCTGCCAGCCAAGAAACAGCAGGCCACCGATTACCAGTGCACATACCGCCAATTTGCCGTATTTGCTTTTCACCATGTCATACGCTCTTCGTCTGGATTTTTATCGCGCAGGAAGGGCTGTGCACCGGGCCGTAGCCCGGCACGCAGGTGCTGCCCTCAGCCCAGTTCGGCCTGGTACTGGTGTTGTAATTCGGGTGTCGGCAGGCGCTCGGCCAACAGGTGCTGCACGCCGTCCCACAGGCCGATGCGGGCATTGATGGCGCTGCGCGCGCTGTTGACCAACTGGGTTTGCTGGGCCGGTTCGGTGATGATGGCGGCGATGATGCGTTTGGCCGCCGGGCCGTGGTCGTCGCCGTCCATCTCGATGTGGCGTTTGAGGTAGTAGGTCAGCATCGGCACGCTATCCTCGCTGACCGACCAGTTCTCCAGCAGGCGCCCGAACATGTCCGGGATGATGTCTTCGCGACCGAAGAAGAAATACGCCAGGGCTTGCTCCGTGGTGCCGTACAGGGCGACGTCGAGGGTCTGGCTGACGAAGATCTTGGCCGGCAGCGGAATGTCCGGGGCCGCCAGGGCCTGGCCAAGCGGGGCGCCGTTACCGAGCTGGGTGAGGAAGTTGCGAAACGGCGCGGTGTTGGCACCGATTTCTTCCATGGCGTTGACATACAGCTCCATGTGGCTGATGAAGCCGCCACCTGGACGCTCGTCGGTTTCCTCGCCGATGACTATCTCGTTGATCAGGCGGGCGGCGGTGATGTGCTTGGGCGCCAGCCACGGCAGCTCGACGCAGGTCAGGTCACGCTGGATGCGTTTGAGCAGGGTCATGAAGTCCCACACCGCAAAGACGTGGACCTCCATCAGCAAGCGCACGTCATCCAGGGTGGCGATATTGGCGAACAGCGGGTGCTCCAGCAGGGTGCGGCGTTCGTCCTGGATATATTGATCGATCTCGAAAGACATACTCGGCTCCATGAGTGTCATTGTTGGAAGTGTCAGCGGGCGGGTCCGCTGCCCTCGAGCGAAGCGGGTGCCCGCTCGGGTGTTGCCTGCACCTCCCCGCTGTAGGGGAACTGGCTGGAGCAGTACCTGAACGAGCCGATGAAGCTGGGCTCGAGCAAGGCCTGCCGGTCCTGGTACCAGCCACTGGCGAGCAAGCGCCGATGGACCTGGGGGAGCCGCCAGCACGGCACCCGAGGGTACAGATGGTGTTCCAGGTGATAGTTCGAGCCCGCGTGTAGCAGGCTGCACAGCAGCGAAGTGCGCGAACGGGCGATCGGCGTTTCGACGTCGCTGGCGAAGGCATGCTCCTGGTAGGCATTGACGCCGGAAATCAGCAGGGCCAGCAGCAGGCACACCACGAGCGCCGGCAGCAACACTGGCCAGTGGCTGGCCAGGCCAGCCCAGAGGACGATCCAGCCGGCCTGGCACAGCAGGTTGACCCGTGCCAGCAGGCGGATCTGCTGCGCCGGCAATGGCAAGCGGCCCTCGACCCTGGCCCCGGGCAGCGCCAGTTGCACGGTCTGCAGCAAGTAGCGAGCGGTGGCCTGCAAGCGCGAGACAATCATCCGCATCAACGGATGCCGATAGCGGCGAAACAGTCGCCAGTCCGGGTCTTGCGGGCCGTTGCTGTGGCGGTGGTGCTGCCAGTGGTCGACGAAGTAGCCGGTGACACAGAACCCTGTAAGTATCGAACTGCACAGCACGCCTAGCAGGCAACTGAGCAGGCGCTTGTCGCTGAAGTTGAAGTGAAACCCCTCGTGGCCGAGGATGCCCTGCAGGAACATCCCGTACGCCGCCGGTATCAGCAGCGGCAGGGCGCCCAGGGCCCACGCCGGGCCATGTCCGGCAAGGCCCACATAGGCCAGCAGGGGCACGGCGAACAGCAGCAGGGCATAGCCGATGACCAGGGCCGACTCCAGCGCGGACGTCGCGAACAGGCGCCGTTCGAGCTTGAGTTCAGGCTTGTGAAATGCCGGCCGGTGCATGCCTGGCTCCTTACTCGATCAGCTCGGGTTTGAGCGTCAGTTGTCCAGCCTTGGTCAGCGTGCGCAGGCGCAAGGCGATGAAGGCGTCGACCAGGCTCGGCATGCAGCGCGCACTGTACATGGCCACGGTGCCGAGGAAGGTCAGGCCGCGATTGCGCAAACCGCGCTTGAGGCAGGCACGAACCAGGCCGTCGCTGGCAGCGCCGATTTTTTCTTCAAGCGACAGCAGGGTCTTGTCGCCCAGCTTGAAGCTCACCAGGCGCTTGACCGACAGCCCCACCCGCTGGGCGGGCTGGTGGATGGCGGTATCGATGAAACCGGGGTAGACGGTGACCACATCCAGCTCCCCGGGGTACTGCATGCGCAGCACGTCTGAGTAGGCGCTCATGGCCCGCTTGCTGGCGGCATAGGCGGCAACATAGGGGGCGTTGACCAAGGCGAACAGTGACGACACGTTCACCACCTTGCCGCGGCTGCGCAGCAACCCCGGGAGGAAGGCGGCGGTGAGTTGCCAGGGGGCGAGCAGGTTGATTTCCATGGCCCGGCGCACTTCATCGGTAACCCCGGTCTCGCCGCGTTCGAGGGTCAGGGTGCCGGCATTGTTGACCAGGATATCCAGGTCGCCGAATCGTTCCTGGATTGAGTGCACGGCCTCGGCCAGGGCTTGCTGGTCGCACAGGTCGAGCAGGTAGAAGGCATCCAAGTGCAGGCTGGCGTCGCTTTCCAGGCGGTCGATACCGATCACCGTCGCGCCCAGGCGCTTGAGCTTGTGGGCGGTCTCCAGGCCCAGCCCACGGGCGACACCGGTGATCACCACGGTCTTGTTCATCAGGTTCACGCTGCAACTCCTTTGGCAATGCTGAATGAGGCGTCCTGCAGGTAGGCGTCGAGATTCTTGCTCATCGCTATCTTGGCTGGCGGATGGAACTGCAGCCCGCGGCAACTGAGCATCCACTGCGAGCTGTCGGTGGAGCGGATGAAGTCCAGGCCGCCGAGCATCTGGTGAGCCTGGTCCGAAGTACTGGCCAGCAGTTGCTCTATGCCGTAGCGCACCAGCAGCAGGCGGGCCAGGACCGCCGAGAGGTCGTCGGGGTGGCGCTGGATATCAAGTGCCGCGCCTTCCAGTGCGCTCAGGCACAGTTGCATCTGCGCGGCCAGTTCGACCCGGTGGTGTTCGCTCCAGCGCTGCTGCGCCACCACCGCTTCCACCAGGCCCAGGCAGGCGCCGAGGTAAGAGGCGCTGATCAACAGCTCGAACCAGATGAAACCGATAGTCTGGACTTCGCCCAGCTGGGTCTTGAGGCCGGCGGAAAACACCATCTTGTTGTCGACCAGCACCCGGTCCAGGCGCACCTCGACGCTTTCGGCTGCCGCCAGGGCGCTGTTTTGCCAGAACGGCTGGTGGCTGATGCCCGGCGCGCTGGCCGGGATAAGCGCGACCATCAGTTCTTCGCCCGCCGGGCTGATGCGGCTGTAACTGGCGGTCAGCAAGTCCATGGACTTGCCCAGGCTGCAGGGTTTCTTGCTGCCGCTGAGGATTACGCCGGAGGGGGTTTGTTCAGCCTGCATGCCGGCGTCGAGAATGCCACCGCCGGGTACGCCCTCGGCAAAACCCGAGGCCAGCAGCAAGCGCTGGCGGGCAATGGCTGAGAGCAACAGGCCTTCGGCGCCCGCGCCGTTCTGGCCGATGGCGACCAGGCTTGCCACCGAGAACTGGTGCATGGTGCTGGCCACCGCCAGTGACGGCGAGCGTGCGCCCAGGGCGAGTTGTACATGCACGGCCTGGAAGGCGTCGGCGCCCAGTCCACCAGCTTCCTGGTTGATCAGCAGGCTCACCGGACCGTGATGCTTGAACCAGCCAACCACCGGGCTGTCGGCTGCTTCCCGTGCGGCGAAGGGGATTTCGCCAAGCAGGGCATCAAAGCCTGGGGCAAAGTGCTCGAGAATGGCCCGCGAGCGTTGCAGTAAAGCCAGGGTCATGGTCATCAATCCTTGATGTAACTGGCCGGGAACAGGCCGCTGATGATGGCGCGGATGTTTTCCGAGATTGCCTGTTCGGCGACCGGATCGAGCATGTCGGCAAGCATCGGCAAACCGAGGTCGAAGCAGGAATCGAAGGCAATGGTGGCGTCGTTGCCATCGGCCTCTACGTGCCAGGAGCCGGAGAAGTGATCGATGTCACCGGCGGTCTGGCGGAAGGAGATCTGGCGGTTGCTCGGGTCGAAGGTGTCGCGTTCCTGCCACTTGAGGATGCCGTTGTGAAAGTTCACCTCCCAGTCAGTGAGCGTCACGTTTTCGCTGAGGTTCTTGACGTCGATCTTGCGTACCGACGTGCAGTACTGCGGATAGGCGCTGAAATTGCTGATGGCGGCGTAGACTTCATCGGCGCTTTGACGGGGGATGAAGGCATTCAGGCGGACTTCTTTCATGGGCGGGTACCGGTCGGGAGTGAGGAGGTGAGTGCCACGGCAAAGCCGTCCAGTAGCCATTCGACGTCGGTTTCGCTGTACAGCGCCGGTGGGGTCAGGCGGATGACCCGGTGATCGTTGAGCGAATGGCAGACGATGATGCGTTGGTCGAGCAGGGCCATGACCATGTTGGCGGCGATGGACGCATCGACGAACTCGAAGCCCAGCAGCAGGCCGGCGCAACGCAGTTGTACCTGTTTGGTCCAGCCGTTTTGCTCCAGTAGCTGTTCGAAGCGCCCGCGCAGCAACTCGCCCAGCGCACGGGCTTTCTGTACCAGGCCGTCACGCTGCATCACCTGCAAGGTGGCCTGCACCGCCGCCATGGCCAGCGGGTTGGCACCGAAGGTGGTGGTGTGCATCAGCGGGTTGCGGTTCAGCGGTTCCTGCATCCGCGCCGTGGCGACCATGGCGCTGACCGGCACGCAGCCACCGGACAGGCTTTTGCCGACCAGCATGATGTCGGCCACCACGCCTTCGCGCTCACAGGCCCACCAGTAGCCGGTTCGGCCCAGGCCCGACTGGATTTCGTCGAGGATCAGCACGGCGTCGTGATCGTCACAGAGTTCGCGCACCCGGCGCAGGTAGCCCGGCGGCGGGATCAGCACGCCAGCTTCGGCCTGGATCGGCTCGAGAATCACGCAGGCACGGCAATCGAGGCTGGCCAACTGCTGTTCCAGGGCCTGGGTGTCACCAAAGGGCAGGAAATGGGTGTTGCCCAGCAGGCCGGCGAACGGCTCGCGGTAGGTCGCGCGGCCGGTCACGGCCAGGGCCCCGAGGGTCTTGCCGTGGTAGCCGCCGATGGTTGAAAGGGTTGCCTGGCAGCCGTTCATGCAGGCCAGCTTCAGCGCCGCTTCGGTGGCTTCGGTGCCTGAGCTGCAGAAGTACACATATTGCAGCCCGGGCGGGCAGACCTCGGCCAGTGCCGCCGCAGCGGCGGCCTGATAGGGGTTGAGCAGCAGCTTGCTGGCCATGGCGTGGCTGTGCAGTTGCTCGCTGACCTTGGCCAGCACCTCGGGATGGCCGTGGCCAAGCAGGAACACGCCATAACCGCCGGCATCCAGGTAGCGATTGCCATCGATGTCGTAGATGTACACACCGGCACTGGAGGCTTCGATCTGCAGGTTCATCATCGACGCCAGGCGCGCATAGCCGGCATTCACATGATTGCGGTACTGCTGCTGGATCTTTGCCTTGAGGGCTTCGTTGGGGTTGGCCGTAATGCTGTTCATTCATGCCTCCATGGCAATGGCGGATCGTTGGGGACCCGGCGCCGGCACCTTGAGCATGCGCTGCATGGCCGAGAGCTTGGGCGAGAGCTGGCCGAGGGTGCGGGCCAGTTCCCGCTGCGGGTCGCGGGTATGCATGCGGTGCGCCGGCAGCAATTGCGCCAGGGAGCTGGGCAGCGGCGTACGCAGGCTGGCGTAGCGGCACATCTGCGTGGCCCGGCCCAGTGCGGCACGTACGTTCTCTTCCAGTGCCGGCAGGAATACCGGACGGATCAGCCGGTCGTAGATGTCCGGGTTCATGCAGCGCGGGCGGTCGAAGGGCTTTTGCTGGTTGGCCATCTCCGCGCACATCAGGTCCAGCAGGGTTGTGATGTCCAGGGCATCGGGGCCGTTGGTGAGGTAGTAGTCATCGCCAATCAGGCGCTGGTCCAGGGCGCTCTTGATTGCCGCGGCAGCGACGTCACGGGCGATCAGGTCGACATAGCCGCGTTCCGGGCAGGGGATGATTGGCAGGTAGCCGGACATCATCAGGCCCATGGTCAGGTGAAACCCCTGGAAGTTGGGCATATGCCCGTTCTCGGCATCGCCGATGATGATCGAGGGGCGGAAGATCGACACCGGGATGTCGGCGCTGCGCACCAGTTTTTCGGCCTGGCGCTTGGCGATTTCATAAGGCGTTTGCGGCACCACGCCAGGGTAGTAGTCGCAAGGGTGGGTGAAGGCTGTACTGATGTGGTACAGCGGCGTGCCCGCCTCCTGGACGAAGCTGACAATGTTTTCCGTGCCCTGGTAGTTCACTGAAAAGATCTGCTCGGCCTGGCCGTCGAGGCGGGTGATGGCGGCCGAATGGATCACCCAGTCGACCCTGGCCAGCAACGCCCGGTAATCGCTGTCGCTCAGGCCCAGGTAGGGCTGGCAGATATCCCCGCGCAGCACTTCGACGTTGCTCTGGCGAATCCGGCTTTTGCGCGCCAGGCAGATAATCCGGTAGTCATCACCCAGCTGGTCGATCAAGGTTTCGCCCAGTACACCGGCTCCGCCGGTCAGTAGAACGGTCATCCGTGAATGTTCAGACATGTGCTTACGCTCCTTGCAGACATGAAGTGAATGAAGAGGGTTGGCGCTGAAGGCGACCGGGCAGTCAAAGGGCGGGCACTGTGCCCGTCGCGAAGCGAATTTTTATTGTTTGGCCGCAGGCCCCATTAAACCGGGGCCGCAGCCGAGCCTTCCCGCCACTGATTGGAGATCCCGAGGAGGAGGGCGGGGCAAGGATGGCGGTTTGTCAGGAGAGGGTCTTGAACGATTCGCTTGTCTTGCGCAGTACCAGCGCGGCACGGCTGGGCGACATGCCGATCATGCGCCGCATCATGCGGGTCAGGTGGGCCTGGTCGGAGAATTCGCCGTCGGTGGCCGCCTCGGTGAGGCTGGCGCCGGCGGCCAGGGACTGGCAGGCGCGTTCCAACTTGCGCCAGATGATCCACTGCGACAGCGGCACGCCCATCTGGCTATGGGCGAAGAAGCGCAGGCGCGGGCTGGACAGCCCCACGGCGTTTGCCGCCCGCGATACGGCGCCGGTGCCGCCACAATATTCACGCAACAGCAGCAGGGCATTGGACAGGCGCGGGTCGAAACTGTCATCGGCCACCAGCACCGCATTGAGCGCTGCCATCACCTCTTCGAAGCTGTCGGCCTGGCGAAAACACTCGAGGATTTCGTCACTCGCCAGGACCGTGCCGCTGGCATCGAGCAGCGCATTGAGGGCGCGGCCCAGCGGCGCGTCCGGATAGACATAAAGGAAGGCGACGCGATCGGCATTGGGCCGCGAGCGGTGATTGACGAAGGGCCCGATGATCACCCCGGCACCGCACAGCGTCCGTTCCTTCAGTTCGACGGTGACATCGCTGTGAATACCGATGCACAACTGGATTGCCACGTGGGCATGAGCACTGGTCTGGTCGGTCTTGCCGACATAGCCGAACCAGTAGTCGCCAAAGGTAACCTTGCCATCCCACATCATCTGATTTCCTTTTCGATTGCGCGGGTCCTCTTGAATGAACGAGTAGCCTCATGCCGTAATCTACCCGGTCAGACGCCGATGATAACTGTGTGCCATGGGCTGGTCGATAAAGGTGGTTACAAATGTACTCTGGCAGATTTGTCATATGCTGCTACGCCTGATGAGGTGCAAGCGCAGGCCCGCTCACCCGGTAATATCCTGCTTAGGCTACAGCGGTGAACTTATCCGGCGTTTCTCGCTCTTATCCCGGTAGCCATTGGTCGTGGCCGCCTGATAAGCTCGCGGCTTTACTCGATTGCCCTATTGGCGCATGAACAAGGAAATAGCATGAAACAGCATCGGTTGGCGGCTGCGGTTGCCCTGGTTAGCCTGGTACTGGCGGGTTGCGATTCGCAGACCAGCGTCGAGCTGAAGACCCCGGCACAGAAAGCCTCCTACGGTATTGGCCTGAACATGGGCAAAAGCCTGGCTCAGGAAGGCATGGACGACCTTGATTCGAAAGCTGTCGCTCAAGGTATCGAAGATGCCATCGGCAAGAAAGAACAGAAGATCAAGGACGAAGAGCTGGTTGAAGCCTTCGCCGCCTTGCAAAAGCGCGCTGAAGAGCGCCTGGTCAAGATGAGCGAAGAGTCGGCTGCCGCCGGCAAGAAGTTCCTTGAAGAAAACGCCAAGAAGGCTGGCGTGGTCACCACCGCTTCGGGCTTGCAGTACGAAGTGATCAAGAAGGCCGACGGCGCCCAGCCCAAGCCGACTGACGTGGTTACCGTTCACTACGAAGGCAAGCTGATCGATGGCAAGGTGTTCGACAGCTCCGTCGAGCGCGGCAGCCCGATCGACCTGCCGGTCGGCGGCGTGATCCCGGGTTGGGTCGAAGGCCTGCAACTGATGCACGTGGGCGAGAAGTACAAGCTGTACATCCCGTCGGACCTGGCTTACGGTGCCCAGAGCCCGAGCCCGATGATCCCGGCCAACTCGGTACTGGTGTTCGAGCTGGAACTGCTGGGTATCAAGGACCAGGCCAAGGCTGAAGAGCCTGCCGATCCAGCTGCCGAGTAAGGCCAGCGGATCCCCGCAACGCCCCGTCTCGACGGGGCGTTGTCGTTTCTGGGGTTTACCGAACCCTGGGGGCCGTGCAGGGTCTTAAGCGCTGCACCTGTTGATGGATCAGCGCGCGGCGGGCAAAACGTTTGCGTGATTGAAACAGGTGTGTAAAAAACGCCCGATTTAACCCGGACCCTTGCCGGGCGGGCGCCTTGAGCCTGAAACTGAGCTCTGTTCACAAGGTTATCCACAATTATTGTGGATAACCTTCCTTGGCACTGGCCCTGGAGGCCGTATGAAAGCACCGTGGAACTTCGCCCGATTTCTGCCCCTGGCCGAGCGTCTGCTCAGCCGCGGACGTTTGCCGGCGCTGATTTTTGCCGTGGCGCGCAAAGGCCCACGGCTGGGCAAACTGCGCGAGGACGTGCGCCTGATGCAGGCCCTGTGCCTGGCCTGGTGGCGCGGCGAGTACCGGGCGATCAGCCCCAAGGCGCTGATCACCGTGGTGGCCGGGCTGCTGTACTTTGTCAGCCCGCTGGATGCAATCCCCGACTGGTTGTTGGGCGTCGGCCTGCTCGATGACATCGCCGTACTGGCCTGGGTGATGAAAGCGGTGGCCGATGAACTGGCCGCCTTCAGCGCCTGGCGCAACCGTCAGGCACCGGAAAAACTGCGGGTGGTCGAACGCCTGCCCGACACCCCCGAAGCCCTGCGCCTGGAGCAAGAAAAAAGCTGATCACATCACGACCCTGCACACCCTTATTGGCTGGTAATATAATTGGCATAAGGATTATGCCTACCGATTACATATCGTAATCCTACAAGGGGGTTGTAATGGGTATTCAGGTCATCAGCCGAGACGGTCAACCCGAGTACGCGGTTGTTCCCTGGGAGCAGTACCAGGCGCTGCTCAAAGCCGCCGGGCAAGGCGAGCCGGGTGCCGCCGAAAACACACCATCCAACATTACCGACAGCGCCAGCTTGCCGAGTTTCAGTGAGCTGGCGCGTTTGCGTGAGGGCAAGGGCCTGGCGCCGGAGCAGTTGGCACGCAGCGTTGGCATCAGCCCGGTGTACCTGGCGCTGATCGAAAGTGGTGAGCGCCAGCCGGATGCTGCGATTCGCCGCAGCCTGGCCTGGGAACTGGGTGTGGCCGGCTGGAGCGAGCCGTCGTGAGCGTTCGGATCAGCCGCCAGCACTGGGAAGGCCTGCTCGGCGAGCTGGACGTCGCCCGCCGCCAACGCCACCTGCTGACTTACCGTGCCTTGCTTGAGCGCTTGCAATTGCCCAGCCCGGCCATGCAGACCCTGACCGCTGCCCTGGAGCACCTGGCGGCGCTTGATGCCCGCGCCGAGCAGCCACTGCGTAGCTCGCTGGTGATCAGCCAGGGCGCCAGCCGCTTGCCGCGTACCGGGTTTTTCGAGTGCGTCGAGCGCCTGGGGCGTTTCTCCGGCCCCTCCGATGGCATGGCTGCGGCCTCCTGGCATGCTTCGGAAGTGGTGCGGGTGTTCGAGTACAGCTACCCCGAACACGAAGAAGCCTGAGCGGCGGGCGCGGTATCGATCAGGTACAGGCTGTGCCCCGGCACATCCTTGGCCTGATGCTTGGCCTGTGAGGCCAGCTCGGCCAGTTGCCCGGCATCGAGCCCGGCACAGGCCTGTGGGTGCAACTGCACTACGCCGATCGACAGCGACAGCAAGGCGAATTCCTGGCGCCGGCCCTGACGGTCGGTGGCAATGAAGCACCCGGCTTGCAGGTGCTCGGCACGGTAGAAGCGCCGGCACTGTTTGTGAAAATCCTCCAGCAACAGCTGCAAACGCTGTTGCCAATCCTCTGAACCGAGCACCAGCATGAAATCGTCGCCTCCGATGTGGCCGACGAAGTCCCGGCTGGGGTCGACCCGTTCGTTCAGGCACTGAGCCAGGCACAGCAGCACTTCATCGCCGCGAGCGTAGCCATAGATGTCGTTGAACGGCTTGAAGCTGTCGATATCGACGTAGCAGATCGCCGCAGCGCGCTGCTGTTGCAACAGGCGGGTCAGGCACTGCTGGATCGGCACATTGCCTGGCAGCAGGGTCAACGGGTTGGCGTAACGGGCCTGCTGGATCTTCTGCTCGGTGATCAGCTTGAGCACGTCGATCACCCGTCCCAGGCCCAGGTAACGGCCGTTGTGGGTGATGATGAAATCTTCTTCGATACGCTGGCGGGCGCGGCTGGTGAGCAGGCGGCTGACCTGCTGCAGCGACTGGCCAAGATCCACCGCGAGAAAATCGTCGCTCATCAAGCGGCTGATCGGCTTGCGCGCGAACAGCTCGGTGGCAAACGGCTTGAGCAGGGCATCGGAGAGCGAGTGGCGATGGACGATGCCACAGGGTTGCTGGTGCTGATCGAGTACCGCCAGCGAGTTGAGGTTGGCCTGGCTGCGAAACAGCTCGAGTACCTGCGGGGTTGGCGCGTCGCGGTTCACTGCGGGCTGTTCGATCAGCAGTGCGGCGAGGTTGCCGCTGTCTTCGTGGAGGCTCTGCAGCGCCTGCGTCGGTTGTCCGAGCATGTTCTGCACATCCCGCGCCGCCTGTTCCTGCGGACGGCCCAGCAGGTAGCCCTGGACCAGGTCGATGCCCATCTCGGTCAGTACCTTGAGCTCTTCGGCCAGCTCGATGCCTTCGGCGATCACCTGGGCGCGCGAGGCCCGGGCGATTTGCAGGATCGAGCCGACGAACTCGCGCTTGACCGCATCCAGGTGAATGCCGTCGATGAAATGGCGGTCGATCTTGACGTAGTCCGGGCGCAGCTCCGACCACAGGCGCAGGCTCGAGTAACCGGCGCCCAAGTCGTCGAGGGCGATTGAGAAGCCCATGTCGCGGTAATGGTGCAGGGCATTGAACAGCAGTTGGAAGTCGTCGGTGGGAGTTTGTTCGGTCAGTTCGATCACCACCCGGCTGGGCGGCACGCCAAGCTCGTGAAGCATCTTCAGGGTGCGTCCGGACTGGTACTGCGGCTCGAGCAAGGATTCGGGCGAGACGTTGAGGAACAGCTTGCCCTCGAGGTTCTGCTGGCTGAAGCGCCGGCAGGCGTTTTCCCGGCAGGCCACTTCCAGTTCGGTCAGGCGTCCGGCCTGGCGGGCCACGGCAAACAGGTTGATTGGCGAGTGCAACGGGCTGTTGGATGGGCCGCGGCTGAGGGCTTCGTAGCCAAGGATGCGCCGTTCGGAAAGGCAGACAATGGGTTGGAACAGGCTGTGCAAGCCGCTTTGAGCGAGGATGGTGCTCAACGCGCTGAGCTGTTCGTTGACGGTCATTGTCAGGGCTACCTTGAAAAAAAGGGACTGGGCACCTACGGCGCTCAGTCCCTTATTTCACGACAGTCTGATGACTATTTGATGACGCAATGACGCGCAGTCACATTATTTTGCCATCACCGCTTTCACGGGTTGTTTTTCGCCACCGCCGTATTCAGGCCCAGGTAGTCCAGCAGGATTCGTCCGGACTCCGCCAGGTAGGCGTCGTCTTCCGGCTTGGTATCGTCCGGTTCGACCGGCAGGGCGTCTTCGTCTTCCTTTTTCAGTTCCTTGAGCGGCTCTTCGCCCTTGGCCTTGCGGCGGGTGTTTTCCAACGCCAGCTGCTTGCTTTCGATATCGGCGTGCTGGGCACGGCGTTCGGCTTCGTTGAGGCTGACGGTTTTCTCGTTCATCAGCTTCTGGGTCAACGCCAGGCGGTCGCGGATGTAGACGAACTCCGGGTCCTTGGCCGTACGGGTGTCGTGACGGGCCTTGAGCTGGGCCAGGAACGGCTTGAACGGGTCGAGCGCAGGCTTGATCGCCGGGCGGATGGTGTCCCATGGCATGGCTTCGGGCAGGGCGCTTTCGCCGATTTCCTTGGTGTCGATGATCGATGGGTAATCGATGTCCGGCAGCACGCCCTGGTGCTGGGTGCTTTGCCCGGACACCCGGTAGAACTTGGCCAGGGTCAGCTTCAGCTCGCCATGGTTGAGCGGCTGGATGGTTTGCACGGTGCCTTTGCCGAAGGTCTGCCCGCCGAGGATCAGCGCGCGGTGATAGTCCTGCATGGCGCCGGCGAAAATCTCCGATGCCGAGGCTGACAGGCGGTTGACCACCAGTGCCAGCGGGCCTTTGTAGAAGGCGCCGTTGTTTTCGTCTTCGAGCACGTCGACGCGGCCGTCGCTGTTGCGCACCAGCACCGTCGGGCCCTTGTCGATGAACAGGCTGGTCAGCTCGGTGGCTTCCTGCAGCGAACCGCCGCCGTTGTTGCGCAGGTCGATGACCACGCCGTCGACTTTTTCCTTCTGCAGTTCAGTCAGCAGTTTCTTCACATCGCGAGTGGTGCTCTTGTACTCGGGATCGCCAGCACGGAAGGCCTTGAAGTCCAGGTAGAAGGCCGGGATCTCGATGATGCCGAGCTTGTAGTCGCGCCCATCCTGCTTGAGCTTGAGCACCGATTTTTTCGCTGCCTGCTCTTCGAGTTTCACCGCTTCACGGGTGATCGGCACGATCTTGGTGGTCTGGTCGTTCGGCGCATTGCTGGCCGGGATGATCTCCAGGCGCACCACCGAGCCCTTCGGCCCGCGGATCAGCTTGACCACTTCATCCAGGCGCCAGCCGATCACATCGACCATTTCCTTGTTGCCCTGGGCCACGCCGATGATCTTGTCGGCCGGTGCCACCTGCTTGGTCTTGGCGGCAGGACCGGCCGGTACCAGGCGCACGATCTTGACCTGGTCGTTGTCGCTTTGCAGCACGGCACCGATACCTTCGAGCGACAGGCTCATGTTGATATCGAAGTTTTCCGCGTTGTCGGGCGACAGGTAATTGGTGTGCGGGTCGTAGGACTGGGCGAAGGTGTTGATGTAGGCCTGGAAGATGTCTTCGGCACGGGTCTGGTCCAGACGCGTGAGCTGGTTCTTGTAGCGCTTGGTCAGCAACTCCTGGATCGCCTTGGGTTCTTTGCCGGCGATTTTCAGGCGCAGCACTTCATCCTTGACGCGTTTGCGCCAGAGGTCGTCGAGCTCGGCCTGGGTCTTCATCCACGGCGCGTCCTTGCGGTCGATCAGCAGGGACTCCTTGGTGGTGAAGTCGAAGTTGTCGACGCCCTTGCTCAGCTCGGCCAGGGCGAAGTCCAGGCGCGATTTGACCCGGTCCAGGTAGCGCTTGTAGATGGTGAAGCCGGGGTCGAGATTACCGCTCTTGAGGAAATCGTCGAACTGGGTCTTCCACTTGTCGAACTCGGCGATGTCGCTGGCGGTGAAGTAGCTGCGCGCAGGATCGAGGAGTTTGAGGTAGCTGTCGTAGATGATGACCGAGCGCGCATCGTTGAGCGGCGGCTTGCTGTAGTGGTGGCGCTTGAGCAGCTCGACCACGTTGAGGCTGGCGACCACTTCATCGCGGTCGGGCTGGAGCTTATCCCAGCTGTTGGCGGCCCATGCACTGCCCGCCAATGGCAGACTGCCCAGACCGATCAACAGGGCGAGGGTGGTGCTTGGCAGAAAATGCTTCATGCTGATTCGACGTAGGGACAATTGATCACGCATATTAGGCCGTCTTTGAATTCGCCGGTTCCATGAAAACCGGACGCATAATGCAAAAAGCCCGGGGCTACAGCACCCGGGCTCAGTCATGACTCAACTATGGAGGCACTGTGAAGGCATTGCAAGGCGTTGACGGACATGTGGAGTGGGTTGCGACGACAAGTCCAGCTTGCGATATCGGTCAAGTACGAATTCGCGTGGCCGCAGCCGGCCTCAATCGCGCCGACCTGCTCCAGCGTGCCGGGCTCTACCCGCCACCGCCGGGGGCCAGCGAGTTTCTCGGCCTGGAATGCTCGGGGGTGATCAGCGAAGTGGGCGCAGGCTCCTCCTGGCAGGTCGGCGACCGGGTATGTGCCTTGCTCGCCGGTGGCGGCATGGCCGAGGAAGTGGTGGTCGACGGCCGTCACGTGCTGCCGGTCCCCGAAGGCCTGAGCCTGCAGGAAGCGGCGGCGATCCCCGAGGTGTACGCCACCGCCTGGCTCAATGTGTTTCAGCTGGCCGGGCTCACGCCGGGCGAGAAGGTCTTGCTGCATGCCGGTGCCAGTGGTGTCGGCTCGGCGGCGATCCAGTTGTGCAAGGCCTTTGGCAGCCCGTGCTGGGTCAGCGTCGGCTCGGCCGAGCGCCTGGCTTATTGCCAAGGGCTGGGTGCCAGCGGCGGCGTGGTGCGCAGTGAAGACCTCAACGCGCTGAACGATTTTGCCCCGTTCAACGTGATCCTCGACCCGGTCGGCGCCAACTATGCCGAGCTCAACCTCAAGCTGCTGGCACGGGACGGACGCTGGGTGATCATCGGCTTGATGGGCGGGCGCAAGGCCGAGCTGGACCTGGCGCAGTTGCTGGGCAAGCGCGTGCAGGTAATGGGTTCGACCCTGCGTACCCGGGACGATCAGTTCAAGGCTGACCTGCTCAGCGACCTCGGCCAGCAGGTGTGGCCGCTGTTCGGCGAAGGCCGGCTCAAGCCGCAACTGGCCAAGGCCTTCCCGGTCCAGGATGCAGAAGCGGCGTTTGCCGAGCTTGCCAGCAACCAGGTGTCGGGCAAGCTGGTGCTGGTGATCGACGAGAGTCTGGTGTAGGCCGCCAATCGTTGGCAAGCCAGCTCCCACAGGTCAGGTGTATGCAGTACCTGTGGGAGCTGGCTTGCCAGCGATGCCTTTCATTTCCAGGTATGAATCGGCCACTTGTTCTTCTCGGCATGCTCACGCAACACCGGGTCCGGATTGACCACATGCGGGTAATCCACCTTCAACAGCAACGGCAAGTCGTTGCGTGAATCCGAGTAGAAGCTCGCGCCCTCCAGGTTCTCTTCCTGCTCATCCAGCCATTCCAGCAAGCGGGTGATCTTGCCTTCGCGGTAGGTCAGCACGCCAGTGGTCTTGCCGGTATAAACGCCGCGCTCAACCTCCAGCTCAATGCCGAGAATCTCATCGATGCCCAGGCGGTCGGCAATCGGCTTGACCAGGTGGGTACCGGAGGCCGAAATCACCAGAATCCGGTCGCCGGCCTTGCGGTGGGCGGCAATGGTTTTGCTGGCGTCACTGAAGATGATCGGTTCGATGAAATCTTCCACCCAGGGTTCGACCAGGTGCTCGACCTCTTCCGGTGGGCGGCCAATCAATGGCTCGAGGCTGAAGGCCATGTAGTCCTCCATGGCCAGGTGACCCTTGCCATAGGCGTCCATCAGTGCCTTGTCACGGCGCAAAAAGGATTCGCCATCGACCCAGCCAAGGCGGACCATCTGCTCGCTCCACAGCGACGCGCAGTCACCGTGGATCAGGGTTTCGTCCAGATCGAAAATCGCTAGTGCCATATTCAGAGCAACTCCTGTGCAACCCTCAGGCGACTTCGCAGAGGGCGGTGGGATCGATCGACAAGGCTACCCGCTGGCCATCCGGATGCAGGTCGGCGGACGAGCGGTTGAGCACATCGACCAGCAATTCTACCCCGCGCGCTTCGACACGGTAGCGGATCACGTTGCCAAGCAGGCTATGGCTGCGCACCCGCCCCTCCAGCTCGCCTTCCAGGCCCAGGGCGATGGCCTCCGGGCGGATCGCCAGGCGGCTGCTCACCGGGCGTTGCAGCAGGCGGCTGGCGCTGTCGGCGTCGAGCAGGTTGTAGTTGCCGATGAAGCCGGCGGCAAACACGTCCACCGGTGCGGTATAGAGGGTTTCGGCATCGCCGCTCTGGACGATGCGGCCCTGGTTCATGAGGAAGATGCGGTCGGACAGGGTCAACGCTTCTTCCTGGTCATGGGTGACGAAGATGGTGGTCAGGCCCAGCTCGCGCTGGATGGCGCGGATCTGCTCGCGCAGGTGTTTGCGAATGCGCGCGTCCAGCGCCGACAGCGGCTCGTCGAGCAGCAGCAGGCGCGGGCGGGTGACCAGCGAGCGGGCCAGGGCCACGCGCTGGCACTGGCCGCCGGACAGCTGGTGCGGGTAGCGGCGGGCAAAGTCCTGCAGCTCGACCAGGTGCAGCACTTCGCGGACCCGCGCCTGGCTGTCGTCGCTGTTGACCTTCTGCATGCGCAGGCCGAAGGCGACGTTCTGCTCGACGGTCATGTTGGGGAACAGCGCGTAGCTCTGGAACACCATGCCGATCCCGCGCTTTTGCGGGCTGAGCGGCACCAGGTCGTTGCCATCGAGCAAGATCCGCCCGCTGTCTACGGCGGTCAGCCCGGCGATGCAGCGCAGCAGGGTGGATTTGCCGCAACCGGAAGGGCCGAGCAGGGTGACGAATTCGCCGCGTTCGATCTGGCAGTTGATGTCGTTGAACACCGTGCTGCCGGCATAGCTTTTTTGCAGGTTCTGTACGCTGACAAAGCTCATATCAGGACTTGTCCTTGTTCAGGCGGTTGGCTGCCCAGGTCAGCACCAGCACGAAGAGGAAATAGGAAATCACCAGGGCACTGTTGAAGTGGCCGCTGCTGTTGCGCATGTTGTTGAGGTACACCTGCAGGGTCTCGTAGCGGGTGCCGACCAGCAGGTTGGCGAACACGAACTCGCCGAACAGGAACGAGAACGACAGCAGCAAGGCCACCATCAGGCCCTTGCGCAGGTTCGGCAGCACCACCAGGAAGGCGGCCTGGAAGGTGCTGGCGCCGAGCAACTGGGCAGCGTCCATCAGGTCGCGCAGGTTGATCGCCTGCAGGTTGTTGGTAATCGCCCGGTACATGAACGGCAGGGCCACGGTGAAGTAGCAGCCGATCAGGATCCACGGCGTGCCGACCATGGCCATCGGCCCCGAGCCGTAGAGCTGCAGCAGGCCCACCGACGACACCACCGGCGGCACCGCGAAGGGCAGCAGGATGAGGATGTTCATCAGCGCATCGAGCCGCGGGAAGTGGTAATGGACCACGAACAACAGCGGCAGTATCAGCAGTACCGACAGCAGCAGCGCGCCGACACAGACCAGCAGCGACTGGCCGAAGGCTGCGAGAAAACGCGGGTCGCTCCACAGCGCCAGGTACCACTTTAAGGTCAGGCCGCTGGGCAACAGGCTTGCCGACCAGCTGGTGGCCAGCGAGTAGAGCAGGGTGCCGGCCAGTGGCAGCAGGAGGATGATGAACAGCAGGTAGACCACCAGGCGGTGGTACAGCGACGAGGTGCCCGGTTCAGCGCGCGACATGGTAGCTCCGCTTCAACAGCCATTGATGGACGAAGGTCACCAGGGTCATCAGCCCGACCAGGATGACCGCCAGGGCGCTGGCCAGGTTCGGGTCCAGCGAGATGTCGCCGGCTACCAGCGCGGCGATGCGGATTGGCAGCACGTTGAAGTTGCCGGTGGTCAGCGCATAGACCGTGGCGTAGGCGCCCAGGGCGTTGGCCAGGAGGATCACGAAGGTGCCCAGCAGGGCCGGTGTGAGCACCGGCAGACCGATGTGCCGCCAGTATTGCCAGGCGCCGGCACCGAGCAGCTCGGCCGATTCACGCCAGTCCTCGCGCAGGGCGTCGAAAGCCGGGTAGAGCAGCAGCACGCCAAGGGGGATCTGGAAGTAGGTGTAGAGGATGATCAACCCGCTCTTGGAATAGAGGTTGAAGTCTTCGATGATCCCGGCCTGCTTGAGCAGCATGGTCAGCGCGCCGTTGAAGCCGAGCAGGATGATGAAGGCGAACGCCAGCGGCACGCCGGCGAAGTTGCTGGTCATGTTGGCAAAGGCGTTGACGAAGTCGCGCAGGCGCGAATCGACCCGGCGCAACGAGTAGCTGCCGAGGATGGCGATGAGGATGCCGAACAGGCTCGACCAGAAGCTGATCTGCAGGCTGTGCTGGATCGCCTGGCGGTAGAACTTCGAGTTGAACACCTTGCTGAAATTGTCCAGGCCCCAGCTTGATTCCACCTGCACGCTGTGGAGCATTACCCAGGCCAGCGGGGCGATCTGGAAGATGATGAAAAACACCGCGAAAGGCGCCAGGCAGAGCAGTGCCAGCCATTTGCCGCGCTTGATCGAATTCACTTGAGCAGCTCCCGGCACACCGGTTTGTCGTGGGGCACGCCGAGCAGTTCGCAGAGGGTGCCGCACAGCTCGGTCTGCAGCGGCTTGGCGACCGGGTCGAGGCTGAACGCATCGCCGAAGACGAACAGCGGTACTTCGCGTTCCTCGGCCAGCAGGCCGTTGTGCGAGCGGTCGTTGTTCATGCCGTGGTCGGCGGTGACCAGCACTTGATAGCCCTCTTCGAGCCAGGTGCGCAGGTAGTCGGCCAGAAGGATGTCGGCGCTGCGTGCGCTGTTGCGGTACTGGCTGCTGTCCAGGCCGTGGCGATGCCCGGCGTCGTCGATGTTCATCGGGTGCACCAGGAGGAAGTTCGGTGCATGACGGCGGCGCAGGTATTCGGCGTCGGCGAACAGGTGCGAATCGGGGTAGTGGTCGGCGTAGTAGAACAGCCCGTGCTGGATCGGCAGCTTGGGCGCGTGGGTGTGGCGGTCGCGCAGCGGGTCGAAGGGCGAGCGGTTGTACAGCTCGCTCATCCAGTGATAGGCCGCCGCTGCCGTGCCCAGGCCGGCTTCGCGGGCGTAGTGGAACACGCTGCGCTGGTTGGACAGGCGGTTGACGTTGTTGTGGACGATGCCGCTGTCGATGGGCGCGACACCGGTGAGGATGCATTCGTACAGCGGGCGCGACAACGACGGTAGCTCGCACTCGACCCGGTACAGCGCTGCGCGGTCAGCTTCGACATAGGCATGCAGATGGCCCATGGCGTGGTGTGCGACCTGATGGTTGAGGCCATCGAGCAGGACCAGGATGACGTTGTGGTTCATAGGGACTCCGCAATTGTGGCTGACCTCATCGCTGGCAAGCCAGCTCCCACAGGCACTGCATACACCGGACCTTGTGGGAGCTGGCTTGCCAGCGATCGGGGCGGCAGGGGCTGCCTGACGCCCCCAAAGGGTTCACTCCATCTCGATGATCACTTGCTCCTGCCACAGCTGTGGCAGCTTCTTGGAGGTCGCTTCCCACGCCGGCGCATCCTTGATCGGCTGCACCGCCTTGTACTGCTCGTTGGGCAGCAGCTTGGCCTGTACCTCCGCCGGCAGTTTCAGGTGCTCGGCACGGATCGGCCGGGCGTGGCCTTCAGCCAGGTTGATCTGCCCGGCATCGCTGAAGATGTACTCGCGGGTCAGCTTGGCGGCGTTGGGGTTTTTCGCGTACTTGTTGATGATCGTGGTGTAGCCGGAGATCACCGAGCCGTCAGACGGGATCAGCACCTCGAAGCGTTTCGGGTCGATCTGCTGGCGGTAGCTCAGGCCGTTGAAGTCCCAGACCACACCGACTTCGATCTCGCCCTTCTCCAGGGTCTGGATGGTCGGGTTGGCCAGCGACAGGCGCTTTTGCTGGGCCAGCTTGGTGAACAGCTGCAGGCCCGGTTCGATGTTCTTCTCGTCGCCCTTGTAGGCAATGGCGGCGGCCAGTACGCCGTTGGCGGCCTGGGCGGCGGTACCGACGTCACCGATGGCGACTTTGTACTTGCCTTTTTCCAGGTCATGCCAGGTTTTCGGCATGTCTTGTTCCTTCACCAACTGTTTGTTGATGATGAAGGCGATGGTGCCGGTGTAGGCCAGGGCCCAGTGGCCGTCTTTATCCTTGGCCCAATCCGGGATCTGCGCCCAGGTGCTTGGCTTGTACGGCTGGGTCACGCCCTTGGTCACGGCGATCGGGCCGAAGGCGGCGCCGACGTCACCGATGTCGGCACTGGCGTTGTCTTTTTCAGCCTCGAACTTGGCCACTTCCTGGGCCGAGCTCATGTCGGTGTCGATGTGCTTGAGGCCGTATTTTTTCGCCAGGTCGTCCCAGGTGCCTTTCCAGTTGGCCCAGGCATCGGGCATGCCTACGCTATTGACCACGCCTTCCTTGCGGGCAGCGTCCTCGAGGGCCTTGAGGTCGGTGTCGGCGGCCATGGCCGTGGTGCACAGAGCAATGCTCGAGCCTAACAGTGACGCCAGAAAAAACTGTTTCATCCGAAGCTCCTTGATGGGGTGCCTTGCAAAACGCGAATGGTGTTGTTGGACGTTGTTGCGGTTCGGTTGGTCTAGGTCAGCAATACCTGAGCCAAGGTAGGCCTGTTGCATGACAATTTGATGTCCAGGCGTGCTGCCGGCCAGGGCTTGGGGCCCTGAAAATCAAGCGTAGACCACCCTGGCTGTCATCTGGCATTCATCTGCAGTGCCTAGGCTTGCACTATTCTCATAGCCCTGAAGGCGCCAAAAGTGGGCGCTGCCGGT
This sequence comes from Pseudomonas sp. RC2C2, assembly GCF_018390435.1. Lineage (NCBI taxonomy): Bacteria > Pseudomonadati > Pseudomonadota > Gammaproteobacteria > Pseudomonadales > Pseudomonadaceae > Pseudomonas > Pseudomonas sp. RC2C2. The sequence continues at coordinate 758,345 of NZ_JAHBAX010000001.1, read as the reverse complement.
GCTGGACTAGTCCAGATAGGTAACCTTTGATGCAGCCACTGCCACCGCGAGCAGTAACAGCCATCTGTCATGCCCTGCAGGAGCAGATCGAGCATGGCCTCCTGTCGCCCGGCTGCAAGCTGCCGGCCGAACGCAAGCTCAGCGAGGTGTTCGACACCACGCGCATCACCCTGCGGGAAGCGCTGGTGCAACTGGAGGCGCGCGGCTTGATTTACCGCGAGGAGCGGCGCGGCTGGTTTGTCGCGCCCGAGCGGCTGACCTACGACCTGATCGAGCGCAGCCATTTTCACGCCATGGTCCGCGACCAGGGCCGCGAAGCGCGCACCGAGCTGTTGTCGGCGCGCCTGCAACCGGCGGCGGCAGCGGTGTGCGCACGGTTGCAACTGGCGCCGCTGTCGAGTGTGATTCAGATCTGCCGGTTACGCCGGATAGATGGCCGTGCGGTGTTGTATGCCGAGCACTACCTGAACCCCGACTACTTCCCGGGGATTCTTGAACACGACCTGAGCCAGTCGCTGACCGAGCTTTATGCGCGTCGCTATGGCATCGAATACGGCCGGGTGCGTTTCGAGATTTTGCCCACCGCCTTGCCGGTGGCGGCGGCCACCGCGCTCAAGGTCTCGGCCGGCAGCCCCGGCCTGCACATCACCCGGGTCAACAGCGACCAGCACGGGCGGCTGATCGACTGTGACCTTGAGTACTGGCGCCATGACGCGATCCGCATCAAGGCCGAAGCCGGTTAGGCCTTGGTGGGGGTTTCGCTGAACGGGGTGCTGGCGTCGGCGGTGATCACCTGCACGCTCAAGCGCGGGGTGGCCAGGTCCAGGCCAGCTTCGTCGAGCTGACGCTTGAGCGCCAGGTTGAAGGCCCGCGACACTTCCCACTGCTTGATCGGCGCGGTCTTGAAGCGGGCACGCAGGATTGCCGAACCCGACTCGAAGCTCTCCACGCCTTGCAGCTCCAGCGGCGACCAGATGTTGCGGCGCATCAGCGGATCGTTGCGCATCTTCTGCCCGACATCGCGGATCAGGGTAATGGCCTGGTCGATGTTCATGCTGTGCGGGATGGCCACGCGGAAGATCGCGTAGCCGAACTCGCGGGAGTAGTTCTTGATGCTTTTGATTTCGCTGAACGGGATGGTGTGGACGATACCGTCGATGTCGCGCAGGCGCACGGTGCGGATGGTCAGGCCTTCGACCGTGCCCAGGTGGCCGCCGACATCGACATAGTCGTCGATGGCCAGGGAGTCTTCGATGATGATGAACAGCCCGGTGATCAGGTCGGCAACCAGCGATTGCGCACCAAAACCGATGGCCAGGCCGATGACACCGGCACCGGCCAGCAACGGGGTGACGTTCATGCCCATGTTGGCCAGGGCGACGATCACCGCAATGATGAAAATCGCCACGAATAGCACGTTGCGGATCAGCGGCATCATGGTTTGTGCACGGGCGTTGGCCAGGCCCTTGCGCGAGCGGGTCAGGGCGTGGTGCACGGCGGTGTCGGAGAGAATCCAGACCAGCCAGGCGGCGATCAAGGTGCCGGCCAGGCCGAACAGGCGCACCGCCACTTCATGGCCTTCGCCTTCGGCAAAGCCGATCAGCGAGAAGCCCCAGACGCGCAGGCCGAGTTCGATGAATACCAGCCAGATGCTCAGGTGCACCAGGGTGTAGCCGAAGCTTTTCAGGCGCTCCGAGTACACCGCCTGGCGGCGATTGGCCCGTTGCGGCTTGAGTGCGTGGCGGCGGACCAGGCCGTTGATGACCATGCACAGGATCACCAGCACCGTGCACATCAGCGACTGGCGCAGGGCGGTGCTGGTGTCGCCAGCGGAAATAAAGGTGGCGAACAGCGAAATCGCCACCAGCACCAGCGCTGGCAGGTACCAGAAAGTGCCGAGGATTTCGATGGTGTCGCTTAGCGCCCGGCGGGTCAGGCGCCGTGACAGCGGCTGGTTGCGGATCAGGTGGGCAATGGGCCGGCGAAAGCGCAGGATGAACAGCCCGGTGGACAACCCGGCGAGGATGTTGGCCAGGGTCGCCAGGGTGTGCGACAGGTGATCGCCCAGGGCACCGGCCATGCGCGGGTCGTTCATCGCCTCGCCGAAGGCGGCGAAGCTGCCAATCAGCCACAGCGGGCGGAAGGCCTGGTGGCGGAGGATGTGCAAGGCGCGGTGACGGTGCGGGCCGTCGAGCAGGGAGAAGGCGATGACGCAGATCGCCGAGAAGCAGGTGCCCACCACCAGCGCATAGGCCAGGACCATGGCCATCGACTTGCCCAGCGACGAGGGCAGGGCGAAGCTCAGGTACACGGTGATCACCAGCGCCACCAGCCAGGGCCCGAGCTTGCGCAGGGCAAAGCGCACCAGGTCCCAGGTGCGTGGATGTTGCGGCAGTTCTTCGGTGAGGCCAAAGCGCAGGCGCAGCTGGTGGCCGACCCAGTTCAGGGCGTAGGCCAGCAGGCTCCACAGGGCAATGATCGCGGCAAAGCCGAAGAGGATCGGCGGCCATTCGTGCCAGGGCACCAGGCGGGCGTCGAGCTCGATCTGCGCCAGCTCCAGTTCGCGGGTCCAGCGGTTGAACGGGCTGGCCTCGCCACTGAACTGTTTTTCCAGCTCGTTGAAGGTGCTGCCGATCAGGCCCAGCACGCCTTGCTCGGCACTGGGTTGCGCTTGCTTGGTACTGTCGCGCAGTTTTTTCAGGTCGGCCAGCAGCTTGCTGCGTTGCTGGTCGTTCTCCAGGGTCTTGATCACTTCGTCCAGCGACTGGCCCAGGGGCTCCGTGGCTTCGGGCTGGGCCTTGCTGCCGCCGCCGAGCAGGCCCGGCAGGCCGGCGGCGTGCGCTGGCGCTATGAAGAGCAAGGGTAGGAGCAGGAGAACAACGCGGAAAAAGGCAGGCACCGGACAATCAACCTCAAAACGATCAATCGCCCGAGTGTAGTGTATTTGTCAGTTGAGTTTCTCGAGGATCTTCCAGCACATGATGCCGATCATGCCCAGGGTACCGATCCACATCATCAGCACGCCGATATTGCGGTCGCGCAGGTTGAAGCCCACGGTCAGCAGGATCAGGCCGGCGATGACTGGAAGGAACAGGGATTGGAAGGCTGACATGCGGCAAGGTCCTTGTGCTTGAGAGTTATGGCTCAAGCATAGCGGGAATCGCCGGGGTGGGGGTTGATCGGGGTCAGGCTGGTGGGCCTCATCGCTGGCAAGCCCGCTCCCACCGGTTCGGCATGTGGGAGCTGGCTTGCCAGCGATGCAGGCGCCGCGCAGTTACGGCAGGTCGCGGCTGTGATAGAACGCCGTCAGCACCTTGACCAGATGCGCCAGGTCATGGCTGCCGCACAGTTCGCGGATCGAGTGCATGGCGAAGGTCGGCAGGCCGATGTCAACGGTGCGCACGCCCAGATGGCTGGCGGTGATCGGGCCGATGGTCGAGCCGCAACCCATGTCGCTGCGCACCACGAAGCTCTGCACCGGTACTTCCTCGGCCATGCACAGGTGGCGGAAGAAGCCGGCGGTTTCGCTGTTGGTGGCGTAACGCTGGTTGTTGTTGACCTTGATCACCGGGCCGGCATTGAGCTTGGGTCCGTGGTTGCCGTCATGCTTCTCGGCGTAGTTGGGGTGCACGCCGTGGGCGTTATCGGCCGAGACCAGCAGCGAACGCTGGATCGTGCGGACAAAATCGTCACCGTCGGGCAGCAGGCGGCGCAGGGTCTGTTCGAGCATCGGGCCGTCGGCGCCACAGGCCGAGCAAGAGCCCACCTCTTCGTGGTCGTTACATACCAGCACGCAGGTTTCATCGCTGTCGGCAGTGAGCAGCGCCTGCAGGCCTGCATAGCAGGACAGCAGGTTGTCCAGGCGGGCACCGGCGATGAACTCGCCGTGCAGACCGACCAGGGCGGCGCTCTGGGTGTCGTAGAAACTCAGTTCGTAGTCCAGCACCACATCGGCGTTCAGGCCGTGCTCGCGGGCCAGTTGGTCGGTGAGCAGGGCGCGAAAATCCACGCGCTCGTCACCGGCGACCTGGGCCAGGATCGGCGGCAGTTCGGTCTGCGGGTTGATTGCCCAGCCTTCGTTGGCGGTACGGTTGAGGTGGATCGCCAGGTTCGGGATCACCGCGATCGGCAGCTTGAAGTCGACCAGCTGGCTTTCGACCTTGCCATCACGGCGGAAGGTCACCCGCCCGGCCAGCGACAGGTCGCGGTCGAACCACGGCGCGAGCAGGGCGCCGCCATAGACTTCTACGCCCAGTTGCCAGAAGCCCTGGCGTTGCAGCTCGGGCTGCGGCTTGACCCGCAGGCACGGGCTGTCGGTGTGGGCGCCGACCAGGCGGATACCGTCGAGCAGCGGCGAGTGACGGCCGAGCTTGAAGGCGATGATCGAGGAATCGTTGCGGGTAACGTAGTAGCGACCGCCGGCCACGGTGGCCCAGCTGTCGCGCTCGTCCAGGCGCTGGTAACCGGCGGCATCGAGGCGCTGGGCCAGGGCGGCGGTGGCATGGAACGGCGTAGGGGAAGCCTTGAGGAAGTCGATCAGGCCTTGATTCAGTGCATCGCGCATAGGTCACTCCAGACAGCAGTGGCGGCATTTTAGCGGGTGAGCTGCAAGCTGCAAGCTGCAAGAGGCGGCGCAACTCGATGCAGAGTGACTGCTTGAAGTTTGAAGCTTGAAGCTTGCCGCTGGCGCCGTCAGAACGGCGCCGGACACTCGAAGCGCAGCCGCTCCCCGGAAACCGGATGGGTAAAGCTCAGCATGCTCGCGTGCAGGCACAACCGCTCGTGGGCCGCCAGCGCCTCGGGGCAGGCATACAGGCGATCGCCCAGCAGCGGGTGACCGATCGACAGCATGTGCACGCGCAACTGGTGCGAGCGCCCGGTGATCGGCGTCAGCTCGACCCGGCAATGATCGCCACAGCGCTCGACGATACGCCAGAACGTCAGGGCATGCTTGCCTTGCTCGTGGTCGACCACGTGGCGCGGCTTGGTCGGCGGGTCGTAGCGCAGCGGCAGGTCGATGCTGCCGCTGTCCAGCTCCGGTTGGCCCCAGCACAAGGCGGTATAGGCCTTTTCGGTTTCACGGTCGTGAAACTGGCGGGACAGTTCGCGGTGACTGTCGGCGTCGCGGGCCAGCAGGATGATCCCCGAGGTTTCCCAGTCCAGGCGATGGACGATCAGGGCATCGGGGTAGCCGTTTTCCTGCAGGCGGGTGATCAGGCAATCCTTGTTGTCTTCGGCCCGGCCCGGCACGGACAGCAGCAGGGTCGGCTTGTTGACCACCAGGATGGCGTCATCTTCATGCAGGATGTGAACGTTGGACAGCGGCATTGCGTGTTCCAAAATAGTTGTGGGAGCGGGCTTGCCCCGCGATGCGATATGACTGACAGATCGCTATCGCGGGGCAAGCCCGCTCCCACAGGGTGCTCGAAAACGCTATCAGCGATCGGGCAGGGTGATGTTGAGTTCCAGGATCGAGCAGCTGCCCTGGTTTTCCAGAGCGACCTGCACATCATCGGAGCCGATGTTGACGTACTTGCGGATCACTTCCACCAGTTCCTTCTGCAGGGCTGGCAGGTAGTCCGGAGTACTGCGCTGACCGCGCTCGTGCGCCACGATGATCTGTAGACGCTCTTTCGCGACCGAGGCGGTGCTTACTTTTTTGCTGGCACGAAAGAAGTCAAAAAGGTTCATTGGTTAGTTGCCTCCAAACAGGCGCTCGAAGAATCCCTTCTTCTTCACATCAAGGAACCGATGTTCCACGTTTTTGCCCAGCAGGCGGTCAACGGTATCGCTATAGGCCTGGCCAGCATCGCTCTGGTCGTCAAGGATCACCGGCACGCCCTGGTTGGATGCCTTGAGCACCGCCTGGGATTCCGGAATCACGCCCAGCAGGGTCACCGAAAGGATTTCCTTGACGTCTTCGACGCCGAGCATTTCGCCCTGGCTGACGCGCTCGGGGTGGTAGCGGGTGATCAGCAGGTGTTCCCTGATCGGGTCTTCGTTGCGTTCGGCGCGGCGCGATTTGCTCGCCAGCAGGCCCAGCATACGGTCCGAGTCACGTACCGAGGAGACTTCCGGGTTGGTCACGACGATCGCTTCGTCAGCGAAGTACATGGCCAGGTGGGCACCTTTCTCGATACCGGCCGGCGAGTCGCAGACCACGTATTCGAAGTCCTCTTTGAGCTGCATCAGGACTTTTTCCACGCCTTCCTGGGTCAGCGCGTCCTTGTCGCGGGTCTGGCTTGCGGCCAGCACGTAGAGGTTTTCAAGGCGCTTGTCCTTGATCAGTGCTTGCTGCAGGTTGGCTTCGCCGTTGACCACGTTGACGAAGTCGTATACCACGCGGCGTTCGCAGCCCATGATCAGGTCGAGGTTACGCAGGCCGACGTCGAAGTCGACAATGACAGTCTTGTGGCCGCGCAATGCGAGGCCGGTACCAATAGCGGCGCTGGTGGTGGTCTTACCCACACCACCCTTGCCGGATGTAACCACGAGAATCTTGGCCAAGGTGTTTCACCCCTAAAGAAAAGGACGTCGAGTCCCAAAAAATACAAAAAACGGCAACATCAAAAAAAGTTGCGCAGAAAATGGCGGCAAGTATCCGTTAAAGACGGGTGATGTTCAACACGTCACCGGACAGGCTGACCTGCACCCCTGCCCCCCACAGCGGATCGCGGCGCAGGTCTTCGGAGACCTTGTATTGCCCGGCGATCGAGACCATCTCGGCGGTCAACTGCTGGCAGAAGATCCGCGCCCGGGTGTTGCCCTTGATCCCGGCCAGTGCCCGCCCACGCATTGCACCGTACACATGGATGTTGCCATCGGCGAGAAGTTCCGCCCCCGGGCTGACCGACGACACCACCACCAGGTCGCCGCCCTGGGCGTAGATCTGCTGGCCGCCGCGTACCGGCGTGGTGATGATCTTGGTCGGGCGGATGCTCGGTTCCGGCGGTGGCGGCGGGGCCGGGGCCGGCTCGGGCTTCTTCACTTCCGGCTCTGGCTCCAGCGGCCGCTCACGGGCGCCGGACGGTGGCAGCACCGGCAGGTCGATGGCGATCGCTGCGGCGATGTCTTCGATTCGGCTGGCACGGATGGCCAGGGTGCGCAGGCCGTGATGGCGGCAGACGCGCATCAGCCCGGGCAGGTCGACTGCGCCTTCGCCGGCCGGGAGCTTGTCCAGGGCCAGCACCAGCGGGGTGTTGCTGAAGAAATTCGGCGCCTGGGCCACCTTGGCCGCCAACTGCCGGTCGAGGCCTTCGAGGTTGTTCCGGGCAAGCTCGAGCACGGTAATGGCGAGCATGCTGCCCTTGAGCTGGAACACGGGGTCTTGGTCTGGCGTTTGGGTTTGGCTCATGGTCTGCATTAGGGCGGCTTGTTACGAAAAAGTGCCCAGACTTATAACGAGAACACCGGTTGGCCGCAACCCGTGCCGAACCGTTGTAGAATGCCCGGCCCTTGTCTTTCCGGAATCTTTAATGGATCGCCCGCGTTTTCGTCGTTACTTTCTGCACCCGCGCTTCTGGCCGCTGTGGCTGGGCCTGGGCCTGCTGTGGCTGATCGTGCAGCTGCCATACCGGGTATTGCTGGTGATCGGCCGTGCCCTGGGGGCGCTGATGTACCGGGTGGCCGGCGAGCGCCGCTACATTGCGGCGCGTAATCTGGAGCTGTGTTTCCCCGAGCTACCGTCCGTCGAACGGCAGCGTCTGCTCAAGGAAAATTTCGCTTCCACCGGCATCGCCTTCTTCGAAATGGCCATGAGCTGGTGGTGGCCAAAGGCCCGGTTGGCACGCCTGGCGCACATCGAGGGGCTTGAGCACCTGCAGGCCGCCCAACGTGATGGCCAGGGTGCCATCCTCATGGCCCTGCACTTCACCACCCTGGAGATCGGCGCTGCACTACTGGGCCAGGAGCACACCATCGACGGCATGTACCGCGAACACGGCAACCCGGTGTTCGATTTCATCCAGCGCCGTGGCCGCGAGCGGCACAACCTCGATTCGCTGGCGGTAGAGCGTGAGGACGTGCGCGGCATGCTCAAGCTGCTGCGCGCCGGGCGCGCCATCTGGTACGCACCGGACCAGGACTACGGCGCCAAGCAGAGCCTGTTCGTGCCGCTGTTCGGCATCGAGGCGGCGACCGTCACCGCGACGACCAAGTTTGCCCGGCTGGGCAAGGCGCGGGTGATTCCCTTCACCCAGCAGCGCCTGGCCGATGGCAGCGGTTACAAGCTGGTGATCCATCCGCCGCTCGCAGACTTCCCTGGCGAGACCGAAGAGGTCGATTGCCTGCGCATCAATCAATGGATCGAAGCGGCCCTGCGTGAATGCCCGGAGCAGTACCTGTGGGCGCATCGGCGCTTCAAGTCGCGCCCGCCAGGGGCGCCGAAACTCTACGAAAAACGGCGTTGAGGCTATCGCTGGCAAGCCAGCTCCCACAGGGTCGAGCCAGCCCTGAAGCTGTGGGAGCCGGCCTTGCCGGCGATAGGGGCGACACAATTGGCGGGAGGAACCCATGGCAGCAAAACCGATCACCGGCTTGATCCTCTCCGGCGGCGGCGCCCGCGCCGCCTACCAGGTCGGTGTGCTGGCCGGCATCGCCGACCTGTTGCCGCCGGGTGCGGCCAATCCCTTTCCGGTGATCGTCGGTACCTCGGCCGGCGCCATCAATGCCGTGACCCTGGCCAGCGGCGCGATCCACTTTGCCGACGCCATCCGCCGCCTGACCAGCTTCTGGCAGGGCTTTCGCAGCCATCAGGTGCTGCGCAGCGACTGGCCCGGAGTGATCCGCCAGGCCAGCCGTTTCGTTTGCCACAACCTGCTCGGCCTCGGCACGCCAGTGCCGGTGGCGCTGCTCGACAGCTCCCCCTTGCGCAAGCTGCTCAACCAGCACCTGGACATGAACGGCATCGACCAGGCCATCGAGCGACAGCACCTGCATGCCGTGGCGGTAACCGCCTTCGGTTATGAGTCCGGTCAGGCGGTGACCTTCTACCAGGGCAGAGGTGCTATCGATCCCTGGCTGCGCCACCGGCGGATCGGCCTGCCGACCCGCCTGAGCGTCGAACACTTGCTGGCAAGTTCGGCGATCCCGTTGCTGTTCGCGCCGATCAAGCTTGGCGAGGAGTTCTTCGGCGATGGCGCGGTGCGCCAGTCGGCGCCGATCAGCCCGGCGCTGCACCTGGGCGCCAGCCGGGTGCTGGTGGTCGGGGTCAGCGGCAACCCGCAGCGGCCCACGGCAGGCGACCTGCAACCGCGCATCTTCAGTGGCCAGCAACCGAGCCTGGCACAGATTGGCGGGCACATGCTCAACAGTACGTTCATTGACAGCCTGGAAGACGATATCGAGTTGCTGCAGCGGCTCAATCACCTCAGCCACCTGATGCCGGAACACCTGGAGCGCCGGCGTTTGGGCCTGGCGCCGGTCGAGGTACTGGTGGTTGCGCCCAGCCAGCCCCTGGATGAGATCGCCGCCCGCCACCGGCGTGAATTGCCTGCCGCCTTGCGCCTGTTCCTGCGTGGTCCGGGGGCGACCAAAACCAGCGGGGCGGGGGTACTCAGCTACCTGTTGTTCGAAGCCGGCTACTGCAGCGAACTGATCGAACTCGGGCGCCGTGACGCCTTGGCCAAGCGCCGCGAACTGTGCGCGTTTCTTGGTCTGCCGCCGCTCAGCTGAAGCCGCTTACTCGGCGATCTGCAACTTGCGCGCTTCGGTGTAGACGTAGCGCACCTTCTCGTACTCGAACGGCGAGTTCAGCTGGCCATAACGGAAACTGGTGGTGTAGCGCTTGTCGATGGCGCGCAAGGCCAAGACTTCCGGGTGGTTGCTGCTGACCTCGGCGACATTGAGAAAGTTGATCCAGTTCTCGGCGCTGTAGTCCACCACCAGGCCACCGGTATCGCGCAGGTTCGAGGGGCCGAGGATTGGCAGCATCAGGTATGGGCCGTCTGGCACACCGTAGAAGCCCAGGGTCTGGCCGAAGTCCTCGCTCTGGTGCGGCAGGCCCATCTTGCTGGCCGGGTCCCACAGGCCGGCGACGCCGATGGTGGTGTTGAGCAGCAACCGCGCGGTGATTTCCATCGAGCGCTTGCCCTTGAACTGCAGCAGGCTGTTGAACAGGTTCGGCACATCGCCAACGTTGCTGAAGAAGTTGCTTACGCCACTGCGCACGAAATGCGGGGTGATGTAGCGGTAGCCATTGACCACCGGCAGAAATACCCATTGGTCGAAGCGGTAGTTGAAGTGATAGATGCGCCGGTTCATCGATTCCAGCGGGTCGTAGACGGTCAGCGCCGCCAGGGTCGAGCGTTCGAATTCGCGCTGGTCCAGGCCCGGGTTGAATTTCAGTGCCTTGAGCGGCTCGGTGAAACCATCGCTATCGACGTTATTGGCTTCGATGACGCTGGTGCGCGGCGCGGTTTCTTCAACCGCCTCGGCCATGCCACAGGCCAGCAGCGCGCTAATGATCAATAGGCGTTTAACCACGGAAGAACTCCAGCATGTCGTCGCTGTTGACGCGGTAATTGAGGTTGCCGCAATGGCCGCCATGAGGGTACAGGGTCAAGCGCTCGCCAAAGGCGCTACGCAGGAACCCCAGGTCGCCAGGGCCAAGGATGACGTCGTCGGCGTTATGCATCACGGCGATTTTCGGGCTTTGCTGCAGGTAGTCCTTGAGTGCATAGAGGCTGACCTGGTCGACCAGTTGCAGCAGGCTGCCGCCGTCGGTGCGGGCGCGCCACATGGGGATTACCTGCTCGGTCAGGTAGCAGTCGAAGTCGCATTGCAGGGCCCGCTTGAAGAACGGTGTGAGGCTGCTGCCTTCGGTGATCGGGTACTTGGGCGGGATGATCAGGCCGCGGCGGTTGATCAGGTCGGAGGTAAAGGCGATATCGGCCGCCGAGAAGCGGAACGAGGTCCCGATGACCATCGCCATCTGCTCATTGGACAGGTGCTGGCGTGACTGCTGGAAGTCGTAGAGCAGGGCATCGTTGAGGTCGATGTAGCCCTTCTGCTGGAAATAGCGGGTCAGCTTGTTGAGCACCAGCTCATAGAACGTCGTGCTGTTGTTGACCCCCTTGACCTCGGTCTGCACCAGCTTGTCGAGGTTGCTGATCGAGGTGTAGAGGTTGACCGGCGGGTTTAACAGCAGCACGCGCTTGAAGTTGAAGCTGCGCCGGGTCTCGTCCAGGTGGCTGACGAATGCGGCGTCCAGGGCGCCGAGGCTGTAACCGCTGAGGTAGTACTCGCTGACCGGCAGGCGCGGGTGCTGGGCGCGCACGCCCTGCATCACCCGGTACAGGTCTTCGGCATCCTCCTTGGTCACCCCGGGGGTGGCATAGCGCGAGGCGGCGGTGATGAAGTCGAAGCTGGTCGGCGACGACAGCTGCACCACGTGATAGCCAGCTTTGTAATAGAGCTTCTTCAGGTATTCGTTGATGCTGCTGGAGTAGGGCGCGCCGGTGCCGGCGATCAGAAACATCAGCGGCGCTTCGTGGTCCTGGCGGGCCAGGCGGTACTTGAGCTTTTTGACCGGCCAGAAGTTGTCCGGCAGGGTGAAGGCCCGCTCCGGACGCAGGTTCAGGCTGTAGTCGGACTGGGTGATGTCGTCGTCGCTGGGCAGTTCCGGGCGCAGCTCCGGAGGCGTCGTGGCGATGGTCGCCTCGAACGGGTTGGTCAACGGGTAGCCGTAACTGGCGGCGTCGATGGTTTGTGCCCAAGCGCACGCACTCGAGATAAGGCCGCCCAACAGGGCAGCGAGGCGCAGAGAACGAAGCATGACGGATCCCCAAAAATGCAGCGGCAAAGTGCGTTACGCAGGCTAGGACCATGATGGCCCTGGCAAAGTTGCCTGGCGCTCCGGCATTTATCGTCCCAGATGTTGCCGATGCCCGTTGAGGATACGCAACATTTGGTTCCACTTATCTACAGGACAAAGTAGTTGAGGCTGGCGCTTTTGCCTTGCATAGACGCCTCGGACGATTATGCTGGGCGCCGATTTCACGTTTCTGGAGTGTCGCATGTCCCGTCGTTTACCGCTGATCGCTTTGCTGGTGTTCCTGCCTTTGTGGCTGGCGGCAAGCTATGGGCTGCGCTATGTGCTGATGGAGGACGCCCACTGGCTCGCCACCTGCGCCGATCAGGCACAATTGTGGGGCTGCCAGGCGCGCTCGGTCATGGGCTTGATGATTCACTTCAGGCTGCTGGCCTGGTCGGCCCTGGGCCTGGCGCTGCTGGCCACGCTGGTGCCTGGGCGCGCAGGTTGGCGCCTGGGGGTGGCGGCGCTGGTGTGCGGGATTCCGGCGCTGGTGTTGTATACCGCGAGCATTGCGGTGTTCGCGGTGGTGCTGGCGGGGTTGCGCCTGGTGCGGCGCTCCAGCTGACATTGCGGCGCTGCCATCGCTGGCAAGCCAGCGCCCACAGGGGCTGTTGTGGGAGCTGGCTTGCCAGCGATGGGGTGCGAAGCAGCCCCGGTTACTGCTGAAGCCGAACCCTCAGGCTGCGCCACAACGCCGCCACCATCAGTACGCTCACCCCGGCCCAGACCAGCGCTTGCTGGTTGCTCAGCCCTTCAAGGAACAACTGCGGGGCAATGCCGCCGCCAACGATCAACGCCAGCAAGGCTGCTTCGGCCCGGCGTGCCGGTACCGGCCGCAACAGGTACACGACCGCTGGCAACAACAGTGCCGGGCTCGGGAAACTGCGATAGCGCGGGTCGAACACCAGCGCCAGCATACTCACCGCCGCCGCAAAACCTGCCGCCAGCAACCACCCTCCGGCACGTGCTTCAAGCCAGGCGAAGGCGCGCCCACGCCAACCCTGACGCTGCGACAACGCCAGCGCGCCATGGGCCAGTACCAGCAGGTTGAGGCCCGCCAGCAGGAGCGCCCAGATCCACTCTCCGGCAAATCGGCTATTGATTCGCACCATTTCGCCCCACAGGCCCAGGCTGGCGGCGCCCAGTGCCGCCAGCAACGGCACCAGCAAGGCCGCGCGGGTACCGCGCACACGCCCGGCCAGCAGCAGGGTGGTGGCGAACAGCGCAACACCGACGCCCAGCCACTGCGGCCAGAACGCCAGGTTGCTCACCGGCCCTTCAAGGATGCCCTTGTCCTGGCGATCGGCGTCATACAGGCCCCAATAACCGCCTACGGCGCCTTCGCTGGCACGTTTCCACGGTTGGTCGAAGGCTTCGATCAGGTTGTACTTCCAGCCCTGCTGTTCGGCCATGGCCACGAAGCCACGGATGAAACGCGCTTCGTTGACCCGGCTGGGCAGGGCGGTTTCGCGCTGGCGGCCTTCGCTCGGCCAGCCGGTTTCGCCAATGACGATGTCCTTGGGCGCGAAGCGGTTGCCGAACACCTGGCGAATCTCGCCAACGTGCACCAGGGCATCGTCGATGCTCTTGGGATCATCTTCCCAGTAGGGCAGCAGGTGGATGGTCAGGAAGTCCACCGTCGGGGCGATCTCGGGGTGTTGCAGCCAGAACTCCCAGACATCGGCGTAGGTCACCGGCACGCTGACCTGGCTTTTCACCTGGTTGATCAGCGCCACCAGTTGCGGGCCGGTGACCTCCTTGCGCAGCAGGGTTTCGTTACCGACGATCACCGCCTTGACCACATCCGGGTTGGCATTGGCCGAGGCGATCAGGGCCTTGACCTCCTTTTGCGAATCCACCGGGTTGGCGTTGATCCAGGCGCCGAGCATCACCTTCAGGCCATGCTTGCGGGCCAGGTCCGGGATCGCCTCAAGCCCGGTCATCGAATAGGTACGGATGCACTCGAAGCGCTGCGCCAGCAAGGCCAGGTCCGCGTCCATGCGCGCCGGGCGCAGCTGGAACGGCTGGTCGAAGGGTGATTGGTCCTTGTCGAATGGCGTGTAGGAGGCGCACTGCAGCTTGTGCGAAGCGCTGGCCGCATCCGGCAGTACCACCGGTTTGCCCAGGCCGTACCACAGGCCCCCCAGGGCAAACAGGCCCAGTAGGCAGGCGAACAGGTAGGGTAAAAGCGGGAAGCGCGCAGTCGAGGACATGGATCGGACCGTCTGGGAACAAAGCCGGCAATAGTACCTGCAAATGGCTCAGGCCAAAGCCTTGGGCGGCAAAGTTAGCCGCGGTGGATGTTGCTTGATGTAACGATCCACGTTGCTGGCGATGTGATGTCGTTTCTCGTTGCCTTGAGGTCGTTACCAGAGCAGGTCAGCAAGCATGCGCGGTTGATGATGCAGCTTCCGTGACGTGACGAGGGGATGCTTGGATGAAAATGCGACGACTCCTGGGGGTGGGCACCGCCCTGGTAATGGCCATTGGCGCGGGGCAAGCGCTGGCCAAGGAAGTGAGCATCGGCTATGTCGATGGCTGGTCCGACAGTGTGGCGACCACTAACGTCGCCGCCGAAGTCATCAGGCAGAAACTCGGCTATGACGTCAAACTGCAGGCCGTGGCCACCGGCATCATGTGGCAGGGGGTGGCTACCGGCAAGCTCGATGCCATGCTCTCGGCCTGGCTGCCGGTAACCCATGGCGAATACTGGACCAAGAACAAGGACAACGTGGTCGACTACGGCCCCAACTTCAAGGATGCCAAGATCGGCCTGATCGTCCCCGAGTACGTCAAGGCCAACTCCCTGGCCGACCTCAAGACCGATGACAGCTTCAAGAAGAAAATCGTCGGCATCGACGCAGGTTCCGGCGTGATGCTCAAGACCGACCAGGCGATCAAGGACTATGACCTGAGCGGCTACAAACTCCAGGCCAGCTCCGGCGCGGCGATGACCGCAGAGCTGGGCCGCGCCTATGCCAAGCAGCAATCGATCGCGGTGACCGGCTGGGTACCGCACTGGATGTTCGCCAAGTGGAAGCTCAAGTTCCTCGAAGACCCCAAAGGCGTGTATGGCGCTGCTGAAACCGTCAACAGCATCGGCAGCAAGGAACTGGACAAGAAAGCCCCGGAAGTGGCGGCATTCCTGAAAAACTTCCAGTGGCAGTCCAAGGATGAAATCGGCGAGGTCATGCTGGCCATTCAAGAGGGCGCTAAACCCGAGGCCGCAGCCAAGGACTGGGTAGCCAAGCACCCGGAACGCGTAGCACAGTGGACCGGCAAGTAATGGCCTAAGGCTTCTATCTGGCACCTTCCAGGGCCGCGGCAGCGAAAACGCTGTCGCGGCCCTTGTCGTTTCAGGCTGTTACCGATTCGGTAAAAGAGTTTTGCATCTAAGACTAAGGTCGTCTGGAGTGCGTCCGAAGGCAGCATAAAGTGGAGTGGGTTCTACCTAATCTGTGCTGCGAGGACAAAAACAATGAACGACAGCATTTACCTCTCGATACAAAACAGCCCGCGGTTCAAGGAGCTGGTTTCAAAACGCGAACGCTTCGCCTGGATTCTCTCGGCGATCATGCTCGGTCTCTATTCCGCCTTCATCCTGTTGATTGCCTATGGCCCGCATGTATTGGGTGCCAAGCTCAGCCCTGACTCGTCGATCACCTGGGGTATTCCCCTCGGCGTCGGTCTGATTGTCTCGGCCTTCATCCTCACGGCCATCTACGTGCGTCGCGCCAACGGCGAGTTCGACGAGATGAACAAGGCGATCCTCAAGGAGGCTCAGCAATGATCCGGCGTCTACTGGCAACCCTGGCCTTCGGCGTTTTTGCACCCGCCGTCTGGGCCGCTGACGCCCTCACCGGCGCGGTGCAGAAGCAACCGTTGAACGTGTCGGCGATCGTCATGTTCGTCGCCTTCGTCGGTGCCACCCTGTGCATCACCTACTGGGCATCCAAACGTAACAAGTCCGCCTCTGACTACTACGCCGCCGGCGGGCGCATCACCGGTTTTCAGAACGGTCTGGCGATTGCTGGCGACTACATGTCGGCAGCCTCTTTCCTGGGTATTTCCGCCCTGGTGTTCACCTCTGGCTACGATGGCCTGATCTACTCGATCGGTTTTCTGGTCGGCTGGCCGATCATCCTCTTCCTGATCGCCGAACGCTTGCGTAACCTGGGCAAATACACCTTTGCCGACGTCGCTTCGTACCGCCTTGGGCAGAAGGAAATCCGCACCCTGTCGGCCTCCGGTTCGCTGGTGGTGGTGGCCTTCTACCTGATCGCGCAGATGGTTGGCGCCGGCAAGCTGATCCAGTTGCTGTTCGGCCTCGACTACCATGTCGCGGTGATTCTGGTCGGCATCCTGATGTGCATGTACGTGCTGTTCGGCGGCATGCTCGCGACCACCTGGGTGCAGATCATCAAGGCCGTGTTGCTGCTCTCCGGTGCCAGCTTCATGGCGCTGATGGTGATGAAGCACGTCAACTTCGACTTCAACGCGCTGTTCTCCGAGGCGATCAAGGTTCACCCCAAAGGTGAAGCGATCATGAGCCCCGGTGGCCTGGTCAAAGATCCGATCTCGGCGTTCTCCCTTGGCCTGGCACTGATGTTCGGTACCGCCGGCCTGCCGCACATCCTGATGCGCTTCTTCACCGTCAGCGATGCCAAGGAAGCGCGCAAGAGCGTACTCTACGCCACGGGCTTCATCGGCTACTTCTACATCCTGACCTTCATCATCGGCTTCGGCGCGATCCTGCTGGTCAGCACCAACCCGCAATTCAAGGACGTCGCTGGCGCCCTGATCGGCGGCAACAACATGGCCGCGGTACACCTGGCCAACGCGGTAGGTGGCAGCGTGTTCCTCGGCTTCATCTCGGCAGTGGCCTTCGCCACCATCCTGGCAGTGGTTGCCGGCCTGACCCTGGCCGGTGCTTCGGCGGTCTCCCACGACTTGTATGCCAGCGTGATCAAGAAGGGCAAGGCCAACGAGAAGGATGAAATCCGCGTCTCGAAGATCACCACCATCGCCTTGGGCGTACTGGCGATCGGCCTGGGTATCCTCTTTGAAAGCCAGAACATCGCGTTCATGGTTGGCCTGGCGTTCTCCATCGCTGCCAGCTGTAACTTCCCGGTACTGCTGCTGTCGATGTACTGGAAGAAGCTGACCACCCGTGGCGCCATGATTGGCGGCTGGATGGGCCTGGTCAGTGCGGTGGCGCTGATGGTTCTCGGCCCGACCATCTGGGTGCAGATTCTCGGCCACGAGAAGGCGATCTACCCGTATGAGTACCCTGCGCTGTTCTCGATGCTCATTGCCTTTGCCGGTATCTGGTTCTTCTCGATCACCGACAAGTCCAAGGCCGCCGATGATGAACGGGCGCTGTTCTTCCCGCAGTTCGTGCGCTCGCAGACTGGCCTGGGTGCCAGCGGTGCGGTGTCTCACTAAGTAGGCAAAAGGCAGCCTTTGGCTGCCTTTCCAGCCACAAGCCACAAGCCACAAGCCACAAGCCACAAGCCACAAGCCACAAGCCGCAAGTTGAAGCCGTACGCGTACTGCTTTGACTTGCGGCTTGCCGCTTATGGCTTGCCGCTTTTCTATATCTTGCCGAGCAATAACAGGATCAACAGGATGATCAGCACCGTACCGATGATGCCGGATGGCCCATAGCCCCAACTTCTGGAGTGCGGAAAGACGGGTAAGCCACCGATCAACAGCAGAATCAGGATGATGATAAGTATGGTGCCCATGGCAGTTTCCTTGTTTGGCTTGAGAAGTAGGCGTTACGCTGCAATCCATCTCTTCGGTCATGTGTTTCATGCCCGCCTGTTAATTCCGACTGCTGCCAGTGGCTAAAAGTTTTATCGGTTGTTAACACGCCACTTTCACCGCTGTTTGCCCCGCCCATTCAGCATCCTGATACAGCGTGGGTCGCGGCCTTGCCTTCGCTACACTGGCCTGAACTTTCCAGAACAGTACAAGGCAGCCTGCTATGCAAAAGCGCATGATGATTACCGGTGCCGGCTCGGGGCTTGGGCGCGAAATTGCCTTGCGCTGGGCGCGCGAGGGGTGGCGGTTGGCCCTGGCCGATGTCAATGAGGCCGGCCTCAAGGAAACCCTGGCGCTGGTACGCGAAACTGGCGCTGACGGCTTTGTGCAGCGCTGCGATGTGCGCGACTACAGCCAGTTGACCGCCCTGGCCCAGGCCTGTGAAGAAAAGCTCGGTGGTATCGATGTGATCGTCAACAACGCCGGGGTGGCCTCTGGCGGCTTTTTCGCCGAGCTGTCGCTGGAAGACTGGGACTGGCAGATCGCGATCAACCTGATGGGCGTGGTCAAGGGCTGCAAGGCCTTCCTGCCGCTGCTGGAGCGCAGCAAGGGCACGATCATCAACATCGCTTCGATGGCGGCCTTGATGCAAGGCCCGGCGATGAGCAACTACAACGTTGCCAAGGCTGGTGTGCTGGCCCTGTCGGAAAGCCTGCTGATCGAGCTGCGCCAGCATGAGGTCGCCGTGCATGTGGTGTGCCCGTCGTTCTTCCAGACCAACCTGCTCGACTCGTTCCGCGGTCCGACCCCGGCAATGAAGGCCCAGGTCGGCAAGCTGCTGGAAAGCTCGCCGATCAGCGCCGCCGATATCGCCGACTACATTCACCAGCAAGTGGCCGCCGGCGAGTTCCTGATTCTGCCCCATGAACAGGGCCGTGAAGCCTGGAAGCTCAAGCAGCGCACCCCGCAGCTGCTCTACGACGAAATGGCCAGCATGGCCGAGAAAATGCGCGCCAAGGCCCGACCGTCCCAGGCTTGAGCGTCGGCATCAGGTATTCTTGGCCATCCCTTGAACAGCCTTGAGTACCTGGTGTGATCAATTACCTGTGGTTTTTTCTCGCGGCGGTCTTCGAGATCGCCGGTTGTTATGCCATCTACCTGTGGCTGCGCCTGGGCAAGAGCGCTTGGTGGATTGCCCCGGCCCTGCTCAGCCTGTCCCTGTTCGCCCTGATCCTCACCCGGGTCGAGGCCGCTTACGCCGGGCGCGCCTATGCCGCCTATGGCGGTATCTACATCGTCACATCGTTGCTCTGGCTGGCGCTGGTCGAGCGAGCCCGGCCGCTGGGCAGTGACTGGATCGGCGCGCTGCTGTGCGTGCTGGGTGCCAGCATCATCGTGCTCGGACCACGTCTACAGACAGCCTGAAGGGTCAAAAACAACAAGAATCTGTAGGCAAAATCGCCTAGTTAGGTGGGATCTGTCTAATTAGTTGTCAGAGCATTGAAGGCGTCCGGCGCCCCGTGCAGTCTCCGAACTTCCTGATTTGTGGAGGATCGGAGCATGTTGGTAATAGGCCGCGAAATAGGCGAAATCATCGCCATTGACGATCACATCAAGATCAAGGTGTTGTCGGTGGACGGCAATACGGTGCGCTTTGGCATCAGTGCCCCCCGGCACGTCGAGGTGCACCGGGCAGAGATCTACAAGCGCATTGTCGAGCAGTTGGCCAAGCAGGCGGTGGCCGGCTGAATCAATCGAGCAGTTCCCTGGGCACGTCGTGCTTGGCCAGCAGCTGGCATTGCTGGCTGTCGAGATCAAACAGGATGAATGCCTGTTTTTTTGCCAGCGCCTGGCGTACCCGCAGCACGCGGGTTTCCAGCGGCGTGTCGTCACCGTTGTCGGTGCCGTCGCGGGTGACGAAATCCTCGATCAGGCGGGTGAGGGTTTCGGCTTCCAGTTGGTCGTAGGGAATCAGCATGAACAGGACAGGTCTGGCGAAAAGGTACCGCCATGCTACGCGAAACCTGTCCTGGCTGTGTAGGCGCCAATGTTTGTTGCCGACCAGGCTGTCTAATCCGCACACAAGTCCTTAAGACAGAGCCGGGCCGGTCAGCTTTTAGCGTGTGGCTTGCCGCTTGCCGCTGCATTTTTGCTTCTGACCAGATCACGCAACATGAAACGATTCGGGTGGCACGCTTCGGCGACGGCGCGAGGCACTGGCAGCGGCGCGTTGTCGGCCCAGGCGGCGATCAATTCGCCAGAAAGTGGCGCGGTGATCAGCCCGCGCGAGCCATGGCCGCTGTTGATGAACAGGCCTTCGAGCCAGGGGCAGGGGCTGTCGGGGATCTGCCGGGCATCCCGGGCCAGCACGGCGTAAACCTCGTTGAACTGCGCCTGGTCGGCCAGCGGGCCGACAATTGGCAGGTAGTCGGGGCTGGTGCAGCGAAACGCGGCGCGGCCCTGCAACGCGTGCGGGTCGAGGTCGTGGGCGCCCAGGCGCTGGGCCAGGTCGCTGGAGATCGCTTCGAGCAAGCCGAGGTTACCGACATGCTCGCCAGTGGTGGGCGTCAGGTCGGTGCTGTGGAAATCGAAGCTGGCGCCGAGGGTGTGCTCGCCATTGCGCGGTGGTGCCACGTAGCCGTCGGCACAGACCACGGTGCTCAAGGCCTGGCTCTGTGCAGTAACCGGCAGGCGGGTGATCTGGCCACGAATCCGCTTGAGCGGCAGCCCGGCGCAAGGCTGGAAGCTATGGATCTCGGCGGCGGTGGCGAGTACCACCAGCGGTGCGCTGGCCAGCAGCTTTTCACTTTCCCAGGCTTGCCACAGGCCGTCGACCTTGCGCAGTTGCAGCACCTGATGATGGGGCAGCAGGGTGATGTTCGGGTGCTGCAACTGGGCCTGGCACAGCGCCGGCGGATGCACCCAGCCGCCTTCGGGGTAGAACAGCCCGCCACTGCCCAGGGCAACCCCGGCCAGCTGCTCGGCCTGCTCGCGGTCCAGGCGTTGCAGCAATTGCGGGTTGAAGGCCTCGGCCAGTTGCTGCTGGCGTTGGTCTTCCTTGGCATCGAACGCCAGTTGCAGCACCCCGCAGCCATCCCAATCCTGCCCGCGCTGCAGGCGTTCGAGCAGCCGCCTTGTGTAGCCGAAACCGCTGAGGATCAAGCGCGACAAGGCCGTGCCGTGCGCGGATAACTTCAGGTACAGCACCCCTTGCGGGTTGCCCGAGGCTTCCGCCGCCGGCGTTGCATGGCGCTCCAGCACTTTCACCTGCCAACCGCGGGCGGCAAGGCTGGCGGCGCTGGCGCAACCGGCCAGGCCGGCGCCGATCACCAGCGCCTGGCGCGGCCCTGGCAATACCGGCGGGCGAGCAAACCACGGCGCGCTGGCGGGCGGCAGTGGCTGCTCGGCTGGCCGGCCATTGAAGGTCCCGCGCAGGATTTCCCATTTCTTGCCGATGCCGGGAATGCGCTTCATGGTAAAGCCCACGGCGATCAGGCCCCGGCGCACCCAGCCAGTGCTGGTGAAGGTGCCGAGGGTGGCCGTGGGCGATGACAGCCGGCCGATCTGGGCGAACAGTTCCGGGGTCCACATTTGCGGGTTCTTGGCCGGGGCAAAACCGTCGAGGAACCAGGCGTCGACCTGGGCATCGAGCTGCGGCAATTGCTCCAGCACGTCACCGATCATCAAGGTCAGGCGCACCCGGCCCTGCTCGAACACAAACGGCTGGAAGCCTTGGTGCACCGCCACGTACTGAGCCAGCAACTGGCTGCTGAACGGCGCCAGTTGCGGCCACAGAGCCAGGGCGCGGCCGAGGTCGGCGCGGGTCAGGGGGTATTTTTCGACGCTGATGAAATGCAGCCGCGCATCACGCGGGGCGCACTCGGCAAACAGCTGCCAGGCGCAGAAGAAGTTCAAGCCGGTACCGAAGCCGGTTTCACCGATCACCAGGCACTGGCCCGGCTGCAGCGCAGTGAAACGCCGGCGCAGGTCGTTCTGGTCGATGAACACATGACGGGTTTCCTCCAGGCTCTGCTCCTTGGAGAAATAGATGTCGTCGTATTGGCGCGAGTGCGGTCGGCCTTGGTCATCCCAGTCGATCTGGGCGTATTGGGTTACTTCGGTCATGTTCGGCTCAGCGTTGGCAAGAGGGCCATTTTAGCTGATCGGTGCCAGGCTGTTTGACCTGCGGCAGGCTTTGTTTTGTACCGACAAAGGTTTTTACAATCCGCTAGTCTTGCTTATCCATGTAGGGAGCCTGGTATGTTCGAATCCGCTGAAATTGGTCACGCCATCGATAAAGACACCTATGAAGCCGAGGTTCCGGCACTGCGTGAAGCGCTGCTGGAAGCCCAGTTCGAACTCAAGCAGCAGGCGCGTTTTCCGGTGCTGGTGCTGATCAACGGCATCGAAGGCGCCGGCAAGGGCGAGACAGTCAAGCTGCTCAACGAATGGATGGACCCGCGCTTGATCGAGGTGCGCACCTTCGACCAGCAGACCGACGAAGAACTCGCCCGGCCACCGGCCTGGCGCTATTGGCGGGCACTGCCGGCCAAGGGGCGGATGGGCGTGTTTTTTGGCAACTGGTATAGCCAGATGCTCCAGGGGCGGGTGCATGGCCAGTTCAAGGATGCCGTGCTCGACCAGGCCATTCGTGGCGCCGAGCGCTTGGAGGAGATGCTCTGCGATGAAGGCGCGCTGATCTTCAAGTTCTGGTTCCACCTGTCCAAGAAGCAGATGAAGGCCCGGCTCAAGGCGCTCAATGACGACCCGTTGCACAGCTGGCGGATCAGCCCGCTGGACTGGCAGCAGTCGGAGACCTACGACCGTTTCGTGCGCTTTGGTGAGCGGGTGCTGCGGCAAACCAGCCGTGACTACGCGCCCTGGCACGTGATCGAAGGCGTCGATCCGCATTACCGCAGCCTGGCCGTGGGCAAGATTCTGCTCGAAGGGCTGCAGGCGGCGCTCAAGGCCAATCACGCACCGATCCACCAGGCCAACATCGCCCCGCTGGGCGAAAGCATCGACCAGCGGAGCCTGCTTGGCAGCCTCGACCTGAGCCTGCACCTGGACAAGGACGACTACCAGGAGCAGTTGATCACCGAGCAAGCGCGCCTGGCCGGTTTGCTGCGTGACAAACGCATGCGCCGGCATGCGCTGATCGCGGTTTTCGAGGGCAATGATGCGGCGGGCAAGGGCGGTGCCATCCGCCGGGTTGCGGCGGCGCTCGACCCGCGTCAGTACCGCATCATACCGATTGCCGCGCCCACCGACGAAGAGCGCGATCAGCCTTATTTGTGGCGTTTCTGGCGGCACATTCCGGCGCGCGGCAAGTTCACCGTGTTCGATCGCTCCTGGTATGGCCGGGTGCTGGTCGAGCGGGTCGAAGGCTTTTGCAGCCAGGCTGACTGGATGCGTGCCTATGGCGAGATCAACGACTTTGAAGAGCAACTGAGCAACGCCGGGGTCGTGCTGGTCAAGTTCTGGCTGTCGATCGACGAACAGACCCAGCTCGAGCGCTTCCAGGAACGGGAGCAGATCCCGTTCAAGCGCTTCAAGATCACCGAGGAAGACTGGCGCAACCGCGAAAAATGGGGGCAGTACGCGGAGGCGGTGGGCGACATGGTTGATCGCACCAGCACCGAGATCGCGCCCTGGACCCTGGTTGAGGCCAATGACAAGCGCTGGGCGCGGGTCAAGGTTTTGCGCACCATCAATGAGGCGCTGGAGGCGGCGTTCAAGAAGGACAAGAAATAGGACCTCATCGCCGGCAAGCCAGCTCCCACAGAAAGGGTGCAAACCTGGCCTTGTGGGAGCCGGCCTTGCCGGCGATGGGGTGCGTAGCGGCGCCAGCAGGAACTCAGGGAATGAAGTACTGAATTCTTTTCCACAATCGCGCCTGTCTCCCCATCAGCCCACCCCGTAGAATCCGGTTTCCCCCCACCACAGGGCTATCGAGGCTGGTTATGCATATTTCTTCCGGACGCTGGGTTTACGGTCTGTCCTTGTCGCTACTGACCGCCGTGCTCTGGGGTATCTTGCCGATCAAGCTCAAACAGGTGCTGCAGGTGATGGACCCGATCACCGTGACCTGGTTTCGCCTGCTGGTTTCCGGTGGTCTGCTGCTGGCCTGGCTGGCGGCGAGCAAGCGCCTGCCCTCGTTCGACAACCTCGGGCGCAAGGGCTGGGGCCTGGTGTTGCTGGCCACCTGCGGCCTGGTTGGCAACTATGTCCTGTACCTGGTCGGGCTCAAGTTGCTCAGCCCCGGCACTGCGCAACTGGTGGTGCAGATGGGCCCGGTGCTGTTGCTGGTGGCCAGTGTGTTCCTGTTCAAGGAGCGATTCAGCCTGGGGCAGGGCATGGGCCTGGCGATCCTGCTGGTGGGCTTTGGCCTGTTTTTCAATCAGCGCCTGGATGAGCTGTTGAGCTCCTTGAGTGTCTATACCACCGGCGTGCTGACCATTTTGCTGGCGACCACCATCTGGGTGTTCTATGCCCTGAGCCAGAAGCAACTGCTGACGGTGTGGAATTCACTGCAGGTGATGATGGTGATCTACCTGTGCTGCGCGGCGCTGCTGACGCCCTGGGTGCATCCGCTCGAAGCCCTGCAATTGAGCCCGCTGCAAGGCTGGCTGTTGCTCGCCTGCTGCCTGAACACCCTGGTGGCCTATGGCGCCTTTGCCGAAGCCCTGGCGCACTGGGAAGCCTCCAAGGTCAGCGCGACCCTGGCGATTACGCCGTTGATCACCTTCGTCGCCGTGGCCCTGGCGGCCTGGTTCTGGCCCGACTACGTGCACGCCGAGCAGATCAACACCCTGGGCTACATCGGTGCGCTGGTGGTGGTGCTGGGTTCGGCGCTGACCGCCCTGGGCCCGTCGATCATGGCCGGCTGGCGGGCCAGGCGCGTACGCCTGGCCCGGTGACTCAGCCCTTGTCGCCCGGTTCGAGCATTTTTTCCGGGCGTACCCACTGGTCGAACTGCTCGTTGGTCAGGTAGCCCAGGGTCAGCGCCGCCGCGCGCAGGGTGGTGCCTTCGCTGTAGGCCTTCTTGGCGATTTCCGCCGCCTTGTCGTAGCCGATGTGCGGGTTGAGCGCGGTCACCAGCATCAGCCCGCGCTCCAGGTGCGCGGCCATCTGTTCGGTATCCGGTTCGATACCGGCAATGCAGTGCTGCTGGAAGTTGCTGCAACCGTCAGCCAGCAGGTCGATGGACTGCAGCAGGTTGTGGATGATCACCGGCTTGAACACGTTCAACTGCAAGTGCCCTTGGCTTGCGGCAAAGCCGATCGCGGTGTCATTGCCCAATACCTGGCAGACCAGCATCGACAGGGCCTCGCATTGGGTCGGGTTGACCTTGCCGGGCATGATCGAGCTGCCCGGCTCGTTGGCCGGCAGGCGCACTTCGGCAATGCCGCCGCGCGGGCCGGAGCCGAGCAGGCGCAGGTCGTTGGCCAGCTTCATCAGCGCCACGGCGAGGGTTTTCAGGCCTCCGGCGAGGGTGGTCAACGGTTCATGGCCGGCCAGGGCGGCGAACTTGTTCGGCGCGGTAACAAAAGGCAGGCCGCAAAGGGCGGCAAGCTCGGCGGCAATGGCTTCGGCAAACCCGTGCGGGGCATTCAGGCCGGTGCCCACGGCAGTGCCGCCCTGGGCCAGCTCGCACACCGCTGGCAGCGCCGAGCGAATGGCGCGTTGGGCGTAATCGAGCTGGGCGACATAGGCCGAGAGTTCCTGGCCGAAGGTGATCGGCGTGGCGTCCATCATGTGGGTACGGCCGGTCTTCACCAGATGCTGATGGCGCGCTGCCAGTTCCGCCAGCCCCGACGACAATTCGCCAATCGCTGGCAGCAGCTTGTGCTGCACCGCCTGGGCGGCGGCGATGTGCATGGCGGTGGGGAAGCAGTCGTTGGAGCTCTGCGAACGGTTGACGTGATCGTTGGGGTGGACTGGCGCTTTGCCGCCTCGACCCTTGCCGGCCAGTTCGTTGGCCCGGCCGGCTATCAC
Organism: Pseudomonas sp. RC2C2; assembly: GCF_018390435.1. Lineage (NCBI taxonomy): Bacteria > Pseudomonadati > Pseudomonadota > Gammaproteobacteria > Pseudomonadales > Pseudomonadaceae > Pseudomonas > Pseudomonas sp. RC2C2. The sequence continues at coordinate 732,769 of NZ_JAHBAX010000001.1, read as the reverse complement.
TTCGTTGACGTTCATGTTGCTCTGGGTGCCACTGCCGGTCTGCCAGACGACGAGTGGAAACTGGTCATCCAACTGGCCGTCGAGCACCTCGTCGGCGGCCTGTTCGATCAGTCGGGCGATGTCCGCCGGAAGGTCTCCGTTGCGGTTGTTGACCCGTGCTGCGGCTTTTTTGATCAGTGCCAGGGCATGCAAGACCGCCAGCGGCATGCGCTCCTTGCCGATGGCAAAATTGATCAGCGAGCGTTGCGTCTGGGCACCCCAGTAGGCCTGGTCAGGAACTTCGACCTGCCCCAGGCTGTCAGTTTCGATACGGCTCATGCTGCGCTCACTCCCTTGTGGTCTGAATTCGCAGTTTAGGTCCTTATTCGACATCGCGGTTCCATCGCGCGTCGATCCACTTGAGCACTGTGCCACTGTCGGCGCAGAATGCTCTACTCTGGGGTACTACCTCCTCTGTCTACTTGAAGGAATTCCGATGACCCGTCTTCGCGCCCTCTGCACTGCTGTAGCGCTGGTCTGCGCCAGCGGCCAGGTGCTTGCAGATACCGCCAGCCACAACGCCAGTGCTGAAAAATTCCTCATGATGGCACATGCCGACAAGCTCGGTACTCCGGTCTACATGCAGGTGCAGCAGATGTTTGCCCAGCGTTTCGAGCAGACCAAGGCACCCGCCTCGAAGAAGTCCGTGCTCGACAGCTACCAGGCCAAAGCCAACGCCGCCCTGGACCAAGCCATTGGCTGGAACAAGCTCAAGCCGGACATGGTCAAGCTCTACACCAGCACCTTCACCGAAAGCGAACTCAAGGACCTGGTAGCGTTCTACCAGTCGCCGCTGGGCAAGAAAGTCCTGGAGAAGATGCCGCAGGTGACTCAGCAATCGGCCCAGCTGACCCAGCAGAAACTGGAAAGCGCGGTACCGGTGGTCAACAAGCTGCTGGCTGACATGACCAATGAACTCGATCCGAACGCCGGCAAGGCCGCGCCGGCCAAGAAGTAACCAGCGGAGCCTGACATGACCATGCAGCAAAAAATCGAGCAGAGCCTGCAGGCGCTGGCACCCCAGCACCTTGAGGTGCTCGATGAAAGCCACATGCACAGCCGTGGGCAGCAGACCCACTACAAGGCGGTGCTGGTGAGCGAGCAGTTCGAAGGCCTGAACAGTGTCAAGCGTCACCAGAAGGTCTACGCCACCCTCGGTGAGCTAATGAGCCAGTTCCATGCCCTGGCACTGCACACCTACACGCCGCAGGAATGGCAGAAAATCGGCGTCGCCCCGGCCTCGCCGACCTGTGCCGGTGGCAGCAAGCACTGATTTTCTCGTCAGGTTTTTGCTAGAATGCTCAACGCGCCGCTTGTCGGCGCGTTTTTATTTGGCATCCGGTCCGCCCTTTGCGAGGGCGACCACCTGGAGAAGTTACTGCATGTCCCAAGCTATCGTCGTCGCGGCGCTGTACAAATTCGTCACCCTGAAAGATTACGTCGAGCTGCGCGAGCCGCTGCTCGAGAGCATGATGGCCAACGGCATCAAGGGCACCTTGTTGCTGGCCGAGGAAGGTATCAACGGCACCGTCTCCGGTACCCGTGAAGGCATCGACGGCCTGCTGGCCTGGCTGCGCAGCGATGCGCGCCTGGTGGATATCGACCACAAGGAATCCTACTGCGACGAACAGCCGTTCTACCGCACCAAGGTCAAGCTCAAGAAAGAGATCGTCACCCTCGGCGTGCCGGGCGTGGACCCGAACTACAAGGTCGGCACCTACGTCGAGCCCCAGGACTGGAACGCGCTGATCAGCGACCCTGAAGTGCTGCTGATCGATACCCGCAACGACTACGAAGTGGCGATCGGCACCTTCGACGGCGCGATCGACCCCAAGACCACCACCTTCCGCGAGTTCCCCGAGTACATCAAGGCCAACTTCGACCCGGCCAAGCACAAGAAAGTGGCGATGTTCTGCACCGGCGGCATCCGCTGCGAGAAAGCCTCCAGCTATATGCTCGGCGAGGGTTTTGAAGAGGTCTATCATCTTAAAGGCGGGATCCTCAAATACCTCGAAGAGGTGCCACAGGATCAAAGCCGCTGGCAGGGCGACTGCTTCGTGTTCGACAACCGGGTCACCGTGCGTCACGACCTGACCGAGGGCGATTACGACCAGTGCCATGCCTGCCGCACCCCGATCAGCGTGGAAGACCGTGCGTCCGAGCACTACTCGCCAGGCATCAGTTGCCCGCATTGCTGGGACAGCCTGAGCGAAAAGACCCGACGCAGTGCCATTGACCGGCAGAAGCAGATCGAGCTGGCCAAGGCGCGCAATCAGCCTCACCCGATCGGTCACAACTACCGCAAAGCTGCCGAGGCCTGATTGATGTCCGCACGCCTGCTTTATGTGATGGACCCGATGTGCTCCTGGTGCTGGGGCTTTGCCCCTGTCGCCGAGGCCCTGATCGCCCAGGCGCGGGCAGCAGGCGTACCGACCCAGGTAGTGCTGGGTGGCCTGCGTTCCGGCAGCCGGGCGCTGGATGTCTCGACGCGCGGTTACATCCTCGATCACTGGCAGGCGGTGCACGACGCCACCGGGCAGGATTTTCAGTTCGAAGGTGCGCTGCCTGACGGTTTTGTCTACGACACCGAGCCTGCCTGCCGGGCCCTGGTCACCGCGCGCAGCCTTGACCCGCAGCATGTCGGCACGTTGCTCAAGCTGATCCAGCAAGCGTTCTACCTGCGTGGCGAAGACGTCACCCGCGCGCCTTTGCTGGTGGAGCTGGCCGAGCAGGCCGGTTACGAGCGCGCAGCCTTTGCCGAGGCCTTTACTAGCGCCGAACAACGCTCGGCCACGGCGGCGGACTTCACCTGGGTCCAGGACCTGGGCATCGCCGGCTTCCCGACCCTGCTGGCCGAACGCAATGGCCAGCTGGCTTTGCTGACCAACGGCTACCAGACCCTCGAATCCCTCGAACCGCTGCTCGGCCGCTGGCTGAAGCAGGCCGCCTGTGCTTGACCTGCCGGGTTCACCCGACCCGGTACCAGGGCCAGGCCCTGTGCATGCTGATCGCTTGAGCTGGGCAGAAATCCGCCGCCTGGCCCTGCGGCATAAAAAAGCCCTGTGGATCGCCAATGGCGTGGCCGTGCTGGCAGCGCTGTGCAGTGTGCCGATCCCCTTGCTGCTGCCGTTGCTGGTCGATGAAGTGCTGCTGGGGCATGGCGATGCCGCGCTGAAGTGGATGAACCAGTTCCTCCCCGGCAACTGGCAGGTTGCCGCCGGCTACATCGGCCTGATGCTGCTGTTCACCCTGACCCTGCGTTGCGCCGCCTTGGCCTTCAATGTGGTGCAGGCCAAGCTGTTTGCGGGCCTGGCCAAGGACATCGTCTACCGCTTGCGCATTCGTCTGATCGAGCGCCTCAAGCGCATCTCCCTCAGCGAATACGAGAGCCTGGGCAGCGGTACCGTGACCACCCACCTAGTCACCGACCTCGATACCCTCGACAAGTTTGTCGGCGAAACCCTCAGTCGGTTCCTGGTGGCCATGCTGACCCTGACCGGCACCGCCGCCATCCTGATGTGGATGCACTGGAAGCTGGCGCTGCTGATTCTGTTGTTCAACCCGTTGGTGATCTTTGCCACGGTGCAGTTGGGCAAGCGGGTCAAGCACCTGAAAAAACTGGAGAACGACAGTACCTCGCGCTTCACCCAGGCACTGACCGAAACCCTCGACGCGATCCAGGAAATCCGCGCCAGCAACCGTCAGGGCTATTTCCTCGGCCGCCTTGGCCTGCGCGCCCAGGAGGTACGCAACTACGCTGTCGCCTCGCAATGGAAAAGCGATGCCAGCGGACGTGCCAGCGGCTTGCTGTTCCAGTTCGGTATCGATATTTTCCGCGCCGCGGCGATGCTCACGGTGCTGTTCTCCGATTTGTCGATCGGGCAGATGCTGGCGGTGTTCAGCTACCTGTGGTTCATGATCGGCCCGGTCGAGCAACTGCTGAACCTGCAGTACGCCTATTACGCCGCCGGTGGCGCCCTGAGCCGGCTCAACGAACTGCTGGCGCGTGCCGACGAGCCGCAGTATCCCGGTGGCGTCGACCCGTTCAAGGGGCGCGACACCGTTGGCATCGAAGTGCAGGGGTTGCGCTTTGCCTACAACGACGAGCCGGTGCTCGATCAGCTCAACCTGTCGATCGCCCCGGGCGAGAAGGTCGCGATCGTTGGTGCCAGCGGCGGCGGCAAGAGCACCTTGGTGCAATTGCTGCTGGGCCTGTACAGCGCCCAGGCCGGGACCATCCGCTTTGGTGGCTCGACCCTGCAGGAAATCGGCCTGGAAACCCTGCGTGAGCATGTGGCGGTGGTGCTGCAGCACCCGTCACTGTTCAACGACACGGTGCGCGCCAACCTGACCATGGGGCGCGACTGCAGCGATGATGCCTGCTGGCAGGCGCTGAACATCGCCCAGCTCGACACCACCATTGCCGCCTTGCCGCAAGGCCTGGACAGCGTGGTTGGCCGCTCTGGCGTGCGCTTGTCCGGCGGCCAGCGCCAGCGCCTGGCGATTGCGCGGATGGTGCTGGCCGAGCCCAAGGTGGTGATCCTCGACGAGGCCACCTCGGCCCTGGATGCGGCCACCGAATACAACCTGCACCAGGCCCTGACTCGTTTTCTCAGTGCCCGCACCACCCTGATCATTGCCCACCGCCTCTCGGCGGTGAAGCAGGCCGACCGGGTGCTGGTGTTCGACGGCGGCCATGTCGCCGAGGACGGCGATCACCAGCAATTGATCGCCGAAGGTGGCTTGTACGCCAAGCTGTACGGCCATTTGCAACAGAGTTAGGGCAAATTGCTGTGCATGTGAGAAAAGCTCTCCAGTATTAATAGCAAATAGCCTAGGCTGTGCTTTTGTAGGTGAGATTCATCCGGCTCTGTTGCAAGGGACCTCATGAAGCGAAAACGGACTCTCGAAGCGCCAAAGTTGTTGGGCATTATCTGGCCATTTGTTGCTGTTGTACTGTTTCAGGCCTTGCTCGGGAGCATCAGCCTGTACGCGCTGTCGGCAGTGCGTGGTTATGTGGCGGGCGAGAGCTTGTGGTCCAAGGGCCAGAAAGACGCTATCTATTACCTCAACCTGTACGCTGACAGCCGCGACGAGGCGGTTTTCAAAAAGTACCGCAAGGCGATTGCCGTGCCCCAGGGCGGCCATGACCTGCGCGTAGCCCTCGACCTGCCGAGCCCGGATATCGACGCCGCGCGCCGTGGCATTCTCCAGGGCGGCAACCATCCCGACGACGTGTCCAGTGTGATCTGGCTGTACCTGAACTTTCACCAGGTCAGCTATATGCAGGAGGCCATCGAGCTGTGGGCGGTCGGTGACGGATTCCTGCGCCAGCTGGATGAAGTCGCCGAGCAGATGCACAACGGTTTTCGTTCAGGCCAGGCCGATGCCCGTAGGGTCGCGGGCTGGAAGGCGCAGATTGCTGCGATCAACGATGCCGTGACCCCGGCCGCGCGGGCTTTCAGCGACGCCCTGGGCGAAGGCTCGCGAATGTTGCTGCGGGTATTGCTGGTCACCAACCTTGCGACCGCACTGTTCCTGATTGCCCTGGCCTGGATGCGCTCGAGCAAGCTGCTGGCCCAGCGCCAGGCCTTTGCCAATGCCCTGGAAGTGGAGAAGGAGCGGGCGCAGATCACCCTCGAATCCATCGGCGATGGCGTCATCACCACCGATGTCGAAGGCTGTATCGCCTACATGAATCCCGCGGCCGAACAGCTGACCCACTGGCATGCGGCCCAGGCCCAGGGTTTGCCCCTGGCGGCGCTGTTCAGCCTGCTGGACGAGAATGCCGAAAAAGACAGCCTGACCCTGGTCGAGCGCGTACTTGAGGGCGGGCTCAAGGGCGGCAGCGAACACACCAAACTGATCCAGCGTCTGGACGGCAGCACTGTGTCGGTCACCCTGGTGGGCGCGCCGATCATGGCTGAGGGCAAGGTCAGTGGCATCGTCCTGGTGCTTCACGACATGACCCAGGAGCGTCAGTACATCGCCAACCTGTCCTGGCAGGCGACCCATGATGCCCTGACGGGCCTGGCCAATCGCCGCGAGTTCGAATACCGCCTGGAACTGGCGCTCAATGCGCTGGCACGCAAACCGGCGCGCCACTCCTTGATGTTTCTTGACCTGGACCAGTTCAAGCTGGTCAACGATACCTGTGGCCATGCTGCCGGGGACGAGCTGCTGCGCCATATCTGCGCCGTGTTGCAGGCCGGGCTGCGCGAAGGCGATACCCTGGCGCGGCTGGGCGGCGACGAGTTCGGCATCCTGCTGGAGAACTGCCCCCAGGAGCAGGCTGAACGCATTGCCGAGAGCTTGCGCCAGGCGGTGCAGAGCCTGCACTTCGTGTGGAAGGGGCGGCCATTCATGACCACCGTGAGCCTGGGGCTGGTGCATATCGCCCAAGGGCCGGCCACCCTGGAAGCCTCGCTGCGGGCAGCCGACATGGCGTGCTACATGGCCAAGGAAAAGGGCCGCAACCGCGTGCAGGTGTACCACGCCGACGACAGTGAGCTGTCCATGCGTTTTGGCGAGATGGCCTGGATCCAGCGCCTGCACGTGGCCCTGGAAGAGAACCGCTTCTGCCTCTATGCCCAGGAAATTGCCGCCCTGGGGCCCCATGAAGGCGTCGGGCATATCGAGATCCTCCTGCGCCTGCACGACGAGAGCGGCCGCATCATCCTCCCTGACAGCTTCATTCCCGCCGCCGAGCGCTATGGCCTGATGACCGCGCTGGACCGTTGGGTGGTGCGCAGTGTGTTCAAGGTCATCCGCCAATGCCTGGACGAGCAACGCGACGGCCCATTGGCCATGTGCGCGATCAACCTGTCGGGCAGCAGTATCGGTGACGACAAGTTTCTTGAGTACCTGCAGCGGCTGTTTGCCGAGTTCGCCATTCCGCCGCACATGATTTGTTTCGAAATCACTGAAACCAGCGCAATCGCCAACCTGGGCAGTGCCATCCGCTTTATCAACGAGCTCAAGGGGCTAGGTTGCCGGTTCTCGCTGGATGACTTCTGCGCCGGTATGTCGTCGTTCGCCTATTTGAAGCATTTGCCTGTAGACTTCCTGAAAATCGACGGAAGTTTTGTCAAGGACATGCTCGATGACCCGATCAACCGGGCCATGGTCGAGGTGATCAACCACATCGGTCACGTGATGGGTAAACGCACCATCGCCGAGTTTGTCGAAACCCCGTTGATCGAGCAGGCCCTGCAGGAGATTGGCGTCGATTACGCCCAGGGATACCTGATCGAGCGGCCACAGGTGTTCACCTGTGACAGCTTGCAGCGCAAACGGATTGCTGCAAGGCCCCTGCTGTTCAAGGCGCCGGGGACCTTTCGCTGAGATCCACCGAAAATCACAAGGAACAAGGAGCTGACAGTGATTGACGCGTTTATTCGTACTGGTCCATTGATGGACCCCAGCAGTTACCCGTTTTGGGCCCAGCAGTTGATCAAGGACTGCAGCGAGAGCAAGCGTCGGGTGGTGGAGCACGAGCTTTATCAACGTATGCGTGATGGTCGCCTCAGTGGCCGGACCATGCGCCAGTACCTGATTGGCGGCTGGCCGGTGGTCGAACAGTTCTCCCTGTACATGGCCAAGAACCTCACCAAGACCCAGTACGCCCGCCACCCCGGCGAAGACATGGCGCGGCGCTGGCTGATGCGCAACATCCGCGTCGAACTCAACCATGCCGATTACTGGCTGTTCTGGGCCCAGGCCCATGGCGTCGCCCTCGAAGACCTGCAGGCGCAGCAAGTCCCCAGCGAACTCAATGCCCTCAGCGACTGGTGCTGGCACACGTGTGCGACCGATTCGCTGGTGGTTGCCATTGCCGCTACCAACTACGCCATCGAAGGTGCAACCGGTGAGTGGTCGGCGCTGGTTTGCTCGACTGGCGTCTACGCCCAGGGTTTCCCGGAGGAAGGCCGCAAGCGCGCCATGAAATGGCTGAAGATGCACGCCCAGTACGATGACGCGCATCCGTGGGAAGCCCTGGAGATCGTCTGCACCCTGGCCGGCAACAACCCGTCGGTGGCGCTGCAAACCGAACTGCGCCGGGCCGTCTGCAAGAGCTACGACTACATGTTCCTGTTCCTTGAGCGCTGCATGCAGCACGAGCAGGAACAGCGCCAGCAGCCCGCCCGGGCGCGGGCTGAGCTGGCCGAGGGCTGAGCTTACTGGGCGTTGAAGGCCTGGCCGTTGATGCCAGTGCTGTCCGGGCCCATCAGGTACAGGTAGACCGGCATGATCTGCTCTGGCAGCGGATTGTTTTCCGGGGTTTCCGCAGGGTAGGCCTGGGCGCGCATGCTGGTACGGGTGGCGCCCGGGTTGACACTGTTGGCACGCACTGGCGCCACCCCTTCAAGCTCGTCGGCGAGGGTCTGCATCAGGCCCTCGGTGGCGAACTTCGACACCCCATAGGCACCCCAGTAGGCTCGGCCTTTGCGCCCGACGCTGCTGGAGGTGAAGATCACCGAGCCATCCGCCGACAGCTTGAGCAGCGGCAGCAGGGTGCTGGTGAGCATGAACATGGCATTGACGTTGACCTGCATCACGCGCATGAAGTTGTCGCCCGAGAGCTGCTCCAGCGGCGTGCGCGGGCCGATGATCGAGGCGTTGTGCAGTAGGCCGTCGATATGGCCGAACTCGGCTTCGATCATCGCTGCCAGCTCGTCGTACTGGTGCGGCAGGGCGGTTTCCAGGTTGAACGGAATGACCGCGGGTTTCGGGTGGCCAGCCGCTTCGATCTCATCGTAGATCTGGCTCAGGTTGGCTTCGGTCTTGCCCAGCAGCAAGACGGTGGCGCCATGGGCGGCGTAGCTCTTGGCCGCGGCCGCACCGATACCGCGACCGGCGCCGGTGACCAGAATGGTCCGGCCTTTGAGCAGGTCGGGGCGGGCAGAGTAATCGAACATGGGGTTACCTCTAGATAGGTGATGGCTTCATCGCTGGCAAGCCAGCTCCCACAAGGTTGGTGGTGACCTGTGGGAGCCGGCCTTGCCGGTACGAAGGTTCAGCAGCCGCAAAGCGCGTTATCGAGCACCTTGCGCAGCTCCAGTGGATGATCGACCACCACATCCGCGCCCCAGTTGTTGGGGTTGTCATCTGGATGAATGTAGCCGTAGCGCACCGCCGCAGTGCGGGTGCCGGCATCGCGGCCCGACTCGATGTCACGCAGGTCGTCGCCGACGAACAGCACGCTGGCCGGGTCCAGATTGAGGGTCTTGCAAGCGAGGATCAGCGGCTCGGGGTCCGGCTTGCTGTTCTTCACGTGGTCCGGGCAGATCAGCAGCGCCGACCGTTCGCTCAGGCCCAGTTGCTGCATGATCGGCTCGGCGAAGCGCACCGGCTTGTTGGTGACCACGCCCCAGATCAGGTTGCCTTTCTCGATGTCGGCCAGCAGTTCGGCCATGCCGTCGTAAAGCTTGCTGTGCACCGCGCAACCCTGCTGGTAACGCTCGAGGAACTCCAGGCGCAGGGCCTCGAAACCTTCGGCTTCAGGGTCGAGGTCGAAGGTCGCCGACACCATGGCCTTGGCGCCGCCCGAGACCACGTCGCGGATTTTCTTGTCGTCGATGGCCGGCAGGCCGCGCTCGGCGAGCATGGCCTGGCAGATGGCGATGAAGTCCGGCGCCGTGTCGAGCAGGGTGCCGTCCATGTCGAAAAGTACCGCTCGCAAACGCATGCTTATTCCTCGCGCAGGGTCTGGATCATGTAGTTGACGTCAACGTCGTTGGCCAGCTTGTAGTGCTTGGTCAGCGGGTTGTAGGTCAGGCCGATGATGTCCTTGACGGTCAGGCCGGCATCGCGGCTCCAGGCGCCAAGCTCGGACGGGCGGATGAATTTCTTGAAGTCGTGGGTGCCGCGCGGCAGCAGCTTCATGATGTATTCGGCGCCGATGATGGCGAACAGGTAGGCCTTGGGGTTGCGGTTGATGGTCGAGAAGAACACCTGGCCGCCGGGCTTGACCATGCGGAAGCAGGCGCGAATCACCGAGGACGGGTCCGGCACGTGCTCGAGCATCTCAAGGCAGGTAACCACGTCGAACTGCTCGGGCATTTCTTCGGCCAGGGCTTCGGCGGTGATCTGCCGGTACTCGACGTTGACCCCGGACTCGAGCTGGTGCAGCTGGGCCACGGCCAGCGGCGCTTCGCCCATGTCGATACCGGTGACGGTGGCGCCGCGCAGGGCCATGGCCTCGCTGAGGATGCCACCGCCGCAGCCGACGTCGAGGACTTTCTTGCCGGCCAGCTTGACCCGCTCGTCGATCCAGTTGACCCGCAGCGGGTTGATGTCGTGCAGCGGCTTGAACTCGCTCTCGCGGTCCCACCAGCGGTGGGCCAGGGCTTCGAACTTGGCGATTTCGGCGTGGTCGACGTTGCTCATGGAACAGTCCTCTGAATCTTGGATAATTTGCTCTTGCCCGCCAGCACTGGCTGCCGGGCGCTTATTCGTTGCGCTCGCCGATCCGCTGGCCCCAGGCGCAGGCGGTGGCGTGCAGGGCCTGTTCGTCCAGGCGGGTCAGGCGCCGGTCGTCAAGCAGTGGCTTACCGGCAACCCAGACGTGCTTCACGCAGTCCCGGCCGCTGGCGTAGATCAGTTGCGAAACCGGGTCATACAGCGGTTGCTGGGCCAGCCCCGAGAGGTCGAAGGCGACCAGGTCGGCGGCCTTGCCCAGCTCCAGCGAACCGGTAATCGCCTCCAGGCCCAGGGCCCGGGCGCCATTGAGGGTGGCCATGCGCAGCGCCCGGTGGGCGTCCAGGGCGCTGGCCGAACCGGCCACGGCCTTGGCCAGCAGTGCCGCGGTACGGGTTTCGCCGAGCAGGTCGAGGTCGTTGTTGCTGGCCGCGCCATCCGTGCCGACGGCAACGTTGACGCCAGCCTGCCACAAGCGCTCGACCGGGCAGAAGCCGCTGGCCAGCTTGAGGTTGGACTCCGGGCAGTGCACCACACTGGTGTTGCTTTCTACCAGCAGGGCCAGATCCTCGTCGCTGACCTGGGTCATGTGAACCGCCTGCAGGCGCGGGCCGAGCAGGCCGAGACGGGCCAGCCGAGCCAGCGGGCGCTCGCCACGGGTCTGCAGCGATTGCTCGACCTCGAAGGCGGTTTCATGGATGTGCATGTGGATCGGCGCGTCCAGCTCTTCGGCAATGACGCGGATCTTTTCCAGGTTGTCGTCGCTCACCGTGTACGGCGCATGCGGGCCCAGCGCTACACTGATGCGTGGGTGGTGGCGCAGGTCGCCGAACAGCTCGATGCCCAACTGCAGGGCTTCGTCGGTGCTGCGCGCGCCGGGGATGGGGAAGTCCAGCAGGGGCACGGCGATCTGCGCGCGAATGCCGCTGAGGTGCACGCGCTCGCTGGCGACCTTGGGGTAAAAGTACATGTCGCTGAAGCAGGTGATACCGCCTTTGACCTGCTCGGCAATGGCCAGGTCGGTGCCGTCACGCACGAACGCTTCATCGACCCAGCGCCCTTCGGCCGGCCAGATGTGCTCTTCGAGCCAGGTCATCAGTGGCAGATCGTCGGCCAGGCCGCGAAACAGGGTCATCGCCGCGTGGCCGTGGGCGTTGATCAGCCCGGGGCTGAGCAGGCAGCCCGGCAATTCGCGGGTTTCGCTGGCAATAAACGCCTGGGCCTGGCTGCGCGGGCCGATGAACACGATCTGCCCATCGCGGATGCCCAGGCCGTGATCCTTCAATACCACCCCGGCAGGTTCGACCGGCACCAGCCAGGTAGGCAGGAGCAGCAGGTCGAGCGGCGTAGCGGGTTTGGGCATGACAGGTTTCCCTGGGCGACTGGAAGTGAGGGCGAAGTATACCCGAGCGTCCGCGCCTGGGGCTCGCTATAATCGTCCGCTTTTGATGTCCGAATGATGGGGTGAGGCATGCGCGATCGACTAATGGCTGCAGAGAAGGTGAAAGCCATCGATTGGCGGGATGGCACCCTTTATCTGCTCGACCAGCGCGCGCTGCCGGGCGCGCAGGTCTGGCTGGCCTGCGGCGATGCCGCTGCGGTGGCCGAAGCCATTCGCTCGATGGCGGTGCGCGGCGCTCCGGCCATCGGCATCAGTGCCGCCTACGGCCTGGCCATGGCGATTCGCCAGCGCCTGGCCGCTGGTGGTGATTGGGAAATGGCCCTGGAAGAGGACTTCGAGCTGCTGGTGCATGCCCGGCCAACCGCCGCCAACCTGTTCTGGGCCCTGAACCGCATGCGTGAACGCCTGCTGCGGCTCAAGCCGGGCGATGACGTGCTGGCCATCATGGAGGCCGAAGCCATGGCCATCCACGACAGCGACCGCGAAGCCAACCTGACCATGGCCCAGCTGGGCGTGGAACTGATCCGCAAGCACCAGGGCAACGAGCAGACCATCCTTACCCACGGCAATACGGGTGCTCTGGCCACCGGTGGTTTCGGCACGGCCCTTGGGGTGGTGCGCGCCGCGTACCTGGAGGGCATGATCGAGCGTGTCTATGTCGGTGAAACCCGCCCGTGGCTACAGGGTTCGCGCCTGAGCGCCTGGGAGCTGGCAGGCGAGGGCATCCCGGCAACCATCACCGCCGATTCCGCCGCCGCCCACCTGATGAAAACCAAGGGCATTACCTGGGTGATCGTCGGCGCCGACCGCATCACCGCCAATGGCGATGTGGCGAGCAAGATCGGCACCTATCAGCTGGCGGTCAACGCCATGCACCATGGCGTGCGTTTCATGGTCGTGGCGCCCAGTTCGAGCATCGACATGAATCTTGAGAGCGGCGATGACATCCTCCTCGAAGAGCGCAGCGCCAGCGAGTTGCTGGAACTTGGCGGCGAGCCGCTGGGCGCCACTTTCGAGGCGTTCAACCCGGTGTTCGACGTGACCCCGGCCGACCTGATCGACGTGATCATCACCGAAAAAGGCATTGTCGAGCGCCCGGATACGGTGAAGATGGCGCAACTGATGTGCCGCAAGCGTTTGCATTGAGTCTTTGCCCTCGTCTGCGGCCTGCTGTAGCGGCTAACGGGCGTTATCGACGAGCAGTAGGGTAGTAGTGCCGCAGGCTACTCCCACCCTCTGGGCGATTGTGGTAACATCCGACGGTTTCCAAGGCCGCCCTGCGGGGCTGTCTTTACTGCGCAGATCCATGGCATAACTCGTTGATTTGTCGTAAGTCGTTGCAAGGAGTCACTTTGCAGCGGCGAGCTTCGTTCGTCCCATATGGATGTGACGAGGTTTCACCAGAAAAAGGAATCAGGCTTCTCATGGGCGAACTGGCCAAAGAAATCCTCCCGGTCAATATCGAAGACGAACTGAGACAGTCCTACCTCGACTACGCGATGAGCGTCATTGTCGGGCGTGCACTGCCCGATGCGCGTGATGGCTTGAAGCCCGTGCATCGCCGCGTTCTGTATGCGATGAGCGAACTGGGTAACGACTGGAACAAACCGTACAAGAAATCCGCCCGTGTGGTCGGTGACGTGATCGGTAAGTACCACCCGCATGGTGATACCGCCGTTTACGACACCATCGTACGTATGGCCCAGCCGTTCTCGCTGCGTTACCTGCTGGTCGACGGCCAGGGTAACTTCGGTTCGGTCGACGGCGACAACGCCGCCGCCATGCGATACACCGAAGTGCGCATGACCAAGCTGGCCCACGAGCTGCTGGCCGACCTGCACAAGGAAACAGTCGACTGGGTACCCAACTACGATGGTACCGAGCAGATCCCGGCGGTCATGCCGACCAAGATCCCCAACCTGCTGGTCAACGGTTCCAGCGGTATCGCCGTGGGTATGGCGACCAACATTCCGCCGCACAACCTCGGTGAAGTCATCGACGGTTGCCTGGCGCTGATCGACAACGCCGACATCACCGTCGATGAACTGATGCAGTTCATCCCCGGCCCCGACTTCCCGACCGCGGCGATCATCAACGGCCGCCAGGGCATCATCGAGGCCTACCGCACCGGCCGTGGCCGCATCTACATGCGCGCCCGCTCGATGGTCGAAGACATCGACAAGGTCGGTGGCCGCCAGCAGATCGTCGTCACCGAGCTGCCGTACCAGTTGAACAAGGCGCGTCTGATCGAGAAGATCGCCGAGCTGGTAAAAGAGAAAAAACTCGAAGGCATCACCGAGCTGCGCGACGAGTCTGACAAGGACGGTATGCGCATCGTCATCGAGCTGCGTCGTGGCGAAGTGCCGGAGGTGATCCTCAACAACCTCTACGCCCAGACCCAGTTGCAGAGCGTCTTCGGCATCAACGTGGTGGCGCTGATCGACGGCCGTCCGCGGGTGCTGAACCTCAAGGAGCTGCTCGAGGCCTTCGTTCGCCACCGCCGCGAAGTGGTCACCCGCCGTACCGTGTTCGAACTGCGCAAGGCGCGCGAACGCGGGCATATCCTTGAAGGCCAGGCGGTTGCCCTGTCCAACATCGACCCGGTGATCGCCCTGATCAAGGCTTCGCCGACGCCGTCCGAGGCCAAGGAAGCGCTGATCAGCACGCCGTGGGAATCCAGCGCCGTGCAGGTGATGGTCGAGCGCGCTGGCGCCGACTCCTGCCGCCCGGAAAACCTTGACCCGCAGTTCGGTCTGCGTGATGGCAAGTACTTCCTGTCGCCGGAACAGGCCCAGGCCATTCTGGACCTGCGCCTGCACCGCCTGACCGGCCTTGAGCACGAGAAGCTGCTGGCCGAGTACCAGGAGATCCTCAACCAGATCGGCGAGCTGATCCGCATCCTCAACAGCGCCGAGCGCCTGATGGAAGTGATCCGCGAAGAGCTGGAGCTGATCCGTGCCGAATACGGCGACGTGCGCCGCACCGAGATCCTCGATGCGCGCCTGGACCTGACCCTGGGCGACATGATTCCGGAAGAAGACCGGGTCGTGACCATCTCCCATGGTGGCTACGCCAAGACCCAGCCGCTGGCCGCCTACCAGGCCCAGCGTCGCGGTGGTAAAGGCAAGTCGGCTACCGGCGTCAAGGACGAGGACTACATCTCGCACCTGCTGGTCGCCAACAGCCATACCACCCTGCTGCTGTTCTCCAGCAAGGGCAAGGTGTACTGGCTCAAGACCTATGAAATTCCCGAGGCCTCCCGTGCCGCGCGCGGTCGACCGCTGGTCAACCTGCTGCCGCTGGACGAGGGCGAGTACATTTCGACCATGTTGCCGGTCGAGGAGTACACCGAAGGTCACTTCATCTTCATGGCTACCGCCAACGGCACCGTGAAGAAGACCCCGCTGGAGTCCTTCAGCCGTCAGCGCAGCGTTGGCCTGATCGCTCTGGAGCTGGACGAAGGCGATGTGCTGATTTCCGCGGCCATCACCGATGGCGAGCGTGAGGTCATGCTGTTCTCCGACGCCGGCAAGGTCACCCGCTTCAAGGAGTCCGACGTTCGCGCCATGGGCCGTACCGCCCGCGGTGTGCGTGGCATGCGCCTGGCCGAAGGGCAGAAGCTGATCTCCATGATCATCCCGGAAGAAGGCAGCCAGATCCTCACCGCTTCCGAGCGTGGTTACGGCAAGCGGACCGAAATCGGCGAGTTCCCCGAGTACAAGCGTGGCGGTCAGGGCGTTATCGCCATGGTCAGCAACGAGCGTAACGGCCGCCTGGTCGGTGCGGTGCAGGTGCAGGACGGTGAGGAAATCATGCTGATTTCCGACCAGGGCACCCTGGTCCGTACCCGTGTCGGCGAAGTCTCCAGCCTGGGCCGTAACACCCAGGGTGTGACCCTCATCAAGCTGGCCAGCGACGAGACCCTGGTGGGTCTGGAGCGGGTCCAGGAGCCGTCCGAAGAGGAAGGTGACGAGGACTTCGACGCCGAGGTGGAGGGCGCTGACGTGGACGCCGATGCGGCGCCACAGGCCGACGCTGCCGACGAAGAGGCACAGCCGGAATAATCAAGTAGTAGCGTAACCCTGGTGGGGGAGGTCGCGGCAGTCGGGCACAGCTCGCTGCCCGACCGGCTCCTGCGGACATCAAGAGCAGAGCGAGAGTGGATGTGAGCAAACGAGCCTTTAACTTCTGCGCAGGCCCTGCTGCGCTTCCCGACGCTGTTCTGCAGCGCGCCCAGGCTGAAATGCTGGACTGGCGTGGCAAAGGCCTGTCCGTGATGGAAATGAGTCACCGTAGCGATGACTACGTGGCCATTGCCGAGAAGGCCGAGCAGGATCTGCGCGACCTGATGTCCATTCCCACCAATTACAAGGTCCTGTTCCTGCAGGGCGGTGCGAGCCAGCAGTTCGCCGAGATCCCGCTCAACCTGCTGCCCGAAGAGGGGACCGCCGACTATATCGAAACCGGTATCTGGTCGAAAAAAGCCATCGAAGAGGCTCGCCGCTACGGCAACATCAACGTTGCTGCCAGCGCCAAGCCTTATGACTACCTGGCCATCCCTGGCCAGAACGAGTGGAAGCTGAGTAAGAATGCCGCCTACGTGCACTACGCCTCGAACGAGACCATTGGTGGTCTGGAGTTCGATTGGGTGCCGCAGACCGGTGACGTGCCGCTGGTGGTCGACATGTCCTCGGACATCCTCTCGCGTCCGATCGATGTCTCCAACTTCGGCCTGATCTACGCCGGCGCCCAGAAGAACATCGGCCCGAGCGGCCTGGTGGTGGTGATCGTCCGCGAAGACCTGCTCGGCCGCGCCCGCAGCAGCTGCCCGACCATGCTCGACTACAAGGTCGCGGCCGACAACGGCTCGATGTACAACACCCCGGCGACCTATTCCTGGTACCTTTCCGGGCTGGTCTTCGAGTGGCTGAAAGAGCAGGGCGGCGTCGAGGCCATGGAGCAGCGCAACCGGGCCAAGAAGGACCGCCTGTACGGTTTCATCGACAGCAGCGAGTTCTACACCAACCCGATCAGCGTCAATGCCCGTTCGTGGATGAACGTGCCGTTCCGCTTGGCTGACGAGCGCCTGGACAAGGCGTTCCTCGCTGGCGCCGACGCTCGCGGCCTGCTCAACCTCAAGGGGCACCGCTCGGTCGGCGGCATGCGCGCCTCGATCTACAACGCCCTGGGGCTGGATGCCGTTGAAGCGCTGGTTGCCTACATGGAAGAATTCGAGAAGGAGCATGGATGATGTCTGAGCAGGAACTCAAAGCGCTGCGGGTGCGCATTGACAGTCTCGATGAGAAGATCCTCGAGCTGATCAGTGACCGTGCCCGTTGCGCGCAGGAAGTGGCGCGGGTCAAGACTGCGACCCTGGCCGAAGGCGAGACCCCGGTATTCTATCGCCCCGAGCGTGAAGCCCAGGTGCTCAAGCGCGTGATGCAGCGTAACCAGGGGCCGCTGGGCAACGAAGAGATGGCGCGTTTGTTCCGCGAAATCATGTCGTCGTGCCTGGCCCTGGAACAGCCGCTCAAGGTGGCCTACCTGGGCCCTGAGGGGACCTTTACCCAGGCGGCGGCGCTGAAGCATTTCGGCCATGCGGTGATCAGCAAGCCGATGGCGGCCATCGACGAAGTGTTCCGCGAAGTGGCGGCCGGTGCCGTCAACTTTGGCGTGGTGCCGGTGGAAAACTCCACCGAAGGTGCGGTCAACCACACCCTCGACAGCTTCCTTGAGCACGATATGGTGATCTGCGGCGAAGTCGAGCTGCGTATTCACCATCACCTGCTGGTGGGCGAGAACACCAAGACCGACAGCATCAGCCGTATCTACTCCCACGCCCAGTCGCTGGCCCAGTGCCGCAAGTGGCTGGACGCTCACTACCCGAATGTCGAGCGCGTCGCGGTGTCGAGCAACGCCGAAGCGGCCAAGCGGGTCAAGGGCGAGTGGAACTCGGCGGCGATCGCCGGCGACATGGCGGCTGACCTGTACGGCCTGACCCGTCTGGCCGAGAAGATCGAAGACCGTCCGGACAACTCCACGCGCTTCCTGATGATCGGTAACCAGGAAGTGCCGCCGACCGGCGATGACAAGACCTCGATTATCGTTTCCATGAGCAACAAGCCGGGCGCCTTGCACGAGTTGCTGGTGCCGTTCCATGAGAACGGCATCGACCTGACTCGTATCGAGACTCGTCCTTCGCGCAGCGGTAAATGGACCTACGTATTCTTCATCGATTTCGTCGGCCACCACCGCGACCCGCTGATCAAAGCCGTGCTGGAGCAGATCAGCCAGGAAGCCGTGGCCCTGAAGGTGTTGGGTTCCTACCCCAAAGCGGTACTCTGAAGCGATGAGTGGCGTACATGCAGTCTTGAACAGGGTCCAGCTCCGTGGTTGAAGTCGTGGTAAACAAGCCTGAGCCGATCATCGGTCGGCTGGTGGTGGTCGGGTTGGGCCTGATTGGCGGGTCCTTCGCCAAGGGCTTGCGTGAAAGCGGCCTGTGCCGCGAAGTGGTCGGTGTCGATCTGGATCCGCAGTCGCGCAAGCTGGCGGTGGAGCTGGGCGTGGTCGACCGCTGTGAGGACGACCTTGCCGTCGCCTGCGTCGGCGCTGATGTCATCCAGCTTGCCGTGCCGATCCTGGCCATGGAAAAACTCCTCGCCCGCCTGGCTCGGCTTGATCTGGGGCAGGCGGTGCTGACCGACGTCGGCAGTGCCAAGGGCAATGTCGTGCGCGCAGCTCGCGAGGCCCTTGGCGGGCATTTGCCGCGCTTCGTGCCCGGGCATCCGATTGCCGGCTCCGAGCAGAGCGGGGTGGAGGCTTCCAATGCTGCTCTGTTCCGCCGCCACAAAGTCATTCTCACGCCGCTGGCCGAAACCGATCCTGCTGCCCTGGCGCTGGTCGACCGGCTTTGGCGTGCGCTGGAGGCCGATGTCGAGCATATGCAGGTCGAGCGCCATGATGAAGTCCTGGCGGCGACCAGTCATCTGCCGCACCTGCTGGCCTTCGGCCTGGTCGATTCCCTGGCCAAGCGCAATGAAAACCTCGATATCTTCCGTTACGCTGCCGGAGGTTTCCGCGATTTCACGAGAATCGCCGGAAGCGACCCGGTCATGTGGCACGACATTTTCCTCGCCAACCGCGAGGCTGTCCTGCGCACGCTGGATACATTTCGCAGCGATCTCGACGCCTTGCGCGACGCGGTCGATGCAGGGGATGGGCATCAGTTGCTGGGCGTCTTCACCCGCGCCCGTGTTGCCCGCGAGCATTTCAGTAAAATCCTGGCCCGACGGGCCTATGTGGACGCTATGAACTCCAACGACCTGATTTTCCTGGCAAATCCTGGTGGCCGCGTATCTGGCCGTATTCGTGTACCAGGTGACAAATCGATTTCCCATCGCTCGATCATGCTCGGCTCCCTGGCTGAAGGCACCACTGAAGTGGAAGGCTTTCTCGAGGGTGAAGATGCCCTGGCGACCTTGCAGGCCTTCCGCGACATGGGGGTGGTCATCGAAGGCCCGCACCATGGCCGGGTAACCATCCACGGCGTCGGCCTCAACGGCCTGAAGCCGCCACCGGGCCCGATCTACCTGGGCAACTCCGGCACCTCGATGCGTCTGCTGTCGGGCCTGCTGGCCGCACAGCCGTTCGATACCGTATTGACTGGCGATGCCTCGTTGTCCAAGCGGCCAATGAACCGCGTGGCCAACCCGCTGCGGGAAATGGGCGCAGTAATCGAAACCGCCGCCGAAGGTCGTCCGCCGATGACCATCCGCGGCGGCCACGCGCTCAAGGCCTTGACCTACACCCTGCCGATGGCCAGTGCCCAGGTCAAATCCTGCCTGCTGCTGGCCGGTCTGTATGCCGAAGGCAAGACCACTGTCACCGAGCCTGCGCCGACCCGTGACCACACCGAGCGCATGCTCCGTGGATTTGGCTACAGCGTTAAGGTCGACGGCCCTACGGCTTCGCTGGAATCGGGCGGCAAGCTCAGTGCCACGCATATCGAAGTGCCAGCTGACATTTCCTCGGCGGCCTTCTTCCTGGTGGCGGCGTCGATTGCCGAAGGCTCCGAGCTGCTGCTCGAGCACGTTGGCATCAACCCGACCCGTACCGGCGTCATCGACATCCTGCGCCTGATGGGCGGCGACATTACCCTGGAAAACCAGCGTGAAGTCGGCGGTGAACCGGTGGCTGACTTGCGCGTGCGCGGGGCTAAACTCAAGGGTATCGAGATCCCCGAGCACCTGGTGCCACTGGCTATCGACGAGTTCCCGGTGCTGTTTGTCGCCGCGGCCTGTGCCGAAGGCCGTACCGTGCTGCGCGGCGCCGAAGAGCTGCGGGTCAAGGAGTCCGACCGCATCCAGGTCATGGCCGACGGCCTGCTGGCCCTGGGCGTGAAGTGCGAGCCGACGCCGGACGGCATCATCATCGATGGCGGCGTTATCGGCGGTGGTGAAGTTCATGGTCATGGCGACCATCGCATCTCCATGGCCTTCAGTGTTGCCTCGTTGCGCGCCACGGCGCCAATCCGCATCCATGACTGCGCCAACGTCGCGACCTCGTTCCCGAACTTCCTCGCCCTGTGCGCCGAAGTCGGCATTCGCGTGGCAGAAGAGGGCAAGTCGTGAGTTCCAACGCACCGGTCATCACCATCGACGGGCCGAGTGGTTCGGGCAAGGGTACCGTTGCCGGCCTGCTGGCCCGTGAGCTGGGTTGGCGCCTGCTGGATTCCGGCGCGCTGTACCGGTTGCTGGCCTTTGCCGCCAACAACCACGGCGTCGACCTGACCAATGAAGAGCTGTTGGTCAAGATCGCTGCGCACCTGGATGTGCAGTTCATCGCTGCCGAGCCGGGCAAGCTGCAGCAGATCATTCTCGAGGGCGAGGATGTCAGTCATGTCATTCGCACCGAAACCGTCGGTGCCGGTGCCTCGATGGTCGCCTCGCTGCCGGCGGTGCGCGAGGCCTTGTTGCAACGTCAGCGGGCATTCCAGGAAGCCCCGGGGCTGATTGCCGATGGTCGCGACATGGGCACCGTGGTGTTTCCGGATGCACCGCTCAAGGTGTTTCTGACCGCCAGCGCCGAGGAACGTGCTCGCCGCCGTTACTTGCAGTTGAAGGCAAAAGGCGAAGATGTTAGTCTGTCAAGTCTGCTAGAAGAGATCCGTGCGCGTGATGAGCGTGACACCCAGCGCGCAGTGGCCCCGCTCAAACCGGCGGCCGATGCGATCCAGCTGGATTCCACGGAGTTGTCCATCGAGCAGGTGTTGCAACGCATCAAGAGCGAGATCGCCCTGCGCGATATCGCCTGATGGCCAGGAGAGCAGGCAGGGGCACCAGTCAACGTCCTGCCGGCTTTCCTTTATATGAACGAAACCCACATTGTCTGGAATGTGGCTGATGGGCGTTTGTCCCGCCCGAATCTACAGGAATTAAAATGAGCGAAAGCTTTGCAGAACTCTTTGAAGAAAGCCTGAAAACCCTCAATCTTCAGCCGGGTGCGATCATCACCGGTATCGTTGTCGACATCGACGGCGACTGGGTTACCGTACACGCTGGCCTGAAGTCCGAGGGCGTCATCCCGCTCGAGCAGTTCTACAACGAAGCTGGCGAGCTGACCATCAAGGTCGGTGACGAAGTTCACGTTGCGCTGGACGCGGTCGAAGACGGCTTTGGCGAAACCAAACTGTCCCGTGAAAAAGCCAAGCGCGCCGAGTGCTGGATTGTTCTGGAAGCAGCTTTCGCCGCCGAAGAAGTGGTCAAGGGCGTTATCAACGGTAAGGTTAAAGGCGGCTTCACTGTCGACGTTAACGGTATCCGTGCGTTCCTGCCTGGTTCCCTGGTTGATGTCCGCCCAGTGCGCGACACCACCCACCTGGAAGGCAAAGAGCTGGAATTCAAGGTCATCAAGCTGGACCAGAAGCGCAACAACGTTGTCGTTTCCCGTCGCAGCGTCCTGGAAGCCGAGAACAGCGCCGAGCGCGAAGCTCTGCTGGAATCCCTGCAGGAAGGCCAGCAAGTCAAAGGTATCGTCAAGAACCTCACCGACTACGGCGCATTCGTTGACCTGGGCGGCGTTGATGGCCTGCTGCACATCACCGACATGGCTTGGAAGCGTATCAAGCACCCATCGGAAATCGTCAACGTTGGCGACGAGATCGATGTCAAGGTTCTGAAGTACGATCGCGAGCGTAACCGTGTATCCCTGGGTCTGAAGCAACTGGGTGAAGACCCATGGGTTGCTATCAAGGCTCGTTACCCAGAAAGCACCCGCGTCATGGCGCGTGTTACCAACCTGACCGACTACGGCTGCTTCGCAGAGCTGGAAGAAGGCGTGGAAGGCCTGGTACACGTTTCCGAAATGGACTGGACCAACAAGAACATCCATCCTTCGAAAGTCGTACAAGTCGGCGACGAAGTGGAAGTCATGGTTCTGGACATCGACGAAGAGCGTCGTCGTATCTCCCTGGGCATCAAACAGTGCAAGTCCAACCCATGGGAAGACTTCTCTGGCCAGTTCAACAAGGGCGACAAGATCTCCGGCACCATCAAGTCGATCACCGATTTCGGTATCTTCATTGGTCTGGACGGCGGCATCGACGGCCTGGTTCACCTGTCGGACATCTCCTGGAACGAAGTCGGCGAAGAAGCCGTACGTCGCTTCAAGAAGGGCGACGAGCTGGACACCGTCATCCTGTCTGTTGACCCAGAGCGCGAGCGCATCTCCCTGGGTATCAAGCAGCTGGAAAGCGATCCGTTCTCCGAGTACGTTGCTGCCAACGACAAGGGTGCAATCGTTAAGGGTGTTGTAAAAGAAGTTGACGCCAAAGGCGCCATCATCACCCTGGCCGACGACATCGAAGCCACTCTGAAAGCTTCCGAAATCAGCCGTGACCGCGTTGAAGACGCGCGTAACGTCCTGAAGGAAGGCGAAGAGATCGAAGCGAAGATCATCAGCGTTGACCGCAAATCGCGCGTCATCCAGCTGTCGATCAAGTCGAAAGACGACGCTGAAGAGAAAGAGGCTATCCAAAGCCTGAAAGAAGCTGCTCCTTCGGAAGCTGCTGACACCACCATGGCTGCGCTGCTGCGTCAGGCAATGGCCAAACAGAACTAAGTTCTGCTGGTGTTAAAAAAGGGCGACTTCGGTCGCCCTTTTTTGTGCCTGCGATTCCTCCCGCGCGCTGAAACCCTTGTGCCAGTGAGCTTCGGTGAAATTGGCGGCAAACCGCCATCATCTATTGTGCCAAGGCGTATTTCTTCAAATTCCGATTAAGTCAAGAACCGCCCTGTTCAAATCCCTCAGGTCATGCTAAAAACAACGAAGCAATGATCTAGCTGCTTGATAAAGAAGGGAAAAATATGACGAAGTCGGAGCTGATCGAACGTATTGTCACCCATCAAGGGCTGCTCTCATCCAAGGATGTCGAGCTGGCCATCAAGACTATGCTTGAGCAAATGTCCCAGTGCCTGGCCACTGGCGACCGCATCGAAATTCGCGGCTTCGGCAGCTTCTCCCTGCACTATCGCGCCCCCCGCGTAGGCCGCAACCCAAAAACCGGGCAGTCCGTCAGCCTGGACGGCAAGTTTGTGCCGCACTTTAAGCCGGGAAAAGAACTTCGGGATCGGGTGAACGAGGAAGAAGATCATTGATCAAACAGGGAGCTGAACGCATGGGTAAGATCAAGCGGCTGGTGATCGTGCTGCTGTTGGTGGGCATCGCGCTGATGACTCTGATGTTTTCCCTGGAAAACCAGCAGGAGGTCAGTATTGTCTTCCTTGGCTTTATAGCGCCACCGCTCTCAGTGTCTCTCTTGATGGTGTTGGCATTGTTGCTCGGTCTAGTGATTGGACCGTTGTTGGCGTGCCTGATTCTCTTGGGTAAGGGGCGAAGGGGGCGTGCAGCGGTTTAAGTCCCGAGAGAGTCATGGTTTTCTCGATAATGCAAATCGTTATCTTTTTGCTGCAACTCTCGATAAGTGGTCGATCTATCGGGTGAACTTCCCCGTTGCCGCCGAGTCAAAGTCAGTGTTTGTCAGGTTTGAAATTCATTTGGCCTATGAGTGTGTGGTCTGGCGGGCTGTGTCCAGTCAAGAGAGCCTATTATGCGCAGGTATTTTTTGTTTTAGTCTGGAGTGAATTGGAGCTTTCACCTATTATTTGGTCATGCGCCTGATTGACTGTCGAAGTGAGGAAGTTGGCGTTAAAGTCGGTGAGCCTGATCCAAGGAAAAATAGAAAATATGGCTAATGAACGCTCAATCCTTAACGAGCAAGATGAAATTGATTTGATTGAAGTACTCAAAAGATTGAAAGCTCGGTGGCTGCTGATTGTGCTCTCCATGGCTGTATTTTTTTTTGTTGCTGTCATCTATGCACTGCTGGCTAAGCCTGTATACGAAGTTAAGGTATTTGTCCAGTCGCCAACCCATAATGATATTGCCAACTTGAACTACGGGCGAGGGGGCGATAGCAACCTGGATGTGCTCAAGGTTAAAGACGTTTATGAAGTTTATCTTCGTCACCTTCAATCGGAATCCCTGCGTCGGGAGTTTTTTCAGAAGGTCTATCTACCAACAGTAAAGGGAGATGACCGTGCAGGGTCCCAAGACGCCCTGTATGAGCGTTTCAATAAAATGCTGTTGGTGGCTCCGGCTAGCAAGGACCCCACCTCGCGATACGTCATAACCGCGAATATTTCTGATCCTAACGAAGCTGCGGCATGGGTTGTCGACTATGCGCTGCAGGCCGGGCAGCGAGCCAAGGATGAGGTGCTCAAGAACATCAAGAGTGACTCGACCGTAAAAGCAAATAACCTTGAGCAGCAAATCGATTCTATTCAGGAAAGTTCGCGCAAGGAGCGCGAAGACAGAATCGTGCAGTTGCAGGAGGCGCTGCGGGTGGCAAGGTCGATCGGTCTGGAAAAACCTTCAGTCATGACCGGCAAGATGTCCATCGAGATTACTTCTGGCCTGGACGGTGCTCTGGCGTATATGCGCGGCAGCAAGGCGCTAGAGGCGGAAATTGCCAACCTTCAAACGCGTCAGTCAGATGATCCGTTCATTGGTAACTTGCGTGAGCAGCAGGAGCGTTTGGCGTTCTACCGATCGTTGGATGTCGATCCTTCCAGCGTCGCCGTTTTTCGTCAGGACGGGGTGGTGGAAGTGCCTGATCAGCCGATAAAGCCCAAAAAGTTTTTGCTGGTGCTCATGGGGCTGGTTGTTGGGTTCATTGCCGGGATCGTGTTGGCGTTTATCTGGCCGGTGCGTCAACGCCGCGCAGATGCCAGGGGCTGAGCACGCTGTTTAAGGCCATTCATTTTGCGCGGGTATTGGATGCTGGCCCTGTGCCTTAGAAAATGTCACAATCTCCCTGTTCGTCGCCTGACGACAGGGAAGTTTGATTGGTCTACAAGGAAGGCTAAGGACGGAAACCTGCTGTGGGCGAGTATTAAACTCTTCCAGGTAGGTGTTCGGCTTGACAAATCTCTCCCATGTTTCCCCTCTAGTCCATCATGATGAAGTTGATCTTTTTATAATAATGCAGTCCTTATGGCGTCAAAAAAAAATGATTGCTGGCGCTGCATTACTTGGTGGCGTATTAGCAATTTTCTACATTTTCACGGCCACTCCCGAGTATGAGGTCAGCACAGTCCTGCGCCCGGTTGAGCTCAATGATCTGGATGCGCTGAACCGATCCGAGGTGTACACCCTACCGCCTAACAGTGCGTTACTTCGGGTGGGGGCTGCGTTGGATTCGTACGACGCCAGGCTCGGTTATTTTCGAGCACACCCCGAGCTGTTTGCTGCGTTTGGTCGTCCGGGTCGTACGCCCGAACAGTCTTTTGAAAACTTCAATCGGAATTCACTAAAGTTAGTTCAGGCCGATCCGAAGAAGACTAATCAACTCACTGACTATATTGGTCTGGAAATGAGTTACCCCGAAGGCGTCAAGGGGGATGAAATCCTCAACGGCTTTGTTCAATATGCGATAGATATCGAGCGTAACAAGGTTGCCAGTGATCTCCGGATTATCGTGGGTAATCGCCTGAGTGAGGTGAATGACAAGCTCAATGCCGCACGGAGCGCTTACGAAGACGAAAAGCAATCGCAGATTGCCACCTTGTTGGAAGGGGATAATCTGCGCCGTGCAGAGTTGCAGGACGAACTTAAGGCTCTGCGCGTTCAGCTCAAGGCGCAAAGAGAAAGTCGCATAGCCCAATTGGATGAGGCTATCGCGATTGCCCGGTCTTTGGGCTTGAAGATGCCTTCAACACCTTCATCCATGACTCCCAGCGAGGGCGTAGGTGGTAATGTTATTCGCACTGAAGTGAATAACCAGCAGAATCCTCTGTACTTCATGGGTACCGATGCCCTTGAAGCTGAACGCAGCGTGTTGAAGCGGCGTGCATCCGACGATTTTTCTGAACCTAGAGTGGCCCAAATTCACAAAGAGCTGGCACTGTTAAGTGCAAACCGCAAGGTCGAAGTTCTTAAGCGCCGGCAAAACGAAGACGTTTTTCTGAAAGGAATCGAGTCGCTTCGTGCCGAGCGAGTGAGGTTGACCAATATCAATGTGGACATGCAGCATCTGAAAATGGTCAGTGTCGATCGTCTTGCGTTGCAACCAGGTAGCCCTAAAAACCCTCGAAAAGCACTTCTGATTGGTTTTGGCCTGCTGTTGGGCGCGATGCTGGGTATGGTAGTGGCCATGTTCCGTCACGCACTGGCGACACGTCGTACGTATATTCCTGTCCAGGCACCTGGATCCTTGGCTCAGAATATCCATTCCGGAGTCGTGTCGGGTATCAAGTCAGATTGATGTCAGCGTCTTCAGCGTTGCGGCCCTGGGTCCTGATTGAGTGCATGAGAACAACACCAGGGCAGGGCGCTAAAGATGATAAGATAGATGTTTAGCTGCAATTGATAGCGCCCCCCTTTAGGCAGCGCGGGTGATGCGCTCAGGCGCGCTACGCCTATCCGTAAAGTAGCTGTAGGAACAAGACAAGGTAGTGGCTGATTGCTACTTTCTTGGCCAGAAACAGAGTAAATGGCGGGTTGAACGCTGATCTTCAACAGCAGCTTGGCCAACGTCGAGGAAACAAAAAATTGCGGCCAGCGCCCTCGTTCCCTGGCCAAGGAGTCGGTATGAGCGAAAAAAACATCTTCGTCACCCAACCTTACCTGCCTGCGCTTGAGGAGTTTGTCCCTTACCTGCAACAGATTTGGGATAACAAGATTCTCACCAACGGCGGTCCGATGCACCAGCAGTTGGAAGCGCAATTGTGCGAGCACTTGGGGGTCGAGCACATCGCATTGTTCAACAATGGCACCATCGCCTTGCTGACTGCCTTGCAAGCGTTGCGTATTTCGGGAGAGGTTATCACCACCCCGTACTCTTTCGTTGCGACAGCGCATTCGTTGCTATGGAATGGTATCAAGCCGGTGTTCGTTGATATCGATCCCCAGACGCTTAACATTGATCCCGCCAAGATCGAGGCGGCCATTACGCCGCAGACAACTGCCATCCTGCCGGTGCATTGTTATGGCAATACATGCGACGTTGATGCCATTCAAAAAATTGCCGACAATTATAATCTCCGCGTGATTTATGACGCCGCCCACGCGTTTGGTGTAAAGGACGCCGGCGGAAGTATTTTGCGCCATGGCGACCTCAGCGTGCTGAGCTTCCATGCGACAAAGGTATTCAATACTTTCGAGGGCGGCGCCATCATTTGTCCGGATGCGAAGACCAAGAAACGTATTGATCAACTGAAAAACTTCGGTTTTGTTGATGAAGTCACCGTGGTTGCTCCGGGTATTAATGGCAAGATGGGTGAAATCAACGCGGCGTTTGGTTTGCTGCAGTTGAAACATATTGATGAAGCCATGTTGGCACGGCAGAAAATTGATCTGGCTTATCGTGACCAACTGAAGGATATCAAAGGCATCAGTTTGCAAGGGGCTACTGGGCAAATAGTATCCAATTATTCGTACTTTCCAATTTTGGTAGAGGCGGATTACCCACTCAGCCGTGATGAGCTCTATGAGAAATTGAAAGAGCACAGTATTTTTACGCGTCGGTATTTTTATCCGCTGATCAGCGAGTTTCCGATGTATCGCGGTATGACATCGTCCAAGCGTAGCAATCTGCCTGTCGCCAACAGTGTCTCGGAGCGTGTGTTGTGTCTGCCTATTTATCCTGCACTGGAAGAGCAGTCGGTCAGCGCTATCGTTAGTATTATCCGTAGTCTGCAGGCGAGTCATTCATGAAGTTAGCAATCATGCAGCCGTACTTTTTTCCGTATGTCGGCTATTTTGACCTGATTGCGTCTGTGGATAAGTTTGTATTTTATAATGATGTCAATTTCATAAAAAACGGCTGGATCAACAGGAATCGGTTGTATCTCTCCGGGGACGTTAGGTACTTTACTGTTCCGCTTTCCGGAGCAAGCTCCTATTCGAAAATCTGCGAAGTCAACATTCAGCCGCGTCAGGCCTGGGCGCGCAAACTGATGGAAAGTATTCGTCAGTCTTACGCAAAGGCCCCGAACTTTTCCGCCACCTTTGATTTACTTCGAGACGTTATCGAAGGTGAAGGTGAGAGCGTTGCCTGCCTGGCACAGCGAAGCATTCGGAAAAGTGTGGAGCGATTGGGTTTTTCAACGGTCTTTGTCGAATCGTCCTCTATTTATAATAATTCTCATTTGAATGGTCCTGAGCGGGTAATGGATATTTGCCTGCAAGAACATGCTGAAGAATACATAAATCCCTCGGGTGGCCGAGAGCTTTATGACCCAGCTTATTTCTTGCAGAACGGTATCAAGCTGAGCTTTTCAAGTGCGAATCTTGTGCCTTACCCGCAGTTTGACCGGCCGTTCTCTCCAGGGCTTTCCATCATCGACATGATGATGTTCAATGAATTTGATCGCTGTCGGGAACTCATCTGTCAAGGTGAACGATGCTAGACAAGGCTATTGGTGGATATTTTGAGCTTGAGCTGCCTCCAGGTGGGCCAGGCCCTTATCCCGGTGCATTCAAGTTTCAGTCCGCGCGGGCAGCATTTTGTGCCTTGCTTCGCGCGGGGCGTCCCCGTCGTGTCTGGGTGCCCCGTTACATCTGCGACGCGATGTTGGCACCGCTAAAAGTTGTAGGTATAGCCGTCGAGTTCTACACGCTCGAGGAGGACTTTTCTGTTGCTGCTGATTTGCAACTGCAAGCGGATGAGTGGCTTCTTTATGTCAACTACTTTGGCTTGTGTTCCCTTCAACAGCAGCGGTTGTTGCAACGGTTCAACCCTGCTCAAGTAGTGTTCGACCATGCGCAGGCGTTTTTTGCACCGCCCCTCGATTGCCTGGCAACTATTTATTCACCGCGAAAGTTTTTTGGTTTGCCGGACGGTGGCTTGATGGTGACGCGTTTGCCAGGGGTCGAGCCTGCAGAAGTGGATGAGGGGGCACTCCTGCGCGCGACCCATCTGCTTAAGCGTTTAGCAGGGACTCCGGAGTCCGGTTATGCTGACTATCAGAACGCAGAGCGCTCCCTGGAGGACGTCGAGCCGAAGAGGATGTCGGTGCTGACAGAGCGCCTGTTCACTAGTATCGATTATGCTGCGGTCAAAGAAAAACGAAATGAAAATTTCCGCTTTCTTCATCACGCTCTGGCAGGCTCGAATACGTTGAGTCTAGATCTGGACCTGGTCGACGGCCCGCTGTGCTATCCGATGCTTCCAACAACGTCGGTATCACATGCTAGTTTAGCTAAGCAGCGGATCTTTGTAGCCCGGTACTGGCCTGACGTTATGGCTCGCACCTGTCCGGGTGATAGAGAACGTCTGTTTTGCGAAAGGCTATTACCCCTATCCTGTGATCAGCGATACGGGAAAAGCGATCTTCTGAATGTTATTAATGCGGTCAAGGGGGCGTTATGAATATTCGTGGGAAAGTAGTAACTTTGCGTGCAATTGAAGTGAGTGATATTGATCAGCTCAACCGCTGGGCGAATGCACCGGAGCTGTGGGAAAAGTTAGGCGGCTGGCACTTTCCTTACTCCAGGCAAAGTACTGAGCAGTGGGTGCGTGGTATCAATAATAATGATATGAAGAACCAGGTATACGCAATCGACACTGAAGAGCAGGGGTTGGTCGGCACTGCCAATCTGGTAAATATTGATTGGAAAAACAAAAATGCTTTTCATGGCATGATGTTGGGCGATAAAGAAAGTCGTGGCAAGGGTTATGCTCAAGATACTGTAATGACCATTATGCGCTACGCCTTTGAGGAATTGGGCCTGAATCGTCTTGATGGCGATATGATTTCGAGTAATGCGTTGTCGGTGAATTTTTACACCAAGCGCTGTGGCTGGGAAATCGAAGGCACCAAGAAAGACTGGTTTTACCGTAAGGGTCAGTACTTCGACAAGGTGGTGGTTGGAATTACCCGGGCACGCTATGAAGAGTTCTGTTCGTCGATCAACTACTGGGGCTGAGTGAATGCAAAGTGAGATTTCGTTCGCGGAAATTGCGGTAGGTATGCAGTTTTCATACGGGCAGACCATTACCGATGCTGATATCAAGGCTTTTTCTGGAATCTCCGGAGACAAGAACCCTGTTCATATGAGTGACGAATACGCAGAGCAATCACGTTATAAAAAACGAATTGCTCATGGCTTAATGTCCGCGAGTTACTTTTCTGCCATCTTTGGAATGAAGTTTCCGGGGCCCGGCTGTGTGTACGTCTCTCAGTCGTTGAAGTTTCTGCGTCCGGTTTACATCGGTGATACTGTCAATGCTATCGTCACGGTCACCGCGATTGATGAAGCAAAACGCAGGGTGTTTTTCGAGACCGTGTGCAAAGTGAAAAACAAGAATGTAATTTCGGGCGAGGCTGAAATATATATACCTCTGTCCAAGTGATGGGTTAAAGCATTGTCTCTGAAGCGCAATATCCTGGCGAATTATGTTAGCCAGCTGTATGTGACGGCCGCCGGCATACTTATTCTCCCCCTGTACATCAAGTATATGGGGGCGGAAGCGTATGGCCTGGTTGGGTTCTTCACCATGCTGCAAGCCTGGTTCGCATTGCTGGACCTGGGGCTGACGCCTACTATTGGTCGCGAAACAGCTCGTTACCAGGGGGGGGCTATGACCGCACTGGCTTTTCGCCAGTTGCTTCGTTCCCTCACTGTCATTTTCACGACGATTGCAGTGGTGGGGGGCGTTGGCCTATGGGCGCTTTCCGAAGCTGTAGCGGTTCGTTGGTTGAACGTGACAAGCCTGCCGATGGACGAAGTTATTCTCGCTGTACAAATCATGGCCATCAGTGTCGCTTTGCGCTGGCTGGGCGGCTTGTACCGAGGTGTCATCAGCGGCTCCGAGCGCCTGGTTTGGCTCAGTGGGTTCAACGCTGTAATTGCGACTTTGCGTTTCGTAGTGGTTTTTTTCAGCATGTACCTTTACGGCTTTACGCCGTTCGTATTTTTTGTCCACCAGTTGGTCGTAGCTGGCTTGGAGCTGGTAGGGCTCTTTTTGCAGAGTCAGCGCCTGGTTCCATCCAAGAGCCATGTAGCAGAAGCCATTGGCTGGTCTTTTAGACCGGTGCAACCGCTACTGGCGTTTGCCATGACGATTGCATTCACCTCTTCAGTCTGGGTACTGGTGACACAGACAGACAAATTGATCCTGTCTGGCATTCTGCCGTTGGCCGAATACGGTTACTTCACCCTCGCGGTACTAGTCGCCAGCGGAATCATGGTGGTCAGTGGTCCGGTTAGTAACGCCATCATGCCGAGGATGGCAAGACTGCATGCGCAAGGCGATGAACAGGAGGTTGTCACTGTTTATCGGCGAGCCACACGCTTGGTCAGCATCATTGCCGGAGCCGCAGCAATCACCATCGCGTTCGGTGCAGAGCAATTGCTGTTTGCCTGGACCGGCGATGCAGCGCTTGCTGCTAAAGCGGCTTCAGTGTTGCAACTGTATGCGGTGGGGAATGGTTTGCTCGCCGTGAGTGCCTTCCCTTACTACCTGCAGTACGCGAAAGGTAATCTGCGTTATCACTTGATTGGCAACGCCATTATGGTGGTTGTCCTGGTGCCTGCAATCATTCTGGCGGCCACGCGTTACGGCGGCATGGGGGCTGGTTACGTGTGGTGCGCGACCAACGGTTTGTTTTTGCTCACCTGGGTTGCGTTTGTACATCGCAAGCTGGTGCCGGGCTTGCACACAAAGTGGATGGTGCGCGACGTGCTGCTGATCAACCTGCCTGCGATTTTCGCTGCCAGCGGGTTTAGCATGATCGGGATGGTTCATGAGACGAGACTTGCATCGCTGCTCTATATAATTTTGCTAGGCGGAATTGTTCTCCTGGCCAGTCTTCTCGGCGCAGGAGTGAACCATCGAACCCTCGCCGGGATGCTTTCGAAAATCAAAGGGTAAGGTGTGTCATGGAGGCGATTAAAGCGTCGGTATGTGTGGTTGCTTATAATCAGAAGGATTACCTGCATGCGTGCCTGACCAGTTTGGTCGAGCAACAAGTAGATTTTGGTTATGAGATCATCGTTGGCGATGATGCCTCGACAGACGGTACGGCTGATGTCGTGAGTGAATTTGTCGAGCGCTACCCGCAGCTTATAGTGTCTGTGCGCCACGAAAAAAACGTTGGGCCTACCGCGAATTATGTGTCGGTTCATAGCCGGGCGCGCGGGGAGTTTGTTTTTCATATGGACGGTGATGACATTGCCTTCCCTAACAAGCTGAAGCGGCAAATTGAGTTTCTTGAGAGCAACAGTGAGTGCGTACTGGCATGGCATAAAGTAGAGGTGTTCAACGATGCCGGTGAAGTGAGTCGCATCCTGCATGAGAACCTTGGACAAGTAGTCGACGTGAATGCCATTACTCAAAAGAATTTGCTCCGCTATGGGATGCTCGGTGCCCATAGCGCAACGGCGTATAGAAGAAGCGCAATGCCAGATTTCAGCCTGCTGAAAGGGGAGGTCCTGGATTATTTTCTGGTCTGTCTGATTCTGGCATCCGGTAATGCAGGACGTATCGAGGAGGTATTAGGCGGCTACAGGGTTAATGCCGCAGCCACCACCGCCTCGAAGAAGGGCTCGTTGTATTTCAAGGGGTCGCCGATCCGGGATTTGTATGCAGAGCACTTGGCGTACTTCTTGAAGTCAAAGGGCCGCAAAGAGGTTCAGTTGGACGTCTTTTTAAATGCCCTTTTCAATTTTGTAGTCGATGTGAGGTTTCTGCGCCCCAGTTCAGTGACGTTTCTAATACTGGCGACTAAGACATTCTCCTTTGTGGGTGCGTTTAAGTTTGCCAGCTATTTCAAGCGTGCACTCGAGCTCAGGAAATGAAAACCACATCGAAAGCGCAAGCACTGTCCTGGCACCCTGTCTTTTGTTTGGCGCTGCTGTACTTTTTTTCCAACGTCTATTTTTTCTCCAAGGTTTTTTCGGGTGAGGAGATCGGCGTTGATCAATTGGTTCGGCAGTTTGACGAGCACGTTGCTTTAGTCACGTTGCTGTTGTTGGGGGTGACGTTTTTTTTCTTGGTTGGCTTGCACTGGGCTAATGCTCAATTAGTGCGGGCGCGGAGTTTTAGCCTTTCGAATGTCTGGGGGGGCGGAATTTTTTTATATCAAGTCTTCTATCTTTTCAATAGCGTTTATTTTGGGGTTAATATCGCGGGCGTGCAAGATGACGTGAGGAGCCCGTTTCAATTCTTATTTACGTTGCTTGATCCAGATATCTTGTTCTTGGTGATAGCGGTTTCGCTGAGGTCACCGCGTCTTTTTTGGGCGAATACGGGTTTGTACCTGATGTCGACAGTTGTCAGGGGCTGGGGAGGGGCATTTGTACTGCTGCCGATTCTGCTTCTGTGTAGATATTATCCAGTGCGAGTCAAACTCTCGTCCATTGTTCTTTTAGCCGGCTCATCGGTTTTGGTGTTGTTGGCATCACCCTTTATCATTGAAGCTAAATGGTTGGTGCGGTCCGGTGCCGAGGTTGGCCAGTTTTTCTCCAACGTGATGGAACGGGGTTATTTGAATGCCTTGGACATGACGCTGGAATACATTCTTACTCGGTTCCAAATGTTCGGCCATGTGGCCATGCTGGTGGAAAACTCAACGGTCGTGACCAGTGCCTATGATGCCAATGAGTTCATACCCTACTGGGCCGACGGCTTGCTGCAATGGGTGGTGTTGAAGCTGAACGGCATCGACATTATTCAGTTGAACAGGTACATGGTGAGCTACTTCTTTAATGCAGAGAACTCAGCATACAGCACCAATCCCGGCTTGGCCGGTTGGGTTGCTGTATTGGGTGAACGCTCGGTATTTTTCTTTCTCTATGTGTTCGCTATTGTGTTCTTTCCGGCATGGCTGGTGCGAAAGTATGCGGGTGTTCCGCATTTTCTGTTGTTGTATTCTTTTGTTTTCATATGGCTATTTCATGGCTGGATCGGCGCATATTTGAATTTTGTCGTGTACTCGCTGTGTATAGTGCTTTTGAGGAAGATCGTTGTGTTCCGAAAAAAAGCACTGGTGTAATCGTGTCGACTGGATGGGGCGGCAAAATGAGTTTTTCAGTTTTAATGTCGGTGTATATAAAGGAAAATCCTGATTACCTAAGGGCATGCCTTGACAGTTTGCTTGCGCAACAGCTCAAGTCGCCAGATGTGGTACTGGTTGAAGATGGTCCGATCACCGAGGCCCTGCGTGATGTAATCGACAGCTACAAGGATCGGTTGCCCTTGAATAGTGTCAAGCTGCCGAAGAACAAGGGCTTGGCCAACGCCCTGAACGAGGGGTTGGCACGCTGTCAGTTTGAGTTAGTAGCCCGTATGGATACCGATGATGTCGCGCTGCCTCAACGGTTTGAACGGCAAGTCGCGTTTATGCAAGAGCATCCTGATGTCGACGTTTCCAGTGCCTGGATCGAAGAGCGAGACCAGGCCATGGAAAAGGTGCTGTTCTTGAAAAAGCTGCCATTGAGTCATGACGAGCTGGTTATTTTTGCGAAGCGGCGAAACCCCATCAGTCATCCGGCGGCGATGTTTAGGAAAAGCAAGGTACTTGCGGTGGGCGGTTATCCGCTTATCTTCCCGGAGGATTATGCTTTGTGGAGCCTCATGATGGTCAAGGGGCTACGCTTTGCCAATATTCAGGAAGTACTGCTTCATATGCGCACTGGCGAAGATTTTATTGGTCGCCGCGGATTGAATTTCTTAAAAGGCGAAATCAAACTTTTGAAATACCAGCGTGACATAGGCTTTTTAAGCTGGAGCAGTTACCTTACCAACTTAGTCGCACGGTCGGCGGTCCGGCTGCCACCTTCGGCGATACGTCGACTGCTGTATAAAATTTCTCGATGACGGTGCGGGGCAGCGCCTGTCTGCGGAGGCAGGCGCTGTCGGATTTGTGCGACGAACTCGATCAGTGACGAAATTAATGGGATGGATAGGGGTTATGACGACATTGCGGGTGCTTTCATGAAGGTGCTTGTGACAGGGGCGACAGGATTTGTAGGTCGTTCGCTGTTTCAGTGGCTGTCCCGGCAAAAAGACTGCAACGTAGTTGGCAGTTGCCGTGACCCGCGGCAGGTAGAAACGGAGGCGCTGCCGCTCATTCCGGTGGGTGAGCTGTCTGCTGAAACTGATTGGCACGCAGCCCTTGTTGATATCGATGTCGTTGTTCACCTCGCGGCCCGCGCCCACGTACTCGATGAGTCGGGTGGTGATCCTCGGGCTGAGTTCCAGCGTGCGAACGTGGACGGCGCAATAGCCTTGGCCAACCAGGCTCTTGCCGCAGGCGTGCGGCGCTTCATTTTTATCAGTTCTATTGGCGTCAATGGCAATGTCACTGGTGAGCACGTCTTCAGCGAACAGAGCGCGCCAGCCCCTCACGCTGAGTATGCCCACTCCAAGCTCGAGGCAGAATCCAGATTAAAGGCATTACTGGACGGCACCACCATGGAGTTGGTTATTATTCGACCGCCCCTTGTATATGCCGGTCATGCGCCAGGAAATTTCAAGCGACTGCAGAAGCTTATTGCTTCCAATATACCCTTGCCGTTTGCGATGATTAACAATCGACGCAGTATGGTTGCGCTGGAAAATCTCGTCGATTTCATTGGATGCTGCATCTTTCATCCGCTGGCGGCTAACCAGCTTTTTTTGGTTGCCGACGGCGTCGATGTTTCGACTGCACAGATGGTTCGCTATTTGGCAAAAGGCATGGACAGCCGGGTGATCTTGCTCCCGGTGCCCGGCAGGCTGCTGCATTGGGGGGCGAAACTGCTTGGTAGAGAAGGGATGTACACGCAGTTGTGTGGGTCGCTCGTGATCGACTCCAGCAAGTCTCGTACGTTGCTTGGGTGGCGGCCACCGGTTTCGCCCGAAGATGCACTGGTAAGTGCCGGTCGTGATTTCAAGGCATTGCACAACGCTCAGAGGTAGGAATGCAGCGCTGTGCGGGATATTTCGAGAATAAGGTTTAGTTGATGAATCTCTGGTGGTGGTTGCCGGTAGTAACCGGTCTTGCGTTTGTACTGACCGGTGCTTTGCGCCGTTATGCCTTGGCTCGTAGCTTGATTGACACGCCAAACGCACGTAGTTCGCACTCGGTTCCCACGCCGCGTGGTGGGGGGGTTGCAATTGTGGTGGTATTCCTTATGGGCTTGCCGCTACTTGCGCTGATGGGCGGTGCAACCTGGTCTGCTACCTGGGCTCTGCTCGGTAGCGGTGCGGCGGTCGCAGCCCTGGGATTCCTCGACGACCATGGGCATATTGCGGCTCGTTGGCGTTTGCTTGGGCATTTTGCCAGCGCCCTGTGGGCGTTGTTCTGGATCGGTGGTCTGCCATCCTTGGTGGTTTTTGGTGTTGCCCTCGATCTGGGCTGGTTCGGCTACGCGCTGGCTGCGGTTTACCTGGTCTGGCTACTGAATCTTTACAACTTCATGGATGGCATTGATGGCATCGCCAGTGTTGAGGCGATCTGTGTATGCCTGGGCGGCGCCCTGCTTTACTTCCTGTTGGGACAACCAACGGCAGCGCTCCTGCCTATGCTTTTAGCTTGTGCCGTGCTCGGCTTCCTGTTCTGGAATTTCCCTCCCGCACGCATTTTCATGGGCGATGCCGGTAGTGGTTTCCTGGGCCTTGTTTTAGGCATCCTGTCGCTACAGGCTGCCTGGGTAATGCCGCAGTTGCTCTGGAGTTGGATCATTTTGTTGGGCGTGTTTGTGGTGGATGCCACGTTCACACTGCTGCGACGTCTGTTGCGAGGTGATAAGGTCTACGAGGCGCACCGCAGCCATGCCTACCAGTATGCTTCCCGCCATTTTGGTCGACATCTGCCTGTTACATTGGCGGTCGGCGCTATAAACATTTTTTGGTTGTTGCCCATCGCGCTTTGGGTCGGGTTGGGTGGTGTAGATGGTCTGCTCGCTGTGTTGATTGCCTATGCCCCACTGGTATTGCTTGCAGTCAAGTACCGCGCTGGTGAGCTGGAACAACCTTCGGTAGTGTGAAGTCTTTCGGGCTGCACTGCGCCAGTGGTGCGCGGCACGGGTGAGGTTTGCGCAGATACCGGATGAATATGATAAGACCTGGCATGCAGAAGCACTGATGTTGGGCAAATCAAGTACCACAATCGGGATGAGTGTTCGGTGATTTATGGATGACGCTGTTCTGGTAACTGGCGGTGCTGGTTACATTGGCTCGCATGCGGTCGTCGCCTTGTTGGACGCCGGTCATGACGTGGTCGTATTGGATAACCTGTGCAACAGCTCGGCACGGTCGTTGGACCGTGCCTGCCAGATCACCGGGCGCCAGCCGGTATTTGTGCAGGGGGATGTATGTGACCGCGGTGTGTTGGACAAGTTGTTTGCCCAATATCGTATTACCAGTGTATTGCACTTTGCCGGGCTCAAGGCCGTGGGCCAGAGCATGCGCGAACCGCTGGCCTACTATGAGAACAATGTAGCGGGAAGCGTGACGCTTTCTCAGGCAATGGCGGCGGCAGGCGTGTTCAAGCTGGTGTTCAGCTCGTCGGCTACCGTGTACGGTGAGCCCGAGCAGATGCCCATCAATGAAAGCTTCCCGACAGGCGCGCCGACCAACCCCTATGGTCGGTCAAAGCTGATGGCTGAGCAGATCCTCACGGACCTGGTCAACTCGGACCCTCGTTGGAGCGTTGCGCTGTTGCGTTACTTCAATCCTGTGGGTGCGCACCCCAGCGGACTGATGGGGGAAGACCCCAATGGCATCCCCAACAACCTGCTGCCCTATATCAGCCAGGTCGCAATCGGCAAGCTCAAGGAATTGACGGTTTTTGGCTCCGACTACCCAACAGTAGATGGCACGGGTGTTCGTGATTACATCCATGTGGTCGACTTGGCCGATGGCCACCTGAAAGCGCTGCGGGCCCTGGGTGAAAGAAATGGACTCAATATCTGGAATCTGGGAACGGGCAAGGGCTACAGCGTGCTGGAAATGGTTCACGCCTTTGAGCAAGTCTGTAACCGTGCGATTGCCTATCGCCTGGCCCCCCGTCGCCCCGGCGATATCGCAGAAAGTTGGGCGGACCCCACCAAGGCCGAACGCGAGCTTGGATGGAAGGCTGAACGGACCTTGAACGATATGATGGCCGACACCTGGCGATGGCAGTCCTCGCATCCACGCGGATACGGCGACTAGCCTCAGGCTACGGTGGGAATGTCCCTGCTGTTACCGATAATTTGTGCGTCTATCAGGATGGTGATACGTTGCTACGCCCGATAGACACTGTTCATTGACTTGGCGATGCACGGTAGCACGCGGGAAATCTCTACAAAAAATGCATTCACCGCCAAAGGGATCGGTATGAAATCCTTTTGGTTGAACGCAGGTGTGTGACTAAACTTTTCAAACCTGGCGCTTAGTGAATGTGTCTCCCCGGTCAGGTTTTTCAGATTTCGTTTCAGCTAGTTTCTTGCGCCCAGCCGACGTTGGCCGGGCGAATGAAATGATGTAGTTGATGCTATGTTCATTTGAGGTTTTTTTGAACAAGACACTTTTAATCATCGGTGCTGGTGGTCATGGCAAGTCGGTAGCTGAAGCGGCATTGTTGTCGGGTCACTGGCAAGCAGTCCTGTTTGTCGACGACCGTTGGCCGCAGGCACGTGAGGCATTTGGTTGTCAGATAGTCGCAGACGTGGCTGGGTTGGCCAACGTCGCTCACCTGGCACAGGGCGCTGTGGTGGCGGTGGGCAGCAATACACTGCGAAAGACCTGGTTTGAGGCGCTTGCAAGTGCAGGCTTGCCCCAGGCAACAGTGATCCACCCTCAGGCCTGTGTGAGCGCCTCTGCGCAAATAGGGCCTGGTTCCGTGGTCATGGCGCTGGCGGTGGTCGGTGTCGATGTGCATGTAGGGGCGGGTGCAATCATCAACGCCGGTACTGTGGTTGACCATGATGCCGTGGTTGAAGATTTTGTTCACCTCGGGGTTGGCGTCAGTATTGCTGGTGGCGTCCGTATCGAGTCCAGCGCTTGGTTGCAGGCTGGGTGCAGTGCCGGTTATGGCGTCGTCGTTAAGCGCAATACCGTTTTTGCCCCAGGCACAGCCCTGACAGCAAAGGATTGAGGAGTTAGTATGGTTTGGCACCGAATCGATGGAATCCGTCAACGACTGCTGGGTTTGCCCAGAAGGCATAAGCGCACGCTCCAGGTAATTGTCGATGTGATCCTCGTCTGGATTGCCCTGTGGATGGCATTCGTTGTACGCCTGGGGGAATTCGATGTTGTGCATCCTTTCGCCGGGCACGGTTGGTTGTTTATCTGTGCGCCTTTGATCGCATTGCCGCTGTTCATCCGCTTTGGCATGTACCGGGCGGTTATGCGCTACCTCGGTAACGATGCATTGATTGCAATCGTCAAGGCCGTGTCACTCTCGGCCTTGTTACTGGCGCTGGTTGTTTACTGGTATCGCGATAGCACGGTTGCTGTTCCTCGCTCGATGGTATTCAACTACTGGTGGCTCAGCTTGCTGTTGCTGGGCGGGCTGCGCTTGGTAATGCGCCAATTCTTCATGGGGGATTGGTTCGATCCGTCCGTGAAGCAATCGACGACGCGGGGCGACAACCGAGTTCGGGTGGCGATCTATGGGGCAGGGGCGGCGGGTAATCAATTGGTTGCCGCATTGCGCACTGGTCGATCTATGTTGCCGGTTGCATTTATCGATGACGATTCTTCGATCGCCAATCGTGTCATTGCAGGTATACGCGTCTACAAGCCCAAACATATTCAGCAGATGATAGAAGAGACCGGCGCCAGCGAAATTTTGCTGGCGATTCCTTCTGCGTCCCGCGCACGTCGACGCGAAGTACTGGGTATGCTCGAACCTTTCCCGCTACATGTACGCTCGATTCCGGGCTTCATGGACCTTGCCAGTGGCAAGGTCAAGGTTGACGATCTTCAGGATGTGGATATCGCTGACTTGCTCGGGCGTGATGCGGTGCCGCCACAGCAGGCGTTGTTTGAACGCTGCATCAAAGGGCAGTCTGTGCTGGTTACCGGTGCAGGCGGGTCGATTGGTTCAGAACTTTGCCGCCAGATCATGGCATGTGGAGCTCGAGTGCTGATCCTGTTCGAGCATTCCGAGTTCAACCTCTACAGTATTCATCGGGAACTGGAGCGGCGTATTGCTCGAGAAGCGTTGCAACTGCAATTGGTGCCCATTCTTGGCTCTATTCGCAACGCTGCACGGTTGCAGGATGTGATGCGCACATGGCGAGTTGACACTGTTTACCACGCCGCTGCGTATAAACATGTGCCGATGGTTGAACACAACATTGCCGAAGGGGTGCTGAACAACCTCCTGGGTACCTTGAATACCGCCCAGGCGGCCATCAAGAGCGGCGTGGAAAACTTCGTGCTGATTTCCACGGATAAGGCCGTGCGACCGACCAATGTGATGGGTAGTACCAAACGGTTGGCCGAGATGGTTTTGCAGGCTTTGAGTCGTGAAGCGGCGCCGGCATTGTTCAATGATGGTAGTGGTGTACATCATGTGAACAAAACACGCTTCACCATGGTGCGCTTTGGAAATGTGTTGGGTTCTTCGGGCTCGGTGATACCGTTGTTTCGTGAGCAGATCAAGCGCGGTGGTCCGGTGACCGTGACACATCCCAATATCACTCGATATTTCATGACCATCCCCGAAGCGGCGCAACTGGTTATTCAGGCCGGTTCGTTGGGAGAGGGGGGGGATGTTTTCGTTCTGGACATGGGAGCACCGGTCAAGATCGTCGATCTGGCGGAAAAAATGATCAAGCTGTCGGGCTTGAGCGTGCGCTCCAATTCGAATCCGCATGGCGATATAGCCATCGAGTTCTCCGGTTTGCGGCCAGGCGAGAAGCTCTACGAGGAGCTGTTGATTGGTGATAACGTGCAGCCAACCGAGCACCCTATGATCATGCGTGCCCATGAGGAATATCTGGATTGGGACGTCTTCAAAGAGCGATTGGCAGATTTGCTGGTTTCTGTGGAGGCGGACGATTTTGTTCACGTGCGGCAGTTGCTTCGTGAAACCGTCAACGGCTATGTTCCTGATGGTGAAATCGTCGACCACATCTATGTGCAGCGCAGAACAGAAGTGTAATTTCATTGGGTGCTATTGAACCCCGATTGGATTCAATCGGGGTTCAAGCTTAGAGTTTGCCGCTCGTGAATCTACGCTGGGTCGCCCAGGTTGGTAGTTTTCACATTTGTTAACGTTGTTGCTCAGCTGTACATGCGCTTTCCAGGCAGGCTGAAAGCCCCGTGTTTCGAGGACATATATCGCCCAGCAGGCTTTGGTCTGATTTGGTAAAGATTGCTCCCAGCCCAGAGATTTGACTCTCATCGTGGCCGTTCTAGGTTTCAAAGGCAGCCAAGGTAAAGCTGCCCCTGAAACCTAGCAACAAG
Source organism: Pseudomonas sp. RC2C2 (assembly GCF_018390435.1). Taxonomy (NCBI): domain Bacteria; kingdom Pseudomonadati; phylum Pseudomonadota; class Gammaproteobacteria; order Pseudomonadales; family Pseudomonadaceae; genus Pseudomonas; species Pseudomonas sp. RC2C2. The sequence goes on along the minus strand of NZ_JAHBAX010000001.1, from coordinate 690,962 downwards.
GAGCTCCATCCATGTCCATGCGCAATACTGTCCTGTCCTACCTCCTGCTACCTCTGTTTACCACTGTGTCGCTTTCCACCAGCGCGGCCCCGCAACCAGAGACAAGCCCTTCGACTTCCATGGTCACCCTGCAACCGACTGCCAAACTGGACCTAAACCAGGCTGATGCCTCTACATTGCAAACCGCCCTGGTTGGGATCGGCAAGACCAAGGCCGAAGCCATCGTCGCTTACCGTGATGAACACGGAGCTTTCACCTCGGTGGATGAGCTACTGGAGATCAAAGGCATCGGCAAGGCGCTGCTGGATCGCAATCGCGACAAGCTCACGGTCAACTGACCAGAGGGGCACAGAGGCGCCGGTCATCGACCGGCGTTTCTATTGCTGCAGTTACCTTTGGTCGGTTCATATTGAATAAATATTACGATGGTAATATTTTATTTTGACGCTTTCCTGCATTTCCTCAGTCCGGAGTCCACGACAATGTCAGACCATCCAGTACCACTTACTGCACTCGTTACAGGCGCTTCTTCCGGAATCGGTGCTGTCTATGCCGAGCGCTTGGCCGCACGCGGGTACGATCTGTTGCTTGTTGCACGGGATCGCCAGCGTCTTGAAGCCCTGGCGAGCGATCTTCAGGCGCGCCACGGTATCAACGTCGAGGTGTTGGCCGCAGACCTCGCCCAATCGAACGATCTGGCGCGGGTCGAGCAACGCCTGCGCAGCGACGGGAATATTGGCGTGCTGGTAAATAACGCCGGGATTGCCCTGCACGGCACCCTGGCGGATGCCACGGCAGAACAGATCGATGCATTGGTCGCGCTCAATATCGTCGCCTTGACCCGCCTGGCCTCTGCGGCGGCAGCACAGTTTTCCAGTGCCGGCCGCGGCATAATCATCAACCTCGCTTCGGTGGTAGCCCTGGCGCCAGAGATGTTCAACGCGGTCTACAGCGCGAGCAAGGCCTATGTCCTGAGCCTGACCCAGACGCTGCAAGGGGAGCTCAAAGATAAAGGGGTACAGGTCCAGGCTGTGCTACCCGGGGTGACTCGTACGGAAATCTTCGAGCGCTCAGGCCTTGATGTAACCCAGATCGACCCGCAGATGGTGATGGAAGTAGGGGAGATGGTTGATGCGGCGCTCAGCGGCCTGGACCAGAAAGAACGGGTGACCATTCCGTCACTGCCGGACGTGGCGGATTGGCAGGCTTACATCAAGGCCCGGGATGCGCTGGGGCCAAATCTGTCGCGCAGTTCGTCGGCGGCGCGCTACAAGTAGCGCCGTGTGTTGCCGAGTCGCGTAAACGGCTCAGCGGTCCTGCGCATCCTTGGCATCCATTTCAGCATTTCGCTCATGCACGCGCTTAAGCTGTTCCTCGGTCAAGGGCAGCTTTTTCGCGGTATCGCGCAGCAGCATCAGGCCACCGACGATGGAGCCGATTGCGAGGACCAGAATCAACCAGGCATACCAGGGCATGTAGTTCTCCTTTTAAACAGCGAATGACGCTGCCTCATTAAATTGGAGCAAACACATCATTCATTGGTTCAATTATAGGGGCTGGGGCGGGACGCGGTCATTTCGCGATCATCGGCCCCCCACAGGCCGCCGCTTCGTTTACAATGCGCGCCGTTCAAGACTTGCCAAGAGACCAGCCCATGTCCGCCTGCCAGACGCCCATCATCGTCGCCCTGGATTTCCCTACCCGTGACGCCGCCCTGAAGCTGGCCGATCAGCTCGATCCCGCCCTGTGCCGGGTCAAGGTCGGCAAGGAGCTGTTCACCAGCAGCGCGTCGGGCATCGTCGAATCCCTGGTCGAGAAGGGCTTCGAAGTGTTCCTCGACCTGAAATTCCATGATATCCCCAACACCACCGCCATGGCCGTCAAGGCCGCGGCGGAGATGGGCGTGTGGATGGTCAACGTGCACTGCTCCGGTGGCCTGCGCATGATGGCGGCCTGCCGTGAGGTGCTGGCCCAGCGTAGCGGCCCGCAGCCGCTGCTGATCGGCGTGACCGTGCTGACCAGCATGGAGCGTGAGGATCTGGCCGGTATCGGCCTGGACATCGAGCCGCAAGAACAGGTGCTGCGTCTGGCGGCCCTGGCCGAGAAGGCTGGTATGGACGGGCTGGTGTGCTCGGCCCTGGAAGCTCCGGCGCTGAAGGCTGCGCACCCGTCTCTGCAACTGGTGACCCCGGGTATTCGCCCGGCCGGCAGCGCCCAGGACGACCAGCGTCGCATCCTGACCCCGCGCCAGGCCCTGGATGCCGGCTCCGACTACCTGGTGATCGGCCGCCCGATCAGCCAGGCCGCCGATCCTGCCCAGGCACTGGCGGCCGTGGTCGCTGAAATCAGGGCTTAAGCACCAGCTTGCCGAAGTTTTCCCCGCTAAACAGCTTCAACAGTGTTTCGGGGAAGCTTTCCAGCCCTTCGACCACGTCTTCCTTGCTCTTCACCTTGCCGGTTGCCAGCCAGCCGGCAATTTCCTGCGCTGCCTTGCCATAGTTGGCGGCATGGTCCATCACCACGAAGCCTTCCATGCGCGCACGGTTGACCAGCAGTGACAGGTAGTTGGTCGGGCCTTTGACCGCTTGTTTGTTGTTGTACTGGCTGATGGCGCCGCAAATGACCACGCGTGCCTTTAAGTTCAGGCGGCTGAGCACGGCATCGAGAATGTCGCCACCAACGTTGTCGAAATAGACATCGACGCCTTTCGGGCACTCGCGCTTGAGGCCTTCGAGGACATCTTCGGCCTTGTAGTCGATGACGCCGTCAAAGCCCAGTTCACTCTTGAGGTACTGGCATTTCTCGGCGCCGCCGGCGATCCCCACCACGCGACAACCCTTGAGCTTGGCAATCTGCCCGGCAATGCTGCCGACGGCGCCGGCAGCGCCGGAGATCACCACGGTTTCTCCTGCTTTGGGCGCACCGACTTCGAGCAGGGCGAAGTAGGCGGTCATGCCGGTCATGCCCAGGGCCGACAGATAACGCGGCAGCGGCGCCAGTTTCGGGTCGATCTTGTAGAAGCCCTGGGGCTCGCCGACAAAATAGTCCTGGATGCCCAGCGCGCCGTTGACGTGATCACCGACGGCGAAGCCCGGGTGTTTGGATGCAATCACTTCGCCGACGCCCAGCGCGCGCATCACCTGGCCCAGGGCTACCGGTGGGATGTATGACTTGCCTTCGTTCATCCAGCCGCGCATGGCCGGGTCCAGGGACAGGTAGAGGTTCTTCACCAGCACCTGGCCTTCAGCCGGTTGAGCCACTGGCACTTGTTCGTAAGTGAAGTCGTCGCGGGTGACGGCGCCGATCGGGCGTTTGGCGAGGAGGAAGCGGCGGTTGCTCTGGGCAGTCATGGCAAGGCTCTCGTTTGAAGGGCAATGTTTGTTGATAGACCCAGATCGGCCAACCGGCAAGGTTTACCCGCCTGGCGAATACACTGCAATCCACTGAGCTGATTGAGCAGGGCAAAGACAATCACCCACGCCGATAGTGCTTCAACCGGCGTCCTGATGATGCTGCCCAACGCTGCTGATCGCTGCCTAGACTCCTCAGCACTGACCTTACTTTGTTGCGGGAGCTAGCGATGAGCATGAGTTTTTCCGGCCAGGTTGCCCTGGTCACCGGTGGTGCTGCGGGGATTGGCCGGGCGACGGCACTGGCGTTTGCCGCCGAAGGGTTGAAGGTAGTGGTAGCCGACCTGGATCAGGCTGGCGGCGACGGCACGGTCGAGTTGATCCGCAGTCGCGGCGGCGAGGCTTTGTTCGTCAGTTGCAACGTCACTCGCGAGGCTGATGTGCGGCAACTGATGGCGCGCACCGTGGAGGCGTATGGGCGCCTGGACTACGCCTTCAACAACGCCGGCATCGAGATCGAGCAGGGTCGCCTGGCCGAAGGCAGCGAAGCGGAGTTCGATGCGATCATGGGTGTCAACGTCAAGGGCGTGTGGCTGTGCATGAAGTACCAGTTGCCGTTGATGCTGGCCCAAGGGGGTGGCGCTATCGTCAATACGGCGTCGGTGGCGGGGCTGGGGGCGGCGCCGAAGATGAGCATCTACAGCGCCTCCAAGCATGCGGTGATCGGCTTGAGCAAGTCGGCGGCCATCGAATACGCCAAGAAAAAAATCCGCGTCAACGCCGTGTGCCCGGCGGTGATCGACACCGACATGTTCCGCCGCGCCTATGAGGCTGACCCGCGCAAGGCCGAGTTCGCCGCCGCCATGCACCCGGTTGGGCGCATCGGCAAGGTCGAGGAAATCGCCAGTGCGGTGCTTTACCTGTGCAGCGACGGCGCCGCGTTCACCACCGGCCAGGCCCTGGCGGTCGATGGTGGTGCCACGGCTATTTGACTGCCGTCAGCATTGGCTCGGCGAGCGCCTTGTGGCTGCGTGCCAGGGCCAGGCCGACCAGCAGGCAACCGGCCAGCAGCACCAGGCCGAACACCAGCAGGGCGGTGCCCGGCCCGAGGCGGTCGACCAGCAACCCGGTGATGATTACCGGCAGGCTGAAGCCCATGTAGGCCAGAAGGAAGAAACCTGCGCTGGCACGGGTTTTTTCCTCGCCTGCCAGGCTGTTCACTGCTGACAGGCCGCCAAGGTAAACAAAGCCATAACAAGCGCTGCTGGCGGCGATGGTGCCCAGCAGCACGGCGGCCAGCGCGCCGCCGTCCGCCCCCCAGGCCAGCAGTGCATAGCTGCAAGGCAGTATCACCAGGCCAATGGCCGTGGCCCGCACTGGCGCCAGGCGCTTGGCCAGCGGCTGGAACAGCAGCCCGCAACTGATCACGCAAAAGGTCGAGAACCCTGACCAGTTGGCCAGGCCATGCTGTTTGAGGATCGACGGCAGCAAGGCGATCACCAGGCCGACACAGGCCCAGGCCAGCAGGATTGCCAGGCCGTAGGGCAAGCTGCCGGCAGGGTAGTAGGGCAAGCGCAACAGGGCGGCGGGATTGTCCAGGCGCCGGTCGGGCAACTGCCATACCGCCAGCATTGCCAGGCAGGCCACTGCCAGGTGCAGGTAGAAGCTGCCAGGCGTCAGGCTTGGGCCGCTAAGCAGAAACAGGCTGGTCAGCGCCGCGCCGAGGCCAAAGCCCAGCGAGGTGCTGGCGGTGACCAAGGTGGCAGCATGGCGGTTGTCGCCAGCGTGCATCAGTTCGCTCATGTAGGCGGTGCCGGTGGCCGACGCCAGTGCGGTGCCGATACCGAGCAGCAGGCGTGCCAGGCCCAGGGTTTCCAAGACAGGGGCCAGCAGCATCAGCAGGGTGGCAAGCATCGACAAGGCCAGGGCGACGAGGATCAACGGACGGCGCCCGACCCGGTCGGCCAGGCCGCCGAGCAACAGCAGCACCGGTATCACCCCCAGCACATAGCCGGAGAACGCCATGGCCGTGGCCCCGGCACCATAACCGGAAAGCTCGGCATAGGTGGTGTACAACGGTGCCTGCAGATTGACCGCGAAGGTGATCAGGCACAGGGCAAAAGCCAGTAGGGCGGGGTGGCGCTGGGTGGGCATGGTCGGCTCCTTGTCGAGGGGCTGACTATCCGGCGCCCGGCAGGGCGTCACAAGGCACACTGGCGAGGGTTTTGTGATTAACTGTTCGGACAAAATCCACGAACACTTTGCCATGCACCTCAGCCTTGATCGTCACTCCGCCATCCCGCTGGTACAGCAATTGACTGGGCAGCTGCAGGCCTGGATCGAAGGCCAGCGCCTACGCCCCGGTAGCCGCTTGCCGTCGATACGTCAGTTGGCCCGGGAGCAGGGCGTCAGCCAGTCCTGCGTGATCGAAGCCTACGACCGGCTGGTGGCGGCGGGCTGGTTGCAGGCGCGTCATGGCGCCGGATTTTTTGTTGCCGAACAGCGGCTCAAGATGCCTCTGGTTGATCAGCCGATCCGCGACGAGGCATTTGACAGCCGATGGCAGCAGTTCACTGACGATCCGGCTGAGCTGCTCAAGCTCTGCTGTGGCTGGGTGCCTTCCAACTGGCGCGCCACCGAGGCGATTGCCCAGGCGGTGCGTCAGGTCAGCCGTGGCGCGCTTGAAGACTTGATCGACTATTGCCCGCCGTTGGGCCTGGCCAGCCTGCGCGCGCAGTTGCACAAGGGCCTGGAGCAGATCGGCATCCAGGCCGCGCCTGAGCAGATCCTCACCACCCAGGGCGCCAGCCACGCCCTCGACCTGCTGGTGCGCACACTGCTCAAGCCCGGCGACAAGGTGCTGGTAGAAAGCCCGGGTTACTACAACCTGTACAGCCTCCTGCGCCAGCATCAGGTGGACATGCTCCACGTGCCGCGAACCCCTCAGGGCCCTGATCTGCATGTGCTGGAAGACCTGCTCAAACGGCACCGCCCGCGTTGCCTGTACATCAACAGCCTGTACCAGAACCCCACCGGCAGCAGCCTGTCGCCCAAGGCCGCTTATCGCTTGCTGGAACTGGCCCGTGAACATGACGTGTTGATCATCGAGGATGACATCTACGCGGATTTTCAGGACAGTGCGGTCACGCGCCTGGCAACCCTGGATGCCGAGCAGCGGGTGATTTACCTGGCCAGCTTCTCCAAGACATTGAGCAGTTCGCTGCGGGTTGGCTATCTGGTGGCCAGGCCTGATCTGGTCGCTCGCCTGGCTGAATTGAAAATGGTCAGTGGCCTGGGCACTTCACGCTTTACCGAGCAGGTCGTGGCGCAGATGCTGGGCAACGGTAGTTACCGAAAAAGCATCGCCCGCTTGCGCGTGCGACTGGCCCAGCATATGGCCAAGGCCCTGGGGCAATTGGAAGCCAATGGCTGGGAAGTGTTCACTGAGCCGTACGGCGGCATGTTCGTCTGGGCCCGCTGCCCGGGGCGGGATTTCGCTGAGCTGAACCGTGAGGCGCAGGCCTGTTCGGTGCTGCTGGCGCCGGGCAGTGCTTTCGATCAGGGCGCTGCTTGCGACTGGTTACGGATCAATGTCGCCTATGCGCAGGACCAGCGCGCGCAGGCGTTCTTCCAACGTGCCGGGCGACCTCGGCTGTCCTGAAAACGACGCGACTGTAGCTTTTTGCCATTATTCCGACGCCGGGATCTTGTGCCGCTGGCCGCGCCGTTGCCACTCTTCACCCTTGATGCATTTGCGGGTATCGGGGGGAAGTGCGATGAGTTCGGCCAAGCGTGGTTTTTTCGCCAACCTGGGCATGGCCCGCAAGCTTGGGTTGGGGTTTGCCCTGGTGTTGCTGTTGACTGCGGTGGTGGCTGCGGCGGGGGGCGCCGCGCTGCACAGCGTCGGGCAACGTTTCGATGGCTTGAAGCAGATGGCGGCGCTCAATACCGCACTGCTCGACACCCGTTTGCAGGAGCAGGCATTCGCCCTGCGCTCCGATCCCAAGGCGGTAGAGGCTGTGCATCAGCGTGTCGAAGCGCTGCAGGAGCAAGCGCGGGCGCTGGTGCAACTGGCCGGCGTCGAGCAGGCGCTGAGCGACTACCGCCAGGCCTTCGACCAGTTCGTCGAGCTGACCCAGGCCAAGGAGCTGGCACTGGACATGGCCAGCTGGTCGGTCTCCAGCGTTGCCAACAACCTCGATGTGCTGCAGTCCGGGCTGGCCGATGACGGTACTTACACCCTCAAGGACACCCAGGGCCAGCAGGGCGCCGAGTTCGTCGAGCAGGCCGGGCAGGTGGCCCAGGTCGCGCGCCTGATGCTGCAGGCCATGGATGAGGCGCGGGTGCGCCTGGAGCAGAACCGCAAGGGCGCCGAAGACGCGCGCCAGGGTCGCATTGAACAGACCGAACAGGCTGCTGCCCTGGTCGAGCAGTTGAAGGCCGCCGTGACCGATGCCGGTTATCAGACCGTGCTTGGCGAAGTCGGCACGCATATCGTCAGTTTCAGTGAAAAGCTCGCCGAATACACCGACCTGCTCGGCCGCGAGCAGCAGCTCAAGCAGCAATTGCAGGCACGTGCCGAGCAGATCACCGGCCAGGTCGATCAAGCCTATCTCGCTGAAGACCGGGCCATGCAAAGTGAGTTGAAGAACAACGCCATACTGATCCTTGCGGCCTCGCTGCTGGCACTGCTGGTGGGCGTGCTGGCGGCCTGGCTGATCACCCGCGCGGTGGTCGGGCCGCTGCGTCAGGTAATGGGCCGTGCCCAGCAGATTGCCGCCGGCGACCTGCGCGGTGATATCGGTGTCTACCGCCAGGATGAGGTCGGGCAGTTGATGCTGGCCATGCAGCAGATGGGCACGGGCTTGAGCGCAATCGTCAGCGGCCTGCAAAACGGTATCGAACAACTGGCCAGCAACGCCCAGTCGCTGTCGGCGGTCACTGAACAGACCAATCGCGAGGTCAACAGTCAGAAGGATGAGACCGAGCAGGTGGCCACTGCCATGCAGCAGATGACCGCCACCGTGCATGATGTCGCACGCAACGCCGAAGAGGCTGCCCAGGCGGCGCAAACGGCGGATGACAAGGTGGAAAGCGGTCAACAGGTGGTACGCCAGAGCATGCAGCGTATCGAACAGTTGGCAACTTCCGCCGAGTCAGCCAGCCAGAGCATCGAGACTCTCAGCAGCGAAGTGCAGAACATCGGCCAGGTACTTGAAGTGATCAAGAGCGTCGCCGAACAGACCAACCTGCTGGCGCTCAATGCCGCCATCGAGGCCGCGCGGGCGGGTGAGCAGGGGCGTGGTTTTGCCGTGGTCGCCGACGAGGTGCGGGCGCTGGCCCGGCGCACCCAGCAATCAACCGAGGAAATCGAGCGCCTGGTCAGCAGCTTGCGCAGTGGTGCCCAGGCCTCGGTGGCGCAGATCCAGGGCAGTGCCGAGTTGGTCAAGTTGGCCGTCAGCGATGCCCTGCACACGGAAAGCGCCCTGGGCAGCATTGCCGCGGCGGTGTCGTTGATCCAGCAGATGAACCAGCAGATTGCCGCGGCGGCGCAGCAGCAAAGTTCGGTGGCCGAAGAGATCAACCGCAGCGTCACCCAGATCCGCAGCAGCGCCGATCAGTCGGCGCTGGCCATGCAGGGCAACGCCAGCTCAAGTATCGAGCTGGCGCAGTTGGGCAATGACTTGAAGGGGATGGTCGGGCATTTTCGCCTGTAGGAGCGGCGTCCCTACGACTATTTACGCCAGTTGAGTATCATCAAGGTCAGCACCCCGGCAACAATCCCCCAGAACGCCGATCCGATCGAGAACAGGGTACAGCCGGACGCTGTGACCATGAAGGTGATCAGCGCAGCTTCGCGCTCCCTGGCCTCGTTCATCGCCACGGTCAGGCCGTTCATGATCGAGCCGAACAGCGCCAGGGCGGCAATCGACAGCACCAGCTCCTTGGGCAGGGCCGCGAACAGCGCCGCCAGGGTGGCGCCGAAAACCCCGGCGATGCCGTAGAAAATCCCGCACCAGACCGCTGCGGTGTAACGCTTGTTCGGGTCTTCGTGGGCATGCGGCCCGGTGCAGATCGCCGCGCTGATGGCCGCCAGGTTGACGCCGTGGGAGCCGAACGGGGCCAGCACCAGCGAGGCCAGGCCGGTTACCGTGATCAGCGGCGAGGCCGGTACCTGGTAGCCGTCAGCGCGCAGCACGGCGACACCGGGCATGTTCTGCGAGGTCATGGCTACCACGAACAATGGAATGCCGATGCTGATGGTGGCGGCCAGGGAGAAGCTTGGCGTGGTCCACACCGGCGTGGCCACTTCCAGGCTGAAACCGCTGAAGTCGAGCAGGCCCATGGCTGCGGACAACACAGTACCGACCACCAGCGCCGCCAGCACCGAGTAGCGAGGCGACACGCGCTTGATCAGCAGGTAGCTGAAAAACATGCCCAGCACCAATGCGGTCCGATGCTGGGCGGCAATGAAAATCTCGCTACCGATCTTGAACAGGATCCCCGCCAGCAACGCCGAGGCCAGCGACGCCGGAATGCGCTTGACCAGGCGCTCGAAGCTACCGGTCATCCCACAGATCACCACCAGCACTGCGCAGGTGATGTAGGCACCAATCGCTTCGCCATAGCTGACCCCACCCAGGCTGGTGATCAGCAGCGCCGCGCCGGGCGTCGACCAGGCGACGGTGATCGGCGTGCGATAACGTAGCGACAGGCCGATGCTGCACACTGCCATGCCGATCGACAGCGCCCAGATCCACGAAGAAATTTGCCCGGTGGTCAAACCGGCTGCTTGACCGGCCTGGAACATCAGCACCAGGGAGCTGGTGTAACCGGTGAGCATGGCAATGAAACCGGCCACTAGCGCGGACGGCGAGGAGTCGGCCAAAGGGCGCAATTGCGCGGACGTGGCATCGGGCATCGGGGCATTCCTTGTGCTGGATGTAAGCAGGTATTTCAGACTACCGCGCACACTGTTGATCTTTGCCATACAGCAGGCATTGCAATTAGCCGTACAGTCGCCAACTATGGGCGCGGGTACGATTGAGCCTTACGAAGAGGGGGAGTGATGTACAAGGTTTACGGCGACTACCAGTCGGGCAACTGCTACAAGATCAAGCTGATGTTGCACCTGCTCGACCTGCCTTATGAATGGCATTCGGTGGATATCCTCAAGGGCGAGACGGAAACCCCGGCGTTCCTGACCATGAACCCCAACGGCAAGGTGCCGGTGCTGGAGCTCGAAGATGGCACCTACCTGTGGGAGTCCAACGCGATTCTCAACTTCCTGGCCGATGGCAGCGAGTTCCTGCCCACCGAACCGCGTTTACGCACCCAGGTGTTGCAATGGCAGTTCTTCGAACAGTACAGCCATGAGCCGTACATCGCCGTGGCGCGCTTCATCCAGTTCTACCTGGGGCTGCCGCAAGACCGGCTGGAGGAATACAAGACCCTGCACAAGGGCGGCTACAAGGCCCTGCGGGTGATGGAGAAGCAACTGCAGCTGACGCCATACCTGGTGGGCGATAACTATTCGATCGCCGATGTCGCGCTGTACGCCTACACCCATGTCGCCCATCAGGGCGGGTTCGACCTTAATGAGTACCCGGGCATCCAGGCATGGCTGGAACGTGTGGCCAGCCATCCCCGTCACGTGACCATGCTCGGTTGAGCGATCAGGCGGCAAAACGCTTGTTGAGGTAGTCGATGATCACCTTGGATTCATACATCCAGGTGGTCTTGCCGTCTTCCTCGATACGCAGGCACGGTACCTTGATCTTGCCGCCTTCGGCGAGCAGGGTCTGGCGATCCTGTTCGTTGTTCTTGGCGTCGCGCAGCGCAACCGGCACATTCAGGCGGTGCAGGGTGCGGCGGGTTTTCACGCAGAATGGGCAAGCGTGGAACTGGTACAGGCTCAGGCCCTCGGCCTGTTGCTCGACCCGGGCCTGGGCGGCCGGGTCGCGCTTGAGCTTGGCCGGGCGGCTGATCCAGTCACCGAACACAATCAATTGGCCGAGGCCCACACGCAGTGCTTTGACGATCATGGCAACTCCTGAGAATAAAAAAAGCCGACCACGAAAGGTCGGCTTGCAGTCTGGTTCGCTTACTTGATCAGGCTGAGAAACTCGCTGCGGGTCGCGGCGTTTTCACGGAACTCGCCGAGCATCACCGAAGTGATCATGGTCGAGTTCTGTTTTTCCACACCGCGCATCATCATGCACATGTGCTTGGCCTCGATGACCACCGCCACGCCCAGGGCGCCGGTGACCTTCTGGATCGCTTCGGCGATCTGGCGGCTGAGGTTTTCCTGGATCTGCAGGCGACGTGCGTACATGTCGACGATCCGCGCCACCTTCGACAGCCCCAGGACTTTGCCGTCAGGGATGTAGGCAACGTGGGCCTTGCCGATGAACGGCAGCATGTGGTGCTCGCACAGCGAGTACAGCTCGATGTCCTTGACCAGGACCATCTCGCTGTTATCGGAGCTGAACAGGGCGCCGTTGGTCACTTCTTCCAGGGTTTGCTCATAACCGCGGCAAAGGTACTGCATGGCCTTCGCTGCCCGTTTGGGCGTGTCGAGCAGGCCCTCGCGGGAGATATCCTCGCCAAGCTGGCCAAGGATCGCGGTGTAGTTCTGTTCCAGGGACATGGATCTACCTGTGGGATTTTATCGCAAACGCGAAGGGTACGGCGGCGACGGCGGCGCTGCAAGTACGGCGTTACTCGTCGCGGCCTTCGAGCATGGTTCGCTTGAGCATGACATACACCGCGCCAGTACCGCCATGGCGGGCCTGGCACGAGGTAAAACCAAGGACTTGCGGGTGCTGGCGCAGCCAGGTGTTGACGTGGCTCTTGATCATCGGCCGCTTGCCATCCAGGCGTACCGCCTTGCCATGGGTGACGCGCACGCAGCGCACTTCGAAACGGGTCGCTTCGGCGAGGAAGGCCCAGAGGGTTTCCCGCGCCTTTTCGACATTCATGCCATGCAGGTCAAGGCTGCCTTCGAAGCCGATCTGGCCAAGCTTGAGCTTGCGCATCTGGCTTTCCTGGACGCCGTCACGGCTCCAGTGCAGGTCGTCTTCAGGGCCGACATCAATGACGAACTGGTCCGACAGGCCATCGACCACGGTCTGGTCGCTGCGCACTGTCGCGGCCTGGCGCAGGCCCGCCAGTTTCTTGCGGTCGGCCTTGGGTTTACCGACTTCGGCGCGATCATGCGTGATCGGCTTGACACCGCGCATCTCGCTTTTGAACAGGGAAAAATCGTCGTCTTGCATGTAAGCCTCCGCCTGGGCGGCGTAGTTTACGCGACTCCCCCACGGCGTGCAGTCAATCGTGTTTTTTCATCAGGTGCGGTGACAGGTTGAGCTCGCGGCTGCGACGCAGGCGCAAACGGCTGCGGCGCCAGAACCACACGCCCAGGTACAGCAGCAACAGGCCAAGGCCGAGCAAGACGCTGGCACCGGCCGGGTTGGCATTGAGCTCGCCCAGGGCAGCGGGGCGTCCCAGCAGGCTGGCGGCGCCGGCCATGGCCAGGAGCACGCCAGCGGTTGCCAGCAACGCCGAGAACGCCGCCGCAAAGCGCATGCCCCAGTTGCGGGGCGTGCGTGGGCGTAAGCGCTTGGCATCGAAACCATCGGATATTTTCATTCCGATTTCCTCTATGGATATCCGGCGTTGGACCGAAAAGCCCTGAGGTGGTTCCGCCCGGCTGCCGGGCGGTCGCTCAGATCAGGCTGGTGGTCGGCGCTACACAGGCAAAGTTGTCGGCCATGATCGCCATCTCGCTCTGCTGAATCTGCGCCGCCGGGATCACGCCATCCTTGAAGGGCAGGTCGCGGGTGGCGCAAGCATCTTCGATCAGGGTGCAGCGGTAGCCGTAATCCTTGGCCCGGCGCACGGTGGTGCTGACGCTGGAGTGGCTCATGAAGCCGCAGACGATCAGGTCCAGGTGGCCGTATTTCTGCAGGGTTTCATGCAGGGTGGTGTTCTTGAAGGCATTGGGCATGCGTTTTTCGATGATCACCTCATCGCCCTGCGGCTCAAGGCCCGGGATGAACTCACCGCGCGGGCCCTGCGGGTCGAACATGCCGCCGACGGTACCCAGGTGACGCACGTGGATGATCGGGCGCCCGGCCTTGCGGGCCGCCTCGAGCATTTTAGCGATGTTGGCCACGGCAGCATCCATGCCCGAGAGCGCCAGGGGACCGCTGAGGTACTCCTTTTGCGCATCGATAATCACCAGGCTGGCATTGTTCAGCTTGGCCGGCGGATAGCCGCGACCGCTGAGGTGGAACATCGTCGTTGGAACAGACATCAAGGGCTCCTTTGGATAGGGCTTTTACCCTATTGTCCCCTGCCTGAGCACTTATGTGAATCGCTTCGCGTACAACCAGCGTCGTTAGTGGCCTGCAGCCAGCTTGGCGATATCCTTACAGGGTGTTTTTGCCGATCATTTCTGCTGCCGGGCTGTTAGAATCGCAGGTCGTCTTTCAAGGAGTCTGTTGTGATCACTTCTCGCTTGCGCACCCTGCGCGATCATATCCGTTGGGCCGTCAGCCGTTTCCACGAGCAGGGCCTGTTTTTCGGTCATGGCGCCGACAACGCCTGGGATGAAGCGCGGCTGCTGGTGCTGGGGTCGGTGCATCTGCCCTGGGAAGTCGCCGACGCCTATCTGGACTGTCAGCTGGAAGACGACGAACTGGTCAATCTCCAGCGCCTGCTCAAGCGCCGCATCGAAGACCGCGTACCCACCGCCTACCTGCTCGGTGAGGCCTGGTTCTGTGGTTTGTCGTTCATCGTTGACGAGCGCGTGCTGATTCCGCGCTCACCCATTGGCGAGCTGATCGAAAAACGTTTCGAGCCGTGGCTGGCCAGCGAGCCTGCGCGCATCCTCGACCTGTGCACCGGCTCTGGCTGCATCGGCATCGTCAGCGCCGAAGTGTTCCCGGACGCTGAAGTGGTGCTGGCCGACCTGTCCTTCGAGGCACTGGAGGTGGCGAACCAGAACATCGAGCGTCATGGCCTGGAAGAGCGCGTCTATACCGTGCAGGGCGATGGCTTCGGCGGTCTGCCGGGGCAGCGCTTCGACCTGATCCTGTCCAATCCGCCGTATGTCGATGCCGAAGACTTTGCCGACATGCCCGAGGAATATCATCACGAACCGGAACTGGGCCTGGCCTGCGGCAATGACGGCCTGGACCTGGTGCGGCGGATGCTGGCCGAAGCGGCCGATCACCTGACCGAGAAGGGGTTGCTGATCGTCGAGGTTGGCAACAGCCAGGTGCATGTCGAGGCGCTGTATCCGCAAGTGGATTTCGCCTGGCTGGAGTTCGAGCGGGGTGGGCACGGGGTGTTCATGCTCACGGCGCAGCAGTGCCGGCAGCATCAGGAGTTGTTTGCCTCGAAGGTGTAAGGCTTCAGGTTTGCAGTGAATCCATCGCTGGCACGCCAGCTCCCACAAATTGCCCTTGTGAGAGCTGGCGTGCCAGCGAGGCTTTTTAGCGGTGAGTCGCAATCCAGATCAACAACCCCGCCTGAAACACCGCAAAGGCCACCAGGCAGGTGATGGTAAAGCGCAGCCCGCTGTCTTCACGGCGGTACTTGCTGACCCGCTCGTCACGCTCGCGCAATTGCGCTTCTTTTTCCTGCAGGCTCTGCTCGGCCTGTTGCAGCATCTGCGCAGCATCGAGTATCTCCACCCGCTGCACCTTGTCACTGTTCCAGCCGCCCTTGAGTTCACCGACCTGCACATCGACAAAGCGTCCCTTCAGGTGCTGGGCATCAGCGTACTCGACCTCCAGGCCATGACTGCGCAGCACATGGTCACGGCGCAGACGGGTGTCTTCGTTGAGGGCGTCCTTGTTCGGCAGGGCCGCGCCTTCGACCCGATAGTGCGGCCACTTGCGTTGCGCCCAGGTCACCGCCTGGTTCATCAGAAAACGCCCCAGGCCGCGGTTCAGCGGCTCGATCTGCAGGCCGGAGTCAGGGCTGAAGGTCACGCGTTTTTCTTCGTGGTCGACCCATACATCCAGGTGGTTCTGTTCCTTGCGCACCTTCTGCGCCGGCAGCTGGATAGCCATGCGTAGCAGGCTGGTCTGTTTGTTGTGGCGTTCGGCATAGCCGTACTGGACGAAGCGCAGCGGCCGCGCACCGCTGTTGCGGTCGGTCGGCAGCGGCGCCAGGCGCAGCATCTGGAAGTGTTCGGGGGCAACATCGGCCCAGGGCAGGGGCGCAACTTCCGCTGCTGCCTGTTCGGCAGTCGTCTCGGCGGTGTCCTGGGGGGCGGCTTCGGTCATCACGGCAATCCTCATGTGCGCAGCAGGCTGGTCGCATTGACGAAGCCAGCACCACTTTATCGGCAGGACTGGCCCGGACTGGAGGCGTAATTTCTGCGATTGGGCCTCAGCTGGCGGGCAACCGCTGAATGAAGTCGACAACGCGCTTGCCCAGTTCGGCCGCTTGCGGCAGTTGCGGATCAAGATAACTGTCGCGTTGCTGGCTGATTTGCTCCGGTGCGATGCGCAGCATGTGGTTCATGCCCTTGATCAAGGCAAGCTCGGCATCCGGCTTGGCGGCCTTGAGGATCTCGGCGTTGTCGACATTGACCTGGAAGTCATGGGTGCCCTGGATGATCAGCGCCGGTACCTTGACTTTGGCAAAGGCCTCGGCCGGGTCCTGGCGGAACAGCGAAATCAGGTAGGGCTGCACGCTGGGGCGCAGTACATCCTGCAGGGGCAGGGGCACGCGAGAGGAGGTCTTGCCGTTTTTCAGGCGATCAAGGATATCGCCGGCACTGGCCATGTAGCGCCCGGGCACCCGCTCAAATATCTGTGCGCGCAGCGCCTTGTCGATCGGCCAGCCACTGCCGGCAATGCTGATCACGGCGCTGGCGCCGCTTTGCTCGGCGGCAAGGCTGGCGATCAACGCACCTTCACTGTGGCCAAGCAGAATCAGGCGGCCGAAACGTGGGTCGGATTTGATCTTCTGGCTCCAGGCCACGGCATCGGCGACATAGCGCTCTACCGTCAGGTCGCGCTCGTCCGGGGTGGCCGCGAGGCTGGCCGCGACGCCGCGCTTGTCGTAGCGCACGCTGGCGATATTGTTTTTCGCCAGGGTCAGGGCCAGTTGCTTGAGGTTGTCCGTGTTGCCGCCGTAGGGGTTGTTGCCATCGCGGTCGGTGGGCCCGGAGCCGGCAATGATCAGCACCACCGGTGGTGGCTGCTCGGTACGCGGCAACAGCAGGCTACCGTGCAGCACGCCGCTGCCGGTATCGAGGCTGACCGGGCGCTGGAACACGGTGGGAGCGGCAGCCTGGACCAGGCCGCTGAACAGCAGGGTGAGTACCGCAACAATACGCAACATCATCAGGCCACTATCGAGAGAGTGCGGTTTGGACCGGGCCGGGCGCAGAAGGTTCGCCGTCAGGGATGAACTGAATGGTTAGCCTGCGTATACTGGCGCTCTTGTTCAAATCTGGCTGATTCGCGGAGCGTCCTGCATGTCCGGCAATACCTACGGCAAGCTGTTCACTGTCACCACCGCTGGCGAAAGCCATGGCCCGGCGTTGGTCGCCATTGTCGATGGCTGCCCGCCAGGCCTGGAGATTTCCCTGGCCGACCTGCAGCACGACCTGGACCGGCGCAAGCCCGGCACCAGCCGCCACACCACCCAGCGCCAGGAAGCCGACGAAGTCGAAATCCTCTCGGGAGTGTTCGAAGGCCGCACCACCGGCTGCTCCATTGGCCTGTTGATCCGCAACACCGACCAGAAGTCCAAGGACTACTCGGCGATCAAGGACCTGTTCCGCCCGGCCCACGCCGACTACACCTACCACCACAAGTACGGTGAGCGTGATTACCGTGGCGGCGGCCGCAGCTCGGCGCGGGAAACCGCCATGCGCGTGGCCGCCGGTGCCATCGCCAAGAAGTACCTGGCCACCCAGGGCATCCGCATCCGCGGCTACATGAGCCAGCTCGGGCCGATTGAAATCCCCTTCAAGACCTGGGATTCGGTAGAGCAGAACGCCTTCTTCAGCCCGGACCCGGACAAAGTCCCGGAGCTCGAGGCCTATATGGACCAGCTGCGCCGCGACCAGGATTCGGTCGGGGCGAAAATCACCGTGGTCGCTGAAGGCGTCATGCCCGGCCTGGGCGAGCCGATCTTCGATCGCCTGGATGCCGAGCTTGCCCACGCGCTGATGAGTATCAACGCGGTCAAGGGCGTGGAAATCGGCACAGGTTTTGCCAGCGTCGCCCAGCGCGGTACCGAGCACCGTGACGAGCTGACCCCGGAAGGCTTCCTCAGCAACAACGCCGGCGGCATTCTTGGCGGTATTTCCTCCGGTCAGCCGATCGTTGCCCACCTGGCCCTCAAGCCGACCTCGAGCATCACCACCCCTGGCCGCTCCATCGACGTCGATGGCAACCCGGTTGAGGTGATCACCAAGGGCCGTCATGACCCGTGCGTGGGTATCCGCGCCACGCCGATTGCCGAGGCCATGATGGCCATCGTGCTGATGGACCACCTGCTGCGCCACCGCGGGCAGAACGCCGACGTGCGCGTGAAGACGCCGGTGCTGGGCCAGCTGTAATGCTGGCGCCTGCCAATCGCGCCGCGGCTCGCTGAGCCGTGGCGCCGATTCCCTACTGGCGGCTGTCCAGTTTCTACCTCTTTTACTTCGCCTTGCTCGGCTCGACAGCGCCGTTTCTGGCGTTGTATTTCGATCACCTGGGTTTTTCCAGTGCGCGCATCGGCGAGCTGGTGGCCATCCCCATGCTGATGCGCTGCGTGGCCCCCAACCTGTGGGGCTGGCTGGGCGACCGCAGTGGCCAGCGCTTGCTGATCGTGCGCCTGGGCGCCTTGTCGACCCTGGCGACCTTTTCGTTGATCTTCTTCGGCAAAAGCTACGCCTGGCTGGCGCTGGTGATGGCCCTGCATGCGTTCTTCTGGCATGCGGTACTGCCACAGTTCGAGGTCATCACCCTGGCCCACCTGCAAGGGCAGACCGCACGCTACAGCCAGATCCGTCTGTGGGGCTCGATCGGCTTCATCCTCACCGTGGTCGGCCTTGGCCGATTGTTCGACTGGCTTAGCCTGGATATCTACCCGGTTGCCTTGGTGGTCGTCATGGCCGGTATCGTCGTGGCCAGCCTCTGGGTGCCCAATGCCCAGCCGCCGGGGCAGCATGAGCGTGCGGCCGGCGGCGGTTTTCTCAGGCAACTGGCAAGCCCGGGTGTTGCCGCGTTTTACCTGTGCGTGGCACTCATGCAGCTTAGCCATGGCCCGTACTACACCTTCCTGACCCTGCACCTTGAGCACCTGGGTTACAGTCGCGGCACCATCGGCATGCTCTGGGCCCTGGGGGTGGTGGCCGAGGTGCTGATGTTCCTGGCCATGAGCTGGATCCTGGCGCGGGTCTCGCTGCGCCGGGTGCTGCTGGCCAGTTTTGCCCTGGCGGCCGTGCGCTGGGTGTTGCTGGGCAACTTTGCCGAGCACCTGGGCGTACTGCTGCTTGCCCAGGTCCTGCACGCAGCCACCTTCGGCAGTTTTCACGCGGCCGCCATCGCTTTCGTGCAACGCAGTTTCGGCGCCCGCCAGCAAGGCCAGGGCCAGGCGCTGTATGCAGCGCTCGCCGGCACGGGCGGCGCCTTGGGCGCCTTGTGTTCGGGGTACAGCTGGAACCTGCTGGGGCCGGCTACCACCTTTAGTATTGCCAGCGTCGCGGCCCTGGCCGCAGCCGTTATCATTGCACTTCGAATGAAAGAGGACAGGGCATGAGCCTTGGCCGTGAACCATTGGCCGGTAGTAAGGAGTTGCCCTGATGAGCAGCCTGACCGTGTATCACCAGTCCACCCCGGATATTCCCAACAAAGTCTTGACTCATCTTGAAGACATTGCCGCGACCCTGGCCGAGCAGGGCGTGCGTTTCGAGCGTTGGCAGGCCGCCGCGCCCATTCAGGCGGGGGCCAGCGATCAGGATGTGATCGGCGCTTATCAAGCCAGTATCGACGCGCTGAAGGCCGAGAAGGGCTTTGCCGGTGTCGAGGTAACCCGCGAAGCGGACGCCCGCTTGCTTGCCGAGCATACCTGCGACGAAGATCAACTGCGCTTTTTCGCCGCCGGGCGCGGGCTGTTCAGCCTGCGGATCGAGGATTACATCTATGCGGTGTTGTGCGAGAAGGGCGACCTGATCGGCGTGCCGGCGGGGGTTCGGCATTGGCTCGACCTGGGCGAGGAGCCGCGGTTTGTGGCGATCCGGGTGTTTAACCAGGCACAGGGTTCGGTTGCCAACTTTACTGGCGACAAGATCGCTGCAGACTTTCCTCGGCTTGATGACTGAGTGATCGCCATCGCGGGGCAAGCCCGCTCCTACACAGACTTGTAGGAGCGGGCTTGCCCCGCGATGCGATCTCCATGCTTACCGATAAGTCGGCAAGGCAAACCGCTGCTGGCTCTGCAAATTTGAAATCAGTGGCAACTCACTGGCCTGCCCGGCCAGGTCGCGGCGAATCGCACTGATCGCCCACGACAGCTGTTCGGCGCTGTGCAGTTGGGCATAAGAAATCGAGCGCTGGGTCTGGGTGCCGTCCGCTGCCCGCAGGGTCAGCAGAATTCCACCGTCGGGGCGCGCCTGAGTGGTGACGTCGTAGGCGGAGAATACCGAGGCGAATTTTTCCTGGATGAGGTCCATATCAGCTCCTGACTGTTAGTGGCAGACATGGAGTGACTGGTGCAGTGACTGTGCCAGCTTTTATTTGATATAAAATCGTTATAAATCAACAAGTTATAATTTATGTCGAAGAACGCTATCGTGCACTCTGCACGGTCGTGCATTTTGCACAGTGCATTTTGCAGTGCTGCCCTGGCCAATAGATTTCTTCTGTCATGGCCATGAGTTATCCACCGTTGACCCGGCGTGCTCGCTGACAAAGACTTGGGCCTTTCCGATAGCCAGGAGGTTCCCCATGTCTGACCAACGTAGCCCCACGCCGATGAACGATGACGAGGCGGCAGCGTTCGCCGAAGAAGTGTTCGACCGGGCGCGCAAGGGCGACGCGGTGATGCTCGGGCGCTTGCTGGAAAATGGCCTGCCGGTGAACCTGCGCAATGGCAATGGCGATACCTTGCTGATGCTTGCCAGCTATCACGGGCATCTGCAGGCCGTTACAGTGCTGCTCGAGCACGGTGCCGACCCGCAGATTGCCAATGACAAGGGCCAATTGCCCATCGCCGGCGCCGCTTTCAAGGGCCACCTGGAGATGGTCCAGTTGCTGGTGGATAAAGGCGCCGAGGTCGATGGGACGTCTGCCGATGGGCGTACGGCGCTGATGATGGCGGCGATGTTCAACCGCACGGTCATCGTCGATTACCTGCTGGGCAAGGGCGCTAACCCGCGCCACCGTGACGCCCGTGGCAGCGATGCCCTGGGCGCGGCGCAAACCATGGGTGCCCCTGAGACCAGCGAGCAGTTGCTCAAGCTGCTCGGCTAACCCCCCGGGGCCTTTTGCGGCTATCCTTGGCGACTTTTTTACCGTCGCAGGGCCCCCACATGAAATCCCAACTGGTCGAACTCATCGGCAAAATCAGCGCTGGCTGCATGCGCGAGGAAGACATCGCGCGCATCGCCGACGAAGCCGCCCAGGCCTATGCCGACCCGCAGGCGTTCCTCGCCGCCAACCCGGACATCAACTACGACGACAGCTTCCCGATCCCGCTGGGTGAATGGATTGTGGTCGGCAGCCTGCCCGATACCGTGCTGTTCCAGGCCGATACCTACCAGGACCTGTTTGCCCAGATCGTCGACTCCTTCGACAAGAGCGTGCCGTTCAACCTCAAGCCCAAGCAGTTGGCCAAGGTCGAGCCGCTGACCGCGCTCAACCGCATCCAGGTGCAGATGGGCGCGATGAACAAGGAGGCTGGCGGCTACGTGCTGATGAACTTCAGCCAGTTGCTCGATGACGAGCTGCAGATGGTGCTGGTCGGCAACGACGAGCTGCCACGGGTGCTGGAACTGTGCGCCGAGGTCGGCATTGCCGCAGCGCCGGCTCTGGAAGCGCTACGGGTTGCCGTGCACGTTTAACCGAGGGCGGTATCGAGGAACATCATCACCGCAAAGCCGCCCATCAGGCCCAGGGTTGCCGAGGTCTGGTGGCCGTTGCGGTGGGTTTCCGGGATCACTTCGTGGGACACCACGAAGATCATCGCCCCGGCCGCCAGGCCCATGCTCACCGGGTAGGCGATAGCAAAACCGCTGGAGATGCCCAGACCGATCACGGCACCCAAGGGTTCCATCAGGCCCGAGCCGATTGCCACCAATGCCGCCTTGAAGGTCGAAAGACCGGTTGCGCGCAGCGCCAGGGCCACGGCCAGGCCTTCGGGAATGTCCTGGATGGCGATGGCGCTGGTCAGCGGCAGGCCGACATTGAGGTCGCCGTTGGCAAAACTGACGCCGATGGCCATGCCCTCGGGCAGGTTGTGCAGGGTGATCGCCAGCACGAACAGCCACACCCGGTTGATCCGCTCGGCCTGTGGGCCGCAGGGGCCGGTGCTCTCGTGTTCGTGCGGGGTAAAACGGTCGAGACCGAGCATCAGCAGCACGCCCAGGCCCATGCCGACGACCACCGTCAATGCCGCGTAAGGGCCATTGCCGGTGATCCCACGGGCCGCGTCGAGGCCGGGCAGAATCAGCGAGAACGAGCTGGCAGCGAGCATCATGCCGGCGGCAAAGCCGAGCATAACATCCTGCGTTCGCGCGCTGATCTCGCGCAGCACCACGGCCATGACCGCACCCAGGGCGGTAGCGGCAAAGCCGGCAAGGCCACCGAGCATGGCCATGTGCAGGTTTTGCTGGTGCTCGCCATGCACAGCGTTCCAGGCACTGGCGACCAGCAGGCCGAGCACCGCCAGCAGGCTCAAACCCAAGCCTGCGCTGAGCCACGGGCTGCTTTGTGCCTGTTGTATCCAGGCGCTCCATAGTGGCGCGGGGGCAGGGCTGCTGTGGCTGTGGGCGGGTGGCATAGGGACCTCTGGCTGCAATTCAATGAACCGAGTGTAACCAGCGCTGCTGGGCTGCGGCGAACGATTCGCCTCTATCGGGCTGATAGCCAGCTATCCTGAGGGCAGGCGTGATCATGGGAGCAATACCATGGGGTCTACCTTCAATAGCGTGGTTGGGCTGATCATTCTGGCCCTGGACATCTGGGCGATCATCAATGTGATCAAGAGCGGTGTCAGTGGCGGCGTCAAGATTCTCTGGGTGCTGCTGATTCTGCTGTTGCCTGTGCTGGGCCTGATCATCTGGGCGATCGCCGGGCCGCGGGGCAATGTGCGGCTATAGTCCGCTATCGCGGGGCAAGCCGGCTCCTGCCCCGCGATAATTTTCAGATCAACCAGGTCCCCTCCAGTTCCAGCAAGATCTGCTTGCGCTCGATCCCCCCGGCAAACCCGGTGAGGGTGCCATTGCTGCCGATCACCCGATGGCAGGGCACAATGATCGCGATCGGGTTGGCGCCATTGGCGGTGCCCACTGCCCGCACCGATTTCGGCTTGCCAATGGCCTGGGCAAGCTCGCCGTAGCTGCAGGTGGTGCCATAGGGAATGCGCTGCAGGGCCTGCCACACCTGGCGCTGGAATGGCGTGCCGTGGGCCGCCAGGCGCACTTCGAAATGTTCGCGCTTACGGGCAAAGTACTCGTCGAGCTGGCGTGCCACATCGTCCAGCTGGCGAGTGGCCGGCTGCCAGTCTTCGGCCAGTTCCCAGGGCTGGGCGGCATCCATGTGCAGCATGCGCAGGCCCTGTTCATCGCCTGCCAGTAGCAGCGGGCCAAGCGGGCTTGGGAGGTAGCGATAAAACATGGCGTAATGATCTCGATGCGGATAACACTGATTCTATTACGAAATTTTCACAATCGATTGCCGACAATTTGCTCGCGCAATTATCCAATCGCCGAATGGCCGTGCAACGTGCTCGCGTTTAGGGCACATTTGCCGATTCGTTTTACCGCCTTCCTCGAACCTGAACCCTAGGGATCTTCCAATTCATGGCTACCACGGACGCCTTGAGTCAACAGCGGGCTGCGTCGCGCCCGTTGCAACCGACGCTGAAATCGCACCTGGCCTACACCCTGCTGTGCGGTCTGGTGATCATGCTGATGCTCAGTCTGGTCCGCCTGGCCCTGCTGGCCTATAACAATGACATGATCGGCGACACGCCGATGTCGACTGTAGCCGAGGGCTTCTTCAACGGTCTGCGTTTCGACCTGCGGGTCGTGGTGTACCTGAGCATCCCGCTGCTGCTGGCCATCCTCAGTGCCCGGGCCATGGCCGCACGCGGCCTGTTCCGTGCCTGGCTGACCATCGCCTCGAGCATCGTCATGTTCCTCGGCCTGATGGAGATGGATTTCTATCGCGAGTTCCACCAGCGCCTCAACGGCCTGGTGTTCCAGTACGTCAAGGAAGACCCGAAAACCGTGCTGAGCATGCTCTGGTACGGCTTCCCGGTAGTGCGCTACCTGCTGGCCTGGGCCTTTGGCACCTGGCTGCTGAGCCTGCTGTTCAAGGGCATCGACCGCCTTACCCGGCCCGATGGCGTGTATGAAAGCCAGGTCGCTGGCAAGCGTAGCGTAGCACCTTGGTATGTGCGCGGCGTGGTGTTCTTCATGGTCCTGCTGGTGGCGGTCATCGCTGCTCGCGGCACCCTGCGCCAGGGCCCGCCAATGCGTTGGGGCGACGCTTTCACCACCGACTCGAACTTCGTCAACCAGTTGGGCCTGAACGGCACCCTGACCCTGATCGATGCGGCCAAGAGCCGTTTCGGCGAGGACCGCGCCAACATCTGGAAGTCGACCATCGAGCAGGGCCTGGCTACCCAGGCCGTGCGTGACATGCTGCTGACCGCCAACGACAAGCTGGTCGATGCCGACAGCGCCGCGGTGCGCCGTGATTTCACCCCGCCAGCGGACAACACCCTGCCGATCAAGAACGTCGTGGTGATCCTCATGGAGAGCTTCGCCGGTCATTCGGTAGGCGCCCTGGGCAGCCCGAACAACATCACCCCGTACTTCGACAAACTGGCGAAAGAGGGCGTGCTGTTCGACCGCTTCTTCTCCAACGGCACCCACACCCACCAGGGCATGTTCGCCACCATGGCCTGCTACCCGAACCTGCCGGGCTTCGAGTACCTGATGCAGACCCCGGAAGGCGGCCACAAGCTGTCGGGCCTGCCGGCGCTGCTCAGTGCCCGTGACTACGACGACGTCTACGTCTACAACGGCGACTTTGCCTGGGACAACCAGTCCGGGTTCTTCGGCAACCAGGGCATGACCACCTTCATCGGCCGTAACGACTTCGTCAATCCGGTGTTCTCCGACCCGACCTGGGGCGTGTCCGACCAGGACATGTTCGACCGCGGTAACGAAGAGCTGGCCAAGCACGATGGCAAGAAGCCGATCTACGCGCTGCTGCAGACCCTGTCCAACCACACGCCGTATGCACTGCCCAAGGATTTGCCGGTCGAGAAGGTCACAGGCCAGGGCCGCCTGGACGAGCACCTGACCGCCATGCGCTACTCCGACTGGGCCTTGGGCCAGTTCTTCGAGAAGGCGCGCAAGGAGCCTTACTTCAAGCAAACCCTGTTCGTCATCGTCGGCGACCATGGCTTCGGCAACCACCAGCAGGTCACCGAGATGGACCTGGGGCGCTTCAACGTGCCGCTGCTGCTGATCGCCCCGGGTATCCAGGACAAGTTCGGTGCGGTCAACCACACCGTGGGTACCCAGATCGACATCGTGCCGACCATCATGGGCCGCCTGGGCGGCGAAACCCGTCACCAGTGCTGGGGCCGTGACCTGCTTAACCTGCCGGCCGGTGACCAGGGCTTCGGCATGATCAAGCCATCGGGCAGCGAGCAGATCGTCGGGCTGGTCAAGGGCGACCGGATCCTGATCGAGTCCAAGGACATGTCGCCACGCATGTACCGCTACGAGCTCGGTGCCAACTTCAAGGCCGAGCTGATCGAAGCCCCGGACCAGAAGGACCTGACCCACAAGCTCGAGTCGTTCATCCAGACGGCGACCAAGAGCTTGCTGGACAACACCGCTGGTGTAGTGCACGGCACCCCGGAATAACGTCGTTGCTAGCGCTGTAAACAGGACCCCGGCTTGCCGGGGTCTTGGCTTTCTGGGCCATGGGTGCTCAAATCGCGCGCTTGAGGAAGCGGGGGCTGCAACGGCGCCCATCAAAAAAGGATTTTTACGTGCGCGTGTTCGTGTTGTTTGCCTGCCTGTGCCATTCACTGTGGGCGCTGGCCGATGTTGCACCGGCGGATTACCAGACGCCCCCCGGCTGGCGTACCGAATGCATGGGCCGGGTGCAGTTCGATGTGCCCAAGGACATTGCCTGGCACACCTCCAGTGGCTACTGGCAGTACTACAATTTCGAGCTCCCCGACCCCACGATCACCCCTGGGGACAAGCAGATTGCCTACGGCGAAGGGTTGACTGGCGAGCTGCCCTTTCTGGTCGACATCGAGGTCAGCCCGTTGACCACCCGTGCACTCTACGAACAGATCCGCTATGTGCAGAGCCTCACCCGTGGCCCGGCGCAGGAGCGGGTGGTGAAGGCACAGATGGAGGCGCTGGATGCCGCCATCTCTGCGAGCCGTGACGATGAAACGCGCTACAGGGCACTGAGTGATCAGTACTACGACTTGCGTGAAAAGCTCCAGCGCATAGGCTATGTGAATTCGCAACTGGTAGTGCTTGACGACATGATCAAGCAATTTACTGGCGAGGGGCGGTCGGTGGCGAAGCTGCAGGTCGAGCGTGATGCCTTCTTCGAGGAGCAGGCGCAATGGCCGACCGATGTAGAGTACGAGCATGAGCGCTTTATCGAGCTGGGTGTGCCGGACGCCTCTGCAAACTGGTATGAAGGCAATCTGACTGCCTACCTGTGGCGCGATCAACGCATCTACCGATTCAAATTCTACAGTGGCGCCAATACCGCGACAGACACCGCTGCGCTGGCCCGGCTGGAGCCCAGGGCGCGCGCTGTGCTGGCCGCGTTCCGCACCCGCAAGCAATACGAAATCCCCCAGGACAACGGCTTCTGTGTGCCCTTCGGCTTCATTGCCGACGATGGCACACCGCGCCATGCCATCACCCTGGGCCTCAACCCCGCAGACAACCCGAACCTGTTGCACCGCCTGAGCATGAGCAGTGACAGTGACAAGGCCGTCGAGATGGTGCCGATGCTGCTGGATCGACTGATCGCCAATCCGTTTCCGCTGCAGATCAGCGTCGATAAGTTCGGGCCCTCAAGCGTGCGGATCGGGGCCGCCAAGGGCAGGTTCGGCGGCGCACGCTTTCGCGTCTATGAGCCTGACAGTCTTAAGCCGGCGGCCACTGAAACGTTCAGGATGGTCGCTGGCGCCTTGAGCTCCGGCTACCAGCCCACCGTGGTACTGGGAGTGACCGATGAACACTCCGAGCCGCCGCTGCAGTTCGAGCCCTCCAGGGACGAGTTTCTGCGCACGCTGCAAAGCATACGTGCGCTGCCGGGCGGCCATCGCTTTGAGCCGCAAGTCGACTGAACAACCACCCCGCGGCGAGGTCAACGGTAGGTAGGCCAGATTCACCCCGAACATCGGTACAGAGGAGCGTCCAATGAAAGACTGGGTCATTACTTTTGTTGATCAGAAGGGCGAACGTACCTCGCTGCCTTTCACCGCAGAGCTTGAGCCGAGCATCGAAGAGGCTGCGCGGCTGATTCGTACCCATCTGTTTCCGGTCCTGGGCGAACTGGACCTCAATGATTTCCAGGACCGCGAACCCTCGCCGACCGCCAAATGGCTCAAAGAGCAGAACGGCGTGGAGATCACTGCCATCACTGAAGCACCCTGAGCCCGTTGGCTGGCACGCCCGGCAATCAGGCGCTACGCTGCAGACAAGGTCGGGCGATTGTTTCTGATTGTCCGGGCTTGCCGATCCACGTCACGCAACAGCTCGAATTGCCCCCGCACGTCTTGTGTGGCGGGCAGGTGCGTTTTGCACTGAAAGTCTATCCATCGGTAATGAGGAGGACGATTCATGAGCAGCCAATACGAGGACATCAGCAGCACGGTCTTGCGTCGGATGAAAGAAGGGGGGTTCAACTTCGCCCAGATTCATCCCATCGAGTTTTATGCGGTATTTCCGGACGAGGCACGGGCGCGGCGAGCGGCAGGAAAGTTTCGCGGCGAATCACTCAGTGCCCAGGTACATGAGCGCGATGATGGCGCCTGGCACCTGGAGCTGAGCAAGGTGATGTTTGCAACCTATGGCGGTATTGGCGAATTCGAACAGGATTTCGAAGCGGTCATCGCGCCATTGGGCGGTGAGATTGAAGGCTGGGGAGTCAAGCAGGAGCGTCAACTGGCTTGAATCCAGGGCCCGGCGAGGGCGGCTGTTGCCGCCCGGTACGGGCTGATCAGCGCTTCGCAATGAAGCGTTGCTGCCAACGCAACCGGAACGCTTGCACAGATCTGGTGCGATCGTCCTTTTGTCAAAGTACAAGCTATTGAAAAACAAGGAATTATGCCGCTGGCACGGGGCTTGCGATGGCTCGGGTGCACGGGTGACAAGGAGTTCGGCATGATCCGCACCTTTTATGACGAAATGTACGCCGCTGACGGCCTGGTCCGTCCGCATTACCGGGCGTTCGCCCGCTGGCTGGCCGAAACCCCGCCGGAGCTGCTGGCCCAGCGTCGACGTGAAGCCGACCTGCTGTTCCACCGCGCCGGCATCACCTTCACCCTCTATGGCGACGAGCAGGGCACCGAGCGGCTGATCCCCTTCGATACGATTCCGCGCAGTATTCCCGCCAGTGAGTGGCGGGTGGTGGAGCGGGGCTGCATTCAGCGGGTCAAGGCGCTGAACCTGTTTCTGGCTGACCTGTACCACGACCAGCGCATCATTCGCGCCGGGATCATCCCGGCCGAGCAGGTCCTGGCCAACGACCAGTACCAGCTGGCGATGCAAGGCCTGGACCTGCACCGCGACCTCTATTCGCACATTTGCGGGGTCGACCTGGTGCGCGACAGCGACGGCAGCTACTACGTGCTCGAAGACAACCTGCGCACTCCCAGCGGCGTCAGCTACATGCTCGAAGACCGCAAGATGATGATGCGCCTGTTTCCCGAGCTGTTCGCCGCCCAGCGCATCGCCCCCATCGATCATTACCCTAACCTGTTGCTCGATACCCTCAAGAGCTCAAGCCCGCTGGATAACCCCAGCGTGGTGGTGCTGACGCCCGGGCGTTTCAATAGTGCGTTCTTCGAACACGCCTTCCTCGCCCGCGAGATGGGCGTCGAACTGGTCGAGGGCGCCGACCTGTTCGTGCGTGACGAGCGGGTGTTCATGCGTACCACCGACGGCCCCAAGGCGGTGGATGTGATCTACCGGCGCCTGGACGATGCCTTCCTCGACCCCCTGGCGTTCAATCCCGATTCGATGCTCGGCGTGCCCGGGCTGCTGGCCGCCTATCGCTGCGGCAACGTGGTGCTGGCCAATGCGATTGGCACCGGCGTTGCCGACGACAAGTCGATCTACCCCTATGTCACCGACATGATCCGTTTTTACCTCGATGAGGAGCCGATCCTGAAGAACGTGCCGACCTGGCAGTGCCGCAAGCCTGAAGAGCTTTCCCACGTGCTTGCGCATTTGCCGGAGCTGGTGGTCAAGGAAACCCAGGGCTCCGGTGGCTACGGCATGCTGGTCGGGCCGGCAGCGACCCGCGCCGAGATCGAGGCGTTTGCCGCACGGATCAAGGCCCGGCCGGCGGCCTACATCGCCCAGCCAACGCTGTCGCTGTCGACTTGCCCGACCTTTGTCGACAACGGCATTGCCCCGCGGCATATCGACTTGCGGCCTTTCGTGCTGTCCGGGCGCGAGACCCGGGTGGTGCCTGGCGGCCTGACCCGGGTTGCCCTGCGTGAAGGCTCACTGGTGGTCAATTCGTCCCAGGGCGGCGGTACCAAGGACACCTGGGTGGTCGAGGATTAAGCCATGTTGAGTAGAACTGCCTCCGATTTGTACTGGATGTCACGTTACCTGGAGCGCGCGGAAAACCTCGCGCGGATGCTTGATGTCAGTTATTCGCTGTCGCTGATGCCGCAGGATGGCCGCGGTGACGGCCTGGATGAAATGGCCATGCCGCTGTTGATCACCGGTACTCTCGACGATTACCTGGAGCGCCACGGCCAGTTGCATGCCGAGCGCCTGCTGCACTTCTTTGCCCTGGACCCGGAAAACCCGGCAAGCATCTACAGTTGCCTCGGCGCGGCGCGGGCCAGTGCCCATGCGGTTCGTGGGCGGATCACCGCCGACATGTGGGAAAACATCAACGCCACCTGGCTGGAGATTCGTGGCATCGCCGAGCAGGGCCTGGGGCGCTACGGCATGAGCCGTTTCTGCGAGTGGATCAAGGAGCGCTCGCACCTGTTCCGTGGTGCTACCTACGGCA
Source organism: Pseudomonas sp. RC2C2 (assembly GCF_018390435.1). Classification (NCBI taxonomy): domain Bacteria; kingdom Pseudomonadati; phylum Pseudomonadota; class Gammaproteobacteria; order Pseudomonadales; family Pseudomonadaceae; genus Pseudomonas; species Pseudomonas sp. RC2C2. The sequence goes on along the minus strand of NZ_JAHBAX010000001.1, from coordinate 661,114 downwards.
CCATCATGCGCAACGACGCCTTTCGCTTCATTCGCCTGGGCACCTTCATCGAGCGCGCCGACAACACCCTGCGCCTGCTCGATGCCCGCTACGAGATGCTCGGCGACGAGGCCGAGGCGGTCAGCGACAGCTCGGCGCGCGGCTATTACCAATGGAGCGCCTTGCTGCGCGCGCTGTCGTCATTCGAGGCCTACACCGAAATCTACCGTGACGCCCCGGCTGCCCGCCATGTCGCCGAGCTGCTGCTGTTGCGCGCCGATGTACCGCGCTCGCTGCGAGCCTGCACCGAAGAGATCGACCAGATCCTCGCCAGCCTGCCCGGTGGCAACGGCCGCCCGGCCCAGCGCCTGGCCGCCGAGGTGGACGCACGCCTGCGCTACACCTCGATCGATGAAATCCTTGCCGAGGGCCTGCACCCCTGGTTGACCCATTACATTCCGCTGGTGCGTGAACTGGGCAATGCCATTCACAGTGCCTACCTGGAGGCTGTATAAGACTGACCATTAGCCACGAAACCGCCTACCACTACGAAGAGCTGGTGCGCTCGAGCATCCAGTACCTGCGCTTGACCCCGCACGACAGCGAACGCCAGCAGGTGCTCAGCTGGCAGCTGGACCTGCCGCGGCCGGTGCGGGCGCAACTGGACCCGTTCGGCAACATCCTGCATGTGCTGAGCCTGGAGGAGCCGCATGCGGACCTGGTCATCGGCGCCCGCGGCCTGGTCGACATCGATGAAAGCCGTGAAACCGAGCACGAGCTGCAATCACCGCTGCCGTTCCTGCGCTTCACCCGCCTCACCGAAGCGGATGATGCGTTGCGCGCCTTCGCCAGCCAGCAATGCCGCAAGCGGCGTGACCGCTCGGCGTTGATCGAGCTGATGAACGCCCTGAACCAGCGCATGGCCTACCGGCCGGGCAGCACCGCCGTCGACACCAGCGCGGCTCAGGCGTTTGCCGGTGGGGCCGGGGTTTGCCAGGACCATACCCATGCCTTCCTGGCGTGCGCGCGCAGCCTGGGCGTGCCGGCGCGCTACGTGTCCGGGTACCTGTTCGACAGCGACAGCCAGCAGATGGCCAGCCACGCCTGGGCCGAAGCCTGGCTTGAGGATGCCTGGTACAGCTTCGATGTCACCAACCAATTGGCCCGGCCCGAACGGCACCTGAAGCTGGCCGTGGGCCTGGACTACCTGGATGCCTGCCCGGTACGCGGCATGCGCCGGGGTGGCGGTTTCGAGCAGATGCACGCCAAGGTGCTGGTGACTCCGGCCCTCAACGCCCAGCAGCAGTGAGCTTCAGGGTTTGCGCGTGACCATGTGGCGCAGGTACGCAAGCAGTGCGTCCAGCTCACTGTCGTTGATGACCGTTTCGGTAAACCCGGGCATTTTCGCCTGGGGCCATTGGCGCAGGCTTTGCGGGTCGCGGATATAGCGCCGCAGATAGTCGGCCTGGAAGTATTCGGTGGGGTTGTGCGGCAGGTTCAGGTCCGGGCCGAACTGGGCGTCACCGGCAGCGTTGAGGCGATGACACGCCAGGCAGTTTTTCTGGAACACGGCAAAGCCTTGGTTGATCGGATCATCGGCGGCCAACCCCGGTGCCGGGCGCATGGCTGGGAACCGCTCGGCCACCGTCGCCAGACGGCGAATGCTGGCGACCTGGAACGGCCACTGCTCCGGGCTGATGCGCCCGGCTTGCGGGTCGGTCCAGACCAGATAGAAAGGCCCGGCGCTGGTTTTGCCTTTGGCCAGGGGTGGCCAGGGCTTGGCCGGGTCTTCAATGGCTAGCCAGGCTCGGGCAGGGCCGTCCTTGAGCAAAGGCGCAGCCGGCATCTCGGCAGCAAAACCATCCAGGGCTACGGCCTGCAGGTGATCATCAGCCCGTACGCCCTGCAGGAGCGCAGCCAGCGGCACCGCGCGGTAGTGCATGGTTTTCTTGTAGGAAACATCGTTGTCGATCTGGATGTCCTGCACCAGCGGGTGTTTGAGCAGCTCGGCGCTCTGCCAAGGGCGACTGCCATTACCCAGGTCCAGGGTCAGTTGTGCCGCCTGCAAGGGCAGGCAGAGCAGGGCAATGAGCAAGGTAAAGCACTGGCGCATGGGCACTCTCCAACCATCAGGGTCGGCAGATTACCTGCACACAAGCGGCTTGTGCCAGGCACAAACCCAGGGAAGAGGGCATGTCGCTCAGCCGAACAGGCGCGAAAGGTTCGGCAGGATCAACAGCAGCGTAGTGGCGAAGAGGATGAGCCCGGCTTGACGTACTTTGTGTTGTTTGAACATGGCTGACCGCCTTTTTGTTGTTATTCCTGAGTGCCCAGAGGCTTCCTTGTCATCGATCTGGCGAACATCATTTAACGCTGTGAAACCATTAAGACGCGAACTGTTGCTAATGGGTATACAGCTAACCTTAGGGTCAACGTCACCCGTGTTTTAGAACGCTTTAATCTGTACTTAAGCAGTTATGTGCAGTTTTTGCTATGAGGCCTTTGGCCATCCATCAGCATTCCCCTTGCTAGACACTTGCGTGCCTTTAGTGAGTGGATCCACAGATCGTGACCGTTCGTCCGAGCATCATACTTGCCTGCGCGCCTTATTCGGGGCAGGCTTTACGGGGCAATCCCGCCTTTGTCGTTCAGGACTATTTATATGTCGCTACGCATCTGCATCCTGGAAACCGACGTCCTGCGACCCGAGCTGGTCGAGCAGTATCAGGGCTACGGACGGATGTTCGAGCAGCTGTTCTCCCGCCAGCCAATCGCCGCCGAGTTTCGCGTCTACAACGTGTTGAACGACGAGTATCCCGATGAAGACCAGGTGTTCGATGCCTACCTGGTCACTGGCAGCAAGGCCGACTCGTTCGGTGATGATCCGTGGATTCAGAAGCTCAAGGCGTTCCTGCTGGACCGCTACCAGCGTGGCGACAAATTGCTTGGCGTGTGTTTCGGTCATCAGTTGCTGGCGCTACTGCTGGGTGGCAAGAGCGAGCGCGCGCACCAGGGCTGGGGGGTGGGTACACACCGCTATGTGATGAACGCCAAGGCGCCGTGGATCAGCCCGCAGGTCGAAGAACTGACCTTGCTGATCAGCCATCAGGACCAGGTCACACGCCTGCCGGAAAACGCCACGGTGATTGCCTCCAGCGATTTCTGCCCGAACGCGGCCTACCACATCGGCGATCAGGTGCTGTGCTTCCAGGGCCACCCGGAGTTCATCCACGACTATTCGCGGGCGCTGCTTGAGTTGCGCCAGGACAGCCTCGGCCAGGAGGTGTACCACAAGGGTATCGACAGCCTGGTGCATGAGCATCACGGCAGTACGGTGGCCGAATGGATGATGCGTTTTGTCGCGCACAAACCTCAGGGCAGCTCGAACTGAGGCCTGCCGTTACAGCCAGCCGGAGCGCTTGAAGCTGGCATACAACGCCGTGCAGCCCACGGCGATCCCGCCCAGCACGGCAAAGTAGCCGTAGTGCCAGCTCAGTTCCGGCATGTTCTGAAAGTTCATCCCGTAAATCCCCGCCACTGCGGTGGGGAACGCCAGGATCGCCGCCCAGGCGGCAAACTTGCGCTGCACGATGCTCTGGCGCGAGGACTCCAGCAGCATGCCGATTTCGATGGTCTGGCTGGCGATATCGCGAATCCCGGCCAGGTCTTCCATCTGCCGGGTGACGTGGATCTGCACATCGCGAAAATACGGGCGCATGTTCTTGTCGATAAAGGGGAAGGTCAGGCGCTGCAGTTCTTCGCTGACTTCGACCATTGGCGCCACGTAGCGGCGCAGGCGCAGGATGTCGCGGCGCAGGCTGTGGATGCGCTGGATGTCTTCTTCCTTGAGCGAGCCGCTGAGCACGCTGCGCTCCAGTTCCTCGATCTCGCCATGAATGGCTTCGCTGACCGGCTGGTAGTTTTCGGTCACGAAGTCGAGCAGGGCGTAGAGCACGAAGTCCTCGCCGTGCTCCAGCAGCAGCGGGCGGGCCTCACAGCGCTGGCGCACCAGGGCGTAGGACTTCGAATGACCGTTGCGCGCAGTGATGATGTAGCCATTGCCGGCGAAGATATGCGTCTCGATGAACTCCAGCTTGCCTTCATGGCGCACAGGCGAGTACGTGACGATGAACAGGGCGTCACCGAAGGTTTCCAGCTTGGGCCGGCTGTGTTTTTCCAGTGCGTCTTCGATGGCCAGCTCATGCAGGTTGAACTGGCGCTGCAGATTGGCCAGCTCCTGGGCATCGGGCTCTTCCAGGCCAATCCAGACAAAATGCCCGGGCTTGCTCGCCCATTGGCTGCCTTCGTCCAGGCTGATGTTGGTGACCTTCCTGCCGGCGCTGTACACCGCCGCTGCAACGACTCGACCCATGGTTGTCCGCTTCTTCTGTTAACCGTGCCAGTAGCTTGGTCTGACTGGCACAATTCGGCAACTGTTCACGCCAGGGCCAGCTCGCCTTCCATGCGATCGATACAGTGCTGCATCTGCACGCGGCATTGCTCGGCCAGCGCCGGTACATCCTGCTGGGTCAGGCCACTGGTAGCGATGGGGGGCAGTGAGCGGATGATCACCTTGCTGCGGCGCCAGCCGTTGAGGCTCAGGCGGCAGGCATAGCGGCTGACGCATACGGGCACGATCGGCACGCCGGCTTCTACGGCCATGTGAAAGGCACCTTTCTTGAAGGTGATCAGGTGCTCGCCGGCATTGCGCGTGCCTTCGGGGAACACCCAGATCGAGGTGTCGTCTTCGCTCAGGGTGCGGGTGGTGGTCTGGATTGCCCGGCGCGTCTGGTAGGCATTGCCGCGATCGACCAGCACGTTGCCGCCCAGCCAGAACAACTGGCCGAACAGGGGAATCCACTTCAGGCTCTTCTTGCCGATGCACACGGTACGCCGTGGCACCACATGACCCAGCACGAACAGGTCGTAGTTGGACTGGTGGTTGGCGATGATCACGCAGCCCGGCGGCTGATCGAACAGCGGGCCGACCTCGGCCTTGATCTCAAGGCGCATCAGCCAGGTGGCAGGCAGCCCATAAAGGCGTGCACAGATTCGGCTGTTGTCCGGGTTGAACGGTCGGCACAGGCCAACCAGCACACCGAGAACACCGGCCAGGAGAAAATGCAGCCCCAACAGGAACATGCGGATAATAAAAAGCATCGTACGACTCACACCAGGCAAACGCGGCGCAGTGTACGGGTGTGCACTTCTATCGGCAAACGCTCATTGGCGCGGGGCAGGCCCGATTGCGCGAATAATCGCAATCAGGCCTTGGTAGGGGGTCAGCCCAGGTGTTCCTGGTCGCGGATGATCGCGTCGTCGAGGATCTCGAACAGTGCTTTGCGCACCTTGAGCTTGGTGTGCTTGTGGGCGTTCATGTTGATCTTCTTCAACTGGCGGGCTGCCGTCAGCGCAGCTTCCTGCAGCTGTTCGACCGGCACTACCTTGTCGAGGAAGCCGGCGTCGACGGCGCTGGCCGGGTCGAACATCTCGGCGTTGATCACCGACCGGTGGAACGCCGAGCGGCGCAGGCGATCCCGGGCCAGTTCGATACCGGCGTGGTGCATGGTCATGCCGATCTGCACTTCATTAAGGCCGATGCTGAACGGGCCTTCGACACCGATGCGGTAGTCGGCCGAGAGCAGCAGGAAGGCGCCTTTGGCCACCGCGTGGCCCGGGCAGGCAACGATGATCGGAAACGGGTGCGAGAGCATGCGCCGGGCCAGGGTGGAGCCGGCGGTCACCAGGCTGACGGCCTCTTTGGGGCCGGCGGTCATGACTTTCAGGTCGTAGCCGCCGGAGAGAATGCCTGGCTGGCCGGTGATGATTACCACCGCGCGGTCTTGCACGGCCTGGTCGAGGGCGGCATTGAACGCCTTGATGACGTCAGGCGAGATGGCGTTGACCTTGCCGTTGTTCAGGGTCAGGGTCGCAATGCCGTCTTCGAGGTGGTAGGTAATCAGCTCACTCATCACAGGGTTCCTTAAGGGGGAGTGGGGCAGACGTTACTCAGGCAAGTGCCCGAGGTAAAGCGCTGTGACTGACTGACCGGTCAGCGTCCCGGCCCACGTGCTTGTCCTGACGGGAGCGCGGTAAACCGGGCTGCCGAAGCACGCCAGAGAATGGCGGCTTTGCCCTGTGTGCCGTGTTTTTTCGATTAAATGGCTTAAGCACATGAATATTCTGAAAAAAACCTTTGCCATTAGAACCTCTTTCGACTACATTAGCGCGCCTCGACAGGCTGAACTGCTTGGCGAGAACCGGTGAAGTGTCCGAGTGGCTGAAGGAGCACGCCTGGAAAGTGTGTATACAGGAAACTGTATCAAGGGTTCGAATCCCTTCTTCACCGCCACATCTAGAAAAGCCCCCGACCTGAACAAGGCCGGGGGCTTTTTGTTTTGCCCATGAAAAAGGATGTTTCAGATGCTCAAAGAATGTTTTACCAAGGCCCAGATCCTTGCCGCTGAACAATTGCTGACCCTGATCAGTCCGTCGGCGGCAATGGCCAGCCAGCATGTCCAGGCCCTGCGCGAGGTCGAGCTGGATGAAGACGACGTCGAGGAATTCGAGGACGATCCGCAGCAACTGATGTATATCGTCAAGGATGTGGCTGACTGGGAGTCGGTGTTCTTCGTCGACTGGAAAGACACCGAGTCGTTTGTACAGAGCGTGCAACAGCTGGCCGAGGCGCGGGATGCCGAAGTCACTTTCGGTGTCGAAGACGCGGAGGATGAAGACTTCCTCGACGACACCACGGTGCCCGAGCTGATGGTCACGGCCCACGACGAACTGCACAAGCAGGGCCTGGTGCTGTGGAACTGGTCCACCGACAGTGACTGCTACAGTGGCTTCATCACCACCAGGGACGTGGCGGCGCAGCTGGTTGCGTTGGGCGAGGTGTTGGAAGTGGAAATTCGCGAGGGTAGCGAGCCGTTCTGACGGCGGTGCTTGGTGGGAGCTGGCTTGCCAGCGATGGGGCCAGTGCAGTCAGCACATCAGGTGCTGCCTGGATTACGACCGCTTCGCGCTCGATCGCTGGCAAGTCCAGCTCCCACAGGTCCGGCGGCGTACGCAGATTCATTGTGGGAGCGGGCTTGACCCGCGATGAGGCCCTCAGAAACTCACAGAAGCCGAAACCCGTGCGGTGCGCGGCGCACCCTGAAACAGATAACCATCCCCCAGGTACTCCCCGGCATCGCGCCAGTAGCGTTTGTCGAAGACGTTATCCACCATCAGCCGCAGTACTGTGTCGTAGCCGCCAACCTTGGTGCTGTAGCGGCTCCCCAGATCGAACACCGCATAGCTGCCGACTTCCACCGTACCGGCCTGATTGGCGTACTTGCTGGCGCTGTAGCGCGCGCCGCCGAGCAGGGCCAGGCCCGGGATTGGCAGGCTGTAGTCAGCCTGCACCGCGGCACGCAAGTTCGGTACGTTCAGCGCCTGATGGTCTTCGTAGTCAGCCGTGCCGCTGTTCTTGACCCGCGCGCGAATCGCCGCGGCACTGGCATTGATCTGCAAGTTGGAAGTCAGCCAGCCGCTGGCGCCCAGCTCCAGGCCGATGTTCTTCTGCTGGCCTTGCTGCACATAGGTGAAATGTCCGGCGCCATCAGGTTGCGAATACTGATAGGCCTGGCGCAGCTGGAACAGCGCTGCGCTCAGGCTCAGGCGTTGCCAGTCGCGCTTGATGCCCAGCTCGATCTGCTGCGAGGTGGTCGGGGCGAGGATGTCCTGGTTGTTCTGGGCAAACCATGGCGCCGCGCTGCCTGCTGAAAGGCCTTTGCTGTAGCTGGTGTACAGCGAGATATCAGCACGTGGTTTGTAGATCAGCGCTGCGTTGGGCAGCAGCTCGTACTGGCGGGTATGGCGGCGATCGTTGCCGGCTTCATCGAAGGCTCTTTCGTCCAGGCGCACCACGCGAGCGCCCAGTTGGGTCTGCCACTGCTCGTTGAAAGTGATCCGGTCACTGACAAAAACACCGTATTGACGGCTGTCCAGGCGCCGTTCGGAGTGCCCTGGCGAGCCATCGAACGGCTCCAGTGCAGGGGTTGGCTGGTAGATGTTGCCGCTACCGATGAACTGGTTGAAGGTTGGCCGCTGATCGAGGGTGCGCCGCTGTGCGCTGCTGCCGACCGTCAACTCATGGCCCAGCCCGGCCAGCTCGAAACGCCCGTTCAGCAGCGCTTGGGCTTCGTCGATACGGCGTGTGTCGTCCGGGCTGCGGAAATCATAGATGTCGTAGTCGCCTTGCGGGCTGAAATAGTTCGGTACGCTGGATTCGGCGCAACTGGGTGCGCCATAGCAGCCCCAGGCAAACGAACTGTAGTCATCGATCACCACCTTGCTGCGCGAGGCGCTGAGGCTGCCCGTCCAGTTGTCACTGAAGCGATACTCGAAGCGCCCGCCAAGGTTCAGCGAATCGATTGTCACCGGGTTGGCCCAGTGCTGATAGGCCAGGCGGTCATGCGGGTCGATACCGTGGGGCAGGCTGTTGCCGCCCAGTAGCTGATAACCCGGCACCGAGCGCTGTTCGCGCTGCTGGTATTCGGCGTCCAGTTGCAGCACCGCGTCGGGGTTGATTTGCCAGTCGAAGGCCAGGGAGGCGAAGTCGCGCTTGCCGTCGGCATGGTCGACGTAGGAGCGGATATCTTCATGGGCCAGGTTGGTGCGCAGGCCGAACTGGCGCTCGCTGCCGAACCAGCCGCCCAGGTCGGTGGCGATGTAGCGTTCACCCTGCTCGTTGCTCGACACTGTCACCGAACGCACATCTTGCGCTCGCTTGGTCACGTAATTGATCAGCCCGCCGGGTTCCGACACGCCGCTCTGCAAGCCCGACAGGCCCTTGAGCAACTCGACCTGCTGTTTGTTCTCCAGGGCCACGTTCTGCTCGCCGGCGATGGTCTGGCCGTTGATCCTGTAGCTGCTGGCGGCATTGAGCTCAAAACCGCGCACGTTGAAGTTTTCGTAGTAGCCGATCGGGGCATAGCTTTCACCCACCGAAGCATCGCTTTGCAGGACTTCGCTGAGTGTGCGCACCTGACGATCAGCCAGCAGTTGCTCGCTGAACACCGCAATCGACGCCGGGGTGTCCAGCAATGGTGCCGGCTGGAAGCCGCCGACGGCCGCTTCGCGGGCCTGATAGCCCTCGCTGTAGGCCTCGGACACCTGCACCGGGGCCAAGGTAATGCTGTCCTGAGCCAGGCTGTGCGTGGCTGGCAGGGCCAGGCTCAGGCCGAGCAGGCGCAAGGGCAGGCGAGGGCGGGGCAGGGTCATGCAGGAGCTCCTTGACGGCGAACGCGGACGCGCCGTTATTGATCGGCTGCAGTCCGAAAGGGTTTTTTGCCCAGTAGGTAGAGGGGCGTGGGCCCAGGCATTGATAGCCTGCCGGTATTGCGCCGGGCAGGCGGGGACGCAATCTTAGCAGGGGCAACCGGCTGGCGGCGCCCCTGTTTTCAATCGGCTGCTACTGCCATGAACGAGCGGGCGTCGCGCGGCTTCAACCGTTTGCTGCGGTCTGGGAATGGCGCCGCCAATTACCGTCGATTTTCGACCAGGTTTTCTTGTCGGTGATGGCCATCAGCTTGCGACCATCCTTGAAGGTTGCGAGGAAGGTCACCTCCTCTTCCTTGCCGCCTAACCACAGGCCGGCGATCAGGCCAACCGGGCCGGCCACCAGGGCACCGGCCACACCCCAGCCAAGGGCACTGCTCAGGCTGCGGCTGGACTCCTGATTGGCAACGACCAGGTCGGTAATGCGGGTAAGGGCGATTTTCTCGCCGGGTGAAGGGCTACGGGCGGTCTTGAGTGTGAGCGATCCATTGCGGTACTCGCCTTCACCTTGCAAGAAATCGCCGGATTGAACCGTGAGTCTTGTCATAGTGGCGTCCAGGTTGAAAGGGCTATTGACCAATCCCTACTCAGCGCCAGCGCACGGCACAAGTCAATGGTCAGGCGACGGAGGGTACTCCCCTAGTTGTCACAAAAAAGTAAAGGTTCAGGGCCCACGAGTTATAACGGCATGTCGCATTCTTATAATTAAAGTTCGGATTCGCAACTAAAGCCTCCTGCTCGGTTTTCGTCTGTCGCTCGCTTTTTTAGTGGAGTCGATATATCGCCGTTTGCGCAAATTGATGCCGCTAAGCTAAATCAAGGGTTTTAAAATTGTAGGACAATAAACAACTTGGGTTAATGAAAATTGGCGTCAAAAAAAGCTGGACAGTTCAATTCCTGGTGTGTCAGTTTTTCCCCGCCTCATTCAGGCGAGTGATAGGACGATCTCGCCGCGGGAGCGTCCTGTCGGACAACAACTGCTTTTTTGTAAACAAGGAAGTGTCTGTATGTCGAAAGTCAAAGAAAGCGCTATTGTTTCAGCTGGCTCTGTATTGCAACCACACGGTGCAAGTTCCGCTTACAGCCTGATCAATAGTTTCGGCCATCAATATGATCGCGGCGGCAGTGCGACAGTGAATGGCAAACCTTCGTTCTCGGTCGACCAGGCCGCTACCCAGTTGCTGCGTGACGGCGCTGCCTGGAAAGACCTGAACAAGGACGGCACCATCAACCTGACCTATACCTTCCTGACCAAGGCGCCTGCTGGCTTCGACAGTCAGGAACTGGGCTCGTTCAGCGCCTTTTCCGCCCAGCAGAAGGCTCAGGCCAAACTGTCCATGCAGTCCTGGGCAGACGTGGCCAAGGTCACCTTCAAGGAGGCCGCGACAGGTGGCGACGGTCACATGACCTTCGGCAACTACAGCGATGGCAGCAGCGGCGGTGCGGCATTTGCCTACCTGCCATTTGACCGGCCAGGCTCGCACAAGGGTGAATCCTGGTACCTGATCAACAGCCAGTACCAAGCCAACGTCAACCCGGAAAACGGCAACTACGGGCGTCAGACCCTGACCCACGAAATCGGCCACGTGCTGGGCTTGTCTCACCCGGGCGACTACAACGCCGGGGAAGGCTACCCGACCTACGCCGATGCTTCCTACGGTCAGGACACCCGTGGCTACAGCGTCATGAGCTATTGGGGCGAGAGCAACACCAACCAGAACTTCACCAAGGGCGGCGTGCAGGTGTACTCCTCGGCACCGCTGATGGATGACATCGCGGCAATCCAGAAGCTGTATGGCGCCAACTACGCGACCCGCTCCGGCGACACCGTGTACGGCTTCAACTCCACCGCTGACCGCGACTTCTACTCGGCCACCTCGGCCTCGTCGAAAGTCGTCTTTTCGGTGTGGGACGGCGGCGGCAACGACACCCTGGACTTCTCCGGTTTTACCCAAAACCAGAAGATCAACCTCAATGACGCGTCGTTCTCTGATGTCGGCGGCATGATTGGCAATATTTCCATTGCCAAGGGTGCCATCGTCGAGAATGCCATCGGCGGCTCGGGCAACGACCTGCTGATCGGCAACGCCGTGGCCAACGAGCTCAAGGGTGGTGCCGGCAACGACATCATCTACGGCGGCGGCGGTGGCGACAAACTCTGGGGTGGTGCCGGTTCCGACACCTTCATCTTCGCTGCCAGCAGCGATTCGACCCCGAGCAATCCTGACCGGATCATGGATTTTGTCAGCGGTCAGGACAAGATCGACCTGTCGGCCATCTCGGCCTTTGCCGTCAACAAGCTGCCACTGCAGTTCGTTGATGCCTTCACCGGTCATGCCGGCGAGGCGGTACTGAGCTTCGATCAGGCCAGCAACCTCGGTAGCCTGTCGATCGACATCACCGGCAACAGCCTGTCTGATTTCCTGGTGACCACCGTAGGTCAGGCGGTCGCCACGGATATCGTGGTCTGACAACAGCCTGGAAGGGCGGCGCGCAAGCGCCGCTTCTTCTGAGAGGATTACAGGCAGATGATGGCTCTCAAGCGAATGATCGCGCTCGGCGCGGTTCCCCTGATGTTGATGACCGAGGTCGGTATGGCAAGCAGCCTGCTACTCCCCACTCCCGCACAACTGGCCGGTGACTGGACGCTTTACCCCGAAGCCGATCGCGCTGCAGGTTGCGAGCTGTACCTGGATGTAACGCAAACCTTGCGCGGTGATCTGCAATGCGTAGAAGTGCTGATAGGCAAGCGCCCCAGCGGCTGGTTGCCAACCCCCGATACCCTGGCCTTGCTGGATGGCAGCGGCAGCGCATTGGTGCACTTCAACCGTTATAAGCCCGGTATGTTCAAGTGGACTTCCGCGTCCGGCGAGACACTGTTGTTGGAACGTAAGAATAAAGAATAAAACCTTGTAGGCGATTGCCGATTTTTCAGGGATAGAAAGGCGGACAATGAACAGGCCGACTCATAAAGCCGGTGCGCCCTTGTGGGCAGCACTGGCCGATCACAAGTCCACGCTTCTGAGTGTGGGTTGTTTTACCGCGTTGATTAACCTACTCATGCTGGTGCCCTCGATTTATATGCTGCAAGTGTATGATCGGGTACTGTCTTCGCAAAACGAAACAACCCTGTGGATGTTGACGTTGATGGTGGTCGGCTTCTTTGTGTTTATTGGTGCACTGGAAGCGATCCGCAGTTTCATTGTTATTCGGGTCGGCAACCAACTGGAACAGGGCTTTAACCTGAATGTCTATCGGGCGGCCTTTGAGCGTAACTTGCGCCGGGGGGACGGACAGGCAGGGCAATCGCTCAATGACCTGACGCAGGTGAGGCAATTTGTCACCGGTCCCGCGTTGTTCGCTTTCTTCGATGCCCCCTGGTTTCCGATTTACCTGGCGGTGATCTTTCTGTTCAACGTCTGGCTGGGTGTCATGGCCTGCGCTGGTGCGTTGTTGCTGATTGCCCTGGCAATCCTCAACGAACGCCTGACCCACAAGCCGCTGGTTGAAGCCAGCGGTTTCCAGCAGCAGTCCACGCACCTGGCCAGCAGTCAGTTGCAAAACGCCGAGAGCATCCAGGCCATGGGCATGCTCGCAGCGTTGCGCCAGCGCTGGTTCGCCTTGCATTCGCGTTTTCTGACCTTGCAGAACCAGGCCAGTGATACCTCGGCGGTGATCACCGCGATCAGCAAGTCGCTGCGCCTGTGCCTGCAGTCGCTGGTGCTGGGGCTGGGCGCCTTGCTGGTGATCGAGGGGCAGATGACCCCGGGCATGATGATCGCCGGGTCCATCCTCATGGGCCGGGTGCTCAGCCCCATCGATCAGTTGATTGCTGTGTGGAAGCAGTGGAGCGGGGCGCATATGGCCTATCAGCGTCTGGACGGCCTGCTGCGCGAGTTTCCCGAGCCGCCGGCACCGATGGCCTTGCCTGCGCCAAGCGGGCGCCTGAGCTTCGAGCAGGTCAGTGCCGGGCCGCCAGGCAAGCGCGTGGCAACCCTGCAGCAGATCAGCTTCAACCTGAGTGCCGGTGAAGTGCTCGGGGTACTGGGTACCTCCGGCTCGGGCAAGTCGACCCTGGCCAAGGTGCTGGTCGGCGTCTGGCCGACGCTGGCCGGTACCGTGCGCCTGGACGGCGCCGACCTGCACCGTTGGGATCGCGAGGCCCTGGGCCCGCACATCGGTTACCTGCCACAGAACATCGAACTGCTGCGCGGCAGCATTGCCGAGAACATTGCCCGCTTTGCCGAACTGGACGGCCACAAGGTGGTCGAGGCGGCGCGTCAAGCCGGTGTGCACGAGCTGATTTTGCGCTTGCCGCAAGGCTACGACACCCGCCTGGGCGAAGACGGCGGCGATCTTTCCGGCGGGCAGAAGCAGCGCATCGCCCTGGCTCGTGCCCTGTACGGTGGGCCGAGCCTGATCGTGCTCGACGAACCCAATTCCAACCTCGACACCAGTGGCGAGGCGGCGCTGGCCACCGCCATTGCGCAAATGAAAGCCCAGGGCCGCACCGTGGTGCTGGTTACCCATCGCTCGGCCGCGCTGGCCCAGGCCGACAAGCTGCTGGTACTCAGCGAGGGCCGGATGCAGGCATTTGGGCCGGCGCATGACGTCATGCAGGCCCTGAGCCGGGCCCAGGAGCAGGCTCAGCGCCAACCGGCCAATGCCGCATTGGCAACCGGAGGTGGCGCATGAGCCAGGTCGATAAAAGCCGCAGTGCACGCTTTTATGTACGCCTCGGCTGGTTGCTGACCCTGGTCGGCTTTGGCGGTTTTATCGCCTGGGCAACCCTGGCGCCGCTTGATCAGGGCATTGCCGTGCAAGGCACGGTGGTGGTCTCGGGCAAGCGCAAGGCGGTGCAGTCCCTGGCCGGCGGCGTGGTCAGCCGCATCCTGGTCAGTGAAGGCCAACGGGTTAAGCAGGGGCAGCCACTGTTTCGCTTGGACCAGACCCAGGTCCAGGCTGACGTGCAGTCGCTGCAGGCCCAGTACCGGGTGGCATGGGCCAGCCTGGCACGCTGGCAGAGCGAGCGCGATAACCTCGGCGAAGTCGTCTTCCCGGCAGAACTCAGCGCCGACCCCGACCCGCAGTTGAGCCTGGTGCTTGAAAGCCAGCGGCAGTTGTTCAGCAGCCGCCGCGACGCCCAGGCCCGCGAGCAGGCCGGGCTGACCGCCAGTATCGACGGTGCGGTCGCCCAGTTGGCAGGCATGCGCCGCGCCCGTGGTGACCTGCAGGCCCAGGCCGATTCACTGCGCGAACAACTGGAGAACCTCAAGCCGTTGGCCAGCCAGGGCTATATCCCGCGCAACCGCTTGCTGGAGTATCAGCGTCAGTTGTCCCAGGTCCAGCGCGACCTGGCGCAGAACAACGGCGACAGTGCGCGGTTGGAGCAGGGCATCGTCGAGTCGCGGCTGAACCTGCAACAGCGTCGTGAGGAGTATCAGAAGGAAGTGCGTAGCCAACTGGCGGAAGCGCAGTTGAAAAGCGTCACCCTGGAGCAGCAACTGACCTCGGCCGGTTTCGACTTGCAGCACAGCGAAATTCTCGCCCCGGCCGATGGCATCGCGGTCAACCTGGGCGTGCATACCGAAGGTGCGGTGGTGCGTGCCGGAGAAACCCTGCTGGAGGTGGTGCCCCAGGGCACTGCCCTCGAGGTCGAAGGGCGCTTGCCGGTCAACCTTGTGGATAAAGTCGCGGTACAGCTGCCTGTGGATATCCTTTTCACGGCCTTTAACCAGAGCAGCACGCCGCGGGTAGCGGGCGAGGTGGCGCTGATTTCCGCCGACCAGTTGCTCGATGACAAGACCGGCCAGCCGTACTACGTGCTACGCAGCACGGTCAGCGAACAGGCACTGGCGCGCCTTGACGGCCTGGTGATCAAACCGGGAATGCCGGCCGAACTGTTCGTGCGCACCGGCGAGCGCTCGATGCTCAATTACCTGTTCAAACCCCTGCTCGATCGGGCAGGCACTGCGTTGACCGAACAATAAGGAAGCCCGTGCATGAAAAGCTTGATGACCGGGCTGCTGGCGGCGTTCGCCCTGACAACAGGGGCGGGCGCGCAGGCCATGGGGCCGTTTCAGGTGTATGAGCAGGCGCTGCGCAAGGACCCGGTGTTCCTTGGCGCGCTCAAGGCCCGCGAAGCCGGGCAGGAAAACCGCGCCATTGGCCGCGCCGGTTTGCTGCCGAACCTGTCGTACAACTACAACAAGGGCCGCAACGATTCCAAGGCCCGCTACCTGGGCGACTCGCGGCGCGAGGATGAAGACCGTCACTACAACAGCTATGGCTCGAGCTTCATCCTCCAGCAGCCCTTGCTCGACTACGAAGCCTACGCCAGCTACCGCAAGGGCGTGGCCCAGGCGCTGTTCGCCGACGAGGCGTTTCGCGACAAGAGCCAGGAGTTGCTGGTGCGGGTAATGACCAGCTATACCCAGGCGCTGTTTGCGCAAGACCAGATCAGCATCAGCGTGGCCAGCAAGCAGGCGTATCAACAGCAGTTCCAGCAGAACCAGCAACTGTTCCAGCAGGGCGAGGGTACCCGTACCGATATTCTCGAAGCCCAGGCCCGCTTTGAGCTGGCCGACGCCGAGGAGATCCAGGCGCGCAACGATCAGGACGCCGCCTTGCGTGAGCTGGGGGCATTGATCGGCGAACCCTCGGCACGCATCGACGAACTGGCGCCGATCAACGACGGCTTTGCCTTGCTGGCGCTGCAACCGGCGACCTATGAGGCCTGGCATGAGCTGGCGCTGGCCAATAACCCGCAACTGGCATCCCAGCGCCAGGCCCTGGAGGTGGCCGAATACGAAGTGGAACGCAACCGTGCCGGGCACCTGCCCAAAGTCACCGCCTACGCTACATCGCGGCAAATGCAGTCTGACAGTGGCAACACCTACAACCAGCGCTACGACACCAACACCATCGGCATCGAAGTCAGCCTGCCGTTGTTTGCCGGTGGCGGGGTGTCGGCGGCCACCCGTCAGGCCAGCCGCAACCTGGAGCAGGCCGAATACGAACTGGACGGCAACACCCGGGCAACCCTGATCGAGTTGCGCCGCCAGTACAACGCCTGCCAGTCGGGCGTCAGCCGCCTGCGCGCCTATCAGCGGGCGCTGACCTCGGCCGAGGCGTTGGTACAGTCGACCCGCCAGAGCGTGCTGGGGGGGGAGCGGGTCAACCTCGATGTGCTCAATGCCGAGCAGCAGTTGGCAACCACCCGCCGCGACCTGGCCCAGGCCCGCTACGACTACCTGCTGGCCTGGGTCAAGCTGCATTACTACGCCGGGACCCTGCGCGAAGAGCACCTGGCCCGGGTCGATGAGGCCTTTGTACGCCGTTAGGCGGTACGCAGGCGCACGGCGCGCTGGCGTTCGGCCAGGCCCCAGACCAGCAAGGCCAGGGCGCCGATGCTCAGACCGGCGATGACAATACCGTCCCAGCCGTAGCGCTGGAACAGTTGCGTACCGAGCAGCGAGCCGAGTGCACCGCCGATGAAGTAGCAGGTGATGTAGCCGGCATTCAGGCGGTTGCGGGCTTCCGGGCGCAGGGCAATCACGGCATTCTGGTTGCTCACGTGCACCAGTTGAACCGCCAGGTCGAGCAACAGCACACCGAGCAACAGTGCCGCCAGCGACGACTGTGCATAGGCCAGCGGCACCCATGAGAGCAGCAAGGCCAGCAAGCCTACCGTGGTGCCCAGCGGGCCTTTGCCACGGTCGGCCAGGCGCCCGGCCCAGTTGGCCGACAGGGCACCGGCGGCACCAGCCAGGCCGAACAGTCCGATCACGGCGTCAGAGAAATGGTAGGGCTCGGCCGACAAGAGAAACGCCAGCGGGGTCCAGAACAGGGCAAACAAACTAAACGACAACAGGCCCAGCAACGAGCGCAAGCGCAGGATCGGCTCGTCAACGAACAGGCGGAACACCGAGCCGAGCAGCGCTGGATAGCTGAGCCCGGCGTGCTGATGACGCTCGGGCAGGGCGCGGAACAAGGCGATCGCCGACAGCCCCATCAACGCCGCAGCCAGCAGGTAGATGCTGCGCCAGCTGCCCAGTTCGGCCATGAAGCCGGCGGCGGTGCGCGCCAGCAGGATGCCCAGCAGCAACCCGCTCATCAGCGTGCCGACGACTCGCCCGCGCTGCGCTGGATCACTGAGGCCGGCGGCCATCGGCACCAGCACCTGGGCGACTACCGAGAACAGGCCGGTGAGGGTGGTGCCGATCAGCAGCCATGCCAGGCTGGGCGAAAAGGCGCTGATCAGCAGGCCCAGGGTGCTGATGGCGATCATGCTGACGATCAGTTTGCGCTGTTCGAACAGGTCGCCCAGAGGGGCCAGCAACAACAGGCCGGCGCCGTAGCTCAGCTGTGCGGCGATGACGATGGCCCCGGCGCTGGCGGTGGTCAGGCCGAAGTGTTCGGCGATGCTGTGCAGCAAGGGTTGGGCGTAATAGTTGCTGGCGACGGCAAGGCCCGTGGCGGTCGCCATCAGCAGAATCAGGCCGCGGCTCAGGGTGTGGCTGGAAGAGGTCATGGACCGTCTCGATCAGTGGCAGTTGGGAAGTGACAGTATCGGAAATACGCTAGCATGACGCCAATGTATCGTTTTCATTCTATCCATCTTGAAAATAGATCAATCCATGAACCTCAAGCAGATTGAATATGCCCTGGCGGTGGTCGACACCGGTAGCTTTACCCGTGCCGCCGAGCGCTGCCATGTGGTGCAGTCGGCCTTGAGCCACCAGATTGCCAGGCTGGAAGAAACCCTCGGCGTCAGCCTGTTCGAGCGTAGCTCGCGGCGCGTGCGCCTGACGCCGGCGGGCGAAGCCTTCGTGCAGAGTGCCCGGCCAGCGCTGGAAGCCACCCGGCGGATTGCCGAAGATGTCGCCGCGGCCTGTGGCGAAGTACGCGGGCAATTGTCCATCGGCGAGATCACCTCGCTGACCGAACTTGACCTGGTCGATCTGCTGGCCGATTTTCATGCTCAGCACCCGTTGGTGGATATCCGCTGGCTGATGGCCAAGAGCGAGTTGCTCATTGCCGATGTGCGCGAACGGCGCCTGGACGTGGGCTTTATCGGGGTTTGGCCGGGCGAGCGGCTGGACGGCGTCGAGTACCGCCTGCTGGCCGAAGAGGAACTGGTGGCGGTCATGGCCGTCGAGCATCCCTTGGCGGGTGCCGCGCGCTTGTCTCTGGTTGATCTCCAGGCCCAGCCACTGGTGGATTTTCCGGCCGGTAGCGGCGCCCGCCGGCAAACCGACGAGGCCTTTGCCGCCGCCGGCGTGCGTCATCGGGTGCAGTTCGAGGTGACCAATATCCGCCTGGTGGAGAAGTTTGCCAAACGCGGCCTTGCCATCGGCCTGGTGCCGGCGCGAATTGCCAACAGCTTCAACGGCGTGATGTCGGTGGCAATCGAGGATGCGCCGGTGCGTCACGTGTATGCGATCTGGTCGATGCACCCGACCCCGGCCGCCAGGGCCTTTGCCCAGCTGATTGAACAGCGCCTGGCGGTCAGGGATGGCCATTGACCCGCCTCAGGCCGCGAAGCCGCCGTCGATGCTCAGGCTGGCACCGGTAATGTAGGCTGCCTCGGGGCCGGCCAGGTAGGCGACGAAGCTGGCAATCTCGTCGACATGACCGTAGCGACCCACGGCCATCAAGCCCATCAGGCTTTCGGCGAATTCGCCTTGGGCCGGGTTCATGTCGGTGTCCACCGGGCCCGGCTGGACATTGTTGATGGTGATGCCCAGCGGCCCGAGGTCACGGGCCAGGCCGCGAGTCAGGCCGACCAACGCCGATTTGCTCATGGCATAAGGGCCGCCACCGGCGAAGGGCATGCGTTCGGCATTGGTGCTGCCGATGTTGATGATCCGCCCGCCCTGGCCCATGTGCCGGACGGCCGCTTGCGTGGCCACGAAGACGCTGCGCACGTTCACCGCCAGGGTGCGGTCGAAGTCCTCCAGGCTGAAGTCCGCAAGCGGCCCCACCGCCAGAACCCCGGCATTGTTGACCAGAATATCCAGGCGACCGAACGCTTCAACAGTGCTTTGCACCGCCTGCTGCACAGCGCTGGCATCGGCACTGTCGGCCTTGATGGCCAGGGCCTTGCCGCCGGCGGCGATGATGCTCTGTTGCAGGGCGTCGGCCTGGGCCGTGGCGTTGGCATAGGTGAAGGCGACACTGGCGCCTTCGGCGGCCAGGCGTTTGACGATGGCGGCGCCGATACCGCGCGAACCGCCCTGGATCAGGGCTACTTTGCCGTGGAGGCTGGATTGGGTCGACATGCTGTGCTCCCGAAAGAACAAGGCTGGATGCCTTGGATGGGGCTCAGTATCGGCCGCTGATTACCCTGTCGGTAGCCAGTAATCGCTATAGTCTGTGTAAACCAGAAGTATGGAATCATCGGTATGGAATCCTTCAGCAGCATCGAGTGTTTTGTCCGCAGCGCCGAAGTCGGCAGCTTTGCCGAAGCGGCGCGGCGCCTGAGCCTGACCCCGGCGGCGGTGGGCAAGAACGTCGCCCGGCTGGAGGCGCGCCTGGGCGTGCGCTTGTTTCAGCGCAGCACCCGGCGCTTGACCCTGACCGAGGCCGGGCAGCGTTTTCTCGGCGAGGTGGCGGCGAGTTTTCAGACCATCCAGTACGCCGTGGCTAACCTGGCCAGTGCCGAAGGGCAACCGGCCGGCACCCTGAAGGTGAGCATGGGCACGGTGTTCGGCCGCCTGTACATCGTGCCGCTGCTGGCCGAGTTCCTGCGGCGCTATCCGGCAATCAGCCCTGACTGGCATTTCGATAACCGTCAGGTCGACCTGATTGGCCAGGGCTTTGATGCGGCCATTGGCGGTGGCTTCGACCTGCCCCAGGGCGTGGTGGCGCGCAAGCTGACCCCGGCGCACCGGATTCTGGTGGCGGCGCCGACGTACTTGCAGCAGCATCCGCCCATTACCCAGCCCGCCGATTTGCACGCGCTGGACGGCATCCTCATTCGTTCTCCGCAGACCGGGCGGGTACGTTCCTGGCCGTTGACCAGCCGCGAGCGGGAGCAGAGCCCTTTGAGCTTGCGTTTGCGCATGACCATGAGTGACTCGGAGGCAGCCTGTGCGGCGGCGGAGCAGGGCCTGGGCGTGGCGCTGGTGAGCATGCCGTTCGCCGTGCCGTACCTGCAGGCTGGCCGGCTGCTGCGGGTGTTGCCGGACTGGTATGTGGACGACGGCAATATCTCGCTGTACTACACCGAGCACAAATTGCTACCGGGCAAGACCCGGGCGTTTGTCGATTTTGTCATCGAGCAGTTTGCCCGGCAGGGGTTGGCGCAGCGGTTTGATGCGTTGGGTTCCTTGTGAAGGGGGCTGCGCAGCCTTGCCGATCACAGCACTTTAAGGATGTAATAACTCTGGCATACCCCGCCGAGCACCAGGCTCACCTCATCCTCTTCAACCTTGCCGATCAAACGTTGCCCCAGTGGCGAGCGCGGGGTGATCACCGTGACCAGTTGCGCCCCCTGGCCAATCTTCAGCCCGGCGCCTTCGGGCCCTAGAAACAGCTGCTGGCAAGTGCCGTTTTCGGCCTCGAGGGTCACCAGGTTGCTGACCTGGATCCCGCGTTGCGGGTCATAGTCGCGCAGCAACAATTGCTGGTACGCTGCCCGCGCCTGGCGGATTTCCTCCATGCGCCGGGCTTGCCCGGTGGCCAGGTACGACGCTTCAAGGCCCAGGGTGTCGTACTTGTTCTCGGCGATGTTCTCTTCGGCGGTGGCCGCTTCATAGGCGGTTTGCGCGGCGCGCTGGGCGACATCCAGATCAAAGCTCAGGGTATCGATGATGCGTTGCAGCAGGTCGGCTTTGGTCATGGGCTCAGTTGCAGAATTCAAGAACGAGGGCACGGCTTTTTTCGGTCGGCGCGGTGCGGTTCTGTTGCAGCCAGAACTGGCATTTGGGGTTGGACAGATTGCGCAGGCTGCCTTGCGCCTGCTCTTCGGCCTGCTGTACTTGCTGGTTGCGCAGGATCTGTTTGTATTGCTCGAACATCTGCTTTTGCGAGTCGGCTGTCTCCGGCGACGCCGGCGCCGTGGCTGGCGGCGCCAGCACCTGGCCGATCGGCTGCACCGTCGCTGGCAGCAGGCGCCCGGCCAGCCACAGGCTCAGGGCAATAGCCACAGCGCCAAGCCACAGGCCTAGCGCAATGCACAGGATCAGTTGCAGGGGTTTTAGGGTGATCTTCAATTCGCGAGGGCGGGGCATGATGGCCTCCTGGCCAGGACACGGGTTGCCATTGTCGCACGGTGCAACGGTTTTTTTCGTGCCACGCTTTTGTCAGTGATGATTTACCCGGACAATCGGCGCTTTTTCCAAGGGGCCAGCGATGAAAGCGCGGTGGGACATCTTCTGTTGTGTCGTCGATAACTACGGCGACATCGGCGTGACCTGGCGCCTGGCCCGGCAACTGGTGGCCGAGCAGGGCCTGGCGGTGCTCCTGTGGGTGGATGACCTGAAGGCGTTCGTGCGTATCTGCCCCGAAGCCCAGGCCGACGTCGCCCAGCAATGGCAGCAGGGCGTGGATGTGCGCCAATGGCCTTCCGATTGGCAGGACACTTCGGTAGCTGATGTGGTGATTGGCGCTTTCGCCTGTCAGCTACCGCCTGCCTATGTGCAGGCCATGCTCGAACAACCCCGTGCGCCATTGTGGTTGAACCTGGACTACCTCAGCGCTGAAGACTGGGTCGAAGGTTGCCATGGCTTGCCGTCGCCCCAGGCCAATGGCTTGCGCAAGGTGTTTTTCTTCCCAGGCTTTACCGCCAAGACCGGCGGCTTGCTGCGTGAGGCGAGCTTGCTGCCACGTCGCCAGGCGTTTGAGCAGGACCCGGCCGCACGCAAGGCGTTTCTGCAGGGGCTAGGTGTAACGCCAGAACGCAATGCCCGGCTGATTTCGCTGTTCGCCTACGAAAACCCCGGCGTCGCCAGCTGGCTGGATGCCCTGGCTGCCGACTGCCGCGCCAATCACCTGCTGGTGCCCGAAGGCCGGGTGCTGGGCGACGTTCAGGCCTGGCTCGGCGAGCAGGCGCTGAGCGTAGGCAGCATTGCCCGGCGCGGTGCCTTGACCGTGCAGATCCTGCCTTTCGTCAGCCAGGACGATTACGACCGGCTGCTCTGGTGCTGCGATTTCAACGCGGTGCGTGGCGAAGATTCGTTCGTCCGCGCGCAATGGGCCGCACGGCCGCTGCTCTGGCATATCTATGTGCAGGAAGAGTATGCCCACTGGGAAAAACTCGAAGCGTTTCTCGATCTGTACATCCAGGGATTGTCCGCGCCCGCCGGGGCCGCGCTGGTACAATTGTGGCGTGCCTGGAACATGGACAACGACATGGGCCAGGCCTGGCAACAGGTGCTGGCGCACTGGGACGAGCTGGACCAGCACGCCCGCCGCTGGAGCGCGGTGCAAGCCGCTCAGCCGGACCTTGCCACGGCGCTGGTACAGTTTTACCGAAATTGGCTATGATATGCGGCCTCGATTTTTGTAAATCCATCCAAATTCGGATATCTCGCAATGAAAACTGGTAAAGAGCTGAAACCCGGTACCGTACTGCGGATCGACAACGACCCGTGGCTGGTTCAGAAAACTGAATTCACCAAGTCGGGCCGTAACAGCGCGATCATGAAGACCAAGCTGAAGAACCTGCTGACCGGCTACAAGACCGAGACCGTTTACGGTGCGGACGACAAGCTGGACGACGTGATCCTGGATCGCAAAGAAGCGACCCTGTCGTTCATCAGCGGTGACTCGTTCACCTTCATGGACACCACCGACTACACCATGTACGAACTGAACGCCGAAGACATCGAGGCCGTTCTGCCGTACATCGAAGAAGGCATGGAAGACGTCTGCGAAGCCGTATTCTTCGAAGGCCGCCTGGTATCGGTAGAACTGCCGACCACCATCAGCCGTCAGGTTGTCTACACCGAGAACGCTGCTCGCGGCGACACCTCGGGCAAGGTCATGAAACCTGCCAAGCTGAAAAACGGCACTGAAATCAGCGTTGCTGACTTCATCCAGATCGACGAGTGGATCGATATCGACACCCGCGACAACAGCTTCAAGGGCCGTTCCAAGAAGTAATTCTTGCGCCCATGAAAAACCCGGCCTTGGCCGGGTTTTTTTATGCCTGGTGTTTTATCGCTCAGACAGTGACATGCAAGCGTACATCGACGTTGCCACGGGTGGCATTGGAGTACGGGCAAACCTGGTGGGCAGCTTCAACCAGTTGCTCTGCCTCAGCCTGCTCCAGCCCCGGCAGGTCGATGTTCAGGTCGATATCCAGACCGAAGCCACCCGGAATCTGGCCAATACCAACCTTGGCAGTGATCGAGCTCTCGGCTGGCAGGGCCTTTTTCTGCTGGCCGGCAACGAACTTCAGGGCGCCGATAAAGCAGGCCGAGTAGCCGGCGGCAAACAGTTGCTCGGGGTTGGTGCCGTCGCCACCTGCGCCGCCCAGTTCTTTGGGGGTGCTCAGCTTGACTTCCAGCTTGCCGTCGCTGGAGCGCGAACTGCCGTCGCGGCCACCGGTGGATTTGGCTTGGGCAATGTACAGCGGAGTGACCTTTTGCATGATGAGCCTCGCTTGTGAGTTGCGCCGCGGCGCTGAGTGGGTACGGGAATTAAGTTAGCGCGCAATTATTTAGTGCGCAAGATAATTTTCGGCTGACCTACCAACGGTCATTTCTCAGCATAGCGCTCAGAGGTTTTTTTGCAGGTTGGCGCGCAGTTCCAGCAAATCGGCCTGCAGCTGTTGCAGGCGTTCGAGGTTCTCGCCGCTGGCGGCCAGAATGCAGTGGGGCACGTCTTTGGCCCGGGCTTGCAGGGCTCGGCCCTGATCGCTTAGTTGCACCAGCACCACCCGTTCATCTTCGCGGCTGCGGCTGCGCTTGAGCAGGCCTTCGGCTTCCAGGCGTTTGAGCAACGGTGTCAGAGAACCCGGATCGGTCAGCAGGCGCTGGCTGATCTCTCCGACGGTCAAACCGTCCTGTTCCCACAGCACCAGCATTGCCAGGTACTGTGGATAAGTCAGCCCGAGTTTGTGCAGCAGCGGTTTGTAGACCTTGGTCATCAGCAACGAAGTCGAGTGCAGGGCAAAGCACACCTGGTTGTCCAGGAGCAGTTCGTCGCAAGGAACAGGCGCTTTAGGGTCGGCGTTCATGCACATCCTTCAATGGGTTGGGTCCTTTAAATTTAGCACGCAGGTCATTAGCGCACTTACTGCCAGCGCAGCTCGCTTTGCAGCGCCAGGTCCCACGGCGGGATCGGGCTGAAGCGGTGCTTGAGGAATTCGAGCAGCAAACGGCTGCGAGAGTTCGTTTCATGTTCCAGGCGCAGGGCATAGATGCCGCTGCTTTCGGCGCTGGGCAGGCCGTTGTCACAGAATAGCGGCAGCAATTCGCCACGCAGCAGGTATTCGCTGATCAGCCAGGTGGGCAGGTGGGCAATGCCCAGGCCTGCCAGGGCGCCGAACAACAGGGTTTCGGCGTTGTTGGCACTCATGCGCATGCGGGTGGGGCGATACAGGCGCATCTGCCCCTCGACCGCGAAGCGCCAGGCGAAGGGCGGGGCCAGGCCGTCCCAGTCCAGGCCGTGGTGTTCGGGTAATTCAGCGGGGCTGGCGGGAATGCCGCGCTGGGCCAGGTAAGCGGGGCTGGCGCAGGCAATGCGGACCATGTAGGCCAGCGGTGTGGCCACCAGGCGGGTATCGGCCAGGGGCCCTGCGCGCAGCACCAGGTCGACTTCGCCCAGGTGCGAGCCGTGCAGGTCGACGAAGCTGTCGATCAGGCGCAGTTGCACATCCAGCCCCGGATAGGCCACCAGAAAGTCGGCGATGGCCGGGGCCAGGTGGCGGCGGCCAAAGGCGGCCGGGGCGTCGATGCGGATCAGGCCTTCCGGGGCGTTGCTCAGCGATACCGCTTCAGCGCGGGCCAGGCGCAGCTCTTCGACAATCCTGCGGGCGCGTTCGGCAAAGGCATTACCCGCCGGGGTCGGCCGTACCGCATGGGTGCTGCGCACGAACAGGCGGCTGCCGACCGCGTTTTCCAGGGTGTCGATACGCCGCGCCACCGCCGAAGGCGTCAACGGATGGCGCCGGGCGGTGGCGGAGAAGCTGCCGGTTTCCAGTACATCAAGAAACAGGCTGAGTTGTTCGGTCAGGGCATCGGGGTTCATGCTGAAGTCTGCTTTTGCGTAAATAGCATAGCCATTGTGCGTTGCTGTGCGTTTCCCCGCTAGCACCAGCTCGGTAGCATGCACCGATTGGTATTTCAGAGAGACGGCAATGATCGAGTGGGCGATGTACATAGCGCTGGGCGCGGCACTGGGCACGGTGGGCGGGTTGTTCGGCATCGGTGGCGGGCTGATCGCGATTCCGGCGCTGGGGGTGTTGTTCGGCCTCGACCAGCAACTGGCCCAAGGCACCGCGCTGGTGATGGTGGTACCGAATGTGCTGCTGGCGCTGTGGCGGTATCACCAGCGAAATCGCATCGAACTCAAACATGCCTTGCCGCTGGCCGCGACCAGCTTTGTTTTCGCCTGGCTCGGTTCGATCTGGGCGGTGGGTGTGGATGCCCAGGCCATGCGCTTTGGCTTTGTGCTGTTCTTGGTGGCGCTGGCCGCCTGGAACCTGGCGCGGATGTTCATGCGTACGGCGCAGCCGTCCAGCGAGCTGCGCCAGCCCTGGCCGTGGCTGGGCGTACTGGGCAGCGGCGCGGGGGTGCTGGGCGGCTTGTTCGGGGTCGGTGGGGCAGTGGTGGCGACCCCGGTGCTGACCAGCGTGTTCGGCACCACCCAGGTGGTTGCCCAGGGGTTGTCACTGGCCCTGGTAGCCCCCAGTACTGCCGTCACCTTGCTGACTTACGGCGTGCATCAGCATGTGCAGTGGAGCATGGGCATCCCGCTGGCTATCGGTGGCCTGCTGAGCATCAGCTGGGGTGTGAAACTGGCTCACGCCCTGCCGGAAAGAGTCCTGCGTTCACTGTTCTGTGGGTTTCTGGTGCTCTGTGCGGTGATGCTGGCCTTCAAGATCTGAAGCCTTCGATGATGTAGTCGGCCAGGCAGTCGGTCATTTCCGACTGCGTGGTGCGATTGCGCAGCAGCATGATGCTGGCGGTGGGCAAGGGTGGCAGGCCTTCGGCTTCGCCAATGATCTGCAGGTCGCTGGTGATCAGGCTCTGCAACTGCGCGGTGACCGCCAGGCCGGCACTGACCACGGCCATGATCGCCGCGGTGCTAGCGCTGGTGTAGGCGATCCGGTACTCCTTCTCGATGGCATCCAGGGCATTGCAGGCCCAGGTCCGGCAATAGCAATCGCAGTTGAACATCGCCAGCGGCAGAGGGTTGTGCTCATGCGGGCAGAAGCCCCGGGCTTGCACCCACACTGCGCGCTCGCGGCGCAGCAACTGGCCGATTTCGTTGCCCGGTTCGCGGGTGATGATGGTCAGGTCCAGATCCTGGCGTTGCATCAACTGCCGAGAGCTTTCGCAGTGCACTTCGACCTGAACCAACGGGTAGGCCTGGGCGAAACTGGACAGGATGCCCGGCAAAAAGCGCATGGCGTAGTCGTCCGGCGTACCGATGCGCACCACCCCGACCATGTGCGGCATGCGCAGGGTATTGAACACCTCGCCGTGCAGCTTGAGGATGCGCCGGGCGTAGCCGAGCAGCACCTGGCCCTCGGCAGTCAGGCGCACCTGGCGGCCATCGCGCTCGAACAGCTGGCGCTGGATGATGTCCTCCTCCAGGCGCTTCATCTGCATGCTCACCGCCGACTGGGTACGATTGACCACTTCGCCAGCACGGGTGAAGCCGCCGTGTTCGGCAATGGCGACGAAGGTGCGCAGCACGTCGGAATCGATACTCTGGTACTGGGACAAGGCATCAATCTCCTAGATGTATTACATAAGAAACATTCGTTGGATTGATCTTATGCCGGACCTGACACTGTCGTCATCCCAACAGGAGGGTAAGACGATGAAAGGTCAGAAATCGCTTGTTCTGCAGTACTCAACGTCCCAGCACAGCTGGTTTTACCAGCTCACCCACGTCGCGGCCCAACGGCTGATGCGTTGGCGCCAACTGCACCGCGAGCGCCGCGAACTGGCGCGCCTGAGTGATGCGGCGCTGGATGATATCGGTCTTAGTCGGGCGGATATCCTGCGCGAGGTGGAGCGGCCATTCTGGGAGGATCCACTGAAAAAATGAGTCGCATCATCGAGGTGCCACGACTAGTGTAAGTGGGCTTGTTCACAAGGAGCCGGGCATGCCCACCACACAGTCCCTTTCCCTGGCCCAGGCGCGCCGCCTGGCGCTGTCGGCACAAGGCTTCAACACTCGCCAGACAAGCGCGTCGATGGGGGCCGCGCAGCTGCAGCGGATGATCGAACGCCTGGGGGGGGTGCAGATCGACTCGGTCAATGCCCTGGTACGCTCCCACTACCTTCCGCTGTTTTCCCGTCTTGGCAGTTATCCACAGGCGCTGCTTGATCAACTGGCCTGGGGCCGCAACCGTCAACGCAAACTCTTCGAGTACTGGGGGCATGAGGCCTCGCTGCTGCCGCTTTCGCTGTACCCGTTGCTGCGCTGGCGCATGGACCGTGCGCGTCAGGGCCAGGGCATCTATCAACAGCTGGCGCGCTTTGGCCGCGAGCAGCAAGCGACCATCGCCCGGGTGCTGGCGGCGGTGACCGAACAGGGCGCTCTGGGCGCGGGCAGCCTGTCGACCCGCCAGGAGCGTGCCGGCCCGTGGTGGGACTGGAGCGCTGAAAAGCACGCGCTGGAGTGGCTGCTTGCCGCGGGATTGGTCAATGTCGCCGGTAGGCGCGGTTTCGAGCGCCTGTACGATTTACCCGAGCGGGTGCTGCCGGCGGCATTGCTTGAGCAACCGCCAATGAATGAGGCCGACGCGCAACGCGGACTGTTACTGCATGCCGCGGGTGCGTTGGGGGTGGCTACCGAGAAGGACCTGCGAGACTACTTTCGCCTGGCCCCCGGCGATAGCCGCGCACGGCTGGCCGAGCTGGTCGAGGAGGGCGCATTGCAGGCCTGTGCGGTGCAGGGCTGGACGCAAGCGGCGTACTGCCTGGGTTCGCCACGGGTGCCGCGCAAGGTGAGCAGCAGCGCCTTGCTTTCGCCCTTTGACTCGCTGGTCTGGGAGCGGGAGCGCACCGAGCGTCTGTTTGATTTCCGCTACCGGCTGGAGATCTACACGCCTGCGCACAAACGTGTGTACGGCTATTACGTGCTGCCGTTCCTGCACAACGAACGCATTGCCGCACGGGTCGACCTGCGTGCCGAGCGCGCTAACGATTGCCTGGCGGTACACGCGGTGCATGAAGAACAGGCGGGGCTGGATGAGGCGGGCATGCAGGCCCTGGCTGAAAGCCTGCAGCGCATGGCCGCCTGGCTGGGCCTGGCCGAGGTGCAGTTGAACTGCCCGCGTGCCAGTGCCGCACGCTTGCGCGAGGCGCTGGCACGCAGTGACCTCAGCGACGTACCTGCTTGAGGGTTTCGGCAATCAGGAAGGCCAGCTCCAGTGACTGATCGGCGTTCATCCGCGGGTCGCAATGGGTGTGGTAGCGGTCGGAGAGGGCGTCTTCGGTGATTGGCCGGGCGCCGCCGATGCACTCGGTGACGTTCTGCCCGGTCATTTCGATATGAATCCCCCCGGCATGGCTGCCTTCGGCCTGATGGACCTGGAAGAACTGCTTGACCTCGCTGAGGATCTGGGCGAAATCGCGGGTCTTGTAACCGCTGCTGGCCTTGATGGTGTTGGCGTGCATCGGGTCGCAGCTCCACAGCACCTGGCGCCCTTCGCGCTCGACGTTGCGGATCAGGGCCGGCAGATGTTCGCCGACCTTGTTCGCCCCCATGCGCACGATCAGGTTGAGGCGGCCGGGGTCGTTGTCCGGGTTGAGCACGTCGATCAGGCGAATCAGCTCTTCGCTGTTCATGCTCGGGCCGACCTTGACCCCGATCGGGTTGTTCACCCCGCGCAGGAACTCGACATGGGCGCCATCGAGCTGGCGGGTGCGGTCGCCGATCCAGAGCATGTGCGCCGAGCAGTCGTAATAGTCGTTGGTCAGGCTGTCGCGACGGACGAAGGCTTCTTCATAGTTCAGCAGCAGCGCTTCGTGGGCGGTGAAGAAGCTGGTTTCGCGCAACTGCGGCGAGCTGTCCAGGCCGCAGGCGCGCATGAAGGCCAGGGTTTCGTCGATGCGGTCAGCCAGCTGGCTGTACTTTTCTGCCAGCGCCGAGTTGGCGATGAAGTCCAGGTTCCACTTGTGTACCTGATGCAGGTCGGCGAAACCGCCCTGGGCAAAGGCGCGCAGCAGATTGAGGCTGGCAGTGGACTGGTGGTAGGCCTGCAGCAGGCGCTCCGGGTCCGGGATCCGGCTCTTTTCATCGAAGCCGATGCCGTTGACGATGTCGCCGCGGTAGGCCGGCAGGGTGACGCCGTCAATGGTTTCATCGCCTGCCGAGCGCGGCTTGGCGAACTGCCCGGCCATGCGCCCGACCTTGACCACCGGGCAACCGGCGGCAAAGGTCATGACAATGGCCATTTGCAGCAGCACCTTGAAGGTGTCACGAATCTTGGCTGCCGAGAACTCGGCGAAGCTCTCGGCGCAATCGCCGCCTTGCAGCAGGAACGCGCGGCCCTGGGTGACCTCGGCGAACTGACGGCGCAGTTCCCGGGCCTCGCCGGCAAAGACCAGCGGCGGGTAGCTGGCCAGGGTCTGCTCGACCTTGAGCAGGTGCGCGGCATCGGGGTAGCTCGGTTGTTGCTGGATCGGCAGGGCGCGCCAGCTGTCAGGACTCCAGGGGTGGTTCATCACGGGCTCGATCTGGTCGGAAAAGGGCTGTCTGCCATGTTAACAGGTGCCACGTACCTTGTTGCACTGGCGCCATTGACGGACAATGGCGGTTTTTGCTTGGTACAGCGGCGCCTGCCGGGAGACAGCATGACAGAGGAACGGGTAGAGCGGCTGCTGGCCCAGGTCCACGATCAGTACGGCACCATCAGTGTGCTGGAAGTCGATGACTATCGCTTTCTCGAATTTGGCGAGGCGATCGAGCAGAGCTGTGTGTTCACCGCCGACCCGAGCTGGCTGGAGTACGACTACACCCGGGCCATGCTGATTGGCGCGCTGGCCCACCCCGAACCCGAGAGCGCGCTGTTTCTGGGCCTGGGGGCCGGTACCCTGACCCAGGCGTGCCTCAAGTTCCTGCCGCTGGAAGACGTCGAAGCCATCGAACTGCGCCCGGATGTGCCGCGCCTGGCCATCGAGTACATGGGCCTGGATGATGATCCGCGCCTTTATATCCGCATTGGCGATGCGATGGAGCTGCTGGAAACCGCCGAGTCCGCTGACTTGATTTTCGTCGACCTGTACACCGATCATGGCCCGGGTGTTGCGCACCTGGCCTGGCGTTTTCTGGAGGATTGCCAGCAGCGTCTGAATCCCGGTGGCTGGCTGGTGATCAACCAATGGGCCAGCGATGACGGCAAGCCGTTGGGCGCTGCGTTGTTGCGCGGGCTCTACCATCGTCATTACTGGGAACTGCCGGTCAAGGAGGGTAACGTCATCCTCATGGTGCCGGCTGACCTTGAGCAGCAGCTCGATCTGCCCGGCCTCACCGCCAGGGCCGAGGCGCTGGCGCCACAACTGGGCTACTCGTTGCAACCGCTGATCGGCGCGATCCGCCCGGCGTCCTGAGGCGCGTCACTGGGTCACTGGCGGAAAATCGATTCAGCCGCCGGTGCGGTTATCTTCCCGGGCCCGCCTTGGCGTGGCCTGGCGCTGGCGTGGTTGATTAAAAAAAACTCCCGTGAATTGCGAATTCAGGTATAGTACGCGCCGGTCTTTCACCGGACCTCGTTTAAGGTAGTGCAATTCCCCGAAGCCAGCTTCGGCTGCGCGTCCGCCCCGCGGACTCTCCTTGACGTTCCTTTTTTTCTTCAATCGTTTTCGCAAATCCCCGCCGACAAAGCTGCCAGGGTGACCTTCGGGTCTTACAAGGCATGTGCAGCTTTGGAGCATGGGTCTTTGCGGATGCACTTAGAGGCAGACCCATGACCCAGGAAACCGGCGGCTTCGCCGCTCTCGAACTTCATCCGAGCATTGTTGCTGCAGTGCTGGCTACCGGCTACGAAGAGCCGTCCGCCATTCAGCAGCAATCGATCCCGATTATTCTCGCTGGTCACGACATGATCGGTCAGGCGCAGACCGGTACCGGTAAAACCGCTGCCTTCGCTCTGCCAATCCTGCACCGCATCGACCCGAGCAAGCGCGAGCCGCAAGCCCTGATCCTGGCGCCAACCCGTGAGTTGGCGCTGCAAGTAGCCACCGCTTTCGAAACCTACGCCAAGCAGATGCCGGGCGTAACCGTGGTGGCCGTGTACGGTGGTGCCCCGATGGGCCCACAACTGAAAGCTATCCGTAACGGCGCGCAAATCGTCGTTGCTACCCCGGGCCGTCTGTGCGACCACCTGCGTCGCGACGAGAAGGTCCTGGCGACCGTCAACCACCTGGTGCTCGACGAAGCCGACGAAATGCTCAAGCTGGGCTTCATGGATGACCTCGAAGTGATCTTCAAGGCCATGCCGGAAAGCCGTCAGACCGTGCTGTTCTCGGCCACCCTGCCTGCTTCGATCCGTGCCATCGCCGAGCGCCACCTGCGCGAGCCGAAGCACGTCAAGATCCAGAGCAAGACCCAGACCGTCACCGCCATCGAACAAGCCCACCTGATGGTCCACGCCGACCAGAAGGTTTCCGCTGTCCTGCGCCTGCTGGAAGTGGAAGAGTTCGACGCGCTGATCGCCTTCGTGCGGACCAAGCAAGCCACCCTGGACCTGGCCAGCGCCCTGGAAGCCAAAGGCTACAAAGCCGCTGCGCTGAACGGTGACATTGCCCAGAACCAGCGTGAGCGCGTGATCGACTCGCTCAAGGACGGCCGTCTGGACATCGTCGTCGCCACCGACGTCGCTGCCCGTGGCCTGGACGTACCGCGCATCACTCACGTGTTCAACGTCGACATGCCGTATGACCCTGAGTCCTACGTTCACCGTATCGGCCGTACCGGCCGTGCGGGTCGTGAAGGCCGTGCGCTGCTGCTGGTTACCCCGCGCGAGCGTCGCATGCTGCAGGTGATCGAGCGTGTGACCGGTCAGAAAGTTGCCGAAGTTCGCCTGCCGAACGCTCAGGCCGTTCTCGATGCCCGCATCAAGAAGCTGACCAACAGCTTGGCGCCGTTGGTTGCCGATGCTGAGTCGACCCACGGTGATCTGCTTGATCGCCTGACTGCCGACATCGGTTGCAGCCCGCGTGCCCTGGCCGCTGCCCTGCTGCGCAAGGCTACCAACGGTCAGGCCCTGACCCTGGAAGCCGTCGAGAAAGAGCAGCCGCTGGTTCCGACCTACACCCCGCGTGAGCGCACTGGCGATCGTCCAGAGCGTGGCGAGCGTGAGCGTCGTGCACCGATGCCGCTGGGCGAAGGTCGTGCTCGCTGCCGTACCGCGCTGGGCGCGCGTGACGGTATCGCCGCCAAGAACCTGCTGGGCGCCATCCTCAACGAAGGCGGCCTGGCCCGCGAAGCCATCGGCCGCATCCAGGTGCGCGACAGCTTCAGCCTGGTCGAGCTGCCGGAAGAAGGCCTGGAGCGTCTGCTGACCAAGCTCAAGGACACTCGTGTTGCCGGCAAGCAGCTGAAGCTGCGCCGTTACCGCGAAGACTGATCCGCGAGCGATAAAAAAATCCCCGACTGGTTCGGGGATTTTTTTTGCCTGTGCCAAGCTGTGGAGCTGTCCGTGGGAGCAATTGTCTGTAGTGGGAGCGTGCATCTACCCTGTGGGAGCCGGTCTTGCCAGCGATCGAGCGCGCAGGATCAGTCGAACCGGTAGATATCCATCCCCAGCGCCCCGAGCGTAAACCCCTGGTGGGCAATCCCGAAGCGCCCACCTGCACCCCGGGCGAAGTACAGCGGCAACAAGTGCTCATCGCTCGGATGGTTGCGCACTGCAAACGGCGCCCGCTGGCGGTAGTCATGCAGGGCAGGGGTGTCGTCGGCTGCCAGCTTGTCGATCATCCAGTCACGAAATGCCAGGGCCCAGGGCTCGACGCTGTCCGGGCCGGCCTGCCAATCCAGTTCGCGCAGGTTGTGGGTAATGCTGCCTGAGCCGATCAGCAGGATGCCTTCTTCGCGCAGCCCGGACAGCGCTTTGCCCATCCGTTCCTGCAGTTGTGGGCCCAGCTGGCTGGGTAGTGAAACCTGTACCACGGGAATGTCGGCGGCCGGGTACATCAGCGACAAGGGTACCCAGGCGCCATGATCGAACGGTCGCTTGGGGTCCAGGCGGGCCGGCAGGCCGGCATCGCACAGCAGGTGCTTGAGGCGTTCGGCCAGCGCCGGCTCGCCGGGCGCGGGGTATTGCAAGGCAAACAGGGCGGCGGGAAAACCGCCGAAGTCATGCCAGGTCTCGGGGTGGGGATGGCTGGATACCCACAGCTCGCGGCTCTCCCAGTGCGCGGAGACCACCACGATGGCCTTGGGTCGCGCTAGTTGCCTTGCCAGGCGCTGCAGGGCCGGGCCGCTGGCGCCTGGCTCGAGGGCGAGCATCGGCGAGCCATGAGAAATAAACAGGCTGGGCAGCATGGGGAGCGTCCTGAAGGTTAAGATGGGGCTATCTTCAGGCAGATCATTGATCTAATTCCAATATAAGTTTTTGCATAATCTGATCGAATAATTCGAGGTATGCCATGCAGGCAGAGTTCTGGCACAAGCGCTGGGCAGACAACCAGATCGGCTTTCATCAGGGGCAGGTCAACAGCTATCTGCAACAATATTGGCCGGCCCTGGGCCTGGCGTCCGGCAGCAAGGTGCTGGTGCCCCTGTGCGGCAAAAGCCTGGACCTGGCCTGGCTGGCCGGGCAGGGCCATCGGGTGCTCGGCATCGAGCTTTCCCAGCGTGCCGTGGAGGACTTTTTCAGCGAGCAGCAGTTACAGCCTGAGGTCGCTCAGCAAGGTGTGTTCACGACCTATCGCAGCGGTAATCTGGAGCTTTGGTGCGGAGATTTCTTTGCCCTGAATGCTGACGATATCGCTGACTGCAGTGCGCTGTATGACCGAGCGGCGGTGATCGCCTTGCCGCCGGCGTTGCGCGAGCGCTATGCGGCGCTGCTCAGCGGGTGCCTGGCGCAAGGTTGCCAGGGGCTGTTGATCACCATGGATTACGACCAGGCCCTGCTGCCGGGGCCGCCCTTTGCCGTGGTCGATGCAGAGGTGCAGCAGTTGTTTGCTGACTGGCAGCCTCTTGAGCTGGAGGCGCGGGACATTCTCGCCGAAAGCCCCAAGTTCGTTCAGGCCGCAGTGCCGCAGCTGTCCGAGCGGGTGTACCGCCTGCAGCGCTGAAATGCAAAAGGGCGACCGAAGTCGCCCTTTTTTGTTACCGGTGTCCGATCAGCCGCGACGGCGCAGGGCTTCGATACGGTCTTCCAGCGGCGGGTGGCTCATCAGCAGGCCAGCCAGGCCCTGCTTGAGGCCGCCATTGATGCCGAAGGCATTGAGGGTGTCGGGCATGTGCACCGGCACGCCTTGTTCCGAGCGCAGGCGCTGCAGGGCGCCGATCATTGCGTTGGTGCCGGCCAGGCGGGCACCGGCTTCGTCGGCGCGGAACTCGCGTTTGCGCGAGAACCACATGACGATGATGCTGGCCAGAATGCCCAGTACCAGTTCGGCGACGATGGTTGCAATGTAGTAGGCAATGCCCTGGCCTTCTTCGTTCTTGAAAATCACCTTGTCGACGAAGTTGCCGATGATGCGGGCAAAGAACATCACGAAGGTGTTGACCACGCCTTGCACCAGGGCCAGGGTGACCATGTCGCCGTTGGCCACGTGGCCGATTTCGTGGGCCAGTACGGCGCGCACTTCATCGGGCGAAAAACGCTCGAGCAGGCCCTGGCTGACCGCTACCAGGGCATCGTTGCGGTTCCAGCCGGTGGCGAAGGCGTTGGCCTCGTAAGCCGGGAAGATACCGACTTCCGGCATCTTGATGCCGGCTTCGCGGGACAGCTCCTCGACGGTCTGCAGCAGCCATTGTTCGTGGCGGGTGCGCGGTTGGCTGATGATCTGGGTGCCGGTGCTCATCTTCGCCATCCACTTGGAGATGAACAGCGAGATCAGCGAGCCGGCAAAGCCGAATACCGCGCAGAAAATCAGCAGCTGGTCGAGTTTGAGGTCAACCCCGTTGGCCGCCATGAACCCGTTGAAGCCAAACAGGCTCAGGGTAATGCTGGCAATCAGCACAACCGCGAGGTTGGTGGCCACAAACAGTAAGATGCGCATCATGGTTGTTACGTTCTCCTGACGGATAAAAGTGTCACGTATGCGGGGTATATAAGGTGCGCGCTGCGGTGATTCAACCGGGCGACTATTTCAAACTGTGTACTTGCCTGTATTACAGACGAATTCCAGCAACCCGCACGCCAGAGCGGCGGGTGATATCAGTGCTGAAAACTCGGTGTGTAAGGTCTGCGCCGCTAATGGCGCAGACGATTCCATATCAACGGTAGGTTACTGCTGATATGTCTTCAGGAAGTTTCCGATACGGCCAATGGCCTGCTCCAGGTCGTCGACCCGGGGCAGGGTCACCACGCGGAAGTGGTCCGGCCACGGCCAGTTGAAGGCTGTCCCCTGAACGATCAGCAGTTTCTCCGAGAGCAGCAGGTCGAGGACGAATTTCTCGTCGTTGTGGATCGGGCAGACCTTCGGATCAATGCGCGGGAACGCATACAGCGCACCCATCGGCTTGACGCAACTGACCCCGGGAATGCTGTTGAGCAGCTCCCAGGTACGGTTGCGCTGCTCGAGCAGGCGGCCTTGCGGCAGTACCAGGTCGTTGATGCTCTGGTAGCCACCGAGGGCGGTCTGGATCGCGTGCTGGCTCGGCA
Organism: Pseudomonas sp. RC2C2; assembly: GCF_018390435.1. Classification (NCBI taxonomy): domain Bacteria; kingdom Pseudomonadati; phylum Pseudomonadota; class Gammaproteobacteria; order Pseudomonadales; family Pseudomonadaceae; genus Pseudomonas; species Pseudomonas sp. RC2C2. Next base: position 624,837 of record NZ_JAHBAX010000001.1, on the reverse strand, counting down.
CGTTGGCGCACAGGCGCATGTTGGCCAGCATGTCGATGCCTTCGATGTAGCTCTGGGCGTGATGCTTGGGCCCGGAGATGGCCAGCCAGCCGGAACGGAAACCCGCCACCCGGTAGGACTTGGACAGGCCGTTGAAGGTCAGGCAAAGCAGGTCCGGCGCCAGCGAAGCGGTGCTGATGTGCACGGCTTCGTCGTAGAGGATCTTGTCGTAGATCTCGTCGGAGAACACCACCAGGTTGTGCTGGCGGGCCAGTTCGAGCATACCCAGCAGCAGCTCGCGCGAGTACACCGCGCCGGTCGGGTTGTTCGGGTTGATGATCACCAGGGCCTTGGTGTTGGAGGTGATCTTGGCCTTGATGTCGTCCAGGTCCGGGAACCAGTCGGCCTGCTCGTCGCACAGGTAGTGCACCGGGTTGCCGCCGGCCAGGCTTACCGCGGCGGTCCACAGCGGATAGTCCGGAGCCGGGATCAGCACTTCGTCGCCATTGTTGAGCAGCGCCTGCATCGACATCACGATCAGTTCGGAGACGCCGTTGCCCAGATAGATGTCTTCAATGCCGACACCTTCTACCTGCTTTTGCTGGTAGTACTGCATGACCGCCTTGCGCGCGCTGAACAGGCCTTTGGAGTCGCTGTAGCCCTGGGCGGTCGGCAGGTTGCGGATCACGTCCTGGAGGATCTCGTCCGGCGCCTCGAAACCAAAGGGTGCCGGGTTGCCGATGTTCAGCTTGAGGATGCGATGGCCTTCCTCTTCCAGGCGTTTGGCGTGCTTGAGCACCGGGCCGCGAATGTCGTAGCAGACATTGGCGAGCTTGTTCGATTTGCTGACCTGCATGATGTGATCCCGATTAGAAAAGATCGCCGCGCAATGCGCTGTGAAAACGTTTGAAATGCGTGTGACGCGGGTGCCAGACTGATGTCTGATGAGGCGCAATAATATACGTGCCGCCCGCCCTGTGGAAAAGCCATGGCGCGGGGTTTTTGGACAGATGAGGCCTGATGATGGAAAAACTCGAGAAAACCCTCGAAGAATGGCGCGCCATGCTCGACCCCGAGCAGTACAACGTGTGCCGCCTGAAGGGCACCGAGCGGCCGTTCAGCGGCAAGTACAATGGCACCAAGACCGACGGCGTCTACCATTGCATCTGCTGCAGCGAAGCGCTGTTCGATTCGAAAGCCAAATTTGACTCCGGATGCGGCTGGCCCAGTTTTTACGAGCCGATTGCCGACAGCGCGATGATCGAGATTCGCGACACCTCCCACGGTATGATCCGCACCGAGGTGACCTGCGCCAAGTGTGACGCCCACCTGGGGCACGTGTTCCCTGACGGCCCGCCGCCGACCGGGCTACGCTATTGCATCAACTCGGTCTGCCTGGACCTGGTGCCCCGCTGATAAAAGGAGAAAGGTCATGGCCGACGCAATGCTGAAGATCCCCTGCATTACCCTCACCGGTGAGCAAAAAGCCCTGGCCGATTACCCCGCCAAGGCGCTACTGGTGGTCAACACCGCCAGCCAGTGCGGTTTTACTCCGCAGTACAAAGGCCTGGAGCAGCTCTGGCAGCGTTATCGCGAACAGGGGCTGGTGGTGCTGGGCTTTCCCTGCAATCAGTTCGGCAAGCAGGAACCCGGTGATGCGCAGGAGATCGCGCAGTTCTGCGAGCTCAACTTCGGTGTCAGCTTCCCGTTGTTTCGCAAGATCGAGGTCAACGGCAGCGGTGCCCATCCGTTGTTCGTCGAGTTGAAAAAGCGCGCGCCCGGTTTGTTCGGCTTGCAAGGGATCAAGTGGAACTTCACCAAGTTCCTGATTGATCCGGCCACCGGCAAGGTCAGCCGCTATGCGCCAAGCACCAAGCCGGACGCCTTGACCGGCTCGATCGAAAAGCTGCTCAGGTAGCCTTCAGCGGCACCCAGTGATCGATCAGCGCCAGCAGTTCTTCGCGGCGAAACGGTTTGGCCAGGTAATCACTCATCCCCGCTGCCCGGCAACGTTCGCGTTCCTCGGGCATGGCGTTGGCGGTCAGGGCGACGATCGGCAGGTCTGGCCAGCGTCCGCTCTGGCGGATGCGCCGGCTGGCTTCGTAGCCGTCCATCACTGGCATGTTGCAGTCCATCAGCACCAGGTCGAATGGTGCCTGTTCCAGCTGTTCCAGGGCTTCGGCGCCATGGGCGGCAACGCTGACCTCGCAGCCGAGCTTGGCCAGCATGCCCTTGGCCACCAATTGATTCACCGGGTTGTCCTCGACCAGCAGGATGCGCGCGCGCCGTTCACTGTGCTGGGCGCCGTCCAATGGGGACTGGTTGATGTTGTCGGTGCCATGCAGGGTGCGCCGCAGCGTCTGATACAGGGCATTGCGCGCCAGCGGTCGCGCCTGCTGCTGCAACGGCGCCAGGTGTGCGGCCTGTTCACCGGGCAGGAAGTTGCCATAGGCGGTCACCAGCAGAATCGGCGCGCTGATCTGCGGGCGCAGGCTGAACAGGCAGTCCAGGTCGTCGGTGATCAGCAGATCTGGCTGTGCCTGCCCAAGTTGCGTCGGATGATCGTAGCGCTGGTAGTCCAGGCCCCAGCCGGGCAGCAGGGTGAGCAACAGTTCGGCCAGGCCGCTGCTGGCATTACTGATTGCGGCAACGCTACCCTGCAACGGTTGTGCAGGGACTGCCGGGGTGTGGCTGGGCAAGGGCAATTCGGCGCTGAACTGGCTACCGAAACCGGCTTCGGAGCTGATGCTCAGGCGCCCCTGCATGGCTTCGCAGAGGTTGTTGGTGAGCGCCAGCCCCAGGCCGGTACCGCCGTACTGGCGTGTGATTCCGGCACCGGCCTGGGTGAAGGGCTGGAAGATCCGCACCTGGGCTTCACTGGGGATGCCGATGCCGGTATCGCAGACGTCCAGGCGAATACCGCCGGGGTAGCTGGTCAGGCGCACATCGACACGGCCGAAGCGGGTGAATTTCAAGGCATTGGACAGCAGGTTGCTGACGATCTGCCGCACCCGGGTTGGGTCGCCGAGTACCATCGAGGGAAACAGCGGATCGATCAGGCAGGTCAGCTCGACACTCGGTGCGGCGTTCTGCGACAGCAGATTGGCGGTGTCTTCGACCAGGGCGCCGAGGTCGAAGGGGATGCGCTCGAGTTCAAGCTGCCCGGCGTCGAACTTGGACAGGTCGAGAATATCGTTGAGCAGCTCGACCAGCACTTTTCCCGAGTCGTGGGCGATCGACAGCTGTTGACGTTGCTCGGCATTGAGCGGGCTGTCCAGGGACAGGGCGATCATGCCCAGCAGGCCATTGAGCGGCGTGCGAATTTCGTGGCTCATGTTGGCCAGGAAGGCCGCGCGGGCCTGAGCCATGTCCAGGGCGCGGCGCCGGGCGACTTCGAGCTCTTCATTGGACTGGCTCAGACGGGTGTTGCTGGCCTTGAGCTCATTGGTGCGCGCCGAGACGATGTTCTCCAGTTCGTTGAGGTAATCGGTCAGGCGGTTTTCGGCGTTGCGCCGTTGCTGGATCTCGGTGGCCATGCTGACGAACTGCTGGTTGGCGACCTTGACCAGCACGCCGATCTCGTCGAGTTCATGGCCCGGTGGGAACGACAGCTTGGACTGCGACGGATTGCGTGAGTCGCTGTTGCTCAAGGCCCTGATCACCCGTACCAGCGGTTGGGTCAGCATGATGTAGAACAGGCCGAGAAGAATGCCGGTCAGAATCAGGCTGCGGATGAAACCGTTGAGCAAGGTGACTTCGGCACGCTTGAGAAAGCGGCTGCCGAAGGCAAAAGTGTCGACGTCCAGGAACAGCGTGCCCAGGGACTCGTCGGGCATATGGCTGAGAAACAGCCGGTCTTGGAACTGGCGTGACTCACTGAAGAGGAAATCGCTGATCAGCCGGTAGCTGCTTTCCTGGCGTGGGCGCTGAACATCGGCGAGTACGGTGTCGTTGTTGTCGATCAGCCAGGCGCGGGTGATCGCCGGCGATTGCAGCAAGCCGCGGGTCAGCTCCTGGGCCAGCTCGGCATCGATGTTGTACGCGATGCGCGAGGCCGGGTTATGGCTGATTTCCAGCAGCGACAGCATCTCGCGGTTGATAGAGGCGTCTTCACTGGCATAATCGATACCGATCTGGATGAGACTGAGCAATGTACCCAGGATGAAGCCGACCAGGACCGTCAGCCGGGCTTGCTTGTAGGACAGGCGATTGGTGAACTTGATATCCATGAGTCCCGAGCCAGTTTCACATTCCGTGCGCTGCGCAAGCATAGCCGATCAGTCCCGGCTGCTGGCACGCCCTGTCACACATTCAGCTATGCCTTTGTCCTTGCAACTGTCTTGAGGAAATCTTGTGGACTCTCGTTTGAATGCTTTTCTGGAACGTGCAGAAACCGTGCTTGCCCGCCTTGAGCCCTTGTTGCCGGCGGTGCGTGCGAACATCGACTGGTCGCAATGCCTGGCTGCGCGCTGGCAGCGTGATGGCCGTAGCGGCTACCTGTTGCCGCTGGAGGTCAGCCTCGACATGCGCCTGTCCGACCTGATCGGTGTCGATCAGCAGCGCGAGCAACTGGGGCGCAACACCCGCCAGTTTCTTGATGGCATGCCTGCCAACCATGCACTGCTCTGGGGTTCGCGCGGTACCGGCAAGTCATCGCTGGTGCGAGCGTTGCTGGCCGAGCATGCCGAGGCCGGCCTGCGCCTGATCGAAATCGAGCGTGATCACCTGGCCGACTTGCCGCGGGTGGTTGAGCAACTGCAGAAACTGCCGCAACGCTTCGTGCTGTTCTGCGATGACCTGTCGTTCGAAGCCGGGGAGGGCGATTACCGGGTGCTCAAGAGCGTGCTCGATGGCTCGCTGGAGCAGGCCCCGGATAACGTGCTGCTGTACGCTACCTCGAACCGCCGCCACCTGGTGCCGGAGAAACAGAGCGACAACGAAAACTGGAAGATGGTCGACGGCGAGCTGCACCCCAACGAGGCGGTGGAAGACAAGATTGCCCTGTCTGACCGCTTCGGCCTGTGGCTGTCGTTTTACCCCTTCACCCAGGAGCACTTCCTCAACGTGGTCGAACACTGGATCGGCCAGCTGGCCCGGCGCGCGGAGCTGGTCTGGAGCCGCGACGAGGAGCTGGACATTCTCGCTGTACGCTGGGCGACCGGCCGCGGCAACCGTAACGGCAGATGCGCCTACCAGTTCGCCCGCTATTGGGTCGGGCTGAAACTGTTGGAGCAAAAACCATGATCGACCTCAACGCTACCGGCGCTGGCCTCGAAGGCTACGGCCTGCTGGCGGCCCAGCTGGAAGCCCTGTTTGCCGATGAACGTGACTTCATTGCCAACGCCGCGCAGTTTTCGGCGTTCCTCTATAGCCAGGTCGATGACTTGAACTGGGCTGGCTTCTACCTCAATCGCAACGAGCAACTGGTGCTCGGGCCGTTTCAGGGGCAGGTGGCCTGTGTGCGTATTCCCTTCGGTCGCGGTGTATGCGGTGCGGCCGCGGCCAGCCGGGAAACCCAGCGGGTCGAAGACGTGCACGCATTTCCCGGGCACATTGCCTGTGACAGTGCATCGAACAGTGAGCTGGTGATTCCGCTGGTCAAGGACGGGCGCTTGATTGGCGTGCTGGACCTGGACAGCCCTAAGCTGGCGCGCTTCAGTGAGGTGGATCAGGCGGGGCTGGAGCGCTTGGCGGGGATCTTTCTGCGTTTGACTGATTGCTGACGAGCGCTTTGCGCTCGATCGCCGGCAAGGCCGGCTCCCACAAGGTTCGGTGTATACAGGGCCTGTGGGAGCCGGCCTTGCCGGCGATCGGGTCAACCAGAACTCAGTCGTAGATGACTTTCTTCTTCCAGTCTTCGGTGGTGTCGGTTTTCAGGCCTTCGGTCAAGGCGTTGGTTTCGTCCGCGGCCGGTTCCAGCTGGCTCAGCACCTGAGCGTTGGCGCGGGCCAACAGCTTCTCCATGTACTCGAGCTGCTCGCGGTAAACCGCCGGGTCCGGCTGCTTGCGCAAGTACTGCACGCCGCGCTCGAACGCCAGGCGTGCATGCCCTGGCTGGTTTTGCTGCAGCGCCTGCTGGCCGAGGTTGTTGAAGAACTCGATGTGCAGCAGTACCAGGATATGGCGGATTTCCTTGACCCAGTACTTGGCCTCGTTGGTCGGCAGGAAGCCTTCCTGAGCAGCACGGGTAATCTGGTTATGCATGCCTTCGAGCAGGAAGCGGACATCCTTGGCCCGGGCTTCGGTTTGAATCGGCATCGGCGGATTGTTCACCGGCAGCGCCTCACCCTTGGCGATCAGCCCTTCAAGCTCGGCAATCCGCGCCCGGATGTCGCGGCTGTGTTTGTCCAGGGCCAGTCGGCGCTGGTTGAGGTTGAGTTCCAGGCGGGTCAGTAGCAACTTGAGTGCCGGGGTCATCAACTGGCCAGGAAAGGTTTCGGTGATTTCGCCACAACGGCGCAAACGTTCGGCCAGCTCGATCTTCAGCCGGGCACGCTCGAGCTTGTTGTTCTCGACCACGTTGTTCAGGTAGCCGATCACGATCAATAACGCGATCCCCGCTACTATAAGCAGGGTGATCAGAAGTGGTGTCACCGTTAACGCCTCATACAGGATGATTTACTGTTTGAGTGTAGTGGCTAAGCTTTTAGCCGGATAGAGCTGTTTGGCAGTTGCCTGGGGGTAGTTGATGGCCTTTTGCTTTCAACCTGCCGTGGCTGCTGGGCCGAAGGCGGGTAGGGCGTCAGAAAAAAAACGTCAAGCGTAAGGCGCGCGATGGCCTGGCAGAAGGCTGCAAAGCTTCGCGAAGTCATTGATTTAAATAAATTTATACAGAGGGGTTGACGGCTTATCAAAGCATCCCTAGAATGCGCGCCACTTGCAGCGTAAAGCACACAGCGAAACGCGGCAGGGAGTGAATGTTGTAGTGTGTCCCCTTCGTCTAGTGGCCTAGGACACCGCCCTTTCACGGCGGTAACAGGGGTTCGAGTCCCCTAGGGGACGCCAATGCGGGAATAGCTCAGTTGGTAGAGCACGACCTTGCCAAGGTCGGGGTCGCGAGTTCGAGTCTCGTTTCCCGCTCCAGTTTACAAAGGCTTTGCTTAACGGCAGGGCTTGTAAAAACCCAGCGTCAGATCTTAACGGTTTGAGTTGGTAACTGAAGCATGCATTGCATGTTTCGGGCGTCGTCCCCTTCGTCTAGTGGCCTAGGACACCGCCCTTTCACGGCGGTAACAGGGGTTCGAGTCCCCTAGGGGACGCCATTTTTGCGGGAATAGCTCAGTTGGTAGAGCACGACCTTGCCAAGGTCGGGGTCGCGAGTTCGAGTCTCGTTTCCCGCTCCAAATATGGTGCTCCAGCGTTTGATAACGCTGTAGTGATGGAACAAGGGCATCAGCGCTTGTTCTTGCCGGTTTGCCGGTCGCTACAAAGTTTGCGGGAATAGCTCAGTTGGTAGAGCACGACCTTGCCAAGGTCGGGGTCGCGAGTTCGAGTCTCGTTTCCCGCTCCAAATAAAGAAACGCCGTTCATTTGAACGGCGTTTTTTTTCGTCTCGGTTTTAACCGCCACCTGCAGACGGCAGGACTGTTGTCAGCCCTGCGCGCCTGTAGCGCTTAATGCTTGCTGTCGTCGTCCGACATGCTCAGCAGCTGTTTTTCCTGATTCCAGTCGAAGGGCTCGTCATTCTGCTCGGCTTCGAAGCGGCGCTCTTCCAGTTCCTGGTACATGTCCAGCTCGTTCTCCGGCATGAAGTGCAGGCAGTCGCCGCCAAAGAACCACAGCAGGTCGCGCGGGACCAGGTGAGCGATTTGCGGGTAGCGCTGGATGACCTGGCAGATGATGTCCTGGCCAAGATAGGTGCTTTCCGGGTCGACCGGCAGTTGCAGCATCAGCTCGTCGAAGCGCTCCAGAAACAGCGCGTGGCTTTCTTCCGGTACCTGCTCGGCTTCGCCCAAGGCAACCAGGATGGTGCGCAGGTGGGTGAGCAGGGCGAGATGATATTCCAGGCGATCGGTAGCCATGCTGGCAATCCTCTTGAGCAAAAACGGGCGCGGGAGTATACGGCGCCCGGCGCCCGATGTCCCGGCTCTTAGCGAATCTTGCCGTCGGCCGGTAGCAGTTCCTCCTTGTTGAAGGCGTCCACATCGATCACCCGGCGGCGTGCCGTTTCAGCGGCATGCAGGCTTTGCGCCTCAACGGCTTGCAGCACGCCGGCATGCAGGGCAGCATCGATTACCGATTCGCCCGGGGCGGCGGCGACCTGGCCGCTCTTGAGTGCCTGCTGCAGCTTTTTGCGCAGCGGCTCGCTTGCGCTGAGTTGCTCGTAGGCCTGTTGCAGGGCCGCAACCGGGTCACCCTCCGCTTGCGGTCGGTAGCAACCGGCAAGCAGTTCTTCCAGGGCCGGGTCGCCCTTGGCGCGGCCAATCAGTTCGGCGATCTCGGCGTCCAGTTCATCGCTTGGCCCGCTGTGGCGGCGCCCGAACGGGAACACCACCAGGCGCAGGGCGCAACCGAGCAAGCGATTGGGGAAGTTGTCGAGCAGCCGGTCCAGGGCTTTTTCGGCTTGGCCGAGGCTTTCTTCCATGGCCCAGCGCAATAGCGGTTGCAGGTGCTCGGGCGAGTTCAGGTCGTGGTAACGCTTGAGTGCAGCCGAGCCCAGGTACAGGTGGCTGAGCACATCGCCCAGGCGCGCCGACAGGCGTTCGCGGCGTTTGAGTTCGCCGCCGAGCAGCATCATGCACAGGTCCGCGAGCAGGGCGAAGGCCGCCGCCTGACGGTTGAGGGCGCGGAAGTAACCCTGGCTCAAGGCATCGCCCGGGACTTTCTCGAAGTGACCCAGGCCCAGGCCGAGGACCAGGGTGCTGGCGGCGTTGCCCACGGCAAAGCCGATGTGCTGCATGAGCAGTTGGTCGAACTCCTTGAGTGCCTGGTCGTGGTCTTCGCGGCCGGCCAAAGCCATTTCCTTGAGCACGAACGGATGGCAGCGAATCGCGCCCTGGCCGAAGATCATCAGGTTGCGCGAGAGGATGTTGGCACCCTCGACGGTAATAAAGATCGGCACGCCTTGCCAGTTGCGCCCCAGGTAGTTGTTCGGGCCCATGATGATGCCCTTGCCGCCATGCACATCCATGGCGTGCTGGATGCACTCACGGCCGCGCTCGGTGAGGTGGTACTTGAGGATCGCCGAGAGCACCGAGGGTTTCTCGCCCAGGTCCACAGCCTTGGCGGTGAGCAGGCGCGCGCTGTCCATCAGGAAGGCGTTGCCGCCGATGCGCGCGAGGGATTCCTGGATACCTTCGAAGGCCGCCAGTGGCACATTGAACTGCTCACGGATACGCGCATATTGGCCGGTGACCAGGCTGGTGTATTTGGCCGCGCCCGTGCCCACTGCCGGCAGGGAGATCGAGCGGCCCACCGACAGGCAGTTCATCAGCATCATCCAGCCCTTGCCGAGCATGTCCTGGCCGCCGATGAGGAAGTCCAGCGGCACGAACACATCCTTGCCGCTGTTGGGGCCGTTCATGAACGCCGCGCCCAACGGCAGGTGGCGCTTGCCGATCTCGACGCCAGGGATGTCGGTGGGGATCAGTGCCAGGCTGATGCCCAGTTCTTCCTTGTCGCCCAGCAGGTGTTCGGGGTCGTAGGCCTTGAAGGCAAGACCCAGCAGGGTGGCGACAGGGCCGAGGGTGATGTAGCGCTTTTCCCAGTTGAGGCGCAGGCCGATGACTTCCTCGCCTTGCCACTGACCTTTGCAGATGACGCCGGTATCGGGCATGGCGCCAGCATCGGAGCCGGCCAGCGGGCCGGTGAGGGCGAAGCAGGGGATCTCGTCACCACGGGCCAGGCGCGGCAGGTAGTGATTGCGCTGCTGGTCGGTACCATAGTGCAGTAGCAGTTCGGCCGGGCCGAGGGAGTTGGGCACCATGACTGTCGAGGCGAGGTCGCCGCTGCGGGTCGCCAGCTTCATCGCCACCTGCGAGTGGGCATAGGCCGAGAAACCCTTGCCGCCGTACTCCTTGGGGATGATCAAGGCGAAGAAGCCATGGCGCTTGATGTGCTCCCAGGCGGCGGGCGGCAGGTCCAGGTCCTGGCCGATCTGCCAGTCGCTGACCATGGCGCAGAGTGCTTCGGTGGGGCCATCGATAAAGGCCTGTTCTTCTTCAGTGAGTTCGGCCTTGGAATAGCCGAGCAGGGTGTTCCAGTCCGGGCGGCCGCTGAACAATTCGCCGTCCCACCACACGGTGCCGGCGTCGATGGCTTCGCGTTCGGTCTGCGACATCGGCGGCAGGGTGCGCTGGAACCAGCCGAACAACGGTGCGCTGAGCACGTTGCGGCGCAGGTCGGGGAGCAGCAGCGGGGCGGCCACGGCGGCCAGCAACAGCCAGAAGATCGTCAGCAACCAGACCGGTGAATGGCTGAAAATGCCCATCGCCAGCAGGTACAGGGCGACGATGCCCAATGCTGGCAAGGCGGCAATGCGACGGTGGGCCAGGTAAGCCACGCCGATCACCAGGACCACTAACCACAACAGCAACATAGGAAGTTCCTCCGTGAAACATCAGGGCATTTCGCCATCCATCGAAGCTTAGACCGCATCGGCTAAACGGCTTGCCTGAACAGTGACAGGACATGACCTCAGGAGTTCGCCTGAATGCCAGATGATTGCCAGCGTGATCGCCTGGAGTAGACTGGGCGACCCGTCAAACCAATAGGGATATGTCATGCTCAAGATCTGGGGTAGGAAGAACTCGACCAATGTCAGGAAAGCACTGTGGTGTGCCGAAGAGCTTGGCCTTGAGTATGAGTCGATAAATGCCGGGGGCGCCTTCGGCCTGGTCAATGACCCGCAATACCGGGCATTGAACCCCAACGGCCTGGTGCCGATGATCGAAGACGACGGCCTGGTGCTTTGGGAGTCCAATGCCATCGTTCGCTACCTGTGCGCGCAATACGGTAGCGCGTCGGGTTGGTATGAGACGGACGCGCGCAAGCGCGCCGAGGCGGACAAGTGGATGGACTGGGTCACCTCGTCGCTCGCCACGCCGTTTCGCCCCTTGTTCTGGGGCATGGTGCGCACGCCTGAAGAGCAGCGGGATTGGCTGGCAATCAACGCCGCGCACAAGACCTGCGCGCAGCTGCTTTCGATTGCAGATCAGGCCTTGGCCAATTCGCCGTATCTGTCCGGCGATACCCTGGGCATGGGCGACATTCCGCTGGGCTGTTTTGCGTATGCCTGGTTCGAGATGCCTATCGAGCGTCCCGAAATGCGTCACCTGCGCGCCTGGTATGAACGCTTGCGGGAGCGCCCGGCGTACCAGGCGGCAGTGATGACCGCACTGACCTGATCACTGTTGATCGGGCAACTACGGTCAATCTGATAGTTATTATCGATACACATGACTGTACTTGTCCGGTCTGCACAAGCACCATGGTCATATTCACTGCGGCCGGCCTTGCCCGGCCGCGTCTAGAACCTTCCACACTGGTACGCGACCCGCTATGAGTTCTGCTCTGTCCATAAGGCAGCTAACCAAAACCTACGGCAACGGTTTCCAGGCCCTCAAGGGTATTGACCTGGATGTCGCCGAAGGTGACTTCTTCGCCTTGCTCGGCCCCAATGGCGCCGGTAAATCCACCACCATCGGCATCCTCTCGACCCTGGTCAACAAGACCAGCGGCAGCGTGAATATTTTCGGTCACGACCTTGATCGTCAACCCGCCGCGCTCAAGCGTTGCATTGGCGTGGTGCCGCAGGAATTCAACTTCAACCAGTTCGAAAAGACCTTTGACATCGTCGTGACCCAGGCCGGTTACTACGGCATTCCGGCCAAGGTGGCCAAGGAGCGTGCCGAGCAGTACCTGACCCAGCTCGGCCTGTGGGACAAGCGCAATGCACCGTCGCGTGCGCTGTCCGGCGGCATGAAGCGCCGGTTGATGATCGCCCGCGCCCTGATTCACGAGCCGCGCCTGTTGATCCTCGACGAGCCCACCGCGGGCGTCGACATCGAGCTGCGCCGTTCGATGTGGAGCTTCCTTACCGAGCTCAACCAGAAAGGCATCACCATCATCCTCACCACCCATTACCTGGAAGAGGCTGAACAGTTGTGCCGCCACATCGGCATCATCGACCACGGCACCATCGTCGAGAACACCAGCATGCGTGCCTTGCTGAGCAAACTGCATGTCGAGACCTTCCTGCTCGACCTCAAGCAGGACTTGCCCCAGGCGCCACACCTGGTCGGTTATCCGTGCCGTCTGATCACCCCGCACACCCTGGAAGTGCAAGTGGACAAGGAAGTGGGCATCACCGCGCTGTTCGGCCAGCTGGCGCTGCAGAACATCGAGGTGCAGAGCCTGCGCAACAAGACCAATCGTCTCGAGGAGCTGTTCGTGTCCCTGGTTGAGAAAAACCTGGCAAAGGTGGCGGTATGAGTTCGGAACTGAGCGCCAACCTGGTCGCCCTCAATACCATCGTCTACCGCGAAGTACGCCGCTTCACCCGGATCTGGCCGCAGACCTTGCTGCCTCCGGCAATCACCATGGTTCTGTATTTCGTGATCTTCGGTAACCTGATTGGCCGGCAAATTGGCGACATGGGCGGTTTCACCTACATGGAGTACATCGTCCCGGGGCTGATCATGATGTCGGTGATCACCAACTCCTACGGCAACGTGGTGTCGAGCTTTTTCGGCAGTAAATTCCAGCGCTCGATCGAGGAGCTGATGGTGTCGCCGGTGTCGCCGCACACCATCCTCGTCGGCTACACCCTGGGCGGTGTATTGCGCGGCCTGGCGGTGGGGGTGATCGTCACGTTGCTGTCGTTGTTCTTCACCGACCTGCAGGTGCACCACCTGGGCGTGACCATTGTCGTGGTGCTGCTGACGGCGACGATCTTCTCGTTGCTGGGCTTCATCAATGCGGTGTTCGCACGCAACTTCGATGATATCTCGATCATCCCGACCTTCGTGCTGACGCCGCTGACCTACCTGGGCGGGGTGTTCTACTCGATTACCCTGCTGCCGCCGTTCTGGCAGACCGTGTCGATGGCCAACCCGGTGCTGCACATGGTCAACTCGTTCCGCTATGGCATTCTCGGCGTGTCGGATATCCGTATCGGCGTGGCCATCAGCTTCATGCTGGTCGCCACTGCGGTGCTGTATGTCGGTTGTACGCGCCTATTGGTCAGCGGGCGAGGAATGCGTACCTGATTGCTTGACCTTGCGCCGGCGCCACTGCCGGCCTACCCACCAGCGCCAGTAGAGCATGGTCAGGCAGTAGGCGAGGGCGCCGAGCAACACGCCACACACCACTGAACCGAGCAGGAACGGCTGCCACAAGGTCGACAGCTGGTCGGTGATCCATTCGAAGGTCAGTTCTTCGGGCAGGCTGCGTGGCGGAATCTGCATCAGCCAGGCGCCCATCTGGTAGGTGCAGAAGAACACCGGCGGCATGGTGATCGGGTTGGTCAGCCACACCAGGCTGACCGCGATCGGCAGGTTGCCGCGCACCATGATCGCCAGGCTGGCGGCCAGTAGCATCTGCATCGGAACCGGGATAAAGGCGGCGAACAGACCGACGGCCATGGCCCGCGCAACCGAATGCCGGTTGAGGTGCCAGAGGTTGGGGTCGTGCAACAGCCGGCCGAGAAAGCGTAAGGATTTGTGTTCCCTGATGCTGGTCGGATCGGGCATGTAGCGTTTGAAGAGACGACGCGGCATGTGGGGTCTCGGCAATCTGAAGGGTGCCAGTATGCACGGATTCTAAAAGTGCCTTATTCAGACTTTGTGACAATTATTTAGCGAGCGCTTGCCGTCACTGATCTAAGCCTCAGGAGGTGGTTCACTTCTGGAGCTTCAACCTTATGCGCACAGGGATGTTGGCGCTTGCGCTCGGGCTGATCAGTCTCGGGTTTCTACCGGCTTTGCCGTCTGTCTGGGGACTTGTCCTGCTGACAGTTGTCGGACTTTCCTGCTTGCCTTCGCGGCTCTGGCCAATCGGGTTGTTTCTGTTGGGGTTGAGCTGGGCCTGTGTCTCGGCGCAATCGGCGCTGGACCAGCGTCTGGCGGCAGAACTCGATGGCCGTACCTTGTGGATTGAAGGCCGGGTCACAGGCTTGCCGGAGCAGGGCGCGCGCTCGGTGCGCTTCGAGCTGAGCGCTGCCCACTCTCGCCGTGCGCAATTGCCCCGGCGAATACAGCTCAGCTGGTTTGGCGGGCCAGCGGTCAACAGCGGTGAGTTTTGGCGATTGGCCGTCAGCCTCAAACGCCCCTCCGGTTTGCTCAATCCTCATGGTCCCGATCAGGAAGCGAGCCTGTTGGCCCGGCGTATCGGTGCCACCGGCAGCGTCAAGGCCGGCGAGCGCCTGGCACCGGCGACAGCGGCCTGGCGCGATCACCTGCGCCAGCGCTTGTTGGCTGTGGATGCCCAAGGCCGGGAGGCGGCGCTGGCCGCGCTGGTACTGGGTGATGGCGGCGGGTTGGCGCGCGAAGACTGGCAGGCGTTGCAGGCAACCGGTACGGTGCACTTGCTGGTGATCTCTGGCCAGCATGTGGGGCTGCTGGCCGGGTTGGTGTATGCCTTGATTGCCGGGCTGGCGCGCCTTGGCTGGTGGCCGCCAAGGCTGCCCTGGTTGCCTTGTGCCTGTGCGCTGGCACTTGCCGCCGCACTGGTCTACGGCGTGTTGGCCGGTTTTCAGGTGCCGGTGCAGCGTGCCTGTGTGATGCTGGCCATGGTGCTGCTCTGGCGCCTGCGTTTTCGCCATCTGGGCGTTGGCTTGCCGCTGTTGCTGGCGATGAACGCGGTGTTGCTGTGGGAGCCGCTGGCCAGTTTGCAGCCGGGCTTCTGGTTATCGTTCGTGGCCGTGGCGATTCTGATCTTTACCTTCAGCGGCCGCCTTGGCGCCTGGAACCCGTGGCTGGCCTGGGGTCGCGCCCAGTGGTTGATCGCCATCGGCTTGTTGCCGGTGTTGCTCGCGCAAGGTTTGCCGGTGAGCTTGACGGCACCGCTGATCAACCTGCTGGCGGTGCCGTGGATCAGCCTTGCGGTGTTGCCGGCGGCGTTGCTCGGCACCCTGTTGCTGCCGGTGCCGTATCTGGGGGAGGGGCTGTTGTGGCTGGCCGGTGGCTTGCTCGACGGTTTGTTCCGGATGTTGGCAGAAGCCGCTGTCTGGCGCCCAGCCTGGCTGCCTGCGGCACTGCCTTTCTGGAGCTGGTTGCTGGTGTGCCTGGGGGCGTTCCTGCTGCTGTTGCCGCGCGGCTTGCCGATGCGCGCCCTCGGCTGGCCTTTGTTGCTGCTGGCGGCATTTGCGCCACAGGAGCGCGTACCCGAGGGCCAGGTGGAGGTCTGGCAACTGGATGTCGGCCAGGGGCTGGCGTTCATCTTGCGCACCCGTCACCACGCCATGCTCTATGACGCGGGCCCGGCCATGGGCGATTTCGATTTGGGCGAGCGGGTGGTGCTACCCAGCTTGCACAAGCTGGGCGTGCGCCAGCTCGACCTGATGCTGCTCAGCCACGCCGATGCCGACCACGCCGGCGGCGCTCGCGCCGTTCAGCGCGGTTTGCCGGTACTACGGGTGCTCAGTGGCGAAGCGTCGGCCTTGCCTGCTGTGCTACAAGCGCAATCTTGCGGTAGCGGCGAGGGTTGGCAGTGGGACGGGGTCAATTTTTCCCTCTGGCAATGGCATGACGCCGGTGATAGCAACCAGGATTCCTGTGTGTTGCTGGTCGAGGCGCAAGGCGAGAAGCTGCTGCTCACCGGTGATCTCGATGCCCGTGGCGAGCGGGCCTGGGTGCGGGATTGGCAGGCGGGCCAGGTCGATTGGCTGCAGTCGCCCCATCACGGCAGCCGCAGTTCCTCCAGTGAGGCGCTGTTGAGCGCAACCGCCCCGCGTGGCGTGCTGATCTCCCGGGGGCGCTACAACGCCTTCGGTCATCCTCACCCCGAGGTCATGGCGCGCTATCGGACGCACGGTATCCAGGCTTACGACAATGTCGAACACGGTGCGCTGCGCCTGCGCCTGGGGGCGTTCGGCGAGCCTGAAGGGCTGCGCGCCCAGCGGCGTTTCTGGCGTGAGCCGAGATGACGACCTTCGGCAGATGAGCCCCCTGGGGTCCTATGGTAAAGTGGCGGACTTTTTCGAGGGGATGCTTACTGTGTGGGAATTGGTCAAGTCCGGTGGCTGGATGATGCTGCCGATCATTCTGAGCTCCATCGCTGCCATGGCGATCGTCGCCGAGCGTCTCTGGACCCTGCGCGCCAGCCGGGTCACGCCACCGCATCTGCTGGGCCAGGTGTGGATGTGGATCAAGGATAAACAGCTCACCAGTGACAAACTCAAGGCCCTGCGTGCCGATTCGCCACTGGGCGAGATCCTCGCTGCGGGCCTGGCCAACTCGCGCCATGGCCGCGAGATCATGAAGGAATGCATCGAAGAGGCCGCCGGCCGGGTCATTCATGAGCTGGAGCGCTACATCAATGCCCTGGGCACCATCGCCGCCATGGCGCCGCTGCTCGGCTTGCTCGGCACCGTGCTGGGCATGATCGATATCTTCAGCGCCTTCATGGGCACCGGCATGACCACCAACGCGGCGGTGTTGGCCGGTGGTATCTCCAAGGCGCTGATCACCACGGCGGCCGGCCTGATGGTTGGTATCCCGGCGGTGTTCTTCCACCGTTTCCTGCAGCGGCGCATCGATGAGCTGGTGGTCGGCATGGAGCAGGAGGCGATCAAGCTGGTCGAAGTGGTGCAGGGCGACCGTGATGTCGACCTGGCCGAGGGCAAGGCGTGAAATTCCGGCGCAAGCCACGGGAGACCGTGGACATCAACCTGGCCTCGCTGATCGATGTGGTGTTCATCCTGCTGCTGTTCTTCGTGGTCACCACCACCTTCACCCGCGAAACCCAGTTGCGCGTCGAGCTGCCGGAATCGGTCAGCGGCGCGCCGGCACCGGATTCCGAGCTCAAGCAGCTGGACATCACCATCAGCGCCGATGGCGTCTACTCGGTGAACAACCATCTGTTGCCCAAGAGCGACCTGGCGACCCTGACCGAAGCCCTGCAGCAGGAATCCGCAGGTGACACCAAACTGCCGTTGTCGATCAGCGCCGACGGCAAGACCCCGCATCAGGCGGTGGTGACTGCCATGGATGCGGCCGGCAAGCTCGGTTTCAGCCAGTTGCGCATGACCACGGTCGAGGCGGCTCAGGGGACGCCCTGATGGCTATTGCCGATCGCCTGCTCGATGCCTGGTACGCCGGGCATCCTGCCCTGGCCCTGCTGCGTCCGCTTGAAGCCCTGTATCGCCGCGTGGTGCTGGGCAAGCGCGCGCGCTTTCTCAGTGGTGAAAGCCAGTGTTACCGCGCGCCGGTGCCGGTGATTGTGGTGGGCAACATCACCGTCGGCGGAACCGGCAAGACCCCGATGATTCTCTGGTTGATCGAGCATTGCCGTCAGCGCGGCCTGCGCGTCGGCGTGGTCAGCCGCGGTTATGGTGCCAAGCCACCGCAGTTGCCTTGGCGCGTGCGTGCCGAGCAGGGCGCGGCCGAGGCGGGCGATGAGCCTTTGCTGATCGTCCAGCGCAGCGGCGTGCCGCTGATGATCGACCCGGACCGCTCGCGCGCCGTACAGGCGTTGCTGGCCAGCGAGACGCTGGACCTGATCCTTTGTGACGACGGCATGCAGCACTACCGCCTGGCGCGCGATCTGGAGCTGGTGCTGATCGATGCCGCCCGCGGCCTGGGTAATCGCCGCTGCCTGCCAGCCGGCCCCTTGCGCGAGCCGGTGGAGCGCCTGCAGGAAGTAGACGCGGTGCTTTACAATGGCGCCACGGCCGACCGGGAAGACGGTTTTGCCTTTGCCCTGCAGCCTACCGCGCTGGTCAACCTGCGCAGCGGCGAGCGTCACCGTCTCGACTATTTCCCTCCTGGCCAGGCCCTGCATGCGGTGGCCGGCATTGGCAACCCGCAACGTTTCTTCAACACCCTGCAGGGGCTAAACTGGCAGCCTGTGCCACACCCTTTTGCCGATCATGCCGAGTACAGCGGCCAGGCCCTGAGCTTCACGCCTGCGTTGCCTGTGGTCATGACCGAGAAGGACGCGGTCAAATGCCGCGCCTTTGCTGCTGACGACTGGTGGTACCTTGCGGTCGATGCTGTGCCTTCGCCGGGCTTCCAGGCCTGGATCGATGCCCAGCTCGCTCGCTTGCTGCCCGGGTCGCAGCCCTCCTGATTCGTTTCTTTTCCGGCCATTGGCCCGAGGAATTTCCATGGACACCAAACTGCTCGATATTCTTGCCTGCCCGATCACCAAAGGCCCACTCAAGCTCAGCGCCGACAAGACCGAGCTGATCAGCAAGGGCGCCGGTCTTGCCTACCCGATCCGCGATGGCATCCCGGTAATGCTTGAAAGCGAAGCGCGCACCCTGACCGATGACGAGCGTCTGGACAAATGAGCCTGGCCTTTACCGTTGTGATTCCGGCGCGGCTCCGGTCGACCCGCTTGCCGGGCAAGCCGTTGCTGACGATTGCCGGCAAGCCGATGATCCAGCATGTCTGGGAACAGGCGTGCAAAAGCAGCGCCAGCCGCGTGGTGATCGCTACCGATGACGCGGGTATTTTCAAAGCCTGTGAGGCCTTCGGCGCCGAAGTGCTGATGACCCGCGAAGACCATGACTCCGGTACCGACCGCCTGGCCGAAGTGGCTGCCAAGCTGGGCCTGGCCGCCGATGCCATCGTGGTCAATGTTCAGGGCGACGAGCCGCTGATCCCGCCGGTGATCATTGATCAGGTGGCGGCCAACCTGGCGGCCCATCCTGAAGCGGGCATCGCCACTCTGGCCGAACCGATCAGCGACATCGAAGCGCTGTTCAACCCCAATGCGGTCAAGGTGGTCAGCGATTGCAACGGTCTGGCCCTGACCTTCAGCCGTGCCCCGTTGCCGTGGGCGCGTGATGCCTTTGCCCACAGTCGTGAGCAAATGCCGCAAGACGTGCCGTACCGCCGTCACATCGGCATGTACGCCTACCGCGCTGGCTTCCTGCAGGATTTCGTCGCCTGGGGCCCGTGCTGGCTGGAGAGGACCGAAGCGCTGGAGCAGTTGCGCGCGCTCTGGCATGGCGTGCGTATTCACGTCGCCGATGCCATCGATGCGCCGCCCGTGGGCGTCGACACCCCTGAAGACCTGGAGCGCGTGCGGCGCTTGCTGGAGGCCTGATGCGGGTACTGTTCGTGTGCCTGGGCAATATCTGCCGTTCACCCACCGCCGAAGGCGTGTTGCGTCACCAGTTACAGGCTGAGGGCCTGGGCGAATTGATCGAGGTGGCTTCGGCCGGTACCGGTGACTGGCATGTCGGCAAGCAACCCGATACCCGTACCTGTCGTACCGCCCGCATACGTGGCTATGACTTGTCGCAGCAGCGTGCGCAACAGGTCAAGGCCGCGCACTTCAATGAATGCGACCTGATCCTGGCCATGGACAAGAGCAATCTTGGCCATCTGCGGGCAATGCAGCCTGCCGGGTCAAAAGCCGAGCTGGACTTGTTCCTGCGTCGCTATGACGGTGCGCTGGATGAGGTGCCGGATCCTTACTACGGCGCCGAAGAGGATTTCGAGCAGGTCCTGGACCTGATCGAAGTCGCCTGTCGCCGATTGGTCATCGAACTCAAGGGCCGTCTATGAGCGGGCAGTGGCAGCAACACGTATCGCTCAAGCCGTACAACACCTTCGGCATTGACGTGAAGGCCCGCTATTTCACTGAAGTCCATAGCGACGATGAGGTGCGCCAGGCCTTGGCCCGGGCGAGTGAGCAGGGCGTACCGGTGCTGGTGGTCGGCGGTGGCAGCAACCTGCTGCTGACTGGCGATATCCAGGCGTTGGTTATGCGCATGGCCAGTCGTGGCCTGCGCATCCTGTCTGACGACGGTGAGCGGGTAGTGGTCGAGGCCGAAGCCGGTGAGCCCTGGCATCCGTTCGTGCAGTGGAGCCTGGCCCAGGGCCTGGCCGGGCTGGAAAACCTCAGCCTGATCCCGGGCACGGTCGGCGCCGCGCCGATGCAGAACATTGGTGCCTATGGCGTCGAGATCAAGGATGTGTTCGCCGGGCTCACCGCGCTGGATCGCGAGACTGGCGAGTTGCGCGATTTCAGCCTGGAAGAATGCGCCTTTGCCTACCGTGACAGCCTGTTCAAGCGTCATCCGGGCCGCTGGTTGATTCTGCGGGTGCGCTTTGCCTTGAGTCGGGTTATGCACGCGCACCTGGAGTACGGTCCGGTGCGGCAGCGCCTGAGCGAGCAGGGCGTCAGTCAGCCGACTGCGCAGAATGTCAGCGATGCGATCTGCAGCATTCGCCGCGAGAAGCTGCCCGACCCGCTCGAACTGGGCAATGCCGGGAGCTTCTTCAAGAACCCGGTGGTGGCTGCGGTGCTGGCCGAAAAGATCCGCTTGCAGTACCCGGGGCTGGTGGCTTATCCACAGGCTGATGGTCAGTTCAAACTGGCTGCGGGCTGGTTGATCGAGCAGGCTGGCTGGAAGGGGCATCGCGAAGGCGATGCCGGGGTGCACCGCTTGCAGTCGCTGGTGTTGGTCAACTATGGCCAGGCTAGCGGTGTGCAGTTGCATCAACTGGCGCAGAAAATCCAGGCCGACATCCTTGAGCGTTTCGGGGTCGAGCTGGAAATGGAGCCGAATCTGTACTGATTTGTGCTGTCCTTGTGGAAGCTGGCGTTGCCAGCGATCGAGCCCGAAGGGGTCGTAGGCTGTGCTGGCCCTATTGCCGGCAAAGCCGGCTGCCACAGGTGATCCGCTTTCCTGCAGGCAATAAAAAAGCCCCGCCAGTTACCTGGCGGGGCTTTTTTTCAGCCTGGATAATCAGACGAGCGGTTTGTGCTCTTCTGTGGTTTCCAGTTTCTCCTCGACCACTTCTTCAGCCGGTGCAGCAGGCGCCTCTTCAGCGACCACGGCAGCGCTGGCTTCGGCGGCGGCCGCTGCAGCGGCGGCTGCGGCAGCTTCGGCTTCACGCTTGCGACGGCGTACTTCACGTGGATCGTTCGGGGCGCGACCACTGCTGGTCAGGGCGCTGGCCGGTGCTTCAACAGCAGGTGCCGGCGCTTCGACCGGTGCTGGCTCGACAACGGGCGCAGGCGCTTCGACTGCTTCGGCAACGACTACCGGTTCAGCCACAACCGGTGCCTGCACTGCAGGCTCTGGCTCGACTGCAGCAACCGGCTCGACCGCTTCAACTGGTGCAGGCACGGATGCTTCGACCACTGGAGCGATGCTGGCTTCGATGGCCTGCGGCGCTTCGACCGGGGCAGTGAACGGTTGTTCGACAACCGGTGCGGCAGCGACTTCAGCAGCCTGGACGGTTTCAACCACTTCGGCGACTTCAGTGACTTCAACCACTGGCTGGGCAGCTTCGACAGCGACGGTTTCGCTGGCAGCGACTTCAACAACGGCCTGCTCTTCGACAGCAGCAGTGGCGCGTTCGGCCTGCTGGTTGGCTTCGGCTTCGGCAGCGGCGCTGATGTTGCTGGTGGCAACAGCGGCGGTCACGGCCAGGCCGGCGGCCAGTTCAGCGCCCAGCTCGGTGGCTTGAGGCTGCTCTTCGCTGCCTTCTTCCGAGCCTTCTACCAGGTTGCCGTTGGCATCGCGTTGACGCTCGCGACGGTTGCTGCGACGACGCTGGCCACGGGAGCGGCGGCGAGGGCGTTCGCCTTCGGTGCCTTCCTGGTTGTCATCTTGCAGCAGCTCTTCGTTCGGCAGTTGTTCATCAGCCGCTTCTGCAGCCTGTTCGGCTGGGCGAGGCTGACGCTCTTCACGCGGCGGACGCGGTTGACGCTCTTCACGTGGTGCGCGCTCTTCACGCGGAGCACGTTCTTCGCGCGGGGCGCGCTCTTCACGTGGGGCGCGTTCTTCGCGTGGTGCACGTTCTTCACGAGGCTGACGCTCTTCACGCGGGGCGCGCTCGGGGCGCTCTTCGCGTACGGCCGGGGCGACGGCGTCCAGTGGCTCGCGCAGTTCGCGGACCGGACGCTCCTCGCGGGAGCGGCGTTCTTCACGTGGTGCGCGTGGTTGGCGCTCTTCACGCGGCTGGCGTGGTGCGCGCTCTTCACGGGCAGGGGCTTCTTCGCGAGCTTCGCGTGGCTGACGCTCCTCACGCGGGGCGCGCTCGGCACGCTCTTCACGCGGCTTGCGCTCTTCGTCGCGGCGGCCGTTGCGGTTGCGGCTCTGCTGACGACCGTTGCGACGCTCTTCGTTGCGCTGCGGGCGTTCGCTGGCAGGTTTCTCGGCAACTGCAGGGGCGGCGGCGGCAGGTTCGTCCTTGCCGGCGAACAGGCTGACCAGCGACTTCACCAGGCCTTTGAACAGGCTTGGTTCAGGTGCGTGCACCGGGGCAGCCACTGGCGCGGCAGCTTCGGTCGGCACCGGGGCGTTGGCGCGCGCCGGGGCAGTCTTGACCGCGGCTTCCTGGCGTACCAGGGTGCGGGTGGCGGCAGCCGGTTGGACTTCTTCGGTCTCGGCGGCAGCGATTTCGTAGCTGGACTGGCCGCTCAGGGCTTCCGGGCTGTCGTCGCGCAGGCGCTGGACTTCGAAATGCGGGGTTTCCAGGTGATCGTTCGGCAGGATGACGATACGGGCCCGGGTGCGCAGCTCGATCTTGGTGATCGAATTGCGTTTTTCGTTGAGCAGGAAGGCGGCAACCGGAATCGGCACTTGGGCGCGGACTTCGGCGGTGCGGTCTTTCAGGGCTTCTTCTTCGATCAGGCGCAGGATTGCCAGCGACAGCGATTCGACGTCACGGATGATGCCGGTACCGCTGCAGCGTGGGCAGACGATGCCGCTGCTTTCGCCGAGCGAAGGGCGCAGGCGCTGACGGGACATTTCCAGCAGGCCGAAGCGCGAGATGCGGCCAACCTGTACGCGGGCACGGTCGGCTTCCAGGCATTCGCGGACTTTTTCTTCCACGGCGCGCTGGTTCTTGGCTGGGGTCATGTCGATGAAGTCGATCACGATCAGGCCGCCGATGTCGCGCAGGCGCAGCTGGCGGGCGATTTCCTCAGCCGCTTCCAGGTTGGTCTGCAGGGCGGTTTCCTCGATGTCGCTGCCTTTGGTGGCGCGCGCCGAGTTGATGTCGATGGAGACCAGGGCTTCAGTCGGGTCGATGACGATCGAGCCGCCGGACGGCAGGTCGACGACGCGCTGGAAGGCGGTCTCGATCTGGCTTTCGATCTGGAAGCGGTTGAACAGCGGCACGCTGTCTTCGTACAGCTTGATCTTGCTGGCGTACTGCGGCATCACCTGGCGAATGAAGGTCAGGGCTTCTTCCTGGGCGTCGATGCTGTCGATCAGTACTTCGCCGATGTCCTGGCGCAGGTAGTCGCGGATCGCGCGGATGATGACGTTGCTTTCCTGGTAGATCAGGAATGGCGCGGCGCGGTCCTGGGACGCTTCCTTGATCGCGGTCCACAGCTGCAGCAGGTAGTCGAGGTCCCATTGCATTTCTTCGCTGCTGCGGCCAAGGCCGGCAGTGCGCACGATCAGGCCCATGTCGGCAGGGGCGACCAGGCCGTTGAGGGCTTCGCGCAGTTCGTTGCGCTCTTCGCCTTCGATGCGGCGGGAGATGCCACCGGCACGCGGGTTGTTCGGCATCAGTACCAGGTAGCGACCGGCCAGGCTGATGAAGGTGGTCAGGGCCGCGCCCTTGTTGCCGCGCTCTTCTTTCTCGACCTGGACGATGACTTCCTGGCCTTCGCTGAGCACTTCCTTGATGTTCACCCGGCCTTCGGGCGACTTCTTGAAGTATTCGCGGGAGATTTCCTTCAGCGGCAGAAAGCCGTGACGCTCGGAGCCGAAGTCGACGAAAGCGGCTTCCAGGCTGGGTTCGATCCGGGTGATCCGGCCTTTGTAGATGTTGGCCTTCTTCTGCTCACGCGCGCCGGACTCGATGTCCAGGTCGTAGAGACGTTGGCCGTCCACCAGAGCTACACGCAACTCTTCGGGTTGAGTCGCGTTAATCAGCATTCTTTTCATGTAATACCGTCGGTTTCCGGGCTGCCGGAAACGGCGTTCGGCACACACGACTTCTCACGGTCTGTGTCAGGTGCGCAAGGAGTGGCGGGCCACCCCCGTGTCCAGCAACTTTCGAGTCCGACTGGTCACCCAGTACTGCCGAAGTCGCGACGACGCGTCCTGCTTGCTGTGGTGTCAAATGCACTCAGTCAGGAGGAGGAATCAGCCTTCGGCCGTGGACGCCCGTGGGGCATCTTGATCAAGACCGGGTCCGGTCGCCTGGCCAATAGGCCGGTGGACTGGACGCAGTACTACACGGTCCGACGGTTGTGCATCTCCACCCTACACGTATCCCTGATAATTCGGGTGCTGCCGCGCGCTGAATCCGCAACGGGTTGCATTTTCGCCAGCTCCATACGGGAGCCCGCGCCTTTTATGTCCAAGGCTGGTATTTCCGAAGCCGTCGCCATGACTGCGTGAAATTGACGGCACTGACAGAGTGGCAGCGAAAAAAACGTGGGGGAGGGTGAAATACCGCTCTTGTAGTTTTTTATCGGTCTTCTCTGCACGGCGCTGGTGGCGATTCCAGGCATTTCTGTAAACTGGCGAAAGCCCCGTCGGACGGCCTCGCGTCCTCGAGAATTGCGTCGGTCAGGGCCGGCTGTAAGCCGTGAGTCCGCTGGCCAGCCGCTTTTGGCGGCGTTCGCGACTATAGCAGCAATCATTAAGTGCTTCAAATCCATAAAAAATTGTTATGATTGGCAAATGACGACTAATGCCCCTCCGACCTCCGGCGTCCAGCTGATCGAGGTCGCGCCGGAACTTGCCGGCCAACGAATCGATAATTTCCTCATCACTGCACTCAAGGGTGTTCCCAAGACCTTGATTTACCGCATTTTGCGCAAAGGCGAAGTGCGTGTGAACAAGGGCCGGATCAAGCCCGAGTACAAGTTGCAGGCCGGTGACATCGTGCGCGTGCCGCCCGTTCGTCTACCCGAACGTGACGAACCGGTGCCGGTGGCCCAGGGTTTGCTTCAGCGCCTTGAAGCGGCGATTGTCTACGAAGACAAGGCTCTGATTGTGCTCAACAAACCGGCCGGTATTGCCGTGCACGGTGGTAGTGGCCTGAATTTCGGTGTGATCGAAGCCTTTCGTCAGATGCGTCCCGACGCCAAGGAGCTGGAGCTGGTCCACCGCCTCGATCGCGATACCTCTGGCCTGTTGATGATTGCCAAGAAGCGCAGCATGTTGCGTCACCTGCACGCCGCCCTGCGTGGCGATGGCGTCGACAAGCGCTACATGGCGCTGGTTCGCGGTCACTGGGCCACCGCCAAGAAGCAGGTCAATGCGCCGTTGCTCAAGAGCAACCTGCGCTCCGGCGAGCGCATGGTCGAGGTCAATGACGAGGGCAAGGAGGCGCTGACGATCTTCCGTGTGCTGCGCCGTTTCGGCGAGTTCGCCACGATCGTCGAGGCGCGGCCGATCACCGGGCGTACCCACCAGATTCGCGTGCATGCCCTGCATGCCGGGCATTGCATTGCCGGCGACAGCAAGTATGGCGATGAAGATTTCACCCGCGAGATTCGCGACCTTGGTGGCAAGCGCCTGTTCCTGCATGCCTACGCCCTGACCGTGCCGTTGCCCGATGGCGGCGAGCTCAAGCTTGAGGCGCCGGTGGATGAAATGTGGGCCAAGACCGTGGAGCGCCTGAGTGCAGCGTGATTACGATCTGCTGATCTTCGACTGGGACGGCACCCTGGCCGACTCCATCGGTCGCATCGTCGAGGCCATGCACCTGGCCGCCGGTCGCGCGGGCTA
Organism: Pseudomonas sp. RC2C2; assembly: GCF_018390435.1. Classification (NCBI taxonomy): domain Bacteria; kingdom Pseudomonadati; phylum Pseudomonadota; class Gammaproteobacteria; order Pseudomonadales; family Pseudomonadaceae; genus Pseudomonas; species Pseudomonas sp. RC2C2. Next base: position 599,036 of record NZ_JAHBAX010000001.1, on the reverse strand, counting down.
TGCCGCCTGCGATGATGAGGCGGTCAAGGGTATAATTGGCCTGGCGTTGCCAGAAGCCATCAGTGTGTTGTATCCGCAGCTCGATGCGGGGCAGGTGGCGCAGTTCCGCCAGCACTATGCTGACGTGTACATGGCCCTGGATGACCAGCCTTCGCCGCTGTTCGAAGGTGTGGTGGAGTCGCTGGAGGCGTTCCGTGCCGAGGGCTATCGCCTGGCGGTGGCCACCGGCAAGGCGCGTCGCGGTCTCGATCGTGTGCTGCGCGCCAATGGCTGGGAGGGCTACTTCGACATCACCCGGGCGGCCGACGAGAGTCGCGGCAAACCGCACCCGCAGATGCTCGAGGAGATCCTTGCTCATTGCCAGGTCGAACCGCAGCGAGCGTTGATGGTTGGAGATTCATCATTCGACCTGTTGATGGCCAGCAATGCTGGCATGCATTCGGTAGCGGTTGGTTACGGCGCCATGTCGCTGGAGGCCTTGAGTGCCTTTGGGCCGCAGCTGTGTATTGATCATTTTTCTCAGTTGCAGGCCTGGCTTAGCCAATCGCCTGTGGCAGCAGATTCCAGGGTAGGTGAGCATGACTGACGAGTGGAAGGCGCCCAGCGCCGAAGACAACGAAGAGCGCAAGAGCTGGAAGCTGCTGGAGAAAACCCTCCTGGCTGGTGTTCAGGAGCAGCGTCGGGCGCGGCGCTGGGGGATTTTCTTCAAGCTGATGGGCTTTGTGTACCTGTTCGGCATCCTTGCCTTGTTCACGCCTTTGATGGACATGGACAAAGCGGCCTCGCGCAGCGTCAGCCACACCGCGCTGGTCGAAGTGCGCGGCTTGATTGCCGATCAGGAGCCCGCCAGCGCTGACAACGTCGTCGGTGGCTTGCGCGAGGCGTTCAAGGATCCGAAAACCAAGGCGGTGGTCCTGCGCATCAATAGTCCGGGTGGCAGCCCGGTGCAGTCAGGGTACATCTACGACGAAATTCGCCGCCTGCGCGCAGAGCACCCAGCCATCAAGCTGTATGCGGTAATCAGTGACCTGGGCGCTTCCGGTGCCTACTACATTGCCAGTGCCGCTGATCAGATCTATGCCGACAAGGCCAGCCTGGTTGGCTCCATCGGTGTGACGGCGGCCGGCTACGGCTTTGTCGGCACCATGGAGAAGCTCGGTGTCGAGCGTCGTACCTACACCGCTGGCGAGCACAAGGCCTTCCTTGATCCGTTCCAGCCGCAAAAGCCTGAAGAGACGGCGTTCTGGCAGGGCGTGCTGGAAACCACGCACAAGCAGTTCATCGCCAGTGTCAAGCAGGGTCGCGGCGAGCGCCTCAAGGACAAGGAGCATCCTGAGCTGTTCAGTGGCCTGATCTGGTCGGGTGAGCAGGCGCTGGCCCTGGGGCTGGTGGATGGTCTGGGCAGTGCCGGTTACGTGGCGCGTGAAGTGGTAGGGGAGAAGGAGCTGGTCGACTTCACTGTCGAAGAGTCGCCGTTCGATCGCTTCTCCAAGCGCCTGGGTGCCAGTGTTGCCGAGCGCCTGGCCATGTGGATGGGCTTTCAGGGGCCATCGCTGCGCTGATTGTATTGCCTGATGAAAAGCCGGCCCTTGGAGGCCGGCTTTTTTGTGCTCGCGGTATCAGGGCAAGCTCACGCCTTCAGCCAGCAGCATATCCACCAGGCGAATCAGCGGCAGGCCGATCAGGCTGGTGGCATCCACCCCGTGGGTGCTCTGGAACAGGCTCACGCCCAGGCCTTCGGCCTTGAAGCTGCCGGCGCAGTCGTAGGGCTGTTCGGCGCGCAGGTAGCGTTCGATGCGCTTCAGGTCCAGCTCGCGCATGTTTACCGTGAAGGGCACGCAGTCGACCTGGCAGTGGCCGGTAGTGCTGTTGAGCAGCGCCAGGCCGGTGAGAAAGCTCACATGATTGCCGCTGGCGGCCAGCAGCTGCTCGCAGGCGCGCTCGAAGGTGTGTGGTTTGCCGAGGATCTGCTCGCCCAGCACTGCCACCTGGTCGGAGCCGATGATCAGGTGCCCGGGATGGCTGTCGGCCAGGGCCAGGGCTTTTTCCCGGGCCAGGCGCTTGACCAGGTCAAGGGCGGGTTCCTCGGGCAGGCGCTGTTCGTCGATATCCGGGGCGGCGCAGCTGAAAGGCAGGCGCAGGCGCTCGAGCAGTTCGCGCCGGTAAGGTGAGCTGGAAGCCAGTAATAAAGGCAGCATGATAGACTCCTGGGCAGGTGAAACGATTCTAACATGCTGAACGGAGCCGAATTTCCTTTGACAGGGGCGGGGGTCATCCCTAGAATGCTGCGCCTATGTTGAATGACCCGATTCCACCTCACGTTGACCCGCGCAAATTGGCCGATCGTGGTGTTTCCCTCGAAGGAACACTGCAGCTCGCCGATTTGGAGAGACTCTGCGACCCGCTTTCCGACACTGTCGGTACGGTGCAGGCTAAATTCGATTTTGAGCGCGACGAGCAGAAGGCTGTGGTTATCCACACCGACCTGAGCGTCGAGGTCAAGATGGTTTGCCAGCGTTGTCTTGAGCTGGTCACCCTGCCGATCCACAGCGAATGTACTTACGCCGTGGTGAAGGAGGGTGCGAATACCCAGTCGTTGCCGAAAGGTTATGACGTGCTGGAACTGGGCGAAGATCCTTTGGATCTGCAGGCCTTGGTCGAGGAAGAGCTTCTGCTCGCCTTGCCTATCGTGCCTGCTCATCATCCGGAAGAATGCCAGCAGCCGGCGGGCGCCGATGAGCCCGAACCGAGCAAGGACGAGGTAACACGGTCCAACCCGTTCAGTGTATTGGCGCAGTTAAAGCGTGACCCAAACGTTTAGGAGTTAATCAATTATGGCTGTTCAGCAGAACAAAAAATCCCGCTCTGCCCGTGACATGCGCCGTTCGCACGACGCCCTCTCGGAAAACGCTCTGTCCGTAGAGAAAACCACTGGTGAAGTGCACCTGCGTCACCACGTATCGCCAGAAGGCGTATACCGTGGTCGTAAAGTGATCGACAAGGGCGCTGACGAGTAATCCTTGTCCGCTCAGATCATCGCGATTGACGCAATGGGCGGGGACTTCGGTCCCCGCAGCATTGTTCAGGCAAGTATTGCTTGCCTGTCGGCTACCCCCTCGCTGCACCTGACCCTCGTCGGTCAACCCTCCCTCCTTGAAGATCTAGTCGCTGGCCAGTCGGCAGCGGATCGCGCGCGCCTGCAGATCGTGGCCGCCAGCGAGGTGATCGGCATGGATGAGCGGCCGTCCCAGGCGTTGCGCGGCAAGCCCGATTCGTCCATGCGCGTGGCCCTGGAACTATTGCGTGATGGCAAGGTTCAAGCCTGCGTGAGTGCCGGCAACACCGGTGCGCTGATGGCGCTGTCGCGCTATGTATTGAAAACCCTGCCCGGCATCGACCGCCCGGCCATGGTTGCCGCCATTCCCACCCAGACCGGTTATTGCCAGTTGCTCGACCTGGGCGCCAATGTCGACTGCAGCGCGGAAAACCTCTACCAGTTCGCCGTGATGGGCTCGGTGGCCGCCCAGGCCCTGGGGATTTCCCGGCCGCGTGTGGCCTTGCTCAACGTCGGTACCGAAGACATCAAGGGCAACCAGCAGGTCAAGCTTGCCGCGAACTTGCTGCAGAACGCCCGTGGGCTGAACTACATCGGCTTTGTCGAAGGTGACGGGTTGTACCGTGGCGAAGCGGATGTGGTGGTGTGCGACGGCTTTGTCGGCAATATCCTGCTCAAGTCCAGTGAAGGCCTGGCGACCATGATCGGTTCGCGCATCGAGGCCCTGTTCAAGGGCGGGTTCGGTGCGCGCCTGGCCGGTGCCGTGGCCATGCCGCTGCTGCGCCGCCTACAGGCTGACCTGGCGCCGGCGCGACATAATGGCGCAAGCTTCCTTGGCCTGCAGGGCATCGTCATCAAAAGTCATGGCTCTGCCGGTGTACAGGGCTTTCAGAGCGCCATCCAGCGCGCGCTGATCGAGATCCAGGAGAACCTGCCGCAACGCTTGCACGGCCGCTTGGAAGACCTGTTGCTTTAGGTATATGCCTCAGGAAGTGGTTAAATGTGACCGCTTGGTCCTCGTTACCATCCAACTCTTCAGTTTCTTGTGCTCAGCCTGGTGCTGGGCGCTTTATTTCCGACGACAAGATCACTAGGGGCTTGTTCAATGTCTGCATCCCTCGCATTCGTCTTTCCCGGTCAAGGTTCGCAGTCCCTCGGCATGCTTGCCGAGTTGGGTGCCCAGTATCCGCTGGTCATTGATACCTTCCGTGAGGCCTCCGAGGCTCTGGGCTATGACCTCTGGGCGTTGACCCAGGCCGGTCCGGAAGAGCAACTCAACCAAACCGACAAAACCCAGCCGGCCATTCTCACTGCCTCGATCGCCTTGTGGCGCTTGTGGCTGGCAGAGGGCGGTGCGCGTCCGGCGTTCGTTTCCGGTCACAGCCTGGGCGAATACAGCGCCCTGGTCGCCGCTGGCAGCCTGAGCCTGGGTGACGCTGTGAGGCTGGTCAAGCGTCGCGGCGAACTCATGCAGGAGGCCGTGCCGGCCGGGCAGGGCGCCATGGCGGCGATTCTCGGCCTGGACGATGCTGTCGTCGTGGGTATCTGCGCAGAAGCTGCCCAGGGCGAAGTGGTCAGTGCGGTGAACTTCAACTCGCCAGGTCAGGTAGTCATCGCCGGTGCCAAGGCCGCCGTTGAGCGTGCCATGGAAGCCTGTAAGGCTGCTGGCGCCAAGCGCGCACTGCCACTGCCGGTCAGCGTGCCGTCGCACTGCGAGCTGATGCGCCCGGCTGCCGAGCGCTTTGCCGAATCGGTCAATGCCATCGACTGGCAGGCCCCGCAGATCCCGGTGGTGCAGAACGTCAGCGCTGCCGTTGCGGCTGATCTCGATACCCTCAAGCGCGACCTGCTGGAGCAGCTGTACAAGCCGGTCCGCTGGGTCGAGTGCGTGCAGACCCTGGCTGCCAAAGGCGCGGTAAACCTGGTCGAGTGCGGCCCGGGCAAGGTTCTGGCCGGCCTGAACAAGCGCTGCGCCGACGGCGTCAACACCTCTAACCTCAATACCCCGGATGCTTTCGCCGCGACGCTCGCGGCGCAGGCCTGATTTAGGAGAAGCTTGCATGAGCCTGCAAGGTAAAGTTGCCCTGGTTACCGGCGCCAGCCGTGGTATCGGCCAGGCTATCGCCCTGGAACTGGGCCGTCTGGGCGCTACCGTGATCGGTACCGCCACCTCCGCTTCGGGCGCCGAGCGTATCGCCGCGACCCTCAAGGAACACGGCATCACCGGTACCGGCCTTGAGCTGAACGTGACCAGCGACGAGTCGGTCACCGCTACCCTGGCCAAGATCCAGGAACAGTTCGGTGCGCCGACCATTCTGGTCAACAACGCCGGTATCACTCGTGACAACCTCATGCTGCGCATGAAGGACGACGAGTGGTTCGACGTCATCGACACCAACCTGAACAGCCTCTACCGTCTGTCCAAGGGCGTGCTGCGCGGCATGACCAAGGCACGCTGGGGTCGTATCATCAGCATCGGCTCGGTGGTCGGTGCCATGGGTAACGTCGGCCAGGTCAACTACGCCGCCGCCAAGGCCGGTCTGGAAGGTTTCAGCCGCGCCCTGGCGCGTGAAGTCGGCTCCCGTGCGATCACCGTCAACTCGGTGACCCCGGGCTTCATCGACACCGACATGACCCGCGAGCTGCCTGAAGCTCAGCGTGAAGCGCTGCAGATCCAGATCCCCCTGGGGCGTCTGGGCCAGGCTCAGGAAATTGCCAATGTGGTAGCTTTCCTGGCCTCTGAAGGTGCAGGCTATGTGACCGGCGCGACCATCCCGGTCAACGGCGGCATGTACATGTAAAATCGGATGTGACGGATTGCTTCAAAAAAATGTCATACGAGCTGTCTAAAATCCGTTATAAAGCTGCAACCAGATTCTAGTCGGTTGGCAGGTGTGGTCTTGCAAGGCGTGTTGCGCTTGAAAAGCAGACGTCTTTCTATACACTTACACACCGGCCAGCTGCCTGACATATGTCCATTAGGAGTGAAAACAAGGTATGAGCACCATCGAAGAACGCGTCAAGAAAATCGTCGCCGAGCAACTGGGCGTTAAAGAAGAAGAAGTGAAGAACGAATCTTCCTTCGTCGAAGATCTGGGTGCCGATTCCCTTGACACTGTTGAGCTGGTGATGGCTCTGGAAGAGGAATTCGAGACCGAAATCCCTGACGAAGAAGCCGAGAAGATCACTACTGTTCAAGCTGCTATCGACTACGTCAACAGCCACCAGGCTTAAGACGTTGTAGTCGTCGCTTCTTGTCATGGAAAAACCGCACTGCCTTTGCCGGCGTGCGGTTTTTTCTTTACAAGAGATGTAGTCAATTGAATAAGGAGAGTGCTGTGTCGCGTAGACGCGTCGTGGTCACCGGTATGGGTATGCTGTCGCCACTGGGTACGGATGTGCCGAGCAGTTGGCAGGGCATTCTGGCTGGCCGCAGTGGCATAGGTCTGATCGAGCATACTGACCTGTCTGCCTACTCCACCCGTTTTGGCGGCTCGGTAAAGGGCTTTGAAGTCGAGCAGTACCTGTCGGTCAAGGAAGCCCGCAAGCTCGATCTGTTCATTCAGTACGGCCTGGCTGCCGGTTTTCAGGCGGTGCGTAATGCCGGCCTGGAAGTAACCGATGCCAACCGCGAGCGCATTGGCGTGGCCATGGGCTCGGGTATCGGTGGCCTGACCAATATCGAAGAAACCAGCCGGACCTTGCATGACCAGGGCCCGCGGCGTATTTCGCCATTCTTCGTACCGGGTTCGATCATCAACATGATTTCCGGTTTCCTGTCGATCCACTTGGGGGTACAGGGGCCTAACTACGCTATTTCCACTGCGTGCACCACGGGTACCCACTGTATCGGCATGGCCGCGCGCAACATCGCCTTCGGTGAAGCCGACGTGATGATTGCCGGCGGTGCGGAGATGGCCGCCTGTGGTCTGGGCATGGGCGGTTTCGGTGCGTCGCGGGCGCTGTCGACCCGCAATGACGACCCGACCCGTGCCAGCCGTCCGTGGGACAAGGGGCGTGACGGTTTCGTGCTCGCCGACGGTGCCGGTGCGCTGGTGCTCGAAGAGCTCGAGCACGCCAAGGCGCGCGGCGCAACCATCTATGCCGAGCTGGTTGGTTTCGGCATGAGCGGTGACGCCTACCACATGACCTCGCCGCCAGAAGACGGCAGCGGGGCTGCGCGCTGCATGGCCAACGCCCTGCGCGATGCCGGCCTGAATGCCAGCGACGTTGATTACATCAACGCCCACGGTACCTCGACGCCAGCCGGCGACCTGGCTGAAGCGTCGGCGATCAAGTCGGTGTTCGGCGAGCACGCCTACACGCTGGCGGTCAGCTCGACCAAGTCGATGACCGGTCACCTGCTCGGCGCTGCCGGTGCAGTCGAGGCGATCTTCAGCGTGCTGTCGATCAACAGCCAGGTGGCGCCGCCGACCATCAACCTGGATGAGCCGAGCGAAGGCTGCGACCTCGATTTCGTGCCGCACCAGGCACGCAACATGCCGATCGAGGTGGTGCTGTCCAACTCCTTCGGGTTTGGCGGTACCAACGGCTCGCTGGTGTTCCGCCGGTTCGCCGGCTGATGCACAGCTGGGTCGACGGCCAGCCGGCAGATGCACTGACGGTGCAGAGCCGGGGGCTGGCCTACGGCGATGGTCTGTTCGAGACCATTGCCGTGCGGGCCGGTCGGCCGTCACTGCTCGAGTATCACCTCGATCGCCTGGCGCTGGGTTGCCAGCATCTGGCGATTTGCGCTGATCACGGCCTGATTCGCGACGAGATATGCCGTTATGCCAGCCTGCTGGGTGACGGTGTGCTCAAGCTTATTGTTACCCGTGGCGACAGTCAGCGCGGCTATGCGCCGGCCGCTGGCGTGGCGCCACGGCGTATTCTCCAGGGCAACCCCTTGCCCGGTTATCCCACGCAGCATGCCGAGCAGGGTGTTCGCTTGTTCGACTGCCAGACGCGCCTGGCCGAGCAACCGCTGCTGGCGGGTTTGAAGCACCTCAATCGCCTCGAGCAAGTATTGGCTCGCGCCGAATGGCAGGACGCCACGTACGCTGAAGGTTTGATGCGCGATGTTTCCGGGCGCATTATCGAAGGGGTGTATAGCAACCTGTTCCTGGTGCGTGACGGCCAGCTGCTGACCGCCGATCTGAGCCGCTGCGGTGTGGCCGGGGTGATGCGCGCAGCCTTGCTCGATCACGCCAGGGCAGTTGGAGTCCCCCTGCGAATAACCGACCTGAGCCTGCGGGACCTGCAGCAGGCCGACGAAGTCTTCGTCTGCAACAGCGTCTACGGCATCTGGCCGGTACAGGCTTTTACATCGCTGAACTGGCCGCCGGGGCCGCTCACCCGTAAACTGCAGGCCATTGCCCGTACGCTACTGGATGCCTGATTTGTGAGACGTAAATTCTTGGTGCTGCTGGAGACCGGGTTGATCCTGGCCGGCCTGATGTTGGGGTATTCGGCCTGGAAGGTGAATTCGGCGCTGGAGCAGCCCCTGCACGTGTCTCAGGAGCGGTTGCTCGACGTGCCCACCGGTACCACCCCCAATCGTATGTTCTACCGCATGGAGAGCGACGGTGTGCTGGAAGATGCCTTCTGGCTGCGCCTGTACTGGCGCTTCAACATGGCTGGCGTGCCGCTGCACACCGGCGAATACCGCATGACCCCGGGCATGAGTGTGCGCGATCTGTTCGAGGTCTGGCGCCGCGGTGATGTGGTGCAGTACACCCTGACCCTGGTAGAAGGCTGGAATTTCCGCCAGGTGCGCGCGGCGCTGGCCAAGCACGAGAAGATCAAGAAGACCCTCGACGGCCTGAGCGACGCCGAGGTCATGGACAAGCTCGGCCACCCGGGCGTGTTCCCGGAAGGCCGCTTCTTTCCTGATACCTACCGCTTCGTGCGGGGCATGACCGACGTCGAGTTCCTTCAGCAAGCCTATGCGCGCCTGGAAGAGGTGCTGGCCAAGGAATGGGCGGAACGCTCCAGCGACGTGCCGTATCGCGACCCGTACCAGGCGCTGATCATGGCCTCGCTGGTCGAGAAAGAGACCGGCGTGCCTCAGGAACGCGGGCAGATTGCCGGGGTGTTCGTGCGGCGCATGCGCATCGGCATGCTGCTGCAAACTGACCCGACGGTGATCTACGGCATGGGCGAGCGCTACAACGGCAAGATCACCCGCGCCGACCTGCGCGAACCGACTCCGTATAACACCTACACCAATGCCGGCCTGCCGCCGACGCCGATCGCCATGGTCGGTCGCGAAGCCATTCATGCCGCGCTGAACCCGACGCCGGGCAGCAGCTTGTACTTCGTCGCCCGTGGCGATGGCAGCCATGTGTTCTCCGATGATCTCGATGCGCACAATTCGGCGGTCCGCGAATATCAGATCAAGCGCCGCGCCGACTACCGTTCGAGCCCGGCACCTGTCACCGAACCTGAACCCGAGGTTGCACCGCAGACTCCGCAAACGCCGGAAGTCAGCCCTGTGCCTGCGCCTGAGCAACCGGCGCCGGCCAGCGAAGAAACCTCCCCGCAATGATCAACTGTAAGGACTGCCTGTGAGCGGCTTGTTTATCACCCTGGAAGGTCCCGAAGGCGCGGGCAAGAGCACCAATCGCGAGTACCTCGCCGAGCACCTGCGCGCCGCGGGCCTGGATGTCGTGCTGACCCGCGAGCCCGGCGGTACACCGCTGGCCGAGCGGATTCGCGAACTGCTGCTGGCGCCCAGTGACGAGAAAATGGATGCCGACACCGAATTGTTGCTGGTGTTTGCCGCCCGTGCCCAGCACCTGGCCGAAGTGATTCGCCCGGCCCTGGCCCGCGGCGCGGTGGTGCTGTGTGACCGTTTTACTGATGCCACTTACGCCTACCAGGGCGGTGGCCGCGGCCTGTCGTTGGCGCGCATCGCCACCCTGGAGAATTTCGTCCAGGGCGATTTGCGTCCGGACCTGACCCTGGTGTTCGACCTGCCGGTGGAAATCGGCCTGTCCCGCGCAGCCGCCCGCGGCCGCCTGGACCGTTTCGAGCAGGAAGGCCAGGCCTTCTTCGAAGCGGTACGTCAGGCCTACCTGGCCCGCGCCCAGGCTGCGCCGCAGCAATACCGGCTGATCGATGCCGCGCTGCCGCTGGCACAGGTACAGCAGTCTCTGGACGCCTTGCTGCCGCAGATCCTGGAGCGTTGCCGTGGCTGAGGCCTTCCCTTGGCAGCAGGCCTTGTGGCAGCAACTGGCCGGGCGTACCCAGCATGCCCATGCCTACCTGCTGCACGGCCCGCAGGGCATCGGCAAGCGCGCCCTGGCCGAACGCCTGATGGCCCTGTTGCTGTGCCAGCGTCCAGAAGGGCTGCAGGCTTGCGGGCAATGCAAGTCGTGCCTGTTGCTCGCAGCAGGTAGCCATCCGGACAACTACGTGCTGGAGCCGGAAGAGGCCGACAAGCCGATCAAGGTCGATCAGGTTCGCGACCTGGTGTCCTTCGTGGTGCAGACAGCGCAGTTGGGTGGGCGCAAGGTGGTGTTGATCGAGCCGGTCGAGGCGATGAACGTCAACGCCGCCAACGCCTTGCTCAAAAGCCTCGAAGAGCCCTCGGGCAATACCGTGTTGCTCTTGGTCAGCCATCAGCCCAGCCGCTTGCTGGCGACCATCAAGAGCCGCTGCCAGCAGCAGGCCTGCCCGCTGCCGAGTCGGCAGCAAAGCCTGGCCTGGCTCGAGCAGGCCTTGCCCGACTGCGACGAGCAGGAGCGCCTGGAACTGCTCAGCCTGGCGGCCGGTTCGCCGTTGGCGGCGGTCAGCCTGCAGGCCCAGGGTGTGCGCGAGCAGCGCGCGCTGGTGGTCGATGGGGTGAAGAAGCTGCTCAAGCAGCAGCAATCGCCCAGCCAGCTGGCCGAAGCCTGGAATGCCATTCCTTTGTTGCAACTGTTTGACTGGTTCTGTGACTGGTCCAACCTGGTCCTGCGTTATCAGTTGACCCAGGACGAGGAGGGGTTAGGCTTGAGCGATATGCGCAAGGTGGTTCAGTACCTGGCGCAGAAGAGCAGCCAGGGCAAGGTCCTGGAGATCCAGGACTGGATTCTGGCCCAGCGCCAGAAGGTCCTGGGCAAGGCCAACCTCAATCGGGTGCTGTTGCTCGAGGCGCTGCTGGCGTCCTGGGCGATGTTGCCGGGCCAGCGTTGAGCTGCGCCGTCCCTTCATTACTTTTCAGCGTTGTCATGTGCCCATGCTTGTAGATTCCCATTGCCACCTCGACCGTCTAGACCTTACCGCCCACCAGGGCTCCCTGGATGCGGCGCTTGATGCTGCCCGCGCGCGTGGCGTCGGGCACTTTCTGTGCATCGGCGTCAGCGCCGACAACGCCCAGGCGGTCAAGGACCTCAGCGAGCGCTACAGCGATGTCGACTGTTCAGTGGGTATCCACCCGCTGGACCTCACCCCTGACGGTGCGCCGGCGCTGGACTGGTTGCTCAAGGAGCTTGAGCACCCGCACGTGGTGGCCATCGGTGAAACCGGCCTGGACTATCACTACGAACCGGAAGCGGCCCAGGTGCAGCAGGACTCGTTCCGCCTGCACCTGGAGGCGGCGAAGGTCACGGGCAAGCCGGTGGTCATCCATACCCGCGCGGCGCGTGCCGATACCCTGGCACTGCTGCGCGAAGCAGATTTGCCGCAGGCCGGCGTGCTGCACTGCTTCACCGAAGACTGGGACATGGCCAGGGCGGCGCTGGACCTGGGCTATTACATCTCGTTGTCGGGCATTGTCACCTTCCGCAATGCCGATGCACTGCGCGACGTGGCGCGGCAAGTACCGGCCGATCGCCTGCTGGTCGAGACCGATTCGCCGTACCTGGCACCCATTCCCTATCGCGGTAAAGCCAACCTGCCGCAATACGTACGGGAAGTGGCGGAGTTCGTGGCGATGGTACGCGGCGAGGGCTATGAGCAATTGGCCGAGCAGACCACCGCGAACTTCAAGCGGCTGTTTCCGTTGGCGCGGGTAAGCTGAGTTCGCCTGCTGAAAAACAGGCAAAAAAAACCCGGGTTCTGGGGGGTGAATCCGGGTTAAGACCATTAGGAGTAAAACAAAGGTACGCGGTCCCTGAGCACCTTTATCGACGCGCCACTTGGGGGGATGCGCCGCGTCAACACCTGAAGTATTGGTCAGGATTGGCGCGCCGCCAGCATCAGCTGCTCGTTTTTTAAACAGATTTGGAATACGGCTGCGGCTGCTGAGCACTCATCGCTCTGCAATCTGCCGCACAATCGCCAGAGTTTCTTCGATTATCTGCTTAGGTGTGTAGAAGTGCGGGGAAAATCGAACGCCCGGGCCTCGTGGGATGCATATCACCTGTTGCTGCTTGAGCTGCTGATAGACCTGCAGGTTTTCAACCCCTTCAATGCTGAAGGACACAATCCCTGAGCGGCGCGCCGGGTCTTGCGGGTTGTGCAGCGTTACCCCGGGTATTGCGGCCAGGCCCTCATTGAGCCACTGCACCCGTTCCTGCAGCTCGGCTGCCACGCGATCCATTCCCACGTCTTCGAGCAACGACAGGCTGGCTTCCAGTGCCGCGGCCCCGAGCATGTTCGGGCTGCCACATTCAAAGCGCCGGGCGCTGTGGGCCGGTTGCCATTCACTGCGGGTGTAGTCGCCCATGTGCTCGAGCATGTGCCAGCCGTACTCGCTGAGCTTGAGCAGCGGGCGCACCTCGGCGCGGCAATAGAACACCCCCAGGCCTTCCGGACCGAGCAGCCATTTATGGCCATCCGCCATGGCGAAGTCGCATTGATAGGCCTGGACGTCGAAGGGCAGGGCGCCCAATTGCTGGATGGCGTCGATGCAGAACAGCACTTCGCGATCACGGCAGCCTTGGCCCAGGCGCGGCAGGTCCAGGCGCAGGCCGCTGGCGAACTGCACGGCGCTGATCGCCAGCAGGCGTACCTTGGGGCCGCAGGCAGCCAGTAAGGCGCCTTCCGGGTCGCTGCCCTTGAGGCTGACCTGAATGACGCTGACGCCTTTGTCGGCCAGGGCCTCCCAAACGATCCGGTTGGAAGGGAACTCTTCGTCGCTGATGACGATCTGGTCGCCGGCCTGCCAGTCGATGCCGAAGGCGACGAAAGACAATGCCTCGGAGGTGTTCTTGACCAAGGCAATGTCATCCGTCGACGGTGCGTTCGTCAGGCGCATCAGGCGTTCACGTAGACGCTGCTCCATGGCCAGCCAGTCCGGATAGTCCCTTGCGCCGAGCAAAACGTTCTCGTTGGCGAAGCGCGAAACCGCCTGGCTGGCGCGTTTCGGCCAGGGTGCCACGGCAGCATGGTTCAGATAGCGAAGGCCCGGGGCCTGTTCAAACTCATCAAGAAACATAGACATGGTTGGATGATCCGTGCATTTTGGCGCAAGTTAGGCATAATAACCGGCTTCGATTTTGATCCAGTCCTTCTTATGCAGAAAGAACCTCGTAAGGTCCGTGAGTTTCGTCGCCGTGAGCAAGAAATTCTCGATACCGCGCTCAAGCTGTTTCTCGAACAGGGTGAAGACAGTGTCACCGTCGAGATGATCGCTGATGCCGTCGGTATCGGCAAAGGCACGATCTACAAGCACTTCAAATCCAAGGCGGAGATCTACCTGCGCCTGATGCTCGACTACGAGCGCGATTTGAACGAACTGCTGCACTCTGCCGACGTCGACCGCGACAAGGAAGCCCTGTCGCGCGCCTACTTCGAATTCCGCATGCGTGATCCGCAGCGCTACCGCCTGTTCGACCGCCTCGAAGAGAAGGTGGTCAAGGGCAACCAGGTGCCGGAGATGGTCGGGGAGCTGCACAAGATCCGCGCCTCCAACTTCGACCGCCTGACCCTGCTGATCAAGGGCCGCATCAGCGAAGGCAAGCTCGAAGACGTGCCGCCGTACTTCCATTACTGCGCTGCCTGGGCACTGGTGCATGGGGCGGTGGCGCTCTATCACTCGCCGTTCTGGAGCAATGTGCTGGAAGATCAGGAAGGCTTCTTCCAGTTCCTCATGGACATCGGCGTGCGCATGGGCAACAAGCGCAAGCGCGACCCGGATAGCACCGGTAGCTGAGACATCCAGCCAAACCATGGCGCTACTGGGATTGGGTGGCGAGGAATATACTCAGGTATGAGGCTTGCAAAAACCTGATTTTTGAGTCAGGTTTTGCAGGCCCGATTCACCCATGCCGGAGTCACCCATGATCGTCGACCGCCAAGGCAGGCGTTTTCGCAATTTGCGTGTCAGCCTGACGGCTGCCTGCAACTACGCCTGTACCTATTGTGTGCCGGACGGCAAGCGTCTGGTCGCGGCCCAGGACGAGCTCTCGGCCGAGGCCATGGCCCGTGGCGTGGCTTACCTGGTGGAGGCTGCCGGCATCGAGCGGGTGCGCGTCACTGGTGGCGAGCCGCTGGTCAGCCCCAAGCTTGAAACCTTCCTCGCTTCAATCGCCACCCTCGGCCTGGATGAAATCAGCCTGACCACCAATGGTCAGTTGCTGGCGCGCAAGCTGCCCTTGCTGCGCGCGGCGGGTATCCGTCGTCTTAACGTTTCCCTCGATACTCTTGACCCGGACGCCTTCCGGCGCATTGCCCGTGGCGGCGACCTGGCCACCGTGCTGGACGGCATGAGCCAGGCCAGCGCCGCGGGCATGAAGATCAAGGTCAACATGGTGCCGCTGCGCGGGCAGAACTTCGACCAGGTCCTGCCGCTGCTGGAGTATTGCCTGGCCCACGGCTACGAGCTGCGCTTCATCGAGCTGATGCGCATGGGGCACCTGGCTCGCGACAGCAATGCCTTTTTGCAGCAGTTCGTCAGCCTCGAGCACCTGTTGCAATTGATTGGCGGGCAGTACGAGTACCTGCAGGCCAATGCACCGGTGGATGCCACCGCCTTGCGCTATCAGATCCCGGGGCAGGGCTACTTCGGCATTATCGCCAACGAGAGCGTACCGTTCTGCCGCACCTGCTCGCGCTTGCGCCTGTCGTCCACCGGGTGGCTGCACGGTTGCCTGTCGTCGAGCAACCGTCACTATATCGGCGATCTGCTCGACAAGCCGCGCCATCAGGCCTTGCCGGCGCTGCAGGGCTTGCTGGTCAAAGCCCTTGGCGACAAGCAGTCGGTGGCGTTTTCCGGCGGCGCGACGGTGATGAAGATCATTGGCGGCTAAGACTGGCGCAAAAGCTGCATCTGCCAGCCGTTCGCCGGTTTTCCGTCACCGGCCACTGGAGGATAGATGCGTAGCCTGGTTTTGCTGCTGGCGCTGACGGCGCTGGGCGGCTGCATGAATGTCAGCGATATGGGCGAGGGCGCCCGATATCACATGAGCGATGCCGGTCTGCTCGATCACAGCGACACCCGTCGTTCGCTGTCGGTGCGCCTGCAGCCTGATTCATTCATTTACATTGGCCAGGGTGCCTTCGTGCCGCCGGGCAAGGGCCCGTATCCGCGCCCTAACGTGGTGGCCGAAGAGGCCTTCAAGGGTTTTATCGAGTACTTCCCCCTGGTTCGCCGCGCCCCGGCGCCGTTGGGCCTGGAGCAGGCGCTGATCGAGGCGCGTGAAGTCGGCGCCCATTACCTGCTGTACACCCGCTTTGCCCGCACCGATGATCGCATCGGCAATGGCGATGAGTGGTACGACGAACAGGCGGTTGACCGCCTGGGCATCGATACCGGGGTGGTGCAACTGATGCTGATCGAAACCAGCACCCGTTACCTGATCGACACCGCGCAGATCAAAAGCCGCGGCGGTTTGCTGACGTTCCATGACAACAAGCCGGAAGATTTGCTCAGGTCCCCGCTTGAGGATTACGCTCGCAGCCTGTTAGGCATGAGTCGTTGAGGAGAGGGTGATGCAAGATACCGGCAAGGCCAGTGATCTGCTGGCGCAGATTCCCAAGGCAGAAAAAGGCCTGCCGCCCGTGCATCTGTGGAACCCGGATTTTTGCGGCGACATCGACATGCGCATCGCCCGCGATGGCACCTGGTACTACCTGGGTACGCCAATCGGGCGAAAACCGATGGTGCGGCTGTTCTCGACCATCATTCGCCGCGACGGTGACGACTACTTCCTGGTGACGCCGGTGGAGAAGGTCGGTATCAAGGTCGATGACGCGCCCTTTGTCGCTGTCAGCCTTGAAGTGCAGGGCGAAGGCGAGCAGCAGCTGCTGCGTTTTACCAGCAATGTCGACGACCAGGTCGAGGCTGGCCCCGAGCATCCGCTACGCTTTGAGATCGATGCGCAAACCCAGGAGCCTTCGCCGTATGTGCACATGCGCAGCAACCTCGAAGCGCTGATCCACCGCAACGTCTTCTACCAGTTGGTCGAGCTGGCGGTGCCGCGGCAGATTGATGGCCAGCAGTGGCTGGGTGTCTGGAGTGGTGGCCGCTTCTACCCCATTGGCCAGGTTGCCGGTATGGAGCCTGGTGGATGAGCTGCTGCCGGTGACCGAGCCCTATAGCCAGTAGCGAAACTTCTGTTCGGGCAGAAACGAAAAAACCTCCAGTGCTCAGGGCAACTGGAGGTTTTTCAGGTGTTTGGCTCCGCGACCAGGACTCGAACCTGGGACCCAATGATTAACAGTCATTTGCTCTACCGACTGAGCTATCGCGGAATCTGTGGCGTATCTTACTGATTGCTAAGGGGAAGTCAAGCCTCCCCCGTGCATTTCAGTAATTACAGAACCTCAACGATCGCCTTGGTCACCACATGGATGTTGCTTTGGTTGAGCGAGGCGACACAGATGCGGCCGGTATCCAGCGCATAGATACCGAATTCGTTCTTCAGGCGGGCGACCTGCTCAACGGTGAGGCCCGAGTAGGAGAACATGCCGCACTGGCGACCGACGAAGCTGAAGTCCTGCTTGGCGCCGTACTGGGCCAGCAGCTCGACCATCTGCTTGCGCATGCCGTGGATGCGCAGGCGCATCTCGGCCAGCTCGTCTTCCCACATCGTGCGCAGCTCTGGGCTGTTGAGCACGGTGGCGACGATGGTGGCGCCATGGGTTGGCGGGTTGGAATAGTTGGTGCGGATCACGCGCTTGACCTGCGACAGCACGCGAGTGGCCTCTTCCTTGGACTCGGTGACGATCGACAGTGCGCCAACGCGTTCGCCGTACAGCGAGAAGGACTTGGAGAACGAGCTGGAAACGAAGAAGTTCAGGCCCGACTCGGCGAACAGGCGTACGGCGGCGGCGTCTTCGCTGATGCCGTCGCCAAAGCCCTGGTAGGCCATGTCGAGGAACGGCACGTGGCCTTTGGCCTTGATTACTTCGAGGACGTTTTTCCAGTCTTGCGGGGTCAGGTCGACACCGGTCGGGTTGTGGCAGCAGGCGTGCAGCACAATGATCGAGCCGGACGGCAGGGCGTTGAGGTCTTCGAGCATGCCGCTGCGGTTGACGTCGTGGGTGGCGGCGTCGTAGTAGCGGTAGTTCTGCACCGGGAAACCGGCGGTTTCAAACAGCGCGCGGTGGTTTTCCCAGCTCGGGTCGCTGATGGCGACGACGGCGTTCGGCGACAGTTGCTTGAGGAAGTCGGCGCCGATCTTCAGGGCGCCGGTACCGCCGACGGCCTGGGTGGTGATCACGCGACCGGCGCTCAACAGCGGCGACTCGGCACCGAACAGCAGCTTCTGCACGGCCTGGTCATAAGCGACGATACCGTCGATCGGCAGGTAACCGCGGGAAGCGTGCTGGGCAGCGCGCTGGGTTTCGGCTTCGATCACTGCGCGCAGCAGTGGGATACGCCCTTCTTCGTTGCAGTAAACACCCACACCCAGGTTGACCTTGTTGCTACGGGTATCGGCGTTGAAAGCTTCGTTGAGGCCCAGAATGGGGTCGCGTGGTGCCAGCTCGACAGCGGAAAACAGGCTCATTATTACCTTGGCTCTGAATGGAGAGTGGAAGAGATCGCACGCTCCAGTCGCTTGCACTAGAGCGGTGCACAAACGGGGAGTCAGTATAGTGATACCGGCTGGTCACGGCGACAGTCTGTCGCAGCTTTTCCTGCTGTTTGGCCGAATATTTTTCGACCGTTAGTCGATTTCACCGGTCCATCGTCAGAAATGCCCGCAACACTGAGTTGAAACTGGCGCTCGGGGCCCTAAATTCGGTATAACTACTGTCTATAAATACAGTTGCCCGCGCCAGCGATGAAACCATCGCGATCACACAGAGGTTTGTCATGTCCGAGTTCCAGCTCGTCACCCGTTTCCAGCCGGCCGGCGACCAGCCCGAGGCCATTCGCCTGATGGTCGAAGGAATCGAGGCGGGCCTTGCGCACCAGACCCTGCTCGGGGTGACCGGCTCGGGCAAGACCTTCAGCATCGCCAACGTGATCGCCCAGGTGCAGCGCCCGACCCTGGTGCTGGCGCCGAACAAGACCCTGGCAGCGCAGCTGTACGGCGAGTTCAAGGCGTTCTTCCCGAACAACGCCGTGGAGTATTTCGTTTCCTATTACGACTACTACCAGCCTGAAGCCTACGTGCCGTCCTCCGACACCTTCATCGAGAAGGACGCCTCGATCAACGACCATATCGAGCAGATGCGCCTGTCGGCGACCAAGGCGCTGCTGGAGCGGCGCGATGCGATCATCGTCACCACCGTTTCCTGCATCTATGGCCTGGGCAGCCCGGAAACCTACCTGAAGATGGTCCTGCACGTGGATCGCGGCGACAAGCTCGACCAGCGCGCGCTGCTGCGTCGCCTGGCCGACCTGCAGTACACCCGCAACGAGATGGACTTTGCCCGCGCCACCTTCCGCGTGCGCGGTGATGTGATCGATATCTTCCCGGCCGAATCGGACCTGGAAGCCATCCGCATCGAGCTGTTCGACGACGAGGTGGAGAACATCGCCGCCTTCGATCCGCTGACCGGCGAAGTGATCCGCAAGCTGCCGCGCTTCACCTTCTACCCCAAGAGCCACTACGTGACCCCGCGCGAGACCCTGCTCGAGGCGGTGGACGGCATCAAGGAAGAACTGGCCCAGCGCCTTGAGTACCTGCACAAGAGCAACAAGCTGGTCGAAGCCCAGCGCCTGGAGCAACGCACCCGCTTCGACCTGGAGATGATCCTTGAGCTGGGCTACTGCAACGGCATCGAAAACTACTCGCGCTACCTCTCCGGGCGCCCGGCCGGTGCGCCGCCACCGACCCTCTACGACTACCTGCCGGACGACGCCCTGCTGGTGATCGACGAATCCCACGTCAGCGTTCCGCAAGTCGGCGCCATGTACAAGGGCGACCGCTCGCGCAAGGAAACCCTGGTCGAGTACGGCTTTCGCCTGCCTTCGGCGCTGGACAACCGGCCGATGCGTTTCGATGAATGGGAGGCGGTCAGCCCGCAGACCATCTTTGTCTCGGCGACCCCGGGCAACTACGAAGCCGAACATGCCGGCCGCGTGGTTGAGCAGGTAGTGCGCCCGACCGGCCTGGTCGACCCGCAGGTCGAGGTGCGCCCGGCCACCACCCAGGTCGACGATCTGCTCTCGGAGATTCGCAAGCGCGTGGCGGTGGAAGAGCGGGTGCTGGTGACCACCCTGACCAAGCGCATGGCCGAAGACCTCACCGACTACCTGGCCGACCACGACGTGCGCGTGCGCTACCTGCACTCGGACATCGACACCGTCGAGCGGGTCGAGATCATCCGCGACCTGCGCCTGGGCACCTTCGATGTGCTGGTGGGCATCAACCTGCTGCGTGAAGGCCTGGACATGCCCGAGGTGTCGCTGGTGGCGATCCTCGATGCCGACAAGGAAGGCTTCCTGCGTTCCGAGCGTTCGCTGATCCAGACCATCGGCCGCGCCGCGCGTAACCTCAATGGTCGCGCGATCCTCTATGCCGACAACATGACCGGCTCCATGCAGCGGGCGATTGGCGAGACCGAGCGGCGCCGCGACAAACAGATTGCCTTCAACGCCGCCAATGGCATCGTGCCCAAGGGCGTGGTCAAGGACATCACCGACATCATGGAAGGCGCCAACGTGCCCGGCTCGCGCAGCAAGAAGCGCAAGGGCATGGCCAAGGCGGCAGAGGAGAGCGCCCGTTACGAAGCCGAGCTGCGCTCACCGGGCGAGATCGCCAAGCGCATCAAGCAGCTGGAAGAGAAGATGTACCAGCTGGCGCGCGACCTGGAGTTCGAGGCGGCGGCGCAACTGCGCGACGAAATTACCGCGTTGCGCGAGCGCATGATCACGGCGTGAGGGCGACGATCGCGCCCATTGCTGGAGCCCGATGCCCGCTCCCTGTTAACATCCCGCCTTTGTTTCATCTCTAGTTCGAGACTGTCCATGACCACCGTTCGCACGCGTATCGCGCCATCGCCTACTGGCGATCCCCACGTCGGCACCGCTTACATTGCCCTGTTCAACTACTGCTTTGCCAAGCAGCACGGCGGCGAGTTCATCCTGCGTATCGAAGATACCGACCAGTTGCGTTCGACCCGCGAGTCGGAACAGCAGATCTTCGACGCCCTGCGCTGGCTCGGCATCGAGTGGAGCGAAGGTCCGGACGTCGGCGGCCCGCACGGCCCTTACCGGCAGAGCGAGCGCGGCGATATCTACAAGCAGTATGCCCAGCAGCTGGTTGACCTTGGTCACGCCTTCCCGTGCTTCTGCACCGCCGAAGAGCTCGACCAGATGCGCGCCGAGCAGATGGCCCGCGGCGAAACCCCGCGCTACGACGGCCGCGCCTTGCTGCTGTCGGCAGAAGAAGTGCAGCGCCGCCTGGCCGCTGGCGAGCCGCACGTGATCCGCATGAAAGTGCCGAGCGAAGGCGTCTGCGTGGTCCCGGACATGCTCCGTGGCGACGTCGAGATTCCGTGGGATCGCATGGACATGCAGGTACTGATGAAAACCGACGGCCTGCCTACCTACTTCCTGGCCAACGTCGTCGATGACCACCTGATGGGCATCACCCACGTGCTGCGCGGCGAAGAGTGGCTGCCGTCGGCGCCCAAGCTGATCAAGCTGTACGAGTACTTCGGCTGGGAACAACCGGCCCTGTGCTACATGCCGCTGCTGCGTAACCCGGACAAGAGCAAGCTGTCCAAGCGCAAGAACCCGACCTCGGTGACCTTCTACGAGCGCATGGGCTTCATGCCTGAAGCCATGCTCAACTACCTGGGCCGCATGGGCTGGTCGATGCCGGACGAGCGCGAGAAGTTCTCCCTGGCCGAGATGGTCGAGCACTTCGACTTGTCGCGCGTCTCCCTCGGCGGGCCGATTTTCGATATCGAGAAGCTGTCGTGGCTCAACGGCCAGTGGCTGCGTGACCTGCCGGTGGAAGAGTTCGCCGCGCGCCTGCAGAAGTGGGCGTTCAATCGCGACTACATGATGCAGATCGCACCGCACGTGCAGGGCAGGGTAGAGACCTTCAGCCAGGTTGTGCCATTGGGCGGCTTCTTCTTCGAAGGTGGCCTCAAGCTCGATGCCAAGCTGTTCGAGAGCAAGAAACTCTCGGCCGACCAGGTACGCCAGGTCATCCAGCTGATCCTGTGGAAGCTCGAAAGCCTGCGCCAGTGGGAAAAAGACCGTATCACCGGCTGCATCCAGGCGGTTGTCGACGCCCTGGAACTGAAGCTGCGTGACGCCATGCCGCTGATGTTTGCCGCGATCACCGGCCAGGCCAGTTCTGTCTCGGTGCTCGATGCCATGGAAATCCTTGGCCCGGACCTGACCCGCTACCGCCTGCGCCAGGCCCTGGACCTGCTTGGTGGTGTGTCGAAGAAAGAAAACAAAGAGTGGGAAAAGCTCTTGGGCACCATCGCCTGATTGCTTTTCAGGGCTGCTTTGCAGCCCATCGCTGGCAAGCCAGCTCTCACGGGGGAGCTTTGTGGGAGCTGGCTTGCCAGCGATGAGGCCAGGATGTCGGGTAGGGAATTAGCTGTAGTAGAGCGGTTGCACCCCAGTAAATACGGGGTGTTTCCCGGTTTCGGGCGGTAAGTGTTTGTTATCTCGGAAATTTTTTTTGAATTTTGTTGAAAATATATTTGACAGGTTCGCCATCCGATCTTAATATGCGCCCCGTCCACAGCGATGAACGAAACGAAACGCGAAGCACCCAGCCAAGCGGTTCAGTTCAAAGCGACATTGTGGGGCTATAGCTCAGCTGGGAGAGCGCCTGCATGGCATGCAGGAGGTCAGCGGTTCGATCCCGCTTAGCTCCACCAAATTCCGATTCGTAGTCAGCTAGGCTGACTGCGAAATCAACCGGGTTCCAGCAACCAGGTTGGTAAGGTAAGAAGGTTCGTCCCCTTCGTCTAGTGGCCTAGGACACCGCCCTTTCACGGCGGTAACAGGGGTTCGAGTCCCCTAGGGGACGCCAGTTTCACACAAGCAACGTCGAAAGAAGTTGCTGGGCCGCGAGGCTAAAAATCTGGGGCTATAGCTCAGCTGGGAGAGCGCCTGCATGGCATGCAGGAGGTCAGCGGTTCGATCCCGCTTAGCTCCACCAATTTTGCCAGGATTCGTGAAAACGGGTCTGCACGAAGGTTACAAGTCCCCTTCGTCTAGTGGCCTAGGACACCGCCCTTTCACGGCGGTAACAGGGGTTCGAGTCCCCTAGGGGACGCCATTTTACCCACTTTGTGGGATTTCAAGGCTCATTCGATTATTGAATGAGCCTTTTGTTTTTGCCTCGAAAAAACTTTCCCCCCAACCCTCTCTTGCCTGACGCGACAAGCGGCAGCACTTTCTGCTTGCGGAAAAATATTATGAGAATAATATTCTAACCATAATATTTTGGAGGCGAGCATGAACGACAAAAAGGCGAAAACCCGCGAACGGATTCTCGATGCAGCCTGCAGTGCGCTGATTCAGCACGGCCCGGCCGAGCCCAGCGTCAATCAGGTAATGGGGGCTGCCGGCTTGACTGTCGGAGGCTTTTACGCCCATTTCGACAGCAAGGACGCGCTGATGCTCGAAGCCTTTCGCCAGTTGCTGGGCGAGCGTCGGGCGCTACTCGCCGAAGTCGACCCGAACATGAGTGGCGAGGAGCGCCGTGCCCTGGTCGCCGCCTTTTATCTTTCTCGCAAGCACCGCGACGCCACCGAGCGCGCCTGCCCGCTGCCCACCTCGCTGGGCGAAATGGCGCGCCTGCCGGAGGCCTTCCGGGCGGTGCTGGCCGAGCACATCGAATTGATGATGGCCAATCTTGCCGACAGCCCTGAGGAGGCCGACAAGGTCCTGGCCGACATGGCCCTGATGATCGGTGGCCTGGCCCTGGCCCGCGCTTTGGGCACTGGCGAGCTGTCTGACCGCATCCTGCGTGCCGCCAAGTCGGCGGTTGTCTGAACCACGCGCTATCCACCGGAGCAAAGCGATGAATACCTTGAGCTGGATTCGTAGCGTCAACGGCACCCTTGGGCACATTGCGCCGGAGCATGTCGCGCGCAAGATGCGCCGGGCCTTCATGACCCCGCGCAACCTGCCGCCACGGGAATGGGAGCTGCCACTGCTGGCCCGTGCCGAGCGCATCACCTTGCGCTTCGGGCTTTCGGCGCTGCGCTGGGGTCAGGGCCCGACGGTGCTGTTGATGCACGGTTGGGAAGGGCGCCCAACCCAGTTCGCACGCTTGATCGACACCCTGGTCGAGGCTGGCTACACCGCCGTGGCGCTGGAAGGCCCGGCGCATGGCCGTTCGCCGGGTAGCGAAGCCAATGTGGTGCTGTTTGCCCGGGCCTTGCTTGAGGCCGCCGCCGAACTGCCGGCGCTGCAGGCGGTGATCGGCCACTCCATGGGCGGTGCCAGCATGCTCCTGGCCCTGCAGTGGGGCCTGCGCGCCGAAGTGGCGGTGAGCATCGCCGCGCCAGCCCAGTTGCTTGGCGTGGTCCGTGGCTTTGCGCGGCACCTGGGCATGCCGGCACGGGCGCGGGCGGCGTTTATCCGCCAGATCGAGCGTGATGTCGGTGTGCAAATTGCCCGCCTTGATGTCAGTGGCTACCAATTGGAGCTGCCTGGCTTGATCGTGCATGCCGAGGATGACCCGCTGGTACCGGTCAAGGAGTCCGACGCCATTCACCGGGCCTGGTTCGACAGCCGCCTGCTGCGCCTGCCTGACGGCGGCCATCAGCGCGTGCTGGCTGACCCGCAACTGGTCGAGGGGGTGCTGGCGTTGCTGCAGCGCAGCAGTTCACCGGCGCGGCAATCGGCCTGAGCATCCGGTACACTCTGCCCGTTCACCACGGACCTGGAGCGGGCATGAGTTGGGATCTGGCAACACCGTTCATCATCGACCTGCGGGTCGCTGCCGACGACATCGACGGCCTCGGCCACGCCAACAACGCAGTCTACGTCACTTGGCTTGAGCGTTGCGCCTGGCGCCACTCCCAGCGCCTGGGGCTGGACCTGGCCGAGTACCGGCGCCTGGACCGGGCCATGGCCGTGGTCCGCCACGAAATCGACTACCTTGCCGCCGCCTATGAAGACGACGAGTTGCAACTGGCAACCTGGATCGTCGACTGGGACCAACGGCTGAAAATGACCCGGCGCTTCCAGCTGGTTCGTCCCAGCGACGGCACCACCTTGCTGCGCGCGCAGACCACCTTCGTCTGCATTGAGTTATCCACGGGGCGGCCCAAGCGCATGCCGGGCGAGTTTATTGACGGCTATGGCCCGGCGCTGATGGCCGGAGCGCTGTAGGTCGCGGATTTTGCTAGACTGCCGGCCTTTTCCAGCCGAGATGCAACCCATGCAAATTGCCCTGGCCCCGATGGAGGGGCTGGTCGACGACATTCTTCGCGACGTACTGACCCAGGTGGGCGGCATCGACTGGTGTGTCACCGAGTTCATTCGGGTCTGCGACCGCTTGTTGCCGGCGGCCACCTTCGAAAAGCTCGCGCCGGAGCTGAGCCAGGGCGCGCAGACCGCTGCCGGGGTGCCGTTGCGCGTGCAATTGCTGGGCTCCGACCCGGTGTGCCTGGCCGAAAACGCGGTGCTGGCCTGTGAGCTGGGCGCGCCGGTGATCGACCTCAACTTCGGCTGTCCGGCCAAGACCGTGAACAAGTCGCGTGGCGGTGCGGTGTTGCTCAAGGAACCAGAGCTGCTGCATGCCATCTTGCGAGAAGTGCGTCGCGCGGTTCCTGCGCATATTCCGGTCACGGCCAAGATGCGCCTGGGCTTCGACAGCCCCGACGGCGCCCTGGACTGTGCCCGGGCCCTGGCCGAAGGCGGCGCCGAGCAATTGGTGGTGCATGCGCGAACCAAGGTCGACGGCTACAAGCCGCCTGCCCATTGGGAGTGGGTGGCGCGGGTGCAGGACGTGGTCAAGGTGCCGGTGTATGCCAACGGCGAGGTCTGGACTCTGGAAGACTGGCGGCGTTGCCGAGAAGTCAGCGGTGTTGAAGACATCATGCTGGGCCGTGGCCTGGTTTCGCGCCCGGACCTTGCCCGGCAGATCGCCGCCGAACGTGATGGTGTCGAGTTCGTGCCCATGGACTGGCACAGCTTGCTGCCGCTGATCCGGGACTTCTGGGGCCAGGCCCGGGCGCAGATGACGCCGCGCCAGGCACCGGGGCGCTTGAAACAGTGGGTGGCGATGTTGACCCGCACCTACCCCGAGGCGGTGGCGCTGTTCACTGAATTGCGCCGGGAAACCGACTGTGACCGGGTCGGGCAGTTGATCGGTGTGCCGGTCTGCGAGGCGGCCTGAAAAAAATTTTGCAGGGTTGCTTGAAAAGCAGGCGAGGGTCCTTATCTAGGGAGTACGCGATGCCGAAGTCGGGTCGCGCTACTACACAACCTCGCTGATTTTCAGGAGATGCATCATGACTACTGCTTTTTCTCTGGCTCCACTGTTCCGTCATTCCGTGGGTTTCGACCGTTTCAACGACCTGTTCGAATCTGCGGCGCGTAATGAGGCGGGTAGCAGCTACCCTCCCTACAACGTTGAAAAACATGGCGATGACCACTATCGAATCGTCGTTGCTGCGGCAGGTTTCCAGGAGCAGGATCTGGACCTGCAAGTGGAAAAAGGCGTCTTGACCGTGACTGGCGGCAAGCGTGACAGCAACGCTGAAAGCGTTACCTATCTGCATCAGGGCATCGCCCAACGGGCGTTCAAGTTGTCGTTCCGGTTGGCTGACCATATCGAGGTCAAGGCGGCTGGTCTGGCTAACGGGCTGCTGAGCATTGATCTGCTGAGGATCGTGCCGGAAGAGGCCAAGGCCAAGCGGATCCCGATCAATGGGGATGGCAAGCCTGCTCTGAATTGATTGGTTGATGTTGATGAGGGCACCTTCGGGTGCCCTTTTTTATGGTCTTTGGTTTTTGGTGATTATCCGTTGGCGAGGGTGGTGCTGAGTCACCTTTCCGCCCTTACGGCGGGTTACTTTGGCAGTCGCCCCAAAGTAACCAAAGGGCTTGCCCCACCAGGGGCCCTACGCTGCGCTTCGGGTTCCCTCGCTACGGTGTTGCTACGGGGCATTGCGAACTACGAGTTGCAAGCAACTCTACGTTTCGCAACTTCGGCTAACGCCGAAGGTGCTGCGCACTAGCCCCTTCGCAACACCTGCACTCGGCCCTTCTGGTTAACGGGGCCGGTAGATCAAGATCACAAGCAGATCAAGATCAAGAGCACAATTCGCTTCGCTCTTGCTTTGTGGAAGCGGGCTTGACCCGCGATGCGATTTGGCAGGCAGGGCGCTATCGCGGGGCAAGCCCGCTCCTACATTTTCGGTCGCTTTAGTAGCCTGCCGGCGCTTCAAGCAACATCGCCCGAAACTCCCCCAGCGGCAACGGCCGGCTATGCAGATACCCCTGGTACAAATGGCACCCCAGCCGCTCGAGAAACTCCAGCTGCTCCGACAGCTCCACCCCTTCGGCGATCACCGCCAGGTCCAGGCTGCGGGCCATGGCGACGATGGCGCGGACGATCTCGGCGTCGTTGGGGTCCAGCGGTGCGTCGCGGACGAACGATTGGTCGATCTTCAGGGCGTCCACCGGCAGGCGTTTGAGGTAGGTCAGCGAAGAGTAGCCAGTACCAAAGTCATCCATGGCAAAGCTCACGCCCAAGGCCTTGAGCTCGCGCATTTTGCTGATGGTGTCTTCCAGGTTCTGAATGACGATGCCTTCGGTAATCTCCAGCGTGAGGATTCTGTGCGGCAGGCGGAAGTCGTCGAGGCTGCGCATCACCCGCTCGACGAAGTCGTTCTGGCGGAACTGTCGCGGGCTGATGTTCACGCACAGGCTGAAGTCGTCCGGAGCGATCAGGCCGTCGCGTAGCATGCCGGCACAGGCATCGCAGGCTTCGTCGAGGATCCAGTTGCCAACTTCCAGTATCAGCCCGCTTTCTTCCAGCACCTGGATGAACTGCGCCGGCGGCTGCTGGCCCAGTTGCGGGTGGTGCCAGCGCAACAGCACTTCGGCACCGACGATGCGGTTGTCGCGGGCATCGACCTGGGGCTGGAAGTGCAGGGCCAGTTCGCCGCGGGCCAAGGCCAGGCGCAGGTCGTTTTCCATGCGCAGGCGCTCGCTGGCGGCCTTTTGCATGGTGGTGTGGAACATTTGCGTGGTGTTGCGCCCGGAATCCTTGGCCCGGTACAGGGCGATGTCGGCGCGTTTGAGCAGGTCGGCCGGGGTCGAGCCGTGGTCGGGGATCAGCGCCACGCCGATACTCGGCGTCACCTGCAGGCGCTGGCCGTCCAGCGACATCGGCTCGGCCAGCAGTTCGCGCAGGGTGTCGGCCAGTTCGCGGACTTTCTCCGTGACTTCCTCGCGGCTGCCTTCCAGGCCGCTGAGCAGGACCACGAATTCGTCACCGCCCAGGCGCGCGACGGTGTCCTCCAGGCGCACGCTGGCTTCCAGGCGCGCGGTGATGATCTTGAGCACCGTATCGCCGACCGGATGGCCGAGGGAATCGTTGATGTGCTTGAAGTGATCGAGGTCGAGAAACAGCAGGGCGCCACGCAGGTTGTGGCGCTTGAGCAGGGCGATCTGCTGGCTCAGGCGGTCCATCAGCAGGGCGCGGTTGGGCAGGTTGGTCAGCGGGTCGTGGTAGGCCAGGTGACGGATTTGCGCCTGGGCGTTCTTCAACTGGCTGACGTCGCGGGCGGTGAGCAGCAGGCACTCGGTTTCGTTGAGGTTGATCGGCTCGATCGACACCTCGACGGTAAGAATGTCGCCGCGCTTGTTGCGCCCGAGCATTTCCCGGTGATGCACACGGCCTTTTTCCTGAAATTCGCTGAGCAGCGCCGCGCGCTGCTTGTCGTCGGCCCAGATGCCGATGTCGTGCACGGTCTGGCCGATCACTTCGGCGGCGCTGTAGCCGGTCAGGCGGCAGAAGCCATCGTTGACCTCCAGGTAGCGGCCGCTGTCGCGCTCGGTGATGGTGATGGCATCGGGGCTGGAGTGAAACGCCTTGGCGAATTTCTCTTCGCTGGCCTTGAGCGCCGCCTCGGCGCGCTGCTGCTGGGTGATATCGCGCAGGGTGGTGACGCTGCAGGGCTGGTTGTCGACCTTGATCAGGCGGCTGGAGATCACGCAGGTCAGCGGCTGGCCGTCCTTGTGGTTGACCACCACGGCGACGTTGTTCAGGGCCTGGTCACGGATCACCCGTTCGATGCGTCGGGCGCGTTCGGCGGACTCGGCCCACAGGCCGATCTGTTCGGCGGTGTTGCCCAGTACCTGCTCGGCGTTCCAGCCAAACACCTGGGTAAAGGCCGGGTTGATCTCGATGAACTGGCCGCTGTCCTGGCGAGTGACGCAGATCGGGTCGGGGCTGGCCTGGAACAGGCTGGCGAACTTTTCTTCGGAGCTGGTCAGGCGCTGTTCGCGTTCGACCTGGTCGCTGATGTCCAGCAAGGTGCCGGCCATGCGCAGCGGGTTGCCTTGTTCGTCGCGGTACAGCCGTGCACGGCTTTCGATGTAGCGCGAGGTGCCATCTTCCAGCTGGATGCGGTAGGTGATCTGGTAGTTGCCGGCCGGGCCTTCACGCAGGCTGCGATAGGCCTGGCGCATGGTGCTGCGCTCCAGTTCCGGCACGCCTTCGAAAAACGCCTCGAAGGATTCGTGAAAGGGGGCCGGTTCAAGGCCGTGTAACTGGGCCGCGCGCGCCGAGCCGTAAAGCATGCCGCTGGGGATGTGCCAGTCCCAGGTGCCCAGCTGCGCCGAGTCCAGGGCCAGGTCCAGGCGTTCCTGGCTGTCCTTGAGTGCTTGTTCGGCGCGCTTGCGTTCGCTGGTGTCGACAAAGGTACTGAGCAGGTAGGCGGTGCCTTCCAGCTCGATATTCTGGGTGCAGAGAATGCCGTCGTGAATTTCGCCGTTGCTGCCGCGAAACTGCACTTCGAGGGTCACCGGGCCGCTGGTGCCGCTGGTCGCCGCCAGTACCTGGTGGCGCTGCTGCGGATGGACCCACAGGCCCAGCTCCAGGGTGCTCTTGTGGATGATCTGGTGGCCCGGCCAGCCGAGGATGTTCTCAAAATGCTGGTTGACCTCGTAGATCATGCCGTCGGCACGGCGGGTCAGCAGGATGACATTGGGGCTCAGGTGGAAGAGGGTGGCGAAGCGCTTTTCCGAGTTGATCAGCGCCGCTTCCCGTTCGCGTTGACGGGTGATCTCGCGGATTACCCCGACCATTTGCCGCCGTCCGCTGCGGTCCTTGGTCATGCTGCCATTGATTTCCAGCCAGTGCAGGCTGCCATCGGGCCAACGGATGCGATGGCGCAGAGCCTGCTCCACCGGCTCGCCATTGACCACTGCATGAAACGCCTGCAGGGCACGGGGGCGGTCTTCCATGGGCACCAGTTCGAGGTAGTCCAGGTCGTTGGGCAGTGGGTGGTGCGGATCGAAGCCGAACAGTGCCTGGGTGCCGCGCGACCAGCTGATCTGCCCGGTCTCGACATCCCAGAACCAGGCACCCAGGCGCGCACCGTTGAGCGCCGCCAGCAGTTGCGGGGCGTTTTCCCAGGTTTGCTCCGATTCCTGAGGGTCCGCCGCATGAATTCGGGGCATGCGCGGAAAACGGTTTGCTGATTTGGGCATCGATACCAGACCTTTGGCAGATAACGCGTCCTTGAGCGGGCAGGCTTGCCCGGATGCTACCTCAGTGGTTCAAGGGGCTTGCTTGGCTGTCGAGCAGTGCCATAAAGGCCCTGGCGGCATTCGATAACGTTCGCTCGGTGTGCAGAATGTAGCCTAGCTGGCGCGACAGCTGTATGCCCGGCAAGGCGATGGGCGCAACCTGCTCATCGAGCATAGTACGTGGCAACACACTCCATGCCAGGCCGATGGAAACCATCATCTTGATAGTTTCCAGGTAGTTGGTGCTCATGGCGATGTTCGGGGCCAGGCCCTGGGCTTCGAACAGGCGCTGGACAATATGGTGTGTGAAGGTGTTGCCGCCGGGAAAAACCGCCGGATGGTGGGCAATGTCGGCCAGGCTCACCGCGCCCTTGCGCGCCAGTGGATGCTCGGGGGCGGCGACGAAGTCCAGCGGGTCGTCCCATACCGGCACGGCGCGTACCAGGTGGTGGGGCTCCGGGGCCAGGGTGATTACGGCAATTTCCGCTCGGCCATGGAGGATTTCTTCGTAAGCTACTTCTGAATCGAGAAACTGGATGTCCAGCGCCACCGCCGGGTACTGGCGGGTAAAGGCTCTTAATAGCGGTGGCAGGCGGTGCAGGCCGATGTGATGGCTGGTGGCCAGGGTCAGGCGCCCGCTGACTTCACCGGTGAGGTTGCTCAGGGCCCGGCGGGTGTCGTCCAGCACATTGAGTATCTGGTAGGCGCGCGGCAGCAAGGCGCGGCCGGCCTCGGTCAGGTTGACCTCGCGGCCCAGGCGGTCGAACAGGCGCACATCCAGCTGCTGCTCAAGGCCGGCGATGCGTTTGCTGATCGCCGGCTGGGTCAGGTGCAGGCGTTCGCCGGCCCCGGAAAAGCTGCCGGTCTCGGCGATCGCGATAAAGGCATTGAGGTTGGCCAGGTCCACTACTCGAATTCCTTTTGGTTATCCAAAGCATAAAAATTATGAATTTGAGTTATTCAATCTACCGGCATAGCATCGTCCGTACAAGCCAAGGGGTTATTGGCATAGAAAGACGCTGATGAGGAACAGTCTGATGGCCGGCAAAACGCTTTACGACAAGCTCTGGGATTCGCATTTGGTCAAGCAGCGCGACGATGGTTCGGCGCTGATCTACATCGACCGTCACATCATTCACGAAGTGACGTCGCCGCAAGCCTTCGAAGGCCTGCGCCTGGCCAATCGCAAACCCTGGCGCATCGATGCCAACATCGCCACGCCTGATCACAACGTGCCCACCACTCCTGAGCGCAAGGGCGGTATCGACGCCATTGTCGACCAGGTTTCGCGTTTGCAGGTTCAGACCCTCGATGAAAACTGCGACGAGTATGGCATCGTCGAATTCAAGATGAATGACGTGCGTCAGGGCATCGTCCACGTCATCGGCCCGGAGCAGGGCGCGACCTTGCCGGGCATGACCGTGGTCTGCGGCGACTCGCACACCTCGACCCACGGTGCCTTCGGCGCCCTGGCCCACGGTATCGGCACCTCCGAGGTCGAGCACGTGCTCGCGACCCAGTGCCTGGTGGCCAAGAAAATGAAGAACATGCTGGTGCGCGTCGAAGGCAAATTGCCGTTCGGCGTCACTGCCAAGGACATCGTCCTCGCCGTGATCGGCAAGATCGGTACCGCAGGCGGCAACGGCCATGCCATGGAATTTGCCGGCAGCGCCATTCGCGAGTTGTCGGTCGAAGGCCGCATGACCATCTGCAACATGTCCATCGAAGCCGGTGCCCGGGTTGGCCTGGTGGCTACCGATGAAAAAACCGTCGAGTACGTCAAGGGCCGCCCGTATGCGCCCAAAGGCGAGCAGTGGGCACAAGCGGTCGAAGCCTGGAAAGACCTGGTGTCCGACGCCGATGCGGTGTTCGACACAGTGATCGAGCTGGACGCTGCGCAGATCAAGCCGCAGGTCAGCTGGGGCACCTCGCCGGAGATGGTCCTGGCCGTCGACCAGCACGTGCCGGACCCGGCTGCCGAAGCCGACCTGGTCAAGCGTGGCTCGATCGAGCGGGCCTTGAAGTACATGGGCTTGAGCGCCAACCAGGCGATCACTGACATCCAGCTTGACCGGGTGTTCATCGGCTCCTGCACCAACTCGCGCATCGAAGACCTGCGCGCCGCCGCCGAAATCGCCAAGGGCCGCAAGGTGGCCGCGACCATCAAGCAGGCGATCGTGGTGCCTGGCTCGGGCCTGGTCAAAGCCCAGGCGGAAAAAGAAGGCCTGGACAAGATTTTCCTCGAAGCGGGCTTTGAGTGGCGTGAACCGGGTTGCTCGATGTGCCTGGCGATGAACCCCGACCGCCTGGAGAGTGGCGAGCATTGCGCCTCCACCTCCAATCGCAACTTTGAAGGGCGCCAGGGTGCCGGTGGTCGTACCCACCTGGTGAGCCCGGCAATGGCCGCCGCCGCCGCCGTTACCGGCCGTTTTATCGATGTACGTGAGTTGATCCAAGGGAGCGCAGCATGAAAGCCTTTACCCAGCACACTGGCCTTGTCGCGCCATTGGACCGTGCCAACGTCGACACCGACCAGATCATTCCCAAGCAATTCTTGAAGTCGATCAAGCGCACCGGCTTTGGCCCCAACCTGTTCGATGAATGGCGCTACCTGGATGTCGGCCAGCCGTACCAGGACAACAGCAAGCGCCCGCAGAACCCGGATTTCGTACTCAACCACGCGCGTTACCAGGGGGCCAGCGTATTGCTCGCCCGCGAGAACTTCGGTTGCGGTTCGAGCCGCGAGCATGCGCCCTGGGCCCTGGAAGAATACGGCTTTCGCAGCATCATCGCGCCGAGCTACGCCGACATCTTCTTCAACAACAGCTTCAAGAACGGCTTGCTGCCGATCATCCTCAGCGAGCAAGAGGTCGATGAGCTGTTCAAGCAGGTCGAAGCCGAGCCTGGCTACCAGTTGAACGTGGACTTGCAGGCGCAGACCGTGACCCGCCCGGACGGCAAGGTGCTGAGCTTCGAGATCGACGCGTTTCGCAAGCACTGCCTGCTCAACGGCCTGGATGACATCGGCCTGACCTTGCAGGACGGCGATGCGATCGCCGCCTTTGAAGCCAAGCATCGGGCTAGCCAGCCCTGGTTGTTTCGTGACGTCTGACTAATACGGTGAACCGGCTGACGCCATCGCCGGCAAGACTGGCTCCCACAGGTGCTGTGAGCACCACAGCCTGTGTGGGAGCTGGCGTTACCAGCGATGAGGCCAAGGAGATCGCAATGACCAGCACCACCCATAAGGACGTCGTCCAGCGCCAGTTCGGTGAACAGGCCAGTGCCTACCTGAGCAGCGCCGTGCATGCCCAGGGCAGTGAGTTTGCCTTGTTGCAGGCCGAACTTGCCGGCCAAGGCCGCGCACGCCTGCTGGACCTTGGCTGTGGCGCCGGCCATGTGAGTTTCCACGTTGCCCCGCTGGTGCGTGAAGTGGTGGCCTATGACCTGTCGCAGCAGATGCTCGACGTAGTTGCCGCCGCAGCTGCCGAACGCGGCTTCGAGAACATCGTTACCGAGCGCGGCGCCGCCGAGCGTCTGCCGTTCGCCGATGCTTCCTTCGATTTCGTCTTCAGCCGCTACTCGGCGCACCACTGGAGCGACCTCGGCCTGGCCTTGCGTGAAGTGCGCCGGGTGCTCAAGCCGGGTGGCGTGGCGGCCTTCATCGACGTGATGTCGCCGGGCAGCCCGCTGCTCGATACCTACCTGCAGAGCGTCGAAGTGCTGCGCGATACCAGCCATGTGCGCGATTATTCGGCCAGCGAATGGCTGCAACAGGTCAGCGAAGCCGGCCTCTTCACCCGCAGCCACAGCCGCCAGCGCCTGCGCCTGGAGTACAGCTCCTGGGTCGAGCGCATGCGCACCCCTGAAGTGATGCGTGGCGCCATTCGCCAATTGCAGCAGGCGATGGGCGAAGAAGTACGGCAGTATTACCAGATTGAAGCCGACGGCTCGTTCAGCACCGATGTTGTGGTGCTCTGGGCCGAACGCTAGGTTTTTTCCGGCAGGCCAACAGGGCGTGCCGCTTGAATTGAATAGAGGAAAGCATGAGCAAGCAGATTCTGATTCTTCCAGGTGATGGCATTGGTCCGGAAATCATGGCCGAGGCGGTCAAGGTTCTGGAGCTGGCCAACGACAAGTTCCAGCTCGGCTTCAGCCTGGAGCACGACGTGATCGGTGGCGCCGCCATCGACAAGCACGGCGTACCCCTGGCCGACGAGACCCTGGCTCGTGCACGCAAGGCCGATGCAGTGCTGCTCGGCGCCGTTGGCGGGCCGAAGTGGGACAAGATCGAGCGCGACATTCGCCCCGAGCGCGGCCTGCTGAAGATCCGTTCGCAACTGGGCCTGTTCGCCAACCTGCGCCCGGCGATCCTCTACCCGCAACTGGCCGACGCCTCGTCGCTCAAGCCGGAAATCGTCGCGGGCCTGGACATCCTCATCGTTCGTGAGCTGACCGGCGGCATCTACTTCGGCGCGCCACGCGGCACCCGCGAGCTGCAAGGCGGCGAGCGCCAGGCCTACGACACCCTGCCGTACAGCGAAAGCGAAATCCGCCGTATCGCCCGGGTCGGTTTCGACATGGCCCGCGTGCGCGGCAAGAAGCTCTGCTCGGTGGACAAGGCCAACGTCCTGGCTTCCAGCCAGCTGTGGCGCGAGATCGTCGAGGAAGTGGCCAAGGACTACCCGGATGTCGAGCTCAGCCACATGTACGTCGACAACGCCGCCATGCAACTGGTGCGTGCACCCAAGCAGTTCGATGTGATGGTCACCGACAACATGTTCGGCGACATCCTGTCGGATGAAGCTTCCATGCTCACCGGCTCCATTGGCATGCTGCCATCAGCGTCGCTGGATGCCGACAACAAAGGCATGTACGAGCCTTGCCACGGCTCGGCACCGGACATCGCCGGCCAGGGCATTGCCAACCCGTTGGCGACCATTCTTTCGGTGTCGATGATGCTGCGCTACAGCTTCAACCAGCAGGCGGCAGCCGAAGCCATTGAAAAGGCCGTCAGCCTGGTGTTGGATCAGGGGCTGCGCACCGGCGACATCTGGTCGGCCGGTTGCAGCAAGGTAGGTACGCAGGAAATGGGCGACGCAGTAGTCGCAGCGCTGCGGAATCTGTAATCTCTCGGGCCCGCTGCTGTTTTTCCTTGTGAAGCAGCGGCCCACTTTTTAGCAAAGGTGTAGTTGCGATGAAACGTGTAGGTCTGATCGGTTGGCGCGGTATGGTCGGTTCCGTGCTCATGCAGCGGATGCTGGAAGAGCAGGATTTTGATCTGATCGAGCCGGTGTTCTTCACCACCTCCAACGTCGGTGGCCAGGGTCCGGCAGTGGGCAAGGATATTGCTCCGCTCAAGGACGCTTACAGCATTGAAGAGCTCAAGACCCTCGATGTGATCCTGACCTGTCAGGGCGGCGACTACACCAACGAAGTCTTCCCCAAGCTGCGCGAAGCCGGCTGGCAGGGCTACTGGATCGACGCCGCTTCCAGCCTGCGCATGCAGGATGACGCGGTCATCGTCCTCGACCCGGTCAACCGCAAGGTCATCGACCAGCAGCTCGACGCGGGCACCAAGAACTACATCGGCGGCAACTGCACCGTCAGCCTGATGCTGATGGGCCTGGGCGGCCTGTTCGAAGCGGGCCTGGTCGAGTGGATGAGCGCCATGACCTATCAGGCAGCCTCCGGCGCCGGCGCGCAGAACATGCGTGAGCTGATCCGCCAGATGGGTGCCACCCACGCCGCCGTGGCCGATGACCTGGCCAACCCGGCCAGCGCCATCCTCGACATCGACCGCAAGGTCGCCGAGGCCATGCGCAGTGAAGCCTACCCGACCGAGAACTTCGGTGTGCCGCTGGCTGGCAGCCTGATCCCGTGGATCGACAAGGAACTGCCTAACGGCCAGAGCCGTGAAGAGTGGAAGGCCCAGGCCGAGACCAACAAGATCCTCGGCCGCTTCAAGAGCCCGATCCCGGTCGACGGTATTTGCGTGCGCATCGGCGCCATGCGTTGCCACAGCCAGGCGCTGACCATCAAGCTGAACAAGGACGTGCCGATCGCCGACATCGAAGGCATGATCAGCCAGCACAACCCTTGGGTGAAACTGGTGCCGAACCAGCGTGAAATCAGCATGCAGGAGCTCAGCCCGACCAACGTCACCGGGACGCTGAACATCCCGGTGGGTCGCCTGCGCAAGCTGAACATGGGCTCCCAGTACCTGGGCGCCTTCACCGTCGGTGACCAGCTGCTGTGGGGGGCGGCCGAGCCGCTGCGGCGCATGCTGCGGATCCTGCTGGAGCGTTGATCGCCAGTCAGTGTTGAACCCAAGCCCGTGCTGGAAACAGCGCGGGCTTTTTTGTTGGCCCTCAAAGCATCGCTGGCAAGCCAGCTCCCACAGGTTCGGTTTGTACAGACCCTTGTGGGAGCTGGCTTGCCAGCGATGGGCTGCATAAGCAGCGCCAGTAGCAGCAGGCACAAGACTGCAAGACGAAATCCAAGTAAAGTGCCGCTCCCGCCGTTCCAGCAGAGGATTTTTCCATGAGCCAGCCTATTGATATCGCCGTCATCGGTGCCACCGGTACAGTCGGTGAGACCCTTGTACAAATTCTGGATGAATGCGATTTCCCGGTCGGCACCCTGCACCTGCTGGCCAGCAACGAATCGGCGGGCAGCGGTGTGATGTTTCGCAGCAAGAGCCTGCGCGTGCGCGAGGTCGACAGCTTCGACTTCAGCAAGGTCAAGCTGGCTTTCTTTGCCGCCGGCCCGGCGGTGACCCGCAGCTTCGCGCCACGGGCGCAGGCGGCCGGTTGTGCGGTGATCGACCTGTCCGGCGGCCTGCCGGCCGAACAGGCGCCGGCGGTGGTGCCAGAAGCCAACCCGGCGGTGCTCGACAACCTCAAGGCGCCGCTGCAACTGAGTAGCCCAAGCGCCGCCGCGATCGCCCTGGCGGTCACCTTGGCGCCACTCAAGGGCCTGCTGGAGCTTGAGCGCATCAACGTTACCGCGTGCCTGGCAGTCTCGGCCCAAGGGCGCGAGGCGGTCAACGAGCTGGCCCGGCAGACTGCCGAGCTGCTCAATGCCCGGCCGCTGGAGCCACGCTTCTTCGACCGGCAGATGGCCTTCAACCTGCTGGCCCAGGTCGGCGCCAGCGATGCCGAAGGCCATGGTGCCCTGGAGCGCCGCCTGGTCAGCGAGTTGCGCGAGGTGCTCGGCTTGCCTTCACTGAAGATTTCCGTGAGCTGCGTTCAAGTCCCGGTGTTTTTCGGCGATAGCTACAGTGTGTCCGTGCAAAGCCGTACGCCGGTCGACCTGGCGGCGGTCAACGCCGCGCTGGAAGCCGCTGACAGCATCGAGCTGGTGGAGGAGGGCGATTATCCGACGCCAGTGGGTGACGCAGTGGGCCAGGACGTGGTCTATGTTGGACGGGTACGCGGTGGAATCGACGAGGCTGAGCAGCTCAACCTCTGGCTGACCACCGACAATGTGCGCAAAGGCGCGGCCCTGAACGCGGTCCAGCTGGCGCAATTGTTGATAAAAGGCCTTGTGTAAAAGATACTTGCCGACAATTTGCCCCACTTGTTCTCGGTTGCCGGGGAAGGTTCATTCAAAGGAAGAGGTCATGCTTCGAATTCGCAAACTGGTCTTAGCAATTGCCGCGGCGTCGGCGCTGTCGTCCGGTATGGCGCATGCCCTCGGGTTGGGCGAGCTGACGTTGAAGTCAGCGCAGAACCAACCCCTGGATGCCGAGATCGAACTGCTCGATGTCCGCGACCTGACGGCGGCCGAAGTGGCGCCGAGCCTGGCGCCGCCCGAGGAGTTCGCCAAGGCCGGTGTCGAGCGCCAGGCGTTTCTCAATGACCTGACCTTCACCACGGTGATCAACCCCAACGGCAAGAGCGTGTTGCGGGTGACCTCGAGCCAACCGCTGCCGGCCCCGATGGTCAAGTTCCTGGTTCAAGTCATGTGGCCGAGCGGTCGACTGCTGCGCGATTACAGCGTGCTGGTCGACCCGGCCAAGTTCAACACGCCGGCCGGGCAACCGGCGCCGGCGGGCGTTGCACCTGCGGTGACGGCAGCCAACTACACCACCGTGCGTCGCGATACCCTGTGGGAAATCGCCTCGAAAGCCCGTCAGGGTGGTTCGGTGCAGCAGACGATGCTGGCCATCCAGGCGTTGAACCCGGATGCCTTCATCAACGGCAACATCAACCTGCTGAAAACCGGCC
Source organism: Pseudomonas sp. RC2C2 (assembly GCF_018390435.1). Taxonomy (NCBI): domain Bacteria; kingdom Pseudomonadati; phylum Pseudomonadota; class Gammaproteobacteria; order Pseudomonadales; family Pseudomonadaceae; genus Pseudomonas; species Pseudomonas sp. RC2C2. Next base: position 560,734 of record NZ_JAHBAX010000001.1, on the reverse strand, counting down.
AGGTCCTGCGCCTGCCCGATCAGCAGCAGATCACCAGTATTCCTCAGGCCCAGGCCGTCACCGAAGTCGCCGAGCAGTACGCTGCCTGGCGCGAAGGCCGGCGCCTGGGCCCGCGTGCGCGCCAGCTCGACGCCACCCGGCGCAGCGGCACCGAGGCGGCGCCGGCGCGCATCGCCAATCAGGACAACCTCAAGCTGGTCGCGCCCGGCAGCAAGGCCGCCGCGGGCAGCAAAGGCCTCAGCGACAAATTGGCCATGGCCCAGGAAAGCCTGGACACCAGCCGTCGCGACAATGAAGAACTCAAAGGCCGCATGGCCGACCTGCAGAGCCAACTGGACAAACTGCAGCGCCTGATTGCGCTGAAGAACGACCAGTTGGCCAAGCTCGAGGCCCAGGGCGCCGCAGATGCCGCTGCGCCTGAAGCCGCCGCGACCCAGCCACCGGCGATCTCTGCCGAGCTGCAACCGGCCCCGGCACCTGCGCAGCCAGCAGTCACGCCAGCGCCGGCAGCGGTCGATACCGCACCGGTTGACCCGGCGCAGCCTGCGGTCGCCGAACAGGCGCCGGCCGATTCGAACAAAATGCTCGACGATCTGCTCGGCAACCCATTGCTGCTGGCGCTGATTGCCGGCTCCGCGGTGTTGGTGCTGTTGCTTTTGCTGCTGTTGCTGGCCCGCAAGCGCAAGGCCGACCAGGAAGCGGAAAAACACCTGCGCATGGCCCGGGCCCTGGCGGAGGAGGGCGAGCGCGCTGCAGACCTGGACCTGCCGCCAAGCAGCTTTGAAGGCCTGGACGTGGTGCCGCCGAGCGTTACCCTGGCGCCGGCAGTGGTGGCCGCGTCCGCTGCTGCCGCGACAGCCGCCGCATTGCCTGCCGAAGAGCCTGCGCCTGAACCTGCGCAAGCTACGCCGAGCACACCGGTGCAAGGCCCGATTGCCGCGCCGCTGGTTGCCCCGGCGGCCAGTGCTGCGGCACCGACCGGCGATACCTTGCTCGACGAAGTGGAGCTGAACATCGCCCGTGGCCGCCTCAATCACGCCGCCGAGCTACTGGAGCCCGCGGTTGCCGCCGCGCCGGAGCGCAGCGACCTGCGCTTGAAGCTGATGGAAGTCTACGCCCGTCAGGGCGACCGGGATGGCTTTGTCGGCCACGAGCGCCAGTTGATCGCCACCGGCCAGAACCATGCCGATGTCGAAGCCTTGAAAAACCGCTTCCCGGCCATGCTGGCAGTCGCTGGCGCAGGTGTCAGTGCTGCGGCGCTGGCGGCCGAACTGGACGCCCAGTACGTCCAGGAGCTGCTGCAGGACGAAGCGCTTGCCGAGCCGGTCGCTGAAGTCGAGCCTGTGCTTGAGGCCGAGCCGGTCGTTGAGCCTGAGCCTGCCGTTGAGGAGCCGCTGGCGGATCTTGAGCCGTTGCCTGAAGACGACCTGGACAGCGCTTTCGACCTGAGCCTGGAGGAAGATCTGCAAGGCCTGGAACTGGACGAACCGCCACTGCTCGATGAGCCTTCGCTGGCCGTTGAAGAACCGCAGGTGGCAGAAGTCGCGGGCGAAACCAGCCCCGCTCAACCGGACTTCGACGCCTTGCTGGAAGAGCATCTTGCCCAGCCTGAGCAGGCCCTGGATGACCTGGCCGATTTTGACCTCGATGTCGCAGGCGACGAGCCTGCGCCACCGCCGAGCAGCGAAAACGTCGATGTCGCCGCCGAGCTGGCGGCGTTCGATGAAACCATGCCGGAGTTCGACCCGCTGAGCGAGCTGGACCTGCCGGAAGACTTCGACCTGTCGCTGTCGCTGGACGACTCGGAGGCGGACAAGCACTTTGCCTCGGAGCTCGATGACGTCAACGCCGAACTCGACAAGCTGTCGCAAAGCCTTGAGCAGCCATCGATCGAAGCGCACTTCACTGAAGCGGACGCCGCCCTGAGCGACGACCTGGACGATGATTTCGACTACCTCGGCGGCGCCGACGAAGTGGCCACCAAGCTTGACCTGGCCCGGGCCTATATCGACATGGGCGACCATGACGGCGCCCGCGACATCCTCGATGAAGTGCGCAAGGACGGCAGCGATGCCCAGCGCCAGGAAGCCGACGAGCTGCTCTCGCGCCTGGTCTGAGTTCAGCCTGTGTACCGCCGACGGCAGCCCAAGTGGCTGCCGTTGTCGTTATAATTACCGCCATCTGCTAAACCAACAGGCTGTATCCCTTGGAAATCATTGATAACGCGGCTGCCGAAGTGGCGGCCGAAGGCTTCTTTCGTATTGCTTTGGGCGTTGAGTACAAAGGCTCGCGCTACCGCGGCTGGCAGCGCCAGGCCAGTGGCGTGGCGAGCGTGCAGCAAACCCTGGAAGAAGCCTTGTCGCGGGTGGCCGATTCGCCGGTCACCCTGCACTGCGCCGGGCGCACCGATGCGGGCGTGCATGCCTGTGGCCAGGTGGTGCATTTCGACACCCAGGCGGTGCGCAGCATGAAGGGCTGGACCATGGGCGCCAATATCAACCTGCCCCATGACATCAGCGTGTCCTGGGCCAAGGAAATGCCCGCGCACTTCCATGCGCGCTTCAAGGCCATCGCCCGGCGTTACCGCTACGTGATCTACAACGACCAGATCCGCCCGGCGCACCTGGGCGAAGAGGTGACCTGGAACCACCGGCCGCTGGACGTCGAGCGCATGGCCCTGGCCGCCGAGTACCTGGTCGGCACCCACGACTTCAGCGCCTTCCGCGCTGGCCAGTGCCAGGCCAAGTCGCCGATCAAGAATCTTCATCACCTGCGCGTTACCCGCCACGGCCAGATGATCGTCCTCGACATCCGCGCCAGTGCCTTCCTCCACCATATGGTGCGCAACATTGCCGGCGTGCTGATGACCATCGGCGCCGGCGAGCGTCCGCTGGAGTGGGCCAGGGAAGTGCTGGAAAGCCGCGAGCGGCGCGCCGGCGGGGTGACCGCGCATCCGTACGGGCTGTACCTGGTGCAGGTCGAGTACCACGACGAGTTCGAGCTGCCCGAGCGTTACATTGGCCCACACTTCCTGACCGGCTATGAGACATTGACAGGCTGACGGCCCGCAAGCCATTTGCTAACATCCGGGACTTTCCGCTTTCTGCTGAGGTTCACAGGTCATGAGCGCCGTTCGCAGCAAAATCTGCGGCATTACCCGCATCGAGGATGCGCTGGCCGCAGCCGAGGCGGGTGCCGATGCCATCGGCCTGGTGTTCTATGCCAAAAGCCCGCGGGCGGTCAGTGTGCAGCAGGCGCGGGCGATCATCGCCGCACTGCCGCCGTTCGTCACCACGGTGGGTCTGTTCGTCAACGCCAGCCGCTGTGAGCTGACGGAAATCCTCGAAGCGGTGCCGCTGGACCTGCTGCAGTTTCATGGCGATGAAACCCCGGCCGAGTGCGCAGGTCTCAACCGCCCATGGATCAAGGCATTGCGGGTGCGCCCGGGCGACGACCTGGAGGCCAGCTGCAAGCTCTACAGCGGTGCCAGCGGTATTCTTCTCGATACCTACGTGGCCGGCGTGCCAGGCGGTACCGGCGAGGCCTTCGACTGGTCGCTGGTGCCTGCGCAACTGAGCAAGCCGATCATCCTCGCCGGTGGCTTGTCGCCTGAGAACGTGGCGCACGCCATCCAGCAGGTGCGGCCTTACGCGGTGGATGTCAGCGGGGGCGTGGAGCAGGCCAAGGGCATCAAGGACCCGGCACGGATCGAGGCATTTATCCGTGCGGTCAAGCAGGCGTGAAATCGCTGCATGCTGCGGATGTGACGGCTGGCCGCGCGCCATCGTCCATAGCTTTCGCAGCCCGGTGCTGCCGGATCGCGCCCATGGGCCGGTCGAAATTACCGGGTGACGCCACTGGCGTCGCCCTTACAGGTTGACGATGGTGCGGTATCGGGGTGGCTCGCTGCAGGCGGGCGCCGGAGCCGGACCATCATCGCGTCATACACGAATTGAGCTCAAGGGCATACGCGCGAGCTGGCAGCCATAGCCTGCCGGTCGCCGCTACTGGAGAAAGAAAGCATGAGCAACTGGTTAGTAGACAAACTGATCCCTTCGATCATGCGTTCCGAGGTGAAGAAGAGTTCGGTCCCTGAAGGTCTGTGGCACAAGTGCCCGTCCTGCGAGGCCGTGCTGTATCGTCCGGAGCTGGAAAAGACCCTGGATGTCTGCCCTAAGTGCAACCATCACATGCGTATTGGCGCCCGCGCCCGTATCGACATTTTCCTCGACGCCGAAGGCCGTGTTGAGCTGGGTGCCGACCTGGAACCGGTCGATCGCCTGAAGTTCCGCGATGGCAAGAAGTACAAGGACCGCCTGACTGCCGCGCAGAAGCAGACCGGCGAAAAAGACGCGCTGATCTCCATGAGCGGCACCCTGTTGGGCATGCCGGTCGTGGTCAGTGCCTTCGAATTCTCCTTCATGGGAGGCTCCATGGGCGCCATCGTCGGCGAGCGTTTCGTGCGTGCCGCCAACTACGCCCTGGAACACCGCTGCCCGATGGTCTGCTTCTCGGCCTCCGGTGGTGCGCGCATGCAGGAAGCGCTGATCTCGCTGATGCAGATGGCCAAGACCTCGGCGGTACTGGCGCGCTTGCGCGAAGAAGGCATCCCGTTCATCTCGGTGCTGACCGACCCGGTCTACGGCGGCGTTTCCGCCAGCCTGGCGATGCTCGGCGACGTCATCGTCGGTGAGCCCAAGGCGCTGATCGGCTTCGCCGGCCCGCGCGTGATCGAGCAGACCGTACGCGAGAAGCTGCCAGAAGGCTTCCAGCGCAGCGAGTTCCTCCTCGAGCACGGTGCCATCGACATGATCATCCCGCGTCAGGAACTGCGTCAGCGCCTGGGCAGCTTGCTGGCGCAAATGATGGGCCTGCCGACGCCGAAGTTCGTCGCTCCAGTGAGCGAGCCGCTCGTCGTTCCGCCGGCGCCTGCCACCGTATGACCCAACGTACCCTTGGCGACTGGCTCGCCTATCTCGAGCAGTTGCATCCGTCGGCCATCGACATGGGCCTGGAGCGTTCGCAACAGGTCGCTGCGCGGCTCGGGCTGGGCCAGCCGGCGCCACGGGTAATCACCGTGACCGGCACCAACGGCAAGGGCTCGACCTGCGCCTTCATGGCCGCGTTTCTGCGCGCCCAGGGTCTCAAGGTCGGGGTCTACAGCTCGCCGCACCTGCTGCGTTACAACGAGCGGGTGCAGATCGACGGCGCTGAAGCCGGCGATGAGCAGCTGTGCGAAGCCTTTGCCGCCGTCGAGGCGGCCCGTGGCAAAATTACCCTGACCTACTTCGAAGCCGGCACCCTGGCGGCGTTCTGGCTGTTCAAGCAGGCGGCGCTGGACGCCGTGGTGCTCGAAGTCGGCCTGGGCGGGCGCCTGGATACCGTCAATATCGTCGATGCCGACCTGGCGCTGGTGACCAGCATCGGTGTCGATCATAGCGATTACCTGGGGGATACCCGCGAGTCGGTAGCCTTCGAGAAGGCCGGGATTTTCCGCGCAGGCAAGCCGGCCCTGTGCGGCGACCTCAATCCGCCACAGCCCTTGCTGGACAAGGCTCGCGCCTTGCACAGCCCGCTGTTCCTGCGTGGCCGCGACTTCGACCTGGCCAGCACCGACCAGTTCTGGCAGTGGCGCGGGGTCGATGCCCGCGGCGAGGTGGTCGAGTTGCAGGACCTGCCGTTACTCGACCTGCCGATGGAAAACGCCGCGTTGGCGCTGCAGGCCTACCTGTTGCTCGACCTGCCGTGGGATGCCGGGCAAATCGCCGCGGCCCTGCGCAGTACACGCATGGTCGGCCGCCTTGATCGCCGGGCCTTTACCTGGCAAGGCAAAGCGTTGACTATCCTCATGGATGTCGGGCACAACCCGCATGCTGCCGAGTACCTGGCTCAGCGCCTGGCCGCCCGGCCGCTGCCGGGCAAGCGCCTGGCGGTGTTCGGTCTGCTCGCCGACAAGGACCTCGAGGGTGTGCTCAAGCCGCTGCAGCAACAGGTTCAGGCCTGGGCCGTGGCGCCGCTGGATACCGCCCGCAGCCGGCCGGTCGCCGAGCTGCACGCGGCGCTGACGAACCTTGGCGCTGCGGTGCAGTCTTACGCCAGTGTCGCTGCCGCTCTGGAAGGGCAGTGCGCGCAGGCAACGGCGGATGATGAAATCCTGCTGTTCGGATCATTTTTCTGTGTCGGCGAAGCCTTGCAGTGGCTCGACCGGCAGGCCACGGAGGACGGGGCAAATGGCATTGCTGGATAAAGTGGTCAAGCAACGCATGGTCGGGGCGCTGGTGCTGGTGGCACTGGCGGTGATCTTCCTGCCGATGCTGTTCTCCCGCGAAGATGAAATGCGCCAGGTGCGCGTCGAAGCCCCTGAGGCGCCGGCTGCACCGACCCTGCCGCAAGTGCAGGTGGAGCCGGTGCAGGTGCCGGAGCCGCAGGTATTGCCTGAGGAGCCCGTCATCGTCGAGCAGTCCGCTGCCCCGGCGCAGGCGCCCAGCGCGCCAATTGCCCCGGTGCCAAGTGCCACGCCGGCGCCAACCCCGGCCCCGGCTGTACCGGCTGTCGCCGCAAAACCGGCCGAGCCTGCGCCAGCCAAGGCGCCGGCCAAGCCCGCGGCCACGGTCGCCACGGCGCCCAAGCCGGCAGCGGGCAAGATCGACGCCAACGGCCTGCCGGTCAGCTGGTCGATCCAGATGGCCAGCTTGTCCAACCGCGCCAGTGCCGACAACCTGCAGAAAACCCTGCGCAGCCAGGGCTACAACGCCTATATCCGTTCGGCCGAAGGCATGAACCGGGTGTATGTCGGGCCGTTGATCGAGCGCGCTGAGGCCGAGCGCCTGCGTGATGTGATCAACCGCCAGCAGAAGCTCAAGGGCTTTGTCGTACGCTTCCAACCCGAGCGCAGTTGAACCCTTGCCGCCCGGCCCGCACCGGGCGGTAAATCACTGCTTACCGACAGCCCGTTGCTCTGGTAAAATGCGCCGCCTTATCCGTTTGCAGGCACCACTGTGGCATTTACCTGGGTCGACTGGGCGATTCTCGCGATCATCGCCATTTCTTCGCTGATCAGTCTCAAGCGCGGCTTTGTCAAAGAGGCCTTGTCGCTGCTTACCTGGATCATCGCCGGTGCCGTGGCCTGGATGTTCGGTGGCTCGCTGTCGCAGTACCTGGAAGCCTATATCCAGACGCCTTCGGCCCGGGTCATCGGCGGATGCGCCATTCTTTTCGTCGCCACCCTGCTGGTGGGGGCCATGATCAACTTTCTCATCGGCGAGCTGATTCGCGTCACCGGGCTGTCCGGGACCGATCGCTTCCTGGGCATGGCCTTTGGCGCTGCCCGCGGGGCCTTGCTGGTGGTAGTGGCCGTCGGGTTGTTGAGCCTGGGGCCGGTACAACAGGATCAGTGGTGGCAGGAGTCTCGCCTCCTGCCACAATTTCTATTGGTAGCTGACTGGTCGAAAAACCTCATTCTGGGGTTCACCAGTCAGTGGCTAGCCAGCGGGATCAGCGCACCGGCTGATCTCCCGTTCCAGGAACAGCTGCTTGGGCCCAAAACGCCTTGACCGCTGTTCAGTCCAGTTTCATTAAGTAGGGGTTGCGTCGCATGTGTGGCATCGTCGGTATCGTCGGTAAGTCGAACGTCAATCAGGCGCTGTATGACGCGCTAACCGTCCTCCAGCACCGCGGCCAGGACGCTGCCGGTATTGTGACCAGCCATGATGGCCGGTTATTCCTGCGCAAGGACAATGGCCTGGTCCGTGACGTGTTCCAGCAGCGTCATATGCAGCGCCTGGTCGGTCACATGGGTATTGGCCACGTGCGCTACCCGACCGCGGGCAGCTCGACCTCGGCCGAGGCTCAGCCGTTCTACGTCAACTCGCCCTACGGCATCACCCTGGCGCACAACGGCAACCTGACCAACGTCGAACAGTTGGCCAAGGAGATCTACGAGTCCGACCTGCGCCACGTCAACACCAGTTCCGACTCGGAAGTGCTGCTCAACGTCTTCGCCCATGAGCTGGCGGTGCGTGGCAAGCTGCAACCGACCGAAGAAGACGTATTCGCCGCGGTCACCGACGTGCACAACCGTTGCGTCGGCGGTTACGCGGTGGTGGCGATGATCACCGGCTACGGCATCGTTGGCTTCCGTGACCCCAATGGCATCCGCCCGATCGTTTTCGGCCAGCGTCACACCGACGAAGGCGTCGAGTACATGATCGCCTCCGAAAGCGTTTCGCTGGACGTGCTGGGCTTCACCCTGATCCGTGACCTGGCGCCGGGCGAAGCGGTGTACATCACTGAAGAGGGCAAGCTGCACACCCGTCAGTGCGCGACCAACCCGCAGCTGTCGCCGTGCATCTTCGAGCACGTCTACCTGGCTCGCCCTGACTCGATCATCGACGGCGTTTCGGTCTACAAGGCGCGCCTGCGCATGGGCGAGAAGCTGGCCGAGAAGATCCAGCGCGAGCGTCCGGACCACGACATCGACGTGGTCATCCCGATTCCCGACACCAGCCGCACCGCGGCGCTGGAGCTGGCCAACCACCTGGGCGTCAAGTTCCGCGAAGGTTTCGTCAAGAACCGCTATATCGGCCGTACCTTCATCATGCCCGGCCAGGCCGCACGCAAGAAGTCGGTGCGCCAGAAACTCAACGCCATCGAACTGGAATTTCGCGGCAAGAACGTGATGCTGGTGGACGACTCGATCGTGCGCGGCACCACCTGCAAGCAGATCATCCAGATGGCCCGCGAAGCCGGCGCGAAAAACGTCTACTTCTGCTCGGCCGCCCCGGCGGTACGCTTCCCTAACGTCTACGGCATCGACATGCCGAGTGCCCACGAGCTGATTGCTCATAACCGCAGCACCCAGGATGTCGCCGAACTGATCGGCGCCGACTGGCTGGTCTACCAGGACCTGCCGGACCTGATCGAAGCGGTCGGCGGTGGCAAGATCAAGATCGAGCATTTCGATTGCGCGGTGTTCGACGGCAAGTACGTCACCGGCGACATCGACGAAGCCTACCTGGACAAGATCGAGCAGGCGCGCAACGACGCCTCCAAGGTCAAGAACCAGGCGGTCAGCGCGATCATCGACCTCTACAACAACTAAGTTAGGAGCAGCGGCATGACACAGGAATGGGATGCCGGGCGCCTGGACAGCGACCTCGAAGGGGTCGCTTTCGACACGCTGGCGGTACGCGCCGGCCAGCATCGCACGCCGGAAGGTGAGCACAGCGATCCGCTGTTCTTCACCTCCAGCTATGTGTTCCGTACGGCGGCCGATGCCGCCGCGCGGTTCGCCGGCGAGGTTCCAGGCAACGTCTATTCACGCTACACCAACCCGACCGTGCGCGCCTTCGAAGAGCGCATCGCCGCCCTTGAAGGCGCCGAGCAGGCGGTGGCCACCTCCACCGGCATGTCGGCGATCCTTTCGACCGTCATGGCCCTGTGCAGCGCCGGCGATCATGTGCTGGTCTCGCAGAGCGTCTTCGGTTCGACCATCAGCCTGTTCGAGAAGTACTTCAAGCGCTTCGGCGTGCAGGTCGATTACGTGCCGCTGACCGATCTGGCCGCCTGGAACCAGGCGATCAAGGCCAACACCAGGCTGCTGTTCGTCGAGTCGCCCTCAAACCCCTTGGCTGAGCTGGTGGATATCGCCGCCCTGGCCGAGATTGCCCATGCCAAGGGCGCGCAACTGGTGGTCGACAACTGCTTCAGCACTCCGGCCTTGCAGCAGCCGCTGAAGCTGGGCGCCGACATTGTCGTGCACTCGGCGACCAAGTTCATCGACGGCCAGGGCCGTTGCATGGGCGGCGTGGTTGCCGGGCGCAGCGAGCAGATGAAGGAAGTGGTGGGCTTTTTGCGCACCGCCGGGCCGTCGCTGAGCCCGTTCAACGCCTGGATCTTCCTCAAGGGCCTGGAGACCCTCAACCTGCGCATGCGCGCCCACTGCGCCAACGCCCAGGCCCTGGCCGAATGGCTGGAGCAGCAGGAGGGCATCGACAAGGTCCACTACGCGGGCCTGCAGAGCCATCCGCAGCATGAGCTGGCCAAGCAGCAGATGAGCGGTTTCGGCGCCGTGGTGAGCTTTGAGGTCAAGGGCGGCAAAGAGGGCGCCTGGCGCTTCATCGATGCCACCCGGCTGATTTCGATCACCGCCAACCTGGGTGACAGCAAGACCACCATCACCCACCCGGGCACCACCTCCCACGGCCGTCTGTCGCCGCAGGAGCGTGAGGCCGCCGGCATTCGCGACAGCCTGATCCGGGTCGCGGTGGGGCTGGAAGACGTGGCTGACCTCAAGGCCGACCTGGCCCGCGGGTTGGCGGCGCTGTGATCGACTGGTCGGTGGGCGACAGCAGCCATAACGGTCGCGTCGCCCTGGTCACCGGCGCGGCGCGCGGTATTGGCCTGGGCATTGCTGCCTGGCTGATCAGCGAAGGCTGGCAGGTGGTGCTCACCGACCTCGACCGTGCCCGTGGCGCGAAAGTGGCCAAGGTGCTCGGCGACAACGCCTGGTTCGTCGGCATGGATGTCGCCGACGAAGCCCAGGTGATGACTGGTGTGGCTGAAGTGCTGGGCCAGTTTGGCCGGCTCGACGCCCTGGTGTGCAACGCCGCGATTGCCGACCCGCACAACACCACCCTCGAAAGCCTGAGCCTGGCGCACTGGAACCGGGTGCTGGCGGTCAACCTTGGCGGCCCGATGCTGCTGGCCAAGCACTGTGCGCCGTACCTGCGCGCCCATTGCGGGGCGATCGTCAACCTGGCGTCGACCCGCGCCGGGCAATCGGAGCCCGACACCGAGGCCTATGCCGCGAGCAAGGGCGGGCTGCTGGCCCTGACCCATGCCCTGGCCATGAGCCTGGGCCCGGAGATTCGCGTCAACGCGGTGAGCCCCGGCTGGATCGATGCACGTGATCCTGCCCAGCGCCGTGCCGAGCCGCTGACCGAAGCCGACCATGCCCAGCATCCGGCGGGCAGGGTAGGGACGGTGGAAGACGTCGCGGCGATGGTGGCCTGGTTGCTGTCGCGCAATGCCGGCTTCGTCACCGGCCAGGAATTTGTGGTCGACGGTGGCATGACCAAGAAGATGATCTATCGGTAGCTGCAGGATGTCCGCAATGTGCTTTTGATTTTGCTTTTTCTTGTGGCTTGCAGCTTGAAGCTTGAAGCTGTTTTTTTCACCTCAGTGAAAAAAACTTCAATCAGGCTATTGACTTAGGTTCGATACCTGCGTAAATTTCGCCACCTCAGCGAAGCACACGGGTGATTAGCTCAGCCGGGAGAGCATCTGCCTTACAAGCAGAGGGTCGGCGGTTCGATCCCGTCATCACCCACCACTTCCTGAGATGTTCCTGACCCGACACTTTCGCAAGAAGGTGTTACCAGAGAGGAACCGGACGCAAGTCCATATGCGCAGCGGTAGTTCAGTCGGTTAGAATACCGGCCTGTCACGCCGGGGGTCGCGGGTTCGAGTCCCGTCCGCTGCGCCACTATTCTCCAGATCGGTTTAACGACCGGTTTGAGGTTTCAAGGCCAACAGCCTTGTAGCCAGATCCCAGTTTCAAGCGGGCGCAAGCCTGTACGATACGCAGCGGTAGTTCAGTCGGTTAGAATACCGGCCTGTCACGCCGGGGGTCGCGGGTTCGAGTCCCGTCCGCTGCGCCATCTTCGCTTCGAGGCCCTTGAACTCCTCGAAGCAACAAAGAGAGCGACCTGAGGTTGCTTTTTTTGTGCCTGAGTTTTGCAGCCTTCGCGCAACTCGGGTGAGCACGACACGCAGCGGTAGTTCAGTCGGTTAGAATACCGGCCTGTCACGCCGGGGGTCGCGGGTTCGAGTCCCGTCCGCTGCGCCATATCGAAGTAACAAAGAAAGCGACCTTCGGGTCGCTTTTTTTGTGCCTGAATTTCGGCACCGTGGTGCGGCCATCGCCGGCAAGGCCGGCTCCCACAGGAGCGCGGTGTACACAAAACTTGTGAGAGCTGGCCTTGCCAGCGATGAGGCCTACTTGGTCTACATCCAGTCCTCACAACCGTTATGCTAGCGCCTTCAGTCTTCCACTGAGGTTCAGGATGAACAATCTTCAAGACTCGATCGCGGTGATCACCGGCGCCGGACGCGGCCTGGGTGCCGCCCTGGCCATCTCGCTGGCCGACGCCGGTTGCAAGGTGGTGCTGTGCGGGCGCAATGAAGCGGCGCTGGCACACGTCGCCGCCACTATCGAAACCCGCACAGGCCAGCTGCCGACCACGGTCCAGGTCGACCTGGCCGACAGCGCCAGCGTTACCCGCGCCACGCAAACCATCAGTCAGCGCTTTCCCACCCTCGACGTGCTGATCAACAACGGCGCCATGTGGCTGGAAGCGAACGAGCAGGGCTACTCGCCCGAAGACGTGCAGGGCGTGATCAACGCCGCGGTCACCGGCACCTTCCTCTTCACCCAGGGCCTGCTGGCGTCGCTACGCCGCTCCCGGCGCCCGGACATCGTCACCATAGGTTCGATCAGCGCATTGCCCAATGCCGCCTTGCACAGCGTCTCAGTGCCGTTCTACGCCGCCAAGCACGCCCAGCGGGCGCTGGCCGAAGGGTTGCGTCAACAGCTGGCGGGTACGCCGATCCGTTCGTTGTGCGTGCACCCGCCGTACCTGGACGATATCTCCCCGACCGAACCTGCCTGGGAGGCCGTCAGCGAGCGCCAGAAGGGTGAGCGCGGCACCAATCGGGATGTGGTCGAGGCGGTGCTGTTTGCCGTGACCCGGCCGCGGCATGTGAGCCTGTCGTCGATCGTCATCGACAGCGACGACGGCGGCCTGTTCGGCTGAGTCAACGGCTAAACCCTGAAGCGCGCCACCAGCTGTTGCAGTTCGCAGCCCAAGCGCGCCAGTTCCACTGACGAGGCCGCAGTCTGCTGTGAAGCGGTGGACGACTGTTCGGCGACATCACGAACGCTGAGCACGCTGCGGTTGATCGATTCGGCCACGGCGCTCTGCTGTTCGGCGGCGGTGGCGATCTGCAGGTTCATGGTCTGGATGCTGGTCACGGTCTGGGTGATGGCCTGCAGTTCGATACCGGCCTGATTGGCCATCTCTACCGTGCCGCCGACCTGCTGCTGGTTGGCGTGCATCATTTCGGCGGCCTTCTGTGCGCCCTGTTGCAAGGAGACGATCAGCGCTTCGATCTGTGCTGTCGACTGCTGGGTGCGCAGTGCCAGCCCGCGAACCTCGTCGGCCACCACGGCAAAACCGCGGCCGGCCTCGCCAGCGCGCGCCGCTTCGATGGCGGCATTGAGCGCCAGCAGGTTGGTCTGCTCGGCGATGGCGTTGATCACCGTCATCACCGTACCGATGCGTTCGCTTTCTTCCGACAGCTGGCTGATCGCGCTGGCCGAACTGCCGATATCGTCCGCCAGCTGGCCGATCTGGTTCAGGGCCTGCTGTACCACGCGGTTGCCCTGTTTGGCCTGGCTGTCGGCCTGGCGCGTGGCTTCGCTGGCTTCTTCGGCATTGCGCGCGACTTCCTGGACGGTGGCGACCATTTCGCTCATCGCCGTGGCCACCTGGTCAGTCTCGACCTTCTGGCTGGTGATGCCGGCGCTGGTCTGCTCGGTGATGGTCGACAGCGCTTCGGCGGCGCTCGACAGCTGGCGGGTGACATGCCCGGCCTGGCCGAGCATCTCCCGCAGGTTATCGCCGCTTTGCGCCAGCGCCTGCAGCAGCTGGCCGAATTCGTCGCGGCGCGGTTCGCTGGCGGTGTTGGTCAGGTCGCCTTCGCCAATGCGCCGGGCAATCTCCAGCGCCTGGCGCAGTGGCTGGGTGACCTGGCGGATGATCAGCGCACTGATCAGCACACCCAGCACCAGGGCGGCGAACAGCAAGGCGAGCATCAGGCTGCGGCTGTTGCTGGATTCTTCGGTGCTCTTCTGGTTTTGCAGGGTGATCAACTGGTTGATCGCCTCCAGGCCCTGGTGGACGTTTTCCAGCAGTTGATCGTGAAGCTTGGTCTGCAGCAGGGTGCCGCCGGTCGCCGCCTTGAGTTGCTCGAATTGTTCCAGGTACAGCTTGAGATCGTCCCCAGTGGCCTTGAGCAGGCGCTGCGAGTCGGCATCGGGCAGGGCGGCGAGGTTTTCCTCCACCAACGCTGTGGCCCGCTGATGGGCCTTGGTTAGCTGGCTGGTGAAGGTGCCTTCGCGGCGTTGCTCGAAGCTCAGCTGGGCGGCACGCATTTCATTGAGGTTGTCGAGGATGTAATTGACCGACACCAGGCGGTCGGCCCGTTGGGTCAGGGTATTCAGGCTACTGATGGCGGTAATGGCCAGCAGCACCATCAATACCAGGATGGGCGTAAAGCCGAGCAGCAGCTTGATTTTCACGGATAGGTTTTTCACCGAGGTAACTCCTGTCGACCGGTATGGCGTCAATAATGGCTAGTTGCCAGCGTAGTCGCAGAATGTGCAGGGCAAAAGTCAGATGGATCCGATCAGACAGTAGGGTTTGAGTGAAGTAATTGTGGGCTTATCGACCAATGGTCAACCCTAGGCACCGGGGGTGATCGCTGGCGCTTTGGATGAATTTTCTGCGGTGATTGGCAGCCTACGGTTTCAGCATGCCGCCGATGTGATGCACAATAGGCACCGACCGTTTTCCTCAGGATTTGCAATGTCAAAGTCAACCGTCTGCGGTGCGCTCGGGCTGGCCCTTGTGCTGGCGGGTGTTTCCGGCTGTTCTTCGAAGAAAGCTGCCATTTACGAACACGAGAATTTCGACGACTCGGGTACCTTTTCGCGCAGCTTTCCGGTCAGTGAGGCCGGTACCTGCGAGGCTGCCCGCCGTGCCTTGCTCAGCCAGGGCTACATCATCACCAGCAGCGATGCAGGCCAGGTCAATGGCAACAAGAGTTTCCAGCAGACCGGCGATTCGCACCTGCAGATCAGCTTCAACGTGGTCTGCGCCCGTGACAGCGGCGACGAGCAGCGCTCGACCATGTTCGCCAACGCCCTGCAGGACCGCTATGCGCTGAAAAAATCCAACACGTCGGCCAGCCTTGGCGTGGGTGTGCTGGGTTCGGTGTCGATGCCGATCGGCTCCAGTGACGACTCGATGGTCAAGGTCGCCAGCGAAACCGTGACTTCGGCCAAGTTCTACGAGCGTTACTTCGCCCTGGTCGAAAGCTTCCTGCCCAAGGAAAACAAGAAAAAGGCCGGCCCCAAGCCTGCGGATAAGCCGGCAGTGGAACTGGGCGTGCCCGAGCCTGCGCCGCTAGCGCCAGCGGCCGCCCTGGCCCCGACGCCTGCGCCAGCACCTGCGACGCCAGCGCCGGCTGCAGCAGTACCGGTCACCGAGCCGGCTGCGGCGCCAGCTGCCGAGGTGCCTGCCGCCCCCGTGGTCGATGACAGCAATGGCTCGCAGCCGGTACCGCCGCCGGCAGAAGCTGCGCCGATCAGTGTCCAGGACAGCAGCTCGCCGGCAGCCGCCGAGCCGGCCCCGACCGTCGCCCCGGCAGCGCCGGCCAGCAGCGCCGAGCAGGCGCCGCTGTAACTTCGCCAGTGTCTGCTACGTTGTTTTGACAAGCGTCATTGTCATTTTTCTTTCATCACGGCACTTTAGGCTCGTTGACGAATCAATGACATGAATGAGAAACGACGGAGCAGATGATGGACGACTATCAAGAAGAACTACTCGAATACCGCGCCATTGAGCTCGACCCGGTCGAGCCCGCTGAAGACGCCACCGAGCTGTAATCAGCCGGTACGCCGCTGGCTGCGGCGAAACTCGCCCGGGGTGATGCCGTTCCAGCGCTTGAACGCGCGTTGAAAGGCCTCTGCCGAGGCAAACCCGAGTAGATAGGCAATCTCGCCGAAGGCCAGCTCCGTGTCGCGAATGTAGGTCATGGCCAGGTCGCGCCGGGTATCGTTGAGGATCGCGCGAAACTGCGTGCCTTCCTCGGCCAGCTTGCGCCGCAGGGTCCAGGTCGGCAGTTGCAGGTGCCTGGCCACTTCCTCCAGATCCGGTTCCCGTCCACCGTTCAGCAACGGCCCCAGCAGATGGGCGATGCGCTCGCCCAGGCTGCGTATCCGCGTGCGCTGTTCAAGCTCGGCCTCACACAGTTGCAGCAGGTGCTGCCAGGTGCTCGGGCAGTGCGCGGGGTTGCGCAGGGCCAGGTTGGCGCGGCTCAGGCGCAGCTGATTGGTGCCTGCGCCGAACTGCACCGGGTTGCTGCTCAAGGCTTGGTAGTGGGCGGCGTAGGCAGGCGCGTCGAATTCGATCTCGACCCGTTCTGCCAGCAGGGTCACCCCCGCCAGGCTCGACAACTGCGCCAGCCAGCCGGCCAGCAGTGAGTCCACCACGAAGCGGTTGTAGGCGTTGTACGGGCTGATCGAGTAGAAACGCAGCCAGACGCCGCCACTGTCTTCGTGATAGCTTGAATGCCCGCGGTAATTGGCCGCATACAGTGGTTCGAAGCGCAGCAAGGTGCGCGCGGCTTCGCCCACGGTCGGCGCTTGTGCCGCCGTGACGCCGGCCAGGCCTGCCTGGCCGAGGCGGCTGATATGGCCCATGTGCAGGCCCAGGGCCGGATCGCCGGTCAGCTCGATGGCGGCATGGCCCAGGTGCATGTAGCGCGGGATCGACAGGCGCGCCCCCGGTTCGGCCAGGCGCGCCGGGTCCAGGCCGTAGCGGGCGAGCAGGGGAGAGGGATCGATCCCGCGTTGCTGCAGGGTTTCACTCAGCGGCTGAATGAAACCGACCGACAGGTCGCCCAAGCGCACACGTGGGCGATTCATGCGTTTACAACCAGACGTTCAGCAGGCGCGCACCGGGGCTGGCAGTGCCGCCCAGGTTCACCCCGTTGAGCTGGGCAAAGCCCTGGCCATCGGCGGCCTGGTCCCAGAAGCGCCCGCGCAGGAACACACTCATGCTGCTGACCTTGGCGGTGTTGGCCTCCAGGGTCAGGCGCTGCCAGGCGTCGCGTTCGCTCACCTCGCCCGGCTTGAGCGTCAGCGACGAGGCCAGGGGTTGGTGGCGGTTGCCGCGCCATGGCGCGCTCCAGCTGTTGTGGCCGCTGAGGAACACCGGGTTGGCGACGATCTGGGCAAACTGGTTGACCAGTTGCTGCTGGTTGCTGGGGTACCAGCTGTCGCTGCCGATCAGCACGCCAAGGCGCCCGGCAGGGGTTTGCAGCACCTGTGGCGGTTGATCGGTGCCGCTGCTGATAAAGCGCCGCACTTCGCTGTCGGGGTGCTGTTGGCGCTGCGGCTGGCCAAGCACCGAGCCGTCGCTGGCGAAGACCAGGCTGGCGTTGTACAGGGCACCGGAGCCGATCCGCAGGGTGCCGCGCTCGACATAAGGTTCAGGCAAGACGATAGAGCCCGCCACCAGGGTCACGCCGAACTCCTTGGCCAGGCCCCCGAACAACTGCTGGTAATCCTCGGCCATCTGCCCGGCTTTCATTCGCAGGTGCGCATCGGCACGGCGGTCGTCGCCTTCGGCGCCGAGCATGGCCAGGCCGTAGCGCAGCGGGTTGCTCAGCTCCAGCCATTGCAGGGCTTCGCGGCGCTGGGTGACCTGATACAGCTCGCTCTTCTCGCCGCGGGCCCACAGCCAGGTGCCGATGTGTTCGGGCAGGATGACGATGGTCTTGGCGTTGATCAGGCCTTGGGCGCGGGCGTGTTCAAGGTAGGCGGCCAGCTTGCGGTGCAGGCGTTGCAAGCTTTGGTAGTCGCCAGGGAACAGTTGCGGCTCGACCCCCAGCAAATTGCCGTGATCGGCCGGCACGCCTTCGCTCAGGGCCAGCTCGATGCGCAGGTCCGACAGGTAGTGGCCGGCCGGGCGCTGTTCGGTCCAGAACCCGTAGCCACTCAGGGCGGCAATGACAACCAGCGCCAGGGCGCTCAACAGGAGTTTTCGCATGAAACGGGACAGCGCCGACAAGGGATTCGGCCCCTAGGGTAGACCCCGCGCGCAGTAGGATCAATAACTTGTCACTTTCGGTCATTGAGCCGCGCCCGCTGGCTCTTTAATGTCGGCCTCAGATAACTGACGGGCCCCGCCAGCCTTGGCGAGGCGCCCGCATTCCGTGATTACGCCTGTTGTGGAGTTGACTATGGCCGCCGCTCAATACCCGCATTTGCTCGCCCCGCTGGACCTGGGTTTCACCACCTTGCGCAACCGCACGCTGATGGGCTCGATGCACACCGGCCTTGAAGAGAAGCCCGGCGGTTTCGAGCGCATGGCGGCCTACTTTGCCGAGCGCGCCCGTGGCGGCGTCGGCCTGATGGTGACCGGCGGCATTGGCCCGAACGTGGAGGGTGGGGTGTATTCCGGCGCTGCCAAGCTGAGCACGCCGGAAGAAGCCGATAAACACCGCATCGTCACCAAAGCGGTGCATGAGGCCGGTGGCAAGATCTGCATGCAGATCCTCCACGCCGGTCGCTATGCCTACAGCCCGAAATCGGTAGCGCCAAGCGCCATCCAGGCGCCGATCAACCCGTTCAAGCCGCGCGAGCTGGATGAAGAGGGCATCGAGAAGCAGATCCAGGACTTCGTCACCTGCTCGCTACTGGCGCAAAGCGCCGAGTACGACGGCGTCGAGATCATGGGGTCGGAAGGCTACTTCATCAACCAGTTCCTCGCCGCCCACACCAATCAGCGCACCGACCGCTGGGGTGGCAGCTACGAGAACCGCATGCACCTGGCGGTGGAAATCGTCCGCCGTGTGCGCGAAGCGGTAGGGCCGAACTTCATCATCATCTTCCGCCTGTCGATGCTCGACCTGGTCGAGGGCGGCAGCAGCTGGGAAGAGATCGTGCAGCTGGCCAAGGCCGTGGAACAGGCCGGCGCGACCCTCATCAACACCGGTATCGGCTGGCACGAGGCGCGGATCCCGACCATCGCCACCAAGGTGCCGCGCGCGGCGTTCAGCAAGGTCACCGCCAAGCTGCGCGGTGCAGTGCAGATCCCGCTGATCACCACCAACCGCATCAACACCCCAGAAGTCGCCGAGCAGATCCTTGCCGAAGGCGATGCCGACATGGTCTCGATGGCGCGGCCGTTCCTGGCCGACCCGGAGTTCGTCAACAAGGCCGCCGCCGGGCGTGGCGACGAGATCAACACCTGCATCGGCTGTAACCAGGCCTGCCTGGACCACACCTTCGGCGGCAAGCTGACCAGTTGCCTGGTCAACCCGCGCGCTTGCCACGAAACCGAGCTCAATTACCTGCCGGTAACCCAGGTCAAGCGTATCGCCGTAGTGGGCGCCGGCCCCGCCGGCCTGGCTGCTGCCACCGTGGCAGCCGAGCGCGGCCATGAGGTGACCCTGTTCGATTCGGCCAGCGAGATCGGCGGCCAGTTCAACGTGGCCAAGCGCGTGCCGGGCAAAGAGGAGTTCTACGAGACCCTGCGCTACTTCAAGCGCAAGCTGCAGACCACCGGTGTCGAGCTGTGCCTGAACACCCGCGTCGATGCCGAGCAGCTGGCGGCGGGCGGCTTTGACGAGATCATCCTCGCCACCGGTATCGCTCCGCGCCTGCCGGCTATCCCTGGCATTGAACACGCCAAGGTGTTGAGCTACCTGGACGTGCTGCTGCAACGCAAGCCGGTAGGGCAGAAGGTTGCGGTGATCGGCGCTGGCGGTATCGGCTTTGACGT
Source organism: Pseudomonas sp. RC2C2 (assembly GCF_018390435.1). Taxonomy (NCBI): domain Bacteria; kingdom Pseudomonadati; phylum Pseudomonadota; class Gammaproteobacteria; order Pseudomonadales; family Pseudomonadaceae; genus Pseudomonas; species Pseudomonas sp. RC2C2. The sequence continues at coordinate 541,100 of NZ_JAHBAX010000001.1, read as the reverse complement.
CTCCGAGTACCTGGTGCACCAGGGCGTGGCCACCAGCCAGGACCGCGAGGCGTTCTGGAAGGAGTGGGGCATCGATACCCAGCTTGAAGCCCGCGGTGGTGTGGCCGGCATCAAGGCCGAACCCCATGCGCCGGCGCGTCAGGTGTTCCTCCTGCAGCGCAAAAAGACCAAGGTCGGCGATGGCCTGGGCAAGACCACCGGCTGGATTCACCGCACCGGCCTGAAGAACAAGCAGGTGCAGATGCTCAACAGCGTCGAGTACCTGAACATCGACGATGCCGGCCTGCACATCCGCATCGCCGAGGGCGAGCCGCAGGTGCTGCCGGTGGATAACATCGTCATCTGCGCCGGCCAGGACCCGCTGCGCGAACTGCAGGACGGCCTGGTCGCCGCTGGCCAGTCGGTGCACCTGATCGGCGGTGCCGATGTCGCCGCCGAGCTGGATGCCAAGCGCGCCATCAACCAGGGGTCGCGCCTGGCCGCCGAACTCTGACTGGCGCAGCGCGGCGGGCTGCCGGGCCCGTCGCGCTGTTACACTGCGCTGCCCTGGCAGCCCTGTTGTGCCCCTCCCATGATCGGCAGATTCGACGACCTTCCTCTCGCGCCCCTGCAACCCTTGCCCCTGAGCTGGCTGCGCGCCCATGGCGTGGAGCTGGCGGTGTTGCGCCTGGACCTGATCGACCCGCTGATCAGCGGCAACAAGTGGTTCAAGCTGCTCGAACACCTGCGAATCGCCCAGGCCCAGGGGGCGCCTGGGGTGATCAGCCTTGGCGGCGCCCATTCCAATCACTTGCATGCCCTGGCAGCCGCCGGCAAGCGTTTCGGCTTTGCCACCGCAGGCCTGCTGCGCGGGCACGCGCAAGACACACCGACGGTGCGCGACCTGCAGGCCTTTGGCATGCAGCTGCATTGGCTGGGGTATGGCGGCTATCGCGAGCGTCATCAGCCGGGTTTCTGGCAACCCTGGCAGGCGCTTTACCCCGGCTGGCATTGTGTCGCCGAAGGCGGCGGCGGGGCCCTGGGCGCCAAGGGCTGCGCCTTGATCGTCGAGCAGGCGCACGCGCAATTGGCGGCGCTGGGCTGGGCGGATTATCACGGCTGGTGGCTGGCGGCAGGTACTGGTACCACCCTGGCCGGGTTGGTGCTGGCGGAAGCGGGCAGGCACGAGGTTCATGGCGCCTTGGCCGTGCCGCTGGACCATGGCGTGCCCGAGGCGGTGCAAACGTTGGTGGGCAAGGCCGGTTACCGCTTGCATGAGGCCTGCCGTGGCGGCTTTGCCAAGGTCGATGACGAACTGTTGGCGTTCATGGCCGAGTGCGAGGCGCAGTCGGCGATGCCGCTGGAGCCGCTGTACACCGCCAAAGCCTTGCTGGCGCTACGTCGGGAGGTCGAAGCCGGGGCCTTTGCCCCTGGTACCCGGCTTATCTTCCTGCACAGCGGCGGCCTGCAGGGCCGCCGCGGTTTTGCCTAGTTGTTGCGTGGCAACATGCGCAGCAGGGTGTTATCGCGCTGCACGTAATGATGGTACAGGCCTGCGACCGCATGCAGGCCGATCAGCCAGTAGCCCCAGGTGCCGATACGCTCGTGCCAGCCCTTGATGAATTTGGCCTGGTCCGGGTCCGGGGCGATCAGCGCCGGCAGCTCGAAACCGTAGAACGGGATCGGTTTGTTGGCGGCGCTGAGCAGTAGCCAGCCGGCCAGCGGCAGGCCGATCATCAGCAGGTACAGGGCCAGGTGCATCAGGTGCGCCAGGCCTGTCTGCCAGGCCGGTGGCGCCGGAATGATCGCTGGGGTCGGGCGACCCAGGCGCAGGGCCAGGCGTAACCAGACCAGCACGAACACGCTCAGGCCCAGCATGAAGTGCAGGTCTTTCATCAATGCGCGTTCGGCGCTGTCCTTGGGAAACATGCCGCGCAGTTCGATAAAGGCGTAGACCGCCGCCAGCAGCACCAGCATCAGCCAGTGCAGGGCAATCGACAGGCCACTGTAGCGGGCCTGGTTTTGGCTCAGAGTCATGGGTGTTCCTCATCATCAGGTCGAAGTCCGCGCTCTTCTGGCGCAGTCAGCTAACTGTAACCGCTTGCCAGCCGGTTACCCGGGCATTGCAGCAGAAATTCATCACCGCCGTCTTGATCTGTCGCTAGAATCCGGCGCTTGTGCCCCACTATTTTGCAAGGTTTGTACTTCATGCTGATGGCATCTTTGATTTTCCTGCTGACCATTACCCTGGTGATCTGGCAGCCCCGTGGCCTGGGCGTGGGCTGGAGCGCCACGGGCGGGGCGCTGCTGGCGTTGCTTTGCGGGGTGGTGCAGTGGAGCGATATCCCGGTGGTCTGGCACATCATCTGGAACGCCACTGGCACCTTCATCGCCCTGATCATCATCAGCCTGCTGCTCGATGCCGCCGGCTTCTTCGCCTGGGCGGCGTTGCATGTGGCGCGTTGGGGGCGCGGCAGTGGCCGGCGCTTGTTCTGCTACATCGTGCTGCTGGGGGCACTGGTGTCGGCACTGTTCGCCAATGATGGTGCGGCGCTGATCCTTACCCCGATCGTGGTGGCCATGCTCCTGGCCCTGCGCTTCAGCCCGGCGGCGACCCTGGCGTTCGTCATGGCCGCAGGCTTTATCGCTGATACCGCCAGCTTGCCGCTGGTGGTGTCGAACCTGGTCAACATCGTCTCTGCCGACTTCTTCGGTATTGGCTTCAACCGCTACGCGGCGGTGATGGTGCCGGTCAACCTGGTCGCCGTGGCGGCCACCCTGGCAGTGCTGCTGTGGTACTTTCGCCGCGACATTCCGCGCAACTACGACCCGCTGCAACTGGATGCCCCGCGCAGCGTGGTGCAGGACCCGGCGACCTTCGTCGCCGGCTGGCTGGTGCTGATGATCCTGCTGCTGGGTTGCTTTGCCCTGGAGCCGCTGGGCATTCCGATCAGCGCGATTTCTGCAGTGTGCGCCCTGGTGTTGCTGCTGGTGGCGGCGCGCGGGCACAAAATCTCCACGCGCAAGGTGCTCAAGGAAGCGCCCTGGCACATCGTGGTGTTCTCCTTAGGCATGTACCTGGTGGTCTACGGCCTGCGCAATGCCGGGCTGACCGATTACCTGGCCGGCTGGCTCGACGGTTTTGCCATGGGCGGGGTGTGGGGCGCGGCGCTGGGCACCGGGCTGCTGACCGCGGTGCTGTCGTCGATCATGAACAACCTGCCGACGGTGCTGATCGGCGCCTTGTCGATCGATGCCAGTACCGCCACGGGTGTGGTCAAGGAGGCGATGATCTACGCCAACGTGATCGGCAGCGACCTGGGGCCGAAGATCACCCCGATCGGCAGCCTGGCGACCCTGCTGTGGCTGCATGTGCTGGAGCGCAAGGGGGTGAAGATTGGCTGGGGGTATTACTTCAAGGTCGGGATCGTGCTGACGGTGCCGGTGTTGTTGCTGACCTTGGTGGCGCTGGCGCTGCGGTTGACTGTGGTTTAGGGCTGGCTTCATCGCCGGCAAGGCCGGCTCCCACAACCTGTGGGAGCTGGCTTGCCAGCGATCGCCTGCGCAGCAGGCGTAAAACCCGTCACCCTGGCAGGTTCGGCCATAAGTCCGAGACCAGAAACAACCGCTCGGCTTCCTCCCACTCGCCACGCTCACCCTCGACCAGCCGCACCAGCAACTGCGCTGGCGCCAGCGGGTCCAGCGCCTGCAACCAGGTCTCGAAGCGCTGTGCCGACCAGCAGTCCTGCGCCGGGTAACAGGCCGGCGCCAGCCAGGCATGGCGCGGCAATGGCTGCCAGCGACCAGGTGCACTCTGGGCACGGAACGCTGCCCAGTCACGCTGGTGCAACCATCGCCCACGCAAGTGCTGTGGGTTGGCCCCGCGCGGCGCTTGCGCCTGTCCCGGCCAGGGGTACAGCAGGTAGCCGCCCAGCCACAGCTGCGCACTGAACTGCTCGATCTCCAGCGCCGCCAGCGCTTCGCGGCTTTCGCTACGGGCCGATATCGGCAGTTGATGCTCGGCCAGGTGCGCAAGCTTGCGGTCCAGGCGATCGTGACAACCCGGCCCCAGCCACTGCGCCGGGTTGTCGTCGGTGCCGTGCTGCGGGCCCAAGTATAGCTTGATTGCCAGTTCCAGGTGGTGCACGCCGTCACTGTCGCGCAGCAGCAGGTCCAGCTCGCCGAGGGTATGCCCGCCGTTGCGGATCGGCAGGTTGGCGGCCAGCAGGGTCACGCCCGGGGCATGCTGGAGGACAAACTGCCATAGACGTTCGTAGTACAGCCCCAGGCGCCGGGTGCTGGCCTGGGTCAGCCAGTACAGCAGGGCGTGGCTGTCACGGTCCTGCTCGAGCAGCCACTGCTGCAGCCGTTCTGGCTCGGCCACCCAACGGCTGGCGGCCAGTGGATGACGCTGCGGCCACGGCGTGTCGCGCAGCATCGGCGGCGCGAGAATGACCCAGGCCAGGTCGCGCACCTGAGGCTGGCGCAACTGGCGGGGCAGGTCGATCAGGCTGGGAAACGGGTTCATTCAGCGAGCATAGCCGCTAAGCCTGCGCGCCTGGCGAATTTCTCCGGCGTTTGCCGCTGCACGGCGCTTTCGCCCATAATCGAACTCTTTGGCGAGCATCGCCTTTTTACCCGCCGTAGAGCCCTGGAGCCCCATGGAGCAATTTCGCAATATCGGTATCATCGGCCGCCTCGGCAGCTCCCAGGTGCTCGATACCATTCGCCGACTGAAAAAATTCCTGCTGGAGCGGCATCTGCACGTCATCCTTGAGGACACCATCGCCGAAGTCCTGCCCGGCCACGGCCTGCAGACCTCAACGCGCAAGTTGTTGGGCGAAGTCTGCGACCTGGTGATCGTCGTCGGTGGCGACGGCAGCTTGCTCGGCGCCGCCCGCGCCCTGGCCCGGCACAACATTCCGGTGCTGGGTATCAACCGTGGCAGCCTGGGCTTCTTGACCGATATCCGCCCCGATGAGCTGGAAGTGAAAGTCGCCGAGGTACTCGACGGCCATTACCTGGTGGAAAACCGTTTCCTGCTGCAGGCCGAGGTCCGCCGCCACGCCGAAGCCATCGGCCAGGGCGACGCCCTCAACGATGTGGTGCTGCACCCGGGCAAGTCGACGCGGATGATCGAATTCGAGATCTACATCGACGGCCAGTTCGTCTGCAGCCAGAAGGCCGACGGCCTGATCGTCGCCACCCCGACCGGTTCCACCGCCTACGCGTTGTCGGCGGGCGGGCCGATCATGCACCCCAAGCTCGACGCCATCGTCATCGTGCCGATGTACCCGCACACCTTGTCCGGGCGGCCGATCGTGGTCGACGGCAACAGCGAGCTGAAGATCGTGGTGTCCAAGGACCTGCAGATCTACCCGCAGATTTCCTGCGACGGCCAGAACCATTTCACCTGTGCGCCGGGCGACACCATCACGGTGAACAAGAAGCCGCAGAAGCTGCGTCTGATCCACCCGCTGGATCACAATTACTATGAGGTATGCCGGACCAAGCTCGGCTGGGGCAGCCGCCTGGGTGGTGGAGGCGAGTGATGCTCGATCCCGCTCGCAGTTTCGACCTGATCGGTGACGTGCACGGTTGTGCGCACACCCTCGAACGCCTGCTCGATGCCCTCGGCTACAAGCGCCAGGGCGGCGTCTGGCGTCACCCGTCGCGCCAGGCGCTGTTCCTCGGCGACATCATCGACCGTGGCCCGCGGATTCGCGAAGCGCTGCACATCGTCCATGACATGGTCGAAGCCGGCCAGGCCTACTGCATCATGGGCAACCACGAGTACAACGCCCTGGGCTGGAACACCCCGGCGTTGCCCGAGAGCGGCAAGCACTACGTGCGCGAGCACACTCCGCGCCACGGGCGGCTGATCTACGAGACCCTGACCCAGTTCGAACAGCACCCGGGCGACTGGCAGGACTTCCTCGAGTGGTTCTACGAGCTGCCGCTGTTCATCGACGCCGGGCGTTTTCGCCTGGTGCATGCCTGCTGGGACGCGCGCCTGATCGAGCCGCTGCGCCAGCAGTACCCGGACGGGCGCATCGACGAGCATTTCATCCAGGCTTCGGCGGTGCCGGAGAGCTTTGCCGCCACGGTCTGCAACCGCCTGTTGCGCGGTACCGACATGCGCCTGCCGGACGGTTTGACCCTGACCGGGGGCGACGGCCTGACCCGCGCGTTTTTCCGCACCAAGTTCTGGGAAGAAGACCCGCAAACCTACGGCGATATCGTCTTCCAGCCCGATGCGCTGCCCGAGCAGGTGGCCAACGCGCCGCTCAGCCACAGCCAGAAGAACGCCTTGCTGCGCTACAGCGAGGACGAACCGATGCTGTTTGTCGGCCATTACTGGCGCAGCGGCAAACCGGCGCCGATCCGCGCCAACCTGGCCTGCCTGGACTACAGTGCGGTGCTGTACGGCAAACTGGTTGCTTACCGTCTGGATGCTGAAACCCGCATCGACCCACGCAAGTTCGTCTGGGTCGATGTCGACCGGCCGGAGGCCAGCCAATGACTGTAGTGGAGGTATTACGCATGCCGCTGAGTACCGATCTCAGCGGTTTTGTCGGCCTGTTACGGCGCCTGCAGGTGCCGCACCGGGTCAGCGAGGAGGGCGGCGACCTGGTGTTGTGGGTGGCCGAGGACTTCGCCGAAGACGTGCGCGAGCTGTATCAGCGCTTCCCAGAGGGCAATGCGGAGTTTGAATTGCCGGCCGACACCGCCCTGGCGCCACCGGCACAGCCAAGCGTCGGCGAGCAGTTGCGCGCCAGCAAGGCCACGGCGGCGATCCTGCTGCTGTGCCTGATCGTTGCCGGCCTCACCGGGCTTGGCGACAACTTCGCCACCTTGAGCTGGCTGACCTTCCTCGATTTTCGCGTGCAGGGCGATTACCTGTACTTCACCCCGTTGGCCGCAAGCCTTGCCGATGGCCAGTGGTGGCGCCTGTTCACACCGATGCTGGTGCATTTCGGCATCCTCCACCTGGCCATGAACGGCCTTTGGTACTGGGAGCTGGGCCGGCGCATCGAGCTGCGCCAGGGCCCGTGGAACCTGCTCGGCATGACCCTGCTGTTCAGCCTGGTGTCCAACGCCGCCCAGTACCTGTTTGGCGGCCCGAGCCTGTTCGGCGGCCTGTCGGGGGTGCTCTACGGTTTGCTCGGGCATGTCTGGCTGTACCAATGGCTGGCGCCCAACCCTGTGTATCGCATGCCGCGCGGCGTGCTGGTAATGATGCTGGTCTGGCTGTTGCTGTGCCTGTCCGGTTTGATCAGCCTGCTCGGCTTCGGCCAGATCGCCAACGCCGCTCATGTCGGCGGGCTGTTGGTCGGTTGCCTCAGCGGGCTCTTGGGCGGGGCGCTGGCCCGGCGTAAACTGACCGCTTGATTTTGGGAGACGTTATGTCCACTTTTGCGCAAATGATTGAAAACATCACCCCGGAAATCTACCAGAGCCTGAAACTGGCCGTGGAACTGGGCAAATGGGCAGACGGGCGCAAGCTCACCACCGAGCAGAAAGAGCTGTCGCTGCAGGCGGTGATCGCCTGGGAACTGCAGAACCTGCCCGAGGAAGAGCGCACCGGTTACATGGGGGCGCAGGAATGCAGCTCCAAATCGGCACCGGTGGCGAACATCCTGTTCAAGTCGGATGCGATCCATTGATCGAACTCGGCCGCGGCTCCATCAGCAAAATGTCGGCGCGCCTCGACGCGTCGATGGTGCAGTACGCTTTTCGCCTGGGCGAGCAGGAAGTGCCGGTCAACCCCTTGATCGGCAAGACCGTGCGCCTGGAATACCTCGGTGCCATCCATTGCAGCCACTGCGGGCGCAAGACCAAGACCAGCTTCAGCCAGGGTTACTGCTACCCGTGCATGATCAAGCTTGCGCAGTGCGACGTGTGCATCATGGCCCCGGAAAAATGCCATTACGATCAGGGCACCTGCCGCGAACCCGCGTGGGGCGAGCAGTTCTGCATGACCGATCATGTGGTGTACCTGGCCAACTCCTCGGGCATCAAGGTCGGCATCACCCGCGCCAGCCAGCTACCGACGCGCTGGCTTGACCAGGGCGCCAGCCAGGCGCTGCCGATCGTGCGGGTTGCCACCCGCCAGCAATCGGGGCTGGTCGAGGACCTGTTCCGCAGCCAGGTCGCCGACCGCACCAACTGGCGCGCCTTGCTCAAGGGCGATGCCGAGGCGGTCGACCTGCTGGCCGTGCGTCAGCAGTTGTTCGACAGCTGCGCCGAGGGCTTCAGCGCCCTGCAGACGCGATTCGGCCTGCAGGCGATCCAGCCGCTGACTGACGCCGAGGTGCTGGAAATCCGCTACCCGGTCGAGGCCTACCCAAGCAAGATCGTCAGCTTCAACCTGGACAAGAATCCCGTGGCTGAAGGCACGCTGCTGGGCATCAAGGGCCAGTACCTGATCTTCGACACCGGCGTGATCAATATTCGTAAATACACGGCGTACCAGCTCGCCGTGCATCAGTAAAAAAGGACCGCCACATGCGTACCGAACAGCCGCAAGTGATCTACCTCAAGGACTATCAGGCCCCCGAGTACCTGATTGACGAGACGCACCTGACCTTCGAACTGTTCGAGGACCACAGCCTGGTCCACGCGCAGCTGGTCATGCGCCGCAACCCGGCCCGTGGTGCTGGCCTGCCGCCGCTGGTGCTCGACGGCCAGCAGCTGGAGCTGCTCAGTGTGGCCCTGGACGACCAGGCCCTGGCTGCCGGCGACTACCAACTTGACGATAGCCACCTGACCGTACAGCCCAAGGCTGCGACCTTCACCCTCGACACCAGCGTGAAGATCCACCCCGAGAGCAACACGGCCCTCGAAGGCCTGTACAAGTCCGGCAGCATGTTCTGCACCCAGTGCGAGGCCGAAGGGTTTCGCAAGATCACCTACTACCTCGACCGCCCGGACGTGATGAGCGCGTTCACCACCACGGTGATCGCCGAGCAGCATCGCTACCCGGTGCTGCTGTCCAACGGCAACCCGGTCGGCAGCGGCCCACAGGACGACGGCCGGCACTGGGCGACCTGGGAAGACCCGTTCATGAAACCGGCCTACCTGTTCGCCCTGGTCGCCGGTGACCTGTGGTGCGTTGAAGACAAGTTCACCCGCCAGTCGGGCCGTGACGTGACCCTGCGCATCTATGTCGAGCCGGAAAACATCGACAAGTGCCAGCACGCCATGACCAGCCTGAAGAAGTCCATGCGCTGGGACGAAGAAGTCTACGGCCGTGAGTACGACCTGGACATCTTCATGATCGTTGCGGTCAACGACTTCAACATGGGCGCCATGGAAAACAAGGGCCTGAACATCTTCAACTCCAGCTGCGTGCTGGCCCGCGCCGAAACCGCCACCGACGCCGCCCACCAGCGGGTCGAGGCGGTGGTCGCCCACGAATACTTCCACAACTGGTCGGGCAACCGCGTGACCTGCCGCGACTGGTTCCAGCTGTCGCTCAAGGAAGGCTTCACGGTGTTCCGTGACTCCGAATTCAGCGCCGACATGAACTCGCGCACGGTCAAGCGCATCGAGGATGTCGCCTACCTGCGTACCCACCAGTTCGCCGAAGATGCCGGGCCCATGGCCCACGCCGTGCGCCCTGACAGCTTTATCGAGATCTCCAACTTCTACACCCTGACCGTGTACGAGAAGGGTTCGGAAGTGGTGCGCATGGTCCGCACCCTGCTTGGTGCCGAGGGTTTCCGCAAAGGCAGCGACCTGTACTTCGAGCGTCATGATGGCCAGGCGGTGACCTGCGATGACTTCATCAAGGCCATGGAAGACGCCAACGGCGTCGACCTGAGCCAGTTCAAGCGCTGGTACAGCCAGGCCGGCACGCCGCGCCTGGCGGTCAGCGAGGCCTACGACAGTGCTGCGCAAACCTACAGCCTGACCTTCCGTCAAAGCTGCCCGGCAACCCCGGACAAGGTCGAGAAAAAACCGTTCGTGATCCCGGTGGAACTGGGCCTGCTCGATGCCCAGGGCAACGATATCGCCCTGCGCCTGCAAGGCGAGGCGGCTGCGGTCGGCACTTCGCGGGTGCTGTCGGTGACCGAAGCCGAGCAGACCTTCACCTTCGAAGGCGTTGCCGCCAAGCCGCTGCCATCGTTACTGCGTGGTTTCAGCGCACCGGTCAAGCTGAGCTTCCCCTATGACCGCGACCAGCTGATGTTCCTCATGCAGCATGACAGCGATGGCTTCAACCGCTGGGAAGCCGGCCAGCAACTGTCGGTGCAGGTGCTGCAGGAGCTGATCGCCCAGCACCAGCAGGGTGCCAAGCTGGTGCTTGACCAGCGCCTGGTGACCGCGTTGGGCACGGTGCTGGCCAACGAGCAACTGGATCAGGCCATGGTCGCCGAAATGCTTTCGCTGCCCAGTGAGGCCTACCTCACCGAAATCAGCGAAGTGGCCGATGTCGATGCCATCCACGCCGCCCGCGAGTTCGCCCGCCAACAGATCGCCGAGCAGCTGTTCGAGGCCCTGAATGCACGTTACCAGGCCAACCGCGGGGTATCGCGTGGCACCGAGTACCTCGCCGAGGCCGAGCACTTTGCCCGGCGCAGCGTGCAGAACATCGTGCTGTCGTACCTGATGCTCAGCGCCAAGCCTGAAGTCCTGGCCGCGACCCTGGAGCAGTTCGACGCCTGTGACAACATGACCGAGCGTCTCACCGCGCTGGCCGTGCTGGTCAATTCGCCGTTCGAAGCCGAGCGGGCCAAGGCCCTGGAGAGCTTTGCCGAGCACTTCAAGGACAACCCGCTGGTCATGGACCAGTGGTTCAGCGTACAGGCGGCCAGCACCCTGCCGGGCGGCCTGGCACGGGTCAAGGCACTGATGCAGCACCCGGCGTTCACGATGAAGAACCCGAACAAGGTCCGCGCCCTGGTCGGTGCCTTCGCCGGGCAGAACCTGGTCAACTTCCACGCTGGCGATGGCTCGGGTTACCGCTTCCTGGCGGACTTAGTGATCGAGCTCAACGCACTCAACCCGCAGATCGCGTCGCGCCAACTGGCGCCGCTGACCCGCTGGCGCAAATACGACAGCGCGCGTCAGGCGCTGATGAAAGGTGAGCTGGAGCGCATTCTGGCTAGCGGTTCGCTGTCCAGTGATGTGTATGAGGTCGTGAGCAAAAGTCTGGCTTGATGGCCCTATCGCCGGCAAAGCCGGCTCCCACAGGGAACTGCATGCACCGACCCTGTGGGAGCTGGCTTGCCAGCGATTGCTTCCCCGCAAATCCCCCCGCTTAACAAAAGATAACGTCCCGTTCGTTGTCAGTCCTTTGCAAACCCCGATAGGATGGCTCTCAGCTATTGCGGGGCTCTGGAACACGGTTTTTGGCAGTACCTGCATATAGATTGACCCAAATAACAATAAAGGGGGATAGATCTATGACTGAGCCTGTCATGGCGGGTCTCGGCGGTGCTGCGCGTAAAGCCGGCAGTCGCCCTTGGGCATTGGCCGCCAGCGGCTTGCTGGTAGTGGCAATCGGGCTTTGGGCCAACACGGTCGAGGCTGCAGCCGCTGCAACCGATGTCTACTCCACCGAATCGTCCAAGGCGGTAAACAGCCTGCTGCTGGACGTCACCAAGGCCGGCGCGCGCCTGGTCGCTGTCGGTGATCGCGGCCATATCCTGTTTTCCGATGACCAGGGCAAGACCTGGACCCAAGCCAAGGTACCGACCCGGCAACTGCTCACGGCGGTCTATTTTGTCGACGACCAGCACGGCTGGGCGGTCGGCCACGATGCGCAGATCCTCGCCAGCACTGACGGTGGCGCCACCTGGAGCAAACAATTTGAAGACCTGGCGCGCGAAGCGCCGTTGCTCGACGTCTGGTTCAAGGACACCCAGCACGGCTTCGCCGTGGGTGCCTACGGCGCATTGCTGGAAACCACCGACGGCGGCAAGACCTGGAACGAGGTCGGCGATCGGCTGAACAACGAAGACCAGTTCCACCTCAACGGTATCGCCGCGGTGAAAGACGCCGGCCTGTTCATCGTTGGCGAGCAGGGCAGTATGTTCCGCTCCAGCGACGACGGTCAGACCTGGGAAAAGCTCGAAGGTCCCTATGAAGGCTCGCTGTTCGGTGTCACCGGCACCGCCCAGCCGCGTACCTTGCTGGCCTACGGATTGCGCGGCAACCTCTACCGTTCCACGGATTTTGGCGATAGCTGGCAACAGATCGAATTGAAAGCCGCGCGCGGCAACCTCGAATTTGGCCTGGCAAGCGCTACGCTTCTCGATGATGGCAGCCTGGTACTCGTGGGCAATGGCGGCAGTGTGTTGCGCAGCAGCGACGACGGCCAGAGCTTCAGCGTGTTCAACCGGGCCGATCGCATCGCCCTGGCCGGCGTCAGCGGGCTGAGTGGAGGGCGCCTGGTGCTGGTAGGCCAGGGTGGCGTGCACCTGGCTTCGGCCCAGGGCGCCGAAGGAGTGCAGCCATGACCGGTCAGGAGCAGTTCAACATGAACCAGCAACACCATCAGGACAAGACGACTTTGCTCGAACGCCTGATCTTCAACAATCGCCCGGTGGTGATCCTCATCTGCTTGCTGGTCAGCGTGTTCCTGTTCTGGCAGGCCACGCAGATTCGTCCTTCCACCAGTTTCGAAAAAATGATCCCGCTCGAGCACCCCTTCATCGAGAAGATGCTCGAGCACCGCAATGACCTGGCCAACCTCGGCAACACCGTGCGCATCTCGGTGGAGGCCACCGACGGCGATATCTTCAGCAAGGAGTACATGGAAACCCTGCGTCAGGTGCATGACGAGGTGTTCTACATTCCCGGCGTCGACCGTTCCGGGCTGAAGTCGTTGTGGAGCCCCAGCGTGCGCTGGACCGAAGTGACCGAAGAGGGCTTTGCCGGTGGCGAAGTCATCCCGCAGACCTACAACGGCTCGCCGGAAAGCCTCGACAAGCTGCGTAACAACGTGCTCAAGTCCGGGCAGGTCGGGCGCCTGGTGGCCAACAACTTCAAGTCGAGCATCATCGATATTCCGCTGCTGGAGTCCTATCCCGACCCGCAGGACCAGGGCAAGCTGATCAAGCTCGACTATCAGCAGTTCTCCCATCAGCTGGAAGAGAAGATCCGCGACAAGTTCCAGGCCCAGAACCCCAATGTGAAGGTACACATCGTCGGCTTCGCCAAGAAGGTCGGCGACCTGATCGACGGCCTGATGATGGTGGCGATGTTCTTCGGGATCGCGCTGGTGATCACCTGGGTGCTGCTGTACTGGTTCACCTGGTGCATCCGCAGCACCATCGCCGTGTTGATCACTACCCTGGTGGCGGTGGTCTGGCAACTGGGGCTGATGCACGCGGTGGGCTTCGGCCTTGACCCGTACTCGATGCTGGTGCCGTTTTTGATCTTCGCCATCGGCATCTCCCACGGGGTGCAGAAGATCAACGGCATCGCCTTGCAGTCCAGCGATGCCGACAACGCCCTGACCGCCGCGCGGCGTACCTTCCGCCAACTGTTCCTGCCGGGGATGATCGCCATTCTCGCCGACGCCGTGGGCTTCATCACCCTGTTGATCATCGACATCGGCGTGATCCGCGAGCTGGCCATCGGTGCGTCGATCGGTGTAGCCGTGATTGTCTTCACCAACCTGATCCTCCTGCCGGTGGCGATCTCCTATGTCGGCATCAGCAAGAAGGCCATCGAGCGCAGCAAGAAGGACGCCACCCGCGAGCATCCGTTCTGGCGCCTGCTGTCCAATTTTGCCAGCGCCAAGGTGGCGCCGGTGTCCATTGTCCTGGCCTTGCTGGCCTTCGGTGGCGGTCTCTGGTACAGCCAGAACCTGAAGATCGGCGACCTCGACCAAGGCGCGCCGGAGCTGCGTCCGGACTCGCGCTACAACCAGGACAACGCCTTCATCATCGACAATTACTCGACCAGTTCCGACGTGCTGGTGGTGATGGTCAAGACCCCGACCGAAGGCTGTTCGGTACACGCGACCATGGCGCCGATCGACGAGCTGATGTGGAAGATGGAGAACACCCCTGGGGTGCAGTCGGCGATCTCGCTGGTGACCGTGTCCAAGCAGATGATCAAGGGCATGAACGAGGGCAACCTGAAATGGGAAAGCCTGTCGCGCAACCCGGACGTGCTCAACAGCTCGATCTCCCGTGCCGACGGCCTGTACAACGCCGACTGCTCGCTGGCGCCGGTGCTGATCTTCCTCAACGACCACAAGGCCGAGACCCTCGACCGTGCGGTCAAGGCGGTGCAGGAGTTTGCCGACAGCCATAACAAGGAAGGCCTGGAATTCCTCCTGGCTGCCGGTAACGCCGGTATCGAGGCGGCCACCAACGAAGTGATCAAGTCGGCCGAGCTGACCATTTTGATCCTGGTGTACATCTGCGTGGCGGTGATGTGCATGATCACCTTCCGCTCCTTCGCCGCGACCCTGTGCATCGTCCTGCCGCTGGTGCTGACCTCGGTGCTGGGCAACGCGCTGATGGCCTACATGGGCATCGGCGTCAAGGTCGCGACCCTGCCGGTGGTGGCACTGGGCGTAGGCATTGGCGTGGACTACGGCATCTACATCTACAGCCGCCTGGAGAGCTTCCTGCGCGCCGGGTTGCCGCTGCAGGAAGCCTACTACCAGACCCTCAAGTCCACCGGCAAGGCGGTATTGTTCACCGGCCTGTGCCTGGCCATCGGCGTGTGCACCTGGATCTTCTCGGCGATCAAGTTCCAGGCCGACATGGGCCTGATGCTGACCTTCATGCTGCTGTGGAACATGTTTGGTGCGCTGTGGCTGCTGCCGGCTCTGGCGCGGTTCCTGATCAAACCGGAGAAAATGGTGGGCAAGGAGGGCGGTTCGATTTTTGCCCATTGACCGCTGCTGTCATCGGGGCTACTTCGTAGCCCATCGCCGGCAAGACCGGCTCCCACAGGTGCGCATTACCTGTGGGAGCCGGTCTTGCCGGCGATGCTTTTGACGATCAGGTATCATGGGGGTTTTCCCGCCAGTGATCTTCCTGCAATGACAACCCTCTCCCAAGCCCTCGAATCCAGCAACATGCTCCTGATCGACGGCCTGCACGCCTTTGACTTCACCTTCGACGAAACCGGCCTGAGCATCGAGCTGATGGACGGCCGTGCCTTGAAAAAATACAAGTTCTCCCCCGAGCAGATCGGCGCCGCCCGGCTTGAAGGTACCGACTGGCTGGTCGCGGCCGAGACTGGCGAGCATCGGCTAGTCTGTATGAGTGCCTTTAGTGCCTGCGATGAGGAAGACGATGACGCGCCTGCTGAAGAACCTGCTGATCGCCAGTAGCATGAGCCTGACGCTCACCGCCCAGGCCCACGACCTGCTGGTCGGCAGCTATACCGCAGGCAGCAGCGAAGGTATCTACCGCTACCGCTTCAACAGCGACAGCGGCCAGATCGACCCTGCGCCGCTGCAGATCCTCATGAGCGAAAACCCGTCCTGGCTGACCCTCTCGGTGGACAAGCGCCTGCTGTTTGCCGTCAACGAGAACGGCGCCGGCAACGGCCAGGTCAGCAGTTTTGCGATTGGCAAGGACGGCAACCTCAAGGCGCTGAGCCAGGTGCCAAGCCAGGGCGATGAACCAACCCATTCCAGCCTCAGCCAGGACCAACGCTACCTGTTCGTCGCCAATTACGGCGTGTTGCCCGCCCCGGGCGGCAGCCTGAGTGTGTTGCCGGTGGGGCGTAACGGCTACCTGCAAGCCTCGGTGCAACAAGACCGGCACAAGCCCAGCGGCGTCAACCCGGAGCGCCAGACCGCGCCCCATGTGCACTCTGTGGTGTCATCGGACGACGGCAAGTACGTGTTCGCCAGCGACCTGGGGGCCGACAAGGTGTTTGTCTACCGCTACGACGGCGCCAGCCCCACGCAACCACTGAGCGCGGTCGAGCCGGTTAGCCTGCCACCGGGCAGCGGGCCGCGGCACCTGCTGTTTGACCGCGATGGCAAGCATGCCTACCTGACCCTGGAGATGAGCGCCCAAGTGGTGGCCTTCGATTATCAGGACGGCAAGCTGGTGGAGCTGCAGCGCCTGCCATTGACCGAGCAGAACGATGCCTCGGCCAAGGCGGCGGGGGCATTGCACCTGTCGGCCGACGGGCGCTTTCTGTATGTCAGCAACCGTGGCACGGCCAACGAGCTGCTGGTGTTTGCCGTGGATGACAAGAGCGGCAAGCTGATGCAGGTGCAGCGGCGCAGTGTCGAGGGCGATCACCCGCGGGAATTTACCCTCGACCCTACCGGCAAGTACCTGTTGGTGGCCAATCAGAAGAGCAACCAGATCGTGGTGATCCGCCGTGATCCACGCAGTGGCTTGCTGGGCGAAACCGTACAGAAGCTGGCCCAGGATGCGCCGTCGGACCTGAAGTTCGTCAACTGACTATCAATTGCCTTGATGTTGGCTACTGCTGCAATGAATTTCTGTGCGCCGCGCCAGCGGCGTAAGTTTGAACCACGGCCCCAAGCGGCCACTTCAAACCACAGACTTCGAGGTCAGCGCCATGAACTTCAACCTTTTCCCGGTCATCGCCGCTTCCGCCATTTCTGCTTCGGTGGTCCTGCCGGCCAACGCCCATGTCGAGCTCAGCGAGCGTAAATCGTCGACCCAGAGCTATACCCAGAAATACCTGCAACAAAGTGCCAACTTCTACGCTGCGCTGGACCACAAGTCGCAGCATTGAGCGTGTAGATTTTTCTGGTAATAGCATATCGCCATGTGATTGAATTTGACGCTAATTTATTGACGTCAGGGGATAACACATGAAATGGCGAATTCTGGCGGTGTTGCTGTTCCTCTATTCTTCGCCGATTCTGGCGCTGTAGCTTCTGGCCTCATCGCTGGCAAGCCAGCTCCCACAAGGCCCCTGTGGGAGCTGGCTTGCCAGCGATGGGTTCAACGCGCCATGATCGCCTTGAACAATGCCGACTCCAGCCACCTCTGCAACCATGCCCGCAAGTGCGGGTAGGGCGCGTGGGCGAACCACTCAGGCTCCACCCCGGCAAACTGGCGCATCAACGGCAACAATGCCGCGTCAGCCAGGCTGGGATGGTCCGCGAACAGGTACGCCTGCTGCGCCAGTCGCGCATCCAGTTCCACCAACCAGCTTTCGGCCTGGGCCCGGTAATGTTCCCGTGAATGCTGCGGATAGCGTTCGGCGTACTTGTACAGGTTGACCTGGGCCTTGAACTCGCGATCATTGCGTGCGATCAGCGCATCAGCGGCTTGCGCCGCCTGCGGGTCGGCCGTCAGCCGCCAATCGTGCGGGTCGTGCCGGGCCAGGGCCCAGCGCATGATGTCCAGGCTTTCCTCCAGTACCAGGTCATCGGCACTCAACACCGGCACCGTGCCCTTGGGCGACAGGGCCAGCAGTTCGGCTGGCTTGGCCTTGAGGCTGACTTCGCGGATCTCTACCGGGCACTGGGCGTAGCGCAGGGCCAGGCGCGCGCGCATGGCCCAGGGGCAGCGGCGGAACGAGTAGAGGATCATCCGCTGACCTCCACGGTACTCAGGCCATTACCCTGGCGGCGGACCTGGATCTGCACCGGGATGCGCTCGTGCATCTCCTGCACGTGGGAGATCACCGCGACCTTGCGGCCCTGGGCCTGCAGGCCGTCGAGCGCGTCCATGGCCAGTTGCAGCGATTCCGGATCGAGGCTGCCGAAGCCTTCGTCGATAAACAGCGATTCGATGCGCAGGGTGCTCGAAGCCATCGAGGCCAGGCCCAGGGCCAGGGCCAGCGAGACCAGGAAGGTCTCGCCGCCCGACAGCGAATGCACCGAGCGCAGTTCGTCACCCATTTCCGTGTCCAGCACCAGCAGCCCGAGCAGGCTGCCACCGCGCTTGAGCCGGTAGCGCCGGGCCAGTTGGCGCAACTGGGCGTTGGCGTGGTGCACCAGCAGGTCGAGGTTGTAGCCCTGGGCGATCTTGCGGAAGGTATCGCCGGTGGCCGAGCCGATCAGGGCGTTGAGCCGTGCCCAGCGCTGCCACTCGCTGTAGGCCGTGGCGATCTGCTCGGCCAGGGCCTGGTGAGCCAGTTGCCGGCGCTGGTCTTCGGCCTGGGCGGCACGCAATTCGGCGCAGGTCTGTTCGCTGGCGGTCAGTTGCACCTGCAGGCTGTCGAAGGCCTGTTCCAGCGTTTCGCGGGTGAGCTCGGCATTGCCCTGGGCCTGATGCTGGTCCAGGCGTTGCTGGCGCTCCTGCAGCAGGGTACGCGCCTGTTCGATGGCCTTCTCGCTGTCCTGCAGCTCCTGGCGCAGTTGCGCCACGGCGTTGTCGTCGAGCGCCAGCAACTGCTCCAGGCCGCTGTCGTCCAACTCCGGGTGGCCCTGGCGCCATTGTTCGATCTGGCCGCGCACCTCATGGTGTTCCTGCTCCAGCGCGCTCAGGCGTTCGCCCTTGGCCTTGAGCTCGGCGGCCAGTTCGATCAAGCGTGCCTGGGTCTCCTGCAACTGTTGGCCGGCCTGGGTTTCGGCCTGGCGCGCTTGCTCCACCGCCTGGTCCAGATGCTGCTGCCAATGCTCGGCGCTGGCCTGTTCGCCGAGCAGGCTGGCAAGGCTGTCGCGGCTGGCTTGATGCTGGCGCTCCAGCTCGCTGAACTGCTGTTGCAGTTCTTCCTGCTTCTGAATCCGTGCCTGTTGCTGCAACTGGGCTTTGTCCAGGGTCTGCTGGCGCTCGCCGTGCTCCTGCTGTTCGTCCTTTTGCCGTTGCAGCAGGTCCAGGCGCAGGGCCAGTTGCTGGTCCAGGCGCATGAAGGCGGCAGCCGGCTCCTGGCGCAGGTCGTTGAGGATCTCGCCAGGCAACAGGCTGGCGAAACTGGCCAGTTCCTGCTCCAGGCGCTCTTGGTCACTGGCCAGCGCCGTTTGCTGCTGGCTCAGGTGCTGGTTGGCCTGCTGGCTGGCGTCTTGGGCTGCCTGCAATTGCTGTTGCAGGCGGCTGGCGTCTTTCTGCAGGGCCAGTAGGGCGTTCTGGCGCTGTTCGTCACGACTGATGTCGTGGTTCAGGTTGCGCGCCTGCAAGTCCAGCCAGGCGCTGCGCTGGCTGGCGTCCTGCTCGGCCAGCGACGGGTATAGCGGGTGCGCTTCAAGGCTTGGCTGCAGCGCGTGTTGCTGGTTGCCCAGTTGTTCCTGCTGGTGCAGGTACTCCTTGACCTGGCCGTTGACGCCACCCAGTTGAGTGCGCAGTTCATCGAGCTGTTTCTTCAGCCCGTCGACCATTTGCTGTGCGTTGGCCTCTTCGTTCTGGTCGTGGCGGCCGAGGCTTTGCAGCAGGGCTTCGGGCTGGTGATAAGGGTGCTCCTGGCTACCGCACACCGGGCAGGGCTGGTCGTCTTGCAGTTGCGCGCGCAGCTCTTCGACGCTCTGGCTGCGGGCCAGGCGTTGGCGTTCGAGCAACTGGCGGGTAACGCTTAGCGCTTGCTCGGCGGCGGTCAGCTGGTTCTTGCCATTGAGGCCTTCGCTGATCAGCTGCTCGCGTTGCTTCAACGCCGCTTGCTGGCGCTCGCGCAAGGCTTGCAGGCGCTGTTCGAGGTCCTGCTGGTTGCTCCACAGCCGGCTCAGTTCTTCGACCTGACGCTGCTGCTGGCGGTTTTTCTGCAGCAGCTCGCCGAGCAGGCCGATCTGTTCGGCCAGGGCCTGGGGTTCAGCCTCGGCTTCGCGGTAGAGCAGGGCCAGGGCGGCGCGCTGCTCCTCAAGCTGGGCACTGGCCTGGCTGGCACGCTCCTGCAGGCCAGGCAGCTCGGCGTGGCCCTGGTTGAGGCGGTTGCCCAGCTGCATCAGTTGCTGCAGGCGGTCGCGATAGGCGCTCCAGGCTTCGCTCAGCCCGGCCAGCGGCGCGCTTTGCTCCAGCTGTTGGCCGATCTGCTGCAGGCGCTGTTCGCTCAGGCGTTGCTGTTCATCGAGGGTCAACAGCTGTTGCTGGCCCTCGGCACTGGCCTGCTCGGCCTGGTGCTTGAGCGTCGCGCTGTTGGCCAGTTCCTGGTGCAGGCGGGCGAGGGTGTTCTGCTCGGCAAAGGCCTGGCGCACCGATGGCGCGCTGTCGGTTTGTTGTGCCAGGGCCTGGGCGAGGGCCGCGTGGGCCTTGCCCAGGTCGTCCTGCAGTTGCTGCTGGTGGCCATGCAACAGGTCATGCTGCTGGCGCTGCGCGGCGATGCTCATCGCCAGCGGGCTGAGCTGGGCATTGAGCGCCTGCTGGCGGGCAAACTGGTGACGCTGCGGCGCCAGCTGTTCCAGGCGCGCGAGTTTCAGCCGCTCGCTGTGCAGGCTGTCGTTGTGCTGCTGGGCACTGTGCAGTTGCGCCGTGCTGGTCTGCACCTGTTCCTGCAGTTGCAGCAACTCGGTGAGCCAGCTGCGCTGCTGTTCAAGCTGGCGCAGTTGCGCCTGTTCGGCCTTGAACCGATCGAGGGCCCCGCTGTAGCGCTGGTCGAGTTCGGCGCGGGCCTCGGCGGCCATAGGCATCACGCCGCTGGCCTGGTCCAGCAGGGCCTTGTGCGCCTCTTCGGCTTCCTTGCTCTTGCTGTAGGCGCGGCGGCCCAGCTGGCTGTAGATCGCCGTGTTGGTAAGCTTTTCCAGCAGCTCGCTGCGCTCTTTGTCATCGGCCTTGAGAAAGGCGCTGAACTCGCTCTGGGCCAGCATCACCGCGCGGGTGAACTGTTCGAAGTTCAGGCCCAGGCGCGACTCGATCAGTTGCTTGTATTCGGCCTTGCTCTGGTTGCTCAGCAGCTGGTCGCTGTCCAGGTCATGCAGGCTCTGACGGCTGCCTTGCAGCTTGCCGTTGGCCTTGTCGCGGGCGCGGTTGGTTTCCCAGCGGGCGCGGTAGCGCCGGCCGTCGATGCCGACGAAATCCACCTCGGCAAAACCGCTGCCCGAGCCCCGGCGCAGCAGGGTGCGCGGGTCGCTGGTGAGGATGTCGCTGTCGACCTCCGGCAGCTTGGTCTCGCGGCCGATGTTGTTCAGCCGTGGCACGGCGCCGAACAGCGCCAGGCACAGGGCGTCGAGCAGGGTACTCTTGCCGGCGCCGGTGGGCCCGGTAATGGCAAACAGGCCGGCGCTGGCCAGCGGCTCGGCGGTGAAGTCGATCTCGATCGGGCCTTCCAGCGAGGCCAGGTTCTTCAGACGGATGGCGAGAATCTTCATGGCTGTTCTTCCTCCTGCTGGACGTCCTGCAGCAACAGGGCAAAGTCGGCCAGGGTCTGTTCGTCGACGGCATTGCCATAGGCCTGCTCCCAGGCGCGGCTGAACAGCTCGTGCGGGGTCAGTTGGCCCAGTTCCAGCAAGTCGGCGCCGCTCTCATCCTCGCTGCGCCCGTTGCCGGCATACTCGGCCGCGATGCGCACCAGGCGCACGGCCTTGCCGTGCAGGGCGCCTTCGAGCTGGGTGCGCAGGTCGGGCAGGGGCTCGTCCAGGCGTACGCGGATCTCCAGCCAGGGTTGGCGCTGCGGATCGTCGAGCAGGTCAATCACCGGCAGCTCGGCCAATTGCTCGAGCACTTCGGCCAGTGGCGCCGGGCCCAGCCGTTGCAGGTGCACGGCCCGCGGCACCAGGCGCGATTCGACGCTGGCCAGGTTGGCGCCATCCAGTTCGATTTCAAGGATCTGGTGTTGATAGCCGATTTCCGAGAACGACAGCGGGATTGGCGAGCCGCTGTAGCGGATGCGCTCTTCGCGGTTGACCTTCTGCGGCTTGTGCAGATGGCCGAGGGCGACATAGCTGATTTGCGGGGCGAACAGGCGCGCGGGCAAGGCTTCGGCGTTGCCGATGATCAGGCTGCGTTCGGAGTCTTCCGAGACCGAGCCACCGGCCATGTGCGCGTGGCTCACGGCAATCAGTGCCTGGCCGGCCTTGCGCCGTTGCAGGGCGGCGGCGATGAGTTTCTCGTGGACCTGGGCAATGCCACGCAGGTAGTCATCGCCCAGGTGCGCACCGGTGACTTCCGCCGGGCGCAGGAACGGCAGCGCCAGGCACCAGGCGGCGACCTTGCCCTTGGCGTTGGTCAGCGGAATCAACAGGCGCTCGCTGTCCAGTTCACCTTCGTCCAGCCACTGCACCCGGCCCAGGGCGTGGGTGTGCAGGCGGCGCATCAGCGGCGCCGGTAGTTCAATGCGCGAGCCGGAGTCGTGGTTGCCGGCGATCATCACGATGTTCAGCTTGGGCTGCTGTTCGTGGGCCTGGACGATGAAGTCGTAGAGCCGCTCCTGGGCTTTGACCGGCGGGTTGACGGTGTCGAAGATGTCGCCGGCAATCAGCAGCGCATCGGGCTGGCGCAGCTTGAGCTGGCCGAGCAGCCATTCGAGAAAACAGGCGTGTTCGAAATCGCGTTCCTGGCCGTGCAGGGTTTGTCCCAGGTGCCAGTCGGAGGTGTGAAACAGACGCATGAAGGGTTCCGCAGTGTGCCGGCATAGCGCCCGGGGGCGCCACGCCTTGAGGTTATTTGGGGTACAGCGGCGGCAGGCTGCCGCTCTCGCTTTGCGCAGGCTGGACCTGCTCGGCGGCCGGGATGGTGCCAATGGCCCGCCATAATTCTTCACCTTGCCAATACTGCCCGCTTTCGCTGTACAGCGCGCCGTTGAGGCCATCGAGGGCATCGGACAGCGGCACGAAACGTGCGGCCATCTCGGCCAGGGTTTCCGGTTGCTGACGCGCCCAGGCATCCAGGGCCTGGCGCGTGGCTTGGGGGTCGTTGGCCTGGCACGCGCGCTTGAGGTCATCAAGCAGGGTGCGCGGGCTCGGCCCGGTTTGCGCCGCACGCAGCACCGCCGGTTGCGAGCGCGCCCGCCACCACAGGGCAAAGCCCAGCAGGGTGGTCAGGGCCAGTACCAGGGTACTCAGTTGCCAGGGCCAGAGCAGGTGGGTTTGCACTGTGACCGGATCGACGCTGGCCGGTTTGTCGGCGCTCAACGCCGGGTTGTCCTCGATCTGCAGGCTACGAGCGGGCAGGCTGCTGCGTTCCAGGTGATCTTCGCGGGTGTTCCACCAGACCACTTCCTGGCTCGGCAGTTCCAGCCGGCCGCTGTGGGTCGGCACCAGCGCTTCGCGCTCTTCACGCACACCGAGCAGGCCACGGTCGTTGACCTGGTTGCGCAATTGCGGCTGGTCCGGGTAGCGGCGCAGGCCGGTGACTTCGGTGCCCGGCAGCGGTGGCAGCTGGGCGCTGGACAAGCCCTCGGCCTGGAGGATCACGGTGCGGGTCAGCGAGTCGCCGATCTGGGTCTGCTGCTGGGCCGGGTCCGGGCTCCAGTGTTCTTCCAGGGTCAGGCTGTTGGCCGGCAGCCAGGGCGCATTGGCCGGGTAGTCGGCCGGGATCGGGTCGACTGTCAGCACCAGCGGCGTCGAGCTGACCTGCACCTGCTTGCCGGCGCGCGGGGTGTTGAGCTCCTGCTCGGCATCGTTCTGGGCAGCGGTGGCGCTGAAGTTCAGGGCCGGGATTTTCAGGTCGCCACTCTGCTGGGGGTAGATCGCATAGCGCATTTCGATCACGCCGTGGCGCACGCCGTCGATGAGTTTCTCGAAGGTGCGCGACTCGCCCAGCGGCTCGACCCTGGCGTTGTCCAGTTGCAGCGGGCTGAGGCTGCTGTCGTCGTACAGCGGTACCGAGTGGTAGATGCTCAGGGTCAGCACCGCCTGGGCCTGGACGTAGACTTGCGGCTGGTCGAGGCTGGCGTCGATGAACACCGGGCCCTGGTTTTCGCGACTGACCTCGTTGGCCTGGATCTGCAGGCTGATCGGCTGGCTGCGCACTTCGCCCAGCTGCAGGGCGGGAATTTCCACACTGCCGCTCTGGCGCGGCAGCAGGGTAATGATCCAGCGCGTGTTGGCGCTGCTCTCGTCAAGGCTGTTGAGGCTGTTGACCTGGCGCGTGCCACGTACTTCGAAGTTGGCCTGCAGCGGCGTCAGGTCGGGTTTGCCGAACTGGGTGACGTCCTGGGTCTCGAGGGTCAGCTCAAGGGTTTCGCCGGCATTCAGGCGTGTGCGGTCGACACTGGCGAGCAGCGCCGCTGCCTGCACCTGCAGGGCGAGAAAGAGGCTGAAGACCAGGACGCAAACGCGACTCATCGATGGGTTTCCTGATGTTGTTGCTGTTCATACCAGAATTTACGCCGCAACAGTTCGGCCGGGTTGTCCGGGATCTGTCGCAGCCATTGTTCCAGGGCCTGGCGCTGTTCGGCATCGAGGCTGCTGTCAGCCGGGCGCTGGGGCGGCCGGGTAGTGTCATCGTCGTCAGCGCCGCTGGCGCTGTTCTGCGCCTGCTCGCTGCTGCTGTCCTCGGCCTTGGCCGCTTCATCCGGATCCTGCGCAGGTTTTGCCGCAGCCTGGTCCTGGGCGTTCTGCGAGCTGCTAGCAGTATCGCTGCTGCTGTTGGGGTTGCTCTGCGGGTTGTCTTCCGGCGGTTGCTCGGGTGCGTGTTCGGCCTGGCGTTGTTGCAGCAGTTGTTCGACCAGTGCCTTGTTGACGAGTGCCGGTTGCAGTTCCGGTTGGCGTTCCAGGGCCTGCTCGTAGGCATCCAGCGCCGCTTCCAGTTCACCGCTGCGGGCCAGGGCGTTGCCGCGATTGTAATGGTCGGCGGCGCTGTTGCCCTGGGCGAACTGGCGGGCGGCGCCGTTGAAGTCGCCGGCCTGGTACAGCGCCAGGCCTTTCCACTGCGGGTCTGCGAAGTGCCGGGCGGCATCGGCCGGACGTTGCCGTTCAAGCAGGCGCTGGCCTTGCTGGTCAGGGCGCAGCCACAGGTCGTTGAACTCGAAGGCGTGGCTGGGCTGCGGCACGGCCAGCAGCAACGGCAGGCAGAACAACCAACCGCGACGGCCGGCGCACGCGGCCAGCAGCAACAGTGGCAGCAACAGCCAGTAGCCTTGGTCGGCCCAGCTGTCGAGTTGTACGGTTTGGCCATCGTCACGCAGACTGCGCGGGTTGTCGAACAGGCGCAGGCCGCGTAGGTCGAGGTCGTCGATACGGGCACTGCGGTAGCGCCCGCCGGTGCTGTTGATAAAAGCCTTGAGGCTGGCGCTGTCCAGGCGCGGCAGGAGGATCCCGCCCTGGTCGTCCTTGAGGAACTCGCCGTTGGCCTGCTTGACCGGCGCCCCCTCGGCGCTGCCGACGCCGAGCATCAGCAGGCTCGGGCCCTGGCGGCCGAGGGCCTGGACAATGCCCTGGCGTTCCTGGGCATCGAGCGAGGAGCCGATCAACAGCAGGCGGCCCTGGCCCAGGCCGGCCTGAGCGAGCAGGGCCAGGCCCTTGCGCACGGCCAGGTCGGCGTGCTGCCCGGCTTGCGGCATGATCGCAGGATCCAGGGCTTCGAGCAGATTGCGACTGGTGGCCAGGTCGTCGGACAGCGGCACCAGGGTGTGGGCGCTGCCGGCATAGACGATGATCGCGGTCTGGCTGTCGCGGCGGTGCTCGAGCAGGTCGAGGATCTTGCGTCGGGCCTGTTCCAGGCGGGTTGGCGCCGCGTCGTCGGCGAGCATCTGCGGGGTCAGCTCAAGCAGGATCACCAGCGGGTCGGCCGGGCGCTGGCGGGTATCTTCCAGGCGTTGCCAGCTGGGCCCGACCAGGGCCAGCACGGTGATCAACCAGGCCAGGCCCAGGGCGATCCACGGCAGTTTGCTGTCGCGGCCGCTGCCGCCACCCAGCAGCACGGCATGAAAGGCCGGTGGCAGGATCATCTGCCAGCGCCCGGCGCGTTTTTGCCGGTGCCACAGCTTCCATAGCAGCCAGGCCAGCAGCGGCAGGACGAGCAGCCACAGCGGGCGCAGCCATTGCGGCCACAATTCGCTCATCGGCGCCTCCTCAAGCGCAGCCGTTGCAGGCGCTGACGCCATTCCGGGTGCGGCTGCAAGAAGCGCGGGCGGCGCAGCAAGCGCTGCAGCAGGTTGTCCGGCCATTGCTGCTCGATCACCAGCAGCAGGCTCAGCACCAAGGCCAAGGCCAGCGGCCAGCTGTACAGCGGCTGGGCGGTGCGCGCCTGGGTCGGCTGCTGGGCCACAGGTTCCAGGCGGTCGAGCGCTTCGCCGATGGCATGCAGTTCTTCGCCGTCGTGGGCGCGGAAGTAGCTGCCACCGGTGAGCTCGGCGATTTCCTTGAGCGAGGCTTCGTCCAGGTCCAGGCTTGGGTTGATGCCCAGCAAGCCGGCGGTACCGGTTTGTTCCGGGTCGGCACCGATGCCGATGGTGTAGATGCGCACGTTTTCCTGGGCGGCCAGGCGCGTGGCGGTCAGCGGGTGAATCTGCCCGCCGTTGTTGGCGCCGTCGGTGACCAGCACCAGCACCCGGCTCTGTGCCGGACGTTGGCGCAGGCGCTTGAGGGCCAGGCCAATGGCGTCGCCGATGGCGGTGTTCTTGCCGGCGATGCCGATCTGCGCTTCGTCGAGGAAGGTACGTACGGTGCGCCGGTCGAAGGTCAGCGGGGCCTGCAGGTAGGCCTGGCTGCCGAACAGGATCAGGCCGACGCGATCGCCCTGGCGGTCTTCAAGAAAATCACCGAGCAGGGCCTTGACCAGGGTCAGGCGGCTGACGTCGTCGCCTTGCCACTGCATGTCGGGAAAGTCCATGGAGCCAGAGACGTCCACCGCCACCAGCAGGTCGCGGCCACTGGCGGCCACCGGTAACGGCTCGCCCAGCCATTGCGGGCGGGCGGCGGCAAACAGCAGCAACAGCCACACCAGCACGAACGGCGCCTGCTGGCGCCAGGTCGGCAGGTTCAGGCGCGCGCGGCGCCCGGCCAGGCCTTCGAGTTCATCGAGAAAGCTGACCTTGAGCACCGGCTCACCACTGTCGGCGGCCGGCAGCAGCAGGCGCGCCAGCCAGGGCAGCGGCAACAGTATGAAGACCCACGGCCAGGCCAGCTCAAACATGTTTGCGGATCCAGGTTTCGACCGACTGGTTGAGGCCGTTGATGGCTTTGTCGTCGAGTTTGCATTCGGGTTTGTAGGCGCCTTCGACCAGCACCATCCAGCGGGTCAGGCCGGCGGCCGGGCAGCGGTTATCGAGAAACGCCAGCCATTGGCGACCGTTGAGGGTATGGCTGTGGCTGCCCGGATAATGGTTGCGGCACAGGCGTTTGAGCAGGGCGTTGATCTGCTGCAGCCAGGCACCGGCCGGGGCGCCGTCGTAGGGTTTGGGCAGGCGCGCGAGTTCGGCCAGGGCTTCGATGCGTACCGGGTCCAGGGGCAGCTCGGCGCGCACGATGGCTTTTTTGCCCGGGCGCCAGTGGCGCAGCCGCCACAGGCCCCAACCCAGCAGGGGCAGCAGCAACAGCAGTGCCCACCAGCCCGGGGCCAGCGGCCACCAGCCGATCGGCGTCGGGGTGATCAAGGGTTGCAACTGATCGAGCGGGTTCACGAGGTTTTCCCCGGTCGTTGCGCGTTGAGGTACTCGCGCAGTTGCTCGATCATTTCGCTCTGGGTGCTCAACGGCATCAACACCACCCGCAGCTTTTGCGCCAGCAGTTCCCAGCGCTCGATGCGCGCTTCGCTTTGCTGGCGGTAGCTCTTGCGCAGGGTCGGGTCGAGGGTGTCGAGCTCCAGTTGCGCACCGCGCTGGGCAAAGCGCAACAGGCCGGCGGCGGGCAGGGCGTGGTCGAGCGGGTCGGACAGCGGCAACAGCAGCAGGTCGCAATGGCGCGAAAGCAGGCTCAGCTGTTGTTCGACCGCAGGCGTCAGCGCCCGCTCGTCGCAGATGATGATCGCCAGGCTGCCGGGGCGCAGCACTTCACGGGCGCGGCGCAGGGCAATGCCGAGGCTGTCGGCCTGGGGCACGGCTTCGGTATGCAGCGACTGGTTGACCCGCGCCAGGCGGTTGAGCAGTTGCAACAGGCTCTGCTTGCTGCGCCGTGGCTTGATCTCGTAGTGCTCGTTGTCACCGAACACCAGGCCGCCAATGCGGTCGTTGTGGCCCAGGGCGGCCCAGCCGATCAGCGCCGCGGCCTGGGCGGCGAGCACCGACTTGAACATCAGTCCCGAGCCGAAGAACAGGCGCTGGCTCTGTTCGACGAGAATGAAGATCGGCCGCTCGCGTTCCTCATGAAACAGCTTGGTGTGCGGCTCCTGGGTGCGCGCGGTGACCCGCCAGTCGATGTTGCGCACATCGTCGCCGGCCTGGTAGACCCGCACCTGGTCGAAGTCGACCCCGCGTCCGCGCAGTTTCGAGTGGTGCAGGCCCACCAGCGGGCTGCGCTGGCCCGGCCGGGAGAACAGTTGCACTTCGCGCACGCGGTGACGCATCTCGATCAGCTCGGTGAGGCTGATGCGGATTCCGGGCGCGGCCAGCAGGCGATTGGGCATGGGCTCAGGCGACGGCGACGACGTCGAGGATGCGCTGGATCACCCGGTCCTGGTCAATCCCGGCGGCCTCGGCCTCGAAGGAAAGAATGATGCGGTGGCGCAGTACGTCGAACAGCACCGCCTGGATGTCTTCGGGGCTGACGAAGTCGCGCCCGGCAAGCCAGGCATGGGCCCGCGCGCAGCGGTCCAGGGCAATCGAGCCCCGCGGGCTGGCGCCGTAGGCGATCCAGTCGGCCAGTTCCAGGTCGTACTTGGCCGCAGTGCGGGTGGCCATGACCAGCTGCACCAGGTATTCCTCCACCGCATCGGCCATGTACAGGCCGAGGATTTCCTTGCGCGCGGCAAAGATCGCTTGCTGGCTGACCCGGCGCTCCGGCTTGGTCTCGCCATTGAGCGCTTCGCCACGGGCCTGCTGGAGGATGCGCCGCTCGACGGCGGCATCCGGGAAGCCGATCTTGACGTGCATGAGGAAGCGGTCGAGCTGGGCTTCGGGCAGCGGGTAGGTGCCTTCCTGTTCGATCGGGTTCTGCGTGGCCATCACCAGGAACAGCGGCGACAGCTCGTAGGTACTGCGCCCGACACTGACCTGGCGCTCGGCCATGGCTTCGAGCAGCGCCGATTGGACCTTGGCCGGGGCGCGGTTGATTTCGTCGGCCAGTACCAGGTTGTGAAAGATCGGCCCTTGCTGGAACACAAAGCTGCCGGTTTCCGGGCGATAGATCTCGGTGCCGGTGATGTCGGCAGGGAGCAGGTCGGGGGTGAACTGGATACGATGGAACTCGGCTTCGACACCTTCGGCCAGTTCCTTGATGGCCTTGGTCTTGGCCAGGCCCGGGGCGCCCTCTACCAGCATGTGGCCGTCGGCGAGGAGGACGATGAGCAAGCGCTCGACGAGTTTTTCCTGGCCCAGGATCTGGGTTGAAAGAAAGGTGCGCAGCGCGATCAGCGCCTCACGGTGTTCCATCGTTGAAGGTTCCTGGAAATAAGCCAGGGCGTGCGGCGTAAAAGCGCCCGGGCGGGGGCTGATACTTTAATCCATCCGGAGGGCTGGCGACTAACGGCAGCAGGGAAATTTGTTCAAATCGCAAAGTCAGGGGCTGCTGCGCAGCCCATCGTCGGCAACGCCAACTCCCACAGGGATCGCGCTGACCCAGTGGGAGCTGGCCTTGCCGGGCACTCAGTTCTTGAAGCTGGAATGCTTGCGCCCCTGGTCGCACAGGGCAAACACCACCACCAATACCGCCGCTACCACCAGGATCAGCGCCACGCCATCGGTGGAGTGAGTGGCCGAATTGGCCACCAGCGCCAGGCCACCCAGCGGTGCCAGGCCGCCCGCCACCGCCGTGCCGATCTCGCGCCCGGTGCCAAAGCCCGAAGAGCGGGTCTGGGTCGGGAACTGGCGGCTGAGGAACGAACCCTGCGGGGCAAACATCATCGGCGCGAGGATGCCGGTGCCGATGGCAATCGCCAGGTAGATCATCATCGGCTCGCCGGTGTTGAGCAGGCTCAGGAACGGGTAGGCGAACAGCACCGAGAACATCCCGCCGAGCATCAGCACGGTCTTGCTGCTCCATTTGTCGCACAGCCAGCCGAAGAACGGCACGGCAATGATGGCAACCAGGCTGGCGATGGTCACCGACAGCGAGGTGACATGGGCTTCGACGCCCTTGTACTGGGTCAGGTAGGCCAGCGAGAAGGTCTTGAAAATGTAGCTCAGGGCGTTGTAGCCGATGGCCACGAAGAACACCACGGCCAGGCCTTTGAGGTCGTTCCTGAACAGCAGCTTGAGCGGCGATTCCTGGTTTTTGGCCGGGGTTTTGTCGAGCTCTTTGAAGTCCGGGGTTTCCGGGATGCTTTTACGCACCCAGAGGCCGACACCGACCAGCACGATGCTGCAGATGAACGGGATGCGCCAGCCACCGGAAAGCAGGAACTCGTTGCCGTTCATGGTCAGCAGGTAGACGGTCAGCGACGACAGCAGCAGGCCCAGGTTCAGCCCCAGTGCCGGCCAGGCGCCCTGGCTGCCACGCTTGCCTTCGCTGGCGTGCTCGTAGGAGGTCACTGCCGCGCCAGACAGCTCGGCGCCGGCGCCCAGGCCCTGGATGATGCGCACCAGCACGAGGATGATCGGTGCCCAGATGCCGATCGAGGCGTAGCTTGGGATCAAGCCGATCAGGGTGGTGCACACGCCCATCATGCAGAAGGTGATGACCAGCACCTGCTTGCGCCCGAAGCGGTCGCCCAGGTAGCCGAACAGCACACCGCCGAAGGGGCGGGCGATAAAGCCGATGGCAAAGGTTGAAAACGCCAGCAGCGACGCCACCGCCGGGTTGCTCGGGTCGAAGAAGATCTTCGAGAAGACGATCGCCGCCATGGTCGCGTACAGGTAGAAATCGTACCACTCCAGCATCGAGCCGAAGATGGTCGCGGCGGCGACCTTGCGCAGGCGCTTGCGTTTTTGTTCCGGGGTTTCGGTCGCGGCCGCAGCCGCCTCATGTACCGACATCTGAGGTTTCCTTTTTTGTCTTTGTAGTTAGGTGTGCAGCAGGGTTCAGCGGGCGTTGAAGATCCTTTCGGCGATCATCTGGCCGATCGGGATGGCCGAGGTGGCCGCCGGTGACGGGGCATTGCAGACGTGCACCATGCGCGGGGTCTCGGCGAACAGGAAGTCGTGCACCAGGGTGCCGTCGCGCATCACCGCCTGGGCGCGGATGCCGGCTTCATAGGGCAGCAGGTCTTCGACATTCAGCGATGGGCAGTACTTGCGGCACTGCTCCAGGTAGCCGCTTTTGAACAACGAGTTTTTCATCTCGGCGGTGCCGGAACCGAGGTTGTTCCAGAGGGTTTTCCAGAACCCCGGAAAGCGTGCGTACTCGGCCACGTCGCGCCAGTTCACCGAGAACTTGCGGTAGTTCTCCCGGCCAAGGCCGAGCACGGCGTTGGGCCCGACGGTAACGCTGCCGTCGATCATCCGCGTCAGGTGCACGCCGAGAAACGGCAGCTCCGGGTCGGGGATCGGGTAGATCAGGTGGTTGACGATGTCGTTCTTGGCCGCTGGCAGGCGGAAGTATTCGCCGCGGAAGGGGATGATCTGGTGGTCGATTTTGACCCCGGCCAGGGTGGCCAGGCGGTCGGATTGCAGGCCGGCGCAGGCGACCAGCTGGCGCGCGCTCCAGACCTTGTCGTCGCTGCTGATGGTGACCTTGTCGGCGGTTTCGACGATGGCCCGCACGGTGGTCTGCAGATGCACTTCGCCGCCGAATCTCTGGATCACCCGGGCCATGGCTTCGCAGACCTGCGTGTAGTCGACGATGCCGGTGGCATCGAGGAACAGGCCGCCGAGGCCGATAATGTTCGGCTCGCGCCGTTGCAGCTCTTTGGCATCCAGCTGCTCGACCTTCAGGCCGTTCTGTTGCGAGCGCTGGTACAGGGCGTGCATGCGCTCGACTTCCAGCGGCGTGGAGGCCACCAGCAACTTGCCGCAGACCTCGAACTTGATCTGGTGCTCGGTGCAAAAGTCCTTGGTGGCCTGGGCGCCGCGCTTGCACAGGTCGGCCTTGAGGCTGCCCGGGGCGTAGTAGATGCCCGCGTGGATCACGCCGCTGTTATGCCCGGTCTGGTGCTTGGCCAGGCTGCTTTCCTTTTCCAGGATCAGCAACGAAGCGCCCGGTTGGCGTTCCAGCAGCGCCATGGCGGTGGCAAGGCCGACGATGCCGCCGCCGATGATGCAGTAGTCGTAGATCATGCAGGTGTCACCTTGGTTTGTTCTTATCAGAGAGTCTGCTTATCAGGTTGTCAGACTAAGTAGGTCAAACAAAAGGGCGCTATCTATCGGCGCCCGTTAAATACGCGGGTTCAGTCGATGCTCGGCAGGTCCAGTTTCAGGCGTTTGGCCGACGCCCGCAGGTGCGCTTCGGCGCAAGCTGCAGCACCAGCCCGGTCGCCATCGGCGATAGCCTGGTACAGCGCCTGGTGCTCACGATGGGCATCGGCCGAGCCGCCCACCGAATGCGCCGCGGAGTTTTCCCAGGCAGTACGGCGGGCAGCGGCCAGCTGGCCACGGAGAAAATCATGGAAGGCGACGAAGTAATCGTTCTTGCTGGCTTCGGCGATGGCGCGGTGGAACTCGACATCAGCTGCGGCGGCCACGGCAAAGTCGCTGCGCTTGTCGAGCATTTCCTGCAGGGCCTTGCTCATGCGCGCAAGGTCGGCGGCATCGCGGCGCTGGGCAGCCACCGAGGCGGCCTGGGTCTCGATCCACAGGCGCACTTCGAACATTTGCACCAGGTCCGGGCTGCGGCCTTGCGCAGAAGGAAAGCGGAACACCGTGCCGGTCGGGGTTTGCGAGATGTACGAACCCAGGCCACGGCGGGCGATCAGCACCCCGTCAGCCTTGAGCTGAGCCACGGCCTCGCGCACCACCGAGCGGCTGACGTTCAATTGCTCGGCCAGTTGCTGTTCGGTGGGCAGGCGCGATTCGGCCGCCAGGCGACCGGAATCGATTTCGGCACGGATGGCGCCGACAACCCGTTCGACCAGGGTATCGGGGCGCTGAAGCTCAAGCATGAAGGGTGGCTCATTAATCAGGTTGTCAGACAATGCCTTTTGCGGCGGTTCCTTGTCAAGAAACCGCGTGGGCGATTACAGCTCGCTGACGTAGGTGCCGGTGCCCTTGAGGATGTTCTGCAGGGTTTCTTCGACCTCGGCAAGGTCGGTGCCGTCGGAGGTCAGGGTAATCTCCAGGTGATCGTCGCCTTTGAACACATCGGCATCGCCTGGCGCCACCTCGATCAGCAAACGCTTGGCGCTGAGGCTGACCTTGAGGCCGTCGAGGGTGCTTGGCTCGTCATCCAGGGTGATGTCCACCGTGTCTTCGTCCGGATAGCGGGTCATGAGAAACATCTGGCCCTTGTCGCTGTGGCAGCACAGGGTGGCCATGTTGTCTTCTTCATCATCGCAGGGGGTGGCGAAGAGCAGGGCGGTTTTCAGTTGCATGAGCGGCTCGATCAGTAAGTTGAAAGAGGATTCTGCCAGTCTTCGGCCGGTGGATAAACGTGCGGTTGCACCTCAATGACCGAATATGTCGCAGCATCGCAAGCAGGGGCGGGCGGGCACTCGTTAAGCTGCGCTGTCGATGGACACCCGTAAAGACACAGCCCGTCTGGCAGTCGTTTTTGCAGATGCCCATCCGTGGAGCGGGAAGATGTGACTTACAGGTCACATCGAGCGCCTGTTTCTATGGTTTTACCGTCCTCCTGCTACGGGTTGGCTATCGTTGATCCGTAAACGGCGGACGCGCGCGACGCTTCACTCAATAATAAAGCCCAAGCGGAGTACCACAGATGGCGTTTTTCACCGCAGCCAGCAAAGCCGACTTCCAGCATCAACTGCAAGCGGCCCTGGCGCAGCACATCAGCGAACAGGCACTGCCACAAGTGGCGCTGTTCGCCGAACAGTTCTTCGGCATCATCTCTCTGGACGAACTTACCCAGCGCCGTATGTCGGACCTGGCCGGTTGCACCCTCTCTGCCTGGCGCATCATCGAGCGTTTCGATCACACCCAGCCTCAGGTTCGCGTCTACAACCCCGATTACGAGCGCCATGGCTGGCAGTCGACCCACACGGCGGTCGAAGTCCTGCACCATGACCTGCCATTTCTGGTCGACTCGGTCCGCACCGAGCTCAACCGCCGCGGCTACAGCATCCACACCCTGCAGACCACTGTCCTGAGCGTGCGTCGCGGGCCGAAGGGCGAGCTGCTGGAAATCCTGCCCAAGGGCACCCAGGGCGAAGGCGTACTGCAAGAGTCGCTGATGTACCTGGAGATCGACCGCTGCGCCAACTCCGCCGAACTCAACCTGCTGACCCACGAGCTTGAGCAGGTGCTGGCTGAAGTGCGCGTCGCCGTCGCCGATTTCGAGCCGATGAAAGTCAAGCTGCGCGAGGTCGTGGCGCTGGTCGAGCAGATCGCCTACGCCCCGGCGCAAAATGACAAGGCCGAGGTCAAGGCGTTCCTCGAGTGGCTGCTGGGCAACCACTTCACCTTCCTCGGCTACGAAGAATTCGTCGTGCATGGCGACGCCCAGGGCGGTCAGCTGCAGTACGACGAGCAGTCGTTCCTCGGCCTGACCCGGCTGCTGCGCGCCGGCCTCACCGCTGAAGACCTGCGCATCGAAGACTACGCCGTCAACTACCTGCAAGAGCCGCTGCTGCTGTCTTTCGCCAAGGCCGCGCACCCAAGCCGCGTACACCGTCCGGCTTACCCGGACTACGTGTCGATCCGCCAGCTGGACGCCGACGGCAAGGTCATCAAGGAATGCCGCTTCATGGGCCTGTACACCTCCTCGGTGTACGGCGAAAGCGTACGCGCGATCCCGTACATCCGCGGCAAGGTCGCCGAAGTCGAGCGCCGCTCGCATTTCGACCCCAAGGCGCACCTGGGCAAGGAACTGGCCCAGGTTCTCGAAGTGCTGCCCCGTGACGACCTGTTCCAGACCCCGGTCGACGAGCTGTTCAGCACCGTCATGTCGATCGTGCAGATCCAGGAGCGCAACAAGATTCGCGTGTTCCTGCGCAAGGACCCGTACGGGCGCTTCTGCTACTGCCTGGCCTACGTGCCGCGCGACATCTACTCCACCGAAGTGCGGCAGAAGATCCAGCATGTGCTGATGGAGCGCCTCAAGGCCAGCGACTGCGAGTTCTGGACCTTCTTCTCCGAGTCGGTCCTGGCCCGCGTCCAGCTGATCCTGCGTGTCGACCCGAAAAACCGCATCGACATCGACCCGCAGCAACTGGAAAACGAAGTGATCCAGGCCTGCCGTTCGTGGCAGGACGACTACGCCAGCCTGACCGTCGAAAGCTTCGGCGAGGCCCAGGGCACTAACGTCCTGGCCGACTTCCCGAAAGGCTTCCCGGCCGGTTACCGCGAGCGTTTCGCCGCCCATTCGGCAGTGGTCGACATGCAGCACCTGCTGACCCTGTCCGAGCGCAAGCCGCTGGTGATGAGCTTCTACCAGCCGCTGACCCAGGCCGGCAAACAGCAACTGCACTGCAAGCTGTACCACGCCGATACGCCGCTGGCGCTGTCGGACGTGCTGCCCATCCTGGAAAACCTCGGCCTGCGCGTGCTCGGCGAGTTCCCGTACCGTCTGCGCCATGCCAATGGCCGCGAGTACTGGATTCATGACTTTGCCTTCACCGCCGCCGAAGGCCTAAACCTCGACATCCAGCAGCTCAACGACACCCTGCAGGATGCGTTCGTGCACATCGTCAATGGCGATGCCGAGAACGACGCCTTCAACCGCCTGGTACTGACCGCCGGCCTGCCGTGGCGCGACGTGGCGCTGCTGCGTGCCTACGCCCGTTACCTCAAGCAGATCCGCCTGGGCTTCGACCTGGGTTACATCGCCAGCACCCTGAACAACCACACCGACATCGCCCGCGAGCTGACCCGGCTGTTCAAGACCCGCTTCTACCTGGCGCGCAAGCTCACCAGCGACGACCTCGACGACAAGCAGCAGCGTCTGGAACAGGCCATCCTGACTGCCCTGGACGACGTTCAGGTGCTCAACGAAGACCGCATCCTGCGTCGCTACCTGGACCTGATCAAGGCCACCCTGCGCACCAACTTCTACCAGACCGATGACCAGGGTCATAACAAGTCGTACTTCAGCTTCAAGTTCAACCCCAAGCTGATCCCCGAGCTGCCCAAACCGGTGCCGAAGTTCGAAATCTTCGTCTACTCGCCACGGGTCGAGGGTGTGCACCTGCGCTTTGGCAACGTCGCCCGCGGCGGCCTGCGCTGGTCGGACCGCGAGGAAGACTTCCGTACCGAAGTGCTGGGCCTGGTAAAAGCCCAGCAGGTGAAGAACTCGGTGATCGTGCCGGTCGGCGCCAAGGGCGGTTTCCTGCCTCGCCGCCTGCCGCTGGGCGGCAGCCGCGATGATATCCAGGCCGAAGGCATCGCCTGCTACCGGATCTTCATCTCCGGCCTGCTGGACATCACCGACAACCTCAAGGACGGCGCCCTGGTGCCGCCGGCCAACGTCGTGCGTCATGACGACGATGACCCGTACCTGGTGGTGGCCGCCGACAAAGGCACCGCGACTTTCTCCGACATCGCCAACGGCATTGCCATCGACTACGGCTTCTGGCTGGGCGATGCGTTCGCCTCCGGTGGTTCGGCCGGTTACGACCACAAGAAGATGGGCATTACTGCCCGTGGCGCCTGGGTCGGCGTGCAGCGGCACTTCCGCGAGCGCGGCATCAATGTCCAGGAAGACCCGATCACCGTGGTCGGTGTTGGCGACATGGCCGGTGACGTGTTCGGCAACGGCCTGCTGATGTCCAACACGCTGCAACTGGTGGCGGCGTTCAACCACCTGCACATCTTCATCGACCCGAACCCGGAGCCTGCCAGCAGCTTTGCCGAGCGCCAGCGCCTGTTCGATCTGCCGCGTTCGGCCTGGAGCGACTACGACACCAGCATCATGTCCGAAGGCGGCGGGATCTTCCCGCGCAGCGCGAAAAGCATCGCGATCACCCCGCAGATGAAAGAGCGCTTCGCCATCGAAGCCGACAAGCTGACCCCGACCGAGCTGCTCAACGCGCTGCTCAAGGCGCCGGTCGACCTGCTGTGGAACGGCGGTATCGGTACCTACGTCAAGTCCAGTGAAGAAACCCACGCCGACGTCGGCGACAAGGCCAACGACGCCCTGCGTGTGGACGGCAACGAGCTGCGTTGCAAGGTGGTGGGCGAGGGCGGCAACCTCGGCATGACCCAGTTGGGCCGGGTCGAGTTCGGCTTGAACGGCGGTGCGACCAACACCGACTTCATCGACAACGCCGGTGGTGTGGACTGCTCCGACCACGAGGTCAATATCAAGATCCTGCTCAACGAAGTGGTGCAGGCCGGCGACATGACCGAGAAGCAGCGCAACCAGCTGCTGGGCAGCATGACCGACGAAGTGGCCGGCCTGGTGCTGGGCAACAACTACAAGCAGACCCAGGCATTGTCGCTGGCTGCACGTCGGGCCAAGGAGCGCATCGCCGAATACAAGCGCCTGATGGCCGATCTTGAGGGCCGCGGCAAGCTGGACCGTGCC
Source organism: Pseudomonas sp. RC2C2 (assembly GCF_018390435.1). NCBI lineage: Bacteria > Pseudomonadati > Pseudomonadota > Gammaproteobacteria > Pseudomonadales > Pseudomonadaceae > Pseudomonas > Pseudomonas sp. RC2C2. The sequence continues at coordinate 503,731 of NZ_JAHBAX010000001.1, read as the reverse complement.
ATCGAGTTCCTGCCGACCGAAGAGCAACTGACCGAGCGCCTGGCGGCCGGCCAGGGCCTGACCCGTGCCGAACTGTCGGTGTTGATCTCCTACAGCAAGATCGACCTCAAGGAGCAGTTGCTCAAGTCGCTGGTGCCGGATGACGACTACCTGACCCGCGACATGGAAACCGCGTTCCCGCCGTCGCTGGTGAGCAAGTTTGCCGAGGCCATGCGCCGCCATCGCCTGAAGCGCGAGATCGTCAGCACCCAGATCGCCAACGATCTGGTCAACAACATGGGCATCACCTTCGTTCAGCGTCTGAAAGAGTCCACCGGCATGAGCCCGGCGAATGTCGCCGGTGCCTATGTGATCGTGCGTGACATCTTCCACCTGCCGCACTGGTTCCGTCAGATCGAGGCCCTGGATTATCAGGTCCCGGCGGAAATCCAGCTGACCCTGATGGACGAGCTGATGCGCCTGGGCCGCCGCGCGACCCGCTGGTTCCTGCGTAGCCGTCGCAACGAGCAGGATGCTGGTCGTGACGTGGCGCACTTCGGGCCGAAGATCGCCGCACTGGGCCTGAAGCTCGACGAACTGCTCGAAGGGCCGACCCGCGAGCGCTGGATGACCCGTTACCAGGGCTTCGTCGACGCCGGCGTTCCGGAGCTGCTGGCGCGCATGGTGGCCGGTACCACGCACCTGTACACCCTGTTGCCGATCATCGAAGCGTCCGACGTCACCGGCCAGGACCCGGCCGAAGTGGCCAAGGCCTTCTTCGCCGTTGGCAGTGCCCTGGACCTGACCTGGTACCTGCAGGAAATCAGCAACCTGCCGGTGGAAAACAACTGGCAGGCCCTGGCCCGCGAAGCCTTCCGCGATGATATCGACCTGCAGCAGCGGGCGATCACCATCTCGGTGCTGCAGATGGACGATGCGCCGGAGGACATGGACGCCCGCGTGGCCCTGTGGCTGAACCAGCACCGGGTCATGGTCGAGCGCTGGCGTGCCATGCTCGACGAGCTGCGCGCGGCGACCGGTACCGACTACGCCATGTACGCGGTGGCCAACCGCGAGCTGGTGGACCTGGCCTTGAGTGGCCAGGCAACGGTGATGCCGTCCTGAGCGTGAGCTGAAATGAAAAAGCCCCGGCATTTGCCGGGGCTTTTTTTGTGCCTGTCCCGGCCTCATCGCGGGTCAAGCCCGCTCCCACAGGGTGGATCGTGCTGTACCTGTGGGAGCGGGCTTGACCCGCGATGAGGCCGGAGAATTTTATTTGAACCTTCGCTCTACACCTTTCTCGACCAGAATCTTCGCCGCAATCTCTTCCACGGAGAAATGCGTGGAGTTGATGTGCGCAATGTTCTCGCGGCGGAACAGGTTCTCCACTTCACGTACCTCGAACTCGCACTGGGCAAAGCTTGCGTAGCGGCTGTTGGGCTTGCGCTCGTGGCGGATGGCGGTCAGGCGGTCGGGGTCGATGGTCAGGCCGAACAGCTTGTGCTGGTGGTTCTTCAGGGCCTGGGGCAGTTGCAGGCGCTCCATGTCGTCTTCGGTCAACGGGTAGTTGGCCGCACGGATACCGAATTGCATGGCCATGTACAGGCAGGTCGGGGTCTTGCCGCAACGCGACACGCCGACCAGGATCAGGTCGGCCTTGTCGTAGTAGTGGGTGCGCGCGCCGTCGTCGTTGTCGAGGGCGAAGTTGACCGCCTCGATGCGTTCCATATAGTTGGAGTTGCCGCCGATCGAGTGGGATTTGCCCACCGAATACGAGGAATGGGCAGTCAGCTCCTGCTCCAGCGGGGCCAGGAAGGTCGAGAAAATGTCGATCATGAAACCGTTGGAGGTGGCCAGCACCTCGCGGATATCCTGGTTGACGATGGTGTCGAAGATGATCGGACGGACGCCGTCCTTTTCAGCGGCGCTATTGATTTGTTGTACCATCGCACGCGCTTTTTCTACGCTGTCGATGTACGGACGCGTGAATTTATTGAACGGAATGGTATCGAACTGCGCTAGAAGACTTTGTCCCAGCGTCTCGGCGGTAATGCCGGTGCCATCGGAGATAAAGAAAGCAGATCGTTTCATTTGCGCCTTGGGCCTTAAGCTGGTGACGAATCTTGGATATGATAGGTTCGGTTTACCGAACACTGCGTTCGGCATTCTCACTTATTTTCCAGGTCCAGGCCACAAGCGCCCGGCCAAGCCAGAGCTGGCAGGCGGGCGACCTGAGCTTTTCCAACACAGTTAGTGGAGAGATCACCTTGGTAGAGTACGTAGTTTCCCTCGATAAGCTCGGCGTCCATGATGTAGAGCATGTGGGGGGCAAGAACGCATCCCTCGGCGAGATGATCAGTAACCTCGCGGGCGCCGGTGTCTCGGTCCCCGGCGGCTTTGCCACTACGGCTCAGGCGTATCGTGACTTTCTCGAGCAGAGCGGCCTGAACGCACAGATCCACGCCGCCCTCGATGCGCTGGACGTTGACGACGTCAACGCTCTGGCCAAGACCGGTGCGCAGATTCGTCAGTGGATCATGGAAGCCGAGTTCCCCGAGCGCCTGAACGCCGAAATCCGCAGCGCCTTCGCCGAAATGTCCCAGGGCAACCCGAACATGGCCGTGGCCGTGCGCTCTTCGGCCACCGCCGAAGACCTGCCGGACGCCTCGTTCGCCGGCCAGCAGGAAACCTTCCTGAACATCCGCGGCGTCGACAACGTCATCCGCGCCGCCAAGGAAGTATTCGCCTCGCTGTTCAACGACCGTGCCATTTCCTACCGCGTACACCAGGGCTTCGACCACAAGCTGGTGGCCCTGTCGGCCGGCGTGCAGCGCATGGTCCGCTCCGAAACCGGCACCGCCGGCGTGATGTTCACCCTCGACACCGAGTCGGGCTTTCGTGACGTGGTGTTCATCACCGGCGCCTACGGCCTGGGTGAAACCGTCGTGCAGGGTGCGGTCAACCCCGACGAATTCTACGTGCACAAGGGCACCCTGGAAGCCGGCCGCCCGGCGATCCTGCGCCGCAACCTGGGCAGCAAGGCGATCAAGATGGTCTACGGCGAAGAGGCCAAGGCCGGTCGCTCGGTCAAGACCGTCGATGTCGACAAGGCCGACCGCACCCGTTTCTGCCTGACCGACGCCGAAGTCAGCGAGCTGGCCAAGCAGGCGATGATCATCGAGAAGCACTACAAGTGCCCGATGGACATCGAATGGGCCAAAGATGGTGACGATGGCAAGCTGTACATCGTTCAGGCCCGTCCTGAAACCGTGAAGAGCCGCGCCCAGGCCAACGTCATGGAACGTTACCTGCTGAAAGAAACCGGCACTGTGCTGGTCGAAGGCCGGGCCATTGGCCAGCGCATCGGCGCCGGCAAGGTGCGGATCATCAAGGACGTCTCGGAGATGGACAAGGTCCAGCCCGGCGACGTACTGGTTTCGGACATGACCGACCCGGACTGGGAACCGGTGATGAAGCGCGCCAGCGCCATCGTTACCAACCGTGGCGGGCGTACCTGCCACGCGGCGATCATCGCCCGTGAACTGGGTATTCCGGCGGTTGTCGGTTGCGGCAACGCCACCCAGCTGCTCAAGGATGGCCAGGGCGTGACCGTGTCCTGCGCCGAGGGCGACACCGGCTTGATCTTCGAAGGCGAGCTGGGCTTCGACGTGCGCAAGAACTCCGTCGACGCCATGCCGGAGCTGCCGTTCAAGATCATGATGAACGTCGGTAACCCGGACCGCGCCTTTGACTTTGCCCAGCTGCCCAACGCCGGTGTCGGCCTGGCGCGCCTGGAATTCATCATCAACCGCATGATCGGCGTGCACCCCAAGGCGCTGCTCAACTACGCCGGCCTGCCCGCCGAGCTGAAAGAGAGCGTCGACAAGCGCATTGCCGGTTACAACGATCCGGTCGGCTTCTACGTCGAGAAACTGGTCGAAGGCATCAGCACCCTGGCTGCGGCGTTCTGGCCGAAGAAGGTCATCGTGCGTCTGTCGGACTTCAAGTCCAACGAATACGCCAACCTGATCGGCGGCAAGCTCTACGAGCCGGAAGAAGAAAACCCGATGCTGGGCTTCCGCGGTGCTTCGCGCTACATCAGCGAAACCTTCCGTGACTGCTTCGAGCTCGAGTGCCGCGCCCTCAAGCGCGTACGCAACGAGATGGGCCTGACCAACGTCGAGATCATGGTGCCGTTCGTGCGGACCCTGGGCGAGGCCAGCCAGGTCGTCGACCTGCTCGCCGAAAACGGCCTGGCCCGTGGCGACAACGGCCTGCGCGTGATCATGATGTGCGAACTGCCGTCCAACGCCATCCTCGCCGAAGAGTTCCTCGAGTTCTTCGACGGTTTCTCGATCGGTTCCAACGACCTGACCCAGCTGACCCTGGGCCTGGACCGCGACTCGGGGATCATCGCGCACCTGTTCGATGAGCGAAATCCTGCGGTGAAGAAGCTGCTGGCCAACGCCATCCAGGCCTGTAACAAGGCGGGCAAGTACATCGGCATCTGCGGCCAGGGCCCATCCGATCACCCGGACCTGGCCAAGTGGCTGATGGAACAGGGCATCGAAAGCGTCTCGCTGAACCCGGACTCGGTCCTTGAGACCTGGTTCTTCCTGGCTGAAGGCCAGGCCGCGAACTGATGCGCTGAACCGGAACCTTCACCTGGCCGTTACGCCGGTGAAGGTTCCGATCGTATTCCAGGGCGTGTTCCAGTGATGGACCTCGCCCTTTTTTGTGCAAGAACCCTATGCAAAGCAGCAGTACCCTTTTTCCCGTGGCCTTGCTCAGTGCCGAGCGCCGTGGCGACCTGAGCGAGGACGTGTACCGGATCAAAGCCGGTAACAGCCCGGATCGCACCGTGGAGTTGGCGCTCACCCGTCTGGGCATGGCCGATCAAGCCGAGGTGCGTGGCACCCCGGTGGTTTTGCTGCATGGCAGCTTTTCCAACCGGCGCTTCTGGTTTTCGCCCCGGGGCATTGGCCTGGGCGCATACCTGGCGCGCGCCGGTTTCGATGTGTGGATCCCGGAGATGCGCGGCCACGGGCTGTCGCCGCGCAACCATGACTACCGGCACAACCGCGTGGCCGACTACGCCCGTTACGACCTGCCGGTGATTGCTGCCTTTGTCTGTGAGCAGGCCGGCCAGCCGGCGCACTGGATCGGTCATTCCCTCGGTGGCACGACCCTGGCGGCAGCGCTGGGCGGCGAGTACCTGGGGCCTGAGCAGGTGGCCAGCGTGGCGTTTTTCGGCACCCAGGTCAGCCGCACCTACTGGCCGTTGAAATTGCCGCCGGTGGAGTGGGGCGGGCGGCTGCTGCTCAAGCGCTTTGCGCAGATTTCCGGCTCGCGGCTCAAGCGTGGGCCGGAAGACGAGCCCATTGGCCTGGCCCTGGAGAGCCTGCGCTGGTTCGGTCTGTTTGGTCGCTTTGGCGACAAGGACCGTGACTGGTGGGCGGGGCTTGCCGGGGTCGAGGTGCCGGTGCTGGCGGTGGCCGGCGCGGGGGATCATCAGGACCCGGTGTGGGCCTGCCGCAAGCTGTTCGAGCAGCTGGGCAGTGAGCACAAGCAGTTTGTTCGCCTGGGGCGCGAAGAGGGCTTCGACAATTTCGGGCATGTCGACATGCTGGTCAGCAAGCCGGCGCAGGCGCAGGTCTGGCCTTTGGTCGAGCGCTGGTTGCAGGATCCGCGGGCAGCTTTGCTGCCGGAGACGGCACAGGGCATTTCGCCGGCAGGCTGATCCCGTTAAGATATGACGATTGTGAAGGTTCTGGTCATTTTTTGGGTTTTTCAGCGAACATCTGTTCGCTGATTGCTCTACCAAGGTGACCGCACCGCCAGTGACGTGTAGCCTTGGGGCTAAAGCCGCCTCGCTGGGCCTCGTTCACTGAGTGAAACTGCGACATTCATCGTCTCGATAATCGACAGGAGTTTCCCATGCATTACATCACCCCCGATCTGTGCGACGCCTACCCGGAACTGGTGCAGGTGCTGGAGCCGATGTTCAGCAACTTCGGTGGCCGCGACTCCTTCGGGGGTGAGATCGTCACCATCAAGTGCTTCGAGGACAACTCGCGGGTCAAAGAGCAGGTCGAGCTCGATGGCACCGGCAAGGTGCTGGTGGTCGATGGCGGCGGTTCGCTGCGCCATGCCTTGCTGGGCGACATGCTGGCCGAAAAGGCGGCGAAGAATCACTGGCAAGGCCTGGTGATCTATGGCTGCGTGCGTGATGTCGATGTCCTGGCGCAAACCGATGTCGGCGTGCAGGCCTTGGCCAGCCACCCCCTGAAGTCCGTGCGCCGCGGCATTGGCGAACTCAACGTGCCAGTGACCTTTGCCGGCGTGACTTTCCGTCCGGGCGAATACATCTACGCCGACAACAACGGCGTGATCGTCTCGCCAAGCCCGTTGAAAATGCCTGAGTAAAGCTCTGAAACCGGTCAGTGGGGTAGGGATGTTCGAGGAAGAAAACGCGCAATGGGGGCTGGTGCATGCCCTGGTGCTGGATGGCAAAGGCGGTGCCCGTGCGATCGCCCGAACTGAACTGGACGCCCTTGCCCTGCAGCCCCAGGAAAGCCTGTGGCTGCACTGGGACCGCAGCCACCCGCAGACCCGCACCTGGTTGCGCCACGACAGCGGCCTGAACGAGTTTGCCTGCGATCTGCTGCTGGAGGAAAACACCCGTCCGCGCCTGCTGCCATTGCCGGATGCGCAAATGCTGCTGTTTTTGCGCGGGGTCAACCTCAACCCCGGCGCCGAGCCTGAAGACATGGTCTCGGTGCGCATCTTCGCCGAGGCCCAGCGGGTGATCTCGTTGCGTCTGCGGCCATTGCGCGCCAGTGATGAACTGCTGCAGCAACTGGCCGAGGGTCGTGGGCCGAAAACCGCCTCGGAGCTACTGCTGAGCATGGCGCAACTGTTGACCGAAAAGGTCCAGGCGCTGATCAGCGACCTGTCGGAAGTGGTCGATGGCGAAGAAGAGAAGCTTGAAGTCGACAAACGCTATGCCCCGGACCAGGGCAGCCTGCAGCAGATCCGCCGACGCGCGGCCGGATTGCGGCGTTTTCTCAACCCGCAGCGGGAAATCTACGCGCAATTGGCGCGCAACAAGTGGACCTGGTTCGCCGCCGACGACGCCGATTACTGGAACGAGCTCAACAACAGCCTGACCCGCTACCTGGAAGAGCTGGAACTGACCCGCGAACGCGCCGCCCTGGTGCTCGAAAGCGAGGACCGGCGCCGCAGCGAGCGGATGAACCGGACCATGTACCGCTTTGGCATCATTACCTGCATTTTCCTGCCCATGAGCTTCGTGACCGGGCTGTTGGGCATCAACGTCGGCGGTATTCCCGGTTCCGACAGCCCCTACGGCTTCCTCTTCGCCAGCCTGCTGGTGCTGGCCCTGGCGCTGGGGCAATGGTGGCTGTTTCGCCGCCTGCGCTGGGTGTGAAGATGAAATTTGTGAACATGCAGTCACAAACTGCCTGGCCGGTTCATGTGACCCGTTGTGTGGCGACCTCGTCTTTGACAGATATTGCGCGAGGTGCCTATGCACGATCCGTTTGAAGAATCCCTGCGAGACCTGCTCAAGGCATCGCCGTCCGGCCAGGACCGCGACGACGATGCCTGCCTGGGCCGGGTCCTGAAAACCGCCAACCGCCAGGTTGGCGCGGGCGATCTGTTCAGCCTGCTGGGCCGTTGGAGCCAGGCGCTGATGATTGCCGTGAACAATGGCTCGGCGCATGTTGCGCCGGTGCGCCGTAACGCTACCGATCGTAAAGCTGATAAGGCCGATTGAATATGGAACTTGATCTCTGGACCCAGAGCCTGGTCACTGCCATGACAGCATTGTGGACCAAAGTGGCGAACTTCATCCCCAACCTGTTCGGCGCCCTGGTTGTGGTGTTGCTCGGTTTCGTCGTGGCCAAGCTGCTCGACACCTTGCTGTCGAAACTGCTGGCCAAGCTCGGCCTGGACCGCCTGATGGGCGGCACCGGCCTGACCAAGATGCTCAGCCGGGTTGGCATTCAAGTGCCGATCTCGACCTTGATCGGCAAGATCGTCTACTGGTTCGTCCTGCTGATTTTCCTTGTCTCGGCCGCTGAATCCCTTGGCCTTGAGCGCGTCTCGGCGACTCTCGACATGCTTGCCCTGTACCTGCCGAAAGTGTTCGGCGCGGCGTTGGTGCTGCTGGCGGGCGTATTGCTGGCGCAATTGGTCAACGGCCTGGTGCGCGGTGCCGCCGAAGGCATCGGTCTGGAGTATGCCGCAGGTGTTGGGCGTATCGCCCAGGGCCTGGTGATTATCATCAGTATCTCGGTGGCAATCAGCCAGCTCGAGGTCAAGACCGACCTGCTCAACCACGTGATCGTCATCGGTTTGATTACCGTTGGTCTGGCCGTGGCGCTGGCCATGGGCCTGGGCAGCCGGGAAATTGCCGGGCAGATTCTGGCTGGAATTTACGTGCGTGAACTGTATCAAGTGGGCCAACACGTGCGGATTGGCGAGGTCGAAGGGCACATCGAGGAGATCGGTACGGTCAAGACGACCCTGCTGACCGACGACGGCGAGCTGGTCTCGTTGTCCAACCGGATTCTGCTCGAACAGCGAGTCAATAGCCGCTAACCGGGCAAATCCTGCTAATGTATGCCGCCGCAAAAATGCCCCAGGCAGGGGTATGCGGCGACATTGACCTGACTGTCGGCCAGATCCGTTTTGAATAAAGTTCACTCGCTGCCCATGCGTTACGACCCCCGCGAGCTCACTGATGAGGAGTTGGTGGCGCGTTCGCATGAGGAGCTGTTTCATGTTACTCGCGCGTATGAGGAGCTCATGCGCCGCTACCAACGGACCCTTTTTAACGTCTGTGCACGTTATTTAGGGAACGATCGGGACGCTGACGATGTCTGTCAGGAGGTGATGCTCAAGGTGCTCTATGGGCTGAAGAACTTCGAGGGCAAATCGAAGTTCAAGACATGGCTCTACAGCATCACCTACAACGAATGCATCACCCAGTACCGCAAGGAGCGGCGCAAACGTCGACTGATGGATGCCTTGAGTCTTGATCCGCTCGAGGAGGCCTCGGAAGAGAAGGCGCCTAAACCGGAAGAGAAAGGCGGGCTGGACAAATGGCTAGTGCATGTCAATCCGATTGACCGCGAGATTCTGGTGCTACGATTTGTCGCAGAGCTGGAATTCCAGGAGATCGCCGATATCATGCACATGGGTCTGAGCGCAACGAAAATGCGGTACAAGCGTGCGCTTGACAAGCTACGTGAGAAATTTGCGGGCCTCACTGAAACTTAGTGGCGCGCAAATATCTCTAACGTACCGGCAAGTTCTGCTAAACTTGCCGTCGAGTTGTCCCCCGGATGTTGGTGGGACTGCTTAACTATCACCAGATGGGGATTTAACGGATGAAATTGAAAAACACCTTGGGCTTGGCCATTGGTTCTCTTGTAGCCGCAACTTCCTTCGGCGCTCTGGCACAAGGCCAAGGCGCGGTCGAAATTGAAGGCAACGTCACCAAGCAGTACTACGATAGCGAGCGCAATTTCAAGAACACTGGCACCAATCCAGGTGTTCGCCTTGGTTACTTCCTGACCGACGACCTGTCCCTGGACCTGGGCTACAACGAGACTCACAACGCTCGTGGTGAAGTCTTCAACAAAGACATCAAAGGTTCCAAGGCCAAGCTGGACGCTACCTACCACTTCGGTACCGTCGGCGACGCTCTGCGTCCTTACGTTTCGGCTGGTTTCGCTCACGAGAGCCTGGGCCAGGCTACCCGTGGCGGCCGTGACCACTCCACCTTCGCCAACGTTGGCGCTGGCGCCAAGTGGTACATCACCGACATGTTCTTCGCCCGTGCCGGCGTTGAAGCCATGTACAACATCGACAACGGCAACACCGAGTGGGGTCCGACCGTTGGTCTGGGTCTGAACTTCGGTGGTAGCGGTGGCAAGGTTGAAGCCGCTCCTGCTCCAGTTGCTGAAGTCTGCTCCGACAGCGACAACGATGGCGTCTGCGACAACGTCGACAAGTGCCCTGACACCCCAGCCAACGTTACCGTTGACGCTGACGGCTGCCCGGCTGTTGCCGAAGTCGTACGTGTTGAGCTGGACGTCAAGTTCGACTTCGACAAGTCGGTCGTCAAGCCAAACAGCTACGGCGACATCAAGAACCTGGCTGACTTCATGAAGCAGTACCCACAGACCACCACCACTGTTGAAGGTCACACTGACTCCGTCGGTCCTGACGCTTACAACCAGAAGCTGTCCGAGCGTCGTGCAAACGCCGTTAAGCAGGTTCTGACCAACCAGTACGGTGTTGAGTCGAGCCGCGTTGAGTCGGTTGGCTACGGTGAAACCCGTCCGGTTGCTGACAACGCCACCGACGCTGGTCGCGCTGTTAACCGTCGCGTAGAAGCACAAGTAGAAGCCCAAGCCAAGTAATTGGTCCAAGCCCTACTGAAAAGCCCGGCCTAGGCCGGGCTTTTCTTTGCCTGCGATTTGCCCCTCAGGCAACCGCTGCCAAGGTGGTGAACAGCTTGCGCGCCTCGACATTGAGGCTGTTGAGCGAACCGTCGTTGGCGGCGACCACAACCCCCGCCACTGCATTGATCGCACTCATGAATGCCCCTTCAATCCAGCCTCCCAGGTGACTGTAGCTGTCACAGGCGAGGAAAAAACGGTTATCCAGGGTGCTGTTTTGCGCATGGGTGTGATAGCGGAAACACAGATTGCTCTGGTAGTGATCGCCGCACATGTCCAGCTTGAAGCCGCCGGCACTGGTGTTGGTGGTCCAGTCGAACACCAGGCGGCCATCACCTTCGACCTTGTTCAGCAGCGCACCGAACCACCAGCGCTTGTAGCCCTCGGTGTCGGGGTCGTAGAGCTCATGGTCGACCCGATTGACCATGCGCTGGAACATGTAATGGGGGCTTTGCTGTTCACTGCCGTTGTCAGGGTTTTGCGGGTACTGGTCATAGTCATGTTGCAGGCGGGTCGAGTCGTCGTCCCAGCTGTAGCTGGCGAGGAAGCTTGAGTATGGCTGGCCGCTCAGGGTGCTGGGAACGATGTAGCTGGCGGCAAGCCCTGTGTCGCTGACCACGGCCTGGATGGGACTGCCGTTGAATGTCGGCACCTCGGGCCCGCTGCTTTCATCGTTATGAATCAGGCCGAATACTTTCGAGGTGCGGGTCATGTGCAACTGGCTGATGGCGCTGGCCATGCGTGCGTTGGGAGCGCTATAGGCCCGGCTCAATTGCAGAGAAGGCTGAGTGTTGATGACCGTGCGAGGCTGCAAGCCGAGATACCGATCACCGACCTGGAGCCTGGGCGTAACCTCTGGGTTGTGACCGGCGCGTTTGACCAGCGGGCTGAGCTGATCCTGGGGCATGGCCAGCACGACATAGTCGTAGCTGGCTTCGATCAGGGCCGGCTGCGGGGTATCGGCTGGGTAGTAGCAGACATTGGCGCAGCGATTGCCCGTCTGGGTGCTGTGATAAACGTCACTGACGCGGGCGCTGCGGAAGTTGACCGTCAATTGGCTACCGCCTATGGACTGTGCAGCCTGGAACAGCCGTTCGATGAACTGCACATTCTCTTTCACCGGCAAGGTGTACTCGTTGCTGTAGTCCCACAGCACCAGGCGCATCATTTCCACCAGGGAAATGTTGTACAGCGGTTTGAAACCACCAGTGCCGAAACCGAAGCGACCGAACAGTTCCACGCAGTAGTTCACCGTTTCGGTTGTGTTCAAGCCAGCGATAACCGGCAGCTCTGCCTGAGCGCTGGCATGCTCCATGATTGTTCTGATTGCCCCGGCCAAGGTCGTGGCGTCATAGTCCTGGATGAAGGTGGCCCAGTCCCTTTCGATCCTGTCCAGCTCGCCGGCGGCCGGTGCTGCTTGCGCCAGAATTCCGGCAACCACAGCGGGGTCGCGGCTGCCGATCTTGAACAGCGAGGCGCCGGTGAGTTCACCGTTTTCGATGTTCACGCCCGGGAAATACTTGAGCACCAGGGCAAACACCTGCCGAGTGGGGGATTGCGGATCCTGCCATTGACCATTGCCATAACGATCAACGCGATCGGCAAAGACGAATTCGGTCGCGACCTTGCCTGGATTGGGGAAGACATTGACCTGAGTCGTCGGGTTGAATACCCGGCTGGCGTAGAGCCAGGTCAGCCCGGCAATTTCCGGGAAGCGCATGGCGCCGATTTCGTACACCGATCTTTCAGTTTCACTGCCACCCAGGCCGGTCGTCGCCCTGGCTGCACTGACTCGGCCGGCTCTTTTACCCGCAGTGCGCACACCTCGCTCGTGGCCGTTGGTTGGCTGCTCGTGCAGGAAGTGATCCGGATCGTTGTCGTACAGGTCGACTTCGATCTGCGCACCCCCTGTGAGCGTGCGTGACAGCTCGTACAAGGCAGTAATACCCGCCACACCGGCGCCGACGATGGCGATGCGATGGCGGCCGACGGGAAGCTCACCCAGGGGGGCGTCAACCGTGGTGGGGTAGGCGATGTGCACCGAGTCGGGATGGCGGTAGTAGCGTGATCGCTCTACCAGATTGGCAATGGTTTCGCTGTTGGGCATTTGGGCCGAACGGGCCCAGTTCCAGATGACAGTAACGCTCATGGCGGTTTCTCCGAAGAAAGTAAGCTCCGAGTACTTACTGTCTGTCTTACTTCCCTGCGGAGTTGGATCAGTGTAGTCCAGCCTTTGCGAGGCGTGTCTGTAACGCTTGGACAAACTTCCTTTGGCGGGAAGGCTAGCCTTAAGTGATACGGTTATTTTAGTGAAGGCAAATAATTTGTATCTTATCTGGGGGTTGAATGAGTCATCTACTGCGTCTTGGGGGATTGCTGGGTGTGCTCATGGCAATGGCGGGCTGCCAGATTGCCGGGCAACAGCCTGAAGGTGACATCCTGATCAAGCGTGATGAATGGGGTACGCCGCATGTCTACGCCGACAGTCCTTACCGGCTGTTCTACGGCTACGGTTACGCCATCGCCCAAGACCGCCTGTTTCAACTGGAGATGTCTCGGCGCACCACCCAGGGGCGGGTGGCCGAGGTGCTAGGGCGCGACTACCTGGCCTTCGATGAGGGTATTCGCCGGCAATATTCGCCACAGGCCATTGCCCGACAGCTGGCTGCGCTGGCCCCTCAGGAGCTGCAGATACTCCAGGGCTACGCAGAGGGTATCAACCGCCATCTTGGCGAGATTGAACAGCGCCCCGACAGCGTGTTGCCCAAGCAGTTTTCGTACTACCAATTCCAACCCAGGCCCTGGACGGCGTTTGATGTGGCGATGGTTTACGTCGGCTCGATGATCAACCGTTTTGGTGATTACAACACTGAACTGGACAACCAGAACCTGCTGGCCGGGCTGATCGAAAAGCATGGGCTCAAGGGCGGACAGTCATTGTTCGAAGTGCTGCTGGCCAATGACGACCCACAGGCGCCGACCACTATCGCCCGCGGCGAGTGGGACCCGGCACGGCGAAGTGCGGCGGTGGTGCCACGGACAGCAGGCACGGCAGTGGAGCCACCGTTGCCGATGCGTGCCGTTCACCCGATAGACCCCAGTAGCGGGCGCGGTTTCAGCAATATCATCGTCCTGGGGGCAAAAAAGAGCGCCGATGCCCGGGCAATCCTGGTCAACGGTCCGCAATTCGGCTTTTTTCAACCCGCTTACACTTATTCAATCGGTCTGCATGGGGCTGGCTACGATGCGGTTGGCAACAGCCCGTTTGGCTATCCGCTGATCCAGTTCGGTCACAACCGCGAGATATCCTGGGGTAGCACCTGGGGCGCGGGTGATAACGTCGATGTCTATCGGCTCCAGCTCAACCCGCAGAACCCGAACCAGTACTGGTTCCAGGGCCGCTATCGGGATTTTGAGCGGCGGGTCGAAACGATTGCGGTCAAAGGTGAAGCGCCCCGACAGCTCACGGTGTATCGCAGTGCCCAGGGTGCGGTGTTCGAGCATCTGCCCGAACAGGGCGTGGCCTATGCTCGCCGCCGCGGTTGGGAAGGCCAGGAGCTGGCGACCCTGATGGCCTGGAACCAGGTGGCCAAGGCCGGCAATCACGCGCAGTGGCTGGCCCAGGTGGAGCGCTCGGCGATCAACGTCAATTGGTACTACGCCGACCAGCAAGGCAACATTGGCTATGCCCTCGGCGGTCGTTATCCGGTGCGTCTGCAAGGGCATGACAGTCGCTTGCCGATGCCCGGCAATGGTGACTATGAATGGCAGGGTTTCCTGCCGTTCGCTTCCAATCCGCAGGTGTTCAATCCGGCCAGTGGCTACATTGCCAATTGGAACAACCAGCCGGCAGAGGGCTTCCCCGGACCGGACCAATGGTGGTATGCCTGGGGTGCTGCCGATCGATACGCAGTGCTCGACGAGCGGTTGCGCCAGCAAGCCCGTTTCACCCCAGAGCAAGCCTGGAGCCTGATGATGGAGGCCGCGTTCGAGGACCCCAATGCGCGCTATTTCATGCCGCGCCTGCTGGCGCTGAGCGAACGCTTGCCAGCGGAGTTCGCTGCCGTCCACCAGGCGTTGGCGGCCTGGGACTATCAGGACCTGGACCGCAATCGCGACGGTTTCTACGACCAGCCCGCCACGGCGATTTTTCGGCGTTGGCTCGGGCAGATGCTTGACTTGACCCTGGCCGATCAGTTGCCGCCCGCGCAGGCCGGCTGGTTTACCGACACCGGTTACAGCGCCCCCGGCGTCAGCTCGCCGGGCAGTCACAATATTTCGGTGGGCACCAAGGTGCTGTACCGGGCATTGACGGCAAAAGAGCAAGGCGAGTCCTTGCCCTTCGATCTGTTCAAAGGCCACAACGTCGATGAGCTGATGCTCCAGGCATTGCGCCTGAGCGTTGCCCAGCTCAAGCGCGAACAAGGCCCGCAGGTGTCGGCCTGGCGCCAGGGGGTCTCGACCTTGCGCTTTGCCCACAAGAACTTCCTGGGCGTCCCGCAAGCGTTGCAACGCGAAGAGCAGGCCCTGGCGCCAAGCATGAACCTGGGTACTGAAAACAACATGGTCGTGCTCAGCGAGGGCAAGGTCAGCGGCTTCGAACTGGCGGCACCCGGGCAATCCGGATTTATCGCCGCCGATGGCAGCCCTGGCAAGCACTATGACGACCAGGTGCCGCTACTGCGCGAGCTGCGCAAGCGGCGTACCTGGTTGAGCGAAGACGAGATCGAGCGCCACACCGTCGAGCGCTTGCGGCTGCAGCTCTAGTGCGCCAGCGGCATTGACCACCTCGCCGATCACCAGCACCGCCGGGCTCTTGAGCTCGAATTCGGCGGCGCGTTGCAGGAGCTGGTACAGCGGACTGCGACAGGCGCGCTGCCCAGGTAGCGAGGCGTTTTCGATCATCGCCACCGGCGTGCTGCCCGGCATGCCGGCGGCGAGCAGTTGCTGCTGGATATCGGCCAGGCGCGCTACGCCCATGTAGATCACCAGGGTTGTCGCTGACGCCGCCAGCGCCTGCCAGTTCAATGGGCTGTCATCCTGGGTATGAGCGGTGACCAGGGTGACGCCACGGCTGATCCCGCGCAGGGTCAGGGGAATGCCGCACTGGGTGGCACCGGCGAGGCCGGCGGTAATGCCATTGACCACTTCGACTTCTATGCCGCGTGCTTGTAGCCAGCAGGCTTCTTCGCCGCCACGGCCGAAAATGCAAGGATCGCCGCCCTTGAGGCGCACTACGCAACGCCCCTGACGGGCATGGCGCAGCATCAGGCGCTGGATGAAGGCTTGTGGCGTGGAACGGCAGCCGCCGCGTTTGCCCACGGCAATGACCCGGGCGTCGGGGCAGTGTTGCAGAATGGCCGGATTGACCAGGTCATCGATCATCACGACAGCGGCTTGCCCCAGCGCGCGCACCGCTTTCAGGGTCAACAGCTCCGGGTCGCCCGGGCCCGCGCCTACCAGCCAGACTTTTGCATTCATGGTGATTTCCTCATCGGCAGTATTGGCCATCAGCCTTTGAACAGGCAGATCAGCAGGATCAGATTAAGGAGCAAAGACAGCAGTGCCAGGCTGCGCCAGACCTTCAGGGGCTCGCGTTCAAGCAATGGCCGCGGGCGCACACTCAGTTGCTGGCGCTCGCCCTGTTCGAGCAGCAACAGCCATTGCTCGGCGGTTTCAAAGCGTTGCTGTGGATCGCTGAGCAGTGCCTGGGCGAGGTTGTGCTCAAGCCACTCGGGCAGGTCCGGGCGATAGCGTGCGGCGCTGACCGCCTGGGTGAAACGGGGGTGCTGGAAGGCTTCGATTTCGCCATAGGGGTAGTGCCCGGTGAGCAGGTAGAACAGCGTTACGCCCACGCTGTACAGGTCTTGCCGGGGGCTGGGCGGCTCGCCTTCAAAGGCTTCCGGGGCAATGAACGATGGCGTGCCCGGCAGCTCATGGGCGCGGTCTTCGGAGAGCCCCGGGCAGAAGGCCAGGCCGAAATCCAGCACGCGCAGTTGGCCGTCATCACCCAGGTGCAGGTTTTCGGGCTTGATGTCGCGGTGGAGGATATTGCGTCGATGCAGCGTGCCTACGGCCTGCAGCAGTTGCTGGGCCAGTGACTGCCACTGCGCCAGCGGTAGCGGGCCGCTGGCGGCGTACAGTTGCGCCAGGGTCTGGCCGGGGTATTCGCGCATCAGGTAGTACAGGTGCTGGCGCTGGCTGGCCAGGTGCACTTCGGGGAAGTAACGCCCGGCCACCCGGCGCAGGAACCATTCTTCCAGCAGCAGGCTTTGCAATGCGCCGGGTTCATCCTTGCGCTCTGCAGGCAGGGTTTTCAGCAGCCACGCCTGTTGCTGGTGGTCGCGCACGCGGTACAGCAAGGACTGGCGGCTGTGGCCCAGCGGTTGCTCGACGCTCCAGCCGTCGATCGTCTGCCCGCAGCGCAGGGCAAGCGGCAGCGGCCATTGCTGCAGTTGCGCCAGGGAGTCGCCAAGGTTGCTGGCGCCCAGTCGCTCGACCCGCACCAGCAGCGCGCTGGCGTTGTCCTGGCTGCCACTGTGATGGGCCGAGCTGACCAGGGTCTGGGCGGCATCCTGCAGGTCGATCTGTTCGCGCAGCACGGCCCTGATCTGCGCTTCGCTGAGGCTGGCCCAGACACCGTCGCTGAGCAGCACGAAGCATTCGCCAGCCTGCAGCTCGCCTTCCAGGTAATCGACCTGCAGGTGCTGGTCCAGGCCCAGGGCGCGCTTGAGCACGTGCTGCATGCCCGGTTGGTCCCAGACGTGATCTTCGCTGATGCGTTGCAGCTGCCCGGCAGCCCAGCGGTAGATCCGGCAGTCGCCGACATGCGCCAGGGTAAAACGCCGCCCGCGCAGCACCAGGGCGCTGAGGGTGGTCAGCAACGGCTGGCCGCCTCCGTTGGCGCGCAGCCAGCGGTTTTGCGCCAGCAGCAGGCGGTCCAGGGCCTGGGCCACGCCCCAGGTGGCGGGGGTGGCGTAGTAGTCCAGGGCCAGCGCCTGCAGGCTGGCCCGCGCCGCCAGGCCGCCATCGGCGCACTGGCTGACACCGTCGGCGAGGGCGAACAGGTAGCCTTTGCTGGCGGCCAGTTCCGGGTTGGGGGTCACCAGGCGCAGGGCGTCCTGGTTTTCCTCCCGGGGGCCGCTGGCGCTGGCTTGGGCGAAGCTCAGTTGCAGGCTCATGGCGTAACCCTCAGACCCGCGCCGCGGTCACCGCCGCCGAGCCCCAGGTGGTGCGCCAGCGCTGCTTGACGCCGTGCAGACCGAACCAGGCAAGGATGCCGAGGCTGGCGAACAGCCACAGGCCCGACTGATAGTCGCCAGTGTGCTGCTTGATCGTCCCCAGGCCCGCGGCGAGCAGGAAGCCGCCGATGCCGCCGGCCATGCCGATCAGCCCGGTCATCACGCCGATTTCCTGGCGAAAACGTTGCGGCACCAGCTGGAACACCGCGCCGTTGCCGGCACCCAGGCCGAGCATGGCGCTGACGAACAGGGCCAGGGCGGCCACCGCGCTGGGCAGGTTGAAGCCGACGGCGGCAATGCAGATGGCGGCGACGCTGTACATCGCCAGCAAGGTGCGGATACCGCCGAAGCGATCAGCCAGGGCGCCACCCAACGGGCGCATCAGGCTGCCGGCGAATACGCAGGCGGCAGTGTAGTAGCCGGCGGTCACCGGGCTCAGGCCGTACTGGTCGTTGAAGTAGCCGGGCAGGGCGCTGGCCAGGCCAATGAAGCCGCCGAAGGTAACGCTGTAAAAGAACATGAACCACCAGCTGTCACGGTCACCCAGGGCCTTGAGGTAGTCGGCCAGGGCTTTGGGTTTGGGCCGCTCGGGGGCGTTGCGCGCCAGCAGGCTGAACAGCACCAGGGTCAGCAGCAGCGGGATCACGGCAAAACCGAAGACGTTGTTCCAGCCAAAGCCTGCGGCCAGGGCCGGGGCCAGCAGCGCGGCGAACACGGTGCCGGAGTTGCCGGCGCCAGCGATGCCCATGGCCTTGCCCTGGTGCTGGGCCGGGTACCACTGCGAGGCCAGCGGCAGCGATACGGCAAACGAGGCCCCGGCAACGCCGAGGAACACCCCGAGCAACAGGGCTTGTTCATAACTATGGATGCCCAGGCGCCAGGCGCAGAACAGTGCGACGATGACAATCACCTGGCCGATCAGCCCGGCGGTCTTGGGCGACAGCCGGTCCACCAGCAGGCCCATGACAAAGCGCAGGATCGCCCCGGCAAGGATTGGCGTGGCGACCATCAGGCCGCGTTGCTGGGTGGTCAGTTGCAAATCAGCGGCGATCTGCACCGCCAGCGGGCCGAGCAGGTACCAGACCATGAAGCTCAGGTCGAAGTACAAAAAGGCGGCGAACAGGGTAGGGACATGCCCGGACTTCCAGAAACTCGTATTCATCGAACACCTCGTTGAACAGGGACGGAAACGAAAAAGACGTCGCCACCCGACCCGCTTGCGCGAGTGGGGGTGCGACGTCTTTGTCGTGAAGGGGGCAACCGCCGTTGGCTACCTGTCCTTTGCTGATAGCAAGAGCCGGGCCAGAATGCCTCAGCCGAGCAGGTCGCTCATGGCAATGATCTGCTCGGCCACCTGGATCAGCTTTTGTTGCTTGCTCATGGCCTGGCGGCGCATCAGGGTGTAGGCCTGTTCTTCGTTGCAGTCCTTCATTTTCATCAACAGACCCTTGGCCAGCTCGATCCGCTTGCGCTCCGCCAGTTGCTGGTCGCGGGCCTGCAGCTGGGCCTTGAGCGCCTGGTCGCTTTCAAAGCGGGCCATGGCCACGTCAAGGATCGGCTGCAGCCGCGTGGCCTGGATGCCTTCGACGATGTAGGCGCTGACCCCGGCCTGGATGGCCTGGCGCATCACGCCGGGGTCGTGCTCGTCAGTGAACATGACGATCGGCCGCGGCCGGTCGCGGCTGACCAGCACCACTTGCTCCATGACATCCCGGCCCGGTGACTCGGTATCGATCAGCACCACGTCCGGATGCACCGTTTCGACGCGCGCCGGCAGGTCGATGGTCAGGCCCGACTCTTCGATCACCTCGAACCCGGCCTGGACCAGGGCGGCCTTGAGGCGACCGACTTTTTTCGCAGTGTCGTCGATCAACAGGATTCGCAGCATGGTGGCGTCTCCTTTCAGCGGCGGGCGAGGGTGGCTGGCGGTTCCGCCAGTGCATGCAGGCGAAAGCTGCGGGCGTAGCCATACGGGTCGCTGCCATCCCAATGGCTGCCATCGATCAGCGGGCTGCTGCGCATGTCGGGGCCTGCGCAGGGCACGCCGATCGCTGTGGCGGCATCGCGGTACAGCGCCAGTTGCTGGACCTGGCGGGCCACGGCGAGGTAGTCGGGATCTTCGCGCAGCAAGCCCCAGCGGCGGAACTGGGTCATGAACCACATGCCATCGGACAGGTATGGCACGTTGGCCCGGCCTTCATCGTGCAGGCGCAAGGCGTGGGGGTCATGCCACTGGTTGCCCAGGCCGTCCTGGTACTGGCCGAGCAGGCGTGGCTCGATACTCGACAGCGGTGCATCCAGGTACGCCTTGCCGCTGAGCAACTGCGCGGTACTGCGCCGATTTTCGTTGTTCTGCTCGATGAAACGACTGGCGGCCAGCACCGCCATCACCAGGGCCCGGGCGGTGTTCGGGTACTGTTCGACAAAGGCCCGGGTGCAACTCAGGACCTTTTCCGGATGGTCCGGCCAGATCGACTGGCTGGTAGCCAGGGTAAAACCCTGGCCCTGCTCGATGGCGCCCGCCGACCAGGGTTCACCGACGCAAAAGCCATCGATGCGTCCGGCTTGCAGGTGCGCGAGCATCTGTGCAGGCGGCACCACTACGCTATTGACGTCATGCAACGGATGGATGCCCTGGCTGGCCAGCCAGTAATACAGCCACATGGCATGGGTGCCGGTGGGAAAGGTCTGGGCAAAGGTCAGTTTTGTCCTGCTTTGGTGCACGAAATGCTCCAGTGCCTCGGGACTGGTCACACCTTGGCGTTGCAGTGCCGCGCACAGGTTGATGCCCTGGCCGTTCTGGTTCAGCCCCATCAGCACCGCCATGTCGGTGGCCGCGCTACCGCCGATGCCCAGTTGCAGCGCATAGATCAGGCCATAGAGGCTGTGAGCGGCATCCAGCTCGCCACTGGCCAGCTTGTCACGCAGGCCGGCCCAGGAGCTTTGGCGCTGCAGGTTCAGGCTCAGGCCGTAGGCCTGGGCGAAGCCCTGGGTGGCAGCCACCACCACCGAGGCGCAATCGCTCAGGGCCATGAAACCGAGATTCAGGCTGGGCTTTTCCGGGGCATCGCTGCCGTTGACCCAGGCCAGGGAAGTTACGGGAATAGGGTTGGTCACGTCATTGCGCCTGTGTCGAAGGTCAGGCCGTACCGCTCGCGTGGCAGGCGTTGTAAGAGGGATCTAGCAACGCATATGCCAAGGCGGCCCTGTCCCCCGGACGACGCCACCGCTATAATCGCCCCCTCACTCACGTCGAGCTAAGCCCGCCCATGTATACCCTGGCCCGCCAGTTGCTGTTCAAGCTCTCCCCGGAGACTTCCCATGACCTGTCCCTGGACCTGATCGGCGCCGGTGGCCGCCTGGGCCTCAACGGGCTGCTGACCAAGGCGCCGGCCTCTTTGCCGGTCACCGTCATGGGCCTGAACTTTGCCAACCCGGTCGGCCTGGCAGCAGGCCTGGACAAGAACGGCGCGGCCATCGACGGCTTTGCCCAACTGGGTTTCGGTTTTGTCGAGATCGGCACCGTTACCCCGCGTCCGCAACCGGGCAACCCCAAGCCGCGCCTGTTCCGCCTGCCGGAAGCGCAAGCGATCATCAACCGCATGGGTTTCAACAACCTGGGTGTCGACAACCTGCTCAACCGGGTACGTGCGGCCAAATACCGTGGCATTCTCGGTATCAACATCGGCAAGAACTTCGACACTCCGGTCGAGCGCGCGGTCGACGACTACCTGATTTGCCTCGACAAGGTCTACGACCAGGCCAGCTACATCACCGTCAACGTCAGCTCGCCCAACACCCCGGGCCTGCGCAGCCTGCAGTTCGGCGATTCGCTCAAGCAACTGCTCGACGCCCTGGCCGAGCGCCGCTCGCAACTGGTGAGCGAGCGCGGCAAGCAGGTGCCACTGGCAATCAAGATCGCCCCGGACATGAGCGATGAAGAAACCGCGCTGGTGGCTTCGGCCCTGCTCGAGGCAGGCATGGATGCGGTAATCGCCACCAACACCACCCTTGGCCGCGAAGGCGTCGAAGGGTTGTTGCATGGTGATGAGGCGGGTGGCCTGTCGGGCGCGCCGGTGCTGGAAAAAAGCACCCATATTGTCAAGGTGCTGGCCGGCGAGCTGGGCGGCAAGCTGCCGATCATTGCCGCAGGCGGGATTACCGAAGGCAAGCATGCGGCGCAGAAGATTGCCGCCGGTGCCAGCCTGGTACAGATCTACTCGGGGTTCATCTACAAGGGGCCGGCCCTGATCCGCGAGGCAGTGGATGCCATCGCAGCCTTGCCACGCTGAAACGGCAGGCATAAAAAAGGGCCCCCTCAAGGGGCCCCTGGGCCTTAGCCCGCCGCCCGGATGGGGCGTGCATGGTAATCGGATTCAGTTCCTCGTTCAGCCAACGGCGTGAAGTTCGTTGAGTCTATGGATACCCGCAGTGCCGGTCATACCGTCCCAGTTGTCGCCGCGTCCTTCGCGCCAGCCATTGATCCATGCCTGACGTACAGACGGTAGAGTAAAGGGGCAAAGCTCGCGGGATTTGCCGGTGACCCCATATTGGTAGCCACGTGAAAAAGCTCGTTCCAACGGATCACGCTTAAGTCTTCTCATAGGGTGTTGCCCTCACTTGTTGACTGTAATGTCCCGTCGACCTCTAGAAGGTCGGGCAGAATCGTTCTGCCGGTTTGCGCTCGCTGCCGGCGTCGCGAGCGGAAGTGTTGTACCGTTGCGGTGACAACCTGAGATCAGTTCTAACCAATGCACGACACAGTGTGAATGATCGTTTTGTCATAAGGACGTAACCTTTCATAGGGTCACAGGATAAGTAAATAAATGCGTCTGATTAGGATCTGGCGCAAAGCCCGCTATGATCAGGGTTTGGTCTGAAACGAAATCATCTGGCCATTGCCATGTGATAATTTGTAACAACGAAGGTAAAACGACGAAGGGTCATTTTTCCCGGTTTTTTACCTGAATTTTTCATTCTGCTCGGCAATCAAAGACTTTTCTGCCATGGCAAAAGTCAGGTTGGCGGGTGGCCCGGCGTAAAAAAAGCGCCACTCGAACGCTGTGGAAAGGCGTTCGATTAAACATCGGAAGGGCGATGCGCTTGCTCTTCCACTTTATTGCTCAAGGCTCTGGATACCCCATGTCGGACCGTTTCGAACTTTACCTCACCTGCCCCAAAGGCCTTGAAGGCCTGCTTGCCGAAGAAGCGCGTGGCCTTGGCCTTGAAGAAGTGCGTGAGCACACCTCGGCGATTCGCGGCACCGCCGACATGGAAACCGCCTACCGGCTGTGCCTGTGGTCGCGTCTGGGCAACCGCGTGCTGCTGGTGCTCAAGCGCTTCAACATGAAAAACGCCGACGACCTCTACGACGGCGTCAATGAAGTCGAGTGGCAGGATCACCTGCAAGCCAGCGGCTCGCTGGCGGTGGAGTTCAGCGGTCATGGTTCGGGCATCGACAACACCCACTTCGGCGCCTTGAAGGTCAAGGATGCGATCGTCGACAAACTGCGCACCAGCAGTGGTGAGCGCCCGTCGGTGGACAAGCTCAACCCTGACCTGCGCGTGCACCTGCGCCTGGAGCGCGGCGAGGCGATCCTGTCCCTGGACCTGTCTGGCCACAGCCTGCACCAGCGCGGCTACCGCCTGCAGCAAGGCGCTGCACCGTTGAAGGAAAACCTCGCTGCCGCGGTGTTGATCCGTGCCGGCTGGCCGCGCATCGCCGCCGAAGGCGGAGCCCTGGCTGACCCGATGTGCGGCGTGGGCACCTTCCTGGTCGAAGCGGCAATGATCGCCGCCGATATCGCACCGAACCTGCGTCGCGAGCGTTGGGGTTTCAGCGCCTGGCTCGGCCACGTGCCAGCACTGTGGCGCAAACTCCATGACGAGGCGCTGGCCCGTGCCGAAGCTGGCCTGGCTCGTCCACCGCTGTGGATCCGTGGTTACGAAGCCGATCCACGGCTGATCCAGCCAGGCCGCAACAATGTCGAACGCGCAGGCCTGAGCGATTGGGTGAAGATCTACCAGGGCGAAGTCGGCACCTTCGAGCCGCGCCCGGACCAGAACCAGAAAGGCCTGGTGATCTGCAACCCGCCGTATGGCGAGCGTCTGGGCGACGAGGCCAGCCTTTTGTACCTCTATCAGAACCTCGGCGAGCGTCTGCGCCAGGCCTGCCTGAACTGGGAAGCGGCGGTGTTCACCGGTGCCCCGGACCTGGGCAAACGCATGGGCATCCGTAGCCACAAGCAATATGCCTTCTGGAACGGCGCCTTGCCGTGCAAGCTGCTGTTGATCAAGGTCCAGCCCGATCAGTTCGTCACCGGCGAGCGCCGTCAGCCGGAGCGCAACGGCGAAGTTGCCGAGCAGCGTTCGCCCGCTGCCGTGGCCAGCGAGCCGGCCCGCCTGAGCGAAGGCGGGCAGATGTTCGCCAACCGCCTGCAGAAGAACCTCAAGCAACTGGGCAAGTGGGCCAAGCGCGAGAACGTCAGTTGCTATCGCCTGTACGATGCCGACATGCCCGAGTACGCCCTGGCCATCGACCTGTACCAGGATTGGGTGCATGTGCAGGAGTATGCCGCACCGCGCTCGATCGATCCGGAAAAAGCCCAGGCGCGCCTGTTCGACGCCCTGGCAGCGATTCCCCAGGCGTTGGGTATCGACCAGAGCCGGGTGGTGGTCAAGCGCCGTGAGCGCCAGACCGGCACCCGTCAGTACGAGCGCCAGAGCACCCAGGGTCAGTTCCTGGAAGTGCGGGAGGGCGGCGTCAAGCTGCTGGTCAACCTCACCGATTACCTGGACACCGGGCTGTTTCTCGACCACCGTCCGATGCGCCTGCGCATTCAGCGCGAGGCTGCGGGCAAGCGCTTCCTCAACCTGTTCTGCTACACCGCCACGGCCAGTGTGCATGCGGCCAAGGGCGGTGCGCGCAGCACCACCAGCGTCGATTTGTCCAAGACCTACCTGGACTGGGCGCGGCGCAACCTGTCGCTCAATGGCTTTTCGGACAAGAACCGCCTGGAGCAGGGCGACGTCATGGCCTGGCTGCAAGCCTGCCGCGACGAGTACGAGCTGATCTTCATCGACCCGCCGACCTTCTCCAACTCCAAGCGCATGGAAGGCGTATTCGACGTGCAGCGCGATCATGTCGAGTTGCTCGACCTGGCCGTGGCACGCCTGGCGCCGGGGGGCGTGCTGTACTTCTCGAACAACTTCCGCAAGTTCCAGCTCGATGAAAACCTGGCTGAGCGCTACGCGGTGGAAGAGATCAGTGCCCAGACCCTGGACCCGGACTTTGCCCGCAATAGCAAGATTCACCGGGCATGGAAGATCCAGGCGCGCTGATCGGCTGATTGTCGCGGGCGATGATTGCTTCGTTAATGGCTAATGGCTATAACTCAATCAGAGCCCGCGATCCGCAGGACGCTGGCGTTTTGAGTGCTTTCTATGTCGATGCACGTCGCTCGTCCGAAGATGCTCGGCTTTGTCAGCGAAGAAGTTTCCGCCTGGCTGGTGGCCGGTGTGGCGTTTGTGGCCGGCAGCCTGTTGACAGCGCTGCTGGCGCTGGCGACTCACGACCTGTACCACCAGCAGCTGCGGCAGCGCTTCGAACTGCTGGCCAGCGAACGCTACAGCCGTATCGAAGAACGCTTCGAGGACCAGGTGCAGCGTCTTGACGGCCTGCGCCGTTTCTTTGTGTTCTCCTCAAACGTTACCCTGGATGCGTTCAACGGCTATGCCCAACCTTTGCTCTACCGGACCCAGGCCTATGCCTGGGCGCCACGGGTAGCCGGCGAGGCGCGCGAGGCGTTCGAGCGCGGCGCCGCACAGACACTCGGCAAACCCTTTGCCATCCATGAACTCACTGACGCGGGCAGCCTGCAGGTCGCGGCGCCGCGGCCGTTTTATTATCCGCTGTACTACACCCAGGCGCTGAGTCACCAGGCGCAGCCCCTGGGCCTGGATATGCTATCCCAACCGCTGCGCCAGGCTGCTCTGGATCGCGCCCGGCAGCCTGGCAGCATGGCCGTTTCGGCGCCGCTGAACCTGAGCAATGTCGATCCGGCTTTTACCCGGGGCGTGCTGATGGTGGCCCCGGTGTTCGCGCCCGGCAATACTGCCAGCGCCCCTGACGGCTACGTGCTGGCGGTGATCAGCCTGCAGCAACTGATGGCCGAAGGGCTGCCCAGCCCGAGCCAGGACAATCTGGTAGTGCGCATTCTCGACCTGTCCGGGCAAGGCCGGCGCGAGGTGTTGTTTCAGTCGGGCAACGAGGGCGCCAGCACTGAGCTGACCGCCAGCCATCTGTTGCGCCTGGCCGATCATGACTATCAGCTGGATATTCAGCCGAGTCTGGCGTTCATGGAGGCCAATCGCTCCTCGGCGGTGAACGCCGTGGTACTGCTTGGCGGCCTGCTCAGCCTGTTGCTCAGCGCGTTGCTGTTCAGCCTGTTCGGCCAGCGCCAGCGGGCCCTGACCCTGGTCGAGCAGCGCACTGGCGAGTTGCGCGTCAGCGAGCAGTCGTTGCGCGACACCCATAATCAGCTGCGCAGCGTGCTTGATGCCGCGACCCAGGTGGCAATCATTGCCACCAGCTTGCGCGGGGTGATCAGTACCTTCAACGCCGGTGCCGAACGCATGCTCGGCTATCACAGCGCTGAAGTCATCGGCCAACTGACCCTTGAAGATCTGGTATTGCCGCAGGAACTGCAGGCCCGCGCACGAGCCTTGAGCCAACGTTATGGCCGCGAGGTCAGCGCGGCCCAGGCGATGTTTGCCGAGACGGTCCAGGAGGGTGAAAGCGAACCGGGCGAGTGGACGCTGTTGCGCAAGGATGGCAGCCACTTGCTGGCCAATATGCTGGTCACCGCGGTGCTCGACGAGCACGGGCTGTGGGTCGGGCACCTGGCCATTTGCATCGATGTCACGGAGCGCAAGCGTGTGCACGAGGCCCTGGCAGCCCGTGACCGCCTGCTGGAGAAACTCAGCGCCGAGGTGCCCGGTGGCATCTATCAGTTCCACCTCGACCGCGATGGCCACTCCTGTTTCAGCTATGCAAGCGAAGGTTTGCGCGATATCTACGAGATCGACCCGCAGCGTCTGCGCGAGGATGCGACGGCGGTGTTCGAGCGCATTCACCCGGACGATCTGGCGCGGGTGCGCGCGTCAATCCGCTACTCCGCCGATCACCTGACGCCCTGGCGCGAGGAGTATCGGGTGGTCCTGCCGGCGGCCGGGATGCGCTGGATACGTGGCGAGGCCACGCCGGAGCCGGCCGAGCAGGGCGCTACCTTGTGGCATGGCTACCTGACGGATATTTCCGATCTCAAACGCGTCGAGGAGGAGCTGCGGGCGTTGTCAGTGACGGACTCGCTGACCGGCATCCACAACCGGCGTTACTTCCAGGAGCGGCTCAAAACCGAACTTGAGCGGGCCCAGCGCGATAGTCAGGATCTGGCAGTGATCATGCTGGATATCGACCACTTCAAGCGGATCAACGACCTGTATGGTCATGCCGTGGGTGACCATGTACTGCGCAGCCTGTGCCAGCGCATCAACCATCGCTTGCGCCGCACCGACGTGTTCTGCCGCCTGGGTGGCGAGGAGTTCATGGTCCTGTGCCCGGGCAGCAATGCCGAACGGGCCTACACCCTGGCCTTGGAACTCTGGCAGGGCTTGCGCAGTATGCCGGTGGACGGTGTCGGCATGGTCACGGCGAGTTTCGGCGTAGCCGGCTGGCGCCCCGGGGAGGGCGCCGATGCCTTGCTGCTGCGCGCCGACTCGGGGGTGTATGCGGCCAAGCAGGCTGGCCGCGACCGGGTCGAGGGCGAACAGCCCTGAGCCAGGCTCAGGGCTGAATGGCGGCGGTGCTGTTGACCAGCTTTGGCTGGCGGTACAGGTCCAGCAGGACCTGATCGAGCACTGCCGAAGCACCCCAGGGTTTCGGATCGTTGAGGATCGCCGCCACCGCCCAGGTGTTGCCGTTGCTGTCGCGGCTGAAGCCGGCGATGGCCCGTACGGTATTCAGGGTGCCGGTCTTGATGTGCGCTTCACCGGTCATGGCGGTGCGCTTGAGGCGCTTGCGCATGGTGCCGTCCATCCCCACCAGCGGCATCGAGCTGATGAACTCGGCGGCGTACGGGCTGTTCCAGGCAGCTTGCAGCAGGGCCGCCATTTCCCGGGTGCTGACCCGTTCGGCGCGCGACAGGCCCGAGCCGTTTTCCATGATCAGGTGCGGCGCGGTGATGCCTTTTTTCGCCAACCACTGACGCACCACGCGCTGGGCGGCACGGGCGTCGTCACCATCGGCGTCGGTACGGAACTGCGCACCCAGGCTCAGGAACAACTGCTGGGCCATGGTGTTGTTACTGTACTTGTTGATGTCGCGGATGATCTCGACCAGGTCCGGAGAGAAGGCGCGCGCCAGCAAACGGGCGCTTTTCGGCACGTTGTCGACCCGGTCGCGGCCCTGGATGCTACCACCCAGTTCGTTCCAGATCGCCCGTACCGCACCGGCGGCGTAGGTCGGGTGATCAAGCAGCGACAGGTAGGTTTGCGAGTTGCAGCCATCGCCCAACTGGCCACTGACCACGACGCTGACGCCGTCGGCCTGAACCACCGGGTTGTAGCGCACGTCGCCGCTGCACTGCTTGGCGTTGACCGCCTTGACCTGGTTGTCGATGCGAATGTTGGCAATCGGCGGCTCGACCGACACCAGGACCTTGCCACCGTCGTTACGGGCGACGAAGCGCAAGGCCTTGAGGTTGATCAGCAGCGAGTCGGGCTTGACCAGGAAGGGCTTGTTCTCATCGCCGCCGTCATCGTTGAACTGCGGCAGTTGCGGCTGGATGAAGTGGCTGCGGTCAAGCACCAGGTCACCGCTGATGGTCTGCACGCCATTGGCGCGCAGGTCGCGCATCAGCAGCCAGAGCTTTTCCATGTTCAGTTTCGGGTCGCCACCGCCCTTGAGGTACAGGTTGCCCTGCAGCACGCCATTGCGCAGCGGGCCATCGCTGTAGAACTCGGTCTTCCACTGGTGGGTGGGGCCGAGCATTTCCAGGGCGGCATAGGTGGTCACCAGCTTCATGGTCGAGGCCGGGTTGACCGAGACATCGGCATTGAACACGGTCGGGGTGCCCGGGCCGTTGAGCGGCAGCATCACCAGCGACAGGGCCGAATCCTGCAGTTTGTTGGTTTTCAGCGCTTGCTGCACTTTCGGTGAGAGCGTGGTGTTGACCGCGGCCGCGTGGCTGGAAAGCGCCAGGGGCATCAGCAGGCCGGCAAGCAGAAGAGGGCGAAGAGATCTGATCATGTGCGATAAAACCCTGCGAGCGAGGGGTGAAAAAAACGGAGCGAAAAAAGGTGAAGGCCCCGATACGGAAAAATATAGCGCGCATTATGCCCCAAGCCGAAGGCCCATGGGCCTGTGAATACCGGATCGAGCAGCAGCTTATCGGCTTTTAGTCCGGCAAGGGCGCGGCGAAACTGGTAAAGTGCCGCGCGTTAATACTCAAGAGGATTGTTTCATGGCCACTAACCGTTCCCGCCGTCTGCGCAAAAAACTCTGCGTGGATGAATTCCAGGAGCTGGGTTTTGAGCTGAACCTGGAATTCAAGGAAGATCTGTCCGACGAAGCCATTGACGCCTTCCTCGATGCTTTCCTGGATGACGCCATGGATGCCAATGGTCTGGACTACGTTGGCGGCGACGACTTCGGTCTGGTCTGCAAGGCCGAGCGTGGCTCGGTCACTGAAGAGCAGCGTGCAACTGTTGAAAGCTGGCTCAAAGGCCGCAGCGAACTGACCAAAATCGAAGTCAGCCCGTTGCTGGACGCCTGGTATCCGGAAAACCCGGTTAACCCGGCTTCCTGATCCTGCTGAAACGGCGGCCCCAGTGGCCGCCGTTTTCGTTTCTGCCCCGCCGCCTGTTCAGGTGTTGCCCCGCGATGGTTGGGCTGGCTGTGCGTGCAAGTACCCCTGCAACGCGTCTTCAAGCGCGCTCAAGACGCTCAGTAGCTGCTGCTGGCGATCCTCCAATACCGATGCTGCCTGGTTGCTCTGGCAATCGGCCTCCAGCTGCTCGCAGGCCTGAATCAGACTGTCGGCCTGAATGATGCGGGCGGGTCCGAGAATCTTGTGTGCCTGATTCATCAGTTGCACTGCATCGCCGAGCGGATCGATGGCCTTGAGCGAGGCGCGGTCATGTTTGAAACTGCGCAGCAGTTCTTCGAGCAGTTGGCGTAAATCACTCATGCTCTTGCCCACTACCGGCTCCAGCCCCTGCAGGTCGAATGGCAGCGGTGCAGGCGCTGGCGGCTGTGCGGCCAGCAAGGGCGCTTCGGCCAGGCGCCGGCTCAGTGCATTGAGGCTGATGGGCTTGAGCAGGCAGTCGTCCATGCCAACCTGGCGGCAGCGCTCGCGTACCTCCGGCTGGGCGTTGGCGGTGTAGCCGAGGATGGTGCAGGGGACCCATTGATACTGCCGTTCGTGGTCTCGCGCTGCCTGGGTGAACTGGTAGCCATTCAACTGTGGCATGTTGCAATCGACGATCACCACATCGAACTGCCCCTGGCGCCAGGTGCTCAGGCCACTCAGTCCATTGTCGGCGCTTGCATGTTCAAGCCCCAGAAAGGTCAGCTGCTGGGCAATCAGCAGCAGGTTGGCGGGATGGTCATCGATGACCAGTACGCGCAGCGGGGGCAGCACGGCACAGGGCTCTGGCGGTGCCGGAGCAGGCTTGGGGGTTTCCGCCAACAGGGTCATGGGCATGCCGATGTGCACACGGGTGCCCTGGCCGAGCACGCTGTGCAGGGTCAGGTTGCCTCCCATCGACTGGCACAGGTCGCGGCTGATCGCCAGGCCGAGGCCGGTGCCGCTGCGGGCCAGGTTGCTGTCCGGGTTGGCCTGGGCGAACGGCAGGAACAAGCGCTGCTGATCCTGTGGGCTAATACCGATGCCACTGTCCTGTACCGTTACCCGCAAGGTCGGCCGGTTGGCAGCGGGGCCGGGCTCCAGGGCCAGGTGTACGGTGACTTGCCCTTTTTCGGTGAACTTGATCGCGTTGCTGACCAGGTTCGACAGGATTTGCTTGAAACGCAGGGGGGCGAGCAGGACCTCGCAGTGGGCCTGCGGGGCAATCTCCAGGCGCAGGAGCAGGTCCTTTTGCCGGGCCACGCCATCGAACACGCGACCGACCGATTCGACCAGCTCCGCCAGGTTGACAGGCTCCGGTGCGAGGGTCAGGTGCCCGGATTCGATGCGCGCCATGTCGAGGATGTCGCCAATCAAGGCCAGCAGTTCTTTGGCCGAATTGTAGGCTACCTCGATGGCCGGGCGATCGATATGCCCTTGATCCGCGCGTTTGAGCGTAAGTTCGAGCATGCCGATGATGGCATTCATCGGCGTGCGTATTTCATGGCTGATGGTCGCCAGGAAGACGCTTTTGGCGCGATTGGCGTCATCGGCCCGCTGCTTGGCCAGGCGCAGGTCCTGAATCAGCTGGCGTCGCTCGCTGATATCGATCCAGCCGCCAATGATCCCCTGGACTTCGCCCAGGGAATCCCGATAAGGCAGGATCCAGTGGTAGATGGTCAGTTCGCGCTCCTTGAGCAACAGCGGCCGGTCAACGATCAACGGGATCCCTTCGTGCATGACCTTCTGGTAATCGGCCTGGATCTGACTGGCATAGCAACTGTCGCCCAGGGTGCTGTCCTGGATCCTTTTGCCCAGCACGTCGCTCAGTTGCGCCTCGACAGCTTCCAGGTAACTGTCGTTGCAACTTTGCAGCAGTCCGTCGCGATCGCGAACGTACATGGGATGGGGAGTGCCGTTGAGCAGGGCGCGCATGAACTCGAGCTGGTCGTTCAGGGCCCGTTCGGCGGCCTCACGTTGCTTGATCTGGCGGCGCATCCAGGCGTTCCAGGCCAGTGACAGCAGGAGCAACAGGCTGGTACCCAGGACCACCTGGAGAATCAGGCGCTGGTATTTTTGCCAATAGGCGTCGGTTTCGGTGCTGTAGCCGCGCCAGCGGCTATTGATGATGCCCAGTTCCTCCGGGTCGATGCTCAACAGCGCCTTGTCGAGGATCGACGCCAGTTCCTGGGCGTTGCGCGCAGTGGCCATGGCGAAGGTGGCCGGTTCCGCGCCGACCGAGGAGCGGATCATCAAGTCGCGCTGGGACACGAGGCTGAAGTTGGCATTGATCAGCGCCGTGATGGCCGCATCGACTTGGCCACTGGCCAGCAATGAAGTGGAGTAGAACGTGCTCTCGGTCTCCACCAGTTGAATGTCGGGAAAGCGTTGGCGCAAATCATCGTACAAGGGGCTGTCGCGGGTCAGGGCCAGACGCCGGCCGGCCATCTGCTCGAGCGAATCGGGGCTGTCGGCACCCTTGCGGGTCATTAGTACGTAGGAGTTTTCCAGGTAAGGGCGACTGATCGCCAGGGTCCCGGCGCGACGAGGGCTGGGTGAAATCGCTGCGATGACGTCCGCCTGGTCATGGTTGAGGCGGTCGATCATATCGCTGATACCGCTGGCCCGTTGCACTTCGAAGCGCAACCCGGTACGCAGGCGGATAAGTTCCAGCAAATCGGCGGCAATCCCGCGAAAGTTGCCGGCGCTATCGAAGAAGGTCAACGGCGCAGCGGTTTCGTTAACCACCACCCGCACCACCGGATGCCCGCTCAGCCAGCGCTCCTCACGTTGTGACAACTGCAGTTTGCGGTCGGTCAGCAAGACGTCGCTGCCGGCACTCCAGCGTTTGAAGATGCTTTCTCGGGTGCTGCTGGACACCAGGTCGAGGGTGGTGTTGACCAGTTCCAGCAGGGTCTGGTTGTCGTGTCGCACGGCGAAGCTGAAGCCTACGGGCTCGTGCTTGCCGAAGTTGGCCATCTTGACGTTTTGCAGATGGCCCTGGTTGATAAGGTAGTGGGTCGAGATGGTATCGCCCAGAAACACATCGGCCTGGTCGAAGGCGACCGCATTGAGTGCATTCTGATAGGACGGGTATGACTGGATGGTGGCATCAGGATAACTGGCCAGCACTTCATCCAACGGCAGGTAGTGATAGACCATGCTCAGGCGCAGGCCCGCCAGGCCCATATCGAGCGGGCGTGACTCGTTCTCGCGGGTCACCAGCACCGGCTGATCGACGGCATAAGGCTTGGACAGGGCAATGCCGGGAGTCGCTGCCTCGAAGCCGTTGGTACTGCCCAGCAGGTCGATCTGTCCTTGTACCAGGGCCTTAACCGCCTCCTGGCGAGTAGCGAAACGTTGAACCTGGATCGGCAGGTTCAGTGCCGAACCGATCAATCCGGCGAAGTCGGCGGTCAGGCCTTCGTAATCACGGCCGCTGGCGGTCATGTCAAAGGGCGGGTAATCCGGCGCTGAAGTCCCCAGAACCAGTTGGCCCTTGCCTTGGACCCACATCCGCTGGGTCGACGTCAGTGGCAGTTTTGTGGGCAGCGCACCGGCACGGCTGAACAGCGTGAACAGGCTGGCGGCGACTTCATCTGCCTGGGCGGCAAGGCTCAGGCAGGCCAGGGCAGCGCACAGTAACAGGATCAGGCGTTGCCTATGCATGAGTGGCCTCAAACCAGTGCATTGCGTTTCGCCATCTCAATCAATTCGACCAGTGAGTTGGCTTTGAGCTTTTGCATCAGTCTTTTCTTGTAAGTACTGACGGTCTTGTTGCTGAGGAACATGCCCTGGGCGATTTCCTTGTTACTTCTACCTTGGGCAAATAGTTGCAGAACCATCAGTTCGCGATCGTTGACCTGTTTGAACAGGTCCAGTTCCGATACCGAATCATCCTGGCGACGTACAGGGTTGATGGCCTGACTTGGGAAATAGTTGTAGCCGGAAAGTACAGCTTTTATTGCGCTGAGCAGTTCGCAGAGGTCTTCTGCTTTGCACACATAGCCAGCGGCGCCCGAATGCATGCAGCGGCTGCCGAAGAGCGCCGGCGATTGCGCGGTCAGTACCAGGATTTTCATTTTTGCGGGGACGCCCATGGCATGGAAGCGCGAGAGCACCTCCAGGCCGTCCAGCCGCGGGATGCTGATGTCGAGGATGATCAGGTCAGGCAGGCATTCACGAACCATTTGCATGGCGTCCACGCCATTGTCCGATTCCCCGACCACTCGATAGCCTTCGTTCTCCAGAAGCATGCGCACCGCCAGGCGGATGACCGGGTGATCGTCGACGATGAATACAGAGTACATGTTGAACTTCCATAAAGGTGCCAGAGAGGAATAGCACCTTAACGCAGATAGAACTGGTCGCACATGAACTCAAGGCGTGTTAATCGATATATAGGAAAAGTCCTACTAACTTTGCAAGCGGAGATTACAGAGGGTTCTTTGTAGGGCGGGTGTTGGGCGGGTTGAAAGTAAGGTGAAGTTACGAAAGTGCCGGTCTGTTGATGATCGTTATCTGCGTGTAAGTTATTTCCTACTTGCTACGGATACGCACGCACCGTCCGGTACCCGGACAGTGCGTCGCAGCCGTTCAGGTCGGGCTGGAACGGCCAGTCATTTCACGGGCCATTTCACTGGCATAGCTGTCCGTCATCCCGGCAATGAAGTCGATCATGCGCAGGAAGGAGGTGTGCAGTGAGGCGTTGGGGCTTGGCGCGTTGTTACCCAGCAGGTCGAGGATACGCCGGCTCTTGAACGAGGGCGTGCGGCCGCCGTGCTGCTCCAGGGCGGCGCCACAGAACGAGTTGAGGAGAATTTCCAGGGTGGTGTAGGCACCAATTTCATGCAGGGTCTTGCGTTTGTCCTGGAAGATCTTCTTGCGCGCGATGTCCTTGGCCTGCAATACACAGCGTTTGGCCGGGCCATGCATATGCTCGACCAGATCGCCGTGGAGTGTGCCTGCCAGCAGGGCGTGCTGTTGCTCGACGAAGGCACGCGCGGCGGCGTTGGTCAGGTGTTCGATGGCTTTCCCGCGCAGGATCGCCAGTTTGCGCCGTCGAGAGTCGTCCGGGCCCAGCTGACGGTAGGTTTCCGGCAGGTCGTCACCCACCAGGCTCAGCAGGAGCGACTCCACTTCGGCATAGTCAAGCAAGTCCATTTCCAGGCCGTCTTCCAGGTCGATCAGGGCATAGCAGATGTCATCGGCCGCCTCCATCAGGTACACCAGTGGATGGCGTGCCCAGCGTTGTTCTTCGAGCTGTGGCAGGCCGAGCTTGCGGGCAATCTGTTCGAGCAATGGCAGTTCGCTCTGGTAGCAGCCGAACTTGTGTTTCTTGTAACCCAGTGCGTCGGCATGGCGCGCAGTCCAGGGGTACTTCAGGTAGGTGCCCAAGGTGGCATAGGTCAGTCGGGTGCCGCCATCGAACTGGTGGTACTCAAGTTGGGTGAGCACCCGGAAACCCTGGGCATTGCCTTCGAAGTTAAGAAAGTCGGCGCGCTCGGGCTCGCTCATCGCATCCAGCCAGCCGCGCCCGGCGGCCTGCTGGAACCAGTGACGGATAGCGTCTTCGCCGGAATGGCCGAAGGGTGGGTTGCCGATGTCATGGGCCAGGCAGGCTGACTGCACGACCATGCCCAGGTCGCTGGGTTCGCACCATTGCGGCAGGCTGGCGCGCAGGGTTTCGCCAACGCGCATGCCCAGCGAGCGGCCGACGCAGCTGACTTCCAGAGAATGGGTCAGGCGGGTGTGGATGTGGTCGTTGCTTGACACCGGGTGTACCTGGGTCTTGCGCCCCAGGCGGCGAAAGGCGCCGGAGAAGATGATCCGGTCGTGGTCTTTGTGGAACGGGCTGCGGCCGAGTTCTTCGGGGCTGTGCAGGGGTTTGCCGAGGCGTTCGCGGGTGAGCAGGGTGTGCCAATCCAAGGCCATTTCTCCGGTGCGGGGGCTGGGGGGTAGCTTCGCGGTTAGGGGGCGGCGCTGCAAGTGGCTTTGTGAGCTTAGGTCGGGGCAGGTAGATCAAGAGTGAGCGCGCCGATCTGTGGGAGCGGGCTTGACCCGCGATCACGCGCGCAGCGGTCGTAACCCAGGCGCTGCCTGTCGTGCTGGCGGCACTTACCGCTTGCTACCAGCGCCTTGCATGGCCAGCTTCAACAACGGGATCAAGCTGGTGGCCAATTTCACCAAGCGGCTGACGCTACCGCTGCGGGCGCCTTTGCCGGTCAGGAAACCCAGCAGCACCACGGCACCAATGCCCCACAACGGCGCGTGCTTGATGCCCAGGCCGCCTTGCAGCGAGTCGCCCATGGCGCGCAGGCGGGTCAGGGGGTTGAGCAGTTGCCCGGACTCATGGCGAATCTCCTGGCGGTGCATCTCCAGGCGCAGGCGCACCAGGGCCTTGCGCAGCTCTCGGCGGTTGGCGGATTGCGGTAGTTCAGGCAGGCTCATGGCAACAGGCGCTCCCGGTCCTTGGCAAGTTCTTCGAGGGTCGAGCTGAACGGCGACGATTCATCGAACATCGCAGCCTTCAGGCGCAGGCCGCAAAACAGCGCCGCCAGCCCATAGAACACGCACAGGCCAACGATGCCCGCCAGACGATAACTGTCCCAGAGCATCACCAGCACCAGGCCGGAGAGGGCGGTCAGCAACAGCAGGGCAAATACCAGGGCCAGCCCGGCCAACAGCAGCAGGCTCAGGGTCCGGGCCTTCTGCTCCTGCAATTCGATGCCAAACAGTTCGACATGGCCGTGCAGCAGGCCCAGTACCGCCGCACCGAGGCGCTTGCTGGAGGGGCCGGCGCCGGCCAGTGGTTCGCTTTCCATGCTCGGTCCTCAGCGGCGGGTGGCCAGCAAGCCAATCAGGAAGCCGACACCGGCGGCGATGCCGATCGACTGCCAGGGATTGCTCTGCACGTAATCTTCAGTGGCGCTCAGGGCCGCCTGGCCTTGTTCGCGTACCGAGTCCTGGGTCAGTTGCAGGGTTTCCCGGGCGCGCAGCAGGCTGTCGTGGATCTGTTCGCGCAGTTCATCGGCCTGATCGCCAGCCAGGGTTGCCGTGTGTTCCAGCAGCTTCTCGGTATCGCGTACCAGGGCCTGGAAGTCAGCCATCAGTATTTCTTGAGCAGTCTTTGCCGATTTGCTGGCCATGGGGCTCTCCCTAAAAGTGTGTATGGCTATTTCGAGTCGTGGGCGCGGGCGAAGGTTCAAGTGCAATTCACTGGTACAGCTTTTGCTTTGCCGTGGTGCGCCGGGGCCGGTGCCTGCGCCGCTTGTGGGCGTGGACAAACACCGGACCTGTAAACCTTAACCCAATCCACGACAAACCCAAGGAAAAACTCCCGTATCACCCGGATTGGCCAGGGAGGTGGCCGTGACAACGATCCAGGTTGGTGCACGAAGGGGTGTATCTGAGCTGTCTTGGTGCTTTTTTGCAGGCCTGCCTACTCCATGGAAAATTTGCAAAGCGCAGTGGACACCCTGGTCCACGGCTCCAACACGCTGTTCATTTTGCTCGGTGCGGTGATGGTCCTGGCCATGCACGCAGGTTTCGCCTTCCTTGAGGTGGGCACTGTGCGGCACAAGAACCAGGTCAACGCCCTGTCGAAGATTCTCAGCGATTTTGCCGTCTCGACCCTGGCGTACTTTTTCATCGGCTACTGGATTTCCTATGGCGTCAGCTTTCTGCAGCCGGCGCAGGTGTTGA
Source organism: Pseudomonas sp. RC2C2 (assembly GCF_018390435.1). Taxonomy (NCBI): domain Bacteria; kingdom Pseudomonadati; phylum Pseudomonadota; class Gammaproteobacteria; order Pseudomonadales; family Pseudomonadaceae; genus Pseudomonas; species Pseudomonas sp. RC2C2. The sequence continues at coordinate 466,408 of NZ_JAHBAX010000001.1, read as the reverse complement.
GCCAGGCGCATGGGTACAGCCTGGTGAAGTTCTTTTTCCTGCTGACCTTTGCCGCGGCGATTCCGGCGATCATTTCCGGCGGTATCGCCGAACGGGCACGCTTTGCCCCGCAACTGTGCGCCACGGTGTTGATCGTGGCCTTTGTCTACCCATTCTTCGAAGGCATCGTCTGGAATGGCAACTTTGGCCTGCAGGCCTGGCTGGCGGCACGTTTTGGTGCAGGCTTCCATGATTTTGCCGGCTCTGTCGTGGTGCATGCCATGGGGGGCTGGCTGGCACTGGCAGCGGTATTGCTGCTGGGGCCGCGCAACGGCCGTTATCGCGACGGCAAGCTGGTGGCGTTTGCGCCGTCGAACATTCCTTTCCTGGCGCTGGGTTCGTGGATCCTGATCGTCGGCTGGTTCGGTTTTAACGTCATGAGCGCACAAACCCTGCAAGGGGTCAGTGGCCTGGTGGCGGTCAACTCGTTGATGGCCATGGTTGGCGGAACGGTGGCGGCCTTGGTGGTAGGGCGCAATGACCCGGGCTTCCTGCACAACGGCCCGTTGGCCGGGTTGGTGGCGGTGTGCGCAGGTTCCGACCTGATGCACCCGGTGGGCGCGCTGGCTACCGGGGCGATTGCCGGCGCCTTGTTTGTCGGCTGCTTTATCGCCGCGCAGAACACCTGGAAGATCGATGACGTGCTGGGCGTGTGGCCGTTGCATGGCTTGTGCGGGGTATGGGGCGCAATTGCCTGCGGGATCTTCGGCCAGAGTGCCTTGGGCGGGCTGGGCGGGGTCAGCCTGGTCAGCCAGTTGCTCGGCAGTTTGGCCGGGGTTCTGGTGGCCCTGATCGGCGGCTTTGCCGTGTACGGGGGGATCAAACTGTTGCTCGGTCTGCGCCTGAGTCAGGAGCAAGAGTATTACGGCGCCGACCTGTCGATTCACAAGATCGGCGCCACCAGTCAGGACTGAATCGTTCAGCGCCCGGCGAGCAAGCGTGCTTGGCAGGCTTCCACGGCGCTCAACGGGCCGCTGACCAGTACCGCATCACCGGCGTGCAGGCAGGTGCCGGTATCCACTTGCAGCTCCTCGCCCTGGCGCTGGACCGCCTGCAGCTCGACGCCCAGTTGTTCAAGGCCCAGCTCGCTCAAGGTACGGCCACAAGCGAAGGCTTCGGCGCCGAGGTTGACCGCGTGCATCATGGCCTTGGGCAGGCCTTCACTGTCGACCGGGCTGGTCTGGGCGCCATGGTAGAAGGCATGCAGCAGGCGGTAGCGGGTCTTGCGCACCTCATCCACCCGGTGCTGTACCTGATCTTGCGGCAGGCCGAGCATCACCAGGGCATGGGAGGCCAGCATCAGGCTCGATTCCAGCAGTTCCGGGACCACCGCCGTGGCACCGGCCGCGCGCAGCTCGTCGCGCTGGCTGTCGTCGCGGGTGCGTACCAGGATCTGCACCTGGGCGTGACGCGCACGGGCGGCCTTGAGCACGCTCAGGGCGATGTCGGTCTTGTCCACGGCTATCACCAGTAGCCGCGCCCGCTCAAGGCCGATGGCCGTGAGCAGTTCGCCACGGCGCGAGTCGCCGTAGTGCACGCAACTTTCCCCGGCGGCGGCTTCCTGAACCCGCACCGGGTCGTCATCCAGCGCGATGAAGGGAATGTCCTCGCGGCGCAGGAAGCGCCCGATCGACTGGCCAACCCGGCCGTAGCCGCAAATCAGCACATGGCCGTTCATCGAGGCGCTCTGGGCTTCGATTTCTTCCAGTTGAACTTCCTGGTTGGGCTTGCGATGCAGGCGCGCGGCAATGCCGGGGGCGGCCCGGAGCAGCAGGGGGGTGACCAGCATCGAGCAGAAGGTCGCGGCCAGCAGCAGGTGCCCCAGCTCCTCGGGCAGCAGCTGGGTCTGTTGCATCTGCGCCATCAGGGCGAAACAGAACTCGCCCCCCTGGGCCAGGGCCAGGCCGCTGCGCCAGGCGGTTTCAGCGTCGCTGCCGCGCACCCGCACCAGGGCGGCGACGATGCAGCCCTTGACCAGCAGCAGTGCCAGGGTCAGGCCGAGGATCTGCAGGCCATGGCTGGCAAACAGTTGCAGGTCGATAAGCATACCGATACTGACGAAAAACAGCCCCAGCAGGATGTCGCGGAACGGGCGGATGTCCGCTTCGATCTGATGACGGTAATTGCTTTCGCCCAGCAGCATGCCGGCGAGGAAGGCCCCCAGGGCCGGGGACAGCCCCAGCAAATGAGTCAGCCATGCCGTCAGCAGCACGATCACCAAGGCCAGAAGCACGAACAATTCCGCCGAATGCGAGCTGGCCACTTCATGGAACAGGCGCGGCAGCAGCCAGCGGCTGGCCAGCAGCAGGCCGACGAAGAGGATGACGGTCTTGCCCAGGGTCAAGGGCAAGGCCCAATACCAAGCCTGGCCGCTCTGGCCGGCAAACACCGGGACCAGGGTCAGCAGCAACACCGCCACCACATCCTGGAACAGCAGCACGCCGATGGCGTTCTGGCCGTGGCTGCTGAAAATCTCGCCGAGGCTGGTCAGCTCCTTGCTGACGATTGCCGTGGACGAGAGCGCAAGACCTGCGCCTAACAGCAATGCCGCGTTGCTCGGCATGCCCAGCAGGGCCAGCAGCCCGGCAAGCAGGATGCTGGTGCAGATCACCTGCAGGCTACCCAGGCCAAACACCACCTGGCGCAAGGCAAGCATCTTCGACAGGGAAAACTCAAGCCCTAAGGAAAACAGCAGAAACACCACACCCATTTCAGCCAGGTCCGGCAGCTCCTCACTTTCATTGACCCAGTCCAGGGCGGTAGGGCCAACGAACAGGCCGACGCACAAATAGCCGAGTACCGGCGGCAACTTCAGGCGCCGGAAGATAGCGATGACGACCAGCGATGAGGCCAGGATGATCAACAGGTTGGCAAACACAAAACACTCCCTTGCGAAAACAGCGAAAAAACCATTAAGTCTGAACGACTTGCGCCATTTGGCCATTGATGTGCATCAGCACTTCAATGCCGTTCGCCGACTTCAAGGGCGGCGCTCGACTGGCCCCGAATGCAGACCTAGAATAATGATCCGTTCCTACAGATGCTGGTACCCATAAATGCCTCCTGAATGCCAATTGTTCGGCACCCTGGGGTGTCACCTGTGTGAAGTGGCCGAGGCGCTGCTGATGCCGTTTGTCGAGCATGGGCTGCTGGTCGAGTTGGTTGATATTGCCGACCATGAGGGCATGTTCGAAGCCTATGGCCTGCGTATCCCTGTGCTGCGCCGATGTGATTCCGGGGCGGAGCTGAACTGGCCGTTTGACGCCGAACAAGTCGTGACCTTTCTGAAGTAAAGCAGTCATGGGCGGGGAGCCGCTTCCTGTCGTGCGTTGATTGAGCGGTGCGGGGACAATCCTTGGCGAATTCAAAACGCCAAGGAATGGTCCCATGCTGCTTTCCCCGCATTTCACGCTCGCCGAGATGACCGTCTCGGAAACCGCCGCACGTCGCGGTATCGACAATACCCCCAATGAGCAGATCATCAGCAACCTGCAACGGCTCAGCGCCGGGCTCGAAGAGATTCGCAGCCTGATCGGGCGGCCGATCCTGGTCAGCAGCGGCTTTCGCTCGCAAGCGCTGAACCAGGCGATCGGTGGCTCAGCCGGCAGTGTTCATACTCAAGGCCTGGCGGCGGATATCAACGCTGCCGGGTTGTCGCCCCGCGAGCTGGCCATGCGGGTAATGGACAGTGACCTGGTGTTCGATCAGTTGATCCTGGAGTTCGGCCAGTGGGTGCACTTTGGCCTAAGCGCCAATGTGCCGCGCCGTCAGGTGCTGACCATTCGCTACGACAGTGGTTATCTGCCAGGCCTGGTCTGACAGCGGCTGTCTGATTGACGCCGGCGACATCTCTGAATATGCTGTATATAAATACAGTGTAGGGGTGGCGCTTGCGTCGAGGGTCCGGATCAATGGTCAATGTCGAACAACTGAAATATTCCGTCAATCGCATGGCTGTCGAGGTCGTGAGTGAAGCGGTGCTCGAGTTGCGCCTTGACGGCCTGGTGCTGGAAGGCAAAACGCCGTTCAACAAAGTGCACTTCAACACGTGCTTCGCCGAGATCGAAGCCTTGTTCCAGCGTGCTGGCTATCATCGGCCACTGGATGTGGTCGGTTATCAGGGCCTGCTGTACGCCCTCTACGATCCCAGCCGTTGGGAGGCGGTCGAGGTGCTGCGCTGGCTCAAGGAGTACACCGAGGCTGCAGCCGCCGAAGCTGGCTGAGCGGGCGGGCATGGGGGATAATGGCCAGTCCACCTGTCTCGAGTGTTCCCATGGCCACGCCCCCCTTCGATCCGGCTCAGCATCAAGCCAGCACCGTGTGCCTGCCGCCTGGCAACTGGGCGACGGTACTCGATTGCTTGAGCGAGCACTTCAAGGCCATTGGCCGCGAGCAGTGGCTCGATCGCATCGCCCGCGGCCGGGTGCTGGATGCTCAGGGGGCGCCGATCAGCGCCTCGCTTGTCTACCGTCCGGGCCTGCGCATCCATTATTTTCGCGAAGTGCCGAACGAGAAGCCGATTCCGGTCGAAGAGGCCATCCTGCACATCGATGAGCACCTGGTGGTGGCGGACAAACCGCATTTTTTGCCGGTCACCCCGACTGGCGAGTATGTCGAGCAGACCTTGTTGCGCCGGCTGATCCGTCGTCTCGACAACCCCAATCTGGTGCCCTTGCACCGCATCGACCGGCATACCGCCGGGCTGGTGCTGTTTTCGGCCAACCCGCAGAGCCGTTCGGCCTATCAGTCGCTGTTTCCCAACCGGCAGATCGACAAGCGCTACCAGGCCATCGCCCGCGCCTTGCCCGAGCGTGCGTTCCCGTTGGTGCACAAGAGCCGCCTGGTCAATGGCGAGCCGTTCTTTCGCATGCAGGAGGTGGACGGGCTGAGCAACAGCGAAACCCTGGCCGACGTGCTGGAGAAAAACGGCGAACTGTGGCGCTACGGGCTGTCGCCGGTGACCGGCAAGACCCACCAGTTGCGCGTGCACATGACCGCGCTGGGCGCGAGTATCTGCAATGATCCGTTCTATCCGGACATCGTTCAGGGGCCGGACGACTACAGCAGACCATTGAAGCTGTTGGCCCACAGCCTGCGCTTCAAGGACCCGCTGAACGGTGCAGAGCGTTACTTTGAAAGCCGGCTGACGCTCGACTGGTAAGGCGCGAAGCCGCGCACCGCCAAAGGCGATGCGCGGAAGGGCTTAGCGGTTGAAACGCTCCACCAGCGAGTACTGGGTGGTCGCGGTACGGGTCAGCTCTTCGCTGAGCAGTGCCGAATGCTGGGCCTGTTCCGAGGTCTGGTCGGCCAGTTGGGCGATGGTGCTGATGTTGCGGCTGATTTCGTCGGCAACCGCAGTCTGCTCTTCGGTGGCGGCAGCAATCTGCGTGGCCATGTCGGTAATGTTGGCCACCGCTTCACTGATACCCACCAATGCCTGGTCGGCTTCCATCACCCGTGCAACGCCTTCTTCAGCCTGGCGATGACCGCTTTCCATGGTCTGCACGGCGCTGTTGGCGGTCTGTTGCAGCTTGGCGATCAGGCCGTGGATCTGCCCGGTGGACTCGGCGGTGCGTTGTGCCAGTTGACGCACCTCGTCAGCGACCACGGCAAAACCGCGCCCCATCTCGCCGGCACGGGCCGCTTCGATGGCGGCGTTCAGGGCCAGCAGGTTGGTCTGGTCGGCAATGCCCTTGATCACATCGACCACGCCACCGATCTCGTCGCTGTCGCGGGCCAGCTGCGTGACGGTCAGGCCGGTTTCGCCAACGGCAGCCGACAGGCGCTGGATGGCTTCGCGGGTTTCCCCGGCGATGTCGCGGCCACGGCCGGTCAGGCGATTGGCTTCCTGGGTGGCATCGGCCGTGCGCTGGACGTGGTTGGCCACTTCCTGGGTAGTGGCGGCCATCTGGTTGACGGCGGCGGCGACCTGCTCGGTCTCGACCCGCTGGCGTTCCAGGCCCGAGGAGCTGTTGTGGGCCAGGGTGTCGGACTGGCGCGCTTGCTCGTTAAGGTGTTCGGCGGTGTCCTGCAGGCGGGTCAGGCAGGTTTTCATCCGTGCGTCCTGGCTGAGCATGGCCATTTCCAGGCGCGCCTGCACGCCGCGGCTGTCGGTGTACATCTGCGCGATCAGCGGGTCGGAGGTGGTCTGTTCGGCCAGGCGCAGCAGGCGCTTGAGGCCGCGTTGCTGCCAGCTCAGGCCGAGCAGGCCGAGCGGTACCGAGAGGCCGGCGGCCAGGGCGAAGCCCCAGGAGTGGCCCAGCCAGTTGCCGATCAAAAAGCCGACCTGGCTGACCAGAATGAACGGCAGCCAGTCCTGTACCACCGGCAGCCACTTGTCGCGACGCGGAATCGCCGGTTTGCCCTGGTTGATGCGCTGGTACAAGGCCTCGGCGCGGCGTACCTGCTCGGCGGTGGGCTTGACCCGCACCGACTCGAAACCTACCACCTGATTGTTCTCGAACACCGGCGTGACATAGGCGTTGACCCAGTAATGGTCACCCGACTTGCAGCGGTTCTTGACGATGCCCATCCAGGGCAGGCCTTGCTTGAGCGTGGTCCACATATGCGCAAACACTGCGGGTGGCACATCCGGGTGGCGCACCAGGTTGTGCGGCGCGCGCATCAGCTCCTCGCGGGAGAAACCGCTGATCTCGACGAAAGCGTCGTTGCAGTAAGTGATCACGCCCTTGGCATCAGTGGTCGAAATCAACCGTTGCTGAGCTGGGAAAGTCCGTTCGCGCTGGGTAATCGGCTGGTTGTTACGCATTAGCTGTTCAATCCGCAAGGCTTTCGAAAGGTATCGGCACGCCGGGGGTTTTGTTGAATGAATATTTGCAGGGTTTGATTTTGATCAAGGAGTCCTGATCTGACCTGCGCTAAGACATTCGTGCAAAGTTCAACAAATTAGCTGCATTCTTTCATGGTTTTGACACAAAAGTCAGCTAATGACCGCCTGTTCACGACGGCATCAGCATCGGGTAGCTGAAACCGGCAAAATGCGCCAGGTTCAGGCCGAAATGGCACAGAACCGCAGCGAAAAGGCCGCCATAACGGTAAGCCAGGCCATAGCCGATACCCGCCAGGCCAGCCAGCAACACCCATTGCCAGCCGCCACCCAGGTGGGCCAGGCCGAACAGTGTGGCGGCCAATAGCAGGGCCAGGTTCTGGTTCTTTAGCAGCCGTTGCAGACCGCCCTGGATATAGCCCCGGAACAGCAGCTCTTCAGTCAGGCACACCAGCAGCAGGTTGTTCATTGCCCAGACCCAGCCTTGCTCTGGCCACTTTGGCGCCCAGGCGACCATCCCCAACAGCCAGGCACCGCCCAGGCACACCGCGACAACCACGGGTAAGGTCAGGGCGAAGCTGGCCAATGGGCGCTTGTTCTTCAGTGCCAGCACCCAAGGGCAGGCCAGGAGCAGCCAGAAGCCAATCAGCGGCTTGTCGAGGTTCAGGTACATGGAAAAGGGCAGGGCGTCGCTGCTAAAGCGCACCTTGTCGATGACCTTGGCGCCGCTGAAGCCCGGCAGCATATGCAGGGCCAGGGCGATGGCCAGCATCACGAACAGGGCATGGCCGACCAGTTTCTGCCAGAGGCTGGCACGACGCACCAGCAGGCCGGCGCACAGCAGGGCAATCAGGGTGGGCAGGGCCAGCAGGCCGAGGTTGCCCTTGAACAGGGCGAAGATATAACCGAGGCCGAGCAGCGCCAGGCCGATCCATTGCGGAGCAAGCATGAGACATCCTTTGAAAAGCAAAACGTGAATCCTTCGACTGCGTTACTGCGGTCGAGGACACGCCTTTCGGCCATCCTTTGGCCATTACTGCTTATCCTACGTGTTCTGCGGCACAGGGCAAAGGCCCGGTCACCAAGGACCGGGCCCTGACTTCAGGCTGCGATCAATTGCCGCAGCACATAGTGAAGGATGCCGCCGGCCTTGAAGTACTCCACTTCGTTGAGGGTGTCGATCCGGCACAGCACTTCGATCTGTTCCTGGCGACCATCCTCGCGGCTGATCTTCAGGTTCAGGGTCATGTGCGGTTGCACCTGGGCATGGCTCAGGCCGAGTATGTCGATACGCTCGCGGCCATCCAGCGCCAGGCTCTTGCGGTTCTGCCCGGGCTTGAACTGCAGTGGCAGCACGCCCATGCCCACCAGGTTGGAGCGATGGATGCGTTCGAAGCTCTCGGCCAGCACCGCCTTGACCCCCAGCAGGTTGGTGCCCTTGGCGGCCCAGTCGCGGCTGGAGCCGGTGCCGTACTCCTGCCCGGCAATCACCACCAGAGGCGTGCCATCGGCTTGGTAGCGCATGGCCGCGTCATAGATCGCCAGCTTCTCGCCAGTGGGCACGTACAGGGTGTTGCCACCTTCTTCTCCGCCGAGCATTTCGTTGCGGATGCGGATATTGGCGAAGGTGCCGCGCATCATCACTTCATGGTTGCCACGCCGTGAGCCGTAGGAGTTGAAGTCACGGGGCTCTACGCCCTTGTCGCGCAGGTAGTGTCCGGCCGGGCTGTCGGCCTTGATGTTGCCGGCCGGGGAGATGTGGTCGGTGGTCACCGAGTCGCCGAGCAGGGCCAGCACCCGGGCGCCGTGGATATCCTCGATCACCGGCAGCGGCCCGGTAATGGCATCGAAAAACGGTGGATGCTGGATGTAGGTGGAATCGTCCTGCCATACATAGGTGGCCGCCTGCGGCACCTCAATGGCTTGCCACTGGGCGTCGCCGGCGAACACCTCGGCATACTCCTTGTGGAACATCGCGGTATCGACGCTGGCCACGGCATCGGCGATTTCCCGCTGGCTTGGCCAGATGTCGCGCAGGTACACCGGTTGGCCATCCTTGCCGATGCCCAGTGGGTCACGGCTGATATCGATGCGCACGGTGCCGGCCAGGGCGTAGGCAACCACCAGCGGCGGCGAGGCCAGCCAGTTGGTTTTCACCAGCGGGTGCACACGGCCCTCGAAGTTGCGGTTGCCCGAGAGCACCGAGGCGACGGTGAGGTCGGCGCTGGTGATGGCTCTCTCGATGGCTTCGTCCAGCGGGCCGGAGTTGCCGATGCAGGTGGTGCAGCCATAGCCGACCAGGTCGAAGCCCAGGGCATCGAGGTACTGGGTCAGGCCGGCGGCCTTGTAGTAGTCGGTCACCACTTTGGAGCCGGGGGCCAGCGAGCTCTTGACCCAGGGTTTGCGCTGCAGGCCTTTCTCGATCGCTTTTTTCGCCACCAGGCCTGCGGCCATCATCACGCTGGGGTTGGAGGTGTTGGTGCAGGAGGTGATCGCAGCGATCACTACCGCGCCGTTTCTGAGCAGGTGTTGCTGGCCTTGATGCTCATAGCTGACTTCGCCGGCCTGGTCGGCATTGCCCACCGCCACGCCGCCACCGCCCTCGCTTTCCAGGCGGCCTTCTTCCTTGCTCGACGGCTTGAGTTGCAGGCCGATGAAGTCATCGAAGGCCTGACTGACATTGCTCAGGGCCACGCGGTCTTGCGGGCGCTTGGGCCCGGCCAGGCTCGCTTCGACTTCATTCATGTCCAGGGCCAGGGCGTCGGTGAATACCGGCTCCTGGCCGGGCAGGCGCCACAGGCCCTGGGCCTTGCAGTAGGCCTCGACCAGTTTCACCGTGGCTTCAGGGCGGCCCGACAGGCGCAGGTAGTCGAGGGTAATCTGGTCGACCGGGAAGAAGCCGCAGGTAGCGCCGTACTCCGGCGCCATGTTGGCGATGGTGGCGCGGTCCGCCAGGGGCAGGTCGGCCAGGCCATCGCCGTAGAACTCGACGAATTTGCCGACCACGCCTTTCTTGCGCAGCATCTGCGTGACGGTCAGCACCAGGTCGGTGGCGGTGATGCCTTCACGCAGCTTGCCGGTCAGCTTGAAGCCGATCACTTCCGGGATCAGCATCGACACTGGCTGGCCGAGCATCGCCGCCTCGGCCTCGATACCGCCCACGCCCCAGCCCAGCACGCCCAGGCCGTTGATCATGGTGGTGTGCGAATCGGTGCCGACCAGGGTGTCGGGGAAGGCGTAGGTGCGCCCGTCCTCTTCACGGGTCCAGACGGTGCGGCCCAGGTACTCAAGGTTGACCTGGTGGCAGATGCCGGTGCCCGGCGGCACCACGCTGAAGTTGTCGAAGGCGTTCTGGCCCCAGCGCAGGAAGGCATAGCGTTCACCGTTGCGCTGCATTTCGATGTCGACGTTCTGGGCAAAAGCCTGCGGGCTGGCGTAGCGGTCGACCATCACCGAGTGGTCGATGACCAGGTCGACCGGCGACAACGGGTTGATCCGCTGTGGGTCGCCGCCGGCCTTGGCCATGGCCGCGCGCATGGCCGCCAAGTCGACCACCGCCGGAACGCCAGTGAAGTCCTGCATCAGCACCCGTGCCGGGCGGTACTGGATTTCGCGGTCGGAGCGCCGCTCCTTGAGCCAGTTGGCCAGCGCCGAAAGGTCGCCGCTGGTGACGGTCTTGCCGTCTTCCCAGCGCAGCAGGTTTTCCAGCAGCACTTTCAGCGACATCGGCAGGCGCTGCAGATCGCCGAGGGTGCGAGCGGCGTCGGGCAGGCTGTAATAGTGGTAGAGACGATCATCGACCGTCAGGGTCTTGAGGGTTTTCAGGCTATCGAGCGAGGGCATTACCAACTCCTTCTGCGCCGGTGAACGGCAATCTTCCCTGCTGTCGCCGGTTCACCGCCTCTGTGACGGTCCGCACGGCACGGACCTGGCTGAACGGTCAGGTTAGCCCTGTTTGGCGGACCTGACCATGTACTGGACCGGCAGGAAGTGTCGCAGGTTCCGAACTTCCTTTATCATTCGCCGATTTACCGGCGCTGCGTATTGCGCCCGGTCAGGGTTGGCGTGATTGGGCGCCATCCGTCCTGGAGTGAAGATGAATACCCTGTTTATGCATTGCCGGCCCGGTTTCGAAAGTGAAGTCTGTGCCGAAATCGCCGAGCACGCCGCGCGCCTGAACGTCGCCGGCTACGCCAAGGCCAAGCCGCAGAGCGCCTGCGCCGAGTTCATCTGCAACGACGCCGAAGGTGCCGAGCAAATGATGCGCGAGCTGCGTTTTGCCCAGCTGATCTTCCCCCGGCAATGGGCCCGCGGCGCGTTCATCGAGCTGCCGGAAACCGATCGCATCAGCGTACTGCTCGACGCCCTGGCTGATTATCCGCAGTGCGGCAGCCTGTGGCTGGAGGTGATGGACACCAACGACGGCAAAGAGCTTTCGACCTTTTGCCGCAAGTTCGAAGTGCCGCTGCGCAAAGCCCTGAGCAAGGCGGGGCGCCTGGTTGAGGATGCACACAAGCCACGTTTGCTACTGACCTTCGTCAGCGGCCGGCGGGTGTTTGTCGGCCTGGCGGCGGCGGACAACTCGGCGATGTGGCCGATGGGCATTCCGCGCCTGAAATTCCCCCGCGAAGCACCGAGCCGTTCGACCCTGAAGCTGGAAGAGGCCTGGCACCACTTCATCCCGCGCGACCAGTGGGATGCACGGCTGTCCGATGACATGACCGGGGTCGACCTCGGCGCGGCGCCGGGTGGCTGGACCTATCAACTGGTCAAGCGCGGCATGCTGGTGACCGCCATCGACAACGGTCCCATGGCCGAAAGCCTGATGGACACCGGCCTGGTCCAGCACCTGATGGCCGACGGCTTTACCTACAAGCCCAAGCAAACCGTGGACTGGATGGTCTGCGATATCGTCGAGAAGCCGGCGCGCAGTGCTGCCTTGCTGGAAACCTGGCTGGGTGAAGGCCTGTGCCGGGAGGCGGTGGTCAACCTCAAGTTGCCGATGAAGCAGCGCTATGCCGAAGTGCGGCGCTTGCTCGAACGCATCGAGGAAGGCTTCAAGGCGCGCAAGGTCAAGGTGTCGATTGGCTGCAAGCAGCTGTATCACGACCGCGAAGAAGTGACCTGCCACTTGCGCCGCCTGGATCTGAAACCGCGGTGAGGCCATCGCTGGCAAGGGTGGCTGCAAAACCTGTGGGAGCCGGCGTTGCCGGCGATCAGCCCAGCGAAGATGACCCTGCCGTGTGCATGAGCGATAATAGCTGATTGTTTCCGGAGTTCTACATGACTGACCTGACCCCAGATGCCATCCTCGACGCCACCGGCCTCAACTGCCCGGAGCCGGTGATGATGCTGCACCAGCACATCCGCGACCTGGCCGCCGGTGGCCTGCTCAAGGTGATCGCCACCGATCCCTCGACCCGTCGCGATATCCCCAAGTTCTGTGTGTTCCTGGACCACGAACTGGTCCAGCAGCAGGAAGACGCGGGCACCTACCTGTACTGGATCCGCAAGAAGCTCGACTAACGCTTTTCAGCCCGGCGAATGTGCTTGGCGCTGCTGCGCGCCAATCGAATCGCCAGCATCAGCGCCGCGCAGGTGAGCCCGGCAATCAGGCCTTCCCACAGGCCGTTGGGGCCGCTGGCCGGGCCGAACAGGTCGGTCAGGCCCAATACATAACCCACCGGCAAGCCAATGCCCCAGTAGGCGAACAGGGTCAGGATCATGGTCACCCGGGTGTCCTGGTAGCCGCGCAGGGCACCGGCGGCGATCACCTGGATGGCATCGGAGAACTGATACAGCGCGGCATACACGATGAGCATCGCGGCAATCTGGATCACTGCCGTATCCGGGGTGTAGATCGAGGCGATCGGCTCGCGCATCAGCAGGATCAAGCTGGCCGAGAAGCAGGCGAACACCAGCGCCGCGCCCAGGCCGACCAGGGCGGCGAAGCGCGCCTGGCGTGGCAACCCGGCGCCAACCGCCTGGCCAACCCGCACGGTCACCGCCATCCCCAGTGAATACGGAATCATGAACAGCAGCGAGCTGATGTTCAGGGCAATCTGGTGCCCGGCGACCACGGTCGGGCCGAGGCTGCCGATCAGCAAGGCAATCACCGCGAAGATGCTCGACTCGGCGAATACTGCGATACCGATCGGCAGACCGACGCCGATCAGGCGCTTGATCACCGGCCACTGCGGCTTGTCGCAGCGCACCAGCACCCGGCTTTGGGCATAGGCCGGGGCCCAGCGGGTCCAGGCGGCCATGCTCAGGGCCATGAACCACATGACAATGCCACTGGCCCAGCCGCAACCGACGCCGCCCAGGGCCGGCAGGCCCAGATGGCCGTAGATCAGCACATAGTTCAGTGGAATGTTCAGCAGCAGGCCGGACAGGCCGATGACCATGCTTGGCCGGGTCCGGCCCAGGGCATCGCTATAGCAGCGCAGCACGTAATAAAGGGCGACGCCGGGGAAGCCGAAGGCAATGCCTTGCAAATAGCCCATGCTCGGCGCCACCAGTTGCGGGTCGACTTTCATCACCTGCAGGATTGGTTCGGCGCTGAGCAACAGGCCGCTGGCAATCAGGCCAACGCTCAGCGCCAGCCACAACGCCTGACGCACCAGCGGGCCGATCTCGGCATGCTGGCCGGCACCATAGCGCTGGGCAACCTTGGGCGTGGTCGCCAGCAGGGTGCCGGTCATCAGCAGGTACACCGGGATCCAGATCGAGTTGCCCAGGGCCACGGCTGCCAGGTCGCGCGGGCTGACCCGGCCAGCCATCACCGCATCGACAAAGCCCATGGCGGTGGTCGCCAGCTGGGCAATGATGATTGGCGTGGCCAGCATCAGCAGGCCGCGCAGCTCGGTGCGGACCCGCGCCGGACGCGACAGGGCAGGGGTTGGGGTATCGGCAGTCATCGGTGTCACAAGGCAGGCGTCCACATAAAAGATGGGCAAAGCCGGCTAGTCTACGCCTTGACGCGGCAGTCAGGAAACCTTGCCTGCCTGTGGATCAGTCCACCCGTATCGGCCTACACTGCGCACCCCGATAGGAGAGCGCCATGCTGATTGTTGCTGACGAGAATATCCCGCTGCTCGATGCCTTCTTTGCCGGCTTCGGCGAGATCCGCCGTTATCCCGGGCGCGCTATCGATGCCGCCTGCGTGAAGGACGCCGACGTGCTGCTGGTGCGTTCGGTGACCCAGGTCGACCGGGCCTTGCTCGAAGGCAGCCAGGTGAAGTTTGTCGGCACCTGCACCATCGGCACCGATCACCTGGCCCTGGACTACTTCGCCGAGGCCGGTATTCACTGGTCCAGCGCGCCGGGTTGCAACGCCCGTGGGGTGGTCGATTATGTGCTCGGCAGCCTGCTGACCCTGGCCGAACTCGACGGCGCCAGCTTGTCTGCGCGTACCTATGGGGTGGTGGGGGCCGGTGAAGTCGGTGGGCGCCTGGTCGAGGTGCTGCGTGGCCTGGGCTGGCAGGTGCTGGTGTGTGATCCGCCGCGTCAGGCGCGCGAAGGCGGCGACTACGTGAGCCTGGAGCAGGTGCTTGAACAGTGCGATGTGATCAGCCTGCATACCCCGCTGACCCGCGGCGGCGAGCTGCCGACCTGGCACCTGCTTGGCCAGGAGCAACTGGCCTGCCTGCGCCCCGGCGCCTGGTTGATCAATGCCAGCCGTGGCCCGGTGGTCGACAACCAGGCCCTGCGCCAGCTACTGCGCGAGCGCGATGATATCCAGGCGGTGCTTGATGTCTGGGAAGGTGAGCCCCAGGTCGACCTGGCCCTGGCCGACCTCTGCGTGATTGCCACCCCGCATATTGCCGGCTACAGCCTGGACGGCAAGCAACGCGGCACGGCGCAGATCTATCAGGCGTTCTGCGCTTGGCGCGGCGAACCTGAGCGGGTGCAACTGGCCGACCTGCTACCGCAGCCGTGGCTGGCCGAAATCGCCTTGCAGGCCGAGACCGATCCGGCCTGGGCCCTGGCCACCCTGTGCCGCGCAGTGTACGACCCGCGCCGCGACGATGCTGACTTTCGCCGTAGTTTGAGCCGCGACCCGGCTCAGCAGAAGGCCGCCTTCGACCGCCTGCGCAAACACTACCCGCCGCGTCGCGAGATCGAAGGTCTGGCCGTGCGCTTGCACGGCCAGGCGCCGCAGTTGGCGCAGATGGCCCGCGCCCTGGGCGCAGTGCTGGTCTGAATCGCGGGCAATAAAAACCCGGCGCGTGCGCCGGGTTGAAGAATTCGGGTGGGTCAGTCTTTCTTGGCGAGTTCTACCCGGCTTTTTTCCAGCTCCTCGCAGGCATGCTGGATCATCTCTTCGGTGATGATAATTTCTTTACCATCCTTGTCGATGATCGTGCCGCCTACCGATGCCTGCGGGTTAGGCACGGGTTTTTCCTGGGTATTGCCTTGTTGCAAGCTCATTTCCTGTCTCCTCATCAGGTTGCAAGCTCAGACTAGAATCGCCTCGTGACCGGCCTGTGACAGCTCTTTCGTTTATCACTGTGCGACCTGTCCACTCCACCAGAAAGGTGAGTAAACCTCCAGTGGTACTTTAGACCGAAACGGTCTAGCCCGCTGCGCCCTGGGTCTTATATGCCCAGGTTCTGGTTCCGACGCCTGCCATTACCGGGAGTTCCTTGGCGCTGGACGAGCGGTCCGGTGTAGGCTGGCGCAAACAGCAGACAAGCGGCGTACTCCATGCTCAACCGGTTTTCTCCCCGCCAGCGCCAGGCCATGCGCCTGGGGTGGCGCTTCATCCGTCCTTACCGCAAGCAGGTGCTGCTGGCCTTGCTGGCGCTGATAGTCACCGCGGCGATTACCCTGTCCATGGGCCAGGGCATCCGCCTGTTGGTCGACCAGGGCTTCATGACCCGCTCGCCGCACCTGCTCAATCAGTCCATCGGCCTGTTCCTGCTATTGGTGCTGGCCCTGGCGATCGGCACCTTCAGCCGCTTTTACCTGGTGTCCTGGATTGGCGAGCGTTGCGTGGCCGATATCCGCCAGCAGGTGTTCGACCACCTGATCGACCTGCACCCGGGCTTTTTCGAAAACAACCGCAGCTCGGAAATCCAGTCGCGGCTGACCGCCGATACCACCTTGCTGCAGTCGGTGATCGGCTCGTCGCTGTCGTTGTTCCTGCGCAATGCCTTGATGGTGCTGGGCGGGATCGTCCTGCTGTTTGTCACCAACCCCAAGCTCACCAGTATCGTGGTGCTGGCCTTGCCGCTGGTGCTGGCGCCGATCCTGATCTTCGGCCGGCGGGTGCGCAGCCTGTCGCGGCAAAGCCAGGACCGGGTGGCCGATGTTGGCAGTTACGTGGCCGAAACCCTCGGCCAGATCAAGACCGTGCAGGCCTACAACCATCAGGCCAGTGACCAGCAGCGATTCGCCACGACGGTCGAGGCGGCCTTCGCTGTGGCACGCCAGCGCATCCTCCAGCGCGCCTGGCTGATCACCTTGGTGATCGTGTTGGTGCTTGGCGCGGTCGGGGTGATGCTCTGGGTCGGTGGCATGGATGTGATCGCCGGGCGCATTTCCGGGGGTGAACTGGCCGCTTTCGTGTTCTACAGCCTGATCGTCGGCAGTGCTTTTGGTACCTTGAGCGAAGTGATCGGTGAGCTGCAGCGTGCCGCAGGGGCGGCCGAGCGGATTGCCGAGCTGCTGGCGGCGCGCAGCGAGATTGTTGCGCCGGCGCAAGGCCTGCAGCGTACGGCTGCGCGGGCCAGCGGGCGGGTCGAGTTGCAGGCCGTGGGTTTTGCCTATCCGTCACGGCCGACGCCGCCCGCCATCGATGGCTTGAGCCTGACGGTCGAGCCCGGCGAAACCCTGGCCCTGGTCGGCCCGTCGGGGGCGGGCAAGTCGACGCTGTTCGACCTGCTGCTGCGTTTTTATGACCCGCAGCAAGGGTGCATCCGGCTCGATGGCCAGGATATCAGTCGCCTGGATCCCCAGGACCTGCGCCGCCACTTCGCCCTGGTGGCGCAAAACCCGGCGCTGTTTTTTGGGACGGTGGAAGACAACATCCGCTACGGGCGGGCCGATGCCACCGTCGAGCAGGTCCAGGCCGCGGCCCGCAGTGCCCATGCCCATGAATTCATCCTGCAGTTGCCCAAGGGTTATCAGACCCATCTGGGGGATGCTGGCCTCGGATTGTCGGGTGGTCAGCGCCAGCGCCTGGCGATTGCCCGGGCGTTGCTGATGGATGCACCGATCCTGTTGCTCGATGAAGCCACCAGCGCCCTCGATGCCCAGAGCGAGCACCTGATCCAGCAAGCGCTGCCGACCTTGATGAGCGGGCGCACCACCCTGGTGATCGCCCATCGCCTGGCCACGGTGCAGCATGCTGATCGCATTGCGGTGATCGACCAGGGCCGGTTGGTGGCGATCGGCAGTCATCGCCAGTTGATTGCCGAGAGCCCCTTGTATGCGCGGCTGGCGGCGTTGCAGTTCAACACCATGACGGATTTGTGACGGCCTCCTACAGACTGTCACAATTCTGTAGCAATGCCTTGAGACTATCTGCTCCAGCTGTTGCGTAATGCTTGAACCTGGCTGCTATCGATCGATGGCAGCTTTTTTTTGGCCTGCCGTCAGCGGCCAAAGAACAAGGACAGGGAGGTCTTTGCCGGGTCGACGCCACGTGCGTCGCGTCCTCATTCCTTGTTTCGGGACTTCTTCCGATGTTGCGTACATCCCTCAGAGTACAAATCCTCGCCTTGCTCGGCGGCAGCCTGCTGGCGATTCTGCTGATCGCCCTGGTGTGTTTTCAATTGTTGTCCTCCAGCGTGCGTGGCTATGGGCAATTGATCGACGGGCCGTTGCAGGCGTCGCAGTTGATCGATGAGGCCAACCTGCAGTTCAAGGTTCAGGTCCAGGAATGGAAGAACGTGCTGCTGCGCGGCAAGCAGCCCACCGAGCTGGACAAGTACTGGCAGCAGTTCTTGGCGCGCGAGCAGCAGGTGCAAGGCATCCTTGACCAGTTGATCGAGCACAGCGAGCAGCCGCTCAAGGCCCGCGCCGAGCAGCTCAAGGACAGTCACCGGCAGTTGGGCCAGGCATACGCACAAGGGCGTCAGGCGTTTCTGGCCGCGGGTGCTGATCCTGCGGTCGGCGACCAGGCGGTTAAAGGCGTCGACCGCGCCGCCAGCGAACAGATGAGCGCGCTGGTCACGCAACTGCGCACTGATGCCCAGGCGCGCGCCCAGGCCATCAGCCAGTCGGCTGAGCGCACCGTCTGGCTGGGGCTGCTGGTGATGTTCGGCTCGGCCGTGCTGGTCGGCCTGTTCAGCCTGTGGCTGGTCAACCGCAGCCTGATCGAGCCGATCCGCAGCTTGATCGACTATGTCGCGCAACTGAGCCAAGGGCGCTTCGAGGCCCGGGTCGCCAGTGAGCGTCGGGATGAGCTGGGGCGGCTGGCAGTGGCGGCCAATACCCTGCGCGACTTTCTTGCCGACACCTTCAGCCGCCTGCAGCGCAACGCCGGTGAGCTGGAAAGCGCCAGCGGTGAATTGCGCGGCATTGCCGGCAACATGGCGCGCGGCACCGACGATCAGTTCCAGCGTACCGACCAGGTCGCCACGGCGATGCATGAAATGTCCGCGACCGCCCAGGAAGTTGCCCGCCATGCCGCCGACGCCGCGCGTGCCGCCGATGAAGCCGATCACAGCGCCCAGGCCGGCGAGCAGGTGATGCAGCAGACCATCGACACCATTGCCGTGGTCAACCAGGAAATCGCCGGCACCGCCGAGGTGATTCGTCATCTGGAAGCCGATAGCGGGCGCATTGGCAAGGTCCTGGAAGTGATTCGCGGTATTGCCGAGCAGACCAACCTGTTGGCGCTCAATGCTGCCATTGAGGCGGCGCGGGCCGGGGAGGCCGGGCGCGGCTTTGCCGTGGTCGCCGATGAAGTGCGCAGCCTGGCCCAGCGTACAGCGGCCTCCATTGCTGAAATCAACCAGATCATCAGTGCCGTGCAGTCCGGCGCCGTGGACGCGGTCAAGGCCATCGAAAGCGGCCAGCGGCGCAGCGAGGAGGGGGCCGAACAGGTGCAGCAGGCCGGGCAGATGCTGCAGCGCATCACCGTGGCGGTGGAGGCCATTCGCGATATGAACCGGCAGATTGCCACGGCCGCCGAAGAGCAAACCAGCGTTGCCGAGGATATCTCCCGCAACCTGGTGGAAATCACCCGCATCGCCACCACCAACCAGCAGGCCGTGCAGCAGACAGAGCAGGCCGGCCAGCATTTGCACGGGCTGTCCGGGCAGCTTGGCGAAGTCACTGCACGCCTGAGTGCTTGAGCAGCGAAGGGGGAAATCCGCCACATCCAGCGTCCGTAGCCTGGCAATGTGGCGGATTGTCGCCAGCTAAACCGTTAAAGTTGGGGTGCGACGACTCGTCCTAGCTATTAGCCGTTGGTCTTGTGAAAGTTGGCCCGTTTCCTGCTTTAAGGCGACCCACCCTGACAGCGGCGGCCTTGCCCCGTGTCTGGCGTGACGACCGTTCCCGATCCATCGAACAACCCCAGCCGCCATCCATTGCCTGTGCATCCGGCCGACTGCCTGAGCACCAGCTACGCTGAGCCTTGGACTGCGCGAGCAACAACAAGAATCCGGGCGTGCACTACGGGACCTGCGGTCATTGCCAATTACTTCACTTCAATTGGATTGAACTATGAAAAAAATCCTGCTGACGCTCCTGTGCCTGAGTGTCATCGGTTGCTCCAAGCCCAGTGAGCCCGAGAAAACCGTAGACGTGCTGCTGATCGGCGGCGGCATCATGAGTGCAAGCCTGGGTACCTACCTCAATGAGCTGGAACCCGGTTGGTCGATCGACATCTATGAGCGCCTGGACAAGGTCGCCGAAGAAAGCTCCAACGCCTGGAACAACGCCGGTACCGGTCACTCTGCCTTTTGCGAGCTGAACTACACCAGCGAAGGCGCCGACGGCAAGATCGATATCAGCAAGGCCGTTGGGGTCAACGAGCAGTTCGAGATCTCCAAGCAGTTCTGGGCCTACCAGATCGAGCAGAACGTGCTGAGCAACCCGAAGTCGTTCATCAACAACGTGCCGCACATGAGCTTCGTCTGGGGCGACAAGAACGTCGAGTTCCTCAAGAAGCGTCATGAAGCCCTGCAGCACAGCTCGCTGTTCCGTGGCATGGAGTACTCCGAAGACCACGAGCAGATCAAGAAGTGGGTACCGATCGTGATGGAAGGCCGTGCCGCCGACCAGAAGATCGCCGCCACCCGCATGCCGATCGGTACCGACGTCAACTTCGGCGAGATCACCCGCCAGCTGTTCGCCTCGCTGACCAAGCACGACAACGTCAAGTTGCACGTCCAGCACGAAGTGCGCGACATCGTGCGCAATGCCGACAACACCTGGACTGTGGTCGTCGCTGACCTGGCCAACAAGGGTGCCGAGAGCAGCATCAAGGCCAAGTTCGTCTTCATCGGTGCCGGTGGTGGCGCCCTGAAGCTGCTGCAGAAGTCGGGCATCCCTGAAGCAGACGGCTATGCCGGCTTCCCGGTCGGTGGCCAGTTCCTGATGACCGACAACCAGGACATCGTTGCCCGTCACAAGGCCAAGCTGTACGGCAAGGCGTCGGTCGGTGCACCGCCGATGTCGGTTCCGCACCTGGACACCCGCGTGATCGACGGCAAGGAAGTGCTGCTGTTCGGCCCGTTTGCCACCTTCTCGACCAAGTTCCTGAAGAACGGCTCGCTGCTGGACATGTTCGCGGCGCTGACTACCCACAACATCATGCCGATGACCCACGCCGGTATCGACAATATCGACCTGAGCACCTACCTGATGGGTCAGTTGATGCTGAGCTTCGATGACCGCATGACGGCCCTGCGCGAGTACTTCCCGAACGCCAAGAACGAAGACTGGAAGCTGCTGCAGGCCGGTCAACGCGTCCAGGTGATCAAGAAGGACCCTGAGCACGGCGGCATCCTGCAGTTCGGTACCGAAGTCGTTGCTGCCCAGGACGGCACCATTGCCGCACTGCTGGGCGCCTCGCCAGGTGCCTCGACCGCTGCGCCGATCATGCTGACCGTGCTGGAAAAGACCTTCAAGGATCGCATCAAGACCCCTGAGTGGCAGGCCAAGCTGAAGGAAATCGTTCCGACCTATGGCCAGAAGCTCAACAACAACCTTGAGCTGACCAACAAGACCCGTGAATGGAGCAGCTCGCGTCTGGGCCTGCTGTATGTTCCGGTGCTGCCGGAAGCGGCCGCTGCGGTACAGGCTGAGCCTGCGCTGTAAGCATTTGCTACGGTAGAAACAAACAACCCCCTGTTCAGGGGGTTGTTTGTTTCATGCCTTCAAAAAGCATCGCCGGTTCTGGATCAGTGCCGCTTCTTGCGGTGACTGTCCGCCAGGTTATTACCCAGCGCACCACCGGCTGCACCACCCAAGCCTGCGCCAATCGCCGAGCCGGTGCTGCCACCCAGTTTGCCGCCTACCAGCGAGCCACCGGCCGAACCCAGGCCGCCACCAATGGCTGCCTTGGTCTTGTTGCCTTTCTTCGCGGCCATGGCGCTGCCCGCTGCACCACCGACACCGGCACCAATGGCCGCGCCGGTGCTGCCACCCAGCTTTTGCCCGACCACGTTACCCAATACACCACCCAGGCCACCGCCTACAGCGGTCTGGCCATCGCCGGCCATGGCGCCTTGTGCACACAGCAGGCCCAGGGTCAGGGCGGCAAGAGTCTTACGCATGTGAATCAACCTCAATGTTCGAAAGGCGCGCATTCTGCTGGTAGCGCCGTCGCCGTGCAATGCTGGCCAGTGCTGCTCGTCTGCCGGGCACGAAAAAGCCCGCACGAGGGCGGGCTTTTTGTTGAGTAATCTGGTCGGAGAGACAGGATTCGAACCTGCGGCCTTCTCGTCCCGAACGAGACGCGCTACCTGGCTGCGCTACACTCCGATGGAGAAAATATTACTCAAAATTTTCTCCTCGGCAAGCCCCCGAAGGCGGCTTGTCGATCAGCTCACAGGTCCTTGACGGTACGGACCTGGTCCTTGTTGATGCGGGTGCGCTTGCCGTCCAGCTGTTCGAATTCGTAGAAGCCCGAGTCTTCATCGTATTGCGGAGTATCGACCGCCTGGATTTCGCGACCGTCGTTCAGGGTAATGACGGTTGGCGAAGCGCAGCCGGCCAGGGTGCCAAGACCCAGGGCGAGCAGGAAAGCGGGAAGAGTCCGTTGAATCATTGTGTTTCTCCAGTAAAGGATGGTGCGTAATGGTTCTTGAGACGCATGGCGCCTGCGCAAGTTCCGTGCAGATTGCAGCATAGCGGCAATCCAGCATTATTGACTGGGCACAATGCCTGGCCCGGTGGCGGGCGCGAGGCGGGCAGGGCTGTGATATAACACCGCTCATTCGTCCCTATCAATGGATTCAAGGTCCCATGAAAGCCAAGGCAGATGTACCTTTCGTGCCGCTGAACATTGCCGTACTGACCGTCAGCGATACCCGCACCCTGGAAACCGACACCTCCGGCCAGGTGTTCGTCGACCGCCTGACCGAGGCCGGCCACGCCCTCGCTGCGCGGGTGCTGCTCAAGGACGATCTGTACAAGATCCGCGCTCAGGTCGCGACCTGGATCGCCGATGAGCAGGTGCAGGTGGTGCTGATCACTGGCGGTACCGGCTTCACCGGGCGTGACAGCACGCCGGAAGCCGTGGCTTGCCTGCTGGACAAGCAGGTCGATGGTTTCGGCGAGCTGTTTCGCCATATCTCCCTGGCCGATATCGGCACCTCCACCGTGCAGTCCCGCGCCTTGGCCGGCCTGGCCAATGGCACCCTGGTGTGCTGCCTGCCGGGCTCGACCAATGCCGTGCGCACTGGTTGGGACGGTATCCTTGCCGAGCAACTCGACGCCCGTCATCGCCCGTGCAACTTCGTCACCCACCTCAAGCAGGCTGCGCCCTGCGAAAGCCGTGGTTGAGACGCCCATGCACACGCCATTGATGCCCGTCGAAGACGCCCTGGCCAAATTGCTCGCGCTGGCCGAAGCCGCGCCAATCAACGACACCGAGCAGGTCGCGCTGGCCGCCGCCGAAGGCCGCGTGCTGGCCCACGAGCTGGTATCGAGCCTCGACCTGCCGCCCTGGCCCAACAGCGCCATGGACGGCTACGCCCTGCGCCTGGCCGACTGGACTGGCGCGCCGTTGCCGGTCAGCCAGCGGATATTCGCCGGGCATACTCCCGAGCCGTTGCAGCCGGGCACCTGTGCACGAATCTTTACCGGGGCGCCGCTGCCTGTGGGGGCCGATTGCGTCGAAATGCAGGAAAACGCCGAGCTGCTGGACGATCAGCGTGTGCGTTTCACCGAGCCGCTGCGCGTCGGCCAGAACATTCGCCCGCAAGGCCAGGAGACCCGGGTTGGCGAGGCGGTATTGGCCGCCGGTACGCGCCTTGGGCCCATCGAGTTGGGCCTGGCCGCGTCACTGGGCTGTGCCGAACTGACGGTGGTGCGGCGGGTGAAGGTCGCGGTGCTGTCGACCGGGGATGAGTTGGTCGAGCCCGGCTTGCCCCTCGGTCCCGGACAGATCTACAACAGCAACCGGCGGTTGCTTGGCAGCTGGCTGCAACGCCTGGGCTGCGAAGTGATCGATGCAGGCATTCTTGCTGACGACCTGGAGAAAACCCGTGAATGCCTGGCCGGGTTGCAGGGCGTCGATCTGATTCTGTCTACCGGTGGCGTTTCGGTGGGCGAGGCGGATTACCTGGGCATCGCACTGCGTGAAGAAGGCGAGCTGTCGTTGTGGAAGTTGGCGATCAAGCCGGGCAAGCCGCTGACCTTTGGTCATTACAAAGGCGTGCCGGTCATCGGCTTGCCTGGCAATCCGGCCTCGACCCTGGTGACCTTCGGCTTGTTGACCCGGCCTTACCTGCTGCGCCGCCAGGGCGTCAGCGAGGTCACGCCACTGCAGTTCCCGGTACCGGCCGGATTCGACTGGCCCAAGGCCGGAAGCCGCCGCGAGTACCTGCGCGGGCGTCTGGAGCAGGGCAGTGCGTTGATCTACAAAAACCAGAGTTCGGGTGTATTGCGCAGTGCTGCCTGGGCCGAGGGGCTGGTCGAAGTCCGTGAGGGCCAGACCCCGGGCAAAGGCGATATCGTCCAGTTCATTCCCTTGAGCGAACTACTTGGCTGATCGGCTGAGCAGCGTGCCGTCCACCAGGGTGGCACTGCTTGGCGCACGCAGGCTGGGACGTGCATGCACGCTTTCCAGCTGGGCGGCGGCAACGCTCCAGTCATGCCGGCAGCAGACAAACTCCCGGGCCGCTTGCGACAACTGGCGCAGGCGCCAGGGCTGGTTCAGCAGTTGGGTAATCATCAGGGCCAGCTGGTCGCCATCGTCACTGGCCAGATAGTGCTCGCCATGGGTCACTTGCAGGCCGGACACACCTTTGCCCGTCGTCACCACCGGCAGCCCGGCGGCCATGGCTTCCAGTACCTTGATCTTCGAGCCGCCGCCGTAGCGTAGCGGGGCGAAGAAGATTGCCGAGTTGCGTTGCAGTTCGCGCAGGTCAGGCAGGTAACCGATCCATTCGATCCGCGGGTCAGTCCAGCGCAGTTTCCAGCTGGGCGGCAAGGCGTGGCCGACCACCGCCAGGCGCACCGCCGGGTTGCTCAGCCAGACTTGCGGCAGAATGTCCTCCAGCGCCCATTCGATGGCCTCAAGGTTGGCGCCATACTCGAAGTTGCCGACAAACAGCAGGCGCTGGCTGTGCAGCGAGGGCTGGATGTCCTGGTAGTGCGCGCAGTCCACGCCGTTGATCACCACCGACACCGCAGAACCGGTCACCTGGCTGATGTGCTCGGCGTCAGTGGGGCTGACCGCCACCACTTCATGGGCCTGGCTGAGCACACGGTTCTCCCAGCGCCGATAACGCCAGCGATCGAAGGCATTGAAGGGGCGCAGCCACAGTGGCAAGCGGTCGTGACAGGCGGCGCCGTTGACGGATTCGATGTTGTGTTCACTGAGCACGAACGGCAGCCGCCGACTCTGCAGGGCTTTTTCGAATGGCTGAAAGCTATAGCTGTGTTCGATCTGGATCACATCCCAGGGCTCGTCCAGCAATTGCTCGAAGCAGTGGCGCAGGTGCGGCGCCAGGCCATTGATACTGGCGCGCATCGGGTAGCTGGGGTAAATCGCCGCCAGCAGGTTCAGCGGGCTGTGCAAGGGGCGCCTGGGGAGCACGATCAGGCGTTCGAGCAAAGGCTCCAACGCCTGTCGGGCCGCGTCGCTGGGGGGGATCTTCGACTGCACCAGCAAGGTGATGCGATGACCGCG
Organism: Pseudomonas sp. RC2C2; assembly: GCF_018390435.1. Lineage (NCBI taxonomy): Bacteria > Pseudomonadati > Pseudomonadota > Gammaproteobacteria > Pseudomonadales > Pseudomonadaceae > Pseudomonas > Pseudomonas sp. RC2C2. The sequence continues at coordinate 441,260 of NZ_JAHBAX010000001.1, read as the reverse complement.
CTGCGCCAGGTTGCGCAGCAGGTGGTATTGCCGGGTTTTACCGCCGCTGGTGGTCGGCCAGGGCAGGTAGGGTAGTGTCCAGAGTATGCGCATGACCCCTTTCCTCAGTGTTCAGGCGGGTAACGGCATGCAGATAAAAATGGACGCGCCAAGGGGATCAGCTTGCGGCTGGCTCCGGGGCGCGTCCATAGATATCAGTAAAGCGCACGATGTCGTCCTCGCCCAGGTATTCGCCACTTTGTACTTCAATCATCACCAGATCGATCACCCCGGGGTTGGTCAGGCGGTGCACCCGTCCGGGCTTGATGAAGGTCGATTCGTTGGTGTCGAGCAGAAACTCCTCTTCGCCGTTGGTCACGCAGGCCATGCCGCTGACCACGATCCAGTGCTCGCTGCGGTGGTGATGCATCTGCAGCGACAGCGAGGCATCGGGGCGGACCATGATGCGCTTGATCTTGAACCGTGGGCCTTCCTCGAGCACGGTGTAGGTGCCCCAGGGGCGGTTGACCGTACGGTGCAGGCGGAAGGCATCGTGGCCCTGGCGCTTGAGCTGCTGGGCGATCACCTTGACCTCCTGGCTGCGGGCTGCGTCAGCGATCAGCAGGGCGTCGGGGGTATCGATGATGATCAGGTTATCCAGGCCCACCGCACCGACCAGGCGCCGTGGTGAGTCGATGTAGCAGTTACGCACATCGTGCAGCACGGTTTCGCCGGTGCAGCGGTTGCCCTGGTGATCGCCGGTCGTGAGCTCGCGCACCGCCTCCCAGCTGCCGATATCGCTCCAGCCCAGTTGGCTGGGCAGTACCGCGACCTGTTGTGAGACCTCCATCACCGCATAGTCGATGGAAATATCCGGCACCTGGGCAAAGCTGTCCGGGTCCAGTTCCACCTGGCACTCGCGCGCGCCTTCCTTGCAGGGGCTCTGGGCCAGGCAACGATTGACCGCTGCCAGCAGTTGCGGGGTGTGCAGTTCCAGTTCATGCAGGATGGCATCGACGCGCATGCAGAACATCCCGGCATTCCACAGGTGCTGGCCGCCCTCGAGGTACTGCTGTGCGGTATCGGCATCGGGTTTTTCCACGAAGCGTGCGACCTTGAAGCCATGGGCGTCGAGTGGCTGGCCCTTTTCGATGTAGCCAAATCCGGTTTCGGCGCGGGTCGGCAGCAGGCCGAATGTGGTCAGCCAGCCGTGGCTGGCCAGCGCACGGGCCTGGCTGACAGCCTGGTCGAAGGCGCTGAGGTCGTTGATCAGGTGGTCGGCCGGCAGCACCAGCAATTGTGCGTCCTCACCATACAGCCGGGCGCAGTGCAGGGCGGCTGCGGCGATGGCGGCAGCGGTGTTGCGGCCAAAGGGTTCAAGGATATAGTCCAGGGCCAGGTTAGCCTTGTTCAACTGGCGGAACTCGTCTTGGGTGCGGAAGAACACCTCGCGGTTGGTCACTGTCAGTACCCGCTCGACATCGGCCAGCCGACTGGCGCGGGCGAAGGTCTTCTGCAGCAGGCTCTGGCCATCGGGCAGGCGCATGAACGGCTTGGGCATGGTTTCGCGCGATACCGGCCACAGGCGGGTGCCGGCGCCGCCAGCGATGATGCAAGGGATCAGAACACTCATCTCACAGCCTCGAGTCAGGGGCACTGCCTGGGCAGTGCGGCAAAAGTAAACAGGGCAACCTGGCAGGCTTTTGCGCAATGAGTCAAGGAAATGACTTTTACCACTGGCGCCATCCATAAAGGCCAAATATTTGTCGAATGATGCGCCTGGGCGGCGAAGCTTTCAATGATATTTGTATGAATGGTGTGCAAATGACTGCTGAAACGTTAAGTGCGATGCAGTAAAAGCGCGCCAGAAAAGGCGTCGATACTCGATGCTCAATGGGGTCTGGGCATTGGTCATGGCCGCCAGGCTGGAGGCGGGCACGTGCTGTGCCCCGGCCTTGCGTGTGCGCCTGGCGCCAGGTGTACTGCTGCTCAGTCGTCCAGGCTGATGATCTGCTCGCGCACGGCAAACAGCACCAGGCCGGCAACATCGTAGATTTGCAGGCGTTTCATGATCTGCGAGCGGTGGGTTTCCACGGTCTTGATGCTCAGGCCCAGGCCCTGGGCGATTTCTCGCGTCGATTTGCCGCGCACGATCAGGCGCAGGATCTCCAGTTGGCGGGCGGTGAGGTTGTGCTTTTCGGCTGCTTCCGGCTTGCCTGATTGGGCGCGCAGCAGCGCCTGGTTGATCACGGTGTGGGCGATCGCCGGGCTCAGGTAGCGCTCGTTGCCACGCAGCGCGGCCAGCGCCTGCTCAAGTTCGGTAGCGGTGGTGTCTTTAAGCAGGTAGCCGTGGGCACCGCTTTCCAGGGCCTGCATGATCAGCTCCGGATCGGTGTGCATGGAGAGAATCAACACCTTGCTGCGACAGCCGAGGGCGCGCAAGCGGCTCAAGGCGTCCAGGCCGCTGGTGCAGCGCATGGAGATATCCAGCAAGACGATGTCCGGGTCCAGTTGCATGACCAGTTCGGGCACCTGGCCGCCGTCGTTGGCTTCGCCGATCACGGCATAGCCGGGTATATCTGACACCAGTGCGCGAACACCTGCGCGGATCAATGAGTGGTCATCCACCAACAACAATGTACAGGTCATGGGGCGTTACTTGTCTTGGCGCGTTCGAGGGTACGGGGAGGCCAGGGGAACAGGGCGTCGATCTGGGTGCCCAGGCCGGGCTGGCTGGTGACTGACAGTGTGCCATTGAGCAAGCCGGCACGCTCGAGCATTCCGGCCATGCCGCGTTGGCCTTCGTCGGCCGGATTGCTGGCGGGCAGAAAGCCCAGGCCGTCATCGCTGATCGACAGTGCCAGGCCTTCGGGCTGGCGCTGGATACGAACCACCAGGTTGTTGGCCCTGGCATGGCGCAGTATGTTGGTCACCGCCTCCTGGGTGATGCGAAAGGCGGCAATTGCCATGTCTTCCGGGATGCCGCCCAGGCGCTGACGGCACTCCAGGCTCCAGTGCACATTGGTGTTCTCCAGGGTGCGCAGCAGGTGGGCGCGCAGGCTGGCTTCCAGCCCCAGGCTAGCCAACTGCCGGGGGTTGAGGATGGCCGAGACATCGCGAACATTGGCCAGGGTGTCATCCAGGGTGCTGCGCAAAGTACTGCAGTGCTCCTGCAGCTCAGCCGGGGCACGACGTTGCAGCCAGTCGGCCTGAAGCTTGGCGGCGGTCAGCAGTTGGCCGATATCGTCGTGCAGTTCGCGGCTCAGGCGCTGGCGTTCGCTTTCCTGCACCTTGAGCAACCGGTCGGCAAGTTCCGCCGGGCGCAGGGCAATCGAACGCGCCCACTGACGCAGTTGCCAGGCAATGCTCAGCAGGGCGATCAGTTGCAGGGCCAGGGCTGCGCCCGGCAACGGTTGCTCAAGCAGGTACAGGGCCAGGTTAACGGCAATCGAGGCCAGGCACAGCAGGGCGGTCGCCCAGCGCAACAGAGAGGCGCCGGGGCGCCAGCGCTTGAGTGTCTTGAGGCTTGAGAGCATAGGAAATGAAGCCACTGAAATATCGCTGTTGAAAGCCTTGCAAAGGTCAAACTAGAGGCTTTTGTCGAATTGCCTTCAATAACGTTTAAATGTCGGCGCTGGGGTGCGGCGATGAAAGTCGGCGTGCTCTGTCTTGGGGGCGCCAGGTGAGGTGCATGACTTCATCAGCGCGCATGGTATCACTTCAAATACAATTGGTCGCGAACTCTGATAACTGACTGAATAGCCAGATTTTACGGGCTGGCACGGCGGTTCCGATTGCCTTCGAATCTAGCACTATGCCATCAGTTTGTGGGGATGGAATTTTGCCCGATATCAATTAAACGGAATATTTTTTGCGAATAATTAGAGGTGCCGGAAAATACACTAAGTTTGACCTTAGTGTGCACTCGTCAGGGAGCCGGTTATCTTCGCCAGGGCATTGTTGTTATGCCGCTTAGTTGACCCTGGTTGGCGAGGAAAGTGCGCAGGCATGCGCGGTGGCGGGCGCAGTCATGGACGGTTCGGAGTGTTCGCAGAGGTGCTGGGTCTCGATGCAAGAGGTGCAGGCCAGAGCGGTTTGCGGGCTCAGGGCAGTGGCCAGGGTGTCGAGCAGTTGCACCTGTTCCTCGGTGTCCAGGCTCAGGCGGCCGGTGTGCGGGTCGATCAATTCCAGTTGCCAGGCCAGCAAGGTCAGGCAGCTTTCCAGGGCCTGCAGGGCTTCACCCTGCAGCGCCGGTTGCGCCTGTGCCGGCTCCAGCAGCGCTTGCAACTGCTGGCTGTAGGCGGCGACCTCGACCAGGCCAAGGGTCTGTGCGCGTTCCACCAGGGTTGCCAGGGTGTCGTTCAGGCAGTGGCAGGCATCCGGATCGTTATCGATCAGTTGCAGGTGCAGCAGGCATTCCTCTGCCTTGGTCAGCAGCACCTGGGCGTCGATCAGGAATTCCTGCAGGGCGCTGTTGTGCAGTGCGTCGTTAGCCATCATTTGGCTCCAGCGCGAAAGGCTGGAGCAGGGGCTGGCCACCATGAGGCGATCGCTGACAAAAGCCTGACTCCGTTCATGCAATGAGAATGGCGTCACATTAATGGCTAATGGATATTGCGAACATCAGGTCTCACCCGATTGTCACTAGGGGATTCCCTGATACGGTGTTTTCGATACGACCCTTTGCGGGCGTTTGCGACAGCGGAGAGGTGAGCGCAGTAAAGCATGATGGTAAAATGACATCAATGGGCTGCAGAGCATTTTTTTCAAGGGGTCAAGCTCTGCGGCAAACGGCCGATACAGGGCCATTGGGATCATTTTCGACACACCTGGGGGCTCTTCGATGGCTGGCATTCTCGACACGGTAGACCAAAGAACGCAGCTGGTGGGCGAGAACCGCCTGGAAATCCTGATGTTCCGCCTGGCGGGCCGGCAACTGTTCGCGATCAACGTGTTCAAGGTCCAGGAAGTGCTGCAGATGCCCAAGCTGACCCTGATGCCACAGCGTCACGCGTACGTCTGTGGCGTGGTCAACTTGCGCGGGCAGACCCTGCCGGTGATCGACCTGTCCCAGGCCATCGGCATGCGCCCGCTGGAGCCGGGCCCGGGCAGCACCATCATCGTCACCGAGTACAACCGCTCGGTGCAGGCCTTTCTGGTCGGTGGCGTCGACCGCATCGTCAACATGAACTGGGAAGCCATCATGCCGCCGCCGACCAGTGCCGGTCGTCAGCACTACCTGACAGCGATCAGCAAGGTCGACGAGCAACTGGTGGAAATCATCGACGTCGAGAAGGTGCTGGCGGAAATCGTCCCGTACAGCGCCAAAGTGTCGCGCGACAAGCTCGAAGATCCGCTGCTGGGCCGTGCCCGTGGTCGCGAAGTGCTGCTGGTGGACGACTCCACCGTGGCCCTGGCGCAGCTGCGTGACACCTTGTCGCAACTGGGGGTGAAGATGCACGTGGCCAGCGATGGCCTCAAGGCCCTGCGCATGCTCAAGGGCTGGGCCGACGCTGGCGAGGATGTCTGCGAGAAGCTGCTGATGGTCTTCACCGACGCCGAAATGCCGGAAATGGACGGCTACCGCCTGACCACCGAGATCCGCAACGACCCGCGCCTGCGCTCGCTGTACGTGGTGCTGCATACGTCGTTGTCCGGCAGCTTCAACGAATCGATGGTGAAGAAGGTCGGCTGCGACAACTTCCTCTCCAAGTTCCAGCCCGACAAGCTGGTCGATGTCGTGCGCCAACGGCTGATGCTGGATGAAGCCACGGCCTGAGTCGGTATAAGCTAGGGTTTTAACCGACACAAGGCAGGTCATGATGCGCCTGAGTGCATTGTACCGATACCCGCTCAAATCAGCGCGCGGTGAGGCGCTGCAAACCTCCTCGCTGGACCTTCTGGGGTTGAGCGGGGACCGCCGCTGGATGCTGGTGGAACGTGACAATGGGCGTTTTCTGACCCAGCGCATGTACCCGCAGATGAGCCAGCTGGCGGCCTTGCACAACGCCGACGGCAGCCTCGCCCTTCAGGCACCAGGCTACCCGGCGCTGCACGTTGGCGTGCCGGAGCCCGATAGCGACCTGCGCGGCATCACTATCTGGCGCGATACCTTTCGCGTGCCGGATGCCGGCGATGCTGCCGCGCAGTGGCTCAGTCGGTTCATCGGCAAGGACGTGCGCCTGGTTCATGTGCCAGAGCAACGCACGCGTTATCTACCCAATGGTTATGGTCTGAACAGCGACCGCGTGGCGTTCGCCGACGGTTTTCCCTTGCTGCTGATTGGCCAGGCGTCGCTGGATGACCTGGTCGACAAGGTCGGGCGGCCACTGGAGATGCTGCGCTTTCGTCCCAACCTGGTGGTGGAGGGCAGTGCGGCGTTTGCCGAGGATGGCTGGAAGCGGATCCGCATCGGCGCGGTCGAGTTCCGGGTGCTCAAGCCGTGCGAGCGTTGCATCATGACCACCATTGACCCGCAGACCGGCGAGCGCAGCCCGGACCGCGAACCGCTGGCGACCTTGCGCACCTATCGGCAGAAGGAGGGGGATGTGCTGTTTGGCCAGAACCTGGTGGCGGATGGCGCGGGGGTGCTTGAGGTGGGGATGGCGGTGACGGTGCTGGAGTAACCAGGCAAGGCTTTGCCTTGCATCGCTGGCAACGCCAGCTCCCACAGGTCTTGCACCATCCCTGGGGCACTGCCAATCCTGTGGGAGCCGGACTTGCCGGCGATCGAGCGCGAAGCGGTCGCAATCCAGACGACGCGTTATGTGCAAGCTGGACTGGCCTCATCGCTGGCAAGCCAGCTCCCACAGGTCTTGCACCGCCCCTGGGCGCACTGCCAATCCTGTGGGAGCCGGCCTTGCCGGCGATCGAGCGCGAAGCGGTCGCAATCCAGACGACGCGTTATGTGCAAGCAGGGCTGGCCTCATCGCTGGCAAGCCAGCTCCCACAGGTCTTGCACCGCCCCTGAGCGCACTGCCAATCCTGTGGGAGCCGGACTTGCCGGCGATCGAGCGCGAAGCGGTCGCAATCCAGACGACGCGTTATGTGCAAGCAGGGCTGGCCTCATCGCTGGCAAGCCAGCTCCCACAGGTCTTGCACCGCCCCTGGGCGCACTGCCAATCCTGTGGGAGCCGGACTTGCCGGCGATCAAGCGCGAAGCGGTCGCAATCCAGACGACGCGTTATGTGCAAGCAGGGCTGGCCTCATCGCTGGCAAGCCAGCTCCCACAGGTCTTGCACCGACCCTGGGAGCACTGCCAATCCAGCGGGAGCCGGCCTTGCCGGCGATCGAGCGCGAAGCGGTCGCAATCCAGGCGACGCGATATGTGCAAGCTGGACTGGCCTCATCGCTGGCAAGCCAGCTCCCACAGGTCTTGCACCGCCCCTGAGCGCACTGCCAATCCTGTGGGAGCCGGACTTGCCGGCGATCGAGCGCGAAGCGGTCGCAATCCAGACGACGCGTTATGTGCAAGCAGGGCTGGCCTCATCGCTGGCAAGCCAGCTCCCACAGGTCTTGCACCGCCCCTGGGCGCACTGCCAATCCTGTGGGAGCCGGACTTGCCGGCGATCAAGCGCGAAGCGGTCGCAATCCAGACGACGCGTTATGTGCAAGCAGGGCTGGCCTCATCGCTGGCAAGCCAGCTCCCACAGGTCTTGCACCGACCCTGGGAGCACTGCCAATCCAGCGGGAGCCGGCCTTGCCGGCGATCGAGCGCGAAGCGGTCGCAATCCAGGCGACGCGATATGTGCAAGCTGGACTGGCCTCATCGCTGGCAAGCCAGCTCCCACAGGTCTTGCACCGCCCCTGAGCGCACTGCCAATCCTGTGGGAGCCGGACTTGCCGGCGATCGAGCGCGAAGCGGTCGCAATCCAGACGACGCGTTATGTGCAAGCAGGGCTGGCCTCATCGCTGGCAAGCCAGCTCCCACAGGTCTTGCACCGACCCTGGGAGCACTGTCAATCCTGTGGGAGCCGGCCTTGCCGGCGATGGGCTGGACACGATCACTGATCGTCAAAATACCGCTCATGCCAATCCACCAGCGGCTGTGGCGAATTGAGCTTCTGCCCGTAGATCACCGAGTACGACAGCACGTTCTGCACGTACTGGCGCGTCTCGTCGAACGGAATCGACTCGACCCAGACATCGAAACTCAGGTGGTCGGCGCCGCGCAGCCACTGGCGCACGCGGCCCGGGCCGGCGTTGTAGGCGGCGGAGGCGAGTACCCGGTTGCCGTTGAACTGGCTGTGCACCTGGCTCAGGTAGGCGGCGCCCAGCTGGATGTTCTTGTCCGGGTTGAACACCTGCGCAGGCGAAGCCAGCGGGATGCTGAACTTGCGCGCGGTCTCCTTGGCGGTGGCCGGCATCAGTTGCATCAGGCCACTGGCGCCGACGCTTGAGCGGGCGTCGTCCATGAACGCGCTTTCCTGGCGGGTAATGGCGAACACCCAGCTCGAATGCAGACCACGTACCTTGGCTTCACGCACCAGGGTGTCGCGGTGGGCCATCGGGAAGCGGATGTCCAGGTCGTCCCAGTACTTGGCCTGGCTGATGGTGCGAATGGCCGGGAAGTACCAGCGCATGTCGTAGGCCAGCTTGGCCTGGGCGACCATCTCGTCACGGTTGAAGTGGCGGCTGACGTGGTACCACTCGCGACGCCCGTCGACAATCTGGCCGCGGGCGTGGAATTCCAGTGCGCGCTTGACCCCCGGGGTGTTGCGGACCTTGTTGACCACCTGCTGGCTCAGCACCAGCGGCTTGTTGTTCAACTGGTAAGGCGTTTGCGAGCGGTCGGCGGCCAGGAAGCCGTAGAAGTCACGCTCGCGAGCCACGGTTTTGTACAGCAGCGGGATTTGCGGGTCCTTCGGCTGTGCCAGCTCCAGGCTGCGCGCCTGCCAGTAACGCCAGCGGTTGCTGCTGGCCAGGTCTTGCGGCAGGCGCTTGGTCAGCGCGTAGGCATCTTCCCAGCGGCCCAGGCGCAGCAGCAGGCGCAGGCGCCACTCGGTGACGGTGTTGTCGCGCAGCTCCGGATCGTAGCGGGTCATCAGGTCCAGGGCGCGCGGGTCGTAGCGGCGGGCCAGGGTCAGGCCGATCTCGCGGGCGATGGCAACTTTCTCGTCGCGAGAGAAATGCATGCGGCTGGCGTAGTCATCGAGCAGGTTCATGGCCCGCTCCGGGTCCTGGCGGGCCAGGCGGCGCAGGCCCAGGCTGACCACGTCGGACATCGCCTCGTTGACCGGGGTGAAGCGCCCGGGCTGGTTGAGCAGTTCGGGCTTTTGCGCCACGTCGATCAGCAGGCGGCCTTGCGGCGCCAGGGAGTTGAGGCTTTTGACCAGGGTATTGGCCAGCGCATAATTGCGGGTTTGTGCCGCCAGCTTGGCGCGCTCCCAGCGTTTTTGCTCGGTCAACTGGCCTTCGGCGGCCCAGCGCTCGAACAGGGCGTCGCAGGCCGCGGGTTGCGACTTGCCGACCAGCCAGAGTTTTTCTGCGCTGGCAAAGCCTTCGGCGCGCTGGCCATGGCTGAGCTGGTACTGGCCATTGAGGCAGTCCAGTTCAGTGAAATTGAGTTTCGGATCGTAGTACTTGGTAAACGTCGCCCAGTCACCACGCTCGGCCAGCCAGCGCAACCAGCGCAGCTTCATCCAGTTGGCCTGGGGCAGGTCGCCGTGGGCGCCGAGGAATTTCTCGATTTCGGCGTTGCTGGCGGTTTTCAGCCGGGCGGTCAGCTCGTCGTAGGCCAGGTAAGGCGTCAACGGGTAGTCGCGCAGGGCATCGGCATAGCGCAGGTAGGGCCCCTTGTCACCCTTGGCCAGGGCGCGTTTGGCTTCATCGTAATATTGACGTTGCTGGGTGATGTCGGTGGCCTGGGCGACACCCACCGCCGAGGCAGTGAGAAGCAGGCTGGATACGAGGTGGAGCAGGCGGCTGCGCATGAGACTTCCGGGCAGTTTGACCATGAAAAGTGACGGCGAAGCCAGCACTGTTGGAGTTGCATTGCCTTAGCTTAGCCGGTTGCCGCAGGCGGATGAAAGCATTGTGCTTGTATCTGCTTGTAAAGAAGCGGCCTGTCGTCGGAAGGTACTGAAGGACGCGCTGCTTAATGTGAAGCCGGCCCAAGTCGGGTAGAATGCGCGCCCGGTTTTTGGAGAAGATCATGACCCTGCTCAAATTAAGCGATGTGTCCCTTGCGTTCGGCGCCACGCCGTTGTTGGACAAGGTGTCCTGGCAGATCGCCCGTGGTGAGCGGGTGTGCATCATCGGCCGCAACGGCACAGGCAAGTCGAGCATGCTGCGCCTGGTCAAGGGCGATCAGAAGCCTGACGAAGGCGATGTCTGGCGTGCCCCGGGCCTGAAGATCGGCGAGCTGCCGCAAGAGTTGCCGGTGGCCGACGGCCGTACCGTGTTCGACGTGGTCGCCGAAGGCCTCGATGGCGTCGGCGCCTTGCTGGCTGAGTACCACCACCTGAGCCAGAACATCCACAGCGATGCCGACCTGGAAAAGCTCATGCACGTCCAGCACGACCTCGAGTCGCGCGATGGCTGGCGCCTGCAGCAACTGGTCGACAGCACCCTGAGCCGCCTGCAACTGCCGGCCGACAAGACCCTGGCCGAGCTCTCCGGTGGCTGGCGCCGCCGTGTGCTGCTGGCCCAGGCGCTGGTGTCCGAGCCCGACCTGCTGTTGCTCGACGAGCCGACCAACCACCTGGACATCGGTGCCATTGCCTGGCTTGAAGATGCCCTCAGCGGGTTCGGCGGTGCCGTGCTGTTCATCACCCACGACCGTTCCTTCCTGCAGAACCTGGCCACGCGCATCCTCGAACTGGATCGTGGCGGCCTGATCGACTGGAACGGCGACTACGCCAGCTTCCTGGTACACAAGGAAGCGGCACTGGCGGCCGAAGAAACCGCCAACGCGCTGTTCGACAAGAAGCTGGCCCAGGAAGAAGTGTGGATCCGCCAGGGTATCAAGGCCCGGCGTACCCGCAACGAAGGCCGTGTGCGCGCCCTCAAGGCCCTGCGCGTCGAGCGCAGCGAGCGTCGCGAGCGTCAGGGCAAGGCCAACATCCAGCTGGATGTCGCGGAGAAGTCCGGCAAGCAGGTGATGGTCCTGGAGAACGTCAGCTTCAACCATCCGGGTGGCCCGCAGCTGGTCAAGGACTTCTCCATGGTCCTGCAGCGCGAAGACCGTATCGGCCTGCTTGGCGCCAACGGTACCGGCAAGACCACCTTGCTCAAGCTGATGCTCGGTGATCTTGAGCCCACCAGCGGCAAGGTCGAGTCCGGCACCCGCCTGGAAGTGGCCTATTTCGACCAGCTGCGCCATCAGCTGGACCTGGAAAAGACCGTGATCGACAACCTCGCCGAAGGTCGCGACTTCATCGATATCGATGGCCAGAGCCGTCACGTGTTGAGCTACCTGGGCGACTTCCTGTTCAGCCCGCAGCGCGCCCGGACCCCGGTCAAGGCCCTGTCCGGTGGCGAGCGTGCGCGCCTGCTGCTGGCCAAGCTGTTCAGCAAGCCGGCCAACCTGCTGGTGCTCGACGAACCGACCAACGACCTCGACGTCGAGACCCTCGAGCTGCTCGAAGAAGTGCTGTCGGCGTTCAAGGGCACCGTGCTGATGGTCAGCCACGACCGGGCCTTCCTCGACAACGTGGTGACCAGCACCCTGGTGTTCGAAGGCGAGGGCAAGGTGCGCGAGTACGTCGGTGGTTACCAGGACTGGATCCGCCAGGGCGGTTCGCCGAAGTTGCTCGGGGTTACCGAGAGCAAGTCGGGCAAGTCCGAACTCAACACCGCTGTGGTCGAGAGCGTGGCGCCTGCGCCGGTAGCGGCGCCAGTGGCTGAAACGGCAAAGAAAAAGCTCAGCTACAAGCTGCAACGCGAGCTGGAAGCCTTGCCGGGCCAGATCGATGTGCTGGAGCAGAAGATGGCGGCGGTGCAGGAAGAGATTTCTGCCCCGGCCTTCTACCAGCACCCGATCGAGCAGACCAGTGCGGTACTGGCGAGCCTGGAGAAGATGCAGGCCGAGCTGGATGTGCTGGTCGAGCGCTGGGCCGAACTCGACAGCTGAAGGGCAGGGCCCGGCGCATGAGCCTGCGCCGGGCCCACCCGGGTGTTACTCGGCTTTTTTCTGCAGGCGTACCGCGAGCACATCGCAGGGTGCGCCGTGCAGCACGTCGTTGGCGGTAGAACCCAGCAGCAGGGCCAGGCCGTGGCGGCCATGGCTGCCGACCACGATCAGGTCGCACTTCTGGTCCTTGGCCAGTTGGTGGATCTCCTGGCGCGGCTGGCCGTAGGTCAGGTGCGAATCACCGCGGTTGATGCCCGGGTACTTGTTGAACAGACGATCCATGCGCTCCTTGGCCTGGTCGAACTGTTGCTGTTGCAGCTGGGACAGGTCCATCGGCACGTCGCCGCCAAAGGCCATGGCCATGGGCTCGACGATATGTACCAGGGAAACCTTGGTCTGTGTCGGCTCGGCCAGTGTCATGGCGCGCTTGATGACCGGATCGCATTCTTCGGTCAGGTCGACGGCAACCAGTATGTGTTCGTAGGGCATGAGAAGCTCTCCTGACAGTCGCGATAGGTAAAGTATGGTCGGTTTCAGGCTGATCGCTTCGAATCACGGCTAACCAGCTCATTTGCAACGCTTTGTGGGAACAACTGATATGACGGTCTGGGTAGTGGTGTCAATCCTTGCGCTGATTCTCAGCCCTTTGGCCTGGCTGCGTCCTTCGCGCAAGCAAAGCGGCCAGATGGCCCTGCGCATGGAAGCCCGGCGCATGGGCCTGGCCATGCAACTGGCGCCCCAGGAGTGGCCGCACTGGCTGCCCAAGGAGCCGCCCAGCCCATGCGCACAGTACCTGCGGCCACGACGCCAGGGCCGTAGCGACAGCTGGTGCTACTGGCAGACCACCCCCGGCGTGTGGCTCAACCAGTGGCGCGAGCCTTGCGCCGATGCCGCGCATGCCGAGCAGTTGGCGCGCTTGCCGGAGAGTGTCTACAAAGTCGAGGCGGGCCCGCAGATGGTTGCCTTGTACTGGGGTGAGCGCGGTGAAACGGCTGTATTGCAGGATATTGCCGCAGTGCTCAACGCCCTGGCCTGATCGCTATCAATAAAAAGCCCGATGCACAGATCGGGCGGACAGGCCAGGCAGGCCGGTGTAATGTTTCAGTCCCTTGCAGTGTAGCCATCCAGCGGCAATTTGCTGCCTACTCCCTCTCTTGTTTCGCGTTGATCGATGATCAGCGCGTGTAAGCCATTGACCACTATCGCAGCGCTGAATGGCGTGCCATCAGCAGAGCGGCCGTTTGCCCCCTGTCAGCAGAAAATGACCGGAAAGTCGCGTTTTCACGGTGCTTTTGGGTATTTGACAACGGCGATCTTTTCGTTGAATGTGTGCATACCCAAATCAAACGGGCGTATGAATTGAGCGTTTGTATTGTCAGACGGCTCTTACAGAATCCCGACTATCGCGCTGGCGGGTGTGCCTGGAGCAAGGGTTCGGCAACAACGGCCAATGGCCGGCCGGATCTTTCACCAGCGATCGGCGTGTACAGTTCAGCTTCCATATCGTGGAGATCAGTTGATGATTTACGAAGGTAAAGCCATCACGGTTAAGGCTCTTGAAAGCGGCATCGTCGAACTGAAGTTCGACCTCAAGGGTGAGTCCGTCAACAAGTTCAACCGTCTTACCCTGAACGAATTGCGTCAGGCCGTAGACACCATCAAAGCCGACGCATCGATCAAAGGCGTGATTGTCAGCAGTGGCAAGGACGTATTCATCGTCGGCGCGGACATCACCGAGTTTGTCGATAACTTCAAGTTGCCCGAGGCCGAACTGGTCGCCGGCAACCTGGAAGCCAACCGGATTTTCAGCGATTTCGAAGACCTGGCCGTGCCGACCGTTGCCGCAATCAATGGCATCGCCCTGGGCGGCGGTCTGGAAATGTGCCTGGCTGCCGACTACCGCGTCATGGCCACCAGCGCCAAGATCGGCCTGCCGGAAGTCAAGCTGGGCATCTACCCGGGCTTCGGCGGTACCGTGCGCCTGCCGCGTATCATCGGTGCCGACAACGCCATCGAGTGGATTGCCGCCGGCAAGGAAAACCGTGCTGAAGACGCGCTGAAAGTCGGCGCCGTCGATGCCGTGGTAACCCCTGAGCTGCTGCAGGCTGCGGCCCTTGACCTGATCAAGCGCGCCATCAGCGGCGAGCTCGACCACAAGGCCAAGCGCCAGCCAAAACTGGAAAAACTCAAGCTCAACGCCATCGAGCAGATGATGTCGTTCGAAACCGCCAAGGGTTTCGTCGCCGGTCAAGCTGGCCCGAACTACCCGGCGCCGGTCGAAGCGATCAAGAGCATCCAGAAGGCCGCCAACTTCGGTCGTGACAAGGCCCTGGAAGTCGAAGCCGCAGGCTTCGTCAAACTGGCCAAGACCTCGGTTGCCGAGAGCCTGATCGGCCTGTTCCTCAACGACCAGGAACTCAAGCGCAAAGCCAAGGCCCACGACGAAATCGCGCGCGACGTGAAGCAGGCTGCCGTGCTCGGCGCCGGCATCATGGGGGGCGGCATCGCCTACCAGTCGGCGGTCAAGGGCACCCCGATCCTGATGAAGGACATCAACGAAAGCGCCATCCAGCTGGGCCTGAACGAAGCCTCCAAGCTGCTCGGCAAGCGCGTTGAAAAAGGCCGCCTGACCCCGGCGAAAATGGCCGAAGCGCTGAACGCGATTCGCCCGACCCTGTCCTACGGCGATTTTGGCAACGTCGACATCGTCGTCGAAGCCGTGGTCGAGAACCCGAAGGTCAAGCAAGCAGTGCTGGCTGAAGTGGAAGGCCAGGTCAAGGAAGACGCGATCCTGGCGTCCAACACCTCGACCATTTCCATCAACCTGCTGGCCAAGGCCCTCAAGCGTCCGGAAAACTTCGTTGGCATGCACTTCTTCAACCCGGTGCACATGATGCCGCTGGTTGAAGTCATCCGTGGCGAGAAGTCCAGCGAAGTGGCGGTTGCCACCACCGTGGCCTACGCCAAGAAGATGGGCAAGAACCCGATCGTGGTCAACGACTGCCCGGGCTTCCTGGTCAACCGCGTACTGTTCCCGTACTTCGGCGGTTTCGCCAAGCTGGTCAGCGCCGGTGTCGACTTCGTGCGCATCGACAAGATCATGGAAAAATTCGGCTGGCCAATGGGCCCGGCCTACCTGATGGACGTGGTCGGTATCGACACCGGCCATCACGGCCGTGACGTCATGGCCGAAGGCTTCCCGGACCGCATGAAGGACGACCGTCGTTCGGCCATCGACGTGCTCTACGAAGCCAAGCGCCTGGGCCAGAAGAACGGCAAGGGCTTCTACGCCTACGAGACCGACAAGCGCGGCAAGCCGAAGAAAGTCGCTGACGCGGCAGTCCTCGACGTGCTCAAGCCGATCGTTTACGAGCAACGTGAAGTCAGCGACGAAGACATCATCAACTGGATGATGATCCCGCTGTGCCTGGAAACCGTTCGCTGCCTGGAAGACGGTATCGTCGACACCGCCGCCGAAGCCGACATGGGCCTGGTCTACGGTATTGGTTTCCCTCCTTTCCGTGGCGGCGCGCTGCGTTACATCGACTCGATCGGTGTAGCCGAATTCGTTGCCCTGGCCGACAAATACGCCGATCTGGGTCCGCTGTATCACCCCACCGCGAAGCTGCGTGAAATGGCCAAGAACGGCCAGAGCTTCTTCGGTTAAGCGCCCAACGATATAGAGCGAGAGTGAATATATGAGCCTGAATCCAAGAGACGTGGTGATTGTCGACTTCGGTCGCACCCCGATGGGCCGCTCCAAGGGTGGCATGCATCGCAATACCCGCGCCGAAGACATGTCCGCGCACCTGATCAGCAAGCTGCTGGAGCGCAACGCCAAGGTCGATCCGAGCGAAGTCGAGGACGTCATCTGGGGCTGCGTCAACCAGACCCTGGAGCAGGGCTGGAACATCGCCCGCATGGCCTCCTTGATGACCCAGATCCCGCACACCGCTGCCGGCCAGACCGTCAGCCGCCTGTGCGGCTCGTCGATGAGCGCGCTGCACACCGCGGCGCAGGCGATCATGACCGGCAACGGTGATGTCTTCGTCGTCGGTGGTGTCGAGCACATGGGCCACGTCAGCATGATGCACGGTGTCGACCCCAACCCGCACATGTCGCTGTACGCCGCCAAGGCCTCGGGCATGATGGGCCTGACCGCCGAAATGCTTGGCAAGATGCACGGCATCAGCCGTGAGCAGCAGGACCTGTTCGGCCTGCGTTCGCACCAGCTCGCCCACAAGGCAACGGTCGAAGGCAAGTTCAAGGATGAAATCATCCCGATGCAGGGCTACGACGAGAACGGTTTCCTCAAGGTCTTCGACTACGACGAAACCATTCGCCCGGACACCACCCTGGAAAGCCTGGCGGCCCTCAAGCCTGCTTTCAACCCCAAAGGTGGTACCGTGACTGCCGGCACCTCGTCGCAGATCACCGACGGCGCCTCGTGCATGATCGTCATGTCGGCCCAGCGTGCCCAGGACCTCGGTATCCAGCCTCTGGCGGTGATCCGTTCCATGGCCGTGGCCGGTGTCGACCCGGCAATCATGGGCTACGGTCCGGTTCCGGCGACCCAGAAAGCCCTCAAGCGTGCGGGCTTGTCCATCGCCGATATCGACTTCTTCGAGCTCAACGAAGCCTTCGCCGCACAGGCCCTGCCAGTGCTGAAGGATCTGAAAGTGCTCGACAAGATGGATGAGAAGGTTAACCTGCACGGCGGCGCCATCGCCCTGGGCCATCCTTTCGGTTGCTCCGGTGCGCGGATTTCCGGCACTCTGCTCAACGTCATGAAGCAGAATGGCGGGACCCTCGGCGTTTCGACCATGTGCGTCGGCCTGGGCCAAGGCATCACCACCATCTTCGAACGCGTTTAAGCGTTCGGCGGGTGGAAACCGGGGCCTGGTGCCCCGGTTTTTGTTTTTGCAGGAATTTTTTTTCAAGAGGGTGAGCAACATGCAGATACAACCAGGCGTATACCGGCATTACAAGGGGCCTGAGTATCGTGTGTTCGGCACCGCGCGCCATTCCGAAACCGAGGAGTGGGTGGTGTTCTACCAGGCGCTGTACGGTGAATTCGGCCTGTGGGTGCGACCGCTTTCGATGTTCCTCGAGTCGGTCGAGGTTGACGGCGAGCAAGTGCCGCGCTTTGCTTTGGTCAAGGCTGAAACCGAGCTGTTTTCCCGGCCCGATGCCGAGGGTGGCTAGAGCCCCGCGCTTGACCTCACTCTGTTGCCACTATATATAGCGGTGCCGCGTCAGGTACCTGCCGTGTTTTTATTTTCAGTATTCAGGAATTTTCCGATCCATGGGCAAATCGCTGGTCATTGTGGAATCCCCGGCTAAGGCCAAGACCATCAACAAGTACCTGGGCAGCCAGTACGTGGTGAAGTCGAGTATCGGCCATATCCGAGACCTGCCCACCAGCGGTTCGGCCAGCGCCAGCAAGGAGCCTGCCGCCAAGCGCGGCAAGGCCGCCGCAGGCGAAGCGCCGGCCCTGTCGCCAAAAGAGAAGGCGCGCAAGCAGTTGGTCGCACGCATGGGCGTCGACCCTGACCACGGCTGGAAAGCCAAATACGAGATTCTCCCGGGCAAGGAGAAGGTCATCGACGAACTGCGTCGCCTGGCCAAAGATGCCGACACCATCTATCTCGCAACCGACTTGGATCGCGAGGGGGAAGCCATTGCCTGGCACCTGCGCGAAGCCATCGGTGGTGATGACAGCCGCTACAAGCGCGTGGTGTTCAACGAAATCACCAAGAAAGCCATCCAGGAAGCGTTCTCGCAGCCTGGCGAGCTGGATATCGACCGGGTCAACGCCCAGCAGGCGCGACGCTTCCTCGATCGCGTGGTGGGCTACATGGTTTCGCCACTGCTGTGGGCCAAGATCGCCCGCGGCCTGTCCGCCGGCCGCGTGCAGTCGGTGGCGGTGAAGCTAGTGGTCGAGCGTGAGCGCGAGATCCGTGCCTTCATCCCTGAAGAGTACTGGGAAGTGCACGCCGACCTGGGTACCGCCAAGGACGCCAAGGTGCGTTTCGAAGTGGCCCGCGAGAACGGCGAAGCCTTCAAGCCGCTCAACGAAGCCCAGGCCATGGCAGCGCTGGCGCAGCTCAAGTCCTCCAGCTACACCGTGGCCAAGCGTGAAGACCGCCCGACCAGCAGCAAGCCGTCGGCGCCGTTCATCACCTCGACCCTGCAGCAGGCCGCGAGCAACCGCCTGGGCTTCGGCGTGAAGAAAACCATGATGATGGCCCAGCGTCTGTACGAAGCCGGCTACATCACCTATATGCGAACCGACTCGACCAACCTCTCGGTCGATGCGGTGGAAATGGCTCGCAGCTACATCGAAAGCGAGTTCGGCAAGAAGTACCTGCCCGAAGCGCCGATCGTCTACGGCAGCAAAGAGGGTGCCCAGGAAGCGCACGAAGCGATTCGTCCATCCGACGTCAACACCCATCCGACCAAGCTCAGTGGCATGGAGCGCGATGCCGAGCGTCTGTACGAGCTGATCTGGCGCCAGTTCCTGGCCTGCCAGATGCCACCGGCGCAGTACCTGTCGACCACCGTCAGCGTCACCGCAGGCAACTTCGAGCTGCGCGCCAAGGGCCGCATCCTCAAGTTCGACGGTTACACCCGGGTATTGCCGCAACAGAGCAAGCCGGGCGATGACGATGTGCTGCCGGAAATGAACCAGGGCGAAGTACTCAAGCTGATCCAGCTCGACCCGAGCCAGCACTTCACCAAGCCGCCGGCGCGTTACTCCGAAGCCAGCCTGGTCAAGGAGATGGAAAAGCGCGGTATCGGTCGTCCTTCGACTTACGCTGCGATCATCTCGACCATCCAGGATCGCGGTTACGTGACCCTGCACAACCGCCGCTTCTACTCCGAGAAGATGGGCGACATCGTCACCGAGCGCCTGTCCGAGAGCTTCTCCAACCTGATGGACTACGGCTTCACCGCCGGCATGGAAGAGAACCTCGATGACGTGGCCCAGGGCGAGCGCGACTGGAAAAACGTGCTGGACGAGTTCTACGGCGACTTCAGCAACAAGCTGAAGCTGGCCGAAGACGGCGAGAAGGGCATGCGTGCCAACCAGCCGACCCTGACCAACATTGCCTGCAAGGAATGTGGCCGGCCGATGATGATCCGCACCGCCTCCACCGGCGTGTTCCTCGGCTGCTCGGGCTACAGCCTGTCGCCCAAAGAGCGTTGCAAGGCCACCGTCAACCTGGTCCCGGGCGATGAAATCGCCGCCGACGACGAGGGTGAATCGGAATCGCGCGTGCTGCTCAACAAGCACCGCTGCCCGATCTGCTCGACGGCCATGGATGCTTACCTGCTCGATGAGAAGCGCAAGCTGCACATCTGCGGTAACAACCCCGATTGCACCGGCTACGAGATCGAAGAAGGCAACTACCGCATCAAGGGCTACGAAGGGCCGAGCCTTGAGTGCGACAAGTGCGGTAGCGAGATGCAGCTCAAGACTGGCCGTTTCGGCAAGTTCTTCGGTTGCACCAACGCCGAATGCAAGAACACCCGCAAGCTGCTCAAGAGTGGCGAGGCGGCGCCGCCGAAGATGGATGCGGTGAAGATGCCGGAGCTCAAGTGCGAGAAGGTCAACGATACCTACGTGCTGCGTGACGGTGCTTCGGGGCTGTTCCTGGCTGCCAGCCAGTTCCCGAAAAACCGCGAGACCCGTGCACCCCTGGTGATCGAGATCATCCCGCACAAGGATGAGATCGATCCGAAGTATCACTTCCTCTGCGAGGCGCCGAAGAAGGACCCGGACGGTCGCCCGGCGGTCATCCGCTACAGCCGCAAGACCAAGGAGCAGTACGTGCAGACCGAGGTCGACGGCAAGCCGACCGGCTGGCGTGCGTTCTATGACGGCAATGCCTGGAAGGTCGAAGACAAGCGCTGATTGAGCTTGGGGCCGCTGTTCGCGGCCCATCGCCGGCAAGGCCGGCTCCCACAGGGAGTGCAATCGCCGCCGACTCTGTGGGAGCCGGCCTTGCCGGCGATCGACCGCAAAGCGGTCGCCATCTAGACTTGCAGTAGGGTAGGGCAATCCGTGACACTCACAGACCGCCTTGCAGCCTTTCGGAGGGCACCCAGATGGCCCAGGAACTCTACACCCGCACCAACCAGAAGATTTACTTCGCAGGCCTGGCCCTCGAAGCCCTTGGCAAGGCGCAGGAAAGCCGGGCCATGAATGCCCAGGCGCTGATCCAGGCCGAGCGTGAGTCGGCGCTGTTTCACCTGTACGGCGCGCTGCTGGGCTTGTGTCACGAGATTGCCGGGTTTTATCGTTTGCCCCAGGCCGGCGCACCCCGTGCCGAGCTGTTGCTGACCCGCGAAGTGCTCGAGGCTGTGGCCATCCCAGAGATGGCCGAACTGGTTGAGCTGGCCGAACAGCGCGAAACCTGGCTGGCGCAATTGCTAAGTGCTTATGCCGATTTGTTCCGACCGCCGGTCGCGAAAAAAGCGCCAAAAACCGACGTTACCCAGCCGCTGATCCAGGCACTAAGCCTCGATGAACCCGAGGCGCCAGCGCTGTCGCGCGAAGAGCTGGAAAGCTGGCGGCAGAACCTCAAGGGGCTTACGGTTCGTTTTCGTGAAGGTTTGAGTGAGTGCTGATTGGGGCGCTGGCTGGTACAATGCCGGCCTTTCGCGGAGAACAGCCCCTTATGCCAACGTCCTTTCTAGAAATTGTCGAGTTGCCTGATGGCCGGATCGAGCTGCGCCGTGCCGAGGACGAGGGTTCGTTGGTAACCCTGGATTTCTCCGAGGACGCCAAAGCCTTTTTGCAAGGTCAGCACGTGGAAGTGGCCAAGGCCATGCTCAGTGTTGGCGTGCAGATGGCCGGCAAGCTGGTAGAAGGCGAGATCGAACGCGACGAAGGGCCACGGGTCCTGCACTGATCGCCTGCATGGCTTCCTCGTCCTGAGGAAGCCTGGCGAAATCAATGGTTGAAACAGACCTGAATATCAGCCGAGGCGGATGTTCAGGCTTTGTGCGTCTCCAGCGCGAGCCGCATTGCTCAGTTGCTGGCGGGCGCTGCTGCTGACGGTGTTGAGCCAGCTGACCACGGTGTGGCTGCGGCCCAGGCGCAGGGCATCGCAGGCCAGTTGCAAGGCACTCTGGTTGCCGCGCGGTTGCAACAGCAGGATGCGCTCGCGGTTCAGCCCGGCCTCGCGCAGCCAGGCCTGGGTCAGGCTGGCAGGTGGGGCGATCAGGGTCAGCCAGCGGGCGTCATGTTCTTCGCTCAACTCGCTCAGTTCACGCAGCATCGGGGCCAACAGGCTCTGGCAGCTACCCAGTGCGCCACGCAAAGACAGCTCGCTGAAAACCTGGGCCGCGCCGGGGTGGGGCGCTGGCTTGGCGCTTTTCAGTCCGGGCAGCACCGGCTGGGCCAGGAATGCTTCGAACAGTGGCAATTGTGCTTGCAGCGGTACGTTCTGTGACGCAGGGGGAACTGCATGATGCCTCCTTTACCGGCGTATGACGCCGACGCTCAAGCCCTCGATCACCAGCTCCTGGTCTTTCAGGTTGACTTCGATTGGGGCGAATTCGGGGTTCTCGGCAATCAGCCAGACTTTGCTGCCTTCGCGCTTGAAGCGTTTGACCGTGACTTCGTCACCCAGGCGAGCAACGACGATCTGGCCGTTGCGAGCTTCGCGGCAGGTGTGCACGGCCAGCAGGTCGCCGTCGACGATGCCGACATCCTTCATGCTCATGCCGTGAACGCGCAACAGGTAGTCGGCGCGGGGATGGAAGAACGCCGGGTTGATGTTGCAGGATTCTTCGATGTGTTGCTGGGCGAGGATCGGCGCACCGGCCGCCACCCGGCCAATGATCGGCAGGCCGCTGTCGTCGGGCTTGGCTTCAAAGCCGGGGATGCGGATGCCCCGTGACGCCCCCGGGGTCATTTCGATCGCACCCTTGCGGGCCAGGGCCTTGAGGTGCTCCTCGGCGGCGTTGGGCGATTTGAAACCCAGCTCCTGGGCGATCTCTGCGCGGGTGGGCGGAAAGCCGTTGTCTTCCAGGCAGCGTTTGATAAAAGCCAGAATCTCAGCTTGGCGTGGCGTCAGTTTTAGCATGTCGATCGCTCTGTCTTTTTATACAGTGACTGGAATTATATACAGTAGGTGGCAAGCTGCAAGCGCCACGCGCCAAGAAAAGGCGGATGGGCGCTCTCGCAGCTATGGTTTAATACGTGACCGCATGGCCGCAAAGCGGCTGCGCGGACTTGACAAATCACCGCTTTGAAACGTATGTTTCAAACAAGTGTTTGTCAGGCGGAGTAGTCATGGCCCAGTCGGAAACCGTAGAACGCATTCTCGATGCTGCCGAGCAGTTGTTCGCGGAAAAAGGTTTTGCCGAAACCTCATTGCGGCTGATCACCAGCAAGGCCGGCGTCAACCTGGCGGCGGTGAACTACCACTTTGGTTCGAAGAAGGCCCTGATCCAGGCGGTGTTCTCGCGCTTCCTGGGGCCGTTCTGCGCAAGCCTTGAGCGCGAGCTGGAGCGCCGCCAGGCCCGCCCTGAGCAAAAGCCGAGCCTTGAAGAGCTGCTGGAGATGCTGGTCGAGCAGGCGCTGGTGGTGCAGCCACGCAGCGGCAATGACCTGTCGATCTTCATGCGCCTGCTGGGCCTGGCCTTCAGCCAGAGCCAGGGCCACCTGCGCCGTTACCTTGAAGACATGTACGGCAAGGTGTTTCGCCGCTACATGCTGCTGGTCAACGAAGCCGCGCCGCGCATTCCGCCAATCGAGCTGTTCTGGCGCGTGCACTTCATGCTCGGCGCCGCGGCGTTCAGCATGTCCGGGATCAAGGCCCTGCGCGCCATCGCCGAAACCGATTTCGGCATCAATACCTCGATCGAGCAGGTCATGCGCCTGATGGTGCCGTTCCTGGCCGCCGGCATGCGCGCCGACAGCGGTGTCACTGACGAAGCCATGGCTGCCGCGCAGTTGCGCCCACGCAGCAAGTCCGGCAGCACCCCGGTCGCCGCCAAGGCCTGATGCCACGGCTGGGCGCGGCGAGCCGCATCGGCTAAGCTAGCGCCCCATGGCCAGTCTCGATTTTCTGCATATCTCCCTTGCTGATCAATGCCTCTATGGGTTCGCCCAGGGGCAGTTGCGCCTGCGCCTTGACGTCTCCACCGCGCGCAACGGCGCCGGTGAGCTCAAGGGCTCGGGTTGCACGCCGCGGGGTCGCCACCAGGTGCGCGCCAAGATCGGTGCCGGCTTGCCGCAAGGCGCGGTGCTGAGGGGGCGGCGCTGGACCGGCGAAATCTGGTCGCCGGCACTGCACGAACACTTTCCCGGTCGTGACTGGATCCTCACGCGCATACTCTGGCTCAGCGGTTGCGAGCCGGGCGTCAATCGCTTGGGGCCGGTCGACACCTTCCACCGTTATATCTACCTGCATGGCACCCCCGATAGCGAACCTATGGGCGTGCCGTTGTCCCATGGTTGCGTGCGCTTGCGCAACGCCGACCTGCTGAACCTGTTCGACCAGGTGCCGGTGCATTGCCCGGTGCAGATCGACGAAGCCGCGTGCCCCCAATGGGCCCACATCCGCGTCAACTGAAGGATCAATTATGAGTGCCAGCCTGCAAGGCTCCCTGATGGTCGACATCGCCGGTACCTGGCTGACCGCCGAGGACCGCCAGCTTTTGCGCCAGCCCGAAGTGGCCGGCCTGATCATCTTTGCCCGCAACATCGAAAGCCCGCGCCAGGTGCGTGAGCTGTGCGCCTCGATTCGCGCCATTCGCCCCGAGTTGATCCTGGCGGTGGATCAGGAAGGCGGTCGGGTGCAGCGGTTGCGCCAGGGCTTTGTGCGCCTGCCGGCGATGCGCGCGATTGCCGATAACGACAACGCCGAATACCTGGCCGAGCAATGCGGTTGGCTGATGGCCACTGAAGTGCTGGCGGTCGGTCTGGACCTGAGCTTTGCGCCGGTGCTGGACCTCGATCACCAGCGCAGCGCTGTGGTCGGCAGCCGCGCCTTCGAAGGTGATCCGCAACGCGCCACGCTGCTGGCCGGTGCTTTTATTCGTGGCATGAACGCTGCGGGCATGGCCGCTTGTGGCAAGCACTTCCCGGGTCATGGCTGGGCCGAGGCCGATTCCCATGTGGCGATTCCCACCGACGAGCGCAGCCTGGCGCAGATCCGCGCGGCCGACCTGGTGCCGTTCACTCGTTTGAGCGGGCAGTTGGCGGCAGTGATGCCGGCCCACGTGATCTATCCGCAGGTGGACAACCAGCCGGCCGGTTTCTCCCGGCGCTGGTTGCAGGAGATTCTGCGCGGCGAGCTGGGCTTCAATGGGGTGATCTTCAGTGATGACCTGTCCATGGCCGGTGCCCATGTGGTCGGTGATGCCGCCAGCCGTATCGAGGCGGCCCTGAGCGCCGGTTGTGACATGGGCCTGGTGTGCAATGATCGCGCAGCCGCCGAGCTGGCCCTGACTGCCGCCCAGCGCCTGAAAGTCAAGCCGTCGCCGCGGATTGCGCAGATGCGCGGGCGGGGCTTTGCCCGTACCGACTATCGTCAACAGCCGCGCTGGCTGGAGGCGCTTGGAGCGCTCAAGGAAGCGCAGCTGGTTGATTGATTGCAGGGCTGCGTTGCAGCCCATCGCTGGCAAGCCAGCTCCCACAGGCTCCGTGTGGGAGCTGGCTTGCCAGCGATGAGTTCACCGCGCACTAGAGCCTTGCCGCTTCCCAGGCAACGGCGCAAACAACGCATCGATATCCTCCGCCGCCAAACGCCAGTCCCCCGCCTGCCGCCCATCCAGCACGCCCGCTGCCAGCGCCGATTTCTCCTGCTGCAACTGCTGGATCTTCTCTTCCACCGTGCCCCGGGTAATCAGCTTGTAGACGAACACCGGTTTTTCCTGGCCGATTCGATAAGCGCGGTCGGTGGCCTGGTTTTCTGCCGCCGGGTTCCACCACGGGTCGTAGTGGATCACGGTGTCCGCCGCGGTCAGGTTCAGGCCGACACCGCCGGCCTTGAGGCTGATCAGGAAGATCTGCAATTGCCCGCTCTGGAAGTCGTGCACCGGTGCCCGGCGGTCACGGGTTTCGCCAGTCAGCAGGGCATAGGCGATACCGCGGTGCTGCAGTTCGGCCTCGATCAGCCGCAGCATGCTGGTGAACTGCGAGAACAACAGGACACGTCGACCTTCGGCCAGCAGTTCTTCGAGCATTTCCATCAGGCTGGTGAGTTTGCCGGAGTGGGTGCCGCGCGCGGTCGAGGCTTGGCTGTTGATCAGGCGCAAATCGCAGCAGACCTGGCGCAGCTTCAACAGCGCTTCGAGGATAATGATCTGGCTGCGCGCCACGCCCTTGCGGGTGATCTCCGCGCGTACTTTCTGGTCCATCGCCAGGCGCATGGTTTCGTACACGTCACGCTGCGCATCGCTGAGCTCGACCCAGTGAATCATCTCGGTTTTGGCCGGTAGCTCGGTGGCCACTTGCTCCTTGGTGCGGCGCAGCAAAAAGGTTTGATCCGTGCATTGAGGTGTTGCAGGCGTTCATCGTTGCCCTGGCGCTCGATCGGCACCCGATAGTCGCGGTTGAACGCTTTGGCGTCGCCCAGCCAGCCCGGCAGCAGGAAGTGAAACAGCGACCACAGCTCACCCAGGTGGTTTTCCAGCGGGGTGCCGCTCAGGCACAGGCGCTGGCGGGCTTCGAGCTGGCGCGCCGCCTGGGCCGCCTTGCTGCCCGGGGTCTTGATGTACTGCGCCTCATCGAGGATCAGTACATGCAGCTTCAGGCCCTTGAAGTGCGACAGGTCCTTGGGCAGCAGGGCATAGGTGGTCAACAGCAGGTCGTAGTCCTGCAGGCTGCCGAAATGCTTGCGCCGGCCGATGCCTTGCAGGGCCAGCACGCGCAAGCCCGGGGCGAAGCGTTCGGCTTCGTCCTGCCAGTTGGGGATCAGGCTGGTGGGCATCACCACCATGGCCGGGCGGGTCAGGCGTCCGGCATTTTTTTCGCTGAGCAGGTGAGCGAGGGTTTGCAGGGTTTTGCCCAGGCCCATGTCGTCAGCGAGGATGCCGCCGACCTCCAGCTCACGCAGGGCCTGCATCCAGCTCAGGCCTTCGAGCTGATAGGTGCGCAGGGTAGCGTTCAGGCCTTCAGGCGTTTGCGCCGGTTGCAGGCGGATATCGCGCAGGCGCTCGGCCAGGCTGCGCACCTGCTCACCGCCTTGCCAGCTCAACGGCAGCTCTTCCAGGGCATTGAGGCGCGTGGCGTCCAGCGTCGGCAGGCGCACGCTGGTTTCGCCGGGTTCACGCAGGTAAAAGTCGCCCAGGGTTGCCAATACCGGCTTGAGGCGACCGTAGGGCAGGGCCACTTGCAGGTTGCGCCGCACTTCACCCACAGGCGCGGGAATCTGTACCAGCAATTGTTCGTCGTCCCGGCGCTTGTGCAACTGCGCAGGGTTGAGCAGTTCCGGGTGGCTGCGCAGCACGTTGAGCAGAATCGGCAGCAGGCTCAGGCGCTGGCCATTGACCTCGATACCCAGTTCCAGGTCGAACCAGTCCCGGCCGCTGGCTTCGTCGATCTGTGCGTACCAGTTGTCGACCTCGGCAAGATTGAAGGCGAAGTCGTCGGTGTACTCGATCTCCCAGCCTTGTTCGCGCAGGGTCGGCAGGTCATTGAGCATGAAGCGTAGCCAGGCTGCTTCGGAGGCCAGCTCAAGCAGGTCGCCGGCGCTCTCCGGCAGGGCTTTGCTCTGCCGGGTGGCGATCTTGAAGCCCAGGCGCTGGAGCGTCTGGCGGATTTGGCTTTCGGCCTCGGCGTGGCGCTGCAGGCGTTGGCTGCCAGTACTCTCCAGGCGGCTGACGTCCTTGACTTGCCTGCCGCTGGCGCGAATGCCGTCATAGTTGAACGACAGCGCCGCCCGGTGCTGGTGCTGGCGCTGCATCCTGCCGGTTTGCGGCACGTAGGCGCTGAACTCGTGGCTGCCCAGAATCAGGTGAGGCGTGGGGGCAATACCATCGTTAGGCATCGGGTTACTGCTCCATCATCTCCGCAGGCGCAGTGGGAGCGCTGGCTGGCCGATTGGCCGTGACCTTGAGCAGCAGGGCCAGGTGGCCGCCGTCGAGGAAGGTCAGTTCTCCATTCTTGATGGTGCTGTTGCTCTGCTTGAGCGGTTCGCTCAAGGTCACGCTGCCGTTGCCGTCGAACTGGTTGACCCAGAAACTGGCATCAACGGCGATGAAGCGTTCTTCCTTGACGGTCAGGTTGCCCTCGATGGGGAACTGGCCGAAGTGTTCTTCGCCGTCGCTGATCGCCACTGTGCCGGCATCCTGTTTCCAGGCTTTGTGCAGCAGCACGGTGTACTGGTTCGGGTCGGCGGCAAGCTTGGCCGCCTCGTCGGTGAGCGCTGGTTGGCGCAGGTCACCCTCGGCGACGATCTGGGCGCCATTGCGCCAGTCTTCCGGGGCCGACTTGCTGGTAATCGCCGGCACGGCGTTCTGCCGTACCAGGATCATTTCGACCTGATAGGCGCCATTGGCAAATGCCGTCGGGGCAATCAGTGCCAGCAGCAGGGTCAGGCTACGCGTTGCACGCATGGATCTTCCTTCACGCAGATTGTGGGGTCAGGCGCTCGAACAGCGCCTCAAGGTTGTTGAAGCGTTCTTCCGGGCGCTCCATCGGCACCAGGAACTTGAATTGGGTGGCGCCTTCGAACTTGTAGCGTTTGGGCTGGCCCTGGATCAGCTTGATCAGCACCAGCGGATCGACCGGGGTCTGGGCTTCGAATTCGATCTTGCCGCCGTTGGGGCCGGCGTCGACCTTCTTGATGCCGAGTTTTTCTGCCTGCAGCTTGAGCAGGGTCAGGCGCACCAGGTTCTTGGTCGGTTCCGGCAGCAGGCCGAAGCGGTCGATCATCTCTACCTGCAGGTCCTTCAGGCCGTCTTCGTCCACCGCCGAGGCGATGCGCTTGTAGAGGATCAGCCGCGCATGCACATCCGGCAGGTAGTCCTCGGGAATCAGTGCCGGCAAGCGCAGGTTGATTTCCGGGCCGCCGCCCAACGGCTGGTCGAGGTTTGGCTGGGTGCCCTTGCGGATGGCCTTGACCGCGCGTTCGAGCATTTCCATGTACAGGGTAAAACCGACCGCCTGGATCTGCCCGCTCTGGCCTTCGCCGAGCAGCTCGCCGGCGCCGCGGATCTCCAGGTCATTGGTGGCCAGGACAAAGCCAGCCCCCAGGTCCTGGGTGTTGGCGATGGCTTCCAGGCGCTTTTCGGCGTCCGGGGTGATTTGCTGGCGCGGCGGGGTGAGCAGGTAGGCATAGGCCTGGTGGTGACTGCGCCCGACCCGGCCGCGCAACTGGTGCAACTGCGCCAGGCCGAACTTGTCGGCACGCTCGATGATGATGGTGTTGGCGCTCGGCACGTCGATGCCGGTCTCGATGATGGTCGAGGCGATCAGCACGTTGAAGCGCTTGTGATAGAAGTCGCTCATCACCTGTTCGAGTTCGCGCTCGCGCATCTGCCCGTGGCCGATGCCGATGCGTGCTTCCGGTACCAGTTCGGCAAGGTCGGCGGCGCATTTTTCGATGCTCTTCACATCGTTGTGCAAGTAGTAAACCTGGCCGCCGCGCAGCAGTTCACGCAGCAGCGCCTCCTTGACCGTGCTCTTGTTCTGCTCCATGACGAAGGTACGCACCGACAGCCGGCGCGCCGGCGGCGTGGCGATGATCGACAGGTCGCGCATGCCGGCCACGGCCATGTTCAGGGTGCGCGGGATCGGCGTGGCGGTCAGGGTGAGGATGTCCACCTCGCTGCGCAGGGCCTTGAGCTGCTCCTTCTGGCGCACGCCGAAACGGTGCTCTTCGTCGATGATCACCAGGCCCAGGTCCTTGATCTTGACGTCGTCCTGCAGCAGCTTGTGGGTGCCGATGACAATGTCGATCTTGCCTTCGGCCAGGTCCGCCACGGCTGCGGCGACTTCCTTGGGCGACTTGAAGCGGCTCATCACCTCGACCGTTACCGGCCAGTCGGCGAAGCGGTCGCGAAAACTGTTGTAGTGCTGCTGGGCGAGCAGGGTGGTCGGCACCAGGATTGCCACCTGGCGGCCGCCGTGCACGGCAATGAAGGCTGCGCGCATGGCCACTTCGGTCTTGCCGAAGCCGACATCGCCGCACACCAGGCGGTCCATCGGCTTGGCCGCGAGCATGTCCTCGCGCACCGCTTCGATGGCGCTTTGCTGGTCCGGGGTCTCCTCGAAGGGGAAGCCGGCGCTGAAGGTGGCGTAATCCACCGACGGGTCGGCGAAGGCATAGCCTTTGCGCGCGGCGCGGCGGGCATAGATGTCGAGCAGTTCGGCAGCGACATCACGTACCTGTTCGGCGGCCTTGCGCTTGGCTTTTTGCCAGGCTTCGGAGCCGAGCCGGTGCAGCGGCGCCAGGGCGTCGTCGCTGCCGGTATAGCGGGCGATCAGGTGCAGGTTGGCCACCGGCACGTAGAGCTTGGCGCCCTCGGCGTATTCGAGGGTGAGGAACTCGGCGGCCTGGTTGTCGATTTCCAGGGTCGCCAGGCCCAGGTAGCGGCCGACCCCGTGATCGATATGCACCACCGGCGCGCCTTCACGCAGCTCGGTGAGGTTCTTGATGACGGCATCGTTATTGGCGTCGCTGCGCTTGTCGCGGCGCCGGCGCTGCATCACCCGTTGACCGAACAGCGGGCTCTCGGCGACCAGGGCGATGGCCGGGTCATCCAGCAGCAGGCCTTCGTCCAGCGGTGCGATGGTGATCGCCAGGCGCTCCTTGCCGGCAACGAAGGCACTCCAGCTGTCGACGGTTTGCGGGCGCAGCTTCAGGCGCTCAAGCAGCTCCAGCAGCACTTCGCGACGGCCCGCCGACTCGGCGGTGAACAGCACGCGGCCAGAGAACTGCTCAAAAAAGCCCGACAGCGCTGCCAGCGGCTGGTTGGCCTTGGCTTCGATGGCAAGGTTGGGCAGGACCTGGGCCGGGAAGCGCTCGCGGCCGACGCCGCTGTCGACGTCGTCCTGGCTGACCACCACGCGCGGCCAGCTCTTGAGCCGGGCGAAACAGTCCTCAACCGGCAGGAACAGTTCGGCGGGCGGCAGCAACGGTCGCGCCGGGTCGATGCGGCGTTCCTCGTAGCGGTTGCGCACATCGCTCCAGAAGTGCTCGGCGGCCTGTTCGACGCCCGGCAGGGAGAACACCTGGGTGTCCTGGGGCAGGTAGTCGAACAAGGTCGAGGTGTCTTCGAAGAACAGCGGCAGGTAGTACTCGATACCGGCCGGGGTGATGCCGCTGGAGAGGTCCTGGAAGATCGGGCTGCGGCGGAAGTCGACGTCGAAGCGCTCGCGAAAGCGTGCCTTGAAGCGCGTCACCGCCTCTTTTTGCAGCGGGAACTCGCGGGCCGGCAGCAGCCGCACCGAGTCGACCTTGTCGATCGAGCGCTGGGTTTCCGGGTCGAAGGTACGCAGGGTCTCGATTTCGTCATCGAACAGGTCGATGCGGTACGGCAGCTTGCTGCCCATCGGGAACAGGTCGATCAGTGCGCCGCGTACGGCGAACTCGCCGTGCTCGTACACGGTATCGACGCAGCGGTAACCGCTGGCTTCAAGGCGCGTGCGCATCTGCTCGACATCAAGCTTCTGGCCGATGTCCAGCACCAGGCTGCTGCCGAGTAGAAAGCGCGTCGGTGCCAGGCGGTGCAGGGCCGTGGTGATCGGCACCACGAGAATGCCGTGATCGAGCTCCGGCAGCCGGTACAGGCTGGAAATGCGCTGGGAGATGATGTCCTGGTGCGGCGAGAACAGGTCGTAGGGCAGGGTTTCCCAGTCGGGGAAGGGCAGTACCGGCAGCTCGGGCGCAAAAAAACGCAGCTCCTGCTCGAGGCGGTCAGCGCTCTGGCTGTCGGCGGTCAGCAGCAGGGTGAAGCGTTTGGCGGCGCTGGCCGCTTCGGCAATCGCCAGGCTCAGGGCGGCGCCCGGCAGGTTGCCCCAGGTTTGTTTGCCGGCAGTGGCCGGCAGGTGCGGTAGACGCAGAACAGGCACGGGAGGTCGAGCTCCAAGCGTTGCGACAAAGACGCCAATTGTACCGGGCGCAGGCCCGCGCTGTCAGGTTTGTGCAGGCTAAAAGCATGTAGTGGATTGTCGGCGACAGGCGCTCATTGCCCGATGGGCTGCGGGGCGTCATAATGTAGCCCCTTTTTCTGTCCCTACATGTGGAAGGTTCCCGTGACTCAGAAGCCCGACCAGTGTCTTGGTGAGTGGATTGATCGTGAAGCGCTTGCAGAAGCGATGATCCCGCTTATCGGTCAGCTCTACCGCAATAACAATGTGGTGAGCTCGATCTATGGCCGTAGCCTGATCAACCGCTCGGTGATCTCGATCCTCAAAGCGCACCGCTTTGCCCGTCATCGCCAGACCGACGAAACCGAACTGTCTGTACACGAGACATTCCCGCTGCTCAAAGCCATGAGCGAGCTGAAACTGGGCGCCGCTTCGGTCGACCTGGGCAAGCTGGCCAACAAATTCAAGCAAGAAGGCAACGGCCGTAGCGCCGAGCAGTTCGTGCGCGAAGAAATGGCTGACGTGGTTGGCCAGCAAAACGCTTCGGCGCGCAAAGGCACTGACGTTGTCCTCTACGGCTTCGGTCGTATCGGCCGTCTGCTGGCGCGTATCCTGATCGAGAAAACCGGTGGTGGCGACGGCCTGCGTCTGCGCGCCATCGTCGTGCGCAAAGGCGCCGAGAACGATCTGGTCAAGCGTGCCAGCCTGCTGCGTCGTGACTCGGTACATGGCCCGTTCGATGGCACCATCACCATCGACGAAGCCAACAACACCATCACTGCCAACGGCAACCTGATCCAGGTTATCTACGCCAAGAACCCGAGCGAAGTCGACTACACCCAGTACGGCATCGAGAATGCCCTGATCGTCGACAACACCGGTGTATGGCGCGACGCCGACGGCCTGGGCCAGCACCTGGCCTGCCCGGGCGCTGCCCGCGTGATCCTCACCGCACCTGGCAAGGGCGCGCTGAAGAACATCGTGCATGGCATCAACCATGGCGAAATCAGCGCTGATGACAAGATCATCTCCGCGGCTTCCTGCACCACCAACGCCATCGTTCCGGTGCTGAAGGCGGTCAACGACAAGTTCGGCATCATCAACGGTCACGTTGAAACCGTTCACTCGTTCACCAACGACCAGAACCTGATCGACAACTTCCACAAGGGCAGCCGTCGTGGCCGTGCCGCGCCGCTGAACATGGTTATCACCGAGACCGGTGCCGCCACTGCAGCTGCCAAGGCACTGCCAGTGCTCAAGGGCAAGCTGACCGGCAACGCGATCCGCGTACCAACGCCGAACGTGTCGATGGCTATCCTCAACCTGAACCTGGAAAAAGCCACCAGCCGCGAAGAGATCAACGAGTACCTGCGCCAGATGGCCATGCACTCGGACCTGCACAAGCAGATCGACTACGTGAGCTCCCAGGAAGTGGTCTCCACCGACTTCGTCGGTTCCCGCCACGCCGGTGTGGTCGATGCCGAAGCCACCATCTGCAACGAAAACCGTGTTGTCCTGTACGTCTGGTACGACAACGAATTCGGTTACAGCTGCCAGGTAGTGCGCGTGATGGAAGACATGGCTGGCGTCAATCCGCCTGCTTTCCCACGCTAAGCTTGGCTTGGTTGTGAAAGACGGGAACCTCAGGGTTCCCGTTTTTTTTGCCTGAAATTTCCAGGAGGCTGGATGCGTAGAACAGTGTTGATAGGCGCGTTGCTGAGTCTGGCCGGGTGCGGGCAGGGCAACACCCTTGAACGCATCAGTGGCCCGACCATGGGTAGCAGCTACACCGTGCAGTATGTGCGCACGCCCCAGGGGCCGGCGCCGGAGCAGGTCAAGCGCGAGGTGGAGCGGATTCTCGAAGGCATCGACAAGCGATTTTCCACCTACCGCAGCGACTCGCTGATCGAGGCCTTCAACAGGCTGCCGGCCAACAGCTGCCAGTCGATGCCGGCCGATGTGCTGGCGCTGGTGCGGGTTGGCGAGCAGCTGGCGCAGCAGAGTGACGGGGCGTTTGACCTGACCGTGGAGCCCTTGCTCGACCTGTGGGGCTTCGGCCCGCAGTCACGCAGGGAAAAAGTGCCGGATGCCCAGGCCCTGGCCGCCACGCGCCAACGGGTCGGGTATGGGCATTTGCGCATAAACGGTGAGCAGCTGTGCAAGGATGCACCGGTGGAAGTCGACTTCAACAGCATCGCTGCCGGGCATGCGGTGGACCTGCTGGTGACGCGGCTAAAAGCCCTGGGCATCGCGGATTTGCTGGTCGAAGCGACCGGTGAACTCAAGGCGATCGGACGCAAACCTGATGGCAGCAAATGGAAGGTGGCCCTGGAGCTGCCGGGTGCTGACCGCCAGATTGCCCAGCAAGTGCTGGCCGTGGACGGTTTTGCTGTGTCCACCTCCGGTGACTATCGCAATTATTTCGAGGAGAATGGCCTGCGCTATTCACACACCTTCGATGCGCGCCTTGGGAGGCCGGTGAAACACGACCTGGCGGCGGTGACGGTATTTGACCGTTCGACGCTGATGGCCGATGGGTACTCGACCTTGCTGTTGATCCTCGGGCCCGAGCAAGGCTGGGAGTTTGCCCTCAAACACGGGATTGCCGCGGTGTTCGTGACCCGGGTTGCGGAAGGTTTCGTCTCCCGAAGCACGCCGGCGTTTGCCCAGGTGAACAAGCAGTAACCAGTTTTTGTGGGAGCTGGCCTTGCCAGCGATGCAGCCGACGCGCAATCGCTGACACTGCGCTGATGCCATCGCCGGCAAGGCCGGCTCCCACAGGGTTTGTGTAAATGACATGTAGTGCAGAGAAAAATAGCCTACGACGCGACCAAGGGTTAATGTGCGCGGCGTTCAAGCTTGATTAGACTGCACCCGAATTTTTTCATGGCGCCGCTGGCGGCATGAGGGTAGCCCCGCCCGCCGATGTGGCGCGCAGGCCTGTTCTGAAGGAGTACGCATGGCTGTCTACAACTACGACGTAGTGGTGCTGGGTTCCGGCCCCGCAGGAGAAGGGGCGGCAATGAATGCTGCCAAAGCAGGACGCAAGGTGGCGATGGTCGATAGCCGTCGCCAGGTCGGCGGCAACTGCACCCACCTGGGCACCATCCCGTCCAAGGCCCTGCGTCACTCAGTGCGCCAGATCATGCAGTTCAACACCAACCCGATGTTCCGGGCCATTGGTGAACCGCGCTGGTTCTCGTTCCCTGACGTACTGAAAAGCGCCGAGAAGGTGATCTCCAAGCAGGTTGCCTCGCGCACCGGCTACTATGCGCGCAACCGCGTCGACGTGTTCTTCGGCACCGGCAGCTTCGCCGACGAGCAGACCATCGAAGTGGTCTGCGCCAACGGCGTGGTCGAGAAACTGGTGGCCAAGCACATCATCATCGCCACCGGTTCGCGCCCGTATCGCCCGGCCGATATAGATTTCCACCACCCGCGTATCTACGATAGCGACACCATCCTCAGCCTCGGCCACACCCCGCGCAAACTGATCGTCTACGGCGCCGGCGTGATTGGCTGTGAGTACGCCTCGATCTTCAGTGGTCTGGGTGTGCTGGTGGAGCTGGTGGACAACCGCGCTCAGTTGCTGAGCTTCCTCGACTCGGAAATTTCCCAGGCGCTGAGCTACCACTTCAGCAACAACAACATCACCGTTCGCCACAACGAAGAGTACGACCGTGTCGAAGGCCTGGACAACGGTGTGATCCTGCACCTCAAATCCGGCAAGAAGATCAAGGCCGATGCCTTGCTCTGGTGCAACGGCCGTACCGGCAATACCGACAAGCTGGGCCTGGAAAACATTGGCATCAAGGTCAACAGCCGTGGTCAGATCGAAGTCGACGAGAACTACCGCACCCACGTGCCGAACATCTACGGTGCCGGTGATGTGATCGGCTGGCCGAGCCTGGCCAGTGCCGCCCACGACCAGGGTCGCTCGGCTGCCGGCAGCATCGTCGACAACGGCAGCTGGCGGTTCGTCAATGATGTGCCGACTGGCATCTACACCATTCCGGAGATCAGCTCGATCGGCAAGAACGAGCAGGAGCTGACCCAGGCCAAGGTACCTTATGAAGTGGGCAAGGCCTTCTTCAAGAGCATGGCCCGGGCGCAAATCGCCGGTGAGCCGCAAGGCATGCTGAAGATCCTGTTCCACCGCGAAACCCTGGAAATCCTTGGCGTGCACTGCTTCGGCTACCAGGCGTCGGAGATTGTCCATATCGGCCAGGCGATCATGGATCAGCCGGGTGAGCGCAATACCCTGAAGTACTTCGTCAACACCACCTTCAACTACCCGACCATGGCCGAAGCCTATCGGGTAGCGGCTTACGACGGCCTCAACCGGCTTTTTTGAGCGGCTCCGGCCGGTGGCCTGAGCCGGCCGGGGAGACCGATTTCAGCGATTCTCGAGGGTGGCGCTGGCCAAACCGGGAAAGTCTGTAATCAGGCTGTCTACGCCGAAGTCGGCGAGCCTGCGCATCAGCGCCGGCTCGTTGACTGTCCACACCGACACGTGCAACCCCTGGCGCTGAGCCTTGATCAGGCGCTCGGGGGTGCACAGTGTCCAGTTCAACGCCAGCAAGTTGCAGTCATAGTTCTGGGCGACCTTCAGTGGGTCGAGCCAGGCGTATTCGGCGACCAGCCCCCTGGCAATATCCGGTGTCAGCTCAAGCGCTGCGCCCAGCACTTCCCGTGAGCTTGAGGTAATGGTGATCTTGTCGAGCAGGCCGAACTGCTGGGCCATTTCGCGGATTGCCAGCACGGTGGTGGCGGCGCGGGTGCGCGAGGCACTCTTGACCTCCAGTTGCCAGTGCTCGAAGTCGCACTTTTCAAACAGTTCTTCAAGGCGCGGGATAGGGCAGGGCGAGACCCAGCCCGGGCCGCCCTTGCGTGCATCATAGGTCGCAAGATCGGCCGCGAAATGCTCGACCACTTTGCCGCGCCGGCCCGTGGTGCGCTTGAGGCTCGGGTCATGGATCACCATCAGCTGGTTGTCGGCTGACAGGTGCAGGTCGAGTTCGCAGCGACGCACGCCGTGCCCGAGGCACTGCTGGAAGCTGGCGAGGGTGTTTTCGGGGCTTCGCCCTTGGCGCCGCGGTGGCCGTAAATCGTGGTCACGTCTGTTCCTTCAACAAATAAGTGAAACTCAGGAGGCGCTTGGGTCGTTCTGTTCCAGGGCCTGGCGTCGTTGTTGCGCTTGGCGTTGCAGGATGTAGCGGGCCAGCAGCTGGCGCTGGGCATCGGTGGTGTCGATGAACTCGGTGCCGACCTCGTACTGGCCGTCGGCGTTGCGATCGCAATGGGTGACTTTGGCGCGCAGCAACAGGCCCAGGGCCTGGGGCATCAGCACCATCTTCACCGCGACGCAGGTGTCAGCAGCCAGCGGCTCGGCCTGGCTGAACTCGATGCCGCCTTCGGACAGCACCACCGCTTGCGGCGCGCTCAACTGCCCGAGCAAGGTCTGCGCGACCACGGCGCTGAGCAGGTCGATGCGTTTGTTCTGGGCCTTGAGAAAGGCGGCCAGGGTGCGGTCCTTGTCACTGAGCTGGCGCAGCAGGTGTTGGGATTCGAACTCGCTCAGGTGCAATTCACTGAGCAGGTTGAACAGCGGCGAAGTATCTTGCAACAAGTCCGTGCCAAGCGCTTCGGCGGCGCTCAACGGGCTAATTTCCAGTGCGATCCGATCCTCGATACGGTAGTATTCGCGGCGATCTTCTTCATCTAATGTCGACATGGCGAACCCATGGTAGCGGCGGTGGTCTGAGTGTAAAGCTGCTATTCAAGCCCCGCCACAAGGACGTTCCTCTTTCATCCGAACAAGCCCCGACATGTTCAGACCTCTCTTCGTATTCATCGGCACGCGTTATACCCGTGCCAAGCGTCGCAACCACTTCGTCTCGTTCATTTCCCTGACCTCGATGATCGGCCTCGCCCTGGGCGTTGTCGTGATGATCGTGGTGTTGTCGGTCATGAACGGCTTCGATCACGAGATGCGCACCCGGGTGTTGGGCATGGTGCCCCACGCCACACTGGAAACCGGCCAGCCGATCAACGACTGGCCGGCCCTTGCCAGTCAAGTAAAGCAGAACCCGCAGGTTCTGGCGGTGGCGCCCTTCACCCAGATGCAGGGCCTGCTGACCCATGACGGCAAGGTGCAAAAGGTGCTGCTCAACGGCATCGACCCGGCCCAGGAACGCCAGGTCTCGATCATCGACGACTTTATCCGCGAGGGTAAGCTCGATGACCTGGCCCCCGGCGAGTTCGGCATCATGATCGGCGACAAGGCGGCCACCAAGCTGGGTGTTGGCGTCGGCGACAAGCTGACCTTCGTCGCCCCCGAGGTCACCGTGACCCCGGCCGGCATGTTCCCGCGCATGAAGCGCTTTACCGTGGTCGGCATCTTTCATGTCGGCGCCGGTGAGATCGACGGCTACCTGGGCCTGACCAACCTCTCGGACCTGTCCCGCCTGCACCGCTGGAAGGCCGACCAGGTCCAGGGCCTGCGCCTGAAGTTCGACGACCTGTTCCAGGCGCCGCGGGTGGCCTGGGACATCGCCCAGAAGCTCGGCGAGCAGGAGTTCTATGCCCGCGACTGGACCCGCAGCCACGGCAACCTGTACCAGGCGATCCGCATGGAAAAAGCCATGATCGGCCTGCTGTTGCTGCTGATCGTCGCGGTGGCGGCGTTCAACATCATTTCCACCCTGGTGATGGTGGTCAACGACAAGAAGGGCGATATCGCCATCTTGCGCACCCTGGGTTCGACGCCCGGGCAGATCATGGCCATTTTCATGGTTCAGGGTACGGTGATCGGTGTGGTCGGCACCCTGATCGGCGCGCTGGTGGGCATCTTCGCCGCGCTCAATGTCAGCGCCGCGATCGCCGGCATCGAAACCCTGATCGGGCACAAGTTCCTCAATGCCGACGTCTATTTCATCGACTACCTGCCCTCGCAGATCATGGCCGAGGACGTGTGGATGGTCTGCGGTGCGGCATTGGTCCTGAGTTTCCTCGCCACCCTGTATCCGGCCTGGCGTGCGGCACGCACCCAGCCTGCGGAGGCGCTACGTTATGAGTGAGTTGGGCATGAGTGATAAAGCAGTGCTGAGTTGCCGCAACCTGGGCAAGTCCTACGAGGAAGGCCCGGAGAAGGTCCAGGTGTTGTCCGGCTTGCAGCTGGAGCTGCACCCGGGCGAGCGGGTGGCGATCGTCGGTAGTTCAGGTTCGGGCAAGAGTACCTTGCTCAACCTGCTCGGCGGCCTCGACACCCCGTCCGAAGGCAGCGTCTGGCTGGCCGGCGAAGAGCTCTCGGCGCTGGGCGAACGCGCCCGTGGCCTGCTGCGCAATCGCGCCCTGGGCTTCGTCTACCAGTTCCACCACCTGCTGCCGGAGTTCACTGCGCTGGAGAACGTGTGCATGCCGTTGCTGATCGGCCGCACCGCCATTCCCGAAGCACGTGAACGTGCCCAGGCGCTGCTCAAGCGCGTGGGCCTGGGGCATCGCCTGAGCCACAAGCCGGCCGAGCTGTCCGGTGGCGAGCGCCAGCGCGTGGCCATCGCCCGGGCCCTGGTCAACCGGCCGGGGCTGGTCATGCTCGACGAGCCGACCGGCAACCTCGACCATCACACCGCCCAGGGCATCCAGGACCTCATGCAGGAGCTGAGCAGCGCCTCGCAGACAGCCTTCCTGGTGGTGACCCACGATCTCAACCTGGCGCGCCAGATGGACCGAGTGCTGCGCCTGGATGACGGGCACCTGGTACCGATCTGATTGCCCGCGCAACGTGCCCGCCACCGTTAGGCGGGCACCTGGTTCCTTTTCTTTACCCGGGTGCTTTCGTTCATGTTCAGACCCTTGTCTATTTTCATCGGCGCGCGCTACACCCGCGCCAAGCGCCGCAACCATTTCATCTCGTTCATCTCCATGACCTCGATGATCGGCCTGTCCCTGGGCGTGCTGGCGATGATCGTGGTGCTGTCGGTGATGAATGGCTTTCAGCGCGAAATGAGTTCGCGCATCCTCGGCATGGTGCCGCACGCCAGCGTGCTCGGTGCCCAGCCGCTGGATGACTGGCGGCCAGTGGCGGCCGAAGCCTTGAAGAACCCTGAAGTGGTCGCTGCCGCACCGCTGACCGAGATGGAAGGCATGTTGTCCTACAAGGGCGCGATGCAGCCGATCCAGGTCAGCGGCATCGACCCGGCCGAGGAGGGCAAGGTCTCGATCGTGGCCCAGCATATCGTTCAGGGTCGCCTCGAAGACCTCAAGCCGGGCGAGTTCGGCGTGGTCATCGGCGAAATCACGGCACGGCGTTTTCGCCTCAACGTCGGCGACAAGCTGACCCTGATCGTGCCGGAAGTCAGCAGCGCGCCAGGTGGCATCACCCCGCGCATGCAGCGCCTGAACGTGGTCGGGGTGTTCAAGGTGGGCGCCGAACTGGACGGCTCGCTGGGCCTGATGCACATGGCCGACGCCGCGCAGATGCAGCGCTGGGCGCCGAACCAGGTGCAGGGCGTGCGCCTCAAGGTCAAGGACCTGTACGCCGCGCCGCAGGTGTCCAAGGCGATTACCGCGAGCCTTGGCGAGCAGTACCGCGCCGATGACTGGACCCATACCCAGGGCAGTCTGTTCAGCGCCATGAAGATGGAAAAGACCATGATTGGCCTGTTGTTGCTGCTGATCATCGCCGTGGCGGCGTTCAACATCATTGCCACGCTGATCATGGTGGTCAATGACAAGGGCGCCGACATCGCCATCTTGCGCACCATCGGCGCGACGCCGGCGCA
The DNA here is from genome assembly GCF_018390435.1 of Pseudomonas sp. RC2C2. Lineage (NCBI taxonomy): Bacteria > Pseudomonadati > Pseudomonadota > Gammaproteobacteria > Pseudomonadales > Pseudomonadaceae > Pseudomonas > Pseudomonas sp. RC2C2. The sequence continues at coordinate 401,368 of NZ_JAHBAX010000001.1, read as the reverse complement.
GATCATGGGCACCTTCATGGTCCAGGGCAGCCTGATCGGTATCGTCGGTACCTTGATTGGCGGCGTGCTCGGGGTGATCGCGGCGCTGAACGTCAGCCAGATCGTCGGCTGGCTGGAGCGCGTCAGCGGCCAGCATATCTTCACCTCGGACGTGTACTTCATCAGCACCTTGCCGTCCGAGCTGCAGTGGGGCGACGTGGCGCTGATCTGCAGCGCCGGCTTGATCATGAGCTTCCTGGCGACGCTGTACCCGGCGTGGCGGGCATCGCAGGTGGAGCCGGCGTACGCCTTGCGTTACGAGTGATGACAGGTGCGGCCGCACTGCGGCCGATCGCCGGCAAGGCCGGCTCCCACAAGCGCCATTGTGGGAGCCGGCCTTGCCGGCGATGAGGGCTACACTGTCGGCAAGTCGACCACGAATCTGGTCCAGCCCCCAGCCGATTCGCCATGAATACTCCCCCCGTGCGCCTGCACGATCGAGCGGGTAATCGCCAGTCCCAATCCCGCATGCTCACTGCTGCCTTCGCGCCGCGCCGGATCCGCCCGGTAGAAGCGGTCAAACAACTTCGGCAGCAGCGCCGGGTCAATCGGCTCGCCACGGTTGGCCACCTGTAGCCGCACCAGGCCTTCCCGTTGTTCAAGCGTGACGCGAATCTCGCCACCGGCCGGAGTAAAGCGCAAGGCATTGTCGAGCAGGTTGGACAGCGCCCGGCGCAACATATGCCGGTCGCCTGCCAGGGGCGCCTGTCCCTCGCGGCTCAACCTCACGTCGGCGTCCTCGGCCAACGGGGCGTAGTACTCGAGCAAGGCATCGGCCTCGTCTTCAAGCGCCAACTGTTGGCGGCTGGGCATCAGCAGGCCGTGGTCGGCCTTGGCCAGGTAAAGCATGTCGTTGACCAATTGCGCCATCCACTGCAGCTCTTCAAGGTTGCTGTGCAGCGCTTCGCGGTATTCGTCCAGGCTGCGCGGCCGAGTCAGGGTCACCTGGGTGTGGGTCAGCAGGTTGGACAGCGGCGTGCGCAGTTCGTGGGCAATATCGGCGGAGAACGCCGAGAGGCGCTGGAAGGCATCGTCCAGGCGTTCGAGCATGGCGTTGACGGTCTGCGCCAGTTCCGCCAGCTCCACCGGCATCTGCCCCTCCGGCAGGCGGGTGGTCAGCGACCGCGCCGACACCCCGGAGGCCACTTCCCCCATCTGCCGCAACGGCCGCAACCCGCTGCGCGCAGCCCAGGCGCCGAGCAGGGCGGTAGCCAGCGCCGAGAGGCCGACGGTAAGCCAGATCAGCTGCTGCATGCGCTGAAGAAAGTGCTGGTGGTGGGTGATGTCGAGAAACAGCGTCAGCTGAGCTTTGCCGTTGTTCAGGTTGACGCACAGGCTGCGGTAGTCACTGGCGCTGGTGTGCAAGGTGCTGAGCCCGACTTGCTGCGGTGAATCGGGCAGGCCTGGCTGGCTGTCGAACCAGATGCGCCCGTCACTGCCACGGATGCGCACGGCAAGGTCCGCCTGGTGGCTGAGTTCGGTCTGCAGGGCAGGCAGGCGCGGTGCGAGGCTGGCCGGGTCATCCGCGCCCTCGAGCATCTGGCGCAGCAGCGACAGGCGGCTGTTGAGCAATTGCTGGTCGAGTTCGATGAAATGGGTTTCGCTGGCACGGCTGAAAAGGATGCCGGCGGTCAGCGAGACCACCGCAGTGCAGGCGGCAAACAACAGCGCCAGGCGGCTGCCAAGGGACAGGCGGCGCATCAGGCGCTGCGCTCTTCAAGCACATAACCCATGCCGCGCACGGTATGGATCAGCTTGTTGTCATGGGCGTCGTCGATCTTCAGGCGCAGGCGGCGGATTGCCACTTCGATGACGTTGGTGTCGCTGTCAAAGTTCATGTCCCACACCTGCGAGGCAATCAGCGACTTGGGCAGGACTTCACCCTGGCGGCGCAACAGCAATTCGAGCAGGGCGAATTCCTTGGCGGTCAGGTCGATGCGCTGGCCGGCGCGTTCGACCCGGCGCCGGATCAGGTCCAGGCGCAGGTCGGCCAGGCCCAGGGTGGTTTCCTGCGCCGGGCTGCTGCCGCGGCGCAGCAGGCTGCGCACCCGTGCCAGCAGTTCGGAGAAGGCGAAAGGCTTGACCAGGTAATCGTCGGCGCCCAGTTCCAGGCCATGCACGCGGTCTTCCACCGCGTCACGGGCAGTGAGGAACAGCACCGGGATATCCAGGCCGGCGGCGCGCACGGCTTGAAGGATCTGCCAGCCATCGCGGCCGGGCAGCATGACATCGAGGATCAGCAGGTCATAGTCGCCAGTCAGGGCCAGGTGCTGGCCGGTATTGCCGTCGCTGGCAAGCTCGGTGGCGAAGCCCGCTTCACTGAGGCCCTGGCACAGGTACTGGCCGGTCTTGGTCTGGTCTTCGACGATCAACAGTTTCATCGGCAGGCTCTTTAGCGTGGATTGCCGGAGGGTTATACCGCGCCGGGTGTGTCGGGTGGCCAAGCTGACAAAGTTGTAATCTTTTTGTCAGGTGACTGCCAGCGGCGGTTTTCTACAGTGAAGCCTGAATCGTCGCAACCCTGGAGTGGGCTTGAATGAAACACCTTTTTATCGTCGGCGCCCTGGCGCTGTTCAGCTTGCCAGCGCTGGCTTCACCGGCACATTCCTATGCTTTTGGTCAGCCGGCGGCGGCAGCAAAGGCTACCCGCACCGTCGAAGTGGTGATGGGCGACATGTACTACGCGCCGCGCAGCCTTGCGGTCAAGGCCGGGGAAACGGTGCGCTTCGTGCTGATCAACAAGGGCGCAGTGGCGCACGAGTTCAGCTTGGGCGATGCCGTGATGCACGCCAAGCACCAGAAAGAAATGCTCGCCATGCAGGGCCAGATGGACCATTCGGCCATGGGCCACGGTGGCATGGAGCATGGCGCAGCCATGCAGCATGACGACCCGAATACGGTGATGGTCGAACCTGGCAAGAGCGCAGAGCTGACCTGGACATTCAGTCAATCGACGCCGATCGAGTTCGCCTGCAACGTACCCGGTCACTACCAGGCGGGTATGGTCGGCAGGCTGACCATCGGCCAATAACAGCCGATTACCCAATGCATGGCCTAAAACCGATAAACTAGGCGCATTTGCTCCTACAGGTTTTAGCCATGCATCCTGCCGCCGAACATTCTCCGCTGGGTAAATCCAGCGAATACGTCGCCACCTACACACCTTCGCTGCTGTTCCCGATTCCGCGGGCGGCGAAATGGGCCGAGCTGGGTGTCAGCGCCGAGACCCTGCCATGGCTGGGTGTCGACTTCTGGAACTGCTTCGAGCTGTCCTGGTTGTTGCCGTCGGGCAAGCCGGTGGTGGCCATTGGCGAGTTCGCCATCCCGGCCGATTCGCCGAACATCATCGAGTCGAAGTCCTTCAAGCTGTACCTCAATTCGCTGAACCAGACCGTGTTCGAGTCGCCAGCGGCGTTGCAGGCGTGCCTGGTCAAGGACCTCTCCGCTGCTGCCGGCAAGCCGGTGGGCGTGCAGATTCGCAGCCTGGCCGAGGTCGAAGGGCAGGGTGTGGTCGGCTTGCCGGGGGTGTGCATCGATGAGCTGGATGTCAGCATCAGCAACTATGAGCAGCCGCAACCGGAGCTGCTGCGTTGCGACAGCAGCCACGTTGTCGAAGAAACCCTGCACAGCCATTTGCTCAAGTCCAACTGCCCGGTTACCGGCCAGCCTGATTGGGGCAGTGTGACGGTGCATTACCGTGGCGCGGCGCTGGATCACGCCAGCCTGCTGACCTACCTGATCAGCTTCCGCCAGCATGCCGACTTTCATGAACAGTGCGTCGAGCGTATCTACCTTGACCTCAAGCGCCTGCTCAACCCTGAGCACCTGACGGTCTATGCCCGTTACGTGCGCCGCGGTGGGCTGGATATCAACCCGTACCGCAGTACTTCACAGGTGACCCTGGAGAACCTGCGACTGGTTCGCCAGTAACGAAAAGCCCCGTTCGATGACGGGGCTTTTTTATTTGGATGGGCTTAGATGCCCATGCTGTGCAAGCTTACGGCAAGCCTGCGCAGGATGCCGGTCAAACTGGGGTGGTTGGCTTCGAAGGTTTCCACAGCCAGGTTGACGCTATCGATCAGATCGTTGTCAGGGCTTGCGGCTTCCAGTTCGAGCTTGGCCTCGATTTGCTGCATCAGCTCACGCAGGTGTACGCGCTCTTCTTCTGAAAGCGGCGGGTTTTGCTCCAGTTGCTCGCGCAGCTCGTTGAGTTGCTGTTGCAGTTCGCGGGCAGGCATGGGTGTTCTCCCTCTATGAATAGGCACAGTCATGGACCCCGGCAGCGGGTGAAAGGTCCATGCCCTGTCTACTAGAGTAATCCACCGGCCAGTGCTTTGCATGACCCTGATCAATGGCGCTGTTTCAGGGCTTTTCGCCTTTGCGCCGGCGTTGGCCGATATCCGCCAGGCAATCGGCCAGGGCTTCAAGGTGGTCGACCACTGAGTGCACGCCCAGGGCAAACAACTGCAACGTGGCCTGGCCGCGCTTGCGTTCCTGCTCCTTGGGGCTCAGGGCTTGCCACTGGCTGCTGGGCCCGCAGGACGCCAGGCCGATGGTCCACAGCCCGGCATTGAGGCCCGATTGCAGCAGGCGCGGTTCGTCACTGACCAGCACACAACCCTCGAGTTTACCCGCCTGCAGGTGCATCAGCGCCTGCCAGCAGGCATCTGGCGCAGGCCAGGGGGTGTTGCCGCCGGGGTAGCCATTGAGCCAGGCAGGCAGGGGGCGCGCCAGATGGTTGCCCTCGGCGGCCGGGAGCTCATCGAGCCAGGCGCAAGGAACCTTTTGTTGATGCAGCCAGTCAAGGGTGGGCAGCGCACCGGGAGTCGGGCAGGGAGTGCGGGCATCAGCGCCCGGGTTCACTTCGACAAGGCAGCCGCGCAAGCCGAACAGCAGGGCTGTGATGGCGGGGGAGTCTGGCATGGCAAGGTCCCTGAAATACCTTGCAGGCTACGCTTGGGTTGTTACCTTTTGGTGACGCTGCCGATACACAGTTATTCACTTTTTTGCGGCGCTGTTTATGCCAAGCTGCTTAACGGCAGCAGAGGCCTTATACTTGCTTCATTTTTCGGCGTAGGACGCGCAGCGTCTGCCCCAGTTCGAGGAGTAACTCTATGCGTAGGATCGGCCTGATCGATCGGATGACCCGGGCCTGTGTCTGTGCCGGCGTGCTGTTGGCACCTGTAGTCGCGGCCCAGGCGGCGACCGAAGAAGATCCATGGGAAAGCATCAACCGGCCGATTTTCCGCTTCAACGACACGGTCGACACCTATGCCCTCAAGCCGCTGGCGCAGGGTTACCAGGCGGTCACCCCGCAGTTCCTCGAAGACGGCATCCACAACATGTTCCGTAACCTGGGCGATGTCACCAACCTGGCCAACAACGTCCTGCAGCTCAAGCCGCACGCGGCCGGTGTCGATACCGCACGGCTGATCGTCAACACCACCTTCGGCATCGGCGGCTTCTTCGACGTCGGCACCAAGATGGGCCTGCAGCGCAACGACGAAGACTTCGGCCAGACCCTCGGCTACTGGGGTGTGGGCAGTGGCCCGTACGTGATGCTGCCGTTGCTCGGCCCAAGCACCGTGCGTGATGCCATCGCCAAGTACCCGGACACCTACACCGAACCCTACCGCTACATCGAGCATGTGCCGACCCGCAACACCGCCATGGCCGTCGATGTGGTCGATACCCGCGCAAGCCTGTTGTCGGCAGAAAAGCTGATCAAGGGCGACAAATACATCTTCATTCGCAATGCTTATCTGCAGAATCGCGAATTCAAGGTCAAGGATGGCGAAGTCGTCGACGACTTCTGATCCGCATAGGCAAACAAAAGGCGACCTTCGGGTCGCCTTTTTTGTGTCTGCATTTATTTCATGCTGAGGATACGCAGGCCAAGCTTCTGTTCGCCGCCAGGCTGGTCGGCGATCCACACCACCTCGGTGCTTGCTTCCAGGCCCTCCAGCGCCGGGTACTCGGAATCGATACGCACCTCGAGCCTATCGCCGACCTTGAACTGGCGTGGCGCCTGGACCTGCATGCCGCTGCTGGAGAGGTCCAGGCAGATGGCAGCGATGACTTGACCTGCGTGGATCAGGCTGACATCTGCATCCACCCGCATGCGAATGAAATCGCGCTTCTCGCTGTAGTCCGTGTGCACTGAACTCATGTCTGCATCCTTCCATTGCGTTGCGGTTGGAGGGGTTTTTATAACTCCCGGTGCTTTCAGCTGTAAAGAGCATCGGCGACCATCGGTGTGCCCTTGAAACGCCCGGCGGATGGGAGTACCGTCTGCGCCTTACAAGGCACCTCTGCTATTTGCCGGACAGGTTTTGATGTCCTACAACTCATAGAAGAGTAGCTCGAAGTGAATCCAGTACGTGGGCTCCGCTCACCTACGCCCAACCTATTCCTGGCGCCGTTTGCCCACATGCAGAAAACCAGTGCAACGCTGCTGATAATCGATGACGACGACGTCGTACGTGCGAGTCTTGCCGCCTACCTGGAAGACAGCGGTTTCAGCGTCCTGCAGGCAAGCAATGGCCAGCAGGGCCTACAGGTCTTCGAACAGGAACACCCTGATCTTGTGATCTGCGATCTGCGCATGCCGCAAATGGGCGGCCTGGAGCTGATTCGCCAGGTGACCGAGCGCGCGCCGGAGTTACCGGTGATCGTGGTATCGGGTGCCGGGGTGATGAACGACGCCGTCGAGGCCCTGCGCCTGGGCGCGGCCGATTACCTGATCAAGCCGCTGGAAGACCTCGCCGTACTCGAGCATTCGGTGCGCCGGGCACTGGATCGCGCACGGCTGGTGCTGGAAAACCAGCGCTACCGGGAAAAGCTCGAAACCGCCAACCGCGAACTGGAGGCCAGCCTGCACCTGCTGCAGGAGGACCAGACCGCAGGGCGTCAGGTGCAGATGAACATGCTGCCGGAAAGCCCCTGGGTGGCCGACGACCTGTCGTTCGAGCACCAGATCATTCCGTCGTTGTACCTGTCGGGCGACTTTGCCGACTATTTTCGCGTCGATGACAGGCGAATCGCGTTCTACCTGGCAGACGTTTCCGGGCATGGCGCCTCGTCAGCCTTCGTCACCGTGCTGCTGAAGTTCATGACTACCCGTTTGCTGTTCGAATTCAAACGCGGCGGCACGTTGCGCGACTTCAAGCCCTCGGAGGTGCTCGGGCACATCAACCGGGGCCTGATCAACTGCAAGCTGGGCAAGCATGTGACCATGGTCGGCGGCGTAATCGACGAAGATACGGGTATCATGACCTACAGCATCGGCGGTCACCTGCCGTTGCCAGTGCTTTACACCCCGGGCCAGAGCCGTTACCTGGAAGGCCGTGGATTGCCGGTGGGGTTGTTCGAGGAGGCTGTCTACCAGGACCATATCCTGGAGTTGCCGCCGCAGTTCAGCCTGACCCTGCTATCTGATGGCATTCTGGACCTTTTGCCGGGTGAGACACTCAAAGATAAAGAGGCGGCCCTGCCTGAAATCATCAAGGCCGCAGGCGGTAGTCTGGATGGGCTGCGCCAACGATTCGGATTAGCTACGCTTGGGGAGATGCCGGATGATATCGCCCTATTGGTGTTGAGCAGGAACCTTCAATGAGTACGGGTAGAATCCAGTTCGCCGAGCAGAATGGCACCTTCGTGCTGAAGTTTGTCGGTGAAGTGCGCCTGACCTTATGTTCGGCGCTGGATGCGACGATTGAAAAAATCTTCACGGCGCTGAATTTCTCGGCGATCGTCATCGATCTGACGGAAACCAACAGCATCGACAGCACCACCCTGGGCTTGCTGGCCAAGCTCTCGATCCTGTCGCGGCAAAAAGTCGGGTTGCTGCCAACGGTGGTCACCACCCATGCCGATATCACCCGTTTGCTGCAGTCGATGGGTTTTGACCAGGTGTTCAACATCGTTGACCGGCCGATCCCGTGCCCGGAGTGCCTGACCGACCTGCCGTCCCAGGACCAGAACGAAGACGTGGTGCGCTCCAAGGTGCTCGAAGCGCACAAGATCCTCATGGGCCTGAACGACTCCAACCGCGAAGCCTTCCACGACCTGGTCAACGCCCTCGAACGTACCTGACCGTCGACCCGGGCGCCGTTCTGGCGCCGGTCAAACCTCTTTCAAGTCAGCTTCCCGTGGTGGAAACTCAGTCGCCTCGCTGCCATCGGCATTGAGCTGAAAAATCCGCGCCGGTTGCCCCTGTTCGTTGAAAAACACCTGGCCCAGGCCCGCGCTGTTCCACAGCCGCTCGCCGGCCTTGCTGTGGGCGGGTGTACGCGGGATCACTTGCATTTGCCGACGCTTGGTAAACCAGTTGAGCGGCGAGCGTGGCGAGTACAGCCAGCGGTTGAGGCGGTCGAAGGTATCCAGCAGGCGCTTGGGAAACTGGTTCTTGATGCCGCTGCTGGTGATCTGCCACAGGTGCGGGGCGCGCTGGCGGTGGCGGATCTGCACCTCGTAGACGAACGAATAGTGCACGTCACCGGAGAGGATCACGTAATGCCCCGGCGTGCGCGAGTGGCGGAAGATATTGAGGATGACCTGCGCGGCACCGCGATGGGCCATCCAGTTCTCGGCATCCACCAGCAGCGGATAACCCAGCCAGCTGAACACCCGCTGCACGGTTTCGATCAGCTTGACGCCGAAGATCGGCGCCGGCGAGACGATGATCGCCGAAGGATGGTCGAGCAGCGCTTGTTGCAGCTCGCTGAGGGCTTCCCAGTCGAGCAGGCCGGAGGGACGCTTGAAGTTGCTTTCACTGCGCCAGCGCCGGGTGCGGGTGTCCAGCACCAGCAGCGCCGGGCTGCTCGGCAGGACGAACTGCCAACCCTGAAAGCGCAGCAATTCGTTGATCAGCGAGTCCTGCAGCGGCGTGTCGAGGTAGTCATCGGCATCGGCGCTGTGGCTGCAAGCCTGGCAGTGCTCCAGCAGCCCGCTGAACGCCTCAGGGTTGTTGCCCCAGCCCTGGCAGAGCAGGTAACCGAGCAGGGCGTTGCCGATGATGCGCTTGGAGAACGGATGGCCATAGGCGGTTTCTTCCCATTGCGCCGACAGGTTCCAGTCATCGGTGATGTCGTGGTCGTCGAAGATCATCAGGCTCGGCAAGTGTGCCAATACCCGCGCAACCCCGCCCAGGCCGCTGGCAAAGCCGTTGATCAGCTGTTGTTCCTGGCGGTAGCGCACCTGGCGCTCGGTGGTGAGGCCCGCCGGCATCTGTGGCTCGATCAGGCTCCAGGGCACCGGCGACCAGACCAGCAGGTACATGGCCATGACTTCGGCGAAGGTCACCAGGTGGTTGTCGGCGTTGCTGCTGGTGAAGATCGGCTTGCGCGTGCCACCAAAAAATCGCTCGCGCAGGGTTTCGTTGCTCTCCAGTGCTGGCAGCAAGTCTGCGCGGTGGTAATAGCTGGCCGGGTGGCGGTAGAGCGCAGCGCTGTCATTGACCACCGCACCTTGCAGGTGCTCGCCAAACAGCCCCAGGCGCTCGATCAGCGCATGAATGGCGCGCAGCATCGGGCCAGCGACATCGTCGGCATAAACCTGGTCGCCGCTCATCATCAGCAGGGCAGGGCGCTGCAACGGCGCGGGGTGTTCCAGCAACAGGCGGTCGGCGCACAGCAGGCCGTCTGCTGCCGGGTGATGGGGTTTGCGGCATGAGCCGTGGAGCAGTTGCTCAAGGTGCGAGCGCAGGACGAAGTTCGGCCGTTGCGCGCCCGGGTAGAGCAGGTGCGGGGCGTACTGGGCGATGCTTTGGGTGTTGAGGATCAGGTCGTAGTCGATCTGCGCGTCGCACGGCAGCGGGCTGTCGAGGTTGATGTCGAGCAGGTGGACAAAGGCGTGGCGACCGATTGGGACAACCGTGCAGTTGATGTCGGCGCTAACGCCTGCGCAGCTCAGTTGCAGCTTGGCTTGCAGCGGCTCGGAGGCTACCAGCCAGAACACGATCCGCGTGGGTTCGAGGCGGCGCAGCAACGGGCCGGCCAGTACTGCGGGTAATTCGGAAGATTCAGACATCAACATCTCTGAAAGCAAAGTCGAAAGCATCGCGGGTCAAGTCGAGTCGTCGCACCGCCGCTCCCACTTGATGGGTGGGAGCGGCGGTGCGACGACTCGACTTGACCCGCGATGAGGCCCTGAAGGCCGATAAGATGCTCTACGCTGCACCCCTCACTGGCAAACCCAGATTTGTATCAGGCCTTTGCCGCCAACAACGCCTCGAGCTTCTCCTGGTCCCGGGCAAACTGGCGAATCCCCTCGGCCAGCTTCTCGGTGGCCATGGCATCTTCGTTCGATGCCCAGCGGAACTGGCTCTCACTCAGGTGCTGACGCGCCTCGCCGTTTTTGCCAGGCTTGAGGATACGCGGCAACTCGCCCTGATCCTCGCTCAACTGCTGCAGCAGCTCCGGGCTGATGGTCAACCGGTCACAGCCGGCCAGTTGTTCGATCTGGCCGATATTGCGAAAGCTCGCGCCCATGACCACGGTCTTGTAGTCATTGGTTTTGTAGTAGTCGTAAATGCGCGTTACCGACTGCACGCCCGGGTCTTCGGCGCCGACGTAGTCCTTGCCGGTGGACTTCTTGTACCAGTCGTAGATGCGCCCCACGAACGGCGAAATCAAAAACACTCCGGCGTCGGCACAGGCCTGGGCCTGGGCGAAGGAGAACAGCAGGGTCAGGTTGGTCTGGATGCCTTCCTTCTCCAGTACCTCGGCGGCGCGGATGCCTTCCCAGGTCGAGGCCAGCTTGATCAGCACCCGGTCGCGGCCGATACCGGCCTTGTCGTACAGCGCGATCAGTTGCCGGGCCTTGGCCAGCAACGCCGGTTGGTCGAAGGACAGGCGGGCGTCGACCTCGGTGGAGATACGCCCCGGAATCACCTTCAGAATGCCGGCGCCAACCGCCACGGCAAAGGCGTCACAGGCAAGGCCGACATCGCCCTTGCTGTGCTCGACCGATTGCTTGAGCAGCTCGGCATAGCCGGGCATGGCGGCGGCCTTGAGCAGCAGGGAAGGATTGGTGGTGGCATCGACCGGTTTCAGGCGGCTGATGGCATCGATGTCACCAGTGTCGGCAACCACGGTGGTGAACTGCTTGAGTTGTTCCAGCTTGGAAGTCATGGGCGTGCTCTGTCCTGTGCAATGGCTCGACATTACCCGAGCGCCGCCAGCCGCTCAAGGGCTGGCTGGCAGGCGGGGCGAAGGGGATAAGCCTTCGAGTGCCGAACCGGCCACAGGTTCCGGAACTAACGCCCCTGCAGCAGCTCGCCGGCCTGGTCGAGCAGGGCCAGCGGGTCCTTGCTCTTGTGGATATCCACCGACAGCAACTGGCGGAACTTGCGCGCCCCCGGGAAGCCCTGGCCAAGGCCGAGAATGTGCCGGGTGATGTGGTGCATGGCGCCACCGGATGCCAGGTGCGCGGCAATATAGGGGCGCAATCTGGCCAGCGCCGCACTGCGGCTGATCACCGGCGCGGTGCTGCCGAACAGCTGCTGATCGACCTCGGCCAGCAGGTACGGGTTGTGATAGGCCTCGCGGCCGAGCATCACCCCGTCGAAAATCTTCAAGTGTTCCTGGCATTCGGCCAGGGTCTTGATACCGCCGTTGAGCACCAGCTCCAGGTCGGGAAAGTCCGCCTTCAACTGCGCAGCGACGTCGTAACGCAGCGGTGGAATCTCGCGGTTCTCCTTCGGCGACAGGCCTTCGAGAATCGCGATCCGTGCATGCACGGTAAAACTGCGGCAACCGGCGTCGCGCACCTGGCCGACGAAATCGCACAGCTCGGCATAGCTGTCGCGGCCATTGATGCCAATGCGGTGCTTGACCGTCACTGGGATCTGCACCGCATCCTGCATCGCCTTCACGCAATCGCCGACCAGCGCCGGATGGCCCATCAGGCAGGCGCCGATCATGTTGTTCTGCACCCGATCGCTCGGGCAGCCGACATTGAGGTTGACCTCGTCATAGCCTGCGGCCTCGGCCAGCTTGGCGCACGCGGCCAGATCAGCCGGCACACTGCCGCCCAATTGCAGGGCCAACGGATGTTCGGCCTCGTCATGGCGCAGGAAACGCTCGGCATCACCGTGCAGCAGCGCGCCGGTGGTGACCATTTCGGTGTAGAGCAGGGCGTTGCTGGAGAGCAGGCGCAGGAAGAACCGGCAGTGGCGGTCGGTCCAGTCCATCATGGGTGCCACGCTAAAGCGTCTCGACACCGTAGAGCTTGAGTTTACTGGGTATGTAGCTGAATTCTGTACCATTTTGCTCTACGTGTTTGGTGTCTATTTTCGGGGGTAAATGGGCGTTATTTGAGGGTCGTTGGTACAATGTACCAATCATTTTTTCAATTGTACCAGTTGACCATGGCCACGATCAGAGCACGGAAACGCACCGACGGCAGCAGTAGCTACACAGCACAGATACGTCTTTATCGTGATGGCGTACAAGTTTACCAAGAGAGCCAGACCTTCGCCCGAAAACAGGCCGCTCAAGCGTGGGCGAGAAAGCGGGAGGCCGAACTGGATCAGCCCGGCGCGATCGAGCGCGCCAACCGCAAAGGCGCGACCATAAAAGAAATGATTGATCGATACATGGTTGAGATGGAGAAAGCCCGGCCTTTGGGTAAAACCAAACGCGGTACGCTCAAGGCAATCAGTGAGTCCTACCTGGGTACGGTGACCGACCAGGACCCGCAAGGCGGCGCAACAGCGGGAACGCGATCAGGGCCTGGCCGACCTGCAGGCCTTGCTCCAGGACGGCCAGGCGGATACCAGCATTCGCGCGCGCATGCTGGGCCCAGGCAATGCCGCCGATCTGCGCCGCGGGCTGCTGCAGGGCGATGCACCTGGGCATGAGTGGATCATGAGCGTCGGCGCGCTCCTGGTCGGCTCCGAGAAAGGACTGAGTTTCGTGCGCGAGCTGGTGGGCCTATGACTCTGTTGCTGGACGGCGAAGCGGTCCAGGGCAAGACCCTGAAGATCACCGCGAATATGCGTATCGAGAGTGACGACCTGTCGGGGCAGACCAGCAACACGGAGACGGCGCACAAGGGCTTCAAGCCCAAGACCCTGACCGTCACGCTGACCATTCCCTACGTTGACCACTCGTGGTTGAGCGCCTTGATGCGCCTGGCCGAGGCCACTGAAGGCGGCGGCCAACTGAAGACGTATCGCGTCGTCAACGACACGGCGGCGGCCTTCGGTATGCGTCAGGTGCAGTTTTCCGATGGGGTCAGCGCCCGACAAGACGACATTCTGCAGTGTTGGCGGGTGCAGTTCGGCCTGACCGAAAAGAAATCCAACCCGGAGAAGGTCGAGAAGCGCCGGCCCAAGAACGGCGTTACCGCGCAGTCCGGGCCCGGGGCGGCGGTCGGTGGTGCTGACGGCGAAGGCAGCGCCGGGGGGCAAGGTCTGAGCGGCTTTGAAGCGACGTTGAAAAAGGTGGATGACTGGCTTGGGGGCGGGCAATGAAACTGCACCAGGTGCTGACCGTCGCCGGCGTTTCGTTTGACCTGGTCCAGGCCGATGTTCGGCTTGAGCTGCGCAACCCGGGGCGGGCCACTTTCACCGTCCAGGCCGGCGCACCGCTGAAGGGTCTGGTGACGCTCGATGTCGGTTACAACGACAAGCCGCTGCAACGCCACTTCATCGGCTATATCGAGCGCTGCACGGCAGCCAACGCGGTGCAGCAGGTGCTGTTCTGCCGCGAGCTGGCTGCGATCCTGGCCAAGCCCTTGCCGATGAACTTGCGCCATGTGGATCTGCGCGGCGTGCTCGAGGAGGTGGGCCGACACACCGGCCTGAAGTTCCGCGTGCCCGAGCGCCCCTATGCGACAACCAGGGCACCGTTTTTCTACAGCCTGGCCGCCGGCTTTCAGGCAATGGAAAGCCTGGCCCAGGTGTTCAACATTCCCGACTTCATCTGGCAGCAGCAAGGCGATGGAGAGGTATTTGTGGGCAGCTGGGCAGACAGTTTCTTTGCTGCCCGTCCTGCGCTGCAACTCCCTGCCGAGCTGTTCGACAGCTACCAGGGCAACCAGAGCGCGATGATTGCTGCCCTGCCCGGGCTGCGACCAGGTGCAACAATCAACCAGGGCGAGCGCGTCACCCATGTGGCGCTCGCCGGCAATCAGATGGCGATCAAATGGAAGATGCAATCCGGCGCGCAGTAGAGCGCCAGTTCCCCGAAATCACCGGGGGTTACCACCTGCCGCGCTTCGGTCGGGTGGTCGCGGTACCGGATGCGCCGGCGGCGCCCGGGCTGTGCGACGACTTCCGCCCGCGCTTCGGCGTTGACGTCCAGGTACTGCTACCAGACGGCGAGCCCGACCCGGCCCTGCCGGTGTTCAACAGCCTGCCGCTGCCGGCGCCCATGGGCGGCCAAGAGGCCGGCATGTTCGGCTTCCCCGAGGAAGGCACCACCGTGGTGGTCAGCTTCGCCTACGGCCTGCCGCACAAGCCCTTTATCCAGCAGATCCTGCCGCACGGCCTGAGCCTGCCCCGGGTGCCGAAAGGTGACCAGGTATGGCAGCACAGCGAAGCCTGCCAGCAGCGTGTCGATGCCGACGGCAACTGGCTGCGCCAGACTGATGGAAAGATCCAGGACAAGGCGATCGAGCGCGAGGTGGAGGCCATGGCCAACACTGAGAGCTTCCAGAGCCACACCAGGAACGTGGACGACCATTCGACCGAGTCAGTGGGGGGGGTTAAAAAGATCGAAGCCCTTGGCGCGCTCAAGCTGCTTTCCGGCGGATCGGCCAGCCTGGCCGCCGTGGATGATCTGCACCAGGCCACGGGCCGCGATTACAACCTGGTGATCGGCCAGAAGCACAACGCCACGGTCGGCGGGGATATGCAGGAGCAGATCCAGGGCCTGCGCCGCAGTGTGGTCAAAGTCAGTCAGCGGCTACAGGCGCCCAAGACCTGGCTGGGCTCCGAGGGGGTCAACGTCCTGCAGGTGCTGTGCGATCTACTGGACGTGGTAGAACAGATGAACACCCAGCTTGCCAACCACACGCACGGACCAACCCCCCCCGCCCAGCAATGCAGCTGCATTTATGGAGGCTGCTGCTACAACAAAAGTTTTGACGGTAAGAATGAAACAAATAACACTATAATTTAATTATCTTTACTCATTCGTAGCCGCTCTTGTAGCAGCACTTTTTATATTTCTTACCAGAACCACATGGGCAAAAATCATTACGTCCAATAGTCGGGCTGCCGCCTATCTTTACACGTCTCTCAGTAACGTCGCTCAAGATACTCCCCTCCTTCATGACTTTCTGGGCAATTGATCTTTCGTCGCTGGAGAGTGGTACTGAGTTATCAATTACCATTATAGTCTCGGACCCGGGGGTATCTCCCTTCGTAGCGGACCCCAGAATTACAATTTCGGTTGCTAGCTGGTATTTATAGCGAGCAACGAGCGCATACATAAACATGCATTCCCGCCGTTCCTCGCGATATTCTTCGTAATTTTTGTAATCCTCGTCCCAAGGAAAAAATACAAAAACATATAACCTTCCAGGTCTTAGTTGAGACGGTATAACTCGCGACGACCTGGCCATCTCCGGCACCGTCCCATACTTGCCAAAAAAAGCTTGCGCCAATAGGCCGCTGGAGTAAACATTCTCGGATGCTAATACCTCAACTGCCCTGGCATGGTTAAGCAGTGGAAGATCTGCACCCTCACCTACGGTGGCATCTACTATACAGTCTGAGAAACTAGCGACCAGTTGACTCCAAGCCTCCGCATGTTTTCTACGCGAATAGCGCAAAGCGTAGGGGACAGACTTCTTATACTCAAGCCATTGCCCCTCAGGTATCGCAAAAGGGTGCCCATTCGCTATCGCTGGGCTTTTGATGTCTCCAAAACCTCGCCCGCCGTCCTCCAGTAGGTAATATGCCAGCGTTTCCTCTTCACCAGGACTGATGGTCAGTCCGCGCTTCCTAACCGCCCTCTCTTTAGCTTCAAGGTAATTGATAAAGTCGGACGGCGTGCATAGCTCTTCAAGTAGTAAAGCAATACCGTATTCATCCAGCACATGAACAAATGTTTTGGCTTGATCAACATCCCCAATGAAAAATGGATACTCAAGCAACTTCTGCTCGGGTAGGGTGTAAGCATAAGCCAGTGTCCCACTACTACCTGCTTGAATGTTGTCAAAGTGCTTCTTGGCCTTCTCTCCCACCCCTCGTGTCACTGCGACCAAGTGAATTTTTAGATCAGGACTAGATATGTCAAATGGGAATGGATCAACCAATTTGCTGTTTAAGAAAATCTGTCTAGGGTAATTCCGGACAAATTTCTCGGCAGCATGCAATTGCTTTGCAGAGTCTTTAATCGCTGAGCGATACCAGCGACTCCAAGCAAGTATTGGGTCGGTATGCTCCTGAAGCTTTACTTCGCCTTTATCTGAAAACAGTATTAGTGTGTTATTAAAATACACCGTTAGGTCGATCAGCTCTTTGCCTTTACCAACCGACCTAAATAGGCTCGGGTAGCTCCATAAGCTAAAAAAAGTTTTTGCAGCCACTTTCGCCAGTATTCTTTCACTTTCATTGACGCTAGGTTCTTTAACTAACGGCTTAAGCATGATCGTAACTCCCTGTCGGCCATATGCCATCATAGCTAAACGAGGTATGAAAAAATCATCGGACGCAAAAAAATCGCTTAGAAAAACACTTATCCCCCTCCCGCCGACGGGCTTTTCATCGCGAAAAATTGCAAAGACCGGTGGCGGTGCTATAGGGGCTGCAGGCTAGGCCCGGTGCGGGTCTTGGCAGGCTGGTGGCCATAGCACTGGGTGTAAAGAATTGAAGACCAGTGCAAAGCCATTGCGCAGGTAGAAGGGGATGCGAGCAGTGCGGATGTAGGCTGGAGCCCCTGATCTATGTAGGGTGGGCAGCTGAAAACTGCGCAATATCGAGGTTTTCATTTTCTGACCAGGTCGTACCGGCGATGGATTTGGGAACCAAAGGCCACGTCAAGAACTTCAGCCAAAGCCACGTCCTGTCTAGTGTTCAGCGATTGATGGGCATTTCTATGCGTTGCACTGACAAGAGCGCTCAGTAGGGAGCTGGGATTTTCGTGGGCAGGGGTGGGAAAAAGGTAATTTTAGTAATGAGGGGAGAAAATCGGACTGTAGGCCTTATCTAGCGCGCCTTTCGTTCATTACCTCAAGCGGTAATTTTTGGTAACCGACAAGGTAATGACTGCGCCAGGCCCCTACTTTACAGGGGTTTTCTGGGGGGTGGTATTACTGGAGGAAAAGGTAACACTCTAACTCAATATTACTCAGTTATTACCTTTTAGGATTTTCTCTAACCGGTTGATAAATATAGCTTTTACGTGCGCTGAGCATAGGGAATTACCAAAATTACCTTATCCCCAGGGGTCAACAGAAAACTCAAGATATAAGGCTGAGAGGGGCCTAGGCTTGGGCGTACACAAACTGTCATACGGCTCCCAGTCAGCCATTTGCTGGATGAGGTACTACGATCTTTGCATTCGTATGAGGAGCAAAAGGGGGTTAGCCGGCAGCGGAGGAAAAGCGGCTTTGAGTGACCATAAAAGCATTGAAGGGAGCTGATCAACACAGGGATCCTGGTCGGACTACGCTTTCGCTTTATTGTGTCCAATTACTTGGCGGATTGCCTAGTTGGTTGTTGTCTCTTGATTTTCGAGTGCCGAGTATTTAATAGGGTAGTAGTCAGGAATAGGTTGGTAGTCAAGGGTGGGGCGCCTATGCGCCCCAGTCAATTAAATTGTATTTCTAAGGGTTTTACTAATTATCTCGCCGCGAGCAATTCGATTCCCTCTATCATTACTTGCCTGTAAAGCAGCTTTATAGTATCGCTCTACATCGGCGCTGCCTGTGTCCAACCCTGTGCCGACAATGTCAACATGATTAAAAAAGGTTTCTAGTTCGCTGCGAACCCTTGGGATGTTTAGGTCGACATTCGCGGTTATCAATATTTTGTAGATTTCTACAAATAATGTAAAAAAGTCTGCTTTCTTGTAGATTCGTGACTTTGGTGGGAAGTTTAATCTGCTGATGAAAGTGAGGACTTTTTCAATATTTTTAAGTAGTAATTCTTGCGCGTCGAACTCTTCGTTGAATTTTTCAAGAAATATTTCTACTTCGCTATCTCGATTGAAGTAGGTGCTCATTACTGTGGCGGTCAAGCTGGCGCAATACATAACATCATTCATGCGCTTGACATCTGTAGATGTAAAAACCCGATAATCATCAAAGAATTCGAGTTGTGAGATTTTTTCTGCGAATTTTTTAAACTCGCCGCCGTATCGAGCGTTATGAATTTCCATTGCGTTCAAGCCATAGCTTGTTGAGTTGATTCGCTGAAATACTTGTTTTATTTGATCGATGGACATGTTGCCAAGGTCACGAACTACGACTTTATACTCTAGAAATCTAACTTGATCTCCTTCTGGAAGCTTGTCGTAGCGAGGGAAGTCTTTTGGCAGGCGTAAATCTGCCGAGCCTCTAAAGTACTGGTAGAGCGTTGTGATCCGCTGCTGTCCGTCGACTAGCATTTCGGCACCTTCCCCAGTTTTTGTGTCAACTTTCCCTGCTGCTATATATATCTCAGGAAACGGATAGCCCTCTAGAACGGTTCTGATAAATTCGATTTTGTCTTTATTGATCCAGACTAAGCGCCGCTGAAATTCTGGCTGAGGGATTAGAGTGCCATTGCCTATAGCGGTCAATAACACACGAAGGCGTCTATTGGATGCTGAGGTGTCCATTAACTTAGCTCCTTGCACTGGTCGATGCAGATTTTTTGATACTCTTGCAGGAAGAAGTTAGAGTGGTACAACCCTGCTCGTATCGCATACGGTCCATAGTGGCCGCTTGAGGTTAAAGCGTTGAAAAAGTCCCACCATTTGGATGTGAACTCAAAATATTCATTTCTCGGAAGTTTGTCTGGCCTGATCCAGCCTTCCGAAAGATACTTGAAGAATGATTCAGCCTTGGGCCAATCGGCTCCTCCTTTTTTAAAGAGGTATGCTTCAGTCCAAATTCTTTCAAATAATTTTGAAGATACAACAGCAATATCGATGTCGGACTCGTCATGAAAAAGTTGAAATCTTCGACTTGGCTTAATGCTGAAGCCTAGCTTTCCAGATCCAACCATGATTACATCGTTGAATTCTACTTCAAAGTGTTCGCATACTTGCTCTTTGAGGCGGTAGTGCTGGTCGGCGCTTAGGATCTGGCTCTCGGCGCCCAGTATGTATTTTCTAATTATCTGTAGACTCGTAAGGTTGATTAAGTCTTGTTTGAATTCTTCGATCATCTATAAGGCCTGCCGTGGCTGGTAGGAGTTTACCTTTGCCCCTCTAACATCATCCAAGCTGAATATATATCAGTACAGGGTATCACGGCCACTGGTTTGCTATCGCTCGTCAACCTGAGCATCTGGAGTTCGAAGCGTAAGCGTAGATATCTTTTCACGGGTTGCTATGGCCGCTATCTGCGTGGTGTGAAGGCGGGGGACTGGTCGCGGCTCGGCCAGCGGAGAGGGTTGTCATTGGTACAGAACTGGTACAGATTTTATCGAGGGTTACTGCGGGCCATATTTTTAGAGGGTCTGAGGTCTAGTAGATCCAATCCATCATAGGCGCAACGCTGAAGCGGCGGGACGGCTCAGGGCGCGGGTTTACTGGGGTTGAGGCGGATTCTAGGGGTATTTTCGGTTACGTGTTTTGTACCATTAGCTGGGCGTTTTTTGATGGATCGTGGGTACGATGTACCACCTCGCCAGGATCCGTATCAAAAACAAAGGTGCCATAGTCTACCAAGAGTGCCAGGCATTCGCCCGCAAGCTGGCTGCCCCGGCCTGGGCAAAGCGACGAGAGACAAAGATGGCTGAACCTGGAATGCCAAGCTCAGCTATTCGACAGGTTACGCGCAAGTAGCTAGGCACAAGAACGCTTGGTAGGTTTTATAGGTGCCATATGCAAAGGCGGATATTGAAACCAAACCCAATGCGCCGCAGGTGGCGTGTAAGGTAGTGGCGACGTTGTTGTGCCACTTTACAGCGCTGTCAAAGGCCATCTGCGAAAGATACGTCAAGCAAGAGGTGATGCCGATAGCCAATGCCCCGATTACAAAGGCTGTTAGCGAATATGCGAAGTCCGGGATGGCGCTGCTGTTGTTGTCTGAGAGTTTGCCAATGAAGGCGAGCAGGGCAATCGCGGCTCCTCCATTCAGTAGCAGCATCGTCTTGAGTGCGTTTTGCCCTGATTGGATAATGCTTTTGAACATTTCCAAATTGGCTGACAGGTTGTGTTTGTGCGCGTCCAGGGAAAGCTGGAGTCTCGCCTTGAGTACTTCGCTGTTCTCCTCGGGGTTGTTGTCTGTTGAGGTGGCTTCGACAACCCTATCGATATACGTTATTAACTTGTCGCAATTGACTGTTTCATGACCCTGCGATTTAACCTCGCTAATAGAGGTCTTCAGTGCTTTCGCGAATGCGTTTGCGTCCATTACTCAATGCTCGCTTGTTTGACCAGTTGACTCAGTTTCCAAAAGGAGCACGCTGAGCGGATGCGTCAACATCCCATCCGCCCACCGAACCCGCAACCTCTCCCACGACGTGGACCCACCGTACTGGAGACAGTCGAGGTTTTTCAGGTGGTTTGTCCAGTGCGCTCTTATCTTTGGCTTGCATCCCCCATTTGGATGGATATTCTAGCGAGCCACCACGCAACGACAGGGACGGTCATTCATGCAATCCAGTTTTGGTAAAGGCGTTGTTTTTGCGCTTTCCGCCGCCGCGTTGAACGCGACAATCGGTGTGCTGAGCAAAGTGCTCATGGAAAACGGCTTCACCGCCAGCAGTGTCGCTGTGATCAAAACCATTCTAGGTTGCCTGCTGCTGTCGGCCTTGGTGCTGTTCATCAGGCGCCCGCAAACGACGGCGAAGTGGACCCAGGCTGCGATTTGCGCGTTTCTCGGAATCTTCGTGCTGTTCCACTTCGAAACATCGGCCTACCGCCATTACGCCGCCGCGGGCGTGGTGGTGATGCTGATGGCCAGTGCGTCTATTTCCTCGATCCTGTTGGGGCGGATTTTCCTGAAAGATCCCATTACCGCAAACGCTACCGTTGGCGCCGCCTTGGCCATCGCCGGCATTGCAGTGATCTTTGGTGCTGACCTGCAACAGGGGTTCACCCTGCAAGGCGCTACCCTGGCTGCCATGGCCGGCTGCGGATACGGGGCGTTTTCAGTGGCCATGAAGCATATGGGCGTCTCCGGGGGGCTGCACTTCACTCGGCAATTGTTGTTCTTCGGCAGCCTATACCTGCTGATGCCGGCTGCGGCCGATGGCTTTGTGATTGGCGAGCTGTCGCCCCTGGCGATTGCCGCATTGCTGGCGCTGGCCACGTTACCGACCATCCTGGGCTTCTTTTGCACCACCAAGGCCATCGAGTACCTGAAACCATCCCAGGTGCAGGCGCTGGAGCTGACCGAGCCCCTGTTCGCTGCGCTGCTGGCGTTCCTGGTCCTCAATGAGGTGCCGCGAGAAAGCCTGTACGTGGGTGCGGGGCTGATCATCACCGGCCTGTGTTTCTCCAACGAGTTGATTTCCCTGGGGCGCAAAGCACCGGCTCAATCCCATACATGATCCCCGGCGGGGCGGGGGTATGCCCGCCGGTTCAACCGCTAACTCGTGTGGCGTCGCAGTCGATCATCAACGCAGGACCGCAACAGGGAAGCGCAGCGCGCCGCTCAGATCGAACGCTGGCCAACTCGCTGTGACAACGCCTCTGCCGATTCCTTGCGCTCGGAGTAGCGGTCCACCAGGTAATCGCTGCGCCCGCGCAGCAGCAGGGTGAACTTCACCAGCTCTTCCATCACGTCGACTACGCGGTCGTAGTAGGCCGACGGCTTCATCCGGTCGTTGCCGTCGAATTCCAGCCAGGCCTTGGGTACCGAGGACTGGTTGGGGATGGTGAACATGCGCATCCAGCGCCCCAGTACGCGCAGCTGGTTGACCACGTTGAACGACTGCGAGCCGCCGCACACCTGCATCACCGCCAGGGTCTTGCCCTGGGTCGGGCGCACTGCGCCCATGGCCAATGGCACCCAGTCGATCTGCGCCTTGAACACCGCCGACATCGCGCCATGACGCTCCGGCGAGCACCACACCTGGCCTTCGGACCATTGCATGAGTTCGCGCAGCTCCACGACCTTGGGATGGTTGTCGGGCGCGTCGTCAGGCAGGGGCAGGCCGCTGGGGTTGAAGATCCGCGTTTCGGCGCCGAAGTGTTCGAGCAGGCGCGCGGCTTCCTCGGTCAGCAGGCGGCTGAACGAGCGTTCGCGGGTTGAGCCATAGAGCAGCAAGATGCGTGGTTTGTGTCCGTCATGTGCGGCGTTGGCCGGGATCAGGCCGAGGTCGAGATTGGGTAGGTGGTCGCTCATGGGGGCTCCGTTTACAAAGTGCCGATGCGGTCGATTTCAGCCTGCAACTGGTCGCGGCTCAAGCGCTCGAAGGGCAGGGCAAGGAAGGTTTTGCAGCGCAGTGCTATGCGCGCCAGGGTGGCGTCAAAGGCGGCATCGATCTGTGTATCGCTGCCGTGGACCTCGGAAGGGTCTGCCAGGCCCCAGTGGGTTTTCAGCGCTGGGCCGAAGTACAGCGGGCAGGCTTCGCCAGCGGCGTTGTCGCAGACGGTGATGACGATGTCTGGCGGGTTGTCGGCGAAGGCGTCGTTGCCTTTGCTGGTCAGGCCGTGGATGGCGATGCCGGCGCGTTGCAGGGTCGACAGGCTGCGAGGATGCACCTGGCCCTTGGGAAAACTACCGGCACTGACCGCGTGGAAACCGGCCGGGGCCAGGTGATTGAACTGCGCTTCGCAGAGGATGCTGCGACAGCTGTTGGCAGTACACATGAACAAGACTCGCATGGGCTGATTCCTCAACAGCAGGTCGCACGGACAGGACGATCACCCATTGCCTCGAGGCGCTCGCTGACGTCGCTGAGCCACTGGCCATTGGCCTCAAGGGTCAGCTGCAGCACCTCGTTCACCCAGGCTGGCAGCTGCGGGTTGAGGCGGTAGTACACCCACTGACCCTGGCGGCGGTCGAGCAACAGGCCGCAGCTGCGCAGTTGGGCCAGATGGCGGGAGATCTTCGGCTGGCTGTCGTCGAGTGCGCACATCAGCTCGCACACGCACAGTTCGCCTTCGCGGACGATCAACAGCGTGGCGCGAACGCGGGTTTCGTCGGCCAGGCATTTGAACAGGGCGGCAGGGGTAAGCATCGAATCGGTCCGGGCTTGATATATGGAAATTCGAATATACGGATCTCCATATGTAAATGACAAGCCCGCTGTGCCAACCGGACTTCGAGAAGTTCCAGGGGTAGAATGTGCGCTCACCTGAAACGGACTTCATCATGAGCGCACCGCTGCACGCAGCCTTTCTCTCCCTGCTGGCCTTGCCCGGCGCTACCCAGGCCACGACGGCAGAACCGGTACCCTTGTACCGGCACCTCAAGGACTGGGTGGTGGGGTGTGACAACACCCGCCAATGTACGGCGCTGGCGGCCGATGAAAGCGTCGACGGCATGCCGTTGGGTATTCAGATCGTGCGTGGCGCGGGTCTGGAGGGGCCGTTGCAGGTAACGATTTACAGCCAGAGTTCGCTGGAGGGGCCATTGCAGCTCGATGGCAAGCCTCTGGCGCTGGCACTGCATGAAGAACAGCACAACGGCGTGGTGTCCTGGCGGGCGAGTGGCGAGCAGGCCGTGGCCCTGGTCAAGGCCTTGCGCAATGGCTCGCGGCTGACCTCGGCGAGCAATGATGGTGAGCTGGGGAGTTCGCTCAATGGCCTGAGCGCCTCATTGTTGCTGATCGATTCGGTGCAGGGGCGGCTGGGCCACCGCAGTGCCTTCATGCGTGCAGGTGATGCGCCAGACAGTGCCGTGCCGCCTGCGCCGGCGCTGCCGAAGCTGGCGCCCTTCGCACGGCCCGAGCCGCTGGGGGAGGCAGAGGCCAGGCACATTGTCGCCGCCGTGCATGCAGCCAGCGCTGATGCCTGGCAGGACGTGGGTGATGACTGGCAGCCCGATACTGCCCAAGCCTATGCGTTGAGTGGCAAGCGTGCGCTGGTCAGCTTTCGCTATGGCTGTGGCGCCTACAACTGCGAGTACGCCTTGTTCACCACTTCACGGGCGCATCCGCAGCAGGCGCAGGCCCTGCAGTTCGCGGAGTTTCCCGGGCTGGAGCAGTGGGGCGACTTTGGTGGCTCGGTCGAGTACAACGCCGACACCGGAGTGCTCAGTAGCTTTACCAAGGGGCGCGGCATAGGTGATTGCGGTGTCGATCAGAGCTGGCGTTTTGATGGGCAGCGCATGCAACTGCGCTCGCTGGCGCGGATGGGCAGTTGCAGTGGGAGCTGGTCGCAGATGTGGCCGGTGCTGTGGCGCACGCAGGATTGAACCTTGGGGCTACGGCGTAGCCCATCGCCGGCAAGGCCGGCTCCCACAGGGCTTGATGTCGCCTGCTACCCCTGTGGGAGCTGGCCTTGCCAGCGATCGAGTGCGTAGCACTCGTAGATCAAGCGACACACTCAGAACGCCAGTTTGTAGCCGATCATCAGCAGCATGCCTGCCAGGCACGGGCGCAGGATGCTGTCAGAAATCCGTCCGGTCAGGTGGCTGCCCATGTAGATGCCCGGCAGCGAGCCCAGCAGCAGGTAGCCAAGCAGCGACCAGTCCATGTTGCCCATGCTTGCATGGCCCAGGCCGGCGACCAGGGTCAGCGGCACGGCGTGGGCGATTTCGGTGCCGACCAGGCGGCGGGTGACCAGGTAGGGGTAGAGCAGGAACAGCGCCACGGTACCCAGGGCGCCAGCGCCGATGGACGTCAGCGAAACCATGACGCCGAGCATCACACCGGTGACTACGGTCAGCAGGTTGAGGCTGGTACCGCTCAGGTGATAGCGGTCGCCGGCGTGTTTGCTGGCGAATGCCTGGAGTTTGCTTTTGAACAGGATGGCCAGGGCGGTCAGCACCAGCACCACGGCCAGGCCTTGCTTGATGATGGTGTTGGCGGCCTGGGTGTCGGCATCGAGGCTGGCGAGGAACCACAGGGTCAGGGCCGCGGCCGGGACGCTGCCGAGGGTCAGCCAGCCGGTGATTTTCCAGTCGATATTGTTGTTTTTGCCGTGGACCCAGACGCCGCTGGCTTTGGTGATGGCGGCGTAAAGCAGGTCGGTGCCTACGGCGGTGGCGGGGTTGATACCGAACCACAGCAGGATCGGGGTCATCAGGGAGCCGCCGCCGACGCCGGTCATGCCGACGATGAAACCTACTACCAGGCCTGCAATGGTAAAACCGAAAGAACCTACATCCATAAGTAACCTAAACGCCCAACGTGCCCGTGATCGGATGGCAGCCAGCATAAAGGTTTTTTTATAGCCAAATAGACTAGTTCGTTATTAGGTTATAACCGGTGGTGGCTGTGAGAGGAGGGGCTTATCCGGTTGTGATGGTGGCGCGGAGTCACCTTTCCGCCCTTACGGCGGGTTACTTTGGCAGTCGCCCCAAAGTAACCAAAGGGCTTGCCCCACCAGGGGCCCTACGCTGCGCTTCGGGTTCCCTCGCTACGGTGTTGCTACGGGGCATTGCGAACTACGAGTTGCAAGCAACTCTACGTTTCGCAACTTCGGCTAACGCCGAAGGTGCTGCGCACTAGCCCCTTCGCAACACCTCCACTCGGCCCTTCTGGTTAACGGGGCCGGTAGATCAAGATCAAGAGCACAATTCGCTTCGCTCTTGCTGAGCGCGTGGCGCTGTGGGAGCGGGCTTGACCCGCGATGCGGTGTTACAGACAACGCTGTTACCGATCCGTCATCACCACCATCACATGCGCATCCCCGCCATCTTCCGTCTCGGAAAGATAAATATGCCCGACATTGCTGTTGAAGTACGCCGTCTCCTGCGGGCCGATACTCACGGCTTCACCGGTTTCAAACACAATCCGCACGCGCCCGCTGAGCACCAGGGCAAATTCCTGCCCCGGGTGGCGGATGAATTCATCGAACTGTTGCCGCTCGCGGGCGATGATCCGCGCATACATTGGCGTCATCAGCCGCTCGGGAAATTCCCCGGCGATCGGGTGGTAGTCGTAGGTCCCAGTGCTGTAGCCGGGCGCTGTGGGCAGGGAGTTGACCACCACCGTGGTCGGCACCGGCATATCGCTCACGCCTGAAGCGCGAAACAGCTGGGCGATATCAACCTTCAGTGCCCGCGCCGCCGCCGCCAGTTTCTCGTAGCTCACCGAGACCTGGGCCAGTTCCATTTTCGACAGGGTCGACACCGGTACCCCGGACAGCGCCGACAGTTGCTTGAGCGTCAGTTGCTGGGCCTTGCGCACGCTACGCAGGCGCGCTCCGACTTCGGCGCGGTCAATCAGTGGCAGCGCACCAGGGCGGTCGTCGGCAGGGGAGCGGTCGGCACTCATCAAGCATCTCGGTCAGACAAAACGGACCCGCATCTTACCGTGGCCGCTTGCATAATCCGAAATTCTCATATATTAGAATTCTCACAAATGATAATTACACCTCGCAAGCGAGTGCATGGCTATGACAGAGACCTTCGACATCGTAATCATCGGCGCCGGTATTGCTGGCGCATCGCTGGGTTATCGCCTGGCGCAAGGGCGGCAGGTGCTGATGCTTGAACGCGAAGCCCAGGCTGGTTATCACGCCACCGGTCGCTCGGCAGCGATGTTCATGGAGGCCTACGGCACGCCGCAGATCCAGGCGCTGACCCGCGCCAGCCGTGCATTCTATGCGTCGCCGCCACCGGGCTTCTGTGAGCATGCGTTGCTCGAGCCGCGTGGTTGCCTGTATGTGGCAACGCTGGAGCAGCAGGCACTGCTCGACAGCACCTATGCGCAAAGCCTGGCCAACGGCACCGACGTCACCTTGCTCGACCGTGACGCGGCGTTGGCGCTGGTGCCGAGCCTGCGTGCCGAGGTATTGGCCGGAGCAGTGCTGGAGCCCGGTGCCATGGACCTGGATGTGCATGCGCTGCACCAGGGGTTCCTGCGCGGTTACCGCCAGGCCGGTGGCCAGTTGCGTTGCAATGCCGAGGTGGTTGAAGGCGGCTACCACGAGGGTCACTGGCAGTTGAGCCTGGCCGATGGCAGTCGTATTCAGGCGCGCCAACTGGTCAACGCCGCGGGCGCCTGGGCCGACCACGTCGCGGCGGTCTGTGGTATCCAACCCGTCGGCCTGCAGCCATGCCGACGCTCGGCCTTTACCTTCGAAGGCCCGCAAGACCAGGACTTCAGTCGCTGGCCCGCAGTGATCGGCGTCGATGAGAGTTTCTATTTCAAACCCGACGCCGGGCAGTTGCTCGGCTCGCCGGCCAACGCCGACCCGGTCGAGCCCCAGGACGTGATGCCCGAAGAGCTCGACGTGGCCATCGGCATCTACAACATTGAAGCCATCACCACCCTGGCGATTCGCCGCCCCAGCCATACCTGGGCGGGCTTGCGTTCGTTCGTCGCCGACGGCGACCTGGTGATCGGCCACGACCCGCAGAATCCGGCGTTTTTCTGGCTGGCGGCGCAGGGTGGTTACGGTATCCAGTCCGCCGCTGGCGCTTCGCAACTGGCGTGCGCGCTGCTGCTTGAGCAGCCGCTTGCAGCAACCTTGAGCGCCGAAGGGGTCGAGCCGCAACGCTTGTCCCCGGCGCGTTTTCGTTAACTCCCCAAGGAGATTTCCCATGAGCTCGACTATCCAGCGTATCCCCAGCCACCTGCCGTATCCGTTCTCCAAGGCGGTGAAGGTCGGCGGCTTTCTGTTCCTTTCCGGGCAGATCCCCATGCGCGCCGACGGCGAAGTGGTGCGTGGCGACATTCAGGTTCAGACCCGGGCCGCTCTGGAACGCATCGGCGAAACCCTGGCCGAATGCGGCGTCGGTTTCGATCAGGTGATCAAGGCCACTGTGTGGCTGTCCGACATGGCCCATTTCGCTGGTTTCAACGAGGTGTACAAAAGCGTCTTCGCCAACGGCTACCCGGTGCGCTCCACCGTCAGTGCCGGCCTGGCCCTGGGCGTGGATGTCGAGATCGAAGTACAGGCCTGGATCGGCAACGACTGAGGCACCACAGCAACACTGGGTAAAAACAACAACAAGGCCCGGGCAGGGCCATCGATACCAGAGGGTTGAAAATGAAAGAGCAGCTGAAAATTGCAGGCGCCTTTATCGGCGTGATCGTCGGCGCGGGTTTCGCCTCGGGGCGGGAGCTGTTGCTGTTCTTTGTCGACTTCGGCCTCTGGGGCCTGCTCGGGGCGCTGGTCAGCGCGGCCTTGTTCACTTTTCTCGGCATGGCCCTGGCCGGGCTGGGCAACCGCTTGCAGGCCGCCTCGCACAAGGATGTGGTGTATGCCATTTGTGGGCGCTACCTGGGCTTGTTCGTTGACCTGCTGATCACCTTCTTCATGTTTGCGGTCACCGTGGTGATGCTTGCCGGCGGTGGGGCATTGCTTGAACAGCAGTTCGCCATTCCGGCGCTGACCGGTAGTGTACTGGTGACCCTGCTGGTGGTGGCGGTGGTGTGTCTGGATGTGCAAAAGGTGATCCTGCTGATCGGGGCGGTCACGCCCTTCCTGATCCTCATCGCCACGGCCATCGCCTTGTACGCGGTGTTCACCCGCGAGCTGAGCTTTGCCGCGCTGAATCAGGTGGCCAGCCAGCAGCAGGCGGGTACCAGCCACTGGCTGCTCGGCGCGTTCCTGTATGTGTCGTACAACATTGTCGCCGGTGCGCCGATCCTGGCGATTCTCGGTGGCTCGGCACGCCTGGAGAAGACTGCGATCTGGGGCGGGGTTCTCGGCGGTGCGGCCCTGGGCGGCCTGATGCTGGTGATGAGCGCAGGCTTGTTGTCGCGCCTGGATACCGTCGCCGATCTGCCGATGCCGATGCTGTCGATTGCCAGCGAAATCTCTCCGGCCTTGGGCGTGATCATGTGCGTGATCATCTTCGGCATGATCGTCAACACTGCGGTGGGCACGTTGTATTCGTTCCTGGCGCGGCTGTTGCCGGCAGGTACCCGCAGTTTTCGCCTGGGCTCGGTGGCGGCGGGGGTGGCGGCATTTATCTGCAGCCTGATCGGCTTTATCAGCCTGGTCGGCCAGGTCTATCCGTTCTTCGGCTACCTGGGCTTCGTGCTGATGCTGGCGGTTTTGATCGGCTGGTTGCGCCTGGGGCGGGCCAAGCGGGTGCTGGCGGTGTAGCGGGAGGTGTAAAAGCAAGGGGCCTGAGCGGCCCCTTGCTTGTTTACGCGTCAGATCTTGAAGCTGTCGACCAGTTGCTTGAGGCGCCCGGCCTGCTGGGCCAGGGCATCGCAATGACGCAGGGTGTCGTTGAGGTTGGCCACGCCTTGCTGGTTCAGCACGTTGATCTGGGTGATGTCCAGGTTCAGGCTTTCGACCACGGCGGTCTGCTCTTCGGTGGCGGCGGCCACCGACTGGTTCATGCCGTCGATCTCGCCGATGCGCTGGGTCACGCTGCTCAGGCGCTCGCCGGCCTGGTTGGCGACCAGCACGCTTTCTTCGCTGGAAACCTGGCTGGCGTTCATGTTGTGTACCGCCTCGCGCGAACCGACCTGCAGGGTGGTGATCATCTTGTGGATCTCTTCGGCCGACTCCTGGGTGCGGTGCGCCAGGTTGCGTACCTCGTCGGCAACCACGGCAAAACCACGCCCGGCTTCACCGGCACGGGCCGCTTCAATGGCGGCGTTGAGCGCCAGCAGGTTGGTCTGCTGGGAGATGCCCTTGATCACGTCGAGGATCTGGCCGATGTCATCGGTGCTGGCATTGAGGGTTTCGATCTGCTCGCAGGATTCGCTGATCTTCTGCGACAGCGCGGTCATCGCCGAAATGGTTTCCTGCACCACCTGACGACCGTCATTGGCCTGCTCGCTGGCACCGCTGGCGTGTTGCGAGGCGTCGGCGGCGTTGCGGGCGATTTCCTGGGTGGCGGCGCCCAGCTCGTTGATTGCCGCGGCGACGCTGTTGGTGCGCATGCTCTGCTCTTCAGAGCCGATGATCGAGGCATTGGAGGCGCTCATCACCCGCTCGGACAGGTCATGGACCTGGCGAGTGGCCGAGGACACTTCGGCAATCGAGGCATGGATACGCTCGACGAACTGGTTGAAGGCACCGGCCAGTTCACCGAACTCGTCCTTGTTCTCCACCACCAGGCGGCGGGTCAGGTCGCCTTCGCCCTGGGCAATGTCCTGCATGGCGCGGCCCATGGTGGTCAGCGGACGCATCAGCACCGGAATCAGCAGGCTCAGCAGGCCAGCAATGGCGGCCACGGCAATGAGCATGGCGATGATCGCCGAGGTACGGAACTGGCTGAGGCCGGCGTAGGCTTTGTCGCGGTCGATCGACAGGCCGATGTACCAGTCAGCCGTCGGCAGGCCGCTGACCGGGGCGAAGGAGATGATCCGCTCCTGCTTGTTCAGGGTCACCTCGTGGGTGCCTGGCGCGATATGCAGGTTGCTGCCCGGGTAGATGTCCTTGAGGTTCTTCATCACCTGGTCTTTGTCCGGGCTGACGATCACCTGGCCGTTACGGTCGACCAAAAACGCGTGGCCAATACCGCCGAAGTCCACGGCGTTGATGATATCGACCAGGGTGGCCAGGCTCAGGTCGCCGCCGACCACGCCGAGCAGCTCGCCGTTGGCCTTGCTTTTCACCGGCATGCCAATGGTAACCACCAGGCCGCCGACCGCGGCCATGTAGGGCGGGGTCAGCATGGTCTGGTTGGCGGCGACGGCGGCGGTGTACCACGGACGCTGGCGCGGGTCGTAGCCGTCAGGCATTTTCGCGTCCGGGCGCTGGGTGAACACGCCGTTGGACTGGCCGACGTAGGTGAACTGGAAGTTGTTGGTGAACGATGGCTGGTCGACCAACCCCGGGAAGTCAGCATTGGCGCCTTGGTGGGCGACGTCCTGGGCGAGGTTTTCCAGGACCAGAATGCGTCCGCTCATCCAGTTCTGCACACTGCTGGCGGCCAGTGCGCCGGCCTGTTTGACCGACGAGTCGATGTTCTGTCGGATGGTGTTGCGTTGCAGGTAATCGTTGTAGAGGGTGAACAGTGCAAATGCCAGAACCACGACGCCGCAGGCGCACAGCAGGATCTTGTGGCGAAATTTCAGGTTCATGTTCCGAGACCTTGTGCCAGTAAAGAGGAGTGCCGAGCGGCGCTTTTGGCGTGTGCTCGTACCTATCCAGACGGGTATCGGCCGCGAAACGGAAAAATTGATAGGTAGTTTTGCCGCAGGGGCTGACAGGATTTTCCTACAGCCTGCTCTGGCGTGCGTGTTTCAGCCAGGCGCTTTACTGCACCCCGAGCAAACGCACCAGCTCCTGGGCAGCTTTTTGCAGCGGCTGATGCTGGCGCCAGAAGGCATGCACCGGCAGCTGCAGTTCGTTGCGGGTGTTGCTGAAATCCAGGCGCACCAGGCGTCCGGCGTCCAGTAGAGGCGCCACCCGAGACAACGGGAAGTCGCCCCAGCCAAGGCCGGCTTCGACCATCTCGATGGCCATGGCCAGGCTGTCGGTGCGCCAGTGCGCCTTGCCGATCAGGGCGCGGGTGTCGCTCAGCGGCAGGTCACGGCTGGCCACCAGGATCTGCCGCACGTTGGCCAGGTCTTCGAGGTAGACGATCTGCCGCGGGCGCTGCTGCAGGGCCGGGTGCTGCGGGCCGATGCAGGCCACCAGCGACTCCATGCCGATGTTCTGAAAGCGCTGGCGGGCGTCCACTGCCAGCCCGGCAAAGGCCAGGCACAGGCTGACGCGACCGTCGTGCAGCAGTTGCAGGGCGTCTTCCTGCGGGGCCGTCAGCACCTCGACATTCAGTAACGGGTGACGCTCGCTGAGGGTTCTGATCGCTGCCAGCAGGTGCCTGTGCTCGATGTCCGGCACCACGCTGATGCTCAGGGTGCTTTCCAGCCCTTGGGACAACTCCAGGGCGTGCACCTGCAACTGCCCCAGTTGATGGGCGATCATCCGCGCATGCGGCTCCAGCGCCTGGGCCATGGCGGTGGGGCGGGTTTCCCGGTGAGTGCGATCGAACAGGCTGAAGCCGAGCTCCGCTTCAAGGTTGCCGATGGCCATGCTCACCGCTGAAGGCACTCGGCCCAGAGCGCGTGCGGCGGCCGAAAACGAGCCGCGGTCGAGCACGGCGAGAAACAGTTCGATGTTGTCGCTGGAAAAATTCATGGCACTCTCCTATCAGTAAATCTGATAGCTGTTGACTTTGGTTGTCAACAGGATTGACGCATGCTTGCCCGCCTCAGCCGTGCCAAAAGGCGGCGTTTCAGTGCAAAACCGAGGTTAGCAACGTGCAAGGTGTCAAACGCAAACTGGTCTACGTGACCGCCTATGAACTGATCGGCCTGTGCATGTCGACCCTGGGCCTGGCCTACCTGGCCGACAGCGCGCCGAGCAATACCGGGCCGCTGGCGGTGATGATCACCACCATCGCCATGGCCTGGAACTTCATCTACAACACCCTGTTCGAGTATTGGGAAAGCCGCCAGGCCAAGCGCGGGCGCAGTGTTGCCCGGCGGGTGGCGCATGCCATCGGTTTCCAGCTGACGTTGGTGGTGTACCTGATCCCGCTGATTGCCTGGTGGCTGAACATGAGCCTGGTCGAAGCCGTGCTGGTGGACCTGGCCTTTATCATTCTCATCCCTTGCTACACCTTCATCTACAACGGGTTGTTCGACCGCATCTTTGGCCTGCCGATTTCGGCCCAGGCGCAGCCGGCATGAACAAGACCCTTACTGGGCGGGCAGGGTAATCACTTGGGCGGCGGGCTGCGGCTCGTGCTCGGGGCCTTCGGCGGCTAGCAGGCTGTCTTCGATTTCCCCCGACAGGTAATAGACGCCGGCCATGGCGCCGGTCTTGCGATTCTCCATCAGATCGCGCCACTCCTCGTTCAGCGCCACGTTGAGGATCACCCGCAGTTGTTCGATCATCGCCGGTTGCTCGCGGTTGTGGCTCACGACCCCAATACCGGTCGCCGCCAGGGAAATCACCGTGCCCGCGGCGCGCCCGACCGCCGCCGCCACGGCGCTGGCAATACCCCGTGGCGCCAGGGTGGCGCCGAGTTTTTCGCTGGCTTGCTGGGCGACCGATGACAAGCCGATGTCCGAGCGCTGGGTGCCGGCGCGCACGGCGCTGTGCAGGCGTTTGACCAGGGCTGCATAGGCGGGCTGCTGTTCCAGCGGTTTGCTGAACAGCAGTTGATGCAGCGATGCGTTGTTGTTGGCTGGCGGCCCGAGGCCAATGGCCTGGATGCGTGTCAGGTGCAGGTTGAACTGCTCCGTTGGTGCGCGGTAGCGCTGGGCGATCTGCTGCAGTTGCTGGCCGAGCAGCTGGATATACAACTCCATGGCCCGGTCGCGAATGGCTTCGGGGTCGATTTCCTTGGCCACCGGGTCGAGCACCCGCTCGTGGTACTGCTCTTGCAGGTACAGGGCCAGGCGTTTTTCCGGTGTTTCACGGCCTTCGCCACTGTTCATCTTGTACCAGGCCACTTTCATGGTCAGCCATTGCTGGGTCCAGTAGCCGGTGAACCAGGGGATGAAGTCGCTTTCGGTGTACTGCTGCACGCGCTCCTTCCACACCCGCATGGAGCGCCGGGCATAGTCGTTGACCGAACTGGTGGTGGCCAGCGAGGCGTCGATGATGTCGCGGTCGATCTGCTGCCAGGTCGCCGCACTGACCGGGATGGGCGGTGGCTCGCTGACCTTTTGCCGCGAGCCGCAGCCAGCCAGCACCAGGAACAAGGCGAGCAGCAGCACGGTAAGCGGGGAACGCGGCATAAAATCGCAGCCCCCTGTGGTTAGGGAAGGTCGAGCACGGTGGTTATTTGAGTATAGGTGCCGTCACTCGGGCTGCTGTTCGGCCTCGGCCTGATCCAGCGCCTCGACGATCTCTGCCCAGATTTCCTTGCAGAAAAACCACACCCAGGTGGCATTCAGAAAGCGGTCAATCTGGCGCCGCCACCAGCTGTCGCGGCGTGCTTGGAGACTTTCTTCGATCTCTTCCTGCAGCCAGGTTTCGTCGAAACCGGTCCAGATCGGCGGTACCGGCGTCATGATGTTGCCGTAGCAGGCGGGGGCGACTTCGCTGTAGAAGATTTCTTTCAGCAGCTCGCGGTCAAACCCTACCAGGTGGCGGGCGATCCAGAGGAACTCGATGTGGGTGTCGACGAAGGCATCGGACATCGCCACGCGCACCTGGTGGCGCTGTTCAGGCGTCATTTGCGGCGCAGGTGCAGCAGCGGGCTTGGGTTTAACCGAGGTGATCCTTTCGTTCATCAGCGTGCCCTCCAAGGCGATCGAGGCCCATGGTAAAGCGGGCGGACAACAGCTGTCGCCAGGATTGCGAGCGCTGGCAAGGCCAGCCCCACATGTCCGGCATACCCAGATCCACTGTGGGGGCGGCAGTGCGACGACGCGACTTGACCCGCGATGAGGCCAGTACAGCCAGCATATCAGGCGGTGTCTGGATTACGACCGCTTCGCGGTCGATCGCAGGCAAGCCAGCTCCCACAGGTTCGGCGTAGACAAACCCACTGTGGAGGCATTGCCGGCGATGAGGCCCTTCGGTCAATCCTCCAGGTCGAGCTTGGCTTCGATATGGTCCAGATGTTCATGCATCAACGCCAACGCCGCCTCGCCATCACCGTCCTCCAGCGCATCGATGATCGCCTCATGCTCCTGCCAGGCGCAATGACTGCATGGCCGCGCTTCGTACTGGGCAATGATCAGCGAGGTTTGCGGCACCAGGCCATTGAGAAAACGCGCCAAGGGTACGTTGTCGGCCATTTCCGCAAGTTTGAGGTGAAACTCGCCACCCAGGCGGATCGCCGTGCAGCGCTGGCCCTGTTCATGGTGCTGGCGCTCACGGGCCACCAGCTCGCGCAACTGGCGGATCTTGGCCGGCCGTGAGCGCTTGGCCGCCAGGCTGATCAAGGTGGTTTCGGCCAGGCGCCGGGCGCTGAGGATCTGCCGTGCATGTTGTGGGTCGGGCGCGGCCAGGCGTGCGGTGTGGCTGGGGCGCTGGACGATGACCTGTTGGTCGGACAGGCGCCCAAGTACCCGGCGGATCACCGTGCGGCTGACCCCGAAGGCATCGCCCAGGGCTTGCTCGGTCAGGGCGCTGCCAGGGGCCAGGCGCTGTTCGAGGATGGCATCGAACAGCCGCGGGTAGATCTGCTCGGCCGACAACCGGCGTTCACCCTGGGCGAGCAGTGGCGGCAGGGCGGTGGCATGGGCGTGGGCGCTGGCGTTCATGGTCGCACTCCTGGGGTCAGTTGCCCGGATGATCGTCCGGGATGTTCAGTTCGATACCCATGCGCAGGCCTTCCTGGAGGATGTGGTGGCGCATCTGCGCGCTGGCCTGGGCGCTGTTCTTGTTGCGGATGGCACGTACCACCGCTTCGTTTTCTTCAAGCCTTGCCGCCAAATGCTCGGGCGAGTTGCGCAGCACTGCGGCGCTTTGCTTGAGGGCATTGCTGGTCTGCTGCACCACGCTCTGGAAGATCGGGTTGGCGGTCAGGGTGAACAGCTCTTCGTGAAAGGCGATGTAGGCGTTGACGCCGGCTTCGCTGTCTTGGGCCTCGAGGGCTTCGCGCATGTCCATCAGGGTCAGGCGCAGCTGGCCGATTTCCTTGCTGCTGATCGACTGCGCCACCAGGCCGACAATGAACGGTTCGAGGGTATAGCGCAGCTGCAGCACGTCTTCCAGGCTGGCCTCGGCGACGCCGCTCTGGGGCAGGGTGGTTGGTACTGTATCGGCATCAAGCACCAGCACGCCCTTGCCCGGCATCGAACGCACCAGGCCGAGGGTTTCCAGCACCGTCACCGCTTCACGCAGGCTCGGGCGGCTGATGCCCAGTTGCTCGGCCAGTTCGCGCTGGCCCGGGAGCATGTCGCCGGAGCGCCACTGGCCACGGGCCAGAGCCTGGCGGAGTTTTTCTACCACCGAGTTCACGACGGTCGATGAAGTAATCATTGTTCACTCCATGAGAACACTTGCATGGTTTGCTCCTGTGGCCGGCAGTGGGGCTGCCGGCCATGTTACTCAGAACTCTTGTTGATGGGCGTTCGGGGTCTTGCGCTGGGCAAAGCCGAAGCCCTGTTTACCCGACAGCACATTGTTGGCCCGCTCCATGTCGATATCGCCTTCCCAGCGGCCAATGGCGACGGTAGCCACGCAGTTGCCGATCAGGTTGGTCAGCGCCCGGCCGATGCCCATGAACCAGTCCACCGCCAGCACCAGCACCAGGCCGACCACCGGTATCGCCGGGATGGCGGTCAGGGTTGCGGCCAGGATGACCAGAGCGGAGCCGGGGATGCCGTGGGCGCCTTTGGAGGTAATCAGCGACACCAGCAGGATGGTCAGCAGGTCGGTCATGGCCAGCGGTGTGCCGGTGGCATTGGCGATGAACACGATAGCCAGGGTCAGGTAGATCGAGAAACCGTCGAGGTTGAACGAGTAACCCGTGGGGATGACCAGGCCGACCGTGGAGCTGCCCACGCCCAGGTGCTCAAGCTTGCGCATGATCTGCGGCAGTACGGCGTCGGAGGAGGCGGTGCCGAGGACGATGGTCAGCTCTTCGCGCAGGTACTTGATGAAGGGCAGGATCTTCAGCCCCGACAGGCGCATCACGGTGCCCAGAATCAGCAGCACGAAGCCGGTGCAGGTCAGGTAGAACAAGGCCACCAGGCCGCCCAGGTGCTGCAGCGATTCCAGGCCGTATTTGCTGGTGGTGAAGGCGATGGCACCGAACACGCCAATCGGCGCCAGGCGCACAATCATGCCCATGATGCGGAAGATCACATGGCTCAGTTCGTTGATCAGCCGCGAGATACCCGAGGCCGCTTCACCCACCAGGTTCAGGGCGCTGCCGAACAGCACCGAAAACAGCAGGACCTGGAGGATATTGTTGTCGGCAAACGCTCCAATCACCGAGGTCGGGATCAGGTCCATGAGGAAGGCGGCGGTGCCGTGGATGTGTTGGCCGCGTTCGGCCAGGTTGCTGGCTTCGCTGCTGGCCAATTGGTCCAGGTGAATGTTGGCGCCGCTGCCGATGCCGGAGGTAAAGGCGAACACCAGGCCGATCACCAAGGCGATGGTGGTCAGGATTTCGAAGTAGATCACCGATTTCAGGCCGATGCGCCCGACTTTCTTCAGGTCGCCGGCGCCGGAGATGCCGCTGACCACCACGCAAAACACGATCAGCCCGATCAACATCTTGATCAGCTTGATGAAGCCGTCACCGAGGGGTTTGAGTTGCAGGGAAACTTCAGGAAAGCTCAGGCCGCAGGCTATGCCTAGCACAAGGCCCAACACCACTTGGAGGAAGATCGAACGCGAGCACCATTTGAGCATGGGAGGGATCTCTGGTCGGTGTCCCTGCTTCGATGCCACGGGGGCGAAAGAGCGGAGGACTTAATTATTGTGGTCTTACCGGTATGTCCAGTGCGTGGGCAGTGTAAGCGCGGTTTTTCCGGCTTTGCAAGGGGTTCTTGAAGGTGCGGACAATCGTCAACCATGCACATCGAAAAATCAGTGACTTGCGCTCAATGTTGCATGGTCTCAAGATTATTCTTTGCGCTCATTTCGCACTTTCGAGGATGCTTTTTCAACCAAACGCGGTTTTTACTTTCGCCTGGTCAGACCGGTTTGTCCAGGTTGTTATTAACAAATTTTGTAGCACGGCCGAGGCGTGCTTCATTGCGTCCACACCACCTTTTCGGAGGAACCTATCCAATAGGCAGGGGCGGATGTCTATAGCCTGCTGAGCGGTTTAAGCTGTAGGTCAAACAGCCGATATGGGAAGGCGAGGGGAGGGAGGATGGGAAAATAGGGGGCATTCATCGACTTGGACTGTCTTTCTCACATTATGGCTAGTGCTTGTCAACTGGCGGTCAGAATGCTCTACGCGAGTGCGTATTATTTAAGCTCTGCATGGGGAGCGGCGATTGTATAATATGTTCGTACCGCTCTTAAATCTCTTCACCTTCACCTTCACCTTCACCTTCACCTTCACCTTCACCTTCACCTTCACCTTCACCTTTCTCTTTGTCGAGAACGCGGTATGCGTTATCACGATTTGATTCGGGTTGGTAAAAAACACAAAAGACCGGATTTTCCCTTTTTGTAAAATAGGCGTTCAAGAGTTTCAATGCCTCAGATCGAATTAGGACCGATTGATTCGGGATTGCATCGGGATGATCCTGCGGAAGAGGGTGCAAAATGCCCGGAGTGATGAATTTATTCACAAACCACCATTGTGGTAACGCCAACTCGTTGGTGATTCCGCCTATTGTTGTGTAGAGTTCATGGTGTCTGGCGCATTTTGCGACACTTTCGAGAGAAAGGAGGGTGAGTGAAAGCTTGACAGAAGGTACGAAGCCAGTTTCGATGTATCGTTTCTGAATTAAAAATTTATGGCAGCCGATGAAAGATGCTGCTTCGTCTAGCGTCATGTGGTTTACTCGCCAATTCAGGGCTTTTTCAACATCATCGATAGAGTAAGCGTACTCTTTACAGTATTTGCCAAGTCTTACTTGCGGCTCTGCAAGTACGCCTATTTTCCTCAATTGCAAAATGTCATTCAGGCGTAGATTGAGCCTTCTCGCGGTCGCAGCGGCTGTAAGCCACTGCCGGGCAGGAGTCGGTTTTGGT
Source organism: Pseudomonas sp. RC2C2 (assembly GCF_018390435.1). Classification (NCBI taxonomy): domain Bacteria; kingdom Pseudomonadati; phylum Pseudomonadota; class Gammaproteobacteria; order Pseudomonadales; family Pseudomonadaceae; genus Pseudomonas; species Pseudomonas sp. RC2C2. Next base: position 362,561 of record NZ_JAHBAX010000001.1, on the reverse strand, counting down.
TTGCGTTTTGTGTTTCTCCTGTGTTCAATCTCGTCCCTAACATCTTGAGGTAAATGTTTTTTTAAGTGAAGGGTTGGGGCTTTGTGAACAATATCTGCTTTTGGTGAGGGCACTCGTGGAAAGACGCGCTCCGCTTTGGTCAGATTTTTTGTCATCGCTTCATAGTGAAATGCATAGGTGTTGGTGAAATCTTCGAGCCATGACGTGGTAGTAATAAAATCAAGTTTCGTCGGGATCTTTTTCCCCTTTAGGTAGTGATGCCTAATGAGGCTTGTGACGACATGAGGTGAGCAGTCCAGAATTTCAGCTGCTTGTTCGTAGGAAAGAGGGGTGAATTTTTCATCTGGATAGGCAAATGCATCTTCGTCGTCCCATTCTATGTCATCGTTTTTGGCTACTAATTTGCAAATTGGTGGGCATTTATAATAGCGCAGGGATTTAATCAAAGGCTCTTTTCTGGGTGATGGTATGCAATGGCTTAATCCGGTGTTGGGCTTCAAAATGATCTTGAGTTCAGCGCGAGTGAATGGTAGGTCACTGCATTCGCATTTGTTGCAATGGCTATTGGGTTTGGTTTGAAGGGTGTTGCAGTAGTACTCTATAGAAAAGTCTCGGATAGTCTGATCCTTGCAGCGCAGGAAAGGAATTAAAATCGCCATTCTGTGCAAGCAGGGAAAGCGCTTTTGAATTTTCCGAGTTTCATTGAAAAACGCTGATTTATTACCGCTGGCCATGCGGGCGCATGCATCTAATGCAATAGAGCGGTTCGCTGAGGCAGCGCGTAGTGCTTGTGAAGCCATCATGCACTCTTTCAATCGATCAAAAAATAATTGATCGCCAGTGCCGAATGCTTCATAGACCAGCTTGCTGCAGCTATCGTCTGATAAGTCTAGAGGTGATTGCCTTAAGTCATAAGAGCAACGACAGTGAAAATTATTGAGGTGAGTCCAATCTAATAGCTTTCCGCACCCAGGGCAATGGCTAATATAAATGTGGCCGTGTATCGGGCATACTTCAGAAAATAGAAAAGAGTGCATTACATTGAGATGGCCGCTTTTCATGCATTCAGGGCACAGAGCCAAGTGTGTGCGTAATAATGTACGGTGTACCCGAATTTTTTCGAATTGCGCATAGTTTTCACCAGCGATTCGGACTTGCTTGGGGAATACCGAATCGATAGCCTCCATCTGTTCGGCGTCTACGAGTGGGTCGCTGCGCAGAATACGGTGAACAATTCCACCGTAAAATTGTGCTAACCCAAGGCTAGAGAAGTGTAGCCCGCCGCAAGCGAAGCTAAAGTTATCAAGATTTTGATAGCCGTTATTTTTGGCGCATCGATAAATTAGCGAGAGGGCGCTTTCGTCCTTATATGGCGTGGGTATGAAATGTAGCCTGCCCATCATGATCTCTTGTTGTCGTTGTTGAAAACGATGTTTTGTAAATCTTTTAGGCTGGCAGTAAAGACGTCGGCCTTTGTCAGTCGACTTAGGAAATTTGCCTGTTTAGCTGCTAAGCTGAAGTCGTCGATTTTAAACGTACCATCACCGCGCTCCAGCGCCAACTTACACGCTTCGTAGAGTAATCGTGCTAGGCGACGAATATTTCCATTTGTCAAGGCGTAGAGTGCCAGTATTTCGTGCTCAGAGACTAAGCAGGGCGCCTTTGTGAGATTCATTTGGCAATCTATCTCTATGGCAAAAGCTCGAATCAAGCGCTCGAAGTCATTTCGATCCTCTGCAGAAGAAATAGAGAATGGCTTGAGATAGGCCCTATAGGGAAATCGATCACCCACGCACGCTCGTTCGTCAATGTACGATTCGCTGTCGGGCTCTCCGGTAATAAGAAGGGTGCCATCGAACAAATCAATCAAATTCTTGAGCCAGTCGCCAGCGCTTTTAACTGCTTTGTCGGTCAATCCTCTTAAGAGGTGCGGTAGTTCGTCCAGAACAAGTAGTTTTGTATCGCATGACTTCAACGTTTGAAAAAGCTGGTATTCCAGATATTCCTGCGATTGGCGGCCCATCTGCACGTTCATGGTTTCCAGTAGTCTATTTGTCAGCGCCTTGACGGTAGCTTCGCTTGGTACACGACAATAAAGTACGGGCTTTATGAAGTAGCTGCCGTCGGGCTTTTTACCCTTGTGAGCCTGGGAGAACTGGTGCATTAAGTCATTGCAAAGACGAGTTTTACCGCTTCCCGAGGGCCCAAAGAGAGCCGCAGCTGTGTCCTCTCCACCAATGGAACTGGCTTCTGCAGCCCGCTGCAGTACCTTCATCGCTTCGTTGTACATGGGGTGGCAGACAGTGAAGAATTTTAGGTGACGCAATTTTTTGGCAATATCTGGACTCATCATAAAGGCCTCCATTTATCTGCCCTAGGTTAAAACGTGCAAAGGCTTATTAGGTTTTGTTGAAATAATCTTTGTAAGGGGCTTCCGGGAGCTGGTAAGTGGGAAAGTCATCGCTGTCTAAATTTTCTCGTTTGGTTAGGTCTGACGAGGTTCGCGCGAATTGTTGATTGATGGTGGGATTTTTTACTTTATTTTTCATTTTCCCATCTCGCTGTTTTTTGTTTGATTTGTTTTTCTTGGGGAGCAAGCCTTTTTTCGCGTTATCAGCTTTGCAGGCGTCCACAAATTCTTTAAGCTTAAGGAGTTGAACGCAGGCAATGTCGCCATTAAATGATGCTACGCCTTCTTTTTTGAGCTTGGCCAGGACTAGCAAATGGTCGGTATAGGTTAGGCCGTTCTGATATTCAGGACGTGTGGCCACCGCAGGGCATCTGTCATCTGGGGTGTCTGGGTGTGCTACCCAAACTTTGCCAAGGTCACAAGGATTGAAATATACAATCGCAGTTTGATAAGCTTTCAAACGCTGGCGTATTTCATTCAGACCCTTTCCAGACCATTGCAGATTGTTCATATGGACTCTGCCGCCATCGAGCTTTCTTCTTTTTTGACTCAGGCACAATTGTTCAAGTTCCTCTGGAAGATAATGCTCTGCAGGCGCAGCATTGGCTGTAAGTTTTGCCATCATCTCATTTGGCGTCATATTTAGACTGCTATGCTTTGTATTGTGGTAAGCAACTAGCCACGTCGCAAACGCCTCGCGAAACTGCGTCAAGGTCAAACATGCCCGCTCTTCCGATGGATAGTCCCCTCTTTCCGATGGGGAACCGTGAGTAAAACCTGGTATGGTGTTACAAAATTCATCCTTTACTGTTTTGAAAAAACGCTCCATGATGGCCTTGGCATCAGCATCATCTACCGGGACGTAATCTGTCTTGATTCCCAGAATATCAAATGCGGTCAGCGCCCAAACATTAAGAATCTCAGGCCCGTGATCGGTGATGATCAAGCAAGGTTTTCCTTGATTCAGTATCGATTGGATGGTGGCGCGCATCATTTTTTCAGCACAGGGTGCGCCGAAATCGATATCCCAACCAGATAAATAGCGTGCTGGAGGGACGAGGTGACAGCAAAGAACTGGTCGACCACGTAGTCCTGTGCGTTCATCAATTACCATACAGTCGAAGTCATGGGAGTCAAAATAGGTGGCTGCAAACGGATTTTTATCTACGAAGAGATGGCCGCTCGCCCTATTTCTTCTATTGGCCTCTTTCGGACCGTATCTGCAAGCCACTACATGATATTTATCTATTTTTAGGGCTCTGCGACGCATCGAATAATAAGATGGTATACTCAAAGTTATCTGGTTCACGCGTGCCCGTTCGCAGTTTTCATTTTTAACATGGCCTTTGAATAGCTTGTAGGTATGCATCAGCGAGGGGCGCTCAGGAGTCAGGTATACTGTCTTTAAATAGTGTTTGATAAGCTCTTCCATTTCTGGGTGAAATTGCCTGGTGGGGGGCGAGGCTCTTTGTCTAAGAAGAGCTTCAGGATTGCAGTTCGCGGAAATGTAGCGATCTTTCCACTTTCTTACCGCCGAGAGGCTGGGAGGCTTGGTGTGGCCAAATTTTTTGGCTGTTTTTGTGAACTTAAGTAAGGCGCGTTTTTTGGGTAGTCGGCCTCCGAGCTCATTAAGGCATACCTTTACATAAATTTCGCGATACTCCATAAGCTGCCGCTCGCTTTCTTTCAAAGAAGGGAGGCGGCTGAATCGGCAAACTTGTGAGTGTGCACACTGATGCAGTGTCAGCTGCCCACGGTCTGCCATCAACTGAAAATCGATCGGCGCGATAAACCGATGGTAGTTATGGATTAATGAGCACATAGCTATTTCGTCATCGGTAATGCTGATGACTTCATAGATCTGTCCATCAAGCCTATATTGCGCACCAATTCGTGGGTCTATCATGGCTTGTCCCGCGGGGCAGTGTTGCTGAATGCTTTGGCTGGACCAATAAAGAGGGTAGGTTTCCAAAGTGTTCGAATAACGCGGCATTGGAATGCCTATCATTCATAATGTTTCTTGCAGTCGCGCTTTCGAAATCCCCTAGGCTTTATGAAGCGGGGATGCTTCTATCGTTGAACGGGTCCACTCCTGAAGGTGCGGATATCAGAGAGTCGAGATTGAGCGGCAGACTCAGGTCTACGTGCACTATTTGTTTAAATAATGTTAAGTAGATCGCCCGTTTCCTGACAGGACAGTCTGCGGTCAGCAAATAGCGGCAAGGGAGAGGGAAGGTCAATGTGTTAAGCCAGTCGATGCTCGAAACCCACTCGGCTGCACTAACGTTAAATGATTGGAAATATAAGAATGCCAGATTTTTGAATTTCCAGCCCGCTCTTATGCTTAAGCGGTCCGCATATGCCATCCCGTAGCCCATTTCAGTGATCAGTTTCTCTGCAGCCATAGTTTTCGCTTTCACTCGATCACTAATCTGTGTGAAATCGTTTTTCACTTCGCAGAAATATTGGGAGTCACGGGTCTCAACGAAAAAATCCGGCCTGTAAACAGACTGACGTCCGTTTATGCATACTTCAAGGTCGCCAGGCTGGCTGGCATATTTAAGTACTTTTGGATCCCATTCTAGGAATATGCAGTAGTCAGACTCCACGAGACTGTTACAAATTATCGACTGATGATTTTTTCGTGAAGGGAAAAAGACCAGGTGCTTACCATAATAGCCACATACTTCCGGCTTGCGGAGACCGATGGGGATTTTCATACCTGCATACCTCTTTGTCGTCGTATCAGCCTATTGGCGGATAGCTGAACGCTCCTATGGCTGATTATCCGTCATCGATCTAGAATATCTAGGACGCATTTTTCTCAACGTAAGAATTTTAAGTAATTGATTTTTAAGGAAATGAGTGCAGCAAAAGTTTTCGCATTTTCATCATTTGCTTAAAGTGGGCGTTTATACCGGTGTAGGCATAGGCGTAGGTGTAGTCGATGCGTAGGGCTATAGAGGTGAACCGCCAGGTCGAGCGGTTGCGAAGTATGCTTTTTGTGCATACCTTGGCAGATAGCCTCCCATGCGACCATAAAGGATATGCAATAGGTTTACGTATGGGATCTAGCGGGGAAATCTCGGATGTCGAGGCCGAAAGCCATAGATGGCACAGACGGTTACTCGGGGCTGCCATACCACCCGCAGAGCGTCAAAGTTTGATGAACAGGTTTCCCAAGCTTGAGACGGTATGGAATGATCCGCTATGGGAGGCACTCAAGGACAATAGGTCACCTGCCAGTACCCAGCAATGCTTTGATTCCATCGTTGGGATTGAACATCCTATGCGTAGCTTCAGCCAGTGTTCGATGCAGACTTGGGTAAGTGTGCCAGACCCTGAGCGGCTCAAAGATATGGTGCTTTTGCTTCGCAATGAAGAGTCTTCACTGCATTTCCAACGGTTGTGGCTCATGAAGATTTTCTCTCCATACGTCCTGGTAGCTTCAATATTCGCTCCATTTCGCCCGGTTGCTGTGCCCCTATACCGGTGTATTCGCGATCTGCCTTTGAACAAAACGTCGATGGCCGATGCCCTTCAGGGCTGTTTGCCTGTAAGCCCATCGCATTGGGAAAGGTGGGTGAACGCTGCTCAGCAGGAAGCCACCGAATGGTTGGGTTCGAGAAAAGGCAGAACCCCGGCGTTGGCTCGACGCTGGCTCTGGGAGATGCTGCCAAATTTCGACTTTCAGCGGCGACTATCTTCCTGCCTGTAACGGGAAGCTACCTCACGCGGTCATGCCCGACCGCGACGCCTACTGAAATGAGGACACCCACCTGCGCAGCCAAACAAGAGGCCAAACGGCAGACTGTTTTCACGCGTACCGAGTGCAATTGGCAGCCGCTCCCGGGTGGGAGCACGCTTGCGGGACTGATCTTCAGCCGCCATTTATGTCCTGGGCACTGCTCTCACTACTGATTTCTCAAGTAACGCAGCGCCAGGCAGCTTCGCATAAGCTGCTAGCTGCCAGCGCTGCCTCTGTTTGCCAAAACGTGAGCACGGTAGGAGGGCTAAAAACGTGCTGTGTTTCGACGGGCGAACTGCTATTTTTGCAATCTCAAAATGATGTCATGACATTGGACGTTGGCCATGTTCGCCCTCAATACCGCAGTAATTCACAGCTTCAAAAAGTTGGCCCATACCGAATTTGTCGGTGAGGTCGTGAAGAAAGAAGTCATCCTTCAGCCGGACAACCCTGCGCTACAGTCTTTGGTGGAGGGCATTAACGGTCTGATTGGCAAAGAAGGTAACAGCGTCGTCTACGGCCAGTTTGCCGCCGATGATCGCCAAGGGCCGTTTCCGAATCGCTTTGCTGAATTTGTCACGGGACCTGATGAGGCTCAGCGCTTCATTGACTTGACGCACCTGGCCATGGACGAACTGGTGGATCAGGCGTCCAAGCAGGTGCTGTCAACAGGTGGGCATATTCTCTGCGCTCAATACACCTCGGCTGGCGAGAATTTTTTCCTGGTAGCCAGCATGAAAGAACGTGGTGCCATTCAGCTCGATAAAGACTACGTGCCCACGGCTATCCAGGAGATCGACCTGAGCAAGGTGCAGCAGGCCGCCCGAATAAACGTGGACCGATTCATGGTAATTCACGCGGCTGAGCAGGCTGCGGCGCAGGGCCAGGCAGACGGGCACGTCGAAGTTGACGATGAGTTGGACGTCACCTACTTGTGCTTCATTAGTCGCGGGCGCGACAGCCAGGCATCGGATTACTTCATTGTCGCGCTGGGCTGTGCCAAAGGTGTTGCGTCTGGTCGCGCGACCAAGAACGCCATTGACCAGGTGTATAAATTTTTTCGCAACAAAAATACGTTGAAGGCGCTGGCCTATCGCGCGAAGGATGCGGTCGTTCGCTACCTGCAGAAGCAACTGGAGGAGGGCAAATCAGCTCGTCTCGACGCCATCTGTCATGTCGCGGTCCAGCATGTACCAGCCGAGCTGGTCGAAGACATCGCTGGGCTCAAGGACTTTCTCAATCACGAAAAAAATAGGGTGCCGGATGATTTCACGGTAAACGCCACCTCATTGCGTCAAAAGACCCGTATCAAAGGCGAGGCCAGCAACTGGGTGCTGCAGTTTGACCGCGGCGCATTGGGCGAAGATCCTGCAGCAGACGTCTACTACGACCTTGCGAAGCGTAAACTGACCTTGTCCAACCTGAGCGCGGAGTTGGTCGCACTCATCGACAAAGAACTCAAGGCCAGGGCCGGCTGATGTTCGCTCTCGTTGTCGGGCTTTATCGGGCCGTAGGCACCCCGGAGATTCGTGACGGACTGTTCTCTTATCAAGGTCCGGCCACTGCGGCAATCGAAGCTGCCCTGGGCACCTGTGCTGAGTTGCCGCCTGCATACGGCACCTTGGAACTGGTGGATGACAACCCGGGGGACCTGGATTTCGACTTCCGCCTACCAGGCAACGAAAACGGCCGTTTCTACACCGATGTGCGCGAGTTCGTGCAGCGCAACGGGTCGCTGGGCAAAGGTCGTTTCCCACGGAACGTATATATACAGACGCTGGAGTGGGCGGACTGCGACGACCGGTTGCCGCCAGTCATTCAGCAGCTACAGCGGTTGTGCCGGCTGATTGAGCTCCTTGCTCAGTTGGCTGTAGGGGTCGACCGGGACAGTGATCCGGATGGTTACAACTTATTTTTCGCCTTACCCCCTGACGGCGACAAGCCACCGCGAACCTTTCTTTTAGCGACTCGGGTTGAGGCATCACTCGCCGACTATCCCTTGCCGCATCTAAGTTTGCTGGAGGAAATCCTTCATTCAAAGAATGAAAGCAAGGCCCATCTCAGTGAGCGAAAGCTGATGATCCGCATGGCAGTGGCCAGCGTCATTGAGAAACATGAGGGGGAGCCGGGTTTGTTGGCAGTGGTGCGGGAATGGCGAGAGGTGCTCGCCACCTATCGCGCGAACTTGCAAACCTATGTGTACCGCTTTTCCTTCGACCGCGCTCGCCGGGAAGTGGCGCAAGCGGAGCTGGACTACGGCAGCAAGCTCAGTGGTGTGTTGGGTGACATCGCCGGCAAGATGCTGGCATTGCCGATTTCCTTCGCCGCTCTGATCCCGCTGCATACAGCGAAGAGTAGGCTCGAATCATTGGTCATTCTGCTTGGGTTGTGCGTGGTCACCACTGTGCTGCTTTTGATCCTACATAACCAACGACTGCAGACCGAGCGCCTGCTGCACAGTTTCAACGTGATCTTTGATGAGTTCAAAGCCAAGTTGCGGACCTATCCGCCCAAACTACAAACCCTGCTACAGGTGACCATTGACCAGGTCGATCAGCAGGGCAGGAGTCTGCGGCGCACGTTCCGGGTTCTCCAATGGCTGGCCTGGTTACCGGCAGTATTGGCTTTTGTGGTGCTTCTCTTCAAATATCAAGAGTTCTTCTTCTTGCTCGTCCGGCAGCTGTTGCTGCGGATGATCCTTCCGCCCGAACTAAACCCGCTGTTTCTCAGCCCATAGCGACCGGTATGACCCGTTCTAGCATCTGTTGCAGTTGGCTGACCTGTGATCCGCGCTGTTGGAGATCTTGGCGAAGTTGACGGACCAACAGAAGCTGTTCCCTCAGCCTTACGCGCAGACCTGCACGCTCCAGCAACAGTAGTCGAATTTGCGCTTGGCTGTCGATGAGAGCCTGTTGCTGGACCCGCAGTTGATCATGCAGTTCGTCGAAAGTGGATTTTAATTCGCCAAGCTGCTGATCGCGGAGTAAATGCCTAGCGGTTCCCTGGCGCCCATGTGCTGCCTGGGCCACTCTCAACGCGGCTTGCAACTGCTCCAATCCCTCGCTTAAGCCTTGCATCTGCTCTGAACGTTCATCTACCAAGTGGTTCTGACTGCGCTCCAAAGCATCCTGTAGCTGTTCGGCCAAAATCACCGCAGACTCTTTGAGCTGTCTTAACTGCTCTTGATACTGAATATGCTCGAGGCGGTAAATCTGCTGTTGCATAAGCCGCACCGAGGGCTCTTCGGCGAATCGACCTTCGCTGCCTTGTGACAAGAGGTGCGGTGGGTCACCCATTAGGCTATCCAGTTCGGCAGCTAGCTTGGTCGCAGAGGAGGCGGAAGCTTTCGCATTGAGCTCTTTGAGGTACCTGGAGATGGTGCTGTTGGAGCCGGTATTGCCAAGGTACGCCCGAACCGCTTCCACGCTGGGATGCCTGCCCTGCTTTATCAATGCGTCCCGTGCTCGTCGCACCTGCACCCTACTGATTCCGCTCTGAGGCATAAATACTCCTATTGTGGCGTCATAAACACAGCGCCTAGCACTAGCGCAGCGTTTGCTGCGCCTTCGACGTTGCCATCAGTCTCTGCCTGTTTGCTGTTGACTGAAACCGCCCGGTGCAGGTCTCGAGCAGTCTATGGGTCACATTTCAGGTTAGCCCAGCCTTAACATCAAGCGCGGAGCGGCAAAAGAGGAGCGTTCGCCCGGAAATGAGCCACGGGAAGCCCGGTGGAAGATACGCCGCAGGCTCTAAGCTAGTAGGGTCACTACAGGTAGGGAAATAGAAACTGATTGGGTATCGCGACAGGTTCAGGGATACCGGTTTGCGGCCATCCAGGGTGATCAAGCCCTCTTTAGCCATCTGGCTCAGCAGGCCGCGTGTTTTGCGCTCTCTTACGCCTAGGCGGGCCCGCAGTTCGGTATTGGCTGGTCACCCATGTAGAGCAGTGTTTTTTAAACCTCCCGGGCTTCGATTCGTAGCTCAGGCAGCGCATTGCCCATGTTATCCGAAAGCGCGTCACGGCTGCGAAGCTCGAAATAGAAGTCAATTCGCTCGCAGAACCTTTTCGGATCCATCTGGGCGTTGAAGTGCTTCACCTGATCCAGCGCGGTCTCGGTGAAGGACCGAGTCCAGCGTAGAAGGCCGCTATCTTACAGAATCCCCCGTCCGTCCTGATCGCCTTTGCAGGGGTGGTCAACTGCATTGAGCATGCGGTGATACACCGTGGTGTTGCGCACGAAGCCACGATTCATGGACCATAGCCCGTAGCCACCGAAGCCGGTGGCTTTGAGGTTCTGGTCGGTGAGCTGGCGTCCGGTGCGGCCGTTGCCGTCCCGGAACGGGTAGATCCACATCAGCCGATGGTGCGCTGCCGCGGTGGCGAGGAAGCGCGACAGTCCGTGGATTCAGTCCGGCCGATATGCGCGCTCAAATTGGCTTAGATGGGGTGCCCCGCAGAATTCGGAAAAATCGTACGCTAAGCCCTATGCATGGGATCTAAAGGTCCGGGTCTCACGTGTCATGGCTGCGATGGTGAGAGCGCTCGAAGCGACTGAGATTGGATGACATGGAAATGAGGACAAACAGGTAATGAGTTCGATGGGTTCAATCCGCGGCGCAGCTGCAGCGCAGCTTGGCTTCGACTATCAGCTCGATGTCTCGATTCTCGCTGCTTTACAGCTGCTTCTCATCTCCAAGGCTGCAACGCGCCTGGTGCTTGAACCCGCTAACGAGGAGGATCTTGAGGCAGACCTTGAGCCCCAAGTTCCGGGGCGGATGCAGTCAAGCGCGATGATAGCCGGTGCATATAAGCTTGTGGTGCAGGTAAAACGGAACACAGGCGAGCCGTGGTCTATCAACGACTTCAGAAGCTTACTGACGCATGGATCCGACAAAGCTGGCGGCCGGCGCAAAGCCCTTCATCATCTTGACGACCTCAATACTCGCTATCTCCTCGTCACGACTTCCGGCGTGAAAGGTGTTGCCAGAGGTCTCCTAGTCAACGGTTTTGAAGAGACACCCGACAAGGGCGAGTTTCCCAGCAGTCTTACGGACATCCTCCAAACATCACCGGAAGGCCGCGTCGCGATTTGGGCCGACCTAACGGAAAAACAACTCGCCTCTGATATGCGCGAATTGATGACCGACTTGCTGCACGTTCCGCGTCCGAAGCAGGAGGGTCTGCTCGCTAAACTGCGGCTTGAGGCAAAGCGGCGTACCCGAGGTACTGAGCCCGGAATTTGGACTCGTGAGGATCTACTCACGACGGTCCGTGCCTACGGCGGGTTCCTCTCCAGCAATGCCAGTCTGGAGCATTTCGTGCCACCGAATAACTTCCACGAGATGGACAAGCAGCTGACAGACAAGGGAGCAATTGTGATCCGTGGTCCGTCCGGCTCGGGTAAAACGCAAGCTGCGCTCAAACTCTGCGAGCTCGCAAGAGAGCGCGAGGGCAGTTTGGAAGTGGTGGTGCTTGGCGCGGACGACACGCCGAGCAGTGCGAGAAAACTCATCGATTGCGGACCGACCCTGTTTTACATTGAGGATCCGTGGGGCCAGTATCGCTTGCGAGATGGCGCGGATAGCTGGACGGATCAGTTGCCGCGCTTGTTAGCAAAAGCGTCGCCCGCGCATCAGTTTGTCATCACATCGCGTACGGACATGATGCGCAAAGCACAGGAGGTTCTGAATCAGTGGTCAGTAGAACTCGACAGCTCTGAGTATCTGGGCGGGCAGCTTCGCCAAATGTACGACAACCGAATGGACCAGCTTCCCCCTGCCTTGCAGACAAAAGCCCACGATTTTCGCAGGGAGGTGCTGTCCGAGCTCGAGACTCCTTTAGAGATTGACATTTATTTTCAGCAACTAGCACAGGGAGCCGAGGAGGGGGAGGAAGATCACGCCTTCTCTAGACGATTGCTCCAGCAAGCTCATCGAGACGCAGTCGAAGGCGTTGTCGTTAGTACGCTGGAGGTGTCAGATACAGTGGGAATCGCTGCGATAGTTTGGGCTCTACTTGCGGCCCGACGTCAGATCGATCGAAGTAAACTCGGTCCCTTGAAACGTACGTTGCGCCCACTTGATCGCCATCTAAGCGAGGGGTTAGATAAACTGATTGATCGGATGGTGGCATCATGTCACTTGCGTCAGCCATCGCGTACCATTTCTTTCGCTCATCCGAGCGCTCGACAGGGATTCGAGGTCTTTGTAATGCGCGAGTGGCTGGGTAGCGAGGAAGCGATCCAGTCCTTAATCTCGGCATTGACGCAACTGTCCGATGAACACCGCGCCTGGGGCATGGAAACCGCTGCTCGCGTTTTCGAGGCTACGCGACGTTTCGCCGAGCACAGCGATGTTGATGTCCCTTTCAAGATTGACCCCAGTAGCCAGGTCGCTATAGATGCTTGGCTAGATGAGGGGCTGCTTGACCCAGCGTCGGATTTCTCAGCCCTGCTCGCCCTTGCCTCGGAAGTGGGATCAACGGCGTCGATACCGAGCCGCATTGCCTATTGGCTGCTCAACGGCACACAGCGTGGCGCGTCGGCCTTTATCGACGATTGGCAACCACCGGTGTTTGACGACGCCTGGTACTCACTGGTCTTTGCAGACCCACGCTCTCGCCTGGTCGCCACTCGTTTCATTCGCGAAGAGTTGGGGCTCGACCGAGAGAGTTACGGTATCCGATTTGTCGAGCGCCTTGACCGTATCGCGGTCGATCTCACCAGTGCGTATCTCGATGCAGCTCGACAGATGGTCGGCAAAGGCTATGAGGAGAACGCAATCGTGGTCGCTACGGGCGCCATCCGGGATCTCGAAGGTTACGAAGTGATTGTCAATTCCGCACTCGACAACCTTACCGCGATTCAGCTCGGCTACGACCAATCTTATGCGGAAGAGTGGCGTGCGATCGAGGATGGAGAGCGCGACGCTGTCGCCGAAGAGGCGATGCAGTCGTATCACGAAGATGATGGCTACGCGTCGGGTGTCTTCGTCGATGTCTATGTTCGACACTTGCGTTGCGCTGGGCAATGGAAGGTGCTCGCTGAGCATTCGCGCATGGCCGAGCTGGTTGGCCCTTGGGCGCGGGATCTGCGTAAGAACAAAAATCCTGGGTCACAAGCTGAAATCAGCGCGATCGTCACATGCGCTAAAGGGTTGGATGCCGAACCGGAGGTTTGGGAGGCGCTTGGTCGACATTGGCTACCTGAAATAGAGCAGGCGCTTGAAATGCGGATCGCAGATCGTGTGGCGTCTCTCCCCCTACGTAATGCACTTACTGAGACTGCTTTGGCCCATGCCCCAAGTCTTATGGTCAATGAAATAAAGAGCCTTTATGCAAAGCCTAGCCAGCAGCTTATTCTGCTCGCAGATGTCGAGCGGGCGAGCTCTCAGATAGATGTCGAGGATAGGGTGGCAGCTCGGCATCAGGTGACCGAGCACCTTTCTCCAGAACTGGTCGAAATCATCGAGGCTTTCCGATCAGTTCACTGTGGCCCTACAGGTGTCAGCGCCACTGCACTCAAGATTCTGATCGATAGTGCATTTGAGCTGGATTTGGAAACGCTTGCCGTGACTGTGCCGGTGATTGTTGCAAGTGGTGGCGATGCCTCTCGGCAAGTCGCGTTCTGGCTCAAGAGCGCCAAAGGCAAAGAGGATGCTCTCGCGGCGACTAAAGCGGCGATCGAGATTGGCGATACCGCGCTAGTTGAGCTCGCACTCCGACACAATCGGGCTGACGCTAGGCATGCCGCACTATTGGACCTCGCGTCCTCCTACTCGGATACGCTGCCGGCATTCCTGCTCGCGTTGTCAGCTGATCCCAGCGCGAAAGTCCGGCGTGCCCTTGTTTCCGTCATCAGCGAGAGACCTCATGTCGATCACCTTGAGACTCTTATGGAGCTGATGGGCGACCAATGGTCGAGTGCCGATATTCATACTGCGGAGCTGGAGACGTACAGCATTGCCCGGGAAGCGGTGATTGCTCTCGCAAACAGCGGCCCATTGGCAGACCCGATTGGCGATAAGCTGCTCGATTTGGCCAATACCACTCGCGATCGAACCCTCAGCCAGATAGCGCTGACCGTCGCAGCGAATTTGTGTAGCTGTGTGATTCAAAGAAAGATCTCAAACCTGGTCACGCTCAACGGAGCACGCGGGATACGTCTTGATGCTCTCATGGCGCTCGCCGATGCAGAGAAACTTGACTCTAGCGTCACTGCGCATTTAGGTCCGAATTTCCTGATGCGCTCGCCGGCAGTTATGGCCGCTCATGCCGCTCATTTGGTCGGCGCGCATGCTGACTCCAAGGTTGCCTTAAAAATCTTCACGAGTGTTGCTAGCGTCAACCGCCGCCAAGTCCTTCTCCTTGTGGGGGCAAACGCGATGGCAGCACGCAATCGTAAGACCGCCGAGCAGATTCTAGACCTCCTTGAATCCAATCACCCCGCGCGCCGAATACTTGATGCGCCGCAGCCGCTGCCGTTCTCGGTCCTCGACGACCTAGGGTCAGTTGCCTTGCGGAAGTACGCGCGCGAGCGGTTAGGCGAGCGCATCTCAAAATGTTGAGTCTGAAAGCGCGCTGGTTTGCAGATGAAGGTAAGCGTCCGGCGAAATAACCTTCCGAACTCCAGCATTAAGGGCGATGGTGTCCGCGTATTTACGCAGACACCATCGCCCTTAATGCTAGGATTTCCATGCGCCAACGAAGCTCTTATTCCAAAACGTTCAAAGCTCAAGTCGTTCAGGAATGCCTGCAACTGGAGCAACCGTGTCCAGTGTGCCATCAACCCAGTTGCTACCGCATTAGTGGATGCCGGCCTGACTAACGCTAGGTGAATTGAGCGGACGCTTACGAATTCCGCAGATATTTCGAAACTCTGAAAGCCTTGATGTGCCTGGGCCGCCGCGGGAAAGTCGCCGTAATTTTGCAGATTTTCTGCACGTTTTCAGTGGTGTGATAGGTGGCGAATACAGGCGCAGGCGGCACAGCTCATCTGCCGAGGCGCCGGAGTCTTCTGCCAGGTGGAGGGCGCGAATCGCCTCCAGGGCCTGACGCAACAGAGGTTCGCCGGCCAAAGTCATGCCTTCAAGAGTTCGTTTCACTGGCCTGCTCTGCTTCGTTAATCGTGACAGTTTAGTTTCCGCATCGGTCCTCCGCTCGCGGCATGGAGGACAGCGCTCAGCCGCCACCGTCTCGCGTCCGCGTCGAAACCCTCTGACTCTCATCGTGGAGCAGCTTTGCTTGGGCGCGCAAGGCTCGGCGGTCATCTCGATGGTCCAGCACATAACGACGGGCCTTTTCCCGCAACACAGAATGCTCCACGTGCAGCGCCTGGGCGTGCTGCTCGGCTGCCTGCCATGCGCTGTGGGTCTCGAAAAGGGTCGTCCGAAGACGCTGTAGTTCTGTGACCTTGTCGCGCAGTGCCAGGGCTTGGCTCTGCTGCTCGCGGGTGAACCGCTCAAGGTCGCGGTATACCTGGGCCAACTCTTCCTGTTTACTCATCAGTTGCTCCTGCAGGCGGCGCGCCTCCAGTTGCAGCTGCTGCACCACCTGGTCATGCCGCTGCAGTTCTTGCTCCCGCTGCGCCAGATGCTGTTGTCGGTAATGACTTAGAGCATCCCGGGCATGCTGATGCTTGTCTTCCAGCGAAGCGATCTGTCGGGCGCGCTCCTCCAGCAGATGCAGTTGATGCTGTTCACCGGCGAGCAGACGTTGTCGCTCACCCTCGAGCTGCTGTACGTGCTGGTACAGCGCCTGCTCCCGTTGCTGCGCCTCACGTCGTTCGGTCGACAGCGCATCATGCGCGAGTTTCAGCTGCTCGAAGCGGGCTTGATCAATCGCTCGCTGCTGTTCGTAGGCCGCCTGCTGTCGCTGCAGGCGTGCGCGGTCCGCCGCCACGGCCGCCTGGGCATCGGCGGCCAGGCGCTGGGCTAGACTGCTGATAAGGGTATGCAGTTCTTCATCGAGGCTGACGTTCGGCGGGTGCGGTTCAGCCGTCTGTAGTTCTTGCAGGTAACGCAGGATGGTGCTTTTGGAGCCCGTGTTGCCCAGTTCTACCCGCACGGCTTCGATACTTGGATGAGCGCCTCGGGCGAGCAGCGCGTCACGCGCCCGTTGCACCAGCGCTTTGTTGATTCCGGAGCGGGCCATGGTCTGACTCCGACGATTTCGTACCGTACAGGCAGTATGCGCGTACACGTACACCAAGCGTAGGGTCCGGCCATGTACAGGCGACGGACTGACGTTCAAGAATACTGATTTCTCGAACGTGATGATCAATTTGGGTGGATGTCGCGCTTGCAGACGGTACACGGGAGGTCAAGTGAGCGACGCGGAGCGTTATCAGCAGGCGGCGCGGCGCGCCAGCACCACGCGCCGCTACGCCCAGGCCGTCGAGCACTTCGAAGGGGAGTGGGGCGGCTTGCTGCCGGCGTCCAGTGCCAGCGTGGTGCGCTACTTGGCCACCTATGGTGCCCTGCTGACCGCCAGCACCCTGCGCACGCACCTGGCGGCGCTGGCGCAGTGGCACCAGCAACGCGGTTTCGCTGATCCGACCAAGGCGGCGCAGGTGCGCGACACGCTGCGTGGTATCCAGGCGGTGCACCCGCAGCCGGTCAAGCAGGCCCCGGCGTTGCAGTTGAAGGTTCTGGAAGCCAGCATCGACGGACTGAGCGCCGGCTTGCACAGTGCGCAACCCGCGGTTCGATTCCGAGCGGCCCGCGACCAGGCCCTGATCCTGTTGGGCTTCTGGAGGGCATTCCGCGGCGATGACTTGTGCCGGCTGCAGGCTGAGCATGTGCGGATCGCGGCGGGCGAGGGCATGCAGTTGTTTCTGCCGAGCAGCAAGGGCGACCGCGACAACCACGGCCGTAACCTGACCATGCCGGCGCTAAAGCGCCTGTGCCCAGTGCGGGCCACAGAACAATGGCTGGAGTTCAGTGGCATCGAGCGGGGCCCGCTGTTTCGTGGGATCGATCGCTGGGGGCATCTCAGCGAGCAGCCGCTTAACCCCAACAGCGTGTCACGTCTGCTGCGCCAAGCGCTGCTGCGCAGCGGTGTCGACCCCGTAGGCTATTCGGCGCACTCGCTGCGCCGCGGTTTTGCCACTTGGGCCAGCCGCAACCAATGGAGCACTGAGAATTTGATGGCCTATGTCGGGTGGCGGGATGTGCAGTCTGCAGCGCGCTATATCGATCCCTCGATACCTTTTGGTGATTGGGTACGTTGAGGGCACGGATTCGGTCGTGAGGGATGGGGCAGGTAGGCGTTTGGTCAGCCACGCAGTGTTAGCCACGTCGCTGACCTTCCAGTTAGAAGTTATCGCGCTGATAGTTGATGGATCGGAAGAGCAGCTGCCCTTCGCCGTCGAAGAAGGGCTCCGTCAGTGGATTGGACGCCCAGGCGTCAGCCGACTCACGCACTGACGCATCGGGCTGCAAGGCGGGCGCCTCCTGCAGCTGCTCGGGTAGGCCTTGGACGCGCAGGATCTGCCCTTCGCAGATGGCCTTCTTCAGCACCTTCAGCGGTTGGCGTTGCACCAGCTTGAGCAAGGCGGGTTTGATCTCGAGGTAGAGCGCCTGTCCGCTCTCATCCGTGTGGGTTACGCGTCGGCCGATCAAATGCGTGCTTTGAAAGACCGTTTCTTCGATAAAATTGAGTGACAGGCTGAGGTCTGCGCGGGCGGGCTTCGGCGGCAGGTCAAGGCGCATGGCATAGCTTGCTCCGGACACGGTATTTTCGTAGTACGTGAGTTGTCCCTTGTGCACACGCTCCAGTACTACCACTGCCAGGTCAGGGTTATCGGTTTGCAGGGTACAAAGGGTCTCGTCGGGCTCGGGCTTGATCTTTACCCGCAACTCGCATTCCAGGCTGAAGTCGCAGGCCGGACTGAGAAACAGCAAGTCGCCCCAACCTCCAGGTGGCGAGCTGATCCAGCCGTCAGCGGCGGCGCCCCCCAACAGGTCGTTGCACAGCCTGCGGTGATAGTCGTCGTATTGCCAGTCCTGCCGCTCATGTGATTCGGGCACAATGAGCATTTCAATTTGCACCGATTGACCATCGAGCAGGATCACCTGGTAACGGTTACTGTCGTCGTCCGAGAACTGCACGTACTGGCGGCGCAGTGGGGAGGGTGTAACCGTCTCGGGGCAAGGTACGCCAAATACCAAATAGGCGTGGCCCTGGTACACAAACGGAATGAATTCCTCACCTTCAGCGTTGTAGCGGCGCTCATGTCTCCAGCCCGTCAGGCACTTAGCGAGCCAGTGTCGATGCTGCAGCATGCGCGGGCATTCAGTGATCTGAGGTTCCATGAAGTCCGGCAGGTCATCGCAGTCGTCGCCACGCTGATACTCGAGGAGATAGTCGCGGCTCGCTCGGTACCACGGGTCGATCTCCCACATGATTTTGAGGTCTTCACCAAGAGGTTCAGCCGTGCTTGCCTCGACAGTGATCTCGGCATCAAAAGTAAACAGCCGAGGCCAGAAAATTCGAGTTCCCAGCAGCAGCATTTCTACGCCGTTGATGCAGACCCGGCTCTGGATGACCGCGTGCGGATCCGGACTGATTTCGGTCGGCAGCCATGCACTCGGCGTGATGGGCTGTAACACATCTGCCAGCGTCACGGGGTTGCCCGGGAAGGCGAAGACTTGTCGCAGCGTTTCGCAGAGTTCTGGCAGGTTGCGGTTGGTGAGGATCAGCTGACTGACCGAGGAGGCTAGTCTGCGGAGATGCTTCGCCAAGTAAGCGGCAGCGATCGGGGACTGGGGTAGCTCGGCCAGCTGCAGGGCGTTCTGAAATGGAAGGTCTTCGTTCAAGCGGGCGCACAGATCCGACCAGTCGGTGCAGCCATACGGCCCTCGCGCCAATACATACTTGGCGGTGGTCAGGTCAATACCAAACAGGTCGCGTAGGCGCTTGGCCTGGACTCTGATCGTTTCAAGAGGTGTGTTGGGAACCATGAGTTTTCTCCGTTGCTCCATTCGGAGCGACATCGGAGACGCCCACCCGCTATCCCCGATGCCCGGAAAGGCTCAGGTCAAGAGATTACAGTGATGGTCATGGTTCGATCCGGTTAGCTGCGGCCAGTGAGGCCTCTTGGGGTGGGCAGCACGTCGACCATGGAGCGACGTCTCGCTACGCTATCGCAAAGCCCCCAATGTCGCAAGGTTTCCCTGCTCACGCCATGGGGCTGCCGGTCATCCCAGAGCAGCGCTTCGGATCGACCATTGCAGTAATGTAAGCCAGACCCTAGGGTACAAAGTGGTATCGGAGAGGCCCATATGCAAGCGATAGATCTACTCGGACCTTGTCCTTCAGTACGCTCCCGTTGCTGGAGCAGCCAATTCCGTTGTTTCGTAGCGCGTCGGCAACAGGTTCGAAATCTGGCGGCTTACGTTCTGGGTAACGACCGTCTGGCGTTGGAATGGCTAACCCGTCCGGCGCTTGGCCTGGACAGGCGCATTCCCTGCAGTCTTCTGGTCGATACCCAAGGATATCGCCAAGTCTGTGAGCACCTTGTCAGGATCGCATATGGTGTTTACTGAGGTGATGGAGGGGGCGTGACCGTGGCGTGAGCCTTCCCGCACGGATGCCTTCCACACGCCTTGCGGATAAGGACAGTGTATCGTCTTGTGCTGCTCAAGCGACCTCCCCAGGCTCCACCTTCCGTTTCAACCCCCCTGCGGAAACTGTATGCTGCCAATATGGCAGCATGCTGGTATTCCAGCGAACTGGGAAACGGACTTGGGGGGTGCTATGGGCGATTATCAGGGCATGCGTTGGTTCAAAACGGACTTTCAGGTTCAAACTCCGGAGGATAATCGCCACTGGGCTGACGATGATCTGCGCCTGCATAACCGTCGCCCGCTCGTGGACGGGAAAGCTTGCGAACTGGGGATCCAAGAGAAGGCCAAGCGCTTTCTTCGACGTTGCCATGAGCTCGAACTCGAGATGATTGGCATCACCGATCATAATTTTTCGGAGAGATCCGAACCTCGAGACTGGTTCCTCACCCACCTCGTGGAACAAAACAAGTCTGTGGCAAGAGAGCTGGGACGTGATCCTCTGGCCATTTTTCCCGGGTTTGAAGTGGACATTGGCTACCATGTTCTCTGCCTCTTCCAGCCAGCCAGAAAACAGCTGCATATTCAACGTCTGCACATGATTCTTACCAAGCTTGGGCTGGCCGAACATGAGCGCTTCCGGGCAGGGGCGCCTATGCAGTTGCGTCGTGAAGGGCGCACCCTCAGCCTGAAAGAGTTGATCGAAGTTGTTCAACATCATGATGGAATTGTGATCGCGGCTCATGCCGATCAAGCAGATGGCATATTGTCTTCGGCCAACAATATCGCGGACTACCAGATACCCCAGTTGCTTGCGGTTGAGGTCACCACTTATCCGATGCCGCCCAAGATCCGGTCGATCCTGGATGGAAGTAATCGGGATTGGTCTCGACGCGGTCGCCAGCCGGCTTACGTCCAATCCTCCGATGCCAAATCACTGGCGGTGGGCGAAGATGGACGCCCTTTACCAAATTCACTGGGTTATCGCTCGACCTGGGTGAAAGCCTCGAAGCCTTCCATCGCAGCTCTTCGTCAGGCTTTCCAGGATGGCCCGTCACGGCTCAGAATTCAGGAGAACCGCCCCTCGGATGAGCAGACGCACCCTCGCATTGTCTTTCTGAAGTGCCGCGGATTGACGTTCCTCGCTGACCAGGAGGTTCACTTCTCACCCAACCTGAACACGATTATCGGTGGTCGAGGTACCGGCAAATCGACCCTGATGGAGCTCCTCCGCTTTGCGTTTGCCAGGGACACGGCAGGTCAATTCTCAGCGTCGATCAAGGCGAAGTTCGAACGCCTCCGGGAAACCTTTTCTGGTGATGCCGAAATCCAGATCGGTTGGGAAGGGGGGACCGGTCAAGTTGACATCATCTCGCTGCGACCAGACGATACTCATCAAGTCGTGCAGGGCGAAGTCGTCGATATTGCGGCTTACCTGAAGCAGATTCCCATCCAGTTCTACAGCCAGCAGCAACTGAGCGACCTCACCAACGTGGGAGGTGAAAGCAGCCTGCTGAGCATGTTAGACGAGGCCTGTATTGCAGAGCTGCAAGCACTGAAGGCTCGCGAAAGTACCCTTCGTGCTGAAATCCTGCAGGTCTTTGCCGCATCTGATCAATTGGATGAGTTGCGCAAGTCAGAAAAGGAAGTAGCCCAGCAGTTGTCGGAGCTTAATCGACAGTGGCAGGCCCGCAAGGAGATACAAGCAGAAGCGCTGCTGTTCCAGCGGGCCGAAGCGGGACGTCAATACTTCGAGAAGGCTAGGGCTCAGTTTACTGAGGATGCGGCAGCTATTGCGTTGACGGCCGAGAAGCTTGCCCAGCCGGGGATCTTGAACGATGGCAAGATCGAAATCTGGCCCCGGGTGGAGTGGTTTAATAATTATACCGACGGAGCGAGGGCGCTGCGCCAGCGCTATTCGGAACAGTTGTCCGCGTTGATGACATCCATGCAGCGGGAAGCTGCCGAACTGGAGCGACGGCAGGACGGTTGGGATGCGGTATCTGCGGAGCTTGCGGCTATCAAGGATGGCTTCCTGCAAGCCTGCCAGGACCGCGGGTTGCAGCCTCAGGATGTCGCGCGGCTTCAAGAAATCGACAAGACGCGACAAGTCAAACAGGAAAGCCTGGAGCGACTGCAAAAGCAAATTGCGGGCTTGGCGCCTGCGGTGGAAAAGCTCTCTTCCCGACTGGATGAGTTGCACACGCTATGGGCCGAGCAATTGGCCGTGCGCAGCCGGACTGCTGAGGAGATTACCCAGAAAGCCAACCGATCGATCAACATCCTCATTCAGCCGATGGGTGACGAAGCGGATTTCCAAGCGGTTTGGGAGGGGCTGGCCCCGGATGGGCGGGCTCGCATCGGAAGGGTGTGGACACGGATCGGCACGGTGTTTTTTGCGGACTTTCACAGCTACATGGCCGCTAATAAGCCGGCGGCCTATTCTCCCTGGCTGCACATCAAAACTGCCTTGACTGAAAAAATCCCCGTCCCCCAAGAGCTGGTGGAGCTAGCCGGGGACATTCGCAAGCACTTCGTCGAGCAGAAGGAAAAATGGCGCGCTGCACGGCTGCACCGCATCGAAGACCAGGTTGATCTTGAGTTGTTCCGCGCCGATGGCACCTTGGTCGGGAGTATCCAAAGTCGGGCGCTTTCAGAGGGGCAGCGGAATACCGCAGTTCTCAAACTTCTACTCGCTCAAGGTGATGGACCTATCGTCATCGACCAGCCAGAGGACGAGCTTGATTCGAACTTTATTTACCATGAATTGGTGCCCTTACTGCGCAAGGTCAAGAATCGTCGGCAGCTTATTTTGGCTACTCATAATGCCAACCTGCCCGTCAATGCTGACACTGATTTGGTCTATGCACTTGATGTAAAAAAGGGGCGCGGTGAGCGATTAGCCGTGGGTGGGCTCGACCAGACTGATACCGCCAATGCTGTGTTAAACATCATGGAAGGCTCTGCGGAAGCTTTCAAGCGACGCTTCGATAAGTATCATTTTTAAAGGCTTAAATCCCTGTTGAGAAGTGATAATGGGGTTTGTTAGTGATGGACGATGTGCTGGCCCGCTTTCAAGTGCTGATTGAGTAGCAGAGGAATTTTTATGGACGTCATCGCATTACTGCAGCAGGCATTGGACGCTTCAAACAAGCTTCGCGACTTAGCAAAAAAAGTTGGCGATGCTGATTTTAAAATGCTCGTAGCGGATCTGCATTCGGCTCTTGGTGACGCAAAGCTTGAGTCCGGCGAACTTAAAATGAAGCTCGCGGCGGCACAAGAGCAGATCACCCTTCTCCAGGCGCAACTCACTCAGAAAAGAGTGGTGCAACCAAGCTATACGAGTGAAGGCGTTTACAGTTTTGAAGGTGAGACGGGAAGATTTTGCACCTCTTGTTGGGATGTTGGTGAGCGTCGGGTGCGGCTCGCCAACGTATCATCCGATTTCCATTTCGCAGGTAAATGGATGTGCCCTAAATGCAATGCGTACTACGGTGCCGAAGACTAATACAATTACTTAGGAATTCGACCATGGCGAAGCGCGTTTGGATCATTGAAGGGTGGAGAAGCACCGAACTCTTTTGGTCGAAGACAATTCCCTACAGTGCGCTGTCTGAGAACCAGCTCAAAGACGTATTAAAGTGTTTGGTGGCAAAGCATGGTCTCACTAATGATGAGCTAGTGAGTGCATTCGCCCGAAAAAACTCAAAGCTTTACGTTTCTCATTTGGAAATTTTAGGGTCAGGAATCTCTAAGCCTTGGTGGATGTCGTGTGGTGGAAATCCACACTTCACCGTAAGGGTAGGTGAGCTGCCGCATTGACGGGGAAGTCGAGCGATGAGTACCGAAAATCGGCAGGGATTAATTTTTCTCGGTGTCATCATCGCGATGGTGATTGCGGCCAATATACCCTCGTGCAATCCCCCAGATCGAAGCGCTTCACCATCTCAGCAAGCTAAACAGATTTGCGAAGAGGTTTACTCTGATAGAGACGATGATGAGGGATACGGCGATTGCGTCAGCGCTACCAAGCGCAGATTACAACCTCACTAAAGCAATGCAGGAAGCCGCTATGTCACTTGGAACTTTAGATTTTGAAGAAGGTTTTCTGCAGCGCCGCTTGCATGATCTAGCTGCAACCCACCCGGCGTATGCAGACTTGCTAACAGGGTGCATGGTGCGCAATGGCCAAGTCCAAGGGCTGGCCTAACGAGCCAACGCTCAGCAAGCTTTTGGTTGCCGAGCACTTGCGTAGCTCTTTTCAAAATCTGATGGCGCCTTGCAACGAAACCACGGTGCCCAGTGCTCCAGCACTGGGCAGGTTTTTCAGTACAAAGCTCAAGAATTTGGGGCTCGTTCATTGGCGCAAGCTCCCGCAAGTCTCAATGCTCGTATTCTGATCATGCTACTCCATTTGGGTTTGAACACCACCTGCGCCCTGCTTAGTGACATGCCCATGCTTTTTTGTATCTCTTGGGTAACACCTTGAGTTCGCGCTGCCAAGCCTCCCAGCAGCTGGTCGATTTCTCCGGTGGCGTCAGATGCGCGCCTGACCAGTGCCTGCACCTCATCGGTGACCACTGCGAAGTCTCGGCCTTGATTGCCGGCCCTGACGTGTTCGATGACAGCCGCTCGATAAGCGCACCAAGAGCGGCGAAGATCACCGTGATGCTGGCAGTGAATAGCCCGAACAGCCAGGTGAGGTTAGATGTTTTGGCCATGACCGCGTTTTATTGACTGGACCGATAAGCTGAGGTCGCTCATTCCATGGTAGTGGTCCTCAGCTTGTGCTCGGGATGCGTCTTAATTTGTGCGAGCCAAGGTCAATTTTGAGTTGGTTCTTGCGTAAGAAAAATACAGAAGCACACCCAGCGAAATCCAACCTCCAAACGCGAGCCAAGTGTGCCAGCTAAGGTAGGCCATTAGCGTGGCGCAGCTGGCTATTGCAGCCAACGGCACAAAAGGAACCCAGGGGCATCGAAAGGCGCGCTTGAGGTCAGGGCGTCGAATGCGTAGAACAATTACTGCAATGGATACGAGGCAAAAACTGGTATCGCTGAACTGCAGACATGAGCGACTCTGCCGCCATGCGCAACCGTCCAAACGTAACACGTGTTCACTCCAAGCCCCCAAGTGCAAACCCGATGCGAAGTGCTATACCTCACAGACGACACTTGGCCATAGCGCGAGGTCACTGTTATGAGGTGCGTGAAAGTGGGGCTTTTGATCGTGCTCGTACTACAGGCCAGTTGCAATGCCTGGTGGCAAAAGAACGATGTGGTTCTGGTTCGCGAGCCAGATCAACGCAGTTATGGGGATCCCATAGGCGCCCCCCGGTTTTCTGAGTACGCGCAGGAGTACTGGGAATACGTTGCTCTCGCTGCCAATTCCTATCATCTGAAATGGCCCGACTACAGCCGACAATTGATGAGCGTCAACATCAAAGCGGTCGAGACCCCCTTGGATGTGAGGTTTCACCAAGCCTGTGAACTCGACTACAGCAACCAATTGATTCCCACACCAGGTTGGTATGTATGGCCGAACTTCCCTTCTAAAGAGCTGGCCGACCTGGCCGAGCAGGCGAAACTGTTCTTCAGCGTCTGGGAGCATCGTACGGGCGATGACCCAGCCACTGTTACCGAAGTGGCCATCGTGTTTCGGGGTACGGAAGCGGATCAGAAGCAAGACTGGTTTTCCAACGCCAGGTGGTTTATCCCGACTTGGCTTAGGGGGGAGGACCAATACAATGTAACCAAAATCCAGGTTGCCAAAGCATTCGAGGTCGAGCTTCAGACTCGCATAGCCCAAGGCAAAGTCCCAGCCAAGGTTAAAATCACCTCCGTCGGCCACTCATTGGGAGGGGGGCTGGCGCAACAACTGGCTTATGCCCTTCCCCGGTCGCCTGGCCACCCAATCAGGGTGACAAAAGTCATCGCTTTCAATTCGTCACCGGTTACCGGGTGGTTCTCCACCGACAATCCACCGCGTGATGAAAATACCCTTGGTCTGGAAATCGACCGAATTTTTGAACACGGCGAGGCTCTGGCCTATATCCGTTTGCCGATTAATTTCATTGCCCCGCCAGACAATCGGGACTCTGCCGTCAGAGACTTGCGTTTCAACTTGCACGAGAAACCCGGTGGTGTCACTAACCATGCCAGCCATGAGTTCGCCTGCCGTCTTGCCGAAGTGGCCGGTGCCTACTCGCAGACAACCGCCCCTCAGCGGCCAGAGGCCAAGGGGATAGCGTCACAGGTTAGCGATGTTACCCAATAGCCGCTCTGGCCAGATCTGCAGCGGCCCGGTTCCGCTCACGGTCCGACCGAGCCCTGGGAGGTGATCGGTAGTTAGAAGCCTATCAGGTACTGGCCGCATTCGGCCAAAAGCGGAGATCGCATCCCGGATGCCCAACATCGATTGCGTCATGCCATAACTTTAATTTTTTCTGACTTCCTCTATCACCCGCTCATAATTTACTAGTCTTGGTGAAGCGCTCCCTGGGAAGATGAGATTGTGGACACGGTGCATGGATAACGGAAAGTATAAAGTTGATACACTAATCCTTAGAATCTATATCGGTCTTTGCATCGGAACTTGTCTATTTTTCGGTCTTATGGGGCTATATTTTTGGCAATTCCACGGAGCGCTTTCGACAGATCAGGGGAGGTGGGGCGAGTTCGGTGATTTTCTCGGAGGGACGTTAAACCCATTTCTAGGGCTTGTTTCTGTAATCCTCCTTGCCCTTACTCTCCGAGAGCAGCGGCGAATTCTGGCAGAATCCAAACAGCAAACGATTTTAGAAGAGTTACAACGGCTTATCGCAAACGCAAGCGAACGTTTAGATGAGCATTTAAGGACCCAAGAAGTCTGGTTAGGGACGAAACTAGAACCGTTTATGCTACCGGATGACACGCATCGAAGAGAAAAAGGTGAAAACGAATCTGGGACGAGTACCGTTTCAGACATAATCTTTCAAACGTACTACCTGGTCGTCAATGGGGAAGTTCCGAGTGATTACGTGCTTGTTAGGTGGCCATCCATTCGAGAGGCTTATACGAGAGTAGAATATTTGGATCTGTGTGTCAGGTACTTTTTGGAACGAGGTGGAGAAGAAATTGTTGGTCATCTCTATGGAGTTCGACATAGCGAAACTGCTCTTCTGTTGCGCTCGGCTCAAAGAATGGGCTTGGTTGACTCACATGACGACCGATTCTCGGAATCATCGATAGTACGGCTTGGCCTACAGCATCGAGCGTACGAGGCCGATATTGGAGTTAAATCTTACATGATTGACCTTGCTGATCGCCTATGACACAACATGCCTCACCGCATTTAAACAGTTTTACGAATAGGGCGACACTGCGTCAGGTCACAGCTAGGCCATAGCCTTCGGTGACAATATGCAGAGGCCGATCGATAGCAGGCCAAATATCAGCAGGATGTGTGGGCGGTGAAAAACACAAATGCACTGTGCATGCACTGACATTTTTTGTACTGAACGCTATTGCTTTGGATTCAATTTAATTAGCCTATAGCAGCTCGATTTGACCGCCCGCTTTTGGGTGATTCAGTTGAAAAAGTCGGCCATGGTTTTCACGGAAGAAATGTACGCGCTTGAGATTGAAATTTTTGCTTTGAGCTGAGCGGATTTCGCGTAGCGGTGCGCAAAAAAGGCGTATCCATCGGTAAGTATGGAGGCAGTTTGGAAGGGCCGACTTTTTAAATAGAATCGGCGGTTTTCTGCCGATCATGGTTAAAAACGTGCTGGTAAAATCCGATGCAATTGGTTGTCAGAACGAACGCAAACAGGTGGTCAAGTAGAGTGCAGATTCGCATGGTACCGAAACCCAGTGTGCTTGAAGAGTGGCGAGCTCAAACCCATCAGTATCTACGGGTTGAGCAGCGGCACACGTCGCGTTGTACGTCGGTGGCTGATTCAATCTCGACTCGACCAGTGATCTTCATCCGCTGCCCAACCCTTACCTGACTTTCGCATCCTGCATATGGGTTCCATCGGATTTGGCGGCCGCTCGGCGAGATCTTGCAGCCTTATATCGGTAGAGGATTGAAAGTAGGAGCAGTAGCACTCAATCTGGGCAAAAAATGACCAATTATAGTTGGCGAGATAATTCGAGATAATTCCCGCTGGGCCTTGGCCTAGCCACCTTTGCTTCTGGCCGAACTCTGTCTATGGTCAGCGGCAGCAACGGGTCGGTTAGCGACCGTGTACAGTGGATGGTTCATCCTGGTGGAGTCCAAGCCAGCGGATCGCCTCACTGAGCGTCGTAATTGAAGCAGCACGCAGTGAGCGACTCGGTCGGGGTATAAACCCCGTATTGCCCCCTTGATCGTCCCGATTCTGATATCAAGTGAAGATGCTTGCGTGCGCGGGAGCTCAATACGTAAAGGAGCTTGCTCGCGGCCACATTCCCATTTGCTTCATTAAAGTGCGGCACCATACCTTCCAAGAGGCCGAAGGCGATAACAACGTCGAACTCGGCGCCCTTGACGCCATGAATGGTGGAAACGGTGATGCCCGTCCGCTCGCGGAATACCTTCTTGAAGAATAAAACTTGATTTATGTAGGTCGCCCCAGCTTGCTGCAGTCTCGCAATTCTTGCTGCCGAGCTTCTAAAAAATGCCTCTCGGTGCGCGGAAAGGGGTGGAAAGCAGTCCTCGGAAATGCTCAGTCGCACGAACAGTTCGGTAAAGGCTTGGTCGAGGTAGCGGAGACCATCCATTTCATCGATCGACAACGCGTTGCTCTCCCTCAGCAGCCTGCGGGGTGTGAGCTGTGTGGTGTCGACGCCGAAATCTCCGAGGTCTTTGATAACGTCGCCTGCCCAGCGCATTCGCCGAACCAGTAGCCTCGGTGAGGATTCCGTCAGCAAGATCTTGGAGAGTTTGAACCAGAAATTGTCTGGATCGTTGCTGAAGGGAACTAGACCTGGACCATCGAACTGCTGGTCGGGCAACATCGCCACCAGCTTACGAGTCGTTGCGGCCAGGAGTATCCACCATGGTGCGAGGATGCAGATGTTTTCGGGTGGGTTGCCGGCGGCAAGACTCACCTGAATCAACCTGACCAGTTCGTCGTGCACATCGGTATGCGCAACATCTCGGTTGTAGGTTACCAGGCTGGGAAAGGTGGCATGTTCACCTGCGCTCTTGATGGTCGTTGCGTGCACGTTGAAGTTAGAGAAATAACTGATGATCCGCTCGCTGGACCGATAGTTGCGACTGAGGGCCATCTCCTTAATTGGGATTCCGGCTTGAGCGCGAAAATCAGCCACAGGCATTGCGTATCCGCCGAGTGAGCCGTAGATGGCCTGGTTTGGATCGCCCACGATGAACGTCTTGGTCTGTCCGCAGCCTGCGCGCAGTATGGACGTCAAGAGACTGTACTGGATTTGCTTGGTGTCCTGATACTCGTCCACCAGCATGTGGGAAAACACGCGGGACAATAGCAGTGCGATGTGCGCTTGATCGCGCATCAGGGTGTAGGCATGCCACAGAATCTGCTCGAAATCGATCTGACGACTCGCTAGAAGCTCTTCAAAGTATGCTGCCAGCACCTTGTGAATCGCCTGGTGCTTTCGAGTGTCCGGACAGCCGAGGTGATACCCAGCCTCGGTAACGTAGTAGTCGCAATCCCAGTGGGTCACTCCTCGATATGGGGTGCACAGTCGTTCCAGTAGAAGTTCACGATCATGCGTATCAATGACGCGGTAACCATGGGCGAGCGCGGGGCAGTAAATCCCGTAGGGTTTGATGATCCATTCCAGGCAAAACGCATGGATCGTGCCGATCCACAACCCGGAGGTATCGACCCCGAGGTCCTCGATACGTTCCTGGATTTCATCGGCGGCGCGGTGGGTGTAGGTAATGGCTGCAACGATCCGCTTGTCAGCGCGGCGTGACAGCTCGTAGGCTATTTTGTAGGTGAGGGTGCGTGTCTTGCCACTACCGGGGCACGCAGTCAGGAAAATGCTCGACGGTTCAATTACGGCCGCCGCTTGCTCACAATTGAGCTCCCGCGGATCCCAGGTGAACATCAAATGATCTCCGTCATAAAGGCGGTAATGCTGTCCTCGGGCAGTCTGTGAGCGACCGCCGCCTTGAGGTCCTGTAGGCTGATTTGCTCCTTCTCAAAGCGCTCCACCTCAAGGAGGAAATCTGTCTTCACTGGAGCTGCTGCCGGCCAGGTGCCGAACAGGCATTCGGCGCGATGCTGGAGAATTCTGGCCAGCAGCGGACGGGAGAACTCGCCATGTGCAAAATGAATGGCTTGCAGGATGTAGGCGGGAATCTGGACCTGGTGGGTGAGGTGCTCGGCAAGCAGGATGGCGAACCAACCCTTTCCCTCTTGCTTGGCCATCGTCAGCGCTCGACTTCCCATTCTCGACAGTTGCCCGGATTGAAGATCCTCCGTCGCCTGTTCGATCGTCTTCGCGTCTTTGTAGACTTCTGGAGCGGTCTGAACAACGGAGTTATGGTTTCCGGCAGCGATAAAGTCGACTTCGAAGGTATGTTTGGCGTAAAAAGTTGCAAGCCATGGATTCCCAGCCGTGAATCCTTTCAGGTCGGCGTGGCGTTCTGAGCCTGATTTCTGCGAACCGAGGGCCTTGTTTTTTTTCTCAGCGATGGCTGAGGTATCGGTGGGCAGTGGCGTGGTATCGAAAAAGGTCTGATCAAGATCTGTGACGATGGCGCACCGCTTTCGGATGCGCAGGTCATGGAACAGGACAGCTACATTTTTGAAGCCCGTACTGCGGATGTTGATGACACTGATGCCTAGCTCGTCAACGCTTAACCCCAGCACCTTTTTGACGAGCACCGGGATCAGGATTTCTTCTACATCACCCTCGACGAGAATCACGCTCTTGGCGAATAAAAGATTGCTACGCACTGCGTCGAGATAGCGCTGGATGCTGGTGACCTGGGTGGGCTCAAGACCCGTTGCCGGTTGGTAGGCCTCGCAGAAGGAGCCATGACGCCCCAGAATGTTGACGTTGCTGACATTGCTCACCTCGGAGATGTGGGTGGAGTGGGTGGTGTAGATGATTTGCGCGTCGCTGTAGGCGATGCGGTCGAACAGGGTTTTCTGAATGTGAGTGTGGATATGCGCTTCCGGTTCCTCGATCAGGAGAAAGTTGGCCATGGCCTGTTTTTCGCGCTGATACTTGAACTCCAGGAGCTTGAGCGTCAGGTAGATGAGGTTGGCCCCGCCCAGGCTCAACTCATGTATTGCACCTTCGTACCCTTCTTCGGACTCACCCACGAAAAGCCGCAGGGACTGGAAAAGCTTATCGGCCTCCTCAGGCAAATCAGATTTGATCGAGAGTGAAGCTGGCGAGTAGGTTTCACCCGCTGCGTCCTTGATGGTCTCGCGAATATGATTGCGAACCGATTGCACATCCTCCAGGCCCTCAATGGAGGTGTTGAGTTCACGAGCCATCTCAGTGATTGGTTGCATTGTGGCAGGGTTGATCTCTCCGCTTTTGCTCTTGAGCAAGGTAAGCAAAGGGTTGGTTCGGTTGTTGTGAAACTCGGCAACAACGTCACGCAGGGCTTGAATGAAAGTCAGCGTGACCTCTTTGGTGACAGAGAGAAATCCGGGCACCTTCGCTCCGATTTCCGGAAACTCCGTCTCCGAATTGAAATTGCACAAATCGAAGTCGCCAACGATCTTTTCGTAAACGGCGGGATCGCTGAAATCGGCCCAGCTCCGGCCGGTGAAGACCGTTTCGTAATCGTCGATGGTGATCGCGTTGCGCACCTCCGCGAGCTGGTCTTCGTCCAGGAAATCGACGTCAGCCAACTTCAGTCGAATCTCTCTCTTGGGCCGGAAGATAAGGTTATAGGTAGCCTTGCGCAGTGGTGCATCATCAAGCGAGGCGGTGCCATGAAGGAACAGTGCCTGGACGGATTCGTCGGTGCTGATTTCTTCGAATTCCATGCTTATGATGATCCAATGGCCCTGCCATTGACCGAGCGAACGGCTGAAATCGGATTCGTCCAACCGGTAGGCTGCACGCACCATCGTGTCATCAAGCAGGAGCCGGATCGCTCGGAAGATGTTCGACTTGCCAGCGCCGTTTTCTCCGATGATGGTATTTACACCCTTGTGAAATCGAAGGGTCGTGTTCTTGAAGTTGCGGTAGTTGACCAAGGTCAATTTGGAAATATGCATACTTCTCCGGCCTGCCGCTCCCTGAGCAGCCTTAGTTGTTTGGAAGTAATCGTAGCGCAGCCGCGGGCTATATGATCACGACTTCCTTTTGTTGGGGTTCATCCAGCTGAGGACCTGCAGGCATGTGGCAGGATCGCCCAAATCGGCAATCAAGGCATCAAACGTCTGCGTCTATCCGCGCTTGAGCAGTGTCAGTCGCTCTCCCAGGAGCAGCGGATAGCTGACGGCCAGTGCATTTCGATTAGCGCGTGATCTAAAAGCTGCTAAAGGAGGTCTGACCACCTTAGTGAGGGTGTAGCACGTCATTCGCGTACATCAAATAATAATCGCAATAGACTCTCGCCTAAGCGGTTGTGTAGCAATGGATTGCCGCCAGCGCGTTAGGAGCTGTACGAATTCAACTGGTCAGACCACCTATAAGCAGTTTCATTTTGAATGCAAAAAAAGTCATTTTCAGTGCAAACCCAAGGGGTTTTCGGTTGAGTGGGTGAGAATTGGCTTTACCGGTCTGACCAGTTAGTGCGATACCCAGGCAAAAAAAAGTTCTTCACGACATTTCGGGGACTATGAGCCTTGGGGTGGGGTTGGTTGCGAGCTTATCCATTCGGTGTGGGGGCCCCCCCCCCCCCCCCCCCCCCCCCCCCCCCCAAAAAAAAAATAAAAACCCCCGCAGCCGGAACAAGCCAAGCCAAACCAAGGATCCTAGCCCCCCAGGATTCCGTGAAGAACCAAAAAAAAGCGGCAGGTTCAACCTGCCGCTTTTTCCGTGTTGCCGGGACTAAGGCTTGGACAAGGCCAGGTCTACCGCCGCGATCAGCTTTCCCAGGTCCTGGGAAGGGGCCTTATGGATGACGCCGAAGAGGTAGGCACGTTGCTCATCTTCGTCGTCCTCGTCTGCGAAGAAGGCTTTGAGTTTGATCCCCAGCGCCTCGGAGAAGGTCGACAGGGCTTCCACGCTGGGGGTGTAGGTGCCGGTTTCGAAGCGACTGATGGTCTTGGGGTCAAAACCGGTTTTCTCGCCAAGTTCAGCCTGAGTGAGCCCGGCTACCTTGCGGTAACGTCTGATGGCCGAACCCAAACTTGAATTTGTCATCGCTTAATTCCCATTTAGAATCAAGAACTTAACGATATCTATGCGCATTAGGCAACGCCACGATTCATCACCTTTATTTGCATAATGTGATGTAATTCGTAGAATTACCGGTTTGGACAGGCCAAAAGCCATCGAGTTTCAACCGGGGGCAGCAGGCTGAGAGTATTCAGCAAAGCACCTCGGCAGAAGGCTGATCTCGATGTCGGACGAATGGTTCGTGCGCTGCACAGGACAACCTGGCAGACCACAGCAAATGGAGTTTTATCGTGCGTCTCAACATGCCGGTCACCTCGGTCGAGCAGACTTTCGGCGAGGACCAGCGGCTTATTTCCGCTACCGACACCGCCAGTAATATCACCTACTGCAACGCCGAATTCGCCGCCATGAGCGGTTTCAGCCAGGCCGAGCTGATCGGCAGCCCGCACAATCTGGTCCGCCACCCGGACATGCCGCCAGCGGTGTTCGCACTGATGTGGCAGTACCTCAAGGCTGGCCAGAGCTGGATGGGGATCGTCAAGAACCGCTGCAAGAACGGTAACTTCTACTGGGTCAGCGCCTATGTCACGCCGATCCTCGAAGACGGCCGCCTGGTCGGCTACGAGTCGGTGCGGGTCAAGCCGACCCGCGAGCAGGTGCGCCGGGCCGAGGAACTGTATGCGCGGTTGCGTGAAGGCAAGCCTGCGGTGTCGGCCGGCCGCCGCCTGGCCCAACTGAGCCAGGTGATGAGCCTGCCATTGGCAGCCGGTGCAGTGGCGGTGGCCGCCAACCAGGCGCTGCCGGGCTGGCCGGGCCAGGGCATTACCCTTGGCCTGTTCGGGCTGATCGGCCTTTGGGCCCACAGCCGCTTGGGCCGCCAGCTTGGGCAGATCGTGGCGTGCTCGAATCACACCTTTGCCGACCCGATCAGCGCCCTGACCTACAGCGATCAACTGGGCTCGGCAGCACAATTGCAGATGATCCTGATCAGCGAAGAAGCGCGGCTCAAGACCGCGCTCACCCGCCTGAGCGACCTGGCCACGCAGATGGCCGAAGCCGCCAGCGACTCCAGTCGTCTGTCCAGGAACACCGAAACCGCGTTGCTGGAACAGCGCGCGGAAACCGACATGACCGCCACCGCCATGACCGAAATGGCTGCGTCCATCGGCGAGGTGGCCGAGCATGTGCAGCAAACCGCAGTCCAGGCGCAGACCGCCAACCAACTGGCCGAGCAGGGCAGCCAGGTCGCTGGCACCAGCCGCGAGGCCATCCAGTTGCTGGCCAATACCGTCAGCCAGATCAACCAGGCGGTCACCCACCTGGCCGGGCAGACCCAGGACATCATGCTCGCCGCTGAAGTGATCCGCGCGATTGCCGAGCAGACCAACCTGCTGGCGCTCAACGCCGCCATTGAAGCGGCCCGCGCGGGCGAGCAGGGCCGTGGTTTTGCCGTGGTCGCCGACGAGGTTCGCGCCCTGGCGGCCAAGACCCGGCAGTCGACCGTGCAGATCCAGGGCATCATCGAGAACCTGCGCAGCGGTGCCGACGAGGCGGTGAGTATCGCCAGCCTCGGTATCAACGAGGCCGAGCAGGGCGTGGCCCAGGTGCTGGAGGCGCAACGCGCCTTGCAGGGCATTCGTGCCGCCGTCGAGCGCATCAGCGACATGAGCCAGCAGATGGCCGCTGCCTCGCAAGAACAATCCTCGGTGGCCGAAGAAGTCAGCGAGCAGATCAACAACGTTGCCAGCACGGTGCAGGCCACTGCGCGCAACGCCAATGCCGCGGCCAGCCGTGGCGCCGAGCTGCAAAGCATTTCTTCGGGTCTGCGGGCCCTGGTCGAGCGCTTCAACCGCTAGCCACCAGGGCGCAGAGGAATTCATGGACGATAACTACCGCACGGCCGTCGATGCCGCCGCGATCTTTTCCGAAACCGACCTCAGTGGCCGGATCACTTACGTCAACGAGCAGTTCTGCAGCATCTCCGGCTACAGCCGCGAGGAACTGCTCGGGGCCAATCACCGGATCCTCAACTCCGGCCTGCACGGGCCGGAATTTTTCGTCGACATGTGGCGCGCGCTGGTCGCCGGCAGGGTCTGGAAGGGCGAGATCTGCAACCGTGCCAAGGACGGCTCGTTGTACTGGGTCGACAGCACCATGGTGCCGCTGATCGACCCGGCCAGCGGCCAGGTGCGCAAGTACGTTTCGATCCGCTTCGATGTCACCGAGAAGCGCCAGTTGTTGCATACCCTGCAATGGCGCGTGGGCCACGATGTGCTCACCGGCCTGCCCAATCGCGCTTATCTGTCCGACCTGCTCAACCAGGCCCTGGAGTACTCGCGCAACGAGGACATTCCGCTGGCGGTGTGCATGCTCGATCTGGATGGCTTCAAGGCGGTCAACGACGGCTACGGGCATGCCAGCGGCGATCTTCTGCTGGTCGAAGTGGCCACGCGCCTGAAGGGCATCTTGCGCGGCGGCGATGCCGTGGCGCGGTTGTCGGGCGACGAGTTCGTGCTGATCCTGCGCCATGTGCAGAACCCTGCGCATTTGCAGGCGGCGCTCGACCGGGTGCTGATCGCGATAGCAGCGCCGTACCAGATCCGCGACCAGGAGATCCGCGTCAGCGCCAGTATCGGCGTGACCTTGTTCCCTCAGGACAACGAGGACACCGACACCCTGGTGCGCCACGCCGACCAGGCCCTGTACGTGGCCAAGCAGAGTGGGCGCAATCGCTTCCACCTGTTCGACGTGTCGCTCGACCGGGAGGTCAAGGCCACCCACCAGACCGTGGCGCGCCTGCGCCAGGCCTTGTACATGGGCGAGCTGTGCCTGCATTACCAACCCAAGGTCAACATGCACAACGGCGCGGTGATCGGCTTTGAAGCGCTGCTGCGTTGGCAGCACCCGGGCAAGGGGCTGGTGATGCCCGCTGACTTCCTGCCGCAGGTCGAACAGACCGACCTGATCGTCGAGATCGGCGAATGGGTCATCGACCAGGCCATGAACCAGATGCAGCGATGGCAAGCGCTGGGGTATCAATGGCCGGTCAGCGTCAATATTGCTGCCCGCCATGTGCAGCGTGACGACTTTGTCGAGCGCCTGCAGTTGTCGCTGAACCGTCATCCGGCCGTCGCACCGGCGATGCTCGACCTGGAGATCGTCGAGTCGGTGGCGATTGAAAATATCCAGCGCGTCAGCCAGTGCCTGGAGGCTTGCCAGCGCCTGGGCGTGCAATTCTCGCTGGATGATTTTGGCACCGGCTATTCGTCGCTCAGTTACCTCAAGCGCCTGCCGACGCGCACCATCAAGATCGACAAGTCGTTCGTCCGCGACATCCTCCACGACCAGGACGACCTGGCCCTGACCCGCGCCGTGATCGGTCTGGCCCGGGCTTTTGGCCGCCAGGTGATCGCCGAGGGCCTGGAGACGGTCGAGCATGGTCAGTTGCTGATGGGCCTGGGTTGCGACATCGCCCAGGGCTACTGCATCGCCCGGCCAATGCCGGCCGAGCAGGTGGTCGACTGGGTTGCCAATTACCAGCAGCCTCTTGAGTGGAGACCCCTGTAGGCGCAGGCCTTCTGTGGGAACGGGCCTTGCCCCGCGATCGAGCGCGCAGCGGTCGCAACCCAGGCGACGCCGGATCTACTGACAGTACTGGCCTCATCGCGGTGCAAGCCCGCTCCTACAGGTGGGCGGCGTTATTTACGCATTCTTTATGCCCGCCCCGGGCTCTTGGTCTCGTCCCTTTACAGCCACTCTGCCGACAATGACCGTCAGCGGCGCGTGCCGTAAGGACGGAGAGTTTTCATGAGCATTCTGGACGGGGTGTCACTGCTGTTGGCAGTGGCCTTGATGATCTACCTGCTGGTCGCGCTGCTGCGCGCCGATCGGGGCTAGGAGCGACCATGCACAGTTACGATTACGTGTTGCTGCTGGCGTTCTTTGCGCTGGTACTGCTCCCGGCACCCTTGCTCGGGCGTTTCTATTTCAAGGTGATGGAGGGCCAGCGTACCTGGCTGTCGACACTGCTCGGGCCGCTCGAGCGTGGCTGCTACCGGCTGGCCGGGGTCGACGCGAACAAGGAGCAGAGCTGGCAGCAATACACTCTGGCCCTGCTGGCCTTCAACCTCGCCGGCTTCGTGTTGGTGTTCACGGTGCTGCAGTTGCAAGGCTACCTGCCGCTCAACCCGCAGCACCTGGCGGGGCAGGAGTGGTCGCTGGCATTCAACACCGCGGTGAGCTTTGTCACCAACACCAACTGGCAGTCCTACAGCGGTGAGGCTTCGGTCAGTTACCTGAGCCAGATGCTCGGCCTGACCGTGCAGAACTTTGTCAGCGCCGCCACCGGCCTGGCGGTGCTGGTCGCGCTGTGCCGCGGCATCGCCCGTCGCTCGGCCAAGACCCTGGGCAACTTCTGGGTCGACATGACCCGCGCCACGCTTTACGGCCTGTTGCCGCTGTGCCTGGTGCTGGCCTTGCTACTGGTATGGCAGGGCGTGCCGCAGACCTTCGCCGATTACGTGCATGCACTGACCTTGCAGGGCGGCGCCGACCAGACCATCCCGCTGGGCCCGGCCGCCAGCCAGATCGCGATCAAGCAACTGGGCACCAACGGCGGCGGCTTCTTCGGCGTCAACTCGGCGCACCCGTTCGAGAACCCGACGGCCTGGAGCAACCTGTTCGAGGTGGCTTCGATCATCCTCATCCCGGTGGCCCTGGTGTTCACCTTTGGCCATTACGTCAAGGACATGCGCCAGAGCCGGGCGATCATCGCCGGCATGCTCGCGTTGTTCTTGATCGGTGGCGGCACCGCGCTGTGGAGCGAGCACCAGGCCAACCCGGCGCTGAGCAGCCCGCTGGTTGAACAGAGCGCGCCGCTGGAAGGCAAGGAAAGCCGTTTCGGCACCACTGCCAGCGTGCTCTGGACGGTGACCACCACCGCCGCCTCCAACGGCTCGGTGAACAACATGCACGACAGCCTCAACCCGCTCAGTGGCATGGTTGCGCTGGTCAACATGATGGTCGGCGAGGTGATCTTCGGCGGCGTTGGTGCCGGGCTCTACGGCATGCTGCTCAACGTGTTGGTCGCCGTGTTCCTCGCCGGCCTGATGATTGGCCGCACCCCGGAATACCTGGGCAAGAAACTGCAGGCGCGGGAAGTGCAATTGCTGGTGGCGACCTTGCTGGTGATGCCGGTCGGCGTGCTGGTGCTCGGCGCCCTGGCAGCCAGCCTGCCGGGACCTGCGGCAGC
Organism: Pseudomonas sp. RC2C2; assembly: GCF_018390435.1. Taxonomy (NCBI): domain Bacteria; kingdom Pseudomonadati; phylum Pseudomonadota; class Gammaproteobacteria; order Pseudomonadales; family Pseudomonadaceae; genus Pseudomonas; species Pseudomonas sp. RC2C2. Next base: position 324,327 of record NZ_JAHBAX010000001.1, on the reverse strand, counting down.
GATCAGCAACCCCGGTGCCCATGGCTTCAGCCAACTGCTGTATGCCTACACCTCGGCCAGCGCCAACAACGGTTCGGCATTCGCCGGCCTGGGTGCCAACACCACCTTCCACAACGTGATGATCGGCCTGGGCATGCTGATCGGCCGCTTCGGCTACATCCTGCCGGTGCTGGCCCTGGCTGGCAGCCTGGCACTGAAAAAGTCCGCACCGGTGGGGCAGAACAGCTTCCCGACCCACGGCCCGCTGTTCGTCACCTTGCTGGTGGTGACCATCCTGCTGGTCGGTGGCCTGACCTTCCTGCCGGCCCTGGCCCTGGGGCCGGTGACCGAATACCTGAGCCTGGGCTTGTGAGGAACAACTGATGAATATGCCGATTCCCGAAGTAAAGGTGCAGGCCGCCGAAGCTGCGCGCACCACCGTTGCCGCCCTGTGGCGCCCGGCGCTGGTACAGGCCTTCGTCAAGCTCGACCCGCGCCAACTCAAGCGCTCGCCGGTGATGCTGGTGGTGGAACTGACCGCGATCTTCACCACCTTGCTGTGTTTGCTGCCTGACAGCCGCGTGCCCACTGGCGTGGCGTTGCAGATCGCCCTGTGGCTGTGGTTCACGGTGCTGTTTGCCAACTTCGCCGAAGCCCTCGCCGAGGGCCGTGGCAAGGCCCGCGCCGACAGCCTCAAGGCCGGCAGCCAGGGCCTCAGTGCCCGTCGCCGTACGGCCTCGGGCAGCTTCGAGATTGTCCCGGCCACCAGCCTGCGCAAGGGCGATGTGGTCAAGGTCTCGGCCGGGGAGATGATCCCTGGCGACGGCGAGGTGCTTGAAGGTATCGCCGCGGTCAACGAGGCGGCGATTACCGGTGAATCCGCGCCGGTAATCCGCGAGTCCGGCGGTGATCGTTCGGCGGTCACCGGCAACACCCGGCTGGTCTCCGACTGGTTGCTGATCAGCATCACCAGCAACCCCGGCGAGTCGACCCTGGACCGCATGATCGCCCTGGTCGAAGGCGCCAAACGGCAGAAGACTCCCAACGAGATCGCCCTGGACATCCTGCTGATCGGCCTGACCCTGATCTTTCTGGTGGTCGTGGTGACCCTGCAGCCGTTCGCCCATTTTGCCGGTGGCAGCATCCCGCTGGTGTTCCTGGTGGCGCTGCTGGTGACCTTGATCCCGACCACCATCGGCGGCCTGTTGTCGGCCATCGGTATCGCGGGCATGGACCGCCTGGTGCGCCTGAATGTGATCGCCCGCTCCGGTCGTGCGGTAGAGGCTGCCGGTGATGTGCATGTGCTGATGCTCGACAAGACCGGCACCATCACCTTCGGCAACCGCCGCTGCAGCGCCCTGCATGCGGCGCCCGGCGTTACCGCGCGGGAGTTGGGCGAGGGCGCCTTGCTGGCGTCGCTGGCCGACGACACTGCCGAAGGCAAGTCGATTGTCGAGTACCTGCGCCAGTTGCATGATTTCACCGAACCGACTGCCGATCAGCTCACGCCCGTGGCCTTCAGCGCCGAAACCCGGCTGTCCGGCATCGACTATCAGCAACGTCGCTATCGCAAGGGCGCGGTGGACTCGGTGCTGGCCTTCGTCGGCATGCAACGCCTGGAAATGCCGGCGTCATTGGCCCGGGAAGTGGACAAGATTGCCCAGAGCGGTGGCACGCCGCTGCTGGTGTGCCTCGACAAGCGCCTGCTCGGCGTGATCCACCTCAAGGACGTGGTCAAGCCGGGCATCCGCGAGCGCTTTGCCGAGCTGCGCAAGCTGGGCATCCGCACGGTGATGGTCACCGGCGACAACCCGCTGACCGCTGCGGCGATTGCCGCCGAAGCCGGGGTCGATGACGTGCTCGCCGAAGCCACCCCGGAGAAGAAGCTGGCGCGCATCCGCCAGGAACAGAACGACGGCCGTCTGGTGGCCATGTGCGGTGACGGCGCCAACGATGCCCCGGCGCTGGCCCAGGCCGATGTCGGCATGGCCATGAACGACGGCACCCAGGCAGCCCGCGAGGCAGCCAACATGGTCGACCTGGACAGCGACCCGACCAAGCTGCTGGATGTGGTCCAGGTCGGCAAGGAGTTGCTGGTGACCCGTGGTGCGTTGACCACCTTCTCGATTGCCAACGACGTAGCCAAGTACTTCGCCATCCTCCCGGCCTTGTTCGCGGCGATCTACCCGCAACTGGGCGTGCTCAACCTGATGCACCTGAGCAGCCCGCAGAGCGCGATCCTCTCGGCAATCGTCTTCAATGCCCTGATCATCGTCGTGCTGATCCCGCTGGCCCTGCGCGGGGTGCGGGTGCAGGCCGCCAGCGCCGCCCACCTGCTGCGTCGCAACCTGCTGATCTATGGCCTGGGCGGGCTGATCGTGCCGTTCGCCGGGATCAAGCTGATCGACCTGTTGCTCACCGCCCTGAAGCTGGTCTGAACCAAGGAGATGACCATGACTACCCATATTCGTCCGGCCCTGAGCCTGATCCTGTTGATGACCCTGATCACCGGCGCGGTGTACCCGCTGGTGGTCACCGGCATCGCCCAAGTGGCCTTCCCCGACCAGGCCAATGGCAGCCTGCTGCGCGACGGGCAGGGCCAGGTGCGCGGCTCGCAGTTGATCGCGCAACGCTTCGAGGGCGACGCCTGGTTCCAGTCGCGGCCTTCGGCGGGCGACTACGCCACGGTAGCCAGTAGCGCCAGCAACCTGGCACCGAGCAATCCGGCGTTGGCCGAGCGGGTCAAGAGCAGCGCCGCGCAGCTGTACATCGAAGCGCAGGGGCCCGTGCCGCTGGCCTTGCTGACCACCTCCGGCAGCGGTCTGGACCCGCACCTGTCGCCTGCGGCGGTGGCCTACCAGCTGCCGCGGGTGGCGGCGGCGCGCAAGGTTGCGCCCGAGGCCTTGCAACTGCTGGTCGAGCAGTCCACCCTGCATCCCTTGATCGGCCCGCCGGTGGTCAATGTGCTGGCCCTGAACAGCGCCCTTGAGCGGCTGGCACCGGCGTCGAAATAAGGACAGGCAGTGAGCATGAGCAATTCCGAACGCGCAGATGCGTTGTTGGCTGGGCTGCCGCGCGAAGGGCGCGGCCGGCTCAAGGTGTTTCTGGGCGCGGCGCCCGGGGTAGGCAAGACCTACGCCATGCTCCAGGCCGCCCATGCCCAGTTGCGCCAGGGGGTGGCGCTGCTGGCCGCAGTGGTCGAGACCCATGGCCGCGCCGAGACCGAAGCGCTGCTCGGCGGCTTGCCCCAGCAGCCACTGCTGCGCAGCGAATACCGCGGCATGCTGCTGGAAGAAATGGACCTCGACAGCCTGCTCAAGGCCCGCCCGCAACTGGTGCTGGTCGACGAGCTGGCCCACAGTAACGCTCCTGGCAGCCGCCACGCCAAGCGCTGGCAGGATGTCCAGGAGTTGCTCGCCGCCGGCATCGACGTCTACACCACGGTCAACGTCCAGCACCTGGAAAGCCTCAACGACCAGGTGCGCGGCATCACGGGCGTGCAGGTGCGTGAAACCCTGCCGGACTGGGTGCTGCAGGAAGCCTTCGAACTGGTGCTGATCGACCTGCCGCCGCGCGAGCTGCTTGAGCGCCTGCGCGAAGGCAAGGTGTATGTGCCGGAGCAGGCGCGGGCGGCGATCGATGCGTTTTTTTCCCAAACCAACCTGACCGCCTTGCGCGAGTTGGCCATGCAGACAGCGGCGGCCCAGGTCGATGCGGACCTGGCCCACGGTTACCGCCAGCTTGGCCAGGACGCCCCGGCCTTGCGCGGTCGCTTGCTGGTCGGCGTCGATGGCGATGCCCAGGCCGAGCGCCTGGTGCGGCATGCCAGCCGTGTCGCCCAGCGCCGCCATCTGCCTTGGACCCTGGTGCACGTCGACAACGGCCGGCTGCGCGACGAAACCGCACGTCAGCGCTTGCAGGCGGCCCAGCAACTGGCCGAACGCCTGGGTGGCGAAGTGGTGCTGTTGCGCGCCGGCGAGGTGGCCAGGACCCTGATCCAGCATGCCCTGGAACGGCGCGCGAGCCTGGTGCTGGTCGGCCAGTCACGCGATCGCCTGCGCCGGCGGCTGTTCGGCGCCGGGGTGGCGACGCGCTTGCTGCGTGATGCCCATGGCCTGGAAATCAACGTGCTCGACCGCGACACCCAGCCCGAACCGCCCAGTGCAGCGGTGAAAAAGGTCTGGGTCTGGCGCCATTACCTGTTGGCCCTGGCCGCCACCCTGTTGGCGTCCGGCCTGGCCTGGGCGGTGGCCAGCGTGCTGGCCTTGCCGAACATCTCCCTGGTGTTTCTCGCCGCGGTGTTGCTGGTGGCGGTACGCAGTAGCCTGGGCCCGGCGCTGGCCTGTGCGGTGATGTCGTTCCTGGCCTACGACTTTTTGTTCATTCCGCCGACGTTCTCTTTCAGCATCCAACGTGAAGAAGACGTACTGACCTCGCTGTTCTTCCTGTTGATGGCAGCGCTCACCGGTAACCTCGCCGCACGCCAGCGCCGGCAGTTGCAGGCCCTGCGCGAAACCCAGGAGCAGACCAGCCAGTTGCTTGAGCTGTCGCGCAAGCTCACCGCCGCCACCGACCGCCAGGCGGTGTTCACCGCCGCCGGCCAACACCTGGATGGCTGGCAGGACCTGCAGGTGTGCCTGCTCGAACGCGATGCCGAGGGTCGACTGCAGGTGGCCAGTGGCGGCGACCTGCAGTTCAGCGACAATGAGCGTGCCGCCGCCGACTGGGCCTGGCAGCACGACCAGGCGGCGGGCCAGGGCAGCGATACCTTGCCCAATGGCCGCTGGTGGTGGTGGCCGCTGTCGGTGGACGAGGCACGCCTGGCGCTGCTCGGCGTGCGACCGCGCAAGGGCCAGCAACTGACGGCCCAGCATTGCCGCCTGCTCAAGGCCCTGAGCCAGCCGCTGGCCCAGGCCCTGGCCCGGGCGCGATTGGCCGAGCAGCTTGAGTCGGCCCGTTTGCATGGCGAAACCGAACAGCTGCGCAGCGCCTTGCTGGCCTCGGTGTCCCACGACCTGCGCACGCCGCTGACCGCCATGCGCGGCAGCATCGACAGTCTGCTGGCCCTCGGTGAGGCGATCCCCAAGGCCGATCGCCAGGAGTTGCTCGAAGGCACCCGCAACGAAGCCGAACGCCTGGATCGCTACATCCAGAACCTGCTCGACATGACCCGCCTGGGCCATGGCGGCTTGAAGCTGGCGCGCGACTGGGTGGCGCCCACCGACATTGTCGGCAGTGCCCTGAACCGCCTGCGGGTGGTGCTGGCGCCGTTGCAACTGCGCACCGAGGTGCCGGCCGACTTGCCGTTGTTGTTCGTTCACGCCGCGTTGATCGAGCAGGCGCTGATCAATGTGCTGGAGAACGCTGCACGTTTTTCTCCGGCGGCTGGGCGGCTGGCGCTTCAGGTCAGCACTGAGGGCGAGTTGTTGTGCTTTGCCGTCAGCGATGAAGGGCCGGGTATTCCCGAGGCCGATCGCGAGCGGATTTTCGACATGTTCTACACCGCTGCCCGCGGTGACCGCGGCGGGCAGGGCACGGGGCTGGGCCTGGCGATCTGCCAGGGCATGATCGGCGCCCATGGCGGGCATATCCGTGTGGGCGATGGTATCGATGGCAAGGGCACCTGCATCACTCTATGCTTGCCGCTGCCGACCCAACCCGAGCCTGAAAGCGAAGCCCCATGAGCCAAAGCGCGACCCTGCTGGTCATCGATGACGAGCCGCAAATCCGCAAGTTCCTGCGTATCAGCCTGAGTTCCCAGGGCTACAAGGTGGTGGAGGCCGCTACCGGTGCCGAAGGCTTGACCCAGGCGGCATTGGCGCGCCCCGACCTGGTGGTGCTCGATCTTGGCCTGCCGGACATGGACGGCCAGCAGGTGCTGCGTGAACTGCGCGAGTGGAGTGCGGTGCCGGTGCTGGTGCTGTCGGTGCGGGCCAGTGAAATCCAGAAGGTCGAGGCGCTGGACAGCGGTGCCAACGACTACGTGACCAAGCCCTTCGGCATCCAGGAGTTTCTTGCCCGGGTGCGGGCCTTGCTGCGCCAGGCGCCGCAGGCGACAGCCACCGCATCGGCGCTGAGCTTCGGGCCCTTGACCGTCGACCTGGCGTTTCGCCGGGTGACCCTGGACGGCATCGAGGTGGCGCTGACCCGCAAGGAATATGCGCTATTGGCGCAGCTGGCCAGCCATCCGGGGCGGGTGATCACCCAGCAGCAACTGCTCAAGGATATCTGGGGGCCGACCCACGTCGATGACAGCCACTACCTGCGCATCGTCGTCGCCCATGTGCGCCAGAAGCTCGGCGATGACCCGACGGCGCCGCGGTTTATCGTGACTGAGCCTGGGGTGGGGTACAGGCTGATCGGTCCGGAGCAGAATTAAGGGCCCTATCGCGGGGCCGCCCCCCCCCCCCCCCGGGGGGGGGGGGGGGCGCCCCCCCGCGATGCTGTTAGCCGTCAACGCCGCTCCGCCTCATAGTTATCCAGCGTATCGCGCGCAATTTCCCGGCCCAGGGCAATCAGCTCCGGCGCCTTGTAGAACTCGAAGAACCGGCACACTCGCTTGGGCACGTTGATCAGCACGTCCGGCGGATACCCGGCAATCTTGTACTGGGCAAGTGACGTCTGCATCACCTCGAAGCTCTGGTTGATCAAGTCCAGCAGGGAGGCTGGCCCGACGTTGTCGATGATGAACGAGCCGGTCGCCGATTTCGGCGCGCCGTCAGCCTCCGGCGCCGCAGCCGGTTGCTGGGCTTCGGGGGCGGCCGCGTCGCTGAGCCAGGGGTTGGGAATCTGCGCCGCCTCAGGTTGCAGCTCCTGCTCGATGCGCATCAATTGCTCGGCCGGTTTGCGCCGGAACGGCAGGTGCGAGCCCAGCGAGTTGATCAGGCTGTCAAAGCGCAACTTGAACGCTGCCGGGCGTTCGATCACCGGTAACTGGTATTGCCTCTGGTTGGTCGAGTTGAGGTTCACGGCGATGATCAGGTCGCAGTGGCTGGAGACCACCGGGATGATCGGCAAAGGGTTGAGGATGCCGCCATCGACCAGCATGCGGTTGCCTTGCACCACCGGCGTGAACAGGCTGGGAATCGCCGCCGAGGCACGCATGGCCTGGTGCAGGCAGCCCTCCTGGAACCAGATTTCCTGCTGGTTGGTCAGGTCGGTGGCGACTGCCGTGTAGGGGATGCGCAGGTCTTCGATATTGACCTCGCCGACGATCTTGCGAATCTGCCCGAAGACTTTCTCACCGCGTATCGCCCCCAGGCGAAAGCTCACGTCCACCAGGCGCAGCACGTCCAGGTAGTCCAGGCTCTCGATCCAGTTGCGGTATTGATCGAGTTTGCCGGCGGCGTAAATACCGCCGATTACCGCACCCATGGAGCACCCGGCGATGCAGGCGATGTCGTAGCCGCGACGCTCGATTTCCTCGATCACGCCGATGTGTGCATAGCCCCGAGCCCCGCCTGAACCCAGAACCAGTGCGACGCGCTTTTTCATGATGCTTCCCCGGTGTTCTGCTTCCATGGTCTAACAATGCGCCCAATTGTGTCTGTGCTTCAATCGTCAGCGGCGCTGCGCTACGCTGAATAGGGCACTTTTCTCACTGTTTGCCGTCGAAGTCGCCACCCTGAACTTTTTCTTTTGAGGAATTGCCGATGAAAGCCTGGATTTGCCTGCCCTTGATTGCCCTGGTCCTGACCGGTTGCGCTGGCAAGACGGCCTACCGCGACAGCTGCGCCAATCAGCTGGACGCGGCCTGGAAGGAGCTCGACCTGGCCAAGGCCGAAGGCTTCGCCGGTACCGTCAGCTACTCCAAGGCGTTGTCGCTGTTGACCGGGGCCAAGACCCAGCAGCAGTTCGAAGCGTTCGAAGGCTGCAGCAGGAAGGCTCAGAAAGCCCGCTTCTACATTCGCGAATCCCGCGCCGGGCGCTGATACAGGAGTAGACCATGTCGTCGGCCATGCTTGACCATGTCATTGCCCAGGTACTGAGCCTGCAGGTGCGTCTGCTGGCGTGCCAGGCACGTCTGGCTGCCGATACCGACAGCGAGGCGCTGCACGACCTGCGCATCGGCGTGCGGCGCTTGCGCAGCCTGCTGCGGCCGCTGCGCGAATTGCCTGGCGTCGACCAGCTGGAAGCGGCTGCCCAGGCGCTGGGTACCCTGACCACACCACTGCGTGACCGTGAGGTGCTGGCCGCGCAGTTGTTCGAGCGACAGCAGACGGCCGCTGCGCAATCGCGCCTGGCGCACCGCAGGCAAACCTTCGCCAATGTCGCCGCCAGCCCCGAGCTGGCGCGCCTGCTGGCAATCGTCGACGCTTTCCCGGTGTTCTTGCGCGCAGCGCAGCGCCAGGGCCTGATCCGGCGCCTGCAACAGCGCATCGACAGACGTCTGGGAAAACAGTGGAAGCAACTGCGTGAGGCCCTCGACGATCCCGCCCACGACCGCCATCGCCTGCGCCTGCTGATCAAGCGGGTGCGCTACGCGGCTGAAGCCTATCCGCAGTTGCAGCACTCCAACCCCCGCCTGCAAAAGGCCCTCAAGCGTGCCCAGGGTGACCTGGGCACCTGGCACGACCTGCTGCAGTGGCTGCTGCAAGCCGAGCAGCAACCCGACCTGGCCCCGTGTGTCAGCCACTGGCAAACGCAGCAGACCATGGCCGAGCAACGTGCCGATGCCACCCTGGAACGCCTGCAGGTGCGGCTTGCGCAGCGATAGCCCGCTGAAATGGCCGAAATGCGTGCTGTAGACCGGCTGCTGTCTGGTTAAGATCAATTTTTTTCTGATCGCTGAGGTCGTCATGAACTTTTCGCAATTGCTCACGGCGGTCCGCCAGCATCCCCAGGCGGTGACCATTGATTCAAGCTGGGCCCAGGGCCGTGCCTGTTTTGGCGGGCTGATGGCTGCCCTGGTGTACGAGGCCATGCTGGCCAAGACTTCGCCGGGGCGTCCAGTGCGTTCCCTGGCCATTACCTTTGTCGGCCCGGCCGAGCCCGAAGTGCCGATCAGCTTCGACGTCGAGCTGCTGCGCGAGGGCAAGGCCGTCAGTTCGCTGTTAGGCCGGGCCACTCAGAACGGTCAAGTGGTGACGCTGATCCAGGGCAGCTTTGGTGCCGGGCGTGACTCGGTCGTCGATGTTCCGGCCTTGCCGGCGGTCGAAATGAAAAGCCTGCAGGAGGCCGCGCCCGAGCTGCCTTACATCAAGGGGATCACGCCGGAGTTCATGCGCCACCTGGCCCTGCGCTGGGCAGTGGGCGGCTTGCCGTTCAGCAACACGCCATCGCGCAGCATGGGCGGTTGGGTACGCCTGCGCGGTGACGTCAAGGATGAGCCGGTCAGTGAGGCGCACCTGCTGGCGCTGGTCGATGCCTGGCCGCCGACCTTGTTACCTTACCTGAGCAAACCGGCGGCAGGCAGCACCCTGACCTGGACCATCGAGTTCGTGCAGCCGGTGCCGAGCCTGAGCACCCTGGACTGGTGCCGGTACTGTGCGCAGATTGACCACGCCCGCGATGGTTACGGGCATGCCTCGGCCGCGCTATGGAGCGCTTCTGGCGAGTTGCTGGCAATCAGTCGCCAGACGGTGTCGGTGTTCGCTTAACGGCGATGACGCTGGCGCCAGGCACGCCACCAGGCACCGCTGAGCACGAAGCGCGGAAAGGTGATGAACTGCTCGACCAGCAGGCGGCCAATGGCATCCTTGCGGTCGGCGAACGGCTCGGGTTGTTCGGCTTCCAGGCGGTGCCCCTGGCGCTGTAGACCGAGCCCGGCGATCAGGGCGATGATGCCCACGGCCAGTTGCCCAAGGTCCAGCGAGAACAGTCCCGAGAGCACCAGCAACACGCCGAGGATGAACAGCGGCACGGCAATCAGGTGCAGCACCAGGTTGGTCGGGTTGCGGTGGTTGTGGTGGTAGCCACGCCATTGCCAGGCGGGCAGGTTGGGCAGGCGTTTACTCATGGAAATGTTCCTCAGGGGCTTGCCTGAAGAATAGTGCGGCCCCGGCAAAGGGGCCAATCGATGGCGGCTATGACGCCTATAGCTTGAGCTGGCCGATGGCCTTGTTCAACTCGCCGGCCAGGGTCGCCAGTTCGCTGCTGGTGGTGGCCGAGTCAACGGTCTGCTGCACGGTCTCTTCGGTGACGTCGCGGATGCTCACCACCGCCCGGTTCATTTCCTCGGCCACCTGGCTCTGCTGCTCGGCGGCCACGGCAATCTGTGTATTGCTCTCACGCATCTGCGCCACCGCGCTGGTGATCTCCGCCAGGGCGGCGCCGGCTTCCTGGGCCTGTTGCACACAGTCGTCGGCCTTGAACGAGCTTTCCTGCATGAAATCCACGGCGTCGCGGGTACCGGCCTGCAGGGCCGAGACCATGGTGGTGATTTCGTCGGTAGAGGCCTGTACCCGTTTGGCCAGGTTGCGTACCTCGTCGGCGACCACCGCAAAGCCACGGCCCAGATCGCCGGCCCGGGCCGCCTCGATGGCGGCGTTGAGTGCCAGCAGGTTGGTCTGCTCGGCGATGCTGTGGATCACCCCGACCACGCCGTTGATCTTCTGGCTGTCGTCGGCCAGCTGGCGGATCATTTCGGCGGTCTGTTGTACGCCGCTGGACAGCCCGGCAATCGAGGTCTGTACCCGGCTGACCACTTCCTGGCCGCTGCCGGCCAGGGTGTCGGCGCTCTGTGACAGGTCGCGGGTGGCGCCGGCGTGCTGGGCGATGTGATAGACCGTGGCGGTCATTTCGTTGATGGCGGTGGCGGCCTGGTCGGTTTCGCTCTGCTGGCCGAGCATGCCGTGACGCACGTCGCTCATGCTCGCGGCCAGGCGCGCGGCGCCGGAATCCAGTTGCGCGGCGGTGCGCGCCACGGTGTTGACCACCCGGTGGTAGGTGGTCTGCATGGCATTGAAGGCGCTGGCCATCTGTCCGACTTCATCACCACAGGCCAGGGGCACGCGGGCTGACAGGTCGCCGGTTTTTTCCACGTGCAGCATCACGTCCTTGAGGGTGTTGAGCTGGCTGAGCAGGAAGCGGATCAGCAGTTGCGAGGCGCAGAGCATCGCCAACATCAGGATCAGTACGCACACGGCGTAATTGGTGAAGCGGTCGGTGAATACCTGGATCAGGCTGGGGGAGGGCGCGAGCACGGCGATCTGCTGATCGCCGTGGCTGATGACCTGGGCGCCGGCCAGCGGATTGTCACCCAGCAACGGCATGCCTTCGAGCTCGACCCAGCCTTGGGCCGAGGCCAGCGCATCGAGGCTGTGCCCTTCGAACTGCGGCGCCTGGCCGGGGGTGTACGTCAGCCACAGCGCGTTGCTCGGCAGGGGTTGTCCGGCTGGCCAGGCCGCCAGTAGCTGCGCCTGGGCCTGGGCTTTGCTTTGTGCACTCTGGGCCCGGGCCTGCTGTTCAAGGTGCACGGCATATAGCACCAGAAACAGCGTGGTGACAAAGGCAACCGCATTCACGGCCCAGAACTTGTACTTCAGGGAGATATTGCTAAGCCAGGCACCCATGGTAGGTCTTCTCTGATTGAGCGGAAACATTGTTGGCAAGGTGCCATCATTGTGCCCAGTCGATCATCAAGACGTTTTGATATGCGTCAAATAATCGCGGGCAGGTTAAAGAAGGCGCGGGCAGTGGCGGTGCTGTGGGCTGCCAGCTGCTCGGCGCTTTCGCCACGGTGCAGGGCCACTTCCCGCAGCACTTCGGTCAGGAACGCCGGTTCGTTGCGCCCGCTTTTCGGCTTGGGCCGCAGGCTGCGTGGCAGCAGGTAGGGCGCGTCGCTTTCGAGCATCAGCCGGCCCTGGGGGATGCTGCTGACCAGCGGGTGCAGGTGGGTGCCGCGCCGCTCGTCGCAGATCCAGCCGGTGATGCCGATGTGCAGGTCCAGGTCGAGGTAGCCGAACAGTGCCGCACGCTCGCCGGTAAAGCAGTGCACCACCGCCGCTGGCAGGCGGTCACGAAAATCCTTGAGGATCGCCAGCAGGCGTTCGCTGGCGTCACGTTCGTGAAGAAACACCGGCATCTGCAGTTCCACCGCCAGGGCCAGCTGTTCTTCCAGGGCTTTTTCCTGTTGCGGGCGCGGCGAGAAATCGCGGTTGAAATCCAGCCCGCATTCACCCACGGCCTGCACCCGCGGCTGCTCAAGCAAGGCGCGCAGCTGGCGGTTGCTGTCGGTGCTCCAACTGCTGGCGTCATGGGGGTGAACCCCGGCGGTGCTGAACAGGCGCTGGGCGCCTTCATCCAACTGCTGGCACAGCTCAAGGGCCTGTTCGCTGCCCGCAAGGCTGGTGCCGGTGACCATCATCTGCACCACCCCGGCGGCCTCGGCGCGTTCGAGAATTGCCGGGTGTTTGTCGGCAAAACTTGGGTTGGTCAGATTGACGCCGATGTCGATGAGTTGCATGGTGCTACCTCAGGCCGGGGGCCGGCCAGCATAACAAAGCTCGACGAAAATCGATAAAGCCAAGAACTTCAACGAGTTGTCGTGGTCTTTTGCGGTCAACTGTCATGGAACGACTGCAAACTATGGCGCCAACCCCACACGCGCGGACCTCGCAACGGATGACCCGAGCGCTGTTTTTGTTGATCGTGCTGAGCTTCTCGCTGCTGACGGCAGGGCCGGCCAGCGCGCGTCTGGCCGGCCCGCAACAGGCGGTGCCCAAGACCCCGGTGCGCGACCTGGCGCAGATTCGCAGCAGCCGGGTGCTGAAAGTGCTGGTCAACCAGAGCCGCAACAGCTCCGGCGAAGTCAAGGGCGAACCGGTGGGCGTCGAGCACCACCGCCTGCGTGCTTTTGAGCGCTACCTCAACGCCCGCGCCCGCGATGGCGAGGAAATCCGCCTGAAGATCATCCCCCGCGCCAAGGAACAGCTGCTGGCCGCCTTGCAGCGCGGCGAAGCCGACCTGGTGGCACCGGGCGAACTGGTCGATCCAACCTCCACCCGCGGCCTCAGTGCCAGTGATCCGGTGGTCGACAAGGTGCCCCTGGTGCTGGTCGGGCGCAAGGGCGAGCGCAGTTTCCAGCGCGTCGAGCAACTGTCCGGGCGCACCTTGGCACTGACCAGCTCAAGTGCCGCCGGCGACACCCTGCATGAGATCAACCAGAAGCTGGCCCTGCGTAAGCTGGCGCCGATCAAGGTCGAGTGGGTCGACCCGACGCTGGCGGTCGAAGATGTGCTGGAGATGGTCCAGGCCGGGATTTTTCACCTGACCGTGGTCGAGCAGCCGATTGCCGAACGCTGGGCCAAGGTCATGCCCAAGCTGCGGGTCGAGCGCAAACTGCATGTGGCCAGCCCCGAGGCCATGCGCTGGTACGTGCGCCGTGACGCGGTAATGCTGCACGCCAGCGTCGATCGCTTTCTTCAGGGCTACAAGGCGCCGGCCAATCAGGATGCAGCGTTTGAGCGGATCTACCGGCGTCTGTACCGGGTCCACAATCCCCTGGCACGCACTGATCGCAAGCGCCTGGAGGCATTGCGTCCGGTGCTGCAGCGCCACGCCCGCGAACAGAAGATCGACTGGTTGAACCTGGCTGCGGTGGCCTTCAAGGAGTCCTCCCTTGACCCGACTGCCCGCGGGGCAGGGGGCGCCCACGGGCTGATGCAGATCACTCCCAGCGCCGCTCAGCGGGTGGGGGTGAGCAATATTGCCAATGTCGATGGCAATGTTCAGGCCAGCGCCCGCTACATGGCGCTGATCCGGCGCAAGTTCTTTTCCAGCAACCAGCTTAACGAGCGTGAACGCATGGCGTTCACCCTGGCGGCCTATAACCTGGGCCCGGAGCGGGTTCAGGCGATGCGTGCCGAAGCGCGGCGGCGTGGGCTCAATGGCAACCAGTGGTTCTTCCAGACCGAGCGCATCGCCATGGAACAGGTGGGCATGGGGCCGGTGAGCTATGTGAACAGCGTCAACAAGTACTTCCTGGCCTTCGACCGTGAGCGCGCATCCCTGGAGCCGAAAGGGGGTAAAGGTGTGGGGCAAAAATAATCGAATAATTCGATTTTAATGTCGTAAATTTTGCGATTTTACTATTGGTTGATTCGATTAATATGGCGCCCAACACCACACATCACACCCCTTAAGGAACACTCATGAACAACAACATCCTCAACGCCGTAGTTGCCAGCCGTGCCAGCTGGGGCCTGAGCATCATCCGTATTCTGGTCGGTATCATCTTCATGGCCCATGGCGCGCAGAAGCTCTTCGGCCTGTTTGGCGGCGGCGGCCTGGCGGGGACCGCGCAGTTCATGGAAAGCCTCGGCCTGGCGCCTGGCCTGCTGATGGCGCTGCTGTCCGGCGGTGCCGAGTTCTTCGGCGGCCTGGCCCTGGTGATCGGCTTGCTGGTACGGCCAGCGGCACTGGCGCTGACCGTGACGCTGATCGTGGCGATCTTCTCGGTGCATATCGGCAATGGGTTGTTCATGGCCAACAATGGCTATGAGTTTGCCCTGGCGTTGATGGCGGGGACGCTGGCGGTGCTGGTTGAGGGGGCGGGGAAACTGTCGTTGGATCGATTGATTGTGCGCTGATCCGGATGGGGCGGTGATGCCGCCTGACTCGACTTGCCCCGCGATGCGATCTGGCAGACAGAACGCTATCGCGGGGCAACCCCGCTCCTACCGTTTGATGTCGGATTTCCGGGGCTTTTTAGTCGCCAGGCCGTTGACATTCCACCCGCGGCTTCTCTAGGATGCTGACTTGCGCCGATTTAAACAGCTACTTGCGGGGCGCAGGGTTACCTCTTCGGAGGTTTCACCAAATACCGCTAAAACGCTGGTTCGGTGACGCCTCCCACCGCAGCCCAGCGGGTTTTGCGAGGCGGAGATCTAACCCCATGAGTTGTCCACGTTCCAGCGTTTGCCTGACCCCGTTGCCCGCCAGCCAGGGCACGCGCACGCCGCGTATTCTTCTGGGCGGCAGCCATCAGCCAACCCTTCTGCGTTACCTCGACGGCTGGCCGCGTCGCAACAGCCGCAACTCCGCCTTCCTGATCCAGTTCGCCGATAGCCGCGACTCCCTTGGCCAGTTCGCCAACGACCGTTTCGACCTCGCCGTGATCCAGTCGCCCAGCGCCGACGACGCTGCCGAAGTCATCGGCCACCTGACCCGCGTCGCCCGCCAGGGGTTGATCACCCGGGCTTGAAGCGCCCGGGCCGGTACGTCAATGCGCCTTGGCTTTCCTGATCCGTAGCAGGATCACCAGCATGATCAGCATCACCACCGGCGCCATGCCCAACAACGCCTCGCGTGCGCTGATCTGCGCGCCCAGGGTATGCAGGCCGGCATAGAAGAGCTTGAACAGGCTCAGCAGGTAGTAGCTGATGGCGATGATCGAAAGCCCTTCGACCGCCCGCTGGATCTTGATCTGAGTGTCGGCGCGGGCGTTGAGGCTGCGCAAGATCTCGGCGTTCTGTTCCTCCATCTCGACCTGCACCCGTGCCTGCAGCAGGTCGCCAAGGTTGGCCACGCTCTCGGCCAGGTGCTCAAGGCGTTGTTCGGTGACCGCACAGTAACGCACGGTGGGCTTGAACCGCCGCTCGATGAACACCCCCAGGCGCTGGCAATCGCCGACATGGCTTTCACGCAGTTCGCCCAGGCGCTCGAATACCAGTTGCGCATAGGCCTGGGTGGCGCTGAAGCGATGGCGGTGCTTGACCGTGCTGCCGACCACCTGGCGCGACAGTTGGGCGATATCGGCCAACAGCGCCTTGGCATTGCCGCCGTCACTGCTGACGTTGCGTTCCGACAGGCTGACCAGCTTGCGGTCATAGGCGTCAAGTTGCGGGCTCAGGGCCTTGGCAACGGTCAACGACAATGAGGCCATCATCCGGTAGGTCTCGATCTCCAGCAGGCGACGGATCATTCTCCCCTGACGGTAGGCATTGAGCCGGCGGTTGATGAACAGGAAGCGGTTGGTGCCATCTGCAGTCAGGCGAAAATCGCTCCACACCACGGCATCGCCGCCGCCCACGCAGGAGCCGCAAGGGTCCTTGAACGCGTAGCGGCTCAGGTCCAGATCCTGTTCGTCGCGCACCAGTACCTGCACCGCGTTGATCATCTGCTCGCGGTAAGGCTCGACACCTGCGGCCAGGGCCGGCGGCAGGGTGGTCCAGTTCAGCTCGCGGCTGCTGGCGGGTACCACCATCGTCAGGGTGAAGAACTCGGCATGGCGTTCCCATTTGAACGGATGGCCGTCCAGCTGGGTGATGCCCTGCGCGGCGTCCGGCTCGAACGCATCCGCGCAGCAGCGCTGCAGCAGAGCGTTGCAATCGGCATCGGTGCCGAGAAACGCCAGGTGGAAAACATGCGCCGGCTCATCGAAGTACAGCGACGGGCGGGCGTGCAACTCGTTGTGCAAGGCGGTGCGTTGGGCGTGCATGCGGGTCAGACCGTATTGTTGTGGTTGTCTGCGGATTCCCTTTGGGACTGGAGCCGCCAGGCACAAGTCACGTGCAGTTGCGCCGCGCGTCGGCAGGGTTGATGATCAGGCCCTGCAAGCCACTCAGTCAGCCTGTAAGCGAGAATTTTTGTTGAGTACGCAAATCATCACGAAGGAAGGTCACGAAGCGCTCAAGCAGGAGCTGGACCATCTGTGGCGGGTAAAGCGTCCCGATATCACCCAGAAAGTCACCTGGGCGGCGTCTTTGGGCGATCGTAGCGAAAACGCCGATTACCAGTACAACAAGAAACTGCTGCGTGAGATCGACCGCCGCGTGCGCTACCTGCGCAAGCGTCTGGAAGACATGCGCGTGGTCGAGTATTCGCCGGAGCAGGAAGGCCGGGTGTTCTTCGGCGCCTGGGTCGAGATCGAGAACGAGGAGGGCGAGACCAAGCGTTTTCGCATCGTCGGTTACGACGAGATCTACGGGCGCATGGACTACATCTCGATCGACTCGCCCATGGCCCGCGCCTTGCTGAAAAAAGAGGTCGGCGATGAAGTCATCGTCCAGACCCCTTCCGGCGAGATGTGCTGGTGGGTCAACGCCATCGACTACGTCAAACCCTGATCAGCCCTCGCGCAGCACCGCCAGCGGGCTGGCATTGAGCGCCCGGCGCGTGCCGTAGACCCCGGCGCCGCCGACCAGCAGGGCGCCGATGACCGGCAGCAACAGCAGCCACGGGTGCGGGCTCCAGTGCAGGTCGAAGGCATAGCGGTACAGCACCAGGGTGATCAGCTCGCAGCCGATTGCCGCCAGCAGGCCGCTGGCCGCCCCGAGCAAGCCGAACTCGATGCGCCGGGCCTTGACCAGCAAGCCGCGCCCGGCGCCCAGGGCACGCAGCAGGGCACCCTGGCGGATGCGTTCATCAAGGGTCGCCTGCAAGCCGGCGAACAGCACTGCCAGGCCCGCCGCCAGGACGAACAACAGCACGTACTCCACCGCCAGGGTGACCTGGGCGAGGATGCTGCGCAGCTGTTCGAGCAGGGCGTCGACCTGGAGGATGGTCACCGCCGGAAACGCCCGCGACAGCGCCACCACCTGCGGGTCATGGCCGGGTGCCAGGTAGAAGCTGGTCAGGTAGGTGGTCGGCAGGTCCTGCAGGGTTTCAGGCTGGAAGATCATGTAGAAGTTGGGCTGGAAGCTGTCCCAGTTGACTGTGCGCAGGCTGCTGACCTGTACCTGGCGTTGCAGGCCGCCAATGGTGAAGGTCAGTTGGTCGCCCAGCTTGAGCTTGAGGCTCAGGGCCAGTTCGGCTTCCACCGAAACACCGGGCAAGGCCTCGGCGGCAGGTTTGGCTTGCCACCACTGGCCGGCGATCAGGCTGTTGCCCTGGGGCAGGTCGGCGGCCCAGGTCAGGCTCAGGTCGCGCTGCACGGCGCGGTCGCCGGTGGTTTCCTTGCTGACGATCTGTTGCACCGGCTCGCCGTTGATTGCCGTCAGGCGTCCGGGGATCACCGGGTACAACGGCGCGGCTTGGGCAGAGAACTCGGTCAGGCGCTGGGCAAAGCTGTTCTTGTCGTCGGGCAGGATGTTCAGGGCGAAATAGTTCGGCGCGTCCTTGGGCAACTGGTTCTGCCAGGTGTCGAGCAGCTCGGCGCGCAACAGGGCAATCAGGGCCATGGCCAGCAGGATCAGACCGAAGGCCAGGGATTGCCCGGCAGCCGCCAGCGGGTGGCGCAGCAATTGGCCAAGGCCCAGGCGCCAGGCCAGCGGGCTATCGGCGAGCAGGCGCCGCAGGCTGCGCAGGCCGAGCAACAGCAGCCCGCCGAGCAGCAAGGCGGCGACCAGGCCGCCGCCGAGCAGGGCAAAGGTCAGCAGCAGGTCGAGGCTCAGCCGCCACATGATCAGCCCCAGGGCAAACAGCGCGGCGCCATACACCAGCCAGCTACTGGCCGGCACCGGCAACAGGTCGCGGCGCAGGACCCGCAACGGCGGCACCCGGCCAAGGGCCGCCAGCGGCGGCAGGGCGAAACCGGCCAGGGCCACCAGGCCAGTGGCAATCCCGGCCAGGGCCGGGGCAATGCCACCGGGCGGAACCTGTGCCGGCATCAACCCTTGCAGCAACTCGAACAAGCCCAACTGGGCCAGCCAGCCGAGCGCTGCGCCACACAGTGCGGCGATGCTGCCCAGAATCGCCAGTTGCAGGCAGAACAGGCTCAACGCCTGGCGACGCGACAGGCCCAGGCAACGCAGCAGGGCGCTGGCATCGAACCGACGGGTAGCGAAGCGGCTGGCCGACAGCGCCACGGCAACACCGGCGAGCAGCACCGCCACCAGGCTGGCCATGTTCAGGTAGCGCTCGGCCTTGCCCAGGGCGCCGCCGATCTGCTGGTTGCCGTCGCGCGAGTCCTGCAGGCGTTGGTTGGCGGCGAGGCTTTTGCTCACCGCGTCACGATAACTGGCCAGCGCGTCGGGCTCGCCACGCCAGAGTTCGCGATAACTGACCCGGCTACCCGGTTGCACCACCCCGGTGGCCTCAAGGTCGGCGAGGTTGATCAGCACTCGCGGGGTCAAGCTGTAGAAGTTGCCGGCGCGGTCGGGCTCGTAGGTCAGCACCCGGCTCATGCGCAGGGTTTTCATGCCCACATCGATACTGTCGCCGATCTTCAGGTCCAGCGCCGCCAGCAGTCGCGGTTCGACCCAGGCCTCGCCTGGCGCCGGGCCGCCGCCAGCGGTTTCGGCGCCATAGGGCTCGGCGGCGCTGCGCAGCGCACCGCGCAGCGGGTAGGTAGCGTTGGCCGCCTTGATGCTCGACAACTGAATACCGTTGTCGGTGGCGATCACGCTGGAAAACTCGACCACCCGGGCGTGTTGCAAGCCCAGCGCGGTGCCGCGGTTGACCTGCTCGGGCGCGGCTGGCGAGCTGCCTTGCAGCACCAGGTCGGCGCCGAGGAATTCGGTGGCGCGCAGCAACATGGCGCCGTTGAGGCGGGCGCCGAAATAACCGATGGCGGTACTGGCCGCCACCGCCACCAACAGGGCGAAGAACAGCACGCGCAACTCACCGGCGCGGGCGTCGCGCAGCAACTGGCGCAGGGCCAGGGGGAACAACGGCAAGCGCTTCATCAAGGCTCCAGCGGCGCGACCAGGTGGCCGGCGTCCAGGCGGATCAGACGACGGCAGCGCTGGGCCAGGCGTTCGTCATGGGTGACCAGCACCAGGGTGGTGCCGCGTTCCTTGTTCAGGTCGAACAGCAGGTCGCTGATACGCTCGCCGGTATGGCTGTCGAGGTTGCCGGTGGGCTCGTCGGCAAACAGCACCGCGGGCTCGGCGGCAAAGGCGCGGGCGATGGCCACCCGTTGCTGTTCGCCACCGGAAAGCTGGCGTGGCGAGTGGCTCAGGCGCTGGCCCAGGCCGACCCGCTCAAGCAGGCTGCGGGCGTGCTCGCGGGCATCGCGGCGACCGTCCAGCTCCAGTGGCAGCATGACGTTTTCCAGCGCGTTGAGGCTGTCGAGCAATTGGAACGACTGGAACACAAAGCCGACGTGCTCGGCCCGCACCCGCGCGCGCTGGTCTTCATCCAGCGGGCCGAGGTCATGGCCGGCCAGGGTCACGGAGCCGGCACTGGGCAGGTCGAGGCCGGCGAGCAGGCCGAGCAGGGTCGATTTGCCCGAGCCCGAGGCGCCGACGATCGCCAGGCTGTCGCCTTGTTTCAATTCCAGCGAGAGTTCGTGCAGGATGGTCAGGTCGCCTTCCGCGCTGGGGACCACTTTGCTAAGGTTGCGCGCACTGAGAATGCTGGGGCCCATGGAGAATCCGATGCGAGTATGGTTATTGAGTGCTGGCCTGGCCTTGATGTGCATGGCCCAGGGCGCAGCAGCGGGGACCGTGCTGATTGTCGGCGATAGTATCAGTGCCGCTTTCGGCCTGGATACCCGCGAGGGCTGGGTTGCCTTGCTGGAGCAACGCCTTAAGCGCGAGGGTTTCGACGCCAAGGTGGTCAATGCCTCGATCAGCGGCGACACCAGTGCCGGAGGCCAGGCGCGGCTGCCGGCGCTGCTTGCAGAGCACAAGCCGGAGCTGGTGGTGCTTGAATTGGGCGGCAACGATGGCCTGCGCGGGCAGCTGCCAACGCAATTGCAACAAAATCTTGCCTCGATGATCGACAAATCGCGGGCTGCCGGCGCCAAGGTGCTCTTGCTGGGCATGCGCCTGCCGCCCAACTACGGCAAGCGTTACAACGAGGCCTTCGCCAAGGTGTATGAAAACCTGGCGACGGAAAAACAGGTGCCGCTGGTGCCGTTTTTTCTCGAAGGGGTGGGCGGTGTGCCCGAGCTGATGCAGGCCGATGGCATTCATCCGGGGCAGGGCGCCCAGGCCAGGTTGCTGGAAAATGCCTGGCCGCAACTAAAACCGCTGCTTTGACGCTTTTATAGTGACCGGCTTTCGGCTAATGTTGCGCCCCCGATTTGGAGCCCCCGATGCCGCGTCCCGCCTGGTCCCTGTATGCCTATCAATTGATCGAGCCTGACGAACAGCTTGACCTGTTCGCCTGCCAGGAGATCCGCGTCCACCTGGTAGCCCGCCAGCTTGAGCTCGGTGGCTCGGCCGACCGTACCCTGTGCGGCACTCTGTTGCCGGCGCAACCGCGCTGGTCGCAGGCCGAGCGCAGCATTTACCGTGACCGCCGCCTGTGCTCGCTGTGCCGGGCGATTCTCGATGCCCAGCGCCGTGGCACACGGCCGGTATGGCCCGAGCTGTAACCTGCTGATATAACCTTTCATCCCCTGTACGGCCAACCGCTGCCGGGACATCTCCCGATTATGCAGGGGGCGGTGTACAATCGATTGCTTGACTCAATTGAATTAGCGAAGGATTTCCCGGATGTTGCCGCGCTTTCCCGCCGTCACCCGTTGCCTGTCCCTGGCCGCCCTGCTGGCGGCAGGTCCCGCTGCTGCGCTGGAGTTCCCCCTGCCGCCTCCCGGTGAAGACGTCATCGGCCAGGTCCAGGTGATCAAGGCCAAGTACGAAGACACCTTTGCCGACATCGGTACGGCCAACGACCTTGGCTATCTGGAAATGATCGCCGCCAACCCCGGCGTCGACCCATGGCTGCCGGGCGCCGGCACCGAGATCATCCTGCCGACCCGCTTCATCCTGCCGCCGGGCCCGCGTGA
The DNA here is from genome assembly GCF_018390435.1 of Pseudomonas sp. RC2C2. Taxonomy (NCBI): domain Bacteria; kingdom Pseudomonadati; phylum Pseudomonadota; class Gammaproteobacteria; order Pseudomonadales; family Pseudomonadaceae; genus Pseudomonas; species Pseudomonas sp. RC2C2. The sequence goes on along the minus strand of NZ_JAHBAX010000001.1, from coordinate 302,789 downwards.
AGGCATCGTCATCAACCTGGCCGAGTACCGCATGTACTACTACCCGAAAGGGCAGAACGTGGTGCACACCTACCCGCTGGGTATCGGTCGTGAAGGCTGGGGCTCGCCGATCGCCAACACCAGGGTCACAGCCAAGACCCCGAACCCGACCTGGACGCCACCGGCCTCGATCCGCAAGGAACACGCTGAAGACGGTGACATCCTCCCGGCCGTGGTGCCGGCAGGCCCGGACAACCCGCTGGGGCCGTTCAAGTTCACCCTTGGCGTGCCGGGCTACCTGATCCACGGTTCGAACAAGAAGTTCGGCATCGGCATGCGCACCAGCCACGGTTGCTTCCGCATGTTCAACAACAACGTGCTTGAGCTGGCCAAGATGGCCCCGGTCGGTGTGCCGGTACGCATCATCAACGAGCCCTACAAGTTCGGCCTCAGTGCCGGCAAGGTCTACCTCGAGGCGCACACGCCGCTGGACGACAAGGGCGACCCGTCGGTGGTCGACAAGCACACGTCAGTCATCAATGCCCTGCTCAAGCGTGAAGACCTGGCCAACAACCTGCGCATGAACTGGGATATGGTGCGTGATGTGATCGCAGCCGAAGACGGCATGCCGGTGGAAATTGCCGTACCCAATGGTGCCGGCGGCCAGGCGCCGATGGTTTCCAGCGTGCCTTACGACATGCAGTAAGCCCTGCCTGCTTTATCCGAGGCCTGCCATCGTGCAGGCCTCGTCGTTTCTGGCGTTGCACTTTTCTGGCAGCAATAAAAAAGCCGACCCACAAGTGGGTCGGCTTCCAATAACAATCCCGAAGGACTATTACTTGCGGCTGGCTTTGTCCAGCATACGCAGAGCGCGCTCGTTAGCTTCGTCAGCGGTCTGTTGTGCTTTTTGAGCAGCAGCCAGAGCGTCGTCAGCTTTGCGATAGGCTTCATCGGCACGAGCTTGTGCACGAGCAGCTGCGTCTTCGGTAGCGGTCAGACGAGCTTCGGTTTCTTTGGATACGCTGCTGCAACCGGTAGCCAGAACTGCGGCCAGAGCCAGAGCAGAAAATTTCAGAACGTTGTTCATCGTGTTCCCCTTCAAGGACTTTCTATTAAATAGCCATCTCTCAAGAAAGAGAAACTGGCCGGCGTACATAGTACCCATTACTTGTAGTAAGTAAACTGACAGAGCGCAAGAACTGCAAAAAAATGCGCCTGTCCCGGGTCCGCCACAGCCTAATGTAGAAAAACTGTGAAGGCGCCGCCCGCGCGGGTGCTTGCAAGTGTAGCAAGTGCGTATTTTGTTGAACTAAAAGTGACTTAAAGTGTCATCCTTCGTCATAGCACTACAACATCCGGCAACTGTTCAGGCCGATGCTCGCCGCCGTGTCCGCTTGCCACAAGTGGGTGAAATTTGCGACCAGCCACCTTGAGCATCTGGGCGTGGGGCGCCTACTATTTGTACGTGCTCATTTGCCAGAGAACAGCCATGCTCTTCTCGCTGTCCAATGGGGCACGGGGTGGCGTAGAGGTTCCTTCGCCGGAAAAACATCGGTAAGGTAGGGGTCAGAGCACAAGACCCGCGAGGAGTAGTGATGAGCGAGGCGTTGTCCATCCACCATGACCAGGCTGGTCATCAATTCGAGACCAATGTGGACGGTCATCGTGCTTACCTGACCTACATGGACCTGGGTAAGCAAACCCTGGATATCTATCGCACGTTCGTACCGAACGCGTTGCGTGGCCGGGGTATCGCTGCGGCACTCACCGAACAGGCGCTCAAGTACGCCGAAGACATGGGTTATACCGTGATCCCGTCGTGCTCCTATGTCGAGCGTTACATGGAGCGTCAGCAAAAACACGCCACCAACAAGGCCTGAGGATCGCGAAGGGCAGCCATCAGCGCTGCTGTTCAACGCACCAATAAAAACGCCGGGCAATTGCCCGGCGTTTTTGTATCTGCCTGTCAGCCGCGCTGGCGTTTGGGCAGCACGTCCTTGAGCTTGGCGTGCATGCTGCGCAAGGTCTTCTCGGTCGACTCCCAGTCGATGCAGGCGTCGGTGATGGATACACCGTACTGCAGGTCGTTGAGGTCTTTCGGGATCGCCTGGCAGCCCCAGTTCAGGTGGCTCTCGACCATCAGGCCGATGATCGACTGGTTGCCTTCGAGGATCTGGTTGGCGACGTTCTCCATCACCAGCGGCTGCAGGGCCGGGTCCTTGTTGGAGTTGGCGTGGCTGCAGTCGACCATGATGTTCGGCTTGATCTTGGCCTTGGCCAGGGCCTGTTCGCACAGGGCGACGCTGACCGAGTCATAGTTGGGCTTGCCGTTGCCACCACGCAGTACCACGTGACCGTAGGCGTTGCCCTTGGTGGTGACGATGGACACGCCGCCTTCCTGGTTGATGCCGAGGAAGCGATGCGGGCTGGAAACCGACTGCAGGGCATTGATGGCAACGGTCAGGCCGCCGTCGGTACCGTTTTTGAAACCGACCGCCGAGGACAGGCCCGAGGCCATTTCGCGGTGGGTCTGGGATTCGGTGGTGCGCGCGCCGATGGCCGACCAACTGATCAGGTCCTGCAGGTACTGCGGGGAGATCGGGTCAAGGGCTTCGGTGGCGGTCGGCAGGCCCATTTCCGCCAGGTCCAGCAGCAGTTGGCGACCGATGTGCAGGCCATCCTGGATCTTGAACGAGTCGTCCAGGTACGGGTCGTTGATCAGGCCTTTCCAGCCGACCGTGGTCCGCGGCTTTTCGAAATACACGCGCATGACCAGGTACAGGGTGTCGGACACCTCTGCCGCCAGCACCTTGAGGCGCTCGGCGTATTCGTGGGCAGCCTTGATGTCGTGGATCGAGCAGGGGCCGATCACCACGAACAGGCGGTGGTCCTTGCCGTCGAGGATATTGCGTACCACTTCGCGACCGGCAGTCACGGTCTGCAGGGCGGTAGCGCTGAGGGGGATTTCCTTCTTGAGCTGATCGGGGGTGATCAAGGTCTCGTTGGAGGCAACGTTAAGGTCATCGATCGGTAAATCAGCCATCGTGTTACTCGTCAGGTCACGGGTGCCGGCCGCCAGCGATCCCCGTGCGGCGGAGCAGCGAAAATTGTACGCAGCGGGGAGCCGAACCTTAGCGCGTTACACCGTGGCTCGACAATGGGCAAGGGCGGCTTTCCTGCAAGGAAAAGCCCACAGACACGGGGTTTTTAGCCCGGAAGGAGGATTTCCCGGGTATGGCTTGCCTCAAGGCTGGCTTCGGAGAACTCGCCGGCGTGCAGGCTGACCCATTGCTGGGCGAGGGTTTCAAGGTCCGCGTCCGGGCTTTCGGCTTGGGTTTGCGCCTGGCAGAAGTGCTGGATCTGGCACACCTGTTCGCCCATGCGCGCGCCAAACAATGCTTGTTCATCGACGAAGGCAATGCCCACCCGATAGCCGTCCTGTTGCTTTTGGCACCAGGCCACATAACCGGGATAGCGTGCCTCGGCGCCGAGCGAGGGGATCAGCATTTCCACCGCCATGCCGCGTCGATAGGCCCGTGGATGGTTGCAGGCGATTCCGCCCAGGCTGATAGTGTGCAGACGTTGGCGAAACAGTTTGGGCGACTGACGCAGGGTCAGTACGACCGGAACGTCGTCCGGGTGCAGCAGAAACCCACGCATGCTCGACTCCGTGTCGATTTTTTGACCTTGTTCGCTTGAGTATAGTGAAGGTTCGCAAGACGTATGATTTGCGTGTAAAAAATGTGAACAGAAAATGAACGGTTGAGGAGAGCAGGATGAGCACGAGCAACCCGCGTATCGGCGTGATCGGAACCGGCGCCATTGGCGGCTTCTATGGCCTGATGCTGGCGCGTGCCGGGCTCGAGGTGCATTTTCTCCTGCGTAGCGAGTTCGAAGCCGTTCAGCAGCACGGGTTGCAGCTCGACAGCGCGGTTCACGGCGTTATAAAGATGCCGGTCTTGGCCTATGCCGAAGCCGCTGACATGCCGCCCTGCGACTGGTTGCTGGTGGGCGCCAAGACCACCAGCAACGCCGAGCTTGCGCCATTGATCGCTCAGGTCGCGGCGCCTGATGCCAAGGTGGTGCTGCTGCAAAACGGCCTGGGTGTCGAAGAGCAGTTGCGCCCGTTGCTGCCCGCCGACCTGCACCTGCTCGGTGGCTTGTGCTTTATCTGCGTCAACCGCGAAGCCCCGGGGGTGATCCGGCACCAGTCGTTGGGTGCGGTGAACCTTGGCTATCACAGTGGTCCGGCGGCGGATGAAGACAGCCGGCAGTCCATTGTCGAGGCCGGGGCGACGTTGTTCCATGCAGCCGGCATCGACTCCCAGGCGATGACCAACCTGGCCCAGGCCCGCTGGCAGAAGCTGGTGTGGAATGTGCCCTACAATGGTTTGTCAGTGCTGCTCAAGGCCAGCACCACGCCGCTGATGGCCGACGCCGACAGCCGCGCCTTGATCCAGGCGTTGATGGCCGAAGTGGTGCAGGGCGCGCGTGCGTGTGGCCATGAGCTGCCGCAAGGCTATGCCGAGCACCTGTTCGCGGTAACCGAGAAGATGCCTGATTACTGGCCGAGCATGTACCACGACTTTACCCAGCAGCGGCCGTTGGAACTGGCGGCCATTTATGCCGAGCCGTTGGCCCAGGCCAGGGCGGCGGGGTGTGAATTGCCGAAGATGCAGGTGCTGTATCAGGCCCTGGCCTTTATTGATCGGCATAACTTGCAGGATTGATGAGCGTCGGGGCTGCTGCGCAGCCAATCGCTGGCAAGCCAGCTCCCACAGGGTATGTAGGAGATACAGCACATGAGCAAGAATCTCGGCGACAAACTGGTCGTCGCCATCTCCTCCCGAGCGCTGTTCGACCTCAGCGAGAGCCACCGCCTGTACCTGGCCCAGGGCGTTGAAGCCTACCGCCAGTACCAGATCGAACACGAAGACCAGGTGCTCGAACCCGGCGACGCCTTCCCGCTGGTGGAAAAACTCCTGGGCCTGAATGCCAGCCTCGGCCAGCCCCGGGTCGAGGTGGTGCTGGTGTCGCGCAACAGCGCCGACACAGGCTTGCGGGTCTTCAATTCGATTGAGCACCATGGCCTGGGCATTTACCGTGCTGCCTTTGTTGGCGGCCGTAGTCCTTATCCTTATCTGGCGGCGTTTGGCTGCCATCTGTTCCTGTCCACCGATGCCGATGATGTACGCAGCGCCCTGGAGGCCGGCTTCGCCGCTGCCACCATTCTCTCCGGTGGTGCCCGCCGCGCCGCCAGTGACGAACTGCGCATCGCTTTTGACGGCGACGCGGTGCTGTTTTCCGATGAGTCCGAGCGTGTCTATCAGCTGGGTGGCCTTGAAGCCTTTCAGGCCAGCGAGCGCCAGTCGGCCCGCGAGCCGTTGCGCGGTGGGCCGTTCAAGCCATTTTTGGCGGCACTCAACGTGCTGCAGAAGGAGTTCCCCGAAGGCGCCTGCCCGATTCGCACGGCGCTGGTCACGGCCCGTTCGGCACCGGCCCATGAGCGCGTGATCCGTACGCTGCGCGAGTGGGATATTCGTCTGGACGAGTCGTTGTTCCTCGGTGGCCTGGACAAATCGGCGTTCCTCGAAGCCTTTGCCGCCGATGTGTTTTTCGACGACCAGGCAGGCCATTGCGAGCGTGCGCGCAGTGTCGTCGCCACTGGCCATGTGCCTCATGGGATCAGCAACGAACCCACCCTGGGCTAGTGGACAAACCTCGGCGCCGGACGGCCCTGCGACGGTTCTTGGCGCTGCTAAGCTGAAGCTTGCTCTGCCGTCATGGCAGTCGAGGAGGTCGAATGATCCATTCCATGCTGTATGCCACTGACCTCGGTGTGTACGCGCCTTTTGTCATGCAACACGCGCTGGCGCTGGCGCGGACCTTCAACGCAGAGCTCTACGTCATTCATGCGGTCGAGCCCATGGGCCAGTTCGCCGAATCGCTGCTGCAAAGCTACCTGGACGAGCAGACCCTCGATGAACTGCACAGCGAAGGCGTCACCACGGTGATGGCCAATATCGAGCAGCGGGTTCTGGAAAACTTTCGTGACGAATTGGGCGAGGAGGCCGACCTGGCCCTGATCAAGGCTGTGCGCGTGCGCCAGGGCGATCCGGCGCAGGTGATTCTCGAGCAGGCCCAGCGCCTGAGTGTCGACTTGCTGATCTTCGGTAGCCATAGCCAGGGCGCTGGCGTTGATATCCCGATCGGACGCACCGCCGTGCGCTTGCTGCAGCTGTCGCCAGTGCCGGTGTATATGGTGCCGCTCGCGCAACACCTTGGGCGTAGGAAGTCGTAACTGCGTGGCGCAGGTAGGTTCCTGGAAGACTGCTAAAATAGTTCTAGATTTATTCTTCAAACCACTAATATAGTTATAAATCGTCGCTGCTGCCGGTGACGCCCAGCTGATTTGAGGGATACCTATGAAGCTTCAACAATTGCGCTACATCTGGGAAGTGGCGCACCACGACCTCAACGTCTCCGCGACAGCGCAGAGCCTGTATACGTCCCAGCCGGGCATCAGTAAGCAGATCCGCCTGCTTGAAGACGAACTGGGCGTCGAAGTGTTCGCCCGCAGCGGCAAGCACCTGACCCGCGTGACCCCGGCCGGTGAGCGCATCATTACCACTGCCGGCGAGATCCTGCGCAAGGTTGAAAGCATCAAGCAGATCGCCCAGGAATTCTCCAACGAGAAGAAGGGCACCCTGTCGATCGCCACCACCCATACCCAGGCGCGTTATGCCTTGCCGCCGGTGATCAGCAGCTTCATCAAGCAATATCCGGAAGTGGCCCTGCACATGCATCAGGGCTCGCCCATGCAGATCGCCGAAATGGCTGCTGACGGCACCGTCGATTTCGCCATTGCCACCGAAGCCCTGGAGCTGTTCGGCGACCTGGTGATGATGCCGTGCTACCGCTGGAACCGTTGCGTGGTGGTACCGCAAGGCCACCCGCTGACCAAGCTGCCCAAGCTTACCCTCGAAGCCCTGGCCGAATACCCGATCGTCACCTACGTGTTCGGTTTTACCGGCCGCTCCAAGCTCGACGAAGCCTTCAGTCATCGCGGCCTGACCCCGAAAGTGGTGTTCACCGCCGCCGACGCCGACGTGATCAAAACCTACGTGCGCCTGGGCCTGGGCGTCGGTATCGTGGCCAAGATGGCCGTCGACACCAAGCTCGATAATGACCTGGTGGTGCTCGATGCCAGCGAGCTGTTTGAGTCCAGCGTGACCAAGATCGGTTTCCGCCGTGGCACCTTCCTGCGCGGCTTCATGTGCGACTTCATCGAGAAGTTCGCCCCGCACCTGACCCGCGAAGTGATGGCCAAGGCTATCGCCTGCCACAACAAGCAGGAGCTTGAAGAGCTGTTCGAAGGTGTCGAGTTGCCGGTGCATTGATGCCGGTTTGATCGCTGCAAAGCGCCCCGCGAGGGGCGTTTTTTTTGCGTACGTTTTAACGTTTGTATTGCTTGGGAAATTTCCCAATGCCCCTGGGAGTGGTCCGACTTTTTGCGTCAGAAAACTGCCGAATAATCCTCCTCGCCAACCGCACTGTGCGGTGCGGCATCAGCCGGCGGGCACTTCGCCGTTGGCACGTCACCTGTGACGGTTTCACAGGTCAATTCGAGGAGCACTTCATGAAACGCACTTTTCTGGCCCTGCCATTGGCCATGCTGGCCGCAGCTAACGTTTTTGCGGTGGAGCCGTTGGAGAAACAGGTCACCGTTATAGCGACTATTCCTACCGAGAACTTCTACGTCGAGCCGGTGGGCGGCAACTGGATGAACGAACCCCAGAGCATGGCCTGGAACCCGATGCGCGAGTCGCTTGAGCCGATTCGTAAACAGCTGCAGGTCAAGAGCACCACTGGAGCCATTTCCGCGCGCCTGCTCAGCCCGGCCGTGATCAGCAGTGGTGCCAACAGCATCGGCCTGGACGTAGCGGTCAATGGCACCGGTTTGACCACCACTTCCGCTCCGGTGGTCCCGGCAGCCGATGCCGCAGCGGGTGCCCGGGTCGGTTTTGACGTCGCCGCGCAGTCCGCAGGCCCAAGCGGCTACGTGCCCGGCAACTACCAGGGCATCATCAACATGATGTTCGAGACCGTCACGCCGTAAGTCGCCAGCCTGGCGTTTTTCCCTTCCCCTTCTGTTCGCCCCGCTCCTCATGCACTTGCCTGGGGTGGGGTGAATATTGCCTGTGAAAACATGGACATGGTCAATTACGTGCCATTAGTTGCTGTAATCCGAATGACACTGGGGTGTCTGGCCTTTTCGGGTATGGCGTCAGCCTGGGCCGATGCGCAGGGGCCGTCCACTCACCTTGGTGTACTGACCCAGGCCCAGGGCCTGCCGCAAGAGTTCACTGAGCATTTCTTCGATGTGCCATTGGCGGTCAGGGTCGACCTTGATGGTCGCTACCTGGGGGATGCCCTGGTCGTGCTGTCGCGTGATGAGCAGGTGCAGTTGCTCGACTTCACCGACACCTTCGAGAGCCAGGTCGCCGACACCGAGCGCTCCCGCTGGCGCGAACAGCTCAGCGAGCCAAGGTCACTGGGCAACTGCCTGTCCAGTTGTCCGCAGGGGTTGGTGGCCTTGCACTACAGCCTGGTGAATTCGCAGTTGTCGATTCTTACCGCAGCGGCCGAGCGCAGTGATCAGCCGAGGCTTTATCATCAATTGCCCGAGCGTGGCAGCCATGGCTTGCTGCTGCGCAATCAGTTGAACCTGGTCGATGCAGATAACGACACCACCGGACGTTATGCCGTCCAGGGGCAAAGCAGCTTCGGCAACTGGACAGCCCTGGGCGAGGCCCAGTTCGACCGCAACAGCGACAACCTCGAGCAAACCCGGCACCGGGTCGACCAGCTCTATGGCGAACGTCTGCACGACAATCATTTTTTTCGCCTGGGGTATTTCACGCCAGGCGCCCAGGGGCTCACCCGCCAACCGCGCCTGTTGGGTAATCATCCCGATACCACACGCGGGTTTATGCTCGGTAGCAGCGACAGCCTGGCGCTCAACAATGGCCAGGCCAGTGCAACGCCCATCTACGTCACGCCCAACCGCTCCGGTATCGCGGAAATCTACCGTAACGGTGTACTGATCAACAGTCAGGCCGTGCAGGCTGGTTTGCAGGCCCTGGATACCCGGGTGTTGCCGGGCGGCATCTATGAAGTGGAGGTACGCCTGATCGAAGACAATCAGGAAACCTCGCGCACCGAAGCGTTTATCTACAAACCCAGTAACTGGAGCAACGCCGAGTCTCCCTGGCGCTACAACATCTACCTTGGGCAGCAGAGCAGCCTGTGGAGCAACTGGGACCAGACCTACGACGACAGCTTCACCGCCGGTGCATTCACTAACTATCTGGCCCATCCCAGGGTGGTGCTCGGGCTCTCTACCCAGCGTATCGACGAGCTGATGCAATACGGTGGCTCGCTGGACTGGGATGTGCTCGATCCGCTGAAGCTGTATGCCAGCGTGTTTCATACCGAAGACAACGGCAACGGCTATGACTTGCAGGGTATCTACAACTACGCGTTGGGCTCGCTGGTGTTCAGCCACAGCCGGTCCTGGCTCGATAGTCGCCGGGTCGACGAGGTTATGGATACGGTCTATGCCGGTACGCGTGTCCAGGAGGTCCGCCAGAGTGCGCTATCGCTGAGCCACAGGGTCGATCGGCAAAGTACTGCCACCCTGCGCCTGTCCCATAGCAGCGGTACCGGCGCAGATGGCACCGGCGTGGATCTGGGCTGGGGCTACTTCGGTAAGCTGCTGAACTCCGATACCAGCTGGCGCCTGTCGCTGTTCGACCGGCCCGGCACCAGCAGTTCCGGCAATGCGCGTAACCGCGGCGTCAGCTTGAGCATGAGCATGAGCCTGGGGGGGCCTGGGCAGCGAATCTCGGCAACCCTGGGTAGCAGGACGTCACGTGACGGCGAGCGCGACCAGAATGCCTCGTTGACCTATCAGCAGGATGTTGACTACGGCGCCTTGCGCAGCCTGGCTGGCACTGTCTCGCTGGATAGCTATGGGACCGGTTTTGGCGGCAATGCCCTGTTCGAAAGCCCGCTGGTGCACGGTGATGCCTATGCCCAAAGTTCTTCCTACAACGGCGAGTTGACCGCTGGCCTGAACCTGGACAGCGTGGTGGCGGTTGGCGCCGGCAAGGTGGCGATGTCCGGGCAGTACCTGCCCCATGAGGCGGGGTTGATCGTCGATGTGGAGTCCGACCTGCAGGGCGTGCGTATGCGTGCCGATGACCATCGGGGCTATGGTGCGGTACTGCGCCCCGGGCGCAATGTCATCCCGGTGGCGGCCTACAAGGCTGGCCAGGTGCACTTCGATTTTGATGGACATGATGCACATGCCGCCGTGATTCAGCCATCAAGCCTTGAGTATCACCTCAACCGCGGAGGCGTGGAGTACCACCGGATTCGCGTGATGCAGACCCTCACAGTGATCGGTCGACTGGTCGACGCCAAAGGCCGGCCGCTCAGGGGCGCATTGGTGATCAATCACGCCAGCCGCAGTGTCAGTGAGGCAGATGGGTTCTTTGCTATCGAGATGAGCGAATCGACGCCGACCCTGGAGATTCGCCGAGCCGGGGATGCCTTGTGCCTGCTCAGTTTTGACCAAGGCAGGTTTGCGCGGGAGAACGATGTACTGCTGGTCGGTGATTTGACCTGCGCCGGTGCCAATGTGGCCTGGGCCGAGTTGAAACAGATGAAGGAGGAAGCGTGATGCGGCGACTGCGAAAATCCCTGGGCGCGGCGTTTGCCGTGTTCATGGGTGTATCAGGGGGCGGTTTGCCAGGGCTGCTCAGCGCTAAGGCCGAGGCCAACGTGGCGAACATTACCTTTGAATACACCGGCCCTCGGCCAGGCTATAGGCCGGACGAGTTCGTCAATACCACGCCGCCGGCGGAGTTCTGTTCGGGGCTGGTTCACTGTACTCGGTACAACGAACACAAGTATACGTTCAATTTCCCGGCCAGTTACAACAAGACCACCTTCCAACAAGACCCAGATTTACGAAACAGGTACTTCTTCAAACTGCCGGACGTAACCACCTTGCATCTGGTCAATGAGCACGGGGATTCGTTCCGTGCTCAGTTCAAGCCGACCCATGTCGGCCTGAGAATCAGATCTACCAGGAATCTGGAAGTGGATTACCCAAATAACGGAGGGTGTAGGGGCGTGGCGTCGCGTAACCCCGCATCTCTCAACACTGAATACCTCGGGGCGATCATCGACCCGAGTCTTGGTTGCTGGATAGGTGAGCGACATCATAGTCCAGGAGCCAGAGGCGAGCACTGGACCCACGTAATGGGAATATCCTTCGACCTGCAGTTGCCGTCTGCCACATCACTGAAAAACGGTGTCTATAGGGCTCAATTGCCATGGAGGGTTGCTTTTCCGGGAGGGGGGGAGTTTGACACCGGTAACAGTTCCTACCCGATAAGCCATTGGACCCTGGATTTTGAAGTAACCGTCAGACACCCCTTGAAGATCGAGTTTCCGGCCGGCTCCGAGCGGGCGGTACTTGAACCCGCGGGTGGCTGGGCCAGCTGGAGCAACCGAGGGGCCGCGCCGCAGCGCCTGTACCGCCATCTTCCGTTTCGCATCTGGACCACCAGTGCCATCAGTGTCCATGCCCGCTGCGAATACACCATGGGCGGGCGGTGCGGGATCCGCAATCGTCGCGATCATCAGGTGCCGTTGACCTTCGCCCTGACCCTGCCGCCGAGCATGCGCCATGCCGGTGCGTTGGTTGAGGACTTGCCGTTGCCGGTAGGCGTCGGCGCAGCACTTACCATCGACACTATCGAGGAAACGCGCGACCGCCAGGGGCGCCTGCTGTTTGAAGTGTCCCAGGCTGATGTCGCACAAATGCTTTTACATCCAGGGGAAACCTATCAGGGCGATGTCACGCTGGTAGTGGATGCTGCGCTGTAGACAGCCAGTGGCTCACGAAGCCCGAAAAGGATGTAAGACGTTTCTCCTTGATTTTGGGAAGTTTCCTATAGGTCGTGCAGGTTGCCCGGCTAATCCCGCTCGATGAGAATGATATTAATTGGCCATTTGCCTAAGGGAGGCGTACGCATGAAGGGAATTCTGGCAATGCCAGTGCTGTTGATGCTGCTTTGTGGGTCCGCATTCGCGGGCCCTGAGCTCAATATCGGCACGTTTTATGACTATCTCGATGGCGACAAAAGCACGCTGCTCAAGCGGGTTCGCAATGCGGGAGACGCCACGGCGTTCGTCAAGGTCAGCGTTGTCGAGTTGGTCTACGACAACCAGGGCCAGGCCCGCGAGGTCGAGATGGACGGGCGCGAGGCGTTGCAGCGCGGCCTGGTGGTGAGCCCGGCGCGGCTGATCATCCCCGCCAATGGCATGCAGGCGGTGCGTCTGCTTTACCGCGGCGAGCGCGATCAGGAGCGCTATTTCCGCTTGCGTTTCATTCCGGTGCTGCCGGAGGTCGACGACGGTTTTGCCATTACCGAAGACGAAGCCGAACGCTATGAAGACGCCCTCAAGGTCGGGGTCAATATCCTCGCCGGTTATGGTTCGATCCTGTTCGTACGGCCCCAGGCAAGCCGCTACCAGACCGAGGTTGAACATCAGGCTGGGCGCTTCCTGATTCTCAACAAGGGCAATACCACTATCGTGCTCGATCATTTCAATGACTGCGCCGCCGGTAACCAGGACTGTGTGCCGGCGACCAAGCACCATGTGTTGCCGGGCAATGTCCGCGTGTTCGAGAAAAAGCCCGGGCGTCATTATCGCTTTGAGCTGATCGAGGGCGAACAGCGCCGCGAGATTGCCTTCCAGGGGTGAACCGAGCCCAGTCACCGTCGTGGTATGAGGGAAAGCATGAGTAGTGTCTTGATCGTCGATGACCACCCGTTTATTCGTTCCAGCGTCAACTTGCTGCTCGTCAGCGAACGCTTCGATGTGGTTGGCCAGACCGATAACGGCATCGATGCCGTTCGGCTGGCACGAGAGTTGAGCCCGGACCTGATGATTCTCGATATCAGCATCCCGGGGCTCGACGGCCTGGAAGTCATCGCCCGGGTCAAGGCGATGAAGCTTGCGCTGAAGATTCTGATCCTGACTTCGCAACAGGCTGAATACTTTTCCTTGCGCTGCATGAAGGCGGGGGCGGTCGGCTACGTGTCGAAAACCGATGACCTGTGCGAACTGAGCAAGGCGGTGCATGCGGTCATGTCCGGCTACACCTACTTTCCCGAGGTTGCCCTGAGCTCCGTGAGCAGGGTCGATGTGCGGGCCACGGAGGCCGAATGCATCGCCAGCCTGACCAACCGTGAGCTGCTGGTGCTGCAACAGTTGGCCCGGGGCTTGAGCAACAAGGCCATTGGCGATGCGATGCTGTTGAGCAACAAGACCATCAGCACCTATAAAACCCGCCTGATCGAAAAACTGAGGGTCAAATCATTGGTGGACCTGGCGGATGTCGCCAAGCGCAATCTGCTCGTCTAGGTTGCGCAATTGTGTGCAGGCTCGATTGCTGCAAGCGCTGGGGTTGCTGGCCCTGTTATGCCTGACCGAAGTGGCTGGTGCCGATGACGTAACGCCAGGTATCTGGCCGGATGCGATCCGCGGCTTGCGCGCCTTTGAGGCTCATGCGCATGCGGTGGTGGTGCAAAACCCCACGCTGGCGATAGTCGACAGTTTCTGGCACGACAATGGGCGCCTGATCGCCCAGGCGTGTGCCTTGGTGGGCAGCTTGCTGGCACTGGCGCTGGTATGGATTCACTACCTGCGCCAGTCGATCCGCAAGTGTGAACGCACCGAACGGGCCTTGAGCGAGCTGTACGCTGAGCTGCAAGCCGCCAAAGAGCAGGCAGAGGCGGCCAACCAGGCCAAGACGACATTTCTGGCGACCATGAGCCATGAGATCCGCACGCCCATGAATGCCCTGTTGGGCATGCTCGAGCTGGCCCAGGAAAAGGCCGAACAGGGTGTGCTCGATCGGCTGGCCATCGAGGTGGCCTCAAGCTCGGCGCGTGGCCTGCTGGAGTTGCTCGGCGATGTGCTGGATGTCACCCGCATCGAATCCGGCCAACTGCTGCTCGAACCACGGCGTACCCCGTTGCGCCAGCAGGTCGAAGGCGTGGTGCGCATGTTTGAACAGCAGGCCCAGAGCAAGGGCCTGCGCTTGTATCTGGAGGTCGCTGGCGCGCTGGATAGCGACGTGCTGCTCGATGCCCTGCGCTTCAAGCAGATTCTGTCCAACCTGGTCAGCAATGCGATCAAGTTCACCCGTGAAGGCTCAGTGCGTGTGCGCCTTGAAACGCAACGCCAGCGCCACCGGGTAGCCGTCACCCTGGTGGTGGAAGATACCGGCGTCGGCATTCCCATGGCTGACCTGTCACGCCTGGGGACGCCCTATTGCCAGGCCAGCAACAACCGGCAAACGGGGCGCAACGGTGCGGGCCTGGGGCTGAGCATTTGTCGGATGTTGTGCGAACTGATGGGCGGGCGCCTGCAGCTCGATAGCAGCATTGGCGTCGGTACGCGCGTCGAGTTGCAGTTGAGCCTGACCTGCCTGCCGCCCTCGGCTTCCAGCACTGTGCCAGGCAGGTGCCGGGAGGGTGCTGGCGGGGCAAAACCGCTAAAGGTGCTGGTGGTGGATGATTATCCGGCCAATCGCATTCTGCTCATGCACCAGCTCGGCTACCTGGGCCATCGCGTGCGGGTGTGCGAACACGGCGGTGAGGGGTTGCGCTGCTGGCTGCGAGAACCGTTCGATGTGGTCATTGCCGACTGCAATATGCCGATTTTCGATGGTTACCGGCTGGCCCGGGCGATCCGCGAGCATGAGCGGCGGGCCGGCAGGCGCGCCTGCCGGGTGCTGGCGGTGACCGCCAACGCACAGGTGTCCGAACGCGCCCGCTGCCGGGCGGCGGGAATGAATGCGTGCCTGTTCAAGCCCTTGAGTATCGATGATTTGGCGCAGGCGTTGGGCGGGGTGGCGTGTTCTGCGCCAGCGCCGGTCGAGGCCCCGCCGCTAGCTGTGCTGCCAGGCGTGGACATCTCCAGCCTGCTGGTGTTGGCCGTGGGCGACCAGGGCAAGGTCAAAGCCCTGCTCGGCGATTTGCTCAGCGGTAACCGCCAGGATCTGCGGCGGCTGGACCGGCTGCACGACGGTAAGGACCTGGCGGCGCTTGCCGACCTGGTGCACCGCCTCAAGGGCGGGGCGCGGATGATCCGCGCCCACGATCTGCTGGACATCTGCGCCCAACTGGAGAAGGCCTGCGCCGCGCATGCCCCGGCCCACCGCATCAGCCAACTGGTGGAACTGCTGCGCCAGGCGATCGTGGAGCTTGAGCGGCACCTTGAGCGCTATTGCCAGCCCGAGGAGGTCAGCCCTTGGTGATCAGGTTGCCGGCGTGCAGCCCGCATTCTTTCTGGGTCGACTCTTCCCACCACCAGCGGCCTTCGCGCTCGTGCTGGTTCGGCAGCACCGGGCGGGTGCAGGGTTCGCAGCCGATGCTGATGAAGCCGCGCTCGTGCAGGCTGTTGTACGGCAGCTCAAGCATGCGGATGTAGCCCCAGACCTCCTCGCTGCTCATTTGTGCCAGCGGGTTGAACTTGTACAGGGTGTGCTCGGGGGTGGAGAACGCACTGTCGATTTCCAGCACTGCCACCTGGCTGCGGGTGCCCGGGCTCTGGTCGCGGCGCTGGCCGGTGGCCCAGGCGCTGACGGTGCTCAGCTTGCGCCGCAGCGGTTCGATCTTGCGGATGCCGCAGCACTCGCCATGGCCGTCCTTGTAGAAGCTGAACAGGCCTTTTTCTTTGACCAGGGGCTCAAGCTTGCTGGGGTCGGGGGAGAGGACCTCGATCGGCAGCTTGTACTGTTCGCGCACCTGCTCGATGAACCGGTAGGTTTCCGGGTGCAGGCGGCCGGTGTCGAGGCTGAACACCTTGACGTTCTTGTTGAGCTTCCAGGCCATGTCCACCAGCACCACGTCTTCGGCACCGCTGAAGGAAATCCACAGGTCATCGCCGAAGTGCTCGAAGGCCAGCTTGAGAATATCTTGCGGCGACTTGTTGGCGTAGGTCGCGGCCAGGGCGGCGACGTCGAAGGGTTGGCTCATCAGGCGGCTTCCGGTCGTTGAGTGGCGCTTGGCGCTCGTAATACCCTGATCTTAACAAAAATTGCCGGGGTCGACGCCGCGCATGTAGAGTGCGGCTTCCCATTTTTGGCGTTGTTCGAGGAGTGTGCTGTGGAAATTGCCTGTCTCGACCTGGAAGGTGTGCTGGTCCCGGAAATCTGGATCGCCTTCGCGGAAAAAACCGGAATCGAATCGCTGCGAGCCACCACCCGCGATGTTCCCGATTACGACGTGCTGATGAAACAGCGCCTGCGCATTCTCGATGAGCATGGCCTGAAGCTTGCCGATATCCAGGCGGTGATTGCCACGCTCAAGCCGCTGGACGGCGCCATTGAATTCGTCGCCTGGCTGCGGGAGCGCTTCCAGGTGGTGATTCTCTCCGACACCTTCTACGAATTCTCCCAGCCGCTGATGCGCCAGCTGGGCTTCCCGACCTTGCTGTGCCATCGCCTGATCACCGACGAATCCGATCGGGTCACCGGTTACCAGTTGCGCCAGAAGGACCCCAAGCGTCAGTCGGTGCTGGCCTTCAAGAGCCTGTACTACCGGGTGATTGCCGCGGGCGATTCGTACAACGACACCAGCATGCTTGGCGAAGCGGATGCGGGGATTCTGTTCCATGCGCCGGAGAACGTCATTCGGGAGTTCCCGCAGTTCCCGGCGGTGCATGATTTTACGGCGCTGAAGAAAGAGTTCATCAAGGCTTCGAACCGGTCGTTGAGCCTGTAGGGGCCTTATCGCTGGCAAGCCAGCTCCCACAGGTTCACCACCCAACCTGTGGGAGCTGGCTTGCCAGCGATGCTTTTAGAGACTTTGCAAGGTCTCGAGCAGCACCTTGACCTTGGTGATCGACTCTTCGTATTCGGCTTGCCAGTCTGAGTCCGCCACCACCGCACCGCCGCCCCAGCAGCACACCTGACCGTCCTTGACCAGCAGGCTGCGGATGGCAATCGAGCTGTCCATTTCACCGCGCACGTCCACATACAACAGTGACCCGCAATACAGCGCCCGGCGGCTGGGCTCCAGCTCGTCGATGATCTGCATGGCGCGGATTTTCGGCGCGCCGGTGATCGAGCCACCGGGGAAGCTGTCGGCGATCAGGTCCAGGGCGTCCTTGCCGGCCGCCAGGCGCCCGGTGACGCTGCTGACCAGGTGATGCACGTTGGGGTAGCTCTCGAGGCTGAACAGCTCCGGCACTTTTACCGAGCCGATCTCGCAGGTGCGCCCCAGGTCGTTGCGCAGCAGATCGACGATCATCAGGTTTTCTGCGCGATCCTTGCTGCTACCCAGCAGTTCGGCGGCGTTGCGTGCATCTTCGCCGGCATCGCTGCTGCGTGGGCGGGTGCCCTTGATCGGCCGGGTTTCGACCTGGCCGTTACTGACGCGGATGAAGCGCTCTGGCGAGAAGCTCAGCAGCGCGCTGCCATCGGCCAGCAGCTGGAACCCCGAATACGGCGTCGGGCAAGCCTGGCGCAGGGCCTGGTAGGCATGCCAGGGGTCGCCCTGGCAGGGGGCGCGAAAGCGCTGGGTGAGGTTGATCTGGTAGCAGTCGCCGGCATGGATGTACTGCTGCACCCGGTCAAAGGCCTGGCGGTAGTGTTCTGCGCTGATATCGCCGCGCATTGGCGCCTGCAGCGCAAAGCTGGCGGTGTCGACAGTGGCTGGTGCCTCGAACAGTTCGATCAGGCGTTGACGCTCGGCCTCGGCCAGGCTTGGGTGGAACAGCAGCTGGCTGTGCTGTTGCTGGTGATCGCTGATCAGCGCCCAGGCATACAGGCCAAGGCTGGCATCGGCCAGGCCCAGATCGTCGACGGCAACGCTGGGCAGGTGCTCCAGGCGTCGGCCGAAATCGTAGCTCAAATAACCGATCAGACCACCGGCAAACGGTAATTCGACGCCATCGGGTACCTGCGCCCGGCCCAGTTGCGTCAGGCTGTCACGCAGGCGCTGCAGGTAAGCGCTGCCGCTTTCATCCACCGTCGGTGCCAGGGTCTGCAGCGGCCAGGCGCTGAGCAGGTCAAAGCGACCGCGTTCGGCCGTCGGTCGGGCGCTGTCGAGCAGCACGGCTCCGGGCGCCTTGCGGATGCGCGCAAAGTAGGCCGCGGGATCGGCCTGGTAGGGCAGGGGGTGGAGCGTACAGGTCGGCATGCAAGTAACAGCTATGAATGCGGGGAGGCGATTGTAGTCCTCTGTAGGAAATGCTCCTAGCGCTGACTACGACATTGAGTCTCCAGCCTGCGCCAGCCGGACCGGCTGACGCAGACAGGATGTGCACTCAGCTCGGCACGTGGCCGAACAGCTCCTGGGCGAAGCGTACGCGTTCTTCGACGCTCTCCTGGCGGCCGTCTTTGGCCAGTTGCTCCAGGTGCGCCTCCACCGCGTGGGTGCGCAGGGTCAGGCCGCAGTCGTTGGCGATCTGGATGTTCAGGCCGGGGCGGGCGTTGAGCTCGAGGATCAACGGGCCCTTGTCCTGGTCCAGGACCATGTCGACCCCGATGTAACCCAGGCCGCACAGCTCGTAGCAGCCGGCGGCAAGCTTCATGAAGCCGTCCCAGTTCGGCAGTTGCACGCCGTCCACCGCGTTGGTGGTGTCCGGGTGCTTGCTGATGATGTTGTTCAGCCAGGTGCCGCGCAGGGTCACGCCAGTGGCCAGGTCGACGCCGACACCGATGGCGCCCTGGTGCAGGTTGGCCTTGCCGCCGGACTGGCGGGTCGGCAGGCGCAGCATGGCCATTACCGGGTAGCCCATCAGCACGATGATACGGATGTCCGGCACGCCTTCGTAGCTGATGCTCTTGAAGATCTGGTCCGGGGTGACCCGGTACTCGATCAGCGCGCGGTCGCGGTGGCCGCCCAGGGAGTACAGGCCGGTGAGGATGCTGGAGATCTGGTGCTCGATTTCCTCGTGGCTGATGATCTTGCCCGAGACCGTGCGATAACGGTCTTCGAAGCGATCGGCAACCACCAGGATGCCGTCACCACCGGCACCCTGGGCAGGCTTGACGACAAAGTCGCTGCGCCCGCCGATGATTTCCCCGAGCTTGTCGATCTCTTTCTCGGTGGAGATGATCCCGTACATTTCCGGCACATGGATGCCGGCCCGGATCGCACGCTCCTTGGTGATGATCTTGTCGTCGACGATCGGGTACAAATGGCGCTTGTTGTACTTGAGGACGTAGTCCGCATTGCGCCGGTTGATACCCATGATGCCCCGGGCCTCCAGGGCTTTCCAGGTTTTCCAGAGACCGAACATCAGGCGTCAGCCTTCACGAAAGCCTTGAAGCGCACCAGCTCCGTCAGGCGGTAGCCGCGGTAGCGACCCATTGCCAGCATGAAGCCCACCAGAATCAACAGTACCGCCGGGAAGGTGAAGACGAAGTACACCAGCTCCGGCACGCTCATCAGCAGGTGTGCCAGGGAGGCGGCGAACAGGGTGCCGATCGCCACTTTCATGGCATGGCCACCGCCGCGTTCTTCCCAGGTGATCGACAGGCGTTCGATGGTCATGGTCAGGATCACCATCGGGAACAGCGCTACCGACAGGCCGCGTTCCAGGCCCAGCTTGTGGCTGAACAGGCTGATGGCGGCAATCAGCACCACGACGAAGGTCAGGACCACCGACAGGCGCGGCAGCATCTGCAATTTAAGGTGCTCGAGGTAGGAGCGTAGCGACAGGCCGAGCGCGGTGATCACCGTGAACAGGATGATGCCGAAGCCCAGCTGGGTTTCGCGGAAGGCCAGGGCGATCAGCACCGGGGTGAAGGTACCCAGGGTCTGGATGCCGATCAGGTTGCGCAGCACCAGGATCACCAGTACGCCGATCGGGATCATCACCATGATCATGAAGGTCTGCTGGGTCTGCAGCGGCAGACCGTACAGCGAGTATTCGAGGAAGTCGGCGTCGGTGTTCTCGTCGGTCAGCTTGGCCAGGCGAATGGCGTTCATTTCGCTGTTGTTGAGGCTGAAGCTGACGTTGGCTTTCTTGCCGCCATCGACGGTGATCAGGTTGTCATCACCGGTCCACCACAGCAGGCGGTCGGCCGGCAGGCCTTGCTCGCCGGTGTCCGGGTTGAAGTACAGCCAGTCGGTGCCGTTGAAGCTGCGCAGCCACAGTTCAGGGGTTTGCGGCTGGTCGGCGACCAGGCGGATGGTGTGCACCTTCTCGACCGGTACGTGGGCGATCGACAGCAGCAGGTCGATGACCTTGGCCTTGTTCAGCGACGAGGTGTCGCCGGCCAGCAGCAGCTTGACGTTGTCGTCGTTGAGGTTGTTGACCCGCTTGATGGTTTCGCCGACGAAGGTCTCGACGTCAGCCGAATGCTGGCGGATTGGCGCCATCAGGGCTTCGGCGGCGACTTTTTCCGGGCCTTCGACCGCCAGGCTGTCGCGGAAGGTCGGGCCCTTGATCTTGGCCTTTTCGGTGCTATAGCGCTTGGTCAGCACCAGGCGGTAGTAGAGGGTCTGGTTGCCGTTGGCGCGGCGTGCCGACCAGGTCACCTTGCGGTTGCCGTCGACGCGGTTGACGCTGACGCCGTAGTTATTGGAGATGAAGCTCTCGTTGAGGCTCACGTAGTCGCGGCTCAGCGGGGGGACGAACATCTGGACCTTGACCGGGTCCTTGGGGCTGGCGACGAACTCGACCTTGGCGTCGATGTTCCACAGGTCATCGGTTTCATCCTCGGTCACCGGAATGCCGAGAAAGAAGATCTGATAGGCCGTGACCAGGATGCCCAGTAGCACCAGGACGGTAATCAGGACTTTCAGATGGAGGGTAAGAGAGCGCATCAGGATTACTCTGCGGTATGAGCGTCAGTGGCGCAGGCGGGTTTGCCGGCAGCGTATTTAAGGCTTGGGTCGACCAGCGCGTCGAAGTGCTTGAGGGCCTCGGAGCCGATCAGCAGCGGATACTGGAACGCGCTGCGGTCGGTCAGGTTCACTTCGATGCTGCGCAGGGCCGTACCCATGCAGATGTTCATGGCAATCACCGGGCGGGCGGTATAGGCCTTGCCTTCGTCCGGGTCGTAGTCACCGGCGCGTCGCTTGATCTTGCTGACGCGGGCCAGTGGTCGTTCTATCGGATGCGAGTGGGCAGCGTCAATTGCCAGGTAGAAGCGCACCCAGGACTCACCGTTGCGCTTGAAGCGCTTGATGTCGCGGGCACTGAGCGAGGCGGTCTTGGCCCCGGTGTCGAGTTTGGCCGCCACTTCCAGGTCGATATCGGCCAGGCGGGCGTATTCATTAAGGCCGTACACGGTCTTTTCCGCAGCCTGGCCCAGGGCCGGCAACAGACAGAGGCTGAACAACAGGGGGAGGGGCGTAAGTCTCATAAATCCTGGCGCGGTGCTGTGCGATGTTCGGGTCAAGGCCACTGGCAGTACTGCGCAAGCTTCCTCGTTTACCTGCCACCTGCATAAACAGATGACAGACACACTATTCGTGCCCCGTCGGGAGGCGCGGCATTCTATCACGCTGGTGTGCTGGCGCCAGCGGCTGCACTCAGACAACAACCGGGACCTTGAAGTTCGTTCTTAGACGATTGTCGACAATATTCATTTTGTCTTTGACTATGGGTGTCTATTTGGCTAGTTTTGCCCTCATTGATTTATGAGGTGTCAACAATATGCTGGACACAGCCCAAGCCCCCGGCACAGTGGCAGACGACAGCGAAACCCTCTCGGAAAACGTCTTCCGGCGTATCCAGGCGGCCATCGTCAAAGGCGAGATCGCCCCCGGCAGCAAGATCTCCGAGCCTGAGCTGGCGCGCACCTACGGCATCAGCCGCGGGCCGCTGCGCGAGGCGATCCATCGCCTGGAAGGCCAGCGCCTGCTGGTGCGCGTGCCGCATGTCGGGGCGCGGGTGGTGTCGCTCAGCCATGCCGAACTGATCGAACTGTACGAAATCCGCGAGTCCCTCGAAGGCATGGCCTGCCGCCTGGCCGCCGAGCGTATGAGCGTAGCCGAGATCGACGAGCTGCGCCGGGTGCTCGACACCCACGAGCGCGACGCCACCTTCCAGGCCGGCCTTGGCTATTACCAGCAGGAAGGCGATTTCGACTTCCATTACCGGATCATCCAGGGCAGCGGCAACCGCACCCTGGTGCAGATGCTCTGCGGCGAGCTGTATCAACTGGTGCGCATGTACCGCATCCAGTTCTCCGCCACGCCCAACCGGCCACGCCAGGCGTTCGCCGAACACCACCGGATTCTCGATGCCATCGCCGACCGTGACGGTGAACTGGCCGAGCTCTTGATGCGCCGCCACATCGGCGCCTCCAAACGCAACATCGAGCGTCACTATCTGGACGCTTCCAGCCCACGAGGTGAGTCATGAGTCAGAAAAGCAGTCCCGGCCAGCGCTTTCGCGATGCAGTTGCCGCCGAACACCCGCTGCAGGTGGTCGGTGCCATCAACGCCAACCACGCGCTGCTGGCCCAGCGCGCCGGTTTCAAGGCCATCTACCTGTCCGGTGGCGGCGTGGCCGCAGGCTCCCTGGGCCTGCCTGACCTGGGCATCAGTGGCCTGGATGACGTACTGACCGACGTACGGCGCATCACCGACGTCTGCGACCTGCCGCTGCTGGTGGACGTGGATACCGGTTTTGGTTCCTCGGCGTTCAACGTCGCGCGTACCGTCAAGTCGATGATCAAGTTCGGCGCCGCGGCCATTCATATCGAAGACCAGGTCGGCGCCAAGCGTTGCGGCCACCGCCCGAACAAGGAGATCGTCTCCCAGCAGGAGATGGTCGACCGCATCAAGGCCGCGGTTGACGCCCGTACTGACGACAGTTTCGTGATCATGGCGCGTACCGACGCCCTGGCCGTCGAAGGCCTGGAAGCGGCCCTGGACCGCGCCGCTGCCTGCATCGAAGCTGGTGCCGACATGGTCTTCCCGGAAGCCATCACCGAGCTTTCGATGTACAAGACCTTCGCCGACCGGGTCAAAGCCCCGATCCTGGCCAACATCACCGAGTTCGGTGCCACGCCGCTGTACACCACCGAAGAACTGGCGTCGGTCGATGTCTCGCTGGTGCTCTACCCGCTGTCGGCCTTCCGCGCCATGAACAAGGCTGCCGAAAACGTCTACACCGCGCTGCGTCGCGACGGCACGCAGAAGAACGTCATCGATACCATGCAGACGCGCATGGAGCTGTACGACGCCATCAACTACCACGTGTTCGAGCAGAAGCTCGATGCACTGTTCGCCCAGAAAAAGGGCTGAGGTCCTCTGTAGGCGCGGGCTTGCCCCGCGATCAGCCTGAGATTCCATAACAAATTCAAGAAAGGAGAAAGACAATGGCCGAAGCAAAAGTACTCAGTGGTGCCGGCCTGCGTGGTCAAGTGGCCGGGCAAACCGCACTGTCGACCGTGGGCCAGGCCGGTGCCGGCCTGACCTATCGTGGTTACGACGTGCGCGACCTGGCCGAGCACGCGCTGTTTGAAGAAGTCGCCTACCTGCTGCTGTACGGTGAGCTGCCGAGCAAGGCGCAGCTGGCCCAGTACCAGCAAAAGCTGAAAACCCTGCGTGACCTGCCGCAGGCGCTCAAAGAAGTGCTTGAGCGCATCCCGGCAAGCGCCCACCCGATGGACGTGATGCGTACCGGTTGTTCGGTGCTCGGCACCCTGGAGCCGGAGCTGACCTTCGAGCAGCAGCACGACAAGACCGATCGCCTGCTGGCGCTGTTCCCGGCGGTAATGTGCTACTGGTACCGCTTCACCCACGATGGCGTGCGCATCGACTGCAGCAGCGATGAAGACACCATTGGCGGCCACTTCCTGCACCTGCTGCATGACAAGAAGCCGAGCGCGCTGCACGTCAAGGTGATGAACGTCTCGCTGATCCTCTACGCCGAGCACGAGTTCAACGCCTCGACCTTCACCGCCCGGGTTTGCGCCTCGACCCTGTCTGACCTGTACTCCTGCGTCACGGCCGCCATCGGCTCGCTGCGCGGCCCGCTGCACGGCGGCGCCAACGAAGCGGCGATGGAGCTGATCGAGCGCTTCCAGAGCCCGCAGGAAGCGGTGACCGAGCTGCTGCAGATGCTGGCGCGCAAGGACAAGATCATGGGCTTCGGCCATGCCATCTACAAAGAGTCCGACCCGCGTAACGAAGTGATCAAGGCCTGGTCGAAGAAGCTTGCCGATGAGGTGGGCGACACTGTGCTGTACCCGGTGTCCGAAGCCATCGACAAGACCATGTGGGAGCAGAAGAAGCTGTTCCCCAACGCCGACTTCTACCATGCCTCGGCGTACCACTTCATGGGCATCCCGACCAAGCTGTTCACCCCGATCTTCGTCTGCTCGCGCCTGACCGGCTGGGCGGCGCATGTATTCGAGCAGCGTGCCAACAACCGCATCATCCGCCCGAGCGCCGAGTACACCGGCGTCGAACAGCGCAAGTTCGTGCCAATCGAACAACGCTGAGACTAGGCCGAGCTGCAAGCTTGAAGCGCCAAGCTGCAAGTAACAGCAGGGATGTGCCCCGGCAGTAAATGCTGACGCACCACTCATCTGCTTTGCTTGCCGCTAGTGGCTTGGGGCTTGTAGCTGGCTTTCGACCTTACCGTGATTGAGTCCCTGTGCCATGAATAGTGAATTTCGCAAGAACCTGCCGGGCACTGGCCTGGATTATTTCGACGCCCGCGCGGCCGTCGATGCGATCAAGCCCGGCGCCTATGACCGTCTTCCTTATACCTCGCGCGTCCTGGCGGAAAACCTCGTGCGCCGCTGCGACCCGGCCAGCCTCAATGCCTCGCTGGGCCAGTTGATCGAGCGCAAGCGCGACCTCGACTTCCCCTGGTTCCCGGCCCGCGTGGTGTGCCACGACATTCTCGGCCAGACCGCGCTGGTGGACCTGGCCGGCCTGCGCGACGCCATCGCCGACGGTGGCGGTGACCCGGCCCAGGTCAACCCGGTGGTACCGGTGCAACTGATCGTCGACCACTCCCTGGCAGTGGAATGCGGTGGTTTCGACCCGCAGGCGTTCGAGAAGAACCGCGCCATCGAAGACCGCCGCAACGAAGACCGCTTCCACTTCATCAACTGGACCAAGAAGGCGTTCAAGAACGTCGACGTGATCCAGCCGGGCAACGGCATCATGCACCAGATCAACCTGGAGAAGATGTCGCCGGTGATTCACGCCGAGCGCGGCGTGGCCTACCCGGACACCTGCGTCGGCACCGACAGCCACACCCCGCACGTCGATGCCCTGGGCGTGATCGCCATCGGCGTCGGCGGCCTCGAAGCCGAGAACGTCATGCTCGGCCGCGCGTCGTGGATGCGCCTGCCGGAAATCGTCGGCGTCGAGCTCTCGGGCAAGCCGCAGCCGGGCATCACCGCCACCGACGTGGTACTGGCCCTGACCGAATTCCTGCGCAAGGAAAAAGTCGTTGGCGCCTACCTGGAATTCTACGGCGAAGGCGCCCGCGCCCTGACCCTGGGCGACCGTGCAACGATCTCCAACATGGCCCCGGAATACGGCGCCACCGCGGCGATGTTCTCCATCGACCAGCAGACCATCGACTACCTCAAGCTCACCGGCCGTGAAGACGCGCAGGTCAAGCTGGTGGAAACCTACGCCAAGGTCGCAGGCCTGTGGTCCGACAGCCTGGCCAATGCCGAGTACGAGCGGGTGCTGCGCTTCGACCTGTCCAGCGTGGTGCGCAACATGGCCGGGCCGTCCAACCCGCACGCCCGGGTCGCCACCAGCGACCTGGCGAGCAAGGGCATCGCCGGCCAGTGGGAGGAAGTGCCGGGGCAAATGCCCGATGGCGCGGTGATCATCGCCGCCATCACCAGCTGCACCAACACCAGCAACCCGCGCAACGTGATTGCCGCCGGTTTGCTCGCACGCAACGCCAACAAGCTTGGCCTGGTGCGCAAGCCGTGGGTGAAGTCGTCGCTGGCACCGGGCTCGAAAACCGTGGCCCTGTACCTGAAAGAGGCGGGCCTGGATGACGAGCTGGAGCAGCTCGGTTTTGGCATCGTCGCCTTTGCCTGCACCACCTGCAACGGCATGTCCGGCGCCCTTGATCCGGCCATCCAGCAAGAGATCATCGACCGCGACCTGTACGCCACCGCCGTGCTCTCGGGCAACCGCAACTTCGACGGCCGCATCCACCCGTACGCCAAGCAGGCGTTCCTGGCATCGCCGCCGCTGGTGGTGGCCTATGCGATTGCCGGCACCATCCGTTTCGACATCGAGAAAGACGTGCTGGGCGTGGTCGACGGCAAGGAAATCCGCCTGAAAGACATCTGGCCAAGCGACGAAGAGATCGACGCGGTGGTCAAGGCGGCGGTCAAGCCCGAGCAGTTCCGCCAGGTCTACATCCCGATGTTCGCCGTGCAGGAAGACACCGGGCCCAAGGTCACCCCGCTGTACGACTGGCGCCCGATGAGCACCTACATCCGTCGCCCGCCGTACTGGGAAGGCGCGCTGGCCGGCGAGCGCACGCTCAAGGGCATGCGTCCGTTGGCGGTGCTGCCGGATAACATCACCACCGACCACCTGTCGCCGTCCAACGCCATCATGCTCGACAGCGCCGCCGGTGAGTACCTGGCGAAAATGGGCTTGCCGGAGGAAGACTTCAACTCCTACGCAACGCACCGCGGCGACCACCTGACCGCGCAGCGCGCAACGTTCGCCAACCCGAAACTGTTCAACGAAATGGTCCAGGAAGGCGGTAAGGTCAAGCAGGGTTCGCTGGCGCGTATCGAGCCGGAAGGCAAGGTCACGCGCATGTGGGAGGCGATCGAAACCTACATGCAGCGCAAGCAGCCGCTGATCATCGTCGCCGGCGCCGACTACGGCCAGGGCTCGTCCCGTGACTGGGCGGCCAAGGGCGTGCGCCTGGCCGGTGTCGAGGCCATCGTGGCCGAGGGTTTCGAGCGTATCCACCGCACCAACCTGGTGGGCATGGGCGTGTTGCCGCTGGAGTTCAAGCCGGGCGCCAACCGCAAGACCCTGGGCATCGACGGCACCGAGACCTTCGACGTGCTCGGCGAGCGGACCCCGCGGGCGACCCTGACCCTGGTCATCACCCGGGCCAACGGTGAGCGCGTCGAGGTGCCGGTGACCTGCCGCCTGGATACCGCCGAAGAAGTGTCGATCTACGAAGCGGGCGGGGTGCTGCAGCGCTTTGCCCAGGACTTCCTTGAATCGGCGGCCGTTTGAGGTAGGGCCTCATCGCGGGTCAAGCCCGCTCCCACAGTTCAGTGGGAGCGGGCTTGACCCGCGATAGCTCCCCCAAAGCACTCACAGGACAACTCAACCATGGCTCACGTACCCCAGATCAAAATCCCCGCCACCTACATCCGTGGCGGCACCAGCAAGGGCGTGTTCTTCCGCCTCGACGACCTGCCCGAAAGCGCGCAGATCCCGGGCCCCGCCCGTGACGCGCTGCTGCTGCGGGTGATCGGCAGCCCCGACCCCTACGGCAAGCAGATCGACGGCATGGGCGGTGCGACGTCCAGCACCAGCAAAACCGTGATCCTTTCGCGCAGCATCAAACCCGAGCACGATGTCGACTACCTGTTCGGCCAGGTCTCGATCGACACCGCGTTCGTTGACTGGAGCGGCAACTGCGGCAACCTCTCGGCGGCAGTCGGCTCGTTCGCCATCAGCGCCGGCCTGGTCGACAGCAGCCGCATCCCGCACGACGGCGTGGCCGTGGTGCGCATCTGGCAGGCCAATATCGGCAAGACCATCATTGCTCACGTACCGATCACTCACGGCGAAGTCCAGGAAACCGGCGACTTCGAACTGGACGGCGTGACCTTCCCGGCCGCCGAGGTGCAGCTCGAATTCATGGACCCGGCCGCCGATGAAGACGGCGAGGGCGGCTCGATGTTCCCCACCGGCAACCTGGTCGACGACCTGGTGGTACCCGGTGTCGGTACGCTGAAGGCCACGCTGATCAATGCCGGCATCCCGACCATCTTCATCCAGGCCGAGGCCCTCGGTTACACCGGCACCGAGTTGCAGGACGCGATCAACAGCGACCCGCAAGCCCTGGCCCGGTTCGAGACCATCCGTGCCTATGGCGCGGTGCGCATGGGCCTGATCGAGCATGTCGACGAAGCCGCCAAGCGCCAGCACACCCCGAAAGTCGCCTTCGTCGCGCCACCGGCGGCTTATCAGTCATCCAGCGGTAAAGCCGTGGCCGCCGGCGACGTTGATCTATTGGTACGGGCACTGTCCATGGGCAAGTTGCACCACGCCATGATGGGCACCGCCGCGGTCGCCATCGGTACTGCCGCGGCAGTGCCCGGCACCCTGGTCAACCTCGCCGCCGGTGGTGGTGAGCGCAGCGCCGTACGTTTCGGTCACCCCTCGGGCACCCTGCGCGTTGGCGCCGAAGCCCGCCAGGTGAACGGCGAGTGGACTGTCACCAAAGCAATCATGAGCCGTAGCGCTCGCGTACTGATGGAGGGCTGGGTACGGGTACCCGGTGATGCCTTCTAACCAGTAGCGGCGCTTGGCTCCCTGTTACCGACGTCAACAGAGAGAAATGAAATGAGTGCCAACGTTGATCTGAACAACCGACCCGACTACGACCGGGTGCTGCAGGATATCGCTGACTATGTCCTGGAGTTCAAGGTCGAATCGCCGGAGGCGCTGGACACGGCGCGCAACTGCCTGATGGACACCCTGGGCTGTGGCCTGCTGGCGTTGCGCTTCCCGGAGTGCACCAAGCACCTGGGGCCGCTGGTGGAGGGGAGCGTGGTGCCGTTCGGCGCGCGGGTGCCGGGTACCAGCTACCGCCTGGACCCGGTGAAAGCGGCCTGGGACATCGGTTGCATCGTCCGTTGGCTCGACTACAACGACACCTGGCTGGCCGCCGAGTGGGGGCATCCCTCGGACAACCTCGGCGGTATCCTGGCCGTGGCCGATCACCTGTCGCAAAAACGTGTGGCCAATGGCGAAGCGCCCTTGAGCATGCGCGTGGTGCTTGAGGCGATGATCATGGCCCATGAGATCCAGGGCGTGATTGCCTTGGAAAACTCCTTCAACCGCGTCGGCCTCGACCATGTGCTGCTGGTCAAGGTCGCCTCGACAGCCGTGTGCGCCAAACTCATGGGCGCCAATCGCGAACAGCTTCTTGCGGCGCTTTCCCATGCCTTTGTCGACGGCCAGGCCCTGCGAACCTACCGTCATGCGCCGAATGCCGGCTCGCGCAAGTCCTGGGCGGCGGGCGATGCTTCCAGCCGTGGCGTGCGCCTGGCCGATATCGCCCTGCGTGGCGAGATGGGTATTCCCGGGGTGCTGAGTGCGCCGCAGTGGGGCTTTTATGATGTGTTGTTCAGTCATACCAACAAGGATCTGGCGCTCAAGCCTGAAGACAAGCGCGCCTTCAGCCTGACGCAAAAATACGCCAGTTACGTGATGGAAAACGTGCTGTTCAAGATCAGCTTCCCTGCCGAATTCCATGCCCAGACCGCTTGCGAAGCGGCGGTGATCCTGCACCCGCAGGTGCGCAACCGTCTGCATGACATCGAGCGCATCGTCATTACCACCCATGAGTCGGCAATCCGCATCATCTCCAAGGTCGGCACCCTGGCCAATGCCGCCGACCGCGATCACTGCATCCAGTACATGACCGCCGTGCCGCTGATTTTCGGCAACCTGGTGGCCGAGCAGTACGAAGATGATTTCCATGCCGCGCACCCGATCATCGACCGCCTGCGCGAGAAGATGGAGATCGTCGAAGAGCCGCGCTTTACCCGTGAATACCTGGAGGCCGACAAGCGTTCGATCGCCAATGCCGTGCAGGTGTTTTTCAATGACGGTTCGAGCACCGAGCAGGTGGTGGTGGAGTACCCGATTGGCCATCGTCGCCGTCGGGCCGAGGGGATTCCATTGCTGGAAGAGAAGTTCAAGGCCAACCTGGCGACGCGTTTTACCGGGCAGCGCAGCGCCGAGATCTTTGCCTTGTGCAAAGAGCAGGCGGCGCTTGAGGCGACGGCGGTGCAGCGGTTTGTGGATTTGTTCGTGATCTGAGGGCCTCATCGCTGGCAAGCCAGCTCCCACAGTGGTCCTGTGCATACAGTACCTGTGGGAGCTGGCTTGCCAGCGATGCTTTTCAAAGGGCAATAAAAAGCCCCGCCAATTGGCGGGGCTTTTTTTCACGCTAAGTCAGCTTACGCTTGAACAACCGGGATCTTGGCGTTCGCAGCCGCTTCACGGAACTCGGCGATCTGGTCGAAGCTCAGGTAGCGGTAAACGTCGGCAGCCATGCTGTCGATGTTCTTCGCGTACTCCATGTACTCTTCGACGGTTGGCAGCTTGCCCAGGATCGAGGCAACAGCGGCCAGCTCGGCAGAGGCCAGGTAGACGTTGGCGCCATCGCCCAGACGGTTCGGGAAGTTACGGGTCGAAGTCGACACAACGGTCGAGTTCGCTGCAACACGTGCCTGGTTACCCATGCACAGCGAGCAGCCCGGCATTTCCATGCGCGCGCCAGCCTTGCCGTAGATGCCGTAGTAGCCTTCTTCGGTCAGCTGGTGAGCGTCCATCTTGGTTGGCGGCGACAGCCACAGACGGGTCGGGATCGAGCCTTTGACCTTGTCCAGCAGCTTGCCGGCAGCGCGGAAGTGACCGATGTTGGTCATGCACGAACCGATGAACACTTCGTCGATCTTCTCGCCCTGTACGGAGGAGAGCAGACGGGCGTCGTCCGGGTCGTTCGGGGCGCAGAGCACAGGCTCTTTGACGTCGGCCAGGTCGATCTCGATGATCTCGGCGTATTCGGCGTCCTTGTCGGCAGCCAGCAGCTGCGGGTTGGCCAGCCAGGCTTCCATCGCTTGCGCGCGGCGTTCCATGGTGCGGGCATCGCCGTAGCCTTCGCTGATCATCCAGCGCAGCAGGGTGATGTTCGACTTCAGGTACTCGGCAACGGCTTTTTCTGGCAGCTTGATGGTGCAACCGGCGGCCGAACGTTCAGCCGAGGCGTCGGACAGTTCGAACGCTTGCTCGACGGTCAGCTCGTCCAGGCCTTCGATTTCCAGGATGCGGCCGGAGAAGGCGTTGATCTTGCCTTTCTTCTCGACGGTCAGCAGGCCTTTCTGGATGCCGTAGTAAGGGATGGCGTGGACCAGGTCACGCAGGGTGATGCCGGGTTGCAGTTTGCCCTTGAAGCGCACCAGTACCGACTCCGGCATGTCCAGCGGCATGACGCCGGTGGCAGCGGCGAAGGCGACCAGGCCGGAACCGGCCGGGAACGAGATGCCGATCGGGAAGCGGGTGTGCGAGTCACCACCGGTACCGACGGTGTCCGGCAGCAGCATGCGGTTCAGCCAGCTGTGGATGATGCCGTCGCCTGGACGCAGGGACACGCCGCCACGGGTGCGGATGAAATCCGGCAGGGTGTGGTGGGTGGTGACGTCGATCGGCTTCGGATAGGCCGCGGTGTGGCAGAACGACTGCATGACCAGGTCGGCGGAGAAGCCCAGGCACGCCAGGTCTTTCAGCTCGTCACGGGTCATCGGGCCAGTGGTGTCCTGGGAGCCGACGGTGGTCATCTTCGGTTCGCAGTAGGTGCCTGGACGCACGCCTTTGCCTTCCGGCAGGCCGCAGGCCTTGCCGACCATCTTCTGGGCCAGGGTGTAGCCCTTGCCGGTGTCGACAGGTGCTTCAGGCAGCTTGAACAGGTTGGTTGGGCCCAGGCCCAGCTCGGCGCGGGCTTTCTCGGTCAGGCCACGGCCGACGATCAGCGGGATACGGCCGCCAGCGCGGACTTCGTCGAGCAGCACCGGGGTCTTCAGTTCGAAGGTGGTGATGACGTCTTCGCTGCCGTGCTTGCAGACTTTGCCCGCGTGCGGGTAGACGTCGATGACGTCACCCATGTTCAGGTTCGACACGTCGAACTCGATCGGCAGGGCGCCGGCGTCTTCCATGGTGTTGTAGAAGATCGGGGCGATTTTCGAGCCGAAGCAGAAGCCGCCAGCGCGCTTGTTCGGTACGTACGGGATGTCGTCGCCGAAGAACCACAGCACCGAGTTGGTCGCGGATTTACGCGAGGAACCGGTACCGACCACGTCACCGACGTAGGCCACCGGGAAGCCCTTGGCTTTGACTTCTTCGATCTGCTTGAGCGGGCCGATGGCGCCTTGTTGCTCAGGCACGATGCCGTCACGGGCCATTTTCAGCATGGCCAGGGCGTGCAGCGGGATGTCAGGGCGCGACCAGGCGTCCGGGGCAGGGGACAGATCGTCGGTGTTGGTTTCGCCAGGGACCTTGAACACGGTCAGGCTGTACTTGTCAGCGATGGCTGGCTTGCTGGTGAACCACTCACCGGCGGCCCAGGATTCCAGCACGGCCTTGGCGTGGGCATTGCCCGCCTTGGCTTTTTCGGCGACGTCGTGGAAGGCATCGAACATCAGCAGGGTGTGCTTGAGCTGTTCGGCGGCGACGGCGGCCAGTTCGGCGTTGTCCAGCAGCTCGACCATGGTGGCGATGTTGTAGCCGCCCTGCATGGTGCCCAGCAGCTCAACGGCGCGCTTCTTGTCGATCAGCGGCGAGTTGGCTTCGCCCTTGGCGATGGCGGAAAGGAAACCGGCCTTGACGTAGGCGGCTTCGTCCACTCCTGGTGGAACGCGGTTGGTGATCAGGTCGACGAGGACTGCTTCTTCGCCAGCAGGGGGATTCTTCAGCAGCTCGACCAGGCCTGCGGTTTGTTCGGCGTTAAGCGGCTGGGGCACGATACCCTGGGCGGCACGCTCTTCGATGTGTTTGCGGTAGGCTTCAAGCACAGTTATTACCCTCATCAGTGGTCCCAAATGGGTGTCCGGGACGCTCATCCAGAAATTCCGGCACCCGTGCGCAATACGGCTTCTTGGGCCGCGTAGCCAGGGTTGCAGGAAATCCTTACAGAAGCTGCTTTCAAAGTTTTACGCCTGTAGAACGGAGGCTGATGAGGGCTGGCGCGGGACATGCGCGAAGCGAATATCCCGGGCCAACGCCGTTCTACCGGATGAACTGTGCTCGTGACGCTTTGAAAACAGCTTCTAACGGACATTGCTGCCTTAAAAAGGCCGGGTGATTCTACGGTAAAAAGTCGATAAAGGTAAGGCGCGCTGGATGACTTTAGCGGGTGACCCTCGTTAGACAAAGGGCTAACATGGCAGCCTGTTCCACCGCCAAGCTGTCGATTTTTTCATGTCCAATCAGTCAATTAAAACGCCTTGCGTCGGCCTCTGTTCCACGGTTTACGGGGACTTGGTGTGCCGTGGCTGCAAGCGTTTTCACCATGAAGTGATCAACTGGAACGGCTACAACGAAGATGAAAAGCGAGCGGTGTGGCTGCGCCTGGAGCAATTGCTGGTGCAGGTCATGGTGGCCAAACTTGAAGTCTTTGATGCCACGCGCCTGCGCCAGCAACTGGAACAGCGCAAGATCCGCTTCGTGCCGCACCAGTCCGAATATTGCTGGGCGTATCAATTGATTGCCCGCGGGGCGCGGGTGATCCGTGAGCTGGACGCTTACGGCATGGTGTTGTTGCCGGAGTTTCGTGACTGGGAGCTGCCCGAGTTGCGCGATGCCATTGATCGGGAATTCTTCTTGCTGTCCGAAGCCCATTACCAGCGCTATATCGCGCCGGGGTTTCTCAAGGATGCCTTGGGCTAAAAGCCGGGGCTGCTTTGCAGCCCATCGCTGGCAAGCCAGCTCCCACAAGATCAGTGCATGCAGTCCCTGTGGGAGCTGGCTTGCCAGCGATGAGGCCCTCAGCCTCTGGCCAGTTCCGTCAGGTGCACCTTCACTTCCTCGGTCTTGAGCACCAGCACATCACACTCCAGCGCATCGAGCACCACTTCGGCGGTGTTGCCGATCAGCGCCCCGGAAATCCCGGTACGGGCCACTGTGCCAATCACCGTCACCACTGCACCGTACTTGCTCGCCGTAAAGGGAATCAGCACATCCGCGGGCCCTTCGGCCACATGCAGGCGCTCGTCCTTGATGTCGAACTCGGCCTGGAACGCTGCGCATTCCTCGCGGTACTTGCGCTCGATGGTGTCCTTGAGCTGGTACACCGGGTCTGCCGCTGACAGCATCGGCGACGGATGGGCGCTGATCACATGCAGCTCGCCCTTGGCCAGGCTGGCGATCGCGTAGCCATGATCGATGATGCTGGTGTGCAGCAGGCGATGGGCCTCGTCGTGGTTACCGACGTCCACGGCGGCAAGAATCACCCCGCCGGTCCAGGGCCGCTCGCTCTTGACCATCAGCACCGCGCACGGGCACTGGCGCAGCAGCTTCCAGTCGCTGGGGGTGAGCAGGGCGCGCTTGAGCGGGTTGTCCGGGCGATGCTCCTTGATCACCAGGTCGCAGCCTTCGGCCTGCTGCACATCGATGATCGACTCGTGCAGGGTGTCATGCCAGGCCTGCTCGTGGGTCACATTGTCATAGCCGTCATCATGCAGTTGGCTGGCCAGCAGACTGAGCAGGGCGCCATGGTCCTGTTTCTTGTCGCACATCAGCAGGTGCAGGCGCGCACCGGTGACGCCGGCGATCAGTTTGGCCCGGGTCAGCGCCTGGCTGTGGGCGTGCTCGGGATCCAGTACCACCAGGATGCTGCGTACTTCTTGCATGAGCGTGAACTCCCTTCATAAATGGCGGCCAATGCCTGACTATAGTCGGCGCCAACGGCAACGGGCGTTGATATGTATCAAGCATAGTTCACTGGTGATCGGCGCTACTGCCGGTATAATCGCCGGTCTTGCCGTTTGCCCTGCCTGTTTGTGAGCCTATGTCCCTTATTCCCGAAATCGAAGCCTTCCTTGGTTGCCCTACTCCTGACGCCTGGGTCCAGGCGGCGCTTGCCGACCAGGAAACCCTGCTGATCGATCACAAGAACTGCGAGTTCAAGGCCGCCAGCACTGCGCTGAGCCTGATGGCCAAGTACAACACGCACCTGGACCTGATCAACATGATGTCGCGCCTGGCCCGTGAAGAGCTGGTGCACCACGAGCAGGTGTTGCGCCTGATGAAGCGGCGCAAGATTGCCCTGCGCCCGTTGTCGGCCGGGCGCTATGCCTCGGGCCTGCGCCGGGTGGTGCGCACCCATGAGCCAGTGAAGCTGGTCGACACCCTGGTGGTCGGTGCCTTTATCGAAGCGCGCAGTTGCGAGCGCTTTGCCGCGCTGGTGCCGCACCTGGACGAAGAACTGGGCAAGTTCTACCACGGCCTGCTCAACAGCGAGGCACGGCATTATCAGGGTTATCTCAAGCTTGCCCATCAATACGGCGATGGCGCAGATATCGAGCGGGTGGTGGAGAAGGTCAGGGCGGTCGAGGCCGACCTGATCAGCAGCCCGGATGAAGAGTTCCGCTTTCATAGCGGCGTGCC
The DNA here is from genome assembly GCF_018390435.1 of Pseudomonas sp. RC2C2. Lineage (NCBI taxonomy): Bacteria > Pseudomonadati > Pseudomonadota > Gammaproteobacteria > Pseudomonadales > Pseudomonadaceae > Pseudomonas > Pseudomonas sp. RC2C2. The sequence continues at coordinate 267,327 of NZ_JAHBAX010000001.1, read as the reverse complement.
GGTCTGATTAATCACTTCTTTTGAATGCCTGATCGCGGGGCAAGCCCGCTCCTACAGTGTGGGAGCGGGCTTGCCCCGCGATTGCCTTCTATCGACAAAATAATAAGCTAGCTAATTAATGCCTTGACGTTAGCTGCCTAAGCAGTAACATTATGTAACTTACTGCCTAAGCAGGTATCTGTGTCCATGCAGCACTACACCCCGGAAAACTTCCAGAACTGCACCCTCGGCATGCTTCTGGGCCGCACCGCGCTGGTCAAAGACCGCATCCTCGACAGCCATATGCAGCCCCATGGCGTGACCGCCGCGCAGTTCAAGGTGCTGATCATCGTCGCCCAGTACGGCGTCGACACCCCGGCCGAGCTGTGCCGCTACCTGTCGGTGGACAGCGGTTCGATGACGCGCATGCTCGACCGCCTCGAACAGAAAGACCTGATCGTGCGCCGCCGTTGCCCTGACGACCGTCGGCAGATTCGCCTGGGGCTGAGCGAGGAGGGCCAGAAACTGGCCGACCGCTTGCCAGAGATTGGCGCTGCAGCGATGAACGAACTGCTGGGCGTGCTCGATCCCGGCGAGCTGACCACCCTCGAAGCGATTCTGAGCAAGGTGCTGCTGGCCTCCGGCGACACTCTGGCGGCCATGCGCCTAGGCGCCAAGTAAGCGCCCATTTCACCCATTCACTCAGCCAAGGTATTAGCAATGGCCACTACTTCTTCTGCGCACGACACCACGCAGGACCTCAACAACCAGCGCAAGCGCAAGACCTGGCTGTTGGCCCTGGCGTTGCTGATCGTCGTCGCCGGCGCTGGCGTCTGGGCCTGGCACGAGCTTTACGGGCGCTGGAGCGAAGAGACCGACGATGCCTATGTCAACGGCAACGTGGTGGAGATCACCCCGCTGGTCACCGGCACCGTGGTCAGCATCGGCGCTGACGATGGCGACCTGGTCCACGAAGGCCAGATGCTGCTCGAATTCGACCCGAGCGATGCCGAGGTCGGCCTGCAGGCCGCCGAGGCAAAGCTTGCGCGTGCGGTGCGCCAGGTGCGTGGCCTGTACAGCAACGTCGATGGCAAGAAGGCCCAGGTGGCCGCGCGCCAGGCCGAGCTGAAAAAAGCTCAGGAGAACTTCAATCGGCGCCAAACCCTGGCCGCCGGTGGGGCGATCTCCAAGGAAGAACTGTCCCACGCCCGCGACGACCTGTCTTCGGCGCAAAGCGCCTTGAATGATGCTAAACAGCAACTCAACACCACCACCGCGCTGGTCGATGACACCGTGGTGTCGTCGCACCCCGAGGTGATGGCCGCCGCCGCTGAATTGCGCCAGGCCTATCTGAACCACGCCCGCACCACGCTGGTGGCGCCAGTCACAGGCTACGTGGCCAAGCGCACCGTGCAATTGGGCCAGCGCCTGCAGCCGGGTATCGCGACCATGGCGGTAATCCCCCTGGATCAACTGTGGATCGATGCCAACTTCAAGGAAACCCAGCTGCGCAACATGCGTATCGGCCAGCCGGTAGACATCGTTGCCGACCTGTATGGCAGTGAGGTGAAGTACAACGGCAGCATCGACAGCCTCGGCGCCGGGACCGGCAGCGCCTTTGCCCTGCTGCCGGCGCAGAACGCCACCGGCAACTGGATCAAGATCGTCCAGCGGGTACCGGTGCGTATTCATATCAATGCCGAGCAACTGGCCAAGCACCCGCTGCGCATCGGCCTGTCGACCCAGGTCGAGGTCGACCTGCACGACCAGAGCGGCCCGGTCCTGGCCCAGCAGCCGCCGCAGAAGGCTTCGTTCGCCACCCAGGTGTACGACCGTCAGTTGGTCGAGGCCGATACCCTGATCACCAAGCTGATCCATGACAACAGTGCAGGCTCCAGCAAGACGGCGCAGCGATGAGCGGCAATCAGGCTTCCTTTACGCCGCCGAGCCTGTTGTTGACCACCATCGGCCTGTCGCTGGCGACCTTCATGCAGGTGCTCGACACCACCATCGCCAACGTGGCGTTGCCGACCATTTCCGGCAACCTCGGCGTGAGCTCGGAGCAGGGCACCTGGGTCATCACCTCGTTCGCGGTGAGCAACGCCATTGCCTTGCCGCTGACCGGCTGGTTGAGCCGGCGCTTTGGCGAGGTCAAGCTGTTCATCTGGGCCACGCTGCTGTTCGTGCTGGCCTCGTTCCTGTGTGGCATCGCCCAGTCGATGCCCGAGCTGGTCGGCTTTCGCGTGCTTCAGGGCATCGTTGCCGGGCCGCTGTACCCGATGACCCAGACCCTGCTGATTGCGGTCTATCCGCCGGCCAAACGCGGCATGGCCCTGGCGCTATTGGCGATGGTCACGGTGGTGGCGCCGATTGCCGGGCCGATTCTGGGTGGCTGGATCACTGACAGCTACAGCTGGCCGTGGATCTTCTTCATCAATGTGCCGATCGGCCTGTTCGCCGCTGCCGTGGTGCGCCAGCAGATGCGCAGCCGCCCGGTCAGCACCAGCCGTCAGCCAATGGACTACATCGGCCTGCTGAGCCTGATCATCGGCGTCGGTGCCTTGCAGATCGTGCTCGACAAGGGCAATGACCTGGACTGGTTCGAGTCGAATTTCATCATCATCGGCAGCCTGATCTCGCTGGTGTTCCTGGCGGTGTTCATTATCTGGGAGCTGACCGACAAGCACCCGGTGGTCAACCTGCGCCTGTTTGTGCACCGCAACTTTCGCATCGGCACCATCGTGCTGGTCGGCGGCTATGCCGGGTTCTTCGGCATCAACCTGATCCTGCCGCAGTGGCTGCAGACGCAGATGGGCTACACCGCCACCTGGGCGGGCCTGGCGGTGGCACCCATCGGCTTGTTGCCGGTATTGATGTCGCCGTTTGTCGGCAAGTACGCACACAGGTTCGACCTGCGTTTGCTCGCCGGGCTGGCGTTCCTGGCGATTGGTACCAGTTGCTTCATGCGCGCCGGCTTTACCAACGAAGTGGACTTCCAGCACATCGCCCTGGTGCAACTGTTCATGGGCATCGGCGTGGCGCTGTTCTTCATGCCGACCTTGAGCATCCTGCTCTCCGACCTGCCGCCGCAGCAGATTGCCGACGGCTCGGGGCTGGCGACTTTCCTGCGGACCCTGGGCGGCAGTTTTGCCGCGTCGTTGACCACCTGGATCTGGATTCGCCGGGCGGACCAGCACCATGCCTACCTGAGCGAGAACATCAGCACCTTTGACCCGGCCACCCGTGAGGCGTTGAACCAGCTGGGCGGGGCGAGCGGGCAGTCGTATGCGCAGCTGGAGCGGATGCTCAGCAGCCAGGCGTACATGATGTCGACGGTGGATTACTTCACCCTGATGGGGTGGATTTTCGCTGGCCTGGTTCTGCTGGTATGGCTGGCCAAGCCGCCGTTCGCGGCCAAGGCCGGGCCGGCGTCGGCGGGGCACTGAAGAAAAGCATCGCTGGCAAGCCAGCTCCCACAGGTCAGGTGTTGTGCCTGTGGGAGCTGGCTTGCCAGCGATCGGGCCTATCAGGGAAAAGCAAAAGGCTGCAGTTGAAACCCTTGCTCATCCACCTGCAACGCCCAGCCTTGCCGGTCCCAATCGCCCAGCACGATACGCCGCGCCGGTTGATCGCCGACCACCAGCTTGTGAATCGCCGGTCGATGGGTATGGCCATGCACCAGGGTGCGCACGCCAAACTGCTGCATGATCCGTGGCACTTCCTCCGCGGTCACATCGACAATGTCGTTGGCCTTCATCCGCGTCTGCGCCCGGCTTTCGCTACGCAACTTGCGCGCAAGCTTCTGGCGGGTGCTCAGCGGCAGGTGCCGGAGAATCCACAGGCTTAGCGGGTTGCGCAGGTAACGGCGCATTTTCATGTAGGCCAGGTCGCGGGTGCACAGGCTGTCGCCGTGCATCAGCAACACCGGCTCACCACCCATCTCGACCACACTGGGGTCCGCCAGCAGGGTGCAGCCCGCGGCCTTGCAAAAAGCCTGGCCGAGCAGGAAGTCGCGGTTGCCGTGCATCAGGAAGACCTGCGTGCCGCTGTCGCTCAGGGCGCGCAGGGCCTGGCAGATCGAGGTCTGGAAGGGCGTCATGGCGTCGTCGCCGATCCATGCCTCGAAGAAGTCGCCGAGGATGTACAGCGCCTCGGCGTGCCGCGCACGACCGTCGAGCAGATCAACAAACGCCCGGGTAATGTCCGGGCGTTCTTCTTGCAGGTGCAGATCAGAGATCAGCAGTATCACTCAATGATCTCGGCTTTCTCGATGATCACGTCGTCCTTCGGCACGTCCTGGTGACCGGACTTGGAACCGGTGGCAACGGCTTCGATCTTGTCGACGATGTCCTGGCCTTCGGTCACTTTACCGAACACCGCGTAGCCCCAGCCCTGCACGTTCTTGCCGCTGTGGTTGAGGAAATCGTTGTTCGAGGCGTTGATGAAGAACTGCGCCGAGGCCGAATGCGGCTCCATGGTACGGGCCATGGCGATGCTGTACTTGTCGTTCTTCAGGCCGTTGTCAGCTTCGTTCTGGATGCTGGCGCGGGTTTTCTTCTGGCTCATGCCTGGCTCGAAACCGCCGCCCTGAATCATGAAGCCCTTGATCACACGGTGGAACACGGTGTTGTCGTAGTGGCCTTCTTTCACGTATTGAACGAAGTTCTCGACGGTTTTCGGGGCTTTTTCGGCATCCAGTTGCAGGACGATGTCGCCGTGGTTGGTGCTCAGTTTGACTTTGGACATGCTGAAATTCGCTCTTTTCAAGGCATTGGAAATTGTTCGCGCAGTATCGCGATACACACCTGACGTACAGTCTACAGCCCGCGATACGTGATTCGCGGCAGTTTTTTTGCATTCGCCGGCGAATATCGCGCCAGTTTGTCGGCGCGATGCTGTCGGCAGCTCGACCGCTTCGGCTATGATAAGCGCTTTGATTCAGTCGGCCTACCCAGGCCGTGCACCCCGTATTCAAGGATCCTATGAGCAAGCCCACTGCCGACACCGCTCCCAACGCCGCTGCCAAAGGCGCTCCCGCCATCCCTGCGAACTTCCTGCGTCCGATCGTGCAGGCAGACCTGGACTCGGGCAAGCACAGCAGCATCGTCACCCGTTTCCCGCCAGAGCCCAACGGTTACCTGCACATCGGTCATGCCAAGTCGATCTGTGTGAACTTCGGCCTGGCCCAGGAGTTCGGTGGGGCCTGTCACCTGCGTTTCGATGACACCAACCCGGCCAAAGAGGACCAGGAGTACATCGATGCGATCCAGAGCGACGTCAAGTGGCTGGGCTTCGAGTGGACCGGCCCGGTGCGCTACGCCTCGCAATACTTCGACCAGCTGCACGCCTGGGCGGTCGAGCTGATCAAGGCCGGCAAGGCCTACGTCTGCGACCTGACCCCGGAGCAGGCCAAGGAATACCGTGGCAACCTGACCACCCCAGGCAAGAACAGCCCGTTCCGCGAGCGTTCGGTCGAAGACAACCTCGACCTGTTCGCGCGCATGAAGGCCGGCGAGTTCAAGGACGGCGAGCGCGTCCTGCGGGCCAAGATCGACATGGCCTCGCCGAACATGAACCTGCGCGACCCGATCCTCTATCGCATCCGTCATGCCCACCACCACCAGACCGGTGACACCTGGTGCATCTACCCCAACTATGACTTCACCCACGGTCAGTCGGACGCCATCGAAGGCATCACCCACTCGATCTGCACCCTGGAGTTCGAAGGCCATCGCCCGCTGTACGAATGGTTCCTCGACAACCTGCCGGTGCCGGCCAAGCCGCGCCAGTACGAGTTCAGCCGCCTGAACCTGAACTACACCATCACCAGCAAGCGCAAGCTCAAGCAACTGGTCGACGAGCAGCACGTCCACGGTTGGGACGACCCGCGCATGTCGACCCTGTCGGGCTTCCGTCGCCGCGGTTACACCCCGGCCTCGATCCGCAATTTCTGCGAAATGATCGGTACCAACCGCTCTGACGGCGTGGTCGACATGTCGATGCTCGAATTCAGCATCCGCGACGACCTCGATCGCACCGCGCCCCGCGCCATGTGCGTGCTGCGCCCGCTGAAAGTAGTCATCACCAACTACCCCGAAGGCCAGGTCGAGAACCTCGAGCTGCCGCGCCACCCGAAAGAAGACATGGGCGTGCGCGCGCTGCCATTTGCCCGCGAGATCTACATCGATCGCGACGACTTCATGGAAGAGCCGCCAAAGGGCTACAAGCGCCTGGAGCCGGCCGGTGAAGTGCGCTTGCGCGGCAGCTACGTGATCCGCGCCGACGAGGCCATCAAGGATGCCGACGGCAACATCGTCGAACTGCGCTGCTCGTATGACCCGGACACCCTGGGCAAGAACCCCGAAGGCCGCAAGGTCAAGGGCGTGATCCACTGGGTGCCGGCCGCTGCCAGCGTCGAATGCGAAGTGCGCCTGTACGATCGCCTGTTCCGCTCGGCCAACCCCGAGAAGACCGAAGATGGCGGCAACTTCCTTGACAACATCAATCCTGATTCGCTGCAGGTGCTGACCGGTTGTCGTGCGGAACCTTCCCTGGGCCAGGCCCAGCCAGAAGACCGCTTCCAGTTCGAGCGCGAAGGCTATTTCTGCGCCGACCTGAAAGACTCCCAGCCGGGTCGCCCGGTGTTCAACCGCACCGTGACCCTGCGCGATTCGTGGGGCAGCTAAGGAACTCTCGTGCTTACCATCTACAACACGCTCAGCAAGACCAAGGAAGTCTTCAAACCGCTTGAAGGCAACAAGGTTCGGATGTACGTCTGCGGCATGACCGTCTACGACTTCTGCCACCTGGGCCACGGGCGCAGCATGGTCGCCTTTGACCTGGTGACCCGCTGGCTGCGTTACAGCGGCTACGACCTGACCTACGTGCGCAACATCACCGACATCGATGACAAGATCATCAACCGGGCCAACGACAACGGCGAATCCTTCGACGCCCTGACCGCCCGCATGATCGACGCGATGCACGAAGACGAGCGCCGCCTGAACATCCTGCCACCGGACCAGGAGCCGCGTGCCACCGACCATATCGCCGGCATGCACGCGATGATCCAGACCCTGATCGACAAGGGTTATGCCTACGCGCCGGGCAACGGCGACGTGTACTACCGGGTCGGCAAGTTCGTCGGCTACGGCAAGCTGTCGCGCAAGAAGATCGAAGACCTGCGCATCGGTGCCCGCATCGAGGTCGACGAAGCCAAGCAGGACCCGCTCGACTTCGTCCTCTGGAAGGGCGTCAAGCCGGGCGAGCCGAGCTGGGAGTCGCCGTGGGGCCCGGGCCGTCCGGGCTGGCACATCGAGTGCTCGGTGATGTCCACCTGCTGCCTGGGCGAGAGCTTCGACATCCACGGCGGTGGCAACGACCTGGAGTTCCCGCACCACGAGAACGAAATCGCCCAGAGCGAGGCCGCGACCGGCAAGCAGTACGCCAACTCATGGATGCATTGCGGCATGATTCGCATCAATGGCGAGAAGATGTCCAAGTCCTTGAACAACTTCTTCACCATTCGCGACGTGCTCGACAAGTATCACCCGGAGGTGGTGCGCTACCTGCTGGTGTCGAGCCACTACCGCAGCTCGATCAACTACTCCGAAGACAGCCTGCGCGAGTCCAAGGGTGCCCTGGAGCGCTTCTACCACGCCCTGCGTGGCCTGCCGCGGGTGGCGGCTGAAGGTGGCGAGGAGTACGTCGAGCGTTTCACCGTGGCGATGAACGACGACTTCGGCACCCCCGAAGCCTGCGCCGTGCTGTTCGACCTGGTGCGCGAGATCAACCGCCTGCGCGAGAGCGACCCACAGGCCGCTGCTGGCCTGGCCGGTCGTCTGCGCGAGCTGGGTGACTTGCTCGGTGTGCTGCAACTGGACGCCGATGACTTCCTGCGTGCCGGTGCCGAAGGCAAGGTTGATGCCGCCGAGGTTGAAGCCCTGATCCAGGCGCGCCTGCAAGCGCGCGCCGACAAGAACTGGGCCGAATCCGACCGCATCCGCGACCAGCTGACCGCCATGGGCGTGGTGCTGGAAGACGGCAAGGGCGGCACGACCTGGCGCTTGGCTGACTAAGCAATCGCGGGGCAAGCCCGCTCCCACAGAAGACTGCAATCCTCTGTGGGAGCGGGCTTGCCCCGCGATGAGCCCCTAACTGACGACACCCGTCCTGCAGTGCAACACCAGTTTCGCCCCACCCAGCTCACTCCCTCCCACCTCCAGCTCAAAGCCGTGCAGGTCGACGATCGCTGCAACGATCGACAAGCCCAGCCCGAACCCCGGGTGACGCTGGCCTTCTTCACTGCGATAAAAGCGCTTCAACACCGCCCCGCGTTCATCCTCGGGAATCCCCGGGCCGCTGTCGTGCACCTCGATATGCACACCCTTGGCATCGCTCAGTGCACGCATCAGCACCTGACCCTGCACCGGGGTGAACTTGATGGCATTGCCCACCAGGTTGGCCAGCGCCTCGAACAGCAACTCGCGGTCACCGTGCAGTGCCGGTAGTTGTTCAGGCATGTCCAGCGTCAGGTCAATCTCGCCGTCTTCGGCCAGCGGCAGGTAGAAGTCATGCAGCTCCTGCAGCAGCCCATGGGGATCAAGCTCGACGAAGCCGGCGCGGCGCTGGCGGTCTTCCAGCTCACTGATGCGCAGCAAGCCGCGAAAACGCGCCATCAAGGTATCGGTTTCGCCAATGGCCTGTTCCAGCGCCTCGGCCTGCGGTGAATCATCGCCGGCCTGCTGGCGAATCCGGTAGAGCTGGGCGCGCAGACGGGTCAGTGGGGTGCGCAGGTCGTGGGCGATGTTGTCACACACGCCTTTGACTTCATGCATCAGGCGCTCGATGCGGTCGAGCATGGCGTTGACGATGGCCGCCAGCATGTCCAGTTCGTCGCGCCGCGCCGACAGCGGCAGGCGCCGGGTCAGGTCGCCGGCGACGATCTGCTCGGCGCTGGCCTGGATCGCGCGGATCCGCTTGAGTGGCCGGCGGCGCAGCAGGTACCAGCCGGCGATGCCGGGGATGATGGTCAGCGACAGGCCCCAGAGCAGGGCATGAAGGATGATGCGGGTGACCACGAACAGCGAGCCGTTGTCGCGCACCAGCACCAGCCAGCGGCCATCGCGGACCTTGATCGCCACCGCGTCGCAGCTGTCGCGGGGCAGGTGCGGTTCGTCGGCATCCAGGCAGCGGCTCAGTTCATGAATCTTGCCGTCCAGGCCCAGCTCGGGCGGGATCTGGCGGATCTGCCCGCCGAGCGGATTGAACTGCCCATCGAACAGCCCATAGGCATCGAAGCTGCGCTCCTCGAACGCCTGGCTGGCAATCAGCGCGTCATCGAGTTGCTTGCCGCTCATGTGCGCGAACAGGTGCTGGCGCTGCAGCAAGGAATGGCGGGTGAGCTTGTTCAGGTAGCCCGAGACCTCGAAGTACAGCACCCCCATGAGGATGCTGCTCCAGGCCACGAACAGGAAGCTGTACAGCGCCAGCAGGCGGCTGGTGGACGAGCTCCAGCCCTTAGACGGGTTCGGCAATGGCATAGCCCGATCCCCGCACGGTGCGAATCAGCGGTGTCTGGCCAGCGGCGTCGATCTTCTTGCGCAAGCGTCCGATGTGCACGTCGATCAGGTTGGTGCCCGGGTCGAAGTGGTAGCCCCAGACTTCCTCGAAAATCATCATCCGGGTAATCACCTGGCCGGCGTGGCGCATGAGGAATTCCAGCAACTTGTACTCGGTGGGCAGCAGGTTGAGGGTCTGATCGCCGCGCTTGGCCTCGTGGCTGATCAGGTCCAGCTCAAGGTCGGCGACCTGCAGGCGGGTCTGTGCCAGGGGCACGCTGTTGCGCCGCAACAACACCTCGACGCGGGCGGCCATTTCATCGGACGCGAACGGCTTGGTCAGGTAGTCGTCACCGCCGGCGCGCAGGCCGCGGACCCGTTCGTCGACATCCGAGAGGGCGCTGATCATCAGGATCGGCGTGGCAATCTTCAGGGTGCGCAGGGTGGTGACGATAGTCAGGCCATCGACCTCCGGGAGCATCCGGTCCAGGGTGATCAGGTCGTAACCGCCGGCAATGGCCTTGGCCAGGCCTTCACGGCCGTTGTTGGCCCATTCCACTTCCAGGCCATGGCTGGAAAGCTCGGCGACGATCTCCTGGGCGGTGACAGCGTCGTCTTCGATAGTCAGTACGCGGGGCATGCTTTTACCTGGGCGGCGGGTAGAGACCTGATTGTGCCAAAGAATAGGCGGTGCCCGGGTTAAAGAAAAATTCATCTAGGGGAGAGGGGCACAATGGGCCGGCATGCACCGACCCCTGTGGGCGCCGGCCTTGCCGGCGATGGGCCGCAGCGCGGCCCCTATTGCAGGTCAGGCGACTTTCACAACCCAGCCCGCCGGGCCTTCGATGTCGCCGCTCTGGATGCCGGTCAGCTCGTTGTAGAGCTTCTGGGTGACCGGGCCGACTTCGCTTTCGCTGTAGAACACATGCAGCTTGTCGCCGTACTGGATGCCGCCGATTGGGGTGATCACCGCAGCGGTACCGCAAGCGCCAGCCTCGACGAAGCGGGCGAGGTTGTTGATTTCCACGTCGCCCTCGATGACCTTCAGGCCCAGGCGCGATTGCGCCAGTTCCATCAGCGACAGGCGGGTGATGCCTGGCAGTACCGAAGCCGATTTCGGCGTCACGAACTCGTTGTTGGCGGTGATGCCGAAGAAGTTGGCCGAGCCGACTTCCTCGATCTTGGTGTGGGTCAGCGGGTCAAGGTAGATGCAGTCGGCAAAGCCGGCTTGCTTGGCCTTGTAGCCCGGTTGCAGGCTGGCCGCGTAGTTGCCGCCCACCTTGGCAGCGCCGGTGCCTTGTGGCGCGGCGCGGTCGTAGTCGGAAATCAGGAACTTGTGCGGGGTCATGCCGCCCTTGAAGTACGAGCCGACCGGGATGGCGAAGATCGAGAAGATGAACTCCGGCGCGGTCCGCACGCCAATGTTGTCACCCACGCCGATGACGAACGGTCGCAGGTACAGCGCACCCTTGCCGTACGGCGGAATGAAACGCTCGTTGGCCTTGACCACCTGCTTGCAGGCGTCGATGAACTGTTCGGTCGGCACCTGCGGCATCAGCAGGCGGTCGCAGCTGCGCTGCATGCGCAGGGCGTTCTGGTCCGGGCGGAACAGGTTGATCGAGCCGTCCTTGCAGCGGTAGGCCTTCATCCCCTCGAAGCATTGCTGGCCATAATGCAGCGCGGTCGAGCCTTCGCTGATGTGCAGCTGGTTGTCTTCGGTCAGGGTGCCCTTGTCCCACTCGCCGTTACGGAAATAGGACAGGTAGCGCTTGTCGGTCTTGATGTAGTCGAAGCCCAGCTTGTCCCAGTTAATGCTTTCGTTACTCATGGCACCCTCGATTCGGTTGCAGATGCCTGCTGGAGCAGGCGGTTCTTATTGCGCACTCGGCCACGATAATACATCCCGTGCAGATCGGGAACGCCCAGTCATAGATTGGACCATGGTCGCAGTGAAAATCTTTGACGCTGCCTGTTGCAACAGGCGTTGACCGTTCCTCGGTCCGGGCGCATTATCGAAGTATGAAGCTTTGCCTGCTGACCTCGTCGCGTACCACTACCACCGCCATACGCGGGGCGGGTACGGCTGTTTAACCTTAAGGCAGCAGGTAATCCAAGGCCCCGCCAGCAATGGACGGGGCCTTGTCTTTTCTCCGTCCTGGCTGGCCAATCACGCAGAGATGAAGATGCAAGCAAAACGCGCACTGCTGGTCCTGGATATGCAAGTGGGCTTGTTCCATGGCCCCGAACAACCCTGGCAGGGTGATCGGGTACTGAACAAGGTCAACACCCTGATTGGCGCTGCCCACGCTGCCCAGGCGCCGGTTTTTGCGGTTCGCCACACCGGCCCGCAAGGGTCGCCGATCGCCGCAGGCAGCCCCGCGTGGCAGTTGCTGCCCGCGCTGGCGGTCGATCCTGCCCGCGACATCGTGTTCGATAAAACCCGCCCCAGTGCCTTCTTGGCCACCTCGCTGGCGGATCAGCTACGCGAGGCCGGCATTGATGAGCTGGTCATCGTCGGCCTCAAAACCCAGTACTGCGTTGACACCAACTGCCGGGTTGCCCGCGAGCTGGGCTTCAACGTGGTGCTGGTCAGCGATGCCCACACCTGCATGGACACCCCCGGCTTGTCGGCCGAGGCGATCATCGCCCACCACAACCTGACCCTGGGCGGCGCCTTTGCCCGCCTGCAATCAACCGCAGACGTGCAGTTCTGAGCCTTCGCCCAACTGCAGGTAGCCGTCCAGTGCCAGTTGCCGCAGGAGCACCTGGTCGTGGGACGCTACCAGCAAGGTCCCGCGATACTGGCGCAGCATGGCTTCCAGGGCGGCGAGGGAGGGCAGGTCGAGGTGGTTGCTCGGCTTGTCGAGCAGCAATTGCGCAGGTACAGAGCCATTCAGTCCAGGTGGTCAAACCTGCGACGCCTGAAGAATAGGCTGGAGCCAGCACCTGAGATGAGCAATGACACTAGCCAAATGTCCAGTTCGTACCAGTACTTGTCAGGAAATGCGAAGAGACCATATGTACCTGCCCCCCAAAGCGAAATCCCTAACCACTTTCTTATCGGGTAGGGTTTCAGGCAGTGGTCTATCGCTGATATCAGGATCATTGCGTAGCACATTTGTGTAATTACAGACATGGCGTATGTTCTGCTCAGGCCCAGAGGTCGGGATTGAATCGATGACGTCTGAAGAACAGCTCCAGCCCACCGACAACTGCAAAGAGTGAAACGAGTTGCAAGTCAAAGCCAAGCCAATGGCTTTCGGTCAGTGTCAATCTGCCAAGCAAGCCGCCACCCAAGAAAGCCAGGCCGAGCCATTTTCGTGGCCTGGACGGCTTGACCAGACGGTCTATCAGGATGAAAAGCGCCAGGACGAGGAGGAGTTGATTGAACTCTGACATGTTCTTTTCAGCCTTGATTCTCGATGATCATTGAGGAAGCTGAACGTTGGGGGCCGATGCCGCCACTGACCGACGCTTGAAGGCTGACGATTACATCTCCGGCATGGTGGGTGGGTATGCGGTTTTTAATGAAGTCACCTGCTTCGGTGTTTGTGGCTTTTCCAATCAATGGATTGATCAGCCAGCTGGCGAAGCCGGCAAAGGCCCCGGCTACAGTAGTGCTCACAGTTTGTCGCTGGCTGTTCAACCTATCAGCCTGCTGACGGCTCAGCGCTCGAGAAATAGCGACTTTCATCTCGCAGGCACGATTGCCGGCCTGCATTCTGTCGTAGAGCGCCACGAGCATTGTACTGACCTCGTAGTGCGCCCCCTTCGCTTCACTGATATGCAACTCGCGCAGCCGGGCGCGATGATTCGGCAGGACGACGAGCTGCGAGACGTGGAAAACGATGCCGAAGTTTCCGGCGTACTCATAGGTCTTTTCGATCTGCACAACAACCTTCCCTGTGTAATACGCGCCAGGCGCACCTTATCGACGTGCAGGGAAAGATGCCCAAATCAACTTCGGGCGTATGTCATATTACTCCGGCATGAAGGTAGGGCCGATCCTAAATTAGCGATCAGCCCCTGGAAAATCTCAGCCGGCCTGCTCAAGCCGACGGCGTTTGAGGAGCAGTCCCACACCCAGGATGACGGTGTATCGAAGATATTCGCTCATTCGTCCGGTTGAAACTTACGGCGTCCGATGATCAGGGTCATACCTGCCGAGAATACGAGCAAAGGCGCTAGGGGCAGATCCATTGCCTCCCAATAAGTGCCACCCGGTGTAAACAGTAAAGTAATGCCGGCAGCGCATAGGAAAAGTCCTAGCCATTTACGAATTAAATAGGGTTTTAGGCAATGATCCAGAAATGCAATGAGGATCAATGCGTAACATAGCTGCGTAACTTCAGACATGGTGTGTGCTCTGCTCAGGCATCTTCTTCGTGGCGGTTGCGCCTGAAAAACAACTCAAGTCCTCCGACAATTGCAAAAAGCGAAACCAGATGCAGGTCAAAATCGCCCCAGTAACTTTTTTCGCTCAGCGTGACGCTACCCAGCAGGCCGCCCAGCAATAACATCAGGCTTAACCATTTTCGCTCCACCGGCCCCTGTGATGCAGATGGCGATGAATTCGATATCCAGTGAACCTGCCCGGGCTGGAAGCAGGTAGCTGGTGATCATGCCGACGCCAAACAATACGACGCCACAGCGTTTTCTTAGCCGATAAGGCCTGAAGAAGAAATACAGGAGGTAAAATACAGCCAGAAGGATGGTGTATTGAAGATATTCACTCATTCGTCTGGTTGAAACTTGCGGCGTCCCTTGACTAGAGTCAAACCCGCGAAGAGTACGAACAAAGGGCCTTGTGGCAGATTCAACTCATGCCAATAGAGGCCGCCCGGCACAAACAGCAACGTAATGGCGGCCGTCACCAGCGCCAGCCCCAGCCATTTGCGGAGTAAATAGGGTTTCAGGCAATGATCCATAAATGCAATCAGGATCAGCGCGTAGCACAGTTGGGTAACGTCTGACATGGGCTGTACTCAAGCGTCCTCATCGAATCGGTTACGCCTGAAGAACAACTCCAAGCCACCAAGAATTGCAAAAAGTGCAATCAGGTGCAGGTCAATTCCGAGCCAGTAGATACCTTCCAACGTGAATCTACCAAGTAGGCCTCCCAGCAATAACGTCAGGCTTAGCCATTTTCGGAGTGTGCTGGATTTGAGCAGGCGCTCGATCACAACAAAGAGGAAGAAGGCGAGGAATAGTTGGCTGAATTCTGCCATGGCGTCTTCAGCCTTGATTCTTGATGATCATTGAGGAAGCCGATCGTTGGGGGCCGATACCCCCACTGACGGATGCCTGGATGCTGACAATTATGTCGCCGGAATGATAAATCGGCAGGTGTGGTTCGGTGAGAGAGGCAGCGGCGGATCCAACGAGGGATCCGAAAACAGGCGTTAGGAGCAGAGTGGCGGCGCCCCCAAAGTAACCTCCGATGACAGCGATAACGTCAATGCGCTGGCTGTTCAACCTATCAGCCTGCTGACGGCTCAGCGCTCGAGAAATAGCGACTTTCATCTCGCAGGCACGATTGCCGGCCTGCATTCTGTCGTAGAGCGCCACGAGCATTGTGTTGACCTCGTAGTGCGCCCCCTTCGCTTCACTGATATGCAACTCGCGCAGCCGGGCGCGATGATCCGGCAGGACGACGAGCTGCGAGACGTGGAAAACGATGCCGAAGTGACCGGCGTACTCATAGGTTCTTTGTATCTGCACAACAACCTTCCCTGTGTAATACAGACGCGCCACGCGCACCTCATCGACAAGCAGGGAAAGATGCCCAAAACAACTTTGGGTGTATGTCGTACCACTCCTACAAGACAGTAGGGCTGATCCCAAATTAGCGATCAGCCCCCTACAAAACCTCAGCCAACCTGCTCAAACCGACGGCGTTTGCGGAGCAGTCTCACTCAGGTCTTGATGATCATGGTCGAAATGGTTCGTTGCGGGCCGATCCCGCCATTGACTTGGGCGTCAATGCTGACCAGCACATCGCCGGCATGGTAGGTCGGCAGGATTTCATTGGCGTAGGTACGCACGGCGGCACCCACGGGCACACCTACAAAGGAGGAGGCCACGCTGGTAGTGGCGGCGGTGAAGGCCGAGGCGCAGGCGTTGACGACCGTGGTGCGCTGAGCGTTGAGGGTGTCGCCCTGTTGCCGGGTCAGCGGCTTGGAGATTGCGATCTTCATCACGCACGGCAGGTTCTTGGCCAGCATCTTGTCGTAGACCTCGACAACCTTGCTGTTAACCTCGTAGTGGGCGCTTTTCGCTTCGCCAAAATGCAGCTCGCGCAGGCGTCCGCGTTCGCTGTCGGTGAGGGTGATCTGCGAGACGTTGAAGACGATCCCGTGTTGGCCCATGTATTGGAAAGTCCCTTCGAACTTCATTGCACGCATCCTTTCGAGGCAAAGGCGGCGATTTTGTACAAGGATCGCCGTGGGTGCAAATCATTCCGTAAAGGTTGTGATCAACTCGTGGCTTCGAAGGCCGGGTGATAGCTGACCTGGGCCTGCGGCCACTGGCCGCTGTGGCTCAGGGCCTGGAAATACTCGGGTGGTACGCCCGGCAGCTGCAACTGCGGGTGCGCCTCGAAACCGAAGCGTGCGTAGTAGCCTGGATCGCCCAGCACCACGCAACCGTTGGCGCCCAATCCTTGCAGGGCCTGCAGCGCCGCGCGCATCAACTGGCTGCCGATGCCCTGGCCGTGGCGCTCGGGCGCCACCGAGATCGGGCCCAGGCCATACCAGCCGGTGCTGCCGTCAGACAGGGTCACCGGCGACAAGGCCACATGGCCGATGATGTGCCCGGCGACTTCAGCCACCAGCGACACCGACAATTGCTCGGCGCGGCGCAGGGCGTTGACGATGAAATGTTCGGTGTGGCTTGAGTGGGGTGCCTGCTCGAAGGCTGCAGCGGTCAGTTGTTCGGTGGCCAGGGCGTCGGCCGGGGTTTCGGGGCGCAGGATCATGGCGTTCTCGGGGTGTGGGTCAGTATTGGCAGCCAGGCGACGGGTGTCTTCGTCGATCAGTGCGCGCAGGTTCTGGGACAGTGGGCTGCTGCTGGTGTACTTGCGCCCGTAAGATTGCGCCACGCCGAACAGCTGCGCGGCATGCGCTTGCTTGATGCAGCAGACGCCAGCGACGCCGAGCTGAGCGGGTTGTAGCGGGGTATCGTGCATGGCGAAGTTTGCCAGCCAAAGCGTGGGGGCTGCAAATCGGGGGGGCAGCCTGCCTGAGTCGCCTGGTTTGCGACCGCTTCGCGGTCCATCGCCGGCAAGCCAGCCCCCACAAGGAATGGTGCATGCCGATCCAATGTGGGAGCCGGCTTGCCGGCGATGGGCCGCGTCAGCGGCCCCAGGGTTCACTTCACCGTCTGCAGGCGCAGATCATTGTAGTAGAAGGTGTTCTTGTCGATGCTGGCGCTGAAGAAGTAGCCGTAGTCTTCCAGGTAGAACAGGTGATTGACGCGTTTGTCCTCGTCACCCTGCACGCTGCAGTCCAGCGCCTTGGCGCTGCCGCTCAAGCTGGCGTTGAGGGTGCTGGCCGGCAGTTGCTGTTGCACCGTGCACTCGGTGATCTTCAGGTCCTTGCCGTACTGGCCGATCACGTTGTTGTTGGTCGCACCTTGCTGTGAATAGCTGAGCTTGCTGCCCACCGCCATGGTCTTCCAGTCGCCCTTGAAACTCAGGCTGGTCAGCGCACTGCTTTCGCTCATGCCGGTGAAGTCGGTCTTGCTCACCAGCGGGATCAATCCGCGCCAGGTGATCTTTTGCGCCTCATAGCCCTTGCCGCGCAGGATCACCATCAATTGCTGGCTATTGGCATCAACCGACAGGAACTGCTCCTCGCGCATGGGCGAGGTCTTGCCTTTTATGGTCGAGGTGCCGACGGCGTCCAGGTACGTGAGCGGCTGTGCCGGCTTGGGCAGTTGCAGGCGCTCGAGGGCGACCATCACCGATGGGCTGACCGGCGGCAACACGGCCGTGACGATCGGTGCCTTGAAGCGCGGGCTGAATGGCGCCAGTTGCGCGACTTTATCCGGCGTGGCGCAGGCCAGGGCGAACAGCGCCTGGTAGTCGGCGTTGCTGTCGGCCACAGGCTCGGGCTTGGGCAGTGACGGGACCATGCCGTCGGTGACCCGGTTGTTGGCATCGACATCGTAGCCGGCCAGCAGGGTGTAGGTACCGGCGCTGCAGTTGAAGCGGTGATGCTCACGCTTTTGCGCGTAGGGCGCGTTGTACGGCAGGTCGAGGAGGATGCTCGGCTGGTCGAAGGCAGCCCACAGGCTGACGTCGTTGCCCATTTTGTTGATGCTGTTGCGATCGACCAGCACCCATGGCTCACCATCTTCACCTTTAAGCTTGCGCCAGTCGGGCTTTGCTTGGGTCTTGCAGGCCCCGGCGAAGCTTGGGTTGTTCATCAGGATGGCATGGAAGCGATCAGGCATCGGCTGCGGCGGGGCGTAGCCGCTGGGGTTCTTGAAGTACGCGCGCTGGTCGGCATCCAGGTACATGATCGCCACGTTCGGCTCAGCGCAGGAGGCTTCGAGCTGGAAGCTGCGATCAGTCAAGCCGTTGTTGGCCGGTACGTTAACCTGGAAACTCAGCACATCGCCTTCACGAAACAGGCTGTAGGTCGACAGCGGCTGGGCGAGCATGGTGCCGATGTACTGGTCGAGGCTTTCCTTGGAGGGCGTCGCGCAGCCGGCGAGGACGGCGGCGGACAGGGCGGTGAGGATCAGGCGTTGCACAACAGTCTCCGGTGAGTCCATTCAGGATGGCAGCATTGTATCGAATCGTGCCGCCGGTGCCTTGGGCAATTCGCGTTTGTGCCGGGTCTTGTCGTAGGCATTGATGATGATGGC
This sequence comes from Pseudomonas sp. RC2C2, assembly GCF_018390435.1. NCBI lineage: Bacteria > Pseudomonadati > Pseudomonadota > Gammaproteobacteria > Pseudomonadales > Pseudomonadaceae > Pseudomonas > Pseudomonas sp. RC2C2. The sequence continues at coordinate 248,917 of NZ_JAHBAX010000001.1, read as the reverse complement.
TGCGACCGCGTCATCGACGTTTTCACCCTGCAGGAAGGCATCGATCTGCCCGTAGCTGACACCATGTACCTGCTCGTCGGCCAGGCCCGGGCGCAGTTCTTCGAGGTCGGCGGTCGGCACCTTGTGCACCAGGTGTTCAGGTGCCCCCAGCGCGGCGGCAATGGCCCGCACCTGGCCCTTGCACAGTCCGCTCAGGGGGGCCAGGTCGCAGGCGCCGTCGCCGAATTTGGTGAAGAAGCCCATCACCGCTTCGGCGCCATGGTCGGTGCCGATCACCAGGCCATTGCGGGCGTTGGCCAGGGTGTACTGGGCCAGCATGCGCAGGCGCGCCTTGACGTTGCCGAGGACGAAATCCCGTTGCCCGTCAGCGAGCTCGGCCAGTTGCGGCAGTTGCCCGGCAAGGCCGTTGACGCCGTCTGCAATGTTCACCGTGATGCACTCATCGGCGCCGACAAAGGCCAGCGCCGCCTGGGCATCGGGCTCGTCATGCTGGGTGTTGTGCGGCAGGCGCATGGCGATGAAGCGATAGCCGCCGTCGGCTTGTTCGGCGCGCAATTGCTCGACCGCCAACTGCGCCAGGCGCCCGGCGGTTGACGAGTCGACGCCGCCGCTGATGCCCAGCACCAACACCTTCAAGCGCGCATCGAACAGGGTCTGCTTGATGAAATCGATGCGCTGGCGGATCTCGTTCTGTACTGCCGCGTTATCTGCGAAGGGCGCCACCACGCCCAGGGCCTTGGCAATCTCGATCTGACGACTGTTCATGTGCTTCTCCTTTACTGGCCTTCAACCTTGAACACGTGCTTGAGGTAGCTGACGAAGTTCTCGTCACGGCATTGGGTCTTGCCTGGGCTGTCGGAGATCTTCGCCACCGGCGCGCCGTTGCAGGCGGTCATCTTGATCACGATGTTCATCGGCTCAACGCCGGGAATGTCGCAGGTCAGGTTGGTGCCGATGCCGAAGCTGACGTTGATTCGTGGGCTGAGCTCGCGGTACAGGTGCAGGGTCTTGGCAAAGTTCAGGCCATCGGAGAACACCAGGGTCTTGCTCTTCGGGTCGATGCCGAGTTTCTCGTAGTGGGCGATGGCCTTGTTGGCCCACAGCAGCGGATCACCAGAGTCGTGGCGCAGGCCGTCGAACAGCTTGGCAAAGTACAGGTCGCAGTCCTTGAGGAAGGCATCCATGCCGATGCAGTCGGTCAGGGCGATACCCAGCAGGCCGCGGTATTCCTTGACCCAGCACTCCAGTGCCGCGACCTGGCTGTCGATCAGCCGCGGGCCCAGTTGCTGGTGGGCCATGAACCACTCGTGGGCCATGGTGCCGATCGGCTTGATGTCCAGTTCGCGCGCCAGGTGCACGTTGCTGGTGCCGACAAAACGCCCCGGGAAGTCCTGCTTGAGGGTGTGCACCACGTGCTCCTGGACCCGGTAGGAGAAGCGCCGACGGGTACCGAAATCAGCCAGTTGCAGGCCGGCCAGTTCCGCAGGCGACGCTTCGGCCTTGAGCCAGTCGAGTTTTTCGTACAGGCGCTCACCCACTTGTTCCATCACCACTTCACGGTAGCGGTAGCGGTTACGCACTTCGGAGACGATCGCCAGCAGCGGGATCTCGTAGAGGATCACGTGCAGCCAGGGCCCGCGCAGGCGGATCGCCAGTTGCCCGGCATCATCGACGCCAACGTGCACGTAGCGCAGGTTGAAGCGGAACAGGCTGAGGAAGCGGATGAAGTCCGGCTTGATGAAAGGAATGCGCCCCAGGTACGCCAGTTGGTCCTGAGTGATCGAGACCTCGGCCAGCTGTTCGATCTGGTAGCGGATCTCGGCCAGGTACGGGGTCAGGTCTTCACTGTTGCGGCAGCGAAATTCCCATTCAACCTCGGCGTTGGGGTAGTTGTGCAGCACCGCCTGCATCATGGTGATCTTGTAGAAGTCGGTGTCCAGCAGGTTCTGGATGATGCTTGGGCCGAAGACGCTCTCGCTCATGTTCATGCTCCCTTGAATGCGTTCAGTTGCTGGTCGAGGCTGGCGAGGTCGGCGCAGGCGATCACGCCCTGGCCGGTCATCTCGGCCATGGCCGCTGCGGCGCCCTGGGCGGAAATCGCCCGGCATGCCGGTTGGTAGATAAACACCTGAAACCCTGCGGCCTGCAGTTGCAGGGCGGTGTTCTTGACGCAGAAATCCAGGGCCAGGCCGCCAACGATCACCGCTTGCACGCCTTGCACCTTGAGGTACTCGATGACCCCGGTGGAGCGGCGGTTGGCCAGGTCGTGGTAGCAGGCGCCGTAGGGGTGCAGGTCGGGTTCGATGCCTTTCCAGACGAAGAAGTCGTAGTCGATCGGCGCGGGCAGGCCGGCCAGCAGCTCGAAGCCCGGCGTGCCCGGCACGCAGTGGCTGACCCAGGTCAGGTCGGCGTTGGCCATGTCCAGTGGCTGCAGCATCTCGGCGTGACTACCCACCACCCAGGCGGCTTTCGGCGTGTGGGCATCCTTGCTGCCGATGCGCAGGCTGGCGCGCTTGGCCATGGCGTTGAGTGCCGGGGCGATCTCGGCGCCGCCGGGGACTGGCAACTCGGAGGGGGCGTTGTCGGTGAAGCCGTTTTGGGCGTCGACATCGAAGCTGGCGATTTTCATGGGGTGGCTCCTGCACTGGGTGTGGACACATAATTCACTAGGTGTAATATGTATGTCAACCGCTTTTTCTTTTTCAGAAGCAACCACGGTGGATATAGTATGCATAGTGAAATATATGAGTCGGGCCCGGTGCGGTTTCGTCTGGCCGTGTACGGTGGTGCTTTCGACCCACCGCACCCCGGCCACCTGAGCGTGATCACCCGGGCGCTGGAGTGGGCCGATCAGGTGGTCGTGGTGCCCAGTTACCGGCATGCCTATGGCAAGCGCATGGTTGACTTCGACCTGCGTTGTCGTTGGTTGCAGCGGCTGATCGAGCGGCTCGGGAGCGAGCGGGTCAGTTGCTCGGCCGTGGAGCGTGAGCTGGGCGGCGAGGGCGGGGCGGTGTACAGCTATGACCTGCTGTGCGCGTTGAGCAAGCGCAGCGGTATTGCCCGCGCTGATATCGCCCTGGTCATCGGCGAGGATAACCAGGCCAATGTTGCTGGCTTTTATCGAGGCCAGGAACTGCTGGACGACTTCGGCCTGCTGGTGGCCGAGGAGCAACTGGGCGTGCACAGCTCGGCCATCCGCGCCGGCCTGCGCAATGGCCAGGCGTTGCCGGCAGCCTGGTGCCTGCCCGACATCGTTGAAGAGTTTGAGGTGTATAGGAGTCCACAGTGAGTGCTGCAGAAGTACTGGCCAGCGTCGACATCGTCGCGTTGCGCCTGAACCCCGAGAGCAAGCAGCTGGAAGTGCTGTTGTACCGGCGTGAGCGTGCGCCCCACGAAGGTGAATGGGCGCTGCCGGGGGTGATCGTCAACGGCCGCACCCCGGACAACACCCTGGCGGCGGCGGCTGACCGGGCGATGAGCGAAAAAGCCCGGATCCTGCCGCGTCACCTGGAGCAGGTGGGCACCGAAGGCAATGCCTTTCGCGACCCGCGTGGCTGGTCGATGAGCACCTACTACCTGGCCTTGCTTGGCCCGGACGTCGAGGCCGGCATTGAGCAGCTGTGCTTTGTCGAGGTCGCCAGCGTCATCGGGCGCAAGCGGGTGCTGCCGTTCGACCATAACCTGCTGGTGCAACTGGCGTGCGAGCGCCTGGCGTCCAAGGCGGTTTATACCAACCTGCCGCTGTACCTGGCGCCCGAGCGCTTCACCGTGCTCGATGCACTCAACGCCGTGCAGGCCTGCCTCGGTCACCCGGTCAACAACACCTCCCTGCGCAAGCGCCTGGAGCGCATGAAGGAGGAGGGCTGGATTCGCGACACCGGCGACAAGAATTTCCCGAAAATGGGCCGGCCCCAGCAACTGTTCGAACACACGCCGAAAGCCGAGACGCCCTTCGTGTTTGACCGTAGTCTGTTGCCCGAGCGCTCGGGCACCTGAGCAAAACATAAAAAGGACTGCACATGCCGAACCTGGAATGGCTTGAACACCACATGCAGCACTGCGACACCTTCGCCGAGCGGCTGTATCGGCAGTTCAGCTACGAGTACGCCGATATTTCGCTGGAAGCATGGCAGCGAGAGTTCGCCGAGGGCCAGCGCAACGGTGACTGGCAATGCCTGGTTGCGCTCGATCAAGGACGCTTGCTCGGTGGCGCTGCGCTGGCCCGCGATGACCTGCCCGGGCGCCCGGAGCTAGGGCCCTGGCTCGCTTGTGTGCTGGTCGAGCCGCAGGCTCGCGGGCAGGGTCTGGCGGAAAAACTGATTGAAGGGATTTGTCAGCGAGCCCGGGAGCGCGGCGTGGCCACCTTGTACCTGCACACCCATGACCAGAGCGCGTACTACGCCAAACGCGGCTGGAGCGTGCGCGAGCGGTTCGAGGCCTGGGGCAAGGAGCAGTGGTTGATGTCGCGGGAGTTGCTCGGCCAGTAGGCCCTCGGGGTTGCCTTGCAACCCATCGCTGGCAAGGCCAGCTCCCACAGGTTTGCCGCTGTTCTCAGGAAAGGTGCAGGGCCTGTGGGAGCTGGCTTGCCAGCGATGAGGCCTTCAAGTCAGCAGGTAGCGGCCCTGAGAGTCTTTAAGTGGTTGCGCAATCTTCAGCGCCTGCTCGACCGCCTTCAGCTCCCGACCTTCCAGCTTGCGCCGGCCAAACGAATAGAAAGCCCCGCCCGGGTCGACATGCGCCGAGAACAGCCCGACAACCTCATCGCCTGTCACCTCGAGTATCAGCTCCATATGCGCTTCGAACGGCGTGCAGGCATTCAGATAGGTCAGCCCATCGACCACCGCGCTGGCACTCCAGCAGGCTTCCTCCAGGGCAAAGATCTGTCCCACCTCGCCACCGACTTGCTGCAGTGCCCAGGCGCCCTGATCGCGGGGCAGGGACCTGAGCATTGGCAGTAGCCGCTCACTGCCAAGGATGTCGAGTTCATAGGTGTCGCCCATGCTGCTGAGCACGAGCGCAGTCAGCAAGTAGCTCAGGGCAATTTCCGAAGGCTGTTCGCTCCAGCCATTGACGGCAGACACCGGAGGGCACCAGAGCAGTTGCACGGTATCGCCAGCCTGCACCGTGTCGCGCTTGTCGAACCGCGCCCAGGCCTTTTCGCCGGCGTTGGGCACAATGGCCTGCAGGTCGATGGTCGCTGCGCTGTAGTCGAGGCCGGGCACATTGCACCAGCCTAGGGGCCAACAGGTTTTCAGTGTTGCAGGCATGGGATGGGTGTTCTGGTGTGCCAGGGGTAGTGCCGATGCTAATGAGTGGTTAGCATAGATGTCCACCTCGCAAGGATCGCAGATGAACCTCCTGAAAAAGCTACTCGACTCATTTAAACGACCAGCGCCCCAGGAAGATTCGCCAATCGCGCAAGCCGAAGATGCCAACCAGGCCGCGAGGCTTGCCGGTGAAGCCTGCCTGGATCGTCACTGGAGCAGCGTCGGTAGCGTGGAACGGGATGTCCTGGCCTACCTCATCAGCCCGAGTTTTTCCGGCGGCCCGCACTGGCCCTCGACCCGTCAGGCCTATCGGGTAGTGCGCCGTGGCGACTCAATTATCCTGGCGACCGAAGGCTTGTCCGACCCCTTCGATGATGCCCAGGGGCAAGGCAATGGTTTCGAGATGGAGTTGTTCGTCGAAACGCCGGACATCCCGGAACATGCCCGTGGACCTTTGGGCGAAGTCGACCCGTTCAAGCGCAGCTGGGCATTCGAGTTGATCGAGAACATCGCCCAAACCGTGGCCGATGCCGGTGGTATCACCCAGCAGTTGGCAAGGTACGGTGCGTTGTCCCTGGAACTGCCCGGCTTCAGCCAGTCGCACCACATCAGCGGCCAGCTCCCCGAGCATTTCGTGACCGAGGACGACTGCATCGGTGTGCTGCTGGGCGGCCCGGCGCCGGATTTCCCGACCCGTCTGGAGGGCATGCCGCTGTCGCCGGTGACCCTGGTGCCGGTGGTGTTGATCACCGCGGCCGAGCTTGAATACATCCGCGCAGGTGGCGGCGAGGCCCGTGGCGATCTGGTCAGCCGCTTGCAGGCGGCCGGTGTGGGGCATGTCAGCAGCCTGCAGCGCGCCAGCGTGGTGTGATGCAATAGCTGGAGTAATGATTTACGGCGCCACTAGAATATGTCGACGCATGCGCTACTTGGTTTCAGGTTTGGGGGGGCTGTTCTTGAGGAGCAGATCAATGAGAGCCATGGAGAGGCTTAGCATTTCTTCGACAAAAGTCAGCACTTCATTTTGGTGGTCTTCGGGGGCGTCGAACTGCAGGGCCGCGACCAAGGTCGAGTGTGCAGACGAGGTGGAAAGGCTGCGGTACTTGCTGTGATATAAGAATTCTAGGCCTGCTGTTTTCGACATCTCGTGCAAACTGGCGCCTTGATATTTTTCTTCCTTTGTGGCGGTTAAATAATCACTTAAATCACTTGCGTTTTCTTTGGTGAGGGTGCTGGAGGATAAGGCGTCGTTGTGTATTGCATCGGCCTGCTTTCTAAGCTCTTTACTTAAATTATTGATTAGTTTGTCCAGTGTTTCAGGTTTTTTTACCAAGGCCCCGAGGTGGAATAAGTTTTCCAAGGCGAGTCGTGTCGTGGCCATTGCCTCATTTTCAAAGCCTTCACGCATCAGCAGCAGGGCGGCATTACAATTGCTGATAAGTTGTTTCCAGAAGGCAATGATCAATTGCTCGGATCTTCCATTGAGTCGGCTGCTTGTAGTAGTTAAGAGCCTATTTGAGTCGCTAAGTAACTCGTTAATTTTTTTGGTGCGCTGCTCTTTTGTAAGGGGGGCGTGCTCAATGCTCATCTAAAGATCCTTGCAGGTAGCTGTTGAAATTTCTATCGTCCGTGATGGCTATATAGAGTAGTAAGTCGAAGGAATTTAACCAAATACCGCCCTCTGCCAATGCTCCTCGCTAACAATCGCAATCCCTCCCCCAGCCTCCCTGATCTCCACGGCCTTCTTGATCTTCGTACCATAACTACTGTGCAGCCATTGCTCGTTCCCGACACTCCCGACCACCAGGAAGTGCACCTTTTTGCTCACCGAGCCGCCAATCAAGCCTCCGCGATCTAGCACAAGGGCCTCACACTCCTTACGTGGCCCATAGGCCATGGCGCCAGTAAAAAGGTACACCCTATCTGGCCAGTCGAGGGCAGGTGCTGGATCATTAAGGGGGAGTGTGGTGGGCGCAGTAAAAGGGCGAGGACTATTACTGGGGGCACCGGTAAATTGCTGGAGTATCTCCAACAATTCCGTCGACTCGTCGGCATCCAGAATTCCATCGCTGAGCATATTGGCCAGGCGTCGGTAGAGCAGGTTGATCACTGGATCATCCAGGTGTGCCAGATGTTGCTCGATCCAGTTTTTTAGAAACTCAGCCTCTCGCTGGTTGATGGTGTTATCTGCAGTGAGCCCTGCGGCAATGCCGAGTAAGGCGTCCGCCGAGCGTCGGTCGATACGGGCCTGGTGGTAGAAACGACTGTTTTCGAATTCCTGATGCAAGTCGACCATGATGCAAGCTTCCTTACTCTTCGTTTTCAACCTGTGAGTTGTAGTATTTGCTTTGCTCGGGTGTGAAAGTCACGACCATCCCTGTACGGCTGCAGCTAATCGTCAGTTCCGCTGTGGTATCGATTTGCAGGTCGTCACCGCGTAAACCTTGCCAGTGAGCCAGATACTTGAGCGAGCCGAACTTCTCGAGTTTCTTCAAGGTGCGTTCGACACCACCTTTCCAGCCCAGCACGGGGAGCTCACCGGCGATGCAGCGCCGGGCAATGTCGGGATGTTTGAGGGCTCGTTCACGACCAGCCTCCCAGCAGCGGATCAGACCTTGGTCAGGGCCCTGCCAGGTATCGGACCAACCGAGAGTGGGGCGTAGAGCTGCGTGGATGGGGCGATGGACAATCGTGTTCATTTAGCCTCCCTGGCTGGTGATAGTCGTATTGAGTTACGCAGTCCTGCTGATTGGATGCTACTAAGTGGCCAGTATTGATGTCCAGCCCAGAGAGTCGGGGCTTGATAGTTCATCGTTGGGTAGGTCTTTGGAGGTTTGTGGGAGCTGGCCTTGCCAGCGATGGGCCGCACCTGCGGCCCCAAAACCAGGCACTTGCGTCCCCCTGGATTGTTACCTGGCTGCCTTGCGCTCCAAGGCTTGTGCCTCGATCCCATCAAGCAAGGCATCCACCAGTCCCTTGGCCATCTCGACCGAGTGCAGTGTCGCCCAAATCGTTCCACGGGCGTCGGCATCAACCTTGTCGCATGCCTGCATGCCAGTGTCATGGGCGCAACGCAAATACATCGACGCATGCACCAACGCGTCATGCGCCTCGATACCGGCGCGTACAGAAAACAACGGGGGATGACCTGCAGCACAAGCCCCGAAAGGCGTGTCGGCAGTGTGAGGAAGGGCGCCGGCTGGCGGTGGATCAGGAACGATCTTGATCATGCTGCATCTCCTATATCAGCCAGGAAACTGCCAGCATCCGCTTGCACACGAATGGGTGGCAGCTGTGCGCAGGTGTGCAAGACCGAGGATATAGGACCCGGCAGACCCGAAGGCCTCCCACGCACAGCCACCATAAAACTATTCCTCGGGCGCAAAGACGCGCCGGGAAGGTCTCAAGGTACTGATTGCTCCACATCGTTCGGGCTTGCACACCCGGTCGCTGAATTGGCAGCGACTGAAGGAGGGTAACGGGGTTGGGGTGGGTATTCAAGCGTGGTGTCGACCAGGGTTGATGCATTGTCTGTGGGAGCGGGCTTGACCCGCGATGTCGCCGTACAGCCAACACACCAGGCATTGCCTGAGATACGAGCGCTACGCGCTCGATCACTGGCAAGTCCAGCTCCCACAGGATTTGCGCTGCTCTCTAGATCAAGCACCCTGGCGGCGCATGGTCAGGATCGCCGCACCAAAGCAGATAAACGTCGAGCCCACCACCCGGCTGACCCACCTGGAAAACTCAGGCCGGGTCAGTACGCCCTTGGCCCGCGAGGCCAGGGCGGCATACAGGCTCAAGGAGGTCAGCGACAAGGCCATGAAAATCGCGGTGAGGATCAGGAACTGCGGCAGCAGCGCAGCGCTCTGGTCGATGAATTGCGGGAACAGGGCGGTAAAGAACATCGTTGCCTTGGGGTTGGTGGCGGCGGTGAGGAAGGCCGACTTGTACAGCTTCAAGCGCGATGGCTTGACCGCTGCCTGGCCCGCCGCAACGTCGCTCGCCAGCATCGGGCTCTTTTTCATCAGCTGCTTGGCACCGAGATAGAACAGGTAGCCGGCGCCAAGAATTTTCACTGCGTTGAACAGCCACTCGGAGCTGGCGAGCAGCGCGCCGAGGCCGAGCATGGCCGCCGCCGACAGGCAGAACAGCCCGCTGGCATTGCCCAACGAGGACCACACCGCATATCGCGGCCCATAGGCCAGGCTGTTGTTGATCGCCATCAAGGTGGCGGGTCCGGGGCTGGCGATGGCAATCGCGGCAACCAGGGTGAAGGCGAGAAGTGCGTGAAGATCCATTTTCAGGCTCTGGAGGGTTGGACAGGCGGTAAATGTAACAGGATCAGCGACCGTGCTGCTCGGCAAACCACTGCATTACCACCGCGCACGCCGGATGCCCAGCCCCTGCGGCCTGCAGGCACAACGAATAGACACCGCCGGTTTTCAGCGGCTGGCCGAACGGCATGGAACTGAGCGCCAGCCTTACCCGGCCGATGACTGACGCCGAGTTCAGTGCCATCGCCCGCCTGAGCACGCGGCTGTGGACCAAGCTCAAGTCCAATACCTGAAACCAGGGCGCTACCGCGCGCGGACTAATTTGTCGGGCCTGTCGCTCGTTCTCTAGAACGCCAGCGTACGCCACGCGCGTGACGGGCCCAATCAATCCAGGAGACAGGCAATGACATCCGTATTCGACCGCGACGACATCGTGTTCCAGGTAGTGGTCAACCACGAAGAGCAGTATTCCATCTGGCCCGACTACAAGGCGATCCCGGCGGGCTGGCGTAGCGTCGGCAAGAGCGGCCTGAAGCAGGAGTGCCTGGCATACATCGACGAAGTCTGGACCGACATGCGTCCGTTGAGCCTGCGCCAGAAGATGGCCGAAACCGCTGCGGCGCAGTAAGGGGCACCTGTGTCTGCATTGACCCTGTTGTGCCTGCCGTACTCGGGTGCCAGTGCCATGGTCTACAGCCGCTGGCGGCGCAAGCTGCCGGCCTGGCTGAACCTGCGCCCGGTGGAGCTGCCCGGGCGTGGCGCGCGCCTGGGCGAGGCGCTGTTGACCGACATGCAGGTGCTGGCGCGCCAGCTTGCCCATGAGCAGCGCCTGGCCGCCAGCCAGCCCTATGCCTTGCTCGGGCACAGCCTGGGGGCCTTGCTGGCCTTCGAGCTGGCCCACGAACTGCAGGCCCTGGGCTGCCCGCCACCGGTGGCACTGTTTGCCTGCGGCACGGCTGCGCCAACCCGCCGCGAAGATTACGACGGCGGCAACTGGCGCGAGCCCAAAAGCGATGAGGTACTGATCGACGAGCTGCGCACGCTGCAGGGTACACCGGAAGAGGTGCTGGCCAACCAGGAGCTGATGAGCCTGACCCTGCCGGTGCTGCGTGCCGATTTCATGCTGTGCGGGCGTTATGTGTATCGCCAGCGTGGGCCCTTGCGTTGCCCAGTGCATGTGTTGGGCGGGGAGGCCGACAAGGCCAGCGAAGCGCAATTGCTGGCCTGGCGCGAGGAAACGCTCGGCGACTTCTCGCTGGACATTTTCCCTGGCGGCCACTTCTTCATCCATGAGCATGAAGAGCGGGTGCTCGGCGTGCTCAGCGCCGCCCTGGAACCTCATCGCCTGTCGGCTTGAACATTGACGCAGCGACGGCGAATGGGCGAGCCTTGGGGTTTAGCCAGAGCACAGGTGCACGCGATGTTGATCAAGCCGAACCAGGCCAGCCTGCTGGTCATCGATGTTCAGGAAAAACTCATTGGCGCGGTGAGCGACCCGGCCGGCACCCTGGCGCGCACCCGCTGGTTGTTGGCGGCGACCGCTACCCTGGGCCTGCCAACGGTATTTTCCGAGCAGTATCCCAAGGGGCTGGGGCCGACCGTGGCGCAGCTCAAGGAGGCCTCGCCGGCGGCTCAGGTGGTCGAGAAGCTGCACTTCTCCTGCGTCGCTGCCCAGTGCCTGCCGGCATCGCTGCTGGCCCGCGAGCAGGTGATCGTCTGTGGCATGGAAACCCATATCTGCGTGCTGCAAACCGTGCTCGACCTGCTGGAACTGGGCAAGCAGGTATTCGTGGTCGAGGACGCCTGTGATTGTCGCGGCGCCCACAACCGCGATGCTGGCATTGCCCGCATGCGTGCCGCCGGGGCGCAGATCGTCACCCGCGAGATGGTCATTTTCGAGTTGCTCGGCAGCTCGGCCCACGAACAGTTCCGCGCTGTCAGCAAGACCTACATGGTTGGCGAGCAGCCGTGAGCGTCGGGCTCGGGCACTGGCCAGTGGTGTTGTGCGCGGCGCTGCATTAAAGTGCGCGCCACTTCATTGCTTACAGGATGTTCAGATGAAACCGCGTGCACTGCTGACTATCGGCTCGACCCTGACCCTGGTCTGCCTGCCGTTGTTCGCCCAGGCCCAGGCCACTGTCGCCCAGGTCTTCAACGGTGAAATGCTCGGCACCAACCTCAAGTACTTCGAGTCGGTCGCAGGCATCGCCCGCACCAGCTTAGGCGACAAGCACACCTACAAGGTGCAGGGCTGCGAGATCACTGCCGACGCTACCGGTGGCAGCATCAACGACCTGCGCCTGGAGCTGTCGCCGACCTGCAAGGCCGACCTCAGCTCGTTCATCGGCACCTTCGCCCCGCCAGCCAACCAGCCGCTGACCTTTGCCGCGCTGCATGAGTCTACCGGTGGCCCGCTGGAGTTCTATGCCGACTGCCTGGAAATGTGTGGCAACGCCGCCGATCCGTCGGTGTATGCCCTGTGGGAAGGGCCGCGTGCGGTCGGCTTCACCCAGGTCCTGGCCGAAGTCATGCTCACCGACGACGCGGCCATCGCTGCCTCGAACACATGGGCGGACGAGATGAAGAAGCACAAGGGCGAAGACTTTGTCATGGAAACCAAATACAACTGCGAACGCAGTTTCGACCCGGTCGCCTTGCAGAGCTTCAAACCGGTGGCGATCACCGCGGTGACCATCGGCACGCAACTGAGCAAACCAGGCTGCTGATTGCAGTCGTGCCCGACCGCCGCTACTGTGCAGCTGTTGCCAGATGTGGCGGGAGAGCCCATGCAAGTACCCGGTTGGCTGGTGGTTATCAGCGTGCTGTTAACGGTTCAGGGCTGCGTCACCCAGCGTGAAGCGCCTGAGCAGGCCCCGGCCAAGGTGCGCGCACAGATCGTGCGCCTGCTGCCGGCCAGCACCAAGGACCGTGAAGGCTGGGCGCGGGATATCCAGAGCGCCTTCGCCGCACAGAAGATCAGCGCCAGCAAGAGCAACCTGTGCGCGGTGCTGGCGGTCACCGAACAGGAATCGACCTTCCAGGCCGACCCGAAAGTGCCGGGCCTGGGCCGCATCGCCCGGCAAGAGATCGACCGCCGCGCGGCCAGCCTGCACATCCCCAAACTACTGATCGACGCCACCCTGCAAACCCGCTCGCCGACCGGCAAAACCTACGGCCAGCGCCTGGATGCGGTGCGAAGCGAAAAAGAACTCAGCGACCTGTTTGATCAATTGATCGGCGCCTTGCCCATGGGCAAGACCCTGCTCGGAGGTTTGAACCCGGTGCGTACCGGTGGGCCGATGCAGGTGAGCATCGACTTTGCCGAACAGCATGCCCAGGGCTACCCCTACACTTATGGCGGGACCATCCGCCAGGAAGTCTTCAGCCGCCGTGGCGGCCTGTATTTTGGCATCGCTCACCTGCTCGGCTACCCCACCCACTATGATCGCCCGCTCTATCGTTTTGGCGACTTCAATGCCGGCTGGTACGCCAGTCGCAACGCGGCGTTCCAGAGTGCCTTGAGCCGCGCCACGGGCGTGCAGCTGGCCCTGGACGGCGACCTGATCGCGCCGGGGGCGATCATGCCGGGTACCACCGAAAAGGCAGCAAGGCGCCTGGGGGTGAAGCTGGATTTGCGCAACGTCAGCATCCGCGACCAGCTGGAGAAGGGCGACAGCCTGGCGTTCGAAGACACCCGCTTGTACAAGGGTGTCTATGCCCTGGCCGATGGCACGGCGGGCAGGGCCGTGCCGCGGGCGCAGCTACCGGGCATTGAACTGAAGAGCCCGAAGATCACCCGCAAACTGACCACGGCCTGGTTTGCCAAGCGGGTGGATGAGCGCTATCAGCGCTGCATGAAACGTTGAGTCGGTGGTGAAGCAATCGCTGGCAAGCCAGCTCCCACAGGTCTTGCATACACCCTGAGAACACTGCAATACCTGTGGGAGCGGGCTTGACCCGCGATGAGGCCCTCAGCTGCTACCCGCCAGCAACGCCCCCACCACCTGCTCGACACTGGCCTTCAGCCCCGCCAGCGAATCCTGCGCATCGGTCTCCACCACCAGCAGTTTGGCCCCGGACGCGGCGATCACCTCGGCCACTTCCTTGCTTGGCTGCTTGTGATGCAGCACCAGCGCCACGTCCTGGCCCTTGAGTTCATCGCCCAGACGCTTGAGCGCCGCCGCATCCCACTGGTCATCGGCCACCTGCGGGTGATCGATCAGGTCCAGGTTCAAGCCGCTGACCAAGTAATCCAGGCGATCCGAGAGGTTGACCACGCTGAGGTTGTCCGCTTCGGCCAGCCGCGCTTCGCTGCCGGCGCTGAGCTCCAGCAGTTGGCGCTTGAGGGCCGCCAGGTTGCCCTGGATTTTCGGCTGGTCCGCCGGGCTCAAGCGCCCCAGGTCGTTGGCCAGGACATCGGCCATGCGCCCAAGGTTGCTCGGGTTGAGCCAGGGGTAGCCGGCAAAGGCATTGCTGCCCTGCACGGCGATGCCCGGCAGGGCGCCATCCACCGGGCGCGCGGCGTCGATTTCGACGATGCGGATATTGCTGCGCCGGGCCACCGGGTACAGCGGATCGTCGCTCCAGATCGAGCGCAGGCCGATCACCGCATCGGCGCCGCCGGCCGCTTTTTGCAGGCTGGCGCCACCACGGCCGCTGAAGTACGACGGTTGGCGCGAGGCCGGAATATTCGCTGGCGCTGCCCGTTGCAGTTTCACCGAGGTGCCGTCGAGCAGGGCGCTGGCCAGGCTGTGGGTCACCGGCAGCGACGCCAGGACGGTAACCCCGGCCGCTGCTTGCTTGGCCGCTGCCGGGGCGCTCTGGGCCAGGCTCAGGGTGGGCAGGCCGGCGAGCGCCAGGGCCAGGCACAGGTGCTGGAGTTTGAAGGTCATGCCGGGTTTCCTTGCAGGCGTGGAACAAGGCCGCGGGCGAGGGCGGCGAGGGCGAAGCAGCAGCCGGCGACGAGGATGATCGCCGCACCCGAAGGCACCGGCAGGTCGAAGACGATCGGCAGCAGAATGCCCACCAGGGTGCTCAGGGTGGCGATCAGCACCGAGGCCCAGAAAAAGCCCTTGAGCGACTGGCTGATCAGGCGCGCCGCGGCTGCCGGGATCACCAGCAGGGCGCCGACCAGGATCGCGCCGATGACTTTCACCGCTGCTACGGTGACCAGGGTCACCAGTACCACGAACAGGTAGTCCAGGCGTTTCACCGCGACGCCGCGTACCGCTGCCAGTTGCGGGTTGAAGCTGGCCAGCATGATGCGGTTGTACAACGGCAAGGCCAGGGCCAGCACCAGGCTGGCGACGATGCCGAGCACCAGCAGGTCCTGGCCACTGACGGTCAGCACCGAGCCGAACAGCACGTTCTCGAGGATATGAACGTTGATCTTGCCGGCCAGCATCAGCAGCAGGCTGGCGCCCAGGGCCAGCGACACCGAGAGGAACACGCCGATCAGGGTGTCGGGCGACAGCCCGGTGCGGTTGCGCAAAAAGTTCAGCAGGATGCCGAACAACAGGCAGTAGCCGAACAGGCTGCCATAGGGGCCGGTGTAGGGCTCGCCAAGCAAAATGCCGATGGCCACCCCAGTCAGCGCCGCATGGCCGACGGCTTCGGAGAAGAAGGCAAAGCGCTTGACCACCACCAGGGTGCCGAGGCCGCCGAGCACCGGGCCGATCATCAGGCCGGCGAGCAGGGCATTGACCACAAAGCCATAGGCCAGGGCTTCTGGCAGGTAACCGGCGGTAGCCCAGCCCTGGATCAGCAGGCGAAATTCTTCGTAGTTCATCAGGCGGTGCTCTCGCTGCGCGGGTGAATGGAGAACAGGCTGAGCAGGCGCTCCGGGGTCAGCGCCTGGGTTGGCGGCGCGTCGAACAGCACCCGGCGGCTGAGGCCGGTGACGCGGTCGGCCAGGCGCGCCACGGCTTGCAGGTCATGCTCGATCCACAGCACCGTGGTGCCGGCGGCGCGCCAGTCGTGCAGCAGGCGTTCGAATACCTGGATACCGGCTTCGTCCAGCGCCGACATCGGCTCGTCGAGCACCAGCAATTGCGGCGCCGGGATCAGCCCCTGGGCCAGCAGCACGCGCTGGCGCTCGCCACCGGAGAGGGCGCCCATGCGCCGCTTGCGCTTGTCGAGCATGCCGACCCGCTGCAGCGCGGCATCGATGGCCGGCGCCACCTTGCGTGACAGGCCAAGAAACGCCGGGCGACGCTGGCACATGGCGGCCATGAAGTCATCGACGGTCATCGGCAGGCCACGGTCGAACTCCAGGGCCTGGGGCACGTAGCCGATGATCTGCTCGTCGCCGGGCCAGGTCAGGGTCAACTGGCCCTGGTGCGGCATCTGCCCGAGCAGGGTCTTGATCAGCGAGCTCTTGCCACCGCCGTTGGGGCCGACCAGCGCATGCACGCTGCCGGCGGTGACGTTGAAGCTGACCTTGTCGAGGATCCGCGTGCGGCCCAGGGTCAGGTCGACCTCGGCAAAGGCGATGTCCGGCCCGCAGGCGCGGTTGAGCAGCGGCTGGGCCACGGTCATGCCTGGGACTCCTTGATCGCCCGCACCACGGTGTCGAGGTTGCGCTTCATCTCGACTTCGTACTTCTCCTTGCTGTAGTCGCCGTAGGAGATGTGCGTCAGTGGGTAGATCTTCACCCCCGATTCGCGCTGGATGGTTTCGACATAGGCCGAGGGGAAGTCCATCTCCGAGAAGATCACCTTCACGTCCAGGGCCTTGAGCTGGTCGATGGTCTTTTTCAGCTGGCTGGGGCTGGGTTCGATGCCGTGGGCCGGCTCCACCACTGCAGTGACTTCCAGGCCGAACTCGCGCACCAGGTAGTCGTAGGCGGCGTGGATGGTCGCCACGCGAAACTCCGCGCCCGGCGCTTCGGTGACCTGGGCCAGGGCTTCGGCGCGCAGCTTGCGCAGGCGCTTGGCATAGGCGCGGGCGTTCTGGCTGTAGTACTTGGCGTTGTCCGGGTCGAGCTTGCCCAGCTCGCGGGCGATGTTGTTCACCTGGGCGATGCTGGCGCTGATCGACAGGAAGGTGTGCGGGTTGACCACCTTGCCGGCGCCGCGCGCGGCCACGCCGGTAGCGGCCAGCAGCGGCACGTTGCTGTTGGATTCGATGGTGGTGATGTTGGGTTTTTCGCTGGCGGCGATCATCCGGTCGGCAAAATCATCATGGCCAACGCCGTTGAGCACGATCACGTCCAGGGTGCCGATGCGCTTGATGTCCTCGGCGCGCGGCTCGTAGGCGTGGGGGTTGAAGCCGGCCGGAATCAGCGGCACCACCTCGGCCTTGTCACCGACGATGTTGCTCACGTAGCTGTAGTACGGGTGCAGGGTGATGCCGATGCGCAGCGGCTTGCCGGTATCGGCCAGGGCCAGGGCGGGCAGGGCGCAGGCGAGGAACACACTGAGAAGGCGACGGGCGAGGGTGGCGCGAAACATGGGGCGTCCTTGTGTCAATGACGATGCTGGCGGGTGACGCCGGCGTCGTAGTGGGCGGCGATCTGTTGCCAGCCGGCGGCGATCAGGGCGGCCTGGCTGAAGTCGGCAGGCACGCTGGCGCTGGCGCTGCGCTGCAACCAGACGTCAGCGGCGCCGTCCTCGGCTTCGGGCACCAGCAGGAGGAAACTGCCGGCCACCTCGCGGGCCTGGCTCAGGCCCAGGTAGGCGCGCGGCGCCAGCAGCTGCCACTGGTGCTGGCCGCGGCTGGCGGCGCTGGCGTCGGCCACGAAGGGCGGGAAGCCTTCCTCGGCCAGGACCTCGACGGCCAGCAGTTGCGGCTCGTCTTCGCGGCGCGCCTGGATCTCGTCGAACGCCACCCGCAAGTCGGCGTACACCCCTTGTTCGGCGGCATTGAGGTCGCGGCGGGCATCCAGCTGATGGGCTTCGATGCTGACCTCGTCAAGGCGTTCGCCGCGCAGGGCAACGATGCCGGCGGCCACGGCCAGAATCAGCAGGCTGACCAGCAGCACGTAAAGGGTTTCATGCCCGGCGCCGGCCGGGCGCACTACCTGGACGCGGCTCATTGCTCGATATCTGCGTAGTCGATTTCCACCACGTGGCCGGGGCCGGCGTCGAACAGCACGTAGAACTCGCCGTCCGGGCGCTTGAAGGTCAGCTTCGAGTCATCGCCAAGCTTGCCGGGCACCAGGATCGATTCGTCATAGCCGATCACATCGAGGGTCACCCCCGGCGCGCCGCTGCCATCGGAAAAACCGCCGGTGCACTGGATCTGGCCGCCGTCGACGGCCTTGCATTCGCACATCGGGTTGTGTGCCAACGCCTGGCCGGCAGCGCCGAGCAGCAGCAAGGGCAGGAGCTGCTTACGAAATTTCATCATTTGCCTCCTTGTTTGTTCAGCCAGGCAACGGTAGCCGGCGAGGCCTTGCTCAACGGCACGGCGGCCTGGTGCATGCTGCCGTCCCAGCCTTCGAGGGTGATCCAGAGCTCGGCGTCCGCACGGGTCTTGAGCGGGATCGGCAGGCCGGTGCTCATGCGGTACGGGGTGCCGAAGAAGATCGTCCCGGCGGCGCGCAGGCTGCGCGGCTTGCCGATGCGCAGGTAAGCGGCCTTGACCTCGGCGATGCAGGCCTGGCACAGGGCGATATTGAACGCCTTGAAGTAACCGGCAGGGCCATCGGCGCGCGGTGCCTCGTCGCGCAATTCGGCCAGTTGCACGCTCCACGGGCCGACCTTGACCTCGCCGAGCTCACGCTCGCCCAGGCCGCTGTCACCGCGAAACATCGCGGCGTCGGCAAAATACTTGGGCATGAAGCCAAGCGGGATCAGCAACAGCAGGATGTTCAGGTGAAAGCGCCATTTGTGCCAGAAGCGGCTCAACGGGCTTTGCGGCATAACGGCTGCCTTGCTCATAGGCTCGCCTCCGTGACGGTATCGGTAGCGGTGGTGGCCTGCTTGCGCGGCTTGCGCTCGCGCTTGAGGGCAGCGGCGGTGGCCTGGGCGGTGCGCTTGGTCCAGATCAGCAGGCCGCTCAACACCATCATCGACAGCACCAGGCCGAAGAAGGCCCAGATCAGCTTGATGGTCAGGCCGCCGAAGTCACCGGTGTGCAGCGGTCGCATGGATTCGGTAACGAACTCCAGGGTCGAGCGGTCGTCGATCAGGAACTGCGACTCGATCTTGCTGTTGTACGGGTTGACGTTGACCGTCTGGAACATCAGCGGGTACCAGCCGCGCCCGCCCAGGTAGAGGTGGGCATAGGCGTTGCCGGGCAGGGAGATGAAGCTGACGTCCAGGCCGGCGATCTGCTCCTTGGCGATGCGCGTGGCGTCATCCAGGCTGATGCGCGGGGCAGGTGTGCCGGCTTCGGTGCGTGGCACGTCTTCGCGGGCAATCACTGGCACCACCGGCTCGGTGGAGATCGTGACGTGGTTGTCGGCCAGGATCGCCTGGATCAGGAACCAGGTGCCAGTGATGGAAATCACCGCAATGAACCAGATCGACCAGATGCCGCTCAGGCGGTGGAAGTCGCCCCAGAAGATCCGCGCGCCATGGTTAAAGCGCAATGTCGGCTTGAAGAAGCCCTTCCAGAACCGTTTATAGACCACAAGCCCGGTGACCAGCGAGGCCAGCATCGGCAGGCCGAGCAGCGACACCAGGTACCAGCCCCAGCTGTAGCCGTTGCTGAACGGCACCAGCCACCAGCCGTGCAAGGCACGGGTGAAGGCCTCAAAGTTGAACGATGGGCTCTTGCCCTGGATCGCCCCGGTGTAGGGGTTGACGTACAGGGTCGGCGCGCTGCCATCGGGGAAGGTCACCGCCGCGGTCAGTGCAAAGTGCGAACCATCCGGCTGGCTGATAAAGCGCACCGCCATGTCCGGTTCGGCCTTGTGCAGGGCATCGAGCACCTGCTGGAAGCTCAGCCGCTCGGCGTCGCCATCGGGCTTGCTGGCGCGCACATCGGGGTTGGCCAGCCAGACGATTTCCTGGCTGACCACCGCCAGGGTGCCGGTAACGCAGACGATCAGGACGAAGAACCAGATCGGCAGGGCAAGCCAGCTATGGACCAGGAACCACAGTCTGGATTTGGACTTTTTCGGTTTTTGGGACATTGCAGGTGTCTTTTCAGAGAAATTGAGGTCGAGCCGATGCTCAGCCTTGGGACTGCAATAGATAAGACGAACGAGAATCGTAAAACCCGCAGGGTTAGTTGAAAGCAAATGTTTCAGAGGCACCGGGGGATCTGGCCAGTTGCGCTTAATTTTCCTTCGCAGTCATCCGTTTTTCTTGAATTACCGGGCCTGCGGGCTCGTTGTTCCTCTGGATGGATGAAAGTCGATGAATGCCGAAGATGCTCGCAAGCTTGCCCGCCGATTCATAGAGTTGCCGCTGGAAAAGCGCCGGATCTTCCTCGAAAGCCTTCGCCGCGAGGGTGTCGACTTTGCCCAGTTTCCGATTCCGGCGCAGATTGCAACGGCCGATCAGGGAAGCCTTTCGTATGCGCAACAGCGCATGTGGTTGCTCTGGCAACTGGAGCCCGGCAGTGGCGCCTACAACCTGCCCAGCGCCGTGCGCCTCAACGGTGCCCTCAACATCCAGGCGCTGGAAGCGGCCTTCGCCGGCCTGCTGGCGCGTCACGAAACCCTGCGCACCGCGTTCATCCAGGGGGCGGATGACCTGCCGCAGCGGGTGCCGGTGACGCAGGCGCTGCAGATTGCCCGGCACGATGTCAGCGACCAGCCTGAAGACCAGCGCGAAGCCTGGGTACGGGCCGAAGCCGAGCGCCAGGCCCTGTTGCCGTTTGACCTGGCCCAGGGGCCACTGCTGCGGGTGAGCCTGGTGCGTATGGGCGAGCAGGCGCATGTGTTGCTGCTGGTCATGCACCACATCGTCGCCGACGGCTGGTCGATGAACGTGCTGATCGACGAATTCATTCGCCGTTACGACGCTGCCGACCGTGGCCAGGCGCTGGAACTGCCGGCCTTGCCGATTCAGTACAGTGACTATGCCCTGTGGCAGCGGCGCTGGCTGGAGGCGGGTGAGCAGGCCCGGCAACTGGACTACTGGCGCGCCCAGTTGGGTGATGAACACCCGGTGCTGGCGCTGGCGCTGGATTATCCGCGTCCGCCACGGCCCAGCCAGGTCGGCGCCCGTCATGAATTCAGTGTGCCGCCAGTGCTGGCCGAGCAACTGCGCGGCGCCGCCCGCCAGCACAACATCACCCTGTTCATGCTGTTGCTGGGCGGCTTCGGGCTCTTGCTGCAGCGCTACAGCGGCCAGGACGACATCCGCATTGGCGTGCCCATCGCCAATCGCAATCGCAGTGAGGTCGAGGGCCTGATCGGCTTCTTCGTCAACACCCAGGTGCTGCGCCTGCAGTTCGACCCCAGTGCCGCCGTCAGTACCTTGCTGCAACAGATCAAGGGCACGGCGCTGGGGGCGCAGGCCCATCAGGAATTGCCGTTCGAGCAATTGGTCGAGGGCCTGCGCGTAGAACGCGACAGTGGCCACAATCCGCTGTTCCAGGTGATGTACAACCATCAGCCGCAAGTCGCCGACCTGAGCGCCGTGCATAGCGCTGGCGGCCTGCAGTTGCAGGCGCTGGAGTGGACCAGCCGGACCACCCGCTTTGACCTCACCCTGGACACCTTCGAGCGCGGCGGGCAACTGCATGCGGCCTTCACCTACCGCAGTGAACTGTTCGCCCCGGCCACCATCGCGCGCATGGCCGAACACTGGCTGAACCTGCTGACGGCGATGGTCCAGGCGCCGCAGCTGGCGCTCGGCGAATTGCCGATGCTCTCGGCGCAGGCCCGCGAGGCGGTGCTCCAGCAGTCGGGCCCGAGCCCGACGGTGAGCGATGCGCGGTTGTGCATCCACCAGTTGATCGAGCGCCAAGCCGTTGCCTGGCCGCAGCGCACCGCGGTGACCTTTGCCGGGCGCAGCCTGAGCTATCAGCAGCTCAACGCCCGGGCCAACCAGCTGGCCCGCCATCTGCAGGCCCAGGGCGTAGGCCCGGATGTGCTGGTGGGGATTGCCGTTGAGCGCTCGCTGGAGATGATCGTCGGCCTGCTGGCCATCCTCAAGGCCGGTGGGGCCTATGTGCCGTTCGATCCGCAGTATCCGCGCGAGCGCCTGGCCTACCTGCTGCAAGACAGCCAGGTGAGCCTGCTGTTGACCCAGCAGGCCCTGCTTGAGCGCTTGCCGGCGCTGGACACGCTGCAGGTGCTGCTGCTCGATGGCGAGCAGGCATCGACCAGCGCATACCGTGACGATGACCTGCAGCTGGCGCTGGACCCCGAGCACCTGGCGTATGTGATTTACACCTCCGGCTCTACCGGACAGGCCAAAGGCGTGACCCTGGCCCATCGCTCGCTGGTCAACTATGTCCAGGGCATCTTGCAGACCCTGCCGCTGGCCGGGGCGCAAAGCATGGCGGTGGTCTCGACCATTGCGGCCGACCTGGGCCACACCACCCTGTTTGGCGCGCTGTGCTCCGGTTGCACCCTGCATGTGCTCGACCTTGACCTGACCCTGGATGCCGAGCGTTTTGCCGCCTACATGGCGCGCGAGCAGATTGATGTGCTGAAAATCGTCCCCTCGCATATCGAGGCGTTGCTCAGCGACAGCCACCGTGGTGCCGGGTTGCCGCGCCAATGCCTGGTGCTGGGCGGTGAAGCGGCCTCGCCGGCCTTGCTTGAACGCATTGCCGCCTGGGCGCCGGCGTGCCAGGTGATCAACCACTATGGCCCGACCGAGTCGACCGTGGGCGCGCTGACGGCGCCGATCGAGCCGAGCCCGGGCAGCGTCCCGGCGTTGGGCCGGCCATTACCGAACCTGTGCGCACGGGTGCTGGACGGCAACCTGCAGGTGCTGCCGGCGGGCGTCAATGGCGAGCTGTTGCTCGGCGGCGCCGGCCTGGCCCGCGGTTATCACCGGCGCCCAGGGCTGACCGCCGAACGTTTTGTTCCCGATCCCCATGGCCAGGCCGGGCAGCGCCTGTATCGCACCGGTGACCTGACCAGCTACCGCGACGACGGGCAGATTCGTTTCCACGGGCGTATAGACCATCAGGTGAAAATTCGCGGCTACCGCATCGAGCTCGATGAAATCAGCGCCTGCCTGCGGCGCCAGGTGGCGGTCAGGGACGCCGTCACCCGCCTGGCCACTGTCGGCGGCCAGGCGCAGATCGTCGCCTATCTGGTGCTGGACGAGTCCCAGGCCAACAGCGGCGAACATGCCTTTACCGCACAGCTGCAGCAGCGCCTGGGCGAGGTGCTGCCGGAGTACATGCTGCCGGCCCATTACGTCGTGCTGGCGGCGCTGCCGCTGACCTTGAACGGCAAGCTCGACTTGCGCGCCCTGGCGGCCATCGAGTTGCAGGCGCGGCAGGTGCCCTACCAGGCACCGCAGAACGCCGTGCAGGAACAGCTGGCACAGATCTGGGCACAGGTGCTGGAGGTCGAGCGGGTAGGGCTGCAGGACAATTTCTTCAACCTTGGCGGTCATTCGTTGCTGGCCACGCAGATTATTTCCCGGGTGCGCCGGCTACTGCAGGTCGATGTGCCGCTGCGCAGCCTGTTCGAGAGCGCAACGCTTGCCGAATTTGCCCGCCAGGTGCAACAGGCCGGCACCGCCAGCAGCCGCCCGGCGTTGCAGCGGGTGTCGCCAGGGCAGCCGTTGCCGGCGTCGTTCGCACAGCAGCGGCAGTGGTTGTTGTGGACCCTGGAACCGCAAAGCCAGGCATACCACACGCCGATTGTGGTGCAGTTGCGGGGGCAACTGGAGCGTACCGCCCTGGAGCAGACCTTTGCCGCCCTGGTGGCTCGGCACGAGGCCTTCCGCACCCGTTTCAGCCAGCAGCAAGGGACCCTGTACCAGATGGTCGACGCCGATGATCCGCTCATTGTGCGCTGGGAGCGCCTGGAACAGGCGGACAGCGCGCAGATCCAGGCCAGCGTCGGCGCCGAGATCGCCACGCTGTTTGACCTGGAGCGTGGCCCGCTGCTGCGGGTCAAGGTGCTGGAAGTGGCGGCCGAGCACTTCATCCTGGTGGTGACCCTGCACCACATCATCTCTGACGGTTGGTCGATGGGCGTGCTGGGGCGTGAGTTCGCCGCCCTGTATGGCGCCTTCCAGCGCCAGCAGCCGCTGAGCCTGGCACCGCTGGCGGTGCAGTACGGCGACTATGCGCACTGGCAGCGCCGCTGGCTCGAAGGCGGTGAGCTGGCGCGTCAGCTGGACTACTGGCGTGGGCAACTGGGCAGCGAGCACCCGGTGCTGGAGCTGGCCACCGACCATCCGCGCCAGGCCGGCCAGCACTACCGGGAAGGGCGGGTCGAGCTGCACTTGCCGGTGGAGCTCGAACAGCGCATCCGCCAGTTGGCACGGCGCAACAACCTGACCCTGTTCCAGGTGTTCATTGCTTCGTTTGCCCTGCTGCTGCAGCGCTACAGCGGCCAGGACGATATCCGCATCGGCATGCCGATCAGCAACCGCAACGCCGAAGAGCTCGAAGGCCTGGTGGGCTTCTTCGTCAATACCCTGGTGATGCGCCTGCCGTTGGCGGCGCAGGCTTCGGTCAATGCCCTGCTGGCGCAGGCGCGCGATACCGCGCTGGCAGCCCAGGCCCATCAGGACCTGCCGTTCGACAAATTGGTCGAGGCGCTCAACCCGCAGCGTAGCCTGCAGCACAACCCGTTGTTTCAGGTGATGTACAACCACCTCAACACCGTCGGTGCCGCAGCTGCGGGCAACAGCCTGCCGCACTTGAGCGCGCAGGAAATGCTGCTGCCTGGCGGCATGGCGCAGTTCGAGCTGACCCTGGAAACCCTGGAAACCGATCATGGCATCCAGGCGGCCTTCATCTATGCCGCCGAGCTGTTCAATGCCGCGACCATCGAAAGCATGGCCCGGCACTGGCAGAACCTGTTGCGGGCCATGGTCGAGCAGCCTGAGCAGGCCATCGGCCAACTGCGCGTGCAGGATGACCGGCAATGGCAGGCGTTGCTCGCCGGTGCCTGCGGCCAGGCGCCGGCAGTGCATGCCGAATCGCTGGTCGAGCTGTTTGCCGCGCGTGTGCAACAGCAGCCCGAGGCGCTGGCACTGATCGAGGGCGAGCAGCGCTTGAGCTATGCCGAGCTGGATCGGCGCAGCAATCAATTGGCCCGTCATCTGCGCGCCGCCGGGGTGGGCCCGGAGGTGCGCGTGGGGCTGCTCGCCGAGCGCGGCATGGCGCTGGTGACCGCGCTGCTGGCGATCTTCAAGGCGGGCGGTGCCTATGTGCCGCTGGACCCACAGTATCCGCCCGAGCGCTTGAACTACATGCTCGAGGACAGTGGCGTGCAGTTGCTGCTCGGCCATCGGCAACTGCTCGATGGCTTGAGGCTGGACAGCACCTGCCGGCACCTGGTGCTGGAAGACCCGCTGGGCAGTGGCTCGAGCGAGGCGCTGGAGCACGCGCAGGTCTCGGCGCAAAGCCTGGCCTATGTCATCTACACCTCCGGCTCGACCGGCCAGCCCAAGGGGGTGGCGGTCGAGCATGGCGCCCTGGCCATGCATTGCCAGGCAGCGGCAGCGCGTTATGCACTGAGCGCCGAAGATCGCCTGCTGCAGTTTGCCTCGGTGAGTTTCGATGCGGCCGCCGAGCAGATCTTCATGCCGCTGATCCAGGGTGCGGCGCTGCTGGTCGGCGACGTGACTCACTGGAGCTATGAAGCGCTGTTGGCCCAGGTTCAAGCGCATGGCTTGAGTGTCCTCGACCTGCCGCCCAGCTACCTTACCGGCATCATCGCGGCCGCCGCCCCGGGCAGCCCGGCGCTGAACGTGCGTGCCTGCATTCTCGGCGGGGAAGCCTGGAGCCAGCAGCAAGTGGCGGCGCTTGAGCACTTGCGCGGCGTGCAGCTGTACAACGCCTACGGCCCCACCGAGGCGCTGATCAGCCCGTTGATCTGGGCCTGCGAGCCCTCGGGTGAAGCGGCGCCGTATGCGCCGATCGGGACCCCGGTGGGGGCACGCTCGGCCTATCTGCTCGATGCCCAGCTCAACCCGGTGCCTGGGGGCGTGGTTGGCGAGCTTTATCTGGGGGGCGAGGGCTTGGCCCGTGGCTACCTGCAGCGCCCGGGGCTGACTGCGCAGCAGTTCGTGCCGGACCCGTTCGGGGCCTCCGGTGCGCGCCTGTACCGCAGCGGCGACCTGGGCCGTCAGCGCGCCGACGGGGTCATCGAGTACCTTGGCCGTATCGACCACCAAGTGAAGATTCGCGGCCTGCGCATCGAGCTGGGCGAGATCGAGGCGCGCCTGCGTGCGCACCGTCAGGTAAGTGCCGTGGCGGTACTTGCCCAGCCTGGCGCCCAGGGGCCGCAACTGGTGGCCTATGTCGTCGCGCCCGGGGCTGACCAGGGGTTGCAGGAGCTGCTCAAGGCGCACCTGCGCACCCGCCTGCCGGAGCACATGCTGCCGGTGCACTGGCTGCTGCTCGAGCAATTGCCGCTGAACGCCAACGGCAAGCTCGATCGCCAGGCCTTGCCGCTGCCGCAGGTAGCGGCACAGGCTGCGTTCCAGGCGCCGCGCAATGCCATGGAAAGGCAGCTGGCCGCCATTTGGGCCGAGGTGCTCAAGCGTGAACAGGTGGGCGTGCAGGACAACTTCTTCGAGCTGGGTGGCGATTCGATCATCTCCATCCAGGTGGTCAGCCGTGCCCGCCAGGCCGGCATCCACTTCAGCGCCAAAGCGCTGTTCCAGTACCAGACGGTCCAGGGTGTGGCCGCTGTCGCCCGGCGCGGCGAGGCACCCGCAGCGCTTGCCCGCGGCGAGGTCAGTGGCGAGCAGATCCTGCTGCCGATTCAGCAGGCGTTTTTCGCCGAGGCCATCGCCGAGCGCCAGCACTGGAACCAGTCGGTGTTGCTCGAGCCCCAGCAGCACCTGGACCCGCAACACCTGGAGCAGGCCTTGCAAGCCTTGGTCAAGCACCATGATGCACTGCGCTTGAGCTTTGTCGAATCAGCCGAGGGCTGGTCGGCGCACTATCGCCAGGCGCCGTTGCCCGGCTTGCTGGTTCAAGCCCGGGTGCAGGACAGCGCCGGGTTGACCCGCGTGTGCGATGAGCTCCAGCGCAGCCTCGACCTGGCCCAGGGGCCGTTGCTGCGCGGCCTGTTGGCGACCCTGGCCGATGGCAGTCAGCGACTGTTCCTGGCCATTCACCACCTGGTGGTGGACGGGGTGTCCTGGCGCATCCTGTTTGAAGACCTGCAGAGCGTTTACCGGCAATTGCACGCTGGCCAGGCCGTTGCATTGGCGGCACGCACCAGCGCCTATCAGGGCTGGGCCGAGCACCTGCAACGCCTGGCTGACAGCCCGCAACTGCGCGATGAACTGGCGTTCTGGCAGGCCCAGGGTCAAGGCGCAGGCGGGCCGTTGCCCGGCAGCCGATCGCTGGCGCCTGCGCTCAACCGCCATGCGCACACGCTGTACAGCCGCCTGGATGCGGCAACCACCCGCCAGTTACTGCAACAAGCGCCCCAGGCGTACCGGACCCAGGTCAACGACCTGCTGTTGACGGCGCTGGCGCAGGTGATCTGCCGCTGGACCGGTGAACCCAGCCTGCATATCCAGCTCGAAGGCCATGGCCGTGAAGAGCTGTTCGAAGGCCTGGACCTGAGCCGCACCGTGGGCTGGTTCACCAGCCTGTTCCCGTTGCGCCTGACGCCCCGGACCGAGGTGGGGGCGTCGCTCAAGGCAATCAAGGAACAACTGCGTGCGGTGCCGAACAAGGGCATCGGTTACGGCGTGCTGCGTTACCTCGCCGACCCGGCTACCCGCCAGCAACTGGCGGCATTGCCCGGCGCGCCGATCATCTTCAACTACCTGGGGCAGTTCGACGGCAGCTTTGCCGACGCTCAGGCCTTGCTGCGTCCGGCCGGCGACAGCGGTAGCCGCGACCAGAGCCCGGATGCGCCGCTGGGTGCGCCGTTGACCCTCAATGGCCAGGTCTATGAAGGCCGGTTGAGCCTGGGCTGGACCTTCAGTACCGAGGTATTCGAGCCTGCGTTGATCGCCCGTCTGGCCGAGGACTACAGCGCCGCCCTGCAAGCGCTGATCGAGCACTGCTGCGCCCCGCAACAGGGCGGCCTGACCCCCTCGGATGTGGCGCTGGCGGCCTTGGACCAGGCGCAACTCGACAGCCTGCCATTGGTGCCGGGCGAGATCGACGACCTCTATCCACTGTCGCCGATGCAGCAGGGCATGTTGTTCCATGCGCTGTATGCCCAAGGCAACGGGGACTACGTCAAC
Organism: Pseudomonas sp. RC2C2; assembly: GCF_018390435.1. NCBI lineage: Bacteria > Pseudomonadati > Pseudomonadota > Gammaproteobacteria > Pseudomonadales > Pseudomonadaceae > Pseudomonas > Pseudomonas sp. RC2C2. The sequence continues at coordinate 221,113 of NZ_JAHBAX010000001.1, read as the reverse complement.
CAGATGCAGGTCGAGGTGCGCGGGCTGGAGGTTGCCCGCTTCCGCCAGGCCTGGAAGCAGACCCTGCAGGCCCATGACATCCTGCGCAGCGGGTTTATCTGGCAGGGCGAACTGCCCCAGCCGCTGCAGTTTGTGCGCAAGCAGGTCGAGTTGCCTTTCGCCGAGTTCGACTGGCGCGGGCGTGCCGACCTGGACCAGGCGGTACAGGCCCTGGCGCGCAGTGACCGCGAGCAGGGGTTTGACCTGCAGCAGGCGCCGTTGCTGCGCCTGAGCCTGGTGCGCTGCGACAACGATCGTTACCAGTTCATCTACACCAACCACCATATCCTCATGGACGGCTGGAGCTATGCGCAGTTGCTCGGCGAGGTGCTCGAACGCTACCACGGCCATACCCCGTTGGCGGCGGCCGGGCGTTACCGTGACTACATTGCCTGGTTGCAGGCGCAAGACGCCGCGGCCAGCGCAGGGTTCTGGCAGCAGCACCTGGCCGGGCTGGAAGCGCCGACGCACCTGGCACCGGCATTGGCCGCCTATGGTCAGGTAAGCGAGGCGGGCGGGCGTGCCACCTATGCGCAGAGCCTCGACCGCTCAGGCACCGAGGCCCTGGTAAGCTTTGCCCGGGCCAGTAAAGTCACCGTCAACACCCTGGTGCAAGCGGCCTGGCTGTTGCTGCTGCAACGCTACACCGGCCAGGCCAGCGTAGCCTTCGGCGCCACGGTGGCCGGGCGCCCGGCCCAGGTGCCCGGCGCCGACCGGCAGATCGGCCTGTTCATCAACACCTTGCCGGTGATCGCCAACCCGCAGCCGTTCTTGACCGTTGGCCAGTGGCTGCAGCAAGTGCAGGCGTTGAGCCTGGCCATGGGTGAGCATGAAGCGACGCCGCTGTTCGAAATCCAGCGTTGGGCGGGGTTGGGCGGTGAGGCGTTGTTCGACAGCCTGCTGGTGTTCGAGAACTATCCGGTCGCCGAGGCCTTGCAGCGCCAGGCCGACAGCGGCCTGCAGTTCGGCCCGCTGCGCAGCCACGAGCAGACGCACTACCCGCTGGCCTTGGCTGTGGAACTGGGAGAGTCGCTGCACCTGGGCTTCGACTATGCCGCCGGCCAGTTCAGCGCGCAGGCGGTGCAGCGCCTGGCGGCGCATGTGCTCAACCTGTTGGAGCAGTTCATGGCTGGCAGCGATGTTCGCCTCGGCGAGATCGCCTTGCCGCTGGCCGCTGAACGTGCCCAGGCACATCAGCGCAACCTGCAGCAAGGGCCAGGCGATTACCCGCTGGTGCATCAGCGCATTGCCCAGTGGGCTGTGCAACAGCCGCAACAACCGGCGGTGCTGCAAGGCGAGCGGGTCCTGAGCTTCGCCGCGTTGGAGCGCCGTGCCAACCAACTGGCGCATGCCCTGGTCGCCCGTGGCGTAGGCCCGGAAGTACGGGTAGCGGTGGGCCTGGGCCGCGACGAAGCGATGCTGGTGGCGCTGCTGGCGGTGCTCAAGGCCGGTGGCGCCTATGTGCCACTGGATATCAATTACCCGGCCGAGCGCCTGGCCTACCTGCTCGAAGACAGTGCCGCGGCCTTGCTGCTCAGCGACTCCCGCCTGGCCTGGGAGGTGTCACTGCCGGCGCAGCTGGAGGTGCTGCTCCTGGACCGCCTGTGCCTGGACGACTGGCCGCAACAGGCGCCGGTGGTCGCGATCGAGCCGGACAACCTGGCCTACATCATCTACACCTCCGGCTCTACCGGTCAGCCCAAGGGCGTTGCCGTGGCCCACGGGCCGCTGGCCATGCACTGCGCGCGGATCGGCGAGCGCTACGGCATGAGCGCCAGCGATTGCGAGCTGCTGTTCATGTCGTTTGCCTTCGACGGCGCTCACGAACGCTGGCTGACCACCCTGACCCACGGCGGGCGCGTGCTGTTGCGTGACGACAGCCTGTGGACCCCGGAACAGACCTTTGAGGCGTTGCACCGCCACGGGGTGACGGTGGCGGCATTCCCGCCGGTGTACCTGCAGCAATTGGCCGAGCTGGCCGAGCGCCGCGGCAACCCGCCAGCGGTGCGCATCTATTGCTTTGGTGGCGACGCTGTGGCGCAGGCCAGTTTCGAACTGGCGCGGCGGGCGCTCAAACCCGAGTTCATCATCAATGGCTATGGCCCGACTGAAACCGTGGTCACCCCGCTGATCTGGAAAGCGGCGGCGAGCGACACCTGTGGTGCGGCGTACGCGCCGATTGGCAGCCGGGTCGGCGAGCGTAGCGTGCAGGTACTCGATGCTGCATTGAACCTGTTGCCCGATGGCCTGGCGGGTGAGTTGTACCTGGGGGGCTATGGGGTGGCGCGTGGCTACCTGAACCGTCCGGGGCTGACGGCTGAGCGTTTCGTGCCCGACCCGAGCGGCAGCATTGGCGGGCGCCTGTATCGTTCCGGCGATCTGGTGCGCCAGCGCGTCAGCGGCATCGTCGATTGCCTGGGGCGCATCGACCACCAGGTCAAGGTGCGCGGTTTCCGTATCGAACTGGGCGAAATCGAAGCCTGCCTGCAAGCCCAGCCAGGGGTTGCCGAGGCGGTGGTGGTGGCCCGTGACGGCGCCCATGGCAAGACCCTGGTCGGTTACCTGGTCGCCAGCCGCGACGGCCTGGCCGAGGCGCCTGCAACCTGGCTCAGCGCACTCAAGGCGCAGCTGCAAAGCCAGCTGCCGGCGTACATGGTGCCGAGCCAGCTGATGCAGCTCGAACAGTTGCCCGTGACCCCCAACGGCAAGCTTGACCGCAAGGCCTTGCCCGCACCCCAGGCGCTGCACGGCAGTGAAGCCTACCAGGCCCCGGCAAGCGACCTGCAACGCCGCCTGGCGACGATCTGGCAGCAGGTGCTCAAGGTCGAGCGGGTCGGTCTGCTGGATAACTTCTTCGAATTGGGCGGGCACTCGCTGCTGGCCACCCAGGCCACCGCCCAGGCGCAGTTGGAGCTTGGCGCGGACCTGGCCCTGGAGCTGATTTTCAAGGCCCGCAGCCTGGCGGAGTACGCCGAGGCCGTGGCCGCGTGCATGACATCGAATCGAGAGGAAGACCTGAGCGACATGTTTGACTTTCTCAACGAACTGGAGGCGAACTGACATGGCTGGAATGGACAATACGCAGCTGGTGCAGCGCTTCATCAAGCTGCCTGCGCAGCAGCGCCGGCTGTTCCTGGAAAAACTCGCCGGCAAGGGCATGAGCCTGGCGCAACTGCCGATCCCGGTCAGCCGCCTTGAACACGGCGACCTGCCGCTGTCCTACGCCCAGCAGCGCCAGTGGTTCCTCTGGCAACTGGACCGGCACAGCAGTGCCTACCATATTCCGGCCGCCTTGCACCTGCACGGCGCGCTCGACAGCCAGGCCCTGCAGCGCAGCCTCACGGCCCTGGTCGCGCGTCACGAAAGCCTGCGCACCACCTTCGAGCAACAGGCCGAGCACGCCGTCCAGCGGGTACAGGCACACGCCGAACTGGCGCTGGAGCTGCACAGTGTTGAGGCGCCGGCCCAGGCCCCGGCGCGCCAGGCGCTGATCGATGCTTTTGTCGACAGCACCCTGCAACAGCCCTTTGACCTGCAGCACGGGCCGCTGCTGCGTGCGCGCTTGCTGCGCCTGGACGAGCAGGAGCATGTGCTGGTGCTGGCGCTGCACCACATCGTCGCCGATGGCTGGTCGATGCAGGTGCTGGTGCAAGAACTGGTGGCGCTGTACCTGGGCTTCAGCCAGGGCCAGCCGGCCTCGCTGCCGGCGCTGCCGATCCAGTACGCCGACTATGCGCTGTGGCAGCGTTGCTGGATGGAGGCCGGCGAGCGCGAGCGGCAACTGGCGTACTGGACCGCACACCTGGGTGATGAGCAGGCCTTGCTGGAGCTGCCCCACGACCGCCCGCGCCCGGCACAAAGCAGCTACCGTGGCGGGCGCTGGCAGATTGACCTGCCGCCTGAATTGCTCAGTGGCCTGCGGCGTACCTGCCAGCGTGAAGGGGTGACCCTGTTCATGCTGCTGCTGGCATCGTTCCAACTGCTGCTGCACCGCTACAGCGGCCAGCAGCAGATCCGCGTCGGGGTGCCGGTGGCCAACCGCAACCGCGCCGAAACCAAGGGCTTGATCGGCTTTTTCGTCAACACCCAGGTGCTCAAGGCCGAGGTGCACGGGCGCGAGACGCTGAGCGCGTTCATGCAACAGGTCAAACACACCGCGCTCGCCGCCCAGGCCTACCAGGACCTGCCGTACGAGCAACTGGTCGAAGCCCTGCAGCCGGAGCGCAGCTTGAGCTTCAATCCGTTGTTCCAGGTGATGTTCAACCACCAGGTCGACGCCGGGCAGGGCGCCAGTGCTGCCGGGCTTGCCGGCAGTTTGCGCATCGAGGCGCTGAACTGGGACAGCCATGCCTCGCCCTTTGACCTCAACCTCGACACCTTCGAGGAGGGGGAGCGTCTGTGGGCATCGCTGACCTACGCCCTGGACCTGTTCGATGCAACTACCATCGAACGCATGGCCGGCCATTGGCAGGTGCTGTTGCAGGCGTTCGCCGGTGATACCCGGCAGCGCCTGGAGGCCATTGCCCTGGACGCCGAGCCCGCCTGCGCGCCGGGCCTGGCAGAGCAGGCGCCGGGTGAACTGCTGTTGCCGATGTTGCGTGCCCAACTGCAACGCCAGCCCGACGCGCTGGCGTTGATCGTCGCCGGGCAGTCGTACAGCCACGGCGAACTTGAGGCGCGCAGCAACCGCCTGGCCTGGCAACTGCGCGAGGCCGGCATTGGCGCGCAAAGCCTGGTGGGCCTGGTGCTGGAGCGCAGCCTGGAGATGGTCGTGGCGCAACTGGCGGTGCTCAAGGCCGGTGCGGCCTATGTGCCGCTGGCCCCGGATTACCCGCGCGAGCGCCTGCAGTACATGATCGACGACAGCGGCATGCAGCTGTTGCTCAGCCACGCCGCACTCAGCGCCCGCCTGGGGACACTGTCGGCGCCACGTACGCTGCTGCTCGACGAGCAGGCCCTGGGCGTACCGGCCAGCGACCCGGGAGCGCCCGCGCTGGTGCTGCACCCGCACAGCCTGGCCTATGTGATCTACACCTCCGGTTCCACCGGTCAGCCCAAAGGCGTTGCCATTCGCCACGGCGGCTTGGCCAACCACATGCAGTGGATGATGCGCGCCTATCCGCTGCAGGCCGATGACCGGGTGCTGCAAAAGACTGCCTGCAGTTTCGATGCCTCGGTCTGGGAGTTCTGGCTGCCGCTGCTGTGCGGCGCGCCGTTGGTGCTGGCACCGGCCGAGCTGAACGAGGACCTGACCCAGTTGTGGCCACTGGTGGCCGAGCAGCGCATCAGCGTGTTGCAACTGGCACCCTCGCTGCTGCAAGGGCTGCTCAGTTCGTTGCAGCCTGGGCAACTGGCGTCGCTGCGGCTGTTGTTCGTCGGCGGCGAGGCGCTCAAGGCCAGCCTGGTAAAACAGTTGGCGCAGCACTGGCAGGGCCGCGTGATCAACCTCTATGGCCCGACCGAATCGACCATCGATGCCAGCAGCCATGAGCTGACCGGGCAGGAGCCCGAGGACATCATCCGCATCGGCGCACCGATCAGCAACGTCAGTGCCCAGGTGCTGGACGCCAACCTGCTGCGCTGCCCACAGGGCGGCCTGGGTGAGCTGTACCTGGGAGGCGCCTCGCTGGCCAGCGGTTACCACCGCCGGCCCGGGCTGACCGCCGAGCGTTTCATCCCCGACCCTTACGGTGCCCCTGGCGCGCGCCTGTACCGCAGTGGCGACCTGGTGCGCCGCCGGGCGCAGGCTGAGCTGCATTATGTCGGGCGTATCGACCATCAGCTCAAGCTGCGCGGCCTGCGTATCGAACTGGGTGAAATCGAGGCCTGCCTGCAGGCCCAGGCCGGCGTGCGCGAAGCGGTGGTGCTGGCCCAGGAGGGGCCGCGCGGGCCGCAACTGGTCGGCTACGTGGTGGCCGAGGGAGAGGTCCAGGTGCACGCCCTGCGCGAAGCGCTCGCCGCTCGCCTGCCGGCGCACATGGTGCCGAGCCACCTGCTGCGGTTGGCGCAACTGCCCTTGACGGTCAACGGCAAACTGGATCGCAAGGCGTTGCCGCTGCCTGAAAACGAGGCGGGCAGCACAACCTTCAGCGCGCCTCAGGGCGATCTTGAGCAAGCTATCGCGCAGATCTGGGCGCAGGTGCTCAAGCGTGAACAGATCGGGCGTCAGGACAATTTCTTCGAACTGGGCGGTGACTCGATCGTCTCCATCCAGGTGGTCAGCCGCGCGCGTCAGGCCGGTATTCATTTCAGCCCCAAAGACCTGTTCCAGTACCAGACCGTGCAAAGCCTGGCCACGGTGGCCAGCTTCACCAGCCACGCGTTGCAGGTCGAGCAGGGCCCGGCCAGCGGCGAGCTGGCGTTGTTGCCGATTCAACGGCAGTTCTTCGACAGCCCGGTGGCCGAGCGTCATCACTGGAACCAGTCGGTGTTGCTGGCGCCGCGTCAGGTGCTTGAGCCACAACGCCTTGAACAGGCATTGCAGGTGCTGGTGGCGCATCACGATGCGCTGCGCCAACGCTTCGTGCACGGCCCACAGGGCTGGCGTGCCGATCACTGCGCGGCAGTCGGCGAGGGCCTGGTGTGGCAGCGTCGCGCCGCCTCGGCAGAGCAATTGCTGAGCCTGTGCGAGCAGGCCCAGCGCAGCCTCGACCTCGGTGCCGGGCCTTTGCTCCGGGCCTTGTTGGTGGATCTGGACGAGGGTGGCCAGCGCCTGCTGCTGGTGGTCCATCACCTGGTGGTCGACGGTGTTTCCTGGCGAATTCTGTTCGAAGACCTGCAAGCCGTTTATGCCCAACTGGCCGCTGGCCAGGCCGCGCAACTGCCGCCGCGCACCAGTGCCGTGCAGGCCTGGGCCGGGCGCTTGCAGCAGTACGCCAGCAGTGCCGACAGTGCTGGCGCCGCGGCGTACTGGACGGGCCTGAGCGCTAGCGCCGGCGAGGACCTGCCCTGCGACAACCGCAACGCCAGCTTGAGCAAGGATCAGGCCTGCAGTGTGCGCAGCCGTCTCGACGCACCGCACACGCGTGCCTTGCTGCAACAGGCACCGGCTGCCTACCGCACGCAGATCAACGACCTGCTGTTGACTGCCCTGGCGCAGGTGATCTGCCAGTGGAGCGGCCAGGCCTCGACCTGGGTCCAGCTTGAGGGGCATGGCCGCGAGGCGCTGTTCGAGGACATCGACCTGACCCGTACGGTCGGTTGGTTCACCACGGCGTTCCCGGCCTGCCTGACCCCAGGCAACAACATCGGCGCCTCGATCAAGGCGATCAAGGAGCAGTTGCGGGCGATCCCCAACAAGGGCCTGGATTTTGGCGTGCTGCACGCCTACGGCAGTGCCGAGCAGCGCCAGGCGCTGGCCCGCCTGCCGACGCCGCGCATTACCTTCAACTACCTGGGCCAGTTTGACGCCAGCTTCGATGACCCGCACGCCTTGTTCGCCCCGGCCAGTGAAGCGTCCGGGGCCGAGCAGGGCGACCAGGCACCGCTGGGTAACTGGTTGAGCATCAACGGCCAGGTGTATGGCGGTGAGCTGACCCTGGACTGGACCTTCAGCCAGGCCATGTTCGCCCCGGCCACGGTGCAGCGCCTGGCGGATGCCCTGAGCCAGCAACTGGTGCAACTGGTCGAGCATTGCCTGGCACCCGGCAACGGCGCGGTAACGCCGTCGGACTTCCCCCTGGCGGCACTCAGCCAGGCGCAGCTCGATCGCCTGCCATTGGCGCCAGGGCAGATGGCCGATATCTACCCGCTGTCGCCGATGCAGCAGGGCATGTTGTTCCACGCCCTGAATGCGCAAACCTGCGGTGACAACATCAATCAGCTGCGGGTGCAGGTCCAGGGCCTGGACGTCGAGCGTTTCCGTCACGCCTGGCAGGCCACGCTGGATGCCCATGACAGCCTGCGCAGCCAGTTTCACTGGCAAGGCGATTTCGCTGCGCCGGTGCAGGTGGTGGTGCGCGATGTGCCGCTGGCGTTTGCCAGCATCGACCTGCGCGGGGCACCGCACGGTGCCACGGCGCTGGACGACCTCGCGGCCCAGGAACGCAACGCCGGCTTTGCCCTCGACAGCGCGCCATTGCTGCGCCTGAGCCTGATCCGTCGCGACGAGCAGACGCATGAGATGATCTTCACCAGCCACCACATCCTGATGGACGGCTGGAGCAATGCACAGCTGCTGGCGGAGGTACTGCAGCGCTACGCCGGTGAAACAGTGGACGCGCCGATCGGCCGCTACCGCGACTACATCGGCTGGCTGCAGGGGCGCGACGGCGTTGCCTGCCAGGCGTTCTGGCGCCAGCAGTTGCAACACTTCGACGGCCCGACCCTGCTGAGCCAGGCCATCGCCCGCAAGCCCGCTCAGGCCGCAGTGGGCAGCGCTCAGCACCAGCAGGCCCTGAGCATCGGGCAGACCCAGCGCCTGCACGCATTTGCCAGGGCGCAGAAGGTCACCCTCAATACCCTGGTGCAGGGCGCCTGGTCATTGCTGCTGCAGCATTACAGCGGCCAGGACAATGTCACCTTCGGCGCCACCGTGTCCGGGCGTCCGGCCGAGCTCAAGGGCATCGAGCGGCAGATCGGCCTGTTCATCAACAGCCTGCCGGTCATCGGCGGCGCGCGGGCGCAGCAATCGTTGCAGCACTGGCTGCAGGCCCTGCAGGCGCACAACCTCAACCTGCGCGAGCAGGAGCATACGCCGCTGTACGAGATCCAGCGCTGGGCCGGGCACAGCGGTCAGCCGCTGTTCGATACCTTGCTGGTGTTCGAGAACTACCCGGTGGCCCAGGCCCTGGAGCAGGGTGCGCCGGCCGGCTTGCGCTTTGGCGAGGTGATCGGCCATGAGCAGAACGGCTTCCCGCTGACCCTGCTGGTGGATGCCGGCGAGCAGCTGAGCGTGACGTTCAAATACACCTGCGCCGATTTCGACGCCTCGGCGGTGCAGCGCCTGGGGGCGCAACTGCACCAACTGCTGCTGCAACTGGGCGACTGCCAGGGGCATGAGGCGGTCGCCAGCCTCAGCCTGTTCAGCGCCGAGGCGCGCGCTCAGCAGGTTGCCCAGGGCGCGGGAGAGCTGGCCGACTATCCGCTGCAGTGCAGCATCCAGCAGTTGATCGAGGCCCAGGTACAGCGCACGCCCCAGGCACCGGCCCTGGTGTATGGCGGACAGAGCCTGAGCTACGCCCAGCTCAATGCCCGCGCCAACCGCCTGGCCTGGGCGTTGATCGGCCAAGGGGTTGGGCCGGATGTGCTGGTGGGGATTGCCGCCGAGCGTTCGCTGGAGATGGTCATTGGCCTGCTGGCGATCCTCAAGGCCGGCGGCGCCTATGTGCCACTGGACCCGGACTACCCGCGCGAGCGCCTGGCGCATATGTTCGCGGACAGCGGCATCGAACTGCTGCTGACCCAGTCCTGGTTGCTCGATGGCCTGCCGCCGACCCCGGGGCTGCGCACGCTGCTGCTCGACCAGGCGCACACGGTCGCCAGCCGCGAAGACGATCCGCAGGTGGCGGTGCAGGGCGAGCACCTGGCCTATGTGATCTACACCTCCGGCTCCACCGGCAAACCCAAGGGGGCGGGCAACCGCCACAGTGCCCTGGTCAATCGCCTGTGCTGGATGCAGCAAGCCTATGGCCTGGATGCCAGCGACGCGGTGCTGCAGAAAACCCCGTTCAGTTTCGACGTGTCGGTCTGGGAGTTCTTCTGGCCGCTGATGACCGGCGCGCGCCTGGTGGTTGCCGCGCCGGGCGATCACCGCGACCCGGACCGCCTGATCGAGTTGATCGAGCGTGAGGGCATCAGCACCTTGCACTTCGTCCCGTCGATGCTCCAGGTGTTCCTCCAGGCACCGCAGGTTGCCTGCTGCACCGGCTTGTCGCGGATCATCTGCAGTGGCGAGGCGCTGCCGGTCGAAGCCCAGCAGCAGGTGTTCGCCAAGCTGCCGGCGGCCGCTCTGTTCAACCTCTACGGGCCGACCGAAGCGGCCATCGACGTGACCCACTGGCAGTGTGTCGATGACGGCCGTACCAGCGTGCCGATCGGCCACGCCATCGCCAACCTGCGCACCTACATCCTCGATGGCAACCTTGAGCCGGTTGCCGAGGGTGTGCTGGGCGAGCTGTACCTGGCCGGTGCCGGCCTGGCGCGCGGTTACCACCGTCGCCCGGGGCTGACCGCCGAGCGCTTCCCGCTCGACCCGTTCGTGCCAGGCCAGCGCATGTACCGCACCGGTGACCTGGCACGCTTTGGCGCCGACGGCGCAATCGAGTATGCCGGGCGTATCGACCATCAGGTCAAGATCCGCGGGCTGCGCATCGAGCTGGGGGAAATCGAGGCGCGGCTGCTGGAACACCCGGCGATACGCGAAGCGGTGGTGGTCGCCCGCGAGGCGGTCGGCGGCACGCAACTGGTGGCCTACCTGGTTGCCGAAGGCCAGGCCAGTGCCGAGGCCATCGCCGGCTTGCGCGAGTTCCTGCGTCAGGTCCTGCCTGAACATATGCTGCCCAGCCACCTGGTGGCCTTGAGTGAAATGCCGCTGAGCCCCAACGGCAAGCTCGACCGCCGGCAATTGCCCGCGCCGCCAAGCCTGAGCGCTCAGGCGCTGCATCGGGCACCGCAGTCGGCGCTGCAGCAGCAGGTGGCGGCGACCTGGCAAGCGGTGCTGGGCACGGAGCAGGTAGGCCTGGACGACAACTTCTTCCAGTTGGGCGGCCATTCGTTGATGGCCACCCAGGTGGTGATGCGCCTGCGCGACCAACTGGCCCTGGAGGTGCCGCTCAAGCTGCTGTTCGAAGCCGAGCACCTGGAGGCCTTCTGTGCCCAGGTCCAGGCCTTGCAGGACGCGCTTTCGCCGCTACAGGACGAGTTGACTAAATCCCTGGAGGCTCTCAAACGTCTATCTGCCGAAGATCTTGAGAAACTGCTTTCCTGACAAGGGGTCGTGGCGTGCAAAAGTTAATAGAGTCTGTGGGGGCGCTTTCCTCGAAAGAGCGCAAAGCGCTGGCTGTCCTGCTGAAACAGAAAGGGATCAACCTGTTCGGGATCGCTCCTGTGTTCCAGCGTGCCGAGGACGAGCCGCTCCTGCTTTCCTATGCCCAGCAACGCCAGTGGTTTCTCTGGCAGCTGGAGCCGCACAGCCCGGCGTACAACATCCCGCTGGCGATCCGCTTGCAGGGTCGCCTGGACGTTGGTGCCCTGCAGCGCAGCCTGGATGCGCTGGTTGCCCGCCACGAAAGCCTGCGCACGCTGTTCATCGAAACGCCGGACGGGGTCAGGCAGCAGATACAGGCGCCGTCTGGCCTGGCGCTGGCGCGCCAGACCTTGCCCGGCGCAGTGGAGGCCGAGGCCGGGATTCAGGCGTTTCTGGCCGGGCAGGGCGCTCAGGGTTTCGACCTGGCCCGTGGGCCGTTGCTGCGGGCCGCCTTGTTGCAGGTCGAACACGAGCAGCACGTCCTCAGCCTGGTCCAGCACCACATCATCTCCGACGCCTGGTCGTTGCAACTGATGGTCCAGGAGCTGATGCAAACCTATGCCGCCTACAGCCAGGGCCGGGAGCCAAGCCTGCCGGCCTTGCCGGTGCAATATGCCGATTACGCGTTGTGGCAACGGCAGTGGATGGACAACGGCGAACGCGAGCGTCAGTTGGCCTACTGGAGCGAGCAATTGCAGGGGCCGCTTGAAGTCCTGCAGTTGCCGCTCGACCGCCCGCGCCAGGCCGAACGCAGCTATGCCGGCGCCAGCCTGGATGCCGCGCTGGACGCCGGCCTGGGCGAGCAGCTCAAGGCCCTTGCCGCGCGCCAAGGGATGACGGTGTTCGTGCTGATGCTGGCGGCGTTCCAGGCCCTGCTGCAGCGCTTGAGCGGCCAGCAGGAGATCCGTGTCGGGGTGCCGATCGCCAACCGCGGGCGGCCTGAGACCGAGCGCCTGATTGGCTTCTTCGTCAACACCCAGGTGATGAAGGCACAGGTTTGCGGTGAGCAGCGCTTCAGCGAACTGCTTGCCCAGGTGCGCGAGGCGGCCCTGCAGGCCCAGACTTACCAGGACCTGCCCTTCGAGCAGTTGCTCGACGTGCTCAAGGCCGAACGCAGCCTGAGCCATTCGGCGTTGTTCCAGGTGATGTTCAATCATCAGCGCGAGGAGCCTGGCAGTGCCTCGCCAGCCCTGGCCGGTTTGCACATGACGCCACTGGTGCAACCGCTGACCACCAGCAAGTTCGACCTGACCCTCAATACCCTGGAGCATCCGGGCGGGATCGAGGCGACCTTTGTCTACGCCAGCGACCTGTTCGATGCCTGCAGCATCGAGGCCATTGCCGGGCAGTGGCGAGGGCTGTTGCAGGCCATCGTTGACGACGTCCAGGTGCGCATCGAGGACCTGCCGCTGCTGTCGGCCACTGAGCAGCAGCGCCTGGCCGCGCTTGGCCAGGGGCCGCAATGCAGGTTTGCCGCCAGCAGCGTGCTGGCGCTGTTCGAGCAGCAGTTGGCGGCCACGCCAGAGCGCCTGGCAACGGTGTGTGCGACGCAGCAATTGAGCTACGCCGAACTCGATCAGCAGGCCGGGCGCCTGGCCGCCCACCTGCGGGCATTGGGCGTGGGCCGCGAATCGCGGGTGGCGATTGCCCTGGAGCGCAGTTCGGCACTGGTCGTGGCGATCCTGGCGGTGTTCAAGGCCGGGGCCAGCTACTTGCCGCTGGACCCGCAAGCTGCTTCTGATCGCCTGCGCACGCTGCTTGAGGACAGTGGCGCCCAGGTGCTGCTCTGCGATTCGGCGGTGCAGGCCGACATGCCGCGGGTAGCGGGTCAGGTGCTGGTCTGTGTCGACCGCCCCGGCGCTGAAGCGCTCGCCAGTGGCGAACGGCTGCACACGCTGCCGCTGGCCGAGAGCTGCGCCTATGTCATCTACACCTCCGGCTCCACCGGGCAGCCCAAAGGGGTGATGGTCAGCCATGGCGCCCTGGCCAACTATGTCCAGGGCCTGTTGCAACGCCTGCCGCTGGAGCAGGCGCAGAGCATGGCGATGGTCTCCACGGTCGCCGCCGACCTCGGCCACACCGTGTTGTTCGGCGCGCTGTGCTCGGGGCGGACTCTGCATCTGTTCGACCCGCACACGGCGATGGACGCCCAGGCCATGGCCGGGGCCATGCAGCGCCAGCAGGTCGATGTGCTGAAGATTGTGCCTTCGCACCTGGCGGCGTTGATGGCCTCGGCCCAGGCCGCCGAGGTGTTGCCGCGCCGCCTGCTGGTGCTCGGTGGCGAAGCCTGTCCGCCGGCGCTGCTCGCGCGCGTGCGGCAACTGGCGCCGCAGTGCCGGGTGTTCAACCACTATGGGCCGACCGAATCCACTGTCGGTGTGCTCGCCGGGCCGCTCGAGGCCGCGCCGGTCAGCCTCGGCCAGCCCTTGGCCAATACCCGCGTGCGGGTGCTCGACCCCAGCCTGCAGGTGGTGGCGGACGGCGGCACGGGCGAGCTGTACATCGGTGGCCAAGGCCTGGCGCGCGGCTACCTCGGGCAACCGGGGCTGACCGCCGAGCGCTTTGTCCCCGACCCCTTCAGCAGCAACGGCGAGCGCTTGTACCGCAGTGGCGATGGCGTGCGCCTGAGCGCCGGACAGTGGCACTATCAGGGACGCATCGACGATCAACTGAAAGTTCGCGGTTTTCGCGTCGAGCCCGGCGAGGTCGCTGCGTGCCTGCGCAGCCTGGATGGCGTGGAGCAGGCGGTGGTCGTCGGCCACGCCAGTGAGCGCGGCCAGCAACTGCTCGGTTATGTGGTCAGCCGTATCGGCAGCACGGCCGAGGTGGCGGCCGCCTTGCTGGGCGAACTGCGCGCACGCTTGCCGGACTACATGGTCCCGGCGCAGTTGATCCTGCTGCAGCAGCTGCCCCTGACCGCCAACGGCAAGCTCGACCGCAAGGCGCTACCGGCGCCCGCCCAGCAGGCGGCGAGCGATGCCTACAGTGCACCGCAAGGCGAGCTGGAACAGCAACTGGCGGCAATCTGGGAGGACGTGCTCAAGGTCCCGCGGGTTGGCCGACAGGACAATTTCTTCGAGCTGGGCGGCGACTCGATCATCTCCATCCAGGTGGTCAGCCGCGCGCGTGAAGCGGGTATCCGCTTTACCCCCAAGGACCTGTTCCAGCACCAGAGCGTGCAACGCCTGGCCAGGGTTGCCAGTGCCGGTGCGGCCCAGGCGCCCAGTGCGAGCGGGCCGGTCGAGGGCCGTCTGACCCTGCTGCCGATCCAGCAGATGTTCTTCGAGAACGAGGTGGTCGACCGTCATCACTGGAACCAGTCGGTGCTGCTTGCCCCGCGCACGCCGTTGTCCGCGCCGGCCCTGGCGGCGGCCTTGCAGGCCTTGCTGAGGCAACACGATGCCTTGCGCCTGCGCTTTAGCCAGACACCTGACGGCTGGCTCGCCGAGCACCACCCCGGCGCGGGCGCTGACGAGCTGTTGTGGCAGCGCAACACCTGCCTTGAGCAGCTGCCGGCGATCTGCGAGCAGGCCCAGCGCAGCCTCGACCTGGCCCATGGGCCGTTGCTGCGGGCGGTGCTGTTGAGCCTCGAAGATGGCCAGCAGCGCTTGCTGCTGGTGGTGCACCACCTGGTGGTCGATGGCGTTTCCTGGCGCATCCTGCTGGAAGACCTGCAGAGCGCCTACGGGCAATTGGCCGCCGGCCAGGCTTTGAGCCTGCCGGGCAAAACCTGTTCGGCCCAACACTGGGCCGAACGCCTGCAGGCGCGCGCGGGCAGCGCCGCGTTGCAGGCCGAACTCGGCTATTGGCAGGCGCAGGCGGCGGTTCACGACCTGCCGGTGCGCGATGCCCGTTGCCCGTTGTTGCAACGTGATGCCCGGACCGTCTACAGCCGTCTGGACAACGCCGCCACCCAGCGTTTGTTGCAACAGGCGCCCGCCGCGTACCGCACGCGCATCAACGAGCTGCTGCTGACTGCCCTGGCCCGGGTGATCTGCCGCTGGAGCGGGCAGCCAAGTACCCAGGTGGTACTGGAAGGCCATGGCCGCGAAGAGCTGTTTGCCGATCTCGACCTGACCCGCAGTGTCGGCTGGTTCACCAGCAAGTACCCACTGGCGCTGACGCCGGCGCCTGGCCTGGCCGAGGCGATCAAGGCGATCAAGGAGCAGGTCCGGGCGGTGCCCGATAACGGCATCGGCTATGGCCTGCTGCGTTACCTGGGCGATAGCACGGCGCGCCAGGCGCTGGGCCAGCGGCCGTTGCCGCGCATCACCTTCAACTACCTGGGGCAGTTCGACAACAGCTTCGACGGCCAGAGCGACGATGCGCTGTTTACCGTGGCCCGTGAAGCCTCGGGCAGCGAGCGCGCCGAGCTGGCCGAGCTGGGCAACTGGCTGACCCTCAATGGCCAGGTGTACCAAGGGCGGCTGAGCATCGGCTGGATCTTCAGCCCGCAGATGTTCGACAGCCAGGTCGTCGAAGGCTTGGCCGCCGACTATGCCAGCGAACTGCAGGCGCTGATCGAGCACTGTTGCCATGAGGCCAGCGGCGGCCTGACCCCGGCGGACTTCCCCCTGGCCGGGCTGACCCAGGCCCAGCTCGACGGCCTGCCGGTGCCGGCGCGCGAGGTGGCCGATATCTACCCGTTGTCGCCGATGCAACAGGGCATGCTGTTCCACTCCCTGGAAGCCGACGAGGCCGGCTTGTACATCAACCAGACCAGCGTCGCGGTGCAGGGGCTTGAGCTTGAGCGCTTCGTTGCGGCCTGGGACCTGGCAGTGGCCAACCACGACGTGTTGCGTAGCGGGTTCTGGAACGCCAGCCACCTGGCCCAACTGCTGCAGGTGGTGAGCAAGCAGGCGCCGTCCGTGGTGCGTGTGCTCGACTGGCGTGGCCAGGCGGTAGCCAGCGACGCCATCGAGATGCTGGTGCACGCCGATTGCCGCGAGGGCTTCGACCTGCTGCGCGCGCCGCTGATGCGGGTCACCCTGGTGCGCCTTGACGATCAGCGTTGCCACCTGATCTGGACCCGTCACCACATTCTCATGGACGGCTGGAGCAGCTCACGCCTGCTCGCAGAGGTGTTCCAGGCCTACCATGGGCGTCCGGTGCAAGTGCAAGGGCGCTACGGCGACTACATTGCCTGGCTGCAGCAACAGGATGACCAACAAGCCCTGGAGCAGTTCTGGCGCCAGCAGTTGCGCGACCTGGGCGAGGTCACCGAGCTTGCGGCCTGCACCTGGCCGCGCCCTGCGGCCCAGTTGCACGGCCACGATGCGCTCTACCTGGATTGGGATGCTGCCCGCACCCGCCAGTTGCGCAACGCCGCCCAGCAGTTGCGGGTCACCGCCAACACCCTGGTGCAGGCCGCCTGGTTGCTGCTGTTGCAGCGCTACACCGGCCAGCAGAGCGTCTGTTTCGGCGCGACGGTGGCCGGGCGCCCGGCCAGCCTGCCTCAGGCCGGCGAGATGCTCGGGCTGTTCATCAACACCTTGCCGATCCTGCAAAGCCTGCGGCCAGACCAGCGCGTCGGCGACTGGCTGGAGCAACTGCAGGCCTACAACCTGGACGTGCGTGACCACGAGCATGCATCGCTTGCCGACATCCAGCGCTGGGCCGGGCACAGTGGCCGCAGCCTGTTCGACAGCATCATCGTGTTCGAGAACTACCCGGTCGACGAGCGCCTGCGGGAGGTCGGCCAGGGCTCGTTGCAGTTTGGCGCCACCAGCGGTCGCGATGTCACCAACTACCCGATGGACCTGGCGGTCAATCTGGGCGAAACCCTGAGCATCGAGTTCCTCTACCTGCGCAACCGCTTCAGCGCCGACAGCGTGGTGCAGATCCGCGCCGGTTTCGAGACGCTGTTGCAAGCCTTGCTGGAGCAGCCGCAGGCGACCCTCGGCAGCCTGGCCATGCTCGATGCCGGCGGCCTGCAGGCGTTGGCCGCGGCCAACCCGGTGCTGCCAGCAGAGCCCCAGGCGCCGAGCCTGCTCGAGCGGGTCCAGGCCCATTCCGCAAGCCAGGGCGATGCGCCGGCGGTGGTCTGCGCCGGGCAGCAGTTGAGTTATGCCGAACTCGAAGCGCAGGCCAATGCCCTGGCGCACTGCCTGCGTGCCCAGGGCGTAGGGCCGGAAGTGCGCGTAGGGGTTGCGTTGAACCGTTCGGTGCAGATGATCGTGGCCCTGTACGCCGTGCACAAGACCGGCGCCGCCTACGTACCGCTGGATATCGACTACCCGCAGGAGCGCCTGCAATGGATCGTCGAAGACTCGGCCATGAAGGTACTGCTGACCCATAGCCGGGTGCTGGCGCGCCTGCCGCAGACCACTCAGGCGCAGGTGCTGAGCCTCGACACCCTGGCACTGGATCAGTACCCGCAAACAGCGCCGTCGGTGCACATCGAGGCAGAGCATCTGGCGTACCTGATCTACACCTCCGGGTCCACCGGCAAGCCCAAGGGCGTTGCCGTGGCGCGCGGGCCGCTGGCCATGCATTGCCAGGCGATCGGCGCGCTGTACCAGATGACCCCGGCAACCCGCGAACTGCTGTTCATGTCGTTCGCTTTCGACGGTGCCCAGGAGCGCTGGTGGTCGACGCTGTTGGCCGGCGGTTGCCTGGTGCTGCGTGACGACAGCCTGTGGACCGCCGAAGAAACCTGGGCGGTGCTGCATGAGCAAGGCATCAGCATTGCCTGCTTCCCGCCGGCCTACCTCAAGCAGATCGCCGAGTATGGCCAGGGCCAGGACAACCCGCCGCCGGTGGACATCTACTGCTTTGGCGGCGATGCCGTCGCCGAGGCCAACTTCGACCTGGTCCAGCGCACCCTGCGCCCGCGGATGATCACCAACGGCTATGGCCCGACCGAAACCGTGGTCACCCCGATGCTTTGGCGCGCCGCCGCCGGGGCCCGCTGCGAAGCGGCCTATGCGCCGATCGGCGAGCGTGTCGGCAACCGCAGCCTGTATGTCCTCGATGCCCAGCTCAACCCCTTGCCCGACGGCGTCGCCGGCGAGTTGTACATCGGCGGCGAAGGCTTGGCGCGCGGCTATCACCAGCGCCCGGGGCTGACCGCCGAGCGCTTCATTGCCAGCCCGTTCGAGGCCGGCGGGCGCCTGTACCGCTCCGGTGACCTGGTACGCCGCCGCGCCGACGGGGTGATCGACTACCTGGGACGCCTGGATCATCAGGTGAAGATTCGCGGCTTTCGCATCGAGCTGGGTGAAATCGAAGCCCGTCTGCGCGCTCAGGCCGGGGTGCGCGAGGCCGTGGTGGTGGCCCGCGACAGCGAGGCGGGCAAACGCCTGATCGCTTATGTGGTGGCCACGGCGCAGGGGCTGCAGGTCGAGCAGTTGCGCAGTGCCCTGCAGGGCGAACTGCCCGATTACATGGTGCCCGCGCAGATCCTTGAACTTCAGGCCATGCCGCTCAACCCCAGTGGCAAGCTCGATCGCCTGGCCTTGCCCGACCCGGACTTCAAGGGCAAGGCGTATGTCGCCCCGCGCAACGCCCTGGAACGCCTGCTGGCGGCTATCTGGGAGGAGGTGCTGGAGCTTGAACAGGTCGGTGCCACGGACAACTTCTTCGAGCTCGGCGGCGATTCGCTGCGCACCCTCAAGGTGTTGAGCAAGGTGCGCCAGCAAGCACCGGCCGGCTTTGAACTGAAGCTGCGCGACATGCTGGCCAAGCCAACCATCGCTCAGTTGTCGGGTTATGAGGAGCAGGCAGGCGAGCTTGACCCGGTGCTGGCGCTCAATGGCGCCACGCAGCCAGGCCCGGCGCTGTTCTGCCTGCACGCAGGCTTCGGCACGGTGTTCGACTACGAACCGTTGGCGCGGCGCCTGCAAGGACAGTGCAGGGTGTATGGCCTGCAATGCCGAATGCTCCTGGACCGTGACTGGGAGGATGACTCGCTGGAGTCGATGGCCATCGATTACGCCCAGTACATTCGCCAGAAACAGGCACAAGGTCCGTACCGTCTGTTGGGCTGGTCGCTGGGGGGCACCCTGGCGGTGCTGGTCGCCGCAGAGCTGGAAAAACAAGGGCAGACGGTGAGCTTCCTGGGCCTGGTCGACAGTTTTATTCCGCGGCGCGATCCGTTGGCGCAAGCGGATGACTGGCGTGACGACCTGCCGGCGTTTCTGGCCCAGACCGCCAATCTGCGGGTCGAACCTGGCCAACTGCCGAGTGACGAGCCTGACCAGGTGCAGCTCAGCGCCTTGTTGGCCGCGCTGCAGCCGGCTACGCCGGCCCAGGCCAGCCGCTTCGAAGCCGATGAACTGGCCCGTGCCTTCCAGGTGGGCTTGCGCCTGAAGGCCCTGTCCCGGCACGTGCAACCATTGCCGCGCAGCGCCTGTGCGGCACAGGTGTGGTGGCGCGCTGAACTGCCGGTTGAGCTGCTCGAGGCCTATGAAGCGAGCCTGCACGTGCAGGCCGCAGGGCAGCGTATCGACGCCGGTCACTACGACATCCTGGCCAACAGCGAGCTGCTTGCCCAGCTGCAGCGGCACGTGTTGCGGGCTGAAACGCTGGTCGATTGAACCCGGGGCGGGGCCGTCCGGCCCCGCCTTTTTTCCTATTATTCTGTCTGGATGCTTCCATGTCCTTGCACCCTGATCTTTCTGCCTTTCTGGAGCTTGCCGAGTTCGGTCGCCTGACCGGCAAAAGCCAGCCCCTGCACGCCTTGCCGCTGGCCAAGGCGCGTGCCGATTTCGAGGCCACTTCGCAGATCCTTGACCCCAACCCGCCGGGCGAGCTGCAGGTCAGCGCCCTGCAGTTGCCGACCCGCGACGGTAGCGAGATTGCCGCGCGGCTCTATCGCCGCAGCGCCAGCGCCGGTAAAGCCTTGCCGGTGATGCTCTATTTTCATGGCGGTGGCTATGTGGTCGGTAGCCTCGATTCCCATGATTCGGTGTGCCGCCGCCTGGCGCTCAGCGGTGAGTTCGCGGTGTTGGCCCCGGCCTACCGGCTGGCACCGGAACACCGTTTCCCAACTGCCGTGGAGGATGCCGCCGACAGCCTGGCAGCGCTCGTCGAGCAGGCCGGCGCCCTGCACCTGGACAGCGCTAAAGTGGTGCTGGCCGGTGACAGCGCCGGGGCGACCCTGGCCACGGTGCTGGCGGCGATGGCCGCGTCCGGGGCGTTGCCAGCGGCACTGCGGCCGGTGGCGCAATTGCTGTTCTATCCGGTGACCGACATCAGCCAGCTGCGGGCCTCCCATCAGCGTTATGCCGAAGGCTACCTGCTGGAGTCGGCCACCCTGGAGTGGTTTTACCAGCACTACGCGCGCACGCCAGTCGACCGTCTCGACTGGCGCGCCTCGCCGCTGCTTGGCAGCGCCATTGCCCAGGTGCCGGCCTACGTGGCGCTGGCCGGCTACGACCCGCTGCATGATGAAGGCCTGGCCTATGCCCAGTGGTTGCAGGCGGCGGGTACCGAGGTGACTTTGAGTGTCGAAGCCGGTCTGTCCCATGACTTCTTGCGCATGGGCGGCATCGTCGCCCAGGTGGAGCAGGTCTACGCACAGGCATCGGCCTGGCTTGGCCAGGTGCTCGAACGCTGAGGCCCGAACAGCAAAACGCCGCCCCGGCAAAGGTCGCTCCCAGGAGCCTGACCTTTGCCGGGGCGGCGTTTGTGTGCAGGACGATCAGAACTCGTACTTGGTGCTCACCAGGAAGCTGCGCGGTTCACCGTAGGAGCCGCTGTAGAAGTTGTCATCCAGGGAGCTGATGTACTTCTTGTCGAACAGGTTGTTGACGGTGGCAGTGGTCGACCACTTGGGCGTCAGCTGATAGCGGGCCATCAGGTTGAAGGTCGCGTAGTCGCCTTGCTTGGCCTTGGCCGGCGCACTCAGTTGCCAGGAGTCGACAGTAAAGTGAATGCCGCTCTGCCAGTTCATGCCACCACCGACGGTCAGGCGATCCAGCTCGCCGGGCAAGCGGTAGGTGGTCCAGAGTTTGAACAGGTCGGTCGGGACGATGGTCTTGACCCGCTCGCCGTCATGGTCCTTGACCACCGCATGGGTATAGCTGGCGGCGATGTTCCAGTCCGGCATGATCTCGCCGTTGACTTCCAGGTCGATGCCCTTGGTCTTGGTTTTTTCCGCCTTGTAGGCGGTGATCAGGTCGTTGCTGGGCAGGGTGCCGTCTGGGATCGCATCGTTGTCCAGCTTGACCTCGAACAGGGCCAGCGCGGTGTTCAGGCGGCCGCCGAAGTATTCGCTTTTCAGGCCGATCTCGTAGTTGTCGCCTTCACGTGGGTCGAGCAACTTGCCGTCGCGGGAGCGGTAGGGCTGCGGCTTGAAAATGCTGGTGTAGCTGGCATACACCGAGTGGATGTCGTTGAGGTCGTAGACCACGCCGGCATACGGGGTGACTTCGCCGCTGACCTTGACCGAGTCATCGGTATTGTTGCGCACCATTTTCGGGACGTTGTAGTGCAGCATGGCGTCGTACTTGTAGTTGCTGACCCGCGCCCCGAGGATCACCGAGAGGTCGTCGGTGGGCTTGAGGCGGGTGGCCAGGTAGGCGCCGTTCTGCCGCTGCTTGAGGTTGTCGTCTTCGCGGTTCATGGTGTAGGTCGGGTTGGGCGCATAGTTGTCCCAGGTCCAGATGTTCACCGGCTTGCCGCTGACGCCGTTGTCGCTGCCGCCATCGGCGGTCGGGTGGCCGAAACCGTTGCGGCGGTTTTCGTAGTCCTGGTAGTTGAAGCCGACCACCAGCTCGTGGGTGCGCCCGCCCAGCTCGAAGGGGCCGGACAGCATGATGTCGAGGCCGCGCTGTTCCTGGGTGTTGTCGCCCTTGGTGGCGGTGTATTTCAGGTCTTTGCCGGTGTCGGCATTGACGAAGCCGGTGGAGGTGCCGACGATGATCGAGTTGTAGTCGCGGGTGCCGTACAGCGAGTTGGCGGCGACCTTGAGGGTCCAGTCGTGGGCCAGTTTCTGTTCGATCGAGGCAAAGGCGTTGACTGTCTCCTGGCGGTTGGTGCTGTTGCGGCTGGCACCGTTGGCCGAGCGCTGCATGTGCACGCGGTTGCCCTTGTTGTCGACGATCGGCAGGCCGGTGGTGGAGAAGCCGCGCGGGTCGCTGTTGAGGTAATCGACGCCGACGGTGAGCAGGGTGCTGTCGGTCAGGTCGGCCTCGACGATCCCGTAGAGGATGGTCTTTTCCTGCTGCAGGTGGTCGGTAAAGCTGTTGCCTTGCTGGTAGGCGGCCACCGCGCGGCCGCGCAGCTTGCCGTTTTCGGTCAGCGGGCCGGAGACGTCCACTTCACTGCGGTACAGGTCCCAGGAGCCGAGGCCGCCGCTGACATAACCCTTGAAGGTGTCGGTGGGGCGCTTGCGCACCAGGTTGATGGTCCCGGACGGGTCACCGGCACCGGACATCAGGCCGGTGGCGCCGCGAACCACTTCAATCCGGTCATAGATGGCCATGTCCGACAGCGCCTGGGGCAGGGCCTGGCTGAAGGCGAAGGAAGTGGTGGGCAGGCCGTCGTACTGGTAGTTGTCGATGGCCAGGCCGCGCGAGTACACATACAAGCGGTCACTGCCCGGGCTCTGTACGTTGATGCCGGCCGTCTGTTCCAGCACCTGGCCGATGCTGCGCAGGTTCTGGTCGTCGATGCGCTGGCGGGTCATGACGCTGACCGACTGCGGCGTTTCGCGCAGGCTCAGGTTGAGCTTGGTGGCGGTGTTGGTCGAGCCTGTGGTGTAGGAACCTGTGCCTTCAGTGGTGCCCCCCAGCCCGGTGGCACCAATGGTCGTCGCCCCCAGTTCGACCGAGCTCGACGAGCCGCGGCCGGTGACGGTCAGGGTATCGCCCTGCAGGCTGTAGTTGAGGTTCGTGCCGCCGAGCAGGATACCAATCGCCGCTTCCGGCTGCAGGCGCCCTTGCACCGGCGCACCACGCAGGTTCATCACATCGTCAGGGCTGAACAACAGCTGCACGTTGGCCTGCTGGCCGAAGCTCTGCAAGGCGCTGGACAGCGGTTGCGCCGGAATGTCGAAGGCCACTTCCCGTGCCTGCACCTGGGCAGCCAGCGGCAGGGCCAGTGCCAGGCCGAGGGTGGTGGAAACAATGCGCGGTTTGAGCAGCCGGCGCATCATCAGCGCTTTGGCTAGAGGTGAAAGGGCGTGTGCTGGCATGGTGTGCTCTTGGCAGGGTGGCTACTTGATTGATAATGATTTCTATTACTGGGGATGAGACGTTCGTAGGCCCGCAAACCGGAAAATTATTTTCGGCCGCGGGCTTTTTCAGTGCGAAGGGATCAGGCCAGTTGCGGTTCGCTGACGACGCTGCCGGCGTTCATGCGCACCAGCTGGTCGGCGACGTCGAAGTAGCGATCGTCGTGGGAGATGACAATGATGGTCTTGCCCAGGCGTTTGAGGTCCGGGAGCAATTCGGTGTAGAAGATCCGCCGGAAGGTCGGGTCCTGGTCGGCGGCCCACTCGTCGAACACCAGTACCGGGCGTTCTTCGAGCCAGGCATTGAGCAGGGCCAGGCGTTTGCGTTGCCCGGTCGACAGGTCGGTGGTGCTGAACACCCCGTCGCGGACACTGACTTTGTGGTCGATTTCCAGGCGCCGCAGGTAGCGGTCGGCGTCGGCGGGAATCTGCGTGTCACCCTGGACCACATCGTCGAACAGGTAGTAGTCGGCAAAGATGGTGGTGAACAACTGCCGATAATCGTCGCGGGTTTCGGCCACCACCGGCGTGCCGTTGAGCACGATGCTGCCACCTTGTGGCGCGTACAGGCCCAGCAGCAACTTGATCAGGGTGGTCTTGCCGCAGCCGTTTTCACCGACGATGAAAATGATCTCGCCCTGTTCGATGCGCAGGTTCACCGGCCCCAGCCGGAACGGCTCGAAGCCCTCCACGCGGGGGAAGGTGTAGGTCACATCGGTCAGTTCCAGGCTGTTTACCGCAGGCGCTGGCGCGCCGTTGTCGCTGAGCAGCAGGTGAGCCTCGGGTGAGGAGAACTGCTGCGACAGTTCGGCGATGCGCCGAAACGCAATCTGCGCGCGGCTGACGATCGGCAAGGTGCTGACCAGGTGATCGAGCGGGCCTTTCATGTACAGCAGCACCAGCACGAAGCCGCTCATCGCCGCCTTGTTGTCGCTCGGCCATAACGACTGCATGGCCAGGGCCAGGCCGATGACCACGAAGAACAGCATCGAGCCGAAGCTCTTGGCGATCACGAAGGTGTTGATCGAGCGGATCTGCGTGGCGCAGATCCGTTCGGCGGTGCCCTGGATGCCCTGGACGAACATGCGCTGGCGCCGTGGGCGGTGGATGCGCAGTTCCTTGGCCCCTTCGGCGATGGCGTGGTAGTGCTTTTGCAGTTCGTCCTCGGCTTCACGCGCCGCTTCAAAGCCTTTCAGGCCGCGTGCGCGGGCGATGAATTGCACGGCGGTGCCCAGGGCAATGGCCAGCAGGATCAGCAGGAACATCGGCCACGACAGCATCGCCAGGTAGCCCAGGCAGCCGAGCACCACGGTCAGGGAAATCGCCAGCGGGGCAAAGGCGAAGGCAAAATCGCTGATGGTGTCGACGTCATGGGTGAGCACCGGAATCAAGCGGTGGCTGCGGTATCGCTCGATCTGGTCGATGGGCGCGGCGAGCACCTTCTCGCCCAGTGTCTTGCGCAGTTTGGCGATGATGTGCTGACCGACGTGGTTGGTGCCGATGTCGGAGCAGATGGTGCTGAGCAGCGCCAGCAGGCACAACCCGGCAAAACCCAGGACAACGCCCTGGGTCAGGCCGCTGTCGCTGTGCAGGGCGCTGTTGATGGTCGCCAGCAGCGTGGTGACGCTGATGCCGCCGACCATGCCCAGGGCGATGGACATCGCCACCAGCGGCCAGAACGGTTTGAGCAGGCCGAACAGGTCGCGAACGGCGCTGCGGGATGGACGGGTCATTGACGTCTCTCGCTTCAGGCGTTGATGAGGTCGGCGGCCAGCGGGCTCTCGCGCAGGGTGCGCGGCGTGTCCTGCGCGTGGTACAGCGCCTGGCTGATCTCGTCGGCGCGCGCCGGCAGTACTGACAGCAGGGTGTCGCTCAGGCCGTGGGAGGCCTCACAGAAACCTTGCAGGTAGATGCCCGCTTTCAGGCGTGGATCGCTCAGGGCGCGGTAATGGCGATCGACCTGGAAGTCCTGCAGGTACTCCTGCAGCGGCGCCAGCAGCTCGCGGTGCGAGCGGCGCTCGTAGCCGGTGGCCAGAATCACCGCGTCATACCGGTGGGTCTGATCCTTGCCGGTGGCGTGATCGCGCAGGGTCAGTTCGATGCCCTGGTCGGTGGCCGAGACCGCTTCCACTTCACGGCGGCAGAGTACCGAGTGGCGGAACTGGTGCGCGACTTTCTGCCGGTAGAGGATGCCGTAGATGCGCTCGATCAGGTCGACGTCAACCACCGAGTAGTTGGTGTTGTGGTATTGCTCGATGAGTTTTTCGCGGTCCTGGGGTTGTTGCTCGAACACAAGGTCCGTGTAGGCCGGGGCGAAGATCTCGTTGACGAACGGGCTGTCATCGGCAGGCTTGAGGGCCGAGGAGCGCAGGATCATGTCGACCTTCACCGACGGGAAGCTGTCGTTGAGGTCGATGAAGGCCTCGGCCGCGCTTTGTCCGGAGCCGATGATGGCGATGCGCATGGCCTGGCCCTGGGCGCACGGCAGCTGTTCGAGCGCCGCCAGGTACTGGGAGTGGTGGAACACCCGCGGGTCTTGCTTGAACGGTGCGAAAAGCTTGGGAATACGTGGCGAGCCACCGCTGCCGACCACCACCGAGCGGGTCAGGCGGCTGTGCTCGCGGCCCTGGCTGTCACGCGAGACCAGCTTGAGCAGGTCGATGGCGTCGCCGTTGAAGTGCGGCTCGATGCGCACCACTTCTTCACCGTAGACGGCCTGGTCGGCAAAGTGCTCGGCAACCCAGCGCAGGTAGTCGTTGAACTCCAGGCGGCAGGGATAGAAGGTGCCCAGGTTGATGAAGTCGACCAGGCGCCCTTGCTTGTGCAGGTAGTTGACGAAGCTGTAGGGGCTGGTGGGGTTGCGCAGCGAGACCAGGTCCTTGAGGAAGGAAATCTGCAGCTCGCTCTGGGTGGCCAGGGTGTTGCCGTGCCAGCGGTAGTCCTGCTGCTTGTCGATAAACAGTGCCTTGAGTGCCTGGCCGCTGCTTTGCGCGCGCTCCTGCAGGGCAATGGCCAGGGCCAGGTTGGAAGGGCCGAAGCCCACGCTGATCAGATCGTGGAGGGTATCGTGCGAAGTCGTCTGGCTCATGTCGTCGATTCCTTGAAGGAGAAATTCGGGGCGGGTGCGATGGCAAGCAGGCCCCGCTGCGGTCGATGGCAGCGGGGGATCTACCGTTTGAAACGAGTGGATAGACGGGGAATTTAGCGCGCGGCCCGGTGGCTTCCGGGCCATGCGCCAGGCATCAGAGTTCGCGGGCTACGCGCAGGCCAAGCCAGTCGCCGCGGATATCGGCCGGGCGATCATTGCGATTGCCGGAGCGGGAAAAGATCGGTGCCTCGCCCCAGTCGTTACCGCGAATGTGGCGGGTGGTGCAGCCAGGTTCCACCCAGGCGCTGCCGTCGCTGGGGGCGCCGACATAGTTTTCGTGCCAGCAGTCGGCAACCCACTCGTAGACATTGCCGTGCATGTCGTAGACGCCAAAGGCGTTGGCCGGGTAGCTGCCCACCGGCGAGCTGAAGCTGAAGCCGTCACGCGGGCCGTAGGTGTTGGCGTTGCGGGTGATCTGATAGTCGGCGCCAGGGTCCATGGCAAAGGGGAACGGCCCGCTGCTGCCGGCGCGGGCGGCGTATTCGCGCTCTGCCTCGCTGACCATGCGGTAGTGCTTGCCGGTCTTTTTCGACAGCCACTCAGTGTAGGCCTGGACATCGTGGTAGCTCATGCACACCGCCGGCTGGCGTGGCTTTTGTTCATAGCGCGGTGTGCTCGCCTTGCATTCGCGGCCGGGGCGGGTGTCGCCGTCGGCAATCACCACGCCGGACTCACGCAGGTAGGCGTCCCACTCGCCAGCGGTCACCTGAAAGCGGCTGATGGCGAAGGGTTTGGCGAACGTCACGGTGTGCAGCGGGCCTTCATCGGGCTGGCGCCCGACTTCGTCATCGGGGGTGCCCATCTGATAACTGCCGGCGGGTAGCACGACCATTTCCGGGCAGGCTGCCTTGCAATCGCGAAACACCGTACCCGGTGTCTGGGCGTTGGCGGCCTGGGCACTCGATAAGCCAAGTGCGGTGAGCAGGGCGGCCAGGGAGAGGCGGTACATCAAGGGTGCGGACATGAGCGAGCCTTTTCAGAGTTTCTTGATCAGGAGGGCCATGGCCCGGTCGATTTCCTGCTCGTTGTTGAGCAGCCCCGGGGCCATGCGCAGCACTGGGCCGGCGTCGCGGTCGACGGCGTCGACGACGATGCGGTTGCTGGTGAGGTAATTGGCCAGGGCGTCGGGGTCCTGGCCCTTGACCCGAATGAAGGTGAAGCCGGCCGAGTGTTCGCGGCTGAGCGGGGTCACCAGCTCGATGGCCTTGTGTTCGAGCAGGCGCTGCTTGAGGTAATCGTTGAGCTGGTGGATACGCGCCTGAACCTCGGCCTTGCCCAGTTGCAGGTGCAGTTCGAAGGCCTTGCCCAGTGCCCAGCGGTGCTCGAAGGCGTGGTAGCCGCCCGGGGTCATGATGGTGGCAAAGTCCTCATCCTCGGAGAACGTGGCAAAGGTTGGCACCAGGTTGCTCATCTGCTCGGAGGCGGCGCAGATGATCCCGGTGCCGCGCGGGCCGAACATCCACTTGTGGGTGCCGGAAATGAAATAGTCGCAGTTGAAATCGGCAAAGTTGGCGTCCTCCACGCCGAAGCCGTGCACGCCGTCCACCACGTAGAGAATGCGCCGGTCTTCGTCACGGTCGCGATTGTGCTGGCGCACCAGTTCGCCGATTTGGCCAATGGGCAATTTCACCCCGCTGCCGGAGTGCACCCAGGTCATGCCCAGCACCCGGGTGTTGGCGTTGATGGCCTGGTCGAGGGTGCTCAGCACCTGGTCGGTGGAAATCTCCCGTGGCTGCTGGAACAGCCGCAGCTTGCGCACCTGGGTGCCCTCATGACGCTGGCGGAACGCCAGGGCTTTGCGGGTCGCATAGTGTTCGTGCTCGGTGGTGAGAATTTCCTGGCCGGGGGCGACTTTGAGGCGGCCATAGATCATTCCCAGGCCTTCGGTGGTGCTGCCGGTCAGGGCGATCTGCCGCGGGCGTACCGCCAGGTAACGGGCTGCCCAGTCGCGCACCTCACCTTCGCGCTGCCATTCGATCTGGGTTTCCCAGTCAACCCAGTGCGCCGGGTTGCGGTCGATCTCGGCGCGGTAGTAGTCGATGGCCTCCTGCACCGGGCGCGGGTGGGCGGTGACCAGAAAGTTGGCGAAGTGCGCATAGGCCGGGTCCAGGGGAAACAGCTGGCGCAGGTTGTGCCATTTGTCCTTGCCGCTCAGTGGCGCCGGCGCGGCTGCCAGGGCCTGGGGCAACAGCGGCAGGCTGGCGGCGAGCAGGCCGGCCTGCTTGAGAAAGGTGCGACGGTCAGTCATGTCTAAAGCTGCCTGGATTCAAGGAGTAGAGGTGCTGGCAATGGGGCGGGCGGCTCGTTGCACCTGGTCCCAGACCCGCAGGAAATTGCCGCTCCAGAGCTTGGCGATGTCGGCTTCGGAGTAACCGCGGCTGAGCAGCTCGGCCGTCACGTTGCGGATCTCGCTGACATCCTTCCAGCCCTCCAGGCCGCCACCGTCGTTGAAGTCGGAACTGATACCGACATGGTCGATGCCCATCTTCTTCACCGCGTAGTCGATGGCGTCGCCGTAGTCCTTGAGGGTGGCCTTGGGTTCCTGCTCGACAATGTCGTACAAGCTGCCGGCGTACTCGCCAAAGCGTGCCTGCGGCCAGATGGCGATAACCGCATCGCCGGGCATCAGGGCATTGGCCAGCCCTTGCAGCGGTTGCAGGCCAAAGCGCGCGCGCAGGGTTTCGAGTTTGTCCAGGCTCGGCTTGCTCAGGGGCTTGAGGTAGGTGCCGAAAGCCACCACCTGCAGCACGCCGCCGCTGTCCTTGATCAGTTGCATTTCCTTGTCGCTGAGGTTGCGCGGGATGTCCACCAGTGCGCGCGGCGCCGAATGCGAGGCAACCATGGGCGTGCGGCTGAGGCGGGCGACGTCTTCCAGGGCCAGGGTCGACATCTGCGAGACATCGATGATTACCCCCAGGTCGTTCAGGCGCTTGACGGCTTGTTCGCCCAGCTCGGACAGGCCGCCCAGGGCATCGGGGGTGTCGTTGAAAAACGGCAGCGGTCGCGAGGAGTCGGCCCAGTCGTTGTTGGCCACATAGCTGAAGCCGAACATGCGCATGCCGCGCTTGGCCCACAGGTCCAGTTGCGACAGGTCGTGGCCCAGCGGGTAGGCGTTGAGCATGCTGATGAAAATGGCGAACTTGCCTTCGCCATTGAGGCGGCGCAGGTCATCCGGGGTATAGGCGATGCCGACCTGATTGGGGAAGTCGCGGACCATGTTGCTGATGATTTTGTAGCGCACTTCCTGCTGGTTGCGTGCTTCGTCGACAAACCCCGGGGTTGGCCGATGCGGGGCATTGGGGCCGTTCCACAGCTCCGGCCAGCCAAAGATGGTCAGCGCCGCGCCCGAGAGCCGGCCCTTGCCGGCCTTGACCAGGTCGAACTGGCCGGGACCGTCCTTGTCGAATTCGTTACCCTCGTTACCGAACTTGAGCGGCACGGTGATGTGGCTGTCGAACGTCAGCATGTGCTCATGCAGGGCATTGGCCTGCTCGACGATCGGGCGCGGGTAGCCGGCCGCCTGCTTGTAGTACAGGTAACCGGCTGCGGCCGCGCCCAGTGCCACCGCCAGGGCGAGCGGCAGGCCGATGTACAGGGCTTTGCGGGAACGGGTCTTGGTCTTGGTCATTGCCATCTCGACACTGGGCTGATCGGAACGGCTTGCCCGGTGCACTGGCGTGCCGGGGGCAAAGCACGGGTATCAGGAGGGACGAATGGCGCTTGGGCAAATTTATCCAGGCGCCGGTCTGGCTCAAGTTTCTGCGTGTACGGTCGATAGCCGGGCTAACCCCAATACCATCAGGATGATAGAAACATGGCAGGTTTTAGCGCCGTCTCAATCAACGGGACCCCTTTGAACAGCGGCATCGGCACAGGCATCACCATCACCGGGCAGGAAAAAACGGCCGGGTTGGAGGCGCAGGGTGCGGTCAACGTTGACATGTCCAAGGTGCGTGATAGCGGCAAGGCCGAAGAAGCCAAGGAAAGCGCCAGCGAGGGTGAAGAGCCGGCACACATCAAGCAAATGCGCGAGATGATCAAGAAGCTGCAAAAGCAATTGGCCGAGCAGCAGAAGCGTTTGCAGGAAGTCATGTCCAGGGACATGGAACCTACCCTCAAGGCTGCGGCCGTTACTGCCGCGCAGTCGGCGGTGGGCGCGACCATGGCGGCGATCGCAAGCGCCACGGCGGCACTGCTCAAGGCGCTGACCGAAGCCGGTGGCAGCAGTTCGGGCTCGCTGGTCAGTACCAACGCCTGAGCCATAAAAAGGGTTCTTCATGCGATCCCGGGGACGATGATTTTGGGGTTGGGGCGAGATGTTGAGGTTGTGGGCTTATCCATTCGTTGTGGTGCTGCGGCTGGCCCCTTCCGCCTTTACGGCGGCCTACTTTTCTCTTGGGAAGAAGTAGGCAAAACCGCTTGCTCCTGCATACGGCCCTACGCTGCGCTTCGGGTCCCCTCGCTACGGCGCCCTCCGGGGCATCGCGGCCTACGACTTGCTACGCAAAGTCTACGTCTCGCGTCTTCGGCTAACGCCGAAGGTGCTGCGCACTGCCCCTACAGGCACCTCCGCTCGGCCTCCTGAAGTCGCTTTTCGCGGCGCCTGGAAGTACGTGCATGAAGATCAAGATCAGCATCAAGATGAAGCAGGTCGGTCCTCGCTTCGGCGTCAGTTTGGCTACGCCATAATCTGCTTTCGCAGATACGTTAGTGCAGGCGCCGCCCGTAACTTCGCGACTTCAGGAGGCTGAGCGTAGGTGTCTGGAGGGGGCTGGTGCGCAGCACCCTTCGGCCCAAGCCGAAGTCGCGAGACGTAGACTTGGCGTAGCAAGTCGTAGGCCGCGATGCCCCTGGAAGGCACCGAAGCGAAGGAACCCGAAGCGCAGCGTAGGGCCGTATGCGGGAGCGAGCGGTTTTGGTTCCTTTTGCCAAGAACAAAAGGGACCCGCCGTAAAGGCGGAAGGGGCCAGCAGCGGCGCCACATAGAATGGATAAGCTCGCAGCCTCAACAACCCAAACCAACCCAAGGATCATAGCCCCCAGGCTCCCGTGAAGAACCACACAAAAGGGCCTGTACATACACAGGCCCTTTTCTGTTCAGTCAGCCAACTGACGGTCCTGGCTGCGCTCGGACTTGTAGCGCATGGCCACCGCCGGAGCCGGCTTGGTGCTGCCGGTCTCCAGCCACTGGCGCATGCGGCTGGCGTCGGCAAAGTGGGTGTACTTGCCGAAGGCATCGAGAATCACCATGGCCACCGGGCGGTTGTCCATCTTGGTCAACAGCACCAGGCAGTGGCCGGCATCATTGGTGAAGCCGGTCTTGGTCAGCTTGATGTCCCAATTGCTCTTGTTGACCAGGTGGTCGGTGTTGCGAAAGCCCAGGGTGTAGTTGGGCTTGCGAAACGCCACGGTCTGCTCGCGGGTAGTGCTCAACTGGCTCAGCAGCGGGTAGTTGCGCGCGGCCATCAGCAGCTTGCTGAGGTCACGGGCGGTGGACACGTTGTTGATCGACAGGCCAGTGGGTTCCACGTAGCGGGTATGGCTCATGCCTAGCACCTTGGCCTTGGCATTCATCGCCTTGATGAACGCGTTGTAGCCACCCGGGTAGTTGTGCGCCAGGGTCGAGGCGGCGCGGTTTTCCGATGACATCAGGGTGATCAGCAGCATGTCCTTGCGGTTGAGCTGGCTGCCCAGCTTGACCCGCGAGTACACCCCTTTCATTTCCTTGTTCTGGGCGATGGTGACCGTGAGCATCTCGTCCATGTTCTGCTTGGCGTCGAGCACCACCATGCCGGTCATCAGCTTGGTCACCGAGGCGATGGGGACAACCCGGTCGGGGTTGTTGGCGTAGAGCACCTTGTTGGTTTGCAGGTCGATCAGCAGGGCACTGCCAGAGGCCAGGCGCAATTTCGCCGGATCGCGTTGTTGCTGGGCCGGGGGTTGAGCAGCAGCGGTCGACGTGACAGTCGCAGTACCTGTGAGCAACAGGAGCAGGCTAAGAATCGAAAGGGAAGTTTTCACGTTGAGGCTCACTAAAAGTTGTTATGTCGTTGGCTGTGCAAGGGTTTTCCCCCAAAAAACCGCTGCATTCTGGAGTATGGCTCAGATCCTGTCGATTGCCCTGCATCCGTTGGACGGAACATGAAAAAGATTTAATCGTGTACCCATTTTGTACCCATTTAGCTGACTTTCCAGCTGGCTCAATTTCGATCAGTCATTAGCTGAAATCGATCAAGGTCCTGGAGACGGATGCCGGTGATTTCAGACTGACTCGGGTCGCGATATCCGATGATTTTCTTATGCTGATCGTCCATGGTGAATCCTCGGGTTGCGCGCCACGATATGATGCAGTAATGAACCGGACAGCAGGTACTGCTAGGCTCGCCACTCATGTGACTAACGATTTACATCACCAAAGGAATGGAAATGATCTTCGACTGGCACGCTGGCCCCATTACACGCACCACCCCGCTGGATAAAAACTACCGCAATACGCAGAAAGTCCGGCAGTTCCTCACCGGCGAATGCGGGGCGTCGTTCACGTTCGATTGAGCATTCATGGCCTGGATTAAAAGTGGCGAGCCCTTGACGATGGGTGAAGTGGCGGATGAGTGGACTCGCACTCACCGTTGATCTGAGGGGCACATTTCAGGGTCTCGTCAACCTTGTCATCATGCTGCCTGCTGCGTTGGCGGCTATCAGCGCCACTGCACAGGCAGCCAATGAGAACAGCGTAAAAGCGCCCATTACATGCAAGTAAGGAAGTACGTGATTCCATGCTCGAGCTACCCCCAAGAAAGCGGCAAATAGCCAGCCGCTCATAGAGAGAGCACCCAAAAGAGCAAGGCGAGTGCGGGCAGAGTTGTGTAGCAAGACAAAAGGAGTTTTTTGCAGCAGTGGGAAACCCATCCGGTGCAACAAAGCGCCATTGAGACTAAGCAGCGCGACAACGCTCACCTTGGCCCAGAGCTTTTGATTGAGCAGATACGCGCTCCCCTCATAGAGGTAACCCTGGAGCACCAGCAGCATGCCGCTTCCCCACAGTGCCAGTAATGCGAGCGTGACGATTTTTTGAGTCTCTTCAAGATACTCACGTTGCACCTGGCTCAACACATCCTTGCGCCAGCGCCATAGCTTTTGATCAGCCTGTAACACCCTCCCCAGAGCAATACAGGTGGCAATCAGATGACCATACACGAGTAGCATTTTGAGCATTACCTGGACCTTATTTTTATGTGGGCAATGCACTCCCTCGCACCCTTTATGTGAAACTAAATGATACATATTATTGCTTGCATCAACAAGTTGCCGGCCCAGCCGCCCATCTGGATCCGTTTGCTTTCAGCCAGCGCTTGCCAAGCTGACGGGGCTGGATCTACCCGTCAGCTTCTTTCTCTCGGTGCGCATTTGTTACAGTCGTGACCTTCTTTGGTCAACCGGACGACCTCTTCATGATCGCCAACATCGAGTTCACCAGCAGCCCCACCGAACAGCGCGGGCTGTACCGGTATCTGGCTGGATACTTTCAGCTTCCAGGCGCCGGCGTTTTACCGCACGCTCGGTTTTACGGTTTTTGGTGAGCTCGCCGACTATCCGCCGGGGCATACCCGCTACTTCATGCGAAAGCTGCTCTGAGACCGGTGAAAAACGATCATTGGCGGCCCAGAATCCGATCCATCACCCAGTCGGTCTTCAGCGCTTGTGCTGCGACTGCCGGGTGCCTGGCCGTACCGCGAATATGCGCATTCATGCCCAGTACGTGATGCCACTGGATATGCTCGGGGTTGGCGATCTGCAGGCTGAGCTGTTCGTCGGCGTCCAGGCGCACCGGGTACTCGTCGAACACTGAAAAACCGATCCGGCCTTTGCTGCCGATGATCTCGACACGGTCCTCGCGGCGGTCGGCGACGAAGTTCCAGCAGCCCGTGCCCAACGCGCCATTGGCGAAACGCCAGCTGGCAGCCACGGCGTCTTCGGCGGCATACAGGCCGGCCTGGCGGGCGCTGCAGCCGGTGACGTCGACGATGTCGCCGAGCAGGTACTGGAACAGGTCCAGGCCATGGCTGGCGAGGTCGGCGAAGTAACCGCCACCGGCAATCTGCGGATCGGTGCGCCAGTTGGCGCTGCCGTTGCGGTCGGCGTCGGTGGCTGGCTTGGTCAGGGTCCAGCTCAGGTGCCGGACCTCGCCAATGCGCTGGTCTTGCAGCCATTGGCGAACTTGCTGGAAGCGCGGCAATGAACGTCGGTAATAGGAGACGAACAGATGCCGCCCGGCGTCGACGAAGGCCTGTTGCATCTGCCGGCTGCTGGCGGCATTGAGCGACATCGGTTTCTCCACGCAGCAGTGCTTGCCGGCCGCTGCGACCTGCAGGCTGTAGGCGCAGTGGCTGTCGGGTGGGGTGGCAATGTACACCGCGTCGATCTGCGGGTCGGCAATCAACTGCGCCGCATCGCTGTAAACCTTGGCGATGCCATGGCGCGTGGCATAGTCCTGGGCGGCGGCGGGGCGCCGGCCCATCACCGCCACCAGCGCCGACCCCGGCGCCTTGTAGAAGGCCGGGCCACTCTTGCGTTCGGCAACGCTGCCGCAACCGATCATTCCCCAGTTGATTACCTTCATGACGACGTCCCTATTGCGTGCCTGTTCATTCAGCCTCGGGCGATGATAACAATCCCCGGCAAACGGATCGACCGCGCATAAAAAGCCCCGCCAAAGGGCGGGGCAAGGGGCTGTGCGGAGCAACGCACGATAAAACCTTGGCGGCCCTCAGGCCTGCAGGCCAGGGCCTTCCAGCCGGTCGGCGAGGGCCTGGGCGGCGGGCAGTGAGGTCAAGGGCCCGGAGATTGGTTCGCCATTGCGCACCAGATACCAGCAGGCCAGCAGGCCCAGCTCCCTGAGCGAGGCGGGGACAGCGCTGCCGATGACGGACATGATGTTGATAGGGGCCATGGGGGAGTCCTCCCGTGAATCATGGGCCTACCTTAACGGCCAGTGCGCAGCGGTTGAAATCAACGCGCTCGATAGTGATCATCAGCGGTATTTCTTCACCAGCGCGGCGGCCCGTAATACACCGGCGGCGGCCCATAGTAACGCTCGCGGTAATAGGGCGGCGGTACCGGCACGTAGCGCTCGACCACCGGGTACGGCTGGTAATAGACCGGTGGCGGTGGCTGCATGTAGACCGGAGGCGGCCCGTAGTACACCGGTTGGCGTTCGACATAGACCGTGCGGTCGCGGCCGCCGTAGAACGCCGAACCCACCACGGCACCGACCACCGCCGCTCCAATCAGCGGCGCCACCCGGTAATGGCCACCACCACCGCCATGGGCGGCTGCCTGCCCGCTGGCGGCCAGGGCACCAACCAGCAGGGCGATTATCGGAACATGACGGTTCATAGCCATTCCTCACAGAACGACCCCGACGCCGGGGATACTTATAAGACTGCGGGAATTGCGAAAATCACACAGCTTTTGAGTAAAGGTTATGTAAGCGCCGATCAGCGGTCGGCGGCGAACGTGGGCATAATGCCGGATCGCTCGAAGGGGAGAACTCAATGGCTGTTGTTCCAGGCAAAGACACCGTGCTGTGCATCTCGCTGGCCGGGCGTCCGGGCACTTTTGGTGTGCGTTTTCATAACCATCTGTATCAGCAGATGGGGCTGGATTATTACTACA
Organism: Pseudomonas sp. RC2C2; assembly: GCF_018390435.1. Classification (NCBI taxonomy): domain Bacteria; kingdom Pseudomonadati; phylum Pseudomonadota; class Gammaproteobacteria; order Pseudomonadales; family Pseudomonadaceae; genus Pseudomonas; species Pseudomonas sp. RC2C2. The sequence goes on along the minus strand of NZ_JAHBAX010000001.1, from coordinate 185,107 downwards.
AGGCCATGACCACCCAGGACCTGCCGGCGGCGGTCGGCGGCATTCGTGCCCTGGGCATTCGTGGCTGCGGTGTATCGATGCCGTACAAGGAAGCCTGCATGGCCCTGGTCGATGAAATCGACCCGTCGGCGGCGGCGATCGAGTCGATCAATACCATCGTCAACACCGACGGTCACCTCAAGGCCTACAACACCGATTACCTGGCCGTGCGCCGATTGCTCGAGCAGCACCAGGTCGACCCTTCTACCGCCTTCGCCTTGCGCGGCAGCGGCGGCATGGCCAAGGCGGTGGCCAGTGCCTTGCGTGATGCGGGCTTTACCCAGGGCATCATCGTCGCCCGCAATGAGCAGGCCGGGCGGCAGTTGGCCGACAGTTGCGGTTATCGCTGGCAGGCGACGCTGGGTGACCTGTGCCCGCCGATGCTGGTGAATGTCACGCCGATTGGCATGGCCGGTGGTGTCGAGGCCGACCAGCTGGCATTTACCCCCGAGGCAATTGCGGCGGCGCAGCGGGTGTTCGATGTGGTGGCGATGCCGGCGTTGACGCCATTGATCGTCGAGGCCCAGCGCTTGGGCAAACCGGTGATTACCGGGCTTGAGGTCATTGCCTTGCAGGCGCTGGAGCAGTTTGTGCTGTACACCGGGGTGCGGCCCACGGCGGAGCAGGTGGCGCGGGCGGTGGCGTTTGCCCGCGGGTAGCGCGTAGGCCCCATCGCCGGCAAGGCCGGCTCCCACAGTGGATCCGTGTACACCAAACCCTGCGGGAGCTGGTTTGCCACAATGGATCTGTTGGCACCGAACCCTGTGGGAGCTGGCTTTGCCAGCGATGGGCTGCAAAGCAGCCCCCCGGGTTTACTCGAACTGCGCCAAGCGCTCTTCCAGCGCCGCAATCCGCGCTTCCAGCGCTTCGATCCGCTCCAGTGACACCGCGCCACCGGCCGAGCGCTCCGGCCCTTGCTGGCGCGCCGCCAGAATCGCTTCAATCTCGGCCGGATCCCCCAGCGCATGGGTGTAACGATCCTCACGCTGCCCGGCCTGGCGCGGCAAGTGCAGGGCGAAACCGCGGGCGATCAAGCGTTCAAGCTGGTGCACGACCTGCTCGGCATCTTCGAACTCATGCATGCGGTTGCTGCGGGTCAGCAGTTCGTTAACGGTCTGCGGCCCGCGCAGGAACATCAGCCCGAGCAGGGTCACCTGCGCCGGCACCAGCTCCAGGGCCTTGTCCACGCGCTGCTCCCAGCGGTCGGCGCGGCTGCCCATCTGCAGGCGGGTCAGGCCCTGGCCTTCCAGTGCGCGCAGGGCCTGGCCGACCTGGCCCTGGCTGAGGTTCATCACCGGCTCCCGGCTGGTCTTCTGGTTGCAGGCCAGGACCAGGGCGTTGAGGGTCAGCGGGTAGGTTTCCGGGCTGGTGGCCTGTTTTTCGATCAGCGAACCGAGCACGCGGATTTCGCTGCTGCTGAAACGCGCGTCGGAAGAGGTTTGGTGTTCGGCGGACATGGCCCTGTCTCTATGCGAAGAAAGGCCTCTAGCCTAGGTGCGCAACAGGGTAAAACACAAGCAGCCGGTGCAGGACGCACCGGCTGCTGTTCAGGCTCAGGCGGCCTGGCGTTCCTCGGCCAGGCAGGCCGCGGCGGTAAACAAGACGTCGGTGGAGGAGTTCAGCGCGGTTTCCGCCGAGTCCTGAAGCACACCGATGATGAAGCCGACGGCCACCACCTGCATGGCGATCTCGCTAGGGATACCGAACAGGCTGCAGGCCAGCGGGATCAGCAGCAGCGAACCACCGGCCACACCCGAAGCGCCACAGGCGCAGACGGCGGCGACGACGCTGAGCAGGATCGCGGTCGGGATGTCGACGGCAATGCCCAGGGTGTGCACGGCGGCCAGGGTCAGCACGGTGATGGTGATTGCCGCACCGGCCATGTTGATGGTCGCGCCCAGCGGGATGGACACCGAGTAGGTGTCTTCGTGCAGGCCGAGTTTTTCGCTCAGGGCCATGTTCACCGGAATGTTGGCTGCCGAGCTGCGGGTAAAGAAGGCCGTGATGCCGCTTTCACGCAGGCACAGCAGCACCAGCGGGAAAGGGTTGCGGCGGATCTTCCAGAACACGATGATCGGGTTGATCACCAGCGCCACGAACAGCATGCAGCCGATCAGCACCGCCAGCAGGTGCAGGTAACCAAGCAGGGCGTCGAGCCCGGATTGTGCCAGGGTCGAGGCGACCAGGCCGAAAATCCCCAGCGGCGCGAAACGAATCACCACGCGCACGATCAAGGTCACCCCGTTGGACAGGTCGGCGACCACCGTCCGCGTGGTTTCCCCGGCATGCCGAATGGCCACGCCGAGGCCGATGGCCCAGGCCAGGATGCCGATGAAGTTGGCGTTCATCAGCGCGCTCACCGGGTTATCGACCACGCTCAGCAGCAGGCTTTGCAGCACTTCGGCGATACCGCCGGGTGCGCTCAGGGCGACGTCCGAGGTGTTCAGCGCGAGGCTTGAGGGGAAGGCCATGCTGGCAATTACCGCGACCACGGCAGCGGCGAAGGTGCCGAACAGGTACAACACCAGGATCGGACGAATATGGGTTTCAGTGCCGTGACGATGGTTGGCGATCGAGGCCATGACCAGGATGAACACCAGGACCGGCGCCACCGCCTTGAGGGCGGAGACGAAGACCTTGCCGACAAAACCGAGGCTTGCTGCGGTGGCGGGGGCGAACATGGCCAGGGCAATGCCGGCGACGAGGCCGATCATGATCTGGACCACCAGGCTGGTGCGGTTCAACAGGTTTAGAACAGGGGTCATGGCAGGTGTTTCTCTGTTTTGTTCAGGGGCGGCGGGCGAACCACGGCGCTGGAGCATGGGGCACCTGGCAGGGCAGGGCCGAGAAAAAGGGCGCGACTTTAGCACAGCAGGGCACATTTGGTATTTGCGCTGTGTCAGACGGTAGGACGGGCGTGTAGTATGCGCGCCCTTTACAAACGGCCTTGGCCGTTTTTGTTCAGCTGCGGAGTGTAGATGTTATTGCCCATCCTGTTGCTGGCTGCGGCCGGCTTCACTGTGTTGACCACCGAGTTTGTCATCGTCGGCCTGCTGCCGGGCATTGCCCGCGACCTTGAGGTCAGCGTGTCTCAGGCGGGCCTGCTGGTGACCCTGTTCGCCTTCACCGTGGCCTGCTTTGGCCCGTTCCTCACCGCCTGGGCGGCGCGATTCGAGCGCAAGCGGCTGTTTGTTGGCATTTTGCTGGTGTTCGCGGCGTCCAACGCCCTGGCAGCCATCGCTGACAACCTCTATGTGATGGGCGTGGCGCGCCTGATCCCGGCACTGGGTTTGCCGGTGTTCTGGGCCCTGGCCAGTGAGACGGCGGTGGATATCGTCGGCCCGGCCTATGCCGGCCGGGCCATCTCCAAGATCAGCTTTGGCGTGGTCTGCGCCACGGTGTTCGGCATTCCGGTCGGCACCCTGATCGGCGATGCCCTGGGGTGGCGCGCGGCCTTTGCGGTGCTGGCGCTGCTGGCCCTGGCCAAGGCCTTGCTGCTGTACGTCTACCTGCCGCGCACGCCCCGGCACAACCAGGCCACTTCACTGCTTGGCCAGTTCGGCATCCTGCGCAGCCGCCTGCTGCAAGGCCATGTGCTGCTCTCGGTGCTGGTGTTCAGCGGCATGTTCACCGCCTACACCTACCTGGCCGACATGCTCGAGCGCCTGGCCGGCTTTGACGGCGCGCTGGTCGGCTGGTGCCTGATGGGCTTTGGTGCGGTCGGCTTGATCGGCAACAGCCTGGGTGGTCGCGCGGTCGATCGGCATCCGTTGAAAGCCTCGGCTGCTTTCTGTGCCCTGATGATGGTCGGCATGATTGCCGTGGTCCCGGCGATCCATACGGTGTACGGGTTGGGCCTGGCGCTGGGGATCTGGGGCATGACCCAGGCGGCGCTGTTCCTGGTCAGCCATGTGCGGTTGATCAAGGCCGCGCCCCAGGCCCCGGCCTTTGCCGCATCGCTGAACATCGCCGGAGCCAACCTGGGCATCGGCCTGGGCGCGGTGATTGGCGGGCGGGTGATCGACACCCTGGGCCTGGCCAACCTCGGTTATGCCGCCGCCATCCTTATTGGCTTGTCGGTGCTGCTGGCGCTGGGGCTGACGAGCCCGCGCCTGCAGCCGGCTACCAATTGAACAACTGGCGCCGGGCGCCTTCGGTGATGGCGACGATGCCCGGGTGCTTGACCTTGCGCTCCACCGAGATGGCATAGAAGGATTCGTTGACCGCGTCGGTCTGGCCGATCAGTTCGACGCCATACTGCTTGCACACCTCGTCGGCAATCACGCTGGGGGCGATGAAAATGCCGCTGCCGGATTGGCCGAAAGCCTGCATCAAGGCGCTGTCGTCGAACTCGCCGACGATCCGCGGCTGCAGTTGCTGTTCGGCGAACCAGCGCAGCAGACGGCTGCGCACCACGGTTTCCTGGCCGGGGATCAGCAGCGGCGCGTGTTGCAGGCAGGCCGGGAAGGTACGCCCGTACTGTTCGGCCAGTGCGGGCGTGGCAAAAAAACTGATCCCGCATTCACCGAGCTTCTGGCTGTAGCCCTTGATGTCCAGGTGGCTGGGCATCGGGCTGTCGGAAATCACCAGGTCCAGGCGCTGGATCGCCAGGTCCGCCAGCAAGCGCTCGAGTTTGTCTTCACGGCAGCTCAGGCGCAGGGCGTCCTCCATGTCCATGGTCGGCGCCAGCAGGCGATAGACGATGGACTTGGGCACCACATCGGCCACGCCAACCCGGAACAGGATCTGCTGTTCATCCGGCCGGGCCCGCAGCATCGCCTCCAGCTCACCGCCAATCTGGAACATCTGTTCGGCGTAGGCCAGGGTTTGCCGGCCGCTCTCGGTCAGTTCCAGCTGGCGCCCGACCCGGCGAAACAACTCGATGCCATAGGTTTGTTCGAGCAGGGTGATCTGCCCGCTGATGGTTTGCGGGGTCAGGTTCAGTTGCTCGCAGGCGCGCACGATGCTGCCGGTCTTGGCCACCACCCAGAAGTAATGCAGTTGGCGGTAATTGAGCATGCCGATTCCCGATTCGTAAAAACCGAAGTATAACCGCTGAAAATACGAATTTTCCTGATGTATTCGTCTCTTTAGAATCCCTTGCCATCACGGTGCCCCTGAATGAGCACCGATCAATTGCACGGAGATCCACAGATGCTGCACGTCAAATCCATCGGTACACCCCTGGTGTTGCTGCTGGCCCTGCTGGCCATGAGCGGTTGCGAGCAGGCGGAAAAGTCCGCCCAGCAGATGCTCAACCAGGCGGCGGAGTCGGCCAAGGAGGCCATCGACAAAACCAACGAAGCCGCCCAGCAGGCCCTGAGCGAAGCCACCGGCTCCGAAGGCAGCGACAAGGCCGGCAAACCCGAGCGCGACGCCAGCGCCCAGGACATCTGACCCACCCCTTACCCCGATGCAGGATTTGATTCATGGAATACTTGTTGGAACTCGCTGCAAGCCCGACTGCCTGGGTCGCCCTGGCCACCCTGGTGGCCATGGAGATCGTCCTCGGTATCGACAACCTGATCTTCATCTCGATCCTGACCAACAAGTTGCCTGAGGCCTACCGCTCCAAGGCGCGGCGCATTGGTATCAGCATGGCGCTGGTGATGCGCCTGGGCCTGCTCAGCACCGTGGCCTGGATTGTCCAGCTCACCGAGCCGGTGGTCGATGTGTTCGGCCATACCTTCTCCTGGAAGGACATGATCCTCGTCGCCGGTGGCCTGTTCCTGCTGTGGAAAGCGACCAAGGAAATCCACGAGAGCGTCGACCCGCGTGCCCAGGCTGAAGCCAAGGCGTCTTCGACCATCACCCTGGGCTTTGCCGCAGCGATCGGTCAGATCCTGGTGCTGGACATCGTCTTCTCGATCGACAGCATCATCACCGCCGTGGGCATGACCGAGCACCTGCCGATCATGATCATCGCCGTGATCAGTGCCGTGATCGTGATGCTGGTGGCCGCCGACCCGCTGGCCAAGTTCATCAACGACAACCCGACCGTGGTAATGCTGGCCCTGGGCTTCTTGATCATGATCGGCATGACCCTGATCGCCGAAGGTTTCGGTGCTCACGTGCCTAAGGGTTATGTGTATGCGGCGATGGCCTTCTCGACGGCGATCGAAGTGCTGAACATCATGTCGCGCCGGGCGCGCTTGAAGCGCGAGGCTACTGAAGCTTAATAATTGCTGAAGTAGAAACTGTGGGAGCCGGCCTTGCCGGCGATGGGATCAGCGCGGTGCTTGTGACTGCGCGGTGTCCGCATCGCTGGCAAGCCAGCTCCCACAGTGCGTTATGCCAGCTATGAATCTAATGCGCCCCGGCATGCCGGCGACTACGCCGCACCGGCACCGCGTCTTTGCCTTCAGGCTGAATACGATGGTGCGGATGGTGACGCCGGGCGATGCGCAACACTCCCCAGAGCATGGCGGCAGCGACGCTCAACCAGGCGCCGACCAGCATCAGGATTGCCATTGTCAGGCTCATGTCTGCCTCCTCACGTCCGCGCCAAGGCAACAAGGCTCGCCACGCGGACACCTGTTCAGTCTAGCCCTTTGCATGTTGCAGGCTATTGACCGATGGTCTAGCCGCTTGGGCCGCTTTGTTCTAAGCCTGTGTCGGGCTATACCCCGGACGCTGGCCAGCCTATGATCAGCGCTCAGGGCCGGGCAGTGGCTGCCGGCCGTCATCGAGCGAGTGTTCATGCCTCCACTGACTTCCCTAATCGGCTTCACCCCACGGCGCCTGCTGGCCGCCTGCGCGGTGAGCCTGGCCCTGGCCGGTTGCGCCAGCCAGCCGCCGTCCCAGCTTAAAAGCCTGCCGCAACGGGTCGAGATCGGCTCGGTACCGTTCTACCGTGGCGAAGCCAACCAGAGTGCGTCGATGGCCTTGGCGGCATTGCTGTCGCAACAGGGCGTGCGTATCACCCCGGGGCTGCTCGACAAACCGTTGGGCCTGCCGCACAACATCGACAAGCTTGAAGACTCGATCCAGCGGGTTGGCCGCGAGTACGGCATGGTCGTTTATCCGCTCGACCCACGCCTGGACGCCTTGCTGGCGCAAGTGGCGGTGGGCAATCCGGTGTTGCTGCGTTTTCAGGAGGGTTCGGCGTTCTGGAGCGAGCCGCGCTATGCCTTGCTGGTCGGCTACGACCGCTACAAGCAGCGGGTGTTGTTGCGGGCGGGGACGAACCGGCGCCTGCTGATGGAATTCGATGACTTCGAATCAGCCTGGCAGAAGCAGGGGAGTTGGGCGGTGCTGCTCCAGCAACCGGGCCAGTTGCCTGCCCAGGTTGACCGTCAGCGCTGGCTGAAAGCGGCCAATGACCTGGCCCAGGCGGGCCAGGAACAAGCGGCCCGGCAGGCCGTCAGCGCCCTGGGGCAATGACGGCGCAGGCCGGGTCGGGCGGGGGAGCTTAGAAGCCCAGGCGGTCGCGCAGGCTGTAGTACCAGGCGCCCAGGGCGCTGAACGGCACGCGCAGCAGTTGGCCACCCGGGAACGGGTAGTGCGGCAGCTCGGCGAAGGCGTCGAAACGCTCGGCCTGGCCACGCAGGGCTTCGGCCAGCACCTTGCCCGCCAGGTGGGTGTAGGTGACGCCGTGGCCACTGCAACCCTGGGAGTAATAGATGTTGTCGCCCAGGCGGCCCACTTGCGGCAGGCGCGACAGGGTCAGCAGGAAGTTGCCGGTCCAGGCGTAGTCGATCTTCACGTCCTTGAGCTGCGGGAAAGCCTTGAGCATTTTCGGGCGGATGATCGCTTCGATGTTGGCCGGGTCACGGGCGCCGTACACCACGCCACCGCCGAAGATCAGGCGCTTGTCGCCGGTCAGGCGGTAGTAGTCGAGCAGGTAGTTGCAGTCTTCGACGCAGTAGTCTTGCGGCAGCAGGCTGCGCGCCAGGTCTTCGCCCAGTGGCTCAGTGGTGATCACCTGGGTGCCGCACGGCATCGACTTGGCCGCCAGTTCCGGCACCAGGCCGCCGAGGTAGGCGTTACCGGCAACGATGATGAACTTGGCGCGCACTTTACCTTGTGGGGTGTGCACCACCGGGTTGGCGCCGCGCTCGATGCGGATGGCGGGCGATTGTTCGTAGATCTTGCCGCCCAGCGACTCGACTGCGGCGGCTTCGCCCAGGGCCAGGTTCAGCGGGTGGATGTGGCCGCCGCTCATGTCGAGCATGCCGCCGATGTACTGGTCGCAGTCGACTACTTCACGGATGCGCTTCTGGTCCATCAGTTCCAGCTGGGTGTGGCCGAAGCGTTCCCACAGGCGCTTTTGCGATTCCAGGTGGCCCATCTGCTTGGCGGTCAGGGCGGCGAATACGCCACCGTCTTTGAGGTCGCACTGAATGTTGTATTTGGCCACGCGCTCACGGATGATGCGCCCGCCCTCGAACGCCATGTGGCCCAGCAGTTGCGCCTGCTTGGGGCCGACGGTACGTTCGATGACGTCGATGTCGCGGCTATAGCTGTTGACGATCTGGCCGCCGTTGCGGCCCGAGGCGCCGAAACCGACCTTGGCGGCTTCGAGCACGGTAACCTTGAAACCGCTCTCAAGCAGGAACAGGGCGCTGGACAAGCCGGTGTAGCCGGCACCGATCACGCAGACATCGGTCTGTACCTCTTCCTGCAGCGCCGGGCGCGGCGGAACCGGATTGGCCGATGCGGCGTAGTAGGACTGAGGGTAGGGGGTATTGGCCATGCTGCGAAACCTCTGTTTTATATTTTTTACGACTGTACCGATGCTATCAATAATAATAAACACCCGCTAGTCGTGTGTTGAAAATCCTTTACCCCGGGTTTTCGCAAATACTTTTGTTATTCAGTGGCTTAGCGTTAAAAAAAGAGTTGACACTGTTCGTCGATTGCGTAGAATGCGCCCCACAGCAGGCACATAGCTCAGTTGGTTAGAGCACCACCTTGACATGGTGGGGGTCGTTGGTTCGAGTCCAATTGTGCCTACCAAATCAAATCCGCCCCTGCTGGCGGTACACAAAAAAGGCGATCCGCAAGGGTCGCCTTTTTTGTTTCTGGGCAATTTTGCCTGGCAAAGCAAAGCTGCTGATTTTTTTATGAAATTTCGCTTTACGAAGGTTAAAGACCTGCGTATTATGCGCCCCACAGCAGGCACATAGCTCAGTTGGTTAGAGCACCACCTTGACATGGTGGGGGTCGTTGGTTCGAATCCAATTGTGCCTACCAAATAAATCCACACTGCTGTGTGGTAACAAAAAGGGCGATCCGCAAGGGTCGCCCTTTTTGCATTTCAGCTGTAGGAGCGGGCTTGCCCCGCGATAGGGCCCTAAAGGCCAGCCAAGAATGCTAAAATCCGCCGCTTGCATTCAGGAGATAGACGCGTGCGCAAAGTGGCGGTGGTAATGGCGGTGCTGGCTCTGGCCGGTTGCGAGAACGAAGTCGAAGGCGTGCACAAGCAGGTGGCCGAACACCTGCAGAACCCCAAGACAGCCAAGTTCGCCAACGTGCGAATCGACCAGCAAGGCACCATTTGCGGCCAGGTGCGCGGCAAAGACGACGCCGGCGCCTTTGTGCCGTACCGCAGCTACGTAGCCCTCAAGCAGGCCAGCGGCTATGAAATCATCATCGCCGAGCAGGGCAGCAACCTGCGTATCCGTGAGCAGTGCGGCGGTGCCGACCTGCAGCGCGCCGCCGATGCTGCGGCCGACCAGCCTGCGCCACAAGGCTGGGATGTCGAGATCGTCCAAGGTGCGAACATGGGCGCCCTGAGTGACATGACCGCACGCCTGATCGAAAAACAGATCCCGTCCTCGGTGGTCTACCGCAACGGCAAGCCGGTGGTGCTGCTCGGCCCTTATCCGGACAAGGCTCAAGCTGAGGCTCAGCAAGCCGATGTCATGGCGCGCCTGGGCACCGACTCGATCGTCATCCAGCACGACGCCCCGCGCTAGCCAGCGGCTTCAAGCGCCTCGTACACTGGCGGCTCATACGCAAGGAGAGCCGTCATGAGTGATTCATCCGCCGCCATTACCCTGCAGCGTTGTACCGAACAGCATGTCGAGGGCCTGACCGCGCTGTACAACGACCCGCGGGTGGCGCGCCAGGTGCTGCAGATGCCTTACCAGTCAGCAGAGATCTGGCGCAAGCGACTGAGCCTGGACAACGAACGGATGCTGTTTCTGGTGGCGCTGCACCAGGGCGAAGTCATCGGCAGTTGTTCGCTGGAACAATACGCCCGCATCCGCCGTGCCCACTGTGGCGGGATCGGCATGGGCGTGGCGCCCGCCTGGCAAGGCCAGGGTGTCGGCAGCCGGCTGCTTGAGGCGGTGCTGGAGGTGGCCGACAACTGGATGGGCCTGCAGCGGGTCGAGTTGACCGTGTACACCGACAATCAACCGGCGCTTGCCTTGTACAAGCGCTTCGGCTTTGCGGTGGAAGGTCAATTGATTGACTATGCTATGCGTGACGGTGAGTTGATCGATGTTTACAGCATGGCGCGTCTGCGACGACATCAATGCTGAGCAGGAGGGCCATATGTCTACGCTGGAGCGGGCCATTGCGGTGGCGGCGAGGGCACATGAGGGGCAGCACGACAAAGGCGGGGCAGCTTATATCCTGCATCCGTTGCGGGTGATGCTCAGGGTCTCGACGCCCGAGCAGCGCATTGTCGCGGTGCTCCACGACGTGCTCGAGGATTCGCCGATGACGCTCTCGGACCTGGCCCGCGAAGGCTTTGCCCTGAAGATTCTCGCTGCGGTGCAGGCGCTAAGCCGGCGCGATGACGAAAGCTACGAGGCGTTCGTTGTGCGTGTCGGTGATGATCCGCTGGCGCGTGTGGTCAAGCTGGCCGATCTTGCCGACAACAGCGACCTGTCGCGCATTGCCGTTCCCGGCCCCGACGACATCGCCCGTCTGGCCCGTTACCAGCAGGCCAGCGCCTACCTGCAGGCGCTGGCCTGAGCCTCAACCGCAAGCGCTGAGGTTCACCGGGCCGACGAACTCGTTGCCGTGGCCCATCACACAGGCCACCCGTTGGTTGCGCTGGCGTTCCCAGGGCTGCGGCGGGTAGGTCTTGTTCCAGGCTTCGTACAGCTGGCGGTCCTGTTTGGACAGCTTGAGGCTGTACTGCTTGCTCATATAGAAGTAGGTGCGCGCGATCATCCCGCGAATCGACGGCCGCGGCATGACCTTCTTGGCCTTGAAGTCCACCTGGGTCAGGCACGAACCGTATTGCCCGCGCTGCTCGGGCAGCCAGCCGAAGCTGAAGTTGCTGCGATCGCCATTGACCTCGCCAATGCTCGGCACCAGGTTGTGCAGGTCGGCCTCGGCGCGCTGGTAGACCTTGTCGTTGCGCGAGCAGTTCTTGCGCCCGCCGCTTTGCCAGCACTGGCGCTGATGGCCGATCTGCCAGGCGGGGACGATATGCTCCCATTCGATGCGCGAGGCGCGGTTGGCATTTTTGCGCGGCACATAACCGCAGGCCTGCAAATCGACCTTGTTACCGGTGTACTTGCAGCCGCAGTAGAACTCGGTGGACTGCGGAGCATACAGGCGCCAGGCGACCTTCTTGGCTTCGCTGAAGGTACGTGGTGCATCGGCGTGGGCGGTGGTGACACTGAACAACAGGCAAGCTACTGCAAAAAACGGAAATCTCATGCGCTTTCAATCTTCCTTCGGCACAACCCAGAAAATCTGCACGCCACCGTCGTCGCGGTAGGCGAGGGTGACGTTGTCGTTCTCGGCGATTTCCTCGAGCAGGGTCGCCCAGTCTTCAGGCGATTCGTGCTCCAGGCGGAAGATCAGCGCGGCGCGGGCTTTTTGCGCGGTGGGGGCGTTGATGATTTTCTGGATGCGGATGCCCAGTTGCTCGTAACTGCTGGCAGGGGAGGAAGTGGTGGCCACGAAGCGTTCCTTTTTTAGCTGTATGTGCATACAGTATTTTACTGTAAGCAATTTCGCAACAGCTCGTCGGTGAAAGAGCGCATGTGACCGCAAACCGCGCGGTTTGCTGCGGTCTGTTTAAAGTATTTTTTGCGAGGGTAGGGGAGGCAGGCTTGCCCGTCCTACAGGGCGGGCAAGCGCTTTGGGGGGACTGGATCAGTATTCCCAGAAGATCCGCTGCAGCTCTTTGCTGTCTTGGGTCTTGGTCAGGGCGACCATGGCCAGGATGCGGGCTTTTTGCGGGTTCAGGTCGTGAGCGACGACGTAGTCGTTCTTGTCGTCAGGCTGTTCGGCGTTGCGCAGCACGAAGCCGCCAGCATTGACGTGGGACGAGCGAATGATCTGCACGCCTTGTTTGCGCAGTTCCTGCAGGGTAGGCGCTACGCGGGACGATACCGAGCCATTGCCGGTGCCAGCGTGGATGATTGCCTTGGCGCCATTTTGTGCCAGCGACTTGTAGGCGGTATCAGTGACGTTGCCATAGCCGTAGGCGATGTCCACGGCAGGCAGGCTGCTGATTTTCTTGATGTCGAATTCCGAATCGGCGGTGTGACGCTTGGCCGGCAGGCGGAACCAGTAGGATTTACCTTCCACGACCATGCCCAGCGGGCCCCATTGGCTCTTGAAGGCTTCGGTCTTGATGTTCACGGCCTTGCTGACATCACGGCCCGACTGAATCTCGTCGTTCATGGTGACCAGCACGCCTTTGCCGCGCGAATCCTTGTTGCTGGCAACGGCCACGGCGTTGTACAGGTTGAGCATGCCGTCAGCCGACATGGCGGTACCTGGGCGCATGGAGCCGACCACGACGATTGGCTTGTCGGTTTTTTCGACCAGGTTGAGGAAGTAGGCGGTCTCTTCCAGGGTATCGGTACCGTGGGTGATGACGATGCCGTCGACGTCCTTGCTCTCGGCCAGTTCCGCAACGCGCTTGCCCAGTTGCAGCAGGTTTTCGTTGCTGATGCTTTCGGAAGCGATCTGCAGCACTTGTTCGCCGCGCACGTTAGCCAGGGTGGCCAGTTCCGGAACGCCGGCGATCAGCTTGTCGACACCGACTTTGGCGGCCTGGTAGGTCGCGCTGTTGGCGGTGCTGGCGCCGGCGCCGGCAATGGTGCCGCCGGTGGCGAGGATCACCACGTTGGCGAGTTTCTGTTGGTTTTCGACTTCCTTGGCGTTGACGCCTGCGGGCATTAACAGCAGCAGGGCCATAGCGCCCGGAACGAAGGAATTAAGCGCAGCTTTCATCGTTGATTTCTCTTCTGGCTGGAGTTTGCTGTGTAACGCGCTCAAGGGAGCAGGTTTCATACCAGAACTGCCGCTCGTCGGTTTTCATCTTGATTCTATTGATTTTCATGGGCTTAGAAGAGTCGGTGATGCGCGGACGGAGCATTTTCCTATTCGGAATTCCGAATATTGTGTACAAGAGGTGTTCGGTTTTCCGGTTGTTTTTAGGATAATTCCTACGAGCACTGACCAGGTGGTCTCCGGCAGCGAATTTGACAAAACCGGGTGACGTTCTCATAGTGAGTTAAAGCAAACGTTTGCGACCCGATAAAAATCATAAGATCCGGAGTAAACCCATGAAGCTGCCCTTTGCTGGACGCCTGCTGGCGCTCGCCGTTCTGTCCTCGCTGACCCTCGCCACCCCCTTTTCCCAAGCCCTGGCCGACGAAGCCAAGCCCAAAGTCGCGCTGGTGATGAAGTCGCTGGCCAACGAATTCTTCCTGACCATGGAAGACGGCGCCAAGGCCTACCAGAAAGACCACGCCACTGAATTCGAACTGGTATCCAACGGCATCAAGGACGAGACCGATGCCGGCAACCAGATCCGTATCGTCGAGCAGATGATCGTCTCCGGGGTCAATGCCCTGGTCATCGCCCCGGCCGACTCCAAGGCCCTGGTGCCGGTGGTGAAAAAGGCCATGGACGCTGGCATCACCGTGATCAACATCGACAACCGCCTCGACCCCGAGGTGCTCAAGAGCAAGAACCTCAGCGTGCCGTTCGTAGGCCCCGACAACCGCAAGGGCGCACGCCTGGTCGGTGAATACCTGGCCAAGCAGAAGCTCAAGGCCGGTGACCAGGTCGCCATCATCGAGGGCGTCTCGACCACCACCAACGCCCAGCAGCGCACCGCCGGCTTCAAGGATGCGATGCAAGCGGCGCAGATCAAGGTCGTCTCGGTGCAGTCGGGCGACTGGGAAATTGCCAAGGGCAATGCCGTCGCCGCCGCCATGCTCAACGCCAATCCTGACCTCAAAGCCCTGCTGGCCGGCAACGACAGCATGGCCCTCGGTGCGGTTTCCGCGGTGCGCGCAGCGGGCAAGGCCGGCCAGGTGCAGGTAGTCGGTTACGACAACATCAACGCCATCAAGCCGATGCTCAAGGATGGCCGCGTGCTCGCCACCGCCGACCAGTACGCCGCCAAGCAGGCAGTGTTCGGCATCGAGGCGGCACTGAAGATGCTCAAGGGCGAAAAAACCGACGTCGACGCCGACAACGTCATCCAGACGCCGGTCGAGCTGGTCACCCACTAAGTAGTCGCATGATGGGCGTCCGCCGTGCGGCGGGCGCCAGGAGAACAGGCAATGTCAGCGACTGCGGATGTCGTACTTTCAGTCAGCGCGATCGGCAAGACCTACGCCCAGCCGGTGCTCGGCGATATCGACCTGAGCCTGCGCCGGGGCGAAGTGCTGGCCCTGACTGGCGAAAATGGCGCGGGCAAGAGCACCCTGTCGAAGATCATCGGCGGCCTCGAAGTGCCCACCACCGGGCAGATGCTCTATCAGGGCCAGCCTTACCAACCGGGCAGCCGCGCCGCCGCCGAGCGGCTGGGCGTGCGCATGGTCATGCAGGAACTCAACCTGCTGCCAACCCTGACCGTGGCCGAGAACCTGTTTCTCGACAATTTGCCCGGGCGTGCCGGCTGGATCAACCGCAAGCGCCTGCGCCAGCTGGCGGTGGCGGCCATGGCCCAGGTCGGCCTGGACGCCATCGACCCGGATACCCCGGTCGGCGAGCTGGGCATCGGCCATCAGCAGATGGTCGAGATCGCCCGCAACCTGATCGGCGACTGCCATGTGCTGATCTTCGACGAGCCCACGGCGATGCTTACCGCCCGCGAGGTGGAGCTGCTGTTCAGCCAGATCGAGCGCTTGCAGCAGCGCGGCGTCGCCATCATTTATATCTCCCATCGCCTTGAAGAACTCAAGCGCATCGCCCAGCGCATTGCCGTGCTGCGCGATGGCAAGCTGGTGTGTGTCGAGCCGATGCAGCGTTACAACAGCGAGCAACTGGTCAACCTGATGGTCGGCCGCGAGCTGGGCGAACATATCGACCTGGGCGTGCGCAACATCGGCGCGCCGATCCTCAAGGTCAACGGCCTGACCCGCAGCGGCAAGGTCAAGGATGTCTCGTTCGAGGTGCGCAGCGGCGAGATTTTCGGTATCTCCGGCCTGATCGGTGCCGGGCGCACTGAGCTGCTGCGGCTGATCTACGGCGCCGACCGCGCCGACAGCGGCAGCATCGAGCTGGGCAGCCCGTTGCGCCCGGTGCGGGTCGACTCGCCTGTGGCTGCGGTGCGCCAGGGCATTGCCCTGATCACCGAAGACCGCAAGGGCGAAGGCCTGCTGTTGAGCCAGTCGATCAGTGCCAATATCGCCCTGGGCAACCTGCCGGCGATTTCCCGCGCGGGCGTGGTCGACAAAGGTGCCGAGCGCGAACTGGCCGAACGGCAGATCGCCGCCATGCGCATCCGCAGTTCCAGCCCCGAGCAGGTGGTCGGCGAGTTGTCGGGCGGCAACCAGCAGAAGGTGGTGATCGGCCGCTGGCTGGAGCGCGACTGTTCAGTGCTGCTGTTCGACGAACCGACCCGCGGCATCGACGTGGGCGCCAAGTTCGACATCTACGGCCTCTTGGCCGAACTGGCGCGCCAGGGCAAGGCGCTGGTGGTGGTGTCCAGCGACCTGCGCGAGCTGATGCTGATCTGCGACCGCATTGGCGTGCTCAGCGCCGGGCGCCTGATCGACACCTTCGAGCGCGACAGCTGGACCCAGGACCAATTACTGGCCGCGGCCTTTGCCGGCTATCAGAAACGTGATGCGTTGCTGCATGAAGCGGCGCCCAGGACAACCCCATGAAAACCACGCAACTGGACACCGCCGCCCCGAGCGCCAAGCGCAGCGGCACCTACTTTGGCCTGGGTACCTACCTGGGCCTGGCCGGCGCCTTGCTGGCGATGATCGTACTGTTCTCGTTTTTGAGTAGTCACTTTCTGTCGTATGCCACCTTCAGCACCCTGGCCAACCAGATTCCCGATCTGATGGTGCTGGCGGTGGGCATGACCTTCGTGCTGATCATCGGCGGCATCGACCTGTCGGTGGGCTCGGTGCTGGCCCTGGCCGGGTCGGCGGTCAGCGTGGCGATGCTCGGCTGGGGCTGGAGCGTGATGCCCGCGGCCCTGCTCGGCATGGCGGTGGCGGCGCTGGCCGGCAGCATCACCGGTTCGATCACCGTGGTCTGGCGCATCCCGTCGTTCATTGTTTCCCTCGGCGTGCTGGAAATGGCCCGGGGCATGGCCTATCAATTGACCGATTCGCGCACCGCCTACATCGGTGATGCCTTTGCCTGGCTGTCCAACCCCCTGGCCTTTGGCGTGTCGCCGTCGTTCCTGATTGCCTTGCTGGTAATCATCCTCGCCCAACTGGTACTCACGCGCACGGTGTTCGGCCGCTACCTGATCGGTATTGGCACCAACGAAGAAGCAGTGCGCCTGGCCGGTATCGATCCGCGCCCCTACAAGATCCTGGTGTTCTCGTTGATGGGCCTGCTCGCGGGCCTCGCCGCGCTGTTCCAGATTTCCCGCCTGGAGGCCGCCGACCCCAATGCCGGCTCCGGCTTGGAACTGCAGGTGATCGCCGCGGTGGTGATCGGCGGCACCAGCCTGATGGGCGGGCGCGGTTCGGTGATCAGCACCTTTTTCGGCGTGCTGATCATCTCGGTGCTGGCCGCAGGCCTGGCGCAGATCGGCGCCTCGGAACCGACCAAGCGCATCATCACCGGGGCGGTGATCGTCATCGCCGTGGTCCTCGACACTTACCGCAGCCGGCGCGCGCGCAGGCGGAACTGAAACAATGGCTACCATCAAAGATGTCGCGGCACTGGCGGGGATTTCCTACACCACCGTGTCCCATGTACTGAACAAGACCCGCCCGGTCAGTGAGCCGGTGCGCCTCAAGGTCGAGGCGGCCATTGCCGAGCTCGACTACGTGCCCAGCGCCGTGGCCCGCTCGCTCAAGGCGCGCAGCACCGCAACCATCGGCCTGCTGGTGCCCAACAGCGTCAACCCGTACTTCGCCGAACTGGCCCGGGGGATCGAGGACGGCTGCGAGCGCAACGGCTACTGCGTGATCCTCTGCAACTCCGACGACAACCCGCAAAAGCAGCGCAGCTATCTGCGCGTGCTGCTGGAAAAGCGCATTGACGGCCTGATCGTCGCCTCGGTCGGCGAAGACCGCGACCTGCTCGACAGCCTGGCCAGCGTGCGCACGCCGATGGTCATCGTCGACCGTGCCCTGGAGGGCGTGGCCGCCGACCTGGTACGCATCGACCATGAGCAGGGTGCTTACCTGGCCACCCGGCACCTGCTGGACCTGGGCCATCGCGACATCGCCTGCATCGGCGGCCCGGCCAGCACCAGCGTTGCCCAGTTGCGCCTGGCCGGTTTCCATCGGGCGCTGGCCGAGGCCGGCGTTACTCCACGTCAGGACTGGCTGCTGAGCAGCGATTTCACCAGCCTCGGCGGTTATGCTGCGGCGGCGCTGCTGCTCGAAGGCGAGCGGCCGACGGCGATCTTCGCTGGCAACGACATGATCGGCATCGGTGTATTGCGCGCCGCTGCCGAACGCAACATCTGCGTGCCCAGCGAGCTGTCGGTGATCGGCTTCGACGATATCCAGATCAGCCAGTACGTGTTCCCGGCGTTGACCACCGTCGGCCAGTCGATCCGCGAGCTCGGTGAAAACGCCGCCGAACTGCTGCTGCGGCGTATTGCCGAACCGCTGCGCGGCGCGCCGGAGCAGCGCATTGTCGCGCCGAGCATCGTCCTGCGTGAGTCGACTGCGCCGCGCCCCGACCTTTTCAATGATTACCGCTGAGAACGAGCCCGCACATGCACGCCAATGTAGTAGTGGTAGGTAGCCTGAACATGGACCTGGTAACGCGCGCCCAGCGCTTGCCGCGCGGCGGCGAAACCCTGGTGGGTGAAACCTTCGTCACGGTGCCCGGTGGCAAGGGGGCCAACCAGGCGGTGGCGGCGGCGCGCCTGGGGGCGCAGGTGGCGATGGTCGGCTGCGTCGGTGACGATGCCTATGGCCAGCAATTGCGTCAGGCCCTGGCCGATGAACAGATCGACTGCCAGGCGGTGGGCGTTGCTGCCGGTGTGTCCAGTGGCGTGGCGCTGATCGTGGTGGATGCCGCCAGCCAGAACGCCATCGTCATCATTGCCGGTGGTAACGGCCAGTTGCTGCCCGAGTCAGTGCAGCGTTTTGATGCCTTGCTGCAACACGCCGACGTGATCATCTGCCAGTTGGAAGTGCCCATGGCGACCGTCGCCTACACCCTTGAGCGGGGCAGGGCGCTGGGTAAAACCGTGATCCTCAATCCGGCGCCCGCCAGCGGCCCGCTGCCGGCCGAATGGTTTGCCAGCATTGACTACCTGATCCCCAATGAAAGCGAAGCCGAGGCCCTGAGCGGTGTGCCGGTCACTGACCTGGAAAGCGCCAAGGTTGCCGCCACGCGCTTGTTGGCATTGGGTGTGGGCAAGGTGATCGTTACCCTGGGGGCCCAGGGTGCGTTGTTTGCCGATGGCCAGGCGTTCAGGCATTTCTCCGCGCCGGTGGTGCAACCCGTGGACACCACGGCGGCCGGCGACACCTTTGTTGGCGGTTTCGCCGCGGCCCTGGCGCGCGGCGAAGAGGAGGGCGCAGCCATCGCCTTCGGCCAGCGCGCGGCGGCGCTGTCGGTCACCCGCGCCGGTGCGCAGCCTTCGATTCCACACCTTGCCGAGCTGCAGCCATGAAGAAGACTCCGTTGCTCAACATCGCCTTGTCGCGCCTGGTCGCCTCCCTTGGCCATGGTGACATCCTGCTGATCGGCGACGCCGGCCTGCCGGTGCCGCCGGGGGTGGAACTGATCGACCTGGCGTTGACGCCGGGTGTTCCTGATTTCGCCAGCACCCTGCGGGTGGTGCTGAGTGAAATGCAGGTCGAAAGCCACGTGCTGGCGAACGAAATCCTCCAGCATCAGCCGCCGGGCCTGGCAACGGTCGAACAGTTGGCGGCCCAGGGCGAGTTGGGCGCCCGGCGCTTGCTCAGCCATGACGAGTTCAAGCAGTTGAGCCGCAGTGCCCGCGCTATCGTACGCACCGGTGAGTGCCAGCCCTACAGCAACATCGCGCTGGTTGCCGGGGTGACCTTCTAGCGCTTTTCCCTCTGACCATAAGGACGTGTCTTATGTTGAGCTGTGCCAAACGATTGCTCCAAGGAGTACTGCTGATGTCCATGCTGTCGGCTGGCGCCCAAGCCGCGCCCATTGACCTGATTATTGATACCGACCCTGGCGCCGATGATGTGGTGGCGCTGTTCCTGGCCATGGCTTCGCCTGATGAGCTGAAAATCCGCGCCATCACCACCGTGGCGGGCAACGTGCGCCTGGAAAAGACCTCGCGCAATGCCCGCCTGGCCCGGGAGTGGGCCGGGCGCGAAGAGATTCCGGTGTATGCGGGGGCGCCCAGGCCGCTGCTGCGCACGCCGATCTACGCCGCCGACATCCACGGTGAAGAAGGTTTGCCCGGTGTCACGGTCAGCGAGCCGCAGAAGGGGCTGGCCAACGGCAATGCGGTGCGCTACCTGATCGACACCTTGAGCAGCGCCAAGCCGCACAGCATCACCGTGGCCATGCTCGGGCCGCAGACCAACCTGGCCCTGGCGCTGATCGAGGCGCCAGAAATCGTCAACGGCATCAAGGAAGTGGTGGTCATGGGCGGTGCCCACTTCAACGGCGGCAATATCACCCCGGTGGCCGAGTTCAACCTGTTCGCCGACCCCCATGCTGCCGAAGTGGTGCTCAAGAGTGGGGTCAAGCTGACCTACCTGCCGCTGGACGTCACCCACAAGGTGCTGACCAGTGAGGCCCGGCTGAAACAGATCGCCAGCCTGAACAATGCGGCCAGCAAGCGCGTGGTGGATATTCTCAACGCCTACGTCAAGGCCGACATGAAGCACTATGGCATCCCAGGTGGGCCGGTGCATGACACCACGGTAATCGCTTACCTGCTTAAGCCCGAACTGTTCACGGGGCGCCAGGTATTCATGCAGGTCGACAGCCGTGATGGGCCGACCTTTGGCCAGACCATCACTGACTGGTACGGGGCCTTGAAGCAGCCGGCGAACGTCACCTGGATCGCCGACGGCGATGCCCAGGGCTTTTTCGACCTGCTCAGTAGCCGCCTGGCGCGTCTGCCGTAGCCGTATGGGCGTAACGTTCGAAGACCTGGTCGATGTAGCTGCGTGCGCCGTCGTGGCCCAGGTCTTTGACCAGCAGGTCGACCGCGATCAGCATCAACTCCTCGGCGCTGGCCGGGCTGTAGGCGCTCTGGCCCTCGGGCCATTTGACCTTGATGTCGGCATCGATGGTGTGGCTTGTCATGATCAATCTCGAAAGAAAACTGCGCGCGCTGTCGGTTCAAATGCCGGGCCCTGGCGTTTGAAGGGGAGGCTGGCCTGCGCTCCGCCGATGTTTGCAGTAAATCATGGGCGCCACCTGCCGCGCACTGCGACTTAGGCATAAGCACAGGGTCGTGGCAAACTAACGGTGTTTTAGCTTGCCGGGACAGCGCAGTGCAGATCGATTTGACCAACCCCAACGACTTTACCCTCGACAACGTGCGGGCCCTGCTGGTGGCCGGAAATGGCGCGGTACACAATCAGCTGCGGGTCAGTCGCGCCGGCATTGCCTGGTTGTCCCAGGTCACCGGTGGCCGTGAGCTGGACGGCCTGGCCTTTCGTCTGGAAACCTGGGCTGCGGGCTCCGGTTGCGTCGGCCCGCAAGTGGCCGACGACGAGCGCTGGATACGGCAGGTGTACAACGCCCTGAAGAATAACTGGCCGAAACCTGCCAGTGATTACATCGATCTGTATTGAGATCGTGCAAAATCCGGTCACGATTGCACTTGGCCCTGAGCGCTCTGGCTCGGGCACAATGGCCCGGTTTTGCAACGAAAAACCAGGAGTGCTGTCACATAGGCAGCATTCAAGTATTTAAGGAGGATTCATGTTCCGCACGCGTGCATCATTGGCAAGCCTGTTGGCTGTCGCCGTACTGGCAGGTTGCAGCAGCACGGGTGGCTCTTCGTCGAAGGCCCCGGAAGACGTTGCCGCCAATACCGATGGCCGTTGCCAGGCCAGCGGCGCCGAGTTCGCCATCGGCAAGCCGGCCACCCCCGAGTTGCTCGAGCAGGCGCGCAAAGCCAGCGGCTCGCAACTGGCCCGTGTGCTCAAGCCTCACGACGTCATGACCCTGGAGTACCGCTCCGAGCGCCTGAACCTCAACGCCGACGAAAAAGGCGTGGTTACCCGCGTGAACTGCGGCTAACACGGTCTCTGTGGGAGCAACTGTCTGTGGTGGGAGCGGGCTTGCCCCGCGATGAGGCAGTGCGGCTGACACATCAGGTGGCGCCTGGATTACGGTCGCTTCGCGCCCGATCGCGGGGCAAGCCCGCTCCCACAGAGAAACGCCCTTCAGCCCCAAAATACAGGCACAAAAAAACCCGCCACAAGGACGGGTTTTTTTATTCGGTCAGATCTTACTCTGGACGAACTTGTGCAGCCTGCATGCCCTTCTGGCCTTTTTCGGCAACGAAGGAGACAGTCTGGCCTTCCTTCAGGCTTTTGAAACCGTCGGTTTCGATAGCCTTGAAGTGAACGAACAGGTCGTCGCCGCCACCTTGTGGAGTGATGAAGCCGAAGCCTTTCTCATCGTTGAACCATTTTACGGTGCCGGTTTGGCGATTAGACATGGGTGTATCTCCAGGAAACATGATTTTCAGTAGTGCGGTGTTGCCGAGGCCAACAGGGTGCACGCCGACCATCATAGTCTAATTATGGGCTTGTAGCCCCTTTTACCTTCGCAGAATGCTGATCTGGAGCAAATTAGCGATGGATAACTGGCGAAAGGCCCTATTTTTTCGGGCCGCAGACCGCTGCAATATTTTTTTGCGCGCGTTCCATTACCGCTGCATCTACGCCATCCTGCAAGGTATCCAGGTCCTTGATCTCCTTGTCGCTGAGATTTTTTTCGAGCACGTCTCCGGCGCATTTGCAGTGCTGTTCGGCTTTATCCTGTGCCAGGCCTTGCTTCTGCGCCTGCGTTACGCAGGTCGTCTGGTAGTTGGCGGGTAGCTTGCCAGCATGGGCTCCCAGCGGCAGCAGCAGGGCAGATGCAGTCGCCAGGGCCAGAAGAGACTGAAGTCGCATAACCAACACTCCTTGGGGTCGAGTCTCACAAGAGTAGGACGCTTCTCAAACTCTGAGCGGAAAAAATCCGCGCAAGTTCACCGCCAAGGCATATTTTCCGAATATTTCTGCCCAGCCGGTCAATCTGCCCGCAATCGCCCGAAAGCTTTGTGCTAGCATGCGTGGCTTGAGCTCGCCGCCGGCTTTTTCTTGCAGCTTGCGGCTTGCAGCTCCCAACTGTTTTTTTACTATTCCAGTCACTCTGGTTCGTTCCCTGGCAGGCCTTCGGGCTTCTGCCACTGTGAGGCAGGCTTTGCTTGTGCAAAGACAGGGGCGGATCGCGTACTGGCTCATCCCAACCCACGTGACCTTTGGTAGGGGTCACCACTAGGAGAGGAGGCGCCATGCCCATTATTACTCTTCCCGATGGCAGTCAACGTTCATTCGACAAGGCAGTTTCGGTTGCCGAAGTCGCCGCATCCATTGGTGCGGGCCTCGCTAAAGCCACCGTCGCCGGCAAGGTCGACGGCAAGCTGGTCGACGCCTGCGACCTGATCGAAAACGATGCCAGCCTGCAAATCATCACGCCCAAGGACGAAGAGGGGCTGGAGATCATCCGTCACTCGTGCGCCCACCTGGTCGGCCACGCGGTCAAGCAGCTGTACCCGACTGCGCGCATGGTCATCGGTCCGGTCATCGACGAAGGCTTCTATTACGACATCGCCTACGAGCGTCCTTTCACGCCCGAAGACATGGCGGCGATCGAGCAGCGCATGCAGCAGCTGATCGACACCGAATACGACGTCATCAAGAAGGTCACGCCGCGCGCCGAAGTGATCGACGTGTTCAAGGCCCGCGGCGAAGACTACAAGCTGCGCCTGGTCGAGGACATGCCGGATGAACAGGCCATGGGCCTGTACTACCACGAAGAATACGTCGACATGTGCCGCGGCCCGCACGTGCCGAACACCCGTTTCCTGAAATCCTTCAAGCTGACCAAGCTGTCCGGCGCCTACTGGCGCGGCGACGCTAAAAACGAGCAGCTGCAGCGCGTGTACGGCACCGCCTGGGCCGACAAGAAGCAGCTGGCTGCTTACATTCAGCGCATCGAAGAAGCCGAAAAACGCGACCACCGCAAGATCGGCAAGCGCCTGGGCCTGTTCCACCTCCAGGAAGAAGCGCCGGGCATGGTGTTCTGGCACCCGAACGGCTGGACCCTGTACCAGGTACTGGAACAGTACATGCGCAAGGTGCAGCGCGAGAACGGCTACCTGGAGATCAAGACTCCGCAGGTTGTTGACCGTTCGCTGTGGGAAAAGTCTGGCCACTGGGCCAACTACGCCGACAACATGTTCACCACCCAGTCGGAAAACCGCGACTACGCCATCAAGCCGATGAACTGCCCATGCCACGTGCAGGTGTTCAACCAGGGCCTGAAGAGCTACCGCGAGCTGCCGCTGCGTCTGGCCGAGTTCGGTGCCTGCCACCGTAACGAGCCGTCGGGTGCGCTGCACGGCATCATGCGTGTACGTGGCTTCACCCAGGACGACGCGCACATCTTCTGCACCGAAGAGCAGATGCAGTCCGAATCCGCCGCGTTCATCAAGCTGACCATGGATGTCTACGCCGACTTCGGCTTCAAGGACATCGAAATGAAGCTCTCGACCCGCCCTGAAAAGCGCGTCGGTTCCGATGAGCTGTGGGATCGCGCCGAAGCCGCACTGGCCGCCGCCCTCGACAGCGCCGGCCTGCCGTACGACCTGCAGCCGGGCGAAGGTGCCTTCTACGGGCCGAAGATCGAGTTCTCGCTGAAGGATTGCCTGGGTCGCGTGTGGCAGTGTGGTACCCTGCAGCTCGACTTCAACCTGCCGATCCGTCTGGGCGCCGAATTCGTCTCCGAAGACAACGGCCGCAAGCATCCGGTGATGCTGCACCGTGCAATCCTCGGTTCGTTCGAGCGTTTCGTCGGAATTCTCATCGAGCATTACGAAGGTGCATTCCCGGCCTGGCTCGCGCCAACCCAGGCGGTGATCATGAATATCACCGACAAGCAGGCCGAATTCGCCCAGAATGTTGAAAAAACTCTCAATGAAAGCGGGTTCCGTGCCAAGTCCGACTTGAGAAATGAGAAAATCGGCTTTAAAATCCGCGAGCATACTTTGCTCAAGGTCCCTTACCTTTTGGTTATAGGGGATCGCGAAGTCGAAACGCAAACCGTCGCTGTGCGTACTCGTGAAGGCGCTGACCTGGGCTCGATGCCCGTCGCTCAATTCGCTGAATTCCTCGCTCAAGCGGTTTCCCGGCGTGGTCGCCAAGAATCGGAGTAATTACTATTAAGCGTGAAATGAGAAACGATAAACGAGCTGCACCGAAGGCCCCGATCAACGAGAATATCTCGGCACGCGAGGTTCGGTTAATTGGCGCTGACGGCGAGCAGATTGGCATCGTCTCGATTGATGAAGCGCTTCGTATCGCTGAAGAAGCGAAGCTGGACCTGGTAGAGATCTCTGCCGACGCAGTACCGCCTGTCTGCAAAGTCATGGACTACGGCAAGCACCTCTTCGAAAAGAAGAAGCAAGCCAACGAGGCCAAGAAGAATCAGAAGCAGGTCCAGATTAAAGAAATCAAGTTTCGTCCAGGGACGGAGGAGGGGGATTACCAGGTAAAACTACGCAACCTGGTACGTTTCCTGAGTGATGGGGACAGGGCCAAGATTTCCTTGAGATTTCGCGGTCGTGAGATGGCCCACCAGGAGCTGGGTATGGAACTGTTGAAGCGGGTCGAAACTGACCTTTTGGAATACGGTTCCGTCGAACAGCATCCTAAGATGGAAGGACGCCAGCTGATCATGGTCATCGCACCCAAGAAAAAGAAATAACCACCAGGGCACGGCAGGCCTTGCGGTTATGTTTATCAACTGAATGCGGAGTATCCGAACATGCCAAAAATGAAAACCAAAAGCGGTGCAGCGAAGCGTTTCTTGAAAACCGCTTCGGGCTTCAAGCACAAGCACGCTTTCAAGAGCCACATCCTGACCAAAATGTCGACCAAGCGTAAGCGTCAACTGCGTGGTAGCAGCCTGCTGCACCCGTCGGACGTTGCAAAAGTCGAGCGCATGCTGCGCGTACGTTAATTTCGGTCAAAGATTAGAGGAAGTTACTCATGGCTCGTGTAAAGCGTGGCGTCATCGCTCGTAAGCGTCACAAGAAAATTCTGAAACTGGCTAAAGGCTACTACGGCGCTCGCTCGCGCGTATTCCGTGTTGCCAAGCAAGCGGTCATCAAGGCAGGCCAATACGCCTACCGCGACCGTCGTCAGAAAAAACGTCAGTTCCGCGCTCTGTGGATCGCTCGTATCAACGCTGGTGCGCGTATCAACGGTCTGTCCTACAGCCGCCTGATCGCTGGCCTGAAAAAAGCGTCGATCGAAATCGACCGCAAGGTTCTGGCCGATCTGGCAGTGAACGAAAAAGCGGCGTTTGCTGCGATTGTCGAGAAAGCTAAAGCCTCGCTGGCTTAAGTACCCCCGACAATCACCCGGTGTCATTTCCGGCACCTGGTGTTAAACGTCTTAATAGGGGAAGAGCCTGCGCTCTTCCCCTATTTCGTATCTGGAGTCTGTACATGGAAAACCTGGACGCGCTGGTCTCCCAAGCCCTGGAGGCCGTGGAACGCGCTGAAGACATCAATGCCCTGGAACAGATCCGGGTGCACTTCCTTGGCAAGAAAGGCGAACTGACCCAGGTGATGAAGACCCTGGGCAATCTGCCTGCCGAAGAGCGGCCAAAGGTTGGCGCGCTGATCAACGACGCCAAGGAACGCGTCACCGAGGTCCTCAACGCGTGCAAGGCGGCGTTTGAAGAGGCCGAGCTCAGCGCCCGTCTGGCTGCCGAGTGCATTGATGTAACCCTGCCGGGCCGTGGCCAGACCTCCGGTGGTCTGCATCCGATCACCCGTACCCTGGAACGCATCGAGCAGTTCTTCACCCACATCGGCTACGGCATCGCCGAAGGCCCTGAGGTCGAAGACGACTACCACAACTTCGAAGCGCTCAACATTCCCGGCCACCACCCGGCCCGGGCAATGCACGACACCTTCTATTTCAATGCCAACATGCTGCTGCGTACCCACACCTCGCCGGTGCAGGTGCGGACCATGGAGTCCACTCAGCCGCCAATCCGCATTGTCTGCCCGGGCCGCGTTTACCGCTGCGACTCGGACCTGACCCACTCGCCGATGTTCCACCAGGTCGAAGGCCTGCTGATCGATCGCGACATCAATTTTGCCGACCTCAAAGGCACCATCGAAGAATTCCTGCGGGTGTTCTTCGAAAAAGAACTGGCGGTGCGTTTCCGTCCGTCGTTCTTCCCCTTCACCGAGCCATCGGCTGAAGTCGATATCCAGTGCGTGATGTGCAGCGGCAAAGGCTGCCGTGTGTGCAAGCAAACTGGCTGGCTGGAAGTCATGGGCTGCGGCATGGTTCACCCCAACGTGCTGCGCATGTCGGGCATCGACCCCGAAGAGTTCCAGGGCTTTGCCTTCGGCATGGGCGCTGAGCGCCTGGCCATGCTGCGTTACGGCGTCAACGATTTGCGCCTGTTCTTCGACAACGACTTGCGGTTCCTTGCGCAATTTCGCTAGGTCGCGCACCCGTAACGAATCTTTCAGGAGAGCAGGATGAAATTCAGTGAAAAGTGGCTGCGCGGTTGGGTCAACCCGCAGGTATCCCGTGACGATCTGGTCGCCCGTCTGTCGATGGCCGGCCTTGAGGTCGACAGCGTCACCCCGGCCGCCGGCCAGTTCAGCGGCATCATTGTCGGTGAGGTGCTGAGCACCGAACAGCACCCCGATGCCGACAAGCTGCGCGTGTGCCAGGTCAGCAGTGGCAGCGAGACCTTCCAGGTAGTGTGCGGCGCGCCTAACGTGCGCCCTGGCCTGAAGATCCCCTTCGCCATGATCGGCGCCGAACTGCCGGGCGACTTCAAGATCAAGAAGGCCAAGCTGCGTGGCGTTGAATCCAACGGCATGCTCTGCTCGGCCGCCGAGCTGCAGATCAGCGAAGAAAACGACGGCCTGCTGGAGCTGGCTGCCGACGCCCCGGTTGGCGAAGACATTCGCGTGTACCTGGACCTGGACGACGCCAGCATCGAGATCGGCCTGACCCCGAACCGTGGCGACTGCCTGTCTGTAGCTGGCCTGGCGCGTGACGTGGGTGCCTTGTACGACGTACCGGTTGCCCGCCTGCAAGTGCCGGCCGTTGCCGCCGCCCACGACGAAGTGCGTCCGGTTGAAGTGCTGGCGCCAGCGGCCTGCCCACGCTACCTGGGCCGCGTTATCCGTAACGTCGACCTGTCCAGGCCGACTCCGCTGTGGATGGTCGAGCGTCTGCGTCGCTCCGACGTGCGCAGCATCGACGCTGCCGTCGACATCACCAACTACGTGATGCTCGAACTCGGCCAGCCG
This sequence comes from Pseudomonas sp. RC2C2, assembly GCF_018390435.1. Classification (NCBI taxonomy): domain Bacteria; kingdom Pseudomonadati; phylum Pseudomonadota; class Gammaproteobacteria; order Pseudomonadales; family Pseudomonadaceae; genus Pseudomonas; species Pseudomonas sp. RC2C2. The sequence continues at coordinate 157,185 of NZ_JAHBAX010000001.1, read as the reverse complement.
ATGCACGCCTTCGATCTCGCCGAAATCAACGGCGGCATCCGCGTGCGCATGGCGGAAGAGGGCGAGAAGCTGGTATTGCTGGACGGCCAGGAAGTTACCCTGCGTCCCGACACCCTGGTGATCGCCGACCACAGCCGCGCCCTGGCCATTGCCGGCGTAATGGGTGGCGAGCACAGTGGCGTTGCCGCTGGCACCCGCGACCTCTTCCTCGAGAGCGCCTTCTTCGAGCCGATCTCCGTTGCTGGCAAGGCACGCTCCTACGGCCTGCACACCGATGCCTCGCACCGCTACGAGCGTGGCGTCGACTCGCAACTGGCGCGCGAAGCCATCGAGCGCGCAACCGCTCTGCTGCTGGAGATCGTTGGCGGCGAAGCGGGCCCGGTAATCGACGTGACCAGCGAAGCGCACCTGCCCAAGGTCGCACCGATCACCCTGCGCGCCGAGCGCCTGAGCCAGATGCTGGGCATGGAAATGGCCAGCGCCGACGTCGAGCAACTGCTCAACGGCCTGGGCCTGAAAACCACCGCCGGCGAAGGGCAGTGGCAGGTCGAAGTACCTAGCCATCGCTTCGACATCAGCCTGGAAGTCGACCTGATCGAAGAGCTGGCGCGCCTGTACGGCTACAACCGCCTGCCGGTACGTTACCCGCAAGCGCGCCTGGCCCCGCAGGCCAAGGCCGAAGCGCGTGGCGACCTGCCAGCGCTGCGCCGCCTGCTGGTGGCCCGTGGTTACCAGGAAGCCATCACCTACAGCTTCATCGACCCGAAACTGTTCGAACTGTTCAGCCCGGGCGTCGAGCCGCTGCTGCTGGCCAACCCGATCTCCAGCGACATGGCGGCCATGCGTGCCTCCCTGTGGCCGGGCCTGGTCAAGTCGCTGCAGCACAACCTCAACCGTCAGCAAGACCGTGTGCGCCTGTTCGAAAGCGGCCTGCGCTTCGTCGGCCAGCTGGGCGACCTCGAGCAGCAGCCAATGCTCGCCGGTGTCGTCTGCGGCAGCCGCCTGCCGGAAGGCTGGGCAAACGGTCGCGACAGCATCGACTTCTTCGACGTCAAGGCTGATGTCGAGGCGCTGCTGGGCTTCTCCGGCTCGCTGGCCGAGTTCAGCTTCGTGCCAGGCAAACACCCGGCGCTGCACCCGGGCCAGACGGCACGCATCGAGCGTGACGGTCGCGAAGTCGGCTACCTGGGTGCCATCCACCCTGAGCTGGCCAAGACCCTGGGCCTGGACCGTCCGGTGTACGTCTTCGAGCTGGTCCTGGGTGAAGTGGCCGAAGGCCGCCTGCCGAAGTTCAGCGAGCTGTCGAAATTCCCGGAAGTGCGTCGTGACCTGGCCTTGGTCGCAGGACGTGATGTTGCTTCGAGCTCGGTGCTTGAAGTAATTCGTGACAATGCAGGCGAATGGCTCACGGACCTCAGGCTGTTTGATGTTTATCAGGGTAAAGGCATTGATCCTGATAGAAAAAGCCTGGCCGTCGGCTTGACCTGGCAGCATCCATCGCGCACTCTTAATGATGAAGAGGTGAATACCGCGACGCAGAACATCCTCACCTCGCTCGAACAAAGGTTGAACACCACGTTAAGGAAATAGCGTATGGGTGCTCTGACGAAAGCTGAGATGGCCGAACGGCTGTACGAGGAGCTGGGCCTGAACAAACGCGAGGCCAAGGAATTGGTCGAGCTGTTCTTTGAGGAAATCAGGCACGCTCTTGAAGACAACGAGCAGGTCAAATTGTCCGGATTCGGCAATTTCGACCTGCGCGACAAGCGCCAGCGGCCGGGCCGTAACCCCAAAACCGGGGAAGAAATCCCGATCACGGCACGTCGGGTTGTCACCTTTCGTCCAGGGCAGAAGTTGAAAGCCCGAGTTGAGGCCTATGCTGGAACCAAGTCATAACGACGAGCTTCCGCCGATTCCAGGCAAACGCTACTTCACCATTGGTGAAGTGAGCGAGCTTTGCGCGGTAAAACCGCACGTGCTCCGCTACTGGGAGCAGGAATTCCCGCAACTCAACCCGGTAAAGCGCCGCGGTAACCGGCGGTACTATCAGCGCCAAGACGTGCTGATGATCCGCCAGATCCGCGCGCTGCTGTACGACCAAGGCTTCACCATCGGCGGGGCGCGCCTGCGCCTCTCTGGCGATGAAGCCAAGGACGACACCACCCAGTACAAGCAACTGATCCGGCAGATGATTGTCGAGTTGGAAGACGTCTTGGTGGTGCTGAAGAAGTAACCTTTATCGGGCCCTGAATTTTGGAAAAAATGCTTCCATAATTCAAAAGGTTAGGGTACATTCTTCAACGTTCTCAGCAACCAGGGGAACATGCTTCAAGCCCAGTCGGGGCGTAGCGCAGCCCGGTAGCGCACTTGCATGGGGTGCAAGGGGTCGAGTGTTCGAATCACTCCGTCCCGACCATTATTTACTGAGTAAAATCAGGCACTTAAGCCGGTTATCTAAACCGGCTTTTTTGTGTCCGCGCAAAACATGCGCAAAACTCGCGCAAAACTATCCGGCGAAATCGCCGATATCCAGGTCAGCTTCGACCTCGGACCACACCACATCTTCGTGCCCTTTCTGGTAGTTCCTGGTCATGCCTTCGGTAGCGTGGGCGCCTCTGCGGTGCTGGCCGAGCTGCCTGCGCTGCGTCAGCGCCTGCTCCGTGATCCAGACGCCGCCGTTGCCTTGGGCGGCCTGTCCACCGTTGGCCAATTGCTCGACTGGTACAGCGACCGCATGAGCCGCGACCGCTCGCTGTCGGCCAAGCGCAAGACCGGCGCCAAGTCGGCCATTGCGTGCCACCTGAAACCACGGCTGGCCGATCTGCCGATTCGGGCCGTGTCGGCACCTGAGTTGGACAAGCTGCTGATGTGGCCCGCGCAGGAGGTGTTGTCGCTGTCCTACGTGCGCCAACTGTTCGGCCTGCTGGTCGTCGCGTTCCGCCAGGCTCATAAGCTGGGACTGATCGATACCAACCCCATGGCCGCACTGAAGTTCGTCGACTTCACCAAGGCCCGGATCATGCCCAAGCCGGCCCGGCTGCGTGGCGTGCACCTGGTCGAGCTGGTGCCCATGCTGGCCGGCCTGTTCGACAGCGAACCCGGCGAGGCCATGCTTGCACTGATGATGCTGTGCCATGGCACCCGGGTGGGGGAGACCCGTCTGGCGCGCTGGTCCGATATCTCGATGGCCGACAGCGAGTGGTTCATTCCGGCCGAGCACACCAAGACCCGCACCGAGCACCGGCTGCCGCTGACTGCCCAGACTAAGGCCATGCTGAGCCGGTACCGCGCCGCCCAGACCGCCCAGGGCTATGAGGGCATCTACCTGTTCCCGTCGCGGCGTGGCCGGGCCCTGAGCGAGGGTCAGGCCAGTGCCGTGTTCAGTCGCCTGGGCCAGGGTGAGTGGACCAGCCATGACCTGCGCAAGGTCGCCCGCACTGCCTGGACTGACCTGGGCATCGACGGCCACATCGGCGAGATGCTGCTGAACCACTCGCTGGGCAAAATCGCCTCGACCTACATCAACACCCAGGCCCGGGAGCAGCGTCTGGCCGCACTGGAGAAGTGGCACGCCTGGTTAGATGAACGCGGATTCAACGCGGTTCACAACCTGACAGGCGCCCAATATGAAGATTCGCAAAACCCTGTGCAGCCCTTGAGCGACGTGGCCTGCAAGGCAATTCCGAAAATTGTTAATAGCGAGGTTTCAAAAGAATGATCAAGAGCCACGGACCGGCCTTTCGTAAGCAGGCGGTGGACCTGGCTCAGTGCCCGGCGTGCCGTGGCAGAGCCGTGATCAAGGGCGTGTTCCATGACCTGGCCTGCGTGCAGTGCAACGCCTCGGGTTGGGTGGTAGCTGCGACGGGGGAAGCGATGCCAGTGGATGAGCTAGTCACCCAATTGAGCCTGCGCCTGCAGGCCGCACAGCGACAGATTAACGAATTGAAACAACCTCGGGCCGTAGGGCCGGAGGCGATTTATCAGGAAGGCAACCGGCTGGGCGCCGGGGGCATTAATTACACAGGGGATTGAGATAATGATGATTCGAAAGCCAGCTGGTAGGCCGCTGGGAGATACAGAGTATTTGTTGGAGCAATGGGGGTGGTGGCGGATGGATGGAGCAGGATTGCCGAGCTGCATTTCACCGTCTTTTGCATTAATGCGGGAAGCTACGCCACAACCATCGGCGTGTAAGGACTATTGCATTACTGATGACTGGGCGATTGCCATTGACAGTGCAGTTGCCAAGCTATCTCGCCGGGATCAGCAGATGGGGGATGTATTATGGCTCTACTATGGAGCGAAATGGCCCATGGTGCGAGTTGGTAAGCACTACCACATAAGTGAGGGAAAGGCTCGGGAGCTGGTTCGTGCGGGCGCTGCATGGATTGACTGCGCTGTCGTAGATCTACGAGAGTCTGCGTAACTCTGACTCAGTTTAGCGGCATGTAGGGTACGTGATTGATACTGCTTCTCCATGTTTTGAGTGGTGGGAATGCTCGCTCATTATTGTTTTGCGCTATATGCAATATAGCAATTAACCTTAGCTCTTAATCGCTTGACAGTACAGGGATCTCACCTAGCATCTTCCTATATGGCTGAGTAGGTCCAGTGCATCTGGAGGAAGGTAGCATGGTGATCAAATTAATCCCCTGCGTCGCTATGCCAATCTTAATGGTGAGTTTCGCTTTGCATGCACAGACCATTTTTCCTAAAGATGATGATTTGCATGCTATTAAAGATGCATGTGGAGCCGGAAGCATTGAGTCTGTATCAGCAAAGACTCAAGTGGATGCAGCGATCAAAAACTGGAAGCAGGCATCTGTTGATGCGGAGGTGAAAGCCGCGAAACAGAATTTAACCGGTGCTCTTGGTAACTTGAAGGGTGACGAGCATGTCGAAGGTGTTTTTAAAGTATACGTAGCATGTTTGAAAGATACGATCCAGCAGTTTATGGATGATGCAAACAAAAAGGCTCCGGATGTCACTGCAGTTGGCAGTGCGACTATTGTTCGTAACGCATTTTCCTCAGACCAAGAGGCTGAAGACGAAGGATGTAAGCGTGCGACGAAGAATGCCATTGTAAATGCGAAAGATGAGTGCAGTACCAACGAGGTAAAAGTCATTGGGAAAGAGTGTCCTGCTGAAACAGGAGGTGTTAGGACGTACACCTCAAGGATAAATGTAAAGTGCGTGGGGAGTGATCATGTTGCGAGCGAGTCAAGTTAACATTGGGCTGATCTTCGCGTTATTGATTTTTTTTGTTTTTGCTGGCCAAGCGAATGCTAGTTGCCGGGTCGATGATATGGTTAGGCTCTATAAGCAGGGGAGCGGAAAAGCTGCTATTGGAGAGGCCTGTGAAGACGAAGTCGATGATGCGCCAAAGTGTGACTTTGATAAGGTTGTTTCGAAGGTGTTCAAAAAGCAGAGCGCATGGTCAATAGTAGATGATTGCAAGGAGTGTGAAAATCCCAAGTGTTTTACTCAGGTTGGTGAGTGTGACATGGTTCAGATGAAGAAGAACGCTAAGGAAGGAGATAGCTGCGGATGCTTTACTCCGGGTGGCGTCATTCCGGGAGATTTGGTCTGTGACTAATGTTTTTTTACGATTTAAAGAAATATCATTAGATAGTTTTCCGCGCGGAATAGATGTGTTTTCATAGCAGCGTGTATTGCTGTGAACGCAGCGAGACGCTTCCCAAAGCCCTGCCATTTGAGCAGGGCTTTTTCTTTTTTACTCCCTGCAACGGGAGGTATTGAGATGCCGAACATGCCTGAGAAGGATCCTGGCCTGTGGGCCGCTCTGATTGCCTGGGTGATCGCCCATCAGCCGCAGCTCTACGCTGCCGGTCTGTCAGTTGTCATCGCTGCGCTCCGCGTTGTATACGGCGGCGGAACTCGCCGACAGATGTTCTTGGAGGGCGCTTTGTGCGGCCTCATCACCCTGGCTCTGGTGCCGCTGCTCGAATGGTTGGGCTTACCTCAGGGCATGGCCACCTTCGCCGGCGGCGCCGTCGGCTTCATGGGGGTAGAGAAGCTGCGCGGCTACTCCGATCTATTCCTATCGCGCAAGGCTCAGGGGTAACGCATGCCTCTCCCAGACACAGGCAAAAAACCGAAGCCTTATGGCTACCGCTGGCAGCAGGCCCGCGAAGGCTGGTTACGCAGCCATCCGTTGTGCACTCGATGCCATAAAGAAGGTCTCGTAAAGCCCGCCACTGTTGTTGACCACATCAAGCCACACCGCGGTGATATGTCCCTGTTCTGGGATCGCAGCAATTGGCAATCGCTATGCACCAACTGCCACAGCTCCTACAAGCAGCGTTTGGAGAAGTCAGGGCGTGAGGTTGGCTGCGACGTCTGCGGTAGGCCGCTGGACCCACGGCACCACTGGAATCGCCCCTCCTGAGCCCTCACAGGCCCAGTCAAGCGCTCTTGCCAGGGGTAGGGGGGGTAAAAAGTTTTTGGCGAAGCCTTTCCTGACCGTTCGCCCCCCTCTTTGTGCAAAGCCGCGAAATGAAATGTTTTTTTTTGAGAGCAAAAAATGGCTGGGAGACGACCCACTCCGACGGAGCTGAAGCTTGTCAGAGGGAATCCTGGTAAGCGTCCGATCATCCAGCGCTTTCAGCAGGTCGTCACGCTTCACCAGGTAGTCATCACCAATGACAAAGGCCGTTAGCTTGTCAGGCCCCGCTAGCCGCTGGCCTGAATGCACCTCCATGGCGTATTGGGTCGCAGGATCCTCAACCGAAGAACTCCGCGAACTCGTCTTCTTTTGGCTCATCGTCTTTCACTTGGACCTTGGATCGAGCGGCCGGAGTCAGGCCGAACTCGACCAGGTAACTTTTAAAACGACGGTCGACGTCGGCCAGCATGGCAACTGCCGGGTTCGCCTTGAGTACCAGCTCACCTTGGGTGCTGGTGGTTTCGTAGGTGCGCCCCTGTGCATCGACCAGGTCGCGCAGGGCAAGAATTTCGGCGTAGCAATCACAGAGCCGCTCCAGCGCGAAGCCATCGGCTTCAGTGAGCACCCCCATGCGATCCAGCAGAACTGTGAGGCGTCCCCATGCGACCTGGCCTTCACTGCTCAAATGTCCTGGCGCGCTGGGGATACGCTTCGCAGGCTTGGGTTCGTTCTTGTTGAGCCGAGACTTCAAGCTCGACGTTACCTGGCGCTGGCCCGGCCAGGACACCGAAATCCCGGTGCGCCAGGGTGACTACTGCCAAGTGCGTATTGGTGATGACCTGGTGCTATCGGGCTGGATTTACAGCACACCGGTTAGCTACGACAGCAAGTCGGTCAATCGGGCCATTGCCGGCCGCTCGGTGACGTCTGATCTGGTCGACTGCTCGGCGATTAACAAGCCCGGACAATGGCGCGGGCAGAGCGTGCAAAAGATCGTCCAAGCCCTGGCCGAACCCTACGGGGTGCAGGTGCTGAGCCAGGCCGCCGAAACCACGAAGTTGGCCGATCACAGCATCGAGCCGGGAGAAACAGTGTTCGAGTCGATTGACCGCCTGTTGACGCTTTCCCGGCTGCTCTCGACCGACAATGCCCGCGGCCGATTGGTGATCATTCGTCCGGGGAGCGCCGGCCGCGCGGTTGACCGCCTGGAGCTGGGGCAAAACATCCTGACCGGCTCGGCCGCCCTGGACTTTTCCGGGGTGTTTTCTGAATACCGGGTGACGGGCCAGCGCTCGGGCACCGATGAGGAATTCGGCGAAAAGGCCTCGGAGGTGCGGGCGTCGGTCACTGATCCGCGCGCCACGCGTAAGCGGGTGCTGTTGATCCACGAAAGCGGCCAGATGACGCCGACGCTCGCCGAGGCGCGGGCCAACTGGGAGCGCGGCAACCGCATGGGCAAGGCGCTGACCCTGCAATACAAGGTGCAGGGGTGGCGGCAGTCCAACGGCGCGCTATGGCTGCCCAACATGGTCGTGCGGGTGGTCGATGGCCTGATCGGCATCGACCGCGACATGCTGATCAGCGAAATCGAATACAGCCTGGACGAGAATGGCACGGTAGCCAACATCACCGTAGGCCCGCCGGATGCCTTCGACCCCGAACCGAAAGACCCGCACAAAGCCCGCAAACTGAAGAAGGGCGGCAAGGCGGACAACTTCGAATACCTGATCCCCGCTGACTGGAAGCCTGGCACATGAGTGGATTTAAAAACTTCCTGGCCCGGGGCGTGCTGTCGCTGGTGAACGCCGGCAGCAAGATGCAGGGCCTGCAAATGCGGCTGACTGCTGATGAAGTGAAAGACGGCATGGAGCACTTCGAAACCTACGGCCTGACCTCAAATCCCCACCCTGGCGCGGAGGCCCTGGCGGCCTTTCTGAACGGCGACCGCTCGCATGGGGTGGTGATTAGTGTGTCCGACCGGCGCTTTCGCCTGCTGGGGCTCAAAAGCGGCGAGGTGGCGTTGTACACCGACGAAGGCGACTACCTGCACTTCAAGCGAGGTCGTGTGATCGAGGTCAGCACGCTGACCCTCAAGGTCAAGGCGGAAACGGCGGTCGAGTTCGACACGCCGGTCATTCGCACCACGGGACGCATCGAATCTGCCGGCGACCAGATCGCCGCCGGCGTGAGCACGTCCCTGCACGTTCACGAAGGCTCGGACAAAAAGCCGGTACCGGAGGGCTGACATGGCATTGCTCAATGACGACGCGTGCGAACCCGCACCGCCCTGGTGTTTGCCGACTTGTTCAAGCGCGTTGAGCAGCGAGCGGGAGACCTGGCGGCAGATGCTGATCAAAGCCGGAGCAGGGGAGTGACGTGTGAGCAGGCCTATGATGGACTCGGGGGATGATGCTAGGAGGGCAGCCTTCAGAGCGAAGTTGCGATTGCCAGGGCCAGCTGTTCATCGGTCATGTGCGGCTGGCCATAGGCCGAGTGGTAGTACCGAACTGCTTGCTCAAATTGAGCGCCACGAATCTCGCCATCTGAGCCGATGAACGCAAGCGCGTCAGCCTTTGCCGATTTCATATTCGCAGGGCCATAGACCGTTAGTGCAGTGGTTCCGCTAACAACAAGGAGGGGAACAATCGTCGTGATGAACATCGCTTTTTCGATTGGATCATTATTCTCGTGCGCCACAACTGTAGTGCTGGCCAATGCCAGTAAGATCACACCCAGTGTTTTCATTGAATCCATTCCTGACTACTTCCTACCATCTGGTTGAAGGGCGCAACCATAGCAGGGAAAAGGGAGGGCTGACACAAGAAGCCCGGGCTTGGAGGGGAGGCTTGTCAGTGATCAGCCGTTGTTTGCCGCATCACCACCAGTGGGCTTGGTCATGGCCCTATCAGTTCCGCTCCGCGATTCCTGACGTTGCCGAGGGCGGTGTTTACCTTAAACCACTCGAAGGCCTCGGCCGGCTCTCCCTGGTTGAGTGCCATCTGCTCAACCTGCTCGCTCGGCATTCCCGTCGCCATCCACTCCAATGCTCAAGCAACCCAGGCTAGCCTTCGCGATCACCTCGCTACGTCTGATCTCCGGCTGTCCGTCCTGCTCGCCGCCCCAGCCCAGGGTAGTGGCTGTGGGGTGCCAGCCACCACCGGTGTCGGCAGCGTGGTTCATGGAGTCGCGCGAGGCGAACTTGACCCAGCGGCTGCTCAACGAATTGTCGCCATTACCGATGCCGGTGACCAAGGATTGATTGCCCTGCGAGCGTGCCAGGCCTACGCACGAGGCATCGGGAAGTAAGCAGTAAAGAGACTGCTTTCGACCCAAAGCGGGCTTTCGCGAAGGGCAGCAATCGGCCAATAGCTGCCACAGATCAAAGGCTGGGCCAGGCCGATTAGCGTCCCTCTAGACACCTGCCTATTCGATTCAAATAGACCAAGTCGTCAAATAGTTGCTCACCAATGCAGAAGGCATCGGCGTGCCGTTCTTCAAGCACAAAACCGCATTTTTCTAACACACGACATGACCCGATATTTCCATCGGTAACGACGCCCTTGAGTGCATCCAAACAAAGAACATCTCGGGCATAGCTGATCACTGCTTGTAGAGATTCAGAACCATACCCTTTGCCTTGAAATTGCGGGAGCAACATATAGCCGACTTCAGCTGTCGAGCCGGTCGGCTCTGCCAGCTTCAGACCTGTCACACCGATAGCTTCCTGGATATGTGGATCGAACATGACAAGGCATAGCCAGTGCGTTGAGCCGGGCAACCACAGGGGCAGCCTTGACTCGAACCTTTCGCGGACTTCGGATTGAGTTTGTGTATCGCAGACGTATCGGGTGACACGCTGATCGCCGTGCAGCGCGAGGAACAGCGGCCAGTCATCTTCGATTATCTGCCTCATGTTTAAACGCTCACTGTGCAGCTCCACCGCGCCAATCTCCCTATCTAGTCGGCCCAAGAGGTAATCAATCAGTTTTTCGCCTGTTGATGATCGCTTTCTGCATGCCTTGAATGACGGCTATGGGTCGAAAGCAGCCGGTCATGAGTGACCGCTATCACCCGGAGCGGACCAAGTCAATGGAGCGCATCATCAACTGGTATCGGTTAGAATCCGCAGCTTATTTCAACAATGCTTGCTACAAACAAGGAAATTCCATGACAAGGATGGCTGCTGTTTTCACTTTACTGAGTTGCATGGCGTCGGCCTCGGCATTGGCGGCGTCTGATTGTCCGTTTCCGCAGGGAGTGCAGGCATCCATCGGTGCGTCGAAGGAAGCTATTGCGGCCAGGCAAGCGGGCGTTGCCAAGGATGATCTGCTCACCAGGATTTCCCCCACAGCCAACGGGCAGATGTCCAAGATGCTAAAGAGCATCGTCGACGAGGTTTACGATTATCCAGCACTGCTGCCCGAGGTGTATGCCGCCTTCCGGTTCGAGCACTGCTTTGTTTCGCAGCAGCACGCCGAACAGGTGGCGGCTATGAAGTTTGCCGATGCCTACCCGCTGCTGAAGAAATGCGAACAGCTCGACCCGGAAGGGGCTCGACCGCCTTGTGCAATGCGTGTAGTGCATACGTTGACCGGAATTCCCGAGTAAACGATCCGTTAATTTGCTCGCGGGAATGCATGCTGTGTTGCTGCGTCCTGAAATCGAGAGCGAGAGATCGTCTCCATCCTTGTCCGCATCGAATGTCCGCTTCTGGCCGGAAGGTGACACTGGTAGTCGTCGCTGATCTGATCGATCCGTAGCGAAACCCAGATGGTTGTAGACCTATACTGCTTTGACCAAATGATAGGAGCAGCAGAATGTGAAGAAGACCTTGGCGGGAGTTATTGAGGCTGGTGAGCCGTTGATTCGGCAGGCTATCGATGCACAGCGGCGCTACCAAGCTGCCCAGGACGCCGGTGAGCCAGCAAAGGAAATCGAGCGCCTGCGGCTGGAGGCTGAGTCGCTGTACCAGACAGTCACTGAGTACCAGCTGAGGTCGCTCGGCGGGCCTGCACGCTCACTACATTGAGCGTCATGCACGTCTGATGAGCGAGGACTCATAAGTAACTCATAACGAAGGACGCCTCGCTATTAGCCGTTCCAGGTCTTACACCCAAGTCATTCTTGTCTCCGTTCCGGTCATTCATTCCATGCATGGGAGCTCCCATAAGCCGCCGCTCGATAAATTGAGAACGGGGACTTGCGGAGGGCACGATGATATTGTGGCAGCGGGAACAAGCCTGTTCGCTATGAGGGAAAGAATGATTGAAACAGACCGGTTGAAGCTCAGGGATTGGCGAGAGGCGGATAAGCCCCTGCTGTGCGTAATCCATGCTGATCCTGAGGTAATGCAGTTCCTCGGGGGCACGAAGACTGCGTCTGAGACCTGCGATGTAGTTGACCAACTGACGCGGCTTTCTGAAGGCGGCGAGCCAACTTTCTGGGCTGCCGAACGTATCGATGATGGCTCGTTGATCGGCGCAGTTGGCCTGCATTGGCTCGGAGATGATTTTCCATTCGGTCCGGCTTTAGAGGTGGGTTGGCGACTTGGTCGCGACTATTGGGGCAAGGGTTATGCGACCGAAGCAGCTCGCGCGGCTCTCGATTATGCATTTAGCACCTTGGATGTGCCCCGCGTTTACGCTTTTACCGCATTGGCGAACAAGCGTTCTGAAATTGTAATGCAGCGGCTGGGGATGACGAGAGTTGAGGGCGGCGAATTCCTTCATCCCGATTATCCTCCGACCGACGCGAGCGCGATGCACATGCTGTATGTTGCCGAAAAGACGTTATGGATGTCGAATAGCTAGCATCACGGTGAGCGCAATGGAAAACCTCGCGGACAAGATTCAGCAGGCAGAGGCGTTCATGTGCGAGGTGCTTGCCGCTGTACGCCGGTATTACGAAGCGAAGGGCCTGCTTCCGCCGGATGAGGTCGAGCGCCTGCGGCTTGAGGCTGAATCGCTTTACCAAGCTGTCACCGAGTACCAGTTGCGGTCGCTTGGTGGGCCTGCGCGAACGCTGCATTAAGCGCTAACCCTTCGGCGGCATTGCACCCCAGGTGATCGGGCAGCCACCAATACGTCGATTCTTCAGTTCGGTGTTTTCTACAAGGGCATCGGACAACTCCCAGGTCATGCGCTCGATCCTAGTGTTCAGCTTGGTGATCTCGGCGGCCTGGGCCTGGTGGATGGCCACCAGCTTCTCGATGTTGTCCCGGGCCCGGTCGAGCTCATGCCGCAACTGCTCGCACTCGGCTTCGACCAGGCGCGCATGCTGGCGCAACATTTGAACAGGCGAGGGCATGCCCAGCGCGAAGCTGTCGTCTTCGATGATCACGGTGCAGGCCTATCGATACTGTTTGGATATACAGTAATCGAGGTAGGTTAATTCTGACCAGCCCAGGGTGACGAGCTGCAGGGGAGAGGGGATTGTGATTGGTCGGCAGGACGCCGGAGAAGGGTACTTTTGCTGTCTAATACTGCTGGCGTAAACGGCCTATTTGCTCGCCGAAAACCGTCGAAAATGGCGAATGCATATTAGACACCTGCAATGCATACGCCACGTATTTCAAGGCCTAGAGCTGATCTTTACCCATACTGCTGCAATAGCGAAAGGAGGATCAGCTAATCATGGGAATTTGCGTGTTAAGGAAAATCCACGCGGCATATGTGAAGCACCCCATTCCTGTGGCGAACGCTAGCAATCCCAGTAGACCTGCGCCCCACATTCCCCAATCCCACAACTTTGATGGGTCTCCTTCGTCGGGGTCGGGCTTCCCGTTCTTCCAGGCCTCCATCTGTCGACCGACGATTTCGCCAAAGACGTAGTCGCGCCCGAGGAGCAGGGTCAGTACTACTCCAAACAAGATTATTGCCGCAGTCAGGAATACCCAGGCGAGCTGAACGGGAATGACGGTGGTCACGGGAAAGACGACCTTCGCGGAAAAGAAATTTGCGCATACAGCCAGGGCGCCCCCGCTGAGAAGGAGCAAGGTTTTAACCAGGTCTTGAGCTCTAGCAACAACCTTTTCCTGTGATTCGTTATGCCGATCGATGTGGCTGTTCACATCCGTGTGGGGGGGCGTGCTCATGATTTAACCCTGATAATTTGTGGTGGCGTCCTATCATCTGATGGTACTGATTTAGGCCCAAAAACTGAACTGGCGACGGCGTTAGCCTGCGCAAAACCATCCGTCCAGACCGCGTGTTTCCGTTTGCAAAACCACGAAAAAACCGATGCTGTGGCGGTCAGGCTTTGGGTTGAATGTTAGTAAAATCAGAGACTTACTGTCCTTTCGCCCGCTGCATGGGGTGCAAGGGGTCGAGTGTTCGAATCACTCCGTCCCGACCATTATTTAGAACGACTAAGCCACCTTCGGGTGGCTTTGTTGTTTCTGGGGTAGGGCACTTTTGGTTGAATTGGCCTTGTTCAATATCCCGATCTTCTGCTCAGAATAGTTAGTGCTGGTCCTCGTGAAGCAGTGGCTCACATCGTATTTGTCGCCTCTATCAACTGGTAAGCCCGGCTTCCGAGTTGTGGCTGCTGGTGCTCCCGTTCTTGAGATTAACCTTAATGAAAGGCCTGAGGTGCTTGGGCATCAATGTGCCGGGGTAATCTGAACAGATATCGCAATCCATTGATTTTAAAGTGATATTTCTGTTTGTTTTTTCTTGTGGAATGCCATTTGGAATGCCGATAGGATTTGCTTGGTACCTTGGGGCGTCATGATGGGGGGCTATTGCTAAGTCGTTCCTTTACCACTTACCTGGAGATCGGACTGGCTGATACGCGTAGTGCGCGACAACAGACCAGGCCACTGATTCTCCAGGGGCATCGGTCGCACAACAGACAGGCCGAATGGTTGGCTACAGGGCCATGGTGATCGCGTTGCGTCAGATGTTGTTCACCTTTGTTCGCACTGTAGCTCCGCAAGGCGGAGTGGAGCGAATTCGATCTGGAACGGGCCGAATAGCGAATTCCGGCTGAGCGTATGAAGATGTGAGAGTCGCACATCGTCCCGTTCTCCAGGCAGATGGCCGAGTTGCTGTGTGAACTGAGCACCCATACAGGTGGTCATCGGCTATTTTTTCCGAACTATCGCAAGCCAAACGAATTCATGATCGCCACAACGCTGAATTGGGCACTTGGGCACATGGGCTTCAATGGTAAGGACAGCATAAGCTTTTCAGCCTATGGCTTTCGTGCGACAGCTTCGACCATGTTGAACGAAACGGGATATCGCGCAGCCGTGATCAATCGTCAGTTGGCACATGCCAAGAGAAACAAAGCTCGTGCAAACTAAAATCAGGCTGAATATAGTGAAGGACAACGCCAGATGATGAAGGCGTGGTCTGACGAAATTGATGCTTGAATTATGGTGGTGGATGATCCTGATTTGTTTTTTAAATAATTTTCTTTTATTGATATCGCAAGGCTGTTTACTGGATTTCTGACAGCCTTGCTAGTAATTAAGATGCTTCGGCAAGGTGTTTTTGGCGGAGAATGAATAGATCAAGCTGCCTGTGCAAAATTTAGCTGTCGATCAGTTGTTTCAGTCTTGTTGGGATGTAAATTCCTTTCTCTTCTTCCAGTTTGAGCAGTATCTCTAGCACTTGAGTTCGCTTCAGATCATGTTTGTCGGCTAGCTTGTCAAGGCGCTTAATGGCTTTGTCGGATAGGATGAAATTGTGTTGCTTTTTGCCAGTCATTTTGGCGCGATATTTATTTTGGCTCCATCGTTTCTTGATGGAGCTCATAAGTAGTGCTTTGTCTGATGCATTGATAAATGGTGAATCAAGTAAAATAATTAAATCGTCCTTATCTTGCGGTTGGCTTTGGAGATAGGTCAAGGGTGAGTGTTTGACTTTGATTATTTCCCATGCCGTATTCAGTTTTTCTTTCTCATCTGGGCCATCGAACCATTTAAATAGGTCGTCTGATTTTGTATGGGTTTCCCATTCGGATCTTATTTGGTTGATTGTTGCTGACTTTTGAATGTTGTCTGTTTGCCATGTGTCAATTGCTGCAATGGTTAGATCTCTGTCGGCTAGAATTTCGGGGCCGTTTGTGTAGGTTATTCCATTTTTTTCGGTCAGTTTTCTAATTATGAAAGCGTTCTGTCTTTTGTTGTTTGTTATCCACTGAAAGCTCTGCTCGGGCAAGAGGTTGGTGCTCTTTTGGTACTCGATTGATTGTTTTAGTCCTGGCTGGTTGATGATGACTTCCGCCATTCGATCACGCATGCCTGGGCTTCCTAATTCCCCTAGGTTTATATTTTGAAAGTTTTCCCTTATGAGAAACCATAGCCAGGTAGCAAATCGTCTGTCGGCATTGAGGCTATTAAATATCTTTTGAAGTTTATCGTTGAAACGGACTGCCATGTCTGTGGTTCGCCTGGTAGGTGGTGGAAGGATTGTAGTAAATCTCTAGTAGATCCATAGTGGAAAAATAGTCGATTTTTAGCTGTTTTTTAGCGAAATCCTATGGCTTTTCTAGAATAGAAAATTAGCTAATGTGTCAGTATACATGGGGTTTTAATGAGGTAAAGCTTGCTGTGAGAGGGGCCTTATTCTCCCAAAGCATGTGAGGCTGTCGGAGCCGCCTCTTGCAAGTGGAATGGGCTGCGGGCGGTGTTGGCTTCGGGGGGTGGTAGAAAGGTGCGCCTACAAATCAGGAGAGTGCTCGGTCGTTTATCTACTTACACAACTCCATTGGTTTGGTTGAGTTTGTACCTCGTTATTTTTCTGTGACTGCATAGTCGGGGTTGTGGGTGCAGGATCAAAAGTTGAAGTCTGTTTTTTCGGGTGGGCTGATCATCAAGTAAAGAATTACGAGGAAGCCAGATCTGATGAGTAAAATTAGGAGCTCATCATGAAAATAATTCGACTGCAGCAGGTGATGGAAATGACAGGCCTTGGGCGCTCGACGGTTTACAAGTATGTTTCCGGTAACTGGTTCCCGAAGCCGATCCCCTTGGGAGGGCGGAGTGTTGGGTGGCTGGAGAGTGAGGTTAAGGAATGGATCTTGGATCGAATTGAGGAGCGCGACACGCAAGGAATCGTTTCGGTTTGATCTTAAAGTTCTCTATGGTTTTAGATGAGGTGCTACGGCCAGGTTAGCTGGTCGTGGCAATTTTTTTCCAGAGTTTATTTTTGGAGTTTTGCATGGTTTTTATTGGATGTCTTCCCGGTGGTGATAGGCATTTTTCTTATTGGGTCTATCGGTATTGGTAGTATGCTTTATTATTTGTGTATCAGGTGTCATTGTGTTTGGGTATGTGTTAGTGATGAATTGCAGGAATCCGTGGGATGCCTGAATGATGTGCATCGCAGATGCGTCGTAAAAAACTACTCATTGCTAGAAGTTTATGAAACTAGCACCGGAGTGTTTGAAAATGCAGCGTCTTCCTCAAAACCGAAATCTGATTATTCATGATGCAAGCAGCTATTTGGGATTCCCTATTCAAGTCGATAAAGGGCCTTTTGTTCAACAGTATCTGGAAAGACTTCACAGTACTACAGAGAGGGCTGTTCAGCAGTATTCACGTGTTTTCGCATTTAGGGTTGATCTGAGGTTTCCTACAGGCGTTGATCTGCCTGAAAGCTATTACACGAATCAGGTAATTGATCGATTTGTTGAATCGTTTAAGGCCAAGATACGGCACAATCGTCGAATAGCACGAATGGAGAACAAGAGTGCGCATGACAGTAATGTGCGGTGCGTCTGGAGCAGGGAGGTGGGGCAGCATGGAAGACCCCACTATCACATGGCCTTCCTGCTGAACTTCGATGCGTTCAATGCCCTTGGAAAATTCGAGGCCGGAAGAGACAACATGTTCAATCGTCTTGAGGGGGCATGGGCCAGTGCCCTGGGACTACCAGTTGAAGCGGTCAGGGGGCTGGTCGAGATACCGACCAATCCAACCTACTGTCTACGTCGGAATGACCCGCAGAGCCAGGCTGACTTTTTCTACAGGACCAGCTACCTCTGCAAGGTAGCCACCAAGGTTTATGGGGATGGCCAGCATGGCTTCGGTGCGAGCCGGCTGTGACAGCCCTTTGCAATGCCTTTCGTGCTGATAACCAATAGCATCTGTACTCTCCTCGCTCAAAAGAGATTCAGGCGAGGGAGCAAGATCAGCGCTATCAGGCAACTCAGCAAGTGATCGAAGTCGCCCTCTACGTGGGTACCGTGCTTGATTGCTACGCCCGTACCTGTTTGGTCAGGATTGTATGAGGCCGATGAAGGCCTCGGTCAGTTGCCCAAACTGCAGAAAGCGTGGAGAGCGGCTTTACCCACGCCGTGCCAATGGATAAGGTGATGTATTTTGCATCATAGCAGGCGGTAGTATCCCAGGGATGGCCAATCTACAGTGTTCTCTGCGATCACGAATGCCGTTTCCAGCCCTGGACTTCGCACCTGTACTCAATTGAATTTAGTGCTTCGGGCTTTCGAAAGCGCGAAGCCCATAGGTGTTTGCTCATTCGTCGTCATCGGCTAGATGAAGACGGTGTTAAGGGGTTAAGAATGACTGCAATGGCGGAAGGCAGCAGCTACCGTGATATCCCGCAACCAGGTCAGCTTGTCGAAGTTAGACGCCGGCAGTGGGTGGTGGCTGAGGTGGACGCTTCCAAATTAGGCAGCGTGCAGCAGCACGCTGTCACGCTAGCTTCCATTGATGAGGATGCCCTAGGTGAAGAGCTCCAGGTGATTTGGGAAATTGAGCCAGGTGCGCATGTCATTGAGCGTGCTGGTTTGCCAGCCATCACCGGACAGGACGACTCCTGCACTCTGGAGGCTTTTCTCGATGCCGTGCGTTGGGGGGCTGCTACGAATGCTGATCGCGGCTTCCTCCAGGCACCGTTTCGCAGTGGTGTAAGTCTGCAAGACTTCCAGCTGGATCCCCTGGTTCGTGCAATCGACATGGCTCGCGTCAATCTGCTGATCGCCGACGATGTAGGTCTGGGCAAGACCATCGAAGCCGGCTTGGTCATTCAGGAAATGCTCCTGCGTCATCGTGCTCGAACTGTGCTGATCGTCTGCCCCGCGTCACTGCAAGAAAAGTGGCGTGTCGAGATGATGGAAAAGTTTGGTCTGGAATTTCGTATCGTCGACAGCACTTACATCAAGGAGATGCGGCGCGAGCGTGGAATACATGCTAATCCTTGGACCTCGTTCCCGCATCTGATCACGTCGATGGATTGGGCTAAGGCCGGTGATGGTTTGCGTGCATTCCGCGATATCCTGCCGACGCATGTCAGCTATCCGCGTAAGTTCGATATGTTGGTCGTCGACGAGGCGCACAACGTCGCGCCGTCAGCGAGCGCTCAATACGCGATCGAAAGCCAGCGTACTCGTTTCATCCGCACCATAGCCCCGCATTTTCAGCACCATCTGTTTCTGACTGCGACGCCACATAACGGCTACACCGAGTCCTTCACTTCGCTGTTGGAGCTGCTCGATGATCAGCGGTTCGCCCGCAATATCATGCCGGAGCAGAAGCAGCTGTCTCAGGTGATGATCCGCCGCCTCAAGAGCGAAATCACTGACAAGGACGGGAATCTGATTTACGCACAGCGCAAGCTCGAAGCATTGCCCGTCTACTACACCGCAAAAGAAAGAGAAGTCCATCGCAAGCTTCAAGAATTCTGTGCCAGCAGAGAATGCGCGGATGACGAGTTGGGTGGTGGGACCGGTGCGTCCTTCGTCAACCAACTGCTACGGAAACGCTTGTTCTCGTCGCCGGCTGCTTTCGCGTCGACCCTGGAAAAGCATGTCGCGACGCTGGAAAACGACGGAACTAGCAAAAGACGAACGGATTTGTCCGAGCGAATTTTGCTCAAGGCTATACAGCGTGCCGAAGAGGATTACGCCAACGACTCAGACGTCGAAATTGCGCAGCAAGAGGCTGTCGAGGAAGCCACGCGCTACTCACGCCCGTTGAACGCAGAGGAGCGTATCCTGCTCGATGAGCTCAGGCACTGGGCTCAGCAGGCGATGAATCAAGCCGACTCCAAGGCCAAAGCGTTGCTTGATTGGATCAATCGGCATTTGAAGACCGATGGATCCTGGAATGATAAACGAGTGATTCTCTTCACCGAGTACCGCACCACGCTCGACTGGCTACATCAGATTCTGGCGACTAATGATTTGGGTGGCGATCGCCTGATGATCTTGCATGGCGGCATGGATCACGACGATCGAGAACAAGTGAAGGCGGCATTCCAGGCCGCTCCAGACATTTCCCCCGTGCGCATCCTGCTGGCCACCGACGCTGCTTCCGAAGGTATCGACCTGCAGAACCACTGTAACTACCTCATTCACTTGGAAATCCCGTACAACCCCAACGTCATGGAGCAGCGCAACGGTCGTATCGACCGCCATGGCCAGCGTGAGAAAGAGGTGGTGATTTGGCATCCGGTCGATGCTCGGCAAGACCAGGATACTGTCGGTGGCCATCAGGACGATATCCTGCGCGCCTTGCGTAAGCTCGATTCCATGCGTGTCGATATGGGCAGCGTGAACCCCGTAATCGCACCGCAGATGTCTGGACTCATCGAAGGGGCGCTACGTGATCTGGATACCCGTTTGGCGGATGCGAGGATTGCCCAGACCCGCCGATTCGTCAGAGCTGAAAAAGACCTCGCTAACCGAATAGCGAAGCTACATGAGAAGTTGGTCGAGACTAGGGAGGACTTCCACCTCTCTCCTGAGCACATCCTGAAGGCGGTCGAAACCGGCTTGGCGTTGGCCGAGAAACCGGCTCTCAAGCCGCTGACGCTGGCGGGGATCGCGCCGGGTAAAGTCTTCGAGCTGCCGCCCCTAGGAGGTGCCTGGGAGCGGTGCCGCGAAGGGCTGGAGCATCCATTCACCGGCAAGTCACGCCCGGTGACATTCGATCATGAAGTCGCCAATGGGCGAGACGACCTGGTGCTCATCCATCTCAATCATCGTTTGGTGCAGATGTGTCTGCGTTTGCTGCGTGCCGAGGTTTGGGCGCAGGAAGACAACAAGCGCTTGCACCGAGTGACGGTGCGAGCGTTGCCTGACGATCATCTCGAGGCCCCGGCGGTTGTGGTCGTGTCGCGCTTGGTGATCACTGGCGGCAATCACCATCGTCTACATGAGGAACTGACGTTGGCTGGGGGCTATCTGCGCGAACAGGGCTTCAAGCGCGAAGAGGGCGTCGCCCGCGTACAGGGCTGGTTGGACGACGCGCAGCCGTGTCGGGTCGATGATTCGCTCTTTGTCATGTTGCGCTCTCGCTTCGCCACTGCGGAAGAGGCGATCCAGCAATCCCTCGGAGCACGTTCACGCAATCGTCTCGAATATTTGGGCAACACCCTGGAAACCCGCAAGAACAAAGAAAAAGAAGACATTTTCGCCGTGCTGGATGAGCTGGATAGCGCCATTCGCAGGGAGCTGGGTAAGGACGAGTTGCCTGAGCAGTTTTCTTTGTTCAGTGAAGATGAGCGCACCCAGGTTCGTCGTGACAACTCCGCCCTGCAAGCACGTCTCGCGCGGATTCCTGCGGAGCGGGAAGAGGAGGCCGGTGCCATCGAAGCTCGTTATGCCGAACCGCAGGATCGCACCTTCCCGGTAGCCGTCATTTTCATCGTACCTGTATCGCTAGCCCAGGGAGGCCGCGTATGAACCCCCTCGATATTCACGATGAATGGTTGTCGCTGATTGAGGTCTCCGGTCCTTTCCTCGCCACGCCGGTACTGAAACGAATCTTCTCCACTGGTCTACCTGCTGTCGAACCTCGCATTCGACAGTACCTGCGGCAAGCTTATGACGAATGGTGCGAGGCGCGTGACAACGACGATCCCAGATTCACCGAACTGCATCGCGCCTGGATTCACGAGGTGCTTGCCCGCGGCCTGGAATACGACGAGAACGATAGCGGTGAGCTTCTACTACGAGGTGAGCGTATTCCTTCTGAGCTGCGCGTCACTCTGCCGGAACATGGTGTCACTTTGGAACCTGACTATGCGTTGGTCTCAGGCTGCAAAAGTCAGCTGCTCGTGCAAATCTATTCTGCGGGCACGGATCTCCAGGCAGCACTGAAATTGGATGGCTGGTCCGCTAGTCCAGCCGAGCGCATGGAGCGGCTCTGCCGGGCCAGCGGCTGTCGCCTTGGTTTGGTCACCGATGGTGAGCGCTGGATGCTAGTCGATGCTCTTGTTGGCGCTGTTTCGACCTTCGCAAGTTGGTATGCACGCCTCTGGGGGCAGGAGCGGCTGACGCTGCAGGCCTTTCTCACCCTATTGGGTATCCGGCGCTTCTTCGGGCCAGACGATGAGTCCTTACCCTCAATGCTGGACGAGTCTCTTCAGTATCAGGAGGAGGTCACCGATGCCTTGGGTGAACAAGTCCGCCGGGCGGTCGAGGTGTTGATCCAGGCACTGGGTAAGGAAGACCGTGAACGGTCAGGAGCGCTGCTGCAAGGTGTCGAGCCGACCGAGCTCTACGAAGCGGGTCTGACCATCATGATGCGTCTGGTGTTCCTGCTGTCGGCCGAGGAGCGGGGGCTCTTGCTGATGGGAGAGGAGGCGTACGAAAGCAACTACGCCATCTCCACTCTGCGTATGCAGCTGCGCCAGGAAGCCGAGGAGGTGCTGGAGCGGCGCAACGATGCATGGTCACGGTTACTAGCGACATTTCGCGCAGTGTACGGCGGCATTGAGCATGAAATGCTGCGCCTTCCAGCGCTGGGTGGTTCGCTGTTCGACCCTGATCGTTTCCCTTTCCTCGAAGGGCGCTCTAAGGGCTCCGATTGGAAGATCGACTCCGCGCGACCACTACCGATAGATAACCGCACCGTGCTGCTCCTGCTGGAGGCGATCCAGCAGTACGAGGGGCGTACGCTTTCCTACCGAGCGCTGGACGTTGAGCAGATCGGTTACGTCTACGAAGGCTTGCTGGAGCGGACTGTCGTACGAACCGAACGGGTGACAGTGGAGCTGGCCGGTGGCAAGGGGGCAAAGAAGACCCTCTATGTTTTGGAGGAGCTCGAAGCTCTGCTCCAGCAGGGGGACGAGGTGTTGGCCGAGGCGCTCTCCGGTGCCGATGCGATCAAGCGTGGAGGAGGAGCGATCCGCAAGGATCTCGAGCGTTCGGTCGATGCTGTCCAGGCCAACCGTCTGCTCACCGCGTGCGCTGGAGACGAAGGCCTGCGTGATCGTACGCTGCCATTCATCAACCTGCTGCGTACCGATCCTTGGGGTTACCCGCTGATTTATCCTGAGGGGGCATTCATCGTCACCACGGGCAGCGATCGGCGCGAGACGGGAACGCACTACACGCCGAAATCGCTCACCGAAACCATTGTCGACGAGACGTTGACGCCGATCGTCTACACGGGGCCGTCAGAGGGAGCTCCACGTGAACAATGGGTGCTGAAACCACCCTCCGAACTGCTGAACCTGAAGATCTGCGATCCATCTATGGGCTCGGGCGCCTTCCTGGTGCAAGTCTGCCGCTGGTTGGCTGAGCGACTGATTGATGCATGGTCGAAAGTTGAAGGCAGTGGAAAAACAGTGAGTGTGGACGGCGAAGTTCTGGAAGCGCCGAATGCCAAGGACTCGTTGCCCTTGGATGCTGAGTCACGCACGGTGATCGCTCGCCGTCTTATCGCTGAACGTTGCCTATATGGCGTGGACATTAATCCGATGGCGGTGGAACTCGCCAAGCTCTCCATCTGGCTGGTTACGATGGCCAAGAACAGGCCGTTCGGTTTCCTAGACCACAACCTGCGTTGTGGCGATAGCTTGTTGGGTATCCACCGACTGGAGCAGCTAACCGAGCTTTCGATGAGGCCCGGCGGTAAAGGGCAGCAGCCTCTGTTTGGAAAGAACATCGAAAAGGCCGTCCAAGCAGCGATCGAACTACGCCAACGACTGCGCGAGATGCCGATACGCGACATTCATGATGTTGAGGCGATGGAGCGACTTGATGCTGACGCGCGTAGAAAACTGGAAGTAGCGGAAAACATTGCCAACGCATTCATCGGTGAGGTTCTCGCCTCCGATGGCAACGTATCTGCGCTAGCGAGTGGACTGGCATTTCTTGCCGTTCAGGCCGGAGAAGCCGTTGAAGGAGACACCGAGTCAACCCAATCCATCGCGACGCGTGCGGGAATCACCTTAGCCTCTGGTTTATCGATTGGAATGGCAGCCCGCCGCCCGTTCCACTGGCCATTGGAGTTCCCTGAAGTGTTCATGATTGGACGGCCAGGTTTTGATGCTTTCGTGGGGAACCCTCCGTTTTTGGGTAACCGCCTATGGAAGTCATCAATGGGCGAGAAGCTCCAGTGGCAGTGCCAGATGATTCTTGGTACATCGCCTGGAAAGATCGACCTGAGCATCGTCTTCCATAGGCGAGTCGTCGATCTGCTCTGCCCGAATGGCTGCTATGGCCTACTGGCAACGAGCAACATCGCTGAAGGAAGTGCGGTCGCCGTTGGACTCGGGGCCATCGTTCAGAGCGGCGACATCTATTTCTCCAGAAAAGGCATGCCTTGGCCTGGTACGGCCTCAGTCGTTGTCGCAGTAGTCTGTTTCTTCAAAGGGCGTTGGGCCGCTCCATGTGATTCAGAGGGGCATGCTTGCAAACGCATTGGTGCACGTTTGGAGCCTGAGGCTACGGATGTGTGGATACCTAAAGAGCTTCCTGATCCGCTATTCAGCTTCGAGGGGGTAAATAACAGTAAGGGGATGGCTTTTGTTCTCACCGCTGACTCCCCATGGTTCGAACGCCTAACGAACGAGCAGAATAGTCTTCTCCGGCCATACATCACCGGAGACGACATAACCAGTTATGCGCTTCGGATAACCGACCGATGGGCGCTGGACATCGCTGATAAAAAGCTAGAGGAGATTGAAGAGAACTGGCCAATTGCTTTCCAGTTTCTGATCCAGGAGGTTCAGCCAACCCGAACGCCAGAGACGTTGAAGAGTTATAAGGGACTCTATGGCCGCTGGTGGCAATTCTGGAACCATCGAGCTGATCTCATGCGCAAGCTGCGCAAACAGGGGCACTTCATTGCATTTGCCAAGGTCACCAAATACCCATTTTGCTTGATGGCACCTGCTGAATGGATCTACACAAACAAAATCCTGCTTATTGGTGCTGACAGAGATGACCTTTTCGTAATTTGCTTGAGCTCGTTCTTCCGAAATTGGCTCTATGCATTCTCCGTTCGTAGCTTGGGAGCAGACACCAATACGCTCACGCTTTCTATTCGAGAGGCTGTTTCGACTTTCGCCCTACCGAATGAGATGGTATCGCTTGCCGGTCGAGTCCATGCAACTCGTTTTCAAGACGTTCTCGTCGCGTGGAGCGATCAGAATCAGTGTGGTTTAACTGACGCACTGAACGCTGTGAACACGCCCAGCTGCAACGATCCAGCCATCTGTGAACTGCGCCAGATCATGGCTGCAATAGACGTCGAAGTTGCGCAGGCTTATGGCTGGGATGATCTTGATATTCCCTACGATTTCCGGGAGTTCAGTGGCGGTTCTGCAAGGGATTCGTGGCGCTGGGCGCTTTCGGAAGACCTAACAGCGGAGTTGATGCATCGGCTCACAGAGCTGAACCGACATCGCTTTGGTGAGCTCTCGCAAGCACCAGCGAATGCTCCCAGTCCAGCCAAACGAGGGCGTCGTTCGAAAGCTGCTTCATCCGTGCGCCTGGATGATTTGTTCGCCGGAGACAACGTATGAGCGACCAGCGTTACTCCGCCGACCTGATTTTCACGGTGCAAGACTTCGCAGAGTGCAGCTGGAAAAACGCTCTGGCCAATGAAGAGCGCGAAGGCTATGGAGGAAGAAAATGACGAATGAAGTCGTACCGAGGTTTGAGATGACCGTCGACCTCAACGTCCTTGAGCATCTCGGCATCAACCTCTACAGCAACATCGCCGCCGTTCTGACCGAAGCGGTGGCCAATGCATGGGACGCGGATGCATCGAGCGTGCAGATTCGCGTCGCTCCTAACAATGAGTGGATCGAGATCGAAGATGACGGCATCGGCATGTCTGTCGATGACCTGAACGGTAAGTACCTGCGCGTCGGCTATCGCCGCCGCGATGAGGATACGGAGCATGGATGCAAGACGGCGAAAGGGCGGCCTGTGATGGGGCGCAAGGGATTAGGCAAATTGTCTTTGTTCTCTATCGCCAACGTCATCGAAGTGCAGTCTGCCAAGGATGGGGATGCGCATGGCTTCCGCATGAGCGTGCCGGGCATCCAGCAGGCTGTGCAGGAAAAGCGCGCATATCACCCTGAGCGCCTGGAGAGCGGCACGCTCACGGCGACGCGAGGCACGAAAATCGTGTTGCGCGACATCAAGCGTCAGCGGCTTGGCAAAGGCGTCACTGCGTTACGGAAGCGTCTTGCCCGGCGTTTCTCGATCATTGGGCAAGCTCATGGCTTCGAGATCAAGATCGACGGCCAGCCCATCACGGCCGCTGATCGAGGCGACTTGCCCAAGGTCCAGTTCCTTTGGACGTTCGAGGGTTACGAGCCAGAAGCCAGTACGGTTTCCCATATCTTGGAGCGCGAATCGCTGCCAGCTCGGTTCGAGGCATGGGATCCGTCGTGGCGTGTGAGCGGTTGGCTTGGCACAGCACGTAAGCCCAAAGACCTCGACGACGATGAGGCGGGGAACCTGAATGGCATCGTAGTCTTCGCACGAGGCCGCTTGATCCAGGAAAACGTCATCGATCGACTGAATGACGGGAGGCTTTATACGAAGTACCTCACCGGTCAGATCGAGGCGGATTTTCTCGATGCGGATGATCGCCCTGATATTGCCACCAGCGACCGCCAGCGTGTGCAGGAAGATGATGAGCGTTACGTCCAGTTGATCGCTTTTCTCAAATCCCGCTTGGGGCAGCTCGAAAAACGCTGGAGCGAGTGGCGGAGAAAACACGAGGTCAAGGAGGCCCAAGAGACATCACCCGCCCTTGCAGAATGGCTGGAGTCTCTCCCCGCAGGTTACAGGAACAGTGCTGAAACGCTGATCTCCAAGCTGAGTGCTCTGCCGGTCGATGACGAGGATGACCGCAAACTCATGTATCGGCACGGCATCCTGGCATTCGAGCGAATGAAGCTGCGTGGGTCGACCGAGGAGTTCGTAACGAGCATCGAAAGTGCCGACAGGCTCTTGGCTGTGCTCGCTGACCGGGACTCTCTCGAAGCCTCGCTCTATCGGGACATCGTGAAATCCCGTCTGGATGCGATTCGAGACTTTCAAAACATCATCGACGAAGACGCGAAGGAGAGGGTGCTCCAGAAATACCTGTTCGACCATCTCTGGTTACTGGATCCCGCATGGGAGCGGGCCACGGGTAGTTCGATCATGGAGTCGCGCCTGATGACGGAGGGCGTGCTGATTGAAGACATGACCGAGAAAGAGCGCTTGGGCCGTGTCGATATCGCCTACCGCACCAATGCTGGCAAGCACGTCATCGTCGAACTGAAGAAGGTGGGTCGCAAGATGGGATTACTCGAGTTGGTCGAGCAGGGGCAGACCTATGTCGACAAACTGACGAAGATCTTGCGTGAGCAGAATCAGACCAGCCCGGATATCGAGGTGATCTTCGTGCTTGGGAAGACCGTAGCCGAAGAGGCGTCCAACCCGGACCGACTCAAGTCGTCAATGACATCGATCTCGCCAGGTAGTCGCATCGTTCATTACGACACCCTGATTCGTGGAGCGCAGGAAGGGTACTCGGCCTATATCAACCAGAGTAGGTCGCTCGACAAGCTGGAAGATATCGTGAATAGGATTTGAAGAGTGAGCATGGAAGAGATGCTGCAGAACAGCGCCCCAGAGGCATGGATAGTCGTCGATCGCGGCTTGATGCGTGACGCTCGTCTGGCCGACAAGGTCGTCTATCTAAAAGGAAGCCATCCCGCTTTGCGCGAGGGGGCCTGGGTACTGGTTTTGAACCCAGCCGGTGGCATCGTGCGTGTCGGCCATGTCTTGCGTATCCGAGTCGATGCGGAAGGCACTTGGCTGTACTTCGACAAGGTCAAGGCGGTCGAGCCAGTGGTAGGGATCGGCAGCATCGGTTTGCTGCCTCCGACCGCAGGCAGTGTCGTACGTGCACCCTGGACAGATTTCGCAGAGGCTATCCCTCGTGCGCTGGGTATCACTCTCGCCGACATTCCGCTGATCGAGAACGAGGCTTACGTTCGTGAGCTTTTACAGTTCGCGATCATGGACGACCTTCTAGGGCCAGCCGGTGGGCCGGAAGAGCTCATCGTCGATATGAGCGTTCGCGATCGGTACCTCGTCGGTAAGCTCGCGCCGATGGAAAACGCCGAACGCGGTGAGGATATGGCTCCCCCGGAAAAGAACGAGGAAGACGAGCCTGCTGATCTTCAGCCGAAGGCACAGTCGAGCAAAGTAGACTCTCCCCAAAAAACGGGTGGCGGAGACTCCGAAGCCGAGGAAGAGGTGGATACCGCTTCGAACCAGTCGCTCGCACCGTCGAGTTTGGGCTTCACTTTTTGCGTCGATGGCGATGCGGAAAGTCTTGAGGTGGTAGTGAGTTGGGGGCGCTACGAGCGCTTCGAGTCCGATGATACGGCTCATGCCAAGGTGGTCAAGAAGGTGGTCCGTGACGCCGAAGGCCGGGTGATCAAGACCACCGAGCAAGTTCTCAAAGCCAAAGTCTGGCGGCGTAAGCCCTCCGGTGGAACCTTCCAGCTGGCGCTGAAGGATGGAGTGATCTCTCCGGTCACCCCTGATTCTGCCTGCCCAGAAGTGATCATCCAGGGTACGGTGCGTTCACCCAACGAGAAGGGTGAACGATTGATCACGCTCTTCCTGGTGAATGGTCAAACGGAGCCTGATGAGAATCGCGATACCGCTTGGGTGTTCCAGCCAGAAATCCTCGTACGAGCCAATGACAAAAAATCGTTGAAAGATATATTCCGCCGCCGCCCAGCATTGGAAGCCGATGCTGGCGCTGCGGACGATGACGATTTACGCGAGCGCTTGGCGCTGGAGATGATCTATCGCGATCGGGTCGAGTTCGCAGTAGGGCACGGCGTTGCAGTGCATGCAGTGGCTGGTCCAGATGTGGCAAGGGCGGTGGAGCTGCGCACTGCGGTGATGCCGCAATACGAGGTGCCGGTCACCGAAACGCCGGGTTTGGATCCGCAGGATCGGCCAGCGATGCGCAGATTGGTCGACGAAGGTCTGCTGGACATGAAGCGACTGGCAGAGCTGGAGAAAGACCAGCTCGTCACTGCGCTCGGGATACTGACCGAGGACTATGCAGCATGGATCGAAGATCAGCGGGCGCGCACCGATAGGGATGTGGCGGGCTATGTGCAGCAGGCCGATGAGGCGCTTAGCCACTGCGAGTCGATCCTGATTCGTCTGCGCGAGGGCGTGGAGTTATTGGGTTCGGAGGAAAAAGCCTTGGCGGCTTTCCGCTTCGCTAACCGAGCGATGGCGATTCAGCGGGTCCATAGCGCGTTCGCGTTGCAGCGCCGTCGCGGGCGCGTTGTGGCGCTGACGGAGTTCGATGTGCCGAAGAACCGCTCTTGGCGCCCCTTCCAGTTGGCTTTCCTGCTGCTGTCCATTCCTGGGCTGACCGATCCTAAGCATACGGATCGCACTCAGCCTCTGCAGGCCTATGCGGATTTGCTCTGGTTCCCTACTGGAGGTGGTAAGACTGAGGCATACCTTGGGGTGGCTGCATTCACAATGGCGATCCGCCGTTTACAAGGGAATTTGGGGGGCTACGATTCGTCTCGCGGGCTCGCAGTGATCATGCGCTACACCCTGCGGTTGCTGACTTTGCAGCAGTTCCAGCGGGCTACCGCGTTGATCTGTGCGATGGAACATATTCGTCGGGAAGCATTGTCGGCAGGTGATAAGTCCCTTGGTGAGAGCGCATTCACCATCGGCCTTTGGGTCGGTAACAAGGTGACGCCTGGCACTACCGAGGATAGCCATAAGTTCATCGAGGCCATTCGTACCCCAGGGCGAAACCCCACTGGAATGGCTTCGCCGGCGCAGCTGACAGGTTGCCCATGGTGCGGAACCGAGATCGACCCGAAGAGGGATATCGAGGTCGACAAGATATCAGGGCGTACGACGATCTATTGCGGCGACAAGCTGAGCACCTGTGACTTCTCTCGTGGTCGTTCGAGCAAGCAGGTACACCCTGGTTTGCCGGTGATGGTCGTGGACGAGGAGATTTACCATCGCCCGCCGTCGATGATGATCGCCACGGTGGACAAGTTCGCCATGATGGCGTGGCGTGGGCAGGTACGGAACCTCTTCGGCCGGGTATCAAAGGAGTGTTCCCGCCATGGATTGCTTTGGCCAGGCTCGGATTGCAATACCGGTCATAGGGCTGTTGCCGGTAGGGCTGCTGCTTCGGTCAAGGCTATTTCTCCGGTGCGGCCTCCGGATCTGATCATCCAGGACGAGTTCCACCTGATCAGCGGTCCCTTGGGAACCATGGTGGGCCTCTACGAGAGCACGGTCGATGAGCTGTGCACGTGGCAGTTCGATGGCGATGCTATTCGGCCGAAGGTGATCGCCTCCACCGCTACAGTTCGCAAGGCGCAGCAGCAGGTCAACAACGTCTTCATGCGTCAGGTCTCGGTGTTCCCGCCCCATGGCTTAGACGTCGAGGACAACTTCTTCTCGGTGCAGCGGCCCATCGAGCAAAAGCCAGGACGGCGTTATCTGGGAATCTGCTCTCCGGGCAGCTCACGGCCGGCGATGTTGATCCGTGTCTACACGGCAGCGCTGACTGCCGCTCAAGCACTATTCGATCGATTCGGCAAAGCTGCCGATCCTTACATGACCATGGTGGGCTACTTCAACTCATTGCGCGAGCTGGGAGGCATGAAGCGTCTAGCCGAGGACGATGTGCAGACCCGTGCGTACCGTGTCCAAATGAGCATGGTGCAGCGGCCTGGCCTGGCCCAGCGCAGCGTCATGAATATCCGTGAACTGACTTCCCGGGTTTCCAACCAGGACATCCCCAAGTATCTCGATCAGCTCGAAGTGATGTTCAAGTCCGAATGGGATCCTGAGC
Organism: Pseudomonas sp. RC2C2; assembly: GCF_018390435.1. Taxonomy (NCBI): domain Bacteria; kingdom Pseudomonadati; phylum Pseudomonadota; class Gammaproteobacteria; order Pseudomonadales; family Pseudomonadaceae; genus Pseudomonas; species Pseudomonas sp. RC2C2. The sequence goes on along the minus strand of NZ_JAHBAX010000001.1, from coordinate 126,700 downwards.
TAGGTAGGTACGTGACCAAGTGGGAGGAGGGCGATGCACGTGCCATCGACATCGTTTTGGCGACCAACATGCTGTCGGTCGGCGTCGACGTCAATCGGTTGGGCATCATGGCCGTCAACGGTCAGCCGAAAGGAACGGCGGAATATATTCAGGCAACCAGTCGTGTCGGCCGACAATTCCCTGGGTTGGTCTGTACCGTACTGACATGGGCTCGCCCACGCGATCTTTCGCATTACGAGACCTTCGAGCATTACCACGCGACGTTCTACAAGCACGTCGAGGCGCAATCGGTCACTCCGTTCTCGCCGCGTGCGATGGATCGAGGTCTGACCGGGGCGATGCTGTCGCTGATCCGTGGCAAGAGCGATCGCTTCGCTCCGAACGAGGGGGCGCAGAGTCTCAAGCAACCTAATCAGGTGGAAATGCTGGATGCGATGAAGGTGCTCGAAACGCGTGCCGACAACATCGCGGAGGCCCCTGCGAAGAAGCTCGCTAGCGGCATGCTCAAGCAGCGGGCGGATCAGTGGGTGAATGAGGTGATGCAGGGCAATCGTATCTTGGCGTACGAGAAGCGTGGGCCTGAGAAGGATCTGACCTATGCCTTGATCAAGGCACCTGGAACGCATACGTGGGATAACTGGACGGTGCCCATGTCGATGCGCGAGGTCGAACCTGGCGTTCGCTTGGTCATGAACTCAGCGAAGATCAAAGACGATATTCAATGGAAGCCTCGCCCCGCGGCGGCTGATAAGGACGAATGAAGATGGCGCACGAAAAGACTCCCGTTGGCTCGGTACGGCCCAGCCAACTGCTATGGACCTATGGTCCAGGTGCCCTCATCGATTTGCCGAATCTGTCGGTCGTGACTTCAGGTATCGACATCTGGGAGAGGGATCGATGCAACCTGGTGATTGAAAATCGCCTGCTCGCCGCGGTGCAGAAAGCGCTTGGTCCTCAGGTCGAATCACTACGAATGCCGCCTATCAGCAAGAGCGAGTCGAATGACACGAGCTCTGCGGAGGCTAATGTCGGTGTGCCGGTAAGGCCGTTCCCTCGTTGGTTGCGCTGTGTGAAATGCGGGCTGCTCTCGCCTTACGACAGCGGGTTGTTCGAGTTGAAGGAAGGGTATCGCCGCCCTGAGGCGACTCGTTTCGTGCATCAGGGCTGTCGCGGTTCGAAGGGCGATCAGCCTGCGAAGGATGCCGATGCTGTTCCCGCACGTTTCCTTTTGGCTTGCAAGAATGGGCATCTGGATGATTTTCCTTGGCAGTGGTTCGTCCACAGCGGCCCCAACGATTGCAAAGGCACGCTGCGTTTCTTCGAGAGTGGCGCATCCCTTCAGACCGAGAACCTATGGGTCAAATGCGATACTTGCGGCGCGGCGCGGAACATGGCTCATGCCTTCGGACAGCTCGGTAAGGAGAACCTGCCGGGCTGTCGTGGACGGCATCCTCATTTGGATCAGTTCGATCCGGATTGCGATGCCGAGCCGCGGGCCGTCCTATTGGGGGCTACCAATAGCTGGTTTCCGGTCTCCTTGTCGGCGTTGGCGATACCTCAGGCAAAAGATGGTCTAGCGCAGCTATTGGAAGATGGTTGGAGCTTCTTCAGCGATCTGGAGTCGCTCGATGAGGTTCCTCTGACCATCAAGCTATTGAAAAAGACTGGCTCATTGCCTGGAATTGACCAATATTCCGCAGCAGCCATTTGGGCGGGCATCGAGGCTCACCGCTCAGCAGATGGCGAGAGTGTCACCGAGGCTGATATCAAAGGCCCCGAGTGGCGGGTGCTGATCGCCCCGGTGCCGGTGAATGACTATCCGCATTTCTTGTCCGAGGCAGTTGCCGTTCCTCAGGGCTACCAAGGCAAGATCGCCAGGGTATTGTTGTTGAAGCGTCTGCGCGAGGTGAACGCTTTGCTCGGCTTCACGCGAGTCGAGGCGCCTGACGACTCCGGTAGCGTTGGAGTTGGACCGATTCAGGCACCACTGTCACGTACGAAGCCCGATTGGGTCCCCGCGAATCAGGTGCACGGTGAGGGTATCTTCATTCAGTTCGACGAGCAGGCGATAGCTGAGTGGGAGCAGATAGCTGACGTGCAGGCCGCCGACATGAAATTGCGCGGGGGGCACAAAGGTTGGCGAAACTCCCGCCGTCTCTGTCCTCCGGAAGACGGTTATCCAGGTGCTCGTTACGTGATGCTGCACACTCTGGCGCATCTTCTGATCCGCGAGTTGGCGTTGGAGTGCGGATACAACGCAGCCAGTATCAGAGAGCGGATCTATGCCGAGTTGAATGAGGATGGCAACCAGTGCGGCTTCATCATCTACACAGCCGCTGCGGACTCCGATGGTACCTTGGGTGGATTGGTCGAGCTGGGCAAGCCCGAAAACTTGGAGCGCCTACTGGTTCAGGCTTTGCGGCGTGCGCGCATTTGCTCCTCTGACCCTCTGTGCGCGGAGCATGATCCCCGGAAAGACCGTAGTTTGCATGCAGCGGCATGCCATGCTTGCTCCTTTGTCGCGGAGACATCGTGCGAGCGTGGCAACCGTTATCTTGACCGGGCGATGGTCGTGCCGACTTTCGAGAATGCCAAAGCGGCATTCTTTCCGGATGCTTGAGATGCGAGAGCTACTCGCAGCGGTGTCCGAGTTGGTTTCCATAGTCTCCTATGACCGCGTAGCAGCTTTGGCGGCGAAGATCAGAGGAATGCAGGTCGCGAGGGCCGGTAATCTGAGGGTGGGGGCGCTGTCCGCGAAGGCCGACAACGCGCTCAGAGAGCTGGTCGATGGCTGGAAAGCGTCGACCATCAGTGGCGAGACGTTGGCTGCCATGCTCATGGCCGCTGCGCATGCGTTTCGTCATGCCGAGGGTCGGCAGAGGGTCGAGCTGGTGTGGACTGGGCCGACGACCGAACTCGTTCCTGCTCGGCGAACCGAGCAGGCTTTGATACAAGTGATCGATGCTGCTCAGCAGCGGTTGTTCATCACCAGTTACGTCGCTTACGACATAGAGTTGGTAGCTAGAGCTCTGAAGTCAGCGGCAGTGCGGGGTGTGAGGATCGAATTTCTGATGGAGCTCTCGAGCGCGCAGGGTGGCAAGGTTAGCATCGACCCTATCGGGAAGCTGAAGAAGATCGTTCCCGATGCGCTGTTTTACGTCTGGAAAGACAAAGATGCTGCTTTCGTCAATGGCAGCGTGCACGCGAAGGTCGCGGTGGCGGACGGGGCATATTGCTTCATCACCAGTGCCAATCTGACGGGGTATGCGATGGATCAGAATATGGAGGCTGGGGTATTGATATCTGGCGCTCCCTTACCCGAGCAACTTCATCGACATCTGGAGGCTTTGGCGATGACGGGAGTGGTCGTTCCTATCGATGGTCAGGGGGATGGCTAGTGTCGCGAAGCGACATCATGCGGGCGGTCAAGCGTGCCCATACAAAGCCAGAGATTATCGTGCGCCAAGCGTTGCATGCTCTTGGGCTCCGATTTCGTCTGCATCGTCGTGATCTTCCTGGTTCGCCGGACATAGTCCTGCCTAGACTCCGGACGGTAGACTTCGTGCATGGGTGTTTCTGGCACCGGCATCCTGCTTGTCGCTACGCGACCACACCTAAGAGCAGGCAGGAGTACTGGCTGCCCAAGTTCGAAGCGAATGTAGAGCGTGACGCGCGTAAGGAAGCCCAATTGCGAGAATTGGGCTGGCGTGTGGTGGTGATATGGGAGTGTGAAACGAAAAGCCTAGAGGCGTTGGAGGCACGACTCAGGCTTGAATTCGACGTTCCGCTTGGCGAGCCGCCTCATAAGCCCTAACGTGTTGTACAAGGCTTTCTCCGATCACTTCCCCCAGTCGCACCGGAACCGCATTTCCGATCATACGACCCACGGCTTTAAAGGTGATCCGTTCTGGTTCCATGAACGCGTAGTCCCTAGGAAAGGACTGTAGGATCGCTGCTTCACGCAGAGATAGCGCGCGAGCCTGCTCAGGGTGGCCGAAACGACCATTCCCGAAACCGTAGCAGAGGGTAGTCATCGTCGGGCTAGGGCGATCTGCGCGCATGCGTCCGTAGACGCTCGGATACGTTTTGCCGCTCGCTTTGCGATGACATTCGGCGACCAGCTCTGGCGGCCAATCTTTCCAGGTTCCGCCTGGCCTGGAGTGAATGATACGGCGCATGTTGATCGGGGTGAGTGTTGCTGCCCTGTGAAGTGGATCGTTCGGGTCGCATTCTCCGGCGGCTAGGCGAGGCAGTGCGCCGATGACGTCCTCGACATTGACCGGGGCGTTCAAGTGTGTAGGTGGGATGATGCTTATTGGCATCCCCAGTTTGGAGGCGAGCAGTACATGTCGGCGGCGCTGTTGCGGCAAACCGTAGTCGACGCAGGCTACGCGCCCATCCCATATTTCGTAATCTTGATCCCGGAGGCTCTGCACAAAGTCGTGGTAGACCTCGTGCTTGGTGACATCAGGGACGTTCTCCATGGTTACCAGGTGAGGCTCGGTTTCTTCGATGAGGCGGCTGAAATGATAGAGCAGCGGCCACTTGCGATCGTTGCGGGTATCTTTGCCTTGGTTGTAGGTCGAGAACGGCTGGCAGGGCGCGCAACCGGCCAGCAATCTGTATCGGCCAGGGCGATACCAGGCCAGCAGCTCTTCGGCCGTCACTTCCTTCACATCTTTGGTGACGAAGGCAGCCTGGTTGTTCTCTTGGTAGGCGTACGCACATTGGCCTTCGATGTCATACCCGGCATGTACCGTAATACCGGTGTTTCGCATGCCAGCGGTAAGGCCGCCAGCGCCACAGAAAAGGTCAACAGCATCGATCATGGGATTAGGCCCTCCTAACGGAAGGTATTCTAGCTGGAACTTGTATAAAGATCGAGCACGATAATTAGGTTAGTTGTAAGCGTCCGACGAACTCACCTTCCGAAGCTCTTATCCGAAACCATTCAAGGCTCAGGTCGTTCAGGAATACCTGCAACCCGGAGCATCCGTTTCCAGCGTCGCCATCCGTCACGGCATCAACGCCAACGTCATTCGCAAATGGATGCCTCTTTTCCGAGATCAGGTCGTAACCTCGGCGCCGGCATTCGTTCAAGTAACAGCTGCACCCAAACGATCAGCCGAAGCGTTGGCAATCATCAAGCTGTCTGTGGCCGGTCAAGCGATCATAGTGAAATGGTCCGCTTCAGATCCTGAAGGCTGCGCGCTTTTTATTCGGGCTGTTGCTTGATGATCCGCATCACGCTTACTTTTTGGGCGACGGAATGGGCTGTAATGCTCAAGTATCTATATAGAGGGCCGATAGGGACTAGCATCTACCCCCTGATGCCGCTACGCCGCAGTGCCACGCTTAGCACATTCATTTGTATTGCTTAGACGGCCACTGGCCGGCGCTTGTGCCGAAGCTCGCATGCTGCGGCCCCTTGATGATCGAACGAGGAAACCACAGTGACCCTGCAGTCCCCGGAAGCCCTACTTGAACACCTGAACAATGCCTTACGCCATCTACGTGGCGCCTGCACTGTCTTGGACAGTGATGACATTGACAGCAAGCTGTTGGCCGTGATGCGCCGTTTGCTGCTGGCCCAGGTACTGGGCGACACCTGGGTGGTGGCGGTGGGCGGCTCCCAAGGGGCGGGCAAAACCACGCTGATGGCCAGCCTGTACGGTTTGCTTGATACCGAGCAAAAGTGGCTTGAGGGCAACGAAGGGCGCGGTGAGAAAATGCCCGTATTGGTCCTCGAACAAGACGGCGTGAAGCAGGCGCAAGGCTTCGTGCGCCGCCTGGTGCAGAATGAGAGCGCAGCAGGCTACAGGCTGCAGGATGTGCAGGTTGAAGTGGCTGACTTTCAAAAGGCGATTAGCGACCCAAACGCTGAGGACCTGCTGCCGGTGCTGCGGGTGCCGCGGTGTTACTTCAACCGTGACAACCAGGCTTGGCTACTGCTGCCGGGCTACGAGCGACAGGACCGTGAAAACCGTGCCTGGCAAGAGCTGATGCGCCAGGCCATGATCGCCGCCGCCGGCTGCATTGTGGTCACTGACGAAACCCGCATGGCCAACCAACAGCAGGTCGAGATCGTCAAAGACATGCTGGCAGGTGAACTGGCCGGTGTGTACCCCTACGTGGTGGTTACCAAAACCGAGTCCAGCCAGGGCGATGACGCCAAGCGCCAGGAACTGCGCAACAGTGCACAGACCACGTTTCAAGTGGCGCCAGAGCGTGCCGAGACGCACATCATCCTCACCGGTACTGACGACTCCGATTACATTACGCAGTGGCTGCCGCAGCTTGAGCGCGCGCTGTACGGCCTCAACTTCACCGGGCAGGCCAACCGCCATCTGCAGATGAGTGACTTGTCCGAGTTGCTGGGCAAAGACCTTACGCGTGTGCTCGGCTTGATCAGTGGTAAGGCGCAGTTGTACTTCAACAATGACACCAGTTCCGAGGGTGCGCGGGTGCTGGAGCTGGTACTGAGCGAGTTCGACGATGCGGCGCAGGCCCTGCGTGAAGAGCACCTCAAACAGGTCAATGAAGTGGTGGGCCATGCGCTGGACCGTGCCAGCAAAAAACTCGACGAAGCTCTCAAGAACGACCACGAAGGTTTCAAGAACTGGCTATCAAACGTGTTCGACACCACCAGTGAAACCAGAATAAAAATGAAGGCGGTGGTCACCAACGCCTGGGCTGATGGCGCCGCACCACTGTTCACCCAGTATTCGGGGGAGTTAGAAAAACTGACGGCCAAACGCTTGGGCCGAGACGCCACAGTACCTGCCGCGGGGGCCGCAAAACCGTTGCTGGCGGCAGCGCCGTCACGTGCGCTGAAGCAGGTCGGCTATATGCACAGCTCTGGGGAAATGGTGCGTTTTAACGCGCTGACGCCTGACGCCACCCACGATGTTCGGCAACTGCTGAGTGATCCTGTGCAGGATAGCAATGCCGTCTCGCAGCCGTTCAGCAAGGCGCTGAGCAAAAGCGTGAAGCTGATCCCGGCACTCTCGCTGGAATACACCCGCCTGGTCTATGCGCTACCCGAGGTGGTAGGGCTCAAGGATGGCCTAGTGCTGGCCGATGCTGTACCGGCTGGCAATCTGGTTGAGGACGGCGTGCAAAGCCTAGGTGCAGGCGTTGAGCTGGGTAAAACCGCGATCAAGTCTTTGGCAGCAGTGATGGCGGTGGATGTGGTCAGCGATGGCAAGGCCGACATCCTCAACACCCTGCTTGGCAACACCCAGATCACCAGTGCTGACCCAGGCGCCACCCTGCCTATAGTACCGCCTTCGCCGCACCCGGCGGCGATTGCAGCGACTGCCGTCGTTGCTGCGGCGTACCTGACCACGGTTGCAGTGACGCGGCTACGTTCGTTCGAGAAAGCCGCCAGCGCCCAGGCGCACACCATGCTGCATGGTGTTCACGATGCCCATGTCGAGCACCTGCGTGTGCAGTTCGATCAGACTATGGCGGTGGCCCGGGCGCGCATCGTCGACTCGATACGCGCACGCTACAAGATGGACGAATCCTTGATGCTCAAGGATCGCCTAGCGTGCGCGCTAACCACGGTGAAATCACTGGCCGGCGACCTGCGCCATGACCTTGATGCCTCGGCCACCGGCCTGAACGTGCTCGCGGCCGGGCGCGGTGCTTGAGATGGCGCCTGAGCGCGCGCCCAACCTGGCTGTGGCGCACTGGCATGGCTTGAGAGTAGAGCATCCGCAGTGGGCCCTACGCGCTTATGCCCGGCTGGTGAGCACCCTTAGCCCGCAGGTGCAGCAGCGCTTGCAGGTCAAGGAGGCTGAGGCCGAGCCTTACGTGGTGGTGTTCGGCAAAACCCAGGTTGGCAAAACCACGCTGCTGCTCGACCTTATGGGGGTTGCCCCGACGCAGATGGCCAGGGTATCGACAGTGTTACGCGGTGGCCGCGAGGCCGGCCAGTCGGCGACAGCCACCACCATGGAGTACTGCCGCTCTGCCAGCGAGCAGTGGGGCCTGGGGTGCCAGGGCGAGCCTAAGTGGTTTGCCAGTGACCAGGCCATAGCTGAGGAACTGGGCGGTTTGCGTGCGCGCATGGAGGCCGGCCAGTTGCACACTGGCACTGCGCCCTGGGTAGTGCACATCCCACGGGGCTGCTTTGTGGCCGACGCTAAAGGTCCGGGGGTACGCATGCTCGACCTTCCGGGAGACAAACCGTCCAACGAGCAAGAGCAGCGGCACGTGCATCTGATGGCCAAAACCTACTTGCCGTTTGCAGACTTGATTCTGCTGGTGGGCCGCGGTGATGACTTAAGCTTTTTGCGTGCCGGCGAACTTGCGCTGCCGGGCATCGAAGACTGGCAGGCCATGCCCTACCGGTTTCGGATCGTGACCACCTACTCGTATTTTGCCAAATCGGCGAAGGACTTTTTGCGCGAGCACCCCGGTGCCGGCACAGCGCAGGTACGCCAACGGCTGTTAAACGAGGCACAACGTTTCGGCGCATTCAGCGAATCGGCGCGGCAGGAGCGGTTGTTCTTCCCGCTTGAGTTCGGCAATAGCTGGCAGAACACCGCCAAGGATGACCCCCTGCTGCACAAGCGCATGGCGCCCATCATTACTGGCCTGCGCGATGAGCTGCTGGCACAGATCCGCAGCAATACTACTCCCATGGGGCGCATGCTCGGCACGCTCCAGGCGCACATTAGCGTGCGCTACATTCAGCAGCAGAAAACCTGCGCGGTTGAGCAAGCGCTCAATGTGCTGGCTACTCGCCGGGACGCATCGGAAACCGAGGTAAAAAGCTGGGCAGTACTGAGTGCATCATCTACAGCGCATTTTAAGGAGATACGCGACGTCATGGGCACACAGCCATGCCAGCAAGGCATTGCGGCCATCGACGCAGCGGCCGAGGCCTTGCAGGAAGACCCTGAAGAACACTACTGGCCGAAAGCCGGTAGTGTAGAGGACGACCGTGAAACCCTTTACACGTTGATCAGGGACTACCGCCGGGTACTGGCAGCCCTGCGCTTGGAGGTTTCACCAAATAGCATCCCTCCCAACTTTTGGCGGCAGGTGCGCAAGCAGTTCAACGAACCGCCGACGCGCGCCATCGACAGTGCGCTGGATGCTGCCTTTGGGTGGGTGCGCGGCGTACTCAACGGCTATTGGTTCGACACCTACCTGTCATCTGACAATTACCAGAAGGACCGAAAGCGCGTACGTGCGGCCGGCGCCGAGGCCCTGGAGCTGTTGGTCGGTCTATGGAAAAACCAGTGGCTCGAAGCCCTTATGGGTACCGAGCGTGCATTTACTGAAGCCGCCAGGGCCGCTCAGGCCCAGGCCGCTGCGCACAAACAGGAAGCTGAGCGCGCACTGCAACGCCACCGCTTTATTACCCAGGCCATCGCCGAAAACGCCACAGAGCTTGAGCGTATTGCTCAGGATTCCAAGGATGATCTTGAGCGCTGCGAGCGCTACGTTGGGCTTCTGAAAGAGGAGTACGGCACTGAGCTTTGCCATCGCTACACCACGGCGCTGGCCGAGGTCGAGCCGGTCGATGCGTTGCTGGGGCTGTTGTCCTGCGTTGCGTTGCGCCATCAGTACGCTGAGCTCATGCAGGTGTGCGGACCCGCGGCAACCTGAGCCTGCCAACATTCACTGTTTTTTTAGAGTACCCATCGTGAGCGACCAAACCCAGGAAAAAGAAAATAGCCTTGCCGAGTTGATGGTCAGGATCTTAAAAGAGCCGCTCAAGCCGCTGGATGAGTCGGTCAAAGGCTTGAAGGGTGAGCTGGCCGACATCAAAGAAGAGATTGAACACACAAAAAACTCCGTCGTCAGCGGTGTTGTCGACGTGCTGAACAAGCACGAGCGCAACGCTAAAAACCGGGACGAAGAAACGCTGGAGGTCCTTCGCACCAGCCTCTCTGAGCAAGCACTGGCGTTGGCTGCTATGCCTGGGCTCGTGAGCGACGCGCTGGCGGGTACCGTAACCAGTCTGCACGAGCAGCTTAATAAGCAGCAGGCAAGCTTGGCCGCCATATTGGCACAGTGGCAAACCCATGCGAGCGCCGCCCATACTGAGCAGGCCGCGAGCATAAACACCGCCGTCGCCGGCATCAGCCAGCGCCTTGAACAGCAGCAAAAAAGCGCCCAGGCTGCGCAGCTAGCACTGCTCGGCGCCCTGAAGAGCGCTGCCGAGCACTCACAATCGGCCATGGCTAAAACCCAACAAGACGGCCAAACGCTGCGCGAGGCATTTGCCACCGCCCAAGCCGAGGTACTTGGCGCCTTGCACCAGCAGGCCGCGGTGTTCAGTACCCGCCTCGACCAGAGCCAGGCTAAGGTACGCCAGCTAACCGTCATCATCGGGGTGTTTTTCGGTTCGATGATAGCGTACGTAGTGTACGACCTGTTGGGCCGGGTCTAGCGGAGCGATCACGGCGTTGGATCGGTCGCGGTAGGGACGGCAGCTACCTGCAGCCCCCCGCACAAATCCGTACATGCGGAAGTACCGCATTAAGTGTAAGGGGCAGGTTCGGAAGGTGTGTTCACCGGCCCCTTACGGTTAGTTATCATATCGCGTGCTTGGGGTTAGCTTACAACGTGTACTTCTTAGCGCCTGAACCTGCTCCATATTCGGCCATGTGCTCTTGGGGTGGATGAGGGTTGTCAGGCGGAATGCCGCTGGATTGCGACAAAAAATAAACGATAGGAAGCCATCCCGATGGTCGCCCTGGCATCAGCCAAGGGCAGTCCATCGGACGGTGTGAGCTATAGGGGTTACAGGTAACCTCGTTCGGCCAACGACACACAACCTTCATGGCCAACCACCACATGATCCAATATGTGGGTGCCGACCATGTTCAGAGCATTCTTGAGGGTGGTGGTCAGGGTCCGATCGGCTTGGCTTGGTTCTGGGTCTCCGGAGGGGTGATTGTGCACCATAATTATGGCCGCAGCGTTGTGCTCCAAGGCGATCTTGACCACTTCTCGTGGGTACACGCTAGCCCCATCCAGCGTACCTCTGAACAGTTCTCTAAAACCTATGACCCGATGTTTGGAGTCGAGCAGCAGCAGGGCAAAGACTTCATGCTCGTGGTACTGCAGCAGTGTTTGCAGGTGACTGAAGACCTGCTTCGGCTCAGTCAAAGCCCGGCCTTTAGACAAACGGCTCATGGCCAGTTGTTGTGCCATCCGTAGGATGTCGGCCTCGGTGACGGGTGATTCCATGACGTAGGTGCCACTTGCCTCACCGGCTTTGAGCTTGTGATATTTCATGACGGCATTCCTGTACGAATGAGGGGTAGGCTGGAGAGGTTGAGCAGAGCGTTACTTAACGGAAGGCCTAATGCTGTGCACGGTAGCTTGAGCCTCCAGCTTCTGAGCCAGTGAGGGCTTTGAGGGTACTGTCGGTTGTGGCTCTGCGTTGTTGGGCTGTGTTTCATCAGCAGGGAAGAACTCCTCGACAATGGCGCCGGTGTCTTCCTCGCTGTCTTCAAAAGCGCCATTGTTAAAACCCTGCCGGGCTGCGCGATCTAAGGCGCTCTGGTCAAAGCCCGAGGCTTGCCGGGTTTCCCCCAGTTGCTTGGCGGCCAATAGGGCGTCCTCTAAACTCAGTCCACTGCGCACCGTGATATCGACGTAGAAGATCGGCGTGCCGTGGCTCTGACGGGTGGATTTGCCACGCAGACGCAGCTCCAACGGCAGGCAGGCCAGGCGATTGCCAGAGATGGCTTGCAGGTAATGCAGGCGCGCTGCCAGGGTGCGGATGCTGTTGAAGCCAGTGGTTCGGAAGACAAAACTGCCCAGTGGGGCGTCATCACCAATCATCACGTTCAGCCGGCCGTAAGGCTTGCAGGCATTGCCTTGGGCTAGTGGACAGTCATCGGGTGAAGGGCAGGGCAGCGATTGGATGCCGTCCTTGGTCAAACGCTTGCAAGTTTCACCATTGCCGACGCACAACGGCCTGCCGGTGGTACGGTCGAACAGACTGTAGTCCGCACGAAAGTTGAGGTCTGGTTCGTTGAACAACAAGCGGATCGGAATGCTGCGCAGCTTGCCGTCCTGGCCATTGCGCAGCTCCTCATTGAGTGGGTGCATCAGCCAGCCGTCGCGGCTCTGGACTTGTGAAGTGATGGTGAACTGATCGTCCTTCTCCGGCTGGCGCTTGCCGTTTTTCTCGACGACCTTGCCGATAGAAATGCGCCCGAGTACCGGCGGGGTGATGGCTAAACCTTTGAGCATGGCGGTTATCCTTGATCTGAAAATAAAAAAGCCACCGGGACGTGAGCGGTCCAGGTGGCTAGGGTAAGCGGGCTGTTTCAGCCGATCAGGAAGCGACGAGTGCCTACTTTGGTCCTGGGGTAGCGAGCTTGCAGGTAGGGCTTGTCTTTGAGCATCTGTTCGGTATCCAGACCAATGCTGTCCTTGGATCTCTTCCAGCTGATGTAGCCCTCGGCAAACTCTGCACGGGTGGCTTCCCCCATGGCCTGCTGCAGAACCTGCTTGAGCCGCGCTTCACGTGTCTCCTGCTGGGCAATGTTCTGGCGAACAGACTTGAGTTCCACGAAGGTGCTGGCCAGCTCTGTGTGCTGGCTGAAGTCCAGGGTTTGTCCGTTATCCTCGGGGTAGAGGCAGCGCAAAGCCGCTTCCGAAGATGCTGTGCCATCGGCCGGTGGCGGGGTGTCACTGACGACGTAATCCCAGAACAGTCGTTCCAGGTCAATCAGCCGCGCAATCAATGCCTCGTCGCGTGCGATGCGATGGATTTCCAGTTGGTGGCCACCGAGCAGCACCGCCACATCAGCAGCCTGCTTGCCAGTGACCGCGAGCTGGTGCATGACTTGCAATTGCACGTACTCGGGCACGCCTTCTTTCCAGAGGCGTGCCCCGTTTATGCCGGCCGTCTTGCATTCGAGGATTTGCACCTCTGGGGCGCCGATCACCTCGCGGTCGATATTGGCGAGCATCCAGGGCAGCGCCGGATCGGGATGCTGTAGCAGCGCGTTGATCCGTCGAACCTTGTGCTGGCTGCGCTTGCTGTAGTGCCAGGCCACGATGGGCTCCAGCACATTGCCCCAGTACAACGGGCTTTCCTCATCCTGAGGATCGGCCTTGGGCATGCTGGCATCGCGGCCAGTCTTCTCCAGCCACAGCTCCAGCTGCGACTTGTACGGATTAAGCCCCACCGCAGCGGCGGCGTCCGAACTGCCGATGCCCTGCTTGCGTATCTGCAGCCAGTCTTCGCGGGGCAGCTCTTTGGTGCTGACCAGGCGCAGGGCAGGGCGGGCTTTGCGGGTTCTGCCATTCAATGACGTTGCTTTCATCGTATTCACCTGCAGACATAAAAACGCCCGACCAGCACAAGGCTGACCGGGCGCAAGGGTTGATGTGAGTGAGAGTTAGGCGGCGAGTTGCAGCGCGGCATCCAGGGCGCGTTGCTTGATCTGCGCCCCCTGACCAAACCAGGCCGAGTCCAGGCGGTACTCGTTGCTGCGAGCACGGCGTTTGTGGTCAACATACTCGGTCACGGCATTGAGCAGGCCCCAGGCGGTGCCGCGTGCCGAGTCGAGCTGACTGCCACGACCACGCCCTTCGTACAACTCCTGCACCTTACGCAGGGCTCGCTCATTGGGCAGCACCTCCGGCAGAGCGCCGGTCGGTGTTGTTTCGCACAGCACGTTCATGAAGAAACCCAGTGCCTCATGCCATTGCACTTTGCGTTCAGCCAGTGCTCGCATGCGGTACATGAACTCATCCCATTGTGAGACGGCGATGCCGAGTTGCTTCTTCACCGCCTTGGGATCGAAGCGAGTGTTGTGTGGCACCTTGATCGCCCTGCTGGTGCCGTCCAGGGCGATGGTCAGGGTGTTGTTGCAGACCACGCGCACGGTGGTCGGCGTTGCTGTGGTGGCCAGGGTGCCGTCGCAGGATGTCGCCAGCAGCAAATAGCCGTTCACCTGGTCATTGCCCTTGAGTGCCGCGCCTTGCCCGGTACGCGCCAGCGCCCAGAACTTGCGTCCACCCTTGAGCACGCCAGCCGTTTCCAGCTCGTAACCGGAGGCCTCGGTGAGGTCGCGATAAAACTCCAACACTTCACGCGGCTGCACCGTGTGGTAGCGCTGGGAGACCACCGACAGCGGTGCTTTGGTGTCAGAACGGTAGAGCACTTTCTGTTCCGGGAAGGAGTGGATAGTGCCAAGGTGACCGGCAGTATCCGACTTGAAGTGCACTGTGCTTTCCTGAATCTGCCAGTCCATGCCGGCCTCACGTTGCCAGACCTCGATAGGCTGTTTACGAGGGAGTTGATTGCCCAGACCGTGCCACGGAGTAGTGCCGGCGTAGGCCATGGTTTCAATGAGATGAGCCATAGGAATGATTCCTTGCGAATGAGTTGGAATGAGCGTCCATTCATCAACCTCCGACGCGTGTTAACGACGGCTTAGTGGTTGACGCTGAAGCTGTAACCGCACTCCTGGCATTGGTAGTTGTGAAGCACCTTGTCATCGATCTGCTCCCCCAGCGTGGCACCGGCTATCCCGCCTGCCACTCCGCCAAACAGCCCACCGAGAAGAGCCCCAGCAATACCACCAATGGCGATTCCTACCGGCCCGCCGACAACACCAAGCACCGCACCGACTTCAGCACCCGATAGGGCGCCAGCGGCTCCACTGGCCGCACCGCCCGCGGCACCAATCAAGCCGCCTGCTTGTTTACCGATATTTTTAGTGATGACACGTCCAAAGTTACAGCTTGGGCAAGGGGTATACATGTGCAGATCCTCTCAAGTGATGAGCGTGCCGAGGTAGAAACTGGCACGCCAAATCCCCCTGCAGCAGTCGATACTGCGGGGCGTTCATTGAGGTGATATAGGTTTGAAATATTTTTGGATCCAATATCGATTAATCTAGCGCTTTTGACGTAACCGGATATTGGTCCCTCAGGCTTTGAGAAGGGCGAGTAAGGTTGATAACGAAATTATGAAGAACTGGGCCGCTGGCAATCATGAGCGAAAACTGCTCTAGGTGAGCCCAAGCACATGGGTCACCATCGGCAACCCTGTGAGGTAACGTAATGTCCGTAGCCCGCTTTCGCGAGGAACTGACGCTGGGTCAACGTATCGAGACGACTTTTTTATCTTGATTTTCTGTGATCGCTGACACCGACAGGTTGCCTGTAGCAGCTTCCTGAATATGGTTGCTCCACCACGCCATCAGAGGGCGTCTGCGTTCTATGTAATCTGCTCGGTTGTACGCGCTACGTACCTCGTCTTTATCGACGTGGGCAAGTGCAACCTCGATCAATTCAGGATCCCAGCCGTGCTCGTTGAGGATGGTGCTCGCCATAGAGCGCATGCCATGGCTTACCAAGCGCCCTTCGAAACCCATGCGCTTTAGCGCCATGTTAGCGGTCTGACTGTTGCAGTGCGTGCGGGGGTTCCGGTCTGCGGGGAACACAAATTCCCGATGTCCGCTGTATGGCTTGATCGCTTCCAGGAGCGCGAGAGCCTGCTCCGTGAGCGGGACAATGTGCGCGCGGCGCTTCTTCATGCGCTCCGCAGGAATCGTCCAGATCTTCTTCTCGATATCAATATCTGCCCAGCGGGTGGTTGCTGCCTCGACTGGCCGGGTTATGGTGTGGAGCTGCCACTCGATCAGGCAGCGGGTTGTTCTTTTTATGCTGGCATTGGCGATTGCCACCATGAGCTCTTTCAGCTCATCGGGGGGTAGAGCCGCCATGTTTTTCTTTTTCGGTTTCTTGAAGACGGAGCGGATACCGCTGAGCGGGTTCGCGTGAATCAGTCCCGAGTTGACCCCGTAGGTCATGATCTCGTTGAGCCGCTGCGTCAGTCGCTTCACGGTTTCAAGGCTACCCTTGGTTTCGAGTGGTCGGAGCAGATTGATGACTTGCGGTGCGCTGATGGCTGAGATCGGTGTGGAGCCCAAGTCCGGGAATATGTGCAATGTTAGCGAGCGCCAGATGTCCTCAGCGTAGGCCGGCGTCACAGCATCCTTCTTCAGTTCATACCAGGACGTCGCCACATTCTGAAGTGTGTGCTCAGTCGCAGCTTGTTTAGCTTGCAGCACAGCATCCCGTTTCTCTTTAGGGTCGATGCCGTGGGCAAGTGCTTCCCTCGCTTCAACGGAACCTTTGCGTGCTTGCGCCAACGAGACTTCGGGGAAGGTTCCCAGTCCCATGTTGATCCGCTTCTTCGTCACAGGGTGTCGGTAATTGAAGTTCCATAGCTTAGAGCCATTGCTTCTCACTCGCATTTGAAGTCCGCCGCCATCAAATAGGACGTAGTCCTTTTCAGCAGGCTTGGCAGATTTGACTTTGAGTTCAGAGAGACGGGTAGCTTGTGCGCACATTGGCATTCCAGACTTGATTTTGGCATTCCAAAAATTAGCACCTACGGGCTTGGAATGCCATTTGGAATGCCAAAAGGCGTAGCTGATCATGGACGTCCGTGGACGCCTATGGCCTTGAATGCCGCGTATTCTCTGGCTTTCAGGCACAAAAAAAGACGTCCGTGGACGTCTTTAGATGTTAATGTGGTGGAGCCGGGGGGATTTGAACCCCCGTCTCACCCTTGTTCAATATTGGTTTCCTCAGGGGCTGGTCGAGCACATTGAGTCCGAGATACTAAGCAAACCAACCATTGTCCCCTTGAAGCCTGAGATTCTATGGTTGCAGATCTTTTGCCTTGTCAATTGATTTTGATTGCGGGCAAAAAGGACCGTGTAGATCAATGGAGCGGAGTTTACTCGATCTGGAAAACGCCCCCTACGCAAAACTAAATCGCTTGCGGTGCTTCTCAAGGTAGTGGCGATTGCCCTCACTCAAGGTGGGAATCGATGTGTACTGGTCCAGTCCCAAAATCTTGTGTTCCTCCACTGCCAACTCGTCGCTGATCAGCAGTTGCCCATCCTCACCAAAAGAAATCAACCCACAGTCGAAGAGTCGATCAATGTGGGTGGCCAGCAGCAGTCCGTTGTCTGTATCCAGCCGGGCTTTGTTGTCGGCTAAGGCCCAAGCCTGAATGTGCGAGGCGACTAGTAGGTTGGGATTTTTTAGCCCGGTCAACGCACACTTTTTCTCCCAGCGTTTGAGCAGCCCTGTTCGAAACGCGCCTTGGCCAACTCGAGCCTTTACGAGCGCTTCTCGAGTCGTAACGGAAGGGCTTTTTCCTGGCGATCCGGCATCTATGAGCTGGTCTTCGTAGTCAGCAACAACCTCGGCTTGTTCCAACAAATATAGCGCAGCATCGGCAGGCAACTGCGCCATGTAGATCTGATTCACACTGCCTTTGTTGTTGAACAACGATGGCTCTGTGCGGGCATCGAATTGCGCCTGGTAGGTGGGTGCAATGTCGTCGCTGCGTAAGAGGTGCTTGAGGTCGGTGAGGGTGATATCGACTCGGTGCCCTTGGTTGCTCCACTCGTTGAATGAGCGAGTTGGAGGGCGTTCGGCTTGATAGGCATCGCCTTCGGCTTTAGCAATCGCACGTAGGTAGTTGTCGTGCTAACAGAAGATCAAGTCTCCGGCTTTAACTTTACCGACGTTGTCCCAGTGGCGACGGGTTTGTACCTTGCCGGCTTGTGTACGCGAACTCAGTGGGGCCCAGAGAAAATTGCCGGCCCTGGCCTCCTTGTGCGTTGTACCTAGGTTCACCCAGAAAAATTGCATCTCGCGTCCTTACAGGTCTGGCATATCGCCAGCAACCATACCGCGAGATCCTACGAAAATGAAGGATTGGTCCTACTTGTTGTTACCAAATTAAGCGCAGGAAGTAGGTCCTCTGGTCAAGTCCTGACCTTGTCCACCCTGTCTGCATCAGGCACGGAAATCGTTGGGGATCTTCGTGCCTGATGGAGCACTTAGCTAAAGGCGCAATTACAGGTGGAAATCGCCCGCAGCCTCCGGCTGGTACAGCACTTTCCTGATCCCGATCCGGCGGGTGCGGTCAGAAACTCGCCAGTCGATGGCGTCCCCCTCCTGATAGCCCAGGATGGCGGCGCCGATGTCGGAGCACACGGAGTACTTTCCGGCGCTGCTGTCCGCGTCTTCAGGGTAGACCAGGGCCACTTCGATCTCTTCGTCGTCCAGCTGCAGCAAGGCCCTGGAGTTCATCGTGACGACATTGCGCGCCACCTGCTGCGGCGTGACGACAATGGCGCGCTCAAG
The DNA here is from genome assembly GCF_018390435.1 of Pseudomonas sp. RC2C2. Taxonomy (NCBI): domain Bacteria; kingdom Pseudomonadati; phylum Pseudomonadota; class Gammaproteobacteria; order Pseudomonadales; family Pseudomonadaceae; genus Pseudomonas; species Pseudomonas sp. RC2C2. The sequence continues at coordinate 108,532 of NZ_JAHBAX010000001.1, read as the reverse complement.
TTCATGTTCGAGTTCAACAACCGCCGGGCCTTGCTCGAGCGCGATCAGGCTCTCGAGCCTGGCCTTGTCGATTTCGGTGATGTAGATCTCAGTGGAGTCGGCCACGGCACCTTCGCGCAAGAACTGCAGATAGCGCGCCGCCGTCATGGAAAATGACTTCAATGTCGGCGTTTCGCTTTCAAGCAGAAAGCCGCTGCGCACAAAGGCTTTCAGCGAGCGGGAGTTGTCGGGGTGGATCTTGGCGATGAGCTTCTCGGCGCGCATGTCGAGAAAGGCCAGTTTCATGCCTTCACGGATCGTGCGGGCGCCAAGGTTTCGGCCCCATTTGTCGCTGTCTCCGATGACCAGGACGATCTCGCAATTCGGGCCGGTCTTGATGAGACGGACAAAGCCCACCGGGGCATCATGCCGGTCGTAGGCCATGAAGAATCGGCCGCCCCGGTTGAATAGATGGGTCAGGATCGGCAATTGGGTCCGATCGATAACTTGCTCGATGGAGCGGGAAACATGACGCGAATCGCTCAAGTAGCAGGTAACGCGCTCATCTTCCAACCAATCCATGAGCGTCAGTGCGTGTGCCCGAGTAATTTCCGGGCACAGCGAAATGAAAGGCTTGTTCATCTTCACCACAGTTATTTGGAAAGAATGAAAGCCCTTCATGGCTATGGCCATGACGGTTCTTTCGGCAACCGGCCATTTTATGGCAAAACATTAGTGAATGGCGAACGGCCTGAGCACTCTGGCAGGCTTTGGCCGTTCTTTTCGATGACCTTGCTGATGAACATCCGCCCCCATCAAATTCTTCAGAATTTCCTGATTCCCTGTAGTCCATTTCCCAATCATACTCCCACCGCCTTCAAGCCATTGCAGTGGTTCCTTCAGCGCTCTAGTCTCCGCCAGTCGTTGCTAATTCAACGACCGGTTTTGACAGACCGAATTCAAAGTGAATCCGCATGTGCACGCGTTATGGCGGCTGTACGTGGGGCACCTTCGTGTGCGCCGGGTTTTCCTTTGCTTTGCCGGTCTGTCAACCCGCGTATAGCTGCCACCTTTTGTTTGACAGCAGGCGTGTGGCGGCTCCCTAAAGCAAAGGAGTTCGCTATGTTAAAAATCGTCCCCGACCCACCCCTCAACCCCAACCAATCCCTCGAAGACCTCCTGGTCCAGACCTCCGAATACCTGGTCTGCGCCCTGACCATCGCCCAGCAAACCGTCCTGCTCCATCCCAGACCTCCCGGCCAGGTCCTCACCTTGGCGACCATGCACGAAATCGAACACGCCCGCGCTCTGGTCGAAGTGGCCTTGAGCAAGGTGCAGTCACGCCACTGAGCTGCCAATAAGCGGGCGCCCACGTTGCTGACGAAACCGCTCAGCAACGCGGGCTAGCGATTTCAGCAGGGAGACCTATCAATGGATGAGGATTTGAATCCAGCTACCACCTCTAAGACAGCCGGCATCGCTTCCTTCGGTAACGGCGAAAGTGGACACTCCACACAAAGACTGTTCCGCGTCGAACCCGGCCACAGTGCGGCGTTCGCTCTGGAGCAGTCGGCCGTGTTGATGGGCTGCGTGCATCGGCTGACCCTGCAGGCCGGGATCGAGCACGACGCTGCGTTGGTCTGGGCGGCGCATTACCTCAGCGGGATGGCCAAGGCGCTGGTGGAGGATGTGGCGCACGGAATGGGCGCTGAGCAGTAGTCAGTGGCTCAACGCTGAAGCGCTCCAGCGTGGCACTCCACCACGCTGGCCCCTCGCGCTCATCAAACAGTCGTATTGCCCGCCGGGCTCAGCACCACCTGCTGCTGCGTCGGCAACAGCTGCATCACATCGCAGAACAACGAGCGGCCTTGCCAGTCGTTGCGATCACCAATCACATATAGGCGCCGCTTGGCGCGGGTAGCGGCGACATTCAACAGGTTCGGCTCGGACACGGCCCAGTCGCGGGCGCCAGGGCTTTCGGTGTTGCCGCCCAGCACCAGGATGATCACCGCGGCTTCCTTGCCTTGCATGGTGTGGATGGTGCCGAAGACGATTTTGCGTGGCAAAAAGCTGCTCAGCCGTTGGCGCACATCCTGGAAGGGGGTGATCACGGCGATGCTGTCTTCAGGTACACCATCGGCCTTGAGGCTGGCCAACAGCTGTTTGAGGGCGATGCCTTCGTTGCGTACCCAGTTGCCGGAGGAGGGGCCGCTGGCCTGAATCCAGCCGGTCAACAGGCTGGCGCGGGTTTCTTTTTCTGCCGAGGGGGCGAGGGTGCCGTAGACCATGGCGTTGTCGTAGGCGATGCGGTTGGCCAGGGTGAACATCGGCCGGTCACAGCGACGATGCACCACCAGCGGCAAACCCACCCAGCACTTCTGGCCACGCGGGCCGGCCATTTTGCCCCAGTGGGTGGCTTGGTCTGCCAAGGTTTGTGCGGACTGGCGGTTGGGCAGCCAATGGGCATCGACCTGGTAGCGACAGCGCATGTGTTCCAGCACCGCGTCGGAGACGGTGACAATCGGTTTGAGCTGCAGCGGATCGCCCACCAGCACGGCCCGGCGTGCGCGCCACAAGGCGCCGACGGCGGCTTGCGGAGTGGCCTGGCCGGCTTCGTCGACCAGCAACCAGCCGATCTCGCCGCAACCGAGGCTGCCGAACGAGCGGGCAAAGGATGCGAAGGTGCTGCTGAGCACCGGGACGGCCATGAACAACGAAGCCCAGGCTGAACGCACGAGCTCGCGCGACACGCCCTGGTAGCGCCCGCCGGTGAGTACGCTGGTGATGAAGTACAGGTTGGCGGTCAGGCGTTTGGCTTCGATCTGGAAGAAGGTGCGGTGCAGGCTCAGGGCTTCGATGAACACCTTGGCGCGGGCTTGGCGCCAGTTTTCAAGGACCCAGGGCTCAAGCAGCTCGATGGCATCACCGCGGCCGATCTCGCCGGTGTCCAGCCAGGCCAACAGGTGCGCGGCCTGGCCTTCCTCGGCGAGGCGTCGGGCGTTGTCAATCTGCAAGGTGGCGTGCTGGTAGAGGGCGGCAAGCGCTTGCTCGTCGCTTGCCAGTTGCTTGTTCACTTCCATCACCTGTGCAACCAGGCGCTGCACCTGACGCTGGGCAGTGTCAAACGCGTCCTTGGCCAGGGCATGGCTGGCGTCGAGCAAGCGCTGCTGCGCCGACCAGGCGCGGTGGGACGCCCAGCAACTGCATAGGTTGGCCCAGAAGCCGGGCTTGGTTTTCAGGTGGGCTTGCAGGGCCTGGAGCTGGGTTTCGAGTGTGCTCCGTGCAGGCGTCAGGGTCTTGGTTTCCTGGGCACTTTGTTCGCTTTCCAGGCCTTGGCGTTTGGCCAAGTGGCCCAGGCGTTGCTGTTCCTTCTCGGCGATTCGGGTTTTGGCGCTGATCACTGCCTTGATCAGGTCGATGATCGCGCAGGCGCGGGCTCGCAGCGCTTGCTCGTTGCGCTTGGCTTCGTTGTACTGCTGCACGGCGGCCTGCCAGGTGCTTGGGCGTTCCTCGGGCGATACTGCGGCGCTCATCAACCAGCCAAGGAAGCCCTTTGGCACTTGCGCCGGCTCTGCAGCATCGGCCACAGGCGCTTCGTTGGCCTGTTCGTGCTCAGTGTTGTCAAGGTCTTCGTCCTGGGCCAGGGCATCGAGCTCCTCAAGGTCAACCTGGGCTGCGGCGTCTGCCATGGGCTTTGTCGGTTTGGCCGGCTGCTCACCATAAAAGAAGCGTTTGACGAACTGGGTGCGTTTGGCTTTGCTGCCCAGCGCGGCAGAAATCATGCCCCATGCCGGCTTGCCACTGGTGAGCTCACCGAGGTGACTGAAGTACTCCGCTTCGGGCAGCCACGAGGGGTCGATCTTGTCGCGTTGCGGCAGCTCCAAGGTGACATTCTCGACTGCACCGTTGTTGGAGGAGGCCACCACCATTTCGAAGCCGAACAACTCAGGCACCAGCCGGTAGGCTGCACGCTCGCGGCCACTGTCATTGGCCGTTTCGCGACCGTCCTTGACGAAGGCATCAGAGGCCCGGTTGAACGACGCCAGTACATCGGCGCGCTGAGTCACCACGGCGGCAATCAGGTCGCGCAGCAGGGTAGTTTTGCCGGTGCCAGGCGGGCCATTGACGCCCAGTACACCGGAGGCGTCAGACAGTGTCTGCAAGATGCTGTTGACCGCCACCTGTTGCGAGTGCACCAGACCCAGGTGCCGTTCCGCGGGCCAGCAGCCGGGGGCGTAGCGGGAAGGGGACAGGCGATCAATCAGCGCCAGGGAGGCTTGTGGAGTATCCAGGTGCAGGCGGTTACCGGCGTCATGTTGCTGAAGGTAGTGCGCCAACGGTTGGCTGATCGTGCCCCGGGCTACTGCCTCGGCCACATCGGCCAGGTCGCCCAGCAGGAAACTGTTGAGCGGATCGTCCTCCTGCTCGGGTTTCTTCGGGTCGATGGGGGCCGAGCGAAACCGGTGGCGTCGTTGGTTCAGGTCACCGAAAAAGCCATCGAGGCCGAGACTTTGGCGTACATAGTCAGTCATTCGCTCAAGGCTGTCGGCCGTTACCACGCCACCCAACAGCATATTGGCCTGCTCACGGGCGCGGTCCTGGGCGTCGTCGAAACCACGGGTCCAGTCTTCACCGGCGATGGCGCACCCCACGAACCAGGCCTCGCTGGAGAGCACCAGGCTGTCGGCAATCATTACCCCGTCGGCACTGAACTTCAGCGCAAACAGAGCCGACTCGCGGCGCTGCGGCTCCTTGTAACCCTGGTCGGCACCGTAGAGCGCTTCCAATTGCTTGGCGACATCGAGGTTGTCGTACAGGTGAGCATAGAGGGTGTGGCTCCAGACGCGTTTTTTCGGCAGCGTCTGCGTGCTCAATACACTGGCCGGCATCCAGGGCAGTACCCGGGCCGTGGCGGGGATGTCGTGGTAATAAGGCTGATAGTCGTCGTCGCGCTTTTTCAGCTTCGGGACCGATTGCGGTTGCAGCAGTTCAACCGCATGCCAGTACCGCACAATGCTTTGCTGGTTCATCAACGTCCTTGAGAGCAATAGCTGCTCGATTGTCCTGGCTGCCAATAGCATGGGCAGCGGGGTCACCGGCCATGTGGGGCCGGTCACCGTTGCATATCGTGAGGTCAGTCCTGCGCTTGGTCTTCAAGCAGGCGCAGCAACAGCGGCGCGATATCCAGGGTGCCTTTATCGTTAGCTTCCAGCAACTCCAGGTTCAGCAGCCAGTGCTTTTTCCCACGGCTCACTAGCTGAATCACCCCGAGGTCCTCAAGGATGGCAGCCAGGCGGCTCGACTCCGGCACCCGCTGTTGCCGGTTGATTGCATGGTAGTAAGCGGTACCGATGCCTTCTTCGCTGGTGCCGGCCGGCACACCGTCGGCACTGTTGGCCAGGGGGAACTTCCCGCGGCCGAACTGCCGCCACAGGTAGTTGAGGGTATCGTTGACCACCTGCAGCGGGTAGCGGGTGATGCTCTTGCCGTGGGTCTCGAAGCCCTGACCGGTCACGCGGTAGTGAAAAGGCTTGCGATGGCTGGGCGTCCAGCATTCGACCCATCCCGCTGTTGGCGCGGGCATCGCGCTTTGTCACTCATGCGGTTCTGGTACTGATGAGTGAAGGTGGCGTTGTCCAGGTTGGCGCTCATCCATGCAATGAAGGCATCGAGCAGGGGCTGGGCCATGGCGGTTTCCTTGTAGGGCGGCTTGGGCGTGCTGGGGGCGGGATTTTGGGCTAATCGTCCAGTAGTGGCAATGTAGTACTATCGGCAAAGGTTCGAACAAGGATGCCGACGATTGAAGTTCACTAGCAATATCGTGCCGCTGATAAAAACGCAGCTGCAAAACGACAAGGTCGATCTGAAGATTTTCTCGCCCTATCTGACCGGTTCGGCAGCGCTGGAGATTGCCCAACTGGGTAAAAGTGCCAAGGTCTATACGCTGGTCAATGTGCAGGTGCTTGCGTCGGGTGCCTCCAGTTACAGTGCCATCAAAGCCCTCCTGAAGAAAAAGATCCCGGTTTACTACCTGCCCAATCTTCACGCGAAGATGGTCGTCGCCAAGGACCGCTTTGTGACCTTGGGCAGCCAGAATTTTACCGAGGGCGGGGCGACTGCGAACCTTGAAACCAACGTTCGCGTTCGCGGGGTCAGCAAGGGCGTTGAGGCGCTGGTGGCGAAGATGGAGCGTAAGGCCACCTTGTTGACGCCGGGCTTTCTGGAGTCGGTTAACAATGCTGCGCAGGCGCTGGTTGGCAAATACGATGCGCTGCGCAAGCAGGCCGAAGAACTGGATCGCGACTTGATTGCTGCCGAGAAATCGCGCGCAAGTGCGCAACGCGGCGAGCGGGCAATCGATGCCGAGGTTCGCTCGGAGTTGGCCAAGCGGCCGCAGTCCAATCCCAGAAAGTGCACCATCGTTTCTCGCTACGATGAAAAAAACGCCAAGCTTCAACATTCGTTGAAAGGCGAAGAGCTGTTGAGCTGGTCCATCGGCAAGGCCCCCCACGAGCTCAAGCCTCAGCACCGCTATTTGTGTATATCCGGTGCCGGGAAGCTCGGCTGGGTCAGGGTGAACAGAACGGTGTACTCGTTCATCGAAAACCAGATCGATATGGAACGAGGCGAAATCAGAGGCCAGGTGCACTGGGAGGTTGGCGTTGATGCAACCGAGCAGGCGTGCAAGGCGAGGAGGGGCGGGTACAACTTGCGTGTGGCAGTTGCTGACCACCAGGGTAAGGAGCTGTGCCATGTGTTCATGCGCTACAACACCGAAGACCTTGATATCGATCCTGCCGTCTTGCTCAGAAGCACAGACACGCCCAAAGCGCCGATTGCCGAGCGACGCAAGGCAGCCGAATGGATCAACGCCAATACCGAGAGCTTCAAGGAGGATATCAAGCGGATTATCACGACACCGTTCAAGTTCCAGGAAAAACTGACCGGCGATCGAGCGGACAAGTTCTTCGGCGGTGATGGAACTTCGCACCTGCTCTGCCTGGTCGAACTGAGCTCAAACGTAGCGTTGCGGGTGATTGACCCGGTGGAAACAACGGCGGGGTAATACGTCTACAAGAGCCTCAATGGTTTCTTCCTACAAGGCATTGTTTTTATTCTTGTTTTGAGTGTGTAGGACGACATACCCGGCAAAAATACGCTTCTGAAACGTTGATTTTTAGCTGCTAAAACTAGGCCGCTCAAGCGCCTGCAACCTTCGGGTTTGCGGGCGCTTTCACGTTTCAGGAGACCCCATGAACGACTCAAGGATGAGCGGGCTTGGCGCGAGCCCGTCGCAGTACTTTGCGCGCCAGCGGATTGAGAGCCTGGTCAATGTGCCGAGGTTGTTCGCAGCGATCGACGCCGACCCCGGGATCGTCGGGGCAGGGGTGGTGTACATCGATGCGGACTACAACGTGGTGACGTTGCGGGCGTTTCGGCCGATTTGCAGTGTGTTGCCCAAGCGGGTGGTGTTGCAGGAGGTGAAGCGGTATTTGACGCCTGAGCAGTACGCCCTGGAATTGCAGCACAATGTTCGGCAAGCACGGATGGTGGAGGAAGTCGCGAATGCGAGATCTGCCTGCGGGAGTGCTATTTTCGGCGTTGTTGCGATTGTAAGTGGTGGTTTGATTGCCCCCTTTACCGGGCCGGTGGGGGTCACACTTTCTGTCATTGGGGCTGCTGCTGTAGTAGCTGGTGTTAGCCAGTGTGGTTTCGGCTTGTTCAGGGTTTATTCGGAGCGCCATCATCCTGAGAGAAACGATTGGCTCGATGAGCAGCTCTGGTACCAAGTGTTGACACCGCTTTTGGACGCTATTTCCTTTCTGGGGGCTGCGGCCTCGTTAACCAATGTGTTCCGATCCCTGCAGGTGCGCAAAATTGCTACAAAAAATAGCTGGTTCGATCTCGGCAGGGCTTTAAGCCGACAGCAACGCAGTGCCCTCATGAAAGAGGTTCTCTCCATCAAGCATCCATCATTGACGGCCAAGCAACTCAAGCTTCAGCAAAAACTCGGTGTATTACCAAAGCGATACACGCCCACTGAAATCAGGAACTCGACCATTGCCTCGATCAGGGATTCACTAGGCGCCGTTATAAGCGTTGCAGGTAGCAATGCAGTTCAAAGTATCGCTTTCAGTTTGGTAGAGGAGACGGAAGAATGATTAGCATCGATCAATTGCCGGCCTTTATACGTCGATACTATCCCGTGCTGTGGACCGGATTTTTCCTCGCAGTTATATCCCTCACCTGCGCATCCATTCGCGCTGGAGAGACCATCTTCGCAGGCAACCCCGCCGAGCCCGGATACATCGTCGCTTTTATCATGCTGGGCTCATTCACCCTCGGCATCGGCCAATTCGTCGTAATCCGCGGCTATTCAGCCGGGAACCGGGCAGTGGTTGGGCTGTTGCTCGTTTGCCTGATTACCGGCGTGGTGACCTATCCCTTTTCTCACGATGCACTCCTGGCAGTGGTTTCAGTGATCGCCCCCTTGTTGTCGTTGCTGGCGTATAACAGCCGCCGTTATCGGGAGATGAGCAAAACCCTGTCGGATATCCGGCGCAATCACTTCAAGTCTGTGTCTGGCAAACGATAAAATCGAACCCCACCCACAAAGGTTCACGGATGAATCACCAAGAAGAAATCAATGCCTGCCTACGACGCAATTTCCCGCTCCTGACCTTGAGCTGGTTGCTCGCGGTTGCTTCCCTCATGAGCCTGATGCTCGTGATTAACGGCACACACTCACTGAGCTCCATGAGTTCATCCGACATCCTGCGCAACGTGAAAAACGGCGTGGTTATACCGACCATGCTGCACCTCTTGCTGGTGTGGGGGAGCACTCGGTTGATCTGGTGGCTGGCGGCGTTGCTGGTGTGTTGCTTGCTGGTCACTTTGGGGTTGTATACCCAGCGCCCACCTGGCGTGATTTATTACCTGGCGCTTTTCAGTCCACTGGCTGGCCTGCTGGTGCTCAACGGCAAGGGTTATCGGCGGATATATGCAAGGTTCGTCGAGATCAGCAAGGCTCCGCGAACCAAGCGCTTGCCGGGGGAGCCTGTGGATGTGCTGCGGTATCCGGGGATGGCGGCATTCTTAAGGCGTTACATGGGCCGCTTCTGCGCTGCTTTTTTCTTGACCATGGCCTCCATTGCGCTGGCAACGGTGCAGGTGGAGTACGCCTATTTTGCCCAGCATCTCGAGAACATGGGGTATCTGGTGATTGTGATTCTGGTCGGGGCGGCTGTGTGTAGCTCAGGCGCTGGCCTGATCGCCAACGGTTTTGCCTGGGGAGTGTGGTGTCTCGTCGCGGTTGCGGTGACGAGTCTGCTCATGGCCATCGCAAGTGTTGCAGCCGGAATCCATCCGTTGTTTACAACTTCGTCAATTGCGCTGCCGTTGGTGGCGCTGGTTTTGCTGAACAGTCATCACCATCGGCAGTTTTGTAAGCGCTTTGCGGTGGTTCGTCGGTTGCGGTTGCGTAAGGCTGGCAGGTGATCAGGGCGGTGTGCGATTGGTGGCCTAGCGCATCTGGAACAGCTCTTGATGGAAGTCGTTCGGCTTCAGCCCATGGGCCACCAGGTCTTCGCGCAGGGACTGCCCCAGGTCCGCTGGCCCGCAGTACCAGATACTCGCTTCCTGCCAATCGGCAATTTCCTTGCGCAGGCGTTCGCCGCTCAGCCGGCCATCCTGGCCTGACACCAATAGGTGCAAGCGCACGCCCGCAGCCGCCACGTCGGCCCGCAAGTTATCGATGACGTCGGGCGAATACACGCTGCAGGGATGAAACAGGTCAATACGGTGTTGCCGGTCAGGCTCCAGCGCCAGCTGCTTTAACCGGGCCACAAAGGGTGTGATGCCAATGCCGGCACCGATCCAGATCTGCCGCGGCTTTTGGTCTTCGAAGGTGAAGCAACCGTAAGGGCCTTCTATCGTCACTCGGTCGCCTTCTTTCAGGCGCGTTGGCAGTCGGCGGGTGTGATCGCCCAGCCCTTTGGTAATAAAGCGCAGCTGCGCGGCCTGCGGTTCCCAGGCAGAGGCGATGGTGTAAGGGTGCGGCCCCTCGGACTCCGATGAGGTCACGAAGGCGAACTGTCCGGCCTGGTGCCCAGGCCAGCCCCCTTGCAGGGCGATATGGGTTTCCAGCAGGTTCGCCTCTGGGTAGTGGATCAGGGTCCGGATTTGGCCCTGGACCTTGCGCTGCTTGCCGATGCGCTTGAACAACGCCTGCAACGCCGCCAGCGTGCCGCCGATCAGCAGCAGGGCGGTAACGATGCCGATAGGTTGCAGCCAGTACTCGAACTTGAGCAGCACCACGGTGTGGAACACCAGCACCAGATAGAGTGCCGCCAGAACAGTGTGAGTCTTGGCAAACCAGTGGTACGGGAAACGCTTGATCAGGGCCAGTATGATCAGCACCCCGATGACGTAGAACGTCCATTCCCCAAGGGTTTCGGCCAGGCCGCGCTGGCTGCGCAGCGCCTGCTCGATTGCGCCCAGTTCTGGCGCCACACCGCCGCCCTTGGCCGGCTTGGTCAGCCAGCCCCAGCCGACGGCCCACTTGGTGCCCTTGGCCCAGACCCAGTGCACGCTACCGAACACCAGTGCGCTGATGCCGAGCCATTTGTGCAGGCGATACATCTTGTCCAGCCCGCCAAGCAGGGGCTCCGGACGGCGCGGGCGCACGGCGAGCATTATTGCCACGCTCATGGCCGCTATCGCGATCACGCCGGTGTATTGCACCAATACAGTACGCAGCGAGAAATAGCTCAGTGGGGTCGGCAGGAAGGTATCTGCCAGCGCCCATAGCACGGTTAACCCTATGAACAACGACCACAACGCTATCTTGATGCGCTTCAACTTGGCTCTCCACTGTGAATCCTGGAGACATTCTCAGCCTTCAGCGGGCAGGGTAGGGATGAACGTTCTGGTTAACCGGTTAAATGTTGATGCAGATCAACTGGTTGGGGAGTTAACGACAGGCTTGGTCAAGAACGTGACTCATTACGCCCTCGGCGAAGGTGCAGGGCACCCGTCGCCGGTGCTTTGCTGCGCCAAGGCAAGACTGATAGCATTCGGCCACTTTCTGCGGAGGCGGTGCTGTGGCGCGTTCTATTTCCGGGCGGTTGGGGTTGGCCCTGGTACTGGTGTTGGCGGCGTCCACGGCGTTGGCGGCCAATACGCCGTGCTCCGGGCGCAAGGGTGGGATTGCCGGCTGTGATGGCGACCTGTTTTTGTGCAATGACGGGTCGATCAGTGGTTCGAAGAAGAGCTGTACCGCGTACATGGGCGGCAGCGCCGCGCGGCCTTCGCTGCAGCCGCTGCGCGGGGCGAGCGAGGGCTGTGGTTGTGGCTCCGGGTCGTTTTGTACCGGGCCGCGGGGTGGGGTTTACTGCCTGACGCCCAGTGGCAAAAAGAGTTATCGGCGGCGGTGAGGGTGGTTGAATAGGCTGGGATTTTGGCTGGCTGTACCGGCCTCATCGCGGGTCAAGCCCGCTCCCACAGGTCGTATGCCAATCTTGGAAGTTGTGGGAGCGGGATTCAGGCAACGCTGAATGCGCTGGCTGTACTGGCCTCATCGCTGGCAAGCCAGCTCCCACAGGTCATGTGTCAACCGAGAGGGCGCCGTCGTACTTGTGGGAGCTGGACTTGCCAGCGATCGAGCGCAAAGCGGTCGCAGGCGCTATTGCCCCCGCCGCCCATGCTTGACCAGCAACTTCTCCAGCTTCTCCCACAACGCCGCCTCGGTACTGAACGCGACGTTGAAGCGCATCCACCCGGTCGCCTGTGAGTCGACCATGAACAACTGCCCAGGGCCGAGCATGATGCCTTGCGCCAGCGCGTCATCGACCAGCGCCGCGCTGTCGGCGATGGCCGGGTGGCGGGTCCACAGGTACATGCCTTCGTCACCTTCGATAAAACGCTCGAAACCCAGCCGGGTGAGGTGTTCGCTGACCTGCTGCTGCGCCTCGGCCAGGCGCTGGCGCAGGCGCTTGAGGTGTTTGCGCCAGCGCCCATCGGTGATGGCGGCGTACACCACCCGTTCCATCACCTGCGAGGTGGTCAGGCCGGAGCGCATTTTCAGTTGCAGCAGTTGCTGCATCAATGCCGGGTTGGCCAGCATGAAGCCGACCCGCACGTTCGGCGAGATGCTCTTCGAGTAGCTGCCGACGTACACCACCTGCTGCAAATGATCGAGGCTGGTCAGGCACGGCAGCGGCTCGTTGATCATGTCAGCGTAGAGGTTGTTCTCCACCAGGCGAAAGCTGTGGCGCGCCGCCAGTTGCAGCAGGCGGTGCAGTTGCGCCAGCGGCGTGCGCGAGGCGGTCGGGCTGTGCAGGTGCGGCTGGGTGAAGAACACCGTCGGGCGGTGGTGTTCGAGCAGGCGCTCCAGGTGGTCGAGGTCGTAGCCATTCGGGGTGCGCGGTACGCCCAGCAAGGTGGCGCCCTGAAAGCGCAGGATGCTCATCAGGTTGGGGTAGCCGGGGTCGTCCACCAGCACCACGTCACCGGGGCGCACCAGGGTACGCACGGCCAGGTCCAGGGCCTGGCTGGCGCCGTGGGTGAGCATCAGCTGGTTGGGGTTGGCGACGATGCGCAGGTCCTGCTGCAGGTTCTGCGCGGTCAGGGTGCGCAGCTCCAGCAGGCCCATGGGGTCGCCGTAACCGCTCAGTTCCAGCACGCTGCTGGCGACCTGGCGCATGCCCCGGCGCAGGCCGTCTTCGAACATCCAGTCGTTGGGCAGCCAGCCGCAACCGGGCTTGAACTCAAGCTGACGGCTTTCGAAGATCTGCTGCAGGTACCACTCGGAGTTGAATTCCGGCTTGCCCGGCGCCGGTTCCTTGGTCTGGTTTTCGATCAGCTCCACGGCCGCACGGTTGACGAAGAACCCGGCATTGCCACGGCTGACCAGCAAACCCTGGGCGACCAGGCGGTCGTAGGCCTCGACCACGGTGAAGGTGCTGACCGAGTAGGTGGCGGCGAAGGCGCGGATCGAGGGGACCTTGGCACCGGGTTTGAGGGTCTGGTTCTCGATCAACTCACGCAGCCCGTTGATGATCTGGTTGACCAGCGGGGGCGATGCGTCGGCTCGTAATTCAAGCATGGGGAAGCTGTGCCTTCAGGTGTGCGTAACGCCGGGCGCCTGCAGGAAATCGCGGTGTACTGCATCGGCGGCCTGTACAGTGCAGTGGATTTTTCATCGCGCTGTGCATGGCTCTATGTGTCGGACATTTTTACATTAGGGGTCTGTTACCGCTAGCTAAAGCACGTTGAAGCAGTATGAATAATCACAATGACACTGATGCTTTCACCCTTGGGCGCCGCCCAACCGCTCCTTGCGCACAGATGGCACTGATCCGCCATCGCGCCATTGCACCGTTCAATCCGACCAGAGGCACTCCGCTGGCCCCGTGAGCACCGTCGCCGACCCGGTCAACTGGGCCGGGCGATGTCGGCTGCCCGCACTTTCACACGTTTGAATGGGTGAGACCGCTGTAGCAGGCGGTCCCACGAGTTTCCTTGCATAAAAAGAACACGAGGTAGCTACTGATGGACGCAACATCCACTTCCACTTCCACTGCGAAGGTGGAGCACGAGAGCAAGCTCAGCGCTTCGCTCAAGTCTCGCCACCTGACCATGATGTCGATCGCCGGGGTCATCGGCGGCGCATTGTTCGTCGGCTCCGGCAGTGTGATTCACAGCGCCGGCCCCGCGGCCATTCTGGCCTACCTGGCTGGCGGCATCCTGGTGGTGCTGATCATGCGCATGCTCGGTGAAATGGCGACTTCGTCGCCCGACACCGGCTCGTTCTCCACCTATGCCGAGCGCGCCATCGGCCGCTGGGCGGGTTTCACCATCGGCTGGTTGTACTGGTGGTTCTGGGTCATTTTGATGGCCTGGGAAGCCTACGTCGCGGGCAAGATCCTGCACGGCTGGTTCCCCTCGGTCAGCGTCAACGTCTTCGTCCTGGCCACCACCCTGGTGCTGATCAGCGTCAACTTCTTCAACGTCAAGCACTACGGTGAGTTCGAGTTCTGGTTCGCCTTGATAAAGGTCGTGGCGATCATCTGTTTCCTTGTGGTGTGCGGGTTGGCGGTGGTCAACCTCTGGCCCACAGGCGAGGTCCATGGCCTGAGCAACCTCACCGCGCAAGGTTTCATGCCCAATGGCATTGAGACGGTGGTCGTCGCCATGCTCGGGGTGATGTTCGCCTTCCTCGGCGCGGAAATCGTCACCATCGCTGCCGCCGAGTCGAAGAACCCGTCCGAGCAGATCGTCAAGGCGACCAACTCGGTGGTCTGGCGGGTGTGCCTGTTTTACGTCGGCTCGATCTTCCTGATCGTCGCCCTGGTGCCGTGGAATGACCCGCTGATGGGCACCTCGGGCTATGGCTCGTACCGCCGGACCCTGGAGCTGCTGGGCATCCCGGGTGCCGAGTTGGTGATGAACTTCGTGGTCCTGACCTCGGTGAGCAGCTGCCTGATCTCCGCGCACTACACCGCGTCGCGCATGCTGTTCTCGCTGTCGACCCGTGGCGATGCGCCGTCGTTCTTCAAGATCACCCGTGCCGGTACCGGCGTGCCGGTGTTCTCGATCATCGGTTCCTGCTCGGTGGCGGTGTTCGTGGCGCTGATCAACTTCAGCGAAACCCTGCGCCCGAAAGACGTGCTCGATGTGCTGATGAACACCACCGGCATGATTGCCTTGCTGGTGTACCTGGTGATCGCCTTCTCGCAACTGAAGATGCGCCGCAAGCTGGAAGCCGAAGGCAAGCCGATCCGCCTGAAAATGTGGCTGTTCCCGTGGCTGACCTACCTGGTGATTGTGTTCATCATCGGCTGCCTGGTGACCATGGCCTTTGTGCCGGACTACCAGGTGCTGGTGTTCTCCACCGGTGCGGCGGCGATTGTCGTGGCCTTGATGGGCGCGGTGTTGCACGTGCGGGCGGCGAAAAAAGCCCTGTCCTGAAGCATCTGATCGCGGGTCAAGCCCGCTCCCACAAAATCTGTGGGAGCGGGCTTGACCCGCGATGAGGCCCGCAAACAACCCGCAAAATCTCCCCGGTCCTGTCCGCGCAGGACCTGCTCAGGGCGTTGCGCCGCCCTGGCGCTCGGCCACTGCACGCAAGGTGCGCAAGGAGATGGTCGGCGCATCGAGGACGAACTGGTTGGCCAGCCACGAGGGGATGTCCCCGGCCGGATCGGCCTGCAGTTCATAGGTCACTTCGGTGAGGTGTTCGCCTTTGGGCACCAGGGTCCAGAGCCCCTTGAGCTGGCGCACGCGGATCTGCCCCGGCACATGCTTGACCATGCCGGGCACCGCCTTGAGGTGACGCACCAGGCTACCGTCGTCGCGGCGCTCGCTGTGCACCAGGATCACCATGTCGCGGGTGCTGGCCGGCCAGGGCAGGGCGGTGGTCAGGTAGACCCAGGTGCGGTCGCCCTCGACCTTGAGCAGGCGCATGTCGGCGCAGCCA
Organism: Pseudomonas sp. RC2C2; assembly: GCF_018390435.1. Lineage (NCBI taxonomy): Bacteria > Pseudomonadati > Pseudomonadota > Gammaproteobacteria > Pseudomonadales > Pseudomonadaceae > Pseudomonas > Pseudomonas sp. RC2C2. The sequence goes on along the minus strand of NZ_JAHBAX010000001.1, from coordinate 93,075 downwards.
TACAGCCATTTGCAGGCGACCCGCAGGTTTTCCTGCAAATCGCTCAGGGTGCGCACGCTGGCTTTGATCAGGGCAACGCCGCGAAACTGCTGGTACTGCGAACCTGGCACCTCGCTGAGGTAGACCTTGATACCGTCTTCGTCCTGGGCCAGATGCCAGCGTTCAGCGGCACCGGCCCAGGTGCTGAGGGTCAGCAGCAGGCACAGAACAAGGCGACGGCTCATGAACAGGCTCCAGCGGCTGGGCGACTGTTCAGAGCATAGTGCCTGGCATCAAATCCGGACGAGCCGGCCTTTGTGCTCAGGCGCCAAGCGGTCACCGCGGCCAAACAGCTTGTGGCGCAAGGTGCCGTCCTCATACGCGGTGCGGTAGCGGCCACGGCGCTGCAGCTCGGGCACCACCTGCTCGACCACCGCTTGCAGGTCGTCCGGTACCACTGCATAGGTGAGGTTGAAACCGTCGATACCGGTGCTGTCGAGCCAGTCTTCCAACTGGTCGGCAATGTGCGCGGGCGAGCCGAGCAAGACCGGGCCGCGGCCGCCGAGGCTGACGAACTCGGCGGCTTCGCGCACGGTCCAGCGCCGCTTCGGGTCGGCCTTGGTGAACACCGCCAGGGCGGTGCGGCCGGCGTCGTTGTCGATGTATTCGATCAACGAATCGGGGTCGACGCCTGCGAAATCGATGCCGGTCCAGCCCGACAGCAGGGTCAGCGCCGCCTCGACGTCCACGTACTGGCGGTACTCCTGCAGTTTGGCTTCGGCAGCCTGGCGATCTTCGCCAACAATCAACAGGGCCTGGGCGTAGATCAGCACGTCCTGTTCAGGCCGCCCGGCTTCACGGCTGGCCTTGCGAATCGCCTCGACGTAGCCGCGCAGCGCCGTTTGCGTGGGGGCGCTGATGAATACGCATTCGGCATGATCGGCGGCAAAGCGCAGGCCCCGTGGCGAAGCGCCGGCCTGGAACAGTACCGGCGTGCGCTGCGGCGAGGGCTGGCTGAGGTGAATGCCGGGCACCTGGAAGTGCTCGCCCTGGTGGTTGATCGGGTGCACCCGGGCCGGGTCGAGGAACTGGCCGCTGGCGCGATCCTGCACCAGCGCATCGTCGTCCCAGCTTTTTTCCCAGAGCTTGTACAGCACCTGCAGGTATTCTTCGGCCAGCTCATAGCGTTCGTCGTGGCCCAGTTGCCGGGCCAGGCCGAGGTTGCGTGCGGCGCTGTCGAGGTAGCCGGTGACGATGTTCCAGCCCACCCGGCCGGCGCTCAGGTGATCGAGCGTGGACATGCGCCGGGCGAAGGGATAGGGGTGCTCGTAGGTCAGTGAAAAGGTCACGCCAAAACCCAGGTGCTCGGTGACCCCGGCCATGGCCGGGACGATCAGCAGCGGGTCGTTGACCGGCACCTGCACGCCGCCGCGCAGGGCACCGTCGGCGCTGCCCTGGTACACGTCATAGATGCCCAGCACATCAGCGATGAACAGCGCATCGAACAGCCCGCGTTCGAGCAGGCGGGCAAGGTCGGTCCAGTAGTCCAGGCGATTGAAATCGACGCTGGTGTTGCGCGGATGGCGCCACAGCCCGGGGGACTGGTGGGTGGCGGCGTTCATGCTGAAGGCGTTGAAGCGGATGGTCTTGGACATGGGCTGTACTCAAGGCAGGACCGACACCGGGTAGACCGCGTCGGCCACCTTCAGCGGCTTGGGGATCAGGCCCAGGCCCTGGAAGGTGTCGGCAAGCTTCTGCTGCTCGGCGGTGATCTGCGCGTCGATGGCCACGGCGTTGTAGTTGCGCCGCTCGCTGGCCACCTGCAGCACGTCGGCGCCGATACCCAGTTGCGGCGCCAGCAGGGCGGCGACTTCGTCGGGCTGCTGGTTGGCCCAGCTGCTGACCTTGGCCAGCTCGCTGAAGAAGGTTTTCAGCAGCGCGCGGTTGTTGTCGGCAAAGGCCGCCGACGACAGGTAGAAGGTGCGGTTGTTGGACAGCCCGCTGCCGTCACGCAGGTTCTTCAGGCCCGGTTGTTTTTCCGCGGCGGCGAGGAAGGGGTCCCACAGGGTCACGGCCTGGACGCTACCCGACTGCAGTGCGGCCACGGCGTCGGCGGCGTTGTTGACGTAGGCCGGGGTGATGTCCTTGTAGCTCAGGCCGGCGTCCTGCAGGGCCACGGCCAGCAGGTACTGGGCGTTCCAGCCGCGGCCGGTGGCCACGCGCTGGCCCTTGAGGGCGGCGACGCTGGCGATCTTGTCCTGCTCGCGCACCACCAGGCCGATGCCTTTGGGGTAGGGCTGTTCGGCGGCCAGGTAGACCACCGGTTTGCCGGCGGCCTGGGCGAACACCGAGGGCGCGTCGGCGGCGTGGCCAAGGTCGATGGCGCCGGTGCTCAAGGCTTCGAGCAGTTGTGGGCCGGCGGCAAATTCGTACCAGCTGACGCTCACCCCTTGCGGTGCCAGGGCTTTTTCCAGGGCGCCGCTGCCTTTGAGGATGTTGATGCTGTTGAACTTCTGGTAGCCGATGCGCAGGGTCTTGCTCGCTTCGGCATGGGCCAGCGGGCCGGGCAGTAGCAGCGCGGCAAAGGCGGCAAACAGGCCGCCGGCGAGCAGGCGGCGCAGGGGGGAATGGGGCGTGTGCGACATGGGCGGACTCCTGGGATTCAAGGGCAAGGCATGCCCGAAAAAATAAGGAGCCCGCGCAGGCCCTTCAATTTGTTTATTCCAAATTGTTAGATTGTTTTGTTATTTTTATATCCTTTTGTTGTGGGAGCGGGCTTGCCCCGCGATAGCGGTCTGTCAGTCACATCGCAATCGCGGGGCAAGCCCGCTCCTACAGGGTTAAAACTGCCATTGCACGCCCAGCGAGTAGCCGGCCTGATTACCCTCGCTATGGGCAAAGCGGCTGTTCACTTCGGCAAACACGCCCAACTGCTCGGTGAACATCAACTGCGCACCCAATTGCGCACGGCCAAAGTCCTTGTCGACGCTGCCCATGTCGGCCACCCGCACGCGGCCGTCGGCATGGCTGGTCAGGTCGATTTCATCCAGGCGGCCATCGGCCAGTTCGCGCACCCAGCGCACGCTGGCGTAGGGTTGCAGGGCCATGTTCGCGCCCAGGCCGACGCTGCCATGCAGGCGCCAGCCGAGGCTGGCTTCGAGGGCGTCGTAGTTCTGCTGCTCGTAGCCCAGGGCGGTGCGCAGGTTGTCGTCTTCGCTGAAGTCGTCGATGCGGTAATGCATGTAGTCCAGGCCGGCGACCGGGCCGGTTTTCAAGGCGCCGAAGCTGAAGTCGTAGCCGCCGTCCACCCGTGCGCCCCAGAACCACGCCGAGGTGTCGCCGCTCAGGCGCTGGTCGAGCAACACCGGGCCATTGTTGGCCTGGATGTACACCGAACGCTTGCTATCGAAGCGGGTGTGCCCGGCGCTCAGCTCGCCGGCCAGCCATTGCGGGCCGCCGTCGTTGAGCAGGGCGAACAGCCCGGCTTGCCAGGCATCGCCTTCGATGCGTCCGCCATGCTCGAGCGAATCGCGGCTGCGCTGAAAGCTCAGGCTGGCACCGACGGTCAGGGCTTCGTTGAGGCGGTAGTCAGCGACGCCATAGACCCCCACCCGTTTCGACTCCGGGTTGCCCGGCGCATCGAAGCCGCTGTCGGGCGAGACTTCGCCTTCGACACCCACTTCACCGTCAACACTGCCGACCGCCCGTGACGCATCCAGCAGGCTCAGCCATCGGCGGTCATGCAGGCGGGTCAGGGCCTGGTGCTGGCGTTGCAACTGGTCTTCCATCTGCCGCGCCATGGCCCCGCCGGAAGCCGTGGAGGCGAGCAGGTCGGCGTTGGTCAGTTCCAGCACCAGGCGGGTCAGCAGCCGCGAGAAGTCGCGCAGGCGCTGGTCGATGCGCTCCTGGCCGAAAGCATGGGTCAGCACCTGCTGGTTGTCCTCGGCCGGGTCGTGCCAGGTCGAGCCGCCGGGGATCGCCGGGTTGCCGGTCTGCTCGTAGCCGTCCAGCTCACCCAGCTCCCAGTTGGTCGCCTCGATGAACAGCACCGGTACGTTGAGGCCCTTGAAGCTTTCGCCGTCGCTGCAGCAGCCGGTGCCGGCCGGGTACTCGGGGTTGAGGCCAGGGTTGGTGAACAGCGGGATGTTCATCTCCTGGGCGATGCGCAGCAACTGGTCGCGGTAGGCACCCAGGGCCGGGTTGGCGACGCTGTTGCTGGCGGCGTGGGCGTACATCTTGTCGCCGGTGATCAGGCTGTCGAGGTTGATCATGCCCAGCAGGTTGGCGCGCTGGCTGTCGCTCAATGACGCGACATAGGCACGCGAACCGCGCAGGCCTTCTTCCTCGGCACCAAAACCGACCACTTCCAGGCCGTTCTCCAGGGCCACACCGCCGAGGTTGCGGGCGATTTCGGTGAGCACCGCGGCGCCCGAGGCATTGTCGTCCAGGCCTTGCAGGGTGGGGCGGCCGAAATAGGTGTCGTAGTGGGCGCCGAGCACCACGTAAGTGCTGTTCTGGCCCGGGGCCGAAGCGATGACGTTCTGCGAGCTGCGGTTGCCGGCCCAGGTGAAGTCCTGGCGGCGGGTCTGGTAGCCGAAGCCCAGTTGCGATTGCATCAGTGCGGTAGCACCTTCGAAACTGGCGGTACCACGGTAACGCCCGGGGTAGTCGTTGATCAGACGGTCCAGGGTCTGCCCGGCAAACTCCCCATACTCATAGGCGCTGGCGCCTGACGACAACATTGCGCAACCCAGGCTTACAGCGACTGCTAACGGTTTGAACACGGCACTTTTCCTTATGTGTCGTTACGAAAGGCGCATCATAGGATGCGTCGCCTCGCAGTAAGCAGGATGTGTACCGTTTTGTGACTGATGTAGGAAATTAGCAGCATGAAGGTTCAGATAAAGCCCGCACTTGAGAGTGAAAAAGCCCACTTCGAGGCGATGCTTCCGGGGTATTTGCGCGAACTCGGAGTTGAAGGGGAATACCCTTATTTACCGCTCTACTGGCAGGAGCCAGGGCGTTTTGCCTACCTGCTGCTGGTTGAGGGCGACATCGCAGGGTTCGCCCTGGTTCGCCAGCAGCAAGAGCTCACGGAGTACGAATTGGCCGAGTTCTATGTCGCCAGTGACTATCGCTTGGCGGGGGTTGGCCATGCCGCCGCGCAGGCGTTGTTCGCGTTGCACAGCGGCCGATGGGAGCTATCGGTCTTGGCGGATAACCTCGCCGGCCTGCGCTTCTGGCCAAAGGTTCTGCCGGCGGGGGCACAGGTGCAAACCATTGAAACGCCCGAAGGGGTGCGATACCTCCAGTTCGAGTTTGTCAGTGTCTAGCTGCCCAGCGTTGCCAGTAACACCGCGATCGCCACCTGGCAGGCGTTGCCGAGTGTTCTTGCCACTGCCTGCGACAACAGGCCGCACCCCGTAAATACTGGGATACAGACGTACGGGGCGCTGCGCGCTGGAACCTGCGTCCACCGCCATGACAAAATGCGAAGGTTTCTCGACATGCCCTCTATCCAGGGGCTGGCACCTTCCCAAAAGGATGGTTACATGACTGATTTACTGACCCGGCGCCAGGTTGTTGCCGGGATCAGCCTGCTGGGCCTCGGCGCCCTTGCAGGTTGCGACCCCCGTTCCGGTGGCGCGCTGGACTTCAAATACGGCAAGGACATGAGCAACAAGATCCTCGGCCGTTCGTTCAAGCTCAAGGATACCCAAGGCAACGTCCGTACCCTGTCGAGTTTCTGGGGTTCGATGCCGATGGTGTTCTTCGGGTTCACCCAGTGCCCGGCGGTGTGCCCGACCACCCTGGCGCGCGCAGCGCAGATCAAGAAGCTGATGGGCCGCGACGCAGGCTTCTTGCAGGTGGTGTTCATCAGCCTCGACCCCGAGCGCGATACCCCCGAAGTGCTCGACGCCTACGTCAAGGCCTTCGATCCGTCGTTCGTGGCGCTGTCCGGCACCCTCGAAGAAACCGCGGCGGCAGCCCGGGAGTTCGGTGTGTTCTATGAGAAGGTGCCAGCCGGCGATACCTATACCATCTCGCACACCTCGACCAGCTACGTCTTCGATTCCCGCGGCCAGTTGCGCCTGGGGCTGTCCCATTCGCTCAATGCAAAAGAGTGCGCAGAAGACCTGCTCACTGTCATGGAGGTGTGTTAATGCTTCGCAACCCTGTCAAACGTACCCTGGCCGCGTTGGCCCTGATTGGCCTGGCCTTGCCGGCCGTGGCGCAAACCACCGTCAGCGACGCCTGGGCACGCGCCACCGTGGCGCACCAGCAGTCCAGCGGTGCCTTCATGACCCTCACCGCCAGCACCGACAGCAAGCTGATCAGCGTGGCCTCGCCGGTGGCCAAGATCGTGCAGGTGCACCAGATGACCATGGACAACGACGTGATGAAGATGGGCGAGGTCGACAGCGTCGCGCTGCCGGCCGGCAAGGCGGTGACCCTGGACCCCAACGGCTATCACGTGATGCTCATGCAACTGAACCAGCAGCTCAAGGAAGGCGAGCAGGTACCGCTGACCCTGGTGGTCGAGGATGCCAAGGGCGTCAAGCAGACCATTGAAGTCAAGGCGCCGGTGCGGGCGCTGAATGCTGAAGCCATGTCGGGCCACCAGCACATGCATTGATCGCCGCCACGCGGTCGACAACAAGCCAGGCTGCAGTCAAGGACGGCAGCCTGGCTTTTTTGTGCGTGGCGTCAAAATATTTAAAACGTAATAGTATTTAGTTCTCAATTACAAATCGTTACCATTTGCGCTTCTTTACAATCCTTACAAAAAAAGGAACGCATGGTGGCTCTTTCGCGCATTCACCCGGCCTCTCTCTCCGTGCTCAGCGTGCTGGTCGCTCCAGCGCTGCACGCCGAACCCCTGGCTATTCCGGCAACCTCGGTCAACAGCAACTATGAAGAACAGAGCTACAAGGCCAGCGAAAGCCGGAGTGCTCTGAAAATCGACGCGCCGCTGCGTGACATCCCGCAAACCGTCAACGTCGTGCCAGCGAGCGTGATCAAGGATCAGGGCGCGCAGTCGATGGAGGACGTGCTCAAGAACGTGCCGGGAATTGGCTTGTCCAACGGCGACGGCCAGCGCGACCAGGTGACGATTCGCGGTTTCAGTGCCATTGGCGACATGTATGTCGATGGCATGCGTGACGACGCCCTGTATTACCGCGATCTGTCCAATGTCGAGCGGGTCGAGGTGGTCAAGGGCCCGGCGGCCGTGCTCTATGGCCGCGGCTCCTCTGGCGGCCTGATCAACAGCGTGAGCAAGAAACCCACCTTCAGCCCGGTGCAGGAAGTGGGCGTCAGCTTCGACAGCGAGGGCAAGCGCCGTACCCAGTTCGATACCGGCTGGGCCGACCAGCAGCAGGGTGATAAGGCCTTTCGTCTGACCGGCGCCCTGGAAGACAGCGACACCTTCCGTGACGATGGCTACATCGACCGCAAGGCCCTGGCACCCTCGGCCTATTTCAAGCTGTCCGATGACCTGGAACTGAACCTGGGCGCGACCTACCTGTACGACAAGCGCCTGATCGACTTCGGCATTCCGGCCTTGGGCAACCGCCCGGTCGATGTCGACCGCGACAAGCGCTTCGGCGCCGCCGACCCGGATGACGATTACGCCCGCAGCGAGGTGTTTTCCTTCAGCGCCGGTGTCGACTACCGGATCAATGACAACTTCACCTTGAGCAATACCAGCCGTTACTACCACTACGACCTGGACCGCAACAACACCTTGGCGGACTCCAGTCCGACCCGCTTCGTCACCGCCGCCAATGGTGAACTGCTGGTCAAACTCAACCGCGGCAACGTGCAACGCAGTGAAGACGGCTGGTTCAACCAGACCGAGCTCAAGCAGCAGGCGCTGCTGGCCGGCATGAACCACAACCTGTTGTACGGTGTGGAGCTCGGCCGGCAGGTCAAGGACCAGAGCGTGTTCAGCCAGAACAACGTGGCCCAGGTCCCGGTGTTCCGTGACGGCCTGGTCGATGTGCCGTTCCAGGCCAACCGCCAGACCGCCAAGGGCACCACCACCCAGGACATCGCAGGTTTCTACGTACAGGACCTGATTGAGCTGGCGCCGCAGTGGAAGGCCCTGCTCGGGGTGCGTTACGACGTGTTTGACCAGGAGTACGCCGACGACCTGAGCGGCACCGAGCTGTCGCGCACCGACACCACCTGGAGCCCGCGCATCGGCCTGGTCTACCAGCCGGACGCGATCCAGTCCTACTACGTGTCGGTCAGCCGCTCCTACCAGCCGTCGTCGGAGGTCTTCGCCCTCAGTGCCGGCAACCAGGGCCTGGAACCGGAAGAGACCACCAACTACGAAATCGGCGCCAAGTGGGACTTGCTCGACAGCCGCCTGGCGGTGACCGCGGCCTTGTTCCGCCTGGAACGTACCAACATGAAAACCACCAACCCGGCCAACCCGGCGCAGTTGGTGCTGGCCGGTGAGCAGCGTACCGACGGTTTCGAAGCGACCGTGAGCGGGCAACTGACGGACAAGTGGCAAGTCTATGGCGGCTTTGCCTTCCTCGATGCCGAAATCATCAAGTCCACCAACCGCACCAATGGTGTGGCCAACGAAGGCCAGACCCCGACCCTGACCCCGCGCACCAGCGCCAACCTGTGGCTGGTACGCTCGTTGACCGAGCACTGGCGTGTGGGCATGGGCGCCAACTATGTGGATGAGCGTTACACCGCGCTGGACAACGTCGTGGTGATGCCGTCCTACACCACCGTGGACGCTGCACTGCTGTACAACCAGCCGAAGTGGGACATGGCCCTGCGCCTGCGTAACGTCTTTGACCGCGACTACTACTCCTCGGCCCACGGCTCAGTGGACCTGATCACCCCCGGGGCGCCTCGGACCCTGGAACTGAGCACCAACTACCGCTTCTGATACCCGTGCCGGGGCAACGCAGCAGCGGCTGCGTTGCCCCGTTTCAACGCTGGCGCCGCCGGCCGGTGAGCATCGACAGCGGCAGGTTTTCCTTCAGCCGCCAGCTCTCGAACAGCGCCGCGGCAATGTGCAGGCACACCAGCGCCAGCAGGGTGTCGGCCATCAACTCATGGATATCCCGCAGGCCGTCTTCACCCCAGAAGTAATAGATCTCTTCCATCATGAAGCCGCTGACTCCAAGGCCGGCCATCAGCAGCAACATCAGTACCATCACCAGGGCGCCCAACGGCGAATGCCCGAGGCGGTGGTAGTTTGCGCCGCGGTACAACGCCTGCAGATGCCACTTCAATCGCGTTGGCGTCGGCCAGAAGTCCGCCCAGCGCGCTGCCGGGCTGCCGATAAAGCCCCATACGCTACGTAGCAGCACGATCGCCAGGCCGTAATAGCCCAGCCAGCGGTGCCAGCCATCGCCTTCTTCGGTGAAAAAATAACCGCCGATAAACACCAGCACCAACGACCAGTGGCACACGCGCACCACCGGGTCCCAAAGGCGCAGGTTATCGCCGCTCACCTCAGTCGATCTCTTCTTTCACTTTTTTGCCGGTCACCGGATCGAAGTAGATCTCGACCTTCTTGCCTTCTTTGTTCTTGCCATAGATCTCGTAGCAGTTGCCGTCGGTGACCTTGAATTTCTTGATCTCATAGCCCTGTTTTTTCAGTTCTTCCTGGAAGTTGTTCTGGTCCTGCCATTGCACCTTGTCGGCGGTGCTGCATTCGGTCTTGGCCAGAACGGCGGGGCTTACGACGAGCAATGAGACCAGTAGAAGCTGACGCATGACGAGTCCTCGGGTTGTCGAAAGGGGCTGCCCGATTGAGCTTATGTCAGGGTTGGCGACTTCGCTAGCGCCTCGTCCAGCAGCTCGATCCAGTGCCGCACCGGCGTGCGTCCGGCGCCGTCGAGGTGGGTCTGGCAGCCGATATTGGCGGTGACGATCAGGTCCGGCTGGCCGCTTTCCAGGGCATCGAGCCTGTTGTCGCGCAGTTGCCTGGCCAACGCCGGCTGGGTCAGCGAATAGGTGCCGGCCGAGCCGCAGCACAGGTGGCCGTCGGGTACGTTGCTGAGGGTAAAGCCCAGGCGCGAGAGCAGGGCCTCGACGCTGCCGCCAAGCTTCTGCGCATGCTGCAAGGTGCACGGGCAGTGCACCGCCAGCACCAGGCTGCTGTGGCAGGCCAACGGCTCCAGGGGTTCGGCGCCGATGACCTCGACCAGGTCCCTGGCCAGTTCGCTGACCCGCCGAGCTTTGCCGGCGTACTGCGCATCGCCCTGCAACAGCGTGGCGTACTCCTTGACGAAGGCCCCGCAGCCGCTGGCCGTCTGCACGATGGCTTCGGCACCGGCCTCGATCGCCGGCCACCAGGCATCGATGTTGCGGCGGGCGCGCGCAAGGCCGCTGGCTTGTGCATCCAGGTGATAGTCGACAGCACCGCAGCAGCCGGCTAGCGGCGCCGGGGTGACGCTGATGCCCAGGCGATCGAGCACCCGTGCGGTGGCGGCGTTGGTGTTGGGCGACAGGCTCGGCTGCACGCAGCCTTCGAGCAGCAGTACGCGCCGGGCATGGCGGGGCTGTGGACGGGGTTGCGCGGGGGGCACCGAGCGCGGCAGCTTGGCCTTGAGCGGCGCCGGCAGCAGGCTGTCGATGCTGCGCCCCAGTTGCACCAGGCGCTTGAAGGCCTGCGGGTGGCTGGCCAGGCTGCGCAGGCCGCGGCGCAAGGCGCGTTGCAGGGGCGGGCGAGGCACGGCCTGATCGACCACGGCGCGGCCGATATCCAGCAGGTTGTGGTAATCGACCCCGGACGGGCAGGTGGTTTCGCAGTTGCGGCACGACAGGCAACGGTCCAGGTGCAGTTGGGTCTTGGCGCTGGCGGGGTGGCCTTCCAGCACCTGCTTGATCAGGTAGATCCGCCCGCGCGGGCCATCGAGCTCGTCGCCCAGCAATTGATAGGTCGGGCAGGTGGCATTGCAGAAGCCGCAGTGCACGCAGGTGCGCAGGATGCTCTCGGCTTCTTCGGCGCGGGCCAGGCGTTTGGCGGCATCGCTCAAAGTGGTTTGCATGGTTCAGACCTGTGCGTACATCCGCCCGGGGTTGAAGATCCCTTGCGGGTCGAGGCGCTGTTTGAGTTGCTGGTGGTAGCGCAGCAAGGCGCCGGGCAGCGGCTGGAACGGGCTGTCGCTGGCGCTGTAGCAGGTGGCATGGCCACCCAGGCGGCTGGCGGCGCTGCGAATGGTCTCGGCTGGCGCCGGGGATTTCAGCCAGCGCTGGGCACCGGCCCAGTCCAGCAGTTGCTCGCCGGGCAGTTCCAGCGCCGCGCTGTTGTTGGGCAAGGACAGGCGCCACAGCGGGCGCGGGTCGGCGAAAAAAGCCAGGCGGCGGTTGTTCAGGTCCTGCCACCAGCTGGCCTGGAAGTGCTCGCCGCCAAGCCGCTCGCGGGCGGCCTTGACCGAGCCTTCGCCACCCTCGAGGCGCAGGCGCAACACCGTGCCGTCATGGCAGGCGGCGCTGATCGGGATCGGTTGCTGGCCCCACTGCGCCAGTTTCAGCAGGGCCTGTTGCGGGTCGAGGTGCAGGGCGATGTGCGCTTCGCAGCGCGGTTTGGGCAGCACTTTCAGCGACACTTCGGTGATCAGCCCCAGGCAGCCGAAACTGCCGGCCATCAAGCGCGACAGGTCGTAACCGGCGACGTTCTTCATCACCTCGCCGCCAAAGCGCAGGTGCACGCCCAGGCCGCTGATCACCCGGGTACCGAGCACATAATCGCGCACCGAGCCCGCCCACGGCCGGCGTGGCCCGGACAACCCGGCGGCGACCATGCCGCCGAGGGTGGCACCGTCGGCGCTGTGCGGCGGCTCGCATGCCAGCATCTGCCCGGCGGCTTCCAGCGCCGCCGACAGCTCACCCAGGGGCGTACCGGCGCGGGCGGTGATCACCAGCTCGGTCGGGTCGTAGTTGACGATGCCGCGGTGGTCGCGGGTATCGAGCGTAACGCCTGCAACCGGGCGGCCGAGAAAGGCCTTGCTGGCGCCGCCACGGATCTGCAACGGCGTGCCTGCGGCGCGGGCCTGGTTGACCTGCTCCAGCAGTGCCTGGCTGGCATCGTTGTTGTGGGCCGGCATCAGAACCGCTCCAGGTCGGGGAAGGGCAACTGGCCGGCGTGCACGTGCAGAGCGCCGAACTCGGCGCAGCGGTGCAGGGTGGGGATGTTCTTGCCGGGGTTGAGCAGGCCATGGGGGTCGAAGGCCGCCTTGACCGCATGGAACAGGGTCAGCTCGTCGCTGCTGAACTGCGCGCACATCTGGTTGATCTTCTCGCGGCCCACGCCATGTTCGCCGGTGATGCTGCCGCCGACGCTCACGCACAGTTCGAGGATTTCCCCGCCAAAGGCTTCGGCCCGCTCCAGCTCGCCCGGCTGGTTGGCGTCGAACAGGATCAGTGGGTGCATGTTGCCGTCGCCGGCATGAAAGACGTTGGCCACCCGCAGGTCGTACTTGTGCGCAAGCGCAGCGATGCACTGCAGTACATGGGGCAGCTCGCGGCGCGGGATGGTGCCGTCCATGCAGTAGTAATCGGCCGAAATCCGCCCCACCGCCGGGAAGGCATTCTTGCGCCCGGCCCAGAATTTCACCCGCTCCACTTCGTCACGGGCCTGGCGCACCTCGGTGGCGCCGGCCTGCTCCAGCAGGGTACGCACGCGGTCGCAGTCGTCGTGCACATCGGCTTCGACGCCATCGAGTTCGCACAGCAAAATCGCTTCGGCCGCCACCGGGTAGCCGGCGTGAATGAAGTCTTCGGCGGCGCGGATGGCCAGATTGTCCATCATCTCCAGGCCTGCGGGAATGATCCCGGCGGCGATGATGTCGCCGACCGCACGGCCGGCCTTGGCCACCGAGTCGAAGGCCGCCAGCAGCACCTTGGCCACCTGCGGCTTGGGCAGCAGCTTGACCGTCACTTCGGTGATGATCCCGAGCATGCCTTCGGAGCCGGTGAACAGCGCCAGCAGGTCAAACCCGGGGGCGTCGAGGCTGTCGGCGCCGAGGGTCAGGCATTCGCCTTCGACGGTGAGGATCTCGACCTTGAGCAGGTTGTGCACGGTCAGGCCGTACTTCAGGCAATGCACGCCACCGGCATTCTCGGCGACGTTGCCGCCGATCGAGCAGGCGATCTGTGACGACGGGTCGGGCGCGTAGTACAGGCCAAAGGGCGCGGCGGCCTGGGAAATCGCCAGGTTGCGCACCCCGGGCTGCACCCGCGCGGTACGGGCGGCCGGGTCGATGGCGAGGATCTTGTTGAAGCGCGCCATCACCAGCAGCACGCCTTTTGCCAGCGGCAAGGCACCGCCCGACAGGCCGGTGCCGGCACCGCGCGCGACCACCGGCACCTTGCGCTCGAAACACAGTTTGAGGACGCCCTGGACCTGCGCGAGGGTATGCGGCAATACCACCAGCATCGGCGTGCAGCGGTAGGCCGAGAGGCCATCGCATTCGTAGGGCTTGAGGTCTTCCTCGGCGTGGAGGATATCGAGGTCGGGCAGTTGTGCCTGCAAGGCCTGCAGCAGCGCCGGTTTGTCGACTGCGGGCAGGGCGCCATCGACGCGTTCGTCGTAAAGGATATTCATTGACGGCTAATCACCGGTATCTGCCCGAACCTGCGGGAAATCAAAGATAGGAGCCGCGCCGGGCACCGGCGACCCTGGGTCTTGAAAGGATGACGCGCCTGCTGCCCGCCACTAGCCTCTGCGGGCTAGCGGAAACGGGGCAGTGGGCGTTCAACGCTCAGCGAGGTGAGGGTTTTTCTGACCAGCTGATCGTCGGCTTCGACGGCCTTGAGGGTGTCGCGGATCTTGCCGGCCACAGGCACATCACCCTGGCGGTCGATCCAGTCGGCAATCTCCTTGCACGCCGAAGCGAGCCGGGCCTGGCGCTGGTTGATCAGGTTAAGGGCGGTGGTGATCTCTTTATCGGACATGAGGGAATCCTCCATCTGCGCGAATAAAGTGTAGCAGCGCAGAAAAATCCTGCGCTGGGACCTCAGCCGGCCAGGCGCTCGCGCACGCGCATCAACGCATAGCCGAGCAGGTTCAGGCCTTGCCACTGGCGTGGGTCAGGCGCTTGCGGCGCCTTGGCGTCCAGGCCGATGCCCCAGATGCGGTCCACGGGGCTTGCCTCGACCAGCACCTGGCCGTCGGTGGACAGCAGAAACGTGCGCAGCCCCGGGTGCTGTTCGAACTTGAGCAGGTTGGCCTGCTCGACGATCGCCGAACGCTCGGCAACCCAGGCTGCCTCGTCGTACCCGGCAACTTCACGGCCGAGCTTCTTGGCCTCAGCGGGCGTGCGCGCGGCGAGGATTTTCTCCAGGGTGGCCTGGTCGTCGAACAGCCGCGCCTTGCCGGCCATCATGTAGTGCTCGGCGCTGGGGTAGTGCAGGTGCTGTTCCTTGAACCCGGCCTCGAACCACTGGCTGAAGCAGCTTTTGTCCGGCTTGCCCTCGACTTTTTGCCGGTGGCCCCAGAAGTACAGGTACTGCGGCGCAAGCCCCTGGTCGATAGCGGCGATCAGGCTGGCGTTGTCGAGGATGTTGGCCAGCGCGGCGGGCGTTGAAGTCATACGGAGTCTTCCATGAACGAATCGGGCCATGGTACTCCAGGCCTGCGCGGTTGTGACAGCCTCGGTGCTGACGTACTATCCTTGCCAGCAAGCGATACCCCGCATACTTATAAACCTTTCCTCAGCGCACACGCTTCACTCAGGCCCGACCGGCATGAGTGTCTGGCGCTGGGCGCGTTTTCGTCCCCGGCAACCGCAAACGACTCGGAGCAAGGCTTTACTCATGAATACATCCGTGGATGCGCGAACCGGCAGTTGGCTGAGTGTCATCGCCCTGGCCCTGGCGGCCTTCATTTTCAACACCACCGAATTCGTCCCGGTGGCGCTGCTCAGCGACATCGGCCGCAGCTTCGAGATGTCCACCGCCCAGGTCGGGCTGATGCTGACCATCTACGCCTGGGTGGTGGCCCTGGCCTCGCTGCCAATGATGCTGCTGACGCGCAACATCGAGCGGCGCACGTTGCTGATCATCGTCTTTGCCCTGTTCATCCTCAGCCACTTGCTCTCGGGGGTGGCGCAGAGCTTTGCCATGCTGCTGGTCAGCCGTATCGGCATCGCCCTGGCCCATGCGGTGTTCTGGGCCATTACCGCTTCGCTGGCAGTGCGCGTGGCGCCGCCGGGGCAACAGGCCAAGGCCCTGGGCTTGCTGGCCACTGGCACCACCCTGGCGATGGTCATGGGGATTCCACTGGGGCGGGTGGTCGGCGAGGCGCTGGGCTGGCGCACCACCTTCCTGGCGATTGCCGGGGTGGCGCTGGCGACCTTGCTGTGCCTGGTCAAATCCTTGCCGTTGCTGCCCAGCCAGAACTCCGGCTCGCTGCGCAGCGTGCCGGTGCTGTTCAAGCGCCCGGCGCTGGTCACCGTGTATGTGCTGGTGGCGCTGGTGATTGCCGCGCAGTTCACCGCTTACAGCTACATCGAGCCGTTCGCGTTGAATGTGGCGCAGATCGGCGCAGAGCTGACCACCGTGCTGCTGTTGCTGTTCGGCGGCGCCGGGGTGTTTGGGTCGGTGCTGTTCAGCCACTACAGCGAGCGCTTCCCGCAGGGCTTTCTGCTCGGTGCGATCGCCATGCTGGCGACCTGTCTGCTGCTGTTGTTGCCGTTGTCTGGCGATTTCAGCCTGCTGGGCACCTTGAGCGTGTTCTGGGGTGTTGCGATCATGTGCTTCAGCCTGGCGTTGCAGTCCAGGGTGCTGAGCCTGGCCTCGGACGCCACCGACGTGGCCATGGCCATGTTCTCCGGCATCTACAACATCGGCATTGGCGCCGGGGCCTTGATCGGCAGCCTGGTCAGCGTGCACATGGGCCTGGGCAACATCGGTTTTGTCGGGGGCGCGCTGGCCCTGGCAGGGTTGCTGTTGTGCGTGGTGACGACTTACCGTTTTGCCCGGGCTGAGGTGGCGTGACGAGGGGGCTGCTAGCTCCCACACGGACTGCGCGAAACCTGTGGGAGCTGGCTTGCCAGCGATCGAGCGCGCAGCGGTCGCCAAATGGTTTCCCTCAATCGCGAATCTTCAGCAGCCCATCGCACTTCAGGCAACGCACCTTCTTCAGCTTGTGCACTTCGCTAAAGCCGACCCGGCGTGACAGCGCGGTCCCGGCCTCGTCCTTGTACAGGTGCAGCATCGCCGCGTTGCACAGCGGGCAGCGCACCAGCATCGCCAGCGGGAAGCTCAGCAAGCACAGGCCGAGAATCACCAGAATGCAGGTCGCGGTAATGCTCTTCGGCATCCAGTCGAACACCGTCAGCGCCATCAGGGGCGCGCCGATATAGATGCTGAGATCATTGATGTAGATGTTCAGAAACGCCACGTGGCGGTAGTCGAGTTGCGGCATGTCAGTTCATCGCATCATGGGGCAGCAGGACGGTGTCGACCGCCATGTCCACCGGCAAGGTGACAATGGCAACCACCGGGCAGACGACGGTTACCCAGCAGAGCACAGTGGCGTAGGCGTCGTAGCCGGTCTGATTGTGCGAGGTCAGTAGCTCGACGTTGGTCTGGGTGCCTTTGTAGTAATCGTGGTTGTTGTAGCCACTGATGCCACGGGCGAGAAAGGTGCCGCAACTGGCCAGGGTCAGGGTCGAGGCCAGGAGCAAAAACGTGAAGATTCTAATGGTGCCATTCCTTAGCAGGTAGAGACGCGAGACAAGCGCGCATTCTCGCACATCACCACTAGTATCCGCGCAACCCGCGCGCGGCGAAGTAATCTTCCAGCACCTCTGGCCCGGCACCGACCTGGGCCAGTGCCACATAGCTGTCCGGGCGTATCAGGTACACGCCTTCTTGCTGCAACCCGGCCGCTTCATGAGCCTCGCGCCACTCGAACACCTCCAGCGGCATGCCGCGCTCGCTGCACCAGGCCACCAGGCTGCCGTTGGCGGCGCCATACACCTGTACCTGCCAGCACATCCGCGCCAGCCCGGCAAAGTTGTCGTGCCTGCCGTCGCTGACCCAGGGCATGCGTTCGCCGCCATGCACCTGACCGGCGCTGCCGACGCTCAAGGGCATGTCGCGATAGTTCAGGGTGATCTGCGACACCGTACGGAACAAAAATGCCCGCGCCGCCTTGAACGCCGCTACCCGCGGCAGCAGCAACGGCGCCAGGCGCGTACGCAGCAGGGCGGCCAGGCGGCCGTCGGCGGTGATGAAGTTGAACACCTGGTCGGTGGTCGACACCAGCCGCCGGGCGAAGGCGCTGCGCTCGATTTCATAGGTGCCGAGCAGGGCGTCGTTGGCGGTGCCTTGCAACACGGCTGCCAGCTTCCAGGCCAGGTTGATGGCATCGCCGATACCGGTGTTCATGCCCTGGCCACCGGCCGGGCTGTGCACGTGGGCCGCGTCACCGAGCAGGAAGGCGCGCTCGCGGCCAAACTGCTCGGCCACCCGGTGGTGCACGCGGTAGGTGGAGAACCAGTTGACCTGATGAATCTCGACCTTCAGGTGCTCCATGGCCCGCTTGCTGACGTCTTCGAAGCGCAGGTCCCGTGGGTGTTCGGCGCGCTCGTCGCGCACCGTGCCGATCAACCGCGCGCGGCCATTGCCAGCCAGTGGGAACACGGCGAGAAAATCTGCCTCGTCCAGGTCCACATGCAGCTCGCCATTGAAGGCCGGCCCCGCGCCGTCGACATCGGCAACATAAAATACTTGCTGGTAGGTGCCGCCGGGAAAGCCGATGCCCAGCACCTTGCGCACCGTCGAGCGGGCACCGTCGCAACCGGCCAGGTAGTCGGCGTGGCAAACGTGCTCCTCACCCTCGGCATTGCGTAGCCGGGCAGTGACGCCGTCGCTGTCCTGGCTGAAACCGAGCAGTTCGGTTTGCCGTTCGACTTCCACCGCAAAGCGCTGCAAGCGTTCGATCAGCAGCCGTTCATGCTGGTCCTGCGGGTAGATGTGCAGGAACGGGTAGGGCGTAAGGTCGGCGCCAATGGCACTGAACGGCAAGCGTGCGGCGGCTTCGCCCTTGACCCACAGGTTGGCCGCCGGCACCTGGTGACCCTGCTCGATGATCGCCTCGGTCAGGTCCAGCTGGCGATACAGCTCCAGGGTCCGGGCCTGTACCGCCAAGGCCCGGGAGGTGGTGCCGGGGGCGGCGGTCTTGTCGATGATCCGTACCTTGATGCCCAGCTTGCTCAGCCACAGCGCCAGCACCAACCCGGTGGGGCCGGCGCCGATAATCAGTACGTCACAGCGGTTCATCGCAGGCGCTCCTCAGCGCTGAGTGAACGCCAGGTTCAGGCCCAGGCCGGCAAAAGAGGCAGCAAAACTGCGGCGCAGCCAGTTCTGCACCCGCGGCGATTCAATCACCGCGCGGCGAAACAGGTTGGCCAGCAGACCGTACAACACAAACACCACGAAGGTCATGAGCATGAACACCGCGCTCAGGCTGAGCATCTGCCCGGTCACCGAGCCCCCCTCGGCACGGATGAACTGTGGCAGGAAGGCGAGGAAGAAAATCGTCAGTTTCGGGTTGAGGATGTTCAACAGGCAGGCCCGCAGGATCAGGCTGCCAGCGCTGCCGACTGCGGTGTTACGGTCGACTGCAAAGGCCGAGCGGTCGCGCCAGGTGGCGTAGGCCAGGTACAACAGGTAGGCGACACCCGCGAACTTCAGGCCCTGGAAGGCCAGGGCGCTGGTGTGCAGGATGGCCGACAGGCCAAGGATCGAGGCCAGCAGGTGCGGGATAATCCCCGCCGTGCAGCCCAGCGCTGTATAGAGGCTGGCGCGCTTGCCGGCCACCAGGGCGGTGGAGAGGGTCAGGATCACGCCGCTGCCGGGAATCAGCACGACGATCAATGAAGTAATGAGAAAATCCAGGCTCGGCATTGCGACAGGCTCCATCTTGTCAGGGTTGGTTGAAGACCTGTTTACAGGCGTCCACTGCTTAGTTCAAGTGTAAAGCCGCTGGCAGGATTTGCTCGCCGGTCGTCGGCGCCTGGCTGGTGAACCTGGGTTATCTGGATTATCCTTGATTAAAGGTATTCGATCTCATCATCAGGAGGTTCCATGAGCCGTGCTACGGATCAGCGTCCGGCGGTTAGCGCCCTGGCCGGGTCCCCCAAAGCCCTGCGCAAGCGCCTGAGCCACCAGCAAGCCGAGCAGGTGGTGGCCGTGGCCCTGGCCGATGCCAGCCCGGGGGAGGCCGATGCCATTGCCGCCACCTTCGCCAGCGTTGCCGAATTGGTCAAAAGCCTGATGGGCCGGCAACAGCAGCACACCCTCGAATCCATCGTCGAAGCCCTGGTACCCAAGGCGCCGCCAACGCCCAATGCGCTCAAAGAGGCGGCGATGCTGGCCCAGGCGCGCACCGCAGTGCTGGAGAGCGGCGATTGGCTGACCGCCGCGCAGATCGCCGGGCTGGCCGGCTTCAGCCTGAGCAACCCCAGCGCCCAGCCGAACAAGTGGAAGCGCGAAGGGGCGATCTTCGCCCTGCGCCACCATGGCGTGGATTATTTCCCGGCCTATGGCCTGGACGCCGCTTACCGGCCGCTCAAGGCCATGGCCCCGGTGCTTGCACGTTTTGCCCAGGCCAAGGACAGCTGGGGCCTGGCGTATTGGTTCATGTCGGCCAACAGCTTTCTCGGTGGCAAGCGCCCGCTCGATGTCATCAGCCGTGCCCCGGAGCAGGTGCTGGCCGCCGCCGACGACGAGCTGCAGGGCGTCGCCCATGGGTGATACACCGGCACCTGCCGGTGTATTGCAACTGTCGACCCTGACCTGGGCCCAGGGTACGCCGATCCATCGGCTGCACCTGGAGAGTTACGGCCCCGGCCAGTTCAACCCCGGGCTCAAGGGCAATGCCCGTTTCAGCCCGATCCGGGACGCCCGTGGCCAGCCGATCCCGACCTTGTACGGTGGCACCAGCTTCGACTGTGCGGCAATGGAAACGGTGTTCCACGACGTGCCCTTTGCCGCCGGGCTCAAGACCTTTGACAAGGGCAAGTTGCAGGGGCAGCTGCATTCGGTGCTGCGCAGCGCGCAGGACCTGCTGCTGGTGGACCTGGGCAGCAAGGCCCTGCGCAAGCTCGGGGTGCCGCGCAACCAGTTGATCGATACCGAGAAGGACCAGTACCCGCAGACCCGCTTGTGGGCCGAGGCGATTCACCGGCAGAGCCCTGAGGTGCAGGGCCTGTGCTGGACCTCACGGCAGGATGACAGTGCGCGGGCGATGATGCTGTTTGGCGATCGGCTGGCGGGCAAAATGCTCAAGCCCCAGGGCCAATCGCGCAGCGTGCTGCAGGACAGCGGGGCTTACGCCGAGCTGTTGCACCTGGCCGAGCAGATCGGTGTGCTGCTGGTCGCCGGGCGCATGGGTTGATTACTCGGCTTTGCCGCGCACGATGCGTCCGCCCTTGATCTCGTCGGCGTAGGCCTTGAGCTTGTCGGAGTCTTTGTACAGGCGGTTCATCAGGTGCAGCACGGCAACTACGTCAACGCCGTCGATGCGCTCGGCCAGTTTGCTGATTTCACCGGCGGTGCGTTCCAGGTTGCTGGCGACGGTTTTAAGGTCGCGCTTGAGTTCGGCGGAGGATTTCTTGATGCCCATGGGGAGTCTCTTGGTGGGGTCGTGCTTGTGAGAGGGCTGCTGTGCAGCCCATCGCTGGCAAGCCAGCTCCCACAGGGGCCGGTGTATGCACTCTGTGGGAGCTGGCTTGCCAGCGATGCTGTCAGCCGGGAAACAAGAACGGGCTGACACCACTGCGCCCATACCCCTCACGCTCCACTTCGGCGTCCAGCGCCAGGGAGGCCAGGTCATCGGCCAGCACTTCCTGGTCGCGGTCCTTTTCCGGGTACAACACTTTCAGGTAGCTGTGACAGTCGTTGCAGCTCTCGGCCTTGATCGGCGCATCCTGCCGTTCCAGCGACCAATAGTCCAGGGCGCCGGTGGCTTCGCAGTTGCTGCATTTTACCCGAACCATGTGCCAGCGGCTTTCGCACAGGCTGCAATGCAGGTAACGCAGCCCGGCCTGGGCGCCAGTCATGATCACGCTGGCCACCGGCGCGCTGGCGCATACCGGGCAATGCTGGCGCTGCTCGCCCAGGGAGGACTTGGCCGAGGCCGGCAGGGCGTTGGCCAGCTGGGTGAAGTACAACGACAGTGCGCTCCAGAGGAACAGCGCCTGGCCGCTGTCGACCTGGTCGTAGTCACCGGCGAGCAAGGCGCTGGCGAGGTCTTCCAGTTGCGCTGCCGAGTAGCCGCGCAAGAGCTCCAGGGTACCGCGAACCGTCGGGTTGGCATCGCTGTAGAGCGCATCGATCAAAGCACTGAGCAACTGCTGCCAGTAAGCGTCGCGTGGGTACTCGCGGCTCGCCAGCGGCGCCCGGCCGTTGGCCAGGCGTGCAGCCAGCCCGGATGCCAGCGCTTCAGGCAACGGCAGCGTTTCAAGCAGCTGTTGCTGAGCCTCGGCGATGCCGGCACAAAAGCCCAGGTAATCGCCCATGGCATGGCCGTCGGCCAACTGCCGCAGGCGCACCGCGCGTTGGCGGTAGCGGTCCTTGAGCGACGGCAGCAGCACCGCGACGATCTCGTTGACGCCACCGCTGGGCGTCTGCACCGGGGTCATCTGGATGCTGTTCATTTCTCGCTCCCGGCCTTGCTCTGCTTGCCGCTCAGTTGACGGTACCAGCGGTCATGGTGGGTCTTGGCCCAGCTGCGGCTGACGTAGCCGGTGACCATGCCACGGATCGAGCCCTTGACCCAGAATGCAAGATAAGCGTGACCGATGATCAGCAGAATCAGGCT
Source organism: Pseudomonas sp. RC2C2 (assembly GCF_018390435.1). Classification (NCBI taxonomy): domain Bacteria; kingdom Pseudomonadati; phylum Pseudomonadota; class Gammaproteobacteria; order Pseudomonadales; family Pseudomonadaceae; genus Pseudomonas; species Pseudomonas sp. RC2C2. Next base: position 71,282 of record NZ_JAHBAX010000001.1, on the reverse strand, counting down.
GATGCCGGCCAGCGCATGCACCAGCAGGCCGATGCGGATGGTCGGGATGCTGAACAGCGGGGCGAAGTACGGCCGCCAGATCACCACGCCGCTGAGCAGCAACAGGCTGATCAGGCCCATGATTCCCCAGAACAGGATCTTCTGCCCGGCGTTGTACTTGCCGATGTTCAGCACCGGCTCATGCTTGCCGGCCAGTACCTGCTTGAGGTTCTTGAACCACTGCAGGTCTTCGCGCTCCGGCAGGTTGTAGCGCACGAAGCGCACGAACAGGAACATCAGCAGCAAGAACACCAGCACGCCGAAAAACGGGTGAAGGATGCGCGCCAGCTGCGGGGTGCCGAATACCGCATTGAGGCCGTTGAGTGACGGGAAGAACCACGACAGCCCCGACAGCGCCACGGCGAAGAAGCAGATCACCATGAACCAGTGGCTGGCACGCTCGATGAAGCGCGTGCGCAGGATCAGTTTGTCCTTGTTCATGCGTGGGTATCCTCTTCGATCTTCTGGTCCTGTTCGTCGACTTCATTGGGGCCGACGCCGATGTAGTGGAACAGGGTGCCGGCCAGGGTGGCGAAGAACGCCGCCGCGGCCACCGGTTTCATCCAGCCTTTCCAGCCCTGGATGGCATTGCTGATGCGCGGGTCGGTGGGCAGCTTGTGGTACAGCTGCGGTTTGTCGGCATGCTGCAGCACGTACACCACGTGGGTGCCGCCGACGCCCTGCGGGTCATAGATGCCGGCACCGGCAAAGCCGCGGCCCTGCAGCTCGGTGACCCGCTCGCTGGCCTGGTGCAGCATGTCCTGTTTGCTGCCGAAGTTGATCGCGCCGGTCGGGCAGGTCTTGACGCAGGCAGGCTCCTGGCCGACCGAGACGCGGTCGACACACAGCGTGCACTTGTAGGCCTTGTTGTCTTTCTGGCTGATGCGCGGCACATCGAACGGGCAGCCGGCGATGCAGTAGCCGCAGCCGATGCAGTGCTCGGACTGGAAATCCACGATGCCGTTGGCGTACTGGATGATCGCCCCCGGTTGCGGGCAGGCTTTCAGGCAGCCGGGGTCGGCGCAGTGCATGCAGCCGTCCTTGCGGATCAGCCACTCGAGCTTGCCGCTTTCGTCTTCGACTTCATCGAAGCGCATCAGCGTCCAGGTTTCGGCGGACAGGTCGGCCGGGTTGTCGTATACGCCAACGTTGTGGCCGACCTCATCACGCAGGTCGTTCCATTCGTTGCACGCCACTTGGCAAGCCTTGCAGCCGATGCAGATGCTCACGTCGATCAGCTTGGCCACTTCGGCCTGGTGATCGCGGGTGTGCGGCGCCGGGGTCAGCACATTGGTGGCCGAGCGGCGGACGATGTCTTGGGATTGCATGGACATGGTATTCGCCCTCAGACCTTTTCAATGTTCACGAGAAACGCCTTGTACTCCGGCGTATGGGTGTTCGACTCGCCGATGCCCGGGGTCAGGGTGTTGGCCAGAAAGCCCTTGCGCGTGCTGCCCTCGTAACCCCAGTGGCAGGGGATGCCGATGGTGTCGACATCCTGGCCGTCGACCGCCAGGCGGCGGATGCGCTTGGTCACCACGGCCTTGGCCTTGATGTAGCCACGCTTGGTGCTGACCTTGACCAGGTCACCCTGGACGATGCCTTTGTCGGCGGCCAGCTTCTCGCCGATCTCGATGAACTGCTCGGGCTGGACGATGGCGTTCAGCCGCGCGTGCTTGGTCCAGTGGCGGAACAACTCGGTGATCGAGTAGGTGGTCGCCACGTAGGGAAACTCTTCGCGCTTGCCCATGCGCTGGCGATCGCTTTCATACAGCCGCGCGGTCGGGCTGTAGGTCACGTTCGGGTGCAGCGGGTTGCTCGCCAGCGGGCTTTCGGTCGGTTCGTAGTGCTCGGGGAACGGCCCGTCGTTCATGGCGCCGACTGAGAACAGCCGGCCCAGGCCTTCAGGCAGCATGATGAACGGGTTGACCTTGCCCCCAGGGGCGGCGGTGACGGCAAAGTCGGGCACGTCGACACCGCTCCAGCGCACGCCGTCCCAGCCGATCAGCTTGCGTTTCGGGTCCCACGGCTTGCCCTGCGGGTCGGCCGAGGCGCGGTTGTAAAGAATGCGCCGGTTCTGCGGCCAGGCCCAGGCCCAGCCCGGGGTGCAACCCAGGCCGCTGTCGGCGTTGTCGCGACGGGCCATCTGGTTGCCTTGTTCGGTCCAGGAGCCGGCGAAGATCCAGTTGAAGCACTGGGTGCTGCCGTCGTCGCGCAGTTGCGAGAAGTCGCTGAGCAACTGGCCCTTGCGCAGGATCAGGTTGCCTTGCTCGTCGTGCAGATCGGCGAGGGCGCGGCCGTTGGATTCCTTGGCCACTTCTTCGGGCTTGGGGTCCAGCGGGTCGGCGTAGTCCCAGGCCATGTTGAGGATCGGTGCCGGGTTGGCGCCGCCTTCCTTTTCGTACAGCTCGCGGATCTTCAGGAACAGGTGGCCGAGGATCTTGCCGTCGTGCCAGGCCTCCCCGGGTGGCGCAGCGCCCGCCCAGTGCCATTGCAGCCAGCGTCCGGAGTTGACGATCGAGCCGTCTTCCTCGGCGAAGCACGAGGAGGGCAAGCGGAACACTTCGGTCTGGATCGCGGCGCTATCGACGTCATGCTGCTCGCCGTGGTTCTGCCAGAAGCTCGAGGTCTCGGTGGCCAGCGGGTCGATGATCACCAGGAACTTGAGCTTGGCCAGCGCCGCCTGGGCCTTGTTCTTGTCGGGGAACGCCGCCACCGGGTTGAAGCCCTGGGCGATGTAGCCGTTGACCTTGCCCTCGTACATGCGGTTGCTGAAGTTGAGCACGTCGTAGCTGTCGTCCCACTTGGGCAGCCAGTCGTAGCCCCAGTCGTTGTCCTTGGTGGCCTTGTCGCCCCAGAGGCTTTTCATCAGGCTGATGAAGAATTTCGGCGTGTGTTTGTAGTAGTTGACCTGGTCCTCCAGCAGCGCTGTCGGCGTCGTCTGCTTGAGGTAGGTGGCAAGCGTAGTCTGCTCGTCGGACGGCAGGTTCATGTAGCCGGGCAGGCGCAGCGACAGCAGGCCCAGGTCGGTGTAGCCCTGGATGTTGGAGTGGCCGCGCAGGGCGTTGACCCCGCCACCGGCCATGCCGATGTTGCCCAGCAGCAGCTGGATCATGCCCGAGCCACGGATCATCTGCGCGCCGTTGGTGTGGTGGGTCCAGCCCAGGGCGTAGAGGAAGGTCGCGGTCTTGTCCGGGGCAGAGGTTTCGCCAAGGATCGCGCAGATATTGAGGAAGTCGTCCTTGGGCGTACCGCAGACGTTGGTGACCATCTCCGGGGTGTAGCGGCTGACGTGGGCCTTGAGCAGGTTCCACACGCAGCGTGGGTGCTGCAGGGTCAGGTCGCGCTTGGCGTAGCCTTTTTCGTCGAGCTCGTAGGTCCAGGAACTGCGGTCGTAGCTGCGTTTTTTCGTGTCATAGCCACTGAACAGGCCGTCGTCGAAGTGGTAGTCCGCGCGCACGATCAGGCTGGCGTTGGTGTAGTGGCGCACGTACTCGTGCTGGATCTTGTCGTGGCTGATCAGGTAGTTGACCACGCCCATCAGGAAGGTCACGTCGGAGCCTGCGCGGATCGGCGAGTAGATGTCGGCCACCGCGGCGCTGCGGTTGAAGCGCGGGTCGACGACGATGACCTTGGCGCCGTTGCGGATCTTCGCCTCGATCACCCACTTGAAGCCCACCGGGTGCGCCTCGGCCGGGTTGCCGCCCATGATCAGCACGACGTTGGCGTTCTTGATGTCGACCCAGTTGTTGGTCATGGCGCCACGGCCAAAGGTCGGCGCCAGGGCCGAAACGGTCGGCGCGTGGCAGACCCGGGCCTGGCTGTCGGTGCCGAGGATGCCCAGGGCGCGGGTGAAGCGCTGGTCCAGCGAGCCGGTTTCGCTGCTGGCCGCCGACGAGCAGAGCATGCCGGTGCTGAGCCAGCGGTTGACCGTGGTGCCCTTGGCGTTCTTCTCGATGAAGTTGGCGTCGCGGTCGTCCTTCATCAGCCGGGCGATGCGCTCGATGGCGTGATCCCAGCTGATGCGCTGCCATTTGTCCGAGCCCGGCGCGCGGTATTCGGGGTAGAGCAGGCGCTGTTCGCTGTGCACGTAGTCGACCAGGCCGGCGCCCTTGGGGCACAGCGAGCCACGGCTGACCGGATGATCAGGGTCGCCTTCGATATGGAAGATGCGCGCCTTGGCGTTCTTGGCACCGTCGCCAAGGCTGTACATGAGAATCCCGCAACCGACCGAGCAATAGGTGCAGTTGTTGCGGGTTTCCTTGGCGCGCAGCAGCTTGTACTGGCGCGACTGGGTCGCCTGGGCCACGCCCGGGGCAAAGCCCAGGCTCGCACAGGTGGCGGTGGCGACGCCGGCGGTACAGAGCTTGAAAAACTGTCGTCTGCCAAGTCCCATGGGTATCTCCTCATTCTTATCGGCTGCACAAAGCTGCGGGCATAGGCATGCCCGGCAACAAGGCGTCGCAAGCGCGGTTGGCTGGGGTAAAAAGCACGGTGTGTCGCAAGTCCCTGTCTGTTGCAGGGTTTTGAGCGGACGTATGCGCGCTAGTGTATTCCCGTACGGAATGTGGGACTAATCGACCTTGTTGATAGGTCTATCGACGGGATCTATCAAGGCTTGGAGCATGATCAACTGTTCGCCAGGCAACAGCAGTTGCACAGATACCCGAAATTCGAACAATTGTTTAAACCGCAGGAGCCGCTCAAGCGCAGGGATTACAAGGGTTTTACCGGTTGGCACGGTCACTGCAACAGCTCCCTTCGAGATTGACTATACCAATAGAAACTCGCCTATTTTTTAATCAGGTGGGGAGCAATACCTTGAATTTCGTGCCTCGGGCAACATCCGTTTTATTCAATTCTTCGACCAAAGTAGTAGGCAAGGACTGGACACTGGCCAGCGTCGGCGCCGCACTGTTGAGCCTGGCGCCGCTGGCCCAGGCCGAAGACGCCACACAGACTGAAAAACGCCTGGAGACGGTCACCGTCCAGGCGGCCAAAGCCACCCCGGTGCAAGCGGCGCAGGCGCAACTGGACGAGATCCCCGGCGGTACCGGGCTGGTTCAGCAGGCCGAGGTGGAGAAGGGCCGTTCGGCCACCCTGGAAGACACCCTGGCCTATCAACCGGGGGTGTATGCCCAGGCCGCCGGTGGCAACGATGCGATCAAGATTTCCATCCGTGGTTCGGGTGCCAACACCTCGCCGGGCTATTTCCGCGAAGGCACCAAGTTCCTCTTCGACGGCCTGGCCCTGACCGGCGCCGGCGGCACGCCTTATGAGTTGCTCGACACCCAGGGCTTGAGCTACACCGAAGTGCTGCGCGGCGCCAACGCTTTCGAGTACGGCGCCTTGTCGCTGGGCGGGGCGATCAACTTCGTCACCCACTCTGGCCTCACTGCGCCAGGCAACCGCATCAAGGTCGAAGGCGGCAGTTTCGGCTGGCAGAAGCAGACCCTCAGCACCGGTGGCGTGGCCGGCAACGCCGACTACTTCATCAGCGTCGACAATTCCAAGCGCGACGGTTACCAGGACTTCACCTTCACCAAGGCCAAGGGCGTGGTGACCAACTTCGGCTACCGCTTCAACCCCAAGCTGGAAACCCGCCTGTACATCCGCTACCGCGAGGAGTACCACGAGAACGCCGGGGCCCTGACCCTGGCGCAGCTGAAAAAGAATTCCTCGCAGACCAACCCCAGCACCCGCGCCACTCGTGGCGACTCGACCAAGGAAGGCTCGACCTGGGTCGGCAGCAAAACCACCTACACCTTCGACGACGACTCGACCCTGGTGGCTGGGCTGGTCTATCACAACTACCCGCAGATCCTCAGCAAGAAGAGCACGGTCAACCCCAACTACTGGGACTGGCGCGACATCAACTACTCGCTCAAGTACACCCGCAGCGACCAGCTGTTCGGCCTGCCGAGCACCACCAGCGTCGGCTGGAGCAGCACCCAGCACATCCGCTCCGGGGTGCGCACCTACAGCGGTGACAAGGACCTGGGCAGGTTGCAGAAGCAGGTCGAGTACGACGGCTCGTTCGACCATGTGTTGTCGCTGGGCAACGACCTCGGCCTGACCGACAACCTGTACCTGTCCACGGGCCTCTCGGCCATCGAGGTCAAGCGCAACGTCGATGTCAACTTCAGCGACCGGCCCAACACCAGCGGCATCCCCAGCCACTACCGTTATGACGAGTGGAAACTGGCGCCACGGGTCGGTCTGCGTTATTACCTGACCCCGGACGTGCAGGTGTTCGGCAACGTCAGCCGCTCCATCGACCCGCCCAGCTCCTGGTCCAGTTCCGGCTCGGGGGTGACCACCAACTTCGCCAAGACCCTGGTGCCACAAAGCGCCAACACCGTTGAGCTGGGTATTCGCGGGCGCTCGGAGATCTTCGACGCCAGCCTGACCCTGTACAAATCCTGGATCAAGGACGAACTGCTCAACGTCGAAATCCTCCCGGCCACCAACACCGCGGCTGCCGTGGTCTCGACCTCCAACGCCAGCCCGACCATCCACCAGGGCATTGAGGCGGGGCTGACCACCAAGCTCTGGCAGCGCGATAACGGCGATGTGCTGAGCTGGCGCCAGGCCTACACCCTCAACGACTTCCACTACCGCAACGACCCGCTGTTCGCCAAGAACGAGCTGCCGGGCCTGCCCAAGCACATCTACCAGGGCGAGCTGTTCTACCAGTACGCCAATGGCTTTTACGCCGGGGTCAACGTGCGCTCGGCATCGAGCACGGCGGTGGACTACGCCAACAGCTTCTACGCCCCGTCCTACACCCTGTGGGGCGCACGCCTGGGCTACGACGCGCCGAACAAGACCTGGCAGGTGTACCTGGACCTGAAGAACCTCACCGACAAGGACTACGTCACCGCCCTGGTGCCCAGCTACGACGCCAAGGGCCAGGACACCGCTTCGCTGTATCCGGGTGATGGCTTCGGCGCCTACACCGGGATTGCCTACAACTTCTGAGCCAGGGGCGGGTGCCGTTCGTGCGGCACCTGCAGGAGAACCGCATGAGAGTAATCGCAAGGCTGGGTGGCCCCGCCGTGCTCGGCGCGCTGCTGGCCCTGGGCGCCTGCAAGCCGGTGGAGCCGGCGCCGGGGCAGGGCAGCGGCGGCATCGACGGCACGCTGCACAACGGCACCCTGAGCTATGCCGCGCAAGACTATTACGAGGCCGCCCCGGGCAAGCCCGGCGGTACCTTGCGGGTGTCCACGGCCTCGGACACCACGACCCTCGACGTGCATTCGATTTCCCACGGCAATGTGCAGTGGCTGGGGCGCATCCTGTTTGATTGCCTGCTGTACCAGGACGAGCAGGGCAATATCTCGCCGTGGCTGGCCAAGTCCTGGAAGATCTCCGACGACGGCAAGACCTACACCTTTCATCTGCGCGATGACGTGACCTTCAGCGATGGCGAAAAATTCAACGCCCGCGCCCTGCAGGTCAACCTCGAACACATGCGCGACCCGGCGACCAAGTCGCCGCTGGCTGCCGCCTATATCGCCCCCTACGTGGATGGGCGCATCGTCGATGAGTACACCTTCGAAGCGCACCTGCGCGAGCCTTATTCGCCGTTTCTCGATGTGCTGGCGCAATCCTGGCTGAGCATGATCTCGCCACGGCAGATCCTCGAAGCGCCGAAGACCATCGCCGAACACCCGATCGGCTCCGGGCCCTTCGTGCTGGAAAGCTACACCCGCGACCAGGGCGCCAACTTCGTCAAGCGCAAGGGCTACAACTGGGCTCCCGCAGTGACCCGGCACCAGGGCGAGGCCTACCTCGACCGCCTGGAACTGAGCATCGTCCCCGAACCGATGATCCGCTTCAGTACCCTGGAAGCCGGCCAGTCAGACTTTACCGTCGATGCCCCGACCCAGAACGCCCGGGCCATTCGCGCCAACCCGGACTTGCAGATGCGCAGCCGTATCCGTAAGGCCAACCCGTTTCGCAGCCTGACCTTCAACGTCGAGCGTTTCCCCTTCGATGACGTCCAGGTACGCCGCGCCGTGGCCAAGGCCATCGACCGCGACGGCCTGGCCTGGATCACCGGTTTTGGCGAGTACCTGGCCAAGGGTGATTTTCTCGCCGCCAACACCCGCTACTACGACCCGGCATTCAAGGACGTGCTGGCCTATGACGTGGCCGAGGCCAACCGCATTCTCGACCAGGCCGGCTGGAGCGAGCGCGACGGCCAGGGCTACCGGGTCAAGCACGGCCAGCGCCTGGCCGCGCATTTGCTGACCTACGAAACCGCCGCCTACCCCAGCAGCATCGCCGTGGCCATCCAGGCCGACCTGAAGAAGATCGGCCTGCAGATCGACATCGACCTGCTGCCCCTGGCCCAGGTCACCCAGCGCCGGTACGCCAGCGACTTCCAGCTGATCGGCGGCGGCTACTGGCACACCAACACCCCCGATGGCCTGTACATCCTCTACCACAGCCAGGCGATCAGCACTGCCAAGCTGATCGGCCAGAACGCCGGGCGTTTTCGCGATGCCGAGCTCGACCGGGTGCTCAGCGCCGCACGCCAGACCACCGACCCGGTCGAGCTGAGCGACCTCTACCGCATCGCCCAGCAGCGCCTGGCGCAGACCATCCCGGCGGTGCCGGTGTTCGAAAGCCATGTGCTGCTGGCTTACCGCAAGCAGGTCAAGGGCCTGATTTTCGACACCTCGCACAACACCCCGTTGTTCACCAGCGTGTGGCTCGACCCGGAGGGCAAATGACTACTTTGCAGCGATTGGCCTGGCGCCTGTTGGCCGGCATCGGCGTGCTCTGGGGCGCGGCGACCCTGACGTTCCTGGCCATCAACCTCAGTGCCGGCGACCCGGCCCTGGCAATTCTCGGCGGCCCCGACGCCATGCCCAGCGCCGAGCTGATCGCCCAGGTGCGCGCCGAGTACGGCCTCGATCAACCGTTGTGGGTGCAGTACGGCCAGTACCTGGCGCGCCTGGCCCAGGGCGACCTCGGTGAGTCGTACCGCCTGCGCATTCCGGTGCTGCAGGTGATCGGCAGCCAGTTGGGCGCCACGCTGCAGCTGTCGCTGGCCGCAGCCTTGCTGTCGATCCTCCTCGCGGTGAGCTGCGCGGTGCTCACCGCCAACCGCCCGCGCTGGGTGCGCGCGCTGGTGTCCGGCAGCGAACTGGTGCTGTCGTCGGCGCCATCGTTCGTGATCGGCATCGTGCTGTTGCTGCTGTTCTCGTTCGGCTGGCACCTGCTGCCACCGTCCGGCTCCAACAGCTGGCAGGCGCTGATCTTGCCGAGCCTGGCCCTGGCCCTGCCGGTTGCCGCGGTGCTGACCCAGGTACTGCGCCAGGAACTCGAGGACATCCTCGAACAGCCCTTTATCGCCATGGCCCGGGCGCGCGGCATGTCCGAGACCGGCGTGCGCCTCAAGCACGCCTTGCGCCATGCCCTGGTGCCGCTGGTGACGCTGTCCGGTTTTGTCTTTGCCAGCCTGCTGGGCGGTGCGGTGATCATCGAAATGCTGTTCGCCCGCCAGGGCATCGGCCGGCTGATGCTCAATGCCGCCATCACCAAGGACATGCCGTTGCTGCTGGGGATCACCCTGCTGGCGGCGGCGATTTATGGGGTCGTCAACGTTCTCGTCGACCTGATCAACCACTGGGTCGACCCGCGCAGCAAAAGCGTATGAACCCGCATTTCAAGGACCAGCCATGAGTGCCCATGAGTTGCCAACACCCCTGGCCGCGAACCCCGCAAGCCAGGACTATGCCCACCTGCAGGCGCGTTTTTCCGCGGTTTTTGCCCGCATCGCCGAAGGCGCGGTAGACCGCGAGCAGCAGCGCACACTGGCCCATGAGCCGGTGGCCTGGCTGCGCGAGGCGGGCTTCGGCGCCCTGCGCGTGCCCCAGGCGTTGAACGGCGCGCAGGTCAGCCTGCCGGTGCTGTTTCGTCTGTTGATCGAGCTCGCCGAGGCCGATTCCAACCTGCCGCAGATCTTCCGCGCCCACTTCGGTTTTGTCGAAGGCCGGTTGGCCAGCGCTGACGTCGCTTCGCAACGCCACTGGCTGACCAAGGTGGCGGCGGGGCAGTTGTGGGGCGCGGCCATGGCCGAACGTACCGACACCACCGGCAATTCGGTGCGGCTCACGGCTGCCGACCCGCAGGCGCCGCACGCTGGCTGGTTGCTAGAAGGCGAGAAGTACTACTGCACCGGCGCCATCTATGCCGACTGGGTGGCGGCGGTGGCCATGCTCGACGAGGATTTTGTCAGCGTAGTGGTTTCGACCACGGCACCGGGGGTCAGCCTTGAGGATGACTGGGACGGTTTCGGCCAGCGCCTGAGCGGCAGCGGCACCACCCGCTTTGCCGCGGTCGCGGTGCCGCCGGCGCAGGTGTTGCGCCGCTTCAAGCCCGGCGAGCTGCGCGCTGAGTCCTACTTGTCAGCCTTTTACCAGCTGTACCACCTGGCGACCCTGGCCGGTATTGCCCGTGCGGTGCAGCGGGATGCCGTCGACTTCGTCCAGGGCCGCACCCGCGCCTTTGGCGTGCCTGGCCAGTCCAGCCCCAAGGACGACCCGCTGGTGCAGCGGGTGATCGGCCGCCTGTCGAGCCTGGCCTATGCCGCCCAAGCCCTGGTGCTGGATGTCGCCCAGGTGCTGCAGACGGTGCACGAAGCCGAGCTCGACGGCACGGTCGGCGAAGACCACTACGTCGAGGCCGATATCCGCACCTACCAGGCCCAGCAGGTGGTGCTGGAGCAGGTGCTCGAAGCCACCACCTTGCTGTTTGAAGTCGGCGGCGCCTCGGCCACCAGCCAGGCCCGGCGCCTCGACCGGCATTGGCGCAACGCCCGCACCCTGGCCTCGCACAACCCGGCGATCTACCGCGAGCGGGCGCTGGGCAACTACTACCTCAATGGCGTCAGCCCAAGTGCCGCCTGGCGCCAGTTGCACGAACAGGACAACGCCGCCCGCGACGAAGCCAGCGCGGTTTGACCCCCACTCAAGGAATTGCCATGAGCCAGCCCGCACAACACATGAGCATCGGCATGAACATCCTCGGTTTCGGCGCCCACGCCGGCGCCTGGCGCCAGGCCGAGGTGCCGGCCAATGCCTACCTCGACCACCAGTACTACAGCAACATCGCGCGCATCGCCGAACGCGGTAAGCTCGATGCGATTTTCCTCGCCGACGGCCCGGCGCTGCTGGGCGATATTGCCGAGCACCCGGCCGGGCGCCTGGAGCCGACCGTGCTGCTCACCGCCGTGGCCCTGGCCACCCGCCACATCGGCGTGATCGCCACCGCCTCGAGCACTTACAACGACCCCTATAACCTGGCCCGGCGTTTCAGCTCGCTGGACCATATCAGCGGCGGCCGCGCGGCCTGGAACGTGGTCACCAATGCCGGCGACGCGGCGGCGCAGAACTTCGGCCTGGCCGGCGCGCCGCGCCATGTTGACCGTTACGCCCGTGCCGATGGGTTCATCGACGTCACCCTCAAGTTGTGGGACAGCTGGGAAGATGACGCGGTGATTGGCGACGCCCGCCGTGGGCGCTTTGCCGACCCGGCCAAGGTGCATGCGATCAACTTTGTCGGCGAGCACTTTTCGGTCAAGGGCCCGCTGAACCTGCCGCGCTCGCCCCAGGGCCGGCCGGTGCTGGTCCAGGCCGGGTCCTCCGAAGGTGGCAAGGCCCTCGGCTCGCGCTATGCCGATGCGATCTTCACCACCCAGACCACCCTGGTCGACGGCCAGGCCTTCTACCAGGAAATGAAGCAGCGCGCCCGCCAGTGGGGGCGCAACCCCGAGCACCTGAAAATCATGCCGGGGTTGTCGACGGTGATTGGCAGCAGCGAGGCCGAGGCCCAGGCGCGCTTCGACGAACTCAATGCCTGGTACGGCGAAGAGGGGCTGATCAATCAGGTGGCGGCGCGGGTGGGTCTTGCGGTCAACGAGCTGGAACTGGATGCGCCCTTGCCCTGGGAGCGGATCGGCCCGGTGGCGGAATTCGAGCGCGGCTCCCACGGTTTTCTCGAAGCCCAGTTGAACCTGGCGCGGCGCGAGCACCTGACCCTCCGTGAGCTGTCGCGGCGCATCCTGGTCGGCCACCGGCTGATCGTCGGCACCCCGGAACAGGTCGCCGACACCCTCGAACACTGGTTTCGCGCCGGTGCCGCCGACGGCTTCAACATCATGCCGGACATGTTCCCCTCGGGTGTCGAGGTGTTCGTCGACGAGGTGGTGCCGCTGCTGCAAAAGCGCGGGGTGTTCCGCCACGAATACCAGGGCAGCACCCTGCGCGACCACCTCGGCCTGCCGTACCCGGCCAGCCAGTACCAGCGCGCCGCCGAAGCGGTGTGAGCCTGGCCACCGGCAGAGCCGCAATCCTGCCCTTTAACGTTCAGCCCAAGGAGGTGCCCGATGGCGCCGATCAATTCAACGGCGGCGGTGCTGCCGGCCAACGGCCTGATCCAGGCCCAGGCGCGCTTCGTCAGGCCTCGACAGTTGGCCCTGCGCCCGGGGCTGGTACTGGCCGCGCTGTTTGTCGCGCTGCTGGTGCTGGCGGCGCTGCAGCCAGGTTGGCTGGTGTCCGCCGACCCGCTCGAGGCCAGCGCCCGCCAGGCATTCCAGCCACCGAGCAGCCTGCACTGGCTGGGCACTGATGAGAACGGCCGCGACATCCTCGCGCGGCTGGTGCATGCCGTGCGCCCGTCGCTGGTGCTGGGCCTGAGCGCCACGGCCCTGGGGTTGTTGCTCGGCACCGTGCTGGGCTTGCTGGCCGGGCTCGGGCCCCGGCTGGTCGACGGCGTGGTGATGCGCCTGGTCGATGTGCTGCTGGCCTTTCCCGACCTGCTGCTGGCACTGGTGATCATCACCTTTTTTGGCCAGGGCGCGCTCAACACCATCATCGCCGTGGGTATCGCCAGCGTGCCGCGTTATGCGCGCCTGGTGCGTGCGCAAACCCTGGTGGTGCGCAATGCCGGCTATGTCGAGGCGGCCACCACCCTCGGCCTGCCTCGGCGTCAGGTGATCTGGCGGCATGTGCTGCCCAATGCGATCAAGCCGATCTTGATACTCGCCACCATCGGCATCGGCAGCACCATCGTCGCCGGGGCCGCCTTGAGTTTTCTCGGCTTTGGCGCGCCACCGCCAGAGCCGGAGTGGGGCGGCATGCTCGCCATCGGCCGCAACTACCTGGCCAACGCCTGGTGGCTGGTGGCCTGGCCGGCACTGGCCATCACCCTCACCGTAGTCTCGATCACCGCCATCGGCCGCGAACTGCTGCGCCGCAACGAAGGTAAACGCCTATGAATGCTGTTATCCAACACCCCGCGCCACTGATTGAGGTCAGCGACCTGCAGGTGCGCTTCGGCCAGGGCGTGCCGGTGCTCAAGGGCATCAGCTTCAGCCTGCAGCAGGGCGAATGCCTGGCGCTGGTGGGCGAGTCCGGCTCGGGCAAGAGCGTCACTTCGCGCACCCTGGCCGGGCTCACCGGTGCCCATGCGCAGCTGCAGGCCAGCCGCCTGGCCTTCGCCGGGCAGGACCTGCGTCAGTTAGACGAGCGTGCCTGGCGCCGGGTGCGCGGTGCGCAGATCGGTTTTGTCATGCAGGACGCCCTGGGTTCACTCGACCCCCTGCGTCCGGTCGGCAAGGAGATTGCCGAACCCTTGCAGTTGCACAGCGACCTGAACCGCGCACAGCGCCAGGCGCGCGTGCTTGAACTGCTGCGCGCGGTCGGCGTGCCGGAGCCTGAGCTGCGCGCCCGCCAATACCCCTGGCAGCTTTCCGGCGGCTTGCGTCAGCGTGCCTTGATCGCCTCGGCCATCGCCTGCAACCCGCGCCTGCTGATTGCCGATGAGCCGACCACGGCGCTGGACGCCACGGTCCAGGCCCAGGTCTTGAGCCTGCTCGAATCCCTGCGTGGCGACAGTACCGCGATGCTGATCGTCAGCCATGACCTGGCGGTGGTCTCGCGCTTGGCCAACCGGGTGGCGGTGATGCACAACGGCGTAATCGTCGAGCAGGGCAGTGTCGAGGCGGTGCTGCAAGACCCGCAGCACCCCTATACCCAGTACCTGCTCAAGGCTGGCGCCGCCGTGCATTTTCGCCGGCCGCAGGCGCCGGCGTTGGCGGCGGTCGCACCTGCGGTGGTGGAACGCAGCGCGCCGCTGTTGCAGGTGCAGCAGGTGAGCAAGGCCTTCAAGGGCCCGGACGGCACCTGGCGCACCGTGGTCGATCAGGTTTCGCTGCAACTGCACAAGGGCCGCACCTTGGGCATCGTCGGCGAGTCGGGCTCGGGCAAGACCACCCTCACCAGGATGATCCTCGGCCTGGAAACCCCCGACAGCGGCGAGATCCAGATCAAGGGCCGGCCCTGGTTGCGCCTCGATGACCAGGAGAAACGCCAGTTGCGCCGCAGCATCCAGGTGGTGTTCCAGGACCCGCTGAGCTCCTTCGACCCGCGCTACACCGTGCAGCGCGTGCTGTTCGAGGCGCTGCAAGTGGCCGGGCACCTGCGCGCGCAGTGGCGCCAGCAGGCCGTCGAGCTGCTGACCTTGGTGCGCCTCGACCCCAGCCTGCTGGAGCGCCGCCCGATCGAGCTGTCTGGCGGCCAACGGCAACGCATCGCCATCGCCCGCGCCCTGGCCGCGCAGCCGCAGATTTTGGTGTGCGACGAGCCGGTGTCGGCGTTGGATGTGTCGGTGCAGGCGCAGATTCTCGAGCTGCTCGACGACCTCAAGCAGCGCCTGGGCCTGGCCTGCCTGTTCATCTCCCACGACCTGGGGGTGATCAACCATGTCAGCGACCAGGTGCTGGTGATGAAAGACGGCGTGGCGGTGGAAAGCGGCGCCGTGCGCGATGTCTTCGACCGTCCGCAACACCCCTATACCCGTGCCTTGCTCGATGCCATCCCGCACCTGGAAAGCGGCCGTCGAGTCAGTTTCGAATTTCTCCGCCTGGCGATCTGATCGCCTGATCCGCACAAGGAAAGTCCATGCCTGGTTTATCCGCAGTACCCCGTGTTGAGCAGCGCAACCTCGACGACCTCAAGGGCAATACCGAAAACCTCTTGGCGCTGATTGCCGCCGGCGCCGCGCAACGTGAACGCGAGCGCCAGCTGCCCTATGAAGCGGTCCGCCAGATTGCCCAGGCCGGGCTCTACACCTGCCGTATTCCGCAGGCGTACGGCGGCCCGGGTGGCAGTGTCAGCGATGTGATCGGCCTGCTGCTGCGCATCGCTTCGGTGGACTCCAACGTTGCCCAGGCGTTGCGTCCGGGCTTCGGCTTTGTCGAGGGCTTGTTGTCTTCGACCGCCGACGGTGCCGAAGCCGAGCGCCAGCGCTGGTTCGCCCGCTACCTGCAAGGCGCGGTGCTGGGCAATGCCGGTTGGGAAGTGGGTGGCGCCAATGGCGCGATCAGCGCGCGCATCGTGCGCGAGGGTGAGCATTACCGCGCCAGCGGCAGCAAGTACTACAGCACCGGCGCCCTGTACGCCGACTGGGTCAGCGCCGTGGCCCTGGATGAAAACGATCAGCCGGTGTCGTTCGTGCTGCCGCGCGAGCGCCAGGGCCTGGAATTGCTCGACGATTTCGACGCCATGGGCCAGCGCCTGACGGCCAGCGGCACCACGCGCCTGAACGATGTGCTGGTGTACGCCGACGAGATTCGCACGCGCACCGTGGAGGAGGGCAAGCGCACCATCGTCACGCCGTTCTTGCAGTTGTTTCTGGCCACGGTGCAGGCTGGCATCGCCCGCAATGCCCTGGACGATGCCAGCCGCTTTGCCCGTGAGCACGCGCGGCCGATCAAGCACAGCAGCGCCACGCGCTCGATGGATGACCCGTACGTGCAGCTCAGCGTTGGTGAAATCGCTGCCCGCGCCTTTACCGCCGAGGCCGTGGTGCTGCGCGCTGCGGCGTCGATCGACCGCGCCTGGGACGCCGGCCTTGACCCGCAACAGGTCGACCAGGCCGCCATCGACGTTGCCCAGGCCCAGTACATTGCTGCCGAATCGGCGCTCAAGGCCGCCGAATTGCTGTTTGACGTCGGCGGCGCCTCGACCACCGGCCGCAGCCACAACCTCGACCGCCACTGGCGCAACGCGCGCACGGTCGCCAACCATAACCCTCGGTACTGGAAGGCCGCGGCGGTCGGCGCCTGGCAGCTGACCGGCACACCGCCACCGACCTCGGGGTTGTTCTGAATTGGGCAGCGTGCAGGCGCCTTTGCTGAGCCTCAGCACCTGGCAATCACGGCGAGTACCGATAATCATCGGCTGTGCGCTGCTGATGGAGCTGATCGACTCCACCGTGGTGATGACCGCCTTGCCGCAGATGGCCAGCGAATTCGGCGCGCCGAGCGTGCGCATGAACCTGGTGGTGTCGCTGTACCTGCTCGCCGCCGCCTTGGCCGTGCCGGTCAGCGGCTGGGCGGCGGACCGCTATGGGCCACGGCGGCTGTTCGTCCTGGCCATCGTTCTGTTCACCCTGTCGTCGCTGGCCTGCGCCCTGGCCGGTTCGTTGCTGCAGCTATGCCTGGCACGCCTGTGCCAGGGCGCGGCGGGGGCGATGATGGTGCCGGTGGGGTTGATGATCCTGCTGCGCTGGTCGCCGCGCGAGCAACTGCTGGGCAATATGTCCTACCTGACCATCCCACCGCTGGTGGGGCCGATGCTCGGGCCGCCCCTGGGCGGTTTGCTGGTGACCCTGCTGTCGTGGCAATGGATCTTTCTGGTCAACCTGCCCATCGGCGTGCTCGGGGTTTACCTGGTGCTGCGGCATATTCCCGATTACCCCGGCGACAGCCGGCAACGCCTGGACCTGCGTGGCTTGCTGCTGGCCAGTGTGGCCCTGGCGTCACTGGTGTTCGGCTTCGAAGCCTTGGGCCATGGCTTGCTGGCGCGGCATTGGGTGCTGCTGCTGTTGCTGCTCGGGCTGTTGGCGGCGCTGCTGTATGTGCGCCATGCGCGCCACTGCGCCCAGCCGCTGCTGGACTTTGCGCCGTTGCGCGTGCGCAGCTTTGCCTTGAGTTTCTGGGGCGGCAACCTGTTTCGCCTGGGCACGGCGGCGCAGCCGTTCTTGATGGTGCTGTTGTTCCAGCTGTGTTTTGGCCTGAGCCCCTTGCATGCCGGCTTGCTGACCTTTACCGGTGGCGTCGGCGCCTTTGTGGTCAAGCTGCTGGCGGTGCGCATCGTGCGCCGCTTTGGCTTTCGCCGTACCTTGAGCGTCAATGCGTTGTTTACCGGCGTGAGCCTGGGCGCCTGCGCCAGTTTCAACCTCGACACGCCGTACTGGCTGGTGGTCTTGATCCTGTTCGCCAGCGGCCTGATCCGCTCCTTGCAGTTCAGCGCCATGGGCGGCTTGACCTATGCCGATGTCCCTGCCGAGCTGCACAGCCGGGCCAGCAGTTTGTCGGCGGCGACGGTGCAGTTGGCCATGAGCGTGTCGGTAGGCGTGGCGGCCTCGCTGCTGAGCGTGCTGATGAGCGTGAAGGGCGAGCAGTAGGTGGCGGTGGCGGATATTGCCCTGGTGATTGGCGTGTGTGCGCTGGCGTGCATGGCCTCGGCGCTGGTGTTTCGCAAACTGGCGCCGGATGCGGGAAGTGAGATCTACCGCTGACCTTTTTTCGCCTGGACTGCGACCGCTGCGCGCTCGATCGCCGGCAAGCCCGGCTCCCACAGGATTGGCTGTGGTCATGAAATAGGTGCAGTACCTGTGGGAGCTGGCTTGCCAGCGATGGGGCCAGTCCAGCCAGCACATCATGCGGCGTCTGGATTACGACCGCTGCGCGCTCGATCGCCGGCAAGCCCGGCTCCCACAGGATTGGCTGTGGTCATGAAATAGGTGCAGTACCTGTGGGAGCTGGCTTGCCAGCGATGGGGCCAGTCCAGCCAATACATCAGGTGGTGTCTGGATTGCGAGCGCTTCGCACTCGATCGCGGGTCGAGCCCGCTCCCACAGGATTGGTGCAGGACCCGCGATGAGGCCATTAGATGGACAGGTTCAGTACCCGCTCGCCCTGGGTACTCCCCGCAGGCTGCCTGCGGTTCACCGCCAGCTCGCCCATCTTGATCAGGCGCGTGCGGGTGACATTGCGGCTCAAACCCAACAAGTTCGCCGTATGCACCTGGTTGTAATGACTGAACCGATACGCCGCGCGCAACAGCGCATCCTCGACCTTCTCGTGCAAGGCACCCGCGGGCTGCTCGAACAGCTTCTGGAACGCCCGCTGCAGCAGCCCTTCAGCCGAATCATCGGGGCCAGGGCTGTCGTCGGCGCGCTCGATGCGCATGTTCGACAGGCGCAGGTCGTCCTGGCGGATCACCCCGTCGCGGCAGATCAGCAAGGTGTGATGGATGACGTTTTCCAGTTCGCGGATATTGCCCGGCCAACCGTAACTGCACAGCTTGGCTTCGGCCTCGCTGCTAAGGCTGACGTCGCCATAGCCCAGGCGCTGGCTGTAGGCCTGGATGAAGTGGCGGGTCAGCGGCAGGATGTCACCCGGGCGCTCGCGCAGTGGCACCAGTTCCAGGCTGACCACGTCGAGGCGGTAGTACAGGTCTTCGCGAAAGTGCCCGGCGTTGATGGCTTTTTCCAACTGCACGTTGGTTGCCGCCAGCACCCGTACATCGATGGGAATGCTCTTGCGCGAGCCCAGGCGCACCACTTCACGTTCCTGCAACACGCGCAGCAGCTTGACCTGGATCGGCATCGGCAAGTCGCCGATCTCATCCAGGAACAAGGTGCCGCCATTGGCCTCTTCGAACCAGCCGGCCTTGGAACCGAGGGCGCCGGTGAACGCGCCTTTTTCGTGGCCGAACAGCTCGGCCTCGACCAGCGATTCGGAAAACGCCCCGCAGTTGACCGCGACGAAAGGCTTGTCGCGCCGCCCGCTCAAGTTGTGGATGTGCCGGGCCACCAGCTCTTTGCCGGTGCCGGTCTCGCCGATGATCAGCACGCTGGCTTCACTTGGCGCGACCCGTTGCAGGTGCGCCAGCAAGGCCCGCGACTTGGGGTCTTCGAACACCTGCGCCGTGGCGCGGATCGAGGTGGCCAGGGCCGGGGAGGGCGGTAGGGTCAACAATTGCATGGCGGTCACACTATGAGTAGAAGGTCGGAGTCGGCAATTGCCCGCGCAGGGCCCATTCACCGAGTTCGTGCAGCTTGTAGTCGAGCGGGTCGTGCAGGCTTTGCGTGCGCAGGTTGCGCCAGTGCCGGTCGAGGCCCACCGAGGCCTGGGTGGCACGGGCGCCGGTAACCTCGAAGACCTTGCTGCAGATCTCCAGGCCATCCCGGCTGGCGGCGACCTTGGCGGTGGCGATGGTCACCGCCAGGCGCCCGCGCTGTTCGGCACTCAGCGCCGCGCCCTTGGCCCAGGCCTGGTCCAGCGCCTGGGCGGCCTGCTCGACCAACAGGCGTGCACCCTGCAGGCGCACCCAGAAGTCACCGAAATGGTTGAGTACATAAGGGTCGGCGCTGCTCTGTTCGGCCGCTGACTTGAACCACGGCCGCGATTCGCGCAGGGCGTAATGCCGGGCCTCCTCGAAGGCGCCTTCGGCGATGCCGAGGAAGATCGTGGCGAAATGCAGTTGGGCAATCAGCGGCCGCAGGCAGGCGAACGGTGTGCTCAAGGGGCCGGGGTTGAGCAGCAGGTCGCTTTCTTCCACCCGTACCCGTTCGAAGGTGGCGCTGCCGCTGTCGGTCTGGCGCTGGCCCATGTTGTGCCAGTCGTTGTGCAAGGTGATGCCGGTGCGGCCACTGGGAATCGCGGCGATCAACAGCTTGCCGCCGGCGTTCTCGTCGATTGCCGAGGCGATGAGCATCTCTGAATCGCTGGCGCCGGAGCAGAAGCTTTTTTTGCCGGAGAATTCACGAAAACTACCGCGGTCCTTGACCACCGTGCGGGTGTCCAGGGGGTTGAGGGCATTGCCCCAGAACCAGCTTTTGCGCGCGGTCAGTTCGAACCAGGGCTGCCACTGCGCCGGGGTGGCGAACAGGCGCACGGTGGCGAGCATCAGGTGATGAAAGCCGAACACATGGGCCAGCGAGCTGTCGACCCGGGCGAACTCACGTACCACCTCGAAGGTTTGCGACCAACTGGCGCCCAGGCCGCCGAAGTCGCGGGGGATACTCAAGGCCAGCAGGCCGCTGCTGCGGATGGCATCGCGTTCGGCCTTGGGCGTACCGCCCAGGCGGTCGCGCTCGACCGCGGTGCGGGCGAACTCATTGGTCAGTTCCCGCGCGATTTGCAGAGGGGTCGATGGCGTGCTGTGCAAAGGTTGCGCTCACTTGCTCTATGAGGGTGGCACTGATGCTAAGGGATCTAAAAAACTGAAAATAAATAACTTATAGGACTTTCGATATGTCGATTTACATATCTCTTTTAGTTCTATATTTGTACTTATTTATTCTTTTTAATTTTATCTGCTCGGGCGCACTCTGTACCTCAAGCACTGCGCGGCAGTGCACCCCAGGACGAGGAAGCAGCGCATGACCATCAAGGCGATCAACGTACGCAATCAGTTCAAAGGCACGGTCAAGGAGATCATCGAAGGCCCGGTGGTATCGGAAATCGATGTGCAGACCTCCGCAGGCATCGTCACCTCGGTGATCACCACCCGCTCGGTGCACGAGCTGGAACTGCGGGTCGGCAGCGAAGTGATTGCCTTCGTCAAATCCACCGAGGTGTCGATCGCCAAGCTATGAGGCCTTGCCCGCCAGCTGAAAGCGACACACCTGACCACCACGCAGCATGCATTCCAGGTGCTGCACATCCCCGCCACCCAGGCTGCCGATCAGCGCCAGGTCGAGCTCACAGACTTCAGGGTGAGCCTCGGCCAGCTGATGGAACACGCAGTTGTGGGCGATGATCTGCGCCGGGCCCCCGGAGCGGAAAAATACCTGGGATTCGTAGCCGACTTCCTTCATCTCATCGATGCTCATGTCCGTAGCCCGATAGAGCAGGGCGGTGAGCAACGCCTGTTGGGTGTGGCCAAGGCCTTCGAACATCAGTCGACCTCGCTCAGAACTTGTCCGGGAACTGCTTGACCAGCGCCGCCGTCAAGGCATCGGCAAGGCTGAGGATATGCTCGCGCATGTGCTGCCAGCAGGGTATTGAGTGTCGCTTCTGGCAGGTAGGGGTTGGCACTGGCAAGGAACTTGGCCAGGGCCTTGGCGTTGTTGCTCAGATCGGTTACAGCATACAAATATGTTGTTATTGCCCGGGCTGCCAAATGGTCGCTGCCCGCCGACGGGCGGTGGGCAGCGGTTTCGGCCGGCTCAGCTTTTGGCCGCTTCCGGCAGGATCATGTGGCTAGGCGCTTGCGCCGCCTTGCCGCGTGCCACGCAGTAATACAGCACGCTCGGCACCACCAGGCCGATGATCCACGACAGGTCGACACCGCCCAGGTGGGCAACCATCGGGCCGGTGTAGAGCTTGGTGGAAATAAACGGCATCTGCACCAGCACGCCGACGGTGTAGACGATGATGCCCGGCAGGTTCCAGCGCCCGTAGCGGCCGTTGGGGTCGGCCAGCGCCGGCACGTCGTAGCGTTCCTTGGTGATGAAGTAGTAGTCCACCAGGTTGACCGCGCTCCAGGGGACGAAGAAGGTCAGCAGGAACAGGATGAACGACTTGAACGCCGCCAGGAACGAATGCTGGCCGAGCAGGGCGATCAGGGTCGAGGCCCCGACGATGGCCAGGACAAAGAACAGGCGCTGGCGGCGCGTCACTTCGATGTGCCCGCGAAAGCCACTGATGATGGTGGCGATGCACATGAAGCTGCCGTAGGAGTTGAGGGTGGAGATGGTCACCTTGCCGAAGGCGATGCTGAAGTACAGCAGCGCGGCGGTCGCGCCGGTACCGCCCAGGCCGACGATGTAGGCCACTTCACGGCCGGAGAACTGGCCGTTGGCAATGGCCGCAGCGAACACCCCGAGCACCATCGATGCCTGGGCGCCGACCACCGAACCCAGGCCTGCGGCGAGGAAGGTCTTGAACGATGAGGTGTTGCTCGGCAGGTAGCGCGAGTAGTCGGCGACATACGGGCCGAAGGAGATCTGCCAGGACGCCGACAGCGACACCGCGAGCAGGAACGAGGCCCAGGTGAAGTGGCGGTTTTCCAGGAGCTGGCCGATGTCGCTGATGACCATGATGCGGCTGAACAGGTAGACGAAGGCGATGATCCCCAACACGCTGGCGACCCGGCCGATCCAGTGGATCATACGGTAGCCGAACACCGTGGCGAGGACGATGACCCCGGCGAAGATCAGGATGCCGGCACTGTCGCTGACGCTGAGCAACTGGCCGATGGCCTGGCCCGAGAGCACGGTGCCGGTGGCGGTGAAGCCCAGGTACATCAGGCACACCAGGGCAATCGGGATGGCCGCGCCATACACGCCGAACTGCACGCGGCTGGAGATCATCTGCGGCAGGCCGAGTTTCGGCCCCTGGGCGGCGTGCAGGGCCATGACCGCGCCGCCGACCAGTTGGCCGAGCAGCAGGCCGATCAGCGACCAGAACACATCGCCGCCGAGCACCACGGCCAGGGCCCCGGTGACGATTGCGGTGATCTGCAGGTTGGCGCCCAGCCACAGGGTGAACTGGCTGTACAGGCGTCCGTGTCGTTCGTTTTCCGGGATGTAGTCGATCGAGCGGCGCTCGATCAGGGGCTTGCTGCGCGAGGCATTGGCCTGGGTCATTGCTCGGGATCTCCGCCTATTGTTGTGTTGTCGCGGTCGGGTCGCCAGTCGATCGCAAGTGGGCGACTGAAACAGATATGAGCATGTATATACAAATACGGTCAAGTGAAGGTGTCGGCTTTGATGCACCCATCCGTCGCGATAGGTGGGTGCGATGATTTCGGGCATAAGGTTATGCTGTTGCGAAATATTACAAAGCCGGTGAGGGAACAATGCCATTAAAGGACTTGCTGTTGGCGCTGGTGGTGATCGTCGCCTGGGGCGTCAACTTCGTGGTCATCAAGGTTGGCCTCGATGGCCTGCCGCCGATGTTGCTGGGGGCCTTGCGCTTTGCCCTGGTGGCGTTTCCGGCGGTGCTGCTGGTCAAGCGCCCGCAATTGCCCTGGCGCTGGCTGATCGCCTATGGCGCGACCATTTCCCTGGGCCAGTTCGCCTTTCTGTTCGAGGCCATGGGTAACGGCATGCCGCCGGGCCTGGCGTCGCTGGTGCTGCAATCCCAGGCGTTCTTCACCCTGTTTTTTGCCGCGATCTTTCTCGGCGAGCGGCTGCGCGCGGCCAGCGTGCTGGGCTTGCTGGTGGCCGCCGGCGGCCTGACCCTGATCGGCAGCGAGAACGGCGCCAGCGTACCGTTTTTCGCCTTGCTGCTGACCCTGTGCGCCGCGTCGATGTGGGCCATGGGCAATATCATCACCCGGCGTTTCGGCAACATCGACCTGGTGGCTCTGGTGATTTGGGGTGGGCTGGTGCCGCCGCTGCCGTTCCTGGCACTGTCCTGGTGGCTGGAAGGTCCCGAGCTGATTGAACGCTCGCTGCGCGGCATTGGCTGGAGCTCGATTTTGTCGCTGGCGTACCTGGCTTTTGTAGCCACCATGCTGGGCTACAGCCTGTGGAGCCACCTGCTGTCGCGTTACCCGGCGGGCAAGGTGGCGCCGTTCTCGCTGCTGGTGCCGGTGGTGGGCCTGAGTTCCTCGGCGCTGCTGCTGGATGAGCGCCTGACACCGCTGCAAGGCTGGGGTGCGTTACTGGTGATGGCCGGGCTGTTGGTCAACGTTTTCGGCCCGCGCTTGCGCCAGCGAATGCTGGCCCGGTTGGCCGATTAGGGCAAAGCATGACCGCCGACAATGTTTGCTCGGCGCAGGGTGGTTAGCGTCTTGTGGGTTGTGCATTGGAAGGCACGGCTCTAATATCCAAGTGTTTTCTTGTGTTATTGCGCTCAACCACCACGGACGTACAAATGGATTTGCATACTTCCCTCTGGCTGTTCCAGGCCGTTCAGGCCATTGGCCTGAGCCTCTGGCTCTGCATCGCGGTACTCAACAACCTGCAGGCGTTTCGCGCCTCTCTCGGTGCGGTCGGCGCGACCATGGCGATGGCGCCGCTGCGCCAGGCACCGACCATCGACTTCCCGCTGTTGTCCCGGGCCCTGCATTCCACGGCTGCACATCGAATCGCCCTGGTGGTCGTGCTGGTGCTACAGGTCGCGGCGGCAGCCACTGCCCTGATCGGCAGCTACGCCCTGCTGATCGGCGCGGGGCTTGAGGCGGCGCGGCCCTGGCTGAACCTGGCGCTGAGCGCGTTTCTCGGTTTTACCTTCGCCATGCTGCTAGGCGGCCTGTGGTTCGGTTACTGGATTCGCCAGGAGGGGTTGCAACTGACCCATCTGGTACTGGTGCTCTGGGCCTTGCTGGCCTTCGTGGTGTTCAACGTGCAGTGGGCCTGAGGCCAGCCTCACAGGGAGTGGTGGATGAACAGCAAGAATCTCGCGCTTGGTACGCTGCTGGCGGGTGCCGCCCTGGCGGTGCTGGTGGTCTGGCAACAGGCGCACACCGCACAGGCCTCGGCACCGGCGCCGCGGACGCTGGTCAAGGTGGCACTGGGCACCGTGCAGCGCGGTCCGGCCAATGGTTTTTTCGCCGGGGTCGGCGAGCTTGAGGCGGCGCGCCAGGTGCTGGTCTCGGCCGAAATCGGCGGGCGGGTGACACGCATCAACTTCGTCTCCGGGCAGAAGGTGCGCCGTGGCGACGTACTGCTGACCCTCAACGATGCCCCCGAGCAGGCCGAGCGCATTCGCCTGCAGGCGCAACTGCACAACGCCCGGATCAACCACCGCCGGGTGCGCGACCTGGTCGCGGAAAACGCCGCCACCCAGGAGCAGCTCGACAACGCCCTGGCCGCACGCGACATGGCCAGCGGCGAGCTGGCGCACACCGAGGCGGTGATCGCGCAGAAGACCATCCGCGCGCCATTCGACGGCGTGCTGGGCATTCGCAAGGTCAACCAGGGGCAGTACCTGAATGTCGGCGATGCGATCGTCAGCCTGATCGACACCCGCACCCTGTATGTGAACTTCTCCCTCGACGAGCAACTGAGTATCCACCTCGCACCCGGGCAGCCGGTCGACGTGCTGCTCGATGCCTATCCCGAGCGCAGCTTCCAGGCGCGCATCAGTGCCATCGACCCACTGATCGACCGTTCGCGCACGGTACAGGTGCAGGCGACCCTGGATAACGCCGATGCGCTGCTCAAGGCCGGCATGTATGCCAGCGTCAAGGTTGCCGACCCGCAGGTGGCCGAGGTGCTCAGCCTGCCGGAAACCGCGGTGACCTATACCGCCTACGGCGACACGGTGTTTCTTGCCCGCCATGACGAGCAGCAGCAGGCGCTGGTGGTGCAGCGGGTGCCGGTGAAGATCGGCGAACGCCAGGATGGCCGGGTGATCATCCTTGAAGGGCTGCGGGAGGCCGACCAGGTGGTGACCTCCGGGCAGCTCAAGCTCAGTGACGGGGTCGCGGTCGAAGCCACCGAAGACACCCTGCAAGCCCCGGCGCTGTCCGGCTCCTGACCGATTGCCCAGAGACCCTTAGATGAAATTCACCGATCTGTTCGTGCGTCGGCCGGTGCTGGCGCTGGTGGTCAGCATCCTCATCCTGCTACTGGGCATCCTCTCCCTGCGCCAGCTACCGATCCGCCAGTACCCGATGCTGGAGAGCTCGACCATCACCGTCACCACCGAATACCCCGGCGCCTCGGCCGAGCTGATGCAGGGCTTCGTCACCCAGCCGATTGCCCAGGCGGTGTCGTCGGTCGAGGGCATCGATTACCTGTCGTCGTCCTCGGTGCAGGGCCGCAGCCTGGTCACTGTGCGCATGGAGCTCAACCGCGACTCCACCCAGGCGCTGACCGAGGTCATGGCCAAGGTCAACCAGGTGCGTTTTCGCCTGCCCGAGCAAGCCTATGACCCGGTGATCGAACGCTCGTCCGGCGAGTCGACGGCGGTGGCCTATATCGGCTTTGCCAGCAACAGCCTGTCGACCCCGGCGATGACTGACTACCTGGCGCGGGTGGTCGAGCCGATCCTGACCACCATCGACGGTGTGGCCAAGGTCCAGGTATTTGGCGGCCAGACCCTGTCGATGCGCCTGTGGATCGACCCGGCGCGCCTGGCCGCGCGCGGCCTGACTGCCGCGGATGTGGCCGAGGCGGTCAGGCGCAACAACTACCAGGCGGCGCCCGGCAAGGTCAAAGGCCAGTTCGTGGTCTCCAATATCCGCGTCAATACCGACTTGACCAGCGTCGGCGAATTTCGCGAGCTGGTGATCCGCAACGACGGCAATGGCCTGGTGCGCATCAAGGATGTCGGCACTGTCGAGCTGGGCGCCGCCTCGGTGGAAACCAGCGCCTCCATGGACGGCGTGCGCGCCGTGCACCTGGGCCTGTTCCCGACCCCCGGCGGCAACCCGCTGGTGATCGTCGACGGCATCCGCAAGGTGCTGCCGGACATCCGCAAGACGCTGCCGCCGGACGTCAAGGCCGAGCTTGCGTTCGAGACCGCGCGCTTCATCCAGGCCTCCATCGACGAAGTGAGCAAGACCTTGCTCGAAGCGCTGCTGATCGTGGTCATCGTCATCTACCTGTGCCTGGGGTCGCTGCGCACTGTGCTGATCCCGGTGGTAACCATTCCGTTGTCGATGCTCGGTGCGGCGGCGCTGATGCTGATGTTCGGCTTCAGCCTCAACCTGTTGACCTTGCTGGCCATGGTCCTCGCCGTCGGCCTGGTGGTGGACGATGCCATCGTCGTGGTCGAGAACGTCCACCGTCATATCGAAGAGGGCAAGACCCCGGTGGCCGCGGCCCTGGTGGGGGCGCGGGAAGTGGCCGGGCCGGTGATCGCCATGACCATCACCCTGGCTGCGGTGTATGCACCGATCGGCATGATGGGCGGCTTGACCGGTGCGTTGTTTCGCGAGTTCGCCCTGACCCTGGCCGGAGCGGTGGTGGTGTCCGGTGTGGTGGCCTTGACCCTGTCGCCGGTGATGAGCTCGTTCCTGTTGCAGGCCAAGCAATCCGAAGGGCGCATGGCCCATGCCGCCAACCGTTTTTTCGACGCCCTGGCCAGACGCTACAGCCGGGCGCTGGAATTCTCCCTGGCGCGGCGCTGGCTGAGCGCCGGGTTTGCCTTGCTGGTGCTGCTCAGTTTGCCCTGGCTGTACGGCCTGCCTCAGCGCGAGCTGGCGCCGACCGAAGACCAGGCCGGGCTGCTGACCGCGATCAAGGCACCGCAGCACGCCAACCTCGAATACGTCGAGCGCTTCGCCGACAAGCTCGACCAGGTCTACAAGCGTCTGCCAGAAACGGTCAGCACCTGGATCATCAACGGCAGCGACGGCCTCGCCTCGGGCATCGGCGGTATCAACCTGTCGCTGTGGGACGAGCGCGAGCGTACCGCCTCGCAGATTCAGGTCGACCTGCAGGCGGCGGTCAACGATGTCGAAGGCACCAGCATCTTCGCCTTCCAGTTGCCGGCCTTGCCGGGTTCCACCGGCGGCTTGCCGGTGCAACTGGTGCTGCGCAGCTCCCAGGACTACCAGGTGCTGTACCAGACCATGCAGGAGATCAAGCAAAAGGCCCGGGACAGCGGCTTGTTCGCCGTAGTCGACAGCGACCTGGACTACAACAACCCGGTGGTTCAGGTGCGCGTCGATCGGGCCAAGGCCAACAGCCTGGGCATTCGCATGCAGGACATCGGCGAGTCGTTGGCGGTGCTGGTGGGCGAGAACTACTTGAACCGCTTCGGCCTCGAAGGGCGTTCCTACGATGTCATCGCCCAGAGCCCGCGTAGCCAGCGCCTGACCGCGCAAACCCTGACCCGCCAGTACGTGCGCAGCGAAGACGGCACGTTGGTGCCATTGTCGACCGTGGTGCAGGTGTCCGAGCAGGTCGAGCCGAACAAGCTGACCCAGTTCAACCAGCAGAACGCCGCCACCTTCCAGGGCATCCCGGCGGCCGGAGTGACCCTGGGTGATGCGGTGGCATTTCTCGATCAGGTGGCAGCGTCGCTGCCGGCCGGCTTCAGCTACGACTGGCAATCGGATGCACGCCAGTACACCCAGGAGGGCAGTGCGCTGATGCTGGCGTTCCTGGCCGCGGTGATCGTCATCTACCTGGTGCTGGCGGCGCAGTATGAGAGCCTGGTCGACCCGCTGATCATTCTGATCACCGTGCCACTGTCGATCAGTGGTGCGTTGATCCCGCTGGCGCTGGGCTACGCGACGGTGAACATCTACACCCAGATCGGCCTGGTGACCTTGATCGGCCTGATCAGCAAGCACGGTATCCTCATGGTCGAATTCGCCAACACCCTGCAGGAACACGAGCAGCTCGACCGCGCGGCGGCGATCAGCAAGGCGGCGCAGATTCGCCTGCGGCCGATCCTGATGACCACCGCGGCCATGGTGGTCGGCCTGATCCCTTTGCTGTTCGCCTCCGGTGCCGGTGCCAACAGCCGCTTTGGCCTGGGGTTGGTGATTGTCTGCGGGATGTTGATCGGCACCTTGTTCACCCTGTTCGTGCTGCCCACGGTGTACAGCCTGCTGGCGCGCAAACACGCAATCGCCGCGAGTACACCGCGTGCGGTGTCCCTGGCTGATGCGCTGAGGAGCGAAGGATGAACAGAGTGAACCTGGCCCTGGCCTGTGTGATTTCGAGCCTGGCCCTGGCGGGCTGCAAGGTCGGCCCCGACTATGCAAAGGCAACCCCTGCGCCCATCCCCTTGAGCACGCCGCAACAGCAGCAGTTCGCCCAGCAGGCGCAACTGCCGGCGCAGTGGTGGTCGTTCTTTGAGGACCCGCAGCTGAACCGCCTGGTCGACACCGCGCTCCAGCACAACCACGATATCCGCCAGGCCCAGGCCAACCTGCTGGCGGCGCGGGCGCTGTTCGATGACCGGCGCCTGGACCAGTACCCGGGCGTTACCGCACGCAGCGGCTTCAGCCAGAGCCTTGAGCAGCAGCAACCGGCCGATGGCAGCGACCCGCAGCGCATGTTCTCGCGCAGTTATCGCGCAGGGTTTGACGTGCAGTGGGAGATCGACCTGTTCGGCCGCTTGCAACGCCTGACCGCCGCTGCCGAGGCGCGCTCGGAGGCGGCGCGCGCCGACCTTGAACAGATGCGCCTGAGCATCGCCGCCGAAGTCGCCCGTGCCTACTACCAGCAACAGGGTTTGCACCGCAGCCTGGAAGTGGCGCAGGCCCAGGTCGAGGCCTGGCGCGAAACCCTGAAACTCACCAGTGCCCAGGTGCGTGCCGGCAGCGGTCAGTACGAGGACGAGCAGAACGCCCATGCCAATCTGCTGCTCAGCGAAGCGGCGGTGCCGCCATTGCAGGCATCGATCCAGGAGGCAGGGTACCGCCTCGATGTGCTCACCGGGCGCGCGCCGGGCCTTGCCGAGGCGTCAGGGCAAGCACGCTTTCTGCCACCGCTGGCGCGACAACTGCCCTTGGGCGATGTCAACGCGCTGATCAACAACCGCCCGGATGTTGCCAGTGCCGAGCGGCAACTGGCAGCCAGCAGCGAAGACGTTGGCGTGGCCACCGCCGAGCTGTACCCGCGCCTGGACCTGGGCGGGTTTATCGGCTTCTTCGCCTTGCGCAGTGGCGACCTGGGCAGTGCCGCGCGCGCTTATGAGCTGGCGCCGACAGTCACCTGGCCGGCGTTGCGCCTGGGTAACGCCAAGGCTCGCTTGCGTGCTGCGCAGGCGCAGGCGCAAGGGGCGCAGGCGCGCTATGAGCAGTCACTGTTGCTGGCCCGCGAAGAAGTGGAAAACGCCGTCACGCGCCTGGCGCGCAACCAGACCCGCCTTGGTGCGTTGATGCAATCGGCGGCGCATGGCGCCGATGCCATCGACATCGCCTCCAAGCGCTATCGGCGAGGGGCGGGTACCTACATGGCGGTGCTGGAAAACCAGCGCGCGTTCTTCTTGATCAAGCGTGAAGTGGCAGAGGCAGAGACCGCTTCGTACCTGAATGCGATTGCGCTGTACAAGGCGCTGGGCTGGGGGAGTGGCGCGGTGCAGTGATCGGCTCATCGCGGGTCCGGCGTACAGCGATCGATTGTGGGAGCTGGCTTGCCAGCGATGAGGCCGGTCCAGTCAGCACATCAGTGATGCCTGACTTGCGACCGCTGCGCGCTCGATCGCCGGCAAGACCGGCTCCCACAGGTTCGGTGTACAGAGATCGATTGTGGGAGCTGGCTTGCCAGCGATGAGGCCGGTCCAGTCAGTACTTCAGTGTTGCCTGACTTGCGACCGCTTCGCGCTCGATCGCCGGCAAGTCCGGCTCCCACAGGTTTGGCGTACAGCGATCCATTGTGGGAGCTGGCTTGCCAGCGATGAGGCCGGTCCAGCCAGCACATCAGTGTTGCCTGACTTGCGACCGCTGCGCGCTCGATCGCCGGCAAGTCCGGCTCCCACAGGTTCGGCGTACAGAGATCGATTGTGGGAGCTGGCTTGCCAGCGATGAGGCCGGTCCAGCCAGCACAACAGTGTTGCCTGAATTGCGACCGCTTCGCGCTCGATCGCCGGCAAGTCCGGGTCCCACAGGTTTGGCGTACAGCGATCCATTGTGGGAGCTGGCTTGCCAGCGATGAGGCCGGTCCAGCCAGCACAACAGTGTTGCCTGAATTGCGACCGCTTCGCGCTCGATCGCCGGCAAGTCCGGGTCCCACAGGTTTGGCGTACAGCGATCCATTGTGGGAGCTGGCTTGCCAGCGATGAGGCCGGTCCAGTCAGTACTTCAGTGTTGCCTGACTTGCGACCGCTTCGCGCTCGATCGCCGGCAAGTCCGGCTCCCACAGGTTTGGCGTACAGCGATCCATTGTGGGAGCTGGCTTGCCAGCGATGAGGCCGGTCCAGCCAGCACATCAGTGTTGCCTGACTTGCGACCGCTGCGCGCTCGATCACCGGCAAGGCCGGCTCCCACGGGTTCGGTGTACAGAGACCGATTGTGGGAGCTGGCTTGCCAGCGATGAGGCCGGTCCAGTCAGTACTTCAGTGTTGCCTGACTTGCGACCGCTTCGCGCTCGATCGCCGGCAAGTCCGGCTCCCACGGGTTCGGCGTACAGCGATCCATTGTGGGAGCTGGCTTGCCAGCGATGAGGCCGGTCCAGTCAGTACTTCAGTGTTGCCTGACTTGCGACCGCTGCGCGCTCGATCGCCGGCAAGTCCGGCTCCCACGGGTTCGGTGTACAGAGATCGATTGTGGGAGCTGGCTTGCCAGCGATGAGGCCGGTCCAGCCAGCACATCAGTGTTGCCTGAATTGCGACCGCTGCGCGCTCGATCGCCGGCAAGTCCGGCTCCCACGGGTTTGGCGTACAGCGATCCATTGTGGGAGCTGGCTTGCCAGCGATGAGGCCGGTCCAGCCAGCACATCAGTGTTGCCTGACTTGCGACCGCTGCGCGCTCGATCGCCGGCAAGTCCGGCTCCCACAGGTCCGGGGTAAAGAGGTTCTTTGTGGGAGCGGGCTTGACCCGCGATGGGGTCGTTCAGTCTGCCGCCAACCCATTGGCCAGCAACTGCGCCTTGAGCTGCGGCCGGTAATTGCGCGCATAACAGCGGCCGATAGTGCTCGACCAGTTCTGCCCTTCGACTCGCCCGGCGAGCTGCCAGTGTTCCATCAGGGCCGCATCGTAAGCCTCGATTGCCGCCGGCAATGCCTGGGCGTCATAGCGCTCGTCATGACGAAACGAAGCCAACGGCAAGCGCGGTTTTTGCAGCGCCGGCTGCTGCACGTAACCCAGCGCAACCCCGCACAGGGCAAAGGATTTTTCCGGCAGGCCAAGCAGCTCGATCATGCCGCTGGCATTGGCGCGAATGCCGCCCACCGGCACCACGCCCAAGCCCAGTGAACGCGCAGCCGTCATCAGCGTCGAGAGGATGATGCCGCCATCGGTGCAAGCGGCAACCATGCCTTCCAGGTGCTGGTGAATGCACTGCTGGTCACCGCTCAGGCGCGCCGCCAGTGCGGTCTTGTAGAAGTCCACCACCAGGGTGATGAACACCGGTGCCGCGGCAATCCACGGTTGCCCGCCGGCGAGCTCGGCGATCTGGCGGCGGCGCTCGGCATCGCGCACCACCACGGTGGAAATGTGCTGGGCGTTGAACGAGCTCGGTGCCTGGTGGGCGGCCTGGAGGATGGCGTCGAGCAGGCTGTCGCTGATCGGCCGGTCCTGGAAACTGCGCTCGCTGCGATGGCTGGCAAGCAGCTCGATGGTCGGGTTCATGCTGGCCTCATTCCTTAAGGACTTATGAATTCACTGCGCGGGCGCCGTCCTCGGCAAGACCCGGTACACGCAGCGTCGGTCACCTGATATCAGATGTTCACAGCGCTCGACAAGCGCCTGTTCACCCAGCACCGACTGGAAGATCTGCAGCTCCGAGCGGCAAAACCCCTGGCATCGTGACGCCGCGGCACAGATCGGGCAGTGGTTTTCGATGATCAGCCAGCCGTTGTCGCTTGCGACCATTTCCGCCATGTAGCCAGCCCGTTCGCGCAGCTGCACCAGGGTCCGCACCTTGTCTTCGAGTGTTTCGGCCGGGCTGCAGGCCTGCAGGTATTCGCTGCGGTTGGCGTTTTCCATGCGGGTGATGAGTTGATCGACCCCCTCATGGCCGAACACCTGCTCGACCGTCTCGATCAGCTGCAGGGTCAGCACGCTGTGGGCGTCGGGGAAGCGCCGCTGTGCAGCGTCGGTCAGGGTCCACTTCTGCGAAGGGCGGCCAGCGCCTTTGGCCGGGGCGCTGATGCCGACGATCAGCTCGGCGGCCTGCAGCTTCTGGATCTGCTGGCGCGCGGCTTCGAAGGTGATCTCCAGCAGGCTGGCAAGGTCGGTGGTTTTCAGCGCGCCACGGGTCTTGAGTAAAAACAGGATACGGTCGGCGGTGGAGTTGGCGTCGGCGGCAGGTGCAATCATCGTGTGCAGATAACCATGCGAATAGGCGTTAACGGTCGACCTGTGGCGCCATCCATTGCGCAGGTAACGAGCTCGAGCATAGCCCGTTTTAGCACTGCACCGATTATTTGTAAAAGGTATTAGCTACAAAGTTTAAAGCTCAAAAAAATATAAAAGTTCGAATTTGTGTTTTCCCCGGCAGCGACTAGCCTGAGATCTTAGTCTGCGTCCGTGGCAGCAGTGAGCACCGCCAATGGCCAGAACTTGCCGTGCAGGCAGG
This sequence comes from Pseudomonas sp. RC2C2, assembly GCF_018390435.1. Taxonomy (NCBI): domain Bacteria; kingdom Pseudomonadati; phylum Pseudomonadota; class Gammaproteobacteria; order Pseudomonadales; family Pseudomonadaceae; genus Pseudomonas; species Pseudomonas sp. RC2C2. Next base: position 38,057 of record NZ_JAHBAX010000001.1, on the reverse strand, counting down.
CCGTGGGCTTGGAGCATTTAGGGAATGAAACTCAACAGGGAAGTGAGTGTATGAATGCGCAAAAACCGGTGACCATCTATGAGCACGCCGAAGAGGCCAATACCCTCGACGGTGTGTTCGACCTAGTGAAACTCTCCGACCAGTATCGCCAGTCGGCCATCCTCCACGCGGCAGTCGCGCACAAGGTCTTCGACCATACCCGCCAGCCGGTCAAGGCCGAGGTGGTCAGCCTGGCGCTGGGCTGGGTGGCCAACAAAGGCAAGATCTTCCTCAATGCCCTGGTTGCCATGGGCCTGCTGCAAAAAACCGACAAAGGCTTTGTCAACCAGCCGTTGAGCGAGCGCTTCCTGGTCAGCAGCAGCGGCGAATTCATCGGCCCGATCATTGCCCACCAGCGCCTGCAATGGCAGAACTGGCCGCGCCTGGGGGAAATTCTCAGCACCACCCAATCGCTGGATTTCCAGCAGGAAAACCGCTTCAAGCATGACCTCGCTGCCCGTGATGCCTTCAACGATGCCATGGTCCGCTTCAGTCAGCCAATGGTCGATGTGCTGCGTGAGCTGTCAGTCTTTGACCAGGCGAACAAGGTCATCGACCTGGCCGGCGGCCATGGCACCTACATCGCCGAGATCGCCCGTCGCCACCCGCAGGTCAGCGGTGAGATCTGGGACCTGGACGCCACCCGCCAGGCCGCCCAGAGCACCATCGGCAAGTACCGGCTCGAGCAGCGCCTGAGCTTCAAGGAGCGCAACCTGCTCGACCTTGCGCGTTATCAGGACGCGCGCGCCGATGTGGTGATGCTCAACGACTGCCTGCATTACTTCACCCGCGAGCAGACCACTGCGCTGATCAAGGGTGCCAGTCAGTTGCTGGAAAACAACGGCGCCTTGCTGATCCTCAGCATGACCCTGGACGAAGACGAGATCCACCCGGCGCTGTCGGCGGATTTCTCCCTGCACATGATGGTCAACACGGTGAATGGCGAACTGCATCCGACCCGCTGGCTGGCAAAACAGATGCAGGACCAGGGCCTGAGCGTCGACCAGGAGCCGATTGGCCGCTATACCCTGCTGGTCGGACGGAGGGCCAACTGATGCTCAAGTTCATCGTTCTGCACTCGGCCAACCCGGACGGCCGTACCTTGACCCTGATCGGTGAGCTGGGCCAGGTGGCCAGCGCCGCCGGTTTCGAACTGCACGCCACGGCGCAACTGGCTCGCCAAGGCGAGGCCGATGGCCTGATCGTGCTGCTGGCTGGCGAACAGGAGGCGGCATTGGGCGCACAGCTCAAGGCGGCCGAGGCCCTCTACCGCAATACGGCGGTGACCCTGGTACGCCTGGCCGACGGCCAGGGCAGGGTGCCTGGCGCAGACGCCATCAATCACCAGTTGTTGCAGGCTGCGGTGTGCTTCGTCTATCCCTATGGCCTGACCCAACTGGATAAGCCGCTGGCCAGCGAAGCGTTGAAAAGCTGGCTTGCGGGGTATGCCAAGTTCACCGCCGCGGTAAAGATGTGGCGTGCCCTGGAAGGGGTATCGCTCGATGCTGCGGCGCTGGCCCGCCAGCAGCCGCAGCTCAATCACATCAACATCCTGGCTCGCGACCTGCAGGTGTCTCAGGCCTTCTACCGCGACATCTTCGGCGCACACTACTGCTACAACCTTGGCCCGCGCAAAGTGGTGATGGAACTCAACGGCTTTGACTTCTTCATCGAGCAGAGCGCCGAGTTCAACTACCCGCCGGGTTATCACATCGGCATTCGCGCCTTGCCCGAAGACGTCAAGCGCATCGCCGAGCGGGTCACGGCCAATGGTTCGATCAAGCTGGTCAAAGGCAATGGCCCGGCGCCGGGCTATCACCATGGCCCGGACAACGTACGCAGCGCCGTGTACTTCAAAGACCCCGATGGCCTGGTGGTCGAAGTCTATAGCGCCGAAATCGAGATGATCGAAACCAACCGCCGACTGCTGCTCGACCAGCTCTGAGGCTAGCCCTGGGTACTGCGTTGTGGGCCGAACCAGGTTCGGCCCCGGCGTGGGCGTCGTTACTCAATACAAGGTGCAAGGATGAATAGTCTCAAGGATCGGCATTGGCCGCGGCTTCCCAGCCCGCTGCCCAAAGATGTCACTGACCGGGTGCTGATGGGCTACCCCGAGCATTACCGTGAATACCCGCTGGTGGAACAGGTGGGCATGGCCATCCGGGCGCTGCTCGATAGCCCGGTCGAGCAGTTGCTGGCCCAGCTGCAAAGCGCAGATACGCCGTTGTACCAGCGCATTGGTGCAGGTGAAGTGCTGGGGTTGCGCGGTGACCCGCGCATTGATGTATTCAACCCGCAGATGATCGATATTCCGGGCGCTACCGTGCATATCGGCCTTGCGCCAGAGCGGGTGGGTGAAGTCCTCGATGCGTTCGACGGGCTAGGCCTGGACCGCAGCTGGATCGAGAAGGAAACCCCGCTGCACAGCGTTCAGCTGGACCGCTATCGCATCGCCCGCTTTGCCGTGACCAACAGCGAGTACCGGGCGTTTTTGCTCGACACCGGCCACCCCTCGCTGCCCAGTAGCTGGGCCTTTGGCCGCTACCCGCAGCAGCGCGCCAACCACCCGGTGTACAGCGTCAGCGACAGCGACGCCGATGCCTATGCGCAGTGGTTGAGCCAGCGCACCGGCCGGCGCTTCAGCCTGCCGACCGAAGCCCAGTGGGAGCATGCCGCAGCCGGGCCCCAGCGCCTGCAGTTTCCCTGGGGCGAACACTTTCACGCCGAATATGCCAACACCATCGAACTGGGTTACCTGGACAGCACCCCGGTGGGGGTGTTCCCCGAGGGCGCCTCGGTGTTCGGCGTGCTGGACATGGCCGGCAATGTCGAGGAGTACGTCGCCGATGACTATCGGCCTTACCCCGGCGGCCCGCAGATCAACGACGACCTGGTGCTGGATGTCGGTCGTCACCGAATCGCCCGTGGTGGCAGCTTCACGCGCTTTCGCGACCTGGCGCGCAACCCTCGGCGACATGGGCGCTACCCACGACCGATCTATGTCATGGGCTTTCGCCTGGTAGAAAACAACAACTGAGTTATCTGTCAATCGTGCGAGGTTTGATCATGAACAACGACGTTTCGCTGCACACCAAGGTGCCGATCTCGATCCTCGGTGGTTCGGTCGACGCTCATTTCTTCGGCTTCAAGGGCTTCGACAAGCACAACGAACATTTTGCCGTCGGCATCAACCTGGACAAGGCCCAGGTGCCGCTGGTGCGGGTGCATTCCGAATGCATCACCGGCGATGTGTTCGGCTCCCAGCGCTGCGATTGCGGCCCGCAATTGCAGGAGGCGCTGAACACCTTGAACGTGCAGGGCGGTTACCTGATCTACCTGCGCCAGGAGGGGCGCGGCATCGGCCTGTATTCCAAGTTCGAGACCTACCTGCTGCAGGACCGCGGCCTGGACACCTACGAAGCCAACCTTGAGCTCAACCATCCCGCCGATTCGCGCAGCTTCGCCCCAGCGGCGCAGATGCTCAAGGCGTTGAATGTGCACCGCTGCCGGCTGCTGACCAACAATCCGGACAAGGTCCAGCAGTTGCGCGAAGGTGGCATCGAGGTCATCGACCAGGTGCCGACCGGGGTGTTCCTGACCCGGCACAACCGTAACTACCTGCTGTCGAAAGTGGCCAAGTCCAGCCACTCGATCAAGCTCTGATTGTTCTCTGAAGAAAAAAGGATTTTTCGATGAAACACATTGGCCCCATCAGCGGCATCGCCGCCCATGCAGCAGAGTTCGTCGCCACCGCAGGCTACGACAACCAGGTCATTTTGTGGAATGCCCGCACCGGTTTGCCCATTCACCGTGTGCACCACGATCATCTGGCCAATCAATGCGCTTTCAGTGCCGACGGCAAGCACCTGGTCAGCGCCAGCAGCGATTACACCGCGCGTATCTGGGAAGTCCCGAGCATGCGCCTCAAGGCGGTGCTGTCCGGCCACCAGGACGACGTCGAGATGGCGGTGTTCTCGCCCGACGGCACGTTGGTCGCCACCTGCTCGCGTGACCACGTGCTGCGCATTTTCGATGTGCACGGCAACCTCAAGGGCAGTTTCCACGGCCACCAGGCCGACGTGATTTCGGTGGTCTGGTCGCCGGACGGCAAACGCCTGATTTCCAGCAGCGACGACGGCACCGTGCGCCAATGGGACACCGCCAGCTTCAGCCAGTGCGATGAAGTGGACATCGGCGGCGTCGAGACCGACACCATCGCCATCACCCGTTCCGGTGTGGTGTTCGCCGGCGACGATGAAGGGCGCATCTCGATCATCGGCCAGGGCCAGGTGCGCAGCGTTGCCGCCCACGACGCCGGGATCAAGCGCATTGTCTGGAACGACGACAAGCAACTGCTGGTGACCCTCAGCTACGACCGCTCGGCGATCCTCTGGCGCTTCGATGCCCAGCACAACCTCAGCAAGCTGCGCAGCACTGCATTGCCGAGTATCATCTGGCCGCGCAGCTGCGCCTTTGTCGGTGAAGAAGAACTGGTGTTCGCCACCTTCGGCTCGCGCTATGCCACCTGGAACTACGAGCGCGACCAGTGGAGTGTCGAGGGTATCCAACCCGCGGTCAGCATCAACGCCGTGGTCAGTGCCCAGGGCCAGCAGTACAGCATCGGCGATGCCGGCTTGCTGTTTCGCGACAACAAACCGGTGACCGGGGTCGGCAGCCTGTGCAACTTCCTCCAGCCGTTCGGGCCGTTGCTGCTGACCGGCGGGCAGATGGGCCAGGTGTTCGATGCGCTTACCGGGCACCTGCTGTACCAGCACCGCTCACCGTTGAACTGCGGCACCACCTTTACCAAGGACGGCGTGCTTCACGCCCTGATCGGCACCTACACCGGCGAAGGCCTGGTGTTCATCCTTGACGGTCGTGACGGCATTAAGCTAGTGGCCTCGATCGCCATGCACGAAAACGCCATCAAAGGCGTTGCCGCCAACGACCGCTACCTGTTCAGCGTTTGTGCCTCGGCCGATGCCGCGCTGCACCGTATCGACGATTTCAGCTGCGCCCGCCATATCGACAACGCCCATTCGCGCATCTCCAATGGTTGCTGCCAGATCGCGGGCGGCTTCGCCAGTATCGGCCGCGACCTCAAGTTGCGCCTGTGGCTGGAGAGCGGTGACGAGGTGTACGACTCGCCGCACCAGCATTCGATCAAGTGCATCGGCGCTTCGGCCGACGGCGCGATCATCGCCACCGCCGCCTACAACGGCACGGTGGCCCTGTTCGACCTGGCCACACGCAGCTGGCAGCCGCTGCAACGGCCCACCGCCAGCGGCATTTCCTGCATCACCCACAGCGGTCAGCAGCATGATTTTCTGGCCAGCTCCTATGACGGCAACATCTATGGCATCGCCGCCCGGCGTGCTTCCTGAGTGCGAGGAGATCGGTCAATGAGCAAGCAGGCAGTGGATTTCATGGAGCTTTCGGCGTACCGCAAGGCCCTCGATACCTCGTTTGTGCACCGCTATAGCCATGGTGAAGACGAGTGGTCGTGGGACATCGGCATGGCCCGGGCGGCGCGGATATTCCTCGCGGCGCTGGGTGACAGGCCCGACCAGCGCATCCTCGATGTCGGCGTCGGGCGAGGCCGCGATGCGTCGGAGTTGATTCAGGCCGGGCACCGGGTTACCGGCCTGGACATCGTCGAGAACTCCAGCTGGCCGCTGTTGCGCAAGCGTTGGGGCGAACGCCTGGAGTTGCTCAACAGCGCCCTGCAGGACTGGCAGCCGGTGGACGGCCGGCAGTTCGACGCGGTGCTCGACAACGGTTGCTTCCACCATCAGCACCCCGATGAGTGGGATGCGTACCTGGCGCACATGCGCAGCCACGTGCGCCAGGGCGGCCTGATTGCGCTCAATGTGTTTGGCGTGGACAGCAGCAACCCGGTACCGGGCTGGCGCGAGATGGACAACCAGCGCCAGGGTTACTTCTTCACCGAGCAGGGTATTCGCGACACCCTTGAAAGCTACGGCTTGACCTGGCAGGAGCTGGTGGTGATCGAACGCCAGCATGGCGACGCCATGTACCTGCTGGCGCTGGTACGCAACTGAGTGGGAGCACGGCCGGGGCCTGAGGGTTTCAGGTCCCGGCCGTTTTACTTACTTCCTGCAGATCAGACCGATCTGCAGGCTGTTGCTTTCGAACGCGTCCCAGTAGCCCGGCTCCCGGGCCGCCCGGCGTTGCTTGCTGATCAACGGCGCAATCCACAGGCAGTCGCGCAAGCCTGCGGCTTTTGCCGCGTCTTCATACACCTCTTTACGCCAACGGTAGTAAGTGAAGTCGGCCGGCGGCGTGGACATGAACTGGGCTTTGCAGCGATAGCCGCCGTTGACGGCGCTTTCTTCCAGTACGCTGATGCCGTAGCGGGTGAAGTTGCCCTTGGCCAGGTCAAAGGCCGGGTTGGCGGTGTAGGCCACCAACTGGCCGCCGGGCTTGAGGTTCTGCGCCGCGGTGCTGAACATCCGCCCCAGTTCCTCGACGCTGCTGGCGTAGTTGAACAACCAGGCCGCGGTGACCTTGTCGTAGCTGCCGATGCGCCCCATTTGCGCCACGTCCCGTACTTCATAGGCGATACCGTCGTTGGCCTGGCGGGCCTGGTAGATCATGCTCGGCGAAATATCCACGCCGCGCACCTGAGCCGCGCCCCAGTCCTTGAGCTGGCGGCTGAAAAAACCGTGGCCACAGGCCAGGTCGAGAATCTCCAGGCGCTGCACGTTGCCGACCATGTAGCGGAAGGTATCGACTTCGACACCGCGCTGGCTGGCATGGCTGGTGAAGTCCTCGAACTGTTCACTGATGCGCTCGTACACCTGTTTGGCTTCTTTCATCGCTGCTCCTTGCATGGCAGGGGGACTCAACTCTTCAGGCCAGGGCCCGGGCCGGGCTACGGGTAAGGCGCCAGGTCAGCCGCAGGGCCAGCACCGGCGCCAGGGCAAACACGCCGAACAGCCAGGCCGAGGCCTGCTGCGCACCGGCGACGCCACCGGGCTCGACCAGCCCGGCGCTGTTGCTGACCAGCCCGGCCAGTGCGGCGGCCAGGGCAGTGGCGTACAGCTGTACGGTGGTGATCGAGGCCGAGGCGAGGTTCTCTTCGCCCGGGCGGGCGGCGCTGAGTATCCGGGTCAACAGGTGTGGCCAGCCCAGGCCGATCCCCAGGCCAACCCCGGCCAGGGCCAGGCAATACACAACCAGGCCCTGGGTCTGCGCCAGCCACCGCTGTTGCGGGGTCATCAGCGCCAGTGCCAGCAGGGCAACGAGAATAACCGCCGGGCCGAAGCGGATCATGCGTTCGGCGCCAGCGCCTGTTCGGCTGGCGCTGAACAACGCGGCAACGGTCCAGCCACCGGCCATGGCGGCGGTCATGTAGCCAGCTGCCAGCGGGCTCAGGCCGTGAATCTGCTGAAGGAAATAAGGAACGAAAATCTCCGTGGTGATCGCCGCGATCAGCAGGCACATGACCGCGTACAACCCACCCAGCGGTGTGCCCAGGGCGTAGGCGCCGGTGGGCAGCAGGCGTCGGCCGGGCTGGTGGTCCAGGCGTGCGATCAGCACGGCGATGGCCAGCCCCGCGCCGATACCGATCAGGTTCCAGAGCAGTTGCGTCGACAGGCTGGCGGCGGAAATCGCCAGCACCGACGCCACCAGGCAGGCGATCAGGCCATAGGGTGGACGGGATTGCGAACGGGCGGCGACCTGGTTGCGCAACTGGCTGATGACGATCAGCGCCAGCAGCGCCGCTACCGGCAACAGCGACCAGAACGCCCAGCGCCAATGACCGCCCTGGGCGAAGATGCCACCGACCGCCGGGCCGCACAGGGTCGCCACGCCCCACATGCCGGACACCAGGGCCATGGCCCGCGGCCACAGGCGTTCATCGAACACCAGGCGGATCAAGGCATAGCTCAGGGCAAACAAGATACCGCCGCCCAGGCCCTGGACACTGCGGCCGATCAGCAGCACCGGCATGCTTGGCGCTGCGGCGCAGATCACCGAGCCCAGGGCGAACACCGCCAACGCCAGGAGAAAGGCGGCGCGCGCACCCAGGCGTTCGATCAATTGCGCCGACAAGGTCGAGCCGATGATCGAGGTGGCGACGAACAGGGTGGTGCTCCAGGCATAAAACGCCAGGCCGCCGATGTCGGCAATCACGGTCGGCAGGATGGTGGTGACGATGTAGACGTTGATCGCGTGCAAGGCCACACCCCCGGCCAGGGCGATCGAGCGCAGGGCATTGCGCCCGTGCAGCAGTTCGGCCCATGAAGCGGGGGCAGGGGTGTGGGCGGTACTCATGTGCGGCTCCTTCGCAGGCGGGGCGTTCAGTGGCTGAAAGTCTAGGTGCAGTCGTTCTATTACACAATTTATAACTTGTATAAATAGCCAGCGCGCCAGGCACCGGTTTTGCTACCATCGCGTTTTTTTACCGCCCGCGCACTGAAGCGCCGGGCGGCTGACAGGCAAGGCCGAAGGAGAGCAGCATGATCATCACCACCACAGGTACCATCGAAGGCCGGGAAATCGCCGCCTATCTGGATGTGGTCAGCGCCGAGTCGGTCCAGGGCATCAACGTGGTTCGCGATATTTTCGCCAGCTTTCGCGACTTTTTCGGTGGCCGTTCGCAAACCCTGGAGAGTGCCCTGAAAGAAGCACGCATCCAGGCCACCGACGAAATCCGCAGCCGCGCGCGCAGCCTGCAGGCCGATGCGGTGGTGGGCCTGGATTACGAAATCAGCATGCCGTCGGCACGCGGTGGCATGGTTGTGGTGTTTGTCACCGGCACCGCCGTAAAGCTCAAGTAAGCCTCTAAGTCACCCGAGGGGTGCGACAAAATAGCCCGGCCATTGGTCGGGCTTTTTTGTCTTCGCCCGTGTGGTCCGTAAATGACCGGCTAGTCTCAGAATCACCAGGGTCAGTGCTTTTCTGGGCAATCATCTGCTTGCCGGTACTGATCCGCTGTCGGAGGGAGACTGGGGCATGGTTGACTTATTCAATGAGGACAACGGCGACGCTTTTCCAATCAACAATCTAATCCGTTGCGGGCAGAGCGGCTATCGGCTGGGCTTTACCAACATGACGCAGGAAGACGCACAGGTGCGCCTGAACACGCTGCCGCGTAGCAAGAAGGGCAAATTCACCCCGCGCTTGCCCGCGAAGAAGTGATCGAATCGACCACCACCCCGCCCAACGGCGGGGTTTTTTTTGCATTGTTTGACCTCGCGCAAAGGTTGTGCGGCTCGTACTCGCCTGATTTCGGGTTGTGTGCCTTACTACTGCCGCCATCAATACAGGAGTCACTCGATGCGTATCAGGGAAGAAACTTACTGGAGCTGGGCCGACGCGCAACTGCATAGCCGCAGCCATGACGAACAGCTCAGTGACGGGACCAGTATCGACGTGCAGGTGAGGTTGTCGCGTACCGGTGCCACGCAATTGTTCCTCGGCATCTATACGTGCCAGGGCAATGCCCTGGTCGAGGAGTATTACGACAACCGTCCCGGCGAAACCATGACCCGCGCCATGGTCTGGGGTGTCGACCGGGCCCGGGCACTGGCTACCGGGGCGTTGCCGCTGGAGACGGTGGCGCTGCGCCTTCAGGCCTGAGGATGGCGGGCGCGGCTGGCCTGGACGATGCGCTGGGCCGGCACGCGCAATTGGCGCAGCAGGTAGTCGGCAAATTCGTCGGGGTAATCCTGCAGTGCAATTGCCTGCGCCATGCAGCTCAACCAGATAGCGCTGTGGTGTTCATCGATCGGCCATTGGGCATGGAAGGCCGGGATGGCGATCGGGCCATAGCGTTCGCTGAACAGCCGCGGGCCACCGAGCCAGCCGCTGAGAAAGCAGGCCAGCTTGTCGCGTGAGGCATCGAGGTTGTCGGGGTGCATCTGGCGCACGGCCAGTGCCTCGGGGTTCTCATCCATCAACCGGTAGAACTCATCGACCAGGCGGCGCAGGCCGTCGATGCCACCGGCGGCTTGGTAGGACGCATCACCGGTGCCGAAAGCGGGGTGGGTCATAAGTGGGCTCTTCAGGTAAAAGCGCCATTCTAGCCAAGTCCCGGGGCGAATAAAAAATGCTGTTCATGGAGTCTTGGGGGCTATGGTCCTTGGGTTGGGTTGGGTTGGGATGTTCAGGTTGCGAGCTTATCCGTTCGCTGTGGCGCCGCTGCTGGCCCCTTCCGCCTTTACGGCGGCCTACTTTTCTCTTGGGAAAAGGTAGGCAAAACCGCTTGCTCCTGCATACGGCCCTACGCTGCGCTTCGGGTCCCCTCGCTACGGCGCCCTCCGGGGCGTCGCGGCCTACGACTTGCTACGCCAAGTCTACGTCTCGCGTCTTCGGCTAACGCCGAAGGTGCTGCGCACTGCCCCTACAGGCACCTTCGCTCGGCCTCCTGAAGTCGCTTTTGGCGGCGCCTGGAATTACGTGCATGAACATCAAAATCAAGACCAAGCAAGTCGGTGCTCGCTTTGCCAGCGAGCTTGCCCCGCTCCGGCGTCAGCCTGGCTGCGCCAACATCTGCTTTCGCAGATACGCCCGTGCAGGCGCCGCCCGTAACTTCGCGACTTCAGGAGGCTGAGCGTAGGTGTCTGGAGGGGGCTGGTGCGCAGCACCCTTCGGCGTCAGCCGAAGTCGCGAGACGTAGACTTGGCGTAGCAAGTCGTAGGCCGCGGAGCCCCTGGAAGACACCGAAGCGAAGGGACCCGAAGCGCAGCGTAGGGCCGTATGCAGGAGCGAGCGGTTTTGCCTACTTTTCCCAAGAGAAAAGTAGGACGCCGTAAAGGCGGAAGGGGCAGGCAGCGGCGCCACAGCGAACGGATAAGCTCGCAGCCTCAACATCCCAAGCCAAGGACCATAGCCCCCGGGACTCCATGAATAACCATAAAAAAAGCCCAATCCGCAGGGATTGGGCTCAAGCGTGGCTGGGGCTGTGCCGCACCCCAGCGACCCTTAGCAGAGGCGGTCGATTACCGCGACGCCCGGTTTGTTCTGCAGCGCAGCCCACTCGCTTTGCAGGGTCTGCAGAACCCGTCCGACGTACTGGGTGTCGGCGGCGGCCTTCTTGCCAACGTAGCCCTGGCCGCGACGGTACATCTTCAGGCGAGCCCGCATGTTCGGGTTGCATTGCTCGAACTGCGCTTCGTCGCTCAGGGTATCCAGGCTGTCCAGGCGAACTTCGCCCGATTCGCAAACCCAGAGGATATGGCTGTCGAGGGTGTCCTTGCGCGCGGCGAACAGCCGGGCCAGTTCTTCAACAGTCGGTTGATTGTTCAGATTCATCATAAAGCCCCCTTGACCATTCGTTGTTTGTTCGCACTTGGCGCATAACATGTAGCGTTAAATGAAAGCTGCTACAGCAGCGTCACAACTGGGGGCTTCTACACGCTGCCTTTTGGGCAGTACCCATCCGCACACAGCTCATGGATCTGTCGAGCTGCCTGGAACACCCTTGCCAGTACCCCCGATCGGGGAGACGGCCTCATCATGCAAGGGGCGATGAACGGCGTCAACAGGTTTTGTAGTGATTTTTTTCATACACTACATATTGTCCGACAATGCCTCGAATTCAGGGCATTGATACGCATCAGTCCGCGTTGAGGTGACTTGCAGGATCATGCCTGGACATGTTTTGCAGGGAGTCACCCATGAATTCAGCGGCCAATGCGCCTGTCTCTCCAACTGCCGGAACCCGCGTGCCTATTGGCCTGTTGGTCGGTATCGCGGCCCTTGCCGGGGTGCTGTTGCTGCCGATGCCCGCCGACTTGCCGGTGGCCGGCCACCGGGTGCTGGCAATCCTGGCCTTTGCCGTGGTGGTGTGGATCAGCGAAGCGGTGTCGTACGAAGCCAGTGCGATCATGATCACCTCGCTGATGGCGTTTTTGCTCGGCACTGCGCCGACGGTCGCCGATCCTTCGGTAATCTACGGCTCCTCGGCGGCAATCACCCTGGCCCTGACCGGGTTCTCCAACAGTGCCCTGGCCCTGGTGGTCGGGGCCTTGTTCATCGCCGCGGCCATGACCCACACCGGCCTTGACCGGCGCATCGCCCTGGTGACGCTCTCGAGCATCGGCGTCAGCACCCGGCGCATCCTCATCGGGGCGGTGGCGGTTACCGTGCTGCTCAGCCTGGTGGTGCCCAGCGCCACGGCGCGCAGTGCCTGCGTGGTGCCGATCATGATGGGGGTGATTGCCGCGTTCGGCGTGGATAAACGCTCCAACATCGCGGCCGGGATCATGATCATCGTCGCCCAGGGCACCAGCATCTGGAACATCGGTATCCAGACCGCTGCGGCGCAGAACCTGCTGACCGTCGGCTTCATGGACAAGATGCTCGGGGCGCGGGTGTCGTGGATCGACTGGCTGATTGCCGGTGCGCCGTGGGCGCTGATCATGTCGGTGGTGCTGATTGTCCTGGTACTGAAAATGCTGCCGCCCGAGAGCGAAGCGATACCCGGCGGCAAGGCGGCGGTGAACAAGACCTTGGCCGAGCTCGGGCCGATGACCGCTGCGCAGAAACGCCTGCTTGGCGTGTCACTGCTGTTGCTGCTGGCCTGGGCCACCGAGGGCAAGCTGCATCACTTCGATACCACCTCGACCACCTATGCCGGGTTGGTGATCCTGCTGCTGCCACGGCTCGGGGTCATGACCTGGAAAGACGTGCAGGCGCGCATTCCCTGGGGCACGGTGATTGTCTTTGGTGTCGGCATCAGCCTGGGCACTACCTTGCTCACCACCCAGGCCGGGCAATGGCTGGGCGCGCAGGTGGTGGCCCATACCGGGCTGGATCAACTGGGGACGCTGGGGGTGTTCTCGATTCTGGCGGCCTTCCTGATTCTGATCCACCTGGGCTTTGCCAGCGCCACCGCGCTGACCTCGGCACTGCTGCCGATCCTGATCGCCGTGCTGCAGACCCTGCCGGGTGACTTCAGCCGCCTGGGCATGACCATGGCCCTGGGCTTTGTGGTCAGCTACGGGTTTATCCTGCCGATCAACGCACCGCAGAACATGGTCTGCCTGGGCACCGAAACTTTCACCGCCAAGCAGTTTGCCCGGGTGGGGATCCTGGTGACCTTGATCGGCTATGGGCTGATGCTGGTGTTTGCCGCTACCTGGTGGCAGTGGTTGGGCTGGATGTAAAGGGCCAAGATTGCGACCGCTTCGCGCTCGATCGCTGGCAAGCCAGCTCCCACAGTTCCGGTGTACACAAATCTACTGTGGGAGCCGGCTTGCCGGCGATGGGTTGGCAGCAGCCCCCGAATCTAGAAATTCGCCGGCGTGTTGGCGCTGATGATCTCGGCCTCGTCCTGGCCGATGTTCTTGAAGCTGTGGGGCAGGGTGGTGGGGAAGTAGTAGCCGTCGCCCGAGTTGAGGATGCTGACCTGGCCATCGACCCGCAACTCGATGGTGCCTCGGGTCACCAGGCCGCATTCTTCGCCTTCGGCATGCACGATCGGCTCACCGGAATCGGCGCCTGGCGCGTACAGCTCGCGCAACATGCGCATCTGCCGGCCCTCGACACTGGCACCCACCAGCAACATGCGCAGGCCGCTGTTGCCCAGGTCTGGCTGCTCGGTGGAGCGGAACACAAAGCGCTCCTCGCGGATCGGCTCGTCGAAACTGAAGAACTCCGCCAACGACATCGGAATGCCTTCAAGCAGCTTTTTCAGGGAACTGACCGACGGGCTGACGCGATTCTGCTCGATCTGCGAGATCGTCGAGTTGGTCAGGCCACTGCGTCGAGCCAGCTCCCGCTGGGAGAGTTTGTTGCGTTCACGCACCAGTTTGAGTCGTGTCCCCGTGTCCATAGCCGCCTTATGTGTCAAAAATTTTGGGCGAGGCATTAAAGCACATTCGGCCAGGCTTTAGCGGCCCACCTGTTAGGCGGGCTTTTTCGGCTGCGGCCACAGGCCTACCAACAACAGTAACGCAGCGACAATCAGGTATGGCAGGCGCGGATCAACGGCATAGATCAGGGTCCCGGCCAGCGGCCCGATGACCACGCCCAGCCCCTGCACCGCGCCGATGGAACCGGCCGTGGCGCCTTGCTCGCTGGCGTCCATGGCATTGGCCGCCAGCGCCGAAAACGCCGGGAACACCCAACCCATGCCACAGGCCGAAACAAAGAAACACGCCCACAGCCCCACGGCACTGCTGGCCAGGGCGCTGGCGGCAAAACCCACGGCGGCGATGCTGGCGCCGACGCGGATCATCCGCAGTGGTGGCCACTCGAGCTTGCGCACCAGGATCTGCGAGAGGATCAGCGCCACGCCGACCATGGTCAGGGCAACCCCGGCGGTTTGCGCGGCATCGGCCGGGGCCATGCCCAGGCGGTCTAGGGCGAAGAAACCGACGGTGATCTGCGCCACCGACACGCTGAGCATTGCCACGAAGGCTACCAGCAAGGGCCGGCGCAGGCGCGGGTCGGCCAGGCGTACCGGGCGTGGCGGTTGCTTGATGTGCAACTCCTGACGCTTGAGCTTGAGCAGCAGCACCAGGAACGCCAGCATCGGTAGCACCGCCATCCCATAGAACGGCAGGCCCAGGCTGTAGCGGGCCAGGACCGCTGCCAGCGCCGGGCCGATCACCAGGCCGAAGGCGTTGGCCGCACCCAGCGAAGCCATTGCCCGAGCGCGGTGCTGAGGTTCGATGTTATCGGCAATCAGCGCTGCGCCAGCAACCGGCAGAGCGGCGTAGAAGGCGCCGATCAAGCCGCGGCCAAGCACCAGCCCGGCAAAGGCCAATGCGGCGCTGGGCAGCAGGTGCAAAGCAGTGTCGATGAACAAACACAACGCCCAGTAGGCGGCGGTGAAGCCTGCGGTGCCGAGCAGCAACACCTTGCGCCGCCCCAGGCGATCACTGGCGCGGCCCCAGGGGCGGGCCAGAAGCATCCAGATCACTCCGGCAACCGTGACTGCGGTACCTGCCTGCCAAGTGGCCAGGCCCAGGGTGCGGGCAATCGGGCCGATCAAGGAAACGAAGGCCATCAACGCCATGGTGCAGGCCATGTTGGCCGCCAGTAGCGGGCGCAGGTCGAAAGAGGAGCGCTCGGCTGAAGCGAGCACGGCAGGGTCCGTTGCAGTGGTCATGGGCTATCCAGGGCAGGTGAGGGCAAGGCGGTCGACGACCGATACAAGATGATAACGATTATCATCGGCTGGCGTCGACCGCAAATCACCGGCGTCAGAAATCGCCTTTGAGGGTCACCATGAAATTGCGCGGCTCACCATAGAAGTTACCCCAGGCCAGGGCGCCGACGCTGGAGTAGTAGTGCTTGTCGAACAGGTTGTTGCCGTTGACGGCAATGCTCCAGTTGTCATCCAGCTGGTAGCCCAGGCGCGCGTTCCAGATCGCGTAGCCGGGCTGTACGGTTTTCGCCGCGCGGTCCTGGTAGTGGTTGTCGCTTTGCGCGTTGACCCCGCCGCCCAGGCTCCAGCGTTGCAGCGGCCCGTCCAGTTGGTAGTCGGCCCAGACCCGCAGCAGATGGCGCGGCACGTAGCTGGCGGTGAAGGTCGCGTCTTGGCTGGTGCTGTTGGTCTTGAGGTACTCAAGCTCGGTGTAGGTGTAACCGGCCAGTACCTGCAGGCGCTCGGCCAGCTCGCCGCTGAGTTCGGCTTCAAAGCCCTGGGCGCGGACCTTGCCCTTGTCGCTGTAGCAGTAACCGTCGGAGGAACCGGCGCACACCGAATCGTAATCGGCTTCGGCGCGGTGCGCCTCGATGGTGCGGAACAGGTTGAACGCCGCGTTCAGGCCGCCATCGAGCCATTCGCCCTTGATCCCCAGCTCATAGTTGGCGCCGGTCTTGGGTTGCAACGGGCTGCCCTGGGTATCGGTGTAGGTGCCCTGGGGCTGGAAGATGTCGGCGTAGCTGCCGTACACCGACCAGGTGTCGTCCAGGTCGTAGATCAGCGCGGCAAACGGCGTGACCTGGCCGTTTTCCTGGCTGCGGTCATGCTGCCAGTAGTCCCAGGCCTGGGTGTAGGAATCGCGCTGGCTGCGGTACCAGCTGACCCGGCTGCCAAGCACCAGGGTCAGGGGCTCGGCCAGTTTCAGGCGCAAGGTGGCATAGGTGCCCATCTGCCGCGTGTCGCTTTCCACCGGCAGCGGGCCGCCGCGGTAGGAGGCGGTCTGGTACAAGCTGTCCGGCGGCTTGGGAATGTCGCGGTTGGGGGCGAAGGGGTCCATGGTCACGCCGAGCAACTGGGTCATGTTGATCAGCGCGTAGCTGTCGCTGCCCTTGGCCCGGCTGGCGTTGGCGCCGATGATCAGTTCATGCTCCAGGCCCCAGGCGTTGAACTTGCCGTCCAGGTAGGCGTCCATGCCGTAGTCGTGCTGGTCGTAGTCGAACACGCCGGAGTACAGCTGGTTGTTGGCCGAGCTGCTACCGACCGGCACGCTGCCCAGGGTCATCGCGTACTGCATGTCCTGGGTGTTGTGGCTGTGCATGGCGGCGACCTTCAACCGCCACTGGTCGTTGAAGTGATGGGTGAGGTCGGCGAACAGGTTGACCCGCTGGCTTTCCCAACTGTTCCAGGTCGCGCCCAGGCAGGTGGAGCGCGACAGCTTCAGGTCCGCACCATTGCTGTAGCGCGGCAGGCCCTGCCAGCAAGGGGTGGCGTTGAGCTTCTCGTAGGCGGCGCCGATACCGAGGGTGGTGGCGTCGTTGAAGTCGTAGTCCAGGGCGCCGTAGACCACCTGGTCGTCGCGCTTGCCCATGTCGTAGAAATACTGGCGGTCCTGCCCGGCAACCACCAGCCGGCCACGCAGGCTGCCGGATTCGTTCAGCGGGCCACCGGTATCGAGCTGGGCACGGTAGTTGTCCCAGGAGCCGGCCGAAAGGCTGACGCTGGTGGCGGCCTTTTCCTGGCCGCGCTTGCGGATGAAGTTGACCCCGCCGGCAGAGCTGCCAGAGCCCTTGAGCATGCCGGCGGCGCCGCGCAGCACTTCGACACGATCGTAATAGGCCATGTCGCTGGCAAAGCTGTTGGCCTGTACGTAGTTGCCACCCAGGTCCAGCGGCACGCCGTCGTACTGGTACTGGCCGGCGAGCATGAAACCGCGCGAGTAGAAGTATTTGCCGCCCATGGGCGAGTCATGCACGGTGATCCCTGGCGTCTTCTCCATCACCTGTTCGAGGGTGGTGAGGTTTTGGTCATCCATCATTTTGCGGGTGATCACCGTCACCGACTGCGGCGTTTCGCGCAGTGAATGCTCGCCCTTGGCAAAGCTGACCTGACGCACGGTGAGGCTGTCGGTGGTTTCCATGTGGGTGTTCAAGGTGCTGGCGCCAATGGTGGTGGCGCCCAGTTCCAGCGCGCCATCACTGGCCGGCAGCGGGCGGATCGAGTAGCTGCCGTCGGCCTGGCGGTAAGCCTGCAGGCCACTGCCAGCGAGGATCCGGCTCAGGCCTTCGAGTACCCCGTAACGCCCCTGCAGGCCCGGGCTCTGCTGGCTGCTGGTCAGTTGCGCGTCGTACGACAGGTTGACCCCGGCCGCCGCCGCAAAGCTGCCCAGCACCTGGCTCAAGGAACCCGCGTCAATGGCAAATACCTGGCCGTTGCTGGCGCTGTCGGTCTCTGCTGCCTGGGCAACGTCGAGGGGCAATAGGGGCATGACCAGAGCGGCGGCAAGCAGGTGTCGGCCAATCAGCTGGGGGAGGAGGGCACGGGGGAAGCGGGGTTGCATGGAAATCCTCTTCGTTCGCAAATGAGATTATTTCCTACAGAGGCGGACGAACGAAAAAAAACAGGCACCCCTTGCTGAAAGAATTTCAACTCAGGCCAACGCTGACCCAGAAGCGGTTGTACCGGCGCACCTGAAGCTTGAACGACGTGGCCAGGGCCGACAGCGCCGCATCGCTGTTGGTGAGGGAGAAGGTCCCTGAGACGCGTAGCCCGTTAAGCTCACTGGCGTAGGACAACAGCCCAGGGCGGTAGCGGCCGAGTTCTTCGAGTACATCGCCCAGGCGCCAGTCCTCGACGATCAGGTGCCCGCTGGTCCAGGCCGCTTCGCTGCTGGCGACGGCCTGCGTGGCGTGGACCGCATGGCTGTCGAACTGGCAACGCTGGCCAGCGTCCAGGCGACGAGCCGGCGCCTGATGCGGGTTGATGCGCACCGCCTGCTCGAACACCTCGACCTGGCTGGCGGCTTCGCGCTGAACGACGCTGAAGCGCGTGCCCAGGGCTTCGACCAGGCCTTGGGCGGTTTCCACGCGCAAGGGGCGTTGCCGGCTGTCCTTGCCGCTAGTCAGAAAAACCCGCCCGTGACGCAGGCGAATCAGTCGTTGCTGAGCATCGAAGCGGATGTCCACGGCGCTGGCGGTATCGAGCACCAACTGGCTGCCGTCGGCGAGGGTCAGGTGACGAATTTCACCGGTGGCACTGTGCACATCCGCCAGCCAGTGCTGCGCCGGCTGGCTGCGATAGCTGGCCCAGCCGCCAAGACCAAGGCCGCTGGCCAGCAGCAGGCCCTTGAGCACGCTGCGCCGGGGCAGGCCTTCGGCTTCGCTACGCTGCAAGGTATCGAAGGCGAGGCCGCCTGGCACACTGGCCAGGCGCCCCTGCAACTGCTCGACCCGCGCCCAGGCCCAGCGATGCTCGGCAGCGCTGGCCAGCCATACCTGCCAGGCCTGGTGCAGTTCGGCCGGGGCATCGCCGGCGGTCAGTTGCACATGCCAGCGGGCGGCGGACTTCAGGGCTTGGCGCTGGCGCTCGCGGTCAGTCATGGCTGAGCATCGTAAGCGAGCAGCAGGCAGCGCTCGGTGGTCTTGATCAGGTACTTTTTCACCGTGGTCAGTGACACACCCAGGGCCTCGGCAATTTCCACGTAGGTCATGCCCAGCCAGTTGGCCATCAGAAACGCCTTGCGTGCCTTGGCGCCGCAGCCCGCCAACAGTTGGTCGATTTCACGCAGGGTCTCCAGAATCAGCACCTGCTCTTCGCTGGAGATCTGTTCGGCTTGCGGTTGCGCTGCCAAGGCTTCCAGGTAAGCGCGCTCCAGTTGCTGACGACGGAAATGATCGATCATCACCCGCCGCGCCACCGTCGCCAGGTAGTTGCGCGGCTCACGCAGCAGGCGCACCAGCTCCAGCGCCTCGGAGGAGGCGAGGATGCGTACGAAGGTGTCCTGCATCAGGTCTGCTGCCCGTTGCGGACAGCTCAGGCGCCGGCGCAGCCAGTGTTGCAACCACAGGTGATGGTGCTGATAGAGCTGGCCGAGTTCGGCATTGGGCGGTGACGGCGGTGCGCTCATCCTGGCTGCATCCCGGAAAAATAATGCAGATGATAAGCATTCCCAAAAAACTAATAAAGCGTTGTTTTCACACGGCCGCCACCTTTGCTTACCAGAGCGCCAGGGTGTAGCCGACAATCAGCCGGTTCTCGTCGATGTCCGTGGTCAGGCCGCCACTGGAACGGAAGGTGGCGTTGCGCAGCCGCACGCTGACATTCTTCAGCGGCCCGCTTTGCACCACGTAGGCAATGTCGGTATCGCGTTCCCATTCCTTACCGCCGCTGACACTGGCGGTTTCGATATGGCTGCCATTCACGTAGCGGGTCATGAAGCTCAAGCCCGGCAGGCCGAGGGCGGCGAAGTTGTAGTCGTAACGCGCCTGCCAGGCATCGGTTTCAGCCTTGGTGAAGACGTTCACGGTGACCAGGTTGACCGAGTAGGGGTCCAGGCCCGGGTAGGCAAAATCGCCATCGCCTGAGAGATTCTGGTAACCGAGGCCGAACTTGTGTGCGCCCACGCCCAGGGTCAGCATGCCGTTGAAGAAGCGGTTGTCGATCTTGCCGCCGTCGACCCGCGAGGCCGCGCGCAGGTTGTGGCTGCCCTGTTCGCGGGTGTCGAAGTAACGCAGGTCGCTGCGCAGGTTGATGCCTTCGGCCAGGGGCAGGTCGTGGACCAGCCCGGCGTAGTGCTGGCGGTAGATATCCTGCATCTGCGCGTAGTAATAGCTGACGGCCAGGCGCGGGTTGATCGCGTAGGTGCCGCCGGCCAGGTCCAGGTGATTGCTCTCGACCCCGGCGTAGCTCATCTCGTCGTTGCTCGAGGAGTCGCGCAGGTTTTGTTTTTCCAGGCGGCCGAGGTTCAGGGTCAGGCCGTCGATGTCCTGGGAGGTCAGCAGGCCGCCGCTGTAGGTCGAAGGCAGCAGGCGCACGTCGTTGATCGCCGCCACCGGCAGCATCGGTTGCAGGGTGCCGAGCTTGAGGGTGGTTTTGCTGACCCGCAGCTTGGCGGTCAGGCCCAGTTCGCTGTAGTCGTCCACCGGCTCCTGGCTGGCGCCGAAGGGCAGCAGGCCGGTACCGCGCCGGTCGCGGCTGGCGTCGAGCTTGACCCCCAGCTCGCCCAGGGCATCGAGGCCAAAGCCTACGGTGCCTTCGGTAAAGCCCGACTCCATTTTCAGGATGAAGCCCTGAGCCCATTCCCGCGCCTGGCTCTGCGGCGCGCCGCTTTGGCGAAAGTCACGGCTGAAGTAGAAGTTGCGCGCCTCAAGGCTGGCCTTGCTGTCCTTGATGAACTCGGCCTGGGCGATGTAGGGGGTGAATGCGGCGCACAGGCCGGCACTCACCGTCAGCGAACGGGGCAGAAGCATTGGGGGCTACCTTTCTTGTTGTTGTGTGTGGCGGGTGCCAGGTGTCTCTGCCTATATTGTTAACATATTATCTTTATTTTTGAATAGACCTCTTACTGGTAGAAATGGCCTGGAATGGAAATTAATTAATATATTAATCCTTTGGCAGTGGCCCCGGCCACATGCTGCGCAGCACGGCGTCACGGCGTACCAGCCCGTGCACCAGCGCCGCACCCAGGTGCACCAGCACGCTGGCAAACAGCACATAGGCCAGCCAGCCGTGGGCCTGGCGCAGCAGGGCATACAGTTGCAGGTCGTGGGGCACCAGCGCCGGCAGTTGCAGCGGCAGTGGATAGCCGCCGGCAGACTGCATGCCCCAGCCCAGCACCGGCATCGCCAGCATCAGCCCGTACAGCAACAGGTGCGAAGCTTTCGCCGCCCAGCGCTGCAGTGGCGGCAAGTCGTCGGGTAGCGGCGGGTGCGGCAGGCTCAGGCGTACGCCAATGCGCACGATCACCAGCAGCAACAGGGCCAGGCCAATGGCCTTGTGCAGGCTGATCAGCCAGGTATGGCGCGGTGACAGGTCGCTGACCATGCTCACGCCAACAAACAGCATGGCCAGGATCAGCAGCGCCATCAGCCAGTGCAGGACGCGGGCCAGGGGGTGGAAGGCAACAGGTTTCATCGGCGAGCTCCCAGCTGCGCGGCTTCACGGCTGCGGCGGTTGAAGGATTCCGAGTAGGCCGCCGAGCGCGCCGCGAGGATCGGGTCGGCCGAAGGCTGGATGCCGCTCGGCAGAATCAGCGGGTCGAAGTTCAGGTCGCGACAGGCGCCTTGTTCCGCGGCATCGACCTGGTCGATCACCAGGGTGCCGGCGTTTACCGTGGGCCGCTGCGCAGGCCAGGGCTGGCTCGGGTCATCGACGGCATCGCCGGCTGCGGCCAGCGTCAATTGCAGGGTCCAGCGCAGCGGGCCCTGGTTCAGGCGCTGGCGTAGGTCGTGTTGCAGGTAGTCGTTGTCGTCGACCTGAGCCGGCAGGGCGGCGAACGGGGTTTGCGGCAACAGGCTCCAGCGCACGTAGCGGGCCTTGCCAGCGGCATCGATCAGGGCAAAAGCGTTGATGCTGTTGTAGCTGGAACTGGCGAAACTGTCCGAGGCTTTGTAGTCCTTGGCCCATTGGCGAAAGGCGGCGCTCTCCGGGTGGGCGGCGAAAAACGCCTGCAGGCGCGCCGGGTCCGGTTTGCCGGAGGCCGGGTCGGGGGTCATGGCCAGCACTTGCTGGTAGAAGGCCTCGGGCGTGCCCACCGCCAGCACCGGCGGCGTGTTCATGCCGGTGCGCCACTGCTGGCCATCGTCGCTGCGCAGTTGTAGCGCCAGGCTGCGGGTCGGCACGCTGGCATCAGGGCTGTGGGGGTTGGCGCCGCCGATGGCGAAGCGGCCGATTACCGGCACCCTGGCCTGGCTGAACACCCGCGCAGTGGACAGCTTCGCCGCAGCGCCGCTGCTCTGAAAGTAGCCACTGACGCACAGGCCCTTGGCGTGATTCTTACGGTAACCGGGGTAGTGCCCGGCCTGGGCTTCGAAGGTGTCGATAATGCGCTTCGGGGTCAGGCGCTCGGCGCCGATCCAGCCGGCGGCATAGGCAAAACCTGCGGCCAGGGCCGTCAGCCCGAAGCCGATGGCAGCCAGGCGCAAGGCGCGCGGGCGACCGTGTAGCGGAGTGCTCATGGCGATGATCCGGGTCAGTGAATGAGCCGGTACGACGCGTGGCGCAGAATTTTATTCCAGCACCAGGGAATAATTCTTCACCGCCAGCGTCTGCTTCGTACACTGATCGCCTACAGGCCAAGACTGCGGCAATGAACGAACTAGACGACGAGCAATTACGCCAGATGCTTGAGCGCCTGCGTCGCTTCGCCCTGTGGCTGACCCGCGAGGCCAGCAGCGCCGACGACCTGGTCCAGGCCACGGTCGAGCGCGCCTTGAGCCGCCGTGGTCAACAACGTGAAGACGCCAGCCTGCGCGCCTGGCTGTTCTCGATCCTGTACCGGCAGTTTATCGACGGCAAACGCCGCGAACGCCGCCAGGCACGTTGGCTGGCCTGGTTCGGCCGCAGCGAGGAGGCGGGCAGCAACACCGAAGATATCGTCGTTGCCCAGTTGGGCCTGGCAGCGTTCGCGCAACTGCCCACCGAGCAGCGTGCCTTGCTGTTGCTGGTCAGCGTTGAAGGCCTGAGCTACAAGGAGGCCGCCCTGGCCCTGGATGTGCCGATTGGCACGGTAATGTCACGCTTGTCGCGCGCCCGCGCGGCCATGCGCGAACTGGCCGAGGGCGACACACCGCCCCCGGCGCTGCGGAGGTTGAAATGAGCTTGATCCCGTCCGAACACGAACTGCACGCTTATGTCGACGAGCGCCTGGACAGCGAGCGGCGGCGGGCGGTGGAGCTGTACCTGGCGGCCAACCCCGAGCAGGCGGCGCGGGTCGAAGCCTGGCGCAACGATGCCCGCCAGCTGCGCGCGGCGCTGTCCGGCTTTGCCGCGCAAGCACCCAACCCGCGCCTGGACCCGGCCAACGTGCGCCGTGAGTTGCGCCGCCGGCGGCAACGGCGCTGGGCCAGTGCTGCGGTACTGCTGCTGACCCTGGGCATCGGCGGCCTGGGCGGCTGGCAGGTGCGCGAGGCGAGCCTGCTGGCCAGCAACCCGCCGATGGCCGATGCCGTGCAGGCCCATCGGCTGTTCGCCGATGCCAAGGCCCTCGACCTCAGCGCCCAGGACCCGGCGCGCCTGCAGGCCTGGCTGGGCCAGCACTTTGCCCATGTCGGCACTTTACCGGACCTCTCGGCCTACGGTTTTACCCCGCTAGGTGCGCGGCTGCTGAGCAACGAGCAGGGGCCGGCGGCGCTGTTGTTGTTTGAAGACGCCCGGGGCCAGCGGGTCAGCCTGTTCCTGCGCTCGCCGGGTGAGCACTATGCGCGCATGCCCAGTGGTGAGCGAACCGACGGCCAGCTGCAGGCCCGCTACTGGTCGCGAGGGGACTACAACTACGCCCTGGTCAGCGCCGCATCCGACCGCCGAGGCGAGCAATTGCGTCAGGCGCTTGGTATCACTTTGTAGCTGAAATGCCATTAGGGGCGTAAGCTCAAAGCCGTTGTTACTGTCGTCATTTAACTTTATTCGAGGTATCCGCCAATGAAGCGCACGCAAGGTTTGGTATTGGCCGCAGTGGTTCTGCTGGCCGGCCAAAGCGCGCTGGCTTCGGCACCAGAGGTAAAGGATGCGCGTCTGGTTGCCCATGAGCAGGCAGTGCAGGCCTATGCAGCAAGAACCGGCAAGACCGTCCCCGCGATCCAGGATTTTGCCTACGGCAAATCTGTGGATGTCGCCCGTCTGATCGAGCAAACACCCATGGCCCGCGGCTGCGAAGCGGCGCCAATGCTGATGACCTTTGAAGACTCCAGCGGCCAGCTGGTTACCCTGCGGTATCGGCTCGAAGGCCAGTGTCCGCGCTTTCAGTCAACGCGATAACGCGCCCCGGCAGCGGCGAGGGATCGTCGCTGCGCCACGCCAGGTGAAGGCCCAACCGCGGACTGGCGTCTTGCAAGCGGCAAAAGCACACACCCACTGCGAGGGGTATCGGCCCCCACAGTGCGGGAGGTGCGCCAGCGCTGGCAGATGATAAAAGCCGTGTAATAGCGCTTGGATTGCGCCAGGGTATTAATTAGAATCAATCTCATTTGAGTCTGATCCATCCAGGTGCGTAGACATGAGCGAAGCGGCGAGCCCAACCGAGCAGACCCTGCATGGCCTCTATCGGGAGCATCGCAGCTGGCTTGAACGCTGGTTGTATCAGCGCTTGGGCAACCGCTGGGATGCCGCCGACCTCAGCCAGGACACCTTCCTGCGGGTGCTGGCCAGCCCCCAGGTGCTTAGCGAACTGCGTGAGCCGCGGGCCTACCTGCTGACCGTCGGCAAGCGCTTGCTGGTCAACTTCCACAAACGCCGCAGCCTGGAACAGGCCTACCTCGAGGCCCTGGCCAACCTGCCCGAAGCGCAGATGCCGTCACCGGAACAACGCTGGTTGCTGCTGGAAACCTTGCAGGCCCTGGACGAACTGCTCGATGGCTTGCCACCAGCAGTGCGTCGGGCGTTTCTCTGGTCGCAGCTCGAAGGCCTGAACTACGCACAGATTGCCGAGCGTCTGGCTGTCAGTGAGCGTACGGTCAAACGCTACATGGCTCAGGCCTATGAGCATTGCCTGTTGGTTGATCTATGAACCGCACCTTCAGCCGCGAATCCCGGCAACTGGCCCGCACGGCGGCGCGCTGGCTGGCCTTGCTCGATTCCGGGCGCGCCAGCGCCGACGACTTGCAGCGCTTGCAGTACTGGCGCGCGGCAAGCCCGCAGCACGAGCAGATCTGGCAGCGTGCCGAAGGCTTGCGCCAACGCTTTCAGGAGGTGCCGCCAAGCTTGGCCATGGCCAGCCTGGATCGCCCCGAACCGAACCGTCGTACCTTGCTCAAGCGCGGCCTGATGGTAGCCGTGTTGCTGCCTGCTGGCTGGCTGCTCAGCCAGCAGACGCCGCTGCAGGCCTTGCGCGCCGACCTGCGTACCGCAGTGGGTGAACGCCGTGGCGTGCGCCTGGCCGATGGCAGCCTGCTGCAATTGAACACCGCCACAGCCGTCGACCTTGACCTTGTTCACCAGCGCTTGACTCTGGTCGAGGGTGAGATCGCCCTGAACGTCAGTCGCGCCCAAGCCCTGCACGTCGAGTTGGGCATGGCCCGGGTGAGCGTTGGCCAGGCCCAGGTGTGCCTGCGCCGCGATGCCGAACAGTGTCGCATCGCCGTGCTGCATGGCTCGGTGCAGGTGCGGCCGCGCCACGGTGCGGCGCTGGCCTTGCAGGCCGGCGATCAACTGACCATCAGCGCCGACGGCAGTGGCGCCATGGACCGTTTCGATCCCCATCAACCGGACTGGCGCGACGGTGTGCTGAGCGTCAACGACCAGCCGCTGGGGCAATTTTTGCGTGAGCTGTCGCGTTATCGGCCGGGTTGGTTGCGCTGGGAGCCGGCGCTGGAGTCGCTCAAGGTTACGGGGACCTTCCGCCTGGATGACACCGACCGGGTGTTGACCTTGCTGGCTGCCAGCCTGCCGCTGGCGGTGCAGGCACGCAGCCGCTACTGGATCACCCTGGTGCCGCGGCAGAAAGCGGCATGAACGGGGCCTGGTATTTTTGCCAGTAGCGCACCCGCTTGCAGAGGGTGATGATGCCGGTTCAAGGGCTGGAGCCATGCGGACATGGACGACGACAACAAAGAGCGTCTTCGCCTGTATCAACCTGGAGACACCGTGGTGCTGTATGGCTGTTTTGCCGCCGAGTACGGGGTCATGGACAGCCAGTCAGGCGAAGTACGCCGCATCGACTGGGGCGCGCACCAATTGCAGCTGTACTTCGCCTGCGATGATGAATGCCGCTGCATTCCATTCGCCAGCATCACTGCGGTGCTGGTACCCGGCCACTGCCGCGCCGCAGTAGCTGATCAAGGCTGAGCGTGGCCGCGCCAGCGGCTTCAGGGCAGTTCGATCTGCGCGCACAGCCCACCGCTGGCCCGGTTGCTCAAGGTCAGGGAGCCGCCGATGGCCTGGGTGAGCTGCGCGGCGATAGCCAGGCCCAGGCCGGTGCCGCCGGTGCTGCGGTTGCGCGAGTTCTCCACGCGATAGAAGGGCTGCAATACCGCGTCGAGCTCTTCGGCGGGAATCCCCGGGCCCTGGTCGAGCACGCGAATCACCGTGCTGTGGTTGGCGCTGCTGTGCACCTCAAGCTGCGCCGCGCCGGCGAACTTCAGGGCGTTGTCGATCAGGTTCACCAGCACCCGGCGCAAGGCTTGCGGGCGGGTCTCGATCAGCGCGCCGTTCTTGCCGTGCAGCTCGACCGGCTGGCCGCTGTCCTGGTAGTCGAACACCAGGCTGTCGAGAAAGGCATCGAGGTTGACCCGGCACGGCACCTCGCTGTTGCCATCGATGCTGCGGGCATAGGCCACGCCTTCGCGCACCAGGTGTTCCATGGCCTCCAGGTCGCTCCAGAATTTGTCTTTGTCGAGGCCATTGTCCATGGCTTCGACCCGCAGCTTCATGCGCGTGATCGGCGTCTGCAGGTCATGGGAGATCGCCGCCAGCAGTTGCATGCGCTCTTTCAGGTAGGCGCCGATGCGCGCCTGCAAGGTATTGAAGGCCACCGCGGCATACACCACTTCCCGTGGGCCACTTTCGTCCAGCTGTGGCCCCGGGGCGTTGGGGTCGAGCTGGTCGACCGCTTCGGCCAGGCGGGTCAGCGGGCGGATCGCGGTTTTCACCGCCAGCCAGGTGCACAGCAACAGCACCGCCAGCTGGATCAGCAGGACCACGGGCAGCCAGCTCGACATCGGCACCGGCGCCGGGGTGACGTCGACAGTCAGCGGCTTGCCATCGGCCAGGCGCAGGCGCACCTGGAAGTGCGGTGTGGGCCCGGGGATGTTCTGGTAGTCCAGCGCGTACTGGCCGCCCAGGGCCTTGCCGATGGACAGCGCGGCCATGGGCGCATCGTCCATGCTCAGGCGCTGGCCGGGCTCGCCGCTATCAAGGCGGTAGCGGTAGGTGCGCCGCTCCAGGCGCGGCAGCCAGGCGGCGCGTTCAGCGGCCGGCAGGCGGTCGAGAATGGCCACGGAGGTGGCGACGTCCTGCTCCAGGTTACCGAGCATCATCGAGCGCGAGCTCTGGTAGCGCTCGTAGAACTGGAAGCTGAACGACAGCCCATAAGCCAGCACCAGGCCGGTGAAGAAGATCAGCGCCAGGCGCGAGGCGAGGGTGCGCGGCCAGCGCAACAGGGTAGTCATGTTCAGGCCTCGACCCGTTGTACCGGCAAGGAGAACACATAGCCCTCGCTGCGTACCGTCTTGATGTAGGCCGGCTCGCGGGCGTCATCCTGCAGGCGCTGGCGCAGGCGGCTGACCAACAGGTCGATGGAGCGGTCGAAGATATCCGCTTCGCGACCTTGCGTGAGGTTGAGCAGTTGCTCGCGGCTGAGCACCCGTTGCGGATGATCGAGGAACACCCGCAGCAGGCGATACTCGGCGCCGCTCAGGGCCACCAGGGTGCCGTCTGTGTCGAGCAGGTGACGCGCCGTGGTGTCCAGGCGCCAGTGGCCGAAACCGATCAGGCGGCTGCTTTCGCTAACGGTCAGGTTCGGTGGCAGCATGCGCGTGCGGCGCAGTACGGCGTTGATTCGGGCCAGCAGTTCGCGAGCCGAAAAGGGTTTGCTCAGGTAATCGTCGGCGCCCATTTCCAGGCCGATGATGCGGTCGGTTTCGTCGTTGCGGGCGGTCAGCATCAGCACGGGCGTGGCCTTGTGCTTGCCGGCGCGCAGTTCGCGGCACAGCTGCAGGCCGTCGTCACCGGGCATCATGATGTCGAGTACGATCAGGTCGACCACATTGGACTCGAGGAAGGCGCGCATCTGCCGGCCATCGGCGGCGATGGTGGTGCGCAGCCCGTTCTTTTTCAGGTAGTTGCCCACCAGCTCCCTGATCTCGCGATCATCGTCGACGATCAGGATGTGATCGACATGCTCCATCGTCCGGCTCCCGTCATGGTGGTGGCGGCAAGTGTACCGAGGCCGGTGTCGCTTGCCTGCCGGGGTTTGTATTGCAGTGTATCTACTGTGGACACAGATACCTGAGGAGGCAAAACGGCGCGATCCGGACACATCGGCGATACCTGGCGGGCCTGAAATAGCCAGCAACGCGGTGGAACCCTTCACCGCCTTGCAACCTGCTTCGGGAGTACCACCATGAACATCAAGCCCCTTGCCACTGCCAGCCTGGTGACCCTGCTGAGCTTCGGCACCATTGCCGCCCAGGCCAACGACAACGTGCCGGTGCAGCCCTATCGCTATGGCCAGCAACTGGATGTGCACAAGGTCCTGGCCTTGCACGAAGACAGCCGCATCGGCTGCGGCGTGGTCAATGCGCAAATGGACTACCTTGATTCCCAGGGCAAGGAGCACCGTCTGCAGTACCAGAAATTTGCCAGCGACTGCCATGAAGGCGGTTAAGCCATCGACCAGGGAGGTTCGTCCATGAACATCAACGTTAACGCTACCCGCCGCCGGGCCTTGGGCCTGGCCGCCTTGCTGGCCGTGCTGCTGGCGGCCGCAGGCCTGGGCAACCGCCTTTTCGCTGGCACGCCTGCAAGCCTTGAAGTACTGGGGCCGATGCCGGAGCTGGCGGGTGCCGTGCAGTGGCTCAACTCGCCGCCACTTGACCGCGAAGCGCTCAAGGGCAAGGTGGTGCTGGTGGACTTCTGGACCTACGAGTGCATCAACTGCCGACGCAGCCTGCCGCACGTCAACACCTGGGCCAAGCGCTACGCTGAGCGGGGCCTGGTGGTGATCGGCGTGCACACCCCGGAGTACGCCGAAGAACGGGTGGTCGACAATGTGCGCGAGCAAGTGGCCAAGCTGGGCATCGATTACCCGGTGGCCATCGACAACGACTATGCGATCTGGAACGCCTTCGGCAACCAGTTCTGGCCGGCGCACTACATCGTCGACGGCAACGGCCAGGTGCGCTATGTGCACTTTGGCGAGGGCGCCTACGACACCCAGGAGCAGGTGATCCAGCAATTGCTCGAGGAGCGACCTGTGGGAGCGGCGGTGCGGCGTCCCGACTAGACCCGCGATCGAGCGCGAAGCGGTCGTAAACCAGGCGCCGCCTGATGTGCTGGTTGTACTGGCCTCATCGCGGGTCAAGCCCGCTCCCACAGATAGTTGCTACCACTATTTGTCACTGACGCGATGGTTGTTTCAGGGCCTTGGCCAGCTGCCGGATCGCCGTTTCGATTTCACTGGCCGTCAGTGATGAATAGCCCAGCAACCAGCCCTGCTGCTTGTGTTCACCGGCATACAAGCGGCTGAGCCCGGGCAGCTGCACACCGGCACGGGCGGCCAGGCGTTGGGTCTGTGGTTCTGACCAGCCCGGCTCGAGCACACAGGGAATCTGCAGGCCACCCGGCGGGCGCATGGCGGTGACGATGCCCGCCAGGTGCTTGCCAATGGCCTCGAGCAGGCACGCCCGGCGTCCGGCGTAGAGCTTGCGCATGGCTCGCACATGGGCGTTGTAGTGGCCGTCGTCCATGAAGCGCGCCAGGGTCAGTTGCAGCACCTGCGGCGTATGCCCGTCGATGATGCTGCGTGCCGCGCTGAAGGGCGCCACCAGCTCCGCCGGCAGCACCATGTAGCCGATGCGCAGGCCGGGGTAGAGGGTCTTGCTGAAGGTGCCGATGTAGAGGGTGCGCTGGTGGCTGTCCAGGCCCTGCACGCAGGTGGTCGGCAGGCCGTCGTAATGGAATTCGCTGTCGTAGTCGTCCTCGATGATCCACGTGCCGTTTTCCGCTGCCCAGTTGATCAGTTCAAGGCGGCGCTCCAGGCTCAGGGTCGCGCCCGTGGGGTACTGATGCGAAGGGGTGAGGTAGACGCAGCGGGCGCCGCTGCGGTCGGCACGCAGCAGGTCGGTACGGATGCCCTGGGCGTCGACGTCGATGGGTACGATCCGCGCTTGCGCCGCTTCAAAGGCTTTTTTCGCGCCAAAGTAGCCGGGGTTCTCCAGCAGGATCGGCTTGCCGGCGTCCACCAGCATCTGTGCGCAAAGGAACAGCGCCTGGCGGGTACTGCTGAGCACCAGCACCTGCTCGGGTGCCACTTTGGCGCCACGCTCCAGATTCAGGTAGGTGGCGATGGCCTTGCGCAGGGCCTCGCAGCCCTGTGGGTCACCATGTAGCAGGACGTTGTCGCGATGGTCTTTCACGGCTTGGCGTTGCAGGCGCTCCCAGACATCCATCGGGAACGAGCGGGTTTCCGGCAGGCCGGTGGCAAAGGCCTTGATTGCCTGTTGATCGCTGACGCCACCGTTGTCGAAGAGGGTTTGGCCACGCTGGCTCAGGCCCTGGCCAGGCAGCCGGTTACTGGTTTTTTGTGCCTGGGCCTTGATGCGCCGTTGCGTGCCGCCGTGCAGTTGCGCGCCGAGGTTGTGCGACACATAGCTCCCCGAACCCTCGCGGCGCAGGATGTAGCCATCGCGCTGCAATTGCACATAGGCGTTCTCGACGGTGTCGCGGGCCACCCCCAGTGACGTGGCCAGGGTCCGCGTCGCCGGCAGTTTCATGCCGCCGGCCAGTGCGCCTTCAAGGATCAGTGCACGCAAGGCGCGCTGGATACGCTGGTGCAGGTCCAGCGGCGCGAACTGCGCGTCGTTGACACGCATCTTCAGGGTTTCAAGCTCGAACGTGGTTGTCATGTGGTCTGCTGTAAGTGAAAAAACTGGCCTGAATGGGCAGGCCAGTCTATTCGTACACTCGGTCGCTCGTCACTGCCTACCTGCAAGGAACCACCTGCTATGCCTGATTCAGCGATACGCGCCAGCGACCTCATCCATCCGATCATTGCCGGCCTTATCTCGGTGATCGTCAACTATGGCGGGACGTTCATCCTGGTGTTCCAGGCGGCCCAGGTTGCCGGTTTGAGCCCCGCACTCACGGCTTCCTGGGTGTGGTCGGTATCCATCGGCGTTGGCGTTACCGGGCTGTTGCTCAGCTGGGTGATGCGTCAGCCGATCATCACCGCCTGGTCCACCCCGGCGGCGGCCTTTCTGGTCGTAGCCTTGGCCAGTACGCCTTATGCCGAGGCGGTAGGTGCTTACCTGGTCTCGGCGGCCGCGTTCGTGCTGCTGGGCTTATCGGGCTGTTTCGACAAGCTCATCCGTCTGATTCCAGCGGGCATTGCGGCGGGGCTGCTGGCCGGGATCCTGCTGCAATTCGGCATCGGTGCCTTTGCCGGGCTGAGCGTCGACCCGCTGCTGGCCGCGCTGCTGATCGTTGCCTATCTGCTCTTCAAGCGCTTCAGTGCGCGCTATGCGGTGGTGGGCATTTTGCTGCTGGGGCTGGGCTTTTTGCTGATGCGCGGGCAACTGGACTTGTCGGGGCTGCGCCTGCAATTGGCGGCGCCGGTCTTTACCACACCTGTGTTTTCGCTCAATGCCGTGCTCAGCGTGGCCCTGCCGTTGTTCCTGATTACCCTGACCGGCCAGTACATGCCCGGCATGCTGGTGCTGCGCAATGACGGCTTCAAGGCCAGTGCCAACCCCATCGTCACCCTTACCGGACTGGGCTCGCTGTTGATGGCGCCGTTCGGCGCCCACGCCTTCAACATCGCTGCAATCACCGCGGCGATCTGCACGGGCAAGGAGGCCCACGAAGAGCCCGGCAAGCGCTGGATCGCCGGGGTGGCAGCAGGCGTGTTGTACCTTGTTGTCGGTGTCTTCGGGGTAACCCTGGCCGCGCTGTTCATGGCCTTTCCGGCCACTTTCATCAGCACCCTGGCGGGGTTGGCGCTGCTGGGCAGCATTGGCGGCAGCCTGGCCAATGCCATGGCCGATGCGCAAACCCGCGAAGCGTCGCTGATCACTTTTCTGGCGGCGGCCGCCAATATCAATGTGCTCGGGATTGGCGGGGCGTTCTGGGGATTGCTGATTGGGCTTGGGGCTTATGCCGTGCTCAATGGCCGCTTGCCGCGCCGGGATGTTCTCCCGCAAAGGGTACTTTAGCCCTGGTATCCACGCTAGGATCAGCAGTCCTGCACTGACAACGAGGTCACCTGTGAAATATGCCATTGCCCTGCTACTGAGCCTGACGCCGCTATTGGCCAGTGCCGCCGACGTCGGCGAGCGCCTGGCGCCGTTTACCTTGCTTGACCAGCACGACCAGGCCTACAGCCTCAACGCGCAGACCCGCGTGCTGCTGGTGGCGCGCAACATGGACGCGGCCAAGCTGGTCAAGGCCGCGCTGGGCGAGCAGCCCAAGGGCTACCTGGAGGCGCGCGATGCGGTGTTCGTCGCCGATATTCAGCGCATGCCGGCGCTGATCAGCAAGCTGTTCGCGATCCCGGCCATGCGCGATTACAACTACCGGGTGGTGCTGGACCGCGACGGCAAGGTCGTCGCGCAGTATCCGGGGGCTGAGGACAAGGTGTTGTGGCTTCAGTTGGAGCAGGGCAAGGTGGTGGCGCAGAAGGAATATGCCAGTGCCGAGGCGTTGGCGGCGGCACTAAAGGCTTTACCGCCGCAATAATGGCGGGGCTGCTTTGCAACCCATCGCCGTCAAGGCCAGCTCCCACAGTGGATGTGCATGCACCGGAACCCTGTGGGCGCTGGCTTGCCAGCGATGAGGCCGGTGCAGGCAGGCGCACAGCCTAGAGCGGCACCTGCAACGTCGTCTTGACCCGGTCCAGCACCACAACGGTCCGAAACCACTTCACGTTGGGGTTATCGTGAAACAGCCGCTGGGCGATGTCCTGGAACACGGTCATGCTCGCCACCGTCAGTACCAGCAAGAAGTCGGCATCGCCAGTGACGTAATAGCACTGCTGAATCTCCGGCCCTGAGAAGGCGCGCTTCATCGCGTCCAGGTCCGCCGACTGGGTGCGGTCGGCATGCACCTCGACCATCAGGGTAATCACCTGGCCGACTTTGTCCGGGTTGATGACCGCAGCGTTGGCCTGAATTACCCCGGACTTTTTCAAACGCTGAATACGCCGCTGCACCGAGGCCGTGGATAAATGCACCTGTTCGGCCAGCTCGCGCAGGGGCTGGCTGTTGTCCCGCTGCAAGGCAGCGAGCAGGGCAAGGTCGAATTCGTCCAGGTCCATGCAAAAATTTCTCATCTTGAGCGGTGAAAACGAGGGCACTTATCAGTGCCTGCGGAATAAATTATCACCCTCTGCTGGCCCTGATTAAGGTATTTGCAATGACCGCGCATAACTCCACATTGGGCGTAGCGCTCAATGTCCTCGCCTCGGTGCTGTTCGCGGTGATGTACGCCTACACCAGCCTGCTCGCGCCCCTGGATGGCGCCGAAATCTATGGCTGGCGGATCTTGCTGACCGTGCCGTGCCTGACCCTGATGGTGGTCGCCAGCGGGCACTGGCCGCAAGTGCGGCGGATTTTTCAGCGGCTGTTCGAGGAGCGCGGGTTCTGGGCGATTCGCCTGGTTTCGGCGGCCTTGCTCGGCGTGCAGCTGTGGCTGTTCATGTGGGCACCGATCAATGGCTATGGCCTGGACGTGTCGCTGGGCTACTTCCTCATGCCGCTGGTCATGGTGATTGTCGGCCGCCTGGCGTTCAAGGATTCGATCAGCCGCCTGCAACTGCTGGCGTGTGCGTTGGCGGCGCTGGGCATCATCAACCAGATCGCCATCGCCAAGGCGATCTCCTGGCCGGTGCTGGTGGTGAGCCTGTGCTACCCGCTGTACTTCTGGCTGCGCCGGGTGACCGACAGCAACAACATGGGCGGGCTATGGTTCGACATGAGCCTGAGCCTGCCGGTGAGCCTGTACTTCGTGCTCAAGGGTGGCGTGGTGCTCGGCCTTGCCGGGCTGGCCTCGAACCTGCCCTGGCTGGTGCTCGGCCTGGGCGCGATCAGTGCGGCGGCGCTGGGCTTGCAGGCGCTGTCGGCGCCGCGCCTGAACCTGACCCTGTTCGGCCTGCTGATCTATGTCGAGCCGGTGTTGCTGGTGGTCGCCGCGGTGCTGTTGGGCGACAGCATCGCCCCGGCGCAGTGGCCGACCTACCTGGCGATCTGGTTGGCGGTGCTGGTGCTGGTGGTGGAGGGCGGCTTGAGCCTGGGCGGCAACCGCCGCACTTACTCGCCGAGGCGCTGCTCGCGTGAAGGCGGGTAGCCAAAATAGGCGCAGTAGCACTTGCTGAAGTGCGAGACTGAAACAAAGCCGCAGGCAATCGCTACGTCCATCAGCGGCAGGTCGGAATACTGCAGCAGGCGCCGGCTCTTGGTGATGCGCAGTTCCATGTAGTAGCGGCTTGGCGAGGTGCCGAGCTGGGCCTGGAACAGGCGGTCGATTTGCCGGCGCGAACGGCCGCTGTAGGCGGCCAGCTGATCGAGGCTGAGGGTTTCTTCCAGGTTGCTTTCCATCAGCTCGACGATGGTGCGCAGGGGTGCGCTCATGGTTTTTTTCTGGCTGTTGTCGACCCGGCGAAAGCGCGCACTGGAAAACGCCAGGATCTCCTCGACACCCTCGGCCAGCGCTTCACCGTGTTGCCACTTGAGCAACGCCAGCATCATCTCCAGAGCGCCGTTGGGGCTGGCGGCGGTCAGGCGCTCGCGGTCGAGCACAAAGCTTGCCGGGGTGATGGTGCACTGCGGGCTGCGCTCGGCCAGGCTCGCCCGTTGTTCGGGGTGGATGGTGCAGTTGTAGCCTTCGAGCACGCCGGCGCGGCCAAGAAACCAGGCACCGTTCCACAACCCGCCGAGGGCCAGGTGGTGAGCGGCGGCATCGGCCAGCAGCCTGTCCAGCTGTGGGTACTTGAGCGGGGTACGCAAGCCGCCGCAGACGATCAGCATATCGAGGTTGTCCAGGGCCGCGCGGTCGAGGTGCGCGGCATAGATCTCCAGGCCCAGGTCACTGGTCACCCGTTCGCTGTCCAGGGAAAACGGCGTGCTCAAATACAGATGGCTCTTGAGCAGGTTGGCCGTCACCAGCACATCCATGGCCACGGTAAAGCTGGCCATGGAGAAGTTCTCCAGCAGCAGGAAGCCCACCTGATAGGCCGGAGTAGAGGCCGCCTCGGGGTGTTTGAGATTGAGCATGTTGCTGGTGCTGGATTTCTTGCTGAACTGGCGTGGGGTGGGCAAGGTCGACTCCGCGAGGCATGGCGTGGCGTGGCCGAGTGTGCGTTCACAGGTTGCGAAACACAATATGGTGCGCACAGGGCGCTACTCGTGCGGTGGTAGCGGTACCTGGGAGAATGGCTCGGGTATGACCGGTGTGTAGTGAGGCAGCTGCTTGAGCAGCCCCTTGTAGCCTTGCAAGGGGATGGTCCGTGCTGGTTTTTTCGGGTCGCTGGCGAAGAAGTTTTCCCAATGCCCCAGCACCAGGGTACGCGGCTGGGTGATGCGCAGCAGGGCGGCAGGGTAGTTGTGCACCTGGTCCCAACTGGCGGCGCAGAGAATCTCGACATCGATGCGTTTGCCGTCGGCGATCAGCGGCGGGAAGCCCAGAGGCGGGGTGGCGGCGCTGTCCTGGTAATGGATGCGATACACCGGCTTGCCGTTTTCGTCGAGCAGGTCGATCAGCCAGGCCAGGGTTACCTCGCCGAGCCGCCAGCCAAACAGGCTTTGGGGGAGCGTGCCGAGAGGGTGATCGTATTGTCCCTGAATGAAGTTGATGCCAAAGGCATGCCCGGCATGTTCGCTGTGGATCGGCATGGCGCGAATCATCCCGGGCGTTGGCCCTTGGGGCCGGGTGCCATCCTTGGCTGACTGGCCGTTGGAGTAGAACCAGGTGCCGCGACGGCTGGGCTGGTAGGGGTTGGCAATCTCGTCTGCTACCAGCACCTTGATTCGGCGGGCATCAACCTTGCCGGCATGAAGGATATGACCGACGGTTTGCGAGCCGTAGACCGTCGCCTTGGGGGTATGGATGTGCATGACCCTGGGGACATCGAGCAAATGGTCGTAGTGGGCATGCCCGACCAGGAGCATTTTCACGTCGCGGGCGCTTGGCATCAACGCGTCGATGCGCTGCGGGTTGGCCTTGACCCGTAACGGCGGCAGGCCACGGATGCCCAGGCCGCCGGGGTTGGAAAACGACGGCGCGAGCAACAGGCCTTCGCCTTTCCAGTGGACCAGCCAGCCACCGACGCCCAGGTAGTGCAGCGTGGGTTCAGGTAGCGATTGCTGGTTGCTCACGATCAAATGCCGGGAGCCTGGCAGGTAAGTGCAGGCCGAGATCATCAGGGGCAGGGCGAGCAGCAGCCAGCGCATGAGGTCACCTCGCAAGCGTGATGAAGGGCACACCCACAGTTCAGTCGAGCACTTGGCAAATTGCCATTGCCGGGTGATGTGGCGGATGAACGGCAGGGTGGGTACATTTGATGTTTTATCGGCAGCAAGCGCCGGGCGGTTCGCAACCCCGCGCTTGCTTGCCCGCGAACTTTCTCGTCAGGACCTGTCGGCCCTGACTGCCATCCTCAGTGACCCCGAAGTCATGGGTGGAGCAGGCCAGCCTGGGTTATCGTCTGGCCACGCGCTTTTGGCGTCAGGGGCTTGCTAGCGAAGCGGTGCGGGGCGTGCTGGAGTATGTATTCAGCCAGCAACAGCAGCCTGCCGTCATTGCAATCATCGAGTCTGCAAACGTCGCCTCCTTGCGTGTGGCGCAAAAAGCCGGTTTCAATACCTTCGATACCGTGCAGTTCCACGGGCGGCCCGTACGTGTGTACCGGCTGACGCATCAGGACTGGAAGGCGCCATGACCAGCAGACACCTCGACCCGTTGCGCCAGGCCATCCGCCAACGGCCGGTCTCGCCACCTCCAGCACCCTGGAAGCGGACAGGCCAGTTCACCGTCGCCGGCCTGCTGGAAATCGGTTTTGACCGAGACAGCGAGCGGCTGTTGGTGGCTTCAAGCTCCGGCCGCAGTGTGATCGACTGTCGCACCGGCGAGAAAATCGCTCGCGACCGTACCGACAACCTGGGCAGCGACCATTACCTGGAAACCCGCGGCATCGGCCCGCTGCACGACCGGGTGATCCGCATGGCCGGTATTCAGGGCGGCGGCTTGCCGATCAGCACCAGCGATGGCTGGGTGGTGGAGAACATCACCCTGGCCTGGCCCGAGCAGCACCTGCTGCTGGTTGAACCGGGTTCCTGGCTGCATGGCGCGCGTTACAACCGGCCCTGGCAGTTTCATACCCTGGCGATCGAGACCGACGTACGCGCGTTCGGGTTCTCCTATACCGGCATGAGCCTGGTGCTTGCCACCAGTGGCGAGCTGGTGATTTATGGGCGCTCCGCAACCCTTCGCGGATAAATCCGCACACAAGCTTGGCGCAGAACCTGTAGACGCGGGCTTGACCCTCGATACAGGTGTTGCCTGGATTGCGACCGCTACGCGCTCGATCGCGGGCAAGACCCGCTCCCACAAGTCCGGCGTACACAGATCCACTGTGGGAGCTGGCCTTGCCAGCGATGGGGCCGGTACAGCCAGCACATCAGGTGGTGCCTGGATTACGACTGCTGCGCGCTCGATCGCGGGCAAGGCCAGCTCCCACAAGTCCGGCGTACACAGATCCACTGTGGGAGCTGGCTTGCCAGCGATGAGGCCCGGTACAGCCAGCACATCAGGTGGTGTCTGGATTGCGACCGCTGCGCGCTCGATCGCTGGCAAGGCCAGCTCCCACAAGTCCGGCGTACACAGATCCACTGTGGGAGCTGGCTTGCCAGCGATGGGGCCAGTACAGCCAGCTCATCAGGTGGTGCCTGGATTGCGACCGCTGCGCGCTCGATCGCTGGCAAGGCCAGCTCCCACAAGTCCGGCGTACACAGATCCACTGTGGGAGCTGGTTTGC
>NZ_JAHBAX010000002.1:245000-1561317 GCF_018390435.1 Pseudomonas sp. RC2C2 | reverse complement strand
TTACCGAGTCGGCCCCATCGCTGGCAAGCCAGCTCCCATAAGGACTCTGTGGGAGCTGGCTTGCCAGCGATGGCCGCGCCACCGATCCCGCCAGTGGAACAATAAAAACGCTTTCACCCTACCAGTTGAGGGTTACCCATGGCATCGCTACAACAAAAGAAACAGCGTTCGCTGCAACACGGTCTGACCTCGCGCCAGGTGTCGATGATTTCCATTGCCGGGATCATTGGCGCCGGCCTGTTCATCGGCTCGTCCACCGCCATCGCCACGGCCGGGCCGGCCATTCTGATCTCCTACACCATGACCGGCCTGCTGGTGCTGCTGGTCATGCGCATGCTCGGGGAAATGGCCATCGCCAACCCCAACAGCGGCTCGTTCTCCACCTACGCAAGCCAGGCCATTGGGCCCTGGGCCGGGTTTACCATCGGCTGGCTGTACTGGTGGTTCTGGGTGCTGATCATTCCGGTCGAGGCGATTGCCGGCGCCGATATCCTGCACGCCTACTTCCCCGGCGTGCCGTCGTGGCTGTTCGCCTTCCTGATCATGATCGTGCTGTCGGGCACCAACCTGATCAGCGTGAAGAACTTCGGTGAATTCGAGTACTGGTTCGCGCTGATCAAGGTCATTGCCATTCTTGCCTTCATCGGCGTCTGCACCCTGGCGGTGTTCGGCGTCTGGCCGTTGGCCGAAGTCTCGGGTGTGCAGCAACTCTGGGCCAGCGGCGGCTTTATGCCCAACGGTTTCGGTGCGGTGCTCGGTGGCGTGCTGGTGACCATCTTCTCGTTCTTCGGCGCCGAGATCGTCACCATCGCCGCCGATGAAACGGCCAACCCCAAGGACAAGATCCGCAAGGCCACCAACCTTGTGGTGTACCGCATCGCGATCTTCTACATCGTCTCGATCTTCTTCATCGTTTCACTGGTGGCCTGGAACGACCCGGGTCTGAAGGCGGTGGGCTCGTTCCAGCGCGTGCTGGAGGTGCTCAACGTGCCCGGCGCCAAGCTGATGGTCGACCTGGTGGTGCTGGTGGCAGTGACCAGTTGCATGAACTCGGGCCTGTACACCGCTTCGCGCATGCTTTATTCGCTGGGCTCGCGCGGCGAAGCGCTGAAGATGACCAAGCGCATCTCCGGCAATGGCGTACCGACCGTGGCGGTAATCCTGTCGACCTTCGCCGGCTTTGCCGGTTGCCTGGTCAACTATGTGTTCCCGGGCAAGGTCTTTGGCTTCCTGCTGTCGACCACCGGCGCCATCGCCTTGCTGGTGTACCTGGTGATTGCCGTGTCGCAGCTGCGCATGCGCGCCATCACTGACCGCCAGGGCACCGAGCTTGCGTTCAAGATGTGGCTGTTCCCCTGGCTGACCTGGCTGGTGATCGGCTTGATCACCCTGGTGCTCGGCTACATGCTGATCAGCCCGGCCTACCGCTATGAAACCCTGATGACTGCAGGGGTGACCCTGGCCATCCTGCTGATCTCGCTGACCCGGCGCAAAACGCCGGCCGATGCGCCGGTCGGCAGCCCGGCGGTGTCAGGCAAAGGCCTCTAGCGCGGCGCTTGGCAAGGCAAAAGCCCATGACCGGTTCATGGGCTTTTTCGTTGTGCGGCGTTACTATCGGGGTCGCTTTCCCACCAATAACAGACAATCAGGAAGCCTATGAGTACCCAAGCCTTATCCCTGCAGGAACTGGCCGCCCCCGAAGGCGTCTGCTACGGCTGCGGCTGTTCCCACCCCAGCGGCCTGCACCTGAAAAGCCACTGGGACGCCGATGGTATCCACCTGCTGTGCCGCCACTCACCCGACGGCACCTTCCTCGGCTGGCCGGGGCTGGTGTATGGCGGCTTGCTGGCAATGCTGGTCGACTGCCATTCCAATTGGACCGCCATGGCCTACCACTACCGTGCCGAAGGCCGGGAGCCCGGCAGCCTGCCGCGCATCGACTGCGTCACCGGCCAGCTCAGCCTGACCTACCTGAAACCAACGCCCATGGGCGTCGAGCTGTTGCTCAAGGCCCGGGTCGAAGGTGAGGTCGGGCGCAAGAGCCGGGTGATCTGCGAGGTCTGGGCCGACGACGTGCTGACCGTGACCGCCGATTCGGTGTTCGTGCGCGTCGATACCGAGAAACTCAAGCACAAGGCCCACGGCACGGCTTGAGTGCTCAGAAGGGCACGGCGATGGTCAACTGGCTGTAGACGTTGGTGCCGTTGCCGCCCACCTGGTTGCCGCCGTTATCGCTGCTCTTGCGCGGTTGGTACAGGCCCAGCAGCGGGCTGATGATCAGGTGCTCGCTCACCGCCCATTCGGCGTACAGATCCAGCTCGCGGCCGTCGAGGTTCAGCGTGCTGCGCTCGTGCAGGGTCTTGTAATTGAACAGCAGCACGCCCAGGGTCAGCGCCTCGACCGGGGTGGCCTTGAGGCCGACAAAGTGCACGTCGTTGTTGCTGTTGAACGGGCCTGAATAGTTGCCCGTGACCTCGCCCTGGAACCAGGTGCCGTAGCCGCGGTTCATGCCGTTGAACATCGAGTCCCAGCCTTCGGAATAGCGGCTGTAGCGATAGGTCAGGTCCGGGCGCCAGGGCACATCGGCAAAGGTGTAGCCGGCCTCGGCGTACCAGGCTTTCTCCGGCCCTGCGTGCTTGTTCTGCCTGGCGTACTCAAAGGCAAAATGCGCGTTCTCGACCCCGGCGTCACCGGCACCGCGCAGGCTGTAGATGTCCATGCCTTCACGTTGCTTCTGGAATTCGCTGGCGTAACGATCATCGACATTCAGGCCACGGATGTAGGTCAGCTCCAGGGTGCCGGGGGCGGCGCTGTAGGCCAGGGTGCTGGCGGCCAGTTCGCTGTTGGCCTGGGCGCGGTTATCCGACTTCATCCACAGCAGGCTGGCGTGCAGGCCATCCTTGCCGCCCAGGCGCAGTACTGCGGTCTTGTCGAAGGCATGGCGGGCGGCCAGGTAATAGGCGCCACCGCGATTGAGCTCGCCATCGGCCGGGCCTTTGCCGAAGTTCAAGCCGTCGTCGTTGATGATGAAGCCATCGCCGAGGGTGATGACCTGGCGGCCGAACGACAGGTCCAGGCCATCGTCGCCCAGTGCCGGGATCAAATTGCCCGAGCGCCAGCCGGCGAAGGCTTCGTCGAATTTAGTGGCGTGCTCGCTGCCATCGCTGATGCCGGCGGCATCGCCGTCGCCCCAGGTCGCCGAACTGACCAGGTTGGCGGTGCCGTACAGCGTACCCAGATCGTCCAGGCGCTGGTCGGCACTCAGGCCATATTTGATGAAGCCCTCGCGCCAGGTCGAGCCGCCGGTGGTGCCGTCGTAGTTCTTGCGGCTGTTGAACAGGCCATACACGGCGAGGAAGTTGGCGTTCAGGTGCGTGTCGTCATCGGCATACAGCTCAAGTGCCTGAACCGGGGGCAGGGCCAGCAGCAGGCTCAGGCTGGAGCCCTTGAGAAAATGGGGGAGGCGGGTGGTCATGGCGCAGGTTCCCTAAAGGAGGCGTTGGTGGCCGCCATTTAGGGTGGCAAGGCCCCGGCAGGTCTTTGCTTTGCCTGCCAGGGCGGTTGATCCTGCTCGCCAGCAGGGTTAGCGCAGGGTGCCGGCCATCTGCCCGAACACGTCCAGCACGGCGCTGGCCAGGTCCTTGCTGCGCAGGCCGTTCCAGCCGGTCTGGGGGTTGGGGGCGTCGTCGTGGTCCTTGAACGGCATTTCCAGGGTCAGCGACAGGCAGTCAAAGGCCTGGCCGACGCTGTTGCAGGCCAGGGTCATGTTGGCTTGGCCAGGAGCGGAAAGCGGATAGCCATGCACCTGCTGGAAGTCCACGGTGCGCTTGCACAGGCTGTCGCGGAAGGTGGCTTCCAATGCAGCAATACGCGTGGTATAGCCGGGGTTGCCTTCGCAGCCGGCGGTGAACACGTGGGGGATTTCTTCGTCGCCATGCACGTCGAGGAACACGTCGACGCCATGCAGTTTCATCTGCTGCTGGGCGAACAACACTTCCGGGCTTCTGTCGATGCTTGCATCCTGCCAGGCGCGGTTCAGGTCCTGGCCCTTGGCGTTGGTGCGCAGGTGGCCGTGGAGGGCGCCGTCGGGGTTCATGTTCGGGATCAGGTACAGGTCGGCCTCCTGCAGCAAGGC
This sequence comes from Pseudomonas sp. RC2C2, assembly GCF_018390435.1. NCBI lineage: Bacteria > Pseudomonadati > Pseudomonadota > Gammaproteobacteria > Pseudomonadales > Pseudomonadaceae > Pseudomonas > Pseudomonas sp. RC2C2. Next base: position 1,557,182 of record NZ_JAHBAX010000002.1, on the reverse strand, counting down.
CTGGATAGTCGGGTCATTGTGTTGCAGGCGGTCGATCACCCCTTCCATGAACCATTCGGCCATGTGCTCGCCTGGGTGCTGCTGGGCAATGATCCACAGTTTGCGATTGCCCGGCGCCCCGCTGCCGGCACGCAGCAACTGGATGTCGCGGCCCTCGACGCTGCGGCCGGTGGCCAGCAGTTCGACGCCGGGAAGGCTTGTGGCACGTTCAATCAATTGATTGTGGCGCGCGCGCGGGTAAGGCTCGAAGTAGGCAAACCAGGCTTGGGGCTGCTCGGCCTTGAGGCTGAACTCAAGGGCCTTGCCATCGAAGCGGGTGGGCACCCGGAACCATTGTTGCTGATCGTAGGAGGCGACAGCCTGGTAGCCGCTCCAGGCCTCGTGGTAGGACGAGGCGCCGGCGTTTTCCAGGATAAAGCCATGGGTCTGGCCCGGGGTCAGCCCGGCGGCCTTGAAGTGAAACCACTGGAAGTGCTCGCTGCGGGTGTCGGGGCGAATCGCCAGGCACACCCGTGCGGGGTCACTGGCATCCTTGACGAGGATGTTGCCGGAATCGAAATCGCAGTCGATGTGCAGGGGGGACAGCGTCACGGTCATCACCAGGCTCCATGTAGAGTTGTTGTGACACCTACTCTACACGCCTGGCTCAGGACCAGAAACCGATCGCTGCCAGGGCGGCCAGGCCCAGGCCGATGGCCACCGAGCAACCGCCCAGCGACAAGCTTGCCCGTGGTTGCCGGTACCAGCCGTCCTCGCCCAGCTGGCGGGCCGGGGCCAGCAGGGTGCGCCAGCGCAGCTCGGTGGCATGGAAGGCCTCACGGTGCTCGGGGGCGCTGTCCAGCCAACGGCGAAAGTCGATGCGTTCGCTGGCGGTCACCTGCGGGCTTTGCAGGCGTACGTACCATTGGCCGGCGATGTTGGCCAGGGCGTCGCGCTCTTCGCGGGCGGTGTGCAGGGCCTGGTTCATGTGGCGCTCGACGGTGACCGCGGGCAGGTTCAGGCGCTCGGCGATGCTGGCGAACGACAATTGGTCGAGTCGGCTGAGCAGGAACACCTGTTGAACGCGGCGTGGCAGCTTTCTAAGGCGCTGCAACAGGGCATCGTCCGTCAGGTCGTGGGAAAGGGAATTGTGTTCAAGGGGCAGCAACAGACGGGTCATGTACAAGCTCCTTGCTGGTCGGTGGAGTGGGGGCGTCTTCCGTGACGCTGTAACAGCTTATTCGTAACGAGATTGATTCTCAAGTGCTAATTCTGCAAAGCGCTGTTACAACCATTCACTGTGCGACATTCATTTGCTATCATCGCGGCCATTCGAGCAACACCCCTCTTCATTAGCCTGAAGACCAAAAAAAAAGACCCGGCAAAAAGCCGGGTCAAAAACCGTGATTAGCCTGATGAGGAGATAATCTGAGAGTCCGACCTAAGGGCTTTCAGTTTATCCAACCAGTCTCGCGACCAGTTGTGAGCAATAATAATCGTTATCATTTGCAAGTCAAATGAATTTTCTGTCATTCCGTAAAAATCTTTTACCGAATGCGCTCCCTCCAGACCGGCGGACACCAACACCCGCCTTCGGTCGACTCCCCACGAAATCCGTAGATCGCTGCTCAGGCAGGGTCCTGGTTGGCCGCCTTGCGTTCGAGCATGGCCCTGGCCATGTTGATCATGTGCATTGACGCCAGCGCCAGGTCCCGGGGGACGCCTTGCAGGCCGTCAGCCGATTCGTAGGCGGTGGCGGCGGCGCAGCGCAACAGGTTGGTGGCGTGAGCCGTGGCCTGGGCGCCGCTGAGGCCTTCGCGGGCCACCATCAGCGGTTCGTCCGGGCCGAACTGCACGGGTGCGGGGTTGAGGTAGTAGTCCAGCGCACGCCGGGCGGCATCACTGTTACTTAATGCTTCGCTATCAAGGCTGAGGTCCGTGTCAGGAAATGTCGGTTTCATTCGGCTGCCTGCTGTTTGGGTAAGCGATTAAAGGTGCTGAGGAATATTAATACGGCATGTAGTTTTTGCGATTGTTTAAATACTACAATATGTGTATTGAGTGCCAGAAGGCAGTCCGTATCGTGCCAGCGATGGATAAATGGACTGACCTGGTAAAAGCCAGGATGCGTGAACTGAAGGTCACGCAGGAAAATCTTGCCGAACGCATCGGGGTCACCCAGGGCGCCGTGGGCCATTGGCTGCGCGAGGAGCGCGAGCCGAAACTCAAGGTGCTCAACCAGATTCTGGTGGAGGTGGGTCTGCCGCCGTTGCAGATGGTTTCCCCTCACCAGGTGGCGGAAAACCACGGTTCCTACACAGTCTCGGGTAACCCGACTACTGTTACTGGCGCCGATGGCCTACAGCACGATCTGTATTTTCGCTATCCGATTCTAAGCTGGGGCAATCTCGACCCGATCGAGGTAGGTGAAGACTGTGCGCTGCAGTCAACCGACTATAAAGCGCAGGGGCGGGCGTTCTGGCTCAAGGTCGAAGGCGATGCGATGACAGCGCCACTGGGTGTGAGTGTGCCGGAAGGGATGTTGATCCTGGTGGACACTGCGTTGCCTGGCGAGCCCGGCAAGCTGGTGATCGCGCGTTCGCCCGACAGCAAAGCGCCGCGTTTTCGCCAGCTGATCGAGGAGGGCGGGCAGCGCTATTTAAGGCCGCTGAACCCGACCTATCCCAAGGTCCTGTGTACCGAGCAGTGTGAAATGCTGGGGGTGGTGGTGCAGGCGTTGGTGAAATTCTGAGACACCGTGTCGCCTGCATCGCCGGCAAGACTGGCTCCCACAATGAGCCCGCATGCACCGATATCCTGTGGGAGCCGGCCTTGCCGGCGATGGGCTGCGTTAGCAGCCCCAATGACTCAAGCCTCTTCCAGTTCCACCAGCACAGCCCCTTCACTGACCATCTCGCCTTCCTGGCAGAACAACGCCTTGACGGTGCCGGCATGGGGCGCGCGGATACTGTGTTCCATCTTCATGGCCTCCAGCACCACCAGTTGCGTTCCGGCTTCCACCGCCTGACCGACCTCCACCAGGACCCGCACGATGCTGCCGTTCATGGGCGCGCCCAGACCGCCCTGATGGCTGTGGCTGGCGTCGGCTTCGGCGATCGGGTCGTAGCGGTTGACGCTGTGCAGCTCACCGTCCCATTGCAGGTACAGGGTGTCGCCACGGCGGATCGCCAGGTGCCGACGGCGCAGGCCGTCCTGATCGATCAGCAGGTGCTCACCGTCGAGCTTCAGGTTCGACGCCGCCGCCTGGCTCAGGTTGATGGCCCGGGCTTCACCGTTGCAGGTCAGGTGCAGGCTGATCTGCGCCGCAACACCTGCGCGAAAGCCGTTGTTGGCGGCCCAGGGTGAATGACGGTCGTCCGCGCGCGGTTGCAGCGGCTGGCTCTGGATGCAGGCTTCAGCCGCCGCCTGCCAGAACGCCTCGGGCAACGCTTGCGGCGCTGGCAGCAGTTGCTCCTGGTAGCGCGGGATAAACCCGGTATCCAGCTCGGCCTCGGCAAACGCCGGGTGGGCGAGGATGCGCCGCAGGAAGGCAATGTTGGTCTTCGGCCCGCCAATGGCGAACTCATCGAGCATTGCCAGCAAGCGCAGGCGCGCCTGTTCACGGGTTTCGCCCCAGGCGATCAGCTTGCCGAGCATCGGGTCATAGAACGGCGAGACGTCGTCGCCTTCGCTGACGCCGCTGTCCACCCGCCGACCGTCGCCCGGCGCCGACTCGCGGTACAGCGCCAGATGGCCGGTGGCCGGGAGAAAATCATTGGCCGGGTCTTCGGCGTACAGCCGCACTTCGATGGCGTGGCCGTTGAGCGGCACCTGCGCCTGGGTGAGCGGCAGCGGTTCGCCACAGGCGACGCGGATCTGCCAGGCCACCAGGTCCAGGCCGGTGATCGCTTCGGTGACCGGGTGCTCGACCTGCAGGCGCGTGTTCATCTCCATGAAGAAGAACTCGCCACGGGCATCGAGCAGGAACTCCACGGTGCCGGCGCCGACATAACCGATGGCCTGGGCGGCCTTGACCGCCGCTTCGCCCATGGCTTGGCGCTGGGCGCTGCTCAGGCCCGGGGCCGGGGCTTCTTCGACCACCTTCTGGTGACGGCGCTGGATCGAGCAGTCGCGCTCGTTGAGGTACAGGCAGTTGCCGTGCTGGTCGGCGAATACCTGGATCTCCACGTGGCGGGGCTTGAGCACGTACTTTTCCACCAGCATGCGCGCATCGCCAAACGATGACTGGGCTTCACGCTGGGCCGAGGCCAGGGCTTCGCCGAGCTGGCTTTCGTGCTCGACCACCTTCATGCCCTTGCCACCGCCGCCGGCGGTGGCCTTGAGCAGCACCGGATAGCCGATCTTCTCGGCGGCGGTGCGGAAGGTTTCCAGGTCCTGGGCCTCGCCGTGATAGCCCGGCACCAGTGGCACGCCGGCCTGTTCCATCAGGGCCTTGGCCGCTGACTTGCTGCCCATGGCATCGATGGCGCTGGCCGGTGGGCCGAGGAAGATCAGCCCGGCCTGCTCGATGGCACGGGCAAAGCCTGCGTTCTCGGACAAAAAACCGTAGCCGGGGTGGATTGCCTGGGCGCCGCTGGCTTTTGCCGCGGCCAGTAGCTTGTCGATGTCCAGGTAGCTGTCAGCGGCCTTGGCACCGCCGAGGTCGACGCGAATATCAGCTTCGCGGCTGTGCCGCGCTTCACGGTCGATGGCGCTGTGCACGGCCACAGTGGTCAGGCCCAGGGCCTTGGCGGTGCGCATCACCCGGCAGGCGATCTCGCCGCGGTTGGCGACCAGCAGGGTGGTCAACGGGGTGCGGCTCATGGGCGCGGCTCCTTGTTCGACGGTTGGCCCTGCCAGGCCGGGCTGCGTTTTTCCAGGAAGGCGCGCAGGCCTTCCTGCCCCTCGGGGCTGACGCGGATGCGGGCGATGGCGTTTTCGCAGTAGCGACGGATGGCCGGGGTCAGTTCGCCGTGGCCGACTTCGCGCAGCAGCTCCTTGCTGGCGCGCATGGCTTGCGGGCTGTTGAGCAGCAGGTTGTCGATCCATTGGCCGACCTGCTGTTCCAGCTCGGCGGCCGGGTAGGCTTCGGCCAGCAGGCCCAGCTCGCGGGCGCGTTCGCCGCTGAAGCGTTCGGCGGTCAGGGCGTAGCGGCGCGCGGCACGCTCGCCCATGGCCTGGACCACGAACGGGCTGATCACCGCCGGGGCGAGGCCGATGCGCACCTCGGACAGGCACAGTTGCGCGTCACTGGCGCCAATGGCCATGTCACAGCAGCTGATCAGGCCCAGGGCGCCGCCAAAGGCTGCGCCTTGCACCACGGCCAGGGTCGGCACCTTGAGCCGCGCCAGGTTGTACATCAGCTCGGCCAGCTCGCGGGCGTCGTCAAGGTTGGTGTTGTAGTCCAGTTGTGCCGACTGCTGCATCCAGGCCAGGTCGGCACCGGCGCTGAAGTGCCGGCCACGGCCACGCAGCAGCACGAAACGCAGGCTGCTGTCGGCGCCGATGTGGTCGATGGCGATGATCAGCTCGCGGATCATCTGCGCGTTGAAGGCGTTGTTCTTGTCTTCCCGGCTCAGCCACAGGGTGGCGAAACCACGGGGATCCTTGATCAGTTCAAGGGTAGTGAAGTCGCTCATGGTCACATCCGGAAAATGCCGAAACGGCTTTGTTCGATCGGTGCGTTGAGGGCCGCAGACAACGCCAGGCCCAGGATCTCGCGGGTTTGCGCCGGGTCGATGACACCGTCGTCCCACAGCCGCGCACTGGAGTAGTAGGGGTGGCCCTGATGCTCGTACTGATCGAGGATCGGTTGCTTGAGGCGTGCTTCATCCTCGGCGCTGAAGGCGTGGCCGCTGCGTTCGCTCTGCTCGCGCTTGACCTGGGCGAGCACGCCGGCGGCCTGTTCGGCGCCCATCACGCCGATCCGCGCGTTGGGCCACATCCACAGGAAGCGCGGGTCGTAGGCGCGGCCGCACATGCCATAGTTACCGGCACCGAAGCTGCCGCCGATGATTACCGTGAACTTCGGCACCTGGGCGCAGGCCACGGCGGTGACCAGCTTGGCGCCGTGCTTGGCGATGCCGCCAGCCTCGTACTTCTGGCCAACCATGAAGCCGGTGATGTTCTGCAAGAACAGCAGGGGGATGCCACGCTGGCAGGCCAGTTCGATGAAGTGCGCGCCTTTTTGCGCCGCTTCCGCGAAGAGGATGCCGTTGTTGGCCAGGATCGCCACCGGGTATCCGTGCAAGTGGGCGAATCCGCACACCAGGGTGGTGCCGAACAGCGCCTTGAATTCATCGAACACCGAGCCGTCGACCAGCCGCGCAATCACCTCGCGCACATCGAACGGCTGCTTGGCATCGGCCGGAACCACACCGTACAGCTCTTCGCTGCTGTACAGCGGCGCCACCGGGGCACGTTGCTGCAACTCGCCAAGCTTGTGCCAGTTGAGGTTGGCCACGCAGCGCCGGGCGATGGCCAGGGCGTGTTCGTCGTTGTCGGCATAGTGGTCGGCCACGCCGCTGGTCTTGCAGTGCACGTCGGCGCCGCCGAGGTCTTCGGCGCTGACCACTTCACCGGTGGCAGCCTTGACCAGCGGCGGGCCGGCGAGAAAGATCGTCGCCTGCTGGCGGACCATGATCGCTTCGTCGGCCATGGCGGGCACATAGGCGCCACCGGCGGTGCACGAGCCCATGACCACGGCGATCTGTGGAATGCCGAGGGCGCTCATGTTGGCCTGGTTGAAGAAGATCCGCCCGAAGTGCTCGCGGTCGGGGAACACTTCATCCTGGCGCGGCAGGTTGGCGCCGCCGGAGTCCACCAGGTACAGGCACGGCAGGCGGTTCTGCAGGGCGATGGCCTGGGCACGCAGGTGTTTTTTCACCGTCAGCGGGTAGTAGGAGCCGCCTTTGACCGTGGCGTCGTTGGCGACGATCATGCATTCGACGCCTTCGACCCGGCCGATGCCGGCGATCACGCCAGCGGCCGGGACGTCTTCGCCGTACACCGCATGGGCGGCCAGCTGGCCGATTTCGAGGAACGGCGAGCCGGCGTCGAGCAGGCGGTCGATCCGATCGCGCGGCAGCAGTTTGCCCCGCGAGGTGTGCCGCTCCTGGGCCTTGGGCCCGCCGCCCTGGTGAACCTGGGCGATCAGGCTGCGCAAGGCGTTGACCTGTTCAAGCATGGCCGCGCTGTTGGTGGCGAATTCCGCCGAGCGCGGGTTGATCTGGGTGTGCAAGGTAGCCATGGCGCGATTCCTTGTGCTCAGCGGGTTTCGTTGAACAGTTCGCGGCCGATCAGCATCCGGCGGATCTCACTGGTACCGGCGCCGATCTCGTAGAGCTTGGCGTCACGCAGCAGGCGGCCGGCCGGGAACTCGTTGATGTAGCCGTTGCCCCCCAGGATCTGAATCGCCTCAAGGGCCATCTGGGTGGCGCGCTCGGCGGTATAGAGGATGACCCCGGCGGCGTCCTTGCGCGTGGTTTCGGCGCGATCGCAGGCCTGGGCCACGGCGTACAGGTAGGCGCGGCCGGCGTTGAGCTGGGTGTACATGTCGGCGATCTTGCCCTGGATCAGCTGGAACTCGCCGATGCTCTGGCCGAACTGCTTGCGGTCGTGGATGTAGGGTACGACCAGGTCCATGCAGGCTTGCATGATCCCGGTCGGGCCGCCGGAAAGCACTACGCGTTCGTAGTCCAGGCCGCTCATCAGCACTTTTACGCCGCCGTTGAGCACACCGAGGATGTTCTCTTTGGGCACTTCGACGTTGTCGAAGAACAGCTCGCAGGTGTTGGAGCCGCGCATGCCGAGCTTGTTGAACTTGTTGCTACGGCTGAAGCCCTTCCAATCGCGCTCGACAATAAAGGCGGTGATGCCGTGGGCGCCTTTTTCCAGGTCGGTCTTGGCGTAGATCACATAGGTGTTGGCGTCGGGGCCGTTGGTGATCCAGGTCTTGCTGCCGTTGAGGACGAAATGGTCGCCGCGCTGTTCGGCGCGCAGTTTCATCGACACCACGTCGGAGCCGGCGTTGGGTTCGCTCATGGCCAGGGCGCCAATGTGCTCGCCGCTGATCAGCTTGGGCAGGTACTTGGCTTTCTGCTCGGCGTTGCCGTTGCGGTTGATCTGGTTGACGCAGAGGTTGGAGTGGGCGCCGTAGGAGAGGGCGACCGAGGCCGAGCCGCGGCTGATTTCTTCCATGGCCACCACGTGGGCCAGGTAGCCAAGACCGGCGCCGCCGTATTCTTCCGGGACGGTGATGCCGAGCAGGCCCATGTCGCCGAACTTGCGCCACATGTCGGCGGGGAACAGGTTGTCCTGGTCGATCTGCGCGGCGCGCGGCGCCAGTTCAGCGGCGACGAAGGACTGGACCTGGTCGCGGAGCATGTCGATGGTTTCGCCCAGGGCGAAGTTCAGGGTCGGATAACGCATGCTGGCACCTTCTATTTGTTCTTGGATCAGGGTGTGGTGTCTGCCCTCATCGCTGGCAAGCCAGCTCCCACAAGTAGCGAGTGCACCGAACACTGTGGGAGCTGGCTTGCCAGCGATGGGCTTGTAACCTTTACGTTAACGTAAACCTGCCGCCCGATGCTGTCAATCTCGTCATGACCTTTACGTTAACGTAAATTTGGGCCAGAGTAAGACCCGCTTGAGTCAGCTCCCAGAACAACCACAAAAAGGGACCGCCATGAATCAACCGAGCTATACCCAGGGCCGCCAGGACAAGCCGTTGCTGGCCATGACCATCGGCCAGGCGTTTGACCGGACCGTGTCGCGTTTTGCCACGCGGGAGGCACTGGTGGTGCGCCACCAGCACCAGCGTTATACCTGGCAGTCGCTGGCCGCCAGCGTCGACCTGCATGCCCGGGCGCTAATGGCGCTAGGGCTGAAAACCGGCGATCGCTTAGGAATCTGGGCCCCCAACTGTGCGCAGTGGTGCATTGCCCAGTTCGCCAGTGCCAAGATCGGCGTGATCCTCGTCAACATCAACCCGGCCTACCGCACCAGCGAGCTTGAGTATGTACTCAAACAGTCCGGCTGCCAGTGGGTGATCAGCGCCGGTGCCTTCAAAACCTCCGATTACCACGCCATGCTCGGTGAATTGCTGCCGGACCTGGCCCGGCAAACACCAGGGCAACTGCGCAGTGAGCGCTTGCCGGAGCTGCGCGGGCTGATCAGCCTCGACCTGCAGCCGCCGGCGGGCTTTCTGCCCTGGGATCGTCTGGCCGAGCTTGCCAGTGAAACCGAACCGGCCGAGTTCCAGGCCCGTCAGCAAAGCCTGCAGTTCGACCAGCCGGTGAACATCCAGTACACCTCCGGCACCACCGGCTTCCCCAAGGGCGCCACGCTCAGCCACTACAACATCCTCAACAATGGCTACATGGTCGGCGAGAGCCTGGGCCTTGACGAGCACGACCGCATGGTGATCCCGGTGCCGCTGTACCATTGCTTCGGCATGGTCATGGGCAACCTCGGTTGCATCACCCATGGCAGTACCATGATCTACCCCAACGACGCTTTCGATCCGCTGCTGACCCTCAGTTGCGTGGCTGAAGAGCAGGCCACCACCCTGTACGGTGTGCCGACCATGTTCATCGCCATGCTCGACCACCCGCAGCGGCCGGAGATGGACCTGTCGAGCCTGCGCACCGGGATCATGGCCGGCGCCACGTGCCCGATCGAGGTGATGCGCCGGGTGATCGGCGAGATGCACATGAGCGAGGTGCAGATCGCCTACGGCATGACCGAAACCAGCCCGGTGTCGATGCAGACCGGTCCCGATGACGACCTGGAACTGCGCGTGACCACGGTCGGGCGGACCCAGCCGCAACTGGAGAGCAAGATCATCGATGAACAGGGCTGCATTGTGCCGCGCGGGCAGATTGGCGAGCTGTGCACCCGCGGTTACAGCGTCATGCTCGGTTACTGGGGCAATCCGGCGGCCACCAGCGAAGCTATCGACCCGGCGGGCTGGATGCACACCGGCGACCTGGCGACCATGAACGAGGCAGGCTATGTGTGCATTGCCGGGCGCAACAAGGACATGATCATTCGCGGTGGCGAGAACATCTATCCGCGAGAGCTCGAGGAGTTCTTCTTCACTCACCCGGCGGTGGCGGATGTGCAGGTGATCGGTATTCCCGATGAGCGCTATGGCGAGGAGATCGTCGCCTGGATCAAGTTTCACCCCGGCCACAGCGCCAGCGAGATCGAACTGCAACAGTGGTGCAAGAGCCGCATTGCCCACTTCAAGACTCCGCGTTACTACCGCTTTGTCGAGGAGTTCCCGATGACGGTGACGGGCAAAGTGCAGAAGTTTCGCATGCGTGAGATCAGCATTGCAGAGCTGATCAAGCGCTGAGTCGGCGGCGCTGCTAGCGCTGGCAAGCCAGCTCCCACAGGTACAGCAGAGCCCTTGAGTGCTCTGAGAACCCTGTGGGTGCTGGCTTGCCCGCGATTGGCTACTACGCTTTCAGCGGTGCCGGCCGTGTCGGCTCGGGGTTTCGACCCTGGCCTTGGCCAATTGCTGATTTTTTTTGAACCCCAAGCCGCGCCCCCGCTCGAACCTTTACCGTCACTTCATAACGGAGCAATGTTCGATGACCCGCGATGAGCCCTTCGAAACCGACCGCATGCCCTCGGCGAGCGACCACCCGGACCAGGCCCTGAGCCTGTCCCAGGCCTTGCTCGAACCGCGGATCGTGATCGAGAACACCGTGCCGGTACTCGATGGCGGACTGTTTGCGGTCAAGGCGGTGGTGGGCGAGCCGGTGCAGGTCAGCAGCAAGGTCTATGCCGATGGCCATGATGCCCTGGCGGTGATGCTCAACTGGCGCCAGGCCCATAGCCGGCGCTGGCATTGCGTGCCGATGCAGTTTGCCGGCAATGACCTGTGGCAGGCCGAATTCACCGTCAGCGAGCAGGGCCGCCACCTGTTCAGCATCGAGGCCTGGATCGACCCGTTCGCCACCTATTGCCATGACCTGGAGAAGAAGTTCAACGCCGGTGTCGCGGTGCCGCTGGAGCTGCAGGAAGGGCAACTGCTGGTCAAGCACAATATCGGTCGCAGCAGAGGCCCCTTGCGCGACCAGCTGCAGGCCTTGCACCAGCAGTTGCCGGGCCTGCCCGCCGATGAGCAGGTGGCCTTGCTGCTGCACCCGGACACCGCGCTGTTGATGGCCGAGGCCGAGCATCGTACCTACCTCAGTCGCAGCCCCGAATACCCGCTGGAGGTCGAACGCCTCCAGGCGCAGTTCGCCAGTTGGTACGAGCTGTTTCCCCGTTCGATCACCGATGACCCTGAGCGACATGGCACCTTCAATGATGTGCACGAACGCCTGCCAATGATCCGCGACATGGGCTTTGACGTATTGTACTTCCCGCCCATTCACCCCATTGGCGTGCGCTACCGCAAGGGCCGCAACAACGCCTTGCAGGCCGAGCCGGATGACCCGGGCAGCCCTTATGCGATTGGCGGCGCCGAAGGCGGGCACGAGGCGATTCACCCGCAACTGGGCAGCCGCGAGGATTTTCGCCGGCTGGTGGCTGCCGCTGCCGAGCATGGCCTGGAAATCGCCCTGGACTTTGCCATCCAGTGCTCCCAGGACCACCCCTGGCTCAAGGAGCACCCGGGCTGGTTCTCCTGGCGCCCGGACGGCAGCATCCGCTACGCCGAGAACCCGCCGAAAAAATACCAGGACATCGTCAGCGTCGACTTCTACGCCGCCGATTCGGTACCGGCCTTGTGGCTGGCCCTGCGCGACGTGGTCGTGGGCTGGGTGAAGGAGGGGGTCAAGACCTTCCGGGTCGACAACCCGCACACCAAGCCCTTGCCGTTCTGGCACTGGCTGATTGCCAATGTGCGCAGCCAGTACCCAGAGGTGATCTTCCTCGCCGAAGCCTTCACCAAGCCTGCGATGATGGCGCGCCTGGGCAAGGTCGGCTATTCCCAGAGCTATAGCTACTTCACCTGGCGCAACACCAAGGCCGAGCTGCAAAGCTATTTTGAAGAGCTCAACCAGCCGCCGTGGTGCTACTGCTACCGGCCGAACTTCTTCGTCAACACGCCGGACATCAACCCGTACTTTCTGCATGAGTCCGGGCGCGCCGGGTTTCTCATCCGCGCCGCCCTGGCGACCATGGGGTCGGGCCTCTGGGGCATGTACTCGGGCTTCGAGCTGTGCGAGGCGACGCCGGTGCCGGGCAAGGAGGAGTACCTGGATTCGGAGAAGTACCAGATCCGCCCGCGGGACTTCACCCAGCCCGGCAACATCATTGCCGAAATCGCCCAGCTCAACCGCATTCGCCGGCAGAACCCGGCCTTGCACACCCACCTGGGCGTGGCCTTCTATCACGCCTGGAACGACAACATCCTGTACTTCGGCAAACGCACCGCCCAGCGCGACAACTTCGTCCTCATCGCTGTCAGCCTCGACCCGCACAACGCCCAGGAAGCGCATTTCGAACTGCCGCTGTGGGAGCTGGGGCTGGACGACAATGCCGATACCTTCGGTGAAGACCTGATGAGCGGCCATCGCTGGACCTGGCACGGCAAGACCCAATGGATGCGCATCGAGCCCTGGCATCTGCCGTTTGGAATCTGGCGTATCGAAAAAGCCCACTAGAAAGGAGTCGAGCATGGCCAAGCGCATCCGCCCAGCCGCCTTTATCGATGATCCGCTGTGGTACAAGGACGCGATCATCTACCAGGTACACGTCAAGTCCTTCTTCGACTCCAACAACGACGGCATCGGTGACTTCCCCGGCCTGATCGCCAAACTCGACTACATCGCCGAGCTTGGGGTCAACACCCTGTGGCTGCTGCCGTTCTACCCCTCGCCACGCCGTGACGATGGCTACGACATCGCCGAGTACAAGGCGGTGCACCCCGACTACGGCACCCTGGCCGACGTCAAGCGCTTCATCGCCCAGGCGCACAAGCGCGGCTTGCGGGTGATCACCGAGCTTGTCATCAACCATACCTCCGACCAGCACCCGTGGTTCCAGAAGGCCCGCCACGCCAAGCCCGGGAGCAAGGCCCGGGACTTTTATGTGTGGTCCGACAGCGACCAGAAGTACGACGGCACGCGGATCATCTTCCTCGACAGCGAGAAATCCAACTGGACCTGGGACCCGGTGGCCGGCCAGTACTTCTGGCACCGCTTCTACTCGCACCAGCCGGACCTCAACTTCGACAACCCGCAGGTGCTCAAGGCGGTGCTTGGGGTGATGCGCTACTGGCTCGACCTGGGCGTCGACGGCCTGCGCCTGGACGCCATCCCTTACCTGATCGAGCGTGACGGCAGCAACAACGAGAACCTGCCCGAAACCCACCAGGTGCTGAAAAAGATCCGCGCCGAAATCGACGCCAACTACCCCGACCGCATGCTCCTGGCCGAGGCCAATCAATGGCCGGAAGACACCCAGCTGTACTTTGGCGAAGGGCAGGGCGATGAGTGCCATATGGCCTTTCACTTCCCGTTGATGCCGCGCATGTACATGGCCGTGGCCCAGGAAGACCGCTTTCCAATTACCGATATCCTGCGCCAGACCCCGGAGATTCCGAGCAACTGCCAGTGGGCGATCTTCTTGCGCAACCACGATGAGCTGACCCTGGAAATGGTCACCGACCGTGAGCGCGACTACCTGTGGAACTACTACGCCGAGGACCGCCGGGCGCGGATCAACCTCGGTATTCGCCGCCGCCTGGCGCCGCTGCTGCAACGCGACCGGCGCCGGGTCGAGCTGTTGTGCAGCCTGCTGCTGTCGATGCCCGGCACCCCGACCCTGTATTACGGCGACGAGATCGGCATGGGTGACAACATCTACCTGGGGGACCGCGACGGTGTGCGCACACCCATGCAGTGGTCGATCGACCGCAATGGCGGTTTTTCCCGCGCGGACCCGGCGCGCCTGGTGCTGCCGCCGATCATGGACCCGCTGTACGGCTTCCAGTCGGTCAACGTCGAAGCCCAGGCCCATGATCCGCACTCGCTGCTGAACTGGAACCGGCGCTTGCTGGCGGTGCGCAAGCAGCAGAAGGCCTTTGGCCGCGGCACGCTGAAAATGCTGTCGCCGAGCAACCGGCGGATCCTGGCCTATCTGCGCGAGTACACCGGCACCGATGGCAAGACCGAGATCATCCTCTGCGTGGCCAACGTCTCGCGCGCCGCACAAGCGGCAGAGCTCGAACTTCAGCAGTATGCCGACAAGGTGCCGGTGGAGATGCTCGGCGGCAGTGCCTTTCCGCCGATCGGCCAGTTGCCGTTCCTGCTGACCTTGCCGCCCTATGGCTTTTACTGGTTCCTGCTGGCTGACAAGGATCAGATGCCCAGTTGGCACGTCGAGCCGGCCCAGAGCCTGCCGGAGTTCACTACGCTGGTGTTGAAAAAGCGTATGGAGGAACTGCTGGAGGCGCCGTCACGGGCCACCCTGCAAGACAGTGTGTTGCCGCAGTACCTGCCCAAGCGCCGTTGGTTTGCCGGCAAGGAAACCGTGATCGAGCACGTGCAGATCGCCTATGGCGTGCGCTTCGGCGCGCCCACCAGCCCGGTGTTGCTCAGCGAGATCGTGGTGCAGGGCGGCGGTCGGAGCAGTCGCTATCAACTGCCGTTCGGCCTGATCGCCGAAGAGCACCTCAACAGCCCGGCGCCGCAGCAGCTGGCCTTGGCGCGGGTTCGCCGCGGTCGCCAGGTGGGCTTGATTACCGACGGTTTTGTCCTGGAAAGTTTCGTGCGCGCGGTGCTTGCCGGCTGCAAGGATGGCCTGCGCTTGCCGTGCGGCGAAGGTGAGCTGCGTTTCGAGGCCAGCGGGCAACTGGCGGCCTTGAACCTGGGGGAGGACGCTCAAGTGCGCTACCTGAGCGCCGAGCAGTCCAACAGCTCGGTGGTGGTCGGTGGCAGCCTGGTGCTCAAGCTGATCCGCCGGGTCAACCCCGGGGTGCACCCGGAGCTGGAAATGAGCGCCTACCTGAGCGCTGCCGGCTTTGCCAACATTTCGCCGCTGCTGGCGTGGGTGAGCCGCGTGGATGATCAGGCGCAGCCGCACCTGCTGATGATCGCCCAGGGCTACCTGAGTAACCAGGGCGACGCCTGGGACTGGACCCAGAACAACCTGGAACGGGCCATTCGTGACGAGATGGAGCCTTCGAGCAAGGACCAGGACGTGCACACCGATGCCCTGCAGGACCTGGCCGATTTCGCCGCCTTGCTGGGGCAGCGCCTGGGTGAGATGCACCTGCTGCTGGCCGCGCCCAGCGCAGATCCTGCGTTCCAGCCGCGGGCCAGCAACCGGCGCGACAGCCAGGCCTGGAACAAGCACATCAGCGCCCAGCTGAGCCGCGCCCTGGACTTGCTGCAGGAACACCGCGCCAGCCTCGACAGCGACAGCCAGGCCCTGGTCGACGACCTGCAACAGCAGCGCAAGCGCCTGCTCGAGCACATTGGCGAACTGAGCAAGCAGGCGCTGGGCGGGCTGCTGATGCGTGTGCACGGCGACCTGCACCTGGGCCAGGTGTTGGTGGTCCAGGGCGACGCCTACCTGATCGATTTCGAGGGTGAGCCGGCGCGGCCGCTGCAACAGCGGCGGGCCAAACA
The DNA here is from genome assembly GCF_018390435.1 of Pseudomonas sp. RC2C2. Lineage (NCBI taxonomy): Bacteria > Pseudomonadati > Pseudomonadota > Gammaproteobacteria > Pseudomonadales > Pseudomonadaceae > Pseudomonas > Pseudomonas sp. RC2C2. The sequence goes on along the minus strand of NZ_JAHBAX010000002.1, from coordinate 1,541,610 downwards.
CAGCCCGTACAAGGATGTCAGCGGCGTACTGCGCTCCTTCGACTATGCTGCAGCGATGGTGCTGCGCAGTGCTTCTGCTGTCGACCTTTCCGAGGCTGCCCGTCAGGCCCGTCAACGCGTTGCCCGCCGTTACCTGCACCAGGCCCGGCATGCCTTCATCGAAGCCTATGGCCTGGCCAGCGCGGCCATGCCCCATGCCTGGGAGCACGGCGACGGCGAGCAGGCGGCGCTGGCGTTGTTCACGCTCGAGAAGGCCGCCTATGAAATCCTCTACGAAGCCGAGAACCGTCCGCATTGGCTGGCTGTGCCTTTGCATGGCCTGCATGGTCTGATCAGTACCTGGGGAGAGCAGTAAATGACTCAACGCAAGCGCGAGGAAGGCGGGCTGGGGCAGCGTGATATCGACGCCCTGGTAAACGCCGAACACGCCGACCCGTTCGCGGTGCTCGGTCCGCACCCGGATGGTGCCGGAGGCCAGTTTGTCCGCGCCTATTTGCCCAATGCCCTGAACGTGCGGGTGTTGGCGCGCGACGACAGTCGTGTCCTGGCCGTGCTGGAGCAGGGCCCGGTACCGGGGTTGTTCATCACCCGTCTGGCGGAGCAACAGCCGTACCTGTTGCAGATCAACTGGGCCGGCGGTGAGCAGGTCACCGAAGACCCTTACAGCTTCGGGCCGGTGCTCGGCGACATGGACCTTTATCTGTTCGCCGAGGGCAATCATCGCGACCTGTCCGGGGCCATGGGCGCGCAACCGGTGAAGGTCGAAGGCGTCGACGGCGTGCGCTTTTCAGTGTGGGCACCGAATGCCCGGCGGGTGTCGGTGGTGGGTGATTTCAACAATTGGGACGGGCGCCGACACCCCATGCGCCTGCGCCACCCGTCCGGGGTCTGGGAGCTGTTCGTGCCGCGCCTGCAGGCCGGCGAAGCTTACAAGTATGAAGTGCTCGGGCGCGAAGGCATCCTGCCGCTCAAGGCCGACCCGCTGGCTCGCGCTACGGAACTGCCGCCAAGCACCGCCTCGAGGGTCGCAGGTCCCCTGGCCCACGACTGGCAGGACCAGGACTGGATGCAGCAGCGTGGCGAGCGCCAGGCCACCCATGCGCCGCTGTCGATCTACGAGCTGCACGCTGGCTCCTGGCAATGCGAGCTGGACGACAACGGCGAAGTGGCGCGTTTTTACAACTGGCGCGAACTGGCCGAGCGCCTGGTGCCTTATATCCTGCAGCTGGGCTTTACCCATATCGAGCTGATGCCGATCATGGAGCACCCCTTTGGCGGCTCCTGGGGCTATCAACCGCTGTCGATGTTCGCGCCCACCGCGCGCTATGGCACGGCCGAGGATTTTGCCGCCTTTATCGACGCCTGCCACCAGGCGCGCATCGGCGTGATCCTTGATTGGGTGCCGGCGCATTTCCCCACCGACAGCCACGGCCTGGTGCGTTTCGACGGCACCGCGCTGTACGAGTACGACAACCCGCTGGAGGGCTTCCATCAGGACTGGGATACGTTGATCTACAACCTCGGCCGTACCGAAGTGCATGGCTTCATGCTGGCTTCGGCGCTGCACTGGCTCAAGCACTTTCATATCGATGGCCTGCGGGTGGATGCTGTCGCCTCGATGCTCTACCGCGATTATTCACGCAAGGCCGGGGAGTGGGTGCCCAACCGCCATGGCGGGCGCGAGAACCTCGAAGCCATCGACTTTTTGCGTCACCTCAACGACGTGGTGGCGCTGGAAGCCCCCGGTGCCCTGGTGATCGCCGAAGAGTCCACGGCCTGGCCGGGCGTCAGCCAGCCGACCCAGCAGGGCGGCCTGGGCTTTGCCTACAAGTGGAACATGGGCTGGATGCACGACACCTTGCACTACATCCAGAACGACCCGATCCATCGCACCTATCACCACAACGAGATGAGCTTCGGCCTGATCTATGCCTATTCCGAGCATTTCATCCTGCCGATCTCCCATGACGAAGTGGTGCACGGCAAGCACTCGCTGATCGACAAGATGCCCGGCGATCGCTGGCAGAAGTTCGCCAACCTGCGCGCCTACCTGACCTTCATGTGGACCCATCCGGGCAAGAAGCTGCTGTTCATGGGCTGCGAGTTCGGCCAGTGGCGCGAGTGGAACCACGACAGCGAGCTGGACTGGTATCTGCTCAAGTACCCCGAGCACCTGGGCGTGCAGCGCCTGGTCAGCGACCTCAACCGCCTGTACCGCGAAGAGCGTGCCTTGCACGAGCAGGACTGCCTGCCCCAGGGCTTTCAATGGTTGATTGGCGATGATGCACACAACAGCGTCTATGCCTGGCTGCGCTGGAGCGCTGACGGCGAGCCGCTGCTGGTGGTGGCCAACTTCACCCCGGTGCCGCGCGAGGGTTATCGCATCGGTGTGCCGTTTGGTGAGCGCTGGGCCGAGGTGTTCAACAGCGATGCCGAGGGCTATGCCGGGTCCAACTACGGCAACCTTGGTGAAGTGGCCAGCCAGGCGTTGCCCAGCCATGGCCAGCCGTTGTCGCTGGGGTTGAACCTGCCGCCGTTGGGGGTGTTGATCCTGCGACCGCAGTGATTGCCATCGCCGGCAAGGCCGGCTCCCACAAAGGGCCTGCATGCAGCGAACCTGTGGGAGCTGGCCTTGCCAGCGATCGAGCGCGAAGCGCTCGCATCACCACCGTACCCTGATCCCCAGGTTGCCGATCAGCCCGTTCAGGTCATTGTCATCGACATTGCTGCTGTAATCGGCACTGACAAACAGCGCCACCTTTGGCGTTACCCGTGCCACCAGGCCCAAGCCCAGTTCGACCGTGGCGGAATTGCGCCCGCTGCTGATCTTGTCGACCTTGTCCAGGCTCAGGGTGTCGGCGTTGGAGAAGTCATACCAGACGTTGGTGCGAACGAACGGTTCGATCGGCATGCCGCGTACGTTGTAATGCGCAGACAACTTGGCACCGACCCGGCCGGTCCAGTTCGGTTGCTGGTCGAACGCCTCCTGGGTGTCGGTCTGGGTCTGGCTGCCCGGAAAGTACTGCTGGTTGATCAACTGTGCTTGCGGCTCGAGGGTCCAGTTGTTACCCAGGCTGATGGGGTAGCCACCTTCGACCGACAGGGTCAGGGCATGGCCGTTGCCATCCAGGCGCTGGCCGGTTTCGCTGCGGCCATTGATATCGAAGCGCGTGCCCATGGCCACGGCATCCAGGTGCCAGCCCTGATCGTGGGTCATGCTCCAGTACACACCCAGGCTTTGTCCGTCGAGGTTGAGGACGCTTTCCTTGTTGCCGACCTGGGGTTTGCGCAGGCCGTCAAAACCGCTTTGCAGGTTGCTGTGGCCGACAAAGAAACCGGCACGGTGAGTATTGCCGCCACTGGTTTCACGAATGAACAGGTCCGGGCTGATCTGCAGGCTCTGGTTCGATATGCCGAGGTTGTCGACTTCCGGGCTCGGGGTGCGGACCGGGGTCGGGAAAAACTGCGCCCACTGGCTGGCGATAGGGTCGGTCGCGGCCGGGGCGTGGCGCTCGGCCAGGCGCTCGGAAAACGCCCCGAGGGTGCTCAGGCCCAGGCCGCTGGTGCTGACCGGGTTGAGCGAGAGTACAGGCTGAGCCTGCACCAGGTTGCTGAACGGTTCGTTATCCTCCAGGCCCAATGCATGGGTTTCCAACGGGGTTGCCAGTAGCAGCGACGTGGAAACCGCATAGAAAACATACTCAAAGCCCGTAGGATTCGGAGTTTTTTTCATAGCGGATATCCTCTGTTTTCATAGCCAGGGTTCTGGCCTGATGTCACGGGCTGTAAGGCAAAACCAGAGGGCGACCCAAACCAGCAAACCGGTCCCTGCCGCGCGCTGAAAAGCGCGCGCTAGAGGCTCGGAATGGAATCTGCAATTGCTGCATTACTTCTAGCTAAGGAGAGGAGCGGGCGGGCGTCAAGAAAGCGTGAAATAACTGTTATCAAACTATTAGTGGTGGCAATACATTGAAATAAAACAAAAATTCACATTCGATAGCCGCAACTGCTCTTTCCAGCGTCACGGCTATGCCGAATGATTGCTAAAGCTGCACTTCCACCGCCAATGGCAGATGATCGGAGAGGTGGCTCCAGGGCTTGTTGCCGAGGATTTGCGGGGCATGGCTATTGGCGTTGCGCAGGTAGATGCGGTCCAGGCGCAACAGCGGCAGGCGCGCGGGGTACGTGCGGGCGAGCAGGCCATGATGGCGCTCGAAGGCTTCGTGCAGGTCGCGGTGCAGGTTGAGGGTGCGATTGCCACGCAGTTGCCAGTCGTTAAAGTCGCCGGCGATGATCACCGGGGCATCGGCCGGCAGCGAATCGAGCAGCCGGCGCAGCAACTGCAGCTGTTGTTGCCGATGGCTTTCGAGCAACGACAGGTGCACGCAAATGGCATGCACCTCGCGCTGTCCGGGTACATCCAGCACGCAATGGAGCAAACCGCGGCGCTCGGGGCCGGTAATCGACACGTCGAGATTACGGTGCTCGATGATCGGGTACTTGGACAACAGCGCATTGCCGTGATGGCCGTCCGGGTACACGGCGTTGCGACCGTAGGCGAAATCGCTCCACATACTGTCGGCCAGAAATTCGTACTGCGAAGTCGGCGGCCAACTGGCGTAGCGTGCGGCATGCCGGTCGTGGGAACCGAGCACTTCCTGAAGAAACACAATGTCGGCGCGGGTACTGCGCACCGCTTCGCGCAGTTCGGGGAGGATGAAGCGGCGGTTAAAGGCGGTAAAACCCTTGTGGGTGTTGACGGTCAGCACCTGCAGGCGCTTGACCGCTGCAGCCTGGCGGGCGGTAGCTGTATGGCGGGTGTCCGATTCAGCGCTCACGGTGACTCCTGTTCGACCCATCTATAGCATCGGACTTGCCGGGGTACGTGCAGTTCCCCGGCAGTCACGCATCGTCGTCACGGTACAGCTCGAGCAACACCAGCGAGCGACCGCTGACCTGAAACTCGCTGGCAAAGGCATGCTGCTCGCCTTTGCGCAGGTGCGGCCGGTCGGTGTCGACCAGGCAGTTCCAGTATTCGCCCTCCGGCACGCCGGGCAGGGTGAAGGCCACCGTGTCGTGATGAGCGTTGACGATCAGCAGCAAGGTGGCGTCGGCCCCCGGGCGCAGGATGCCACTGACCTGGGCGCGGCCATCCATGAGCATGCCCAGGCAGCGCCCGTGGGCGTCCTGCCATTGCTCGACGCTCATCTCGCTGGCGTCCGGCGCCAGCCACGTGACATCCTTGACCCCGATCGCCTCATTGTAGTCGCCGACCAGAAAACGCGAACGGCGCAGCACCGGGTAAGCCAGGCGCAACGTGGTCAGGCGCTTGACGAACTTGAGCAGCGCGGCGCCGTCGTCGTCCAGCTCCCAGTTGACCCAGCCGATCTCACTGTCCTGGCAATAGGCGTTGTTGTTGCCGTGCTGGGTGCGGCTGAATTCGTCACCGGCAACGATCATCGGCGTACCCTGGGCCAACAGCAGGGTGGCGAACAAGTTGCGCATCTGGCGCAGGCGCAGGGCCTTGATTTCGGGGTCGTCGGTGGGGCCCTCGACACCGTGGTTCCAGGACAGGTTGTTGTTGCTGCCATCCTGGTTGTCTTCGTCGTTGTCCTCATTGTGCTTGTCGTTGTACGACACCAGGTCGCGCAGGGTGAAACCGTCGTGGGCGGTGATGAAGTTGATCGAAGCATAGGGCCTGCGCCCGCGGCGGTTGAACAGCTCGCCGGAGGCGGTCATGCGCGCGGCAAAGTCGGCCAGCTGGCCTTCGTCGCCTTTCCAGAAGGCGCGCACGGTATCGCGAAAGCGGTCATTCCATTCCGCCCAGCCGGGAGCGAAGTTGCCCACCTGGTAACCGCCGGGGCCGCAATCCCAGGGCTCGGCAATCAGTTTCACCTGGCTGAGCAACGGGTCCTGACGGCAGGCGACAAGAAAACTGTGGCGCTCGTCAAAGCCCTGGTGATAACGGCCGAGGATGGTCGCCAGGTCAAAGCGAAAACCGTCCACGTGCATCTCCCCGGCCCAGTAGCGCAGCGAATCGGTCACCAGCTGCAGCACGCAGGGGTGGCTGAGGTCGAGGGTGTTGCCGGTGCCGGAATCATTGACGTAGAAGCGCTTGTCGTCGGGCATCAGGCGGTAGTAGGAGGCATTGTCGATGCCGCGCATCGACAGGGTCGGGCCCAGCTCATTGCCCTCGGCCGTGTGGTTGTAGACCACGTCGAGGATCACCTCCAGGCCGGCGTCATGCAGGTGTGCGACCATCTCCTTGAATTCGGCGATCTTGCCGTTGGCCAGGTAACGCGGGTGCGGGGCAAAGAAGGCAATGCTGTTGTAGCCCCAATAATTGTTCAGGCCCTTTTGCAGCAGGTGCTGGTCGTTGACGAAGGCGTGAATCGGCAGCAATTCGATCGACGACACTCCCAGCTGTTTGATATGGCCGAGCAGTTCGTCGCACATCAGCCCGGCGAAGGTGCCACGGTTGGCCTCGGGGACTGCCGGGTGGCGCATGCTGATGCCACGTACGTGGGCTTCGTAGAGGATCGTCCGCTCCCAGGGAACGCCTACGCGCTGGTCGCGGCCCCAGGTGTAGGCCGGGTCGATGACCTTGCACTTGGGCACGAACGGCGCGCTGTCGCGTTGATCGAAACTGAGGTCGCCATCAGGGTGGCCGATGGTGTAGCCGAACAGTGCCTCGGACCATTTCAGGCGGCCGACCAACTGCTTGGCATAGGGGTCGATCAGCAGTTTGTTGGGGTTGAAACGGTGGCCGTTTTCCGGGGCGTAGGGGCCGTGCACCCGGTAGCCATAGATTTGCCCGGGGTGGGCGTCGGGCAGGTAGCCGTGGAAGATCTCATCGGTGTATTGCGGCAGCTCGATGCGCTCGAGCTCGACCTCGCCGCTGGCATCGAACAGGCACAGCTCGACCTTGGTGGCATTGGCCGAGAACAGCGCGAAGTTGACCCCCAGCCCATCCCAGGTGGCGCCCAGGGGGAAGGGCAGGCCTTCACGGATGCGCGAGGGTTCGGGGTGGACTTCGGCGGCGGGCTTGGCTTTGCGGGTGGTCATTTGTGCTCCTTGATGAGGCTGGGACTGCTTTGCAGCCCATCGCCGGCAAGCCGGCTCCCACAGGATTCGGTGCAAGCAGCCCCTGTGGGAGCTGGCTTGCCAGCGATGCTTTCAACGGCTTAAGCCAGCGGCGGCTTCTTGGCAGCCCTGGGCTTCTTCGGCGCCGCCGTAGCGCCGGCCGGCTTGGCCTTGCCGGTGCTGGCCGGCGGCGCCTTGGCGGGTTTGCGCGGTGTCACCTTGGGCGCCAGCGCTTCGGCTTCGGCGAGCTTGCGCGCCATGTCCCAATGGCGCTGCTCCTGGCCTTCGGGCCGGCCTTCCGATTCCCAGATCTGATAGGCGAATTCACGGATACGTTTTTCTTCGACACTCATCTCGACGCTCCTGAGGACTTAATGATGTTCAATGAACAGATTGACCGGAAACTCCTTGAGTGCAGTACTCAGCCACAGCTCCTGTGAGGCTGAGACTGCGCCTGTGGCAAACAGTCCCGAGCAATTGGCAGGCGACAAGGCAAACGGCAGGATCAGCCGGGTATCGTCCCAGTTCTGTGCCGGGATCAGGGGTATTGGCGACTGTGCAAGCAAGCCCCAGGCCAGGCGTGGCACGACAACAATGGCGTGCTCGTCGGCACTCACCCGGGCAAACGCCAGGACCCGCTCGGCGTGCCTGCCGCGCACTTCAACGGGCAGGTAGCGACCGCGCAGGAACAACTGGGGGTACTGTTGACGCCACTCCAGCACCTGGTTGATCAGCGCCTGTTTGACCCGACCGCTGCGCCAGTCCTGCAGCAGTTGCGACGTTGTGGTGCCGTCCCCCAGCGCCTGGCGGCGGCGGGCAAAATCCACCGGCCGGCGGTTGTCCGGGTCGACCAGGCTCAAGTCCCAGAATTCGTTGCCCTGGTACAGGTCGGGCACCCCTGGCGCAGTCATGCGCAGCAGGCATTGGGCCAAACTGTTGAGGGCCCCCGGGCAGGCGATCGCTTGCGCCGCCTCGGCCAGGGAATGGCGCAACTGCTGACTGGCGCGCTCCAGCAGCAGGGTATCGATAAAGTCCAGGCAGGCCTGCTCGTAGGCCTCGTTCGGTGCGCTCCAGCTGCTGCGCAGCTTGGCTTCGCGCAGGGCTTTGCGCTGCCATTGGCGCAGGCGCTCGGCAAAGGCTTCCAGGGCCAACGGATCGTTCTCGTCGAGCTCCAGCGGCCAGCTGCCGAGCAGGGTCTGATACAACAGCAGTTCATCACCGGCGCCAGGCGCCTCACCGTCGGCCAGGGTGCAGCGCAAGGGGCTGGCAAGTTCGCGCCAGTGTTCGACCCGGCTGGCAAACCAGCTGCTGCGCTCGCTCAGCACCGCCAGGCGCGCGCGGGTGTCTTCGCCGCGTTTATGGTCATGGGTGGCGGTGGTGAGCAGGTTGTCCGGGAACTGCTCCAGGCGCTCGCTGCAGTGCTGATGGAAGTCCTCGACCGGGGCGCTGAAGCGCTCGGCATCAAAGCCGACATCGTTGCGCGACAGCAGCAGAGCCGAACGGTAAAACGCGGTGTCTTCCACGGCCTTGGCGGCGGTGGGTGACGTCAGTTGCTGGAAGCGCACGCAGGCATGACGGCGGTGTTTGCGTGGCCGGCCTGGCGGCAACTGGCGCCAGGGTTCGCCGCCGAGCCAGCGCTGCAGGTAATCGAGCACCGGCCAGTCGGCTTCGCTCAGGCACTGGCGAGCGCCACGCAGGGCCTGCTGGAAAAACGCTTCGTCTTCGCTGGGGCGCCCGCAGGCATTGATGTAGGTGCGGTACACCGGGTAGTGCTCGATCAGGGCCTGCACGGTGCGGCGGATGGCGCCGAAGGTCAGGTCGCGGCTCATCAGGTCGTCGCGGGCCACCTGCAACAATGCCTGGGCCACCGACTCGAAATCGCCGGCCAGGCTGCCATTGAGGATCTGCTGGCGGGCCAGGCGCACTTCCTCGGTAAAATCCGGGCGATCGCTGAGTGCGCTCCACAGCGCGGCCAGTTCACCTTCGCCGTCCGGGTCATGCTGCAGCAGCGAGACCTGGTTCATGAACTCATAACCGGTGGTGCCGTCGACGTGCCAATCGCGGTGCAATTGCTCGCCGGCGCCGAGGATTTTCTCGACATAGATCGGAAAGTGCTCCAGTGCCGCCTCCAGTGGGCGCTGGGCCAGCAGCCCGTCGACCCGGCGGCGCAGCTTGCGGCAGTAGCCTCGCGGGTCGGCCAGGCCGTCGATGTGGTCGATGCGCAACCCATCGACCAGCCCGCGGCCGATCAGCTCGAACACCTTGCCGTGGGTCGCTTCGAACACCGCTGCGCGCTCCACGCGCAAACCGCCCAGTTCGTTGACGTCGAAGAAACGCCGCCAGTTGATGTCGTCGCCGGCGGTGCGCCAGCTGGCCAGGCGATAGGGCTGGCGCTCGAGCAGTGCGTGCAGGCGCTGGAAGCCTTCTGGCGTGCGGCTGTCGAATGCACTGAGCAGATTGTCCAGGGGCTGCTGCCTGGACAGCGCGGCCAGCTCGGCCAGCAGCGGCCGGGCGCGCGCCGGCGCATCGGCAGCCGTGCGCAGGCTCTCCAAGCGTGCGCCCAGCGCCTGCAGGGCGGCGCCACCATTGGCGAGAATCACCCCGTAGTCGGCCGGGCAGATCGGAAAGCGGTGGTGGTGATGCTGGATATGAAACTGCCCAGTAGCGGCATCGAACTGCAGAGGGATTTCACCGCCTTGCAGCATCGCACCGTAGTCACTGGCCAGAAACGGCAGCAACAACTGGCCTTCGAGCAGCGGGTCGGGCGAGTGCCACTGGATGTCGAAGAATTCGGCATAGCGGCTGCGCCGGCCCCAGGCCAGCAGGTCCTGCCACCAGGGATTGTCGCTGCCGACCGCCATGTGGTTGGACACCATGTCGAGGATCAGGCCCATGCCGTGCAAGCGCAGCGCCGCCACCAGCCGCACCAGCGCCGCTTCGCCGCCGAGCTGCGGGCTGACCTGGCCGGGGTCGACCACATCGTAACCATGGCGCGAGCCGGGGCGGGCGCGCAGCAACGGCGAGGCATACAGGTGGCTGACCCCTAAGCGGGCGAAGTAGGGCACCAGCGCGGCGGCGTCGTCGAGGCTGAAGTCAGCATGAAACTGCAGGCGCAGGGTGGCGCTCAGGGCTTTCATCGGTCACGCTCCCAGGCTTGTTCGCGAGCCTGCGCCAGCAACTCCAGGCGCCGCGCCGCGTCCTCGTCGTCGAGCAGGGCAGTGGCCGGCAGGGCAAAGCGCCGGCGCCAGTTCGGGTGGCTGTTGGTGGTGCCCGGCAGGTTGGGTTGTTCATCGATGCCCAGCAGGTCTTCCAGCGGGACCAGCACCAGCGGCGCGCGGGTATGGCCGAGGTAGCGGATGCTGGCATCGATCAGGGCGTCGCTGTCTGCCAGGGGTTGGCCGTAGTTGTGTTCGAGGATCCGCCGCAGGCCCTGACGCTCGTGCTGGCGGGTTTCGCGCCAGTGGCGTTCGGTGATGCCGTCGATCAGGGCCAGGCGCTGGTTCCAGTCAATATCGCGGGCCTCCAGCCAGCCGGCCAGCGTCGGCAGGTCATGGGTGCTGGTGGTCGCCAGGGCGCTGTCGGGCCAGTCGAGGATGGGCTTGAAGTGGCCGGGCGGGTCCTGTTCGAACAGCAGCACGCGCATGCCGAGGATCGCCCGTGCGGCGAGTTTCTCGCGCAGCCCTTCAGGGACGGTGCCGAGGTCTTCGCCCAGCACGATTGCCTGGTGTCGCACTGACTCAAGGCTGAGCAGGCGCAGCAGGTCATCGAGTGGGTAGTGCAGGTAGGCACCCTCGGCCGGGCTTGCGCCTTGCGGGATCAGCCACAGGCGTTGCAGGCCCATGACATGATCGATGCGCAGGCCCCCGGCATGGGCGAAGTTGGCTCGCAGCATTTCGATAAAGGCGCGGTAGCCGTTGCGCCGCAGGCCTTCGGGCGAGAAGGCGCAGATGCCCCAGTTTTGCCCGGTACGATTGAGGATGTCGGGCGGGGCGCCGACATTCAGACCCGCCAGCAGCTCGTCCTGGCGGCTCCAGGCCTGGCTGCCGGCGCCGTCGGCTCCCACCGCAAGGTCAGCGATCAGGCCGATGCTCATGCCGTTGCTGCGCGCCGCATCCTGGGCGCGCTGCAGGCTGCGTTCGATCAGCCATTGGCAGAAGGCGTGAAACTCCACCTCCTCACTGTGCTGGCGGGCGAAGGCGCTCACCTGCGGGCTATGCGGGTCGTGCCAGGCGGCGGGCCAGCCGCGCCAGTCCTGGCCGATATCGCGTTTGAGCGCATGCTCGAGCAGCACCTCGAAGCGGCAGTGGCGCTCCAGTGCGGGCCCGGCGTGCTGGCGATAGCTGCTGAAATCGGCGAACAACGGGTGCTCAGCGGCGATGAAGTCGCGATACAGCGCGCGCAGCAGGCGCTGGCGAAACGACGCCGCCTGCGGCCAGTCGATCAGTGGCAATAGTTCAAGCTGCTCAAGCGGGTCGTGCAACTGACAAGCCTCAATGGCCATGCGCACCGCGCGGTCCCCCAGCAGCGCCGCGGGGCTGGCATACAGGCTGTTGAGAAACAGCCGGCTGGACGGCGAGTAAGGGCTGTAGCGCTGGGTGTCGCTGGCGAACATGGCGTGCAGCGGGCTGATCGCCAGGGCATCGGCGCCACGTTCGGCGGCGCTGCGCACCAGGGCTTCGAGGGCCAGGCAGTCGCCATAGCCGCCGTCGTTGGGGCGACGCAGGCTGTACAACTGGGCGCTCAGCCCCCAGCAGCGCGGTGTTGGCGTGCCGATGGCATCGGCAATGCTGTAGCAGCGTGCGGGCGCTACGGCCAGGGTGAAGTGCTGCTGGTCGATCTGCACCTGGTGATAGCCGATAGGCAAGCTACCGGCAAGCCTGGCTTGGTCATCCAACTGCAGCTGTTGTTCGCTGCCATCCTCAAGCAGCACCCGGCACGGCATCGACGCCGGGAAATAGCCTGCCAGCTCCAGTGGCTGGTGTTGGTCAACGGTCAACAGCGGCGGCAGGTGGCGGGCATCGTGGGCACTGAGCAGGGCCTGGATGCTGGCTTCGATCGCCTCGACGCTATCGGCCGGATGGCCAAGCCCGGCCAGCACCCGCTGCAGCGCCGGGTCGCTGACCCGCTGGGCGCGGCCGTTGGCGTCGATCCAGTCCACGGCCAGGCCCGCCAGTTCGGCCAGTTGCTGCAAGCGAGGGTCAGTCATGGGCAGGCTCCGCTGGGGTGGTCGGCATCAGGCTGACCAGGGTGGTGTAGGGCGGCAGGTGCGTAGTGCCGACGCAAGCCTCGCTGCAGGTGAACAGTCGCGCAGCGTTATCGGGCAGGTCGGCACGTTGCGAGGTCGGGCCAAGGTTCAGGTCGATACGCAGCTCGCCGCCGCTTTTCAGCTGCCAGCGCACACTCAGGGCCTGCGGCCCCAGCACCCGGGCACCGAGGGCGCGGATACCAGGCAGGTGCGGGACGATGCGCCGGGCGCGCAGGGCCAGCAGTTCACGGTATAACTGTAGCCAGGGTTGCTGGCGCGATTGGGGCGGGCGCGGCCTTGAGGCGTTGAAGGTGGTGACGGCGTTGGGGTCGGGAATCCGCGCCCGGGTCGCGGCGTCGGCAAAGGCGACAAAACTGGCGAACTCGGCCCGCCGGCCTGCGCGCACGGCATCGGCGAGTTCGTCGTGATGATCGGTAAAAAAGACGAAAGGTTGCTCGCAGCCCCATTCATCGCCCATGAACAGCAGCGGGATCATCGGTGCCAGCAGCAACAGGGTGGTGGCGGCCCGCAAGGCGGGTAGCGGGCACAGCTGGTTGAGGCGCTCGCCGAATGCGCGATTGCCGATCTGGTCGTGGTTCTGCAGGAACAGTACAAAGGCGGTAGGCGGCAAATGGCCGCTGGGCTCGCCGCGGGGGCGGCCGTTGCGGTCGGGCTGGCCTTGGAAGACGAAGCCCTGGCTCAGGCAGCGTGCCAGTTTGTCGATGGTCGATTCGCTGTAATCGGCGTAGTACGCCTCCTGCTCACCGGTCAGTAGCACGTGCAGGGCGTTATGGCCATCGTCGTTCCACTGCGCATCGAAGCCCTGTTCGAGCAGGTGTGACTGGTTATGTTCGTTCTCAAGGCTCAGCCACACCTGACGCCCGGGAGCGATGTCATTGCGCACCCGGCGTGCCAGCTCGGCGAGAAAATCCGGCTCATCGATGGCGTGCACGGCGTCCAGGCGCAGGCCGTCGATGCGGTAATCCTGCAGCCACATCAGGGCGTTTTCGATAAAGAAGTCGCGCACCTGGCGGCGGCGAAAATCGATCGCCGCGCCCCAGGGGGTCTTGCGATCTTCGCGGAAAAATCCGCTGGCATACTGGCCGAGATAATTGCCGTCCGGGCCGAAATGGTTGTAGACCACATCGAGCACGACCATCAGGCCATGGCCGTGGGCCTGGTCAATCAATTCGCGCAGTTGCATCGGGGTGCCATAACTGTGCTGCGGGGCAAACGGCAGCACGCCGTCATAGCCCCAGTTGCGTTCGCCCGGAAACTGCCCGACCGGCATCAGCTCGATCGCGGTGATACCCAGTTCGGCCAGGGCTGGCAAGCGTTCGATCACTCCGGCATAACCGCCGCACAGGCCGACGTGCAGCTCGTAGATGATCGCTTCGTGCCAGGGGCGTCCGTGCCAGTCCGGGTGCTGCCAGCGGTAGGCGGCAGGGGCCAGCAGCGCGCTGGGGCCGTGCACGCCTTCGGGCTGGTGGCGCGACGCCGGGTCGGCGACGCTCAGCTTGCCGTCGATGCGATAGCGATAACGGCTACCGGCGCTGCACGCGAGCCGGCCGATGAACCAACCGTCAGCCTGTGCCGGCAAAACTTCACGCCGCCCCGACGCGAACTCGACATCTACCCGCTGCGCGTCCGGAGCCCAGAGGGCAAACCGGGCGCTGTTGCTGTCCAGCATCGCGGCCCCGTGAGTCGCGCGCTCCTGTGACCTAAAGGGCATACCTGCCACCTCGCGTTCAGCGTGGGGTTGCACGGGCGTTTTCGACCAGTTCCTCGTAGAGACGGGCATAAGGCTCGACAGCCTGGCACCAGTTGAAGGGTTGGGTCATGGCCAGGCAACGCATGGCGTTGAGCAGGTTTTTTTTGCTGTACACGTAGAACGCCCGGCCCAGGGCTTCGCGGTAGCTGTCGACGGTGGGCTCATCGAACAGAAAGCCGGTCACGCCATTTTCGATGGTGTCGGCCAGGCCGCCGGTGTTACGCGCCACCGGCAGTGAACCGAAGCGCTGGGCGTACATCTGGCTCAGCCCGCAGGGTTCGTAGCGTGATGGCATCAAGAGGAAGTCGCTGCCGGCGAACATGCGTCGGGCATCGGTTTCATTGAAGCCAATACGCACGCCAATCTGCCCGGGATGGCGCAGGGCAAGTTCGCGCATGGCCTGTTCTTCTTCCGGTTCGCCACGGCCGATGATCGCAATCTGGCCCCCTTGGCGCACGATGTATTTGGCCACCCCCAGGGTCAGGTCCAGGCCCTTTTGATACACCAGGCGCGAAACCACGGCGAACAGCGGCCCGCTCGAAGGTTCGAGGTCGAACAGTTCGCGGACCTGCCGGGAGTTGGCGGCCTTGCCTTGCCAGTCGTTGAGGCTGAAGGGGTGGGCCAGGTGCGGGTCGCTGGCCGAGTCCCAGCTTTCGTCAATGCCGTTGGGGATGCCGCTGAGCAGGCCTTGCTGGGCCTTGCTGGCAAGAAAGCCATCCAGCCCGCAGCCAAATGACGGCGTGGTGATTTCCCGGGCGTAGGTGGCACTGACCGTGGTGATGTGGCTGGAGTAGGCGAGGCCGGCCTTGAGGAACGACAGCTTGCCATAGAACTCCATGCCTTCCTGCTGCAGGGCATGATCGGGGATCGCCAGCTCCGGGCAGCAGGCGCGGCTGACCACGCCCTGGTAGGCCAGGTTGTGAATGGTGAACAGGGTCGGGGTCTGCAGGCCGCGCCAGTGCATATAGGCCGGGGCCAGGCCCGCCGGCCAGTCGTGGGCGTGGACCAGGTCGGGCTTCCAGTGGACCATGCCTTCACCGGCGGCGATTTCCGCGGCGGCCAGGCCCAGGCGGGCGAAGCGGATGTGGTTGTCGGGCCAGTCGCGACCGTTGTTGGCACCATAGGGGGTGCCTTCGCGCTGGTACAGCTCGGGGCAGATCAACACATAGATGACCAGGCCATCGGCCAGGTCCATGCGTCCGATCTTGCACGGCGGCAAGGCCGCGTGGCCGCCCAGCTCGCCCACCAGGTGGATCGGGTTGTCGCTCTCCAGCACCTGCGGGTAACCGGGAATCAGCACCCGCACATCGTGCAAATGGCGCATGGCCCGCGGCAGCGCCGCCGAGACATCGCCCAGGCCGCCAGTCTTGACCAGGTCGGCGATTTCCGAGGTAACGAACAACACCTTGCGTTTGTGCGATGAATGTCTGGGGTCAGCACCCAGTGCCTTGGCTGTCGGCGTGAACTCCGCTCCAAGCGGCTCACGCGTATCCGGGGTGAAATGCTCTACATGAGGTTCGACAGCGGCACTGATCATACGTCTCTCCGTCCCTAAGTGGTGCGGGCGTGGGCGCCCGTTGTTGTTTCTTTACCGATACTGTTCTCTGTAAGTGATGTTGCCTTGCGTTCCATGCCCCGAAGCCAAGCGCACAAGCGCTACGCAAGCCGGCATCCTGCCGACGGCGTGGTGACAATATGGGGTGGGTGGGCCGCGTCCGTTGAAGCGGAATCGATGGCCTACTTAGTTCCTGACCTACCGCAATTCCAGAAGTTTCGACTAATTTCAGTCGAGTTTTCCGGGCGATGTCTGGCCGAGTACCGAGTGTAGGAGAGATATCGTGAAAAATGTGACCCGCTGGTCATTTTTGCAGAGGGGAAAACCTGCTGCCCCTGGACCGCAGGTCATGGCGCAGGTTCAGCGTGCGGCGGCAGCGAGGAGTGATGGCGGCTGATCGGCCACTGCTGGCCATTTTCTGTACGCCACGCTAATCGTCAGGCGCGGGTTGGCACCTGGCCGTCCTGGGCTTGCTGCAGGAGCAGATTCAGTTGGGCGACTTGTTGTTGCAACTGGTCGCGCTCCTCCTTGAGGCGACGCAGCTCGTCGCGGCGAACCGTCACGTAGAGGGTCTGGGCAGGCATTTTTGGCAGAAGGGTTCCCATTGCACACCTCGCATAGGGTGGGTCGTTTTTCTAACAGCGTAGCTGCTGGATCGGCGGCGATTCTGAATTCTTTTCGCGGTCATTGGAACTTTTTTGTTTCTGGTTGTCTTGCCGTTCGTCGCTGAACCAAGTGGGCGACGGCTGGACTAACCTTGAAGGCCTGAACCGGCATTTTTCATTCCAGGGGAGCATCGCACATGCAATTGGGAATCGTGGGGCTGGGCCGCATGGGCGGCAATATTGCGCGGCGCTTGATGCGTGGCGGGCATCGCATGGTGGTGCATGACCGTGATCGCCAGGTGGTGGAAGCCCTGGTCAAGGACGGCGCCAACGGCGCCCATGACCTTGGCGCGCTGGTGGGCAAGCTGGACAAGCCGCGGGCGGTGTGGGTGATGCTGCCGGCCGGTGCGGCGACCGAGCAGACCATTGCGCAACTGGCCGATCTGCTCGACGCCGACGACGTGATCATCGACGGCGGCAACACTTTCTACAAGGACGACATGCGCCGCGCCGCCGAGCTGGGCCAGCGCAACCTGCACTATATCGATGTCGGCACCTCGGGCGGGGTCTGGGGCCTGGAACGCGGCTACTGCATGATGATCGGTGGCGAAAAGGCGGTGGTCGAGCGTCTCGATCCATTGTTTGCCACCCTGGCTCCCGGGGTCGGTGACATCCCCCGTACCCGGGGCCGCCAGGGCCCGGCCGGGCGTGCCGAACAGGGCTATATCCATGCCGGGCCGGCAGGCGCCGGGCACTATGTGAAGATGATCCACAACGGCATCGAGTACGGCCTGATGCAGGCCTATGCCGAAGGGTTCGACCTGCTCAAGAGCAAGGGCAGCGATGCCTTGCCGGCCGAGCAGCGCTTTGACCTGAACCTGGCCGAGATCGCCGAAGTGTGGCGCCGTGGCAGCGTGGTCACCTCCTGGCTGCTCGATCTCACCGCCGATGCCCTGGTGGCCGATCCGCAACTGGGCGGCTACAGCGGCTCGGTCGCCGACAGCGGCGAAGGACGCTGGACCATTGATGCGGCCGTCGAGCAGGCAGTGCCGGTGCCGGTGTTGTCCAGCGCACTGTTCGCCCGCTTCCGCTCGCGCCAGCAGCAGGGCACCTACGCTGACCGCATGCTGTCGGCGATGCGCTTCGGCTTTGGTGGTCACGTCGAGAAGAACGCCGAATGAGCAAAACACAGATCGAAGCGGCCCCGCCTTGCAACCTGTTTCTGTTTGGCGCCAATGGCGACCTGGTCAAACGCCTGCTGATGCCGGCGCTGTACAACCTGAGCCGCGATGGCTTGCTCGACAAAGGCCTGCGGATCATCGGCGTCGACCACAACGCCGCCACCGACGGCGAGTTTGCCGCACGCCTGGAAGCCTTCATGCGCGAGCGTGACAAGGCTAGCCAAGGCGCCAGCAAGTGCCTGGATGACAAGCTCTGGGCGCGCCTGGCCAAGCGCATCGGCTACCTGACCGGCGACTTTCTCGACCAGGCGACCTACCAGGCCATCGCCGAGCGCATCCGCAGCAACCCTAGCGCCAACGCGGTGTTCTACCTGGCTACCTCGCCGCGTTTTTTCAGCGAAGTGGTGCAGCGCCTGGGCGCCGCCGGCCTGCTCGACGAAACCGACGGCTTTCGCCGGGTGGTGGTGGAAAAACCCTTCGGCTCGGACCTGGCCAGCGCTGAGGCGCTCAATACCTGCCTGCTCAAGGTCATGAGCGAAAAGCAGATCTACCGTATCGACCATTACCTGGGCAAAGAAACGGTTCAGAACATTCTCGTCAGCCGCTTTTCCAACGGCCTGTTCGAAGCCTTCTGGAACAACCACTACATCGATCATGTGCAGATCACCGCCGCCGAAACCGTCGGCGTTGAAAGCCGCGGCGGGTTCTACGACAACACCGGCGCCTTGCGTGACATGGTGCCCAATCACCTGTTCCAGCTGCTGGCCATGGTCGCCATGGAGCCGCCAGCGGCCTTTGGCGCCGATGCGGTGCGCAGTGAGAAAGCCAAGGTCATCGGGGCGATCCGGCCCTGGTCGAAGCACATGGCCCTGAAAAACTCGGTACGCGGCCAGTACACCGCCGGCAAGCAAGGGCGCAAGAAAGTCCCTGGCTACCGCGAAGAACCGCGGGTCGAGCCCGACAGCAACACCGAAACCTTCGTCGCCCTCAAGGTGATGATCGACAACTGGCGCTGGGTCGGCGTGCCATTCTACCTGCGCACCGGCAAGCGCATGAGCGTGCGCGACACCGAGATTGCCATCTGCTTCAAGCCGGCGCCCTACGCGCAGTTTCGCGACACCGAGGTCGAGCGGCTCAAGCCCAACTACCTGAAAATCCAGATCCAGCCCAACGAAGGCATGTGGTTCGACCTGCAGGCCAAGCGCCCGGGCCCGGCCCTGGCCATGGAGAACGTCGAGCTGGGCTTTGCCTACAAGGACTTTTTCAAGATGCAGCCGTCGACCGGCTACGAGACGCTGATCTACGACTGCCTGACCGGCGACCAGACGTTGTTTCAGCGTGCCGACAACATCGAGAACGGCTGGCGCGCGGTGCAGCCGTTTCTCGATGCCTGGAAGGAGGGCGGCGAGGTGCAGCCCTATGCCGCCGGCGAAAATGGCCCGACGGCGGCGGATGAGTTGCTGGCCCGGGACCGGAGGGTCTGGCACCGCATCGGGTGAAACCCATCGCGGGACAAGCCCGCTCCTACAACCAGTACGTCACCGCCCACCACCCCAGCCCACCCATGACCACGGTATAGGGCAGCGCCATCCACACCATGCGCCCGTACGACAGGCGAATCAGCGGCGCAATCGCCGAGGTCAGCAGGAACAGGAACGCCGCCTGGCCATTGGGCGTGGCCACGCTCGGCAGGTTGGTGCCGGTATTGATTGCCACCGCCAGGGTCTCGAAGTGCTCACGGCTCATGCCGCCGTTGACAAACGCCTGCTTGACCTCGGTGATATAGATAGTGGCGACGAACACGTTGTCGCTGATCGCCGACAACAGGCCGTTGGCGATAAACAGCATGCCTGGCTGCTGATCGGCCGGTAGCGCCAGCACCCACTGGATCAGCGGGGTAAACAGCTGCTGCTGGTGAATCACCGCCACGACGGCAAAGAACACCACCAACAGCGCGGTAAACGGCATGGCGTCCTGGAACGCGCGGCCCAGGCGGTGTTCGTCGGTGATGCCGGTAAAGGCGGTGATCAGCACGATCACCAGCAGGCCGATCAGGCCCACTTCGGCCACATGCAGGCCCAGGCCGATGATCAGGATCAGCGCCGCCAGGCCCTGCACCAGCAGCGCGGCACGCTGCTGGGTGGTGCGCTGGGCGTCGTCTTCGGCGGCATAGGTGGCCAGCACCTGGCGCACGGTGTCCGGCAGCAGGGTGCCGTAGCCGAACCAGCGCAGTTTCTCCAGCAGGACACAGGTGACCAGCCCGGCCACCAGCACCGGCAGCGACACCGGCGCGACCTTGAGGAAGAACTCGGCGAAGTGCCAGCCCATTTCGTGGCCGATCAGCAGGTTCTGCGGCTCACCCACCAGGGTGCACACGCCGCCTAGGGCGGTACCGACAGCCCCATGCATCAGCAGGCTGCGCAAGAACGCGCGAAACTGCTGCAGGTCTTCGCGGTGCAGGTGAGCGATCTGCTGGTCGCTGTCCAGGTCGGACTCTTCCCGCGGGTTGCCGCCGGAAGCGACCCGGTGATACACCGAATAAAAGCCCACCGCCGCGCTGATGATCACCGCCGTGACCGTCAAGGCATCGAGAAACGCCGAGAGGAAGGCCGACAGAAAGCAGAACAGCAAGGCCAGCAGGGTCTTGGAGCGCACCCCCAGCAGGATGCGCGAAAACAGGAACAGCAGCAGGTCTTTCATGAAGTAGATGCCGGCGACCATGAACATCAGCAGCAGGATCACCGGAAAGTTGTGCTGCAGCTCTTCATACAGCGCTTGCGGCGTGGTCATGCCCAGCAACAGGGCTTCGACCATCAGCAGGCCGCCGGGCATCAGCGGGTAGCACTTGAGCGCCATGCCGAGGGTAAAGATGAACTCGATCACCAGCACCCAGCCGGCCACCACCGGGCCAAGGGTGAACAGCAGCAGGGGATTGAGCAGCAGGAACAGGCACAAGGTGGCCTTGTACCAGCGCGGCGACTGACCGAGAAAATTGTGGGCCAGGGCGCCGGCCAGGGAGCGGGACATGAAAATGTATCCTTATGATTCAACAGCTGGGCAAAGTGCCGCATGTGTGAACGGAGATCAAGGTAAAAGTCCCGGTTTTGGCACAAGCGCGGCCTTGGCGCCGACGGCCACCTTGTTATAGTCCTGCGATCAACCTCGCCGCCATCAAGGAAAGCACCGTGACTGAGTACCAAGCGTTCAAGGTCGAACTGATTCACCACATCGCCCACGTGCAGATCAACCGCCCGGAAAAGTACAACGCCATGAACGCGGCGTTCTGGAGTGAGATCGTCGAGATCTTCCAGTGGATCGATGAAACCGACGCGGTGCGCGCGGTGGTGATCAGCGGCGCGGGCAAGCATTTCTCCGCGGGCATCGACCTGATGCTGCTAGCCTCGGTGGCCAACGAGCTGGGCAAGGACGTCGGCCGCAACGCACGCTTGCTGCGCCGGACCATCCTGCGCATGCAGGCGTCGTTCAATGCCGTGGACAACTGCCGCAAGCCGGTGCTGGCGGCGATTCAGGGCTATTGCATCGGCGGCGCCATCGACCTGGTCTCGGCCTGTGACATGCGCTACTGCAGCAGCGATGCGCAGTTCTCGATCAAGGAGGTCGACATGGGCATGGCCGCCGACGTCGGCACCCTGCAGCGCCTGCCGCGGATCATCGGCGACGGCATCATGCGCGAGCTGGCCTACACCGGGCGCAATGTCGCGGCTGACGAAGCCCTGCGCATCGGCCTGGTCAACCGGGTGTTCGACTCGTATGAGGCGCTGCTCGACGGAGTCTTTGCCATTGCCGCTGAAATTGCGGGAAAATCGCCGCTTGCCGTGGCCGGCACCAAGCACATGATCAGCTACATGCGCGATCACCGCATCGACGATGGCCTGGAATACATCGCCACCTGGAACGCCGCCATGCTTCAATCCACCGATCTGCGGGTGGCGGTTGCCGCCCACATGAGCAAACAGAAACCCGAGTTCGCCGACTGACGCCCGGCGGCGAACCTGCGCAAGGAACCGCACAATGTCAGCGCGCTGGATCACCGCAGTACTGGATACGAACATCAGCGGCGGCTGGGCAGTAGCCCGCTGCAGCGAAGGGTTCCTGGTCGATGATAACGGCGCGCTGTTCCCGCGCGACTGGCTCAAGCGCCAGGAGCTGGACGTGCTGTGCGAGCACGGTATCGGCCATTTCGATGGCCAGCCGGTGTTCCTGCTCGAATTGCGCAGCCCGCAGACGGTGCAGGGCTGCAGCTGGCGGGGGTTGCGTCAGTTCATGCTTGAAGGCGACTTCGACACCTACAAGGTCCTCGGCTACGCCGCGCAGATCGGCACCTGGGCCCGCGAGCACCGCTTTTGCGGCAGCTGCGGCCAGCCCATGGCGCAGATCCACTGGGAGCGGGCCATGTACTGCGCGCCGTGCGAGCTGCGCAGCTACCCACGCATCTCGCCGAGCATGATCGTGCTGGTCACCCGTGGCGATGAAATCCTCCTGGCCCGTTCTCCGCGCTTTGTCACCGGCGTGTACAGCACCTTGGCCGGCTTTGCCGAGCCGGGCGAGTCGGCTGAGGATTGCCTGGTGCGCGAGGTGCGCGAAGAGGTGGCGATCGAGGTGCAGAACATCCAGTACGTCGGTAGCCAGTGCTGGCCGTTCCCGCATTCGATGATGCTCGGCTTTCATGCCGAGTACGCCGGTGGCGAGATCATCATGCAGGCGGACGAGATCGAAGACGCCCAGTGGTTTCGCGTCGATGCGCTGCCGCCGTTGCCGGCGGGGCGCTCGATTGCCCGGTATCTGATCGACCTGTACGTGGCGCGGCGTCTAGGCCTGGCCGAACCAGTGCTGCCACGCTAGGCGCACGGTCAACGCCAGCACCACGGTGATGAACACCGGGCGGATGAACTTGCTGCCGCCGCTGATGGCGGTGCGCGCACCGAAAAATGCGCCGACCATCAGCGCCGAGCCCATCGACAGGCCCACCAGCCAGTCGACCTGGCCGGAGAAAATGAACACCGACAGGGCCGCGGCGTTGCTGACGAAGTTCATGCTGCGCGCCACGCCGCTGGCCTTGACCAGGTCGATGGGGTAGAGCAGCAGGGTACTGACGGTCCAGAACGCCCCGGTACCGGGGCCGGCCACGCCGTCATAGAAACCCAGGGTGAAGCCCTGGGGGATCTGCCACTTCTTTTTCACCGGTGCGTCGGCATCCAGCGGCGCCTTGGGCGTGCCGCCGAACAGCAGGTAAACACCGCAGAGGAAGACGATCACCGGCAGCATCTTGTTCAGCCATTCGGCCGGCAGGTAGTGGGCCACCACTGCACCGATCAAGGCGCCGACAAAGGTGCCGGCCAGGGCGTGACGCCACTGCGCCGGGTGGAACAGTTTGCGCCGGTAATAGGTAAAGCCGGCGGTGGCCGAGCCAAAGGTCGAACTGAGCTTGTTGGTGCCCAGCACCAGATGCGGCGGCATACCGGCGGTGAGCAGGGCAGGGGTGGTGAGCAGGCCACCACCACCGGCGATGGCATCGATGAAGCCGGCGACAAAGGCGACGGCGGCAAGAATCGCCAGGGTGGTGAGGTCTACGCTGAGTTCGAAAGGCATGGCGTGGGCTTAACAGGACGCGCGTTGGCAGGCGCAAGGCCGCCATGGTAAACGCAAGCGTTTGCGCTGCCCAGTGCAAGGCCGGTAGTGAGTAAATATCTATATGATCGACGCTGTCGACTTCTGATGAACTGAAGGTTCTCTTTCAATCAGAGGTATCCGTCATGTCATCGTTATTGGCCAATACCCCCGCAGCGTCGTTGCCGTATGCCGGGATCGGTTACATACCATCGTCGTTTTCACCCCTTGAACAGGAAGGTTTGCCCCAATGGCTGCAGACCGCCGAGCCGGCCAAACGCCTGCGCCTGATGCGCATACGTGAAGAGGGCCGTACGCTGCGCCGTGAACTGACGGCGGCGATCTGCGGGCTGCAGACCCTGTATGAATTCTGTCGACCCAAGCTCGAGCAAATGGCCCGTGAAAGCTCTGGCGAAGTGGTCGACACTGTCAACGGCACGTTTCTGGTGTTCAGCCCCGACTCAGCCGCGTTACCCAATCGCCTGGATGAGGTGCTGCTGAGTCAGCGCTCGATGTACGAAGCCGCCTTGCAGAACTTCAGCCTGGCGCAGCTGCGGCAATTGGCTGGCAACCCTTTCGTCAAGCTGGCAATACCCACGGAGTTCGATCTGTTTGCCGGCTTCACCGGCAAGGATCGGGATGCCGTCGATGCCGTAAGTTCCATCGTGTGTTACGCCGACGAGGGTGTTGCCTATGCGCTGCAAGTTCGCATCCTGGATATGGGCAAGCAGTATCAGGAGTACCTGACCCGCCAGCTGGCTGCCGGTTCCCTGCCGCAGGTCAAATGTGCGGCCGCCATGAATGTCCTGGCCGAGGAACTGGCGATTGCCGATATCAAGGGCCAGCTGAGCAGCGCCGCGAAGGTCATCCTCAACACATTCATCAACGGGGCGGCGCGCGATACCCGCCATGGCAGCAAGGTCCGGCATATTCTCAACGACGGCATCTCACCCTACGATCATGCCGAGGGGTGGTCGCTGCACCTGCTTGACGATGTGGCGTTGAGTGAAATTCTCGTGTTTGGCGCCGACAAGCCACAGTCGCCCTGTGTTGCCTTTGTACCGGGGCATCCGCAGCAGCCGTTGAAGGAGTACCCCTCCCGTTCAGCGTTCCTTGACGATCTGCAGGTACAGCTGACTGATGGGGCTTTCCAGGCCTTTTTCCGCCGTTTTGTACCAATGGCTAAATGGTCCATCGTGCTTGAAGCGTTGCTGGAGACCGACGAATACACACGCAACAGGCGCTTGAACCTGCGCACCGAATCGCTGAGCAAGGGTTTGAAGGCACACTGGTTCGAACAAATGTGCCGCAGGCTTGGCGACGATGCCAGGTACCTGGCCGTGCCCACGGCGGCGGTAGAGGGCCGCAGGACGCTTGGCAACATCGCATATTTTCTCGAGGCTACTCAGCAACACCTGATGTTCGGTGCCGGGGTCGGGTTTCAAGCCGGCGAGGAGGATGAGGGCCAGGCCCCCTCCGACTACGTCATGCCCTGGCGCTGGGTGATCCTGCCCAACGGCCGTTACGGGCGTTGGGCCAGCAACCTGAGCGCCTACACCTTGCCGCCCCCGCAGCAGTTCGATCCGCCAAATGATCGAGGCATCATCCATTCGTCCCTGGGGCGGGAAATCCGAATCAATGGCCGCAGCTATTTGATCAATTTCGATGCCAGTATCGAAAAAGAGCGCTTGAGTCTGATTAGCGATCAGCGCGACTATAGTCCGATCCTCGAGCACAACGGCGCGGGCAGTTGGCACCATAGCCTGGAGCGCCCGGAGCGATGGGGGCGGCTATCGTTGCTGCGGCGCCTGGGTAGCTGGCTGGAAGACCTTGGCGATGAAGATCTGATGCTGGCTGCACGCCTCAGTGGTGTAACCAATACCACCTTGCGCAGGGTGTATAGCCATGACGATGCGCCGCCTGCATTACTGGTGTGGACGATCGGCCGACTGCGGCGGGTGCGCAAGACCGAATCGCTGCTGGCGCTGGTCAAGGACGGGCGTGTGGTGCCTGCTGAGTACGAGGTGCCAGAACTGGCAGAATTCCGTGCGCTGTTTACTGTCACCGAGACTCAGGTACCCCGGCCACGACGCAGCCCACAACAGGACGACAGTAACGCTTATTGCGGCCCTGACTGCGGCGCACCGCCGGCGGTGCTGTTTCTGGAATGGTACGACAGGCTGTTTCGCGCGTTCCTGGCCCGCAGCGAAGTCGCCCTGCAACTGCCTGAGCCGGCGCAGGTGGCTGGCGACGTGCAACTTGACGAACTTCGCCAGCACTACCCGGACCTGCCTGTGCAGATGCTTGACCGGCTGATTACCGACTCCTCACCTCTTGTGCTGGAACGTCTTTCCCGCGGTGTCCTTGACCTGAACCTGTTCGAGCGTTCACGCCAGGCCTGGAACGCCTATCGGCTGACGCGTGCGCTGATGGGTTTTCGCGCTCCTGCCCAAGCCCACATCGATACCCGCCTGCTGGCGTTCGCACTATTACCGTCCCTGCCTGGCTGGCACTCAGACCTGAACCTGGCGTTGTATCCGGGAGATGTGCGAAGCACGACGCCGAGGCGCCATGCGCAGGTGCAAGGCGCGCCGTCCTGGGGGATGGGCGCCGGCAGCCCGGTCAGCTACGAAGTGGTTCGACTGGAGGGTGAGCGTTACCTTGACAGCCGTTTCCACAGTGACTTCTATGCCGCGCTGCTGGATCTGATGGGGGCTTCGCAGCGCCAACGCCTGGGGCTGGGTACGAACGAGACTGAACGCTTGCGCAACCTGCTGGATGAACTGGCCGCTACCGATCCGACGCGTGCTTTGGCCCTGCTTGGCATCGAGCGCCCACCCGTTACCTTGCATCCGCAAGGCTCCGGCCGCCGCACCCGGGCGATGGGTGGCACCGGTGGGCGGTTCGAGCGCGGGAGTAGTCGCGAACGGTTGCAACTCATGTTCCCTATGGCATCCGAAAGCCAAATCGATCGTATTTTTGACGAAGTGGCACAACAGGGGATGACGCTCACCGACGCACTCGATAGGCTGGAGCAAGCGCGCTTGCGCCTGGATGGCGCGTTGCGGGCTTGGGTCCGGGTCAGCAATGTGCAGGGGGCGGGTTACGGTGCGCGCCGGCGGGGGATTATCGCCGAGCAGTTGCTCAATGCCATGGCCCCGACAATCCGTGAGCTGGAAATCAACGATGGGTTTGTCGACAGCCTGCCCGAGCTGCCGCTGGACTTCGCCGCAGTCGAGCGCCTGACCCTCAACCTGCCGGCGATGGAAAATCTGCCTGGCAGCTTCATCGCGCGCTTCCCTAACCTGCGCGAACTGCGCTTGATAACCAGGATTGGTCGTCTGCCAATCGGCCTGACCGATTTGCCGCAGTTGCGCACGCTGTCCTTGACCAACGCGTATCTGCGCCCAGAGGACTTGAGGCCGATTGGCCTGCTTGCGCAATTAAGGGAGCTGAACATCATCAATCTGTGGCCAAGGCAAAGTCGTCGCGAAACGCTTACCTGGCGCGCCGAAGACATGGCGGCTATCGCCCGCTGCCAACACCTGCAGCGCTTGCAGATCCAAAACAGCCGGGCGTGGTTCGCGGACGATGTGATTGGCGCGCTGGCGCCCCTTCAACATCTGACGCATCTTGACCTGTCCGGCAACGCGTTCACCCTGTATGGAGAGAATGTTCGCGGTCTCGTTCATTTACGCCATCTGGACCTGAGCCGCACTCCGCTCTTCGACACAGTCGATGTCAGCAGGATGGGCGATTTGCGTTGCCTGGACCTGCATTACTCCTACGCCAACTGGCCGGTGGGCCTGGAAAACCTAGCGCACATCGAACACGCCAACCTTGAGGATGTCAATCTGGACAGCGTGCCGGCCGGTGCAGGCCTTGTGCCTGGGCTACGCCTGTCGGTTGACGGGCTCAATACCCCGGACCGCGAGCGAGTGCTGAGGGAATTGACTGAAGTGAACAACCTGCCTGGCGCGGTTTATGGCGAAGTCCGCCTGTCACGCGCTTTGGTGGGCGAGTCATCAACTGAATCCGAAGAGGAAATGGACACTGAGGAGAACGCCGAGGATACGTTGCTCGACGGCTTGTCGGCAGAGGAACGGCGCCTGGCGCAGCAATTGATTGACGAGAACAGTAATGGCAGCCGTGCGTTTTTTGCCTTGATGAATACGATACGCTCGCGAACGCCAGTGGATGAGCGCGAAGAGGTCACCGGGCAAATCCACTCGATCATCTTGCGCATGTTCAATGAGACCACCCGCGAGGCGTTCTATCGTGTGGCACTGGACCTGGGGTGTATCGATTCCGCGGTGCAACGTTTTTCCGACCTGCTGGGGCTGGCAGAAGCGGATCGGGTAGTGGCCAGTACCTCCGGCGACGCCCGCCCCGAACTGATCGAACTGGGCCTGTCGCTCTGGCGGGTGCGCAGCCTGCGTGAGTCCGTTGCCAGGCGTTATCGCGATTGGTGGGCGCAGCACCCTAATCCTGACGGCCAGCCGGATTATGCCGAGATCGAGTTGTATATTCGTATCGCTTTGACCACCCCGCTGCGTTTGCGTCACCAGCCGCGGCGCCAGGTCAATGCCGACTTGGTAACGTGGATGAGCAGCGCGATGGCGCATGAAGTCGAGGCGGACGTCCTGACCGCGCAGGCACAGGATTTCCCTGTGGCGTTGAGCGATCAGCCGTTCTGGCAGGAGCACCTGGGTGTGGAAGAGTACGCCCCCTGGAGTCACAAGGTTGCATCGGCGCTGCGGAAACTGAGGGATCGCGAAGGTGTGCCGCTCACGTTGAGCGAACCGGTACGTAACCGCCTGGCGCAGCTCCTCAGCCAGGCCCGCAAGGTCATTGCCGAGCGTGACGGCGTGGCAGTGAACACCGGGGCACTGGTGCTGGACAACGAAGACCATCGGCTGCAAGCGCTCCATCTGATGCCGGCAATGGTCCAGCAGTCCATGGTTGAATACACCCGGCAGATCGTCAACGAGTACTTTGCCCAGGGCATGTCGACACAAAGCCCGCAGCCGGGGCCTTCGGGCGTACAGCGCAAACCTTGATCGTCAATAGCGGTGAGTCATGAAGAAAGGGGCCAGTGCCCCTTTCTCTTTTGCGGTCATCGCCATCAGCTTAGAAAACCGCCATCCACGTTCAATGCCACACCGGTGGTATAGCTCGACGCGTCACTGGCCAGGTACAGCACTGCCCCGGCCATCTCCTTCGGATCGGCCACGCGCTTGAGCGGGATCTGCTGCAGGGCGGTGTTGAGGATCGCGTCGTTGTTGACCAGCGCCGAGGCGAACTTGGTATCGGTCAGGCCCGGCAACAGGGCGTTGCAGCGGATGCCGAACGGCGCGCACTCCTTGGCGAACACCTTGGTCATGTTGATCACCGCAGCCTTGGTCACCGAGTAGATGCCCTGGAAGATCCCCGGCGATACGCCGTTGATCGAGGCGACGTTGATGATGCTGCCGCCGCCGTTTTCGCGCATCAGCTTGCCGGCTTCCACTGACATGAAGAAGTAGCCGCGGATATTGACGTCGACGGTCTTCTGGAAGGCGCCAAGGTCGGTGTCCAGCACGTTGCAGAACTGCGGGTTGGTGGCGGCATTGTTGACCAGGATGTCCAGGCGCCCGAATTGTTCGCGAATGCCGGCGAAAACCTGACTGATCTGCTCCATCTCGCCGATATGGCAGGCAACCGCAGTGGCCTTGCCGCCGCCGGCAGTGATCGCATCGACGACCTGCTGGCAGCCCTCGAGCTTGCGGCTGGAGACGATTACATGGGCGCCTTGCTGGGCCAGCAGGTGGGCGATGGCTTCGCCGATGCCGCGACTGGCGCCGGAAACGAAGGCGACTTTACCGTCGAGGTCGAACAGGTGAGTCTTGGACATGGTCTTTTCCTTGTTGTAGTCGTCAGAGTGGGGACTTGGCGATGACCTGCAGGCTCATGTGCTCCAGCAGCGTGTTCATGTGAATGAACTGGGCGAAGCGCTTGTCCTGGGTCTGGCCGTGGAAGAACCGGTAGTAGATCTGCTGGACGATGCCGGCCAGGCGGAACAGGCCGTAGGTGTAGTAGAAGTCATAGTTGTCGATTTTGATCCCGGCGCGTTCGGCGTAGTAATCGACAAACTGCTGGCGGGTCAGCATGCCCGGGGCATTGCTCGGCTGGCGGCGCATCAGTTGCACCGGCGCCGGGTCCGCCGCTTCGATCCAGTAGGCCAGGGTGTTGCCCAGGTCCATCAGCGGATCGCCCAGGGTGGTCATCTCCCAGTCGAGCACACCGATGATGCGCATGGGGTTGTCGGCATCGAGGATGACGTTGTCGAAGCGATAGTCGTTGTGCACGATTGCAGGCTTGGGGTGGTCGGCGGGCATCTTCTCGCGCAGCCAGGCGATGACCTTTTCCCAGCGTGGCGCATCCGCAGTCAGGGCTTTTTCGTAGCGGCTGGCCCAGCCCTCGATCTGGCGTTGCACATAGCCTTCGGGTTTACCCAGGTCGCCCAGGCCGCAGGCGTTGTAGTCCACCTGGTGCAGTTCGACCATGCGCTCGATGAAGCTCTTGCACAGCGCCTCGGTACGCTGCGCATCCAGGCCCAGCTCCGGCGGCAGGTCCGAGCGCAGGATAATGCCCTTGACCCGGTCCATGACGTAGAACTCACCGCCGATCAGCGCCTCGTCGGTACAGTGCACGTAAGCCTTGGGGCAGTAGGGGAAACCGCTGTTGAGCTGGTTGAGGATGCGAAACTCGCGGCCCATGTCATGGGCGGATTTGGCCTTGTGGCCAAAGGGCGGACGCCGCAGCACGAACTCGCGCCCGGGGTACTGCACCAGGTAGGT
This sequence comes from Pseudomonas sp. RC2C2, assembly GCF_018390435.1. Lineage (NCBI taxonomy): Bacteria > Pseudomonadati > Pseudomonadota > Gammaproteobacteria > Pseudomonadales > Pseudomonadaceae > Pseudomonas > Pseudomonas sp. RC2C2. The sequence goes on along the minus strand of NZ_JAHBAX010000002.1, from coordinate 1,511,703 downwards.
CAGGTTCGAGGCGCCGCCGGGGAACTGGCTGATGCTCGGCGAGCCGCTCAGGCCCGGGATGTGCGCCTTCAGATAAGGGTCGATCACCGCAGCGTCGAGTTCTTCGCCGGGGCGGACCTGGGTGGACTGGTCGGTGAGCGTCATGCGTTTCCCTTATGATCAAAGCCAGAGATTATTGGTCAATCTAATTCCTGTAACGGTTGCTCACAAGCATAGGTCGGCCTTATAGGCGAGCGTGTTGCAGCCCAATCAGCAGGCTTGATCGGCTGAGCCGGTGGGTGGGGCAAGTGGCGGGTGAATACATATCTACATCCTCGCGCCAGCGTGCCTTTGATTGACTGCTGCCTCAAGCCATCCATGAGGCAGTGCACATGACAACCGACGCTTTGAGGCCATTCAAGGCCCACGACCAGTACTTCGAACAGCAGATCCCCACTTGGCTGAGCCATTCCAGCACCCATGCCATCAAAGAGCTGCATCAACGTCAACTGCCCCCTGCCCAGGTTGCCGCCGATACGGTGTCGCAGCTGCGCGACGCCTTCAATGACAGCCTGCGGCGTAGCCAGGCATCCAATGCCGCCGCCGCCAGGGTTCTGCGCACGGTCAAGGGTATCAGCGAGTTCGCCGAACCGCTGCTGCGGGCTGAACTTAAGAGACGTTTCTCGCTGGATATCAGCGTGACCGCCAATGAGCTGGTGCACATGCGCAATGACGCGTCCTGGCGCGAAGACCGCCTGGCTTCGGTGCTGATTTCTCGCCAACCGTTGTTGCAGGCGGCCTTGCAGAACTTCAGTGCAGGTGACGTTGAGGTCTTTCGCACCGATGCCTACAGCGCCGTTACAGCGTTCGGTGCCTTGCAGCCCTTTCCTGAAGCGGTCGACCCTGCTCGGCGCGCTCACCAATCCATCCGCTACTCGAGCAAACTGTCGATCAGCCCTCATCAGTTCGCGCAAATGTGTCGGGAGCTGGATATCGGCCAGCAGTATCAAGACCATCTTCAGGCAATTTTCGACGCCCCCAATACCCGTGACGCCGTGCGCCAGACCCTGGTTGCAGCCGCCAGAGACCTGTGCGAAACCAGCATTCACGCTGCCCGCGTCGCTGGGCACATCAGCGAGCCGGCCTACCGCATGCTGAAAAAACTGCTTGCCCAGTCGGCGACCTCCCCGGCGTCGCGTACCTTGAGGGTCGACAAGGTGTATGAGTATGGCAAGAGTGCGTTCGACGGTTCGCGTTGTTATTTGCTGAACCTGTTCGGTACCACCCTGGGCGCCGGCTTTTTGCTGATCGGCCCCGATCCTGCGAGCGCGCAGTCGTCTGTGCCATTGGTGGTACTGATGCCGGGCGCTGCCAAGCCTGTGCAGGAATACGACTCCTACGCGGATTTTTACCTCAGCCTCAAGGCGCGCTTGCTGAATCAGGATTTCAGGCGTTTCTTCAGCCGGTTTCTTGGGTGGCGTGGGCAGTCCAAGGTGTTCGGGCAGTTGACGTCGCCCAGCAGTTGGCAAGCGCAAAAGCCCAGGGCCCAGGGGGCTCGGTGTGGCGGCAGGGGTCGTGGGTACAGCGTTGAGCCAGCCGCTGGCGATCGACCTGCTGGAGGCCGTCGAACTACCGGGGGGCGAGGTCCGTTTGTGGCGGCCAGACCTTGGCCCTTACCAGCGCAGCGCAGAGGTGCTGCAGGGAAGCGTTGCCGATCCACAGGGCATTTACCGGGTCGATGGCAGGCGCTATATCCGCATCGAGGGCAAACCGTTCGAAATCACCCTGGATTCGAGCCTGGGCAAATGGCGGATCAAGCATCCCGACGATCCCCAGGCCTATCGGCCTGTGCTCGAGCATAACGACCAGGGGGCCTGGCATCATTCACTTGAGCGCGTGGACAGTTGGCCACGCAAGACACTGGTGCGCAGGTTGGGGCCGGGGTTCGAGGGCTGGTCCGATGCGCTGCTCGAACGCATGGCCGACATCAGCGGGGTCAGCGACGCGCAACTGCGTCGCGTCTACAGTGATGACCTGCCCACCCCGGCAGCGCTGCTCGATACCCGGCACCGTTTCGAAATCGATCGCTTGATCAGTGCGCAGATCAACAATGTCAGGACCGGGCAGGGGCTGCAAAAGGGATTCGACTATCCGGTATCGCTGTTGCCGGAGTTGCCGCAATGGCCGAGCGGCAAATCCATTGAACTGTTTGACAGCGCCGAGTTGTGGGGGCAACCGCAGGTGCATGGCAGCCCGGCGCCAGGTGTGGCGGCGATCAAGGTGTCGCGCAGCGATCTTGCGGCGGGACGCCTGGCCCGCAGGGTGATAGAAGGCTTGAGCCCGGCTGAGCGTCGCCATTGGTTTGGCAATGACTACCTGGCACGAGACCTCGAAGCAGTGCTGCGCCAGAGCCTGGCTGAGCGGATGCTGGCGTCAAGGGTGCGAATCTTCGATAGCCTGTACTTGGACCAGACGGAAATTGTCGACACCTTGCAACGGGCCTTGCAGCGTGATTTCCAGGGGTTGTCGCGCCCGGTCGCCAAGGCTTTGGCCGAGGCTGCCAGTGAAGTTGAAAGCAGTCGTTGGCAGGCTTCGCAGCGGGTGCCGCTGACGCTAGCCAAGCGGGCCCGCGAGGCTTCGCGGCAAATCCGCCTGTCACGCGCTTGCGAAGGCCTTGAAATAAGTTACCTGGCCAAAGACGACACCTACCGGCTGGCCCTTCATTTGTTGCCGGAACTACCCGGCTGGAGCGATACGGTTCATTTGAGCGTGCGCAGCGATAGTGTTTCCGGCACCGAACTTGACAGCATCGGCAGTGCTGCAGCAGTGTCACGCAAAACGCTGGTACGCACCGCGCAGGGGTGGCGCGCACATGACGAACGCGGGGAAACGTTAGACGGGCTGAACAGCTCAGACCACGGATTTTTCACCAGCGTGCTGCTGGCCTTGCCGGACAGCGAGCGTGTGGCACTTGGCCTGAATATCGACGACAGCGACGCACTGCGCCGCAAACTATTGGAGCTGGCCGCCCGCCAGCCGGCCAAGGCAAGGCTGGCGCTGGGCATGGCGGTGGACCATGGCGGCTTCAGGCCTCCTCTGCCTGTAGGCGCCGGGCGCCGTGGTTACCCCTTGGGCGGTGTGATCGGGCGCTTGTTGCCCCGCACTCTGGAGCAGCGGCTCAGAGCGCTGTTTCCAGATTTTACCGATGGGCAGTTGCGTGACTTTTTCCGCAACGCGAGCGTGCAAGGTGAGAGCCTGGAGAACGTAATCGGCGATCTGGAGCAGGAGCTGAGGGCCGAACGGGAAAGCTTGTCAGCCTGGGTAGAGCAAGGGGCTTCGGCCACTGCCCGCACACGGCGCAGGCTAGTGGCAATGCAGTTGCTGGATGTATGGCAGTTGCGTCACCGGGCGCCACTTGAGGTCAGTGAGTACCAACTGGATGGGACGCCGGGTTACCTGCTGAGACTGAACTCCCCTGTGGTTGACGCGCTGCCACCCCTGACGTGCGAAATCGACCAGGTTCTGGAACTCGAATTGAGCACCATGTCGGCCATCACCGAATTGCCCGCGGATTTCCTCCGAGCCTTTCCCAACTTGCGCCGCTTGAGCGTGCGCAACACACCGATCACTGACCTCCCTGAAAACGTGGCGCAACTGAGTGAGCTGCGGGTGCTGGATTTCACCTACACGCAAATAGGCCTGGCCAATCTTGAACGCTTGAGCGGGCTTCGACGCCTGTGGTCACTGGACCTCAGAGGCGTCTCGCGCTCAGCGCTCATGCTTACCGCCGCACAACTTGCGCCCTTGTGCCAGTTACCCGCCTTGCGCTTTTTGTCGCTGATGGAAAACCAAATCAGCTTCGGTCCGGGCGTGTTTGCCGAGTTGGCGCGGCTGCCGAACGTGCGCCAGTTGTATTTGACCCGCAATAACATCACCCTGACCGAGGCCGATGTCGGTGAGCTGGCTGGCATTACCACCTTGCGAGAACTGTCCATGGGGCGCAACCCCTTGATGCGCACCCCGGATATCCGCCAGATGCCGGCGTTGCGCCTGCTGGCCTTGCCCGAAGCGCAGATAACCACCTGGCCGCTCGGGCTTGAAACCACCTCGACTATCGAGGTTCGGCTTGAAGGCAACGCCATCACCGAGGTACCTGAGGGTGCCGGACGGATGCGGGGCCTGTCGTTTGGCTACGAGGGCATGAGCGAGGCGCTTATTACCCGGTTTATTCGTGAGCGCATGCAGTTGCAGCCCGATCCGGGCGCGGACGTGCTTATCGAGGAGGAGTGGGATGAGGACGCGGACGATGACCTCAGTGCCTATCACCAACTGACTGAAGAACAGGCGCACACCGCGCGGGAGCTGTTCAGCCTGCCCGACTCGCACTCCTTCAGGCGCTTGCTGGCCCGGTTGCTGAGAAACAGGCAAGTAGCCGAGGCTCAGGCCGTGAAGTTGATCGAGGCGGCAGCGGCTGACCCTGAAGGGCTGGGCAGGCAACTGTTCGCTCAGGCAGTCGACGCTGATACCTGTGAAGACCGTGACGTCGTGGTGTTCAGTGATCTGCAGGGGCTTGAAGAAGCAGACCAGGCCCTCAGCCAGGTTGCGCTTGCCCAAGGTGACCAGGCCAGTCGCCAACTGCTCGCCCTGGGTATCAGCCGCTGGCGCCTGCAGCGCTTGCGTACCTATGTGGCGGAGCAGATTCGGGGCTGGCGATCGTCGATGCCAGACATCGACGACATAGAAGTGGAGCTGTACTACCGAATTCACCTGGCCGCACGTCTGGGCTTGCGCAATCAGCCGTCCACGATGAGGTTTCCTGGTCTTGTGACCTGGGTGACCAGCGATATGCTGGAGGCGGCGGCGCGCGTCATTAGCCAGGACCAGGCTGGCTTGCTACCGCAATGGATGGTCGAGGAAGTCTACTGGCAGAATTATCTCAGGCGTGTGCACAGCGAGCGCTTTGAGGCGCTGCAGGTTGAACTGGCCGAAGTCTTCGACCCTGCAATCGATTTCATGGAAGCGCTGCAACGGCTCCGGGGAGAGCAAGCGGACCTGGCAACGCCGCTTCCTGTGGTACAGGGCCAGACGGCTGAGCAGCTGGCGCTGGCATTCGGGGTAGCACAAAACGAGCTGGCGCAGTTGGCTTATGTCGAGGCCGAATGGAGTCAGGCGTATGCAAACCTGCAGGATGCCAGGGAGGCCAGGGAGAATGAGCTTCCAGGGCTTCTGACCAGAGAGGAAATTGAGCGTAACGCCCGATAGCGACCTGCCGGCGATTGCAGCAGGCAAAAAACCGAAGCCAGGGCTTCGGTTTTTTTATCGCTGCAAGCCGATCAGGCCGGGAACAGCTCGCTCAGTTTCATCGACAGCATCATGTCGCCTTCAACGCGCAGCTTGCCGCCCATGAAGGCCTGCATGCCGTCGGTTTCGCCGCTGACGATACCCTTGAGGGTTTCGCTGTCCAGTACCAGGGTGCAGTTGGCGTCAGCGTTTTCGCCTTCCTGGATTTCGCAGGTGCCATCCTTGACGATGAGGGCGTAGTGCTTGTCTTCGTCAGTGATGTTGAAACCGAAAACCAGGTCCAGGCCGGCGGCAGCGGCTGGGTTGAACTTGGCTTTCATCGCTTCGACGGCTTTTGCTACATCGCTCATGGTGTGTTCCTTATTAAGTGATTTGCGTGACGGGTGAGGTCACAACGAGCCGGGGTTCATCGGTAGGTGATGAGCTCCGGCGCCTTCAACAGCTGCACATGGGCCTGGCTGTTGAAGGAAGCCAGGGCCACCTCGCGGCCGCGAAACTTCAGTTGGCTGAGCGAGGTGTTGATGATCTGCCAGTTCAGCTCGAAAGCCTGGCCGGCAGTGATACGGGTTACCAGGTGGAGCAGGGCGGCGATGGTGCCGCCCGAGGTGAAAATGGCAATGTTGTCGCCGTTGCCGGCCTGCTGCAGCACCCGCTGCAGGCCGCCGTCGACACGCTGGACAAAGCCCTGCCAGCTCTCGGCGCCTTCGCAGGCATGTTCGCCGCCGTGCCAGCGCTGTACCAGCAAGGCGAACAGGCGCTGGAATTCGCTGCGGTTCTGGGTGGCGTTGCGCAGTACATGCAGGGCTTCGGGCTCGTCCGGCAACAGGCCGGGCAGCAGGCCGCGGATCACGCCATCGGCGTCGAATTCGTTGAAGGCGTTGTCGGTTTCCAGCGCGGGCACTTCACAGCCGGCGTTGTGCATGACGGCCAAGGCCAGGCGCGCGGTGTCTTGCTGGCGGCGCAGGTCGCCGGCCAGGCAGCGGTCCAGGCGCAGGCCCAGTTGCGCCAAGTGCTCGCCGAGGGCCTCGCTCTGGCGCATGCCCACGGGCGAGAGGACATCATAGTCGTCTGCACCAAATGAAGCCTGGCCATGTCGAATCAGGTAGATACTGCCCACGTCGTCCGCCTGCACTTAAGGATGAGCCGAGGTTAGGTTGCCGCTGTCGGGCTGTCAACGAAAAAACATACAAGCGTTTGAAAAGAGCGTTTGAACTGCATTGCCGAAGATTTCCTACGCTGGCAGGGTCAAGGCCGCCTCGGTATGCTTGACTATCGGTTCGCGCCGTACGGGCGCAGGCATGTTAAGGAGTTACTGTGGAGTTTCTTGCAGAGTACGCAAGCTTTCTCGCCAAGACCGCGACCCTGGTGATCGCGATTCTGATTGTCCTCTCGGCGATTGCCGGTTTGCGCGGCAAGGGCCGGCGCAAGGGCGGCGGGCAGTTGCAGGTCAACAAGCTCAACGAGTTCTACAAGGACTTGCGCGAGCGCCTGGAAAGCACCTTGCTGGACAAGGCCCAGCTCAAGGCCCTGCGCAAGCAGCAGGCCAAGGCCGAAAAGCAGCAGAAGAAAAAGCCCGAAGAAAAGCCGCGGGTGTTCGTCCTCGACTTTGACGGCGACATCAAGGCCTCGGCCACCGAGAGCCTGCGTCACGAAATCAGCGCCGTCCTGAGCCTGGCCACGGCCCAGGACGAGGTGGTGTTGCGCCTGGAAAGCGGCGGCGGCATGGTTCACAGCTATGGCCTGGCCGCCTCGCAACTGGCGCGTATCCGCCAGGCCGGGGTGCCGCTGACGGTGTGCATCGACAAGGTCGCCGCCAGTGGTGGTTACATGATGGCCTGCATCGGCGACAAGATCGTCAGCGCGCCGTTTGCCATCCTCGGCTCGATCGGCGTAGTGGCACAGCTGCCCAATGTCAACCGCCTGTTGAAAAAGCACGATGTCGACTTCGAGGTATTCACTGCCGGGGAATACAAACGCACCGTGACGGTGTTCGGCGAGAACACCGAGAAGGGCAGGGAGAAGTTCCAGGAAGACCTGGACGTCACCCACCAATTGTTCAAGGATTTTGTCTCGCGCTATCGCCCGCAGTTGCACATTGATGATGTGGCTACCGGTGAAGTCTGGCTCGGCGTTGCGGCGCTGAACAAGCAACTGGTCGACCAGTTGATGACCAGCGATGAGTACCTGAGCCAGCGCGCCCGCGAGGCCAACCTGTATCACCTGCACTTTGCCGAACGCAAAAGCCTGCAGGAGCGCGTGGGGCTGGCGGCCAGCGGTTCGATCGAGCATCTGGCGATCAAGCTCTGGAGTCGTCTCAGTGGGCGCCTGTGGTAATCGCCCCCTTGGTGGTGCAAGCAGCGTGAGCATTAATTAACACCGTTTTCAGTCCCCAAACAGGTCTTCTAGGCGTTCATGCCAATAGGAGACCTGCCATGACTACCCCCCCTTCAGAATCCGCTCCCGGGCTGCACGGCCACTTTATCTCGCAACGTCTGCCCGATTGGGTCAGGCACTCCACACCTGCAGATTTCGATCGGATGGGCGCCCAACTGGTGCCCGAGCAGCACGCTAGCGCGCTGGCCAACTGGTTCGCGGGCGCCAGCGCCGCTGAGAAAAAGCTGCTCGAGGGCTATCAGACGCGCAGTCGGCGAACCGCTCAGCGGCTGGCGCGTGAGCTCAAAGACTTCAAAGGCATTACCGCCTTTTGCGAGCCCTTGCTCAAGGCCCGTCTCAAGGCTGATCTGGCTGCCGAGCCTGATATCGATAACGATGAGTTCGTGCGGATCTACCGGGAGCCGATACTGCTCGCGACGATGATCAGGATCGTCCCCCGGCGCCAGACCCTGATGCAGGCAGCGCTGCAGAACTTTGCTGCCGACAGCGTGTTTGAGACCGGTACGGCACTGGCGGCAAAAAATGCATTCTTTCTTGAGTTGATACCAGGAACCGAAGCGCATCCGCGTTTTCGCTATCGCTATACGCAACAGCTGCCCATCGATCATCAGGCGTTTGCCCGCTTGTGCCATGACCTGGACCTGGGCGGTCAATACCAGAAGCACCTGAGCGAGGTGTTCGAGCATCCGCGCACCAGCGCCCGGCGCCGCACCCTTGCCATCGAACTGAACAAGGACCTGCTGCGTGTTTGCCTGCAGATCGCATTCATGAAGCAGGAGATCAGCGAGCAGGGCCGCACGGTGCTGCTTGAACTGCTGCAAGGCGTACGTGCGCCACGCTGGAACGGCAAAATAGTACGCTGCAGCCAACTGAGCATGTTTGGCGTGCCGGTATCGGACGTGCTGGTGGTCGGGCCGGTACGTGACGACAATCAGGTCCAGCCGGTGATGCTCTACCTGCCAGGTGCGCCAGGCGCGCAGCTCAAGGAGTACCCATCGGTGCGGGCGGCGCTGGACGACCTCAAGATCAGGTTGCGTCAACCCGCTTACCAGGCATTTCTGCGCCGCTGTGTCTCCCCTCCATCGCAAGAGCATGTGCTGACGCGCTTGCAAGGTGCGCTGTACCACGATGTCAAAGGTGACGATGGTGTGTACCGGCGACTGCCTGACCCCAATGCCAACCTGCACCTGCGCGAGATTGTGGTCGACCAGGAGCTGTTCGCTTACCTGCAAGATCGCCATCTACAGAAGATCAAGGACGACGCCCGGGCCCTGGCGGTGCCCAGTGCCGACGTCGATGAGCAGGCCTGGCAAGCGCGCCTGGCGTACTGGGAGTCCATTGGTTTCAACCTGCTCAATGCGGCGGCGTTTTTTGTCCCGGCACTCGGCGTGGTCATGGCGGGAGTCGCTGCCGCGCAGTTGATCGGTGAGGTGGTGGAAGGTGCGCACGCATGGGAGGCGGGCGATCTGGCCGAGGCCTGGGGGCACTTGAAGTCAGTCGGCCTGAACATTGCGGTCATTGCCGGTCTGGGCGTTGCTGGCGGTGCGCTCCAGAGGGGGGGCGCCAGTGAGGTGGTCGACGGCCTGGTCAAGGTGCGGCTGGCCGATGGCCAACAGCGGCTTTGGCAGCCGGTTCTGTCGGACTATGCCCAGGAGGTCGCGCTGGACAGCATCGAACCCGACGACATCGGCCACTATCGGGTCGGCAACCAGCGCTACATTCGCCTGGGCAACGACACCTTCGAAGTGAGCGAAACCGAGGCGGGGCAGTGGGCCCTGCGCCATCCGTGGGACGAGTCGGCCTATCGGCCCGAACTCAAACACAATGGCCAGGGTGCCTGGCTGGTAGTGGGCGAGCAACCCTTGAGCTGGAGCCGTCTGCAGTTGCTGAGGCGATTGGGGCACGTTACCGAGGGCCTGAACGACGCCGAGCTGGTGCAGGCTGTCGAAATCAGCGGCGTCAGCGACGATGAACTGCGCGCCGTCCTGGCTACGCAGCAACCGCTGTCGCCGCTGCTGGCCGATACCCTGGAGCGTCTGCGCCTGGACCGTCAGCTCCAGGCCTGGATCGCTAACCTGCGCAGTGGCTCGCCAGGTGGGGTCGGACGTGATGTCGCTGCGGTACTGGCCTCGGAACTGCCCGGTTGGCTGCACCAGCCGATCGAGGTGTTTCGCGGCCCCGAGTTGTGGGGGGCGTCGACGGTTTATGGCCTGGACCGCTGGCCCAATGCGGGGACGTTCAAGGTGCTGATGAGCGAGCTCTACGCCAACAAGCTTCCCGAAGTCATGCTCCAGCAGTTGGATAGGCGGGCCATTGAGCGTTTGCTGGGCGCGCAGGTGCAGCCGAGCGAACGGTTGCAGGCGCTGCGCAATCTCTTGGCGGGCCGCGCAGAACAACGCCAGGCCGCCATTTTCGACAGTATCTATGCCACGCCTGCCGCGCAGGCCAGTGCCCAAGCGCGCCTGGTGCAACGGGATTTTCCCTCGTTGCCCCTGAGCGCCGCCGAAGCGCTGGTTGATAATGCCTCCTCGGCTGAACTGCAGCAGATGCAGGGTGCCGATGCCCGAGTCCCCCTGCGCCTGGCCGAAGAGGCGCGCGTGTACCAGCGCCAGGTGCGCCTGAACCGTGCCTTGGAAGGCATGTTCGAGCCCCGGCGCTCAAGCCTGGACAGCGACTGCCTGATGGTGCGGCTGCTTGAGCAATTGCCGGGCTGGAGCGGCCAGGTTCGCCTGCAGGTGCATGAGGGGACGGCCGACGGCAAATTGCTGGCGGCGGCTGGAGAATCCACCGGCACCCTGAAGACGTTACTGCGCAAGGATGGCCGCTACAGCGCCTACGATGCCTTAGGCAACGAACTGACGGTCAATGATGATATTGCCGGTGCGCTGCTCAAAGCCCTGCCTGACAGCGAGCGCCAGGCGCTGGGGTTGCAGATAGATCAGCCCATGCGCCTGCGCACATCGCTGATGGCACTGGCAACGAGCGATCGGCGGCGCGCCTCGACATTGCTCGGCCAGCAGCCCGTGCGGCCCTGGCTGCGCACGCCCATGGGCCTGGCCGATGGGCGTATCGGCTATCCACTGAGCGGTCGTGGGGCTGTCGGCGGCCGGTTCAGTGCCGGGCTGCTGAGCCAGGTTCGCAGCCTTTATCCGATCCTGGAGCCGGCGCAAGCAGAAGCGCTCCTCGAAGGGCTGGGGCTGACGGATGTCGAACGGCTCGAAGTGCTGGAGCGCCGTCGGCTGGAGTACGGGCAATTGACCGATACCTTGAATCAGTGGGTCGAGCAGGGGCAGTACACCGATATTGGCAATGTGCGGAACGATGCTGTGCACCCGCGGGTGTTACGTCAGGTTGCCTGGCAGATCCAAAAGGCCTGGCGCCGGGAAACAGCCCGCGTGCATGCGGGCGATGGGCGATTTGTAGGCTTTCGGTTGGAGTTGGGTAACCTGCGTCTGAGCCAGTTGCCTGCGTTGACCGCAAACTTCAGCCACATTGCCGACCTGCGCCTTTCAGGCATGGGCCTGCAAACCGTGCCATCCGGTTTCTTGCAGGCATTCAGCAGGCTGCGCTGGCTCGACCTCAGCGGCAATCGCCTGACCGCGCTGACCGATGCTGTCGGTGAGTTGCAGGGGCTGACCAAGTTGAAGTTACAGCGTAACAATCTGGTGATGAATGAGACGACCAGGTCGGTGCTTGGGCGTCTGACCAGGCTGAAATTGCTACACCTGAACGATAATCCGCTTGGCCAGCCACCGGCTGTGGCCACTATGCTGGAACTGATCAACCTGTCCTTGAAGAACACCGGGATCAGCACCTGGCCGACAGGCGTGTTCGAACTTGAAAACCTGGCGGTGCTGGATCTGCGCGACAACCGCATTACCCGCATTGCGCAAAGCGTACTGGAGCCGGTCGAGCATGTGCAACGAGTCGAGCGCATCAACGGCATCACCAGCTTGCATGGCAACCCGCTGGATGCCGACAGCCTCCAACGGCTGCAAGCCTACCGCGAACGTACTGGCCGGACCTTGGGAATCTTGCCGGTGCAACGTGGCCCTCATGTCGAGGCCTTGCCAGCGCCGACCCGGGGTGCGGATCTCTGGCTAAGGGGCGCCGACGTCACCAGCTCGGCGCAGGTTCGCAGCCATTGGCAAGCCTTGTCCGAATATCCGGAAAGTGGCGAGTTTTTCCGTTTGCTCAATAACCTGAGCTCCAGTGCTGATTTCACGCAGGGCTACCAGGCGCTGTGTGAACGCGTATGGCGAATGCTCAAGGCCGCCAACGACAGTACCCGCTTACGGGAAGAGTTGTTCGAGTTCGTGGCGCATCCGCAAACCTGTGCAGACGGCACCACTCTGGTGTTCAGCCAGTTGGAGGTGCTGGTGTTGGTGGAGCAAGCCAGGCAGGCCGGGACAGTGGTCGGTGCCGAGTACGCGCTGATCGACCTGGCCCGTGGCTTGAGCCGTCTGGATGCGGTGGAGCGGATTGCCTTGGGTGATATCGCCGCACGGCGAGCGGCAGGCCTTCGGGTCGATGACGTCGAAGTGCGTCTGGCCTACCGCATCGGGCTGGCGCAACGGCTGGAGCTGCCAGGTCAGCCCCAAGGCATGCGGTTCGAGCACATGGCCAATGTCACCGCAGCGCAACTGGACAGCGCCGCAACCGAGGTGCTGGAGGGGGAGACGCCGGAATCCTTGAGGGCGGGGATTTCGGGGCGGAACTTCTGGATCGACTTTCTCAAGGCGCGTTATGCGACACGTTTCGCTGAGGTCAACGAACCATACTTTCACCGGCAGAATGCGCTGGAGGTCGACAAGCAAGATATGGCTGACCAGCTGCACCTTAACAGATCGGACATCATCCTTCGGCGGCAAAAGGAGGCTGAGCAGCGATTGATTGAGTCACTGACCGTGCAGATCTGGAACAGCGTACCGGACCAGGTGACCCATCTCTAACCGCTGGCTCCCGTGCCTGGCCGGGTGCGGGAGCCGCTCTTTTACACATGCTATTACACAAGCACCGGCGTGACACATGCCGGCTGCGTAACACTCTGCCCTGGTTCGACTCCAGTCTCGACACACGGAAATTTTCCAAGAGTCTGGAGGAGTACGTCTTTTGAACAGTTTTTGCCCGCCATCGGCCCCAGCCGCACCTCAGGTAGCGGTAGGGTCGTCCCAGCGACGTGGCGCGTTGCGTGCAGGGGAGCGTGTCCTGCTCAGTGATGAGCGTGGGCATCTGAATGTCATCTGCCTGGCGCCGGGTGGTCAATTCCACACCCACAAAGGCTATCTTGATCATGACCAGATCATCGGCTGTGCGGAAGGCTCGCGGATAACCGGCAGCCAAGGCCTGCAGTACCATGTTTTCAGGCCGCTGCTGAGCAACTTTGTCCAGTCCATGCCGCGAGGTGCCGCGGTGATCTATCCCAAGGATGCCGGCCAGATTGTGACCATGGCCGATATTTTTCCCGGGGCGCGGGTGGTTGAGGCTGGCGTGGGTTCGGGGGCGCTGTCTATTTCCTTGCTGCGTGCGGTGGGCGATCACGGCTACCTGCACTCGATCGAGCGCCGCCAGGAGTTTGCCGATATCGCCCGCGGTAATGTCCAGAGCCTGTTCGGGCAGGCGCACCCGGCCTGGCGCATCACCTTGGGTGATTTGCAGGAACAGGTGCTCAAGCACGAAGCACCGGGCAGTATCGATCGTGTGGTACTCGACATGCTGGCGCCCTGGGAGTGTCTTGATGCGGTCGCCCAGGTACTGGTACCCGGTGGGGTATGGATCAGCTATGTCGCCACCGTGACCCAGCTTTCACGCACGGCTGAAGCGATACGCGCAGACGGGCGCTTCACTGAGCCCCAGGCCTGGGAGTCGATGGTTCGTGAATGGCATCTTGAAGGGCTGGCGGTGCGTCCCGAGCATCGGATGATCGCCCACACCGGCTTTTTACTGATGACCCGGCGCTTTGCCGACGGGGCAGGGCCGTTGTCGTCGGTAGGCCAGAAAAAAACCTTTGCCGATGAAGACTTGGATGCCTGGCTCGCCCTTGAGTCGACGAAGCGCCCCACGTCAGGCCGCAAGCTGCGTCGGGCCGCGAGGAGCGCGGCAGAGGGCACAGCTTTGGCGCAGGATGATCCAGGTACTTGAGATTGACTGCGGGGCAAGTCGGTTTGCCCCGCGATGCATTCAGCGACGACGGAACAGCGGTTGCGGTTCGTCAGTGGCGGCCTGGTAGGTCACCGAAAAGTCCTGCAGGCTTTGCAGCGCTTCGACCGGGTCCTTGTCGGCACGCAGGGCGAAGGCGTCGAAGCCGCAACGCTTCATGTAGAACAACTGATCACGCAGCACGTCGCCAATGGCGCGCAGCTCGCCGGTGAACTTGTAGCGGTCACGCAGCAGGCGCGCATTGGAGTAGTTGCGCCCGTCGGTGAAGGCCGGGAAGTTCAGGGCAATGACCTGGAACTGGTTGGCGACTTCGCCTATTTCTTCGGCTTCTTCATCGGCGTCCAGCCACACGCCCAGGCCGCCGTCGCGGGCCATGAGCATATGACCGTGTTCGCGCCACAGCTGCAGTGGAACAATGTAGTCGTCGCAGTTGGTCACTTCGTCGATGCTGAAGTCCTTGGGCAGCAGGTGCCAGGTTTCGTCGACGATCTGGTTGTTCTTAATGATTCGCTGCATAGACGCGTTCCTTGAATGGGTCGATGCCAATACGTTGGTAGGTGTCGATGAAACGCTCGTCTTCGGTACGTTTTTCAACGTAGACGTCGATCAGCTTCTCGATCACATCCGGCATGTCGTCCTGGGCAAAGGAAGGGCCGAGGATCTTGCCCAGGCTGGCGTCGCGGCTGGCGCTGCCACCCAGGGAGACCTGGTAGAACTCTTCGCCTTTCTTGTCCACCCCGAGGATGCCGATATGGCCGACGTGGTGGTGACCACAGGCGTTCATGCAGCCGGAGATGTTCAGGTCCAGCTCACCGATATCGAACAGGTAGTCCAGATCGTCGAAACGGCGCTGGATGGATTCGGCGATCGGGATCGACTTGGCGTTGGCCAGGGAGCAGAAGTCACCGCCCGGGCAGCAGATGATGTCGGTCAGCAGGCCGATGTTCGGTGTTGCGAAGCCGTTTTCGCGCAGCTCCAGCCACAAGGCGTGCAACTGGCTCTGCTCGACGTCGGCGAGGATGATGTTCTGCTCGTGGGAGGTACGCAGCTGGCCGAAGCTGTAGCGCTCGGCGAGGTCGGCGACGGCATCCAGTTGCTTGTCGGTCAGGTCGCCCGGGGCCACGCCAGTAGGCTTGAGCGACAGGGTCACGGCCACATAGCCGGGCTTCTTATGCGCCAGCACGTTGCGCGCGCGCCAGCGGGCAAAGCCTGGGTGCTGCTGTTCGAGTTCGCTGAAGTCGAGGTTGTCCAGCGCCTTGTAGTCCGGGTCGACGAAGTGCTTGGCCACGCGGTGCACTTCGGCTTCGGTCAGGGTAGTGCTCCCGCCGCGCAGGTGGACCATTTCGGCCTCGACCTTCTCGGCAAACACTTCAGGGGTGAGCGCCTTGACCAGGATCTTGATCCGCGCCTTGTACTTGTTGTCGCGACGGCCGTAGCGGTTGTACACGCGCAGGATCGCGTCCAGGTAGCTGAGCAGGTCCTGCCAGGGCAGGAACTCGTTGATGAAGGCGCCGACCACCGGGGTACGGCCCAGGCCGCCACCGACCAGTACGCGAAAGCCCAGTTCGCCGGCTGCGTTGTACACCGGCTCCAGGCCGATATCGTGCACTTCGATGGCCGCGCGGTCGCTGCTCGAGCCGTTGATGGCGATCTTGAACTTGCGCGGCAGGTAGGCGAATTCGGGGTGGAAGGTGGTCCACTGGCGAACGATCTCGCACCACGGGCGCGGGTCGATCACTTCATCGGCAGCGACACCGGCGAACTGGTCGGTAGTGACGTTGCGCAGGCAGTTGCCGCTGGTCTGGATCGCGTGCATCTGCACGGTGGCAAGCTCGGCCAGAATCTCCGGGATGTCTTCCAGGGCAGGCCAGTTGTATTGCACGTTCTGCCGGGTACTGATGTGGGCGTAGCCCTTGTCGTAGTCGCGCGCGATCTTCGCCAGCATCCGTGTCTGACGCGACGTCAGCTGGCCATAAGGCACGGCGACCCGCAACATCGGGGCAAAACGTTGGATATAGAGGCCATTTTGCAGGCGCAGGGGGCGGAACTCTTCTTCGCTCAGTTCACCGGCCAGGTAGCGGCGGGTCTGATCACGGAACTGCTTGACGCGGTCCTCGATGATCCGCTGATCGTACTCGTCGTATACGTACATAGGGGTCCTGTTCTCAAGCTGCTTGCAGCTAATCGCGCGCACGGCCGCGCACTCCGATGCGGAGCCGAAGAAAGATAGCAGTTTGCGTTTATGCGCAAAAGTGAAGTTTTTGCATATGAAAAGAACCATTTGGACTAAGTGAGACTGACTGGCGTTTAGCCAATGTGCCACTACGGGCGGTTATAATCGGCGGTTTGAATAGCGGGAGCGTTAACGCATGCTCAAGGCCTTGTGCCAAAGCCTTTGCCTGAGCCTGCCACTGGTGGCTGGCGCACAGGCGGCTTCAGTGGTGTTTCTCAATCCGGGCTATTCCAACGAGACCTTCTGGGTCAGCTATTCGCGTTTCATGCAGGCTGCCGCCGACGACCTGGGCATGCAGCTGAGTATCCAGTACAGCGAACGCCGGCCGGAGCTGGCGCTGACCCAGGCCCGGGAAGTGCTCGAAGGTCAGCGGCGCCCGGACTACCTGGTGCTGGTCAACGAACAGTACATCGCCCCGGAGATCATCCGACTGTCCCGTGACAGCGGGGTCAAACTGTTTCTGGTCAATAACGGCCTGACCCCGAACCAGGCCGAGCTGATCGACAGCCACCCGGACAAATACCCGCCGTTGCTCGGCACCCTGGTGGGCAACGACGAGCAGGCTGGCTACCAGATGCTCAAGCAATTGATCGCCTTGCGCGCGCAGCCGGGCCTGACCCGGCCGCTGGAACTGCTGGCGTTTTCCGGGCTCAAGACCACCCCGGCCTCGCAATTGCGCGAGCAGGGTATGCGCCGCGCCCTGGCCGAGCACCCCGAAGTGCGCCTGCGCCAGGTGGTGTATGGCGGCTGGGGCAGGGAGCGCGCCTATGAGCAGGCCAAGCAATTGATACAGCGCTACCCGAAGATCGAGCTGGTGTGGTCGGCCAATGACGAGATGGCCTTTGGTGCCATGCAGGCGATTGTCGAGGCTGGGCATGTGCCGGGCAAGGACGTGCTGTTCAGTGCCGTCAACAGTTCGTCGGCGGCGCTGCAGGCGCGCATTGACGGGCGCCTGAGCGTGCTCATGGGCGGGCACTTTTCCCTGGGCGGCTGGGCCATGGTGTTACTGCACGATGATGCGTTGAAACTGCCAATTGATCGGGACGGGCGCCGTGAACATCAGGTGCCGGTGTTGCAAATGATCGACCCGCTGCGAGCGCGGCGCTGGCTGAACCTGCAGGAACAGGCCGACTACGGCCTGGATTTCAACCGTTTTAGCGCCCAAGGGCACCCGGGCGACTACCGTTATCCGTTCCTCAAGGCCCCCGTCGAATATTGAAATGCCCCTGCTTGAGCAATGGCCATTGCTGGACTTAACTGCAACGGGTTACATGCATTCCCATAACCACTACAAGAGGCGATGCAATGGGAAATTCGACCAAAGCGGGTAAGCCTGACAGCAGTGTCGATGCCTGGGCGATACTCTGTCTGATCATCCTGGTGGTGGTGACCGCCGTGTATTGGGTCAGCCACCAGTGACATCACGCGATGGGTAACAGTGAACCGCCCGCAGAAGGGATATCTGCGGGCGGACTGCTGTTTAGCGGGCGGTAAGGTGCATGGCCAGTTGTACCAGCCCGATCAGTACCAGAATGAAAAGCAAGGTGAACACGGTGCCCAGCGCAATAAAGTGGCTGGCCTTGCCGTGGTTGAAGTCGCGGGCGCGGTTCTTGCCGCTTTGCACCCCGAACGCCGCCGCCAGGATGCTTTGCAGCATCTGCCAGAAGGTTGGGGGTTTGCCTTGGGCGGGTTCGTCCATGAGGGGCTCCTTATAGAAGGCATCTCCCCCAGTGTAGACGGAAGCTGCAAGCTGCAAGCTGCAAGCTACAAGCTACAAGCTACAAGCTACAAGAAGCTGATGCGCCCACTTGCAGCTTGTGGCTTGCAGCTTGCAGCTTCAGTTGTCATAGCCAAGGTTAGGCGCCAGCCAGCGCTCGCTTACGCTCAGGTCCTGCCCCTTGCGCACCGTGTAGCTCTGCACCTGGTCCTTGTCGACCTTGCCCACGGCAAAGTACTGCGCCTGCGGGTGAGCGAAGTACCAGCCGCTGACCGCCGCCGCCGGGAACATGGCGAAGTGATCGGTGAGGAACACGCCGCTGGGGCCGGTTTCGCCGATGGCGGTGCCGTCGAGCAGGCGGAACAGGGTTTCCTTCTCGGTGTGGTCCGGGCAGGCCGGGTAGCCCGGGGCAGGGCGGATACCCGCGTACTGCTCCTTGATCAGCGCCTCGTTGTCCAGGTGCTCGTCCTTGGCATAACCCCAGTAGTTTTTCCGCACCTGTTCATGCAGCCACTCGGCGCAGGCCTCGGCCAGGCGGTCGGCGAGGGCCTTGACCATGATCGAGTTGTAGTCGTCGCCCTTGTCCTGGTAAGCCTTGGCCACTTCCTCGGCGCCGATGCCGGCGGTGGTGATGAAGCCACCGACGTAATCGGTGATGCCGGTCTCTTTTGGCGCAACGAAGTCGGCCAGGGAGAAGTTCGGCTTGTTGTCCGGCTTGATGGTCTGCTGGCGCAGGTGGTGCAGTTGTGCCAGCGGCTGGCCGTCGGCGCCATAGACTTCGATGTCGTCATGGTTGACCTGGTTGGCCGGCCAGAAACCGAACACCGCGCGGGCGCTGATCAGCTTCTCGTCGATCAGCTTGGCGAGCATCTCCTGGGCATCCTTGAACAGCGCGGTGGCCGCTTCGCCGACCACTTCGTCGGTGAGGATGCGCGGGTACTTACCGGCCAGGTCCCAGGAAATGAAGAACGGCGTCCAGTCGATGTAGGCGGCCAGCACCTTGAGGTCGATGTCCTTCAGCACTTTGACGCCGGTGAAGCTCGGTACCACCGGCTGATAAGCGGCCCAGTCGTATTTCGGCTTGGCGGCAATCGACTGCTCGTAGCTCAGGCGCTCGGTGCGGGCGCTGCGGTTGGCGGTGCGCTCGCGGACTTCAACGTAGTCCTGGCGGGTCTTTTCGACGAAGCCCGGCTTGAGCTCCTTGGACAGCAACTGGGTGGCGACCCCCACGGCACGCGAGGCGTCGGTGACGTAGATCACCGCGTCGTTGCTGTATTTGGGCTCGATTTTCACCGCCGTGTGCGCCTTGGAGGTGGTGGCGCCGCCGATCATCAGCGGCAGGTGGAAGTCCTGGCGCTGCATCTCACGGGCAACATGGACCATCTCGTCCAGCGACGGGGTGATCAGCCCGGACAGGCCGATGATGTCGCACTTCTGCTCGCGGGCGGTCTGCAGGATCTTCTCGGCCGGGACCATGACCCCAAGGTCGACGATGTCATAGCCGTTGCAGCCGAGCACCACGCCGACGATGTTCTTGCCGATGTCGTGCACGTCGCCCTTGACCGTGGCCATGAGGATCTTGCCCTTGGCTTCGGGCTTGTCGCCTTTTTCCGCTTCGATGAACGGAATCAGATGGGCCACCGCCTGCTTCATTACCCGCGCGGACTTGACCACCTGGGGCAGGAACATCTTGCCGGCGCCGAACAGGTCACCGACCACGTTCATGCCGCTCATCAGCGGGCCTTCAATCACCTCGATGGGGCGCGCGCACTGCTGGCGGCATTCTTCGGTGTCTTCGACGATAAAGGCAGTGATGCCTTTGACCAACGCGTGTTCCAGGCGCTTGTCGACCGGCAGTGAGCGCCATTCTTCGTTCTCGACTTCCTTGACCGCGCCACCGCCCTTGTAGTCGTCGGCGATAGCGAGCAGGGCGTCGGTGCCGTGCGGGGTGCGGTTGAGCACCACGTCCTCGACCTTCTCGCGCAAGGCTGGCGGGATTTCGTCGTAGATCTCCAGTTGGCCGGCGTTGACGATACCCATGGTCAGGCCATTCTGGATCGCGTGGTAGAGGAACACCGAGTGGATCGCCTCGCGCACCGGGTTGTTGCCGCGGAACGAGAACGACACGTTGGATACCCCGCCCGAGGTCAGGGCGTAGGGCAGATGGTCGCGGATGTAGGCGCAGGCTTCGATGAAGTCGACGGCGTAGTTGTTGTGCTCTTCGATGCCGGTGGCGACGGCGAAGATGTTCGGGTCGAAGATGATGTCTTCCGGCGGGAAGCCCACTTCATTGACCAGGATGTCGTAGCTGCGCTGGCAGATCTCGCGTTTGCGCGCAGCGGTGTCGGCCTGGCCGACCTCGTCGAAGGCCATCACCACCACGGCGGCACCGTAGCGCTTGCACAGCTTGGCGTGATGCTTGAAGGCCTCGACGCCTTCTTTCATCGAGATCGAGTTGACGATGCCCTTGCCCTGGATGCATTTGAGGCCCGCTTCGATCACGTCCCATTTGGAGGAGTCGATCATGATCGGTACGCGGGAGATGTCCGGCTCGCCGGCGATCAGGTTGAGGAACTTGACCATGGCTGCCTGGGAATCGAGCATCCCTTCGTCCATGTTGATGTCGATCACCTGGGCGCCGGCCTCGACCTGCTGCAGGGCGACTTCCAGGGCTTCGGTGTAGTTCTCTTCGCGGATCAGCCGGGCGAACTTGGCGGAACCGGTGATGTTGGTGCGTTCACCGACGTTGACGAACAACGAGTTGCGGTCGATGGTGAACGGCTCCAGGCCCGACAACCGGCACGCCTTGGGGATGTCCGGAATGGCCCGTGGCGGGTACTTGGCCACCGCTTCGGCAATTGCCTGGATATGCCCGGGGGTGGTGCCGCAGCAACCGCCAATGATGTTCAAAAAGCCGCTGGCGGCGAACTCTTCGACCACCACGGCCATTTCGGCCGGGGTTTCGTCGTATTCACCGAAGGCGTTCGGCAGGCCGGCGTTGGGGTGCGCCGAGACATGCGTGCCGGCCTTGGTCGACAGCTCTTCGAGGTAGGGGCGCAGGTCCTTGGCGCCGAGGGCGCAGTTCAGGCCCACGGAGATCGGGTTGGCGTGGCGCACCGAGTTCCAGAAGGCTTCGGTGGTCTGCCCCGACAGGGTCCGGCCGGAGGCGTCGGTGATGGTCCCGGAGATCATGATCGGCAGTTCGACGCCGTCCTCCTCGAACACCTGCTGCACGGCGAAGATCGCCGCCTTGGCGTTGAGGGTGTCGAAGATGGTTTCGATCAGGATCAGGTCGGCGCCGCCCTCGATCAGGCCGCGGGTGGCCTCGATGTAGTTTTCTACCAACACATCGAAGGTGACGTTGCGGTAGCCCGGGTCGTTGACGTCGGGGGAAATCGAGCAGGTGCGGCTGGTCGGGCCGAGTACGCCGGCAACGAAGCGTGGTTTGTCCGGCGTCTCGAGGGTCTTGGCGTCGGCCACCTGGCGGGCGACGCGCGCGCCTTGCACGTTGAGCTCGTAGACCAGTGCTTCCATGCCGTAGTCGGCCTGGGAAATCTGCGTGGCGTTGAAGGTGTTGGTTTCGAGAATGTCGGCGCCGGCGTCCAGGTAGGCTTTCTCGATAGCGGCGATGACGTCGGGGCGCGACAGCAGCAACAGGTCGTTGTTGCCTTTGACATCGCTTGGCCAATCGGCGAAGCGCGTGCCACGATAGTCGTGTTCCTCGAGGCGGTAGCTTTGGATCATAGTACCCATGCCGCCATCGAGAATCAGGATGCGCTCTTTGAGTGCTTGCTGAAGTGCTTGGAAACGAGCGCTGCGGTCAGACATAGGACTACCTGGTCGGGCAAATACAAAAGTTGCGGAATAATAACAAAGCTGCGCGGTTTTTAGACGTGTTGAAGATTTACATGAATTTCATTCATGTTGGCACGCCGCCAGCACCGGTAGAATCGTGAAGCTATCAATACCCAGGACATTCGGCACATGGTGCATCGCTTACTTGCCGGCGCTTTCGCTCTGTTCATCAGCGGCGTGGCGTTGGGGCAAGCCCCTCAATCAAGCTCGGCTATTTCGTATACCCGGGACATCCAACCGATCTTTACCGAGAAATGCGTGGCCTGCCACGCCTGCAACGACGCGGCCTGCCAGCTGAACCTGGGCAGTGCCGAGGGTGCCTCGCGGGGCGCTTCGAAAGTGCCGGTGTACCAGGGCGACCGCAGCACGGCGGTGGCGCCGACGCGGCTGTTCTACGACGCCAACAGCACGCAAGCCTGGCAGCGCAAGGGCTTTTACTCGGTACTCGACAACCAGGGCAGCCAGGCTGCGCTGATGGCGCGGATGCTCGAACTGGGGCACAAGACCCCGCTGACGCCCAACGCCAAGCTGCCCGAGGAGATCGTCCTGGGCCTGAACCGCAACAACATGTGCCCGCTGCCCGGCGAGTTCGACGCCTATGCCGGCGCACACCCGAAAGAGGGCATGCCGCTGGCGGTCACCGGCCTCACCGATGCCCAGTACCAGACCCTGCAACGCTGGCTGGCGGCCGGTGCGCCGGTGGAGCACAACCCGATCCAGCCGAGCGCCAAAGAGGCCGCGCAGATCGCCGACTGGGAGGCGCTGCTCAACCGCCCGGGTTCGACCGAAGCGCTGGTCGGCCGCTGGCTGTACGAGCATCTGTTCCTGGCCCACATTCATTTTGTCGGTGGCGAGCAGGGGCACTTCTTCCAGTGGGTGCGATCGCGCACGCCAAGCGGCCAGCCGATCGACCTGATCGCCACGCGCCGGCCCAATGACCCGCCGGGCACCGACTTCTATTACCGGCTGATGCCGGTGCAGGGCGTGATCGTGCATAAAACCCACATCACCTACCCGATGGGCCCGCAGAAGCTCAAGCGCGTCAAGCAGCTGTTCTACAGCGGCGACTGGCACGCCAATGCGCTGCCCGGCTATGGCCCGCGCCACCGTGCCAACCCGTTCGAGACCTTCGAAGCGATTCCGGCGGTGGCCCGTTACCAGTTCATGCTCGATAACGCCGAGTACTTCGTACGCACCTTCATCCGTGGCCCGGTGTGCCGTGGCCAGATCGCCACCGACGTGATCCGCGACAACTTCTGGACGCTGTTCCAGGAACCGGCCCACGACCGCTACCTGACCGATGCCGAGTATCGCGGCCAGGCCACGCCGCTGCTGGCCATGCCCGGGCAGATCGACGACGTCGGCAGCATCCTGACCCTCTGGCATGCCTACCGCGACAAGCGCAACGAGTACGAAAAGCTGCGCCGCGATGCCTATGCCGAAGTCCCGCCGCCGAGCTGGTCGACCCTGTGGGCCGGTAATGACAACGCGCTGTTGACCATCTTCCGCCACTTCGACAGCGCCTCGGTGAGCAAGGGCCTGATCGGTGACGTGCCGAAGACCATCTGGCTGTTCGACTACCCGCTGTTCGAGCGCACCTATTACCAGCTGGCGGTCAACTTCGACGTCTATGGCAACGTCTCGCACCAGGCGCAGACGCGGCTGTACTTCGACCTGATCCGCAATGGCGCCGAGGTCAACTTCCTGCGCCTGATGCCGGCCGATGCCCGTGCTGCGATCCTCGGCGACTGGTACCAGAACAGCGGCAAGGTGAAGATGTGGATGGACTATGAGGACATCGACACCGCCACCCCGAGCGCGCTGAAGCTGGACAAGCGCGACCCCAAGCGTGACTTCGGCCTCAAGCTGATTCAGCGTACCGGCAGCCTCAATGCCACGCCCGACCCGATCAACCGGTGTCAGGGTGCCTACTGCTCGCGCCCGCAGATGAGCGAAGCGTTCCGCGATGTCGAACAGGCCCTGAGCCGCCTGGTATCACGCCCGGCGGCCGGCCTCAAGGTGATCAACCAGTTGCCGGAAGCGACCATGCTGCGCATCGAAGGGCCGGGTGGCCAGCGCCAGGTCTACAGCCTGCTGCGCAACCGCGCCCACAGCAACGTCGCCTTCATGCTCGGCGAGGCCTACCGTTACCAGCCGGGCCTGGACACCCTGACCCTGGTGCCGGGCGTGCTCAGCAGCTACCCGAACTTCATCTTCAACGTCCCGGCCAGTGATGTGCCGGAGTTCGTCGAGGACCTGGAAGCGGCCCGTGATGACACCGCCAAGTTCGAGCGTATTGTCATGCGCTGGGGCGTGCGTCGCAGCCATCCGCAGTTCTGGCAGTACTTCCATGACCTCGACAGCTACATCAAGGAGACCGAGCCGGTAGAGTCGGGCGTGCTCGACATGAACCGCTACGAGAATCTCTGAACATGATCTTTCCCGACAGAATTACTAGGACTTTGTTCGGCGGCCAGGTTGGCGTAAACTGCCGACAAGTCTGTGAGGAACTTCCATGAGCGCCATAACTATTACCGACGCCGCGCACGATTACCTGGCCGATCTGCTGGAAAAGCAGAACACCCCGGGTATTGGCATTCGCATTTTCATTACCCAACCGGGCACCACCTACGCCGAGACCTGCATTGCCTACTGCAAGCCGGGCGAAGAGAAGCCGGAAGACCAAGCGGTGGGCCTTAAATCCTTCACCGCCTACCTCGACGCGGTCAGCGTGCCGTTTCTCGAGGACGCCGTGGTCGACTACGCCACCGACCGCATGGGCGGCCAGCTGACCATCAAGGCGCCGAACGCCAAGGTGCCGATGGTCAACGAAGACAGCCCGATCAACGAGCGCATCAACTACTACCTGCAAACCGAGATCAACCCGGGGCTGGCCAGCCACGGCGGCCAGGTCAGCCTGATCGAAGTGGTCGAGGACGGTATTGCCGTGCTGCAGTTCGGTGGCGGTTGCCAGGGCTGCGGCCAGGCCGACGTGACCTTGAAGGAAGGCATCGAGCGGACCTTGCTCGAGCGTATTCCGCAACTCAAGGGTGTGCGTGATGTGACTGACCACAGTCAGAAAGAGAACGCCTACTACTAGCTCCATAGGGCCCCATCGCTGGCAAGCCAGCTCCCACAAGGTTCGGTGCATGCTGTACCTGTGGGAGCTGGCTTGCCAGCGATGGCGGTCTTCAAGCCTCAAAAGTCATAACTGACACTCGCATAGTAAAACGCCCCCTGCGCCCCCTCCGGCGACGTAATCGAATACTTCGGCACCCCGTACAACTGCGGCCCTTCGAGCTTGTCCGGATGGCTGTCTAACAGGTTGATCGCGCCCACCGACAGTTTCAGCCCCTGCTCGAAGCTGTAGCTCAGGTCCAGGTCGGTGATCCACTGCGGGCTGAAGGTCTGGTCCAGGTTCGGGTTGCTGCTGTTCAGGCTCTGCCACTGGCCATAACGGCGCTGGGTCAGGGTCACGCCCCAGTTCTCGTACAGCCAGTTGGCGCTCAAGGTCAGCTTGTCTTCCGGCGTGCCGTGTTCGATCAGGCCCTGGGTGGCGCGGCCGACGATCTGCTCGCCGCTGATACCGCCGACATCGCGCAGCTCGGTGATTCGCGTGCGGGTCTTGGCAACGCCTGCGTTGAGGTTGAGCCGGCCAAACTGCTGCAAGTCCCACTGGTATTGCCCCGCCAGTTCCAGGCCGTCGGTGCGGGTGTCGGCGATGTTGGTGTAGAACGCCGCGCTCTGGATGTTGGCGTAGGGCGTGCCGGCAAAGATCGGCCCGACCACGTTGCTGGGCAACTGGTCGGAGAGGGTGATGCGGTTGTCGATATCGATGCGGTAGGCATCCAGGGTCACCGAAGCGTTGCTCAGCGGGCGCCAGACCAGGCCCAGGGACAGGTTGGTAGACTCCTCGGGCTTCAACGTGCGGCCACCGAGCAAGGCCGCCTCCGGGCTGTCGGCGCGCAGGGTGCGCTGCTGTACTTCGACCCAGTTGCCGCTGCCTGAAGGCTGTTCGACCACCTGCACGCTGAACGACGACAAACCGCTCTGCACCAGCGATGGCGCGCGGTAACCGGAACTGATGCTGCCGCGTGCGGCGATTTGCGGGGTGAAGTCGTAGCGCAGCGACAGCTTGCCGTTGGTGGTGTCGCCAAAGTCCGAATAATGCTCGGAACGCACCGCAACCCCGGCCTGGAACTTGTCGGTGATCTGCCCTTCGACATCGACATAGGCACCGAACACCTTGCGCTCAAGCGACGCGGCATCGACCTGGGTGATGCCTGCGTAGTAACCGGGAATGCGCCGGCCACTCAGTGGGTCGAGCGTGTTGAACAGCGGCCCGTTCTGCCAGCCAGCCGCTTCGCCGGCACTCAGGCTGTAGTGCTCCTTGCGCCAGGCCAGGCCCGCCGACAGGGTCAGCGGCTTGGCCAGCAGGTCGGTAGGGAAGTCGCGGACCCAGTCCAGGGTCAGGTTGGTCTGTTCGTTCTCGCGCTCGCCGGTGTAGATCTTCTGCGGGCTGGCGTTGCCCCAGCTGGGGTTGATGGCATTGCGGTCGGTGGACTTGAGCGTGTCGTTGCCGTAGTTGGCCGCCAGGTCGAACTTGCCCAGTTGATCGTCTTCGTAACGCACGCCACCGGTCACGGCATAGTCTTCAAGGTTGTAGCGGGTGATCGGCAAACGACCGTCCGGGTAGCGCTGCAGGGCCACGCTGCCGTAGTTGTTGCGCAGGGTTGTCGGCGGGTCGAAGAAGCCTTCGGCGTCGGTGTTCTTGTGCGCGTAGGTGGCAAAGCCGTAGGCGGTCAGGCCGTCGCCGATGCCGAGCTCGCTGTTGGCCACCAGGTTGTACTGGTCGGAGACATTGCCCGAGCCCCAGTTCCAGGTGCGGTAGCGGTTGTTCTGTTCGCGCTCGCTGTTGATGCTGGGGGAGCCGGGGTAGAAAATGCGGTTGTCCGGGCGGGTGTCGCTGGCCGGGTCCTGGCTGCCGGCATCGAAACTCAGGTTGAGAAAACCATCGTTGGGCAGAGCCAGGCCCTTCCAGCCGCTGAGCTTGCGCTGCAGGCCGTCGCCCTTGGCGTAGCCGCCAAAACGATAGCCGATGTTGCCGCCGGCGTCGTTCTCCTTGAGCACGATATTGATCACCCCGGCGATGGCATCCGAGCCGTACTGGGCAGCGGCGCCATCACGCAGGATCTCCACCCGCGAGATGGCGCTGAGCGGGATCAGGCTCAAGTCCACCGCCGCCGCACCGCGGCCGTTGGCCAGGCCCTGGCGGGTGACGTTGGCACTGCTGTGGCGGCGCTTGCCGTTGACCAGCACCAGCACCTGGTCGGAGGCCAGGCCGCGCAACGAAGCGCCCTGGGCAATGGAGCCGGCAAAGGCCCCTTGCGGCGACTGCGGGAAGCTGAACGACGGCGACAGCGCAGTGAGCGCACCGGACAAATCCTGCGCGCCGGTTTCCTGCAACTGCTCGGCGCTGAGCACATCCACCGGGGCGGCGCTTTCCAGGGCGGTGACATCGCTGCGGCGGGTGCCGACCACCACCACGGTGTCGAGCTTGCTGTCGCTGGCGCCCGGCGCCTGGGCGTAAACGCCGGGCGCGCCGAAGCCGCCGATGACCAGCGCGATGGCGCTGGCCTTGGGGGTAGGTCGGAACATGGGAACAGACTCCTGTAAGGCGCAAAAGGTGCAGCGATCAGAACCGGCTGGTGACACTCAGGCCCACGGTGCGCGGGTCGCCATAGGTGATCACGTACTGGCCGGCGGTGCCGTTGGGGCGGCCGTGGACCTGGTAGCGGCGGTCGGTGAGGTTGTTGACGAAACCGGTGACGCTGAGCTTTTCATCCGGGCTGAACCAGGTCAGGCGGGTATTGGCCAGGGTGTAGTGCGGCTGGTTGAGGGGCTGGTCGGCGCTGCTCTGGCGATCGGCGAGGAAGTACTCGCGGTCACGGAAGCTGACATCGGCACCGGCCACCAGCTTGCCGCCGACTTCCAGCGGGATGGTGTAGTCGCCACCCAGCGACACCACGTAGCGCGGCGAACGCACGAAACTGTTGCCGCTGTAGTCGGCGGTGACAGCACCGGTGGTGGGGTTGGTGTTCTTGAAGTCGGTGTATTCGGTGTCGAGGAACGACAGCGCCGCGCGCAGGTGCAGGGCGTCGGTTGGCTGGCCCTCGATTTCGAGCTCGGCGCCCTTGACCTTGCCCTTGGCACCGTTGGTCAGCGCCGTGGTGAGGATGCCGTTGTTGACCGTCAGCAGGTTGACCTGGATGTCCTGGTAGTCGTAGTAGAACAGGTTGGCGTTGACCGTCAGGCGATGGTCGAGCCATTCGGATTTAAGCCCCAGCTCGTAGGCGTCCAGCTCTTCCGGATCGACCGTGGTCAACTGCGCGAGGCTGGTCGACAGCCCGGTGTTGAACCCACCGGAACGAAAGCCATGGGCGTAGCGGAAGAACACCCGCAGGTTGTCATTGATGCGGTACTCGGGGGTCAGGTCGTAGGTCCAGGCATCCCAGCGCTTGGCTTCTTCCTGGGAGCCGTTGCTGCCGTTGGCGGTCAGCGGGATCAGCGGGCCGTTGGCGGTGGCGCGGGTCAGTTGCACCAGGTCCAGGTCGATGTCCTTTTTCTCGGTGGTCCAGCGCAGGCCGCCGGTCACCGTCAGGTTGTCGGTGACGTCGTAAGCCAGGTTGCCGAACAGCGCGTAGCTGTCGGTCTTGTGGGTGTAGCTCAGGTCGCGAAAGTCCACCACACCGCCAGTCTGGTTGGAGCCCGTACCATTGGGCGTCGGCCCCGGGGTGACGGTGCGCAGGGCGCTGCTGTCGAGGGTTTCGTGGAAGTAGTGGGCGCCGAGCATCCAGCGCAGGGTTTCCTGCTGCGGCGAGGCCAGGCGAAACTCCTGGGAATACTGGTCGTAGCGGTTGTCGCTGTCGGCGGCGCCGTTGACTTCATAGGGGGTGTAGTCGGCGTCGCTGAGCTGCTGGTTGCGGATGTAGTCGTAGGCGCTGATCGAGGTCAGCGTGTAGTCGCCGATGTCCCAGTTCAGGGTCAGCGAGGTGCCGTTGTGGTCGAGCTTGGCATCTTCATCGACGTTCAGCTCGATGCGCCGGCCTTCCGGGCGCTGGTAACCGACGTTGTAGTAGCGGCCGAGCGTTAGCGAACCGCTGCTGCCATCGCCCTTGAACTGGCGGCCGTGGATCTTCCACAGCGCTTCCAGGTCGGGGTTGAGCTTGGCCAGAAACTGCACGCGCACCGCCTTCTTGTTGACGTCGCCGTAGGTCTGGTCGTTGCTCAGGTTGTGGGTGAAGCCATCGCGCTCTTCGGAGTACAGCGACACCCGTGCGGCCAGGCGCTCATCGACCAGCGCGCCACCGATGGCACCACTGAGGATGCGCTCGTTCTTGCTGCCAAAACCGATTGTGCCAAAGCCGTCGGTCTCGAAGCCCGGCTTCTTGGAGATGATGTTCACTGCACCAGCGGTGGTGTTCTTGCCGTACAGGGTGCCTTGCGGGCCGCGCAGGATCTCGATGCGCTCCAGGTCGAACAGCGGGCCGCCGCCGGCCACCGGCGCATTGAGGTAGACGTCGTCGGCGTAGATGCCCACCGGGTAGACGGTGGCAGCGCCAGTGTCGCCGGTGCCCAGGCCGCGGATGTACCAGCGCGGGCGGCCGTCGCCGTCGGGGTTCTTCGCTGAAGCGTTGGGGATGAACGTGGTGATGTCGCCCATGGCCCGAACGCCGTCGGCGGTGATGCTGCTGCCTTGCACGGCGGTGACCGCCACAGGGACTTCCTGCAGGGTTTCTTCGCGGTGCTGGGCGGTGACCGTGACGGTCTTCAGGGCCGGTGTGGTGCTGTCGTCGGCCCTGAGCAGTTGCGACTGGCTGGCCAGCAGGATGCTCAGGCCGATGCCTGTGGCGATTGGGTTAAGTGTGTGCATGCTGCTGGTCTCCCCGGATGTGCAGTTGAAGGGGATAGAGCAGGGTTTGTGCCATGTTTATAACATGCTGTATTTAAAGGGTTTTATTGGGTTTTTTAGCGGTGACTGTTAGCTATTCAGCAGGGCGGTGTGGAATGCCTGCTGCTCCAGCAGCAATCGCGAACCCTGTGGGAGTTGGCTTGCCAGCGATGGGCTGCAAAGCAGCCCCAAAAAACCTCAGGTCGCCACCCGCGAAGTGGAGCCGATCACCGCCTCCAGCACCCTGAAATCAATCCACTCACGCACATCGAAGCGCCGCGGTATAAAGGCCCAGCGATGGAGAAAGTCGGTGAAATCCTGCAACGCCTCGATCGAGCGGCTATCGAGCGTGGTGCGCAAGCGCCGATGGGCATCCTCGCCATAGGCCGCCGCCACCCAATACTCGCTGGTGTTCAGCTCACGGGCCAGGTAGCGCCGGGTTTCATCGGCATTGGCCCAGGCCCACTGCTCGGTGCGCAGCAGCACGTCAACGATGCGCTTGCAGGCACCGAAGTGCTGCTCCAGCAGGTTGATATCCACGGTCAAGGTGCGCGGCGTACCGTTGTTCGAACGAATCAGCGGGTCAGGGTGGGAGCCGGTGTCGATCACCACCCGCAAGCCGAACTCGTGGGCCAGTTGCAGCGCTGAGGCGCCCTTGAGGAAGATCGCATCGATATCCCCGCGCAGCAGGCCGATCAGTTCGTTGTTGCGCCGGCTGACCCGGTTCACCCCCAGGGTCACCGCTGCGCCATGCACATGGGTGACCTGTTCATCACTGTGAGTGCCGCCATAGGGGTAGTCGACCAGCTCGACATCGGCCACGCTCAGGCCTTCGAGTTTCAGCGCGTTCTCCAGCCCGCGCAGGGCCTGGGCGCGGGTGAAGTCGATCTGCACGTTGGCCCATTTCGGCAGGCCGAAGCGGCGGTTCTTCAGGTCGCGAACCGTGCGCACGCCACTGTCTTCGGTGGTCAGGATCAACTGCACTTCATCGGCCCAGCTCAGGCCCAGCACGCGGGTCTGCACGCCGCTGGCATAGGCCCAGATCGCCGGAATGTTGCCGCCGTGGCGCACCGAGTTGCGCAGGTGATGGTCGTAATGGGCTTCGCGCACTTCGCGCTCGCTGGATTCACGCAGCGACTGTATCGAGGTGCCCAGCGGCTGGAAGGCTTCGGCCAGGCGCCCGCTTTGCACGGCGATGCCAAGGCCGGTGGGCACCGGGCTGTGGGTGTACCAGAGGGTGTCGAGGGGTGTACTCATCGTGGGTTCCAGTCCTTGTAGAGTGGCCGGTTAGCCGGCCAGTGTGGTCTGCAGCCCATCCATGGGGCGGCGGTCGATCCATTGGCGCACATCGAACGCCGTGCGGATAAAGCGCCAGCGCTGCAGGAAGGCAATGAAGTCCTGCAGGGCGGCGATGGCCTGTTCGTCGAGGGCGGTGTGCAGGCGCTTGTGGGCGTCTTCGCCGTAGGCGCGGCTGACCCAGTACTCGCTGCTGTTGGTTTCCAGGGCCAGGTAGCGGCGGGTCTGCTCCGGGTGCTGGTGAGCCCAGGCTTCGGCGCGCAGCACGCTGTCGAGCACCCGGGTGGCGACGGGCAGGTGCTGGTCGAGCAGCGCCTGGTCGACCGTCAGGGTGCGCGGCGTGCCGTTGTTGCTGCGCATCAGCGGGTCGGGGTGGGCGCCGATGTCCAGTAATGTGCGCAGACCGAAATCATGGGCCTGCTGCACGGCGCTGGCGCCCTTGAGAAAGATCGCATCGACGTCACCGCGCAGCAGGCCGATCAATTCCAGATTGCGCGCTTCTTCACTGCTGGTCACGCTGCTGCCGGCAACAACGCGCACCGGGCTGTCACTGAAACCGCTGTCGTAGCGGAAGTTGACCAGCTGCAAGTCGCCGACCTGCAAGCCTTCGAGTTTCAGCGCGTTTTCCAGCCCGCGCAGGGCCTGGGCGCGGGTGAAGTCGATCTGCGCGCGGGCGCGGTCGGGCAAGCCGAAACGCTTGCCAGCCAGCTGCTGGATGCTGTGAATGCCGCTGTCGGCGCGGGTCAGGATCAACTGCGCTTCATCGGCCCAGGACAGCCCGATCAGGCGCGTGGCACGGCCTTGGGCGCGGGCCCAGATCGCCGGGATGCTGCCGCCATGGCGCACCGAATGGCGCAGGCTGTGATCGAAGTGCGACTCGCGCACCGCAGCATCGTCGGCCTCGCGGATCGACTGCACCTGGGTGCCGAGGCTGCGCAGGCTGTCCTGTAACCAGCCTTGCTGCACGGCGATGCCCAGCCCCGTGGGCACCGGGCAGCGGGTGTACCAGAGGGTATCGAGGGGTGTGCTCATGTCAGGCTCCGGTCAGGCAGTAGCGGTCAGGGGCAGGGCGGCGGGCGGCGCCTGACGCACCAGCGGCAGCACCTCTTGGCCGATGCGCAGGGCTTCTTCCAGGTGCGGGTTGCCGGCCAGGATGAAGGTCGAAAAGCCGGCGTCGCGGTACTCGGCCAGGCGCTCGGCAATGTGCTCGTGGCTGCCCACCAGGCCCACGGTCGGCCCAGGCTTGGCCTTGGCGAATCCGGCCCAGAGGTTGGGACCGATGATCAGGTCGTCGAAGCGCTGGATGTTCTGGTGATAGGCGGTTTGCCGTGCACCGCCGACCGAGTCGCTGGCGCTGGTGAAGGCCGTGGAGACGGCGCTGGGCTTGCCTCCGAGCTTGTCGAACTGACGGCGCAGGTCGCGCCAGGCGGCTTCTTCGGTTTCACGCGCGAACAGGTCGACCCGCAGACCGAAGCGCACCGTGCGCCCTTGCTTGTCGGCAAGCTCACGTACCCGCTCGATGTGCGGCTTGAGCTGCTCAACCGGCTCGGCCCAGTTCAGGTACACGTCGGCGTGGCGGGCGGCGACTTCTAGTGCCGGCTCGGAGAAGCCGGAGAAGTACACCCCTGGCTTGCGTTCGTTACCCAGGTGCGGCGGCAGTGCGCCGTTTTCCAGGCGGTAGATGTCGCCGTCGTAAGAGAAGCGCTCGTTGCTCCACAAACCCTGGATGATGTCGAGGAACTCGCCGGTACGCTTGTAGCGTTGGTCGTGGTCGAGAAAGTCACCCTGGGCGCGCTGGCTGGCCGGGTTGCCGCCGGTGATGATGTTCCAGTCCAGGCGCCCGTGGCTCAGGTGCTGGAGGATCGCCGCCTGCTGGGCGGCGTAGGCGGGCAGGGTCCAGGTGGCCTGGAAGGCGATCAGAAAGCGCAGCCGGCGGGTTTCCCGGGCCAGGGCCGCGGCGGCGATCCACGGCTCGGGGCCGGTGGGCAACAGCGCGCCTTCGAAGCCTGCAAGTTCCGCGGCCTTGGCCACCTGGGCGATGTAGTCGATGTAGGTGAAACCGTCGGCGCTGCCGTCCTGCAGCAGGCCGGGGGCGATATGCCCGGGCGTGTGGCTGAAGCTGCCGCGGTTGTGCTTGTCGGTGCTCAGTTGCGGGCCGTCGGTGCCCAGGGGCAGACGCCAGAAGAATTCGGTGCTCATGGCTGTTCCTCGGTGAATGTGAGGACACTGGTGCAACGCCCATGCCACGCCGCGCGGGCCCGGAATTACAGGGGGTTGAGGGCAGGGGTGTTGCCAGGGCAGCAGCGGGTCAGCAGTGGCTGCGGCGGTTGCAGCACAACAGCATCGCTGGCAAGCCCGCTCCCACAGGTTTGGCGTACACAGATCCACTGTGGGAGCCGGTCTTGCCGGCGATGGAAGGCAAAGCTTTCCTGCTTGTCAGCAAGCTTCCCCCTGTAACTCGGCACTGTGCTGATAGCGCCGGTACAACGCCGCATATTCGCCACCCCTGGCCAACAACTGTTGATGCGGCCCTTGCTCCACCAGCCTGCCCTCGCGAATCAGCACGATCCGCTCGGCATCGCGGATGGTCGCCAGGCGGTGGGCGATGATGATCGCCGTGCGCCCCTCGCACAGCCGCCGCAGTGCCCGCTGGATGCGCCGCTCGGTGTGCACGTCGACCGCCGAGGTGGCCTCGTCCAGCACCAGAACCGCCGGGTCGGCCAGGTACGCCCGCACCAGGCACACCAGCTGGCGCTGGCCCTGGCTCAGGTGGCTACCCAGCGGCCCGACCTGGGTGTCGTAGCGATGGGGCAGGCGTTCCAGCACCTCGTCGGCACCCAGCTCGCGCACCGCAGCAATCAGGGTTTGATCCTCGGCATCCGGTGCGGCCAGGCGCAGGTTGTCGAGAATGCTGCCGTTGAACAGTACGTTGTCCTGCAGCACCACACCCACATGGCGGCGCAACTGTTGCTGGCTGAGCTGGCGGATATCGACGCCATCGAGGGTCACTGCGCCCCGGTCGACTTCGTAGAAGCGCGTGAGCAACTGCACCAGGGTACTTTTGCCATGCCCGGACGGGCCGACGATCGCCAGCACTTCACCGGCATGAATGCGCAGGTCCAGGCCGTCGATCACCGGCCGGGCCGGCTGTGGCAGGTAGGCAAACTGCACCTGTTGAAAATGCACCTCGCCACGGGCCCGGGGCAGGTCAACCGGGGTAAGCGGGTCGAGGATCTGCGGCGCCGTGTCGAGCAACAGGAAGATCCGTTGGGCCGAGGCGGAACCGGTCGCGTAGCGTTCGAACAGGTCGGTCAGCTCTTGCAATGGCCCGAGGAACAGCATCACGTAGAACAGGCTCTCGCCCACCTGGCCGACTGTGACGGTGCCCGCGGCCAGGCTGTAGCCGCCGACCAGCACCAGCACCGCCATGCCGGCGGCGGTGAGCAGGGCGGTAAAGGGCGCGAACCAGCCCGAGCGCAAACTGCCGACGATCAGCGCGTTGTTGAAGGCGTGCAGCAACTGCTGGTAGTGCGCCAGGTTCGGCGCTTGCTGGCCGGTCTGCTGCAACAGGCGAACGCCGCTGACGCTCTCGACCAGGTGCGCGGTAAAGCGGCTGCGCTGTTCGGCGACCTTGGCCCAGTTGCGCTGGGCGATGCGTTTGAAGGCCCAGGTCGCCGCCAGCAGCAAGGGCACGCTACCGATCAGGCTGAAGAAGAACAGCGGTTCGATCAGCCACAGCATCACGGCCGCCAGGCTACAGCGCAGCAGGGCGCCGAGCAGCTCCGGCGGGCCCTGGATCAGCAGCGGCTCCAGGGCATCGACGTCGCGGTCGGCGCGGGAAATGATGCGCCCGGCGCGGGTGCGATCGAAGTAGCCGACGCTCAAGGCCTGGACATGGGCAAACACCCGCACCCGCAACTGGTTGAGCACGCCGATGGCGGCGCTGCCGGCAATGTACTGCGACACCCCGGCAAGTAGAAAACGCCCCAGCCAACTGGCCGTAAGCCCCAACCCCAGCCATAGCACCAGTGGCTGGTCGAGCAGCCAGCGGTTGCCGTCGTGGATCAGGCCGCGGTCGAGCAGTTCACGGACGAACCAAGGGCGCAGGAACACGGTGAACACCAGCACCAGCTCCAGGCCAATCACCCAGGCGATCTGCTTGCGCACCGGCCGCAGCAACGGCAGCAGGCGCTGGAACATGCTGCGGTCGAGGGCTTTTTTGGCCAGCAGTTCTTCGATTTCGATATCGCTCAGGGCGTTGCCCGGCAGTGGCTTAGCCATGGTCGATCCCCAGCAGGTCACGGTAGGTCGGGTTGCGTTGCAGCAGTTGCGCGTGGGTACCGCTGTCGGCGATGGCGCCATTGTCGAGCAGCAGCACGCGGTCGGCGCGTTGCACGGTGGAAACCTTGCTGGCGATCAACAGCAGGGTAGTGGCCTGTGGTTGCCGGCGCAGGTTGTCCAGCACTCGGCCTTCGCTGTGCGCGTCGAGGGCGCTGGTGGCGTCGTCCAGGCAGAGAATGGCGGGCGCGGCGAGCAATGCCCGGGCCAGGCACAAGCGCTGGCGCTGGCCGCCGGAGAGGGTCACGCCGCGATCGCCGAGCGGGCTGTCGAGGCCATCGGGCAGGCGTTCGAGGATATCCTCGGCGGCGGCCTGGTACAGGGCCTGGAGCAGTTGCTGGCCGCTGGCGCCAGGGGCGCTCAGGCGCAGGTTGGCGGCGAGGCTGTCGGCAAACAGGAAGCTCTCCTGGGGCAGTACATGCACGCGCCGGCGCAGGTCGCTCAGGTCCAGGTCGCGAATGTCCTGCCAGCCGGATTGCGCGTTGCCGAGCAGCACACGGCCTTCGGCAACATCGGTCAGGCGAGGCAACAGGCTGGCCAGCAGGCTCTTGCCGGTGCCGGTAGCGCCGACCAGGGCGACGGTTTCACCGGGTGCCAGCTCGAAGGCGCAGTGGCGCAGGATCGCCTGGCCACCGCCGGGGGCGGCCACGCTGACGTCTTCGAGCCTCAGCCCCAACGGCCCCTCGGGCAAGCGCTGACTACCGCCGACAAGCAGCGCCGGCGCATCCAGCAACTGCCAGATACGCCCGGCCGAGGCGCGGGCGTCGGCGAAGGTCTGCATCACCCGGCCAATGCCTTCGATGCGAAACACCAGGGTGGTGGCGATCAGCAGCGAGGTCACCAGTTCGCCAATGCCGATCCGGCCTTCTGCGACCAATCGTGCACCCATCACTAGTATCCACACATGCCCCAGCGCCACCACCGCCTGCGGCAGCGGTATCCGCGAGCTGGCGTAGGCCAGGGCCTGGCGGGCCAGGGCGCTGAACTGCACAACCTGGCGCTCGAAGCCGGCGATGCGCTGGGCCTGCAGGCCGAACGACTTGATCACCCGCACCGCGCCAATGCCTTCGGCCAGGTCCTGGTTGACCCGGTCGTAGGCGGCGCCGACCGCGCGGTCGAGGCTCACCAGGCGCTCGGTCTGCAGGACGAAAATCCACACCCCGAGCACCGTCAGCAGCAGCGGCCCGAGAGCCAGCAACGGGTCGTACCAGGCCAGCAGGCCGACGGTGGCCAGCACCACCAACGGCGTTTCGATCAATTGCCGCCAGAAACTCACCAGCGCATCGCGAACCTTGTCGGCATCGCGAGTGGTGCGGGTGACCATCTCGCCCATGCCATGCTGCCAGTGATAGCCCAGGTGCAGGCGCAACACCTGTTCGAGCAGGCGTTCGCGCAGGCGCGTCAGCAATGCCTGGCCGAGGATCAGCGAGCCGATGGCGGCGGCGTACTGCAACAGCGCCCGGCCGAGGGCCACGCCGAGGATCAGCCAGAACCAGCGCCAGGCGCGCTGGCTGTCGAGGCTACCATCGGCCAGGCGCTGCACCGCCGTGCCGGCGCTGACCTCGTTGAGGGCGTGGCCGATCAGCCATTGCTGCCAGACCAGCCCGAGGTTGATGGAAACGAACAGCCCGGCGACCAGGGCGAAACGCCAGGGCATTTCGCGGTAGATCGCCAGGCTGCGCAGCAGCGGGTGTCGAGGGCTCATGAAGGACTCGCGGCAGAAGGAAAGTGTGTGCTCAGCGGCTGGCGCCGGCCTTTTGCTTGGCAGTGAGGATGGCGGTGTATTCGCCCGGGTCGATGCCGTTGAGGTAGTAGTTGCCGACGTGGTGCAGGCGCCAGCGGATCGGGTCGTGGGTGGTGTGCACGCGGGCGTTGCGCCAGAAGCGGTCGAGGTTCCACTTGCTCAAGGATGAACTGGCACCGAGCAGCGAGAAGATGTCGCTGGAGATTTTCAGCGAAGCACCATCGGCATGGGCGCGGGCGGTAGCCACCGAGAGGATCAGCTCGTCTTCCAGGGCCTTGTTGTCCGGCTCCCGCTCATGGGCGTCGAAGGTTCGCGCGGCGTCGCGCAGCAACGATTCGGCCGCGCGCAGGGCCACCGCGTATTCGCCGATCTGGCGGATGATATGCGGCTCGTCACTGGCCCGTTCCACCTCACTCTCGACCCACGGCCGGGCGTGCTGGTTGAGGTAGTCGATGCCGGCCTGCAAGGCGCCGGCGGCGATGCCGGTGTCGATGGCGGCGTGGAGGATCTGCGGGAAGGTCAGGCCGGTGCGCTTCATCGGGCCCTGGCGACGCAGTACGTAGCGCTCGTCCAGTTCGATGTTGTCGAAGATCACCGTGCCGCTGACCGAATTGTTCTGGCCGAAGGCGTCCCAGTCGTCGACCAGGGTCAGGCCGGGCGTGTCGCGCTGTAGCAGCACCCCGGCGCCGCCGTCATCGCTGGCGGCGGTCAGCGAGATCCACTCGGCCAGGTAGGCGCCGGTGGAGTAGAACTTGCTGCCGTTGAGGATCAGCTTGCCATCGGCGCGGCGCTCGACCCGGGTCTTGAGGGCGAACTTGTTCTTGCCGCCGACCTCGGCCAGCGCATTGCCCAGGCGCTTGCCGGCCAGCACGTCGCTGACCACGCCGTCGCGCACCTCGTCCGGGTAGCCGCTGAGCACGCCGCGCAGCATCACGTTGTGAATCTGCAGTAACTGGCCGACGCCGCCGTCGGCGCGGGAGATGATGCGCACGGTTTCAACGATGGTTTCTACCGACGCGCCCAGGCCGCCCAGCGCTGCGGGTACACCGATGGCGGTGATGCCGCTGTCGGACAGCAACTGCGCCTGGCGCCGGGGCAGTTCGCGGTTGAGCAACGGGTCGGCGGCGAGGGCGGCGATGGCCTCGGCAATCTCATGGGCCGCGGCGATGGCCTGGGCGGGGCTGTGCAGGCGACGGGGCAGGGTACTCACGATAGGGCTTCCTTGAATGAACAGGTACCCAGGGCCTTGAGCAGGTTCTGTGCCATTGGCGGCAAAGCCCCGCGCAGCAAGGCTTGCGCAGCGTTTGCCAAGGCCGGGTGTTGCTGGAGCAGCAATCGGCGGGTGATTGTTGCTCTGGCAGCAGCAAGGCTGCGGCACAACTGCTGGCAGATCAGCAGTCGATGCCTTTGACAAAGGGCAAGGTCCAATGAAATCAGGGCCTTGCCGAGTTGGCACGGGCGCTGCAATACCTCAGGCAAAGGCCACCTGGCCGATTCGATCCGCTTGATGGAGCATGCCCATGACAATCGCCGCCACCTTGCCGCTGCCTACCACAACTTCGCTTGAGCAACTCTGGTTTACCCGCTGCCCGGTGCCGACCGCTTCCGGCATCGCCTATACCCTGGGCTGGCTCACGGAAGAATTCGCCGCCGACGGCCTGCCGGTACACACCCTGCAGGAAGCCCGGCAACTGGGCCATCACCACTACGATCACCAACTGCCCGGGCTGTTTCGCGAGGGCGGTAATGTCCCGGCCTTGGCCGCCCGCGCCGCCGGTGCGCCGAGCCGCCTGATCGGCCTGACCTGGATCGAGGAGTGGCAGACCATCCTGGTTCGCCCCGACTCAGGCATTCGCAGCGCCGCTGACCTCAAGGGCAAGCGCCTGGCTCTGCCGGCCTGGGGCGCCAACCGCCCCGGCAGCATCGCCCGGGCCATGAGCCTGCACGGCTACAAAGGTGCCCTGAGCCTGGCCGGGCTGAGCTTCGATGATGTCCAGCTGGTGGAAGTGGCGCTGCACTCCCAGGACGATGCACCGACCCCGCAGCAGGGGTTGCAGCGCCTGTGGTCGGGCCTGGATTACCTGGTGCGCGGCGAGGTCGATGCGGTCTACGTCAAGGGCGCTGCCGCCGCCGACGCTGCCCGGCGCCTGGGCCTGGTGGTGGGTATCGACCTGGACCAGATCGAAGACCCACGCTTGCGCATCAACAACGGCACGCCACGGCCGATCACCGTGCACCAGAGCCTGCTCGACGATCACTTCGAGCTGGTGGTGCGCTTTCTCGCCCAGACCCTGCGCGCCGCCGACTGGGCCCGCGATAACCGCGCCGGCCTGCTGCGCATCCTTCAGGACGAAACCCGCGCCGGTGCCGAAGGCGTCGATCAAGCCTACCGCGGCGACTTCCATACCACCCTGGCCCCGGACCTTTCGGCCGAGCGCCTGGCCTACCTCGACATCCAGAAAACCTTCCTCAACCTGCACGGCTTTCTCGAAGCCGATTTTGCCCTGGCCGACTGGGTCGACCCGCGTCCACTGCAAGCCGCCCAACAATTGCTGGCCGAACGCCGCGCCCGCGCTTAAAGGAGCATTGCCATGACTGTACTGACCAGCGACCACCTGATCGATGCCGAACTGAAAACCTTCATCGAGC
Organism: Pseudomonas sp. RC2C2; assembly: GCF_018390435.1. Taxonomy (NCBI): domain Bacteria; kingdom Pseudomonadati; phylum Pseudomonadota; class Gammaproteobacteria; order Pseudomonadales; family Pseudomonadaceae; genus Pseudomonas; species Pseudomonas sp. RC2C2. The sequence continues at coordinate 1,472,087 of NZ_JAHBAX010000002.1, read as the reverse complement.
AGGTGATCAACGAGGCCGAGCAGGCCTTCACCGTGTTCCGCGAAACCAACACCATCACCGCCAACGGCACCGTCGGCTTTATCGAGCGGGTACCGGGCCGCGAGCTGCTGGTGTCGGTCAACTACCCGGGGCCGTGGGAGTACCGCAAACCGCTGCAGGCCACGGTCAGCGACCTGGCCGGCAACCTGGTGCATGGCCAGGGCAAGGGCGGCCTGGGCCGATACGCCAAGCTGTTCCGCGAGCAGGCGCAGATCACCACGGTGTCCCATGTGCACTCGCCGTACCTGGGGGCCTGGGCCCAGACCCAGCGCACCTTGCCGTTCAACTATGTGCCGGTGCAGCGCTTCCAGCTGGCCCGCGAGCTGCCAACCTACATCGACCGGCGCCAGGACGAGGTCGATTTCATCCTCGAACGCCTGGTCGAGAACCCGTTCACCCCGGCCATCCTCGAAGCCAACGGCGGCGCCACGGTCTGGGGGCAGCACGGCCTGCGCGCCACCGCCGAGTTCATCGTGCTGCTGGAGGAGGGCGCGCAACTGCAACTGCTGGCCGAAGCCATCGGTGGCTCGCGGCCCTTCGGCCCGGGCGTGCTCACCCAGCAATGGAAGATGAGCAAGCTGATCGACAAGGCCAACGAGCTGGGCCTGATTCCCGCCACCGACCGCATTCGCGCCTGAGGAAAGACCATGGCAGTCAAGATTCTCTGGTACCTGACCAGCCCCGACGGCCCTTATCCATGGGAAGCCCAGGGGCGCTGGAAGACCGATTTTGCCCACCTCAAGCAACTGGCGGTGGCCAGCGATCGCCTCGGCTACTACGGCTCGCTGCTGGGCTCGAGCCCCAATGAAAGCCTGGCGGTGGCCGCCGCGCTGATCGACGCCACCGAGCGTTTGCGCTTTCTGGTCGCCCAGCACCCGGGCGAGCTGTCGCCGGCGGTGTTGGCCAAGTGGGCGCTGACCTTCGATGAGTTTTCCAACGGCCGCCTGTTGTTCAACGTGGTCAACGGCAGCGATGCCGGCCTGGCCCCCCTCGGTGTGCACTATCCGCACGATGAGCGCTACCAGTTCAGCCTGGAATACTGGCGCGCCTTCCAGAGCATCTACGCCGGTGAAACCGCAGGCTTCGACGGTCAGTACGTCAAGCTGGCGCCGCGCCCGGCTGCGGCGGCGCGCCACCCGCTCGGAGGCTGGCATCCGCCAAAACGCGCAAGCGTTCCGCTGTGGGGCGCAGGTACCTCGGGCCCGGGGGTTGCCCATTCGGTGCAACTGCTCGATGTCTACCTGAGTTTTGCCGACACCCCGCCAAAGCTTGGCGACAAGTTCCGCCGGGTGGCGGCGGAGGCGGCGAAGATCGGCCGCGAACTGACCTTCGGCACGCGCCTGCAGATTATCGTCCGCGAAACCGAAGAAGAGGCCTGGGCCCACGCCGAAAAGCTGCTGCAACAGACCTCGCTGGCCACCGCCCGCGCCGCCATCGAGCGCCAGTTGCCGCCAGGGCAAACGCTGGACACTTTCACCAGCGACAACCCGCAGATCCAGCGCAATGTGCAGAGCATCCGCGACGGCCGCCTGCCCACGACCCGCGAGCTTGAGATCTACCCCAACGTCTGGACCGGCCCGAGCCTGTTCGGCTTCAACATCCTCGGTCCTGCGGCCGGCACCTACCTGGTCGGCAGCGCCGAGCAGGTGGCCGCACGGATTCGCGAGTACCAAGCCCAGGGCACCTCGGCGTTCATCCTCTCGGGTTTCCCGCTGATCGATGAAGCCCACCGGGTCGCCGACCTGCTGTTCCCCTTGCTGGACCTGGACCACGGTTTCGACATTCCGCGCCTGAGTGCACGCACGGTTGCCGAACCGGCTTAAGGAGTTGCCCATGCCAAACGAATTTTCCCGCCGGGTGTTCCTCGGCAACAGCCTGGCCGTCGGTGGCGGTCTGTTGCTCGGCTCCAGCCTGCTCAGCGGCTGCGGCGGCGGTGAGCCTGCCGTGGTCGGTGCCATCAGCCGCCCCACCCAGCCGGTGCGCGGTGGGCGCCTGCGGGTCGGCATCATCGACGGCGACCAGGCCGGCAACCTCGATGCGCACAAGCCGTCTGGCGGCGGGATCATTCGCGGCTGGGCGCTGTACAGCAAGTTCTGGGAGTGGAACGACGACGTCAGCACGCGCCTGGGCCTGGCCGAGTTTGCCGAGCCCAACGCCGATGCCAGCGCCTGGACCATCCGCATCAAGCCGGGCCTGGAGTTCCACCATGGCAAGAGCATCACTGCCGACGACATGCTGTTCTCGATCCTGCGCCTGACCGACCCGAAACTGGCTTCGCCGTTTGCCGGGCTGGTCGGCGCCATCGACCGTCAGGCCCTGCGCAAGCTCGATGAGCGCACCATCGAGATCCGCTTCAAGCAGGGCCGCAGCTTCTTCCCGCTGGATGAAACCCTGATCGCCTTCGGCGGCATCGTGCCGACCGATTACCACCCGGTGAGCAACCCGGTGGGGGCTGGGCCGTACCGGCTGAAAAGCTTCGTGCCGGGCCAGCGCGCGCTGTTCAGCCGTTTCGAGAATTACTTCAAACCCAACCAGCCGTATGCCGATGAGCTGGAGATCATTGAATTCAAGGACCAGGTGTCGCGGGTCGCGGCGTTGCGCGCCGGGCAGATCGACGTTGCCAGCGGCGTGCAGGCCGAGCACAGCGCCTTGATCAAGGCCGACCCGCGGCTGCAACTGGTGGTGTCGCCGACCACTTCGTTCAGTGGCTTTAACCTCAACACCGCCAAGGCGCCGTTCCAGGACGAACGGGTACGCCAGGCCTTCCGCCTGCTGGCTGATCGTCAGGAGCTGATCGGCCGTGGCCTCAATGGCTTCGGGCGCATCGCCAACGACCTGTACTCACCGCAGGACCCGACCTACAACCACGCCATCGCCCAGCGCGGCCACGACCTCGACCAGGCCCGCTCGCTGCTGCGCCAGGCCGGCGCCAGCGACCTGCGCGTCGAGCTGACCACCACTGCCAACGAAGTCAACGCCGCCCTGGTGTTCGCCCAGCAGGCGAAGAAGGCCGGGGTCGAAGTCAAGGTCACGCCGGTGGACAGCTCGGTGTTCAACGGCCCGCAAAAAGAACAGTGGCTGATGTCGCCAGGCTCCACGCCGGCCCGTGGCTTCTTGGCCACCGGCCTGCACAACGACGCGCCGCTGGCGATCTACAACCGCAGCAATTTTCGCGATGAGCGTTTCTCCGAGCTGTTTACCCAGGCCCTCGGCCAGCCTGACCTTGAGCGGCGTAAGCAACTGGTACATGAGGCCCAGGCCATCCAGCACCAGCGCGGCGGCTTGCTGATCTGGGGCTTTACCGACGTGCTCGATGCCGCCTCCAGCAAGGTTGGCGGCCTGCACGGCGAACAGACCACCTTCGCCTCCTGGCGTTTTGACAGCCTGTGGTTGAACCATGCCTGAACCGTGCGCACGAACCTCCCGACTCCCGGCCTGGCTGCCGTGGTTCATCGGCCGCCTGGGCTACGGCCTGCTCACCGCCTGGGTCATCAGCCTGGTGGTGTTCATCGCCACCCAGGCGCTGCCTTCGGACCCGGCGCGGGTCATTCTCGGCCCCGAGGCACCGCTGGAAAGCGTGCTGACCCTGCGCGAGCAATTGGGCCTGAACCGGCCGATCCTGGTGCAGTACTTCAGCTGGCTCGGCCAGGTGCTGCGCGCTGACCTGGGGATTTCCCTGGACTCCAACCAGCCGGTAGCCTCGATCATCTTCAGCCGCTTCGGCAATACCCTGGCGCTGCTGGCCGGGGTGCTGGTGCTGGTGGTGCCGCTGGCCTTGAGCATCGGTGTCAGCCTGGCCTTGCGCCGCGACAGCCGCCTGGACCGCTTTGGCCTGTCGGCGCTGATCTTCCTCAAGGCCACGCCGGGCTTTCTGCTGGCCATCGGCCTGGTGCTGCTGTTCTCCATGCCCCAGGTCAACCTGCTGCCGGCGGTGTCGATCCTCGACCCGGACAAGGCCCTGTGGCAGCAGCTTGAGTACCTGTTGCTGCCGATCTTCGCCCTGAGCCTGTCGTCGCTGCCGTACCTGGCACGCATGGTCCGCGCCTCGATGATCGAAGCGCTGGACTCGGACTACGTCAGCGCGGCGCGCCTGCGCGGTATCGCCGAATGGCGCATCGTCTGGCGCCACACCTTGCCCAATGCCCTGGTGCCGGCGATCCAGGGCGTGGCCCTGACCCTGCGCACCCTGATTGGCGGTGCGTTGCTGGCCGAGGTGATCTTCAGCTACCCGGGGATCGGCACCCAGCTCAATAGCGCGATCCAGATGCGCGACCTGCCGCTGGTGCAGGGCGTGGTGCTGGTCATCACCCTCGGGGTGGTGCTGATCAACCTGGTGGCTGACTTGCTTACCGTTCTGCTCACCCCGAAACTGCGCACCGCCCGCCGCGCCACCCTGATCCAGCGCAACCGCCGCGGCATCCAGAGCTGGTGGCGGCGCCCGGCGGCCAAAGCCCCTTGAAAGGAATAGCCCATGTTCTATGCACGCTGGTGGCGTGAGCCACAGATTCGCCGCGGCGCCCTGGTGACCCTGGCCATCGTCCTCCTCGCCCTGTTCGGCCCCTGGCTGGCCCCCCATGCGCCCACCGACATGGTTGGCGGTGTCTACGGTGCTCCGGCCAGTGACGCGCCGCTGGGCCATGATTTTCTTGGTCATGACGTGCTGTCACGGTTGCTCAATGGCGGCTTGTCGATTTTGTGGATGTCGCTGGCGGCAGCGGCCATCGCCTTGATCGTCGGTACCGTGCTGGGGCTGCTGGCCGGTTTGTCGCGCCAGCGCCTGGACCAGGCGATCACGTGGCTGGCGGATGTCTGGCTGGCGTTTCCCGACTTGATCCTGGTGCTGTTGATTGTCTCGATGCTTGGCCGGGCGCCGTGGTTGATCGTGCTCACCGTGGCCATCGCCTTCACCCCCGGGGTGATCCGCCTGGCCCGTGGCAGCGCGGTGGCGGTGGCCAGCCAGGAGTTCGTCGAGGCGGCGCAGATGATGGGTTTTTCGCGCACGCGCATCCTCTTGCGCGAGATATTGCCCAATGTGCTGACGCCGTTGCTGGTGCACTTTGGCAACATGCTCACCTGGGGCATCGGCATGCTCTCGGGGCTGAGCTATCTCGGTTACGGCGTAGCGCCTCCGGCCGCCGACTGGGGCCTGATGATCAACGAAAACCAGGCCGGCCTGCTGGTCCAGCCCTGGGCGGTGTTGGCCCCGGCGCTGCTGATCGGGGTGTTCGCCTACGGCACCAATATCTTCGCCGAAGGCATTGCCCGGCATAGCGCGGGAGAACGTCGATGAATTCACATGCCCAACTGGCCCCATCGCTGGCAAGCCAGCTCCCACAGGATCCTTGGCCTGCTGCCGAACCTGTGGGAGCTGGTCTTGCCAGCGAGAGGCCGGCCCTGCAGGTGCAAAACCTGCGGGTTGAACTCAACACAAGCGCCGACATCATCGACCACATCAACTTCACCCTGGCCTCTGGCGAAATCCTCGGCCTGGTCGGCGAGTCCGGCTCGGGCAAGACCACCCTGGCCACCGCTTTGCTGGCCCATGCCCGGCGCGGTGCGCGCATCGCCGCAGGGCATATCCAGGTTGCCGACGTCAGCCTCCTTGAGCTGCACGGCGAGCCCCTGCGCCAGGCCCGTGGCGGGCTGATCGGCTATGTCGCCCAGGACCCGGCGCAAGCCCTGAACCCGGCCCTGCGCATCGGCCCTTTGCTGCTGGAAACCCTGCACGCCCATGAACCGCAGTTGCCAAAAGCCGCGCAGCAACAGCGCCTGCAACAGACCCTGCTCGACGTCGGCCTGCCGGGCGACGCGCAGTTTCTGCAGCGCTTCCCTCATCAACTGTCCGGCGGCCAGCAGCAGCGGGTGATGCTCGCCCTGGCGTTCGTCCTGCGGCCACGCCTGATCGTGCTCGACGAACCGACCACGGCCCTGGACGTCAGCACCCAGGCGCACATCCTGCAAACCCTGCGCCGGCTGTGCAAAGAGCAGGGCGTGGCGGCGGTGTACGTGTCCCACGACCTGGCGGTGATCAAGGACCTGGTCGACCGGGTGCTGGTCCTGTACGCCGGACGCATCGTCGAAATGGCCAGCCGCGAACGGTTGTTCGCCCGCCCCAGCCATCCCTATACCCTGGGGTTGCTGGCGGCGATCCCGGACGTTGCCCGCCAGCACCCGCTGCAGGCGATCCCGGGCCATGCCCCGGCACCGGGCCAGCGCCCCAACGGTTGTGCTTTCGCGCCACGCTGCCCTCGGCGTACGGCGGCCTGCGAGCAGGGGGAGCCGGGCTTGCAAACGCTTGAGGCCCGGCAACAGGTCGCTTGCCTGCATCCGCAGCTTGAGGCGCTGGCGCCGACAGCGGCGCCGCAGGTACGGGCGACGCGGGCGGATCAGGCACCGTTAATGGCGATCAGCAACCTCAACCTGACCTACGACCGGCCGGTGCTGTTCGACCTGGCCCTGGACGTACAGGCGGGGGAGTGCCTGGCGGTGGTCGGCGAGTCCGGCTCGGGCAAGACCAGCCTGGCCCGTACCCTGGCAGGCCTGGGCGACAACGCTACGGGTGAGCTGCGCTTCGATGGCCAGGCGCTGAGCCTGCTGGCCCGGCAACGTCCCAGCGCTACCCGCCATCGCATCCAGTACATCTTCCAGAACCCGTACCGGGCCTTGAACCCCCGGCAGACTGTTGGCCAATGTCTGCAGGCACCGCTGGAGCACTTCTTCAAGCTCAAGGGCCAGGCCTGCCGGGCGCGTATCGAGGCGGCGCTGCAACGGGTGGCCTTGCCGGTCACGGTCGCCGACAAGTACCCCCACCAGCTGTCCGGCGGCGAGCGCCAGCGGGTGGCGATTGCCCGCGCGTTGGTGTGCGAGCCGAGCGTGCTGATTTGCGATGAGGTGACCTCGGCGTTGGACGTTTCAGTCCAGGCGGCGATCCTGGCCCTGCTCAAGCAACTGCAAGGCGAGGGCATGACCCTGGTGTTCGTCACCCACGATCTGGGCGTGGTGCGAGCGATTGCCGACCGGGTGGTGGTGATCAAGCAAGGGCGCATCGTCGAGCAAGGCCCGGTGGATCAGGTGCTGGACCGGCCGGTAGACCGCTATACCCAGAGCCTGCTCGCCCATACGCCGAGATTGGCAGCAGCGCTTTAGCGGCGGCGCCAGGGCGCGCCGTTGGCAAAACGCGCCTCGATCCACTGCTTGAAGGCGAGGGTCGCGGCGCTGTTGTAGCGGGCGCCGGGGCGCACGAAGTAGATGCCGGCGTCGCTATCCAGTTGCCAGTCGGGCAGCACCGGCAGCAGGCGGCCGCTGTCCAGTTCGTGCTGCATCAGCCAGTCACCGCCGGCGAGGATGCCGACCCCGGCGCGCGCGGCGGCCAGTAGCGCTTCGTTGTCGTTACTGACCAGCGAACCGCGTACTTTTACCGTCTGCTGCTGGCCAAAGCCTGCCAGGCGCCATTCGGGGTACGAGCGCAGCCCGGTAAAACCCAGGCAGTTATGGCGGGCGAGGTCGGTCGGTGTTTGCGGCTGGCCGTGTTGTTGCAGGTAGGCCGGCGCCGCGCAGAGGATACGCCGATGCTCACAGAGCTTGCGCGCCACCAGCCGGCTGTCGGCCAGCTCGCCAATACGGATTGCGGCATCGAAGCCTTCGGCGACGATATCGACAAAGCGTTCGGCGTATTCGGTCTCAAGCTGTACCTCGGGAAACGCCAGGGCAAACTCGGCGAGCATCGGGCTCAGCCACAGCCGGCCCATCGACGAGGGCAGGGCGATGCGCAGCCGCCCGCGAATCTGCGTAGCGCCCTGGGCTGCTTCGCGTTCGGCCTCGCTGATCAGGTTTGCGGCCTGGCGCAGGCGCTCCACCAGCCGTGCGCCTTCATCGGTAAAGCGCAACTGGCGGGTGGTGCGCTCGACCAGGCGAATCCCTAAGCGCTGCTCCAGCGCACCCAGGCGCTTGGACAGCACCGACGGGTGGCGCTGCAGCGTGCGCCCGGCGGCGGCAAACGAGCCTTGCTCGAACAGCGCCAGGAGGGTGGCAAGCTCATCGGCCTGGCGACTGTCGAACGGGTCCATCGGGGCTACCTCGGTAGGTCAGGGCGTGAGGATGATCGCGCCCTGTGAACGTCCATATTGCAGGTCTTCATGGGCCATGGCGGCGTCGGCCAGGGCATAACGCTTGCAGATCTGCGGGCGAATGATACCTGCCGCCACCGCCGCCAGCACCTCCCCGGCACGTTGCTGGTATTCGGCAGCCGTTGCCGTGTGCGCCGCCAGCGACGGGCGGGTGATGAACAACGAGCCCTTGGCGTTGAGGGTGCTCAGTTCGATGGCCGGCGGTGCACCCGAAGCCATGCCGCAGGACACCAGCAAGCCGCGTGGGCGCAGGCTGTCCAGCGAGGCCTCGAACGACACCCGGCCAATCGGGTCGTAGACCACGTCGAGTTTCTGCCCCTGGGTCAGTTCCAGCACCTGCGCAGCCAGGGTGGCGGCGTCGAACACCAGCACCTCGTCGCAGCCGGCGGCCCGGGCGCGGGCGACACTTTCTGGTTTCGACACCACGCCGATGACAAACGCGCCCAGGTGCTTGGCCCAGGGCACCAGCAACTGCCCCAGGGCACCGGCGGCGCCGTAGATCATCAGCCGCGTGCCGGGCCCGACCGGGTAAGTGCTGTGAAGCAGGTAGTGGGCGGTGATGCCCTTGAACAGCAGCGCGGCGGCGTGGTCCAGGCCGAGCGTGTCTGGGAGTTTCACCAGCCGCTCGGCGGGGTACAGCCGGGCGCTGGCGTAGGCGCCCAGCGGGCCGGTGGCGTAGCCGACGCGCTCGCCGACAGCGATGCCGCTGACCCCCGCGCCAATTGCCGCTACCGTCCCGGCGCCTTCCAGGCCCAGGCCCGAGGGCAGGGCGATGCGCACATCGCCCTTGCGCTGGCTGACGTCCAGCGGGTTGACGCCGATCGCCGCCTGTTCAAGCCAGACCTCGCCGGGGCCGGGTACTTGCGCGGTGGTTTGTTCGAGGTGCAGAACACGTGGTGCGCCAGTCTGCTGGAGGCGGATGTGCATGACCATGGTTGAGAATCCTGAAACACAGTTAAGGTGCGTTCAAGGGTATTTTCTCAACCAGGGTCCAGCAATCGGCTTGTATGCAGTTGATTGCAGCAGCCAGTGCACGAGTCTGAGGGTTTGAACGTGCTTATGCCAGCAAAGGCCGTAATACGCCCGCTACGATTGTGTCGTTGAGGTACTCGACGATGCCGTGGCGGTTATCGCTGCCGTTGCTGGCGTTGCTGTGGTTTTGCACCGCAGGTGCTCCACTGAACCGCGCGGCGGGAATTTCGTAGAGCGCCACCACATCGCGTTTGTCACGAATGTTGACCCAGCTGGGTACGCCATCCGGGGCCTTGCGCGGCGAACCGTTGGAGGGCAGCCGGCTCAGGATGGCTTCAATGCCCAGGGGCGAGCCGAGGGTCACCAGGCCCTTGATATTGCTGCGTGCAGGCCGGTTCATCAGCAGGTTATAGGCAATGATGGTACCCAGGGAGTGGGCCACCACGATGCACGGATCGTTTTCTGGAAGCTGCGCATCGACCAACGTGTTGACCGCGTCACGGATGGTTTTTTCGGTCAGGTAGTACCACACATCGCGGGTGAACAACTCGACCGAGGTCGCGCCGACACCGGGCAACTGATCGAGCAGGCGCAGGGCCGCCAGCACGCCGCGCCAGTTCTGAACACCTTTCTCAAGCATCTCGCCATTGGCCTCGGCGTTGATCTGTTCCTTGCTGATACCTTGCTGCTTGGCAATGTCGTAAATGACCTGGCGCATGAACTCTTCTTCCTCGCCACCCGGGGCCGCGGCGTCGGCGCCTTTGTCGGTGAGTACCTGAAAGTCTTTCTGCGCTCTGCGGTAGGTTTCGTCGAACAACAGATCGCCGTAGTAAGGGAAGGCCACATCGACCACGCCAGTGTAGGGCGAACCGATGTCTTCAAAACCCTTGATCAAGGCATTGGTCCAGGTGTTTTGCAGGGTGAGCGGGTTCTTGCCTTGTTGTGACCGGCCATGGATGAACACGACTTTCATGACAACTCTCCTTGTAGAAAAGCTTCGATAAGCGGTTGGGTATCGCGGCGGCGAAAGGTCGACCATTCAGTATTGAGCCGGTATTTACCGGCTTCGAGGATTGCAGGGTGGAGCTTCTGGTTCTTGCCATGGGCTGCCAGCACTGTCCAACCCAGGCTCATCATCGGGCAGAACGGGGCGATCAGCGGCCGTGCCTTGCGCTTGCCGGATGCCAGGGCGCCGGCGAGCAAAGCCACATCGAACGGCACGGGCAAAGGCGGTTGGGACGATGCCTGGTAGTCAAGGAAGTAGCTCAGTACCGAACGCACGCCTTGGTCGTCAGCGGCCAGCAGATAGGCGTAGGCGGCGTAGATGCCCAAGGTCGGGTCCAGGCGCTTTTCCTGGCGCAGGACATCGGCGAAGCTCGATGCCTGGGTCGCGGCCAAGGTGCGCAGTTTGGCGCTGCTGGCGAAGGCTGCGGCAAGTGCTTGCAGGTGGTGCAGGTGCAGGCGCCTGCTCGGAGTTTGCGCAAAGGTCTGGGCCAGGGTCATACCCATCTCGAACGAAACCGACTGCACCAGGCCTTCGTCTACGTGGACTGTGCCGATGTAGCCGGGCATGACCGGCAAGACGATCAGGGTGTCGTCGCTGAACGTGACGATGACTGACTGTGCCTGAGCAGACGGCGCCAGGCTGATGATGCTCTGCTGGTCATGGGTTTGCACAAGGGGCGCCGCTTGGCCGGGGGCCACCAGCACGCTGATGGCCTGGCTGCCGATGATGCGCAATCCGCTTTCGGCCAGGCTCTGGGGGAGTGCTGTGTAGCGCTGCAGGTTGCGCCGGTAGGCTTCGTCGAGGCCGGCTTGTTCAAGCAATGTGGTGCTGATGTACGCCTCGGGTTCCTTGAGAAAGCTGCTGGCCACCTGTTGTATCGCCTGGTTTCGGCTGGTGACCCTGAGGTCTGCTGGAAACAGATCGGGAAGCGGCAGGATCTGGATTTGCTCAAAGTAGGGTGCTCCGGCTCCAGCCGGCAGGCCGTAGTCCAGCGGCCCGGGGCCAGGCAGCGGGGAAGGGCTCGCAAAGATTAGCGGCGGGCTGGCATAGCCGAGGAACAGCGGTTGGCGCGCCTGGACAATGATGTCCGGCGTTTGCTCGAAGCGCGGTGTTTGCTGCTGGGCGCGGGTCGGCACCTGGTTGTACAGGTAGTCTTCCAGAAGCCAGGTGGGAATGATCGGCACGCTGGAGCCCGGCCAGGTCTCGCAAATTTCTGTCGGTGGGCTTTGCAGCGCTTCGAGCAGGACCTTGGTAAAGAAGCCTTCGCCTTTGTACTCCTTGGCGGTTTGTGACGGTTCGGTGGCGTAGAAGATATCGACCTTGCCGGGCTTGATGCCGACCACCGCACCGCGTTTCACCGCCGGCCTGCCACTGACCTGGCCCAATGAACCAAAGGGGTCGACCGCATTGCGACAGGCGTCGGAGATGATCACGACATGGGGTACGCCAATATGGCGGGCGTTGAGCGCCGTTGCGGCAATGTTGATGGCTTCGTCGGGGTAGTCCTTGACGTTCGACAGCAAGACTTGTTCATCGGCGCCGTTCTTGACAATGCCGTGCCCGGAGAAATACAGAATCAACAGGTCGAGCCCGCCGACCGCGAGCAAGTCGCGGGCGGCGGTCTGGATCGCCTTGGCTTCGACCACCTGGTCATTCTGATCGGTCAGCACGCTGATGCTCGGGCTGATGCCGAACTGCTGTTGCTCCTCCAGCCAGCGGGCAAATTGCAGTGCCCCGCTGGCCGCGCCCTTCAACGAATCCAGAATGCCAGTGTGATCCACCCCGACGGCAATCAAACCAACGTTTCGGCTCATGGCCCGGCCCTCGGTCCGCTAGAGGCGTAGTGCTATCAGTATGGGGCGGTTTTTGCGCTTATCCAGTGCGGCGCCGGTGCCGGGCGACGAGGTGCCAGCAGGGCAGTCAGGCCAACACCTCGATAATTCGCCGGGCAATGCAGGGCGCATGAGTCTCCAGGGCAAAGTGGCCGGTATCGAGCAGCTCGACCACGGCATTGGGGTTGTCGCGCTTGTAGGCCTCGGCCCCCGGGGCAATGAAGAACGGGTCGTGCTTGCCCCAGATGATCAGCGAAGGCACCTGATACTCGCGCAAAAACGCCTGGAACTGCGGGTAGCGCTCAAGGTTGTTGGCGTAGTCGAGGAACAGGTCGAGCTGGATCTCCTTGTTGCCCGGGCGCTCCAGCAACAGCGCATCGAGGGTGTAGGACTCGGGGGCGACCAGGCTCGGGTCCGCCACGCCATGCAGGTACTGCCAGCGAGTGCCCTCCAGGTGCAGAACCGCATCGCCCACGGTTTTCCGGTTGGCCGCCGAAGGGTCAGCCCAATACGCCCTGATCGGCGCCCAGGCATCGCCCAAGCCTTCAAGATAGGCGTTGCCATTTTGCGAGACGAAGCCGGTGACCCGTTCAGGATGCGCCATGGCCAGGCGCAGGCCGGTGGGCGCGCCGTAGTCGAACACATACATCGCGTAGCGCTTGAGGTTAAGGGCCTCGACAAAGGCGCCGAGGGTCTGCGCCAGGGCATCGAAACTGTAGCGATAGTCGCGCTCGGGCGGCACTTCAGTGAAGCCAAAACCCGGCAGGTCCGGGGCAATCAGGTGAAAGTGCCCGGCCAGCAGCGGGATCAGCTGGCGAAACTGATGGGATGAACTGGGAAATCCGTGCAGCAGGAGCAATACCGGGGCCCCCGGCTCGCCGGCTTCACGGTAGAACACGCGAACGCCGTCGGCGTCGACGTACTGGTAGCGCACGGTTGGGGTGAAAGTGCTCATCGGACTGATCCTCTGTAACCGATTAAATTGGTTTGTCAGGTTACTGCGCGAGCAAATCTTGCACGAGCTTAGTAACCTGTCAAACTCAATTTAAGAGGTTACAGATCTTTCGCGATGAGTGGTGCTGTAACTTGTACTGCAGAAAATAAGGGTTACCATGGACCAACCCCAGCACCGAGAACGGCCATGACCGACACCATCACCGAGCCCTATGTCCTTGCCGACCACCCGGTGCTGGACATGCTCAACACCGTGGCCATTGTCGACGGCCAGCGCACCGATTTCTGGCGCAGCGATGCCGATGTGCTGACCTGGCTGCAGCGCCTGGGCTTACACCCGCAGGCGATGCCGCGCCTGGCCAAGGGCGCTTTGCTGGCGGCGGCAGTCACTTTGCGTGAAGCACTGCGCGACCTGGTCGAGCAGCGCAAGGCGGGCGAACGCGGCAATCCGGCGATCCTCAACCGCTTCCTGGCCCAGGGCGCCAGCCACGGGCAACTCGTGTGGGACCAGGACGCCAACCCGAAACTGCTGCGAGTGGCCGAGCAGCGTTCGGCCGAGCAACTGCTGGCGCCCCTGGCCGAGCAAGCGGCCGAGCTGCTGGCCGGCGGCGACTTCAGCCTGGTCAGAACCTGCGAACACCCGGACTGCATCCTCTGGTTCTACGACCGCACCAAGTCCCACCGTCGGCGCTGGTGCAGCATGGCGGTGTGCGGCAACCGGCATAAGGTCGCCGAGCACCGCAAGCGCCTGCGCCAGGAGTAGCCGCCATTGTAGGAAGGCTCTGATGCCCGGGTTTAAACACCCGGCAACCGGGCAGCGCTAAACCGGTGCATGCCGGCGGTTTAAACAAACCCCTCCAGCGCGCCATCTTGGCCCGCTATGTGCTTTGCCTCTGCCATCGATTGCTGATCGATTGGTCAAACCTGCAAGTCGCCGCATTGGCTTGAGCGCGCAGGTTGTTTCTTGCAAATGCGTCTGTAGCCCGATAGCTGCAGCGTTTACTGGAACCTGAGGCATGTCGCTCCCCGCAACCCCCGACCTGGACACCGCTGATGCCGGCTGGCGCGCCGAGCTCAGGCTGCGTTTCATCCGGGGCGAGACCAGGACCTGTATTGGTGCGCGGCGCCATTTCGGTCCACTTTTGGTGCAGCGGCCGTTCTATCCCGAGGGCGCGCCGTGCCACGTCTATGTGCTGCACCCGCCAGGCGGCGTGGTCGGCGGCGACAAGCTGCTGCTCGATGTGCAGTTGGAACCGGGCAGCCATGCACTGCTGACCATGCCCGGGGCGACCAAGTTCTACCGCAGCGCCGGCCCGACCTCGATCCTCCAGCAGCACTTCTACCTGGCCGAAAACAGCACGCTCGAATGGCTGCCCCAGGGCAGCATCTGCTTTGCCGGCGCCCGCGTGCGCCTGGAAAACCGCTTTACCCTGGCGCCCGGCGCCCGCCTGCTGGCCTGGGAAACCCTGTGCCTGGGCCGCCCGGTGATGGGCGAGACCTTCAGCCACGGCGCCCTCGACAGTCGCCTGCACATCGAGGTGGCCGACGACCCGGGCCTGCACGAACGCTTGCGCATCGACGGCGGGCCGCTCGACAAGCTCGCAGGCTTCCCCCTGCAAGCGACCTTCTGCGCCTACCCGGCCAGCAGCGAACTGCTCGACCACAGCCGCGCCCTGCTCGAAGACCTGGGCGCCCCGGCCGGCGCGACCCTGCTCGGCCAACTGCTGGTGGTACGCCTGCTCGACCACGACAACCAACGCCTGCAATCCACTTTGCAGCGGCTCTGGCATGCCTTGCGACCCGCCGTGGTCGGCCTGGCGCCATGCCCGCCGCGGATCTGGGCCACTTGAGAGAACGCCATGGAGCTGACCCCGCGAGAGAAAGACAAACTGCTGCTGTTCACCGCCGCGCTGCTGGCCGAGCGGCGCCTGGCCCGTGGCCTGAAACTCAACTACCCGGAAGCGGTGGCATTGATCAGCGCCACGGTGATGGAAGGTGCCCGCGACGGGCGCACCGTGGCCGAGCTGATGAACCTGGGCCGCGAAGTGCTGCGCCGCGACCAGGTGATGGCCGGGGTCAGCGAAATGATCCCCGATGTGCAGGTGGAAGCGACCTTTCCCGACGGCACCAAGCTGGTCACAGTCCATGACCCGATCATCTAGGAGCGCAGGATGATTCCCGGAGAAGTACAGGTCGCCGACGGCGACATCGAACTCAATGCAGGCCTGGCGGTAATCAGCGTCACCGTCGCCAACCACGGCGACCGGCCGGTGCAGGTCGGCTCGCACTATCACTTTTACGAGGTGAACAACGCCCTGGTGTTCGAGCGCGAGCCGACCCGTGGTTTGCGCCTGGATATCGCCGCCGGCACCGCCGTGCGGTTCGAACCGGGCCAGGCACGCACCGTCCACCTGGTGCCGTATCGCGGCAAACGCGAGGTCTACGGCTTTCAGGGCAAGGTCATGGGCAAGCTGGAGAATCAGGCATGAGCCGGATATCACGCAGGGCCTATGCCGACATGTTCGGCCCGACGGTGGGCGACCGCGTGCGCCTGGCCGATACCGAGCTGTGGGTCGAGGTCGAGAAGGACTTCACGGTTTATGGCGAGGAGGTCAAGTTCGGCGGCGGCAAGGTCATCCGCGACGGCATGGGCCAGGGCCAGATGCTTGCCGACCAGGCGTTGGACCTGGTGCTGACCAATGCGCTAAT
Organism: Pseudomonas sp. RC2C2; assembly: GCF_018390435.1. NCBI lineage: Bacteria > Pseudomonadati > Pseudomonadota > Gammaproteobacteria > Pseudomonadales > Pseudomonadaceae > Pseudomonas > Pseudomonas sp. RC2C2. The sequence goes on along the minus strand of NZ_JAHBAX010000002.1, from coordinate 1,456,449 downwards.
CATCGACCACTGGGGCATCGTCAAGGCCGACATCGGCATCAAGGACGGGCGCATCGTCGGCGTCGGCAAGGCCGGCAACCCCGATGTGCAACCGGGGGTGACCCTGGCGGTGGGGCCGGGCACCGAGGTGATCGCCGCCGAAGGCAAGATCGTCACCGCTGGCGGCATCGACTCGCACATTCACTTCATCTGCCCGCAGCAGGTCGAAGAAGCGCTGACCTCGGGCATTACCACCTTCATCGGCGGCGGCACCGGGCCTGCCACCGGCACCAATGCCACCACCTGCACCTCCGGGCCCTGGTACCTGGCGCGCATGCTCCAGGCCGCCGACCAGTTGCCGATCAATATCGGCCTGCTGGGCAAGGGCAACGCCTCACGGCCCGAGGCCCTGCGCGAGCAGATCGAAGCCGGCGCCGTCGGCCTGAAACTGCACGAAGACTGGGGCTCGACCCCGGCGGCCATCGACTGCTGCCTGAGCGTGGCCGAGGAACACGACGTGCAGGTGGCGATCCACACCGACACCCTCAATGAATCCGGCTGCATCGAGGACACCCTGGCGGCCATTGGCGACCGCACCATCCATACCTTCCACACCGAAGGCGCCGGCGGTGGCCATGCGCCGGACATCATCCGCGCCGCAGCCTTTGCCAACGTGCTGCCGTCCTCGACCAACCCGACCTTGCCCTACACCCAGAACACCGTCGACGAGCACCTGGACATGCTCATGGTCTGCCACCACCTGGACCCGAGCATTGCCGAAGACGTGGCCTTCGCCGAGTCGCGCATCCGCCGCGAGACGATTGCCGCCGAAGACATCCTCCATGACCTCGGGGCGTTTTCCATGACCTCGTCCGACTCCCAGGCCATGGGCCGGGTCGGGGAGGTGGTGCTGCGTACCTGGCAGGTGGCGCACCAGATGAAACTGCGCCGTGGCCCCTTGGCGCCAGATAGCGCACGCAGCGACAACTTCCGGGTCAAGCGCTACATCGCCAAGTACACCATCAATCCGGCGCTGACCCATGGCATCGCCCATGAAGTGGGCTCGATCGAGGCCGGCAAACTGGCTGACCTGGTGCTTTGGGCGCCGGCGTTCTTCGGGGTGAAACCTGCGCTGGTGATCAAGGGCGGGATGATCGCCATGGCACCCATGGGCGATATCAACGGCTCGATCCCGACCCCGCAACCGGTGCACTACCGGCCGATGTTCGGCGCCCTGGGCGCCGCGCGCCATGCCACGCGCATGACCTTTCTGTCCAAGGCGGCGATCGACCGTGGCGTGCACCGGCAACTGGGGCTGCACAGCCTGATCGGCGAGGCCCGAGGCTGCCGCACGGTGCGCAAGGGCGACATGGTCCATAACGGCCGGTTGCCGATGATCGAGGTCGACTCGCAAACCTACCAGGTGCGCGCCGACGGTGAGCTGCTGGTGTGCGAACCGGCCACGGTGTTGCCGATGGCCCAGCGTTATTTTCTGTTTTAAGGAGCGAGCATGATCCTCTTGACCCGTCGCCTGAGCGACACCGCCCAGGTAAGCGGCACCGTCACCCTCACTGTCGACACGCGCATCAAGAGCCGCGTGCGCGTCACCCTCGACGATGGCCGCGAAGCCGGCTTGATGCTCGAACGCGGGCAGTTGCTGCGCGGTGGCGAACTGCTTGGCGAAGCGCAGGGCGGCGAGGTGATTCGCGTGCTGGCGGCGGCCGAGCAGGTGTCCACGGTGCGCTGCGCCGATCCGCTGTTGCTGGCCCGCGCCGCCTACCACCTGGGCAACCGCCATGTACCGCTGCAGATCGAGGCCGGCCTGGTGCGTTATCAGCACGACCATGTGCTCGATGAGATGGTCCGCGGCCTGGGCCTGGAGGTGGAGCTCGAGCAGGCGCCGTTCGAGCCTGAAGCCGGTGCCTACCAGAGCGCGCCGCACAGCCACGCCCACAGTGACCATTTGTTCGTTCGCGTCGCTCAGCACTGATTGTCGATAAGGAGATTGCCCGATGAAAAAACTCATTACCCTCGCACTGCTGCTGGTTGCGGTTCCGGCGTTCGCCCACCCCGGCCATGACGCCAACCCGTTGCAGGACGGTTTGCTGCACCCGCTGACCGGCCTTGATCACTTGCTGATGCTGCTCGGCACCGGCGTGCTCGCGGCCCTGACCGGGCGCACCCTGGCGCTGCCGTTGCTGACCCTGGGCGCGATGTTCGGCGGGGCGCTGATGGGCCACGTGTTCGGCGGTGTGCTCGGCATGGAAACCATGATCATCGGCTCGCTGCTGGTGGCCGCCGCGGCGCTGCTGGTGCCCAGCCGCCAGGTATTGCTGGCCCTGGCCATGCCGCTGTTTGCCCTGTTCCACGGTTGGGCCCATGGCGTTGAAGCCAGCCCGGGCGCGTTCTGGGTGTTCAGCGCAGGGTTCGTCAGCGTCAGTGGCCTGTTGTTGCTGGTCGGTTTTGGCGCGGGATGCCTGCTGCGTCGGCACCAGGGCTTGCAGAAGGCCTTCGCTGGCGGCCTGCTGGCCGGCGCCGCGTTGGTGCTGGCCGGTTGATGAGCCACGACCTGAAGCTACTGCGCTTGCTGCAACTGGCCAGCCCGAGCCTGCCGGTGGGTGGTTTCACCTACTCGCAAGGCCTGGAGTGGGCGGTGGAGGCCGGCTGGGTGCAGGGCGCCGAAGGTTTTCGCAACTGGCAATGCCAACAGATCGAGGACACCCTGTGCCACCTCGACTGGCCGCTGCTGGCGCGGCTGTATCAAGCTTGCCTGGATGACGATGCCGAGGCGTTCGCGCGCTGGAGCCGGTTTTTACTGGCCAACCGCGAAACCGCCGAACTGCGCCTGGAAGAACGCCAACGCGGCATGGCCCTGACCCGCCTGCTCGATGGCTGGCAACTGGGCCAGGCGCCTGAATGGCGTGCGTCGCTGGAGCTCAGCCAGCTCGGTGGCATGGCCTGGTTGGCTGTGCACTGGGAGATCCCGTTGCGTGATCTGGCCCTTGGTCATGGCTATGCCTGGCTCGAAGGCGCGGTGATGGCCGGGGTCAAGCTGGTGCCGTTTGGCCAGCAAGCGGCACAGACCTTGCTGCGTGACCTGAGCGAAGTTCTACCCCAGGTGCTGCAAACCGCCCTGGCCCTTGGCGATGACCAGCTCGGCGGCGGCTTGCCGTTGCTGGCGATTGCCTCGGCGCGGCACGAAACCCAATACACCCGCTTGTTCCGATCCTGAGGAACCCCCCATGCAAAGCTACCAACAACCCCTGCGCGTCGGTGTCGGCGGCCCGGTCGGCTCCGGCAAGACCGCGCTGCTCGAAGCGCTGTGCAAGGCCATGCGCGACCATTATGAGATCGCCGTGGTGACCAACGACATCTACACCAGGGAAGACCAGCGCATCCTCACCGAGGCCGGCGCCCTGGCCCCCGAGCGCATTGTCGGGGTGGAAACCGGTGGTTGCCCGCACACCGCGATCCGCGAGGACGCCTCGATGAACCTGGCGGCGGTGGAAGAACTGGCGCGCACGTTCGGCAACCTCGAAGTGATCTTTGTCGAGAGCGGCGGCGACAACCTCAGCGCCACCTTCAGCCCGGAGCTGGCGGACCTGACCGTGTACGTGATCGATGTCGCCGAAGGTGAAAAAATCCCGCGCAAGGGCGGGCCGGGGATCACCAAGTCGGACTTCCTGGTGATCAACAAGATTGACCTGGCGCCTTACGTCGGAGCTTCGCTGGAGGTAATGGAAAAGGACACCCAGCGCATGCGCCCGCAACGGCCGTGGACCTTCACCAACCTCAAGACCGGGCAAGGCTTGCAGCAGGTGATCGATTTCATCGTCGAGCGGGGCATGTTGAAACCGCTGTGATCGTCAACAGCATCGCTGGCAAGCCAGCTTCCGCAGGAATGCGTGGGCCTGATAGAGTCGCCACCCCCAACGACTCGATCCAATGCAGGAGGCAACTTTGATGATGTGCAGTCAGTGCGGCAAGGACCACGCCGATGACCTGGGTGAACTGGCGTTCCGACGTCCGGATGCGCTGTTCGCGCTTAGCGCCGAGGAGCGCGAGCACAAGGTTAGGGAAAGCAACGACTGGTGTGTGATCGCCGGCGAGCGGTTTTTTCTGCGGGCACTGTTGCCACTGGCCGTGGCGCAAATGAACGATAGCTACTGCATCGGTATCTGGGTTGAACTGCAGCCGAGCGATTTCGAACGTGTCTGCGAGCTCTGGCGTGATGAGGGCCAGGCTGGCGAGCCGCCTTTTGCCGTACGCCTGGCCAACAGCATTGCCAACCTGCCAGAGACCCTGGGGCTGGAAGGCCTGCTGCAGTTGAGCGGGCCGACCTCACGCCCCAGTGTGACGCTGAGCGCCAGCAGCCACCCGTTGGCCGTGGAGCAGGCCAACGGGATTTCCTTGCACCGCGCGCATGAGTACAGCGTGATCTTCGCCTGAAAGGCCCAGGCCCGTATCGTGCTGGGTGGCCAGGCCTATGCCACCCATCAGTCATAATGTACCCCGAGCCACACCGTGGCCTGGGTGCTGTCGGTCCATTCGACCCGATGCCGGCAGTGCGCCGGAATATCAATGAAATCCCCCGGTCGTAGCACCCGCTCGGCAGGCTCATGTTCCAGCCGCAACCCGGCAGACCCGGCCAGCAGCAGCACCCATTCGCCCTGCGCCTGGTTGTACCAGAACCCCGGTGGGCTGGCCTGGCCGTGGGAGACGATGCGTTCAATGCGCAGCCCCGGGCGGGTCAGCAGTTGTTCGAAGTGCTCTTGTGCGCCCGCCGTGGGCAGTGGATCAAACAGGTTGTCGAGCATGGTGGCCTGGCTCTCGTCTGGTTGCACGTTGTGGTTTAAGGTGGGCACCTGCCACTCATGATAGGGATTGATCATGAAACACCCGCTTTTGCGGCCCCTCGTTGTTGCAATGCTGCTGGGCGCGGCCCTGCCAGCCCTGGCGGCATTGCCAAGCGCGCCGTCCTACATCGACGATAGCGGTTATTCGCCGGCTGCCAAGCAGCGCATCCTGCCGCCAATGTTCGCCCAGACCCTGACCAGCACCCGCTACCTTGCCAAGCCGGACAACCCGCTGATCACCCAGGCCGAAGCCAGCGAATTCCGCCAGACCAGCAACTACGACGAAACCCGCGCCTACATGACCCGCCTGGCGGCGGCCTCCGGTGGCAATATCGTGCTCAACGACCTGCCGGAAAAAAGCGCCGAAGGTCACCCGATGTTGATGGCCATCGCCTCCCTTGAGGTCGACAAATCGCCGGCCGGGTTGAATGAATCGGGCAAGCCGACGATCTTCGTCGAGGCCCAGATTCACCCGGGCGAAGCCAATGGCAAGGATGCGATGTTCATGCTCCTGCGTGACATGACCACGGGTGACAAACCGTTGGCTGCCTTGCTGGAGAAGGTCAACATCCTGTTCATTCCCACCGTCAATGTCGACGGCGACCTGCGCCGCAGTGCCTACGGGCGGATCAACCAGAACGGCCCGGATGAAACCGGCTGGCGGGTCAACGGCCTGAACTACAACCTCAACCGTGACTTCACCAAGCTCGACAGCGCCGAAATCCGCAACGTCGCCTGGGTGTTCAACACCTACCAGCTGAGTTTCTTCGCTGACATCCACTCCACTGATGGCGCCATGTACCCTTACGACAGTTCGTATTGCCACAATGGCAATGGCTGGTCGCCGGCCAGCAGCGCCTGGATGGACAACGTCATGCGCGCACCGGTGTACCAGGCGCTGGAGGCCGACGGCCATGTGGTGCACGAGTGCATCAGCCTCAACAGCAACCAGGACCCGAGCCAGGGCTACTACCCGTACCGCACGGACTACGCACGTTTTTCCAACCAGTACGGCGATATCCGCAATGTACCGTCGATCCTGATCGAGCAACACGCATTGCACCCGTACCAGACCCAGGTGCTGGGCAATTACGTGATGCTCAAGAGCATGTTCCAGGTGATCGGCGATCAGGCGGTGTCGCTCAACGAAGCCATCCGCCAGGACCGCGAACGCCTGGAGACGCAAGAGCAGGTGACCCTGACCTGGAAGCCGGGCAAGGCCCAGACCACAGCGTTTACCGTAGGTGATTACCGCTATGAGCAGTCGCCGATTACCGGCGCCAGGACCATTGTCTGGAGCAACACGGCGAAAAAACTCAAGGTCCCGGTCACCGGCAACACCGAGCCCGACCTGGTGGTCAAGCGGCCCCGGCAGTACGTGGTGCCGGGGCAGTGGCGCGAGGTGATCGCCCGGCTCAAGGCCCATGGCATCCACATGACCACTCTCGACAAGCCGACACCGATTGCCGTTACACTGTATCGCATGGATGAGGTGAAAGTGGCGGGTGGTTTCGAACCCGATCGCACGCAAAGCAACCAGATCCCCGGTTACGAAGGGCGCTTGCTGGTCAGTGGCGTGGCCAAGCCGCTGGAGCGCTTGCAGACCTTCCCGGCCGGTTCGGTGGTGATCGATACCGACCAGCCGTTGGGCGTGCTGGCGGTCAACCTGCTATACCCCGAAAGCCCGGACTCGTTCTGGGCCTGGGGCTTCTTCAATTCGACCCTGGTGGCGGCTGAAGAGCCGGAGGAATACGTGATGGAACCCATGGCGCGCAAAATGCTCGCCGAGAGCCCGGAACTGAAGGCCGAGTTCGACAGCAAGCTCAAGAACGACAAGGCCTTCGCCGCCAGCCCCAGCGCACGCCTGCACTGGTTCTACGCGCGCACGCCGTTCTATGACGTCAATGCGTTTGTCTATCCGGTGGGCGCGGTGTACTGACCGGGTATCAATCGGTCTGAAATCGGTATTGGTCTTGGGCAAAAGCGGTGATCTATAAAGGCTCTGGTCTTTCAGCCAGAGCCTACATTGCATGAACATCCGCCGTCGCTCGCTTTTCGCCGCCAGCATGGCCCACGCCGTGCACGACGGCCTTACCGACGTTATCTACGTATTGCTGCCGCTGTGGCAGGCGCAGTTCGCCCTGAGTTTTGCTCAGGTCGGCCTGCTGCGTGGCGCCTATGCCGGGATAATGGCGGGCCTGCAACTGCTGGCCAGCCGCGCGGCAAAGCGCTGGGGCCGGGAGCGCCTGTTGGTCGGCGGCACCGCCCTGGCCGGGCTGGCTTACCTGGTTGCCGGGCAGGCCAGTGGCCTCGCTGTGCTGTTGCTCGCGCTGTTGCTGGGCGGCCTTGGCGCCAGTACCCAGCACCCCCTGGCGTCGTCGTTGGTCACCGACACCCATGAGGCCGGGGGCGGGGTCAAGGAGGCGCTGGCGCAGTACAATTTTGCCGGCGATATCGGCAAGATGCTGGTGCCTGCCGGGGTCGGTTTGCTGTTGCTGGTAACCAGTTGGCAAACCAGCGTCACCGTGCTGGGCCTGCTTGGCCTGGCTGCCGCCGGCGTACTCTGGTGGCTGCTTGCGCCGCAGCCGTCGTTGCCGTCGAGCCCGCGCAAAACCGTGCCTGCCCGTGGTAACGACTCCGGCAGCGGCCTGGCCGCCTTGCTGCTGACCGGCACCCTCGACAGCGCCGTGCGCATGGGGTTTCTTACCTTTCTACCGTTTTTGCTGCAAGGCAAGGGCGCCGGCTCCGCGGGTATCGGCCTGGCGTTGATGCTGCTGTTTGTCGGCGGCGCCTTCGGCAAGCTGGTGTGCGGCTACCTGGGTGCGCGCATTGGCATGATGAGAACCGTGTGGTTCACCGAGTCGGCCACTGCGTTGCTGATCCTGTTGATGTTGTTCCTGCCGCTAGCGGCGATGATGGCGCTGTTGCCGCTGCTGGGCCTGGTGCTCAATGGCACCTCGTCGGTGCTGTACGGCGTGGTGCCGGAACTGGCGGGGGCGGGCAGGCGCGATCAGGCCTTTGCCTTGTTCTACACCGGCACCATTGGTGGCGGCGCGCTGGCGCCGGTGGTGTTCGGCCGCCTAGGCGATGGGGCCGGCATCACTGCGGCGGTAATCGGCCTGGCGGCGCTCCTGCTGCTGACCCTGCCGTTGTCCTGGTGGGTCGAGCGGCAACTGCATAGCTACCTGCCAAGGACCCTTTAGGCGCAGCGGTCGCAATCCAGGCGCCACCGGGTGTGCTGGCTGGGCGGTCCTCATCGCTGGCAAGCCAGCTCCCACAGGTTCTGCGCCAGCCGAGCCCTGTGGCCAGGGCAGCCAGTTGTTGAGCCTGCTCAGATAAAGATCGTTCCGCGCAGGTACAGCGCACCCTCACCGCTGATGATCACCCGGCCGTTGTCCAGCACTTGACAGTGCAGCTGGCCCTTGCGCACGCCGCCTTGCTCGGCCGTCAGGCTGCGCTTGCCCAGGCGCTCGGCCCAGTAGGGGGCCAGCGAGGTGTGCGCGGAGCCGGTGACCGGGTCTTCATTGACGCCTACCCGCGGGCCGAACCAGCGCGAGACGAAGTCAAAGTGCTTGCCCGGGGCCGTGACCGCAATACCGCGCACGTCAAAGGCCGCCAGCGCAGCATAGTCGGGCTCAAGATCGGCGATCAGCGCTTGATCCTCGACCACCACCAGGTAGTCATCGGTGCGGTACAGCGCCTCGATCCGCTCCAGGCCCAGGGCCTGCAACAAGCCATCGGGCACTGCCACGGCTTGTGGCTGCTTGGCCGGGAAGTCCATGGCCAGGCGAGCACCGTCACGGCGAACCCGCAACTCGCCGCTACGGGTGGCAAAGCGCAGGGTGTCGCGCTGTTCAGCGAACTGCTCGAACAGCACCCAGGCGGTCGCCAGGGTGGCGTGGCCACACAGGTCGACTTCTACCGTCGGGGTAAACCAGCGCAATTCGAACAGCTCGCCATTGCGCACCACATAGGCGGTTTCCGACAGGTTGTTCTCGGCAGCAATCTGCTGCAGCGTCGCATCCGGCAACCAGGCCTCAAGCGGGCACACTGCGGCCGGATTGCCGCCAAACGCCGTGGCTGAAAACGCGTCTACCTGGAACATTTCAAGTTGCATGCTGCTCATTCCTGTCCGTTGTCTGTCGCCCGGATCTGCTCCAGGTAGTTGTAGATGGTGTAGCGGGTCACGCCGAGTGTGGCGGCGGCTTTCTCGATACCGCCCTTGACGATGAACAGGCCGCGCTCCTGCATGTGCCGCACGGCCTGGATCTTTTGCGCTTTCTTCATGCCTAGCACGCCGCCGGGGCAGGCGTCCTGGATGATTTCGATCATCAACTGTTCCATGTCCCGGGATTCATCCGGCACTGGCGCAGGTGCGCTGGCCAGCCCCAGCAGGCCTGCGAGCACGTGATGCGCGGCAGCGATCGCGCTGAGGTCGGTGTTGATGCACAGGCTGGCAAACGGCTGCCCGCTGCTGTCGCGATAAACCACGGTAGCGCTGCGCAAGGGGCGGCCGTCGGGGGCGAGGGTGGCGTAGTTCTCGACCACGATCGGCTCGCTACTGGAGCGATCGTCCATCGCCCGGCGCACGGCGGCGAAACCCTGGTCATGACGCGGCCCGGCCAACACCGAATCACCGACCTGGCGCCCGGTGACATGGCCGTTGGCGATGGCGAGGATGGAGCGCTGCGGGTTGAGCACGTCATGCAGGACGATTTCGGTATGGGAGCCGAGTGCATGGCTGAGCATTTTCAGGGTGCTGTGCAGTACGCCGAGGATCAGCTGTCGTTCGCTGCTCAATGCGCTGGAAACCTTCATCAGGGCCTTCGAGGGAGTTGAATGGTCGCGGTCAAATTATCAACTAGTAGTTGAAATATCAACTAACTGTAGATTTTATGTCTAGCATCTCCACCCGCTAGGGCCCTTCAGGATTGCGTCCGCCCGGCTCAGGCACTTAAGATATAACCATTCTCATTTAATGCCTGCGCCGATGAAAGTGCCTCCTCCTGCTGACAGTCTCGACACCTTGTACAAGGGCTATCACGGCTGGTTGCTGGGGTGGCTGCGACGGCGCCTGGACTGTCCGCACAATGCCGCCGACCTGGCCCAGGACACTTTCGTGCGCCTGCTCAATGCCGGTGCCTACGTGGCGCCGCGCGAGCCGCGAGCGTTTCTGGCCACGGTGGCGCGCCGCCTGCTGGTCGATCGCGGCCGTCGGCAAAAGCTTGAGCAGGCGTACCGTGAAGAACTCGCGCGGCACGTCGAGCACCTCGAGCAGGCCCCTTCACCCGAACAACTGCTGGCGGCCGTAAATGCCCTTGAACACATTGCCCGCGCGCTGGAGCAGATGAGTGCGCGCGCACGTCAGGTGTTTATCCTGCGCCACCTGGAAGGCCTGAGCCATGCGCAGATCGCCGAGCGCTTCCAGGTCTCGAGCAAAACCGTGCAGAACGATCTGGTCCAGGCCTTGCTGCAGTGTCATGCCGCCAGCGAGTCGGCACGATGAGCCCGTCACCCAGCGCCGCGGTGTTGCGCGAGGCGGCCGAATGGTTGGTACGCCTGGATGATGAACCGAGCGCTGCCGACCAGCAGGCGTTCAGCGCCTGGTTGGCCGAGGCCGATGAACACCTGGACGCCGTGCAGCGTTTGCAAGGCAGCCTCGCACCGCTGCGTGAACTGCCGCGTGTGCCGGCCCGTGCCGCCTTGCAGCGGGTGACGGCGCGAGCCCCCGGCAAGCAGGCACTCAAGGCGCTGGCCGTCAGCCTGGCGCTGTTGCTGCCCGGCGCTGCCTTGCTCCAGCATTATCCGCCGGCCTACCTGATGGCCGATCTGCGCACCGGTACGGGCCAGTGGCGCAGCGAGCAATTGCCGGACGGCAGTCGGATCAGCCTGGAGGGCCGTACGGCGGTCGACCTGCAGTTCGACGCGCAGACCCGTACCGTTCGGTTGCTCAGCGGTGACATCCTCGTGGACGTGGCCAAGGATGCCGCCCGGCCGTTCCGGGTGGTGACCGAGCATGGCAGCATTCGCGCACTGGGCACGCGTTTTAGGGTGGAGCGCCTGGACGAAAGCACGCGCCTGGTGATGATCGAGTCGAGCACCGAAGTGCGCAGCGGCGCCAGCACCCAGACGGTGAGCGCCGGACAGCAGGTACAGTTCAGTGCCTCGGGCATGCAGGCGGTGCAGGCAGTGGATGCCTCGGGCCAGGAGCAGGCCTGGGCCAGGCAGCAGATGCTGGTGCGCGAACAACCCTTGAGCGAGGTGCTGGAGCGCCTGGCCCGCAATCACCAGGGCTACCTGCTGTTCGATGCCAAGGCTCTGGCGCACCTGAACGTCACCGCGGTGCTGCCTGCCGACGACAGCGAGCGGGCCTTGCGCCTGCTGGCGCGCAGCTTCCCGATCCGGGTCGAGCACTACACGCCGTGGCTGACCCGTGTCAGGCTCGAATAAAAATTATTATCAAACGCTTCCAGTTCTTGTTACCCGAGCGTCCTTGTATTAGCCCAATACATCGGAGAGTCGGGAACATGCTTTCACCCAAGCCATTCAAGCCCTGCCGTGCGTTGACCCTGGCGGTCCACTTCGCCCTCGGCGCCGTGCCTCTGCTGGCTGCCCAGCCGCTACAGGCCCAGCAGCAGATAAAACGCTACGACATTCCTGGCGGCCCTTTGGGTGACGTGCTGAGCCGCTTTGCCCGCGAGAGCGGCCTGGCCATCTCGTTCAATGCCGGGCAAGTGGCAGGCCTTGCCAGCGCCGGTCTGCAGGGCAGTTACGCCGTGCAGGAAGGGTTCGCCCAGGTCCTGCGGGGCCATGCATTGCAGGCACAGGCGAGCAGCGATGGCTATGTGCTGGTCGAGGTGCCCGCCGCCAATGGGGCATTGGAACTGGGCGCCACCAGTATCAATGGGCAGGTGCTGGGAAGCATCACCGAAGACAGTGGCTCCTACACCACCGGGCCGATGCAGACGGCGACCAAGCTGGCCCTGACCATCCGCGAGACACCGCAGTCGGTAACGGTGATCACCCGACAGCGCATGGACGACCAGAACCTGCGCAGCCTTGAAGATGTGCTCAAGAGCACCCCCGGCATGTCCATGACCAAGGATGGCCCGCAGCGCCCGACGTTCTACGCGCGTGGCTTTACCGTGGAAAACCTGATGAACGACGGGCTGTCCAATGACCTGTCGCATTACCTGTCGCGGGACATGAACTCGGCGCCGGACATGGCCATCTACGACCACGTCGAAGTGGTGCGCGGCGCCACCGGGCTGATGCAGGGGGCGGGTACGCCGTCGGCGGCCATCAACATGGTGCGCAAGCGCCCGACCGCGGACCCGCGCGTGAGCATCACCGCCAGCGCCGGTAGCTGGGACAACTACCGCAGCGAAGTGGATGCTTCCGGGCCACTCAACGACAACGCCACCTTGCGCGGGCGGGTGGTCACGGCGTACCAGACGCGCAACAGCTTTCAGGACGTCACCGATAGCGAGCGTTCGGTGTTCTACGCCATTGGCGAGGCCGACCTCAGCGACAACAGCACCTTGACCCTCGGCGTCTCCAACCAGCGCGTCAACAACACCGCGACCTGGGGTGGCCTGCCAACGGCAATCGATGGCAGCGACCTGCATTTGTCCCGCAAGACCTACCTGGGCAATGACTGGGAGTACTGGGACCAGGACAACACCACCGTGTTCAGCCGCCTGGATTACCGCTTCGACAACGACTGGAAACTGCTGTTGGCCGCCAGCCGCACCTGGTCGGACCTGAAGATGCTGGGCACCATGACCGAACGCATGGGCGATGAGGGCGAGGTGTTCGGTCAGTACCTGGGCCAGTACCACTATGACGATGAGCAGAGCAGTTACGACGCCTACGCATCGGGGCCTTTCCAGTTGCTCGGGCGGACCCATGAACTGGTGGTCGGTGCCAGCCGGCGTGAGCTGACCTTCGAAGGCAAGGGCAACTACAGCGACGACGCGATCGGCATGGATATCTACAACTGGGACCCGGGCTCGCTGCCCAAGCGCGAGCTGGACCTGAGTTACTGGCATCAGGATCGCGAGACCTCGCAGACCGGCGCCTACCTGACCACCCGCTTCAACCTGGCCGACGACCTGAAGCTGATCCTCGGCGGGCGCCTGGACTGGTACGACAACGACACCCGTACCCGCAACGGCAGCCGCGCGCCAACCGGCAGCGACTACTCGGTGACGCGTCATGTCACGCGTTACGCCGGCATCATCTATGACCTGGATGTGCACCATTCGCTGTACGCCAGTTACACCGACATCTTCAAGCCGCAGTCGGAACTGGACGCGGCGGGCACCGCGATCGAGCCGATGGAGGGCAAAAACTATGAGCTCGGGATCAAGGGCGAGTACTTCGACGGCAGTTTGAATGCCAGTGCCGCAGTGTTTCGCATCGACCAGCAAAACCGCGCCAAGACGCTTGAGATCAATGAGTGTTCGGCGCTGGTGCCCAGTTGCGCGGAGGCTGCCGGCAAACTGCGCAGCGAAGGGATCGAGCTTGAGCTCAACGGCACCGTTCTGCCGGGGTGGGAGTTGGGCGCGGGCTATACCTTTGCCCAGGTCAAATACGTCAAGGACAGCAACCCGGCCAACGAGGGACGCCTGTTCGATACTGATATTCCCCGCCATGTGTTCAAGGCCTTCACCACCTATCAACTGCCGGGTGAACTGCAACGCTGGAAGGTCGGCGGCGGCCTGTACCGGCAGAACCAGATCTACAACAAGGGCAACAACTTCTATGCCACCGAGAGCCGTTACCGTATCGAGCAGCAGGCCTATACCCTGGTCGATCTGATGCTCAGCTACCAGGCCTCCGAGCACCTGGATGTGCGCTTGAACCTGAACAACGTGTTCGACAAGAAGTACTACCAGAGCATTGCCGGCAATACCGCCTACGGCGGCAACCTGTACGGTGATCCGCGCAACTTCATGCTGACCACGCGCTGGAGCTTCTAAGGGCCGAGCCTGCGGGGTAACCGCAGAGGGCACAGGTAAGGCAAGAGCGGCGCCCTTGATGTGCGGGCCGCCGCTCAAGCCTTACAGAATTTGAAATAGTTTCATGCTGTGAGAAAAGACTGCTGCAATTGTAGGATCACTTCCCCAATTGATTTCAGGTTGACATGACTTCGTTCTCGGAGCCCCCCAGTACCCGGCCGTTCCGGCCTTTCTCCCGTCCTTGTGACGCTTCCCGCCTGTTCCCGCACATGAGTAATCGCCCATGGAATGGCTAGCCGACCCCACGGCCTGGCTGGGCCTTGCCACGCTGATTGTGCTGGAGCTGGTACTGGGTATCGACAACCTGGTATTCATCGCCATCCTCGCCGACAAGTTGCCGCCCCATCAACGCGACCGCGCGCGGGTGATCGGCCTGTCGCTGGCATTGATCATGCGCCTGGGCCTGCTGGCCAGCATTTCCTGGATGGTGACCCTGACTGCGCCGCTGTTCGAGGTGTTCGACAAGCACTTCTCCGGTCGCGACCTGATCATGCTGTTTGGTGGTGTATTCCTGCTGTTCAAGGCCACCATGGAGCTGCACGAGCGCCTGGAAGGCCACGTTGCGCAAAATACCGGCAGCGTGCGGCATGCCGCGTTCTGGCCAATCGTGGCGCAGATCGTGGTGCTTGATGCGGTGTTCTCCCTGGACGCGGTGATCACCGCCGTGGGCATGGTCGAGGAACTGTCGATCATGATGATCGCGGTGGTCTTCTCGATCGGCATCATGATTGTCGCCAGCAAGCCGTTGACCCGCTTCGTCAACAACCACCCGACGGTGATCATGCTGTGCCTGGGCTTCTTGATGATGATCGGCTTCAGCCTCACCGCCGAGGGCCTGGGCTTTCATATCCCCAAAGGCTACTTGTATGCGGCCATTGGCTTCTCGATCCTCATCGAGCTGTTCAACCAGTTGGCCCGTGCCCGGCGCAAACGTAGCCTGCAGCAGCACCGGCCGCTGCGTGAGCGTACCGCCCATGCGGTCATGCGCCTGCTGGGCGGGCGTCGGGTCGAGGCCGACGACGTTGGCGAGGAGATCGCCGACCTGGTTGAAGGCGGTGAAGCGCAGGTGCTGTTCGACCGCCGCGAGCGGGTGATGATCAGCGGCGTGCTGAACCTTGCCGAGCGGCCAATCAAGACGGTGATGACGGTTCGGGCCGAGGTCGACGCGATTGACCTGGCGCAGCCGGCCGAGGCGATTCGCACTGCTCTGATGCATTCGTCCTATTCGCGCCTGCCGCTGATTCGCGACGGGCGCATCGAAGAACCCCTGGGCTTCGTGCACAAGAAGGAGCTGCTCAAGGAGCTGCTGGCCGGTCATCAGCCCGACCTTGAGAGCCTGGCCCGGGTGCCGCTGAACCTGCTGGAGAGTTTCAGCATCCTCAACGCCCTGGAGCAGATGCGCAACCAGTCGACGCACATTGCCTTCGTGGTCAACGAGTTCGGTGATTTCACCGGGGTGCTGACCATGACCGATATCCTCGAGTCGATTGCCGGCGAGCTACCGGATGCCAGTGAGGTCGAGGGGCCGGGCATTGTCGAAGACGAGCAGGGCTTTGTCGTCAGCGGCGCCCTGAACCTCAGCCAGATCCAGGCGCGCACCGGTTTTGCCGCCAAACCCACCGAGGACTACCAGACCCTCGCCGGCCTGGTCATGAGCCTGCTCGATCGCTTGCCAATGGTCGGCGACAGCCTGGTGTGCAATAGCTGGAAGATGACCGTGGTCGCGGTGGAGGAGCGTCGGGTGCGGCAGGTACGCCTTACACCGAACGCCGCCGTTGACGCAGCAGGTGCCTGACGCCCTCAGCGATCAGCACCAGCACCGCCAGCCAGATCGGCAGGTAGGTCAGCCACTGGTCGGGGCCGATGGTCTCGCCCAGTAGCAGGGCGACGGCCACCAGCAACACCGGTTCGACATAGCTGAGCAGGCCGAACAGGCTGAACGCCAGCAGGCGGCTGGCCAGTACATAGCAGATCAGCGCCAGGGCGCTGATCACCCCCAGCAGCGGAATCAGGCCGTACAGCCCCGGATGCTCGGCCAGGTCCCGGGCCGACAACGGGCCCTGAATGACGAAGTACAGCGCCGCAGGCAACAGCAGGCACATGTCGGCCCATAGCCCACCGAGGTGATCGGTGGCGCATTTGCGCCGCAACACGAAGTACAACGGGTAGCCGCCGGCGACCAACAGGGTTTCCCAGGCAAAGCTGCCGTGCTGGTAGAGCTCATGGCCGACGCCGGTCATCGCACAGGCTACCGCCAGTTTCTGCAGGCGCGACAGGCGCTCGCCATAGACCAGGCGGCCGGTCAGGACCATGGTCAACGGCAACAGAAAGTAACCCAGCGAGACTTCCAGGCTGCGCCCGTGCAACGGCGCCCAGAGGAACAGCCAGAGTTGCACGCCCATCAACGACGACGTCCCCAGCAGGCCGAGCAACAGCAGCGGCTTACGCCGCACGCGCGCCAGCAACCCGGTGACCAGCGGCCAGTCGCGGGTGAACAGCATGAACAGGGTGACGCACGGCAGGGTCAGGAGCATGCGCCAGCCAAATACCTCTTCGCCATCCAGGGGTGTCAGCAGCGAGGTGTAGTAGTACATCACGGCAAACAGGAACGATGCCGTGACCGATGTAATGATGCCTTTTGACACAAATGCCTCGGTTGCAAAAGATGACAGAGCGGGTAACCCGCCATGATCTCAGGCTGCAGGCCTAACCGGCAACCTCCGCCCTCTGTGGCGCGACCTCGGCCTGGGCCGCCAGGGCGCGGACAAAGTCTTCTATCGGCATCGGCCGGGCGAACAGATAGCCTTGCTGAAAATCGACGTTGTGGCGTGCCAGGTAGTCGCGCTGGGTGTCGGTTTCCACGCCCTCGGCGACGATGCCCAACTCAAGCTTGGCCGACAGCTCGATGATGCTGTCGAGAATGTGCAGCGACAAGGCGTCGACGCCGATCAGGGCAACGAAACTCTGGTCGATCTTCAGGTAATCGACCTTGAACTGGCGCAAATAGCTGAGGCTGGACTGACCGGTGCCGAAGTCGTCGATGGCGATCATCACCCCCAGTTCGTGCAGCTTGGCGAACAGCGTCTGGGTGGCCTCGCTCGGGGCGATCAGTTTGCGTTCGGTCAACTCCAGGGTCAGCAACACCCGCCCGGGCGGGAAGGCGGCGAGAAAGTTCCGGCAGTCGTGGTACAGGGCCAGGTCCTGGCAGTGATCGGCGGTGATGTTGATGCCAATGTGAAAGCCATCGTCCATCAGCGCGGCATGCGGCGCCAGAAGCTGGGCGGTGCGCTGCATGAGCAGGCGCGTCATCGGTACGATCTGGCCGCTGTGTTCAGCATAGGGAATGAACAGGTCGGGGCGCACCAGGCCTTCACGCGGGTGCTGCCAGCGCATCAGCACTTCGGCACCGGCCCAGCGGTAGTCGCCCTTGCGCACCACCGGCTGGAAGTAGGGCAAAAATTCGTCGGCCTCCATCGCCCGCTGCAGTTCGACCCGCGGCGAACTGGCCCGGCGCAGCATCCAGCGGCACACGGCGCCGGCGATCACGCCGAGAAACACCAGCAAGCCGAACAGGGCAGGGTATTCGTCGCGCATCACCTGGCCGATCTTGCCGTGCTCATAACCGCTGTGAATCGAGAACGGGTAGTGGCTGGAGTCGAGCCGTACCGGTGCAACGGCGGCAGCGGGGGCGAGCCCCTCATGCACCAGGCCGTCCTTGCCCATCCAGTAGCGCCCCACCTGCAGCAACAATTGGGTGTGCGGGCCGATCAGGCGCAGGGCGGTGAGCAGGTGATCACCGTCGACGGTGCTGATGGCGCCACGCTCGCCTTCGTAGACCCGATACACCAGCAGGGGGTGGCCGGGGGTCACCGAGTTGCCATTCATCAACCAGAGTTTGCCATCGACATAGTCGCTGGCGTTGACCTGCTCGCTGTAGGGGCCGAACAGCGAACTGCAATACAGTTCGTTGCGGTACACCAGATTGGTCGAGCGCACGAACGAGCGACGGGTGACCTGATCGCGCAGGGCCAGTTTTTCTTCCATGCACGGCAGGCCGGCCAGCGGCAGCAGCGACCTGGCCGCACCGGAAATGTTATCCAGGATCAGCTCCACCTGCGCCACCACCTGCTGCGCCGTGGCCTGGCTGCGTGCGTCAAGCGCGCGCTCGGCCTGCAGGTGCATGATCACCAGCCCGCAAAGCACCGGCACGGCGCCGACGGCCCAGGGCAGTAGGGCACGCAATGTCCAGCGTCCGGGACGTTTTACCGTGAGCGGCATGGCAGCTAACCTGTATAAGCGCAGGGAATGAAAACGGCGGTGTGCCTAGGATAGCCGCTCGTCGGCCGATGGGTGTCAACTTAAGTGCGGACAAAACGGTTTACGCACTGTAGAATCCTGTTACGCATACAATAATAAGGTTCTCCACCGTCGGGGAATCAACCCACCGAGAATGGGTCCATATGAAGTGTCATGGGTTCAAGCTGATTTATGGTGACTACCTCGCCAGAAGTGTGAGGGGCATCTCTTGCGCGCCACCACGCCTGCTCGACATCGATAGCAATTAACGACCGTTATTTACCCGCTTTGATGATGAGGAAACGAGCATGGCTGATATCTTTGAAAACCCGATGGGCCTGATGGGCTTTGAATTCATCGAGTTCGCGTCGCCGACCCCGGGCGCCCTGGAACCGATCTTCCAGATCATGGGCTTCACCAAGGTGGCCACCCACCGCTCCAAGGACGTGCACCTGTACCGCCAGGGCGACATCAACCTGATCCTGAACAACGAGCCGAAAAGCGTCGCCTCGTACTTTGCCGCCGAGCATGGCCCGTCGGTATGCGGCATGGCTTTCCGTGTGCGTAATGCCCACGAAGCCTATGCCCGAGCCCTGGAACTGGGCGCCCAGCCGGTGGAAATCGAAACCGGGCCAATGGAGCTGCGCCTGCCGGCGATCAAGGGTATCGGCGGCGCGCCGCTGTACCTGATCGACCGTTTCGAGGAAGGCAGCTCGATCTATGACATCGACTTCAACTTCATCGAAGGCGTCGATCGTCATCCGGTGGGTGCCGGCCTCAAGATCATCGACCACCTGACCCACAACGTTTACCGCGGGCGCATGGCCTACTGGGCCGGTTTCTACGAGAAGCTGTTCAACTTCCGCGAGATCCGCTACTTCGACATCAAGGGCGAGTACACCGGCCTGACCTCCAAGGCGATGACCGCGCCCGACGGCATGATCCGCATCCCGCTCAACGAAGAGTCGTCCAAGGGCGCCGGGCAGATCGAAGAGTTCCTGATGCAGTTCAACGGCGAAGGCATCCAGCACGTCGCGTTCCTCTGCGACAACCTGCTCGAAAGCTGGGATGCCCTGAAGAAACTCGGCATGCGCTTCATGACGGCGCCGCCAGACACCTACTACGAGATGCTCGAAGGTCGTCTGCCAGGTCACGGCGAGCCGGTTGGCGAGTTGCAGAGCCGTGGCATTCTGCTCGACGGTTCGTCCGAGGCGGGTGACAAGCGCCTGCTGCTGCAGATCTTCTCGGAAACCCTGATGGGCCCGGTGTTCTTCGAGTTCATCCAGCGCAAGGGTGACGATGGCTTCGGTGAAGGCAACTTCAAGGCATTGTTCGAATCCATCGAGCGTGACCAGGTGCGTCGCGGTGTGCTGAGCACCGACTGATCTGGGCGGTCACTGAAAAGGCCATTGGGCGTGTGCTCAATGGCCTTTTGTATGGGTGATCACTCAGTCGGCGACGACGGCCTGCGGCGTTGCCTGAACAAACCCCAATAAGCCACCGCAGACGTGATGATGCCAACCAGCAGCAATGATGGCGCGGTTGAAGCCATGGCCTGGGTGATCATCTGCCAGGTATGACCATCCGGGTAGCCGGCATGCACGGTGTAGCCATACTTCTCCGAGACCGTGCGCTGGAGATTTTCCTTGTGATCGGGCACTTGCGAGGCGCTGCCATTGCCGGTTGCCCAGATATAGTCATTACCGAATTGCAGTACCAGGACGATGGCGTTCTTGAAACCCTGCAACTCGGTCTGCAGGATGCGGGCATCGCTGATGGCGATCACGCCGAAAGGGTATTCCTGGATACGGTAATGCAACACCGGAACATCCGGAGTGATTTCGTTGCGCAGGTCCAGGCGCAGGCGCTGGTTGAAGAAAGTGCCAGGGTCCACCGCCGCGTCAAAGTCGCCGAGCAGGGTGCTGCAATAGCCGCGGTTTTCCCTGACCAGCACCAGCGAGCGCACGTTGGGCTGTTTGAAGGCTTGCTGGCGCAGGGTGGGGAGAGCGCTCTCGCAGCGTTGTCCGGCCAGGCTGAGTACCGCACCGGCGGCGTCATGCAAGGTATCGATTACCCGGTCAATGACGTAAATGGCTTCAACGGCGGACAATTCGGAGGTTTCTTCCTGTTTGCGCTCGACCTGAAGTGACAGCACCAACAGCCCGCATGCGACCGGTGCCAGACCGATCAGGAGGGTAAGCAGAAATTCGAGCAGACTACGGCCGGCAAGACTGGGTGGAGCCATGATTGCACCTCTATGCTGAACGTAACAACGACCTTCCTGGTCGTGTGGTTACGCGTCAGCATAAAGAGTGAAGTCAGAAGCGACTGTAGGCTTGATTTACTCTGCGCGACGTACCAATCGACAATCGGTGTAATCAAGCGACTCAGCGCTTTTTCAGCGCTTCAATCACCCGGTCCGCCACAACGCCCGCCGACGCAGGGTTCTGGCCGGTGATCAAGCGTCCTTCCTTCTGATCGGCAATGGCGAAGGCTTGCCACGGCTCTTCGGCCTTGACGTACAACCCGCCGCGGGCCTTGAGCTCGGTTTCGGTCAGGTAAGGCACCACCTTGTCCAGTTCCGCCAGTTTCTCTTCCGTGTCGGAAAAACCGGTTACCTCGCGGTCCTTGACCAGCAAGGTATTGTCGCTGAGCTTGATATTGAGCAGAGCAACGGCGCCATGGCACACCGACGCCACCACGCCACCGGCTTCGAAGATGCGCCGGGCCAGGGTTTGCAGCTCAATGTTGTCGGGAAAGTCCCAGATCACACCATGGCCGCCGGCATAGTAAATGGCGCTGTAGTCCTGGGCCTTGACTTCGCCGGGGGGCAGGGTGTTGCCCAGGCGGTTCATGAACGCCTTGTTCTGATACCACTCCCAGTCGATATCCGCCGCCATTTGCAAGCTGTGCGGGTCGATCGGTACATAGCCGCCGCCGGGGCTCAGGTAGTCGACCTTGTAGCCAGCCTTTTCGACCTTGTCGACAAAGTGCACCGCTTCACCCAGCCATAGACCAGTGGCGCGCTTCAGCGTCGGGTATTTGGCCGTATTGGTCAGCACCACCAGTATCTTCTTGCTCATCGCAACGCTCCCTGATTCCGGAACCGATCCGGACTGCCCGGATCGCAGTGGAGAAACCTGTTCAGCATAGTAGCGGCTGGCATGGATGCCATTCCCCGCCGGCGATATGCTAGCCTGCGAGGATATCGCCAGCTTTGCTACAGGGAGTCTTCAAGCGGATGAACACTTTGACCCAACCCGTGGATGCGTTCATGCAGGCGGCCATCGATGAGGCCCGTCTGGGCCACGAAGAGGGTGGCATACCGATCGGCTCGGTGCTGGTGCATGACAACCGGATCATCGGCCGTGGCCACAACCGTCGCGTGCAACAGGGCAGTGCGATCCTGCACGGTGAAATGGATGCGCTGGAGAACGCTGGCCGTCTGCCAGCCAGCGTCTATGCCCAGGCGACCCTGTACACCACCCTGTCACCGTGCCCGATGTGCAGCGGGGCCATTCTGCTGTATGGCATCAAGCGCGTCATTGTGGGCGAAAACCAGACCTTCATGGGCGAGGAAGACCTGCTCAGGGCCCGTGGTGTCGAGGTGCAGGTCCTGCACAATGATAACTGCGTCAAAATGATGAAGGATTTCATCGAGGATCGCCCCGAACTCTGGAACGAAGATATCGGCGTCTAGGTCCGATCATCAAACTCCTTACCGCCAGCCGAGCTCGCCCATGTCAGTACCGATGAGTGTCAAGGTTCGCAATCACGACTGGGGCAGCACCGCCCTTGGGCCTTTGCACCTGTGGCCGGCGTCATTGCGCATTGCCGTGGACATGCTCCTGGCGTCGAAATTTCCCGGTTGCCTGATCTGGGGGCCGCAGCTGGTAACCCTCTACAACGATGCGTTCAAGCCGATCCTCGGGGCCAAGCCCGAGGCGCTCGGGCGCGGTTTTGACGAGGTCTGGAGCGAGGCCTGGGACAATATCGGCGCGCTGGTGTTTCGCACCCTGTCCGGCGAGGCGATCTTCATCGAAAACTTCCCGTTGATGATCAATCGCAACGGTTCGATGGAGCAGACCTACTTTACCTTCTGTTTCAGCCCTATCCGCGATGAGCGTGGGGCGGTAGCGGGGTTTCTCGACACGGTGATCGAGACCACCGCCAGCGTCGAGGCCGAACAGCAATGGCGTCATCTGGCCAACACGTTCGAGCGCCAAGTGCAGGAGCGCACGGCTGACCGCAATCAGTTCTGGCAACTGTCCAGCGATATCATGTTGATGGTCCTGCCGGACCTCACGATCAGCGCGGTGAACCCTGCCTGGACCCAGGTCCTGGGCTGGCACCAGGACGAAGTGCTGGGCTGCTTGATCATGAATTGGGTCCATGCGGACGATTACCAGGAGGTCGCGTCGGTGGTTGAGCGCCTGCGCGCGGGCCAAGGCACTGGAAACACGGTCAGTCGCTTGCGTCACAAAGACGGGCACTATCGTTGGTTCAACTGGGCAGCGGTGCCTTCGGCGCTTGGTTTTACCGCCGTAGGCAGCGACATCACCCTGGAGCGCGAGCGCGAAGAGGCGTTGCGTCACGCTGAAGAATTGCTGCACCAAAGCCAGAAAATGGAGGCAATCGGTCAGCTTTCCGGCGGCATGGCCCATGATTTCAACAACCTGCTGACCAGCATCAGCGGTAGCCTGGAACTGCTCGAACGGCGCATTGCCCAGGGGCAGCTGGATAACCTGCACGTCTACCTCGATGCCGCCCGTGGCGCGACCAGGCGCGCGGCGTCCCTGACCCATCGATTGCTGGCCTTTTCCCGGCGCCAGGCACTCGATCCCAAACCTGCCAGTGTCAATCAGTTGGTACTGGACATCGAGCGGTTGATCCAGCAGACCCTGGGTACGCACATCGAATTGCAGGTGCAGGTCGAGCCTGCCCCCTGGTGGGTGCTGGTCGATGCCACTCAGCTTGAGAATGCCCTGATCAACCTGTGCATCAATGCCCGCGACGCGATGGGGGCCGGTGGCTGCCTGCGCATCAGTACCGGAAACGAACGCCATGAGTTGCCCTTAGAGGGCGAAGATGGCCTGGGCCCGGGCGACTATTTTTCGCTACAGGTACAGGACAACGGTCAAGGCATGAGTGCCGACATCGTCGCGCGTGCCTTTGACCCGTTCTTTACCACCAAGCCGGTAGGCCAGGGCACCGGGCTTGGCCTGTCGATGGTCTATGGGTTTGTCCGCCAGTCGGGCGGGCGGGTATGGATCGATTCGAGTCCCGGGCAGGGCACCCGGGTGAAGATACTCCTGCCACGCTACCTGGGCGAACTGCCGGAATCCGCGCGTGGCAAGTCTTCTGGCAAAGCCTACGCACGGGCCAATGGCGAGCGCATCCTATTGGTCGACGATGAGAGCAGCTTGCGTTCAATGATCAAGGAGGCCCTGGACGAGGAAGGCTTCGAGGTGTTCGTCGCGGGCGATGCCAATGCGGCGCTGCAGCAGTTTCAGGCGTTGGGCTCGGTCGACCTGCTGATCACCGATATCGGCTTGCCGGGCGGCTTCAACGGCCGACAGCTGGCCAATGCCCTGCGCATGCTGCAGCCAGAGCAGAGGATACTGTTCATTACCGGCTTCGCAGCACAGGAAGTGACCGAACAGCAAGTCCTTGAGCCTGGTTCTGCGCTGATGACCAAGCCTTTTTCCCTGCAAGACCTGGTCCACCAGGTGCAGGAGATGCTGGCACCGGTTCAGCCGCTGGTTTGCGACCTGTCCCCGGTGCTGCGCTGACTGGCCAGGTGCTCGAGCACCAGGTACGTCAGTGTGGCAATCAGCAGCGGCAGCAGAAAGTAGATCGCCCGATAGCCAATCAATGCCGCAAGCAGCGTACCTTTGCCGTAGCTCCCGTGCAGCAGGGAGAGAAACACTGTTTCAAGCACACCGAGCCCGGCCGGAATATGGGTAATGACCCCGGCAATGCTGCTGATCATCAGCACCGCCAGAAGGGTCGGATAGTCTGCCCCTTTGGGCAGCAGGGTGAACACCACCAGCGCCATCAACGACCAGCTGCAGGCGCCCATCAGCATTTGTAGCGTGGCCAGGCGGATGCCCGGCAGGCTGATCTGATGCTGGCGCAAGCGCCAGGTACGACGGGTGGCGAACCCGCAGGCAAGCCAATAGATCACCGCCACCAGCAACAGCAGCGCGCCGATCAGGCGCAGGCCGGTATTGCCGATCTCCATGCCGGCCGGCAATCTGGGCAGCCCGCACACAAACAAGCTACCCGCCACCACGCAGTACCCCACCCAGTTGGTCAGTAGCCCCAGGCTGAGCACCCGGGTAATGGTCGAGACCTTCAGGCCGAGGCGGGTATACAAGCGGTAACGTAGGGCGATGCCACCGACCCAGGCGCTGAGGTTGAGGTTGAAGGCGTAGCACACGAACGCCAGCGGCAGCACCTGACGGGCCGGCAGGTGGTGCCCGGTGTAGTGGCGCCCGAGCAGGTCGAAGCTGCTGAACAGGGCAAAGCTGCCCAGGGTCACGCCAGCGGCCAACGCCAACGTGCTCCAGCGATAGGCGGCCAAGGCCTGGTGCACTTCCTGCCAGTCGAGGTTTTTCAGCACGCTGAACAGCAACACCGGCACCAGGATGAAAAACGCCAGGGTCAGTGCCTGCCGCGCACGGCGCCAGCGCTTCCGGTGCTTGTTCATGTCGGTTTTCCCGGTAGTTCGTGCCCTTCGTACAGCGGTTTGAGCCGTGGTACATGGGCCGGCAGCCAGCCAATCAGGGCCGGAAAATGGCGGATGAAGTGAAAGGTCAGGAAGATCAGCGGCGCCCGCCACCAGTAGCCGCGCAGCACGCGTTTCAGGCTGACCGCTTTGCAGCGATGGGCGGTGAGCTCCTGCAGGTGCTCGTGCAGGCGGGTGTTGAAGGTCTCATCGCGGATGATCAGGTTGGCCTCAAGGTTCAAGGCCAGGCTCAGGGGGTCGAGGTTGCTGGAACCGACCGTCGACCAGTGCCGGTCCACCAGCGCCACCTTGCCGTGCAAGGGCCGCTCGCAGTACTCGAAAATCCGCACGCCGTCGCTGATCAGGTAGTTGTACAGCAAGCGCGAGCACATTCGCACCCAGGGCATGTCGGGCACGCCCTGCAGCACCAGGGTGACCCTCACGCCGCGGCGGGCGGCATTGCGGATCGCCCGTAGCAGCCGGTAACCGGGAAAGAAATAAGCATTGGCGATGGTGATCCGTTCGCGCGCACCGTTCAACGCCCGCAGATAGTGCTGCTCGATGTCATTGGGATGATCCTGGTTATCGCGGATGCACAGGGTCATGCTCGCCTGATCACTGTCCGGGGCGATCGGCACCCGCCGTTGCCACCAGCGCCGGCTGCCCGGTTTGAGCGCGCTGTGTTGTTCCAGCAAGCGCAGGGTAGCGCGCTGCAGGTCGGCGACGATCGGCCCGCGCACCTGTACCGCGTAGTCCTGTTTGGCCATCGGTCCGAAGTCGGCCAGGTGATCGGCGCAATAATTGATGCCGCCGACAAAGCCGACCTCGCCGTCGACCACCAGGATCTTGCGGTGCAGGCGGCGAAACAGGTTGGTGCGCAGGCCCAGGCGTTTCGGGCTCGGGTCGAACGCCTGCAGGTGAACGCCGGCGTCGCTGAGTTCGCGCAGGTAGTCGACGCTCAGGTCGGCGGTGCCGTAACCGTCGACCAGCATCTCGACCTTGACCCCGCGCTTGGCTGCAGCGATCAACAGTTGCTGCAGCTGCTTGCCGACTTTGTCTTCAAAGATGATGAAGGTTTCCAGGAGGATTTCCACGCGCGCCTGTTCAATGGCGGCAAAGGCACTGGCGAAATAGTCTTCACCGTTGATCAGCAACTGCACCTGGTTGTCGGGTCGCCATTGGTTGTTCACAGGAGCACCTCCACTGCCAATGGCAGGTGATCGGAAAGGTGGGTCCAGGGCTTGCGGGCCATGACCTTGGGCGCATGCGCGCGGGCGTTGCGCAGGTAGATGCGGTCCAGGCACAGCAGCGGCCAGCGCGCCGGAAAGCTGCGCGCCGGCTGGCCATATGCCTGGCTGAAGACTTCCCGCAGGCCGCACTCGAGCAGCACCCCATCGGCGCGCTGGCGCCAGTCGTTGAAGTCGCCGGCAACGATGACCGGGGCATCGCCGGGCAGGCTGTGCAGCAGCGCGCAGAGCAGGCGCAACTGTTGCTGGCGCTGGCGTTCGTCCAGGCCCAGATGCACGCACACCGTGTGCAGTTCGGTCTCCGCCGGCAGCGCCAGGACCGAATGCAGCAGGCCACGTTGCTCAGTGCCGTGGACGCTGACATCGAGATTGTCGTGGCGCAGGATCGGGAACTTGGACAGCAGGGCATTGCCGTGTTCGCCTTGCGGGTACACGGCGTTGCGGCCATAGGCGAACACCGGCCAGAGGCTGTCGGCGAGAAACTCGTACTGCGGTACCTGCGACCAGTTGCGGTGGCGCAGGCCGTGCTGGCGGTGGCTGCCCAGCACTTCCTGAAGGAACACCAGGTCGGCGTTCTCGCTGCGCACCGCTTCACGCAGCTCGGGCAACACGTAATGGCGGTTCAGCGGGCTGAAGCCCTTGTGCGCGTTGACCGTCAACACCCGTACCCGATGCACTGCCGGCGCCGCAGCAAGAGGGCTGGTTGATTCCATCCGGCTCATGGCCGACGACCCTTGCCAAGGTAGAGAGGCCGGGTCAGCTGGCTGAGCTGCACCGGTGCCGGAATCAGTGCTCGTTCGGCATTGGCTAACGCATTGCCCACGGGTGGCCTCCGTTGATAACGCTCAGGCAAGCACTGTGGGTGCCTGCTGTCCTCGCACTATCTCTGGACCACAGGGGTTGCCGGGGGGTTCAACCGGGGTGGCGGACGGTTGTCGAAGCGGGTCAAAGACCTTGTTGCACCAGCGGGTCGTCCGGGTTCTGCTGTTCCAGCTGGGCCAGCAATACCTGCACATTCTGCAGTTGGCCGGTTTCTTTCCAGTACTCGATCAGCAGCACCCGCGCCTTGCGATTGGCCGGTTGCCGGGCAAGGATGGTCTCCAGCTGCTTTTGTGCGGCATCGACCTGCTCCAGCTGGTGCAGGCTGGTGGCCAGGGTGTAGCGGTAGTCGTTGTTCTCCGGTTCCAGCTCCAGGGCCCGGGCGAAGGCCAGCAGGGCGTACTCGTCCTGGCCATGGCGCAGCAGCCAGCGGCCCAGTTCATGTTGCAGGAAGGCTGAACCCGGGCGTTGTTGCAAGGCCTTGGCCAACACCTGGCGCGAGGCATCGGTCTGATTCTGGCGCTCCAGCAACTGGACCTGGGCGGCCAGTGCATCGAGATTGTCCGGGGCCAGTTGCAAGGTGCGCTGCAGTGCTTGTGCGGCCTCCTGGTAGCTGTTTTCGTGCAGGTACAGCTGAGCCAGGTGCAACTGCGCGCTGGCATCGTCGTCACGCCGGGCCAAGACCTGCTGATACTGCTCCAGCACCTCCTGCAGCGGGCCAAAGTACAGGCCAATGTCATCCGGGCCCAGCCCGAGCAAGGCATCGACCACCGCGAAACGCACACTTTGCTCGTCATCGTCGAGCAAGGGGCCGAGTACCAGGCTGCGCTGGGCGCCGGGCAGCATCGCCTGAATGCTGGCAATGGCGGCGCGGCGCACCAGCGGATCGTCGTGCTGCAGGTCGCGGCTGGCCAGTTTCAGGGCCAGGGGCGAGGGGTAGTTGGGCAGTTCGGCGTACAGGCTGGCGCGGCGGATAGGCGACAGGTCAGCGCGCCCCAGTTGCTGGTAAAGCACCCGTGCAGCGCCTGGCTGGCCGTCATGGGCCATGGTCAGCGCCTTGGTGTAGCTGTGCTTGAGGGCCGGTGCCGGTGCCGGGCTGTCGTCACGCCAGAAATAGCCACCAAGGCCCAGGATGATGAGCAGGGTCAGGCTGATGAACGTGTACTGGCGCTGTTTCGACATGGTGAATCCGAAGCGTGTCGCGGCTGCAAAGGGTTGAGCTTGGGTCACGAGGGCCGGTGGCGTCAAATGCAAAGCGTGGTTATGCGCTGACTGCATCGCCGGCAAGGTCCAGCGTATGCAGCACCTGTGGGAGCTGGCCTTGCCAGCGATGGGCTGCAAAGCAGCCCCTGGAATCGTCAGACACAAAAAAGCCCCGCCAGCGTGAGCCAGCGGGGCAAAAGGCCGGTCAGAAACCAACCAAAGGAGCTATTGAATCAGTTCACCGCCGCCACGCTCTCGGCCTGCCAGCCACCACCGAGGGCCTTGTAGATGGCGACAATGCCGCGGTACAGGTCGACTTCACCCTGGGCCTGGGCGTCTTCGGCGCTCAGGCGTTCGCGTTCGGCGTCGAGCAGCACCAGGTAATCGACCGTACCTTCACGGTAGCGAATCGAAGCCAGCTCCGCCGCCTTGCGGCTGGCTTCGCTCTGGCGCAGCAGGGCCAGCAGGCGTTGCTGACGTTTGCTGTAGTCGCTGAAGGCGTTTTCCGACTCTTCCAGGGCCAGCAGCACCTGCTGTTCATAGTTGGCCAGCGCGCCCTCGGCATCGGCATTGGCGCCGCGCAAACGGGCGCGCACGCTGCCCAGGTCAAAGGCCGCCCAGGTAATGCTCGGGCCCAGGGCCCAGGCTTTGGCGGCTGACGAGCCCAGTTGCGAACCGCGCCCGGCGGTAAAGCCCAGGAAGCCGCTGAGGCTGACCCGTGGGAACAGGTCGGCCGTGGCCACGCCGATGTTGGCGGTGGCGGCGGCCAGTTGGCGTTCGGCGCTGCGGATATCCGGGCGGCGCTTGAGCAGCTCGCCCGGGTCACCCACCGGCAGCGCTTTGGCAATGGCCGGCAGTTGCGCCGGTGACAGGTCCACCGCCAGGGTGTCCGGGCGCTGGCCGAGCAGGGTGGCGATGCGGTTGCGCGCCCGCACCTGTTCGGCCTGCAGTTGCGGCACGCTGGCTTCGACCGCCGCCAGGCGGGCATCGGCACGCACCACGTCAAGGTCGTTGCCGACCCCGGCGTCGCGCAGGGTTTCGGTAATGCCACGCGAATCCTGCTGGGTCTTGAGGTTGGCCAGGGCGATCTTCTCGCGCAACTGTGCACCGCGTAGCTGGCCGTAGGCGTCGACCAGCTCGGCGATCAGGCTGACCTGCAACTGCTGCAGGTCGGCCTGGGCGGCATCCTGCTCGGCTTCGCTGGCTTCCAGCTGGCGCTGGATACGGCCGAACAGGTCCAGTTCCCAGGCCATGTCCAGGCCCAGGTCGTAGCGTTCGCTGTTGACCCGGTCCTCGGTCTGGCCGGGGACCTGGCCCTTGCCCAGGTCGCTGCTGGCGCGGCTGGTCACCGTTGGCAGGGCGTCGTTGCTGACATCGTCGCGAATCGCCCGCGCCGCTTTCAGCCGGGCGAAGGCCACGCGCAGTTCACGGTTGCCGTCCAGCGACTGGCTGACCAGCGTGTTCAGCACCGGGTCGTCGAACTGCTTCCACCAGATGCTTTCGAAGCGGCTGCGGTCGAATGTAGCCTTGGCGCTCGGCTCGTTGGCGGCGCTCAGTTGCGCCGCTGCGGTATCCGGGGCCTTGTAGTCCGGGCCCACCGCACACGCGGCCAGGGCCAGGACCAGCAGGCTGGGCATAAAGAGTTTCACACTGCGGTTCATGCATGAGTCTCCAGCTTCAGCGCACGCGCCGCTTTGCGGGCCTGGCTGCGTTCCACGTAACGGCGGATCAGGACAAAGAACACCGGCGTCAGCAGCAGACCGAAGAAGGTCACCCCGATCATCCCGGAGAACACCGCCACACCCATGGCATGACGCATTTCGGCACCGGCACCGGAAGAGAACACCAGCGGCACCACACCCATGATGAAGGCGATCGAGGTCATCAGGATCGGCCGCAGACGCAGGCGGCAGGCTTCCAGTACCGCGGCCAGCGGGTCGAGGCCTTCGGCCTGTTTGTCCTTGGCGAACTCGACGATCAGGATGGCGTTCTTGCACGCCAGCCCCACCAGTACGATCAAGCCGATCTGGGTGAAGATGTTGTTGTCGCCACCGGACAGGATCACCCCGGTGATCGCCGACAGCAGGGTCATCGGCACGATCAGGATCACCGCCAGCGGCAGGCTCCAGCTTTCGTACTGGGCGGCCAGCACCAGGAAGGCCAGCAGCACGCAGAGCGGGAAGACGAACAGCGCGGTGTTACCGGCGAGGATCTGCTGGTAGGTAAGCTCCGTCCATTCGAAGGTCATGCCGTTGGGCAGTTCTTCCTTGAGCAGCTTCTCGATGGCCTTTTCCGCTTGCCCGGAACTGTAGCCGGGCGCTGCGGCACCATTGATCTCGGCGGTGATGAAGCCGTTGTAGTGCATGACACGGTCCGGCCCCGAGGTGTCACTGACCTTGATGAAGGTCGCCAGCGGGATCATCTCGCCCTGGTTGTTGCGCACCTTGAGCTGGCCGATCTGCTCGGCTTCGAGGCGGAACTGCTGCTCGGCCTGGACGTTGACCTGGTAGGTGCGGCCAAAGCGGTTGAAGTCGTTGGCGTACAACGAACCCAGGTAGATCTGCAGGGTGTCGAAGATATCGCTGATGGCGACACCGTGGGTCTTGGCCTTCTCGCGGTCGATGGCGGCATCGACCTGTGGCACGTTGACCTGGTAGCTGGTGAACAGCCCGGCCAGTTCCGGCACGTTGTGGCTCTTGGCGATGATGTTCTGGGTTTCCTTGTACAGCGCTTCATAACCCAGGTTGCCACGGTCTTCGATCTGCAGGCGGAAACCACCGATGGTGCCCAGCCCCTGTACCGGCGGCGGCGGGAAGATCGCAATGTAGGCGTCTTCGATGTCGGCGAACTGCGCGTTCAGTGCGGCGGCAATCGCGGCGGCCGACTGGCTCGGGTCCTTGCGCTCATCGAACGGCTTGAGCGGGGTGAACACGATGCCGCTGTTCGGGCTGTTGGTGAAGCCGTTGATCGACAGGCCCGGGAAGGCCACCGAGTCGGCTACGCCGGGTTGCTTGAGGGCGATCTCGCTCATCTTCTTGATCACCGCTTCCGTGCGGTCGAGGCTGGCGGCATCCGGCAGTTGCGCGAAGGCCACCAGGTACTGCTTGTCTTGCGCCGGGACGAAACCGGTCGGCGTCGAGGAGAAGCCCAGCCAGGTCATGATGATCAGGCCGCCATAGACGAACAGGGCGATGCCGCTGCTGCGGATGACCCGGCCGACCGCGCCGACGTAGCCATGGCTGGCACGGTCGAAGAAGCGGTTGAACGGGCCGAACAGCCAGCCACCGAGCAGGCGTTCGAGTACTTTCGAGAAGCGGTCCTTCGGTGCGTGATGCTCCTTGAGCAGTACCGCGGCCAGGGCCGGCGACAGGGTCAGGGAGTTGAAGGCCGAGATCACCGTCGAAATGGCGATGGTCAGGGCGAACTGCTTGTAGAACTGCCCGGTAAGGCCGGAAATGAACGCTGCCGGCACGAACACCGCGCACAGCACCAGCGCCGTGGCGATGATCGGCCCGGTCACTTCGCTCATGGCCTTTTGCGTGGCTTCCAGGGGCTTGAGGCCCAGGCCGATGTTACGTTCGACGTTCTCCACCACAACGATGGCGTCGTCGACCACGATCCCGATGGCCAGTACCAGGCCGAACAGCGACAGGGCGTTGAGCGAGAAGCCGAACAGGTGCATGACCGCGAAGGTACCGATCAAGGATACCGGCACGGCCACCAACGGGATGATCGAGGCGCGCCAGGTCTGCAGGAACAGGATGACCACCAGCACCACCAGGATCAGCGCCTCGAACAGGGTATGCACCACCGCTTCGATCGAGCCGCGGACGAACACCGTCGGGTCATAGACGATGCTGTAGTCCATGCCTTCGGGGAAGTCCTTCTTCAGCTCGGCCATTTTCCCCCGGACCTCGTCGGAGATCTCGATGGCGTTGGAGCCAGGACGCTGGAAGATCGGGATGGCCACCGCCGGCTGGTTGTTCAGCAGCGAACGCAGGGCGTACTGGCTGGAGCCGAGCTCGACCCGGGCAATGTCTTTCAGGCGAGTGATTTCGCCATCGGCACCCGAGCGAATGATGATGTTCTCGAACTCTTCCTCACTGACCAGGCGGCCCTGGGTGTTGACCGACAGCTGGAAGCTGGTGGCCCCTGGCGCAGGCGGCGCACCCAGTTGGCCGGCAGCCACCTGGCGGTTCTGCTCGCGAATGGCCGCAACCACGTCGCTGGCGGTCAGGTTGCGCGAGGCGGTCTTGTTCGGGTCGAGCCAGACCCGCAGCGAGTAGTCGCCCATGCCGAACAGTTGCACGTCACCGACACCGCCCAGGCGGGCCAGTTCGTCCTTGATGTTAAGGATGGCGTAGTTGGACAGGTAGAGCATGTCGTAACGGTTGTCCGGCGAGGTCAGGTGCACGACCATGGTCAGGTCGGGCGAGGCCTTGTCGACGGTGATACCGATGCGCGTCACTTCCTCGGGCAGCTTGGGCTGGGTGCGGGTCACGCGGTTCTGCACCTGCACCTGGGCGTTGTCCAGGTCAGTGCCCAGGGCAAAGGTGATGGTCAGGGTCAGCTTGCCGTCGGCGGTGGACTGCGAGGACATGTAGAGCATGTTCTCCACCCCGGTAATCGCCTGCTCAAGCGGCGCGGCGACGGTCTCGCCGATCACTTTGGGGTTGGCGCCGGGGAAGTTGGCGCGCACCACCACGGTGGGCGGCACCACTTCCGGGTATTCGCTGATCGGCAGCTGGAACAGCGAGATGCTGCCGGCGATCAGGATCAGCAGCGACAGCACCGCGGCGAAAATCGGCCGGGTAATAAAAAACTTGGAAAAATTCATCGGACTGATCCCTTAACCGCGCGGTGCCGAGGCACTGGCAAGTTTTACGCTGGGGTTGACCACGACCTTGCCCTGGGTGCTGGCTTCGAGTGCCTGACGTTGTTGGGCGAGGGCGGCGATGGTTGCGTCACTGGCCATTGGCGTGTCCTGCGGGTCGACCGGCGAGCCCGGGCGTACCCGTTGCAGGCCCTTGACCACGATGCGGTCATCCTTGCTCAGGCCGTTGCGCACAATGCGCAGGCCTTCGAGCTTCGGCCCCAGCTCCACGGCGCGGTAGGCGGCCTTGTTGTCCTTGTCCATGACCAGCACGAACTTCTTGCCAAGGTCGGTGCCCACCGCTTCATCGTTGATCAGCACCGCCGAGTAGGTGGCGCTGCCGACCAGCTTCAGGCGCGCATACAGGCCCGGGGTGAACTGGCCATCCGTGTTGTCGAACACCGCGCGGCCACGGATGGTGCCGGTCTTGGGGTTGACCTGGTTGTCGACGAAGTTCATCTGCCCCAGATGCGGGTTGCCGCTTTCGTTGGACAGGCCCAGGTACACCGGGGTGCTCTGGCCGCGCTGGCCATCGCGCGCCAGCTGGGTGTACTTGAGGTACACGCGCTCGTCGGCGTCGAAGTAGGCGTAGACCTTGTCGGTGGAGACCACGCTGGTCAGCGGCGTCACGTCGGCAGTGACGATGTTGCCGGCAGTGAACTGGGCACGACTGACCCGGCCGCTGATCGGCGCGGTCACGCGGGTAAAGCTCAGGTTCAGGCGGGCCAGGTCAAGCTGGGCCTGGATTGCGGCGACTCCGGCGCGGGCTTCGGCGGCGGCGCTGGTGCGCGATTCGGCAAGCTCGGCGGAAATCGCGTTGCTGCTGCGCAGGCGCTCGCCACGTTGGGCTTCGTTTTCACTGCGGATGGCGGTGGCGCGGGCTTGTTGCAGTTGGGCTTCGAGGCGGCGGACCTCAGCCTGGAACGGACGTGGGTCGATCTGGAACAACAGATCGCCTTTTTTCACCTGGGCGCCTTCGGTGAAGGCCACCTGGTCGATCTGCCCGGAGACGCGCGGGCGCACCTCGACGGTTTCCGGCGCTTCCAGGCGGCCGGTGAACTCGTCCCATTCGTTGATCGGTTGTTCCAGAACCTTGGCCACGCTGACCTTGGTCGCTGCCGGTGCCTGCACGGCCTCCGGGGTGCGACCGCAGGCACTCATCACCACTACAGCCAATAGAGCAAGGGGGTAACGCAAAGGTTTGAGTGACTGTTCCATGGGGAGTCCGCCAATTTATTGATAGTGGGCGGATTCTGCGATCTGGAACTATTAACGACGAATCGAATGGGGCGAAGGTTATTATCATTGGGAATGATATGAGGGCATCTGGCCTCATCGCGGGTCAAGCCCGCTCCTACAGGCCTGCATCAATCCTGTGGGAGCGGGCTTGACCCGCGATTGAAATTACAGCGACCGCAAAAACGCTCGCAACGCCCGGCGATCCTCAGCCAGCAGCGCCTTGAACCGCTCCCGCGCCACAGCCCCTTCACCGCCATGCCACAACACCGCCTCCTCAAGCGTACGCGCGCGGCCGTCATGCAGGTAGCCGGCGCCAGGGTTGATCCGCTCGATCAGCCCCAGCCCCCACAGCGGCGGGGTACGCCACTCGCGGCCGGTGGCCAGGTAATCGTCACGGCCATCGGCCAGGCCCGGGCCCATGTCATGCAGCAACAGGTCGCTGTAGGGCTCGATCTGGCGCGCTGACAACAGCGGGTACAGCGGATGCTGCCCTGTGCTCAGGTGCGGGCGGTGGCACTGGGTGCATCCCGCTTCATTGAACAGCCGCTCGCCACGCTGCACCTCGGGATTGTCCAGGCCTCGCCGCGGCGGTGGCGCCAGATGCGCCAGGTAGAAGTGCAGGTCGCCCAGTTGCACGGCATCGAGCTCCGGCTCACCGCCACTGACCGCCTGGCGACAGTCCTGTTGCAACGCCGTGCAGTTCTGTTCAGGGTACAGCGCCGAGGTAATCCCCAGATCACCGTGCAGGGCGCTGGCAATCTGCTGACGCAGGTCCGGCTGGTTGGATTTGAGGCCGAAGCGCCCGGGCTCAAGGCGTTGGCGCTCGACGCTCCACACCTGGTTGACGCGGCCCTTCACGCCATCAGGCTTGGGGGCGTCGGCCAGCGCTCGCAGGGTGCTGGCCTCGATGGCTTCGAGCAGGCCCAGGCCGAACACCGGTGAGCCGACCCGCATCGAGGTGTACACGTTATCCAACGGACCATAGCTCAGCTCGCTGAAGCTCAGCCGTGGCGAACGCAGGCCGATGCGCTCAGCATCCGCCAGGGTCACAAACTGCTCTTGCCAGCGGACATGCGCCCGGCCTTCACCGGCCACACCGGGAATCCCCGACTCGTTGAGCTGATCGCCATAGGCCGGATGCGGCAGTGGCCCGCCATGGACGTCGCGCCCGGGCAGCGAGAGGCGGACCAGCAGCGTGCGCAGCGGTTCGTGTTCGCTGGCAGGTGCCTGCCCGCGACCATTTTTCGGGTGGCAGGCAATGCAACTGATGCGGTTGTACAACGGCCCCAGGCCATCGACCGCTTCGTCCCGCGAGGGGGTGATCACCCAGGCCTGGCGGAACAGGCTGCGGCCGTGGAAGAAACGCTCCCGTTGCTGCGGGTCATCCAGGCCTGGCAAGGGTTGGGCGAAGGCCTCACGGGTGATGGCGGCAGGCTCGGCGCTTGCGTTCAGGCTCAGCAGCGCGCCAAACAGCAGCCAGAGACCGCAGCGCTTCACAGGCCCATGGCCGCAAGCAGGCGCTCGGCTTGCGCCTGTTGCCTGGCGCTATGGAACTGCCAGGCGATTTCCTCACGGCCCAGCGCATCCTGATCGCTGACCGGCTGGCGCAGCATGCCGTGATCCTGGCGTTGGCCAAACAGCGCCAGCAGCGTGGCTGAGGTGGCTTGATCCTCGTCGATGGGCGGCACGCTGAGGAACTCGCGCACGGCGGTCAGGTCACGGCCCTGGGCTTCACCGGCATGCACCCGCGCCCACAAGGCGCTGAGTTGCTCATGGGGCTGGCCGAGCCATTGCTCAAACAGTGAGGTGATCAGCGCCAGGCGTTCGCGCGAACTGTCGTTCGCGTAGGCATAGCTACCTTGGCGTGCAGCGGCAAAGGGGTCGTGATAATCCGCCGGCAGTTGCGCATAGACGCCGGGGCGCACCGGCAGTTTGCGAATGTCCGGATCGGCCAGCAGGGTTTGCCCCTCGGGCGACAACACAAAGCGCACGAAGGCCCTGGCGCCCTCGACCTGCTTGGCGGTCCGGGTGATGGCGATATGCGCCGGGTTGAGGCCGCCATGGGTGGGATAGACGAACTCGACCGGCTGGCCGTTGCTGACCGCCGAGGCAACGAAGAAGTCGATCGACACCCCCACCACCGAGCGCCCGCTGGCCACCTCGTCACTGACCAGGGTGCCGCCGCGGCTGACCAGCCGCGATTGCCCGGCGAGCTCGCTCCACAGTGCCCAGCCCTTATCCCAGCCGTAGGCCTGCAGAACGATGTCCAGCAGCACCGGGGCAAAGCCGACCTGGGCCGGGTCGGGCAGGGCGATGCGCCCGCGCAGGCGGGCATCGAGCAGGTCCGGCCAGTCCCGTGGGGCGCGCAGGCCCAGCGAGTGCAATTCGCCCGGGTTGATGGCAAAGCCGTAACCGGCGAGTTCCGTGGCCTGGTAGCACGCATCGCGATCGCGCAGGGCGATGCCACCCAGGCGTGGCGGCAAACCTTGCAGGTCGACACCCAGCGGCTGCCAGCCAGCATCCTTGGCCAATCGGCTGAAGTTGCCCGGTGACGGCGCCCAGTACACATCGACACCGCCTTGATCCGCTTGACGCAAATAGGGCAGGGCATCGAAGCCCTGGCGCCAGAGGATCTGCAGGCGATAGCCGGGGTTGGCGCGCTCGAAGGCCTCTTCGAAGCGCGTCATCATCTCCTCGGGGTAGCTGGTCAACACCACCACCGGCTGCGGCGCTGCGGCTTGTGTGCTGGCCGAGCCCAGCACCAGCGCCAGCAGCCACGCCTTACAGCGGCACATTGAACTGTACGAAGTAGTTGCGGCCAATTTCCGGATACCCCTCGCTGTATGCATAAAGACGGTCGAACAGGTTGCGCACGCCCGCCTCGATGCGCAGGTCATTGCTGAAGCGGTAGCCGCTCTTGAGGTTGTACACCGCGTAACCGCCGCTCATCTGGCTGCCATCAGACAGGTTGTAGCGCCGCGACGCGGCTTCGACGCCGGCGGTGTGGCGCCAGGCATCGAGGTTCAGGCTGGCCGAGGCGAACAGGTTGTGGCGCGGTGTGTCGATCGGGCGCAACTCGGGGTTGCTGCGGTTTTCGCGATCGAGGTAGGTGTAGCTGGTGTTCAATTCCCAGTTGCCCAGGTCACCGCGCAGGCCCAGTTCAACGCCCTGGTTACGCGCCTTGGCGATGTTCTGGTATTGCCCGCACGGTGCTGCGCAACCGGCTACCGGGGCGACGGTGACCTGCTGGATGGAATCTTCGATGTTACTGACGAACAGCGCCGCATCCAGGGCCCAGTGCGCCGCCAGCGCACCGCTGTAGCCCAGCTCGTAATGGGTGGCGCGTTCGGATTTCAGGTCGGGGCTGGGGATGACCGTGCCAAAGCGCGTCGAGTAGCGATCCTTGATGGTCGCAAAGCGGCTCTTGCGCGCCACGGTCAGGCGCACCTGGCCGTTGTGATCGATGTTCAGCAGCGGGCCGGTGTTCATGAACAGGCCCAACTGGCTGTTGAGCGCATCATCGCTGCCGGTGGGTTCGTCATACAGGGTCTTGACCCTCGGCGACGCGGCGTTGGTGCCGAAGTTCTCGGCCTCCAGGCTTTTGCGGTAGTTGTACGAGACGCCGCCGACCACGCTGAAAATCTCGTTCAGGCGCAGGGTGTCTTCCAGGGCGATGGACTGGGTCTGGTCGCGAAAGTGCGTTTGCGGGTCGCTGCCATCGTGGGAGCGGTGCAGGTCTTCCTTGAAGTGATAGGCGATGCCCAGGCGATTGCTTTGGCTCAGGGCCAGGTCGCCTTCGACCGAGAAGCCGGTGGACTCATCGTCGTACTTGCTCGGAAAACCAGGCTGCATCGCGCCAGGGTTGCCGTTGTTGTAGACGAAGCTTTCCAGCGAGTTCTTGAAGGTGTCGCGGTACACCCGGGTTTTCAGGCCGTGCTCGCCGAAGCGGGTGTTGGTGGCCAGGAACAGGCTGGTCTTGTCCCATTGCGGCCACTCCCACCAGCGCTTGCGTTGGCCGCTTGCAGGCAGGTCGCCGGCGTAGGGCGGCTGGCCCTTGCGGCCTTGCTGCTGGACATAGCCGAGCACGTACTCGTCGGTGTCGTTGGGGGTAAAACCGAGTTTGAAGCTGGACTTGCCGTCACGCTTGTTGCTGTTTTCGCGGCGGCCGTTGCCTTGCTGATTGTTGCTCGGCTCGAAGTCGTCCGGCAGCATCGTGTAGTCATAGTCAACATAGGACACGCCGCCCTGCATCCACCAGGCACCCTGGTTGGAGCCGAGGTTGGCATAGCTGCGGTAGGCGTTGACGTTGCCGTGGTCGGTCAGCTCCAGGCCGCCGCCCACTTCACCTTCGAAGGCCTCGGTGGGCCGCCGGGTAATCAGGTTGATCGCACCGCCCAGGGTGTTTGGGCCGTACAGCAATGAGGCAAAGCCCTTGGCCACCTCGATGCGCGACAGGTCGTAGGTGGTGAAGCGGCCCAGGTCGATATTGCCGTCGTAGGGTACGTAGGTGGGGATGCCGTCGATATAGACCGGTACCTGCAGACGGTCAAAACCACGCACGTACACCACCTGCTCGGCGCGCCCGCCCATGTAGGCGAGGTTCACCCCGGGCGCCAGGGCCAGGGCGCGGTCGACGGTTTCACGGTCGTGCAGGCGCATGTCTTGGAGCTCGACGACGCTGCTGCCGGTTGCCAGGGCATCATCCTGCGGGGCGCCAATCTGGATTTCGCCGAGACTGAAGGTTTTTTTCTGCTCTGCCAGGGCGGCCTGGGCACTGATGGCAGCCAGGGCGAGCAGCAGGGTAGGCGGGGCGAACGGCTTCATGGCGCTCCTTTATCGGTATCGTTATATATTTTGTTATATAGCGCATGGCGCAAAACGGCCGACGGCTCCCTCCCCGGGGCAGTCAGGTCGTATCGGTCAAGCAGGCACGCGCATCGGCAGAACGCCGCAGATACTAGAGGCAGGCGTGGAAATTGACAACGCTATATAAAAATTAATATAGCGCTTTGCTCATAGGCTGGGTTCGGCTAGCGCTTGCACTCGGCCAGCACCACCTTGCAGGTCGCCGGCAGGCCGCCCGAGCGCCCGGCATAGCGCATGCAGTTGTTTATGGATTTTTGCCGGGCGATCTGCAAGGTCGCGCCCCAGGCCAGCCCGCCTTCACCCGCGCTGGGCACGGCTTTGGCGTGGCAGTTGGACCCTGCGTTGGCGGCCTGGTAGGAGGCTTTGGGTTTGCTCGAGCAGCCGGGCAGCAGCGCCAGGCAGAGGGCGAGCAGGCAGGTGGTGAAAGCGGTGCTGTTCATATCAAAGGTTGTCCGGACCGCCGAAGAGAGCTGTACCCGGGTGTGCCCCGGTGCTGATCAATTATAGGCAGTGGGCAACAATGTTTGTCGGGTATTTTGAGCGCAAAGCGTTCGGCCTGAGAGAGCAGGGTAGACCTGCCCCCAGTGTGTTGCATTCACCGGTTGAATCCACAGCTCAAAGCGGACGGTCGAACGCGTACGTTCCTCGATGGCTATTGCAAAGGCTGGATTGCAGCGCTCCGAGTACCGGCGAACGCACTTGTGCCAAGCCAGCGCCACAAGTTTTGCGCATCCTGCACAGCGCCGTCCACACGCAGCTCTTGCGACTGAAGAACCTCCCTTGGTGTACGGTCGCCAGTCCACACCTCGGTCAATGCACGCACGCTAGAGTCCACGACGAGCGTGAGTTCGCGTCCGGGGTCGTCGCGGCACAGATCTGCCACACCCTGTTCGACCACCAGCCACCACGCTTGCTCGCCGGACCGCGCGTCGCGGAACCTGAAGTGAATGACCACCGGTCGGGACGGGAACATCTCGATGCGCGCGAACCGGCGCACGTCCCACATGAGCAGGCCCGCGTCGAGCTCGTCATCGCGAAGACGACTACCTATCCAACGGGCGCCCCAATGGCCTAGCGCCATTATGATGGGGCGCAATGCCTCGCCTGCCTCGGTCAGGCTGTACTCCCAGACTTTGCCTGTGGCTGTGCGATGTACGACACCGATATCTTCCAAGTGGCGCAGCCGCTGTGCCAGCAAGCTGGTGGACATCCGTGGTACGCCGCGGTGCAGTTCATTGAAGCGCTTGCTGCCGCATAGCAGCTCGCGCACGACCAAAGGCGTCCAGCGCTCGCACAGTGCTTCAGCGCCGCGCGCGACCGTGCAGAACTGACCGTAGCTTTCGTCCATCGCCTGTACTCCGCAACTACAACGCTTCAGATTCTGAACTAGCCTCGCGACTTCACCAGGTGCACGCTGAAACCTGCGAAAGCCACCGCCCGAGGAGAACGCCATGACCATGATAGCCATCATTCAGCGGCCGCCCGTGCTGCTCGATCGCAGCGCGACGATCGCTCGAGCCGTGCAATCAGTTGCTGAGGCTGCGGCGGCCGGAGCCGCGTTGATTGTTTTACCCGAATCGTTCATTCCAGGTTACCCGTCGTGGATCTGGCGGCTGGCGGCGGGAAAGGACGGGGCCTTGATGGGGCAGTTGCACACGCGTCTGCTGGCCAACGCCGTTGATATCGCCAACGGTGACCTGAACGAATTGTGCGAGGCCGCCAGCGCCCATGCCGTGACCATCGTATGCGGCATCAATGAATGCGAGCGGCGTAATGGCGGCGGCACGCTCTTCAACAGCGTAGTCGTTATCGGTGCGAACGGCGAAGTGCTCAACCGGCATCGCAAGCTGATGCCCACGAACCCCGAGCGCATGGTCCATGGTTTCGGTGATGCGTCCGGGTTGCGTACGGTCGATACACCCGTCGGGCGCATTGGTACGCTCATCTGCTGGGAAAACTACATGCCCTTGGCGCGCTATACATTGTATGCCCAAGGCGTGGAAATCTACGTCGCGCCCACGTACGACGCCGGCGAGGGCTGGATCAGCACGATGCGTCACATTGCACTCGAAGGTCGATGCTGGGTGCTCGGCAGTGGCACCGCGTTGCGCGGCAGTGACATTCCTGATGACTTTCCGGCGCGCATGCAACTGTTTCCCGATCCGCAAGAGTGGATCAACGACGGCGACTCGGTGGTGGTCAACCCGCAAGGCCGGATCACAGCCGGTCCATTACACCGAGAGGCAGGCATTCTGTATGCAGACATCGACGTGTCACTCGTGGCGCCAGCGCGGCGGACGCTTGACGTCACCGGTCACTATGCGCGCCCTGACATTTTCCAATTGCAGGTGCGCCGCGCGCCGGCGACAGCGGTGCGCTTCATCGACGGATGAAGCCAACCGCCCCCCTGGCGGTCCATTCCAACCTCAGCGATGTGTGTAACAACTGATCAAGGAGTCATGTCATGAGCATTCAAAAGTCTTACAAGGGCAGTTGTTTTTGCGGCGCAGTCGAGTTCACCGTCAGCGGTGAGCCAGCGGCAATGGGCTATTGCCATTGCGAGTCGTGCCGACATTGGTCAGCAGCGCCGGTCAATGCCTTCACGCTGTGGAAACCCGAGGCGGTGCAAGTAACGCGGGGGGCTGACAACATTGGCACCTACAACAAGACACCGCAGAGTTCTCGCAAATGGTGCAAGCGTTGCGGCGGGCATATTTTCACCGAACACCCGGGGATGGGGCTCATCGACGTGTATGCCGCAGTCATCCCGGATTTCGCGTATTCGCCAGGCGTTCACGTCCACTATCAGGAGACCAGGCTGCGGATCAAAGACGGGTTGCCCAAACTGAGGGATGTCCCTAGCGAATTAGGGGGATCGGGCGTCAGCGTGGACGAATAGCGCTGGTACCGTCACGGACTTCAGTAGACCCGGTTTTATAGACGCTGCGACGGGTCGTTAAGGGTCGTTTGCTGCCTGTTGCGAAGGGCAGTAAACGGCCAAATGCGGTCGTTCAGTAAAAAGTGAGAAATTTCCAATAGGTGTTTTTATCGCAATAGACTTAACCCGTTCTTAGCGTCCGAGTGAGGGCGGCCCATAAAGTTCGGTTTCCCAGTCTTCAAAAGGTGGCGTCACTTTGAAAGATGGGTCGCAGTAGGATCTTAGGTAGTCAGTCGCTCTCCTTTGGGCGTGGGTGAAATTGAGTACATTGCCTTCATTGTCCATCTCTATCACGTTCGCAAATATCGCGAACACCATCTCAATTGCACTTGGCTCTGACCCATAAATATCCAGGTACTCCACGTTTTTTAGCATGTAGTGGGTACCACTTGCCATGAAGTACGCAAACGTTCGGAGTGCCCCGCTGAAGTCATTACTTAGCTTTTCCATGTCAATTTTCCGTAGCCAATATTCTGGTTTGATTGAGGGGCGAGTTCTATCCCGTCCCGAGCGAAAAAAATGGTTTGTACCGTTAACCAGGTTCTAAGAATACACAACAGTACCAGGCGGCAATTTTATACCGCGCAGAGAGCGGTAACAGACCCCATTCCCGTACACAAGGCCCGCATCCAGGGCTTGAGCTTTAACCACTAACGTTCGCAGCTTGTGGATAAGCCGAGATAGCCGCCCCCTGAATAACAGCGGTTGAATCGGCCGCCGTGGTTGCCTGGGATACTGAACTTCACCTAGATATTCCCGCCAGCTTGTGGGACGCCGATACAGCTGCATTTCGAAGTTGTTCAGAATTTCCAAAGCGTTATTTAGATCGTCACTTCTGAGGCAGAATTTTACGTTTATTGACGTAATGCTCATCCCTGCATCTCTTTGAGCATATCGTTCAAAAGCAGGTGCTATCAGGTAAAAATAACCAGACGAATGAAAGCAATCAGATCTGAAAACAATTTGGTCTTGAGGGTCTAGCTGCCACAATTGCTCTGTTTTTTTCGAGGTATATAAACCGATGATGTGATGCATGTGACAATCCTGATTACTGACATGCTTATTGGTGACGGCAAGCACAATAACTTGCGAGGACTTAGCATAGCAGGCCCATGCCATCCATTTGCCACGGCTTTGTCCGCTTCTGGCAGTGGATTCAACCGGTCGACGCTGTCAGCTATGGGTCGAGAGCCGTCTGTCGCGAACGGCTGCTATTGACCCATCTGGCCGGCGTTACCCCTTGGTCAGATCAACCAGCGGCGTCTGCCGCACCTCGGTTTCGCGCCCACCCTGGATCTCGCCCACCTGTTTCAAGGCCTTGTCCACAGCCGCCTTATCCGTCAATAAGCTGTAGCTGATGTGGAACTGCCTGTGTTCCTTCGGCCCGATTGTCGGCACCAGGTTCAGTGGCCGCTGGTAACGGCGGTTGTAGGAAAAACTCGTTCCTGGCTCCAGCCCTGTGACATAGCCCTGGCCTTGGGTATCGGTATTTTTCCACAGGGAAAACACGGGCAGTGTCCGAGTATTGAAACCGACTGAAACGCCCAGGCTGCCTGCCTTGTTATACAACACGGCCAACGTATCGCCCTTGGCATCGGCATACGGCACCACGTTATACACCGTTTCGTCATAGTCCTTGGTGGGTGCGCGGTAGACTTGCCAGTCGGGCAGATCGCCCCTGGCCTTGTCGTTGAACGGCGACACCTGTTTTACCGGCGCGGCGAAACGAGCGTCCTGTTCCAGGAACGGGGTGCTGAAGTTGCTGTGATACAGCGCCTGGTATTCCTTCGGATAGTCGCCGTTGTTGGTTAGGGTGTCGTTGAGGGTGAACCCCACGCTGCCGGGTTCGGTGACCACTTCGGTAGCGACGGAGAAGTCGACCTTCTTGAATACCTGCTCTTTCAGTTCGCCACGCAAGGTGATGGCGTACGGTGGTTTCTCATCGATGTGCAGGGTGACTTTGTTCGCAGGAATGTTGGCGGCCCGGCCGTGCAGGGTCAGCAGTTCGCCGTTGTCGACGCCGGGGTGGCCGACCCATTCGTAACCGCAGCGGGCGACCAGCTCGTTGAAACCTTCCAGCCAGCCTAGACCATTGCGCCCATTGAGTTCGATGAAGGACGGGTTGACCACTTCCTTGACCGGCGAATCCCAGCCCATGCGCACATTACCGACCGAGGCCTGCAAGACGTTCATTCCGCGAGTCGGCACTACCGAAAGTTTCATCGTACCGTTATCGATGTCGACAATGCTGACACCCTCCTGCCGACCTCCGTGCAAGGTGCGCAGGGTAACGCTGAAGGGCTTATCGGTTTTTACGCCAAGTAGCTGGCTAGTGATCTGCCAGTGCTGGGCGGCTTTGTCGGTGTCGAGCAGGACGTAATCCCAGGCCATGGCGTGGGAGGCCGCGGACAGGGCGCTGAGAGCAACGAAGAGTTTGAGGGGGGACATGGCAGCAGCCTTTCTTGGAGTTGTGCCTTTTTATAGACTTACAGAAACGTTTCAGCAAGCTGAATAAGTGAGGCTTCCGGCAAATGTCAGGAATCATTTGGAGATCAACTACGCCAGAAATCTTCGGCGCATTTGTTGGCCAGCGCAGCCTCCGGCAGCGATTAAGGTACACAGGTTGCTTGACCGCTTTGGGTCGTTAGCTGTCGTTTGCGAGTGATGCTTTCGATCCAAAGCTGCCCCAAAAACGGGCATTTCAGATAACCCAGCCTCACGAT
Organism: Pseudomonas sp. RC2C2; assembly: GCF_018390435.1. Lineage (NCBI taxonomy): Bacteria > Pseudomonadati > Pseudomonadota > Gammaproteobacteria > Pseudomonadales > Pseudomonadaceae > Pseudomonas > Pseudomonas sp. RC2C2. Next base: position 1,411,657 of record NZ_JAHBAX010000002.1, on the reverse strand, counting down.
GTTACTGCCCGTCAAAGACGATGAACTTCAATCTGGAGCCCCTCACCCTCATCCGGGGCGCGAAAGTAGCTAGTGATCAGATCGAACTCCGCGTCAGTCGCCGCAAACTCATGTTCGGCGCGGTTGTTGCGAAGATGCAACCTGTCTCGACAGGTGTCATCGTCCACCTCGATGTAATGGACACAATGAGAAACCTCGGCTGCATCAGCCAAGTCACGCAACCATTGTCGATCTTGAGGAGTATTAGCGGGAAAATCCAAAACCACAGTCACGCCAGCCTTCAGGACATCGATGACGAGCGGGCCCAGTACTTCCCGCATCTGGCGTGCAAGGCGCACATAATCGGTCACTGACTTGATCTGATCAGGGTAAAGCCGTGAGAGCCAATGATCCTCACTCAGCAGGATTGCGGATCGTTCGGCTGCCAAGCTTTTGGCCAGCGTTGATTTGCCGGAAGCAATCTTGCCTGACATGAGATGAAGCACTGGTTTGGTCATGGGGACGTCTCCTTGTCGAACCCCGATGATGCTTATTGAAAAGTGTCGAAGCAACAACCGAGCCGACATTCAGGAGCGAGTTGGTTCTTTATACGCAATGAGTTCTCCATCACACGCTCACGTGTCGAGACGTTCGGTACGGCTGACAGCGACCTGTCGCCCGCGCTTCAGGTCGACTCCCGCCAGGATCAGCAGACCGACGACGAAATAGCTGCCAGTAATCAGCATCGCCAGGCGGTGATCGCCTGCGGACAGCCAACTGGTCAGGCCGTAAGTCATCGGGCCGAGGATTGCCGACAGTTTGACCGCCAGCCCCCAGAGGCCGAAGAACTCCGCCAGCCGTGTCGGCGGCGCAAGCAGGCCGACTATCGCCCGTCCGGCCGATTGGCTGGCGCCCATGCACAGACCGGCAAGGTTGGCGGCCAGCCAGAACAGCCCGGGGCCGCGCGCGACCCAGACCAGAGCGACCATGCCCAGCCAGCCCAGCAAGGTCAGCGCCAGGGTGGCACGATGACCGAGGCGGTCCTGCAGCCAACCGAACAGCACTGCACCGATGGAGGCCGTGATATTCACCACTAGTATCAGCAGCAGCGTGTCTTGGGTACTGAAGCCCATGACCTGATTGGCATAGATGGCAGCCAGGGTGATCACGGCCGAGATACCGGCCTGGTAGCAGACCGTGCAGGCAAGAAAGCGCAGCAGGTCGCGATAGCGCCCGGCTTCGCGTAGCGTCTGCGCGAAGCGCGCCAGCACCGCTTGCGCGACAGGCATGTCGCCGCACACGGGCTGCGGCTGGCTGCGTTCGCGCAGGAACAGGAAGGTCGGCAGGCTGGCGACGGCGAACAAGGACGCGGTGATCAGCATGCACACCGGCACGAACTGCGCCGCAGTCTGGCCCTGTGCCTGGGCCCAGCTGACGAAGGCCAGGCAGGCGCCCAGGCTGAACAGGCCACCGATATAGCCGAATCCCCAGCCCCAGCCGGACACCTTGCCCAAGGCCTCCACACGGGCGAGTTCGGGCAGGAAGGCGGCGATCAGGTTTTCGCCGCTGCCGAAGCAGAAGTTGGATAGCACGATGAAAAGGATCGCGACACCGAGTTCCCCGGGTCCTGCCAGCGCGAGTCCAGCGGTAAATACGACACAACCGACGGTACTGAACAGCAGCAGGCGTTTCTTGCAGGCGAAGGCGTCGGCATAGGCGCCAACCAGCGGCGCGCTCAGGATGATCAGGGCGTAAGAGAGGGCTATGGCGCTGGTCCAGGCCAGCGTACCCCAGGCTTCGCCTTTGGCGACCACGGCGACGAAGTAGGCGTTGAACACGGCGGTGATCACCACCGTCGTGTAGCCGGAGTTGGCGAAATCAAACATCGCCCAGGCCCAGAGTTCTCGGCGTGTCACTCCGGGGGCAAGGCTGGCTGGCATGGCGATCCCTCTACAGGGCTGTGGCGAGGGTAAAGCCCTCGCCACAGGTGCAATGTTCGTCTCAACGTCCTTAACCGACTGGTATTGAGCCTAGCCCTGGCCCACCCTTCCTGCGAGCGTATAATGGCAATTGGCAAGGATTTACACGCAGAGTTTCCTGTCATGAGGGGCCGCCGATGTCTCGTCCGCCTCCAGACCCCCGCGCCGTTCCCCATTACGATGGGGGCGCGGAAAAATTGCTCGAAATTGTCCAGCGCACCGTGGTCGAGCTGCACCCGCAAGCGGCAGAAGGGGTGCACGTTACCTTGCACAGCGTGCTGGACCGGGACCTGGGCGTCGACAGCCTGGCTCGAGTCGAACTGTGGTCACGTATCGAGCACGAATTCGGTGTGCGTTTGCCAGAACACCTGTTCGCCTCGGCGGACACCCCCGCCGATGTACTGCGCGTGCTGCACAGCAGTCATGGCGCCGAGGCCGTCCGTCCGTTGCCCGCCAGTGACGCTAGCGAAGCCCTGACAGCAACGGTGCAGACGCCGGACGCCGCGCGGACCCTGATCGAGGTACTGGACTGGCATGTGCGTCATCAGCCGCAGCATCTCCACGTACGCCTGCTAGGTGAAGGTGACCAGCAGGAAGCGATCAGCTATGGCGCCTTGCACCAGGGCGCCCTGGCCGTTGCCGCAGGGCTGCAACGCAGTGGCTTGCGGGCCGGTCAGACCGTGGCCCTGATGCTGCCCACAGGCCGCGACTTTCTCCAGGGTTTTCTCGGCATCCTGTTGGCCGGTGGGGTGCCGGTGCCCATCTACCCGCCTCTGCGCCTGTCGCAGATAGAGGAGCATCTGCGCCGCCAGGCCGGCATCCTGCACAACGCCGAGGCCAAAGTGCTGATTACCGTGACGCAAGCGAAGCTGCTCGCCCGCCTGCTCCGGCCGCAGGTCCCGAGCCTGGTCCGTATCGCCAGCGTGGCCGAGTTGACGGGCGAGGGGGGCGAGTGTGTCACACCGTTGCGGCAACCGGATGACATCGCCTTCCTGCAGTACACCTCGGGTAGCACTGGCCAGCCCAAGGGCGTGATGGTCAGCCATGCCAATCTGCTGGCCAATCTGCGCGCCATGGGCAGGGCGCTGAAGGTGGGCCCGCAGGACGTGTTCGTCAGCTGGCTGCCCATGTACCACGACATGGGCTTGATCGGTGCCTGGCTGGGCAGCCTGTATTACGGCTACAACCTGGTGCTGATGTCACCGCTGGCTTTCCTGGCACGGCCGGAGCGTTGGCTAAGGGCCATCGATAGCTTGCGCGGCACCTTGTCGGCGGCGCCCAATTTCGCCTACGAACTGTGCCTGAACAAACTCGCTGACAGTGACCTCGAGGGCCTGAACCTGAGCAGTTGGCGGCTGGCCTTCAACGGTGCCGAACCGGTCAGCCCGGATACCTTGCAGCGCTTTACCGAGCGCTTCGTACGCTACGGCCTGGCGCCCACTGCGTTGACGCCTGTCTATGGGCTGGCCGAGGCCACGTTGGGCGTAGCCTTTCCTCCCCTGGGCCGAGGGCCGCTGATCGACCGGGTGCAGCGAGAGGCGTTCCAGACCCGTGGCACTGCACTGCCCGCCGAAGCGGACGCCAGCGCAACGCTGCGCTTTGTCTCCAGCGGCCGGCCGTTGCCGGGGCATCAGATTCGTATCGTCGATGGTCGCGGGGTCGAGCTCCCCGAGCGCAGCGAAGGTCACCTGCAATTCACTGGGCCATCTACCACCGCAGGCTATTACCGTAACCCCGAAGAGACCCGCCGGGTGTTGCGCGATGGCTGGATCGACTCGCTCGACTTCGCCTACATGGCCGCTGGTGAGGTCTACCTGACCGGCCGCGCCAAGGATCTGATCATTCGGGCCGGGCGCAACATCTACCCCTACGATGTCGAAGCGGCGGTCGGCAACTTGCCCGGTCTGCGCAAAGGCTGCATTGCGGTGTTCGGCAGTCCTGACCCGGCCACCGGCACCGAGCGCCTGGTGGTGTTGGCCGAAAGCTACGAGAAGGAAGCTGCCGCGCGGCAACGCCTGCAGCAGGAGGTCAACCGCATCGTGGTCGACCTCACCGGGGTGTCGCCCGACGATATCGTGCTGGCACCGCCGCATAGCGTACTGAAAACCTCCAGCGGCAAGATTCGCCGTGCTGCCAGTCGCGAACTGTATGAGCGCGGTGAAGTAGGCCGGCCACACCTCGCTGTGTGGCGCCAGCTGCTGCGCCTGGTGCTGCAGGCCGTACGCGGGCATTTCCGTCGCAGTTGGCGGAGCAGCCGCGCGGCGCTATATGCCGCTTACATCTGGCTGCTGTTCTGGTTGGTCACCCCACTGACCTGGCTGGGCGTCGCGCTCCTGCCGCGCCAGCGTTGGTGCCGCAGCTTTACCCGCGCGGCCGCACGGCTGTTCGTGTGGTTGACGGGTGTGCCGTTCAGCGTCACAGGGCTGGAGCACCTGCCTGAGTCTGGGGCGAGCGTGCTGGCGGTAAACCATACCAGCTACCTCGACGGCGTCATGCTCTGCGCGGCCCTGCCGCCGCGATTCAGCTTCGTTGCCAAGCGCGAACTGGCTGGACAGTGGATCGCCGGCCGGTTCCTGCGCAAGCTCGGTGCCCGCTTCGTCGAACGCTTCGACCTGCAGCGCAGCGCCGCGGACACCGGGCACCTGGCCGAGGCGCTAGAGGCTGGCCAGCCGCTGGTGTTCTTCCCCGAGGGAACCTTCACCCGCGAGCCAGGCTTGCGAACGTTCCATATGGGTGCCTTCGTGCTCGCCGCGCGTACCGGCGTGCCGCTGCTGCCGGTCGCAATCCGCGGCACGCGCCGGGTGCTGCGCGACGGTCAGTGGTTCCCGCGTTACGGTGCAATTCACGTCAACGTCTGCTCGCCGCTGTTGGCGCAAGGGCCGGACTGGACGGCGGCAATCAAGCTGCGGGACACGACGATAGCGATGCTGCTAGAGCATCTGGATGAATCGGAACGCGCCCAGCGCGCTGGATAGGCGACTACTGTGCTGTCGTCGTCTGTCCAGGGCCGGTTATAGCGTGGCACACGTCAACAGCGAAACTGGATTGGATCAATCATCACCGACACGAGCTGACCAGGGCGGCTGCAGGTGCCGAGCAATAGCACACTCCAACACCCTGGCCACCACCTGAGCAGGTCCGATGACCTTGCGGACAGCCAACACCGTGACGGTTGCAAGCCCCAGCATTGGCGGCTTCAGTTTTGCGCGGTCTTTTCACCTGCTTCCAGTTTCACTGTCTCTTCCAGGGTGAAGCGCCCCAGCGGGTTTTGCAGGAAGTTCTGGATATTGCTGCGCGAAATATTGATGTAGGGGCTGTAGTACAGATCGATCCAATGGACATCCTGTTTGGCCTGCTTCTGTAGTTCCTGGTAAATCTGCTTGCGTTTGCTCGGGTCGATCTCCACCCGGGCCGCGGCCACCAGGTCCTTGACCTTGTCGTTGTGGTAGCGGGTCATGTAGTTCATGTTGGTGTCGTGACCGAGCACGAAGGTGGTCTTCTGGTCCGGGTCCAGCACGTCGTTGGTCCAGTACATCACCGACAGGTCGTAATCGCCATCGACCAGCATCTGCCAGCTCTGGGTCGGGTCGACCTTCTGCAGGTTGGCGGTGATGCCGACATCGGCCAACTGCTTCTGCACCAGCACGGCGATCTGCTCGTCGGCCTCGTTGCCGGCGTTGACGACATAGTTGACCTTGAGCCCCTCGGCGCCAGCCTTCTTCAGCAGCTCGCGGGCCTTGGCCGGGTCGAAGGGGCGTTGTAGGTTGTTGGCGTTGTGATAGAGCGCGCCCTTGGGAATGTACGAATAGGCCACGTCGCCATGGCCGAAGGTCACGGTGTCCACCAGGGCCTTCTTGTCGATCGCCAGGTCGATAGCCTCGCGCACCTCGACCTGCCCCAGCAACCCCTTCTCGTGGTTGATCAGCAGGTGGTCCTCACGGGTCGACGGGTCGATGTGAATGGTCAGGCTCGGGTCCTTGCGCAGGGTATCGACACGGGAGAAGGGCACGAAGATCGCCGAGTCCAGTTCGCCGGCCTGGACCTTGAGCATGCGGGTGTTGTCGTCGGGGATGGAGATCCACTCCACGCCATCCAGGCTGACCTTGTCGGCCTCCCAGAAGTGCGGGTTCTTTTCCAGGATCACCCGGTCACCGCGCAGCCACTCCTTGACCTTGAAGGCACCGGAGGTCACCGGCTCCTGGGCGTAGGCGTCCTCGCCGATCGCGTCCATGGCTTTTTTCGACAGGATCGAGACGTTGGCGGTGGCCAGTTGCGAGAGGAACGGCACCGACTTGCTCTTCAGGGTCACCACCAGGGTGCGGTCGTCCGGGGCGTCGGCCTTGTCGATGATCTTGTAGGAGTCGGCCCACAGCGAGCCGGGGTTGTCGCGGATGCGCAGCAGGGAGAACGCCGCATCGCTGGCGCTCAGTGGCGAGCCATCGGAGAACTTGGCTTCGCGGATCTTGAAGGTGTAGGTCAGGCCGTCGTCGGAGACCTTCCAGCTTTCGGCCAGCCCCGGGACCAGCCGGGTGCCGCTGTTGTCGACCCGGATCAGCACGTCGTAGACGTTGGCGAAGACCCAGCTGTCGCGGTTCTGTGCGCTCTTGATCGGGTCGAAGGTAGTGCTCTCCTCACGGCAGCCGATGGTCAGCACGCCGGCTGCCAGGGTTGTGCCGGTGGCCAGGGTGCTGGCGGCCAGGACGGCGGCGGTGAGTAGCTTCAATGCTGTGGGTTTCATGCTCAAGCTCCGTTTGATGGTCATGGTTGTTGTGTCAGTACGGCGGTCGCGGATGGATGCAGGCATGGCGCCGGGCACCCTGTGAGTGGCTGGGCGGCGCGGTTTCGCTGCAGGTGGGCAGCGCCTGCGGGCAGCGTGGGTGGAAGGCGCAACCCGACGGCAGGTGCAGCGGGCTCGGTGGCTCGCCGGCCAGGGGGCGTTCTGGCAGGCGGCGGGCCGGGTCGATGTCGGCGATCGACTGGATCAGCGCGGCGGTGTAGGGGTGATGGGGCGCGTCGAACACCTCGTCCACCGGGCCTTCCTCGACGATCTGCCCCAGGTACATCACCGCCACCCGGTCGCACAGCCGGCGCACCACGCCCAGGTCGTGGGTGATGAACAGCAGCGCCAGGCCCATGCGTTCGCGCAGCGTCAGCAGCAGGTTGATGATCTGCCCCTGGATCGACACGTCCAGGGCGGCGACGCATTCGTCGGCGACGATCAGCCGCGGCTCGATGGCCAGGGCTCGGGCGATGCCGACCCGTTGGCACTGGCCGCCGCTGAGCGAGCCGGGCTTGCGTTCGGCCATCTCGGGGTGCAGGCCGACCAGCTCGAGCAGTTCGACGACCCGCGCCGGGATCCGCTCGGCGGGCACCTTGCGCTGCACCTGCAGGACTTCGGCGAGGATCTGGCCGATGCGCTGGCCTGGATTGAGCGCGCTGTACGGGTCCTGGAAGATCATCGCAGTCTCGCGGCGCAGGCGGGCGATATCGACCTTGCGGCCCTGGGTCATGTCGATGCCGTCGAACACCACTTGCCCGGCGGTGACCGGGTTCAGTTGCAGGATGGCCCGGGCCAGGGTGCTCTTGCCGCAGCCCGATTCGCCCACCAGGCCGAGGGTCTGGCCGGCGGCGAGGGTCAGCGAGGCGCCGTTGACCGCGTTGACTTTGCGTGGGCGCAGGCCGAACAGGCCGCCGCCGGCGGCGGAAAACTGCACATGCAGGTCCTTGACCTGCAACAGCGTGGTCATGACAGGCCTGCGGCCAGCAGCGGGGTGTGGCAGGCCAGGCGGTGGCCGGGGCCGCTCTCACGCAGCTCCGGCAGTTGCTCCCGGCACCTCGGCAGGGCCTGGGCGCAGCGCGGCTCGAAGCGACAGCCCGGGGGCAGGGCATCGAGCAGGGGCGGTTGCCCGGCAATGGTGTTCATCAGCCGCACCTGGCGTTGCGCCGCGGGGTGGCAGGCCAGCAGCCCGGCACTGTACGGGTGGCGTGGATGGGCCAGCAGCTGGTGCTTGGCGCCGTGCTCGCAGAGACGTCCGGCGTACATCACGGCGATGCTGTCGCAGGTCTGCGCCACCACTCCCAGGTCGTGGCTGATCAGGATCATCGACAAGCCGCGACGGTCACGCAACTCCAGCAGCAGGCGCAGGATCTGCGCCTGCACGGTGACGTCCAGGGCCGTGGTCGGCTCGTCGGCGATCAGCACTTTCGGGTTGCAGCCCAGGGCCACGGCGATCATCGCCCGCTGGCGCATGCCGCCGGAGAACTCGTGAGGGTAGTTGTCCACCCGGGATTTGGGATCGGGAATGCCGACCTGGCGCAGCACTTCGATGGCCTCGGCCCGAGCCTCGCGGCGCGAGGCGCCCTGGTGCAGGCGGATGCCCTCGGCGATCTGCTCGCCGATGCGCATCAGCGGGTCCAGGTGGCTGCTGGGGTTCTGGAAGATCATGCCCAGCTCGCGTCCGCGTAGGCGGCGCATGCCGGCCTCGTCCAGTTGCAGCAGGTCGTGGCCCGCCAGGTGCACGGCCTTGCCCTCGATCCGCAGGTTCGGCGAGGGCAGCAGGCGCATGAGGGCACGGCAGGCCAGGGTCTTGCCCGAGCCGCTTTCGCCCACCAGGCCGAGGATCTCGCCCTGGCCAAGGTCGAAAGACAGGCGCTCGACCAGGGTGATCTCGCGCAGGCCGTTGCGGGCGATCACGCTTAGCTCCCGGACCTGCAGCAGCGGTGTGCTCATGAGCGGTCTCCAAGGCGTTCGGCGACGCCATCGGCCAGCAGGCTGAAGCCCATGGCCAGGGTCACCACGGCAAGGCCCGGGAAGGTACAGATCCACCAGGCGATGGTGATGAAGCTCTGGCCCTCGGCCACCATCGAGCCCCACTCCGGGGTCGGTGGCTGCACGCCAAGGCCCAGGTAGCTGACGGCGGCGCCGTTGAGCAGCACCAGCACCGCGTCCGACATGCAGAACACAACCGAGCCGAACAGGGCATTGGGCAGCAGGTGGCCGAACAGCGTGCGCCGGTGGCTGAAGCCCAGGCTCCTGGCGGCCAGGGCGAAGTCGCTTTGCTTGAGCACGAGGATCTGTGAGCGGATCAGCCGTGCATAGGACACCCAGCCGACCAGGGCCATGGCGATATAGAAGCTGCCAAGGCCCGGGCCGAGAATGGCCATGATCGCCAGCATCAGCACCAGGAAGGGGAAGGCCAGAACGATGTCGATCAGGCGCATGCAGGCGTTGTCCAGCAAGCCGCCGATGTAGCCGGAAATGGCGCCGATGCAGGTGCCCAGCAGGAACGGAAAGATCACCCCGATCAGGGCCATCTGCAAGTCGATGCGCGCCCCCCAGATCACTCGCGACAGCACGTCGCGGCCGAAATTGTCGGTGCCGAAGGGGTGCGCCAGGCTGGGGGCGGCCAGGCGCAGCTCGCCGTTCTGCATCAGCGGGTCGAACGGCGCGATCCATGGTGCGCACAGCGCCAGCAGGCACCAGCCGAGGACGATGGCGAGGCCGCAGTACAGGGTCAGACGACCGTTGCGCAGGCTCCAGACCAGGCGCCAACGGAGGGAACGCGTGGGGCTGGGACTGTGGCTCATTGGATCTTCACCCGCGGATCGAGGGCGGTGGTCGCCACGTCGGCGATGAAGTTCACCGCCACCGTGGCACAGGCCAGCACCATGGCCACGCCCTGGACCACCATGTAGTCGCGGGTGAAGATGCCGCGCACCAGCAACTGGCCGATGCCGGGCAGGGAGAACAGGCTCTCGATTACCACGGTGCCACTGATCAGCCAGCCGATGTTGACCGCCAGCAGGTTGATCGTCGGCACCATGGAGTTGGGCAAGATGTGGCGCCGCAGCAGCGCGCCTTCGCCAAGGCCGCGGGCGCGGGCCGCGGTGACGTGGTCGGCCTGCATCTCCAGCAGGATGCTGGCGCGCAGGTTGCGCACCAGTACCGCCGAGAGCGCCAGGGCGATGGTCAGGCAGGGCAGCACCAGGTGATGCAGCTTGTCGGCCCAGGTCCGGCCATAACCGGATACCGGGAACAGCCCCCAGTGCACGCTGAACAGCAGGATCAGCATCAGGCCCAGCCAGAAGGCCGGCAGGCCCAGGCCGGCGGTGGTGAACAGGCGGATCAGGTTGTCGGTCCAGCCGCCCTTGTTGCGGGCGGCAAGCGTGGCTAGCGGCACGGCGATGAGCAGTGCCAGCAGCACGCTGCCCAGTACCAGCATCAGGGTGGGCTCGATGCGGCTGGCGATCAGGGGCAGGGCTTCGATCTTGTACAGCAGCGATTTGCCCAGGTCGCCGTTGAGCAGGTTCTTCAGGAAGTACAGGTACTGCATCCAGATCGGCTCGTCCAGGCCAAACTGGGCACGGATCTTCTGGATCGCATCCGGGGTGCTGCGCGCACCCAGCAGCACCCGCGCCGGATCGCCCGGAATCGAACGGACCAGCACGAAGGTGATGATGCTGATACCCAGCAGCACCGGCAGCAGTTGCAACGGCCGGATCAAGACGAACCGGTAGCGTGCCAGGTTCATCGATCAGCCCCGGTTGCGCTGCAGGAAATCCAGCAACACCGGGAAGTAGGCTTGCGGCTCTTCGTAGAACGGCATGTGGCTGCTGTTGGGGAACACGTGCAGCTCGGTCTGGTCATGCAGTGCCAGTTTCATGCGCAGGGCGCAGGCGGGGGACAGTTCGTCGTGCTGGCCGGTGGTGATCAGGACCGGCATCTGGAACTCGCGCATTTGCTCCAGGCGGTTCCAGTCCTTGAGGTTGCCGATATAGAGGAATTCGTTGGGGCCCTGCATGGTGGTGTAGGGGCCCATGTTCCAGTCGCCCAGCGAGCGATTGACCGGCGCCGGCCACTCGTCGAGGCGGCACACGTGACGGTAGTTGAGCAGGGTGATGGCTGCCTGGTACTGGGGATGGTCGAGGTTTCCCTGGGCCTCGTAGCGCTGCATCATCGCCACGGTTTCGCTGCCCAGGGCACTGCGCAGGCGTTCCAGCTCGCTGATCAGGTGCGGGATGTCGCCGACGGTGTTTTCCAGAATGAGGGTTTTCAGCGACTGCGGGTGGTGGATGGCGTATTCGATCGCCAGCCAGCCGCCCCAGGAGTGTCCCAGCATGTGTACGCGGCCCAGGTCCAGGGCCTGGCGGACCTGCTCGACCTCGGCCACGTAGCGGGTGATGTTCCACAGGCTGTCGTCGTCGGGGCGGTCGGAGGCGCCGGTCCCCAACTGGTCGAAGGCGACCACGCGGATGCCCTTGTCCTTGAGCCAGGCATGGGCATCGCGAAGGTAGTCGCAGGGCAGGCCCGGCCCGCCGTTGAGGCACAGCAGCACCTCGTCCCCTTCGCCAAAGCTGTACACCACGAGATTGTGGCCATCGACCGATACGTTGAACTGCTGGTCAGGTTGCATCTCACGCCACATCGCTACTCTCCTGTTGGCCATGGCTTACAGCTATACCCTGCACAGGAGAGTGCGCCGCCTACAAGCTAGTATTTCTTATAGGTTTTGTCTGGCAGTCCCGCGCCGAGCCGTGGCATTCTACTCGGCGGACTTCAAGATGGAAATCCAACAGGGTATACACAGGGAGTGTAAGGAATGCAGGCCAAGCTGGCTGATCTCCATACCCGTCTGGCGTCGGACAGTAACCTGGACGAACAGATGGACAGCGTCGCCGAGCTGGCGGCGCAACTGGGCTTCGATGCCCTCGTGTACGACTACAGCCCGGTGCCGCTGGATCACCTCGGCGAGTTGATCACCCCCTCCGTGGTCAGGCTGCGCCAGACCCCGAGGGATTGGCAGGACCTCTGGTGCTCCGATGGCTTCTACCAGATCGACCCGGTGCAGCAATTGGCCGTTTCCTCCATCGCGCCGTTCGCCTGGTCGTACCTGCCCAAGGGCGAGACCGTCCTGCAGCGCCTGATCGATCGCCGCCATGCGCCGGTGGTTGGTTACCTGCTCGATGCGCAGCTGGCCTGCGGCGTCACCGTGCCCATCCACCTGCCGCGCGGTGGGCTGGCGACCCTGACCGGCCTGCGTCCCCAGGCCAGTCAGCGTGACCTGGACGATGCCCGGGAACACCTCGCCGACTTCAGCCTGATCGCCCATGCCTTGCAGGAGGCGGCCTATCCCTTGCTGGGCAAGGAGGCCGCCAGCCGCGCCATCCGCCTGACCCGCCGTGAGCTCGAGTGCCTGCGCTGGGCTGCCGAAGGCCTGACCGCGGCGCAGATCGCCGAGATGCTCACTCGCTCGCTGGCCACGGTCTCCCTGCACCTGACGTCGGCCATGCACAAGCTGGGGGCGAAGAACCGGGTCCAGGCGGTCGCCCGGGCGGTGCACTATCGTCTGCTCGACAATTGAGTGGTAAAAAATCCGAAAACCTAGAGAACTCTCTAGTTATGCCTCGTCGTGCGTAGGGCTATTGTGTGCTCCACGATTCGCACGGAGCCGGATGAAATGGAACTCATCAAATCGCATGAAGGTTTTGCCCCGTTCGGCGACTATCAGACCTGGTACCGCGTCACGGGTGACCTGGATTGTGGTCGCACTCCGCTGGTCATCCTGCATGGCGGGCCGGGCTGCACCTACGATTATGTCGATGCCTACAAGGATGTCGCGGCCGGTGGCTACCCGGTCATCCACTATGACCAGCTGGGCAACGGCCGTTCGACCCACCTGCCGCAGATGCCGTCGTCGTTCTGGACGGTGAAACTGTTCATGGAAGAGCTCGACAACCTGCTCGAGCACCTGGGCATCAGCGACCGCTACGCCCTGCTGGGCCAGTCCTGGGGTGGCATGCTGGCCAGCGAGCACGCGGTGCAGCGCCCGGCGGGCCTGCGTTGCCTGGTGATCGCCAACTCGCCGGCAGATATGCGCACCTGGGTCAGGGAGGCCAACCGCCTGCGCGAGAGGCTGCCCGAAGATGTTCAGGCCACACTGTTGCGCCATGAAGCCGTGGGCGACTACACCGCCGCCGACTACATCGCCGCCACCCGGGTGTTCTACGACCGTCACGTGTGCCGCCTGAACCCCTGGCCGGATGAGGTGGCCCGCACCTTCGCCCAGGTCGATGCCGACCCGACCGTGTACCACGCCATGACCGGACCCAACGAGTTCCACATCATTGGCAGCACCAAGGACTGGACCATCGTCGACCGCCTGCCGCAGATCAACGTGCCGAGCCTGCTGATATCAGGACGCCATGACGAAGCCACGCCGCTGGTGGTCAAGCCGTACTTGGACCTGATCCCGGGCATCCGCTGGGCATTGTTCGAGAACTCCAGCCACATGCCCCATGTGGAGGAGCGGGTGGCCTGCATGGGTACCGTGGTCAAGTTCCTCGACGAGAGCCTGTAGCGTTCGCAGCGGCCCTCATTCCGGCGATCACTACCTTACGATTGGTGTAGGCAGGATTTTCCATGGGTAGGTTGAAGAAAATCCTGCGTCGCCAATCTACCTTCCCATGCAGGCAATCGCTGCACCTTCGAGCCTCGGGCTCAGCCCCCCCGCGGGCAAGCCACGAACCCGGTACATGACGTGCACCTGCTGCTCATCTCAAGATCATCGTGTTTTTGAAATCACACCACTCATGTATTGATGTAGATCGCGCAGGTCCTTAACACTCCAGGCGTGCGGCGGTATCTTTACACCGTTCTCCTGCAACGTCTTTGGAATTAAGTTTCCATTGGGGCGAAGTATTATGGAAGATACAATAACACCCGGGTAATCACTCAGCCGCCTCTTGAAAGCCGATGTTGTAAGGTCAGGGGTTGGCGGATTGCTTTTATTGGCCAATGGCCCTGTCCTCTTGATATCTGCTCCGTGACACACGGCACATCTCTGTAAATAGAGACTTTTCCCATTGGTATTATCCGCGAGGGCGGGTGATGTTTGAATGAGTGAAAACACCCCGAGTAAAGCAAGGAATGGTATTTTAATTTTTATTTGTCCGTGTTGTATGAGTAGCATCCGCATCGAGGGCAAACCCCGCGTTACCAATGCAACGCTCAATGCGCTCGATAACATTTGAACCCAGAGTGTTCATTAGGGTCTTTACGAAATATGCCTGCGCGACAAGGGTGGAAACCGACCCATGGCGGCCAATGGCACACGCTCGGTTGAAAGGGCAGCTAACGGTATGACAGCCGTCTTAGAGAACCGACTCCACTCGCCATGTCCAGCGCCCCAACGGGCTATTCTGCACCGCCTGCACAAACACCCCGTAATCTTCGAGGTAGTGGTAGCTCTCGGCCCATTCAGAAGTAGCCGTTTTGTGCTTGGAACAGCTCAGCGGCTTGGCCATGCCTTGCAAGGCGGGGTTTATCTGACTGGCTGGCAGCGCGGCGCCGACCTTGCAGGTGACGGTAGTGGTGAAAGGCCCCGTGGTGGTGGCCTGGACCAGGTCATAGGCCACTTCGCTGTGTTCCGGCAGGCGTTGCCAGTCGCCTGTGAAGCTCAAGCCGATGACGTGCAAGGAGTCTTCTACCTGGTTGCCGTTGTTGCGGTCGAACGAGCGGTTGGCCAGCTCGATCAGGCCGCGGAACGTCAGCAGCAGCTTGGTGCCCAGCACCGAATCCACTGGCTGCAGCAGCAGCTGGCCGCTATGCGGGTCACGGCTGAAGATGTCCTTGCGCTGCACGCCGGTGATCTTCATGCCGTTGAGCACCAAGGCGTCGTAGCGATAGTGCAAAGCCTGTAGCGTCAAGCGCGGTTCGGGCAGTTGCAGGGTATTGATCGCCGCCAGCACGGCTGGCGCCGTCTTGGGTGTATCGAGCTGCGGCGGCAGTGGCGTGCGCACAGGGGGCATCGCCATCTGGGCCCAGGTGGCAGCGGGCTGGCAGGCAGCTTCGATCAGGCGTTGTTGTCCGCTGTCGGCCTGTGCCTGCGGCATCATTGGGGTGTCCAGATTGACCTTGCCGTTGTACACCCGGCCATTGTCGTCCACCTTGAAGTCGCTCAACGGCTTGAAAGTGCGCTGCTTGCAGTCGATGGCCAGGCGCTCATGCAGTTGTGCAATCTGGCCGTACCCTTTGACTGCTTGATAGTTGGCAAGTTGAATGCTCGTCCAGATCTTGAGTACGCCATCCTCGTGAATCGCGCTGTTACGGTCCAACACCAGCCAGTCTTGAACTGGCGCGGTGTCCAGCGCTCGCCAGTCAGGCACGGCGCGATAGGCGCAGGCATTTTTGAGTTGTTCGCTGCGCTGCAGCACCTGCAACTGTGGTTGCGGAAGGTTGCTGGAATCGTCGTTGTCAGAAAACGCCTGCATGCCCCGTTTGGTGGGATAGAACATGCTGCCGCTGGGCTGGCTGCAGGAGGCGTCAAAGCGGGTGACCCAGGGGTTGCTCGCGGAGGGCGCGATCATGTAGGTGATCTGGTCGCCTTGACGGATGATCGAATCGGGCGCGGCCGATTCGTTGATCACTCGTTCGAACACTTCAAGGCCAGGGTGCTTGGCCGGTGGTTGCGGCTTGGGCGGGGTGCTGCAGGCGGCGAGGGCGAGCGGCAGGGCTAATGAAAGCGAGAAACGGGCATCCATGCAAAAAAGCTCTTGGTCAAAAAAGCGCGAGTTTACCTGACCTGCACTGGTGCTCAACTGATGAAGATGATCTTCGACACCAGCTCTGCGCTGTTCTTGGCCTGAAGTTTCTTCATCAGCCGGGCGCGGTGGACTTCCACGGTGCGGTGGGAAATGCCCAGCTTGCGCGCCACTTCCTTGCAGGTCAGGCCATTGACGATATGCAGCGAAATCTCCCGTTCGCGCGGAGTCAGCTGGATGGTCGGCGCCGGCTGGCGATCCAGGCGCTCGAAATGCCAGACCATCAGTTTGAACGGGTCTTCCACCGTCAGGGAAAACCCGTGGGCCCGGGCCCAGAACACCTCGCCGTTGCGATGCTGCATGAAGCGCTCGTCGGAGTAGAAGGCGCCGGGGCCGTTGCGCAGCCAGTGCTCGCTGCGCTCGCCGATGCTCTGGTAGTCGGCCTGGGAGGGGTACAGCAGCAGGGTCAGGTGGCCCTGCAAATGCTCGCGCTCGTAGCCGAACAGGCGGACGAAGGCCTGGTTGCAGTCGAGCATGCGCCGATGGCCGGTGATCATCTGCGGCGCGGGGGAAACCTGGAAGGCCAGGCGCTCGAGGTCCTGGAATCGCGGGTCGTGTACGGTCATCAGGCATCCTGCCTCGGGTTTATCTCGGGTACTACTTACTGGCGTAAGTAGTTGCCCCAACTAGCGTGTGATTCGGGCGCTGAATCATTGTATGGAATACGCGCTTCAAGGACAGAAGAAAATCACCATGACTCACGACTCCGTATCCATCGTCGCTGCCGCCCACAGTCCTTTCGGTCGCCTGGACGGCCTGAACCTCGAGGACCTGATCGTCCAGGTTACCCGCGAAGCCCTGGCGGACGCGGCGATCGACGCAGCAGAAATCGACGCGCTGTTTCTCGGGCACTTCAACGCCGGCCTGGTGGCCGATGGTTTCCCCGCCTCGCTGATGCTCCAGGCCGACCCGCAACTGCGCTTCAAGCCCGCCACGCGCTGCGAGAACGCTTGCGCCTCAGGCTCAGCGGCGATCCAGGCCGGGATCAACGCGATCCGCAGCGGTGCCGCCGAACTGGTACTGGTGGTCGGCGCGGAGAAAATGACCGGCAACAGCACCGTCGAAGTCACCCGGGCCCTGGCCGGCGCCGGCTACCAGAATGCCCTCCAGGAAGCCGGCCTGAGCTTCGCCCAGCTGTTTGGCCAGGTGGCGCAGCAGTACGCCGAGCGCTACCACAGCCCCTTGGCCTCGATGGCCGCGATCGCGGTGAAGAATCACGCCAATGCCATGGCCAACCCCCTGGCGCAGATGCACCGGGTGATGGACTTCGAACACTGTAACAATGTTTCCCAGGGCAACCCGCTGATCGCTCCGCCACTGCGCCTGACCGACTGCTCGCTGATCAGTGACGGCGCGGCGGCGATCATCCTCGCCTCGCCGCGGCGCGCCCGTTCGATGCGGCGCCAGGTGGCGATCCGCGCCATGGTCCAGGTGAACGACTTCCTGCCCTTGTCGCGCCGTGACATGCTGGCCTTCGAAGGGCCGCAACGGGCTATCCAAGGGGCCCTGCGCGAGGCCGGGGTGACCCTCGGCGACCTGAGTTTCGCCGAGGTCCACGACTGCTTCACCATCGCCGAACTGCTGATCTACGAAGCCATGGGCCTGGCGCCCAAGGGCGAGGGCCACCGGGTGCTGGACGCGGGCATCGTACGCCAGGGCGGCCGCCTGCCGGTGAACCTCTCCGGCGGGCTCAAGGCCAAGGGGCATCCGGTGGGGGCCACCGGGGTATCGATGCATGCCCTGGGCTTTGCCCAACTGGTCGGTAAACCCATCGGCCTGGGGGTGCCCGGTGCCGAGTTCGGCTTGCTGTTCAACATGGGCGGCATGGCGGTGGCCAACTACGCCAGCGTCCTGCAAGCGGTCAAGGTCTGAGGATGAACATCGCCCATTGGCTGCACGCTGCGGCCCAGCGCTGGCCGCGGCGGGCGGCGCTGTTCGAGGGGTGCCGCGAGGTTGCCGACTACCAGGCGTTCGCCGCCCAGGCCCGGACACGTGCCCTGCAATTGCGCCATGAGTACGGCATCGTGCCTGGTGACCGGGTGGCGTTGCTGATGAAGAACAGCTGCGGCTATCTCGAATTGCTGTATGCCATCTGGTGGAGCGGGGCGGTGGCGGTTCCGATCAACAGCAAGCTGCACGCACGGGAAGCGGCCTGGATAGCCGGCAATGCCGGGGCCCGGTTGGTCTATACCGATGAGGGCGAGGTCTTTGACCGCGCGTCGCTGCCGGCTGGCTGCCGTGAGCTGGCCGCGCCCGGGCTGGCCGATCCAGGCCAGCTGCCGGGCGATGAACTGCTGGCGCCGCACCCGCGGGAGGACAGCGACCTGGCCTGGCTGTTCTACACCTCCGGCACCACCGGGCGTTCCAAGGGGGTGATGCTGTCCCATGGCAACCTGATCGCCATGTCCTTGTGCTATCCGCTGGACGTCGATCCGGTGGCCGCAGAAGACGCGGTGGTCTATGCCGCGCCGATGTCTCACGGCGCCGGCCTGTACAACTTCATCCATGTGCGCTGCGGCGCCCGGCACGTGGTGCCGGCGTCCCGGGGGTTCCAGGCGGCGGAGTTGTTCGAGCTGGCGCAGGCGCTGGGCCAGGTCAGCCTGTTTGCCGCGCCGACCATGGTCAAGCGCATGGTCGGCCAGGCCCGGCAGCAGGGCTATTGCGGCGAAGGGATCAAGACCATCGTCTACGGCGGGGCGCCCATGTACCTGGCCGACCTCGCCGAGGCCCTGGACACCTTTGGCCCGCGCCTGGTGCAGATTTACGGCCAGGGCGAATGCCCGATGACCATCAGCGCGCTGTCGCGGGAGGCCATCGCCGACCGCGGGCATGCCGACTGGCCGGTCATTGCCGCCTCGGTCGGGCGTGCCCACGCCTGCGTCGAGGTGCGCGTGGTGGATGCGCAAGGCCTGCCCCTGGCCCCCGGCGAACCCGGGGAAATCGCCGTGCGCGGGGCGGCGGTGATGCAGGGGTACTGGGATAACCCGCAAGCCACCCAGGAGGCCCTGGTGGATGGCTGGCTGCGTACCGGCGACATAGGGTTCCTCAATGAACAGGGCTACCTGACCCTTACCGATCGCAGCAAGGATGTGATCATCTCCGGTGGCAGCAACATCTACCCGCGGGAAGTCGAGGAAGTGCTGATCCAGCACCCCGAGGTGTTCGAAGTGTGCGTGGTGGGGGAGGCCGATGCCCATTGGGGCGAGTCGGTGGTGGCCTTCGTGGTCCTGCGCACGCCCCACAGCCTCGATGCACAGGCGCTCAACGATTGGTTCCTGGCGCGCATGGCCTCGTTCAAAAAACCGAAGAAATACCTGTTTTGCGCCGAGCTGCCGAAGAACAGCTATGGCAAAATTCTCAAGACCCGCTTGCGTCAGTGGCTGCAAGACCCCACGGGGCCTTTGAGCAACCTCTGAAACACTGCATTTCATGGATAGCACTACGACAGGAGTCCCCACGATGGGTGTGTCATCTTTCAACTCCCAGCGCCAGCGGCGCCGGGCCTTCATCGGCGCCACTTCCGGCCACTTGATCGAGTGGTACGACTATGGCGTCTACGGTTTCCTGGCCTTGTACATCGGCAAGGCCTTCTTCGTCTCTGACGACCCCACCAGCAGCCTGCTGGCAAGCTTTGCGGCCTTTGCCTTGAGCTTCTTCATCCGGCCCCTGGGCGGCCTGTTCTTCGGCCCTCTGGCCGACAAGATCGGCCGGCGCAAGACCCTGATCACCGTGCTGGTGATGATGGCCGGCTCCACCTGCCTGCTGGGCCTGTTGCCAACCTACGCCAGCATCGGCATTGCCGCGCCGGTGATGCTGGTGCTGATCCGCTGTGTGCAGGGCTTCTCCGCCGGTGGCGAAATCGGCACCATCACCAGCTTCATTTCCGAATATGCCGGCCCCGGGCGCCGGGGGTTCGCCACCTGCTGGCTGATGGTCACCGCCGTGCTCGGCCTGCTCCTGGGCGGCGCCGTGGCCAACGGTATGACCTGGGCCCTGGGCGCCGACCTGATGCAGGACTGGGGCTGGCGGATCCCGTTCCTGATCGCTGGGCCGCTGGGCTTCATCTCGCTGTACATCCGCCTGAAGCTTGAGGACAGCCCGGAGTTCCTCGCCCTGGTAGAGGCCGGGCAGACCTCGAAGGCGCCGCTGCGCGAGGTCTGGCAGTGGAAGCGCTCGATTGCCCTGGTGTTCTTCATCATCACCCTGCACAGCTCGATCTTCTACCTGGTGCTGACCTTCGCCTCGACCTACATGTCCAACACCCTCAAGTTCGACAGCGGTACCACCTTGCTCTACGTGTTCGTCGCCAGCCTTTCGGCGGCGGTGGTCATGCCCTTCGGCGGCGCCTTCACCGATCGTTACGGGCGCAAGCCGTTCCTGATGGTGATCGGCACCCTGGCGACCCTGGCCATGTACTGGTTCTTCAAGGCCGCGCCCGGCGCCACCCCGGCCACCTTGTTCTGGCCGTTGATGGCCGTGGCGATCCTGTTCGGGCTGTACGCGTCCTCGACCTACGCACTGATGAGCGAGCTGCTGCCAACGCGCATCCGCTCCACCGGCATCGCCGTGGCCTACAACATCCCGGTGGCGGTGTTTGGCGGCAGTGCGCCGCTGATTTCCACCTGGCTGATCAAGCTCACCGGCGACATCACCGCGCCCTGGTACTTCTACGTGGCGACCGGGGTCGCGTCGTTGCTGGCACTGGTGGTGCTGCGCAAGGAGGATTTCGTTGCGTGTGGCCATGACGTTCGGCACGAGGGTAGCGCGGCGGTGCCAGGGTTGGTGAATCTGCAGCCTTGAGCGCGTCGGTCGGCGCCAGCGTTGGCTGGCGCCGCCTGTCACAATCGAAGTTACGGTGGCGGCTGCAGCGGGAACTTCAGGGTACTGGGCAGGTCAATGGGGGCCCTGTATCGGCAATGCCGAGCAGCACTGTGGTCTGTTTACGCCAGTGCCGTCCGAGATCAGTCGAGTCCGCCCCCTGATGCCAACCAAGAGTTTTCTCCCGGGTCTGATCCTGGTGTTCTGCGCCGTCGCGTCGCTTGGTTCGGTTGCGGCTGAGCGAAGAGCGCCAGCGCACAGTAACAGCGCATCAACCACCCTCATCGAAACCGCCTCGCGGCAATATGAAAATGGCCAGTTGGACCAAGCCGCTGCCACGCTGGAGCGAGCCCTGCATATCCAGCCGAACAATCCCGCTACGCTGCATTACCTTGGTGTCTTGCGTCTTCAGCAGGGGCAATACCAGCAGGCTGAAACCTTGGCGGTGCGCTCGAACATGCGGGTTGGTCGCAACGTCGAGTTACGCAACCGCAACTTCCAATTGATCCAGGCGGCGCAGCAGGCCCGGTCTTCGGGTATCCCGCCCAGCGTCAAGGCGGACCTGGTCGCAGCACAGAAGAGGCCGCAAGAGCAGGCGCAAAGGCGCAGCGAGGCAGCACTGGGCGTTGCCGAACAATCCACGCAGCCTGGGTACGATGCAGTGGTAATTCCCCGCAGCCATTTGCCGCCTCCGGGTAAATGCCGAATCTGGTTTCCTGATCGCCCGCCGGGGCATCAGCCCGCACCCGGCAAATGCAAGAAACTGCGGTATCGGGTTCCGTCAGGGGCTTACCTGGTGCACGGGTGAGTTTCTGCGTATCCAGGTCTGGCCGCCGCCGGCCGGTAGCGTTGCCGGCCACGTTGTGGGAGGGACAAAGCGGACGTTCATATCTATTCCACCTCACCGCTGTAGCAAATGCACTGTCATACCAACCAGCGCGCAGGCTAACAGCACTTGAATGACTCCCCGTTTGAAGCGAAACAAGGCGACGGCGGCACCGACCGCGATCAGCGCGGATGGCCAATCAAACGTGCCGTTGAAGCCGTTTGGCCAAAGCACGTGATAACCGAAGAACAGCGCCAGGTTGAGGATTACGCCTACCACTGCGGCGGTGATGCCGGTGAGCGGGGCGGTGAACTTCAGCTCGTTATGAGTCGACTCCACCAACGGTCCGCCAGCCAGGATGAAAAGGAAAGACGGCAGGAACGTAAACCAGGTGACGAGGCTGGCTGCGATTGCGCCGGCAAGGAAAGGCTGATCGGCACCAAACATTGGATTGAGATACCCGCCGACAAACCCCACAAATGCCACCACCATGATGAGTGGCCCGGGAGTGGTTTCGCCCAACGCGAGCCCGTCAATCATCTGGGTAGGCGTCAGCCAGCCGTAATGACCAACGGCACCCTGGTAGACGTAAGGCAACACCGCGTAGGCGCCGCCGAATGTCAGCAAAGCGGCTTTGGTGAAAAACCAGCCCATCTGGGTCAGGGTGCTGTCCCAGCCAAACGACCCTATCAATGCCCCCATTGGCAGTAGCCACAACCCGGCACCAATCAGCGCCAGGCGCAGTAGATGCGCCCAGCGAAAGCGCGCGTGCTCGGGCGTTGGCGTGTCGTCATCGATCAGGGCGGGGCCGTAATTGGCTTTCGCAGCACCATGCCCGCCGCCAATGACGAACTTGTCCGCGGCAAAGCGGCCACCGATATAACCAGTGATACCGGCAACCAGCACGATCACCGGGAACGGCACGTTCAGCGCAAAAATGGCCACGAAGGAGGCTGCGGCAATCGCCCAAAGCCAAGCGTTCTTCAGGGCCCGAGAGCCGATCCGGTGAGCGGCGTGAACCACAATCGCCGTCACCGCAGGCTTGATACCGTAGAAGATCCCGGCCACCACCGGCACCTCGCCAAAGGCCACATAGACCCAGGACAATCCGATCAGGATAAAAAGCGACGGCAGCACGAACAGCGCCCCGGCAATCACTGCGCCCCAGGAACGGTGCATCAACCAACCGATGTAAGTCGCAAGCTGCTGGGCCTCCGGGCCGGGCAGCAGCATGCAATAGTTCAGCGCGTGTAGAAACCGCTTTTCACTGATCCAGCGCCGACGCTCGACCAGCTCCTGGTGCATGATCGAAATCTGACCTGCCGGGCCGCCAAAGCTGATGAAGCCAAGTTTGAGCCAGAACAGCAATGCTTCAAACAAGCCGACAGGCGGCGGAGCAGCATGCGGCTGATCGCTAATTGCAGAGGTTGTATCAACCATTGGCAACATCCTCGCTTGCGAAAGCCGCCAGGAGGCCATCAAAGATGCCCCCGGCAACCTGGGTCAGTTGATCATCATCGAGAATACTTTCCCGCAATCCGGTGAGGACACGCTCAATCCCTGGGGCTTCAACGGGCTGGCTCCCCCCCACGTCCAGGTAGTGAACGACGGCGGCAAGTCGCGATAGCCCCGATACTTCAAGGGCAAAGCTGGCAATGAGGGTCTCGAAGGAGACTCGCTGGCCGGTGTGGCTGAACTGCGCCCCATCGAAATCGAAGCCGAGCGCATCGCCAGGACAGTCCTTCGGGCTATCCAGCCAGATGATTTTGGCGTTCGTATCGATAAAGCGGCGGATCAACCAGGCGCAGGCAAGCCGGTCTACCCACGGGCGCTTTCGGGTCGCCCATTTACGCCCTTGAAACGCGCTGCGATCAAGAACGATGATCGGCTGTTCATAGGCTGTCGGCTCGTCGGCAGACAGCGCTCGACTGATTGCCGTCTCCAGGTCTTGAAGCGCTGAGTCGGCCTGGGCTTTGGGTGCGCCAGGGAAAAAATCGATGGTCGTCAACTGGCCATAGGCCTTCCTGAGCTTTCTCACCTGCCGCGCTACTTGAAGTGCATTGTCCTGAGTCAGCGCTGCTCGGCAGCCAGCAATGTCTTCCAGCAGCTTGGTGTAGTCATCGCTTCGGTCGAACAGCGCACTGTAGCGTTCTTCCGGCGCCGAAAACGTCAGCAAGTATGCCGTGCCATTGAGGCTAAGTACGTCTCGCTCAACCGTCTCGAATGCATCTTTGCTCACGCTGAACTCGGGGAGCAGATAGACACCGTCGCGCAAAACCGTCGCGCCTGAAGACTTCAGGGTCCTCCAGGCACGCATTCGCTCGGTCGCATTCGCTGTCGGTAGACCAAGAATCAATAGCGACCAACCGACCATGTAGATCTCTCAACAATTAATGTCATGTACTC
Organism: Pseudomonas sp. RC2C2; assembly: GCF_018390435.1. Taxonomy (NCBI): domain Bacteria; kingdom Pseudomonadati; phylum Pseudomonadota; class Gammaproteobacteria; order Pseudomonadales; family Pseudomonadaceae; genus Pseudomonas; species Pseudomonas sp. RC2C2. Next base: position 1,388,050 of record NZ_JAHBAX010000002.1, on the reverse strand, counting down.
TACATTAAACTCGATCAGGCCGAAGTCAATCTCATCCTGCCGGGATAACCAGGGCGGGCGGGAAAAAACGTGGTGTATGTGCCGTGCGAGCGCAGCAGTTCATCCGCGTTCATCAGCCAATCAGCTGCATGTACTCTTGCAACGGTGAATCCGCTCCGCTCACTGGGCTCGTAAACGCTACGCTTGATCATTGGCTGACTATTGCCCAATGCTTTAGTCCAGTTCAGGGCCGTTCTGCAAGACGCATGGGTGGTAAGGGCATTGAGGACGCTATGACTGACCGCGAACAACTTCATCGAGATGGCTATGTGCTGCTCCGTCGAGCAATCCCGGACGAGTGGCTGGGTGACCTTCGTGCAGTGTTCGATGCGGGGGTGAAGCCATCGGGCCAATGGCCAGTGCCGCGTGGCATGGGCTGGCGCCATTCGCTGTTGGACACAGACTCGACGGTTCAGGCTGTGTGTCGCCTGCCGCGGGTGCTGGCGGCGGTTGGTGAGTTGATCGGAGAACGGTTCTTCCTCTCGCAGGTGGAGGGTCGCGAACCCCTTGCAGGTGACGGTCATCAGCAGCTGCACCGCGACTTGTCGGCCCAACGGCCAGGCGACATAGTGAGCGCGCTGGCTTATTTCGACGATTATGGTCCCGAGAACGGCGCGACACGTATCGTCCCCGGCAGCCATCGCCCTGGGCAGGGAGAGCCGCCATTCGACTTCAGTGACGAGTCCCGGTCTGTGCAGCTTTCAGGCTCCGCTGGCGACATCCTGGTGTTTGATGTCGATTTGGTGCATGCGGGCAGTCTGAACTCAATCGGCGCACGCCGTCGCTCCCTCCTGATTAGCTACTTTTCTGAGCTTCTGTACGCGTCACACCTGGAAACAGTGAGCCTGCGAAGTGTTCGGATGGACACGACCGATCGGTTCGATCCTTCGGACTTTGCCTTTGGGGCTATATAACCTGACCTACCTGACACAAAAGCCAGTTATCCCTGGCAACGCAGACGGCCCGATGCGCTTGGCTATTGGTCCAGCAGCGGTGCCAGCAGTGCACACATGCCGCGCCAGTGCGAACCCTCCCAGTAAACCCGTTGGCAGGCGTCGCAGCGCAGGAATTGCGAATAGAGGGCGCCAATGCGTGGCGGCACCTGCGGCCGGGCCAGTTCCGGGCTGATCTCGTGCAGCGGCTGGTTGCAGTGAAGGCACAGGCTGAATGGCCGCGCGCTACGCGCCAGGTCGAGGCGCTCGTACAATTCGCGCAGTTGCAGCGACGGCTTCAGGGCATGCACGTAACAGCCGTGGCTGATGATCCGCCGCTTGAGGAGTTCGCGGTCGCGGGTTAGCACGATGCGTCCTTGCTGCGCAGCGATTTCGGCAATCTCGGCGTCCTCGAAGCCATTGTCGTAGAGCGTGTCGAAGCCACTCATGCGCAGCAGGCTGGCCAGCCCGCCAAGGTGCGCATCAGCGATGAAGCGCAGCACCCGTAAAGGTTGCGCACGAACCTGTAGCAGCGGGCTGATGTCCAGCGCTTCGAACTTGGGATACACCGCCAGCCGGTCGCGGTCGAAGACCACCCGCTCGAAGCCCACCGACTCGTCGTTGAGCAGCACCAGCTCGACCTCGGTGTGCGGTATCCCAAGCGCCTCGATCATGTGCTTGACCGTGGCCCCGCGCGCGCACTCGCAGGTGAAGGACTGCCGCCGCCGTTCGGCCGGCAGGAAATCGTTGAGCTCTTCGTAGAAGCGGAAGGTTGCACTGGTCATGCTGATCAGTATGGCAGGGCTGCAGGATGAGCGCGTCGAGCCCGGTCAAGGACTATCCGGATCCCCTCATTCAGCAACGGAACAGGCGACGCACGCCTTGGTCGCCCGTTCTCCCTCCCAGGTAGGCTGAAACTCCCATGTTGCCTAGGAGTATCGGCCGATGCGCAATCCCCGGCGCTCGTTCACAGTGGTGGATGGTAGCAGTAAAGGTCCACGCTCCGGCCTCTGGGGCCGGGATTGCTCGGGAGAAAGCCATGACTATCCGCAAAAAAATCGCATCGCCGACGAGCGACCTTACCGATGACACGGATGCCAACCTGTTTCCCATCACGATCGCCTCCACCAACCCGACAGACGCCACCCCCGCCAGCACTGCCATCACCACCGCCTGCGCCCTGAGCGTCGAGGCGACAGGGGTGAACGTTTCGCTGGACGAAACCGCCGGGTTGCAAAACAGCACGGCCACCGCAAGCCCTGCGGGAGACGCTGACGACAATGACATTCTGATCTCGGCGCTGCCCTCGGTCTTCGCTACCCGCTTGACCGCGCTGGGGGCAGGTACCGCAACAGGTGCAGCCCTGAGTGGTTATACAGGTGCGGTGGGCAACACCGGCAGTGATGCGTTCACCATCACCGCTGCACCCGGCGGCAGCGTTACCGATGTCAGCTTCACCGACAGTCTGGGCGCACCGCTCAATGGCCTGGACAGCGGACTCGATACCCTCGATGGCACCAGCATCCTTCTCTATACCGATACCAACAACAACATCCTGCTGGGCCGAGCCGGGGGCCCAGCCGGCGCAATCGTGTTCGCGGCCTACATTGAAGAAACCGGATCGCCGGTCACCGGCGGCAAGATCTGGACCGTGGAATACCAGCCGCTCAAGCATCCGGATGCCAGTAACCCGGACGATGCCCTCAACCTGCTGGACAAGGTGTTCATCGGCGCCAGCCAGGACCTGGGATTCAGCCTGGCCAATGCGCCCTCCGGGCAGAACCTGTTCCTGATGTTCACGACGGCGAACCCGACCGTGGTTGACGACGGTGGGGTCCTGCGGATCACGGATCCGACCGTTATCGCCACCGGCAAGGACCCCGCCGACCAGTCAAGCGGCGCCAATATAACGACGGGCGACACGATCAACACCAGCCAGGGGGGTGGCCCGACCACCTTTGGCACCAACAATCAGATGATCGTGGAGCAGGAAGGCATCCGTTTTTCGTTCGTCACCGGTGCCAGGCAGAATGTGACCGTTCCCAACCTTAGTCAGAACGAAGCAGATGTTGAAGCCAACATCGACTTTACCGACGTCTTCAATACGAGGTCGGCCGCGTTCGACGTCGTGCAGTTGCAAAGCGGCAAGAGCGCGGTGGTAAAAATCAGCGCATTCAGCACCGCTGCTGAACCTGGCGTGAATTTCATCAACGGTTATGCCAATGATGCGTCGGTTGCAATCAGCAATGTTCGCGTCATCAACATCAGCACCGGGCTGGTGATCGAGAACTCGGACGGCTCGGTGAATGATCCGGCCATTGTCATCAGCTTTGCTTCCGGGGTTGCCACCATCACCGGCGTTAAGGCCGGCTACCAGATTGAGTACACCACAACGGCCGACCACAACCGCGTGCTCATCGAGAATGGCGCGGCCATCGACGCCAAGGGCAATAACCACGCCGATTTCGATATCGGTGGCTTCACGATGCGCCAAGCCTCTACCACGACCGCCGAAATCGGCTCGAAGATAATCTTCGAGGACGACGGCCCGAGCATTAGCACCACTGGCACCGAGCCAACGCTGACCGTCGATGAAACCGTGCTCGCAACCGACGCCACGCAGAACTTTGCCGCCAACTTCACCTCGGCGTTTGGTGCCGATGGTGCCGGCACCCTGACCTATGCGCTGGGCGTGGTGGCCGGGGCTTCCGGACTGACCGACACCGCCAGCGGTGAGGCGGTCAACCTGTCGCTCAATGGCACAGTGGTGGAAGGCCGCACGGCGACGACCAATCAACTGGTGTTCACCGTCAGCGTCGCTGCCAACGGTGATGTCACCCTTGACCAGCTCCGCGCCGTGGTCCATCCCGACGCGACCGATCCGGATGACTCCACCAGTTTGACTTCGGACAACCTGGTGACCCTGACGGCAACCAAAACCGACGGGGACGGCGACAGTGCCCAGGCGACCCTGAACATCGGGCAGAACCTGGTGTTCAAAGATGACGGCCCAAGCATCAGCACCACTGGCACCGAGCCGACGCTGACGGTGGACGAAACCGTGCTGGCAACCGACGCCACGCAGAACTTTGCCGCCAACTTCACCTCGGCGTTTGGCGCCGATGGTGCCGGCACCCTGACCTATGCGTTGGGCGTGGTAGCCGGGGCCTCGGGGCTGACCGACACGGCCAGCGGTGAGGCGGTCAATCTGTCGCTTAATGGCACAGTAGTCGAAGGCCGTACGGCGACGACCAACCAACTGGTGTTCACCGTCAGCGTCGCTGCCAACGGTGACGTCACCCTCGACCAGCTTCGCGCCGTGGTGCATCCCGACGCGACCGATCCGGATGACTCCACCAGTTTGACCTCGGACAACCTGGTGACCCTGACGGCAACCAAAACCGACGGGGACGGCGACAGTGCCCAGGCCACCCTGAACATCGGGCAGAACCTGGTGTTCAAGGATGACGGCCCAAGCATCAGCACCACCGGCACCGAGCCAACGCTGACCGTCGATGAAACCGTGCTGGCAACCGACGCCACGCAGAACTTTGCCGCCAACTTCACCTCGGCGTTCGGCGCCGATGGTGCTGGCACGCTGACCTATGCGCTGGGCGTGGTGGCCGGAGCTTCCGGCTTGACCGACACTGCCAGCGGTGAGGCGGTCAACCTGTCGCTCAATGGCACAGTGGTGGAAGGCCGTACGGCGACGACCAATCAACTGGTGTTCACCGTCAGCGTCGCTGCCAACGGTGATGTCACCCTCGACCAGCTCCGCGCCGTGGTCCATCCCGACGCGACCGATCCGGATGACTCGACCAGCCTGACCTCGGACAACCTGGTGACCCTGACGGCAACCAAAACCGACGGAGATGGCGACAGTGTCCAGGCGACCCTGAACATCGGGCAGAACCTGGTGTTCAAGGATGACGGCCCAAGCATCAGCACCACCGGTACGGAACCGACGCTGACGGTGGACGAAACCGTGCTGGCAACCGACGCCACGCAAAGCTTTGCCGCCAACTTCACCTCGGCGTTTGGCGCCGATGGTGCTGGCACCCTGACCTATGCGTTGGGCGTGGTGGCCGGAGCTTCCGGCTTGACCGACACTGCTAGCGGTGAGGCCGTCAACCTGTCGCTCAATGGCACAGTGGTGGAAGGCCGTACGGCGACGACCAACCAACTGGTGTTCACCGTCAGCGTCGCAGCCAACGGTGATGTCACCCTCGACCAGCTTCGCGCCGTGGTGCATCCCGACGCGACCGATCCGGATGACTCCACCAGTTTGACCTCGGACAACCTGGTGACCCTGACGGCAACCAAAACCGACGGAGATGGCGACAGTGTCCAGGCCACGTTAAACATCGGGCAAAACCTGGTGTTCAAGGACGACGGCCCGAGCATCAGCACCACCGGTACGGAGCCGACGCTGACAGTGGACGAAACCGTGCTGGCAACCGACGCCACGCAGAACTTCGCCGCCAACTTCACCTCGGCGTTCGGTGCCGATGGTGCCGGCACCCTGACCTATGCGTTGGGCGTGGTAGCCGGGGCCTCGGGGCTGACCGACACGGCCAGCGGTGAGGCGGTCAATCTGTCGCTTAATGGCACAGTAGTCGAAGGCCGTACGGCGACGACCAACCAACTGGTGTTCACCGTCAGCGTCGCTGCCAACGGTGATGTCACCCTCGACCAGCTTCGCGCCGTGGTCCATCCCGACGCGACCGATCCGGATGACTCCACCAGCTTGAGCGCCGACAACCTGGTGACCCTGACGGCAACCAAAACCGACGGGGACGGCGACAGTGCCCAGGCGACTCTGAATATCGGGCAAAACCTGGTGTTCAAGGATGATGGCCCGAGTATCAGCACCACCGGTACGGAACCGACGCTGACGGTGGACGAAACCGTGCTGGCAACCGACGCCACGCAAAGCTTTGCCGCCAACTTCACCTCGGCGTTTGGCGCCGATGGTGCTGGCACCCTGACCTATGCGTTGGGCGTGGTGGCCGGAGCTTCCGGTTTGACCGACACTGCTAGCGGTGAGGCCGTCAACCTGTCGCTCAATGGCACAGTGGTGGAAGGCCGCACGGCGACGACCAACCAACTGGTGTTCACCGTCAGCGTCGCTGCCAACGGTGATGTCACCTTCGACCAGCTCCGCGCCGTGGTCCATCCCGACGCGACCGATCCGGATGACTCCACCAGCTTGAGCGCCGACAACCTGGTGACCCTGACGGCAACCAAAACCGACGGGGACGGCGACAGTGCCCAGGCGACTCTGAATATCGGGCAAAACCTGGTGTTCAAGGATGATGGCCCGAGTATCAGCACCACCGGTACGGAACCGACGCTGACGGTGGACGAAACCGTACTAACAACCGACGCCACGCAAAACTTTGCCGCCAACTTCACCTCGGCGTTTGGCGCCGATGGTGCTGGCACGCTGACCTATGCGCTGGGCGTGGTGGCCGGGGCTTCCGGGCTGACCGACTCTGCCACCGGTGAGGCGGTCAACCTGTCGCTCAACGGCGGCGTGGTGGAAGGCCGCACGGCCACGACCAATCAACTGGTGCTCACCGTCAGCGTTGCCGCCAACGGTGACGTCACCCTCGACCAGCTTCGCGCCGTGATCCATCCCGACGCGACCAATCCGGATGATTCGACCAGCCTGGCCTCGGACAACCTGGTGACCCTGACGGCAACCAAGACCGACAAGGACGGTGACAGCGCCCAGGCCACCCTCAATATCGGGCAGAACCTGGTGATCAAGGACGACGGCCCGGCACTCGCATTCGGCAACCTGATCGGGACCGGTAGCGTCCTTGCGCAATACGGCTTCTGGAGCAAGTCGGCCGGTGCCGATGGGCTGGGGGCGACGGGCCTGAACATCTCGTTGGTCAATGGCCAGTTCACCCTCGTCAGACCCGACAACACGACCACGACCGGGACCGGCACGCTCACCGAGCTGGTGCCCTCGCCGGACCTCAATGGTGCGTACCAGTTCGCCGGGACCTTGACCGGTGACTTCGACAACAACGCCGCAACGGCGAACACCACCGTCGACTACACGCTGACCGCCTTTGCCAATGGCAGCTATGCATTGGATCTGGTGCAAGGCTTTGCTTCGACGATCGTGCTCAGCAGTGCCGACGGCGCACTCGCTGCCGGCGGCCCGGACCCGGTGCGCACCTTGTTGATTCCAGAGCCGGATGACCCGGCTATCCCTTCGCCCTCCGAGGAGATTGTGTTCTTTTCCGCCAAGGCGCTTGCGTCTACGGCGGACATCCTGACCGGCATCGGGCTCGGAGAACCCGACCCCACTGAAGCTGCGCTGCAGACCAACCCCTTGCCAGCGTACATAGACCCGGCGGCCATGAACGTCAGCACAGCCGGCATTGGCGTTGCCAATAACCTCTTCCAAGGGGACAACCTGGCGGCCATCAGCGCTGCCGATGAAAGTTTCGTCATCAACCCGGAGAGCCTGCTGACAGCCATGAGGGTGTTCATCGACAACTCCGTGGGGGGATACAACACGGCGACCGAGGACCTGTACTACAGGATCTACTACGAGGATGGCACGTTCTCCAACCTCATCGAGGTCAACACCCTGACGCCGGAGGCCGGTGGACAGGTCTCCTTCCTCGTTGAGAAGCAGGGCACGGCGCTGATCGACGCGGTTCAGCTGACGATGGCCAGGGGCGAGATCAAGATCCCGGTGATCCAGTTCATCCAGGAGACCGAGAGCCTGGCCAGCGATGTCAAGCTGGCGTTCAATGCGACGCTGACGGACAAGGACGGGGACACAGCGACCAGTGCGTTCGACGCCAACCTGTTCGCCAACGACGCGGCCAACGCAACGTTCGACTTCACCCTGATCGGCACGGGCGGTGAGCAGGATGCCTTCAACATCGATCTGTCAGTCGCCGAGAACCTGTACCAGGTCACCGGCTTCGATGTGAGCCTAAGCCTGCGCGACACGCTGGTGCTCAACGGCGACCAGAGCGCCGTTGTCCAATCGATCGACAACAGCGGTGCAGACAGCATCGTGACGGTTGCCGAGACGGCCGGACAGACAACGACCATCACCCTGGTCGGGGTCGATCTGCTCAATAGCGACATTGTGTTTGGCGGCGCCTGAGGCCGCGCATGTGTGAAAGGATGCGAGGGTGGTGCAAACCACTCTCGCATTTTTTTGCAGTTCCAATATGAGCCTTTGCTCAAAGGCTATCCGGATCCCCGAAAAACATTTGGACAGGTCTCTAGGGCGGCGTTTTTGGTTTGCTGAATCAGAAATGTACCCCCAGAAATACCCTTGATACCCCCGGCAGGGTGCGCGATCGAGAATGGCGATTTCTGACAGCTGTCGAGGTGGCGCACACTGGACTTCAGTGTACCTCCATGGCGGGGTGGCCGGAAGCAGGGCGGGGCTGCGTCCGTATGGGGCCGTTTGTCACGATCGGCAGCTATCGGTTGAATCCACAGTTAATGGCGGACTATCAGTGGCTCTGTGCAGATCGACTTCCCCCGCCTCCAGGCGGCGTTGCCCGTTCGCTTACGGCATAGACGCCGCCAAATTACTTCGTCCATAGCTGTGCGGCAGCAGCCATGTCTTCGTCTTCAGCGGCAAGCACTTCTTTAAGTGGCGTCTCTCCCACTCCCATCGCTCGCTCGATCAGCAGTTCGCTTCCATTACCCTGAAGCATCGCCTGCAGACGCCCGAACTCGTTGCACCAGATCGTCTCGATATCCTTGTCGCGCTGCGTGTCGCGATCACGGCTCAATGCCACCGCACGCACCTGCATGCGGCCGTTCTCGGCCTTGCCTCCCAGCTCCACACCATAGCCTGGCGTGGCCGACTTGCGCAGCACTATCTTGCCCGAGTCGGCCCAGGCGGTGATCATGCCTTCGCGCACTTCGTAGCCGAGTTCGGCCAGCCCCTGGAGCATGGCTTCGCGACGGGCGAGGGCGGCTTGCGCTTGCACATGGGCGGCAAGAATTGCTTCGCAGCGGCTCGTCAGCTCGCTCACCATGGCTTGCGAGGTGCTGGTCGTGCACTGGCTGACATGCTCGAGCAATGCCTCGTTCCCTGCGTCCAGGTGGGTTCGCACTTCGTTTGCCAGGTCATGGAGCTTGGTGAGCGAATCGCGACTTAGCTGGAAGTCGCGGCTATTGTCGGCCAGCTCGATCACCAGGCTGTCGAGCAGCAAGTTGCGCTGTTGCGCCTGGGGCTGCGCTTCGGCCCGGGCCAAGGCTTGTACGAAGGGCGCCGCACAGGCTGCGCCTTGCAACAGGTACAGCTCGGCGATATGCCGGTCGATCTGCTGCAGGCGTGGGTCGCGGGTCGCTTGTGCTCGCTCGGCCAGCCATGTGTTGCGGTCGGGCGCGGGTGCGTCGTCCTTGAGCCGCTGAGCCAGCGCGCGTTGCTGCTCATCAAGGGTTTGCGCTTCGTTGCTGCTGCTCAATTGGGCGAAGCCTTGGGCAAGCAGCTGCTCGGCATTGTCCAGTTGAGCGCCATCGACTAGTTGTGTCAGGGCTTGCACTACCTGCGGGGCGGTGTCGGGGCGGCTGCCCAGGGCCTTGAGCAGAAGCGCTGCATTTTCCTGCATGCGGCGTTGATGCTGACGTTGCTCGGTCGCTTGCAGAACAGCGCGTTCCTCGCGGGCCAGCTGGTCGCGCCGCAGGTGCTCGATCTCGATGGGGATGACCTTCTGCAACTCTCGGAGCTGGTCCTCAGTGAGCAAGGCGCGCAACCGCGCTTGCCGTGCCCGCGTGGCCGCGCGCTCTTGCTCGTTCAGTTGGCCAAGCTTTTCGGCCTGGGCTTCCCAACGGGACACAGCCTGATCAAGGCGGCGCAGATGGCCTTCGCAAATGGCGATGATTTCTTCACGGGTGACGATGCGCACCACCTTCGGGCCACTCATTGGCAGGTCTCCTTGTCGTTGGATGCGGCCGCTGGCTGCCCGGCTTGCATGGCGCCCTCGATGGCCGCGCGTAGGCGGGCTCGCTCATTGTCGCCGTCGTGGTACCAGGCCTGGGACGAGACGCGGTGGATCTGCGGGATCGCCCGGCGCAGCACCGAGGGCCGCCAGACTTCCCGGGCCCGGGCGCGCTCGAGCAGGGCGTGGCTGGGCGCGTCGCATTCGATGCCGATGGCATAGGTGCCGGTCTCCGGGCTTGCGATGGCGAAGTCCAGGCCAAACGCGTCGCCTTCGCTGGCCGGGGCGGCATTCCAGCCCAAGGATGTGATGAACGCGCCAACGATCCTGGCGAAACCGTCGCGGCCCTGGTCGTGCCCATGCACCTGCGTGCTGCGGTCGGTTTGCAGGCGGCCAAGCAGCTTGCCGCTGTAGTCGAATTCGCCGGCACACAGCGCTCGTGCGTATTCCAGGTAGCCTTGCAGGTAGTCGCGTGGGCTGGCGGGGGCGCGTTGGGTGTTGAGCATGTCCGAAATGTCGGCGATGGGCATCGAGGTGATCATCACCACCTTGCGCCGAGCACGGGTCACCGCCACGTTCAGGCGGCGTTCGCCACCGGTCTGGCCGAGCACCCCGAAGTGGCGGCGGAAGGTGCCCTGGCTGTTGCGGCCGAAGGTGGAGGAAAACACGATCACGTCGCGCTCGTCACCCTGCACGTTCTCGACGTTCTTGACGAACACCGACATGTCTTCACCGTCCTCGCTGCGTTCGCGCTCCTGGGAGTACGCGGCGCGGAAAGCTTCGTTTTCAGTGGCGTGGGCTTCCAGGTGCTCCTCGATCAGCTCGGCCTGCTTGCGGTTGAAGGTCACCACGCCCACCGACGGGCGCTGCGCGTAAGGGAGCTGCCAGAGCGCCTCCAGGTACTGCACGACACGCTCGGCTTCGGTAGCGTTGCTCTGGTTCTGGTACAGGCCCTCGACCTGGATCAGTTCCAGCGGCTTGAGCTGACGAATGCTCGCTTGGGGGTGGCGCACCGGCACGTTCAGGCGGTTGCCGTAGAACGAGGCATTGGAGAAACCGATCAGTTCGCGGTAGGCCGAACGGTAGTGGATCTGCAGGGTGGTGCTGGGCAGGGCGTTGCGCGCCAGTTGCAGCAGGTCCGGGCAGTCCTTGATCTCGCGGCGGTTCCAGGTGTCCTCGAAGGCCTCGCGTTGTTCTTCGTCGGCGTCCTCGTCCGGCTCATCGCCATCGAACAGTTCGGCCTCGTCACTTTCGACCCGGCTGGAGAAGAACGCCGTCGGCGGCATCTGCTTCTCGTCGCCGCTGACCACGGTGACCCGGCCGCGGAACAGGGTCGGCAGGGCAAACTCCACCGGCATCTGTGATGCCTCGTCGTAGATTACCGTGTCGAACAGGCCGTTCTTCAGTGGCAGCACCCGGCTGGCCACGTCCGGGTTCATCAGCCATACCGGGCGCAATGACATCAGCCCCAGCGGAGCACCCAGTTCGAGGAATTCACGCAGCCGGCGCGAGCGCTTGCCGGTCAGCCGGGTCACATCCTCCCACTGCTTGCGGCTGCCCAGGCGCGTCGGGTCGATGCCTGTGGCCAGCAGTTGGCGATTGAGCTCACGCATCCGTGTATCGGCTTGAGCCAGGCTGGCAACCTTGGCCTGGGCCTCATCCTGGCTGAACAGCAGCTCCGGGTTGGCCTGTTCGATGCGGTGCTTCCAGCCCAGCCGCGCTTCGCGGTTGAGCAGGCGGCGCACGGCGGCGTCGAGATGCTCTGAGGGCAAAGCGTCGAGTTGCGCCTGGCGCTGGCGCAGCAGGGCCAGCAGGTCCAGGTCAGCCTCGGTGAGCTGCCCGGTGCGGGCCCGGAAGCTCTGGTAGGCCGCCAGGTGGGGCAAGGCGTCGTGCAGGCGGCTGAGCGCCAGTTCGTTGCTCAGGTTGTGTTCCACGGCATGCCGCAGCTGTTGAGCCAGTTCGTTGCCGAGCCAGTCGTCGAGCAGCTTGAGCTGGTCAAGGCTGGACTGGCGCACGCCTTGGCGCAGCAGCGAGGCGTCCAGATCTCCGAGCAACGCCTCCAGGTGTTGTTTGTCGCCGGTAAGCACGGCGTCGTCTGCCTGGCGTGCGCGGGGCGACTGTGCCAGTGCCTGCGCCAAAGCCTGGATCTCGACGAGCTGGCGGATATCAGCCTTGACCAAGGCAGCCAGCTCCAGGCCTGCCTGCGGGGCGACGCTATCCAGGGCCAGGGCCTGGTGAAGTGCAGCAAGTTCGGCGCGCAGGGGGCGCCACTGCTGTTCCAGGTTGATGGCCGCGCGCAGCCCTGGCAGGGCTTCATCCATACGGCCGTCACCCCGAGTTTCGAGGAAGCCGTGCAGACGCTTGCGCCTGAGCAGGTGCAACGGGTTCATGCGCGTCAGCCAGGAGCGAGCGGCCATGACCTTGGCGCAATCGCTTTCCAGGCTACGCAGCGGCTTGCTGTCGACCAGGCTCAAGGCGGGCGACAGCGCTGGCAGGTAATCGCCTTCGGGCAGTTGGTCGAACTGCTGTTGCAGTTGCCGCAGCTCGTTCAGTATCGATTCGCCACGCGGCAGCTGCTCGCCGTCCTTGCTGCGGAACAGTGGCAGCCAGCGGGCCAGGCGCAGCCGCTGTTCCTGGCTCAGATCGAGCAAGGCCGCCACATGGGTGGCCATCCATGCCCGGTACGGCGCAGGGTCTTCGATCTCGAAGCTGGCCGGGTGTGCTTGCAGGGTCGCTTGGCGCTGTAGCTCAGCCTGGCTGAAGGCCTGCAGGCTGTCGGTAAAGGCCAGCAGGGTAGAACGGTCCGTGGCGAACGGCTGCAACTGCGCCAGGGGGCTGCCTTCGTAGCGGGCAGGCAGCCACAGGCGTATCAGCGGCGCGCAGTTTTCTTCCAGGCGGGTCAGGCTGGCAACGTCAAGCACGGCCAGGCGCTGGCGCAACGCCGGGAACTCGAGTGGTGCCGGCCCGCCTTCGAGGGCGATCAGCTCGCCCAGCAGGCGCCGGTAGCTCAAACCGGTGGCCGGGTCCGGGCGGTGCAGGCTCTGGTGGAAACGGTCCAGCTCGCCTTCGAGTGTCTCGATACGCGCCGCCACTTGTTCGCGCTGGCGGAGCAGGCCCTGGCCTTCATCGCCACCGATGAACAGGGTTTCCAGCTGTTCGCGAATACTGCGGATGATCGGTTCGCGGTCGCGGTTGACGTCGTTGAGCATGACGATACGTTGGCCCAGCCCTTCGGCCACCAGGCGCTTGTACACCACCTCCAGCGCCGCGTGCTTCTGGCAGACGATGAGCAGGCTGCGTTGGCGGCCGATGGCATCGGCGACCATGTTGACGATGGTTTGGCTCTTTCCTGTGCCCGGTGGCCCCTCGACCAGCAGGCCCGGGCCTTGGCGCGCTTGCAGCACGGCCGCCTCCTGGGAGGGGTCGCTGGCGACGGTAAAATAGCGGTGCAGTTCAGCCGGCGGGGCCACGGCCTCGGCTTCCTCGTCGGCCCTGAGCCGCAGTGCGGTCTCGAGCCCGCTGCCGGCAGGCGAGAGCGACTTCAGCTGGCGCAGGTCCTCGCCGATGGCCTGGCCCATGAAGGTGACGTGGAACAACACGCCGGCACATGCTAGTTCGTCCTGGTAAGGCACGACTTCCACGCTGCTGGCCGGCAGTCCGACGATGCTGCGCGAGCGCGCAGTGGCAAGCATGCCGAACGCATCCATCACATCGCTGGCGCGGATCGAGGAGCGGCCAAGCAACTCGTCGGCCGTCTTGCGCCAGCGCTTGCAGGCTTCGGCCCCGAGTACGCTTTCCAGCGCGGGGTTCAGTCGCACCTCTTCGCGTTCGCTGTCGAAGGCCAGGGCCGCAAGGCCGCGGCTGCCCACTTCCAGCAGCAGCTTCACCGGCCACAACAACAACGGAATGATGCGTGTGCGAGTGGTGCCGCGTGGGTCGCGACTGAGCAGGAATGGGAAGCCCAGGTACAGCCCGTCGATGCCGGTGTCGCGTTTGTACAATGCGCTCTGCCGGTGCAGCGCGTGCAGGCGCGAGGCAATCTGCGGCATGGCCTGGAAGCACTCCGGGTCCAGGTTCACGGCCCGTTCGTTGCGCAGCAGCAGGTGGTCGAGCAGGGCGGCGGCCGGGTGGCGCTCGCTGTGCAGTTCGTTGAGATCGACCCGGGCGGTGGTCTTGCCGATGCTCATGCGTACCAACGGGCCGCGCATCACTGCGGTTACCACCTTCTTCTCGAAGAACTCGAGGATCTGTGACACATACTGCTGCTTTTGCGGCTCAAGCCACTGGCTTGCCGGAATGGCCAGCAGCACCAAGGCCTGGGCCAGAGGCATGCGCCGTTCCAGGCGGAACTGCTCGGCCCATGCATCCACTGCGGCGACGCCGCTGCGGGCGAACCCGCGTATGCGCTCATCGACGCTGTGGTAAAGGTCCTGGCGCGGGTGCTGAAGCAGCGCTGTGGCAGCTTCGCTGTCGAACCAGCCGACCTCGACGCTGCTGGCCAGCTCAGCCGCTTCCTGGATGATCGCATCCACCGAACGGAATTGGCCGATCGAAGCGCTGAGCAGCACGATCAGGTCTTCTTCGGCGATGATCCGTCGCTCCGCCAACGCCAGCAGGCCGGGGTGCTCGGTATCCGGCAGCAGGCGTTGGCGCGCCTGCCATTCGCTGGTCAGCTTTGCCCGCGAGGTCGAAAGCAGGTATACCCGCAAGGTCTCCTCGACCAGTTCGATCTGCTGGTGCAGGGCGCGCTGGCGAACCTGCTCGGCGCGCAGTTTGAGGCGAGAAAGCCAGTTGTCGGTCTGCAGTTGCTCCAGCAGGTCGGGCACCGAGCCACTGATCAGTCGGTAGCCTTCCAGCGGATGCTCCAGCAACCAGCCCGGGGTGACGATATCACCACGGTGGATCAGCGGGATTTCCGGGTTGAGCAGTTTCAGCGCGAGCATCAAACGGAAATCGTCCTCCAGCCCGTCATGCTGCACCACTTGGCGAAGGCCGGCGAGCAATGAGGGGGGAAGGCCGAGCTGTTCGGCCCAGGTGACGATGACGCCGCGCAGCAGGTGGTCGAGTGCCTGCTGCCAGTGCTCGGCGTGCGCGGCGGCAAGGGCGAATACCGCCGGCTTGTGGTAGCGCGCCTCGCCCAGTTGCAAGGTGGCACCTTCGCCGTCGTCACGTTCGGCGAAGGCTGAAGCCGGCGCCTGCACCGGGCGACCGTCGAGCCAGGCCTCGACCTCGGGCCATTGCCAGCGCTGGTGCCGGTCGCGTGCCAGCAGGCCGCGCAACAGCAGGTTCAGCTGTGGGTCGAGGTCGTCGGGAATCGGGACACCGTTGGCCAGTACATGGATGAGGAAGGCATTGGCATGAATGCCCTCGAAGCAGGCCCCCCCGGTCAGTTGTTCGATCAGGATCATGCCCAGGCTCCACCAGTCCGAGGCGGCCGCCACACCGCCGGCGATGGCTTCAGGGGCCATGTAGCGGCTGGTCTCCAGGGGCGAGACGATGTCAAGGTCGAACTCCGACAGGCGCGCCGAGCCGAAGCCGCTGATCACCAGGTCCAGTGGCTCATGGGCACGTACCAGCAGGCTGGCCGGGCGCAGGTCACGGTGGCGCAACCCGGCCTCGTTGAACGCGTGCAGTGCCTGGCCCAGCTCGCGCAGCACATGGCGCACGCTGTGGGCTTCACGGATCACGCCGCCGAGGTCGTCCAGGCTGCCGCCGGTCAGTTCCTCGACCACTTCGAATGCACGGCCATCCCAGCGGCCGGTGGCGATGATTTCGGGCACATGCTCGCGGGGCAGGCGGCGGATCACGTCATATACCGCAGGGTCCGGCTCTGCGCCTGGTCGATAAAGGGTGAGCACCGCTTGGCGAGCGGTTTCCTGGTGCACTGCAAGATAGCGCTCGCGGACGCCGTCGGTATTGCTGATCTGGCGGATTAGCGACCAGCCTTCGATCAATGTTTCGTTGGCTGCGGGCGCATTGTCGACTGGGGCAACCGGCACACCGTTGGTTGCAGACTGGGCGGGCGAGGCATCGCACTGCAGGCACATCAGGTCGCCGGGGTCCATGGCATGGCCGTTTTCACAGACGATGCCGGGCGCCGGAGATGTGTTCGTCGGGGGGAGATTGTCCACAGTATGGATGATCTGCGGGCGCCAGCCGTCAGCGTGGATCGGCTCGCCGGCCAGGTCCCAGTTGCACGGGTGCTGGTCGACGGTGCCCTCGCAGAACATTTCCTGTACCGGGCGTGCGGTGTTGCAGTTTGGGCAATAGCGAATCATTGGGCGAATTCCGGTCAGTGGCGGTGCGCGCTGGTGCGAACCTGGTGGCCTTGCACGTTCAAAAGGTCGCGCAGACGCAGTACGTCGTCACGCCGAGGGATCCCCGCCATCCACACGCTGCCGTTCTCGTCGAACATGAGGTCGAGGGCCTGGTCGGCGGGTTGCAGGGGACGCTGGTAGCTGGCCAGGCGTTCATGGCCGAGCGGGGTCAGCAGGTTCAGGCGCTGATTATCGCTGCCACGCAGCGCCAGGGATTGTTCGCTGCGCTCGTCGAAGGGGTCGCTGATCAACGCATCGATCAGGCCTTCGGCTTGTTGTAGTTGGGGTTGCAGGTGCTCCAGCGAGTAGCCGCTGTACACCAGAATGTCCAGAGGGCTCGACTGGCGCAGCCCTTGGAGCAGGGTGAGCAGGGCTGGGAACTGGTCGAAGGGTTCGCCGCCGGAGAGGGTGATGCCTTCAGCCTCGACCAACCAGGGCGTCAGTTGTTCCAGCAGCTGTGCGATGCCCACGCGGCGCTTGCCTGGCCCCCAGGTGTCGGCGGAAATACAACCAGGGCAGCGGATGCTGCAGCCCTGAAACCAGATGCCCAGGCGACGACCTGGGCCGAGGGTGGTGACCGGGAAGTGCACGCGGGAAAGGCTCAGCTCCATGGTCAGCGACGTTCCAGGGTCAATCCGCCGAGACCCAGTCGGCTGATGGCGAAATGCTCGCCAGGTTGAGCGTCCTGGTCGAACAAGGCCCGCGCCAGCGGGTTGAGCAGATGCGCCTCGAGCTGGTTGCGGATGCCACGGCCGCCGTTGGACAGGTCGCGCAGGCACAGGGCGTGCAACGCTTGGCGCGCCTCAGGAGCGATGGCCACGTGCAGTTCCTGCTGTTGCAGGTCCTTGAAGGTGCCATCGACCATCTGTTCGAAGATCTGCAGGCCGACCTCTTCACGAATGAAGTCGAAAACGATGACGTTTTCGCCGATACGGTTGAGGATCTCCGGGCGATTGAGCACCAGCTTGAAATGCCGGTCGATCTCGCTGTGGACTTTCTCCCGGACCTGCTCGTAGGGCTCACCCGGCAGTACGTTGGCAACGCGCTCGCCGTTATCGCCCAGGCGGTAGATTCCCAGGTTGGAGGTGAACACGATCAGCGCTTCGGAAAAGTACACCCGGTCACCGCGACCGGAGGTCAGCACGCCGTCGTCAAGAATTTGCAGGAACTTGTCGAGGATGCGCGGGTGGGCTTTTTCGATTTCGTCGAATAGCACCACGCTGAAGGGTTTCTCGCGAATCGCATTGGTCAGTTCGCCACCGACGTCGTAGCCGACATAGCCGGGTGGTGCACCAATCAGGCGTTGGTCGGCATGCTCGGCGCTGAATTCCGACATGTCGAAACGGATATACGCGCTTTCGTCGCCGAACAGCAGGCTGGTCATGGTCTTGGCCAACTCGGTCTTGCCCACCCCGGTGGGGCCGGCCAGGAAGGCCACGCCACGCGGGCGGTTGCCCTTGCGGCTGGCGCCGACGCCGGTCATCGCCCGCTTGACGATGTCAAGCATGTGGGTCACAGCGTGGTCCTGGCCTTTCACCCGCTGGTGCACCAGCTCGTCGCCCCGGCGGATGCGCTGGCGGTCAATGCGCAGCCAGGGGTCCTCGGTGACACCCACTTTATATCGGCGAACGGCATCGGCGATCTGCACCATGGCCACACCCTCGACCCGCGCGAGTTGCGCGATGGCGCTGAGGTCGAGCAGCAGCAGGCCCTCGGTGTTCTGCACGAAGGCGTCCGCGGCCTGGGCGATGGCGTCCTGACTTGCCTCCTGGCTACCGGCGAGCCCCTTGAGCAGGGCCGGGGCCAAGGCGCGGCGGGCCAGTTGGTCGGGCCTGGAGACCGGAATGTGGCGGATTCGTGGATTGTCGACCAGCAGCCAGTCCGGTAGGTCGCCTTCTTTTTCCACCAGCCACAGCAGCGTATTGAAGAATGGCTTGCGCGTTTGTGGCTGCGGCCGGCTGCGCGCCTGGTGGGCATGCACCAGGGCCTGAGTGAACAGCTGGTGCTCGGCCGCGCTCAAGGAATCGCTACGTACCGCCAGGCGCGAGGCGAAGTCGATGATCAGGGCGACCGGCGTATCGGTGCGGGCCAGCAGCCGCTGCACGGTGGCTGCCAGCAGGTCGATACCCGCAGACGCGGCACCGTTCACCGGGGTCAGGCCGAGTTCCTGGAGTAGGGTTTGGCCCGGTGCCGGGTCGCTGCTGGGCTTGCCAAGCACACGAAAACCAGCCACCGGGTCCCAAGCCAGCACGTGGCCATAGCCGGTGTCGAGCAGGGCTTCGCACAGGGTCTGGTTGAAGCTCTGGGCCGTGACCGTGCCAGGGGCGACCTCGCAGGCCTGGAGGTCGCGGATGTTGCCCGACAGGACGAATTGGCTTTTCAGTGGCAGGAAGCGGACGAGGTCACGCATCCAACGCGGGGTTTGAAACGGTGTAATCCCTGACATGATCAACTCGTCTAGGTTGTATCCTTGGCAGGGTATTGTTCCTTGCGCGTATTTTCCAGTATTGCTGTCTGAAAGTTCAGCGCGTTGGATGGCAGCATTTCAGGTATGCCTCGATACCTCCTGCATACCTCGTAAATAAGCGGCATGCGAGGTCCGTTTTGGGTTGTGGATTCAACCGGTGGATGCAACACATTGGCTGAACCTGTCCGCCGGTTGAATCCACAGTCGATAGCGGGCATTCGCGAGATCGACAGATTTCGACGCGAGCTATCTCTCATTGAAGAGGGTGAGTCAAAGGCTCATGACCTAGAAAGATTCTCAGGTGTGTCAAAAATGTCAGGGTCGGCGAAAAACATTTTGACTGCGCTCTAGAACGGCAGTTTCAGGCAGGGAAAATTGATATTTTCCCCCATTATTGCCCCCAGCCGCACTGAATATGCGAGCGATCGCTCACGGCGATTCCTGACAATATTCAGCATGGCTCCGGGTGGCTTTCGGTGTGCGCCCAAACTGGGGATAGGGTAGGGCACTGATACGCCCAGACGCCCTCCCTCAGTGACCTGAAACCAAAGCAGGTTATGCGTACCCAGTTCTTGTTCGGCCCTGCTAGCGCAAAGTGGCCATAGCGGTTTTGACATGTTTCGGGTAGCTAGCCTAACCCTGTATTGCTTACCAAGAACCGACTACTGACACATCCTTGAGCTTCACGGTGGTCATCTGGCCTTTTTCATCACCCACCGTGATGGTCGGAGGAATTGTTTTCGGCGGCCGCCTATACCAGTCACAGCATCCCTTTATCACGTCACTGAGAAATCGGCTTTCCAGGACTTTCCGCACAAGGTTATCTGTCAGCACTGGATTCGGATCGAAGAAAAAATCACCAGCCTGTTCGAGCTCCATGGGAGATAGATTCATGGTGTCGAATTTTCGCTGAAAGGACTTGGCTGGTGGGGTGAATGCGTGGTGGGAAGATTTAGCAGTCTCAGGAAAAATCGGACTCATAAAGTCGATTAGATAGCCGTCGCACGCAACCATCGCGTGGAAGGCGCTGGGGCTGCTATGGGCTTCGCTCTCTTCAATTGTTGCGAAGCACATGACCTTCGAGTCTTCGACATCCGTCATCAGGCACATTGCGCCCGCGAGGGGGTGAGCCTCCCTCCTATAGTGCTGGCGGAGAATTGCAGCGCCCGCCATGCTGAAGTACCAGCAGGCGTGAGCAGTGTCTGCCTGACACGAGTCCAGCACGCTGCGGATGACACGATGAATCCGCAAATAGTCGAGTAGCGGTATTAGCTCAGGCGATTTCTTACTCATGGTTGTCCTTTTCAATGAGGGTGACCCGGTCCCCCGGCCTCCACCGGTGCACAGAATCAGTAGCCAAGCTTGTTGCTCAGGTAATGAAAAAGCGTTCTGACCGCATTGACGAACAGGAAGGCTTCTGGCGCCTCGATGAGGTGTTCGTTTGGATGAGCGACGCTTCCGTGGTTGCGGACGGTGTTCAGTGCATCCAAAGGGTGACTTTTCGAGAAGGGAACTGTTGGGCGTTAGGCTGGGGGCATCCTTTTCAAACCATCCATAGCATGCCCTCAAATATGGCCCTGGGAGCCTCATCCTCTGGAAGTGGATGGATCTCCATGGACTATGAAAAGGCAGAAATGATCAGATTATCAGCCCGCTCGACAACGACTATAGACTCTCAGGGTCGCCAAAAAACATCTGAATCCTCGACCGTAACCACCGCTCCCCCGGATCATTATCCTGCGACCCGCGCCAAGCCATGTGCAGCTCGAAGGTCTGCACCTCCAGCGGCGGGTCCTCGGCGCGCAGGCCGCCGGCGGCGGTCAGGACTTCGGCGGTGTAGTCGGGTACGGTGGCGATGATGTCGGTGCCGGTCAGCAAACTGCCCAGGCCGTTGAACTGCGGCACCGCGAGGACCACATGGCGCTTGCGCCCGACCTTTTCCAGGATCTCGTCCATGAACCCGCCCAGGTCACCGGCAAACGACACCAGGGCGTGGGGGCGGGCGCAGAAGTCGTCAAGGCTCAGGCTGCCCGGCATGCTGTCGGCCCGCAGTACCTTGGGTTTGCTGCGCCGCAGCACCTTGCGTTTGGCGTTGGCCGGCAGGTCGTTGGTCCAGCTGACGCCCACGGAGATTTCCCCCGAGGCCAGCAGCGCCGGCATCAGCAGGTAGTTGACCCGGCGCACCACCAGGACGATGCCCGGGGCTTCGGCGCGCACGCGCTTGAGCAATTGCGGCAGCAGGGCGAACTCGGCGTCGTCGGACAGGCCGATACGAAACACCGCGGTGCTGGTGGCCGGATCGAAGTCGGCGGCGCGGCTGACCGCGGTGGAGATCGAGTCCAGTGCCGGCGAGAGCAGGGCGAAGATTTCCATGGCCCGCGCCGATGGTTCCATGCTGCGCCCGGTGCGCACGAACAACGGATCATCGAACAGGTTGCGCAGGCGCGAGAGGGCGGCGCTGATGGCCGGCTGGCCGAGGAAGAGTTTCTCCGCCGCGCGGGTCACGCTACGCTCGTGCATCAGGGTCTCGAAGACGATCAGCAGGTTCAGGTCGACGCGACGCAAGTCGTTACGGTTCATCGGCTCGGCTTCACAAGGCGGTTGGGGCAGGGGTGAATCTTACGGGTAAAGGCTGGTACCCTGCACCGCATAAATTGATGAAGGCTGAACTAGCATCAATCAATGACAGGCATGTTGACTATTAATGGCCACTGATGGTCTAACCGTCAAAGCCCGGATAGAGTTCAGGGCATTAGAGGTTCAATTGGCGAGGTTTGCGATGTCCCGCATGATCCGTTTCCACAAGTTCGGCCCGGCCGAGGTGCTCAAGATCGAAGAGCAGGCTCAGGCGCAGCCGGCCGCCGGCGAGGTGCAGATTCGTGTAGAAGCGATCGGCATCAGCTGGTACGACGTGCTCTGGCGGCAGAACCTGGCGCCGTCCCAGGCGCGCCTGCCTGCCGGGATCGGGCACGAGATGGCGGGCGTGGTCACAGCCGTGGGCGAGGGTGTCGACGACTTGGCTATCGGTGACAAGGTCGCCAGCTTTCCGGCCAGCAGTGCCAACGAGCATCCGGTCTACGGTGAAGTCATCGTCATGCCGCGCAACGCGCTGACCCGTTATCCGGACATTCTCTCGCCGGTCGAGGCCAGCGTGCATTACACGCCGCTGCTGATCGCCTATTTTGCCTTTGTCGACCTAGCCCGGGCCAAGGCCGGGCAAACGGCGCTGATCACCGACGCCAGCCACTGCGCCGGCCCTGCTTTCGTGCAGTTGGGCAAGGCCCTGGGCCTGAAAGTGTTCGCCGCGACCAAAGAGGCCGACCAGCGTGACTACCTGATCAGGCTCGGTGCCGACAAGGTGATCGTCACCGAAGAGCAGGACCTGCTCATGCAGATCAACAAGTACACCGACAACCGCGGTGTCGACATGGTGCTTGACGGCCTCGGCGGCCCGCAGATGGCCCTGCTCGGTGATGCCCTGGCGCCGCGGGGCAGCCTGGTGCTGTACGGCCTGCAGGGCGGCAACCAGACGCCGTTCCCGGCCTGCGCGGCGTTCCAGAAGAACATCCAGTTCTTCGTCCATTGTATCGGCAACTTCACCGGCAAGCCGGAACTGGGCATCAGTCAGGACCAGGTGGCGCTGCAGCGTGCCCTGCGCGATATCAACCAGTTCACCGCCGACAAACTGCTCACGCCGCTGATCATCAAGACCTATCCGTTCGAGAAAGTGGTCGAGGCACATCGCTACATGGACGAGTGTCCGTGCGGCGGCAGGCTGGTGCTGGACCTGTCGTTGCCCGGGTAATACGCGCAACGAAACGCAACAACACTGAAGCCCGAGCCGTGACTCGGGCTTTTTTGTGGGTATTTCCTAGGCTGGTTTCGGATATTTCCACGGTGACTTTTCCCGGTGTTACGACAGTATTCTTGCTATGTTCAAACAAGAGGAAAAGTGCTGTGATGTTGTCTGAATAATAACTGTTGGGTGGCAGGTTCTGAATTGTTTTTTTACCCTGATCTGTATCTTTTATTCGCCCGGCAACGCCCGATAATAGTTCGTCAATGGTCGTCTCATGGAGCGAGGCAAGATGGGTCGTAAGCCGAGGGTTAGAGACGTTGTGCTGCCAGGCTGGGGAGGGGGAGCCAGGAGGAATAATAGTTTCTGAAGTTATTTTCCGTAGGAGGTTGTAGGAAGTTTCTTAGGATGAATTTTGTTTATCCTCCTTTGCTGATTGAAAGTTCTTCGCTGGGGTATTTTTCTTTCAGGTCGCCATATTCTGAATAGCGGGTATGTGTTATGGGCAGCATTCACGATCAGGCCATGCAATATATTTATCAGCAAGTGTTGCAGCGCTTGCTGGAGCACTTGTCACAAGCCCAGCGGGCGTCCTTGCAACTGCTGATACAGCGCTTGATCGTCGCAGCCGGCGGTATCGAACGCATTGGCGGGTTCAAGCTGATGTTCACCCAGGATGGCAGCCAGAATGCCAGCCATGCGCTGGCCTGCCTGCGCGCGGCGCAGTTGAGCATTGCTGCGCGGTCGCCGGGTACGTTTCAGCTGCGCGTTGCCGTGGTCCGCCAGCCGGGCATGAGCGCTACGGCGGTGAGCAATATCGAGCACGGCTTCTCGGCGTTGTTCCTGCATGACGACCCACGGGTCGAACTGTTGATGCTCGTCGATCAGCAGTTGCTGCCTTTTGACAGCCGGCACTGTCCTTCTGCCAGTCAACAGCAGGCTGAACGTCATGAACTGCTGCTGTTCGGTCATTTGCTGGCAGGGCTGCCACGCGCAGGTTTTGGCAGCCATGGCTACTTGCGCCTGGCCGAGCTGTGTCGCCAGGCCCTCGACTGGCGTGGCGGCGTCGACGCCATCATCAGCGCCCAGCCGCTGCTTGAGCGCAGGCGCTACCTTGCCTGGAGCCGCAGGGCCCTGCGTGAGGAGGACCTGCTGAGCATCAGGCCTATCCACAGTTGCGCCGCCTCACTGTGCGAGGGCTTGAGCGAACTGCGGCGGCGCTACCTGGAGCAGTTGTACGGCCAGGCGAAAACCTTCCCTCAGGCCGCGGTCGGTGACGTGTGTGCGCCGGCGATGCGCTTCATCACCATCGATGATCTGGTTCACGACCCCGACGTGCCCCATGACGAGCGCTTGAACCGCTTCCTGGGGTATCGCTTTGATGAGCAGTATTACGCCTGCGCACGCTCGGGCACGGCCAATCCGTTGCTGCTGGCGCACCTGAGCGGGCTGCATGCGCAGTTCATCGAAGACAGCGATTACCGTGAAGGTGTCGATGCCTACCTGCGCCAGGCGCGGTTGCTGATGCAGCGCAATGGTCTGCCGCGAGCCGTGCAGGTTCGCGTGTTGGGCCGCTGGCAGAACGCCGAGCAGTTGCAGCAACGCCGGGCCCAGGCCAATGAGTTTGCCTTGCAGGCCTATGGCCTGAGCGAGGCGCAACTGGTTTGCCAGCTGTTTGCGCCATTCGTCTCCCGTGGCTTGCGGCTCGAGGTATTTCTGCGCCGCTGTCATCCCGGCATGCTGGTGGCGTTGCCCTATCTGCACAAGGCGTTGCAGCAGTTGCCCGCGCCTGAGCCGGTGGTGCAATGGATGATCGACATCAGCGGCCTGAGTTTGCCACTGCTGCAGATGCTCTATCAGCGAGAGCCGCAGCCCAGTGCCCGGCCGCGTTCGCTGCTGGCGCGTATTCAGGGCCGCGGCGCGGACCTGCAACACCTGCGCCTGGCGCCGACGGCATGGACCTGGCTCAAGGCCGAGCAGCCTGGCGGCCATGGATGAAAGCGCCGGCGCACGGCGAGTTCGCCTATCGGGCAGTGTACCGTTACCTGGTCGAACTGATTGCTCAGATGGCACCGGGCAGTTACAGCAAGCTGCCTTCGCTGCGTGACCTTGCTCAACGCCTTGACGTGTCGATTTCCACGGTGCAGTACGCCTATTCACTGCTCGAGCATGAGGGCCGGGTACAGCCGGTGCCCAAGTCCGGCTACTTTGCCAAGGTGCCGGCACTGGACGGCCAGCCGCGCAGTGGCGGTGATTTGCTTCAGGACCTGCAGGAGCATGCCAACTCGCCGCAGATGCTGGTGCTCAGCGGCGGCCAGGCGCAGGCCTTGCCATCGATCGAGGCAACGCTGTTGGGTGTCGAGCGCCAGCTGTTGCGTCAGTATCCGCGGCTTGCCGGTGCGCCCCAGCCATGGGGCGATCTGCAGCTGCGCACCGCCCTGGCGGCGCGCTACACCCGCTCGGCGCAGCTGTACTGGAGTGCCGAGGATGTCTACCTGGCGCTGGATGTTCGTTCGTTGCTGGAGACCACCCTGGCGGCCCTTGAGTTGCATAACAGTGCGGTGCTGGTCACCACACCCTGTTCCTGGCGTCTGTTGCGGGTGTTTCAGGCCGCCCGGATTCGGGTCATTGAACTGCCCTTGGGCCCTGAGGGTGGCCTGGACCTCGAGCAGCTCGCCCGGCTGCTACGTGAAGAGCCGGTGCGCCTGGCCATGCTGTCGTCACGCCTGAGTGTCCCGCAGGGCAGCCTGATGCCGGAGGCTGACCGCAAGGCCATGGCGCAGCTCCTTGACGTGCACGGGGTGTGGTTACTGGAGAACGACCTGGAGGCCGAGCTGTGCTTCCAGCCTGCGGCGGCGGGCTATCTGCGCGAGCTGGTCGACCCGCAACGCTTGCTGGTGTTCTCTTCGCTGGAGCGCAGTGTCGGTGCCGAGGCGCCTTATGCCTACCTGCTGTCCCGGAACTGGCATGGGCCCTTGCACCGGCAGTTTCTGTTGCGCGGTTTTCGCTTGCCGCCCTTGCGCCAGCAAGCGGTAGCACGTTTGTACAGCAAGGGCCGCATCGACCGGCACCTGGAACAACTGCGCTTGCGCTTGCACGAGCGCCTGAGCCACCTGTACCGGCAGATGCAGCTGTACCTGGGGGCCAGTTGGAGTTCCAGATGCCGGCGGGTGGCGCCTGTATCTGGGTGCGGGCGCCGGTGGATACCCGGCCGTTGTTCCATCGTTTGCTGCAGCAAGGCCTGGTAATCGCCCCGGGCGAACTGTTCAGCTTGCGTGGCGACTTTCGTCGGCATTTGCGCCTGGGCTGGCCGCTGGGGCCGCAAGGGGACCTGCAGTACGGCCTGAGCATCCTCAGTGACGAGCTGCGGCGCACCCAGCAGGCCAGCTGAGCCCCCGCGCATCGGCGTCAGCGGCGCAATGTCGCGCAGTAGTCCTGTTCCGGTTGCGCGGCGGTGTACCAGACAAAGTCCGCGCTTTCGGCGCTGACGGTCTTGCCGGCCTCGGCCAGTATCAGCACCGGGTCGCTGCCGGGTGCTCCCAGGTCGATCAGGTGCAGCGGTACGCCCAGGTCCTTGCGCACATGGAATGCCCCGGCCAGTAACAGCGCCGGGCTGGGCGCGGCCAGCAGGCGTTCGGCCATGCGCCGGTCGCGTTGTTGCTGCACCGCCAGCATTGCCGGCATCTGGGGCTCGGGCAGCAAACCGCAATGGGACGAGCGAATGTCAGCGAGCAGGGTGGCTTGAACCTGTTGGGTGGTGGAGGCGTGGCCTTCGAGCGTCGGGTGCTGTGTATAGACCTGCATTACCTGCGCCCGGTCCAGGTTGGCGGCCAGCAGGGCATAGGGCTGGCGCAGCGCATAGGTCACCAGCGGTCCGTACAGGCTCCAATCCCAACCGGCTTGCCAGGCCAGCGCCTGGATCGGGTCGGCAGGTGGCTGCCCTGCGCGCGATGCGGCCTGCACGGCATCGACCCGATTCTGTTGGTCGGGGTTGAGCATTTCCAGCAACAGGCTGCCTTGCGGGCGCCGGGCTGCCAGTTCGCGCAACAGCCACAGTTGCAGGGCGTGATGGTCGGGGTTGTCGTGCTGCTCGCCGACCAGCACCCGTGGTGCCGCAGCCAGGCGCTCGACCAGTTGCTGCGGGGTCAGGGTACGGCCGCTGGCCAACTCGCGGATCATGCCAACGTCGGCGTGATCGCGCCCATGGGGCGCTATCGGTGCCGGTGGTGGCAGAACCTGATGGGATTGGCAGGCAGCCAGCAGGCCGACCAGGCAGAGCAGTCCTATGCGCATGGGATTTCCTTGTCGTCATGGATCGTAATCGCCAGCAAGAGCCTACGTTGGTCGCACGCAGGTTGCCAGACCAATGAGTCTGTATGTATAACCAGTGTTCCAGTTGCCAGCCCGTACTGTCCCGTGATCGCTCATTCCGTCGACGACCCGTTCTATTACCTGCACAACTTCCAGCAAGTGCTCGACTGGATCGAGTTGCGCTATGCCGACCTGCTCGACGACCAGGAGCAGGCCTTCATCCGCCAGTTTCGCCAGCAACCGCAGGCAGCCCGGGCTTTATTGGTGCGCATGGTGATGCGCAAGGGGCTGCTGTTTCGCCCGAGCAAGCTCGACTACGCCGAAATCGGCCCGGCACAGGCAGCGTTGGCGCCCTTGCTGGCTCTGGGCTGGGTGGCCGATGACAGCCTGCTGAGCCTGGAGCAATTGTTCCATCTGCTGCGCAAGGACGAGCTGGCCAGCAGCTTTGCCGAGTGGCTCGAGCGCCCGCGGGCCGCCAAGCGCGAGCTGCTGGCCCAGCTGCAGGCACTCGATCTGCAGCCCCGGCCGCTGCAGGCATGGCTGCCCGGCTTCGATGAGCCGATCATCGAGTTGCGCCTGCAGGCCTTGTGTGACCGCTTGCGTCTGCTGTTCTTCGGCAACCTGTACCAGGACTGGTCGGAATTCGTGCTCGCCGACCTTGGCCTGCTGCGTTACGAGCAAGTGGCCTTCAGCGACGACTCGCGGGCGTTGCGCAAACGCAGCGATATCGATGTCGCGCTGGCCTTGCACCAGTGCGCCGAGTTGCTGGAGCAGGGCGTGGCCCTTGAGCAGGTGGTCGAGCACATCGAGTGCCTGGACAGCGACAACCCCTGGTTGCTGCGCCGGCGCTCACGGCTGCTGTATCAGCTTGGCCAGCACAGCGAGCGCCTGGCCGACTGGCAACTGGCCTTGCGCATCTACCCGCGTAGCCAGCATCCGCAGGCGCGCATTCGTCAGGTGCGGGTGCTGGAGCGTAGCGAGCAGTGGGCACAGGCGTTCGAGCTGGCCTCGCAGATTGCCCGGCAACCGGCCAATGGCCTTGAGGTCCAGGCCCTGGCGCGGATGTTACCGCGTTTGCAGCGCAAGCTGGGCGGGCCGGCGCAGCCACGGCGGGCCAAGCCGCAGGTCAGCCTGGTCGAGCTGCAGTTGCCGGCCGAGCTGGCGGCCCTGGGGGTGGAGCAGGCCGTGCAGTTGCACCTGGGGCAGGGCGGTGGGCAGGTGCATTACGTCGAGAACGGCCTGTTCAACAGCCTGTTCGGCCTACTGTGCTGGGAGGCGATCTTCGCACCGTTGCCTGGCGCGTTTTTCCACCCGTTCCAGAGCGCGCCGCAGGATTTGCATGACGCCGAGTTTCACGGGCGCCGCAGCGAGCTGTTCGCACGTTGCCTGGGGCAACTGGACGATGGCAGCTACCGGCAGACCATCCGCCGCCATTTCATCAGCAAGCAGGGCCTGCAATCGCCTTTCGTTTATTGGCAGCTGCTCAGCGAAGCGCTGCTTGAGCAGGCCCTGGCCTGCCTGCCCGCGGCGCACCTGAAAAGCTGCTTCGAGCGCCTGCTTGACGACATCCAGGGTAACCGTTCGGGCATGCCCGACCTGATCCAGTTTTGGCCCGAGCAGCAGCGCTACCGCATGATCGAGGTCAAGGGCCCGGGCGATCGCCTGCAGGACAGCCAGCTGCGCTGGATCGAGTTCTGCGCCGGGCACGGCCTGCCGGTGGAAGTCTGCCACGTGCAATGGGCACCATGAGCTACCGTGTGGCGGTGCGGGCGCTGTGTGAGTTCAGCGCCAAGGTCGGCGACCTCGACCTGCGCTTCACGCCGTCGCCCACCGCCGAGGAGGGCATCAGCGGCCATCGTCGGGTAGTGGCCGGACGGGGTGAGGGGTATGAGACCGAAGTCAGCCTTGAGGGGCAGTACGCGACCTTGCAAGTGCGCGGCCGTGCCGACGGTTACGATCCGCGGCTCAATCGCCTCGAAGAAATCAAGACCTACCGCGGCGACCTGGCCCGCCAGCCCGACAACCACCGGCAACTGCACTGGGCCCAGGCGCGGGTCTACGGTTGGTTGCTGTGCCAGCAGCGCCAGTTGCCGGTGTTGCGCCTGGCGCTGGTCTACCTGAATGTCGACAGTGATGAACAGACGCTGGTCGAAGAACAACGCAGCGCCCAGGAGCTTGAGCAGTTTTTCAATGGCCAATGCGCGATCTTCCTGCACTGGGCCGAGCAGCAGATGCTGCGTCAGGTTTCGCGCAATCAGGGCTTGCAGGCCCTGGCATTCCCCCATGGGCAGTTTCGCCAAGGCCAGCGCGAGCTGGCCGAAACCGTGTACAAGGCGGTCAGCACCGGCCGCTGCCTGATGGCCCAGGCCACCACCGGCATTGGCAAGACCCTCGGCACCCTGTTCCCGTTGCTCAAGGCGATGGCCCCCCAGCAACTGGACAAAATCCTCTTCCTCACCGCCAAAACCCCTGGCCGTGCCCTGGGGCTGGAGGCGCTTCGGCAGGTGATGGCCAGCGCTACCCCGCCTGCGCTGCGCAGCTTGGAGCTGGTGGCCCGCGACAAGTCCTGTGAATACCCCGGCACGGCCTGCCATGGTGATGCCTGCCCGTTGGCCAAGGGCTTTTACGACCGCCTGCCCGCAGCGCGCCAGGCCGCCCAGGCCGTGGCAGTGCTGGACCAAGCGGCGCTGCGCGAGGTGGCCCTGGCCCATCAGGTCTGCCCCTATTACCTGGGCCAGGAGATGGCCCGGTGGGTCGATGTGCTGGTGGCCGACTACAACTACTACTTCGACCAGAGCGCCTTGCTGTATGGCTTGGCCCAGGCCAACCAGTGGCGCCTGGCGCTGCTGGTGGACGAGGCGCACAACCTGGTCGAGAGGGCCCGGCAGATGTACAGCGCCAGCCTCGACCAGGGCCAGTTGCTGGCCCTGCGCAAGCTTAAGCCCGCAGGCCTGAGCAGCGCCCTGGACCGTCTCAACCGCCAGTGGAACGCCCTGCACAAGGAGCAGGTGGCGCCTTATCGGGTGGTTGACGGCTTGCCCGAGGCGCTGCTCAGGGCCTTGCAGCAGTGTGTCGGGGCGATCCAGGAGCAACTGAACCAGAACCCGACCGGCATTGACCCGGCTGTGCTGCAGTTCTTTTTCCAGGCGCTGCAGTTCACCCGCGTCAGCGAGTTGTTCGACGAACACTTCCTGTTTGATATCAGCAAGCGCCCGGGCCCGGGCAAGCGTGCCTTGTCGACCCTGTGCCTGCGCAATGTGGTACCCGCAGCGCTGATCGGCCCCCGGCTG
The DNA here is from genome assembly GCF_018390435.1 of Pseudomonas sp. RC2C2. NCBI lineage: Bacteria > Pseudomonadati > Pseudomonadota > Gammaproteobacteria > Pseudomonadales > Pseudomonadaceae > Pseudomonas > Pseudomonas sp. RC2C2. The sequence continues at coordinate 1,357,959 of NZ_JAHBAX010000002.1, read as the reverse complement.
GCGGCAGCGCGCAGTGCCACGCTGTTTTCCGCGACCCTCAGCCCGCGCCACTACTACGCCGACCTGCTCGGCATGCCAGCCGATTGCGCCTGGCTCGAGGTCGCCTCTCCGTTTGCCGCCGAGCAATTGCAGGTGCAGGTGATCAGCAGCGTCTCGACCCGATACCAGCACCGGGAAGCCTCCCTGGCACCGATCGTCGAGCTGATTGCCGAGCAATATGGGCGTGCGCCGGGCAATTACCTGGCGTTTTTCAGCAGCTTTGAGTACCTGCAGCAGGTCTCGGCCTTGTTGGCTGCGCGCTATCCGGCCATCAGCCAATGGCGCCAGGCACCGGGCATGGATGAGCAGCAGCGCCAGGACTTTCTCGAACGTTTTGCTCCCCAGGGCCAGGGCGTGGGCTTTGCCGTGCTCGGCGGGGCCTTTGCCGAAGGCGTCGACCTGCCCGGCACGCGCCTGATCGGTGCGTTTGTCGCCACCCTCGGGTTGCCCCAGGTCAACCCGGTCAACGAACAGATCAAGCTGCGCATGGCCCGGTTGTTCGGCGCGGGGTTCGACTACACCTACCTGTATCCCGGGGTACAGAAGGTCATTCAGGCGGCAGGACGGGTGATTCGTGGCACGCAGGATCGTGGCACGGTATTGCTGATCGATGACCGCTTCGCCGAAGCCCGTGTACAACGCATGTTTCCGGCCTGGTGGGCGCCACAGTAGAAATAATTGCCACGCCAGGGATCGTCACCGTCGCAAGCTTGTCAAAGTGCCAGTAAACTGCCTGTTTTCATTACCCTGAACATCCTTTCTTGAGGTTTTGCATGAAGCTCAGTCCTTTGGCGGGCAAACCGGCCCCGGCCTCCGTGCTGGTGGATATCCCGCAACTGTTGACCGCCTACTACACCGGCCAGCCCGATGCCAGCATCGCCACCCAGCGCGTTGCCTTCGGCACCTCCGGCCACCGCGGCAGCTCTCTGGAGCTGAGCTTCAACGAACACCACGTGTTGGCCATCAGCCAGGCCATCTGCCTGTACCGTCAGGCCAAGGGCATCGATGGCCCGTTGTTCATCGGCGCCGACACCCACGCGTTGTCGACCCCGGCCGCAGCAAGCGCGCTGCAGGTCCTGGCGGCCAACGGCGTTGAGGTCATGCTGTCCAAGGATGACGAGTACACCCCGACCCCGGCGGTGTCCCATGCCATCATCTGCTACAACCGCGGACGCAGCAGCGGCTTTGCCGACGGTATCGTCATCACCCCGTCGCATAACCCGCCGCAAAGCGGCGGCTTCAAGTACAACCCGCCCAATGGCGGCCCGGCCGACAGCGATGTCACCAAGTGGATCGAGGCCAAGGCCAACGAGCTGCTGGCGGTGGGCCTGGCGGGCGTCAAGCGCATCTCCCATGAACAGGCGCTGGCAGCCAGCACCACCCATCGTCATGACTATGTCGCCAGCTATGTCGCCGATCTGGAAAACGTCATCGATTTCGACGTGATCCGCAGCGCCAACCTGCGCCTGGGCGTCGACCCGCTGGGTGGGGCAGGGGTGCGCTACTGGTCGGCGATTGCCGAGCACTACAAGCTGAACCTGGAAGTGGTCAACACCGAGGTCGACCCGACCTTCCGCTTCATGTCGGTCGACTGGGACGGACAGATCCGCATGGACCCGTCTTCGCCGTATGCCATGCAGGGCCTGATCGGCCTGCGCGAGCGTTTCGACGTGGCGTTCGCCTGCGACCCGGACCACGACCGCCACGGCATCGTGACCCCGAACGGCCTGCTGGCGCCGAACAACTACCTGGCCGTGGCCATCGACTACCTGTTCCAGCACCGTCCGCAATGGCGTAGCGACGCCGCCGTGGGCAAGACGGTGGTCAGCAGTGGCCTGATTGACCGCGTCACCGCGCGCTTGGGGCGTCGTTTGTTTGAGGTGCCGGTGGGCTTCAAGTTCTTCGCCGACGGTCTGTTCGACGGCTCCCTGGGCTTTGGTGGCGAGGAGAGCGCCGGCGCCTCGTTCCTGCGCAAGGACGGCAGCGTCTGGACCACTGACAAGGACGGCCTGATCCCGGCGCTGCTGGCGGCGGAAATCACTGCCCGCACCGGCCGCGACCCAAGCCAGGCCTATACCGAACTTACCGCCAAGCTGGGCGAGCCGTTCGCCACCCGCGTCGAGGCCAAGGCCAACCCGCAGCAAAAGGCCCTGCTGAGCAAGCTGGCACCCGAGCAGGTCAAGTCGACGATGTTGGCCGGTGAACCGATCGAGCAGATCCTCAGCCATGCGCCGGGCAACAACCAGGCCATTGGCGGCCTCAAGGTGATGACCGCCAACGGCTGGTTCGCGGCGCGGCCGTCGGGGACCGAGGACATCTACAAGATCTACGCCGAAAGCTTCATCGATGAAGCGCATTTGCAGCGCCTGGTGGCTGAAGCCCAGGAACTGGTGGATGCGGCGATTGCCTGACCGCTAAAAGCATCGCTGGCAAGCCAGCTCCCACAGGTGTTGCAAATATCTGAGAGATATCACCTGACCTGTGGGAGCTGGTCTTGCCAGCGATGGGCCGCATAGCGGCCCTAGGCTACATCGACCAGCACGATCTCGCTGTCCTGCACCGCCGTCACCCTGAGCACCGGCTCGTCCTCGATCGCCACCCCGTCACGGGCTTCGGCGCGCAAACCGTTGATTTCAACCTGGCCCTTGGCCGGCACCAGGTAGCCACGGCGCCCGGCTTCGAAGCGGTACTCGGCGGTTTCTCCTGCCTGCAAGGTCGCTGCCACCAGGCGTGCATCGGCACGAATCTGCAGGCTGTGCTCGTCGCCCTCGCGGCCACTGGCCAAGGTCACGAAGCCTTCACCGCGCTCGCCTTTGGGGAACGGCCGGGTCCCCCAGGAAGGCGCCTGGCCAACGCGCTCAGGGACGATCCAGATCTGGAAGATGCGCGTATCGACCTTCTCCAGGTTGTATTCGCTATGGGTGATGCCGGTGCCGGCACTCATCACCTGCACGTCACCGGCCTCGGTGCGGCCCTTGTTGCCAAGGTTGTCCTGGTGGCTGATGGCGCCTTCGCGCACATAGGTGATGATCTCCATGTCGCGGTGCGGGTGCGGCGGGAAGCCGCTACCCGCAGCAATCAGGTCGTCGTTCCAGACCCGCAGGTTGCCCCAGTGCATGCGCGCCGGATCGTAGTACTCGGCGAACGAAAAGTGATGATGGGCATCGAGCCAACCATGGTTGGCATGGCCAAGGCTCTTGAATGGGCGCAGTTGCAGCATGTTGGCTCTCCTCGAAAGGTAGTGGATGGAGGAGATGATCTATCAAATAATGATCGAAAATAAGCGTAAATTTCGGCTGAATACAATCAATATTGTCGATATATAGAGCTAGGGTAATTTGTACGCTTCATCGCCTAATTTACTGATCTGCAAGCAATCGGCTGGTGATTTTTGCCCGATGGAGCGAACATGGCCGCTGGTTTTCATTGTGTTGGAGTCGGTGTGTCTGAAGAGCGTCCCAAGCTACCCCTGGAGTTGATTGCGCCCGCGCAGCTGCCGTGGCTGCGTCGCCTGGCCGCGCGCCTGCTCGGGCGTGGCCTGAGCCACTTGCAGGCGCAGCATCGCGATTCCTGGTTCCAGGGCCATGCCAGCGGTCAGCGCACCGGTCATGCCGATGGCCTGCGCGAAGGCTACGAAGAAGGGCGGATCGACGGCTATGAGGCCGGGCGCCAGGTCCTGGTGATCCGCGACACCCGCCCCGACGCTCACGCTGTGCCCGGGCTGGACGACGCGCTGTTCGATGACTGGCGCCTGGCGCTGACTGCCGAGCTGAAGAAACGCTTCAAGGCCGACGTTGCCCAGCGCCTGCCGGCCCATGCCCAGCCAAGCGCGGCGCAGTGGAAGATGATCTTCAGCGACACGCCGTCAACCTGCGTGATTGCCGGCGCCGGCGCCGGCAAATCGACCTCGCTGGTGCTGCGCATCCTGCTGCTGCGCCATTACCTGGGCTACGAGCTGGACGCCATGACCGTGGTGACCTTCACCCGCGAATCGCGCAAGGATTTCATCAATCGCCTGGTCCAGGTATTTGCCCTGTGGCAACTGGACCTCAGCCAGGCCCAGGCCCGTGAGCTGGTGCGTACCTTCCATTCGCGCATCTTGCCGCTGGTGCGCAGCTTGCCGGGCTTTAGCCAGGTGCGCGCGTTCGAGACCCTGGGCAGCGAAATGCCCGGCGGCAGCGAAGCCAGCGCCGAGAGCAATCCGTTCGACCTGCGCATCAACGATGCCCAGCGTCAGCAGCTCAACCTCTGCTATCGCGACCTGCTGGGCAGCAGCCCGCGCTTTGCCGAGCTGATCGCCAGCCTGCGCCGCGAGGCCCTGCAGCTCAAGGCGCTGGACCGTGATCACCCCGACGTGCAAAAGCGCGTGGCAGTGACCCAGCTGTCCGCCAGCCGCGACGAAGAGCTGTGCGACACGCTCGAAGACCTGTGGTTCGCCGCCGGCGCCTGGCCGATCAAGGGCATCGAACCGAGCCGCGAAACGGTCGAGATCAACGGCAGCCGTTTTCATTTCCACGGCCATATCGCCGAGTTGGACGCTTATGTCGTGCTCGGCTTCGACCCCAAGGAAAACCAGCAGTACAAGCGTCCCAGCGCCAAGCTGCCGGTGTGGGCGGAGTGGGTGATAAAGCGCACCCTGTTTCAAGCTTTCTGTGATAAGCCTGTGATTTGGCTGGAAAACTACTCTGCTGCCAAGCGCCTGGCTTCGTCCCTGGCAGGCGATGCGGTGGCTGGGCCCGGCTTCGATTACAAGGTCAAGGGTGAGCTTGCCGCAGCCCCTTTGCTGGATGCCTTTGTCGGCGCCGCCGGCTTTATCGAGAACCTCGGGCTTGAGGTCAACACCGCAGTCGCCGCCATGAGTTTCCCGGCGGGCGACAACGATGCGCTGTTCTTCGAAGCGCTGGGCCTGTACTGGAAAGCCCTGGAAGCGCACCTGCTTGGCCAGTCGCCGCCGATCATGAGCTACAACCGCATGTTCGCCCTGTTCGGCGAGAACAACCCGGAGAATCTGCGGCTGTTGCCCGATCCGCTGTTACGGCCGTTGGCGCACCTGATGATCGATGAGTTCCAGGACGTCTCGCCGCAGATCGTCTCCTGGCTGCGCGCCTGCCTGCGCGAAATCCGCCGCCGCGGCCCGGCCATGCAGGTCGGGCGGGTGGCGCAGCATTCGTCGTTGCTGTGCGTGGGCGACGACTGGCAGTCGATCTATGGCTGGCGCGGCAGTTCGCCCAAGTACTTCATGGAGTTCGCCAAGGAGTTCCCGGCGCCGAGCAGCACCCGGGTCATGCTCGCCGACAACTACCGCAGCCATCAGCACATCATCGATGCCGCCGAGCACATCGTGAAGTCGGCCCCGGCTATCAGCGGCAAGAAAGCCAGGGCGTGCGGACCGGCAGCCGAAACGCCAGTACCGGTCAAGGTGCTTGAGCGTGACGAGGCGAGCCTGGCCGAGACACTGCTGGAGCATTACCGCAAGGGCGAGTCGGTGATGTTGCTGTACCGCAAGAGCAGCGACAAGGCGGCGATTGCCGACCATTTGCAGGCATTGGTCAACCACGAGGCCGGGTTGCCGGCGGCACAACGGCGCCTGCGCCAGCTGACTTATCACAGCGCCAAGGGGCTACAGGCCGATGCGGTGTTCATGCTCGGCGATTGTCAGCACCTGACCAACTCACCGTACAAGAACCAGGTGTATCGCCAGGCAGGTCTAGGCCGCAACGGCGATGCCCAGGCGTTCGACAACGCACAGAAGGACGAGGTGTTGCGCCTGGCCTACGTGGCCATTACCCGGGCGGCGAAGCACTGTTACTGGTATGTCGAGAAGCCGACGGCAGAGGCGGCCAACCTGCCACGGGCGTCGAGCCAGGTGGATGGGCGCAAGGTGTTCTTCGAGGATGGGCGGGAAATGGCCCGCAGTTGATTTTGGCGCTGCCTGGATTACGACCGCTGCGCGCTCGATCGCTGGCAAGGCCAGCTCCCACAGGTTGTGCGGACACAGATCCAATGTGGGAGCTGGCTTGCCAGCGATGAGGCGTGAATCAGGCCTTCAGGGCCGCATCCGGCGCCACCGCCGGCACCGGCTTGCCGGTGGCCGCTTCAACCCGGCGGGCGACCGCCGGGTCGTCGGCGAAGGGGATCAGGCTGGCTTGATCGTCCACTTCGCCGTTGTGGCGCTGCAGGCAGGCACTGGTGACCAGGTAGAAAAACAGTACGCCGCTCAGGCAGTACAGTGCATACAGCCAGTCATCCATCTCCGTGCCTCCTAGGCCAGGCTGGCGTTGTTCAGCGCCAGTTTTTCATCGGCCACCCGCACGGTGCGCCAGGTGTTGTAGGCCATCAGCAGCATGCCGCTCAAGAAGCACACGCCACCGACAAAGCGCACGATAAAGCCCGGGTGGCTGGCCACCAGCGCCTCGACGAACGAGTAGGTGAGGGTGCCGTCGTCGTTGGTGGCGCGCCACATCAGACCCTGGGCGATGCCGTTGACCCACATCGAGGCGATGTACAGCACGGTGCCGATGGTCGCCAGCCAGAAGTGCAGGTTGATCAGGCCGACGCTGTACATCTGCTCGCGGCCAAACACTTTCGGGATCATGTGGTACAGCGAGCCGAAGGTGATCATCGCCACCCAGCCCAGGGCACCGGCATGCACGTGGCCGATGGTCCAGTCGGTGTAGTGCGACAGGGCGTTGACGGTCTTGATCGCCATCATCGGGCCTTCGAAGGTCGACATGCCGTAGAACGCCAGCGACAGCACCAGAAAGCGCAGGATCGGGTCGCTGCGCAGCTTATGCCAGGCGCCGGAGAGGGTCATCATGCCGTTGATCATGCCACCCCAGCTTGGCGCCAGGAGGATCAGCGACATCGCCATGCCCAGCGACTGCGCCCAGTCGGGCAGGGCGGTGTAGTGCAGGTGGTGGGGACCTGCCCAGATGTACAGGGTGATCAGCGCCCAGAAGTGCACGATCGACAGGCGATAGCTGTACACCGGCCGGCCCACTTGCTTGGGCACGAAGTAGTACATCATCCCCAGGAAACCCGTGGTCAGGAAGAAGCCCACGGCGTTGTGGCCGTACCACCATTGCACCATGGCGTCAGTGGCCCCGGAGTACACCGGGTACGACTTGAACCAGCTCACCGGAATCGACAGGTGGTTGACCACGTGAAGCATGGCGATCACCACGATGAAGGCACCGAAGAACCAGTTGCCGACGTAGATATGCTTGGCCTTGCGGCGCATCAGGGTGGCGAAGAAGACGATGCCGTAAGCAACCCAGACGATCGCCATCCACACCGCGCCGGTGAATTCGATCTCGGCATATTCCTTGGTCGTGGTCAGGCCCAGCGGCAGGCTGACCAGCATGATCACGATGGTCGCCTGCCAGCCCCAGAAGGTGAAGGCGGCGAGTTTGTCGCTGAACAGCCGCACTTGGCAGGTGCGCTGTACCGCGTAATAACTGGCGGCGAACTGCGCGCTACCGGCGAAGCCGAAGATCACCAGGCTGGTGTGCAAGGGGCGCAGGCGGCCGAACGAGGTCCACGGCAAGTCGAGGTTAAGCTCGGGCCAGACCAGTTGCGAGGCGATCCAGACGCCCATGGCCATGCCGACGATACCCCAGACCACCGTCATGATGACGAATTGCCGGACCACCTTGTAGTTATAGGCCTGCGCCTGTTGATGTGTGCTCATGGCTAGTTTCCACAGTTCCTGTATGGCTCGCCCTGCCGTGGGGCAGGGGCACAGGCGCAGACTCTAGGAAGCTGCTGGCATACAAAACAGACTCAGAAACCGGCGTTAATACCGGATCAGATAAAACCCCCGTATTCATTGGACAATGGCGCACCTGTTATGGATTGGGTGCGGCGATTTATCTCTGTTCTGCATCGAACCTGCCGGCAAAAGCGTGTCGCTGTGTCGCAGACAAAACCCCGTGGAATTATCTTGACATCACGGCAAATGCGGACGCAGAATTTCACAAACTTTGCGCGCAAAGTTTTATGTCGGGCCCACTTACTCGCCCGGCAAGTGGTGCGCAACCAACTTTGACGCCATCCCGCTATACGCCCTTGTCTCGGTGCTCTCAAGCCGGGACGGGGTACGCGCGCAGCGGCGGCACACTATAAGAACGAAGGGAGCAACAGATGAAGCTTTCCAAGGAACTGGTCCTCCAGGCAAAAGCGACGTTCGGGACACCGACCTACCTCTACGATGAAGCCGTGCTACGCAGCAGTTTCAACGAGTTGCGCGATGCATTGCCGGACTGCGTGGATATCTTCTATGCGTTGAAGGTCAACCCGAACCTGTCCCTGGTGAAACTGATCCGCTCCTACGGCGGCAATACCGAAGTCTGCTCGCTGGGCGAGCTGGAAATCGCCCTGAAGGCCGGGGTCGCTCCTGAGGACATCATTTTCCTCGGGCCCTACAAGAAACCCGAGGAACATCGGCGCGCCCTGGAAGTTGGGGTGTTTGCCATCGTCGTCGAATCGGAAACCGAACTGCGCAAACTCTCGGCGCTGGCGGGCGAACTCGGCCGCGTGGCGCCGGTGGCGATTCGTATCAACCCTAACTTCTCCGCCTCCGGTTCCCCGTGGAAGATGGGCGGGCGGCCGACCCATTTCGGCATTGAAGAAGATACGGCCGTTGCCAATTTCGGCGACTACGCGGCGTTGCCAAACCTGCAGATCAAAGGCATCCACGTTTACAACGGGACCAAGATCCTCGATGCGCAGTCGGTGTACGACAACGCCAAGTACATTCTTGGCCTCTACCGTAGCCTGACCCGGCGCTACAACCTGGACATGAGCATGGTCGATGTCGGCGGCGGCCTGGGTATCAAGTACTACGAGAACGAGAGCGAACTCGACACCCGCCAGCTCAAGCAACTGCTGGCGCCACTGTTCGAGGCGTTCAATCAGCAGTTCCCGCAGACCCGGATCATTGTCGAGTCGGGGCGCTTCGTCGCCGGCAAGTGCGGTGCCCTGCTGGTGACGGTCGACAACATCAAGGAAAACCACGGCAAGACCTTTGCCGTCACCGATGGCGGTACCAATTGTCATGGCGCCGCCGCTGGCAGCGGCCAGGTGCTCAAACGCAACTTCCGTATTGTCCACGCCACCGGCAGCACCGGCGCGCCGCTGCGCGAATACCATATCTCCGGGCCGCTCTGTAGCCCCGATGATCTGCTGGCCCGTGACCTGCAGATCGAAACCCTGCACGAGGGCGACATCCTCGCCGTCACCGCCTCAGGTGCCTACGGCCCGTCTGCTTCGCCGACCCTGTTCCACAGCCATGGCCACCCGGCCGAAGTGATTGTCAGCAACGGCCAGCTGTTCCTCGCCCGTGCCCGGCAAACCGCCCTGGACATCCGTGACAGCCACGCCGATGTACCGCTGTCGGCCATGCTCGGCGCTGCCCCGGCGGCGAGCGAGCCGACGCCGATCGCCCAGGCGGCGACCCAGCGTCAGCTCGGCGAGATCCTGCGGGTGGTGCTGAAACTGCCGGCAAACACCGTGATCAGCGCCGACTCGCATCTGCGGGACGACCTGGGGCTGGATTCACTGACCTCCATGGAGTTGCTGGTCAATCTGGAAGACGATATCGAAGGTTTCTTCGTCAACCCCGACACCATCGCCCCCGGACACTTCAATACCGTCGCCACCCTGGCCGGCTATATTGACGCCCACCGTCAACCGGCGGCGGTGCGCCGGGCACGTTTCGAGGTGCAGCATGAAGGCGTCTGACGTCCTCTTGCAGCACGTGCTGGACCGTCCCAACGGCCTGTACCCGGACAAGGCAGCGATCATCTATGCCGATGAAACCTACACCTATGCCCAGCTCGACGAAGCCAGTGGGCGCCTGGCTGCCGGGCTGCAGGTCAATGGCCTGCAGCGCCAGGAGCGGGTGGTGGTGTGCCTGGGCAACCGGGTCGAGACCGTCTGTGCGTTCTGGGGCGTACTCAGGGCCGGCGGGGTGATGGTCAACGTCGGCCTGGAAACCCCGGCCGACAGCCTCGACTACATCATCCGCGATGCCGAGGCCTCGGTACTGATCACCACCTCGGAGAAATTCGCCAGCCTGCCGGCGGGCACCTCCGAGCTGAGCTACCTCAAGGCCATCGTGCTGCTCGACGGCGAAGCCGACTCCCCGGTTACCCAGACTGTCGAAAGCCTGTTGGGGCAGGGCGCCGGCGTGCCACTGCCGTGCGGCAACCTCGACCTGGACCTGGCTGCGATCATCTACACCTCAGGGTCCACTGGCGCGCCCAAGGGGGTGATGCTTACCCACCGCAACATGCTCGCGGCGCTCAACTCGCTGCATACCTACCTGGGGTACACAGCCACTGACAACGTGCTGTGCTCGTTGCCGCTGTCGTTCGACTACGGCCTTTACCAGATGATCATGGCCTTGAGCAGTGGTGCCACCCTGGTGCTGGAAAAGGAATTCACCTGGCCGATCTTCCTGATCAAAAAGATTCGCCAGTATCAGGTCACGGTCATTCCGTTCGTGCCGACCATGCTCATGCTCCTGCATGAATACGCGCACAAGCGCGAGGCGACTTTCCCCCAGGTGCGCATGGTGACCAACACCGGCGCGGCCCTCAAGCCGACCCACATCGCCCAAATGAAAGGCCTGTTCCCCCAGGCGCAGATCTTTTCCATGTACGGCCTGACCGAGTGCAAGCGCTGCACCTACTTGCCACCGGAAGATATAGACGACAAACCGGGCAGTGTCGGCATCGCCATCCCCAACACCGAGCTGTGGCTGGTGGACGACGAAGGCCGGCGCATCGACCAGCCGCATCAGGTCGGTCAACTGGTGATTCGCGGCGCCACTGTGATGGCAGGTTACTGGCGCAACCCCCAGGCCACGGCGCAAAAGCTCAAGCCGGGCCCGTACCCGGGTGAAAGCGTGCTGTACACCGGCGACTACTGCAGCCTTGATGAGGACGGTTACCTGTACTTCCAGGGCCGTATGGACCACGTGATCAAATCGCGCGGCATGAAGGTCAGCCCCAGTGAAGTCGAGAGCTTCCTCTATGCCATTGATGGCGTCGAAGCGGCGGCGGTGGTCGGTATCGAGCATGCGTCGGTCGGCGAGGCGTTATGGGCGTTCGTCACCTTGGGCCAAGGTGTGAGCCTGAGCGTGGAACAGTTGCTCGAACGTTGCCGGCACGGCCTGGAGTCGCACAAGGTACCCCTGTCGATCAGTATCGAAGGCACCCTGCCGCGTACGGCCAACGGCAAGTTCGACCTGCAGCAGCTGCAGCACACGGCGCGCAGCGCACAACTGGCGGTGGCCGGTTGAACGGCGCCTTTGATGGGTGATTCAGTCATACAGGAGGTACGGACATGAGTCTGGGCAATAGAGGCCGCGATCAATCGCTGGACGTTAACGGCAACCATGTTGCATTGCGTATCTGGGGCAATGAGCGTGGCCATCCGGTGCTGGCCATCCATGGCTGGCTCGACAACGCGGCGTCGTTCGAGCGCATTGCGCCGCTGCTTGATGAGTGTTTCGTGGTCGCCCCGGACCTGGCCGGCCACGGGCGTTCCGAGCACCGCCGCGGCGACAGCGGCTATTACCTGTGGGAACACGCTGATGACATGAACGCGCTGGTCGAATGCCTGGGCTGGAAGCGTTTTTCAGTGTTGGGCCATTCCATGGGCACGGGGGTCGCATCGATTCTGGCGGCAATGAACAAGTCGATCGACAGCATGGTGTTCATCGACGGCATGGGGGCGCCTTTTACCATCGCCGAAGAAGACACCGTCGAGCACCTGAAAAAGTCCCAGCGCCTGCTGCGCCTGGCCCTGCGCACCCGCCTGCATGGCTTCTCGGCGGCGCAAACGGCGCAGTTCGACAGCCTTGAAGCGGCCATTGGCGAGCGGCGCAACAGTATCGACGCCACGCTGTGCGCCGAGGGCGCGCGGTTGCTGGCCATGCGCGACCTGCTCAGCGTCGGCGACGGTTACCGCTGGCGCCATGACCCGCGCCTGGTGTTGCCCGAGGCAATGCAGCTGACCGAGCGTCAGGCCTGCGATTTCCTGCGCCAGATCAATTGCCCGCTGCACCTGATGCTTGGGCGCCAGGGGCTGTTTGCCGGCGCCCAGTTCGACAAAAGAAAACACGCCTTGCCCTGGGCCACCCAGGTGCACTGGCATGACGGCGGCCACCATTTTCACCTGGAGGAGCCGAGCGCGGCCTTGATCGGCCAGATCAACGCTGCGCTGCTTCAGCGTGAGTCGGGGCCGCGGCAACGATTAGTCAATGAGTAATGGAGTACACCCGTGAAAGAGTTCTGGATTGCACCATCGATTCTGGCGGCCGATTTCGCCCGCCTCGGCGCTGAAGCCGAGCAGGTGCTGGCTGCCGGTGCCGATGTCATCCATATCGATGTGATGGATAACCACTATGTGCCCAACCTGACCATGGGCCCGCAGTTCTGCAAGGCCTTGCGCAGCCACGGGATCACCGCGCCGATCGATGTGCACCTGATGGTCACCCCGGTGGATGCGATGATCCAGGCCTTCGCCGAGGCCGGCGCCGACTACATCTCGATCCATCCCGAAGCCACCCTGCACCTGGACCGCTCGCTGCAGTTGATCAAGGACCTGGGCTGCAAGGCAGGCCTGGTGTTCAACCCGGCCAGCACCCTCGACGCGGCTCGCTACGTGCTCGACAAGCTCGACCTGATCCTGCTGATGTCAGTCAACCCGGGCTTTGGCGGGCAGCGGTTCATCCCTTCGGTATTGCCCAAGGTAGCTGCAGCGCGCAAGCTTATCGACGACAGTGGCCGGGCGATCCGTCTGGAGGTAGACGGTGGCGTCAACCTCGAAACCATCGGCCAGGTGGCTGCCGCCGGGGCTGACATGTTCGTTGCCGGCACGGCGATTTTTGCCCAGAGCGATTACCGCGTTACCATCGAGGCCTTGCGCCGGGAGATTGCTCAAGCTGTGCCCAACCGCCACTGATAGGCGGTCTTTCCAACGATTCTCGCGAATCCAGTACGAGTTACCTGTCCTTGCACACTACAACTTTAATCAAGGCCTTGCTGCGTCAGCCGACTGCGCGCACACCGGTCTGGCTGATGCGCCAGGCCGGGCGTTACCTGCCCGAGTACCGAGAGTTGCGGGCCCGCGCCGGATCGTTCCTGAACCTGGCGAAAACGCCGGACTACGCCACCGAGGCTACCTTGCAACCCATGCGCCGCTTCAACCTGGATGCGGCAATCGTGTTCTCCGATATCCTCACCGTGCCTGATGCCATGGGCCTGGGCCTGTACTTTGGCACGGGCGAGGGCCCGCGTTTTCGCCATCCATTGCGCGACGAGCAGGCCATCAAGCGCCTGCGTGTGCCTGAGCCCGAGTCACTGGACTACCTGTACCAGACCGTGGCCCAGGCCCGCCGGGCGCTGGACCCCAAGGCGGCGCTGATCGGCGTTGCCGGCAGCCCCTGGACCTTGGCCTGTTACATGGTCGAAGGCGGGCCGCCGGGTGATTTCCAGCTGATCAAAAAGATGCTCTACCGCCGCCCGGAACTGCTTCAGCGCATTTTGCAGGTCACCAGCCAAGCGGTGGCGGCCAGCCTCAATGCGCAGATCGAGTCCGGCGCCCAGGCGCTGATGATCTTCGACACCTGGGGCGGGGCCCTGGCCGATGGCGCCTACCAGCGTTTCTCGCTGTTCTACATGCGCGAGGTGCTGGCGCGCCTGCACAAGACCCATCACGGTCAGCGGGTACCGTCGATCATCTACACCCCAGGTGGTAGCCCCTGGCTTGGCGAAATGGCCGACAGCGGTGCCGACGCCCTGAGCCTGGACTCGGCCTGTAACCTGGGCATGGCCCGGCAACTGGTGGGCCACAGCGTCGCCTTGCAAGGTAACCTCGACCCCAGCGTCTTGCTGGGCGATGAGGCCTGCATCCGCCGCGAAGTGCAGCGCACCTTGCAGGCCTTCGGGCCGCCGGCCGCAGGCTTTGGCCATGTGTTCAACCTGGGCCAGGGGATCTCGCCGGCAACCTCGCCAGAGGCGGTGGCGACCCTGGTCGAGGCGGTCCATGAATTGAGCCGCGTGCGCGGAGGTGCCTATGCTTGACCCGACCTTCGACTTCGACCGGATGCTGTGCTTCTCGCTGTATTCGACCGCCAATGCCATGGTCCGTGACTACGCCGAACCGCTGAAAAAGCGCGGTGTGACCTACCCGCAATTGCTGGTGATGGCCGGGTTATGGGGCCAGGACGATGTCTCGATCAGTGCCCTGAGCGAGCTGACCTTGTTCGACCTTGGCACCCTGACACCGATCGTCAAGCGTCTGGCCGACAATGGCTTCATCACTGTCTATCTCGACCCCAATGACCGCCGTCGACGTAACCTGCTGCTGACCGACAAGGGCCGTGAGCTCAAGGCCGAGGCGGCGCAGGTGTTCAGCAACATGGCGTGCAAGATCGACCTGGGCGAGGGGGAGGTGGAGCAGGTGCTGGACGTGTGCCACCGGATCAGGTCGCGGTTGCGCTGAAGCTGGACTTGTCAGCGATCGCCGGCCTCATCGCTGGGCAAGCCCGCTCCCACAGGTCCTGCATCAATCTGTGGGAGCGGGCTTGCCCAGCGATGACTAGGTGCGCAAAAACTCCGGGGTATTGAAATTGCTCAGGCGCAGGTCGCCCTCGGCGCACTCCAGGGCCCGCACCGGGTGCTGGCGCAAGGTCCGTTGCACTCCTCTATCGCCCGCATCCCAGGCTCGCTGAAAGTCAGCGCGCAAGGCGCAGGGAATCAGGCTGAACATCGGCTGCCAGTAGCCGCCCTGGCGGATCATCGCCGGCTGCTGTTGGTCATTGGCCAGGTGCATCAGGTCGAGGATCAGCGCCTGGTCGATCAACGGCGCGTCGCAGGCCAGCACCAGCATCCATTCATGCCGCGCCACCGCCAGCCCCGCCAGCACCCCGGCCAGTGGCCCGGGAAAATCCGCTTCGGCATCCCCCACCAACTGATCGGCGTAAGGCCGGTACAGGTCCTGGTTGCGGTTGCAGGAAATGATCAGGTCGTCGGTCAGCGGCCGCACCACGGCGTGGATGTGGGCGATCAGGGGTTGGCCCTGCCAGTCGAGCAGGCCTTTGTCCTGGCCGCCCATGCGCTGGCCGCGGCCACCGGCAAGGATGAGGATGGAGCAGGGGGGAGGGGCGGCGGGCATGGTCAGGGTTCCTGGCGGTATCAGCCGATCACCTTCCCATGCACGCCGCAGTCTGTCCAGATCAGCTGTCGCTGGCTACCGGCGCGCACGCTCGGGCGTGGCCCTTGGCCCGGCGCTTGCCGGTCAGGCGCATCACCACCACGAAGAACACCGGCACGAACACCACCGCCAGGGTGGCGCTGAGCATGCCGCCGATCACCCCGGTACCGATGGCCTGCTGGCTGGCCGAGCTGGCGCCGCTGGCAATCGCCAGGGGCACCACACCGAGGATGAACGCCAGCGAGGTCATGACGATCGGGCGCAAGCGCAAACGTGCGGCTTGCACGGTGGCATCGACCAGGTCGTGACCTTCATCGACCAGGCTCTTGGCGAACTCGATGATCAGGATGGCGTTTTTTGCCGACAGGCCGATCAGGGTGATCAGGCCGACCTTGAAGAACACGTCGTTGGGCATGCCGCGCAGGCTCACCGCAATCACCGCGCCCAGTACGCCCAGCGGTACCACCAGCAGTACCGAGGTCGGGATCGACCAGCTCTCGTACAACGCCGCCAGGCACAGGAACACCACCAGCAGCGACAGGCCCATGAGGATCGGCGCCTGGGCGCCGGACAGGCGCTCCTGCAGCGACAGGCCGGTCCATTCCAGGCCCATGCCCTGAGGCAGTTGATCGACCAGGCGCTGGATCTCGTTCATCGCCTCGCCGGAGCTGTAGCCCGGTGCCGGCTCGCCCGACACGGCAATGGCCGGGTAGCCGTTATAGCGGGTCAACTGCACGGGGCCAGTGATCCACTTGGCCTGGACGAAGGCCGACAGTGGCACCATCTTGCCGTTGCTGTTGCGCACGTGAATCTTCAACAGGTCGTCGACCTGGCTGCGCTGGTCGCCTTCGGCCTGCACCACCACGCGCTGCATCCGCCCCTGGTTGGGGAAGTCGTTGACGTAGTTGGAGCCCACCGCAGTGTTGAGCACGTTGCCGATATCGGCAAACGACACGCCCAGGGCATTGGCCTGCTTGCGGTCGACTTCCAGCTGCACCTGCGGGCTCTCGGCCAGGGCGCTTTCGCGCACGTTGACCAGCAGCGGGCTTTTTTCCGCGGCGGCGAGCAACTGGTCGCGCGCCGCCATCAGCCCGGCATGGCCGAGGCCGCCACGGTCCTGCAGGCGGAACTCGAAACCGCTGGACGTGCCCAGGCCATCCACCGGCGGCGGCAGCACCGAATAGGCAATGGCGTCCTTGAGCTGGCTGAACGCGGCATTGGCGCGGTCGGCGATGGATTGCGCGCTGTCGTCGCTGCCGCGCTCGGACCAGTCCTTGAGGGTGGTGAACGCCAGCGCCGCGTTCTGGCCGTTGCCAGAGAAGCTGAAGCCGAGAATCAGGGTGCTGTTACCGACGCCAGGCTCTGTGGCGTTATGCGCCTCGATCTGCGCCGCCACCTGTTCGGTGCGGGCGCGGCTGGCCCCCGGCGGCAGCTGGATGTCGGTAATGGTGTAGCCCTGGTCTTCGGTGGGCAGGAACGAGGAGGGCAGTTGGCTGAAACCGTATACCAGCCCGGCCACCAGCACCAGGTAGACCAGCAAATAGCGGCCGCTGCGCTTGAGGGCCTGGATCACCCAGCGCTGGTAGCCATTGGTCATGCTTTCGAAGCGGCGGTTGAACCAGCCGAAGAAGCCGGTTTTCTCGTGGTGCGAGCCCTTGGCGATCGGCTTGAGCAGGGTCGCGCACAAGGCCGGGGTCAGGCTCAGGGCGAGGAACGCCGAGAACAGGATCGACACCGCCATCGACACCGAGAACTGCTGGTAGATCACCCCCACCGAGCCTTTCATGAAGGCCATCGGCAGGAACACCGCCACCAGCACCAGGGTGATGCCTACGATGGCGCCGCTGATCTGGCTCATGGCCTTTTTCGTCGCCTCGCGCGGTGCCAGGCCTTCTTCGCTCATGATCCGCTCGACGTTCTCGACCACGACGATGGCGTCGTCGACCAGGATACCGATGGCCAGGACCATGCCGAACAGGGTCAGCACGTTGACCGAGAAGCCCAGCGCCAGCATCACCGCAAAGGTACCCATCAGCGCCACCGGCACCACCAGGGTCGGGATCAGGGTGTAGCGGATGTTCTGCAGGAACAGGAACATCACCGCGAACACCAGGGCCATGGCTTCGAGCAGGGTGGTGATGACCTGCTGGATCGAGACCTTGACGAACGGCGAGGTGTCGTAGGGGATGTCGAACTTGGCCCCCGGCGGCAGGTAGCGCGACAGCTCGTTGAGCTTGGCTTGCACCAGGGTCGCGGTTTCCATGGCGTTGGCGCCGGGCGACAACTGCACGCTGAAGGCGCTGGTCGGCTTGCCGTTGAGACGGGTGCCGTACTGGTACTCCTGGCTGCCGATCTCGACCCGGGCGACATCGCCGATGGTGACTGTCGAGCCATCGGGATTGGCGCGCAGGACGATGTCCTTGAACTCCTGCACAGTGCTGAGCTGGCCCTTGATCACCACGTTGGCGGTGATTTCCTGGGTGCCGGTACCCGGCAGGTCGCCGATGCTGCCTGGCGCCACCTGGGCGTTCTGCGCAGCGATGGCGTCGTTGACGTCATCGGGGGTGAGGTTGAAACCGATCAGCTTGGCCGGGTCGATCCAGATGCGCATGGCCCGTTCCGAACCATACAACTGCGCCTTGCCGACACCCTTGAGGCGGCGGATTTCGTTCATCACGTTACGGGCGAGAAAGTCGCTCAGGGTCACTTCATCGAGGCTGCCGTCCATGGCGGTGAGGGTCACCATCAACAGGAAGCCGGTGGAGACTTTCTCCACCTGCAGGCCTTGCTGGGTGACCGGGCGCGGCAGGCGCGACTCGACCACTTTCAGGCGGTTCTGCACGTCGACCTGGGCCAGGTCCGGGTTGGTGCCCGGCTCGAAGGTGGCGGTGATGGTGGCGCTGCCCAGGCTGCTTTGCGAGCTGAAGTAGAGCAGGTTGTCGGCACCGTTGAGCTCTTCCTCGATCAGGCTGACCACGCTGTCGTCGATGGTCTGCGCCGAGGCGCCGGGGTACACGGCGTAGATTTCCACCTGCGGCGGCGCCACGTCGGGGTACTGGGCCACCGGCAACTGCGGGATGGCCAGGGCGCCGGCCAGCAGGATGAACAAGGCGACCACCCAGGCGAAGACCGGGCGGTCAATGAAAAACTGCGGCATGAATCAGGCCCTCACTGGCCGTTGGACTGAACGATGGGAAGGGCGTCCTTGCCCGCGTTGTCGACCTGTACCTGGTCGCCGGGGTTGATGTGCTGCAGACCTTCGACCACCACCCGGTCACCGGGGGCCAGGCCGTCGCTGACGATCCAGCGGTCGTTCTGCACACTGCCCAATACCACCGAACGTTCGCTGATGCGCTGTTCGGCATCCACCAGCATTACCTTCGGGTTGCCAGCACTGTCACGCAGGATGGCCCGTTGCGGCACGCTGATGCCTTGTTGCTTGACCGCCTGCTCCAGGCGCACGCGGATGAAACTGCCCGGCAGCAGGTCCAGGTCCGGGTTGGGGAACTCGCTGCGCAGGGTGATCTGCCCGGTGCTCGGGTCGACGCTGATGTCCGAGAACAGCAGCTTGCCCGGCAGCGGGTAGAGCGTGCCGTCGTCCTGGATCAGCGTCGCGCTGGCCTGGTCCTGGCCCACCTGCTGCAGTTCGCCGGCACGCAGGGCGCGGCGCAGGGCATTGAGCTCGCGGGTCGACTGGGTGACGTCGGCATGGATCGGGTTCAACTGCTGGATGGTCGCCAGCGGCGTGGTTTCGTTCTGCCCCACCAGGGCGCCTTCGGTCACCAGGGCGCGACCGATACGCCCGGAAATCGGCGCGGTGACGGTGGCGTAGCCGAGGTTGAGCTTGGCCCGCTCGAGCGCAGCCTTGGCAGCGGCGACATCGGCATCGGCTTGCAGGAAGGCGGCGCGGGCGTTGTCATGCTCCTGGCGGCTGATCGCATTGATGCCGATCAGCTCGCGATAGCGCTGGTCCTGCAAGCGCGCCTGGAACAGCGTGGCTTCGGCGCGGGCCAGGCTTGCGCGGGCGCTGTCGTAATCGGCCTGGAACGGCGCCGGGTCGATGCGAAACAGCACATCGCCCTGTTTGACGTCGCTGCCTTCGCGGTACACACGCTTGAGCACCACCCCGGCCACTCGCGCACGTACCTCGGCGGTACGTGGGGCAAGGATGCGGCCATTGAGCTCGGTGCTGATCGCCAGCGGCTGCACGCGCACGGTCTCGACCTTGACGGCGCTCGGCGGGGCCTTTTCTTCGGCCGGCGATTTGTCGTCGCAGGCGCTCAGGGCAAAGGTGATCAACAACAGCGGCGCCAGGGCGCGCAGACGGGCGGGACTTGTACTGGACATGCGGATCTTCCGAAAATGACCCGGCAATGCTAAGGCAGGCGACCGACGGGCAACAGTTAAGCTGTGTAGGCCATGTGTAAAAAAGTGTGAAGCTTTATCCTGCGAGCGCGTGAGCTCTTATATCCTGCCTGACTTTCCCAGCCTGTCAAACTACCCATGCCGAATATCCTCCTGGTCGAAGACGACTGCGCCCTGTCCGAACTGATCGCCAGCTACCTGCAGCGCAACGACTTCAGTGTCAATGTGATTGCCCGTGGCGACCATGTGCTGGCCGAAGCCCGGCGCAACAAGCCGGACCTGGTGATCCTCGACCTGATGCTGCCCGGCCTCGATGGCCTGCAGGTGTGCCGGCTGCTGCGCGCCGAGTCCCAGGCCTTGCCGATCCTGATGCTGACCGCCCGCGACGACAGCCATGACCAGGTGCTGGGCCTGGAGATGGGCGCCGACGACTACGTGACCAAACCTTGCGAGCCACGGGTGCTGCTGGCCCGGGTACGCACATTGCTGCGCCGCAGCTGCATCAACGAGCCCCGGCTTGAGAGCGACCTGATCGTGGTCGGCGGCCTGCGCATCGACCTGGCCGAGCGCAACGTGTTCTGGCGCGAACAACCCGTGGAGCTGTCCAGCGGCGAGTTCAACCTGCTGGTGGTGCTGGCGCGCAACGCCGGGGTGGTGCTCAGCCGCGACCGTATCCTCCAGCAACTGCGCGGCATCGAGTTCAACGGTACCGACCGCTCGGTGGACGTGGCGATTTCCAAGCTGCGGCGCAAGTTCGACGACAGCGCCGGCGAAGCGCGCAAGATCAAGACCGTGTGGGGCAAGGGCTACCTGTTCAGCCGGGTCGAGTGGGAGTTCTAGCGGCTCATGCTGAAGATCCTCATCCGTCTGTACCTGATCACCATCGTGGCCTATGCCGGGGCGATCTTCCTGATTCCCGACGCCATCGTCGGCGCCTTTCATCAGCGCTTCATCGCCTACAACCTTGATCAGGCGCGGGGCGTGCAGCGCCTGATCGTCAAGCAGTTCGAGCAGGTGCCGGCCAGCGAGTGGCCGGCCAAGGCCAGGGAGCTGGCGGCGGATTTCGCGCCCCTTGAGATCGAGCTGCGCCGCCAGGACCAGATCGGCCTGAGCCATGAAGAACGCGATCGCCTCAACGCCGGGCAGAACGTGGTGCGCCTGGGCGACTGGGGCTACTACGAAACCGCCCTGGCGCCGCTGGACGACACCTGGCTGGTGGAACTGAGCAACCCGCCCGACCCGATGGACATCAGCCTGCTGTCCTGGGTGGTGACCGTACTGATTGGCGCCGCCTTGCTCGGTTGCCTGCTGTTCTGGGTATGGCCGCACTGGCGCGACCTTGAGCGCCTCAAGGAAACCGCACGGCGCCTGGGCCAGGGCGAGTTGTCGCAGCGCACCCATATTCCGCCGCGCTCGAACATCGGCGAACTGGCCCAGGTGTTCGACACCATGGCCCAGGACGTCGAGCGCCTGCTGACCCAGCAACGCGAACTGCTCAACGCCGTGTCCCATGAACTGCGCACGCCGCTGACGCGCCTGGATTTTGGCCTGGTATTGCTGTTCGACGAAGTGCCGCCGAACTGCCGCAAGCGCCTGCTGGAACTGGTCGGCCATGTCCGCGAGCTGGATGAGCTGGTGCTCGAGCTGCTGTCCTATAGCCGCCTGCAGAACGCCGACCAGGCGCGCGAGCGGGTCGAGGTGTCGTTGCTGGAGCTGGTCGACAGTATTCTTGGCAGCTTTGCCGAGGAGCTCGATGGCCGCGGCATCGAATGGCAGGTGCGCGCCGACGACAAACTGCCGCGCTTCATCCTCGACCCACGGCTGACCGCCCGCGCCTTGCAGAACCTGGTGCGCAACGCCATGCGCTATTGCGACGGGCAGATCCTCCTGCGCCTGAGCCTGGACCCGCAGGGCCATTGCCTGCTGACCGTGGAGGATGACGGCATCGGCATCCCGCCTGATCAGCGTGAGCTGATCTTCCAGCCGTTCTACCGCCTGGACCGCAGTCGCGACCGGACCACTGGCGGCTTTGGCCTGGGCCTGGCGATCAGCCGCCGGGCCATTGAGGGCCAGGGTGGCACGCTGACTGTCGGCCAGTCAGCGCTCGGTGGCGCGCAGTTCAAGATCAGGTTGCCACGGGGCTGACCTCACGTTTGACCACCAAGGTCAGAATGTCATAACTGGCCACCAGCTCTCCCAACTGGTTGGTCACCTCCACATCCCAGGCCACCACCCCTTGCGGGATGCCTTGCGGGCTGCTCTTGCCCTGGTCGATCTTGCGCTTGCAGGTCAACCGGGCCTGGATGGTGTCGCCAATGCCCACCGGGTTGATGAAGCGCAGGGTATCCAGGCCGTAGTTGGCCAGTACCGGACCGGGAGCGGCACTGACAAACAGCCCGGCCGCGGCCGACAGCACGAAGTAGCCGTGAGCGATGCGCTTGCCGAACTGCGAGTCCCTGGCGGCGATTTCGTCGAAATGCATGTAGAAGTGATCGCCCGACAGGCAGCCGAAGTTCACCAGGTCGGCTTCGGTGACGGTACGTCGGTGGGTCAGCAGCGACTCGCCGATGCGCAGGTCCTGGAAGTAACGGCGAAACGGATGCACCTCGGTTTCAATCACCTCGGCGCCGCGCACGTACTCGCCAGTGACCGCCGTGAGCATGCTCGGCGAACCCTGGATCGCCGCCCGTTGCAGGTAGTGCTTGACCGCACGCAGGCCGCCGAGCTCTTCACCGCCACCGGCACGCCCCGGGCCGCCGTGCTTGAGTTGCGGCAGCGGCGAACCATGGCCGGTGGACTCCGGCGCCGCCTGCGGGTCGAGGATCAGCAGCCGGCCGTGCCAGGCGGCTGCTACCGGGATGACCTTGGCCGCCACCTGGCGGTCGCAGGTCACCAGGCTGGCGACCAGGCTGCCTTTGCCCCGTGCGGCCAAGGCCAGGGCTTCGTCGAGGTCGTCATAGGCCATCAGGGTGCTGACCGGGCCGAAGGCCTCGATGTCATGGGCGCCGCCTTCGGCATGCGGGTCGCGGGCCTGGAGCAGGGTCGGGGCAAAGAACGCCCCTTCGCTGACCCCTTCGCCACGCGGGGCGAAACCATCGCTGGCACCGAACAGCTGCTCGCAGCTTTGCAGCAGGCTGTGCAGGCGTTCACCGACATCACGTTGTTGCTCATGGGAAGCCAGGGCGCCCATGCGTACGCCCTCGATCGACGGATCGCCCACCACCACCTGGCTCAGGCGCTCACGCAGGGCGCTGGCCACGGCGTCGATGTGCCGGGCCGGGACGATGGCGCGGCGGATCGCGGTGCACTTTTGCCCGGCCTTGGTGGTCATTTCGCGGACCACTTCCTTGATGTACAGCTCGAACGCCGGATCGCCCGGCTTGACGTCCGGGCCGAGGATCGCGCAGTTGAGCGAGTCGGCTTCGGCGCTGAAGGGGACCGAGTGACGGATCAGGTTCGGGGTCACGCGCAGTTTTGCCGCGGTGTCGGCTGAGCCGGTAAAAGTCACCAGGTCCTGGCCTTGCAGACGGTCGAGCAGGTCGCCGGTGCTGCCAATCACCAGTTGCAGGCTACCGGCCGGCAGCAGGCCGGATTGCGCCATCAGGCGCACCACCGCTTCGGTCAGGTAGCTGGTGGCGGTGGCGGGTTTGATGATGCAGGGCATGCCGGCCAGGAAGGTCGGGGCGAATTTCTCCAGCATGCCCCAGATCGGGAAGTTGAACGCGTTGATATGCACCGCGAGGCCCGCTCGCGGGACCAGAATATGGCTGCCGACGAACGAGCCCTGTTTGCCCAGGGGGATGGCCGGGCCTTCGTGAAAAATATTGCCCGAGGGCAGCTCCCGCGCGCCGATGCCGGCGTAGGCGAACAGCGTGGCGTTGCCGCCTTCGATGTCGATCCAGCTGTCGGCACGGGTGGCACCGCTGTGGTGGGAGAGGGCGTAGAGCTGCTCCTTGCGTTCGCTCAGGTACAAGGCCAGGGCCTTGAGGCGGGCGGCGCGTTGTTGGAAGTCCATGGCCATGAGGGCCTGCAGGCCCTGAGCGCGGGCATGCTCGATGGCCTCGGCAAAGTCCGGGCGCTCCTCGTGGCTGTAACCGATGATATGGCCGTCCAGGGCACTGCGCAGCGGCGTGGCGCCGTGCTGGCCGATCCATCGGCCGGCAATGAAGCTTTGCAAGGTAGGGGCAGCAGACATCGGGTGTCCTCCGGTTTCAGGTAATCGATTGCACACGGGCTTGGCGCTTACCACAGCGCCAGGGTGTAGCCGATGATCAGGCGGTTCTCGTCCAGCGCCGTGGTCAGGCCGTTGCCCGAGCGAAACATGACATTGCGCCAGCGCAGGCTGACGTTTTTCAGCGGGCCGCTCTGGATCACGTAGGTGATATCGGTATCGCGCTCGCGCTCACGACCGTTGTCGATGGCCCCGGCCTTGGCGTGACGGCCGTCGGTATAGCGGGTCATGAAGCTCAGGCCCGGTACGCCGAGCGCGGCGAAGTCGTAGTCGTAGCGCAGTTGCCAGGAGTCCAGCCCCGCGCGGGTGTAGGTGTTGTAGGTGACCAGGTTGACGGTGTAGGGGTCGCCACCGTTGAGAAACGGAAAGGCGCTGTCGCCAGACATCTGTTGCAGGTTGGCGGTGAACTTGTGGGCGCGCACGCCGAGGGCGAAGCTGGCGTTGAAGTTGCGGTTGTCGATTTGTCCGCCACGTTCGGCGCCATCGCCGCGGCTGTCGAAGTAACGCAGGTCGCTGCGCAGGTTCAGGCCCTCGGCCAATGGCAGGGTATGCACCAGGCCGACAAACTGCTGGCGGTAGATGTGCTCAAGCTTGCCGTAGTAGTAGCTCAGGCTCAGTTGCGGGTTGAAGGCATAACTGCCGCCGGCAAAATCGAAGCCGTCGCTGCTGGCCGCGCCATAGCCGATATCGTCGCGGCTTGAAGAGTCGCGCAGGTTGGCCTTGGTCAGGCGCCCGGCATTGACCGTCAGGCCGTCGATTTCCTGGCTGCTGAGCAAGCCGCCCTGAAAGCTTGAGGCCAGCAGGCGGGTATCGTTGTACACCACCACCGGCAACAACGGCTGCAGGGTGCCCAGGCGCAACACGCTTTTCGAGGCGCGCAGCTTGGCGGTCAGGCCCAGTTCGCTGTAGTCGTCGGCCGGCTCCAGGCTGTTGCGCCCGTAGGGCAACAGGCCAGTGCCACGGCGGTCGCGACTGGAGTCGAGCTTGATCCCCAGTTGGCCCATGGCGTCGACGCCAAGGCCCACGGCCCCCTCGGTAAAGCCCGACTCCAGTTTAGCCGTGAAGCCCTGGCCCCATTCTTCGGCCTTGGCCTGGGGCGCGTTGTCCTGACGAAAATCGCGGTTCAGGTAATGGTTGCGCAGCTCGAGCTTGGCGTGGCTGTCAGCGAAAAAGTCCGCCATGGCCGGTGCGGCGACCATGGGCAGGGCAAGGCTGGCCAGCAGCGAGGCTGGCTTGAGGCGAATGTGGTTCATTATTTTTATACCCGACAATCGTTTTTGTTGTTGGTGTCAGTGCTTGCTGGCGCCGGCGGCGCCGATCCCGGTCATGGAGCGAATGAACTGCGCGAGATAACGGCCACGTTCCTCGGTGGCCCGCGCCGAGGTGTCGGTGACCGAGAACAGCCAGGCGCCGAAGAAGGCCAGGCTCATCGAGAACAATGCCGGGTTGCTGTAGGGGAACAGCGCCTGCTGGTGATGCAGGACGTTGACCCACACCGCCGGGCTGAGCACCAGCAGGACGATCGCCGAGATCAACCCGCTCATGCTGCCGACCACCGCGCCGCGCGTGGTCAGGCCTTTCCAGAACATCGACAGGAACAGCACCGGGAAGTTGACCGAGGCGGCGATGGCCAGCACCAGGCCGGAGAGGAAGGCAATATTTTGCGACTCGAACATCAGGCCGAGAATGATCGCCAGCACGCCAATCCCTAAGGTGGCAAGGCGCGAGACGCGCATCTCTTCCTTCTCGCTGGCCTGGCCCTTGCGGATCACGCAGGCATACAGGTCATGGGACACCGCCGAGGCGCCGGACAGCGCCAGGCCGGCGACCACGGCCAGGATCGTGGCGAAGGCCACCGCCGAAATGAAACCGAGGAACAGGTTGCCGCCCACCGCCTGGGCCAGGTGCACCGCGATCATGTTGCCGCCGCCGATGATTGCGCCGCTGGCATCGCGGTAGGCCGGCTCGGTGCCGACCATGACAATGGCGCCAAAGCCGACCACGATCAGCAACAGGTAGAAGTAGCCAATGAAACCGGTGGCATAGAACACGCTCTTGCGCGCTTCCTTGGCGTCACTGACGGTAAAGAAACGCATGAGGATATGCGGCAGCCCCGCCGTGCCGAACATCATCCCCAGGCCCAGGGATATGGCATCTATCGGGTTGGACAGCAAGCCACCGGGGGCCATGATCGCCGTGCCTTTGGCGTGCACCGCCGCCGCGCCGGCAAACATCGCCTCGGTGCTGAAGCCGAAATGCTTGAGCACCATGAAGGCCATGAAGCTGGTGCCCGAGAGCAGCAGGACGGCCTTGATGATCTGCACCCAGGTGGTCGCCAGCATGCCGCCGAAGGTCACATAGAAGACCATCAGCACACCGACCAGCAGCACCGCATTGAAATAGCTGATGCCGAACAGCAGTTCGATCAGCTTGCCGGCACCGACCATCTGCGCCACCAGGTACATCAGCGCCACGGTCAGGGTGCCGAAGGCCGAGGTCAGGCGCACCGGCGTCTGCGCCAGGCGGTAGGACACCACGTCGGCGAAGGTGTATTTACCCAGGTTGCGCAGGCGCTCGGCAATCAGGAACAGGATGATCGGCCAGCCGGCCAGCACCCCCAGGGCATACAGCAGGCCATCGTAGCCATTGAGGAACATCATCGCCGAGATGCCGAGGAAGGAGGCGGCGCTGATCATGTCGCCGGCAATGGCCAGGCCATTCTGAAAACCGCTCAAGCCACCACCGGCGGTATAGAAGTCACTCGCCGAACGGGTGCGTAGTGCCGCCCAGCGGGTAATGCCAAGGGTGAACAGTACAAACAGCAGGAACATTGCGATCGCGGTCCAGTTCATTGTGCACACTCCCGCTTGACCTTGTCGTTCAAGGGGTCGAGCACATTGTTGGCGCGATGCACGTAGATCCCGGTAAGGGCAAACGAGGCCAGCACGATCAGCACCCCGACCAGCATGCCGACCGTGGTGACCCCACCGCTCAATGACTGGCCAAGGGTCTCGGGGGAGAACGCCACCAGCAGGACGAAGCCGTAATAGATGCACAGCATGATCAGGGTCAGGACCCCGTTCAGACGCCGTTTTCGTTTGACCAGTTGCTGGAAGTCAGGGTGCTGGCTGATGCTTTCGATGTCGTTGGGGGTCATGGCCGTACTCTTGTTATTTTGGTTGTTGTCAGGACACGCGAGGTACCACAGGGAAAGTCGTCTTCTGCTCCTTGGGCTTAGAGTTGGTCGAAGTCCAGCACCACCTTGGCGCTGAGTGGATAGCTCTGGCACGACAGCACATAGCCGGCGGCCACTTCGTAGTCTTCAAGGGCGTGGTTGCTGTCCATTTCCACTTCGCCTTCGATGACCTTGCACTTGCAGGTCGAGCACACCCCGGCCTTGCACGAGTAGGGCAGCTCGGCGCCGATGGCATTGCCGGCATCCAGCACGCTCAGGGTGTTGCGCGGCAGGTCGAAGGCCAGCGCGCGGCCGTCGCTGATCACGGTGATCTGGCTGCTCTGCGGGTTCTCGACCCGGGCCGCTTCGCGCTGCTGGCGGCGTTGCTCATTGCCAGCGGCAGCGAACAACTCGAAATGAATCCGTTCAGCTGCCAGGCCATTGGCCTTGAGGCTGTCGCGCACCATCTCGGTCATGCTCTGCGGCCCGCAGATGAACGCGGCATCCAGGCGCGGCGCATCCAGCCAGCGGCTGAACAACAGGTTGCATTTGTCGGCATCGATACGACCGTTGTACAGATCGATGTCCTGTTGCTCGCGGCTGAACACGAAGATCAGGTTCAGGCGTTGCAGGTAGCGGTTCTTCAGGTCTTCAAGCTGCTCGCGAAACAGTGCCGAGGTGCTGGCGCGGTTGCCGTAGAGCAGGGTGAAGCGGCTGTGCGGTTCGTGCTCCAGGGTGGTCTTGATGATCGACAGGATCGGCGTGATACCGCTGCCGGCCGCCACGGCCAGGTAGTTGCCCTGGCGCGCGGGGTCGAGCTGGACATTGAAGCTGCCGGCCGGCGGCATGACCTCCAGTACGTCGCCCGCCGCCAGCACATCGTTGGCAAAGGCCGAGAAGCGCCCGCCGGCGACGCGTTTGACCGCCACCCGCAACTCGCCATCATTGACCCCGGTGCAAATCGAATAGGAGCGGCGTACTTCTTCGTTGTCCAGGTGGGTACGCATGACCAGGTACTGGCCCTGGACGAAGTGAAACTGTTCGCGCAGGTCATCCGGTACGTCGAACAGGATCGACACCGCATCGCGGGTTTCATTGCGCACTTGCTTGACGGTCAGGCTATGGAACTGGCTCATGGTCGTTCTCCATCAGGCGCAGCAATGTGCGCTCAGATGCATTTGAAATAGTCGAAAGGTTCACGGCAGTCGCAGCAGCGATACAACGCCTTGCAGGCGGTCGAGCCGAACTGGCTGAGCAATTCGGTATGGCTGCTGCCGCATTGCGGGCAACTGATCAGCGGGCTGTCACCCAGCAGGCTGCGTTTGCTGGCACTGCCCTGGGGCGCCGCGATGCCGTAGGCCTGCAGGCGCTCCCGGCCGCTGGCGCTGATCCAGTCGGTGGTCCAGGCCGGGTGCAATTGGCGCTTGAGCCGTGGCGTGACAAAGCCTGCGTCCTCCAGGGCCTGGCAGATGTCCTGCTCGATCACCTCGGTGGCCGGGCAGCCGGAGTAGGTTGGGGTGACCACCACCTGCAGGTGGCCGGTTTGCCAGCTCAGCTCGCGAACGATCCCAAGCTCCACCACGCTGACCACCGGCACTTCCGGGTCCATGACCTGGGCCAGTACCGCCCAGGCCCGGCTCAGGTCGTCGCCGCGCGCCGCCCGGGCGCCGCCATCGCTGGCAATCAGTTCACCAGGTTGCATCGGGGTAGGCTCGTGGCAGGAACTGCATTTCGGCCAGCAACAGGCCCAGGTGCTCGCTGTGGATGCCGCGGCGGCTGTCCAGGTAGAAGGGGCTGGCGGCGGCCGGGACGGGCAGGGTGGCGCTGGCGAACGTGCTGGCCACCTGCTGCTGCCAGGCGGCGGCGATGGCCTGCGGATCACCGATGATGCCGGCCTCGAACAGGCGTTGTTCGAGCGCGTCGCTGTTGACCAGCTCAACGGTAAAGCGCCACACCTGAGGGATGGCTGCCAGCATGCGCTGGTGGCTTTCTTCGGTGCCATCGCCCAGGCGTTCGATCCACTCGCCCGAGCGGCGCAAATGGTAGGTGACCTCTTTCAACGCCTTGGCGGCTATGCCCTGGATGCGCGGGTCGAGCGACTGGCTCAGTTGCTCAAGCACCTGGAAGTGCCAGGCGTCGTAGAGAAACTGCTTGAGCATGGTCACGGCGAAATCGCCATTGGGCTGCTCGACCAGCAGCAGGTTGCGG
This sequence comes from Pseudomonas sp. RC2C2, assembly GCF_018390435.1. NCBI lineage: Bacteria > Pseudomonadati > Pseudomonadota > Gammaproteobacteria > Pseudomonadales > Pseudomonadaceae > Pseudomonas > Pseudomonas sp. RC2C2. The sequence goes on along the minus strand of NZ_JAHBAX010000002.1, from coordinate 1,328,716 downwards.
TAGTCGCGCTGATCGCGACGAAACACCAGATGATCGGCGTCGCGGCCGTCGTTGCTCATTTCGGCCGCGTAGTCCAGCCAGTTGCGGGCCTGGCCGACCAGGTCGAGGCCGACGTTCATCAGCGCCAGTTCTTCTTCCAGCGCCGGCGCATGGCCACACCATTCGCACAGGCGCTGGCCCTGGATCATGGCACTGTCGCCCAGGCGCAACAGGTAGGGGATCAGGTCCTGGGTCATGTTACATATGCCCCACTTCGGCCGGCAGCTCATAGAAGCTGGCGTGGCGGTAGACCTTGTCCTGCGACGGATCGAACAGCGGCTCTTTCTCGTCGGGCGAGGAAGCAATGATCAGCGCCGAGGGCACCACCCACAGGCTGACCCCTTCGTTGCGGCGGGTGTACAACTCGCGGGCGTTCTCGATCGCCATGGTGGCGTCGGCGGCGTGGACGCTACCGACATGCTTGTGGTTCAGGCCGTGCTTGCTGCGCACGAATACTTCAAACAGGGTCCATTCGGACATGGCGGGCTCTCCGGTCAGGCGGCGATCTTGTTGTGTTTTTTGCGGGCATGGGCGACGGCGGCGGCGCGGACCCAGGCGCCATCCTCGATGGCCTGGCGTCGGGTGGCGACGCGTTCCTGGTTGCACGGGCCGTTGCCCTTGAGCACTTCGTAGAACTCGTCCCACTGGATTTCGCCGAAGTCGTAATGGCCGCGCTCGGCGTTCCACTTCAGGGCCGGGTCCGGGACGCTGCAGCCGAGCAGTTCGAGCTGCGGGATGGTTTGGTCGATGAAGCGCTGGCGCAGTTCGTCGTTGCTCTGGCGCTTGATCTTCCAGGCCATGGACTGGGCGCTGTTGGGCGAGTGCTCGTCGCTGGGGCCGAACATCATCAGCGCCGGCCACCAGAGCCGGTTGATGGCGTCCTGGACCATGTCCTTCTGTACCTGGGTACCGTGGCGCATCATGGTCAGGAGCATTTCGTAGCCCTGGCGCTGGTGGAAGCTCTCTTCCTTGCAGATGCGAATCATCGCCCGCGAGTAAGGGCCGTAGCTGGTGCGCTGCAGCACCACCTGGTTGACGATGGCGGCGCCGTCCACCAGCCAGCCCACCACGCCCATGTCAGCCCAGCTCAGGGTCGGGTAGTTGAAGATGCTCGAGTACTTGGCCTTGCCGTTGTGCAGCTTGGCGATTTCGCTGTCGCGGTCGGCGCCCAGGGTTTCCATGGCGCTGTACAGGTACAGGCCGTGGCCGGCTTCGTCCTGGATCTTGGCCATCAGCTGCAGTTTGCGCTTGAGGGTCGGGGCGCGGGTTACCCAGTTGCCCTCCGGCAGCATGCCGACGATTTCCGAGTGGGCGTGTTGCGAGATCTGCCGGATCAGGGTCTGGCGGTAGGCGTCGGGCATCCAGTTCTTGGCTTCGATCTTGATTTCGTCATCGATCCGTTGCTGGAACGCGCGCTCTTGCGCGGACATCTCATCCAGGCTCTTGAGGCGCTTGACGCCGGTTTCTACCAGTTGTGCGTACATGGTGTTCTCCAGCCTTTTATGAAGGGGGCTTTGAGGCTGAAGACAGTTATATGTGATACAGGGCAAAATATCAAACATAAAAATGTGTATCGAGTTCGTCTTGTGTATCGCTTTATTCGGGCATGAAAAAGCCCCGGCCGCGCGGGGCGTGACCTGCGAAGAGGTTGCGGGCAATGGGCCGCGAGGCGGCCCGCGGCTGTATTACTTGCGCTTGTCGAAGACGTGACAGGCCTTGCCTTCCGAGCGTTTGATCGAATAGGCGGGCTGCAGTACCACTCGCGAGCTGATACCGATATGCGTCTTGATATGCCGGCTCAGCTCGCTGCACAGGTCCTGCTGCCGGGCCGGGTCCAGGTGTTGGTGTTCGCTTTTCAGTTCGACATGCACGTCGACGCTGTCCAGGTTTCCTTTGCGATACAGATGTATTTCGTAGACTTCTGAAAACTGTTTGATTTTAAGCAGCTGTTCCTCGACCTGCGTCGGGAACACGTTCACCCCGCGAATGATCAGCATGTCGTCACTGCGGCCGGTAATCTTGTCGATGCGCCGCATCGGCCGCGCCGTGCCTGGCAGCAGGCGAGTCAGGTCGCGGGTGCGATAGCGGATCATCGGCAGGGCTTCCTTGCTCAGCGAGGTGAACACCAGCTCGCCCAGCTCGCCGTCGGGGAGTACCGCGCCGCTCACCGGATCAATGATCTCGGGGTAGAAGTGGTCCTCCCAGACGGTCGGGCCATCCTTGCTTTCGGCGCACTCCATGGCCACCCCGGGGCCCATGATCTCCGACAGCCCGTAAATATCCAGGGCTTCAATACCCAGGCGTGCCTCCAGGGCGCTGCGCAGTTCCGGGGTCCAGGGTTCGGCGCCAAAAATCCCCAGGCGCAGGGCCAGCGAATGCGCGTCGATGCCCTGGCGTTCGATCTCGTCGGCCAGGTTGAGCATGTACGAGGGGGTGACCATGATGATGTCGGGCTGGAAGTCGCGGATCAGCTGCACCTGTTTTTCAGTCTGGCCGCCGGACATGGGGATCACCGTGCAACCCAGGCGCTCGGCGCCATAGTGCGCGCCCAGCCCGCCAGTAAACAGGCCGTATCCGTAGGCAACATGGACCTTGTCGCCCCGCCGCCCGCCGGCGGCGCGAATCGAGCGGGCGACGACATTGGCCCAGGTGTTGATGTCGTTCTGGGTATAGCCGACCACGGTCGGCTTGCCAGTAGTGCCGCTTGAGGCATGCAGGCGCACCACATCGTGCAGTGGTACGGCAAACAGGCCATAGGGGTAGTTGTCGCGCAGGTCGGCTTTACAGGTAAAGGGAAAGCGCGCCAGGTCGTCGAGCGAGCGGATGTCATCAGGGTGCACGCCCAGCTCATCGAAACGTTGCCGGTACATGGGCACGTTCTGGTAGGCATGGCTCAGGCTCCAGCGCAGGCGTTGCAGTTGATGCTGGCGCAGTTCGTCGATACTGGCGGTTTCCAGCGGGTCGAGCACGGGGGCATTGGGGATCTGCATGTTCATGGTTTCACTCTAATTGTTGTTGTTTGTTGCCGTCTGCACGCGGCTTGAGTGTGGAGCTAGGGTACGGCTTCAGTCCTCCAGGCGCTCGATAATCAAGGCAATGCCCTGGCCGACGCCGATGCACATGGTGCACAGGGCATAACGCGCCTGGCGTTGCTCCAGCTCATGCAGCGCCGTGGTCACCAGGCGGGCACCGCTCATGCCCAGCGGATGCCCCAGGGCAATGGCGCCGCCGTTGGGGTTGACCCGCGGGTCGTCGTCGGCAAGCCCCAGCTCGCGCAGTACTGCCAGGCCCTGGGCGGCGAACGCTTCGTTGAGCTCGATCACCTCCATGTCGGCCAGGCTCAACCCGGCGAGGGCCAACGCCTTGCGTGTCGCCGGCACCGGGCCGATGCCCATGATCCGTGGTTCGACCCCGGCCGTGGCCATCGCCAGCACCCGTCCGCGGGCTTTGAGAGCAAAGCGCTCGGCCTGTTCGCGGCTGGCCAGCAGCAGGGCGCAAGCCCCGTCATTCAGGCCTGAAGCATTACCGGCTGTCACCGTGCCGTTGTCCCGAAAGGGCGTAGGCAGTTTCTGTAATTGCGCGAGGGTTGTTTCTGCGCGGGGGTGTTCATCATGCACGACCACGTGTGCCGGCCCTTTGCGCTGGGCGATGGTCACCGGCACGATCTCCCTGGCCAGGCGTCCGCTGGCCTGGGCCGCCGCGGCGCGCTGTTGGCTGCGCAGGGCAAAGGCATCCTGATCGGCCCGGGAAATGTTGAACTGCGCGGCGACGTTCTCGGCCGTTTCCGGCATGGAATCGATACCGTACTGCTGTTGCATCAGCGGGTTGACGAAGCGCCAGCCCAGGGTGGTGTCATGCAGTTCAGCCTGGCGGGAAAACGCCTGTTCGGCCTTGGCCATGACCAGCGGCGCCCGCGACATCGACTCGACGCCCCCCACCAGCAGCAGCCCGGCCTCACCGCAGCGGATGGCGCGGGCGCCGCTACCGATTGCATCCAGCCCCGAACCGCACAGGCGGTTGACGGTGGTGCCGGGCACGCTGGGCGGCAGGCCGGCCAGTAGCGCCGACATGCGTGCGACGTTGCGGTTGTCTTCGCCGGCCTGGTTGGCGCAGCCATAGATCACATCGTCGACGGCGCTCCAGTCGACCTGCGGGTGGCGTTGGCACAGGGCGCGCAGGGGCAGGGCGCCGAGGTCGTCTGCACGCAGGCTGCTCAGGGCGCCAGCGTAGCGGCCGATCGGGGTGCGCAAGGCGTCAATGATCAGGGCGTCGGTCATGCCTGGGGCTCCTCGGGCAACACAGTGCCGCGTACTTTGTAGGACTTGCCGTGAAACAGGGCGATCAACTGGCCCTGCTGGTTCTCGATGCGTACGGCGTAGTTGCCGGTACGCCCGCTGCGGCTTTGCTCGCTGCAGGTGGCGGTGAGGGTATCGTCCAGGTGCGCCGGGGCGACGTAGTCGATACTGCAGCCCAGGGCGACGGTGGCTTCGTTGTGGCTATTGCAGGCAAAGGCAAAGGCTGAGTCGGCCAGGGCAAACAGGTAGCCGCCGTGGCAGGTGCCATGGCCCTGGAGCATGTCCTTGCGCACGCTCATGCCGACCCGGGCGCTGCCGGGGCCGGCGGCCAGCAGGCGCATGCCCATGCCCTGGCTGGCCGGGTCGCGTTCGAACAGCGCCTGGGCGCAACGGCTGGCGAGGTCCAATCGTTCATTCATGAAAGCAGGCTCCTTCGGCCAGCAGCCGACGCAAGTGCAGGGAGGGGCGGTAGCGTTCTTCACCGTAGGCGGCCTGCAGGTTGCTCAGCACCTGCACCGTGTAGCCGATGCCCAGGGCGTCGGCCCAGGCCAGTGGGCCGCAGGGGTAATTGACCCCGGCGCACATCGCCAGGTCGATATCCGCGGCCGAAGCCACCCCGTGCAACAGGGCGTCGGCGCCTTCGTTGGCCAGGCAGACCACGGTGCGCAGCACGCACAGGGCCGGACTGTCGCGCAGAGCGGTTAGCGCAATGCCGGCGGCATTGAGCAGGGCCACCACCTGGTCGATGGCGGCGGGCGAGGTGTCGGCTGCCCAGCTGATGCCCAGGCGCCTGGCGCTGGCGTAGTCGAGTGCCAGATCGAGCAGGACCAGGTTGCTCAGGCCCTCATCCCTGGCCCGCTGGCTGGCCAGGCGGCCATCGCTCAGGGCCAGTGTCGCCTGGCCAATGCGCAACAGGCCGTTGCCGGGGCGGTGGCTGAGCACCAGGCCTGCGCTGGCCAGGCGCTCAAGCAGGGGTGCGAGCAAGCCAGGCTCGCCTTCGACGAACAGGGTGTCGGGCACGGCCTGGCTTTCCAGGCTCAGCGGTTGTGGGCGCAGTGCGTGTTGGTGATAGTCATAGAAGCCCCGGCCGCTCTTGCGCCCCAGGTACCCGGCGTCGACCAGCGCCTTTTGTACCAGCGACGGCGTAAACCGCCGGTCCTGGTAGTAGGCGTCGAATACCGAACAGGTCACGGCGTAGTTGACGTCGTGGCCGATCAGGTCGGTCAGTTCGAAGGCGCCCATGGCAAAGCCGCCAGCTTCGCGCAGCAAGGCATCGAGGCTGGCGCAATCGCTCACTTGCTCCTGGAGCAGGCGCAGGCTTTCGGCGTAGAACGGGCGCGCGACCCGGTTGACGATAAAGCCTGGGGTGGAGCGCGCCAGCACCGGCTGCTTGCCCCAGGCCAGGGCGGTGTCCTTGATGCACTCGGCGATCTGGCTGGCGGTGGCCAGCCCGCTGACCACTTCGACCAGGGCCATGACCGGTGCCGGATTGAAAAAGTGCATGCCCACCAGCCGTTGCGGGTGCGCAAGGCCGGCAGCCAGTTGCGTGATCGAGATTGACGAGGTGTTGCTGGCCAGGATGCAGTCGCTGCGGCACAGCGACTCCAATTGGCCTAGCAACTCACGTTTGACCTCAAGCTTTTCGACGATGGCCTCGATCACCAGGCCCGCGTCGGCCAGCTCGTCCAGCTGCGCGGCGGGCCGCAGGCGAGCCAGGCATTCGGCCCGGGCGCTGGCGGCGAGCTTGCCGTTGGCCACGCGTTTGCCCAGGTGCTGGTCGATGGCTGCAATGGCCTGGGCGGCGGCGCCGGGGCGGCTGTCGTACAGCTGCACCCGGTGCCCGGCCTGGGCCGCCACCTGGGCGATACCGGCGCCCATGGCCCCGGCGCCGATCACCGCGACCATGACGTTGTGACTGAGGGCAGTCATGCTCAACGCCCTTTGAACTGAGCAGTACGCTTGGCCATGAAGGCACTCACGCCTTCGCGATAGTCCTCGCTGCGCCCGGCCAGGCGTTGCAGGTCGCGCTCCAGGGTCAGTTGCTGTTCGAAGCTGTTGTCCAGGCTTGCATGCAGGCTGCGCTTGATCAGGCCCAGGCCGTAGGTGGGCTGGGTGGCCAGGTGGCGGGCCAGCTTGATGGCCTCGTCGCGCAGTTCAGCATCCTCGACGCAGCGGTAGATCAAGCCCCATTGCTCGGCTTGTTCGGCGCTCAGCCGTTCGCCGAGCATGGCCAGGGCTTTGGCCCGGGCCATGCCGACCAGCCGTGGCAAGGCGTAGGTGCCGCCCGAATCGGGGATCAGGCCGATCTTGCAGAACGCCTGGATAAAGCTGGCCGAGCGAGCAGCCAGCACCAGGTCGCAGGCCAGCGGTATGTTCGCGCCAGCACCGGCGGCGACGCCGTTGACGGCACAGATGACCGGGATCGGCAGGTCGCGCAGGGTGTGAACCAGCGGGTTGTAGTAGCGCTCGATGGATTCGCCCAGGTCGGGTGCCTCGGCGCCGGGGACGACATTGCGGTCGGCCAGGTCCTGGCCTGCGCAAAAGCCGCGGCCTTCGGCGGTCAGCAACAGGACCCGTACGTCATTGCTGCGGCGTACCAGGCGCAGCGCCTCCTGAACCTCTTCATGCATGCGGCCGTTGAAGCTGTTCAGTTGCTCGGGACGATTGAGGCTGAGCAGGGCGACGCCTGCATCGATGGAAAACAGGATGTGCTCGAAACTCATGGTATCTGCCTTTGGTTGCAGGTCAATCGAGGGGGTGGTGGGGCTTATTTGCCGCAGAAGCTGGCGCGGCGTTTTTCCTGGAAGGCACGGATGCCCTCGTTGCGGTCGGCGGTGCCGGCCAGCAGGGTGAAAGCGTGGCGTTCAAAGCGTAGGCCGCTGGCCAGGTCCAGGTCCTGGGCCTTGAGCAGCGCCTCCTTGGCCAGGCGCAGGGCCAGCGGTGCTTTGCTGGCAATGCGCTGGGCAATCTGCAAGGCGCGCTCGACCGTCAGCTCCGGCGGGGTGATTTCGCTGACCAGGCCGGCCTCGAGGGCGCGCCTGGCACTGATCGGCTCACCGCTGAGGACCATCTGCATGGCCAGCGACTTGCCCACCGCCCGCAGCAGGCGCTGGGTGCCACCGGCCCCGGGCATGATGCCGAGGTTGATTTCCGGCTGGCCGAACTGGGCGTCCTCGCCAGCAATCAGGATGTCGGCGTGCATCGCCAGTTCGCAGCCGGCGCCCAGGGCGTAGCCATTGACGGCAGCAATCAGGGGCTTGGCGAACTGGGTAATGGTTTGCCAGTGCGCCTGACGCGGATCGTTGAGCATGCCCACCAGGTCGCGTCCGGCCATTTCATTGAGGTCGGCGCCTGCGGCAAAGGCCTTGCGGCTGCCGGTCAGGACCACGGCGCCAATGCTGTCGTCGCTGGCGCAGCGCTGCAGTTGCTCGGCGAGCTCGGCCAGCAGTTCACTGGTCAATGCATTGAGTGCTTGTGGGCGCTGCAGGGTGATCAGGCAAACCGCCTGGTGGGTGTGCACGGCAAGGGTATGCGGCATGGCGAAGGTCTCGCAGGGCGGTCGGGCGTCAAGGCCGGGATTTTTATTGGGCGGGCGGGAGCCGTTTCGTCAAAGTATAGGCATGAAGCGATACGAAAATACAACACGAAAAATAACAATGCGTGTCTAATTGTTTGTGGCTCTATGCCTGTGGTGTTGCCGAATCCAATAAATAGCGGAGGCTTATAGGAGGGGGTGCACTGATGGTGACATGGTAAAACGATACATAAAATGTTATTGCTGTCAGGTGATTGAGGTTAAATGCTACGAGGAGATTCGCCATGCCCTGCTACAGCCTTGACGGCCTCACGCCGGTGGTCGACCCCAGTGCCTATGTACACCCGAGCGCCGTATTGATCGGCGACGTGATTGTTGGCCCGCGGTGCTACATCGGTCCTTTGGCCAGCTTGCGCGGTGATTTCGGCAGGATCGTGCTGGAGGAGGGCGCCAACCTGCAGGACACCTGTGTCATGCATGGTTTCCCCGACAGTGATACGGTGATCGAGCGCGACGGCCATGTCGGTCACGGCGCGGTGTTGCATGGCTGCCGGGTGGGCGCTGATGCGCTGATCGGTATCAATGCCGTGGTCCTGGACTACGCCCGCATCGGCGCGCGCTCGATCGTCTCGGCTGGCGCCCTGGTCAAGGCGCGCTTCACCTGCGCCGAGCAATCGCTGGTGGTCGGTTCGCCAGCCCGGGTTACCCGGCGCTTGAGCGATGAGGAAGTGGCCTGGAAGCAAGCCGGCACCCGCGAATACCAACTCCTCGGCCAGCGCTGCAGCAGCCTGGTGGAGTGCGCGCCGTTGTCGGCTGTCGAAGCCGACCGGCCACGGATCAGCCACAGCGAGCATCGCCCCAAGGCCGCCAGCAGCACCTGAAACCCTCGGGCAACAGGGCCGGCGTAGTCTTGAGCTGGGCGGCGGGGTATATTTCAACTTTTTCGATGGACCGTCTATGTCGTCCCTGACACCGCTCAATCAGCTGATCAACCGTTTTCAGCAACAGACACCCATACGGGCCAGCTCGCTGATCATCACCTTGTATGGCGATGCCATCGAGCCCCATGGTGGCACCGTGTGGTTGGGCAGCCTGATTCAGCTGCTCGAGCCCATGGGCATCAACGAGCGGCTGATCCGTACCTCGATCTTTCGCCTGAGCAAAGAAAACTGGCTGACCGCAGAGAAGGTTGGCAGGCGCAGCTATTACAGCCTGACCGGCACCGGCCGGCGGCGCTTCGACAAGGCTTTCAAGCGTGTGTACAGCGCCAACCTGTCGGCCTGGGATGGCTCATGGTGCCTGGCGATGCTGACCCAGCTGCCTGCCGACAAGCGCAAGCAGGTGCGCGAAGAGCTCGAATGGCAGGGGTTTGGTGCGATTGCACCCACGGTACTGGCCTCGCCGCGTTTTGACCGCGGCGACGTCAATGCCACCTTGCTGGAGCTTGGCGTGCAGGAAGACACCATCCTGTTCGAGACCACCACCCAGGATGTACTGGCCTCGCGGGCGTTGCGCATGCAAGTGCGCGAAAGCTGGAACCTTGAGGAACTGGCGGCCCATTACAGCGAGTTCATCCAGTTGTTTCGGCCGCTCTGGCAGAGCCTGCGCGAGCAACCCACGCTCGACCCTCAGGACTGCTTCCTGGCCCGTATCCTGTTGATTCACGAGTACCGCAAGCTGTTGCTGCGTGACCCGCAGCTCCCCGACGAGCTGCTTCCGGGGGACTGGGAAGGCCGCGCAGCCCGGCAATTGTGCCGCAACCTGTACCGGCTGATCGTCGCCCCGGCCGAGCAATGGCTGGAAAGCGCCATGGAAACCGCCGACGGGCCGCTACCGGATGTCGGCGAGAACTTCTACAAGCGCTTTGGCGGCTTGACCTGATCTGTTGACACCGCCCGTGGATGGCAAGCGCTGCGCAGCTGCGGTTGCGCCGCCACGGCCCTGACGGGCTGGCCTGCTGCGCGGGGCTGGCGAAAGGCTTCATTGACGATGCCGATGCTGCAGGGCAGGGCGTCCAGGTAGCCTTGGCGCACCAGCGGCGCCAGGCGCCCGCTGCCGGCACCGTCGTGCCACCAGACCTGCACATTGAGGCTGGCCAGTTGCTCCAGCCAGCGGGCATTGACTGCCGGGCTCAGGCGCCCGGTGCTGAAGGCGCTGATGTGCAGCGGCGCATCCAGCCGGCGGTTGAACGCCTGCAACTGGGTGTACAGCGCTTGGCGGCGGTCGGCACTGTGAAAGTGCAGGTCGTCCAGTTCCATTGGCAGGTACCAGCCTGCCACCGGCAATTGCCAGTCCTGGCGCACCTTGCGCTGCTGGGCCAGGGCGTTGCCCAGTTGGGCCTTCCAGTAGGCGGCAAGGCCGGCGCCGTCCAGCGCGTCGATGCGCTGGTAATAGGCGGCGTCCATGTACAGCCCCAGCACCAGTTGCAGCCCCTGTTCGTGGGCCAGGCGCAGGCTGTTGGCCAGCCAGCCCCGGGCACCACCGAAGTCGCTGTCGCCGTAGGCGCTCCACTGCACGATCAGGGTTTTGCTGCCCTGGGCCGCGCTGGCCTTCCATCGCGAGCGCCATTGTTCCTGGCTCAACTGGGCGTCGCGGTTCAGCGGTTGGTAGAACAGGTGTTCGTCGGCGCTGGCCTGCAGGCTCAGCACCAATAGCATCACAGCGATCAAACGGCGCATCAGAAGGTCAACTCCGCACCCAGCAACACGCCATTGGCGTGTTCATAAAGATTACCGCCCAGCGCTTGCTGGTATTCGGCGCGTACTTTCAGCGAACCGCGATAGGCGTTGTAGCGGTCGTCGTCGAACCACCATTGCCAGCGCAAGCCCAGGCCGGTGCGCAGGTCCTGGCGCCAGTCGTTGCTCGGGTCCTGGCTTGAGAGCTCAAGAAAGCCATAGGGCATCAGGGTTTGTGGCGAGGTGCTGGGCAGTTTCCAGGTGTGTCCGCGCTGGTAGCGCGACAGCCATTGATGATCACCGGCGCGGGTCCACCAGGCGCCATCGAGGTAGAGGAAGCGCTCGTCCCAGTCGTCTTCATCGGCGCGCCAGTCGTTGCGCCATTTGCCCTGGTCGAGGAACGAGGCGGTGGCGCGCAGCAGCAGGTCGTTGCTCGACGCGGCGTGGCCGCGCAGGTCGCTATAGTTGTCGCCAGCCTTGCTCGGGCTGATCAGTTGGCCCAGGCTCAAGCCGCCATAACGGGCATCGTCGATCTGGCGCTGGTGATAGAGCTCGCTGTAGAGGTTGAGGTTGGCCGTGCCGAACGGCTTGTAGCGCAGGCCGACGCCGGTGCCCATGCTTTGCGCGTAGTCGTTGCGGCCCGTGCCGCCAAACAACACCCGGCCATAGACCGAGAAGGTGCTGCCATTGCGGCTCGGTTCCTCGCCCAAGGCATGGTCCCACATCGCCAGCTGCACGTTTTGCGAGGTGGCACGGCGGTTCTGGCGCTCGTCACGCAAGTTGTCGTTGGTCGAGACGCCACCCGGCGACCAGGTACTGGCCAGGGTGATGCGGTCGCGTCGCGACAACGCTTCATGGTCGCGGCGCTGACGGTACTTGCGTGCTTGCAGGCTGCCGAACTGGTCATCGCCGTCGACCAGGTCCTGCTCGACATCCAGCACCCGGCGCAGCTCTTTGCACGCGGCGGCGCTGTTCCCCACTTCGGCGTAGCGCCAGGCCAGGGTTTCGCCGAGGCGGTAGTCCTCGGGGAAGTCGTGAGTGGCGCGCTCAAGGTGGGCAATCGAGCGGGCTCGGGTCGCTTCATCCTGCGAGCCTGACAGGCGCATGCCGTAGTCGGCGCGGTAGCGCGGCTGGTCCGGCGCCAGGCGTACGGCTTCGGCCAGCCAGGCGGTGCTCTGGCGCAGGTCGTCATTCTGCGCGGCGGTCACCGAGGCGGCGTAGTAGTGGTCGGGGCGCGGCTGGCGCTTGAGGGCCTCGCGCTGGTAGTTCATGGCGGCGTCGATCTGGCTTTGGCGCCGGGCAATGGCCGCGCCCAGCGCCCAGTCGTCGGCCGTTACATGCGGTGCCTGGTTCCAGTACTTTTCGGCCTGATACGGATCGTTGGCATTGAATGCACTGCGTGCGGCGGTGAGGCGCGCGTTGTCGGTCCACTCGCTGTCGGCCAGGTGCTTCCAGATTGGTTGCGCAGCGTAGGAATCGCCCGAGGCTTCCAGGGCGTAGGCCAGCGGCAGGCGGCTGCCGCTGTCGCCCAGGCTTTCGGCGGCCTGGTAGTAGACCACCGCCGCACCAGGGCGCTCGGGCATGGCGCAGTGGCCCAGGGCGCGCAGTTGGTCGACTTGGGTGGGGTTGGCGGGCGTTGCCTGACGCAGGCGCTCGCACTGGCCGATATCGGCTACGCCGGGGGCGGCGTAAAACCACAGCAAGACCGTGGCCAGTTGCATCGGCCCACGCAGGTGCTGGTTGATCGAGTGATGACTGACCCGCTTAGGTAGCGCGGCATCGTCCTGATGCAAGTCGAGAGCCGCGAGCATGAGCCGGGTCTCCTCCTTCTGCCAAGGGGCTGGGATAGGGGTGTTGCAAGCCGAGGGGCATGCCCTGCTGGTGCGATTGGCGGCACTCTGCAGTGCACGGCCAGGCGGCGGGGCAGCAGGGTAATCAATTTGTGCGCGAGTTTGAACGGATTTAATTCGCTCCAGCGCAAATAGCGCTGCCCAGCCAGTCCAGGAAGGCCCGCAACGCAGGTTCGCGCTCACGCCCCGGCAACCACACTGCGCTGTACTGTGCGGCCGGCAGACGCACTTCATCGCGCCACGGCTGCAGCAAGCCCTGGCGCACGCTGTCGGCGACCAGCACATTGCTCGCCAGCACCAGCCCATAGCCGGCAGCGGCCGCCTGCAGGGCATAGTGTTCATCGTCGTAGCGATGAAAGCGCGCCCGCTGCAGCCAGTCTTCACAGCCGGCCAATGCGCACCAGCGGGCCCAGTCGATGACCACGCCACTGACCGAACTCCACGGTACCTCAAGCAGCGACAGGGGCTGATCCGCAGGTGGCTCCTGCCAACCGGGCGGGGTATAGACCGAGAAATGCTCGGCCAGCAACGGCATCCGTTGCAGCCCGGGGTCGGGATTGAATTCGGCACGCAGGGCCAGGTCGAAACGCTGGTCGCGCTGCAGGTCGACCACCTCGCTGCCGGTCAGCACCCGGACCTGAATGTCGCCATGGCGATGATGGAAATCGCCCAGCCGGGGGATCAGCCACAAGCTGGCAAACGCCGCGGTGGTGGTCAGGGTCAGTTGCTGGCGATCGCCGGGTGGTTGCAACGCTTCGAGGCTGCGCTGCAGGTTTGCCAGGCTCTGGTGCACCTGCAGGTACAAGCGCTCACCGGCTTCGCTGAGCCTGACCCCCTGCGCGCTGCGCTCAAACAACAGCAGGCCAAGGTGCGACTCCAGGCGCTTGATCTGGTGCGAGACCGCCGCCGGGGTGACCGCCAGTTCGTCGCTGGCAGCCTTGAAGCCGCCCAGGCGGGCCGCCGATTCGAACGTGCGCAGGGCAGTCAGGGGCAGTTTGGCGAACACGGTGCTCAAGCCAATTGAGGGAGGCTCAATTTAGCTCAATTGAACCGCCGTCTCAACGCGGCTAGGGTGGGGCTTCATTGACGTTCAGGGAGGCAGACATGCAAGGCAAGGCGCGCAAGATCGTTCAGGCCATACTCTACGAAACCATCGCCGTGCTGTGTGTGGCGCCGGTATTGTCCTGGGCCTTCGATGCCGGCATGGCCCATTCCACTGTGCTGTCGCTGATCCTCTCGGCGGTGGCCCTGGCCTGGAACATGTTCTACAACTGGGCCTTCGAGTATTGGGAGGCGCGTCAGGCACAGCGTCGGCGTACCCTGTGGCGGCGTTTTGTGCATGCGTTGGGCTTTGAAGGCGGGCTGGTGTTGATCCTCTTGCCGGTGGTCGCCGGCTGGTTGCAGATCAGCCTGTGGGCGGCGCTGTTGACCAACCTGGCGCTGTTCCTGTTCTTCTTCGTCTATGCCTTCGTGTTCCAGTGGGCCTTCGACCGGCTCTTCGATGTGCCGGACTCCGCCCGCGAGCCTGCTTGACTTTGTCTGCGCGGCTGCGCTAGTTTCGCTGCCATGAATACATTCCTGCAGTTGCCTCAGCACAGCATTATTACCGCCATTATCGTTTTGGCGGGCTAGCTGGCACTTGCACCGAACCCGCCCTGGAGGCGGGTTCTTTCTCTCTCTCCTGGGCACTTTAAAACACCAGGAGTCACTGATGACCAGCCTTGCCGTAAGCCCCCGTACACCGTCCGCACCGCTGAACCTGCTGTCTGACTACGTGCGGCGCATTCTTGCGGCACCCGTGTACGACCTGGCGATCGAAACGCCCCTGCAAGCGGCGCCGGCCTTGTCGCGCAGCCTCGGCAACCAGGTGTTGCTCAAGCGCGAAGACCTGCAACCGACCTTTTCCTTCAAGATCCGCGGTGCCTATACCCGTCTCAGCCGCCTGAGCCCGGCCCAGCGCCAGCGCGGGGTGATCACCGCGTCGGCCGGCAACCATGCCCAGGGGGTCGCCCTGGCCGCCCGCGAGCTGGGCATGCGCGCGACCATCGTGATGCCAACCACCACCCCTGAGCTCAAGGTTGAAGGCGTGCGTTCGCGCGGCGGCCAGGTGGTGCTGCACGGCGAGAGCTTCCCGCACGCGCTGGCCCATGCCTTGAAACTGGCCGACAGCGAAGGCGCGACCTTCGTGCCGCCGTTCGACGACCCGGACGTGATCGCCGGGCAAGGTACCGTGGCCATGGAAATCCTCCGCCAGCAACCGGGCGAGCTGGATGCAATCTTCGTCCCGGTCGGTGGTGGCGGCCTGATCGCCGGCATCGCGGCCTACGTCAAATACCTGCGCCCCGAGGTCAAGGTGATCGGTGTCGAGCCGCACGACTCCAATTGCCTGCAAGCGGCCATGGCCGCCGGCGAGCGGGTGGTGCTGGCTCAGGTCGGCAGCTTTGCCGAGGGGGTGGCGGTGGCGCAGATCGGTGCCCATTGCTTTGAACTGTGCCGCCACTATGTCGACGAGGTGATCACTGTCAGCAGCGACGAGTTGTGCGCGGCGATCAAGGACATCTACGACGACACCCGCTCGATCACCGAGCCGTCCGGCGCCCTGGCGGTGGCCGGAATCAAGAAGTACGTGGCCCGCGAAGGCGTGCAGGGGCAGACTCTGGTGGCCATCGATTCCGGCGCCAACGTCAACTTCGACCGCCTGCGCCATGTGGCCGAGCGTGCCGAACTTGGCGAACAGCGCGAAGCGATCATCGCCGTGACCATCCCCGAGCAGCCGGGCAGTTTCCGCGCCTTTTGCCAGGCCCTGGGCAAGCGCCAGATCACCGAGTTCAACTACCGCTACTATCCGGGCAAGGAAGCGCGGCTGTTCGTGGGCGTGCAGACCCACCCGCAGACCGATCCCCGCGAGCAGTTGCTGGCCAGCCTGCGCGAGCAGGGCTACACGGTGCTGGACCTGACCGACAACGAACTGGCCAAGCTGCACGTGCGCCATACCGTCGGTGGCCACGCCGGGCCGGGTGCGGACGAGCGCGTGCTGCGCTTTGAATTCCCCGAGCGCCCGGGGGCCTTGCTGGGCTTTCTGGAGCGCCTGGGCAAACGCTGGAACATCAGCCTGTTCCACTACCGCAACCACGGCGCCGCCGAGGCGCGGGTGTTCGCCGCCCTGGAAGTGCCGCAGGACGAACAGGCCAGCCTGCCCGAGGCGCTGGACGCCATGGGCTACCGCTACTGGGACGAAAGCGACAACCCGGCCTACCGGCTGTTCCTCGGCTGAGCCAGGCCTTGCCCCAGATCAACACGGGGCAGGGCCGACAGGTGGATCCTCAAGGCAAAGGTACATTGCATGAGGATCTCGCCATGAGCAGCACGTTTTTCATCCCCGCCGTCAATATCATGGGCATCGATTGCCTCGAAGAGGCGATGGCTGCCATTGCCGGGTATGGCCTGCGCAAGGCCTTGATCGTCACTGACGCGGGCCTGGCCAAAGCCGGCGTTGCCGAGCGCATGGCCGAAATGCTGGCGATGCGCGACATCGACTCGGCGATCTTCGATGGCGCCAAGCCCAACCCGAGCATTGCCAACGTCGAGCAGGGCCTGGCGCTGTTGCAGCGCGAGCGTTGCGACTGTGTGATTTCCCTGGGCGGCGGCTCGCCCCATGACTGTGCCAAGGGCATCGCCCTGTGCGCCACCAACGGCGGGCACATCCGTGACTACGAAGGCGTCGACCGGTCGGCCAAGCCGCAACTGCCGCTGATTGCCATCAATACCACGGCCGGTACGGCCAGCGAGATGACCCGCTTCTGCATCATCACTGACGAAGCGCGCCACGTGAAAATGGCCATCGTCGACCGCAACGTCACGCCGCTGCTGTCGGTCAACGACCCGGCGCTGATGGTCGGCATGCCCAAAGGCCTGACGGCGGCCACCGGCATGGATGCCTTGACCCACGCCATTGAAGCCTATGTATCGACGGCGGCCACGCCGATCACCGATGCCTGCGCCATCAAGGCCATCGAGCTGATCAGCGACAACCTGCGCCAGGCCGTAGCCGACGGCAGCGACCTTCAGGCCCGGGAGAACATGGCCTACGCCCAGTTCCTCGCCGGCATGGCATTCAACAACGCTTCCCTGGGATACGTGCATGCCATGGCTCACCAGCTCGGTGGCTTCTATGACTTGCCCCATGGTGTCTGCAATGCGGTGCTGTTGCCCCATGTACAGCGCTTCAACGCCAGCGTCAGTGCCGCGCGCCTGCGTGATGTGGCCAAGGCCATGGGCGTGGAGGTCAGCGCCATGAACGCCGAGCAGGGCAGCGATGCGGCCCTGGCGGCGATCGAGAACCTGTCGCGGGCCATTGATATCCCGGCCGGGTTGGCGCTGCTGGGGGCGAAGGAGGCGGATATTCCGACCCTGGCCAGCAATGCCTTGAAGGATGCTTGCGGCCTGACCAACCCGCGGGTGGCCAGCCAGGAGGAGATCGAGGCGATCTTCAAGGCAGCTTTTTGATCTGATGTGCTAGCAAGCCAGCTCCCACAAGGTCCTGTGTACACCGAACCTGTGGGAGCTGGCTTGCCAGCGATGGGCTGCGCAGCAGCCCGCAGGTCTTCAGACCACCAACGACAGCAGCATGATAAAGATGATGCCGACCACCGACAGGATGGTCTCCATCATGCTCCAGGTCTTGAAGGTCTCGGCCACGGTCATGTTGAAGTACTGCTTCACCAGCCAGAAGCCGGCATCGTTGACGTGGGACAGAATCAACGACCCCGCGCCGGTCGCCAGCACCAGCAGCTCGCGGTTGACCCCCGGAATCATGCCGATCACCGGCGCGACGATCCCGGCCCCGGTAATGGTCGCCACCGTCGCGGAACCGGTGGCGATGCGAATCACCGCCGCCACCAGCCAGGCCAGCATGATTGGCGATATCTGCGCCTGTACGGCCATCTGCCCGATCACATTACCCACGCCGGTATCCACCAGCATCTGCTTGAAGCCACCACCGGCACCGACGATCAGGACGATTGCCGCCGTTGGCGCCAGGCTCTGGTCGAGCAGCTTCATGATCTGCTGGCGGGAAAAACCGCGCGCCGCGCCAAAGGTGTAGAAGGCCAGGAGCAGGGCGGCAAGCAGGGCGCTGATCGGGTGGCCAATCAGGTCCATCCACTGACGGACGATATGCTCGGCCGGCAGTACCACGTCAGCGAAGGTTTTCAGCAGCATCAGGAACACCGGCAGCAGCACGGTGATCAGGGTGATGCTGAAGCTAGGCAGGTTGTGCTGGTCGGACTCGCGGGCGATCTGGTCCATCAGCTCCTTGTTCGGGTTGCCCGGGATGTACTTGGAGATGAAGTTGCCGTACAGGGGGCCGGCGATGATCGCCGTGGGCAGGGCGACGATCAGCCCGTAGAAGATGGTCTTGCCGATGTCGGCATTGAAGATGCCAATCGCCAGCAGCGGCCCCGGGTGGGGCGGCACCAGGCCGTGGACCACCGACAACCCGGCCAGCAGCGGAATGCCGATCTTGATCAGCGACACCCCGGAGCGCCGGGCGACGATGAACACCAGCGGAATCAGCAATACGAAGCCGATTTCAAAGAACAGCGGAATACCCACCAGAAAGGCGGCGAACATCATCGCCCAGTGCACCTTCTGTTTACCGAAGGCACGAATCAGCGTCTGGGCGATCTGGTCGGCACCGCCGGAATCGGCCATCAGCTTGCCGAGCATGGTGCCCAGGGCCAGGACGATGCCGACAAAGCCGAGCACGCCACCGAAGCCGTCCTGGAATGATTTCATCACCTTGGCCACCGGCATGCCGGAGGTCAGGCCAAGAAAGCCTGCGGCCAGGGTCAGGGCGACAAAGGGGTGGACCTTGAAGTGGGTGATCAGCAGCACCAGGCCGATGATGGTGATCACCGCGTCGAGCAGCAGGTAGGTATCAGTTGCCAAACCGAACATGGTTCAGTGCCTCATCTTGTCATTTTTGTGGGCGTAACGTTTGCAGCGTTTACGGGGCGAGACAGCGCTATCTTTGGTGAGCCGAGAAAACAGCCAGGGTCAGGCCGTTCGCGCCAGCAACGGTTCACCGCAGGGCTTTAGCCACTGGTCTACCTCGATGGCCAGCTTGTCCACCGGCAGGGTGGCGTCCAGTGGCAGGGTCAGTGGCTCGCCATGGGGCGGTTCGAGGGCGGCGAACTGGCTTTCGATCAGGCTGGCGGGCATGAAGTGGCCGGGGCGGGCCAGTACCCGGCGTTCGGCTTCTTCGGGGCTGAGTTCGAGGAACACGAAGCCCAGGTCCGGCACCGCGTGGCGCAGGGCATCGCGGTAGCGTTTTTTCAGCGCCGAGCAGGTGAGGATCGGCCGTGCGCCGCTTTTGAGGGTACGTTGCAGTTCTTCACCCAGAAGGATCAACCAACCCGCACGGTCGTCGTCATCCAGGGGAATGCCGGCGCTCATCTTCTGGATGTTGGCGGCAGGGTGAAAGGCATCGCCTTCGATCAGGCGGCCGCCGCTATGGCTGGCGATGGCGGCACCGACGCAGCTCTTGCCGCAGCCAGCTACGCCCATTACCACGATTGCGGACAAGGGGGGATTCATCGGTACCTCCTGCAGGGCAAGATAGCGCTATCTTGAAGTGAGACCGCTAAAGTCTCGGGCGCTTCCCACCCAGATGTTATTGATCTTGTAAAAGCAGTCTGGATGCTCATTCCTGGCCTCATGCAGTTTTGCATTGCCTGTGGTCTGAGACAGCGCTACCTTAGTGCCCGTTCCCCATTCTTTGCAAGTCGAAAATAAAACCTGTCATGACCCGCATTGGCTCCCGTACTACCGGTCGTCCCACCTTGGCTGAAGTGGCCAGGCTTTCCGGGGTTTCCCCGATCACTGCTTCGCGGGCGCTGCGCGGGGTCAGCACGGTTGCCCCGGAGCTGGTCGAGAAGGTCCAGGTGGCCGCTGCCAGCCTTGGCTACGTGGCCAATCCGGCGGCC
The DNA here is from genome assembly GCF_018390435.1 of Pseudomonas sp. RC2C2. NCBI lineage: Bacteria > Pseudomonadati > Pseudomonadota > Gammaproteobacteria > Pseudomonadales > Pseudomonadaceae > Pseudomonas > Pseudomonas sp. RC2C2. The sequence continues at coordinate 1,309,336 of NZ_JAHBAX010000002.1, read as the reverse complement.
CGGGCGTTGGCGTCGGCGCAAAGCCAGTCGATCGTGGTGTTGATCCCGTCGCTGTCCAACCACCTGTTCATCGACACCCTGGAAGCCATCCATGAGGTGATGCGACCGCGTGGGCTTGAGGTGCTGATTGGTAACTATCACTACGATATTGCCGAAGAAGAGAACCTGATCCGCAACTACCTGGCCTACCAGCCACGCGGCATCCTGCTCACCGGCTTTGATCGCAGCGACGCGGCCAAGCAGCTGCTGGCAGCCAGCGGCATACCTTGCGTGCACATGATGGAGCTGGGCGGCGATGCCCAGGCCATGTCGGTAGGTTTCTCCCAACAGGAAGCGGGCAGGGCGGCTGCGCGGCATCTGCTTGAGCGCGGCTGCAAACGCCCGGGATTTATTGCCGCACAACTCGACCCGCGGGTGATGCAGCGCGCCGAAGGCTTTCGCCAGGCCCTGGCCGAGGCGGGCCTGGATGCCCATGCGCGGGAAGTGCTCGCCCCGCAGCCGTCGTCGATCGGCCTGGGGGGCGAACTGTTCGCCCAGTTGCTGCAACGTCATGCGGATGTCGACGGCATCTTCTTCTGCAACGACGACCTGGCCCAGGGCGCCATTCTCGAAGCGCTGCGCCAGGGCATCAAGGTGCCGCAGCAAGTGGCCATGGTCGGTTTCAACGACCTGCCCGCCTCAGCGTACATGGTCCCGCGCCTGACCTCGATTCGCACCCCGCGCGCGGCCATTGGCCGTTGCGCCGCCCAGGCGCTGCTGGGCCTGCTCGACGGCAAACGCGCGCAGGTGCAAAGCCAGGACCTGGGCTTTGAACTGATGGTCCGCGAAAGCAGCTGAAACCGCCAGTCGGCGGGCGTTGCACGGTGATGTCATAGTGCTTGCACGGTGCTAATCGCGATCTATGCTCAGCACATCCCGAGCATGGAGTGTTGCAAAATGTTTGATTTGCATCGTAAGTCCGATCTGGCTGAAATCGAGCGTTGCACCCAGGCCTTGGGGCACATGAGTGGCAAACTTGCGGCGATCAGCCGCTCGATGGCGATGATTGAATTCAGCCCCGACGGGGTGATCCTCGACGCCAACGAAAACTTCTGCAAAACCCTCGGTTATAGCGTCGAGGAGATTCGCGGCAAGCATCACCGCATGTTCTGCGAAGAAGCCTTCACCAAGAGCGAGGAATATCACCAGTTATGGCGTGACCTGGGCCGCGGTGAACCGCGCAGCGGCACCTTTGCCCGTGTCGACAAGCAGGGCCGCGAAGTCTGGCTCGAAGCCAGCTACATGCCGGTGCTCGGCGCGCAGCAGCAAGTCACCGGCGTGATCAAGGTCGCCTCGGACATCACCCAGCGGGTGCGCCACGAACACGAGACCGAAAGCCTGATCAATGCCATCAGCCGCTCGATGGCCATGGTCGAATTCACCCCGGATGGCAAGGTCATCGAGGCCAACCAGAACTTCCTCGACACCATGCATTACCGCCTGGACGAGGTGGTGGGCAAGCACCACAGCCTGTTCTGCCACAAGAGCGAAAGCGAGTCGGCGGCCTACAAGGCCTTCTGGGCCTCGCTCAACCGCGGCGAGTACCATTCCCACCGCTTTGAACGGGTCAACAAGCTCGGGCAGATGGTCTATCTGGAGGCTTCCTACAACCCGATCTTCGACACCCGCGGGCGGCTGTACAAAGTGGTCAAGTTCGCCAGCGACATCACCCGTCAGGTCAGTACCCAGCAAACCGCCGCCGAATCGGCCCACGCCACTTCGGTGCAGAACGACGCTTGTGCGCGCAAAGGCTCACAGGTGGTGCAGCAAACCGTGCAGGTGATCGAGGAAATCTCCCAGGACCTCAATGCCGCCGCCCGCAGCATCGATGCGGTGAGCAAGCAGTCGGAGCTGATCGGGCAGATCGTCCAGACCATCCGCAGTATCGCCGACCAGACCAATCTATTGGCACTCAACGCCGCCATCGAAGCGGCGCGGGCCGGCGAGCACGGGCGCGGGTTTGCCGTGGTGGCCGATGAGGTGCGTAACCTGGCGGCACGTACCAGCAAGGCCACCCTGGAGATTGTCGAGGTGGTGCGCCAGAACCATGACTTGTCGTTGACCGCCGTGGCCAGCATGCAGTCAAGCCTCAGCCGTACCGGCCTTGGCGTGGAACTGGCTAACGAAGCCGGTGAGGTGATTCTGGAAATCCAGCAGGGGTCCCAGCATGTGGTCGATGCGATCAGCCAGATCAACTCGACCTTGCAGTTGCACTGAGCCGCTGGTTGAGCTGCCCGTCGAGGGTCTGCAGGCTGTGTTCCAGGGCCTTGGCCAGCACCTCTAGATCGGCGCTGCTGGCCTCGCCAACACAGGCTTGCTCGAGCGCTTCGCAGCGCCTTACCACGCCACGGGCCTTGAGCATCTTGGCGCCGCCCTTGATCCGGTGGGCCAGGGCGCGCAAGGCATCGCGCACAGGTTCCGGGCCCAGGGCACGCAGGGCCTTGAGGTCGTCGCTGTTGCTGTGCGCCAGTTCCCGCAGCAGGCGTTCGACCAGTTGCGGATCGCCCAGCGTCAGGTGCTTGAGGTTGTCGACATCGAAGCCGCTGGCATGCTCCGGCTCCTGCGCCTGCGCGGTAACTGCTGGCGCCGATGTCGGGCTGGTCACTGCGATCAGATGACGGCGCAACTCATTGAGACCGATCGGCTTGAACAGGCAATCGTTCATGCCGCTGGCCAGGCATCGCTCGCGCTCCTCAACCTGGGCATTAGCGGTCAAGCCGAGGATCAGGCAGGCGCGGCGTTGCTGCAGGTGTTCCTCGCTGCGCAGCCGGCGTGCCAACTGATGGCCATCCATGCCGGGCATGTGGCAATCGGTGATCACCGCATCGAACTGCCCTTGCAGCCACAGCCCCAGCGCGGCCTGGCCATCGCTGGCCTGGCTGACCTGATGGCCGAGAACACTGAGCTGGCGCTGCAGCAGCATCAGGTTGGCGGGGTAGTCGTCTACCACCAATATGTTCAAGGCACTGTCGGCCAGCGGTTGCTCGATTTCTGCCAGGGGCGCTTGCGCCAGGGTCGCAATCGGCAATTGCAACTCGATGTCGACCCGCGTGCCGACGCCCGGGGTGCTGGTCAGGCTCAGTCGGCCACCCATCAGCTCGCACAGGGTACGGCTGATCACCAGGCCCAGGCCGCTGCCCTGGCGTGCCTGTTGTTCGCCCACCCGGGTGAAGTTGTGGAACAGGCGTGCCTGGTCTTGAGCACTGATGCCGATGCCGCTGTCTTCAATGCTGAGCAAGACCCGTCGCACCTGCCCGGGCTGTTCCGCGCCCCAGCGCAGCGTGACCTTGACCTGGCCCTGCTCGGTAAACTTCAGGGCATTGCCCAGCAGGTTCGACAGCACCTGCTTGAAACGCAGCGGGTCAACCAGCACACCCTCGGTGACCGTGTGCAAGTCCGTCTGCAACATCAGGCCCTTGAGCCGGGCATTGCCTTCGAACACCCGTACGGTAGCGGCAACCAGCGCTGTCAGGTCGGTGGCGGTGGCGTTCAGTTCCATGTGTCCGGATTCGATCCGGGCGATGTCGAGAATGTCTCCGATCAGCGCCAGCAGGCCGTTGGCCGAGTCGAAGGCGACCTGCAGCGAGGCGCGATCGGCACGGCCCTGCTCGGCATCCTTGAGCGCAAGCTCGAGCAGGCCGATCACCGCGTTCATCGGCGTGCGGATTTCATGGCTCATGGTCGCCAGGAACGTACTTTTGGCCCGGCTGGCGTCGTCGGCCTGGTCCTTGGCCAGGCGCAGTTCGTCGAGCAGGCGCTTGCTGAACCCCAGTTCGTGCTGCAGCGCTTGCTGGGCCTCGCTGCGTTGGCGGATCAGGTTGCGCAGGTAGCGGTTCCAGAACACCACCACGGCGATCATCAGGCTGGCGACGATGAGAATCCGCAGGATCAGTGAGCGGTAGTTGTACCAGGGGCTGTCGCTGATCAGTGCGTTGGTGCGCCAGCGGTTGGTCAGTTGCGCCAGTTCGTCGGGCGGGATGCTGAGCAAGGCCTTGTCGATGATCGAGCGCAGCACCCTGGCGTCCTTGGGCGTTGCAAACGAGGCGGTAATCGGCCGGTCGCCATACTGGGAGGCGATACGCAACCGATCCTTGAACAGACGGCTGATGAAGTAGGCCGCGTTGATGCGCGAGCTCAGTACCAGGTCGACCTGTTTATCCTCCAGGGCTTCCATCAATGCCAGCGGGCTATCGACCTCGATCAGCGTCAGCGTCGGGTAACGCTGCAGCAATTGCGCCTTCAAGGGGGTGTCGCGAATGACCGCCACGCGCTTGCCATCCAGCTGTTCGGGGTTTTGCCCGAACTCGCTGTCGGTACGGCACACCAGCACCCAAGGGTCGGTCAGGTATGGCCGACTGAAGTTGACCAGCCTGGCGCGCTCGGGGCTATAGACCAGCGTACCGGCCAGGTCGGCTTTGCCCTGTTGCAGCAACGCGATCATGGTCGCACCGGCATCGGTCTCGATGAACTCGAACTTCAGCCCCGTGCGCAGGCTGATCTGCTCCAGGACGTCGGCGGTTATGCCGCGAACCTGCTGCTGGTCATCGTAGAAACTCAACGGCGCAAAGTATTTGTTCACCAGCACACGGGTAACCGGGTGCTGTTCGATCCAGCGCCGCTCCTCGTGGCTCAGGGTCAAGGCGCCGCGATCAAGCAACATACTGGTGCTGCCGCTGCTCCAGCGGCGCAGGATGTTCAAACGCTCGGTTTCACTGGTGACCGCCAGTGAACGGTTGAGCAGGTGCAACAGCCTGTCGTTGCCGCGGGCCAGGGCAAAGGCGAAGGTTTCCCGCTCGTGCTTGACGAAGTGGGAAATCTGCACGCTGTCCTGAAAGCTCTTGCCGATCAGGTAATCACTGCTGATCGCATCACCGAGAAAGGCGTCGGCCTGGCCCAGCGAGACGGCCGACAAGCCGGCCATGGTCGAGGTGTACAACTGCAGGCGGGCCTTGGGGAACAGATGCCGGACTTCTTCGTCCGGCAGGTAGTGATCGACCATCGCCAGGCGCAGCCCATCCAGCTCGTCATCGACGGCGCGGGTCTTGCCCTGGGGCGTGACGATCACCGGCAGATCATCGGCATAGGGCTGGCTCAGCACTAGCTGGGCATCGGCGGCTTCAAAGCCATTGGAACTGCCGAGCAGGTCGATGTCCCCGGCATGCAGGGCGGCGATCGCCTCTTTGCGGCTGGCGTAGCGGCGCACGTCGAAGGGGATGCCCAGCAGTTCGCTGATCAGCCCGGCATAGTCGGCGGTCAGGCCTTCGTATTCGCTCTGGCTGACATTGATATCGAAAGGCGGGTAGTCCGGGCTCGAGGTTCCCAGGCGCAGCACGGCTTTTTCCTTCAGCCAGCGCCGATCATCCGGCGACAGCGCTACGCCTTCGCCACCCACCACTGAGCGGGCCAGCAGCGTGCGCGGTTCACCGGGCTCATCGGCCAGGCTGCTGTTGAGCAACAACGCCGGCAGGCAGACCAGCAGCAAGAGCAGAAGAGCGGGGCGCAGGGTCATGGCCGGCTCAGATCACAAGATTGCGATTTGCCAGACCCATAAGGTCGACGAAAGATCCTACCTGAAGCTTCTCCATGATCCGGCTCTTGTAGGTGCTGATGGTCTTGGGGCTCAGCAGCATGCGAATGCCGATGTCGTTGTTGGAAAGGCCGGCGGCGAGCATGCGCAGCACTTCCATCTCGCGGTGGGAAAGGCTGGCCAGCCGCTCTTCTTCGCTGCCCAGCGGGCCGCGGCTGGCGGACATGTCAGGGAAGGTCGAGTAGCCCTTGAGCATGGCTTTCAAGGCAAACACCAGTGCGTCCAGGTCTTCGTCCTTGTGCACGAAGGCCGAGCTGCCGGCATCCAGGCAGCGACGGGCGAACAAGGCCGCGGGCTGACCGGTCAGGACCATGATTTTCGGCGGTTTTTCCAGCAGGTGCAGGCGTTTGATCACGCCCAGGCCATCCAGGCCGGGCAGGCCGATATCGAGGATGACCACATTGGGGCGCAGTTCGCGGGCCATCTGCACGGCGGCCACGCCGTCCCCGGTTTCACCCACCACTTCGTAGCGTTCGCGTTCCAGCAGAATACGCACCGCAAGACGAATTGTGGGGTGATCATCGACGATCAGTACCGTGGGCATTGGCGCAACTCCTTGACGAAGAGGGTAAGCCGTTTCCTGAATCATTCAGGAAGACGAAACGGGCCGGAGCCGGCGAGTCGCCAACGATACGTCGAATCAGGATGCAAGAGTATGGGAAGTATAGAGGCGTTGAAAATTGTGGTAGGAATTGTCGAATATTCCTACATATTGACTAGAGAGACCGCTACACGGACTGTCGCTAACCGATGTTGCCGGGATTGCGATCGCTTCGCGCTCGATCGCTGGCAAGTCAGTTCCCACAGGTCGGGTGCATGCAAGTCCACTGTGGGAGCCGGCTTGCCGGCGATGGGGCAGCAAGGCTGCCCTGCGGTCAACGCCGGGTTCAGAACGACGTGGTAAACGAGGCGAAGTACGCCCGGCCCGCCTCGTTGTAGGTCAAGGCCCCGGCTTCATCGGAGTTGCCTTCGCGGTACAGGCGCTTGTCAAACAGGTTGTTCACGCCCACGCGCATGCTCAGGTTCTTGGTGAATTCATAGCCCCCGCTGATGCCGACAATCCCGTAGGGATCGACGTCCTTCTGAACCTTCTTGTCCAGGGCTTCATTGGCCCGAGCGTTGTAGGTAGGTGCTTCCTGTTTGCCGTAGTAGGTGCCGTTGAGCTGGAACGACAGCTTGTCGGTGACGTTCCAGTCCAGGGTCGAGTTGACCGTGTACTCGGGAATGATGCTCAGCGGCTCGCCTGTTTTCTTGTCTTCGGACTCGATCATGTAGGTGAAGTTGGTGTTCCAGTCCAGCGCTGGGGTCAGCTCGACGAACAGGTTGCCCTCGACACCTTGCACCACGGCCTTGCCGGTGTTTTCCCAGCGCAGGATGCGGCGCCCGTTGGGCAGGCGGAACAAGGTCTGGTTGCCGGCTTCGATCTTGTTCTTGTAGTCGTTACGGAAGTAGGTTGCGCTGGTGCGCCAGGTGCCCTTGTCGTAGGCCAGGCCCAGTTCCTTGTTAACGCTGGTTTCCGGTTCGAGGTTGGCGTTGCCCAGCAGGTAGCAGCCGCCATTGTTGACTTCGCTGGAGTTGCAACCTGCGCCACGGCTGTACAGCAGGTAATTGGGGTTGGCCTGGTACAGGTTCGGGGTTTTGTAAGCGCGGGCGATACCGCCCTTGATGCTCAGGGCCTCGGTGATCTGGTGCGAGGCGTTCAGGCTCGGGCTCCAGTTGTTGCCGTAGTCCTCGTGGTGATCAAGACGCAGGCCAGGGGTGACAATGGTGTTTTCGCCGACTTCGATGTTGTCCTCGGCGTACAGGGCAAAACTGCGCGCGGTGGATTTGGTCTGGGTACGGTCGAAGTTCGGCAGTTCAGCGCCCGGGTCATAGCTTTGCGGGCGCAGCGAGCCCGGGTCGTTGAGCGATTCATAGAGGTATTCGCCGCCCAGGGTCAGCACCTGCTCCAGGCCGATGCTCAGTGGCAGGTTGACCTCGCCGGTGGCGCGGGTATTGCGCAGGCGCGACTCGAAGCGTCCGGCACCGCCCGATGGCGCACCTTCGCCCCAGCCGGCCAGGCCTTCATTGAGGCGGTCGTTACGGGTCAGGTCATAGGACAGCGACGCGGTGGAGGTACCCCAGTCATAGTCACCGCGATGGGTCACGGCAAAGCTTGAGCGCTGCATGACGTTGGTTTCCTTGCCCACCTGGCTTTCGACGAACTCGCCGCCGGCGTTGAGCATGGTGTCGCCGGCAAAGATGTTGCCCTGGCGGCTGTAGCTGGACTCAAAATCAAGGGTGTTGGCCGGGTCGATCTTCCAGCTCAGCAGGCCGTTGATGTCCTTGTTGCGCACGCCTTCGCGGCCGGCCATCAAGGATGAATCGAAGGCCTGGTGCGCCGAGTTGATCTTCATGTCATCGGCGTCGGTTTTGTTCAGGTTGCCATAGACGCGGAAGATCAGGCTGTCGGTAAGCGGCCCGCTCAAGCTGAAGTTGACCCGCTTGCCCGTGCCTTCGGCATCGTCCTCGGGGAGCATGGTGTACAGGGTCATGGAACCGCGCAGGTCCTGGGTCGGGCGCTTGGTGATGATGTTGACCACACCGCCCATGGCGCCGGAGCCGTAGCGCGCGGCGGCCGGGCCGCGCAGGATCTCGATGCGTTCGACTTCTTCGGCCGGTACCCAGTTGGTTTCGCCCCGGGTGTCGCGGTCGCCGCTCCAGCCATAGCGCACGGCGTTGCGTGAGGTAGAGGGCTTGCCGTCGATGAGGATCAGGGTGTTTTCCGGGCCCATGCCGCGCAGGTCGATCTGACGGTTGTTGCCGCGGGCGCCGCTGCTGCTGTTGCCGGTGAGGTTGACCCCGGGTTCGCGGCGGATGATGTCGGAGAGGTCATTGACTGGTGGGCGTTTCTTGATGTCTTCAGCGGTGATGATCGACACCCCGGGAGCTTGCTTCAGCTCCTCTTCGGCGGTGCCCAGTACCCGGGTGTTCTCCAGCTCGATCGCTTGCCGGCTGCCGTCCACTGGCAAGTCGGTCGGCTGCACCTGGACTTCGTCCGGCTGCAGTTCCAGCGGGGCTGCGGCGATTGCCGTGGAACCCAGGGTCGCCAGCAAGGCAATGCTCAAGCGGCTGAGGTTGAAGCGCGACACCATGTCAGATTTCTCCTGGAGCAAAGGGTGAGCGACCGGGACGGAAGGGCCCGGTCGCTCGGGAAGTCGAGAATGATAAGAATTACCATTCGCGTGTAAACCCTTAAGGAGAAAAATAAAATATTAACGAAGCAGGACGCACAGGCTCTGCTATACGGGGTTCAGCCCATCGCCGGCAAGGCCGGCTCCCACGGGGTTGTGGGTGCACCAATCTATTGTGGGAGCCGGCGTTGCCGGCGAAGCGATGGTCCAGACACATCAAGTTTAATTGACCTGCCACCTGAGTGTTTCGATCGAGCTAGCCTGAAAGCTCGATTTTCAGGAGACCCAACATGGACAGTCCAGCCTCCCATCGCCTGAGACGTGGGCGAGTATCGACACTTGGCGGCTTATACCTGCTGACCAGCATCACCGAAAACCGCCAACCGGTTTTTACCGATTTTCACCTGGCTCGGCTGATGGTTGAGCAACTGCAATATGCACAGCGTCAAGCGTTGGCTAAATCCTTGGCCTGGGTGATCATGCCCGATCACCTGCACTGGTTGATCGAGCTGCGCCAGGGCACCCTTGCGTCACTGGTACGCCGGGTCAAATCTCGCAGTACCTGCCTGATCAACAAGGCCAGCCGGCGCAAGGGTCGTTTATGGCAGCACGGTTTTCATGATCGGGCGTTACGCCGGGAAGAGGATGTTCAGGCGGTGGCTCGCTACATCGTTGCAAACCCGTTGCGGGCTGGTTTGGTGTCCAGCATTGGTGATTATCCGCATTGGGATGCAATCTGGCTTTAGAGGCCTGGGGCTGCTGCCGCAGCCCATCGCCGGCAAGGCCGGCTCCCACAGGGCGATGGCCGCGCAGCGGCCTGGTCGTTAGCCGTTACTCGCGTCCGCGCATGAAGAAGCCGGCGACATACTTGCGAAAGGTGTCCAGGCTCTTGAAGTCGGCATAACGCTTGAACGTCTCGCCCTCCGGCTCCGGCCCCAGCGGCTGCTCGGTCAGCGACACCGACAGCACCCGGTCCTGGTCGGAGCTGAGCACCAGCGCGTCCATGCCCTGACCACCGAGCACCGGCCGGCGCATGATCACCTTGACGCCCTTGCTGGCCATCCAGTCGATCAGCGAGATGAGCATCTTCAACGGCTCACGCTCTTCATCGCGATACACCGGGAACAGTTGCCCACGCGACAACACCGGCACGCTGGCAACATGAATCAGCTCATAGAAATGACTGCCGGCACTGGCCGGCGAGTAGATCGCCAGGGCCAGCAACGGCCCCGGGGTCTTGCTGCCGCCCCAGAGCAGGTGATGGCCCTGGAAGTCGAAGCCGTCTTCACTGCGGTCGTTGAATACCTTGCGCGCCTTGATCTGGCTGACGCAGTCGAGCAGCAGGCCATGCCGGCGATGGTTGCCAAAGGCCGTAGACTCACGCAAACGCGCCTTGAGCATCATCATGTGCTTCATGTCCAGGCGGGTTTCCAGGTAGTTGCTGGCCGGCACCCGCTCGATCAACGGATAACGGCTGGCGACCCCGCGCAATTCGGCGAACTGCCCGGTGAGGTCTTTTTTCAAGTGGGTGGCATAGACGTTCAAGCCACTGGCTTCGATCAAGGTCAGCAGCAGCGACAGCAGCCGATGCTGCTCGCGTTTGTCGCCACTGCCTGCAGACTCGCCAGCAGCGCCGCCGGCCGCTTTGAAATCACCGATCAGGCGCAAGGGGGTGTCCGGTGCGAGCCAGGCAGCCGGTGGCGAGTCGTTGTCGCTGTCGCGGCTGCCACTTTCCCGCTCATCCTTGATGAACGCGCAGTCTGGCGCGTGCTCGGCCGTGCCCGGGTTGTTCTTGAGGAACAGCGTGCCGGTGTTGCCATTGAGGTTGACGTTGAGCACCGGCATTGCTTTGGGCTGGCAGTCGCAGGCCAGCCAGTGGCCGGCGGCGCGCACCTTCATCAGCAACTGGTTGGCCTGCAACAGGCGCGGGCCTTCCAGGCCGCCCTGGACAAAACCACGCAACAGCGCGTCTTCAGCAGGGGTGAGGGTGCGCACCAGCGCGGCGTTTTTTTCGATGATTCGCATGGACAATCCTGGCCAGCCTTCCTGTGCCTGCCACCTTAATGCAAAGCCCGGCTGGCGAACATGCCCGCCAGCCGAGCCAGGTGCTGCTTACTGGCCGCCAAACAGCTTGGCGGCGCGGGCGCGGATCTCTTCCACGCTGAGGTCTTCCTTGTGGGTGGAGACGAACCACAGGTTGCCGAACGGGTCTTTCAGGGTGCCGCTACGGTCGCCGTAGAACTGGTCTTTGACTTCGGTGACCTGGGTGGCGCCGGCAGCGAGGGCCTGGGCAAACACTTTGTCGGCGTCCTCGACATACAGGTGCAGACCAATGGCGGTGCCATTGAGCGACTGGCTGCTGGTCAGCCCACCGGACTGGTCGCAGGGGTCGGCAAGCATCAGCGAGGAATCGCCGATTTTCAGCTCGGCATGGCCGACGCGCCCGTCTGGGCCGTCGAGGCGGAACATCTCGACGGCGCCGAAGGCCTTCTTGTAGAACTCGATGGCCTTGGCGGCATCCTTGATGCCCAGGTAAGGGGTAATGCTGTGCTGTCCTTCGGGGATTGGTTTGACTGCCATTTTATTGATCCTCCTTTAAGGCGCCGCAGGGAATGGCGCGAAACTGTATATTTATACAGTTTCGGCAATTGGGCAAATCAAAAGTCGCGGCGCTGGACGAGTGGCAGTCAGAAAATGTAATCGGTGGTCAGGAAACTCGACTCGCGGTTACGGATGATGTCGCTGATCAGCTGCTTGTTGCTCTCCTGGAACTTGGTCGCCACCAGCGTGCGGATGGAGAACACCCGCAAGGCGTCATGCACCGACAGGGTGCCTTCGGCGGAGTTCTTGCGGCCGTTGAACGGGTAGGTGTCCGGGCCGCGCTGGCACTGGGCATTGAGGTTGATACGGCCGACCTGATTGGCGAAGGTATCGACCAGCCTGCCGACTTCGGCCGAGTCGGTGCCGAAGATGCTCAGTTGCTGGCCGAAGTCGGAATCGAGCACATAGTCGATCACCGTCTGCAGGTCGCGATAGGGCACCACCGGCACCACCGGACCGAATTGTTCCTCCTGGTACACGCGCATCTGCGCATTCACCGGGTACAGCAGGGCCGGGTAGAAGAACGAGCCACGGCTGGCGCCACCGCCTTCGTTGATGACCTTGGCACCCTTGTCGACGGCATCGGCCACCAGGCCATTGAGGTAATCGATCTTGCCGGCCTCGGGCAGCGGCGTCAGGGCCACGCCCGGCTCCCAAGGCATGCCCGGCTTGAGCGCGGCCAGCTTGCGCTGGAATTTGTCGAGGAAATCATCGACCACGTCTTCATGGACGAAGAGGATCTTCAGCGCCGTGCAGCGCTGGCCGTTGAACGACAGGGCGCCGGTGACCGCCTCGTTCACCGCGTTGTCGAGGTCGACCTCGGGCAACACGATCCCCGGGTTCTTGGCATCCAGGCCCAGGGCTGCGCGCAGGCGGTGCGGGCGTGGGTGAAGTTTTTTCAGGTCGCTGGCGGCCTTGTTGGTGCCGATGAAGGCGAACACATCGATCTTGCCGCTGGCCATCAGCGCGCTGACGGTCTCGCGGCCGCGGCCATAAATGACGTTGATGACCCCGGCCGGGAAGCTGTCGCGAAACGCTTCAAGCAGCGGACGGATCAGCAGCACGCCGAACTTGGCCGGCTTGAACACCACGGTGTTGCCCATGATCAGCGCCGGGATCAGGGTGGTGAAGGTTTCGTTCAGCGGGTAGTTGTAGGGGCCCATGCACAAGGCCACGCCCAGCGGCGCGCGGCGGATCTGGCCAAGGGTGTCCTGCTCCAGTTCAAAGCGGCTGGAGCGGCGGTCCAGCTCCTTGAGGGCGCCGATGGTGTCGACGATGTAGTCGCAGGTGCGGTCGAACTCTTTCTCCGAGTCCTTGAGGTTCTTGCCGATTTCCCACATCAACAGCTTGACCACCGCTTCACGTTGTTCACGCATCTTGGTCAAGAAGGTCTCGACATGCTGGATGCGTTCGGCCACCCGCATCGTCGGCCAGGCGCCACGGCCTTTGTCGTAGGCATGCACGGCGGCGTCCAGGGCGGTGAGGGCGGTATCGGCGTCCAGCAGCGGGGTATTGCCGAGGATCACCTGGCGCTCCTCAACGCCTTCCTTGAGCCACACCGGGCTGCGGACCGTGGCCAGCGGCCCGTGCCATTGCTGCAACTGGCCGTTCACCAGGTACTCACGTTGCACCAGGGGTTCACCCAGGCGGTACGCCTCGGGGATCTCGTTGGCGGTGGGGAACAGCGTATCGAGCAGACGGTCCATGGGCGCAGCACCTCTTTTTCTGTAATGGGTGAAACGTTTCAGTCCGAGCATAACGCCAGGGCGCTAAAAAAAGCCAGCCTCGCTCAACATTGCGCCCAAGGCGCCGATACAGCGTTAATCCGATGTGAATTACGGACCTATGAGCACAAGAATCCTCGCCCTTGATGACAACCTGGTCCTGCCGACGAACCTGCGTACCACCCTCAATCGCCTGCTGCCGGTGGGCTTTGCCCTGATCGGCATCGGCCTGTCGGTGGTGCTCGGGCGTCTGGATGTACAGCGCCAGGAAGCTGAAGTGATCGCCAATGCCAGCGCGCGCCTGTCGGGCGTGCGGGCTAGTATCGAGGCGCAGCTGCGCTCGGCGTTCGGTGAGACCGAGGGTATTGCCCAGCTACTCAGTGCCGATGGCGAAATCAGCCCCGAGCACTTTCACGACATGGCCCGCCAGGCGATCGCCTCGGTGCCGCACATCCGCCATATTGCCCTGGCCCCGGGTGATGTGATCGCCGACGTCTACCCGCTGCACGGTAACCAGAGCGTACTGGGCATGGATTACCGCCAGATGCCGGAGCAGTACCCGCTGCTGCAGCGCGCCCGTGACAACTACAGCCCGGTGCTGGCTGGCCCGGTGCAGCTGCGCCAGGGCGGGCGTGGGTTGATTTACCGGCGTCCGGTATTCCTCAAGGGGCACAAGGGCGTGAAACTATACTGGGGCAACGTGTCGATCGTCGCCGATATCGACCGCTTGCTCAGTACCGCCGGGCTGGACCTTGACCCGGGCTTCGAGCTGGCCCTGCGCGGCGCCGACGGCCAGGGTTCGGCCGGCGGGATGATCTGGGGCGACCCGAAGCTGTTCACCCAGCACCCGGTGACGGTCAATGTCGATGTGCCGGGCGGGCTCTGGCAACTGGCGGCCAGCCCCCTGGGCGGCTGGCCGTCCATGAGCCTGTTCGTCTCGCCGTTGTTCCTCTTTGCCCTGACCTGTACCGGCCTGTTCAGCGTGTTCGTCGCCCAGCTCAATCGCAGCAACCGCCTGATCAACCTGCGCAACCTCGAACTCAAGCAGTCCCAGGCCCAGCTCGAACGCCTGGCCCATTATGACGCGATCACCGGCTTGCCCAATCGCCTGCACTTTCATCAGCAACTGCTCGAGGAGATCAACCGGGGCCAGCGCCTGGCCGTACTGGTGCTGGATATCGACGGTTTCAAGCAGGTCAACGACAGCCTTGGCCACGCCATGGGCGACCTGTTGCTGCAACAGGCCACTGCACGTTTCATGCAGATCATCGAAGTGCAGGACAGTGTGTGTCGCCTGGGCGGAGATGAGTTCGCCTTTGTGCTCAAGGGGCCGGAGGCTGATTGCATCGAGCGCATCCAGAGGTTGCTGCAGGCCCTGCAACTGCCCTTCGACCTCAAGGGCAACGCCGCCCTGGTCACCGGCAGCATTGGCCTGGCCTGGTGCCCGGAGCATGGCCAGAGCGTCGATCGCCTGCTGCGCCATGCCGACACCGCCATGTACGCGGCCAAGGAGAGTGGGCGCAACGCTTACCGCCTGTACCAGCCGGAAATGACCCAGCGCCTGCAGGCGCGCCTGGACCTGGAGCACAACCTGCGCCGGGCCCTCAAGCACAATGAGTTCGAGCTCTGGTACCAACCCAAGATCGACCTGTTCAGCGGCCGCGTCGAAGGCGCCGAAGCGCTGCTGCGCTGGCGTGATCCAGAGCACGGGCTGGTATCGCCAGCGCAGTTCATCCCCCTGGCCGAACGCACGGGGCTGATCATCCCCTTGGGTGAGAAGGTACTGGATCTGGCCTGCGCACAGATCGCTGCCTGGCGCGCCGCCGACCGCCTGCCCGGGCCGGTGGCGATCAACGTCGCAGCCTTGCAGATCGAGCGCAGCGACTACGTCGCCAGCCTCAAGCGCTCGCTCAAACGCTACGACCTGCCGCCGACCTTGCTGGAGGTGGAAATCACCGAAAGCCTGCTGATGGAAAGCCAGCAGCATGCCTGTGCGGTCCTTGCACAGCTGCAGGAATTGGGCGTGACCACGGCGGTGGACGACTTCGGCACCGGTTACTCGTCACTGGCGTACCTGAAGATGCTGCCGATCGACCACCTGAAGATCGATCGGGCGTTTATCAAGGATCTACCTGAAGACGACGATGGCGTGGCCATTACCCGGGCGATCATTGACCTGGGCCACGCCTTGGGCTTCAAGATCACCGCCGAGGGCATCGAGACCGCCGAGCAATATGCGTTTTTGCGCAATGCCGGGTGTGATCAGGGCCAGGGCTTTTGGATGGGGCGGCCGATGCCGGTGGCCGAGTTTGATAGCTGGCTGGCCGCGCGTACGGCCCGCCAGCATGGCAGTCACTCTTCGTTGGGCGAGTCGCGATAAACAAGCTGTGTCAGTTCGCTGAGCAACTGGTGCTCTTCGGCCTCATGGCGGCGACGTATGAGTTGCTCGTTTAGTAGACGCTCGCCGGGGTTGGCGATTTCTTGCTGGACGGCCTGCAAGCGTTGATTCAGTTCGTCGCCCAACTCATCAAAGCGCTCGGCAAAGTGCAATCGCAAGTAGGTAGTCCAGTCCCGGTTAAGGTACTGGTGCTGTTCATTACGGCGCAACACCGCCTCGACCCCGGCGTCGCTGTCGGGGGTGAGCGCCAGCAACTGTTGGTGCAACTGCTCGACCCAGTCGGCGGGCAGTTGTTGCAAGGTGATCTGAATCGAGTCGGTGGCCAGTGCTTCGGCCGGCAGCGGCGTTTGCGCGATGATCATCGTCGGGTCTTCGGCCAGTTGCCGCAAGGTCCAGTAGTAAAGCGCCTCGAGACGCTGGGCGCGCGGCGCGAACTGTGCGTCCTCCAGCGGTGTTTGTCGCTCGACATGCTCCTGGATGGCCTGGCGCCAGGTACGCCGCTGCATGACCTGCAGCAGGTTGCGGCCGAGTTGCCGGGGGTCGTTGCCGCTGAGGGCGAGGACGCCATCGACCATGTCTTCCAACAGCAGAATGCGTGCGCCACCGGCATACTGGGCGAGCCACTCATCGACAGGCGGCTGTGTTTCGACCACCTGCAGAATCCGCCACAGGCGCCTGCGCGTGGTGGCCGGCGCCAGCAGGTAGCTGAAGCTGTCATAGAGCTCGCGCAGGCGCCGGACGAAATCCAGGCGTTGCGGTACCTGCAGGCGCTCCCACAGTAGTACTTGATCGTCCGATGCCTGAAAAAGCAGATCGCTGTAGGCATCCTGAGACACCAGCAGATCGACCCGGTTATCGGTGAAGTAGCGTTGGATTTGCAACGCTGTCTCTTCCGTGAAAGGGTTAAGTTCCAGCTGTAACGCATGGCCGACCGCCCGGGGTGGGTCGAAGTGCTCTGGCAGGTGCGTCAATAGGTTATTCGACAGGTCGATCAGGGTTGGGGCCTGCAGGTTTTCCAGGCCGCCCGGCAGCTCCGTCAGGCCACAGCCGCTCAGCGTGAGGTGACGCAAATAGAGATGTCCGCCGAAGTTAGGGGCGGAGGCTATTGGGTTGTTATCCAGGTACAGGTGCTGCAGGTTCGGATAGGTTGCCAGCCTGGCCTGGTCGCGTGCTGTCCAGGCCAGCTGGTTGTCCCCCAGCTCGAGCGATACCAGTTGTTCACCCAGGCCTTGGGGAACTTCGCTCAATTGGCTACCGCGCACTGACAGGTTGCGCAGGCGTGGAAAGTGCTGGGTGAACCCCCCGGGCAGCTGGCCCAGCGGGTTAAAGTCGAGCGACAGCAGTTGAACGTGAGCGAAGATACCGGGCTCGAGTTGCGCCAGGCCGTCAAGGTCTGCGCCAACCAGGTTCAGCTCGTCCAGGTACAGGGCAAACACCGGTTGCCCCTGGGCCGTGGGTGATGAATGCATGCGCTGCCAGGCTTCGATCAGATTGGGTATCGCTTCCTGGCGCTGCGGGTTGTCGATGGCCCACCTCTGTAGATTGTTGCGCAGGCGTTGCAACTGCATTTCAAGCCGTTGCAACGCTGCGGTGGGTTCGACGTTGGCGGCGCGCCAGCCTTCCATTGCTGCCCGCATCTGCGCTTGGCTGCTTCGCGGATACAGTGCCCAATAGCGTGCCATCAGCGAGGTGCTCGGTGACGTTGGCCCGTAACTCATCGGCGCGCCGCCGCGCAAACCGATAGAGTCCGACCAGCCTGGCTCGTACGACCACAACCATTGAGAAAGCTGGTCGCGGTTGGCCTGGGTCAGGCCCAGGATTCGCCTGCCAAGCTGGTCGCCGTCGCCGGCCTGTAGTGCCAGGGCCTGACGATCGGCGTCGGGCAGGGCATCAAGGATCGCCTGGTAGCGATTGCTACTTGATTCTGCTAGCGGCATGCCGGTCCGATAGGCGCGCCAACCGTGGGCATGCCGGTACTCGGCGGCTTTCACCAGCACCCGGTGCTCGCTGGCCTGCCTGGGGCCGACCTGTGCAATCAGCGGGCCGTCCGGATTGCCCCGGCGCAGTTCCAGGCGCAGTGAGTCCGGCCAGCCTGGCAAGCGCTTGAGGCAGGCAAATACCAGGCGCTCGCAGTCGTCGTTGGCCAGGCGGGGCTGGTACAGGCCCTCAAGGGCCCGCGGCAAGGCCAGTTGCAAGGTGCTGACCCCGGCCGGTGGGCCGGCGTAGTGCTTGGCGAAGGCGTCATCGAACGTGATGTCGCCAAGGCGATCGACCTCCGCATTACTAGTGTTTGCCGCCTGCAAGCGCTCAAGGCAGTCGAGGAGCAGCTCAGGGGGTTGCTCGTGTTGCACATGCACACGGCGCAGGGTGTCTTCGCTGGTGCCGCTGATCCATGCCGCCTCGCTCAGTTGCTGGTCGCTGTAGGCCTCGACCGGGTGCCCCAGGCGCCGCAGCAAGGTGGCCCGCGACCATTGCAGCGGCCGTTCGTACACATGCCGCCAGGCGCCCTGATTGTTGTGTAGCAGCGGCGGGTGGTAGGCCCCGGGGTCTTGGGGGTGGACGATCCGCCATTGCCGCGAAGCGGGATCCAGCTGCTGCTCGAACAGTTCGCCATCCAGGCGGAAGTAGTATTTGCCGTCGGCTACATATTGGCCCATGGCGTTGGCCCGTAGCCCCTCAGGCAGGCGAATGTCGCTGCGGTAGCTGGCCAATGATGGCTGCCACAGGCGCGGGCTGCCGTCGGCCCGTTGCACCCTGAGCAAGGATTCCAGCCACTGGCCATTGACCAGCTTGCCGGCCACGCCACCCGCCACCGCCAGGCCACCGGCGACTGCCACATTGAGGGCGATGGACTGCAGGTGCGCCAGGGCCGTGTCGATGTCGCCATCCTCCCAGGCCTCGACGCCCTCAAAGGCGCTGTACAGCAGTTGCGCGGCGAATACCCCCATCATTACCTGGCCCAGGCCCGGGACAAAGAACGCGGCCAGGTTGAGGAAGTTCAGCCCCAGGTCTTCCAGGCCTTGCAGCAATACCTCACGGGCCTTGTCGTCGACATCGGCGGTGGGTACCGCCAGCAACCGGGCTTCGTTGCGCAGGCGATTGAGCTGGGCGGTCTGCTCATGGTTGAACAGCTCACCCTTGATCAATTGGCGCTTGACGTGCAGGTTTGCAAAGGCGGGTACTGGCCAGTGCGCATCAGCCGCTGCGTTCGCGGCCAGGGTGCGCTTGAGCACGCTGGCAAAGTGCGCGCGTTGCTCAAGGGGCACAAAGCGCATGAACACGGCGCGAAACTGCGCGTTGCACAGTTTGTCCTTGAGCGCGCGTTGCAACGCTTGCAGCGAGGGGTACTGTTGCACGGCGTGGGAAGTACCCGGCAGGCAAAGCAACACCGGGCCGACAGTCCTGAGCCTGTGGCGATCCAGTACGCCCTGACGTGGGGAAAAGATCGACAACGGATTGAACAGCGCCAGCGGCGTAGAGAGTTGCGCTGACACCTGGGCAATTCGCTCAGCCTCGGACTCGGCAGGGGCAAGCACCCAGACATCATGCAAGGCGATGCCGAACAGGCTCAGCGACCAGCAGTGCACTGGCTGTGTGCCGAGCTTCAGGGACTTGCTGCCGGCGAGCAGGTGGTCGAGGGTGCTCTTGCCGGCGTCACTGAGGCGCTTTTGCCCATGGGCCAAGAGCAGGTCCAGGCGCAGTTGGTCCTTGCTCACCTGCTCGAACGCGTTGCGTACCTGCCTGGCCTGCTCGCCATACACCAATAGCGCGTCGAGGTGATCCTGGTAGCGCCGGCCCAGGTCGAGCCGTCGGCACTCGGCAGCGAAGGCCAACCCACTGATCGCCAGGGCCTGGCCGCGCGCGTCGCGGATGGCGCTGGGTGGGTCCAGGTAAATGCCACTGAAGTTGTGCAGCGCGTATTGCAACAGGCTGGCGGTGGGCCCGGTGATATCGCGGCCGGTCAGCAGGCCACCGATGTTCGTGGTTACCGGTGTCAGCGTGCTGCGGATGACATCCATCTCCAGGCCGAAGGCGTCTTTCAGGCGTGCGCTGAGCAGGGGCTCGGCGAAGGCCATGACGCCTTGCAAAGGCTTGAGCAGGTGATGCAAGGCGTCGCGCGAACGGCGCAATTGCGCCTGGCTGGCGAGCACGGCCAGGTGCTGAGCAACGGGGGCGCCGGGGATCGCCTCGGTACTCGCCGCGTGCAGGCTCTGGCGCAGGTGCTGCCAGTTTTCCTGGTGGGCGTGGTGGGCCCAGCCGGGTAGGCGCTGGCGGAGGAAGGCGTGGTGCGGGTTGATGTCAGGCATGCGGGTGCTCCTTTGGCGAGTAAGCCATCAGCAAGCCCCCGCACGCCTGGCATCGGGTGGTAGTTATTACTCTGCGTGGGGTTCGAACTCGATATTACGCGTCAGCTGTCGCATCAGCGCATCGAGTCGCTGCAGCTGCTGGTGCTCCAGGTCCTGGGTATACACCTGCAATTGCACGGGGTCGTCAATCATGCCCGCAGCCATTTCCAGTGTGCGTGCGTACTGGGTTTCCAGCTCGATGAAGGCCGGGGCAAAGTGCTGGCGCAGCAAGGCGGCCCACTCGCCATGGACAAAAATCCGCGTGCCTGTGTAGCGCTGCAAGACGGCGTTCAAGCCTGCTTCGGTGCCCGGGTTGAGCTGTTCAACGTGCTCGCGCAGCGGCTCCAGCCAGCTGCCTGGTTGTTGCTGCAAGTAGGGCTCGATCAGCTCGATGGACACCGGCTCGCCATTCAGCGGCGTAGCTGACATGACCAGCGTCGGGTCGTTGCCCAGCTGTTGCAGCATCCAGGAGAAAAACGCTTGCCGAATCGGCTCGCGGTTCGCCGTAGCGGCGGCATCGCCAAGAATCAACGCCGTACTGGCCTGGTCGGCGGCGTTGCGCACCGCCTGCAAGCGCACCCGCTCGACCACCACCTGTAACAATCGTTCGGCACGCAGCGTAAAGGTAGGCGCCGCCATGGCAAAAGCGCTTTGCGCCTGCGGCTCAAGGGCCAACAGGTTGCGGGCAATCTCCGGCACCATCAGCGCCTGATTGGCGGGCGCCTGCTCGAGCCACGCCAGTACCCGCCACCAACGGCGCAGAGTGGCATGGGGCGCGGTTAAATAATCCAGCCGTCCGTACAGCTCGCGCAGGTGGCGAACGAAGGGCCGTGGTGCGTTCAGTTGCAGGCGCCGCCACAGTGCCAATTGCTCGGGTGTCGCCGTGAACAACAGGTCCTGGTAATTGAAGTCGGAGACCATCAGGTCGACGCCGCTGGTTTCGAAGTAGTGCTCGATGCGGGTCAGGGAGACCTCATCGAAGGGGTTGTTCTCCAGGCGCAGCGCCCGTGCCACAGGCTCCGGCACCATGAAACCGACCGGCAGGCGTTGCAGTCGATTGGCGCTCAGGTCGATCAATTGCGCCTGGTGCAAACCGGGCAGGCCGGGTGGCAGCGCGCGCAGTTGCGCGTGCGACAAATCAACCCTGCGCAGTTGCCTCAGGGCGGTCAGGTCCGGTGGGGTTGCCAGCGGGTTGGCCGACAGCTGCAATTCCTCAAGGTTGGGGTATTGCTGCAACGCCAACTGGTCGGCAGGCGACCAGGTCAGTGCGCTGTCCGACAGGTCCATCACCCGCAGCTGCGCACCCAGGCCAGCGGGTACCCGGGACAGTTGGGTGCTGCTCAACGACAGGCGCTGCAGGTTGGGAAAATGGCGGCTGAAGGCCCGTGGCAGTTCATCCAGCGGGTTATCGTCCAGCGACAGCTCGCGCACGTGGGCAAATGACGCTTCGATGGCTGGGAAACTGCTCAGGTCTGCGCGGGTCAAGCCGCTCTCGTCCATGTTCAGCTGGAACACCCGACTGCCGTCGGGCAAGTACCGAAAGCGCTCCTGCTGCCAGACGCTGATCAGCTCCCGGCGCAGGGTTTCGCGGGCTTCGTTGCCCATGGACCATTGCACCAGGTCGTGCCGCAGGCGGGTGAATTGCGCCTCCAGGCGCACCAGCTGTTCGGCGGCATTGAGGTTGACCGCCGCCCAACTGTTCAGCGCCGCTTGTGCCTGGGCGTCGCTCAGCGCCGGGTACAGCCGCCGATAGCGCGCCACCAGCGAGGCCAGGGCCTGATGGCCCTGCGGATAGCCGCGACCACTGCCGCCGCGCAGGCCGCCCCCTTCAGCCCAGGTCAAGCGCGGGTACGACCACAGCCATTGGCTGAGCTGGTCGCGGTGTTGCAAGGCCAGGCTGCGCACCTGGGTTTTTAGCGCGTTGCTGTCGGCTAACGACATCGCCTCACGGGTATCGGGGGGCATTGCATTGAAGGTGGCCTCGAACAGATCATCGACCCTTGGCCCCGGTTGCGCGCCATCGAACGCCTGATAACCGCGCGTGGTCTTTACCACCACCTGGCGCTGGGCTGCCGAGCGCCAGCTGGCGGCCATCGATGCGCACATAGGTTTTATCCGCGACAAAGTACTGGCCCAGCGCTGGTCAGCGCAGCGTCCTAGGACCTATCCTACGCATTCTGTCGACCTCACAAGCTTGCCCGAGTCAAGCCAGCACACTAGGCTCCGTCGGTCACTGACACATTCAGTGACCGGGTTTGGCGACCCGGCATTCACTCGTGAGGCTTCCAATGCTGGCTGGCGCCGTCGACAGACGTGGCCGTCTGTTTTATGGCAGCTGTGCGTGGGAGGGCTTCGGCCCTGCCGGGTTTCCGAGTGTTCCGGTTCGCCAACCCGCGTACAGCTGCCACCCATTTGTTTGGCGACGAATGCGTGGTGGCTCCATTAACACTCGGAGTTGACCATGAAAAAGCCTGTTCCTGATCCACCATCGCTGCACCTCGTTGAAACCATCGAGACGCCCGTCAAAAGCTGCCCTGAACACCCCCCTCTGTTTTGCGTACGCGCTGGCGTGAGTGCCGAAGATGCACTGGTGCACGCGTTGCTGTATTTGCGCTGTGCCAGTTCGACCATTGCTGAAGCCCTGCAGTACAGCAGTGACGCGGGGAAGGGCTTTGTGTGGTCGACGCAGCACTCGGTGGAGATGGCGGTGGCGTTGATTGATGCGGTTTTGGATGGGGTGGAGGTGGGGAAGCAATCTATTTGAGGGTGTACGGCAGAGGCTGCTTTGCCTGGCTGGTTGCATGATAAAACTATCTTTTTTGCCAGTAGCAGAGCTGCGGTAGGAAGGGCACCCTGTTTGGGCCTGTCAGATTTTCTGTGTGCGGGTCGGTAATGGCCTGCCATCAGGCAGGCCTTGATTTCACCACGTCGGCCTGATGAACCGATCTCCGTACAGAATCGCAAACTGATTCATAGCATTCTTCCAATCATGAGCCGCTTTTCCCCAATTGGCGGTGATATTTCGTAGTCCCAACCAGATCAACTTTGTCGCCGCATCGTCCGTGGGGAAGTGGCCGCGAGTATTAATGATCTTGCGTAGTTGGGTGTTGATGCTTTTGATGGCTTTGGTGGTGTAGATCACCTTTCGGATCGCTGGCAGAAATACGAAAAACGAAATCACACGATCTCAGACACGCCTTCAAGCCGCCGCTGCCAGCGCTTCTGGCATGTCCTTGAGGCCGCCAGTGACAGCGATGAGCACGTCTTCGACACCACGCGTTTTGAGCTCATTGAAGACCTTTGTCCAGAATGTCGCGTCTTTAGTCGATGGGTTTGTATCTCTGAGCATAACCCCACTACAGAGGAAAGCCGGTGCGCTAGGTTTTCCACAGTCAGCGCGTGTGTGCTTAGAGAATGCTGTTAACGCGCTGGCAGTTTCTTCTCCGGGGCTAGCCTGTACTTGGAGACTGTATAGGTTAGTCGTGATCAATAGAAAAAAAGTGGATTTGCTATGAGTTTTATAATGAAATGCTCAGCGCGAAAAGTAGGTGTGAGCGAATAGCGGCGTGAATTAGTGTTCAGTTGTTATTCCATGCTTTGAGAAGGAGCACAACTGACAAAAAATGCTAGGTGGCACGTTTCAACTAATGCCTTGATATCTATACGCCTGGCATTTTACTAGTAGATAACTCTTGATATTTCTTGATTTTTACCGAACCACCCATCTGGGTTTTCACGCTACCTTATGCCTTCCTTTGAGGGGCTGAACTCTAAAAACTCGGCGCTTACAGCGCGGCAGTTGCAGTGCTCGGGATCTTGAAAAAACTAGCACTTTTAACAGTTGACAATTCTCTTCGCAGCATGCATGTGGGCACGCCTTTCGATTAAAAACTAGCATTTTTACTAGTAGCCAGAAATGAAAACGAAAAATACATTGTCTTGGCGGTTCAAATAGGGCTTCGGGCGTTTCTGGGCACTGGGTTTGCCGGCGACTGGACTCATGGAGTATCAGACTCTCGCTTGCCGACAGTGTGTCAATTGCGGCCCTGGATAATGTAAATCAGGAGACACCAAGCATGAGTGTATTATCCCGGATAACTTCTGCTGCTAGTGCATCCCTATTCGCGGGAGCTTGCCTGGCAGCCCCAACGGCGGATGAGGTAGGGCAACGAGTTGCGACGTCGTTAACCCAGCTTTATAACAATACAACCAAAGACTGCGGCTCACTCTCTCGAGCAGCCTATCTTTGTTCAGGTGTAGTGATTCGCGCAACTTATCCTTCTAATGATTATCATACTTGGGACTACAGCCCTTTATAGGAAAAATCAGGGGCCGTATCGTTTTCTTACTTGAGGAAGGATGCTGAATTCAGAAGACTGGTGAGTAATCTTAATAGCGGATTTATTTTGTACAATACAGATATTGCCCCGCCAGGGAGGTTGGCGCTTGATTATTTGTGTTACTTCCCCGTTGATGGCGGAACTAACGGGCGAAATAACCGTGGCTGTGGGCAGAGCAATAAAGGCCCCGTGAGTGATCGGTGTGATAAGCAAGGTGTTACTACAGGGTCAGAGTGGTATAACAAATTTAACAAAGAAAATAAAGATAGACTTAGTCAGTGCAGTTTCTACCTTGCCGATGATGCAGCAAGCTACTCGGCCAGCACGTTTTGGGCGGGACTTCAAGGCGGTCGGTTGGCTGTGGACGAGACCATTACACAACAAAACGAACTGCGCATCGCTACTTGGCCAACATCCCCCCCGCGGGACGTTTCCCATTAGAGCCTTCTTTTACACCTCAGGGGGGCTGGAAAATGCGAAAGCTGCTCAGTTGGACTATCAGACAACCTCCGGTCATTTTGCACCTATTATCCAACTAACATTGCCAACCCGTTCTGCAGAAGATGCAACTTTCAAATATAACAGTGCTGATCAGGTTGCCGCGCCCAAAGATACAGACACGGCGGAACTGACCAATAAGTGCTCAAGCTATATTCAAAGTGCGAGTTGGATAAAGCGCTACGACCCAGGCACTGAACAGGATGAATGGACGCTTTCATTGGTGCCTACGCCATGCGGCCGAGAAATTAAGGCTGATCAAACACAAGCATTTTACGACGAATTAGTTCAAAAATACGGATCCGATGCAGAGTGGCAGGAAAACGATGGTGGTGGTATGCGTCGGCAATTGGTCTGCCATTTGACGACAACCCGAAGTAAAGAGATGTGGAACCTAGAGCCTTTCCGTCCTGAAGTCTCTCATCAGGATTCCGTGGCCGCAGGTTGCAATGCTATTGCAAAGTTTATTAAGTCGGCCACCTGGATCAATCGATATGATCCTGGTACACAGAAAAATGAGTGGACGCTTTCTGTAGTTCCTAGCGTTCGGGGACGCAACATCACACCAGCAGACACCGATAATTTCTATAAGGAACTGCTTGCTTTAAAAGGGCAAGATTGGCAATGGCGTGACAACGAAAAGTCCTCGGGAAGTATGCGTCGACAACTGGTGTGCCTTGTCGATAATTACCGTAGCAAGCAAGAGTGGAATCTTGAGCCTTTCCGTCCATATGTAACGCATGAGCAGGCCACGGCAAAGCATTGTAATCCTCTTTAACTAAAGAAGCTTGGTTGCCGGTCGGATCGTCAATAAGTGCCGGCTTTTGCGAAATCAAAAATCGGTACTTCGACACCAGTTGACACCTGAACAGGAGCTACAAATGAACTCTAAAATAATGACCTTGGGCGTGCTTTGTACGCTGCCCATCTTCAACGCCTATTCAGATTTACAGACCAAACCTCTGCCTCCGCAAGATACCGTGCGACGGATATTATCCAATTACAACAGTGTAAAAAATGACTGTAAAGAGTCTGATACCGGCGCTGCCCGAGGGCACTATTACTGCAGTGGTGTAAGCATACGCATGGTTAACGACGGTCCCTTCAATCCTTGGGATTATAGCAATTGGGCAATTCAGACGGGAGCCACGTCATGGACATGGTTAAGACGCGATCTAAGTATCACTATGTTGATGCACCCGGCTGGCTTCATTATGCGAAACCCGGCCGACTCGGTTGCACTGAAGCTTCCGGTCAAAGAGGACGGGTTTACCTGCATTTATTCGTTTGATGCGGGTACCGGACCTGACCGAAAATGGTACGGTTGTGGGCAGTCTGGTGCCGGCGTTCCCAGCAATGCGGGAAAGCCGCCTATTAACAACAAGAACGGGCAATGGGCTTATGGTTCTTGTAAAGATCAAGGGGTTAGAACCACTCAAGAATGGATAAATACATACACTACCGGATGGTTCCGCTCTATCCAAAAAGAGCAATGCTCTTGGAGCGCAGAGGATCCTGCTGGCTGGGATGAGATGATTAAGATCCATGAGTATAGAACCAATACGGATTTGCTTAATCCTTACGCTATTAATACCGCTACGAATGAGTTCATGTTGCGCAATGCGTCCGCGACTAACGATGGTTCGCTCAATATGCAATACATAGATGCTTTTGTGTATAACGCAAAAAGCAACTACAACTACCAAACTATGGGGGATACTGCTGCGCAGAAACCTGAGGACGGGCTTACCGTTGCCAGGAACTTTCAGAAAAAGCTTTACGCGAAGGGCTACCACGTTCCGATTATATGGGTAGACTTCACTAAACCCGCTACGGAACGTTTCGGGTATTCAGCTGCTGACCAAGCCATACCTTTCGACACCAGTACTGAAACGGGTGGCCCAGATATTCCAGCAGCTCAATCGGGGACATATATTGCGTCTACCCAATGGGTCGAGCGCTTTGACCCTGGCACGCAAAAAAACGAATGGTCCCTGCAAGTTACTCCCACTGAGCGCGGCCGGAACATTGGCCCTGAAGAGACAGAGGCAATGTACAACGAATTGTGGGTGCGGAACGGCAGCAATCAACAGTGGCAGGAGAACGAGATGGCTAAAGGAAGTATGCGTCGACAACTCGTATGTCTCTTGACGCAATACAGAACTAAAGATCAGTGGTTTCTCGAACCCTTCCGACCTTATGTCACACACGAAGAGTCTGTAGCTGCAGAATGTAACCCCGTCGCTGCTTCAAGCGCTGGCCATTATATCTCGCAAGCTAAATGGGTCCTACGTTTTGATCCCGGTACTGGTAAAGACGAGTGGAGCCTGGAAGTGACCCCAACAGAGACTGGACGGTCAATCAGAGAGGATCAGACCGAAGCAATGTACAATGAATTGGTTGCACGTAACGGCCAGGACCCTCAATGGCGTGATAATGAAAAGTCTCAAGGTAGTATGCGTCGTCAATTTGTTTGTTTGTTGACTGCATATAGATCCAAGCCGCAATGGTACCTTGAACCGTATCGTCCTTATGTCACGCATCAGGATGCCGTTGCTGCGGGGTGCAACCCCCTATAAATGGCGGCACAGGGGGCTGCGCAGGCCCCCTGTGCACTTTTACGCAGCTTCTTCTTTTGGCACTCCCACTGTGGAGTGTCTTAGTCCTCTCAGGCGAGTCTGTAACATAGGTTATATATTTTTGCAGGTTATATCGCATCGAGCCGGCTGGTCGAGCAATGCTTAGTTGCAGAAAGTGCCGGCTCTTATGAGTGCACCACGCAGCCTGCATTTATAGTGCAGTATTAGATTTTGACTTCAGAACGAAGGCTGCGTGAGCTAATTCTGGCCAGAGGAACAGTTGGGGATCTGATGAGCGGGACCTCAGGGGAGGGGTACCTATTATTTTTGTCAGGTGCGAAGGACATTTTTTAAGGCACTCTCTGTTTATCGATTTTGGCGACCCTTGATAGAGTACTAGGTAGCTAGGCGTTGAAAAAGATCAGTGAAATGCTGTGCATAAAAAACTGTAAAAAGTGAACAAGGATGGGCGGTGGCGTAATGATGGCGGGCTGGATCGACAAATGGTTGTCTATTCTTTACTGCTCGAAACGCTATCTTGCTCAATATATTCTCAATTTTTGCTACGCCTTAGGTAATTCCCAGGAGAGCATCATGAGCGAAATAACCGTTCAGTTGACTATGGTACAAGGAAGTCCGGTATTTTTGTGGGTGGGTGAACAGTATTTTGCTGTGAACACCGACAAAAGCTGGCACATTATTGAGCGCGATAAAAATTCGGTTTAGCTTTAAACCCATGCCGAATGGCCAAGGATATTCCGGATCTACGGTAAATGCCAAATTTTTCAACGACCAGCTGAACAAAGGCGTGAAAGGTGACATTGTATTCTGGAGTGCGGACGGTTCGGAATATCAAAGAATAAAAAGCGGTTAAAGCAAAAATTTCAGTTTCCAAGTAGGTGCAGAATACAAAGTAGAGTTCTTATCAGTGTTGACCGGCTTGACCGTTATCCATCTAATGGACGATGTAAATTATTGGGCGACGTGACTGGAAGTGGATACACTCAGTACGTCTACAGAGGCGCTGACCTATGCCCTTCTGTCATCAGTAAATGGCGACAAAGTTTTAACCCTTGGTGGTGTCAGGCAGGAGTTGGATAAGACGCACGGCATTCACTACACTAGCATCAGTTCACTCGCTTTTCTTAACGACAAGACAAGTGCCGCTGCAGCGAAACCTTTTTCCAGTGCGATGGATAAAGTGTATTTTGCAACCGCGTGTAGTCTCGTGGCTAATCCATCTCAACGTCAAGGGTGGTCAAACAACAATAATGGAAAGGTATTCAATGATGGCCATGTTACACCTATGCCTTTGGGGGATAAATCGCTTGCGACGTTTGGTGTGGGAGTACATGGATATATTGGTGCCCAATGGGAGTCCGGTCCACGATCGCAATGGTCAATTGACTGGGCCTCGGTATTGATTGGCATTGTATTTAGCAGAAGGGGAGGAACAGAGATGAAACCCACGTAATAGGCAATCAGCGCTATAGGAACAATGGAATAGTCTGTCGCCGACCAAGCGGATTGGCGACAGACTAAGCGCGTCCACCTACTTGCTCGTAAATATTAATGCTCCTCTAGGGTGGTGAGGTTAAAATCCTACGGCTTCAAATTGTTTCTGTCTGTAACTCACGATCGCCATTCAAAGCTTTATACCCCACCCGCGGCACCCCCGCCAACCTTAGCTCCACCAACGCCTTCAACGACTCCCCACTCCCCAAATACGCATCCCCAAAATCATGCCCCCCCAACGCACTCGGGTGCGCCACCACCTCCAGCAGCCCCTGCGCCGGCGCCAACCCCGCGCGTAAATCCGCAGGCGTGCACACATAATCCGCCGTTGCCCCCGCCAACTGCTTCAAGCGGCGATTAAGCAGCGTCTTGAACACCCGCTTGAGCGGCCCGATGTTGTGCCCCAGGTTACGCGCCAACCTCACCGCCACGCCCTCACGCGCAGCAAACCGGGCCACAATCACCCCGATCGGCCAGATGTTATGCACATGCTGGTGCGAGTCGAGGTGGCTGGGCATCAGGCCCTGGTTCAGGCAGTGCTGCCACTGCGCCTGCAGTTCCTGCTCGACCGCTTCGCGTTCGGCGCGGCTCAGGCGCAGGGTGCGCTGTTTCAGGCGCAGGTCGAATTCGCCGTTGGGCGCGCAGAAGCGTGGCTGCTGGCGAATCGCTTCGCTCAGCGGCCGGCCGTAGGTGAGGTTGAAGTGCAGGCCGATGCGCCCGCGCAAGGCCGGCAACTGCGCCAGGCTGCAGGCGGCGCTGAAGGCCGGCATGTTGGCCATGGCCGTGGCCGAGCTGATCAGCCCGGCCTGGAAGGCATGCAGGATGACCGCGTTGGTGTGGGCGCTGAGGCCGAAGTCGTCAGCGTTGACGATGACCTGTGAGGGCATCCGGGTTCTCCTGTGGTGAGTCGGGCTCGGCGGCTGTGGCCGAGGGTGTTTGGCGCAGGCGCTGCAACTGCGGCTTGAAGCGCTGCCACAGGCGCAAGGCCAGGCCCAGGGCCAGGCCGCTGGGGCGCCAGCTGTAGAAGCTTTGCCGTTGCTGTTCGAGGGTGGCGCTCATGCGTTCGTGCAGTTGGTGGCTGGAGTTGTTCAGGCTCACCCGCGAGGCGTCGACCCATTCCCAACCGTCGTCCAGGCCCCAGTGAATCCATTCCTCCAGCAGCACGCGGCCACTGCCAAGTTCGGCATGGGCGGGGACGAAGGCGAGGTTGTAGTCGTACACCCGGCCGCGCTCGAACACACCCAGGCGGTAGCTGATGCAGCGGCCATCGAGCTCCAGCAGCACCAGGCGAACCAGGCCCTGGGCCGCCAGGGCGGTGAAGGCCTGGTACATCCATTGGCGGCGCAGGCGGCCAGAGAAGATGCCGACGTCGTTGTCGCCTTTCCAGCTGAGGTCTTCGACGGCGCTGATGGCATCGAGTAGTGGCGTGATGGTGTTTGCATCCGGGACAATCCTGCGTACCTGGGCGCCGCAGGCGGCAATGCGCTTGCGCGCGCGGCGCAGTTTGTAGCGCGGGTCGCCGCTGATTTCCTGGCGATCTTCGGGCACGATGCGGTGCACCGGCACCCGGCAGTTCAGGCGCTGTTCATGGGTGGAGCTGCGCCGCGCCCAATGTCTGAGCAGGCTGTGGGCCACCGCGCCGGCGGGCACTTCGTCCAGTTGCAGCAGGGCGTGGGGCAGTTGCTTGCGGATTGCCCGTAGCACCTGCGCGGCCGCCTTGGCCGGCAGGTCGCAGAGCAGGGCGATGCGGTCGCTGAGCGGATAACCCAAATGGCGCACCACCTGCACCGTCAGTGGCCCGAAGCGCTCATGGCTGCGAATCAGCGGCAGGCACAGGCTCAATCTGCCCTGATCGCGGCCCACCAGTACCTGCAACTGTTGCCCGGCTGTCAGCGCCGCTTCCGCCGCACGCAGCCAGTCGAGGTGGTTGAACGGCGTGCTGTCGGCCAGTTGCTGGCGCAGTTGCTCGTAGTCGGCGGCGGGGAAGTCCGCCGCCGCCAACGACGGGTACCACTGCAGTTCAAGGTTCATGGGCTCAGGTCACCGTGGCCGGGGCCGCGCTGGCTTCAGGTTTGCGCAGGGCCTCCAGGCGCGATTCGCTGTAGCGCGTTTCGCGGAAGAACTTCCAGCGCCCGAACAGGCAGTACACGTGCATGATCCGCCCCTGTTCCTTATAGCCCATGCGCAGGTGCAGCTTAAGCGCCGGGATGTTGTGGCTCTCGCACACGTCCACCACGGTGTCGCAACCCTGGGCAGCCATGGCTTTCCACAGCTCCAGCTGCACGTCGACCGACAGTTGCGAGCCCCAGTAGCGGCGGATCATTTCGCCTCCAAACTCGAAGAACTGCCCAGGCTCCACCGGGAACCAGCAGCCGTAGTAGTGGCGATCGTGGTAGTGGCGCAGGCTGCCCCAGATAAACGCCACGGTGTCGCCGGCGTCATCGAGGAACATCAGCCCGGTGTGGCCTTCGCCAGCCAGCTCGCGCATGGTCTCGATGCGCTCGCCAAAGTGTTTGGCGAAGGCCCGCACGTTGTGCACGGTGATGGTTTCGACGCGCAACGCCGGGTAGGGTTTGAGCTTGTGCGGCGGCACGGGGCTGACCAGGTCACGCTCCATCCACAGCAGTTCCCAGTGGTAGAACAGGTAGCGCTTGACCCCAGCGCGAATAGTATTGCGCAGTCCTTTGCGCTTGATGCGATCCTGGATTTTGCTCAAAGCACTCATGGTGCCTCCTGTTGCTGGCAGGTGAGGTGCGCGCTTATGACGCGCTCCAGGTCAGGGCGAACAGGGTCTGCCCCGGTAGTTGAAACTGAATACGGCCGCGTTCGCAGGTAAAGCGCGCGCTGCGTGGTTGGTTGTCGGGGCCAAACAAGGTCAGGGCGCCTTGCAGGCAGCTTTGCTCGGTGGCCAGGCTCACCTGCTGCAGGCGCTCGCCCTTGTTCACCCCGAGCAGGCTGCGCTGCTTGCCGCGGGCCATGGCCAGGGCATCGACTTCGAAGGCGTCGTTGTCCAGGGCCAGCACCTGGTCGAGCCAGTGCTGCTGGATGAACTGCTGGGCCAGGCCCACGGGCTTGAGTTCAAAACCGTTCTCGCCCAGCACCCGGACCATGCCCTTGGGCCACTCGGGCTCATCGGCAACGTGGAACCAGTTGAGCATGTCGAGCAGGCCGTCCTGGGAGGCGTTGATCACCACCGACGCCCACCACAGCGCGGTGAAGTGGGTTTCCTGATCGTAAGGGCTCAAGGTCGAGCCGCTGGAGACGTTAGTCTGGTCGAGCAGCAGCGCCTTGTTCGGCCGGCCTTGGGCATCGAGGCCGACCAGGGCTGCGGCCTGGCGTACCGAGTCGCGGTAGCTGCGGGTGGCCAGCAGGTCGCGGACCATCCATTCGTGCCAGGCCAGGGCGTCGATCTGCTGGCCGTGGTCTTTGAGCAGGCGCCGCGCCCAATCGAGGCCGATGCGCGTTTCGCTGCTGCTGTGCAGGGGGCCGTTGACCAGCCGCGAGCTTGCCGGCATGGCGATGCGTACCCCGGCCTCGCGGGCCCCTGGGCTGTGTTGCACGTGCTCAGCCATGGCCTGGAAGTAGCGGCTGAAGCTCGGGTAGTCGCTGTAGTTGAGGTTCGGCTCATCGGCGAAGGCCAGGTAGTGCAGGGTGCTGCCGCCCAGGTTGCGGGTGGTGTTGAGCCAGTCGTCGAGGCCGTCGTTGCTGGTGCGGTTGGCGGCCAACACTGACTCGCGGCCGGTGCCGGCCAGCAGGGTGATGTCTTGTTTGATCGCATAGCGTTGCTGGTAGAAGCGACGGAACTCATTTTCGTAGCCGGGTTGGCGCGCCAGCAAGTCGGCAAAGCTGTAATAGCCGGCGGCTTGCGGGCGCAGGGCGTCGAGCGCGGCATAGCTGGAGGGTGGCGGCAGCACATAGGGCAGGTTGACGCCCAGGTCCGGGGTACGGCCCAGCACCTTGTGGCCCAGGGTTAGCATGACCTTGCCCTCGGCGTTGTGCAGCGGCCCCAGTTGTTCGGCCTGTTGGGCGAACAGGTTGGCGCTGCCGTCGAGCCAGAACGCTGCCTTGCCGCGGCCTTGCAACTGCAGGCGGAAGGTTTGCGCGTGACTGGACACCGGCAGCGGCAAACGATCGAACTGCCAGTAGGCCGGGTAGGGCTTGAGCGCCAGGCTCAGTTGCTGGTTATCGCCCAGGCGCTGCACCTGCAGACCGCGCACGCCGCCGTGGTATTTACCGGCCAGGGTGGCTTTTTCGCCCGCGGGCACACGAAAGTACAGCTCCACATTGGGCCCGACTTCGGCACTGAAGTGCACCTTGGCCGGGGCGAACAGGGCGCGGGTGCTGTCGGCGTGCTCGATGCGATACCGCCTGAAGCTGTAGCCGGGGATTTCCAGCTGGTAGTCGCTGGTGCTCGCCGCCAGTGGCCATTGCACCCGGCCACGGGGTTCATTGGCCTTGATCGGGCGATCGGCCTGCAAGTGGCCCTGGCCATTGAGCAGGAAGATGTGTTCGGGGTTGGCGTCGGCCTGCCAGGCCGGTTGCCAGCTGACCGTCACGGTGTCGGCCTTGGCCGCCTGCAGGTACAGGCTGCCATCGCGCAGGTCGCCCCAGTGCAAGGGCACAGCCTGCACGCTGGCGCTCAACAGCACGCCGCTCACCACCAGGGCCATGGGCTTCATGCTGGCCGCCGTTGCAGCATCTGCCGCAGTGGCGCCAGGTCGCTGGGCAGTACCAGCAAGGTTTGCCAGAACGCCACGCGACTGAGTTTGCAGTACAGCAGCAACATCGCCAGGGTCACCGCCAGGTAGGCGATGGACGAGGCCATGGCGGCGCCGACGATGCCGTAGGCGGGAATCAACAGCATGTTGAGCACCAGGTTCAGTGCCGCGCCCAGGCCCATCATCAGCGATACCGTGCCGGGGCGGTCCTTGCCCAGCAAGTCGAGGCGCAGGATGCTCGCATAGCACAGGCCGAACAGCCCCGGCAGCAAGGCCAGCAAGGCCGGGTAGGCCGGTTGGTATTCGGCGCCGAACAGGGTGACGATCAGCCACTCGCCGATCAGCGCCATGCTCAGGCAGGCGCCGAGCATCACCGTGGCGGTCAGGCGCAGGGCCAGCGGGGTGAGCTTGTCCATGCCGGCGTCCTGCTGCAGCAGGCGCTTCATCAACGGCGTGGTCACCGCTTCAGGGACGATCAGCAACAGTTCGGCCGCCGCGCTGGCCATGGCATAGTGGCCGAGGGCGGCGCTGCCGAGCATGGCGCTGATGAACAGGTAGTCCGAGCGCAGGATCACCTGCTGGAACAGCACGTCCGGGTGGCTTTTTGCGCTGTACGAGAGCAGCTCGCGCTGGCCGCTGCGATCCCAGCACAGGCGGATCGAGTGCTGCTTGCCGAGCCAGTACAGGCCCAGCAGCACCACCAGGCTCAGGCCCAGCAGCCAGCTGATCAGCGCCGCTTCCAGCGCCGCGTGCTGCCACATCCAGAACAGCCCGACAAACAGCAGCAGCGGCACCAGCGACTCGGTCAGGCGCAAGGCGTTGAAGGCGCCGACGCCGCCGGTGGCGTTGTGCAGGGTCAGCAGGCCGCTTTTGAGCACCGTCAGCGGCACCGCCAGCAGCAACAGCCAGGCCAGCAGGCCGAGCTGGGTGGTCACTTCAAGTTCGTTGCCGAACGCCCGGGCCAGGGCCACGCAGATCAGGGTCAGGGCGCCGGCCACCAGGCAGCCGTAGATCAGCACCTGGCTGAGCAGCAGGCCCATGCTGCGCTGCTTGGCCGCCTGGTAACCGACGGCGGTGTTGAGGCCGCCGCTGGTGGCGGCGCTGATCAGGTCGGGCAGGGTACTGAGCAGGGCGAACAGGCCGCGCTCGCTAGGGCCGAGAATGCGCGCCAGCAGCACGTTGCGCATCAGCCGCAGGGCGATCATCGCCAGGCGCGTGCCCATGCTCAGCAGCAGGTGGCGAACATAGTGGCTGCGGCTCATGGGCGGCCCCCGCGGCTGATCCGCCAGGCCAGCAAGGTGGGCCGGCTGGCGGTGCGCTGGCTGACGCTGATGCGTGGCAGGGCCAGGGGGTCGTCATGGCCCTGGCAGATCCCCGGGCGGGTGCTCAGGGCAAACGGGTAGCAGTGCGCCGCCAGGCGCTCGCGCACCCGTGCATCGTGGTCGCCGTTGGGGTAGCAGTACACCGGCAGCGGCTGCTTGCAGCCTTGTTGCAGGGCGTAGTGGCTGCGGCTCAGTTCCTCTTCCAGGCGCTGGTCGTCCAGGCCCGGCAGCAGCGCGTGGCTGGCACCGTGGGGGCCGAAGCTGATCAGCCCGGAGTTTTCGAGGTGGCGCACCTGGTTCCAGTCCAGGGCCTGGGGCAGGGATTCGGCCGGGCAGGCATCGGTGAGATGATGCAGGGCGATCGGGCTCAGGGTTTTCAGGCTTTGCAGGTATTTACCCAGGGCCCTGCTGCGGGCATGGGCCTGTTCGTTCATGAAGTAGGCGGCCGGCAGCGGCCTGCCGATCTTGCGCAACTGCTCGATCAGCGCCCGGCGGGAGATTTCGCCATGGGTGCCCCAGAGGGTTTCGCCCAGGCTTTCCCACCAGAAGCGCTGGCGGCTGCCGATGTAGTCGGTGGACAAAAAGATGCTCGCCGGCACCTGGTATTGCTGCAGCAGCGGGAAGGCATTCAAGGCGTTGTCGCGCCAGCCGTCGTCGAAGGTCAGGGCGACCTTGGGGCGGCCGCCGTTGCGCGGCTGCTCGTGGGTTTTGAGCAGGTCCATCAGGTGCACGCAGTCAAAGTGACGTTGCAGCCAGCGCAGCAAGCGCTCAAAGGCCTGGGGGCCGACGCACAGTTCGTTGCGATGGGGCAGGGCGGCGCTGCTGTCCTCGGCCAGCACCCGGTGCAGCATGAGGATCACCCCGGCGCCGCGCAATTGGCTGCGACCCTTGGGCGAATTGAGGTACAGCCAACCGCTGGCACGCTTGATACTGGTTTTTATCGGCATGTCAGGTGCTCATCGAGTCTGGTCGGGGGTCCATTGGTTGTAGCTGTGCCCACGCAGGAACTGCCACAGGCCGACGCTCATTCCGGCCAGGGTCACCAGCACGAAGGCCGCCAGGCGAAACGGCTTGGGCAGGCGTTGGCGCACATCCAGCAGGCCGGCGATGGCAGCGCCATAGCCGAGCAATTGCGCGGCCAGGGTCAGTTGGTAAAAACCGTGGCCGTCGAGCAACCACAGGTTGGTCAGCAACAGCGGCAACAACAGCACCGGCGCCAGACGGCGGATCAGCTTGTGGCTGATCAGGGCAATGGCGTACAGACCATGGCGCAGCGGGTTGAGCAGCTCACGACGGGCGGCCAGGCTGATCAGGCCGCCAACGGTGACGCGCTGACGGCGGCTGAACTGGCGCTCGGCCTCGTCCACGCCCTGGTCGAGCACCAGGGCCTCGTCGACGTAGACCACGCGCTTGCCGGCGACTGGCGCGCAGGTGTTGATATAGAAGTCGTCGTTGACCCGCGCCGGGATCGGCTGGTACAGCTCGCGGCGTAGCGCCTGCAGGGCGCCGTCGGCGGACACCGTGCAACCGGTGCGGCTTTCCACCCGCCGCAGCCAGGCTTCGTAGTGGCGGTACAGGCTTTCGCCCAGGCTCAGGCCCTTGCCGGGCACCGGGATGATCATCTTGCCCACCGTGCCACCGACCTGCGGGTCGGCAAAGGGCGCCAGCAACGCCGCCAGGGTGCCGTCGATCCAATGCACATCGGCGTCGGTGAACACCACGATGTCGCCCGTGCACTGGGTGACGGCGACGTTGAGCACGCTGTTCTTGCCCAGGCGCGGCAGGTCCAGGACCTGGATGCGCGGGTCGTCGAAGCCGCGCGCCAGGGCCACGGTGCGGTCAGTGGAGCCATCGCTGGCGACGACGATCTGCAAGTGTTCGGCCTGGTAGTCCTGGGCCAGCAGGTTGCGCAGCTTGTTGTCGATATTGCCTTCTTCGTTGTGGGCGGCCACCACCACGCTGACCCGTTGCGGCGCCAGCGGCGCAGGTGCATGCCGGCGGAACAGCGGCCCGACCAGGGTCAGCAGCAAGGGGTAGCCCAGCCAGGCATAAAATGGCAGTAACAGGCACAACCAAAAAATCAACTCAGCCACGGGCGGGCCTCCTGGCGTTCCAGTTGAACAGGCTGAACACGAAGGCCGCGCCGGCCAGGTGCAGGCGGATCCAGTGCAGGCCCCAGAGCTGCAGGGCAAAAAGCGGGTCGCGGTGTGTCAGGCTCTGGCGCAGGCTCAGCACCAGCGCCGGGGCACTGGCGATGAACAGCATGAACAGCGGCAGGCGCGGGTAACCAAAGAGCAGCGCCGACAAGGCCAGGGCATCTAGCATCCAGATACTCAGCGACAACAGCGGAAAGCGCAGCAGGCGCAGGCTCGGTCCGTTGCTGCGCAGCAGTTGCAGGTTGCTGCCCTGGCGCCACAGCTCCTTGCCCAGCCACTCGCTCCAACTGCCTTCGAAGCCCCAGTGCAACGCCACCGGATTGCGCAGGGCCAACAGGCGTGCGCCGGCCTTGTTCAGGTGCCAGGTGAAATCCTTGTCTTCGCCGGTGCGCAGGGTTTCGCTAAAACCTCCGACCTTGTCGAACCAGTGGCGCTGCATCAGCAGGTTGGGGGTCGGCAGCCATTGCATACGGTGCAGTGCCGGCAAGCCTGCGCGCAGGGTGCGCCGTTGCCAGGCGCGGGCGAACCAGGGCGCCTGGCGCGGGGTGTCGCAGTCCAGGGCAAATACGTCGCCACGGCCTTCGGCATGCAGGTCGAGCAGCAGGCTCAGCCAGTGCTCGGGTACTTCGATATCGGCATCGAGAAACGCCAGCCACTCGCCGCTGCTGGCCTGCACGCCGCGATTGCGCAGGGCGCCAATGGTCAGCCCGGGCAGCTCCAGCACCTGGGCACCGAGGCGGCGGGCGATCTGCGCGCCGTCGTCGCTGGAGCCGTTGTCGAGCACGATCAGCTCGCACTCTAGGCCGGCATCAGCGGCGGCGGTGAGCGCCGACTGCAGGGTTCGGCCAATATGCCGGGCCTCGTTGAACATCGGTACTATGACACTGACTTTCATGCCTTCACCTGTTTCAGGCGTGCCTGTTCAGCGTTAACGCGCAACACGCTGGACAGCGCCAGCATGATCCATAGGTACTTGTGGTTGGGCGCGCTGAGGAACATCAGGAACAGGCTGATGGCGAGCATGCTCATGCACAGGTGGGTGAGCAGGTCGGCCTGGTAGTGGTCGCCCTGTTGCAGCCACAGGCGCCGGGCATGCCAGACGTTATAGAGGGCCAGCAGCACCATGCTGGCGAACAGGATGCCCGCGGGGACGCCGACTTCGCTGAAGATCTCCAGGTAGGTGTTGTGCGCCCGGCGGTACAAATCGCCGACCTTGCGGTTGGCCGAGAAGGCCTTGGCGTAACCGGTGGTGGCATAGTGCAGGGGGAAGGTGCCGGGACCGCTGCCGAGCAGCGGATGCTCGCGGATCATCTTGCTGCCGACCACGATGTACGAGGAGCGCCTGCCCAGGGAATCATCCTTGAAGGCGTTGACCCCGGACTTGAGCAGCGCCAGCGACTGGATGCGCGCCACGTAGCTTTCCGGCATCAACGCCACCAGCGTGGGCAGCAGGATCGCCAGGCCGAGCATGGCAAAGCCCAGGTGCCGCGGGCGCAGGTGGGCGACCTGGGTGCGGTAGTGCACCAGCACGATGCCTAAGCTGATCAATAGCACCACCAGGCCCGAGCGCGAGTTGGTCTTGGTCATGCCCGCCAGCAAGAGGATGCAGCAGGCGATCCAGAGCAGCTTCTGCACCCGCCCGGGGCTGTTGAACACCAGCCACAGGGCCATGGGCACGGCGATGGCGATGAACATGGCAAACACGTTGGGGTCTTCCAACAGGCCCGCGGCGCGGCCTTCGTCCTGGTACTTGGCCGAGACCATGGCCATGATGCAGGTCAGGCCGACGCTCAGGGTCACCAGCCGGTACAGCATCGGCAGGTCGAGTTCGCGGCCGATCAACAGGGTGATGCC
This sequence comes from Pseudomonas sp. RC2C2, assembly GCF_018390435.1. Taxonomy (NCBI): domain Bacteria; kingdom Pseudomonadati; phylum Pseudomonadota; class Gammaproteobacteria; order Pseudomonadales; family Pseudomonadaceae; genus Pseudomonas; species Pseudomonas sp. RC2C2. The sequence continues at coordinate 1,270,486 of NZ_JAHBAX010000002.1, read as the reverse complement.
GAACAGCAGCAGGCCTACCGCCAACTCACGCACATGGCCCAGGGACATCTCGCTGCTGTCGCTGGCCAGAAAGCTCAGCAGGTACAACGCCAGAAAGCCCAGCAACAGGCGCCACATGGTGCTGCGCAGGCGCTCGGCCGGCAGTTGCTTGATCGCCAGTTGCAGCACCAGCACCAGCGCCAGCGCGGCGCCGATCAGCTTGGTGGCGGTCAGTTGGCTGTCCTTGAACAGGCCTTCGAGCGGCACCAGGGTGATGATCGCCAACAGCCCCCAGGCCGGGCGCCTGTACAGCGCCAGCAGGCCGGCCAGGCCGATGACCGCGCCGGGCGCGAGGAATGGGTAGGGGCTGGCCAGCAGCGCCAGGCAGGCAATGGCCAGCAAGCCGATCAGGGACAGGGGAATGATCATGCGCAGGTCTCCGTGGCCGCGCCCAGGTATATCCGGGCCCAGCGTTGCGCCAGCGTCGGCAGGTGATAACGTTCGCGTTGGGTGTGCCGCGCCCGGGTAATCAGCTCACCGGCCTGGGCCGGGTCGAGCATCAACGCCTCAAGCTGCATTGCCAGCTCATCCACCGCCAGGGGCCGGGCCAGCAGACCGCTGTGCCCGTGTTCGATCACATCAGGAATACCGCCAACGCCAAAGGCCACCACCGGTACGCCATCCTGCATGGCTTCGAGCAGGATCATCGGCGTACCTTCGGTGCGCGAGCTGATCACCAGGGCATCCAGGCGCGCCATCCAGGCGCGCATGTCGGCCTGATAACCCGGCAGGCGAATACGCTCGCTCAAGCCGGCGGCATCGATGCGTGCCTGCAGGGCTTTGCGCTCCGGGCCGTCGCCGAGCATCACCGCAGCGAGCTGCGGATGACGCTGGCACAGCGGGATCAGGGTATCGAGAAACAGGTCCGGGCCTTTTTCGCGGCTCAAGCGCCCGACATAACCGGCCAGCCAGCGACCGTCGCCATGGCGGCGTTCGGGCAGCGCTTGGGCGTCGGGCAAACCGTTGGGAATCACCTGCAACTTGGCTTCGGCAACCCCCGCCTGGCGGTGGATGCGCTTGATGCTTTCGGCCACGCAGATCACCTGGCCGATGGTGGCGGTGCGGCACAGCTGCAGGCTGATCCAGGTATACAGGTGTTGCTTGCGGCTGGTGGGGGTGAAGCCGTGCTGGGTAGCGACCATGGGCAGGCGCCACAACCTGGCCCCCAGCCAGCCGAACAGCAGGCCCTTGAAGTTGTGGCTGTTGATCAGCGGCTGCTGGTCGTGGCGCTGGCGCAATTGGCCGAGCAGCTCGCCCATACCGTCGCAGGTCTGGCAGGCCACGCCGGCGGCGCGAAAGCGCGCCACCAGTTGGTCCGGGGCTCCGAGGAACAGCACCAGGTGCTGTCCGGGGGTGGACCGGCAGTGGTCCAGCAGCATGCGCTCGACGCCGTAGAAGCCACCACTGCTGAGCAGATGCAGGATGGGCCGCATGGGCGTCAGCGCAGCGTTCAATTGCGCACCCAGTGCACCAGCCGCGGCAGCGACCAGCCCTTGTAAGGGTTGGGAGTTTCCGGGGTCTGGTCGTTGATCACCAGCAGTACCGGCAGGTCCAGTTGATGGCTGATTTGCGCCGGATGCTTGAAGCGCCGGTCAAAGAACTCTTTGACGTACACCAGGGCAATGGCCAGCAGCAGGCCGGTGAGCATGCCGAACGGCACGATCAGCAGCGGCCTGGGAAACGCCGGCTCCGCAGGCTCATACGGCGCGCTGAGGATCCGCGCGTTGGACAGACCGTTGAGCAGGTCGGCCCCACGCGACTCTTCGTAGCGCTGGGTGTAGGTAAAGTAGGCCTTGTGCAGGGCGTCGATCTCGGTGTCGAGCTGGCGCGCCTTGCTCTGGGTCTCTTGCAACTGGTGCACGCGGCCTTTGAAGTCAGCGATGCGCTGGGTCTTCTGGGCGATCACGTTCTGCACCACGGCCAGGTCCTTTTCACGCTCCTTGATGCGGTTGGCGACGATCTTGAGGAACTGCTGGCGGGTCTTGGCGATCTGTTCGCGCTGCAGCAGCATCTGCTCGCTGCCAGGCTGGAACACCGCCAGGTCGCTGACGTAGGTCAGCACCAGGGTGGTCAGCTGTTCACCGAGCTGCTTGATCTCGCGGTCCTCGAACGCCACGTTGTCGACCGTGGTGGTGAAGGTGTAGGGGAAGGCGAAATCGCGCATGCCAGCGTTGCCGGCCGCAGCCAGGCTGGTTTTCAGGTACTCCAGCCACTGCTGGCTTTGCAGCAGGCGGTCGCGGTACAGGTTCAGCGCCTGTTCTTCGGTGTTGATGGCGTTGAGGCGGAAGGTGATTTCTTCTTTGGGGTCCGAGGAGCCGATGCTCTCGAGCATCCCCAAGCGCTTGCCTTCGAGGTTATCCATGCGCACCTGGTACTGCAGTTTCTTCTGCTCGTAGAACTGCTCGGGCAGCTCGTTGGACTGCAGGTTCTGGCGGTTGTGCAGGTAGTTGTCGAGCAGGCGGCTGACGAACAGCGTACCCAGTTTCGGATCGGGGAAGCTGTAGGTCACCGAGACCACGTTGGAGCCCGGCAGGGTTTCGATTTTCAGGTCCTCGATGGCGTCATCGGTCAGGGTGTCGAGCTCGGTGTCGCGCACCGGGTCGACTTCCAGGCCGAACAGCGAGCGCAGCGGGTTGACCACGTACTCGCGCAGCGGGTTGGTAATGATGTTGCGGATCGGCCCGAGCACCATCCGTTGCATCAGGCTTGGCGGAACCTCGTACTTGCCCTCGGCGCGCAGCTGGCTGATGGTTTCGCGGATCAGGGTTGGCGAGCGCAGGATGTTGCTCTCGGTTTCCATGTCGGCCAGCGACGGTGGGATGAACTTGTCGGTCTCCTGGGCCAGGGCGGTGTTGGTATCGCTCTGGGACAGTTTTTTCGACTGCACGATCACTTGCGCCGTAATGTCGAAGCTCTGTTTGAGCACCAGCGGCAACAGCAAGGCGATCACTGCGAAGACCAGGAACACACGTTTGACCAACTGGCGGTTGGCAAAGAAGATCCTGAAGAATTCATGCAGGTAGTTTTCTTTTGTATTCATGCTCGGATACCCGCCTGGGATTAGTTGTTGTCGCTTTCTTTGTTGTCAACGCGATAACCGAAGCTGAAACCGACCCCCTGGAACAGCACCACGTCAGCCAGTTGCCGGGCCAGGTCGCCGGCGCTGGCGAGCTTGGTCTTGGGCACATAGAGCATGTCGTCCGGCTGCAGGTAGGCGACTTGCGCCGCGCTGGCGTCCAGGGCCTCGTCGACGTTGTAGGGCACGGCCTGCACCTGGTTGCCGTTGCGGCGCATGATCACCACCGAATCGAGCCGCGCCTTGACGTTCGGGCCTCGGGCCAGGGTCAGGGCTTCGAGCACTGACACCGGGCGGCGGATCGGGTAGGCGCCGGGCTGGCCGACTTCACCCAATACGTAGATTTCGTTGACGGCGGTGGACTTGAGCATCACGTCCACGGTCATCCGCCCCGGCAGGTCGGCATAGCGCTTGTTCAGGTAGGTCTGCAGCTGGGTGACGGTCATGCCCTGCAGCGGTACCGAGCCGATTTCCGGGAAGCTGGCCTGGCCGTCGCTGCCCACGGTGATCTCGCGGCTCATGCCGGTGGCGGGGTGGCTGAGGGCGCTTTTCAGCTGCTGCTCGTTGGTCAGCGGGCTGATCACCTGCACGGTGACGTTGTCACGCCCCGGCTGGAACAGGTGCTTGTTGCGGTAGGCCTGCTGGATGGTCCGCCGCGCTTCATCCGGGGTTTGCCCGGCGATGTTCACCGAGGTGTTGGCCCGTGGCAGCTCGATGGTGCCGTCCGGCAGCACCAGCTGGTTGCCGTTGAGCGAGCTGGCCGCCGGGAACTGCAGGCCCACGGTGTCACCGGGCTGGATGCGGTACGCCGCCGAACCGCTGGTACTGATGTGGAAGATCACATCGAGCACGTCCTGCGGGCGTAGCACCTGCTCGCTGCGCGGCAGTTCGGCATCCTGGGCGTTGGCCGGGTTGGCGGTCATGATCTGGACCGGCATCTGCCGGGTGTCTTGATTGGCGCAGCCGGCCAGGGTCAGCAGGCACAGCGCGAACGTCGTGTATTTCATGTGAGGCTCCTGGGCTGCTGGCCTAAAGGTTGTTGTACAGCCACTTGGGCATGTAGTACTTGCGCCGGTTGAACACGCTGCCGATCAACCTGGCGCCGGCTTGGGTCAGGCGCTGGGCGGTGGCCTGGGCCACTTCCCAGCGGGTGTCTTCGGCGCACACCACCAGGATCACGCCGTCGACCAGGGTGCCGATGATCAGGCTGTCGGCACTGGCGTAAACGGCCTCGCCGTCGATCACCACGAAGCGGTAGTGCTCGCTCATGTGCTTGAGCAGCACACGCAGCAGATCGGGGTTGAGCCGCTCCTTGCCGCGCTTGTAGGTGCCGGCCGGCAGTAGGTCGAACGGCTGGTCGGACAGGCGCACGATGCAGTCCTGCATCAGCGGCGGGGTGTCCTGGTCAAACATCAGGTCGCTGAAGCCGCGCAGTTTATGCAGGGCCAGTTGCTGGCTGAGGTTGTTGCTGCTTGGGCTGCTGTCGACCAGCAACACCGGGCCGCCACTCATCAACGCCAACTGGCTGGCGAAGGCCAGGGCGCAGGTGCTGGTGCCGCTGCCGGTGTTGGCAGCGGTGAGCAGCAGGATGCGCTGGTCTTCGTCGAGCACCGTGGAGGTCAGGTTGGTTTCGCTCGGGGTGGCGATCGTCAGACTTCTTGAAGTAGAACCGTCCATTCAACTTGCTCCGTGGCCGCTGAAGACTTTGAAGGGAGTCTTGAGGAGGATCTTCAGATCCAGCATCAAGCTCTGTTCGTTGATGTAGCTCAGGTCCAGTTCGACTCGCTGGTCGAAGTCTATGTCGCTGCGTCCGGATATCTGCCACAGGCCGGTCATGCCGGGGTGGATGCTCAGGCGAGCGAGGTGGTTGTCTTTGTAGCGATAGGCGTTGAACGAGGTGGGGCGCGGGCCGACCAGGCGCATGTCACCGCGCACCACGTTGAACAGGTTGGGCAACTCGTCCAGGCTGCTGCGCCGCAGCCACTGGCCGATCGGGGTGACGCGCGGGTCCTTGTCGATCTTGAAATCGATGGCATCGGCGCCGTGCTTGTTCAGGTGGCGCACCGAATCCTTCAGGGCTTCGGCATTGGCGACCATAGTGCGGAACTTGTACATGCCGAATGCACGGCCGCGGTAGCCGGTACGCTTCTGCACGAAGAACACCGGGCCGGGGCTGCTGAACTTGACCAGCACGGCCAGCGCCAGCAGCAACGGCGAAATCAGCAGGAGGATGCACAGGGCGCCAAAACAGGCGACCACCCGGTTGGTGCGCGACAGGGTCCAGGGACGCCCGCCAGCGCGGCCGGTCATCCAGCCACGGCCTTGCATGTGAATCGCCGCGTCGATGCGCTGGCGATGCGCGGGGTCCATGCGCTTGTCTTGATACAGTGCCTGCAGTTGCGCACTTTTAGGTTGGCCTGTCATACCGCCCTCCGCTGATGCACGGGCGCCTGCCCGTTTGCCCGCGCTACGTCCTGGTCAGGTCGCGGGTAGTACTGATGAAACCAGGCAATAAAACGCCCGAGCCCTTCATCCAGAGAAACCTGGGGGGTGAAACCGGTGACCTGCTCCAGCGTGCTGACATCGGCACAGGTGGCTAGCACATCGCCCGGTTGCAAGGGCAGCAGCTCGACCTCGGCCTTGCGCTGCAGGTGTTTTTCCAGCAGCGCCACGTAGTCGCTGAGTTCCACCGGGCGCTGGCCGCCGATATTGAACAAGCGCCATGGCGCCGGGCTGCTGGCCGGGTCCGGATGCTCGCGGTCCCAGGCCGGGTTGGCTTGTGGCGCCAGCGGGATCAGGCGCACCAGGCTTTCGACGATGTCGTCGATGTAGGTGAAGTCGCGCTGGTGCTGGCCGTAGTTGAACAGCTGGAGCGGCCGGCCCTCGGCAATCGCCCGGGCGAACTGGATCGGCGACATGTCCGGGCGGCCCCAGGGGCCGTACACGGTAAAGAAACGCAGGCCGCTGGCGGGGATGCCGAACAGGTGGCTGTAGCTGTGGGCCATGGCCTCGTTGGCCTTCTTGGTCGCGGCATACAACGACAGCGGATGGTCGACGGCATCCTCGACCCGGTACGGGATGTGTTGGTTGGCGCCGTACACCGAGCTCGACGAGGCATACAGCAGGTGCTGCACCGGATGGTGGCGGCAGCCTTCGAGAATGTTCAGGAAACCGCTGAGGTTGCTGTCGATGTAGGCCCTTGGGTTTTCCAGCGAGTAGCGCACACCGGCCTGGGCCGCCAGGTGAATCACCACCTCGGGTTGCTCGCTGGCGAACAGTTCGGCCATGCCGACGGCATCGTTCAGGTCAAGGCGTTGCAGGGTAAACGCGCCGGCTTCGGCTTCGACCCAGCGCACCCGCGCTTCTTTGAGCGCCGGGTCGTAGTAGTCGTTGAAGTTGTCTAGGCCGATCACTTGATGGCCGTCGCGCAACAGCCGCAGGCTGCAGTGAGCACCAATGAAACCGGCGGCGCCGGTGACCAGGATCTTCATGGCGCCGGTACCTCGGGCTGGACCTGGCGCAGGCCGATGCCGCTGTAGCTCAGGCCGAAGGTGGCGACCTGCTCGGGGTTGTACAGGTTGCGTCCGTCAATGATCAGGCGGCTGCGCAGCTTCTTGGCCAGCAGGGCGAAGTCGACCACGCGAAAATTCTTCCACTCAGTGCAGATCACCAGGGCGTCGGCGTCTTCCAGGGTGTCGTCGCGGGTGGCGCACAGTTGCAGGTCTTTGCGGTAGCCATAGAGGCGCCGGCATTCGGCCATGGCTTCCGGGTCGAAGGCGCACACGGTAGCGCCTTCGGCCCACAGCGCTTCCATCAGGTAGCGGCTGGGCGCTTCGCGCATGTCGTCGGTGTTGGGCTTGAAGGCCAGGCCCCAGACGGCAATCGACTTGCCGGCCAGGCTGCCGGGGAAACGCTGCTTGAGCTTGGCGAAGAGGATCTGCCGTTGGGCGTCGTTGACGTCGCTGACACTCTGCAGCAAGCGCAGGGGCATACCGCTGCGTTCGGCAGTGTGCAGCAGGGCGCGCAGGTCCTTGGGGAAGCACGAGCCGCCAAAGCCGCAACCGGGGTAGATGAAGTGGTAGCCGATGCGTGGGTCGGAGCCGATGCCCTTGCGCACGGCTTCGATATCGGCGCCCAGGTGCTCGGTGAGGTTGGCCAGTTCGTTCATGAAGCTGATGCGCGTGGCGAGCATGGCGTTGGCTGCGTACTTGGTCAGCTCGGCGCTGCGGTTGTCCATGAACATGAGCTTTTCATGGTTGCGGCAGAAGGGCGCGTAGAGTTCGGCGAGCTGGTCGTGGGCTTGGTCATCGGCAGTACCGACGATGATCCGGTCCGGGCGCATGCAGTCGGCCAGCGCGCTGCCCTCTTTAAGGAACTCGGGGTTGGACACCACCCGCACCTTGAGCGCGCCCTTGCCCAGGCGCTGCAGTTCTTCGCGGGCCAGGGCGGTGACCTTGTCGGCGGTGCCGACCGGTACGGTGGACTTGATGATCAGGGTGCGGTCGGCCTCCATCAGCCCGGCGATTTGCCGGGTCACCCCCAACACATGGGAGAGGTCGGCCGAGCCGTCTTCATCCGGCGGCGTGCCGACGGCGATGAAGATCAGTTCGGCGTGGCTGACGGCGTCACTGGCTTGCGTGCTGAACAGCAGGCGGCCTTCCTTGATGTTCTCTTCGAGCATGCTCGAGAGGCCGGGTTCGCTGATGGGCGGTACGCCTTGGCGCAGTTGATCGATCTTATGGGTATCGACATCGACGGATAAAACCCGGTGTCCCACATCTGCAAGGGCTGCAGCTTGTACAAGACCGACATAGCCGGTGCCAAACACACTCACGTCCATGTCGGCGCGCCTCGTATGGAGTAAGGAGGATGAAACAGTGGTGTGATTTCGGTATAGCCCACCCGTGGAAAACTGTGTCAATCAAATGGCATGTTTCGTCGAATTTACAGTCGTCGCGATTTGGACTTTTTGCGATCAAGCTGTTCTAAATCCGAGGGTTAGCATTGCTAAGCACTGGCCAATTGCCGCATCGCAAAACGATGAACGGTCGAAAGCCGTGATAAACAAGGTGTTCATGCATGCAGTTGCTACGCGAATGCAACGTTTTCGCGTTTTTGAATTGTCAGAATTGACGCTGCCAAGTTTGGTCAGAAAATTGACGTTGTTCCGGTTTGCGCTTTGGGGGAGCGCTGCTAACGTGTCAATGTCCACGGCAATTTCAAGGTTTCCAGGTGAGGACGAGATGCACAGATACTTCAAGGAACTGCTGCTCGCGCTCTACCTGCTGAGCAACTACCCCTATTACCTGGAACGCTTTGAGGCCATCGGCCTGAACCCGGCATTGCTGCTGTATGCCGGCGTGCTGGTGCTGCTGGTGCTGGCCTTGCTGCTGAGCGCGAACATTCGTCAGGGCTGGTTACGCTGGGGCTTTGCAGGGGTGTTCAGCGCCAGCGCGGTGTTCTTCGATGCCTACACGCGCATTACCGCCGACTACCTGACCTACAGCGGCTTTATCTCGATGGTCTATTCCGGTGGTTTTATCGGTGAGGCCATAGAGCAGTACCACAGCGTAATCCTCCGCGTGTTGGGCAGCTCGCTGCTGTTGCTGTTGGGCCTGGGGCTCAAGCCACGGCACAGCGTGCCTGGGCCCGGGGCACTGCCATGGGTGGCGCCGCTGCTAGGCATCGCCTTGCTTACCGCGATTCTGTTCGTGCGCGCCGGCGAGGGTGCGCGCGGTTTGCCGATCATGTACACGCCGCTGGCGTATTCCAACCTGATGCTCTACGAGTCGCTGCACGACAGCGTCGGCCCCCGTGAACCGGTGACCCTGGCGCGCAGCGGCCCGGCCCTGGCCCGTGACATCGTGCTGATCATCGACGAAAGCGTCTCCGGCAATTACCTGGACCTGAACACCGCCCATGGCGTACGCAGCCAGCTCAACCAGGCCCGCCCCGGGGTCAGTATCTTCAACTATGGCTATGCCGCCTCGATTGCCAATTGCAGCTCCGACACCAACGTCACCCTGCGCTATGGCGGCACCCGCGACGACTACCTGCGCATCAACTCGACCTTGCCGTCGATCTGGCAATACGCCAAGGTCGCAGGGCTTGGCACCGTGTACATCGATGCCCAGCGCACGGGCGGCAACCTGCAGAACCTGATGAATGCGGCGGAAAAACGCGATATCGACCAGTTCATCCAGTTCGACAGCACCCCGGTGCGTGACCGCGACATGGCCGCCGTGGCCAAGCTCGGTGAGCTGCTGGGCGACGGCAAGCCGCAGCTGATCGTGATCAACAAGGTCGGCGTGCACTTCCCTGTGCACGACAAATACCCCGACGACTTCTTGACCTACCGCCCGGCCTTGCCGCGCGGGCAGTACACCGACATCACCGACACCGGCCGGCGCGATGGTTTCTCCGGCCAGCCCGAAGACTGGGTGCTGTACCGCAATTCGTACATGAACAGCCTGTTGTGGAATGTCGGCGAGTTTTTCAATCGCTTGTTTGCCAACGCCGACCTCAGCCAGGCGGTACTCATCTATACCTCCGACCACGGCCAGGACCTGCACGAGCGCGGCAACCCCGGCCTGAATACGCACTGCGACAGCAACCCGGTAGAAGAAGAGGGCCTGGTGCCGCTGGTGGTGATCCAGGGCCAGGGCTTGCAGACCCTCGACTGGCAAGCGCACCTGGCGAGCAACAAGGATCGTTCCAGCCACTACAACATCTTCCCCACCTTGCTGCAGTTGCTCGGTTACGATCCGGCCGGCATCGCCCCCATCTACGGGCGTTCGCTGGTGGTACCAACGAAGGACGACTTCAGCTTCAATACCCGCTTCAATGCACGCCTGGGGGCCAAGCCGGTGTTCAGGCGTATCGATCTGAGCCAGGTGGTCGTGCCCCAGGGCGGTCCGGTAGCGACCCAGGCGCAGATGCCGGTCGGCCAGGCCGACTGATCGGCCACAGGTTTACACCGGGGGGTGCAGGGCTCTGAAACCTTCGGCTTCTTCCACCAGCCAGTCATGCACCGCGCGTGCCCCTGGATGCGCCAGGCCACCGGGCGGGTACAACAGCACATAGCGCTTGTGGTTGGCGATCGGCAGGCCGAACGGCACGATCAACGTACCGCGCTCCAGCTCGTCGTTGAGCAGGGTGCGCCGGGCAATCGCCACGCCGATGCCGGCAATCGCCGCCTCAATGGTCAGGTGGTTGCGGTTGAACGTGTGCCCACGGCGCACATCCAGGCCGCTGGCGCCAATCCCTTCCAGATAGAACTCCCACTCGGCGTACTCCGAACTGCCACGCCAGGCGGTGATGTCGTGCAGCAGCGGATAGTGCGCCAGGTCCGCCGGGCCGTGCAGCGGTGGGCGGCCGCGCAGCAGGGAGGGGGCGCAGACCGGGAAGATCTGCTCGTCGAGCAAGGGCGTTGAGTGCATGCCCGGGTAGCTGCCGTCGTTGAGGTCGATGGCCAGGTCGAAGTCGCCTTCATGCAGGGCCTGGCTGCTGTCTTCGGCCACCAGGCGCAGCTGGATGTCCGGGTAGCGTTGCTGCAAGCGCGGCAGGCGCGGGGTCAGCCATTTGGCCAGGAACGACGGGATTGAACGCAGGCGCAGGGTGCCGCGGATTTCGCCGGCATCCAGGCGGCGCAGCTCGGCATCGATGCTGCCATAGGCTTCGCTGACGGTTTGTGCCAGGCGCTGGCCCTCGGCGGTCAGCTCCACGCCGCGCGCGCGGCGCAGGAACAGGCGAAAGCCCAGGCGCTCCTCCAGCTGGCGAATCTGCTGGCTGACCGCGCCGGGGGTGATGTGCAGTTCTTCGGCGCAGCGGGTGAACGATAAGTGCCGCGCCGCACAGGCAAACACATGCAGCCAAACGTACATCTGGCCATTCATTTGTCGCTTCATTGTTTAGCTCTGCTAAAGGCTTGCTTAGAAAGTTTCGTTGGTCAAGACGGCAGTGACCGGGCAGTATCGCGCAACTTCGCGACACCCATCAATTTTTTAACAGCGCCGTTGCGTGACATGGAATGTTACCTCGGTCAGGCATTAGCATGGCTATCAGTGTTTTCGACCTTTTCAAAATTGGCATCGGGCCGTCCAGCTCCCACACCGTAGGGCCCATGCGTGCAGCGGCAACCTTTGCCCGGGCGCTGCGTGAGCACGGTGTGCTGGAGCAGGTGAACCGGGTCGAGGTGCGCCTGTACGGTTCATTGTCGGCCACCGGCGTCGGCCACGCCACCGACCGGGCCTGCCTGCTCGGGCTGATGGGCGAATGGCCCGACCAGATCGACCCGCAGAGCATCGAGCCGCTGATCGCGCAATTGCAGCAGAGCCAGGTACTGATGCTCGACGGCCGCCGGGCGATCCCGTTCGACTGCGCTACCGACCTGCTGCTGCTCGACGAAAGCCTGCCGTATCACCCCAACGCCATGACCCTGGAAGCCAGCGGTGCCAGCGGCTCGTTGCTGCAGCAAACCTATTACTCGGTCGGTGGCGGTTTTATCGTCGAGGCGGCGCAAGTGGGCGAGGCGGGCAACAGTGCCGAGCAGGTGCAGTTGCCCTATGACTTCGACAGCGCCGCCGAGCTGCTGGCGCTGTGCAAGCAGCACCAACTGCGGGTCAGCCAGGTGATGATGGCCAACGAGTTGGCCTGGCGTGAAGAGGCCGAGGTGCGCAGCGGCCTGCTGAAATTGTGGGCGGCCATGCGCGAGTGCGTCGACAACGGCCTGCGCAACGAGGGTGTCTTGCCCGGCGGGCTCAAGGTCAAGCGCCGCGCCGCCAAGCTGCACCGCAGCCTGCAGGAACTGGGCAAGCCCAACGTGATCGGCTCGACCCTGAGCGCCATGGAGTGGGTCAACCTGTTCGCCCTGGCCGTCAACGAAGAGAACGCCGCCGGCGGGCGCATGGTCACCGCGCCCACCAATGGCGCGGCGGGGATCATCCCGGCGGTGCTGCATTACTACATGAAGTTCAACCCCGATGCCTGCGACAACGACGTGGTCGACTTCCTGCTCAGCGCCGCCGCCGTGGGCATCCTGTGCAAGAAGAACGCGTCGATCTCCGGGGCCGAGGTGGGTTGCCAGGGCGAGGTCGGTTCGGCCTGCGCGATGGCTGCTGCCGGCCTTGCCGAAGTGCTCGGGGCAACGCCGATGCAACTGGAAAACGCCGCCGAGATCGCCCTGGAACACAACCTCGGGCTGACCTGCGACCCGGTTGGCGGCCTGGTCCAGGTGCCGTGCATCGAGCGCAATGCGATTGCTGCGGTGAAGGCCATCAACGCCGTGCAGATGGCCTTGCGTGGCGATGGCGAGCACTTCATCTCCCTCGACCGGGTGATTCGCACCATGCGCGACACCGGCGCCGACATGCATGCCAACTACAAGGAGACTTCGCGCGGCGGCCTGGCGGTCGCGTTCGTCGAGTGTTGATCCCATCGCGGGTCAAGCCCGCTCCTACATGTGGGAGCGGGCTTGACCCGCGATAGCTGCACCCCTGTTCCAAAGTTATTCATACGCAACAAAAACAACTACAAGGCAATATCGATGACTGATTTAAATAGCACCACGACCGTTCGTGTGGACTCGGCCGCGCCTGCGCAAAGCCGTGCCTGGAGCCGTCACGACACCACCTGGGTTCTGGGCCTGTATGGCACCGCCATCGGCGCCGGCACCCTGTTCCTGCCGATCAACGCCGGGGTAGGGGGCTTCTGGCCGCTGCTGGTGTTGGCGGTACTGGCCTTCCCGATGACCTTCTATGCCCACCGTGGCCTGACCCGCTTCGTGCTTTCGGGCAAGCGCGGCGCCAGTGAAGACATCACCGAAGTGGTCGAAGAACACTTCGGCGTCGGGGCCGGCAAGCTGATCACCCTGCTGTACTTCTTCGCCATCTTCCCGATCCTGCTGGTGTACAGCGTTGCCCTGACCAACACCCTGGGCAACTTCATGGAACACCAACTGCATGTGACCCCGCCACCGCGGGCGCTGCTGGCCCTGTTGCTGATCTGCGGGTTGATGATCGTGGTGCGCAGCGGCCAGGGCATCATCGTCAAGGTCATGAGCCTGCTGGTCTATCCGTTCGTTGCCGCGCTGTTGCTGCTGGCTCTGAGCCTGATCCCCAACTGGAACGGCGCCTTCTTCGCCCAGGCCAGCGAAGGCATGCCCCTGGACCTGTTCTTCAAGACCTTGTGGCTGGCCATCCCGGTGATGGTGTTCTCCTTCAACCACTCGCCGATCATCTCGGCCTTTGCCGTTGACCAGAAGCACCGCTACGGCGAACAGGCCGACGCCAAGAGCGGCAAGATCCTCGCCAGTGCCCACGTGATGATGGTGCTGACGGTGATGTTCTTCTGCTTCAGCTGCGTGTTGGCCCTGAGCCCGGCGGATCTTGCCGCAGCCAAGCAACAGAACATCTCGATCCTGTCGTACCTGGCCAACCACTTCCAGACCCCGGTGATCGCCTTCGTGGCGCCGTTGATTGCCCTGGTGGCAATCACCAAGTCGTTCCTCGGCCACTACATCGGTGCCAGCGAAGGCTTCCAGGGCATGATCGTGAAAAGCCTGCGCAGCCGCGGCAAGCAAGTCTCGGCCAAGCGCCTGGAGCAAATGACCGCGCTGTTCATGGTCATTACCTGCTGGGCCGTGGCGACCCTGAACCCGAGCATCCTCGGCATGATCGAGAACCTCGGCGGGCCGATCATCGCCTGCCTGCTGTTCCTGATGCCGATGTACGCCATCCACAAGGTGCCGGCGCTGCGCAAATACTCGGGCAAGGCCTCGAATGTGTTTGTAGTACTGATCGGCTTGATTACCCTGTCGGCGATCCTGTACTCGTTCTTCGCTTGACCCGAGCACCAAGCGCCGGGTTACTTGAGCACCACCCGGCGCTTGGTCAGCTCACCATCCTCGCCACTGGGCCAGTGCAGCTCCACCAGCACTTCGGTCTGCTGGCCATCCAGTGACGGGCGCACGCTGAGCAGGGCGAAGTTCTTAGCGCCGGCCATGGCGTACCAGCGCTCGCAGACCATGTTGGCAATGCCCGGCATCTCGCCACCGCCGCTGATGGCCATCTTCAGCATGTCCGGCGCCGGTAGGCGCGAGATGGCGCTGGAGGTGACCTGGAACACCTTGGCCGCCGGGTATTGCTTGTGCAACAGGCGAAACACCGCCGCGCAGTGCACGTCACCGCTGAGAAACACCACTGGCTTGGCGCTTTTGCCCAACGCCGCATACACCTGATCGAGCAGTACCTTGCGTTCGGCCAGGTTGCTCTTGTGGTCCCACTCATCCATGCAGTCATCCTTCAGCGAGCCGAAATCGGCGCCGTTGGTGACTGCGTTGTTCCAGTGCATCACCGGCACCGGCGAGACAATGAACACCGCCTTGGCGCTCTGCACCACGGCACTGTTCAACCAGTCCTTGAAGCGCTTCATTTGCGCGCTGCCGAGGATCTTGTGCGGGTCGTTGGCCTCGATATCGTGATGGCCGCGCATGTCCAGCACATAGAAGGCCGAGCCGCCTTGCTCGAAGGCGTAGTCCCAGTGGCAGTCGTCGGGCTTGTCGAGGTTGATCGAGGTCACAGGGTTGTGGCTGTGCTCGTATTCATAATAAGCGCGGCAGGCGGCGCGCCACATGAGGTCGACGAGCATCTGGTTGGTGGGGCCGTTGCTGGTGCTTTCAAACAGCAGCGAGATGCGTTTTTGCCGCTCCTTGTTGGTCAGCGAGCCCCAACCGTCCATGATCTCGTGATCGTCCCAGATCATGTACTGCGGGAACTGCTCGTACACCTCGCGCAGGGTGGGGATGTTCCAGTACACCCGGTAGTACCAGCGGTAGATGTTCAGCAGGTACTGCTCGATGCCGGGTTTGTCGTAGCTGTTGCCTTTCTTGTAGTGGGCCAGCAGGGCCTGCTTGTTTTCTTTCAGCCATTCCCAGATATCCAGGAAGCCGTTTTTCTTGTTGGTGTCGACGTACATCTGGTCGCCACCGCCGATGACGAACTGCGCGCGCTGGTCGATCAGTTGCTGGTGCAGCAGCGGCCAGGCGCCGGCACTGCCGTCGGCGCTGATCGGGTCGTGGCAGCTGTAGAAGCCGAAGGTCAGGGTTTCGGGATTGATCGCCGGGGTGATGAAGTTTTTCGGCGAGTCGGCGCCGATTTCGGTGCGCCGACGGATGATCAGGTGGTCGGTTTCGCTGCTGATCAGGGCATAGTAATAGGTGCTTTGCGCCTTCAGGCCAGTCACTGCAAAGACACCGGTGAGGTCGCTGTCGAAGCTGAATTTTTGCGCCTGGACGAACACCGGCTTGATCTTGTGTTTTTTCAGGAAATCGGCCACGGGCAGCTCATCCAGGCGCTGCAGGTCGCCGCTCAACGGCGTGGTGGTGACCACCAGCACCCACTCGCCGGGCATGTACACGCGAAACCACAGGCGCACGCTGGTCGGCGTGATCGCACCGATGATCGCGGCGCTGGCAAGCTTGGCGTATTTGCTTTCATTGGAGGTGGGGTCCAGGAGCTGGGACATGGTCGATTTCCTTATCAGGTTGAGTGGTTGTCCCGACAAGTAAAGTGCATGGGCGCGGGGTTGCCAGCCTCGATCGTTCTGCCGGCAGGACGCTGAAGTTCAATGGCGCGACTGGCGATGATCGGTGTCGAGCGCTAGGGTAGGCGGGTGTTCCCATCCCCGATAAGGAAGCTCATGAGCGCATCAACCGTTTACGCCGACCTTGGCGATGTCCCGTATCAGGTGAGCCTGTCTGCTGGTGCCCAGCAGTGGCTGGCCGATGAGCGCCGCGAGCTGGGCGGCCATGACAGCGGCCCCAACCCGCACCAATTGCTGCTCTCGGCCCTGGGGGCGTGCACCGCCATTACCTTGTCGATGTATGCACAGCGCAAGGAATGGCCGCTGCGCCATGTGCATGTGCAGCTGGATATCCTCAGCGAAGTGAAAACCCCTGAGGCGCGCACCGAGATCAAGCGTGTGATCGAACTGCACGGTGATCTCGATGCGCCTCAGCGCGAGCGGCTGCTGGCCGTGGCCAATGCCTGCCCGGTGCACAAGCTGCTCAGTGGCAGCATTGTCATCGACAGCGAACTTAGCAGCTAGCGCGACTCGCTCTTGAGCTTGGCAAAGCTTTTGCGCAGGTCACTGGCCCAGCCGTCGAGCACCGGCTTGACGTTTTCCAGGGCCAGCTTGGCGCTGTCATTCTCCAGGGCCTTGCCGCTGCCTTTGCGTACCACCTGGGCCACCACCTTGTTGCTGCCACCGTCGAGGAACGCCGCCTCGGTGGCGATGTCCACTTCCTGGTCGCGACCGCCGGCGGCGGTGTTGACGGCGGCGGCCACCAGGGCGATCGGGATCACTTCGTAAGGCTTGAGGCCTTCGGTCTTGGTCGACACCGCGGTGATGGCCGGGCGCACCACCAGCACGCCAGGCCCCGGCCCCTGGGCCAGTGGCAACACGGCACCGAGTTCACGCTTGAGCGCGGTATTGTAGTACTGGGTGATCTGGCCCAGGGCTTGCGCCGAGATCACCGCGGTGGGCTGTGGCTTGGGGTAGAACTGGCTGGGTTCGATATACACCTGGGTGAAGCGCGCGGCTTTCACCTGCGGATCGATCCAGCGCATCACCGGCTGGCCGGAGATGCTTTCGGCGGGCTTGAGGCGGCTGTAGTCCTGGAGGAACCCGGAGTACTGGCTGGGGTCTACCCGGGAGCTGGCGCAGCCAGCCAGCACGACAAGGGCGGAGCAGAGCAGGGTGGAGCGCAAGGTGGGCTTCATCGACTTTCGTATCCTTGGCAATGACCGCACGGGACAGGGAGTTGATCGCCTGAACAACGCTAGCAGCTCTTGGCCGGGCCGCCAGCGATCGAGCGCAAAGCGCTCGTAAAGGATAGGTCTATGCAATACTTGTCGGTCCTTACCCATCCCAGGACCCCGCAATGGACTTGCCCCGCCGCCTGCGCAGCAAACAGCTGAAACTCCACGCCCCGGAACTGACCTTTGCCGCGCAACTGCAGGCTGTGCTCAACGCCAACTACGGCTTCCACCGTGAATTCCTGCCCTGGGCCCGCGACGACTGGACCCTGGAGCAGGCGCGGCAAAGCCTGCTCCAGGCCCGGCAGAACTGGGCAGCGCCCCAGGGCGAAAAACGCTACTACCTGTTCCTGGCCAGCGGCGAACTGATCGGCTGCCTGGGCGTGCGCCCGGATGCCCAGGGCAAGGTCGGCTTGGGCTACTGGATCGCCGAGGTCCATGCCCGGCAGGGCTTGATGACCGAGGCGCTGGAAACACTGCTGCCGGTGCTGGAAGGCTCGCTGCTGTGGCTGACCACGTCGCCGGCGAATGTGGCCTGCCAGCGGCTGGCGGAGAGGTTGGGGTTCCGGCGGGTGGCTGCGGCGGGTGGGGCGAATGCGCGGTTGCGGTATGAGTTGAGGTGCTGATTCAAAGTCGGCGTTGCCTGGGTTTACGAGCGCTTCGCACTCGATCGCTGGCAAGGCCAGCTCCCACAAGTTCAGCGTTACGCCGGCCACTGTGGGAGCTGGCTTGCCAGCGATGAGGCCGGCAAAGCGCTAGCCAATCTCAGGTCCTAGGACCTATCCTAACCATTACGCTCTATGGTGGCTGTGCGCGGGAGGGCTTCGGCCCTGCCGGGTTCCTAACTTACCGGTTCGCCAACCCGCGTACAGCTGCCACCCATTTGTTTGGCGACGAAAGCGTGGCGGCTCCACAAGTTAGGAGTTGACCATGAAAAAGCTCGTCCCCGATCCCCCAAGCCTGCACCTCGCTGAAACCGTCGAAACCCCTGTCAACAGTTGCCCGGAGCACCCACCCTTGTTCAGCGTGTGCGCAGGTGTCAGCGCCGAAGACGCGCTGGTGCATGCCTTGCTGTACCTCAAGAGCGCCAGCGCCACTATTGGCCAGGCGGTGCAGCACTGCAGTGAGGAAGGACGAGGGTTTGTCTGCTCGGCCCAGCAATCGGTGGAGCTGGCCAGGGCACTGGTGGATGCGTTGTTGGACGGGATTGAGTGGAGGGTGCTGAAAGACTGACTCGGTGTCGCCTGAATTTACGAGCGCTGCGCACTCGATCGCTGGCAAGCCAGCTCCCACAGGGTCAGCATGTGGGAGCCGGACTTGCCGGCGATGGGCTGCAAGGCAGCCCCGGGAGCGTCAATCCTTGACCAGTGCCCGCAACGCCGCTTTCGCCTCTGGCGTGTGCAGCCGCTCGATAAACAGCAAGCCTTCACGTTGAACAGTGACCTCCAGCTCCTGCCGATGGGCATCCTTGAGCAAGCGCTTGCTGATCCGTAGCGCATCCTGGGGCAAGGCCTGCAGGCGCTGGGCCAGTTTGCGTGCGGCCGCCAGGCACTGTTCGCCATCCTCATGCAGTTCATTGGCCAGGCCCCACTCGACGGCCTGTTCGCCCGTGAGCAGCTCATTGCACAGCAACAGTCGCGCCGCCCGCGCATGGCCGAGCAGCCGTGGCAGCAACAGGCTGGAACCAAATTCCGGGCACAAGCCCAACGGCACGAACGGCAGGCGCAGTTTGGCCGAGCGGCTGACCAGCACCTGGTCGCAGTGCAGCAGCAGGGTGGTGCCGATGCCGATGGCCGGCCCCGCCACCGCAGCGATCAGCGGTTTGTCCAGGGCCATGATCACCCGCATCAGGCGAAACACCGGGCTGTCCATGGCAGTGGGCGGGTTGTCGAGAAAATCCTTCAGGTCGTTGCCGGCGCAAAAGCACTGTGGGCCACCGGTGAGCAGGATCACCTCGACTTGCGCATCCTCGGCCGCTGCCCGCAACTGATCGCCCAACTGCGTGTACATGGCCGTGTTCAGCGCATTGAGCTTATCTGGGCGGTTGAGGGTCAGGGTCAGCAGGCCCTGGTGCAGTTCGCGTGTGATCAACTCGTTCATGGCGTGCCTGTGTTGTTGTAGGTATCAGAACGTCGGCGGGGTGATCACCCAGATCACCACCGCATCCACCTTGCCAGGGTTGCCGTAACGGTGCGGCTCCTGGCTGGAAAAACTGAAGCTGTCGCCTTCGCTCAGCTGAAAATGCCGCTCGCCGACCCACAGCTCGAAACTGCCGGACAGCAGGTAGCCGGCTTCTTCGCCATCATGGCTATAGCTTTGCTGGCTGTAGGTGCCCGGTGGGAAGCGCGAGTGAAGAATCTCTAGTTGGCGGTTGGGTTGCGGGGTGAGCAACTGGTCGACGATGCCGTCTTCGTAATGCACGCTCAGGCGGCTGTTCTTGCGTACCACGTAACCGTTGTCTTCCGGGGCGGTGCTGGCTTCGCTGGCGAAGAACCACTGGATGGTCACGCCCAGGCTGCGGGCGATGTTGAACAGCGCCGGGATCGACGGGAAGGAGAGGTTGCGCTCCAGCTGGCTGATGTAGCCGGCGGTGAGCTCGCTCTGTTCGGCAAGCTCGGCCAGGGTCATGCCGCGGCGCTTGCGCAGGCCGCGGATGCGGGTGCCGAGAAAATGCGGGGCGCTGGCACCTTCCTGGCTGGCGGCGGGCGGCGTCTTGCTGCTGTTGCTCATGGCGTGCTCCGAACCGCACTGTCAAAGCCCCGGAGTATAAACAGCCTTACAGGCTCCAGGCGACCTTCAAACCGTCGTAGACGGCTTCTTCAACCGTGCGCGGGGCCAGGCAGTCGCCGATGCGTTTTACCTCGACCAGGCCGTGCAGTTGCGCCGCCAGGGTATCGACCGGCTGATGGCCCTGGCACAGCACCAGGGTGTCGATGTCTTCAAAGATCATCGGCTCGCCGCTGGCGGTGTGTTGCAGGTACACGGTGTTGTCGTCGCAGCCGTACAGGCGTGCATAGGGGGTGATCGGGATGCCCAGCTTGTGCAGTTCGCCAGCCATCTGGTCGCGTACGTACAGCGGCAGGCTTTCGCCGCAGTGGGTGCCGTTGACCGCCAGTTGCACCTGGTGGCCTTCACGCACCAGGCGCTCGGCGATGCCCGGGCCGATCCAGTCGCAGCGCCAGTCGACCACCAGCACCGAGCGCCCGGGCTTGGCCTCGCCACGCAGGATCTGCCAGGCATCGACCACCTGCAGGTCGCCGCCGCGCTCGAAGGCCGGCCAGTAAGGTTCGGCACCGGTGGCGACGATCACCAGGTCAGGCTGCTCGCGCTCGACCAGGGCGCGATCCACGCGCGTGTTGCGCACCACCTTGACCCCGGCCAGGTGCATCTCGCGCTGCAGGTTGGTGCTGGCGCCGCCGAACTCGGCCCGGCGCGGCAGCAGTTGCGCGAGCAGCACCTGGCCGCCGAGCTGGGCGCTGGCTTCATACAAGGTGACGTCATGGCCACGGGCTGCGGCCACCGCCGCGGCCTTCATGCCGGCCGGGCCGCCACCGGCGATCATGATGCGCTTGCGTGTAGTCGCCGCCTGCAAGGTGCCGAACTGTTGCTCGCGCCCGGTTTCCGGATGCTGGATGCACGAGATCGGCAGGCCCTTGTGAAAATGACCGATGCAGGCCTGGTTGCAAGCGATGCAGGCGCGCACGTCTTCGACGCGTTCGCTGCGGGTCTTGTTGGGCATCTGCGGGTCGCAAATCAGCGCGCGGGTCATGCCGCAGACATCGGCCTGGCCACGGGCGAGGATCAGCTCCGCTTCCTGCGGCTGGTTGATGCGCCCGGTAACGAACAGCGGAATGTTCAGCTGTGCCTTGAAAGTCCCGGCCTCTCGCGCCAGATAGGCCGCCTCGATGGCCATGGGCGGGACGATGTGCACCGCACCACCGAGCGACGCCGAGGTGCCGGCGACGATGTGCACATAGTCCAGCTCGGACTGCAGCATTTTTACCGCCGCCAGCGATTCGTCCTCGGTCAGGCCCTCGGCATCGCGCTCATCGGCGCTGATGCGCAGGCCGATGATGAAATCGTCTGCCGTTGCCGCACGTACCGCGGCGATCACTTCGCGGACAAACCGCAGCCGTTGCTGCAACTCACCGTTGTAGCCATCGCTGCGGCGGTTGACCCGTGGGTTGATGAACTGCGCCGGCAGGTAACCGTGGCTGGCAACCACCTCGACACCGTCGATGCCGGCCTGGTGCAGGCGCCGGGCCGCGGCGGCGTAACCGGCGACGATCTCGTCGATCATGCCCTGGTCGAGCGCCCGCGGCATCACCCGAAAACGCTCGTTGGGCACTGCCGACGCCGAGTAGGCCACCGCCAGCAGGCCATCGCGGGATTCCATGATTTCCCGCCCCGGGTGAAAGATCTGCGACAGCACCACGGTGCCATGGGCATGGCAGGTCTCGGCCAGCTGGCGGTAACCCTCGATACAGGCGTCGTCGGTGGCCATCAGCACGTGGGAGGTGTAGCGGGCGCTGTCGTGCACCCCGGCCACCTGCAGCACGATCAGGCCGACGCCACCGGCGGCGCGGGCCTGGTGGTAGGCGATCAGGCGCTCGTTGACCAGGTTGTCGGTGGGCATCGAGGTGTCGTGGCCGCTGGACATGATGCGGTTCTTCAGGCGTTTGCCCCGGATTTGCAGCGGTTCGAACAGGTGCGCGAAGGTCGACATGCGGGTCAGGCTCCAGCGGGGTGTTGTTATTATTTTTCTATAGAAGTGTACCGCCAGTAAAAAATCAACTTTTTTTTTTACTCGCCTTTGACTAGTTTGCAATCACCCCCGGGTCCTGGGGCACACTTCACAACAACAAGAAAACGGGCCACGCATCACGTGGTACCGGCAAGAGGAACCATTGATGAAATCGAACCTGCTCAAGCGCTCTCCCTGGCTGTTCGCCCTTGCTGTCGGCGCCGTCCAGGCAGCACCGGACATGGTCGTGGTCGCCTACGGCGGCGCCGGCCAGAAAGCTCAGGATGCGGCGATCTTCAAGCCGTTCAGTGCCCAGGACGGCAGCACGTTGATCCAGAGCGAGTACAACGGCGAAATGGCCCGGATCAAGGTCATGGTCGATACCGGCAACGTCGACTGGGACCTGGTGCAGATCGAAGGCCCGGACCTGATGCGCGGCTGCGACGAGGGCATGTACGAGCGCCTCGACTGGACCCGGCTCGGGCGTGCCGAGCAGTTGATCCCCGATGCCGCTCAGGAATGCGGCTCGGCGGTGCTGGTGTGGAGCGTGGCGATCGCCTACGACCGCAACAAGCTGGCCCAGGCACCGACCTCATGGGCGGATTTCTGGGACGTGAAAAAAATCCCCGGCAAACGCGGCCTGCGCAAGCGGGCGGTGTACAACCTGGAGTTCGCGCTGATGGCCGACGGGGTCAAGGTCGAGGACGTGTACAAGGTCCTGGCCACCCCCGAGGGCGTCGACCGCGCCTTCAACAAACTCAGCGAGCTCAAGCCCTATATCCAGTGGTGGGAAGCCGGCGCGCAACCGGCGCAGTGGCTGAGCGCCGGCGATGTGGTGATGACCTCGACCTACAGCGGCCGGGTCGCCGTCGCCGCTCAACAGGGCAGCCCGTTGGCCCTGGTGTGGCCGGGCAGCCTATACGGCATGGATTACTGGGCGATCATCAAGGGCTCCAGGCATGTCGAGCAGGCCAAGCGCCTGATCGCCTTCGCCAACCAGCCCGACACCCAGGTGCGCTATGTGAAGGAGATTCCTTACGGGCCGACCAACATCCAGGCCGCCGCCGAGCTTGATCCGCAGCTGGCCAGCTGGGTGCCGACCTCCAGGCAGAACCTTGAAGGCGCGCTGTCGATGAACGTCGAGTTCTGGGTCGATCATGGCGATGAACTGGAAGAGCGCTTCAACGCCTGGGCCAGCCGCTGAACCCTCGCCGAGGCTGGACATCGCACGATGTCCAGCCCTATTGTCTGGCCAGCCTTTCGCCTGAGGACAACAATAATGACCGAGACCGAAATCCACCTGCGCCAGGAGCTGGCCGCCTGCTACCGGTTGATCGCGCACTTTCGCATGACCGACCTGATCTTCACCCATATCTCGGTGCGCATTCCCGGCCCCGAGCATCATTTTCTGATCAACCCCTACGGCTTGATGTTCGATGAAATCAGCGCCTCCAACCTGGTCAAGATCGACCTTGAGGGCAACGCGGTGCAAGCGTCGCCGTACCCGGTCAACCCGGCCGGTTTCGTTATTCACAGTGCCATTCATGGCGCCCGCGAGGATGCCCAGTGCGTGCTGCACACCCACACCAAGGCCGGTTGCGCGGTGGCGGCGCTCAAGTGCGGGTTGTTGCCGGTGAACCAGATTTCCATGGAGTTCCATGGCAAGGTTGCCTACCACGATTACGAAGGCATCGCCCTGGACATGGCCGAGCAAGCGCGCCTGGTCGATGATCTGGGTGACAAGGCGGTGCTGATTTTGCGCAACCATGGCTTGCTCAGCGTCGGGCGCAGTGTCAGCGAGGCGTTCCTGCGCATGTATTACCTGGAAAAAGCCTGCGAGATCCAGCTGACGGCGATGGCTGCCGGCGAGCTGGTGTTGCCGACGGAAGAGGTTTGCGCCCACACCGAACGCCAGTTCAACGAACCGGCGCGGCCGCTGAAGGAAGGTGAGCTGAGTGACCCGGATGGCATGCAACTGGCCTGGTCGGCGTTGCTGCGCCTGCTCGATCGGGTGGCGCCGGGCTATCGCGACTGATCGGGACTTGTTGTACAGTTGTTCAACAGCATCGCGGGGCAAGCCCGCTCCCACCGGAATTGCCCATCCCCCTGTGGGAGCGGGCTTGCCCCGCGAAAAGTCTCCCACCCGAAGAGAACCGCCAATGAGCCAGGAAGCCCGTTACAGCCGTATGGTCCCGGAGTTGCGCAAGGCCAACCTGGTCGAAGCGACCCTGGTGTGTTTGAAGCGGCACGGCTTCCAGGGCGCCTCGATCCGCAAGATCTCCGCCGAGGCCGGGGTCTCGGTGGGGCTGATCAGCCACCACTATTCAGGCAAGGACGAACTGGTCGCCGAGGCCTACATGGCAGTCACCGGCCGGGTCATGGGCCTGATCCGCGAAGCCATGGCCCAGGCCGCGCCCAATGCCCGCGAGCGGCTGTCGGCGTTTTTTCGCGCCTCGTTCTGCGCCGAATTGCTCGACCCGCAGCTGCTCGATGCTTGGCTTGCGTTCTGGGGCGCGGTGAAAACCGCCGAAGCGATCAACCAGGTGCACGACCACTCCTACGGCGAATACCGCAACGAACTGGGCCGGCTGCTGGCGGACCTGGCCAAGGAGGAGGGCTGGCAGGCCTTCAACGCCGACCTGGCAGCCATCAGCCTGAGCGCCTTGCTCGACGGCCTGTGGCTGGAATCCGGGCTCAACCCGGGCACCTTCACCCCGGAGCAGGGCGTGCAGATCTGCGAGGCCTGGGTCGATGGCCTGCAGGCCGGTGGCCGCCGGCGCTTCACCCTGACCGAGGGCTGTTGATCGGTCGTTCAGTAATGGGTACGCTGCTGTCGTGAGTCATACAACAATTCCTATAAGAGACAACACGCAATGACGCCTCGGGTACTGGTCGTCGATGACGATCCGCTTATTCGCGACTTGCTGCACGCCTACCTGTCCCAGGAAGGCTACGACGTGCACTGCGCCACCACCGCGGAGCAGGCCGAGCATGTGCTCGCCGAGCAGGCCGTCGACCTGGTCATGCTCGACATCCGCCTGCCGGGCAAGGACGGCCTGACCCTGACCCGCGAACTGCGGGTGCGCTCGGAGGTCGGCATCATCCTCATCACCGGCCGTAATGACGACATCGACCGTATCGTTGGCCTGGAATGCGGCGCCGACGACTACGTGATCAAACCGCTGAACCCGCGCGAACTGGTGTCGCGGGCCAAGAACCTGGTGCGCCGGGTCCGCCATGCCCAGGCCGGCAAGCCGCCCAGCGCCGGCAATCACCCGCTCAAGCAATTCGCCGACTGGGCCCTGGACACCGACCGTCGCCGCCTGATCGATGCGCAAGGTGGCGAAACCCTGCTGACCCACGGCGAATTCCAGCTGCTCAGTGTGTTCCTGCGCAACAGCGGCCATACCCTGAGCCGCGACCAGCTGATGGACCAGATCCGCAACCGCGAGTGGGTGCCCAACGACCGCTCCATCGACGTGCTGGTCGGCCGCTTGCGGCGCAAGCTGCATGACGATCCGGCCGAACCGCAGCTGATCATCACCATTCACGGCGCCGGTTATCTGTTTACTGCCAGCGTGGCGGCCTGATCACATGTGGCGGCTGCTCTGGCTCGCCATGCTGATGCCCGGCGCCCAGGTCCAGGCGGCCGAGCGCATCCGCTATTGCGACTACCCGGTGTACCCGCCGATTTCCTGGAGCGACGGCAAGCAGGTGCGCGGCCTGGCGCCGACCGTGGTGCGCCAGTTGTTCGCGCGCCTGGGCTATGAGGTGGAGATCGTCGTGCTGGGCAACTGGAAGCGCTGCCTGCTCGACGCTGCCGCCGGCCGGGTGGATGTGGTGCTGGCCTACAACAGCGATCAGCGCGACCAGGGCATGCGCTTTTCCACGGTGCCGGTGCTGCGCGAGGAAGTGGCGGTGTTTTTCAATCGCCAGCGGCCGGTGACCTTCGAGCGCCTTGAAGACCTGGCCAGCTACCGCGGCGGGCTGTTGTTCGGTGAAAGCTACGGCGCGGACTTCGACCGCTTCGTGGCCCGTCACCAGAACATCGAGTGGGTCTCCGACAGCCAGCAGAACTTCGGCAAGCTGATTCGCGGGCGTATCGACTTCGTCATCCAGGAGCGGCGCACCGGCCAGCTGTTCGTCGAGCATTTGCCCGGCGCCGAGGATATCCAGGCCTTGCCCACCGCGCTGAGCGTTGACTACCTGCGGGTGGCGGTGTCGCGGCATTCACCCTTGAGCCAGCACATGGCGCAGATCGACGAGCAACTGCAGCGCATGCGCGACAACGGCGAGATCCAGCGCTGGCTGGAGCAGAGCGAAGTCACCTACCGCGACATGGTCAACCTGCCGGCAGACGCCAAATGATGCGCCTGCAACCCGGTGGCCTGCTGCGGCGCCTGCTGCTGTTCATCCTGTTGTTCAGCCTGTGCTTTACCGTGCTGGCCAGCACCGTGCAGCTGTATTTCGAGTACCGTCGCGAGATGCGCGACATCGACGCGCGCATGGCGTTGATTCGCGCCGGTTACCTGGCAAGCCTTGAACGCAGCCTCTGGGACCTCAACCAGGAGCAGTTGAACGTGCAGCTGCGCGGCCTGGTGGACTTCTCCGATGTGGCGCGGGTGCGCCTGAACAGTGCCGACTTCGACTTGCTGCAGGGCGAAGCGACGCCACAAGGGCCGCTGCGCATCGAGCGTTTCGCGCTGGACTATCAACCGCCTTCGGGACCGTTGCGCCACCTGGGTGAGCTGGAGATCAGCATCGACCTGGGGGCGGTGCACCGGCGCCTGTTCGCCACCGGGCTGACCAGCCTGCTGTGGATGAGCGTGTTCCTCTGCGGCCTGGCGGTGGCGTTGTCGGGCTTGTTTTACCGCCTGGTCACCCGCCACCTGCAAGTGATGGCCGAGTTCGCCCGGCGCATCGGCGCGGGCGACTGGCAGGAGCCGCTGCGCCTGGACAAGCGCCGCTCAAGCCGCGAAGACGAAATCGACACCGTGGCCCACGCACTGGACGACATGCGCAGGAATATTCTCAGCGACATCGACCGCCGCGAAGTCGACCGCCTGGCCTTGCAAGGCAAGCGCGACGAACTGCAAAAGAGGGTCGAGCGGCGCACTGCCAGCCTGATGCGCGCCAAGGAGGATGCCGAAGCGGCGAACCTGGCCAAGTCGCGCTTTCTGGCGACCATGAGCCATGAACTGCGCACCCCGCTCAATGGCATCCTGGGGATGGCCGAATTGCTCCGCGAAGCGGATTTGGACGCCCGCGACAGCAAGCGCCTGGATGCCCTGTACAAGGCCGGCGAAGGCTTGCTGAGCATCCTCAACGAAGTGCTGTACTTTGCCCGCCTGGAGGAGGGCGAAAGCCACCCGGAAGCGGTGGATTTCTCCCTGCGCCAACTGTGCGACGAGGTCATGACCCTGCTCGAACCGCGGGCCCTGAACAACGACACGGTGTTGCGCTGTCGTATCGATACGCAGTTGGCGCCACGTCAACACGGCGCCGAACAGTTCCTGCGCCAGGTGCTCAGCAACCTGCTGGCCAATGCCATCAAGTTCACCGAGGCCGGTGAGGTGAGTGTCGAGGTCCAGGTGCTGGGCCAGGAGCAGGGCCTGCAGCAGGGCCTGCAGCAGTTGCGGATCAGTGTTAGCGACAACGGCATCGGCATCGCCCCGGCGGTGCAAGGGCGGATTTTCGAGCGTTTCGTCCAGGCCAGCGACGCTGTGGCCCGCCGCTATGGTGGCACCGGCCTGGGCCTGGCGATCTGCAAGCACCTGGTGGAACTGCTCGGCGGGCGCATCGGCCTTGAAAGTGTCGAGGGGCAGGGCAGTTGTTTCTGGTTCGAGCTGGAGCTGCAAGCGGCGGCGGCCGAGGCGCCGCCGCTGCTGCCGGCAGCAGCGATCCAGGCCCTGGATATCCTTGTGGTCGAAGACGTCGAGCTCAACCGCGAGGTGGTGCGCGGCCTGCTGCAGCGCGACGGGCACCGCCTGTGGATGGCCGAGGACGGTGAACAGGCGCTGGAGCTCTGTGCCCAGCGACGCTTCGACCTGATCCTGCTCGATGTGCACCTGCCGGGTATCAGTGGCGTCGAGCTGTGCCGGCAGATCCGCCGCACCCCCGGGCCGAACCGCGCTTGCCGGATCCTGGCGCTGACCGCCAGCGTGCAGCCGGCGCTGGTGCGCGGATTCCTTGCGGCCGGCATGCAGGGCATCCTCGCCAAGCCGCTGAAGCTCGACAGCTTGCGCCAGGCTTTGGCGCAACAGGGGCAGGTGATCGAGGCCGCAGCGGCCGGGCAGGGCATGGACTGGGCGCTGCTCGATACCCATCGCAGCCTGCTCGGTGAGCAAAAGCTCCAGGGCTTGCTAACAGTTTTGCGCGATGCCATCGAACAGCACCAGGGCGCGCTGGCCGAAGCGCTCAAGGCCGGCGACTGCACCGAGGTCGCGCACCTGGCCCATCGCCTTGCCGGCAGCAGCGATTCCCTGGGTTTTCGCGGACTGGCGACGGTACTGCGCGCGCTGGAAGAAGCAGCGCTGGGTAAGCACCAGGCGACCCTGAACGCCCTGCAAGTACCCTTGGCCGAGCAGATACGCCTGGCCGGCGAGACCCTGAAACAGCTGATCCAGTGCTGACGTACAAAAAACTTACGACTTTTTACATCTTCGATCTTCAGGTACAACGCCACCTTACATCGCTTTCCAATAATCGACGGCAACCGCTGCCCGCGGTCTTCGAAGCTTATTGGAGATAATAATAATGAACTGCCGTAAAGCTCAGCCGTCCCCGCACCACCGCCTGTCCCTTCCGCGCTTCAACCACTGTTGAGGTGCCGACATGACTGACTCTACCGAACGTAAAGGCATCCACCTCACCCGTGCGCTGAAAAGCCGGCATATCTTCATGCTGTCGCTGGGCGGGGTGATCGGCACCGGGCTGTTCATGGGCTCGGGGGTGACCATCAACCAGGGCGGGCCCATGGGCGCGATTCTCGCCTACCTGGTGGCGGGTTTCCTGATGTACCTGGTGATGGTCTGCCTGGGCGAACTGTCGGTGCAGATGCCGGTGTCCGGCTCGTTCCAGACCCACGCCACCAAATTCATCGGCCCGGCCACCGGCTTCATGATCGGCTGGGTGTACTGGATGAGCTGGGCGACCACCGTGGGCCTGGAGTTCACCGCCGCCGGCATGCTGATGGTGCGCTGGTTCCCGGAGGTACCGATCTGGTACTGGTCGGCGCTGTTCGTGGTGGTGCTGTTCGGCCTCAATGCCCTGGCCACCCGCGCCTTTGGTGAAGCCGAGTATTGGTTCTCGGGGATCAAGGTGGCGGCGATCCTTGGTTTTATCATCGTCGGCGTGCTGGTGATCTTCGGCGCGATTCCACTGACCAGTGGCGCGCCGGCGCCGATGATGAACAACCTGATCGGCGACTCGATGTTCCCCAACGGCCTTTCAGCGGTGTTCGCGGTGATGATGACCGTGGTCTATGCCTTCCAGGGCTGCGAGATCATGGGCGTGGCCGCCGGTGAAACCGACCAGCCGGAAAAGAGCATCCCGCGCGCGGTGCGCAACGTGGTGTTCCGTGTGCTGATCTTCTACGTGCTGGCCATTGTCGTGCTCTCGGCGATCGTGCCGTGGCAGCAGGCCGGCCTGATGGAGAGCCCGTTTGTGCAGGTGTTCGACATGGTCGGCATTCCCTACGCGGCGGACCTGATGAACTTCGTCATCCTTACCGCGATTCTGTCGGTGGGCAACTCCGGCCTGTATGCCTCCACGCGCATTCTCTGGGCCATGTCCAAGACCGGCATGGCGCCGAAAAGCCTGTCGCCCTTGAGCAAGCGCGGCGTGCCGTTGCGAGCGCTGAGCATCACCCTGTGCTTTGCCCTGGTGTCGCTGATGACCAGTTTCGTCGCCGCCGATACCTTGTTCATGGTGCTGATGGCGGTGAGCGGCATGTCCGGTACCGTGACCTGGATCGTCATTGCCCTGGCCCAGTACAAGTTCCGCCGCGCCTACCTGCAGGGCGGCGGCAAGCTTGCCGACCTCAAGTACCGCGCGCCGCTGTTCCCGCTGGTGCCGCTGCTGTGCATCGCCCTGTGCAGTTCGCTGTTCGTGTTCCTGGCGCTGGATGAGACCCAGCGGCCGTCGCTGTATTGGGGTTTTGGTTTCATCGCAGTGTGTTACGCGGCGTACTTCATCATTCACCGCAAGCGCCAGGGGGTGTTGGCGCCGTCGGTGTAAACCCGGCCACCTAGCATTTTTGTCAGTTGTTGGCCTCGATAACGAGGTATTGAATAAGGGTCGACTTTAACCAGGTCGGCCCTTTTTCATGGCGGTATGCACGCAGGGCCGAAACGCTGTTCCCCCTGCTACTGAGGCTGTTTGCCATGAATGACTTGCAAACCGATACCATCGAATCCACGACCACCAGCGAGCTGCCGGCACTGTCCCTGTTCGCCTCGGTCGCGCCGGTCAGTGGCTATGACGCGGGCGTCAACCTCCATACTCTGAGCACCGACGAGCGAGGTGTGCTGGCGACCGTGCCGCCTTTCACCAACGTGCGCGGCGGTGACGAACTGCGGGTGTACATGGATGCCGACAGCATGCCGGTCGTCGCGCCGCTGGTGCTCGAAGGCTACGACCTCGGCCGGGCCCTGCTCCTGCACCTGCCCGCCGAGCGGTTTACCCCGGGCGCGCATACAGTGCACTACCGCTTCAGCCGCAACAACATCGAGTATGGCACTTCGCGCGACCTCTCGGTTCTGGTCAAGCTGGATCGCCCGGGCGGTTCCGAACCCGGGCACCAGGGCCTGGTCGCGGCAGATGTCGGTGTCAATCCGGTCACTGCTGAACACCTGGAGAACGGCGTCCAGGTGCAGGTCTATTTCTACGAGCACCGCGCCGTTGGCGATGTGATCCGCCTGAGCTGGGGCGGGGTGATGCTGAGCTATACCCTGGTCGAGGCCGACCTCAACCAGCCGGTGGTGTTCACGGTGCCCGGCAGTGTCATTCGCCAGGCCGGCGACAGCCCCAACCTGGTGGTGACCTGGGAAGTGCACGATATTGTCCACAACACCAGCCAGACCTGGGCTCCGCATGTATCGGTGGTGGTCGACACCGGTCATGCGCAATTGCCGGCCGTTTCGGTACCGGGGCTCGATCATGAGGGCTATATCAATCTCGAGGTACTGGGTAGCGATGACCTGCTGATTCAGGTGCAGGCCAGCGCACCGGCGTTCGCCATCGGCGACACGGTCAGGTTGCGCTTTACCGGCTACATCGATTCGGGCCTGCCGACCCATATCGACCTGGACCAGACCCTCCGCGGGACCTTGCCGCAGACCCTGACGTTCACCATTGCCAATGACAAAGCCTGGGCCCTGGCCAGTGGCCTGGCGGTCGTGGGCTACAGGCTGGTGAAGGCTGGCGGCGAGCAGCACTCGCAGCGCCTGAGCATCGGTTTCAAAGGGCAGCCCAAGGCGTTGACTGTGCCGAGAGTGGCGCAGGCGGAGGAGGGCGTACTGGCCTACGATATTGCCCGGGCTGCGGTGATGATCCCTCATTACCAGGGACGTACGGCGGGCCACCAGATTACTCTGGTGTGGCAAGGCACCCAACTGGATGGCAGACCGACCCTGCATGAGGTTCGGCGTGTGGTGACCGCCTCGGAGGGGGCAGGGGACCGCGAGGTGGCGATCAATGTCGGCACGGAACACATCCGCCTGCTGGAGTCGGGCACGGTCAAGGTCTACTACCAGGTGCGCATGCTTAGCACGCGCAGTGTCGGCTTTCGGCAATCGGACCCGCTGGAGCTGCGCATCAGCGCCGCCGGACTGTTGCCGGCGCCGGAGGTGGACGAGCCGGTCAATGAACTGGACCCGCATTTCTACCCTCTCGGGGTCCAGGTGACAGTCAACTACCCGGGCAAGCACGTAGGCGACAAAGTCACGTTCACCTGGCAAGGCGCCGGACCGGAGAGCAGCTACAGCGAAGCCAGGACAGTCGACAGCAGCGGTGCGCTGCCAGCGTTCCGGGTACCCCAGGCCATCGCCAACGCCGGCCTGGGTAGCACGGTATTGATGCGCTACGAGGTCGAGCCGGCGCTGGGCGGGCGGCCGTTGCCGTCCCAGGAGCGGGCGCTGGCGTTGCGCTCGGTCGCGCCGGTGCCTGAACTGGCGCAACTGCTCGGTATGCAGGATGGCAGCTACGACCCGATGCTTGGCTTGCATGGCGCCCAGGTGCTGATCAGCTACCCCGGCATGCGCGCCAGTGACCGTATTGTCTTGTACTGGAAAGGCGCTGCGGGCGCCGGCTCACCGGTACTGCCTGAGCGCCCGGGCAGTGATACCGGCAGCATCACCATCAGCGTGCCGGCGGCGGCGGTGGCGGCGAACTTCAACGGCGCGGTGCAGTTTTACTATGAGGTGCTGCGCAATGAACTGGCGGCGCTTGAGTCGCCCAGGCAAACCGTGCAAATCGGCGCGCCGAGCGCCGATGATTTACCACGCCCGAGGATCGATGAGGCTAACGGCAGCGAACTGGACCTGGACCTGTTCGAGGGCAATGCCCACATCAGCGTCAGCGCCTGGCCGTTCATTGCCCTGGGCCAGCGGCTGTGGCTGGAGGTGCGCAGCGCCAATGCCACGCTGCCCTTGTTGGTGGACAGCCCGGTAGAGCAGGTGTCGGGGCTGACCGTGGCGCTGCCGCGCGAGTTTCTCGACGAGCTCGACGATGGCAGCGCGTTGTCGCTGCACCTGAGGGTCAACTTCGGCGGCGCTGCGACGCTGGATTTCCCGGTCAGGACCTACACCGTGCGCCAGGGGCAACTGCACATTGGTGTCTCCGATTCGGGCCTGGCCAGTTCCGCGTTGCCCGAGGACTGGGCGCTGCCGACCCAGACCTGTGCGGTGAACCTGGTCGGGCGGCCGGGCGCGCAAGGCAGCCTCAGCGTCAATGGCTCGGCACAGTTCGACAACGACAGCCAGCAGTTGGACTTCACTCTGGATGCCAAGGGTGAGTTCACCGCCTGGCTGGGCGACCGCTATGCCGAGACGGTGCTGGTCAGCGCGGCGATCGGCACCGGCCAGGCCCAGCATGTGCCGGTGCGCTTTAGCGATGTCTTCCCGTTCGATCAACAGCAGGACGATCAACACGTACGCGCCCGTGCGGCCAGCGGTGCGCTGGCCAACGGCCGCGCCGCCAACCGCGTATGTTTTGAGGCCGACGGCTTCACCGATGCCACTTACGTGCAGGTTGAGCTCAGCGGCAGCGCACGGATTGTCGGCCACCCCGGCCAGGTGGTCAGCCTGCCGTTGACCGAGCTGACCGGTGATTGCCAGTTCGACGTGGTCGACAACGTCGCCGAAGAAGTGACGCTGACCTTTCAACTACCCCAGGGCGGCAGTTGGACCCGCTTCAGCAAGACCCTGTACTTCTCCAGCCTGGCTTCACGCTATGCGGCCCGGGGGGTGGCGGCCGACGGCATTCCCTGGTTCATGCGCGTCAACCAGATCACCAGCGTCGAAACCAGCCATGTGCGCATCCCGCACATGCGCGAGTTCAGCGATCATCCCGCAGGCCTTGATGGCGGCATTGGCGTGCGGGCCATGGAAGCTGACCGCAAGGGGTTGCTGGTGCTGGTCGAGCCTTACCTGCAAATGGCCGCCGGCGACAAGATTCACGTGCACTTTGGCGACGAAGAGGTGCCTGCCACGCCCTTGCCGATCGTGGTATTGCCCGAGGAAGTGAACAACCTGGTCACCCTGTTCGTGCCCGCTGCCCGCATTCCCAAAGGCGTCAGCGAGGTATGGTTCACGGTCGAGCCGCTCAGCGGCAACAAACGGGCGTCGGCGCGCTTGCGGGTCAAGGTCAAGGTCACCTTGCCCGGCGGCCCTAATCAAATGCCTGGCAGCCCTCATAATGCCAACTTGATATCGCCGGACGTGCCCTTCGGCCTGATCGACTGGGAGATGGCCCAGGACGGCGTCACGGTGTATGTCAACCGCTGGCGCTATATGGAAGTCGGCGACACCCTCAACTTGAGCTGGGGCGGGGCCAAGGTCACTCACGTCGTCCAGGAAGGCGAGGTGGGCAAGACCATACCGGTATTCGTCGACTATGCCACCATCGAGGCGGGCGGCGATGATGAGCGCCTGCTGGTGCTGTACTGGCTGGAAGACGAGGTGGGCAACGAGTCCGATGGTGCCTCGTTGCCCAGCTATGCCTTTGTTGAAGTCAGCCTGGTGTTGTTGCCACGGCCAGGGGTGGCCGGGATTGACGAGGAAGGTTTCCTCGACCTGGGGGCTCTGCAGGGCGCCGATGTCGAGATCTCGGTAATTGCCGATCGGCTGGATTTTCGCGTTGGCGATCAGGTGGTTTTCACCTTCCGCGGTTACACCGAAGACGTGGCGGCGATCCCGCCACATGTCTCCCCCGCGTACCCGGTGGGCATCATTCCACCCCCGCGGACCATTACCCACAAGGTGCCCAACAGCATCGCCGAGTCGATCGCCGGTGGCCTGGCCTATGTCTCCTACAAGGTCACCCGCGACGGGCAGCAGGTACCGTCCAGAACCACTGCCGTCGGCGTGCGGGGCAAGGCGGCCGAGTTGCTGCCGCCGGATGTCGACGATCGCCAGGAAAACTTCCTGCCCGACACATTGCCGCAAGCCGTAGTGTGGATTCCGCCGTGGGTGGGCATGTTCGCCGGTCAGCAGGTACGCCTGGTCTGGCAGGGCAAACGGGCCAATGGTCACACCTACGCCTTTGTGCGCGACTGGAACCTGACCGGGTCCCAAGTGGACAACCCGGTCGTGCTTATCGTACCGGCCGAGCATATTGCCGCGCTGTCGGGCGGTAACCTGGAACTGTTCTACCGGGTGTACTTCGGCAGCAGCGAGCCGCGGGAGTCCCAGGTGTTGCCATTGTGGGTCGGTGAGCCGGCGCCCGAGCTGGTCGCCCCGAACGTGCCGGAGGCCGAGAACGATACCCTCGACCCGATCGGCATCGTCGTGGCTACCGTCGAGGCTCCCCTGTACGAAGGTATGGCCCCTGGGCAGACAGTGTGGATGGAGTGGCTGAGCCCGGTCGCGGGGGCGGACATCATCGACTTCTTCCCGGTGCAAGTTGCCGATGATGTGGCGTTTTCCGTCTACGAGGAGGATATCGTGCCCAGCCTGGGGCACGAGGTGCGTATCCGCTACTATGTTAGCGAGCCTGCGGAACGCCGGCGCTATTCGGACTTCCT
Source organism: Pseudomonas sp. RC2C2 (assembly GCF_018390435.1). Classification (NCBI taxonomy): domain Bacteria; kingdom Pseudomonadati; phylum Pseudomonadota; class Gammaproteobacteria; order Pseudomonadales; family Pseudomonadaceae; genus Pseudomonas; species Pseudomonas sp. RC2C2. The sequence goes on along the minus strand of NZ_JAHBAX010000002.1, from coordinate 1,235,570 downwards.
GCACCTGGGCATCGGCCCGGTGCTGAGCAACCCGCCACGGCCACGAATCGAAGAGGCCAATGGCGATGTGCTCGATTTGCTGAGTTTTCAGGGCGATGCGCTGGCGACGGTGGCGAAATGGAACGGGATCAACGAGCGTCAGCGTTACTGGTTTCGTTGCCGTGGAACCGATGCACAAGGTAATGCCAAGACTATCGTCCTGGCTGAAGGGCAACGGGTGTCCGCAGGGGAGGTCAACCTGGGTGTACGCGCTACGCTGAACCGGGCCGATTTGCAGGCATTCGCCCATCAGAGCCGGATCACCCTGGAGATGGCGGTGGCGCTGCGTGAGGATGCCGAAGAATCGCAAGCTATCAGGTTCCCGGTGCGCGAGTACCAGATCCTTCAGGTGCAGATCAGCCTGACCGATCCTAAAATTCTCGAGGCGAGGGGCCAAGTGCTGGAACTGGCCGCCTTCTCCGGTAACGCCACCTTGAGGATTGATCGCTGGCAGGGGATTGTTGCAGGTCAGCAGGTCTGGGTGACGCTTGAAGGCAAACTTCAAAGTGGAGGAGACTGGACGCTACCGCTGCTTGTAGCGCATCCGGTGTCTCCGGCTGAGGTGACGGGCGGCATTACTCGCCCGATTTCGCGCTCGGACCTTGAAAAGCTCTCTGACCGTTCGCGTTTGAACATCCACTTGCGCGTGGAAAACATCGAAGCGCCGGTGATTGCTTATGAGATGCGGGTGCGCAGTACGGCGGCGCTGGCGGTCTCTAACGGAGGCTATACCCGTAATATGGTGCCCTTTGTTTTTGAAAAGGGCCCCGAATCAAATGGTGTAACGGTCTTGGGAACACCGGGACAGCGAGTGACACTGCGTGTCAATCCTCCAGCGGGTTTTGTTGGCGGCGCAATCCAGAAAGATGTCACCTTGGACGGGTATGGCGAATGGCATGAAAAGGTTGGTATTCACGGTGCTACCAGCACGACATTTACCGCCGTGCCCCATGGGGGCGTTGCGGTCACCGCGCAGTTGCACTTCCGAGATAAAATGCCCCCAGACATAAGTAACTCCTATCTCCAAGCCTCTGGGGGCTCGGCTAATGGGGCAAGAGCCGACGGTCGAAGCTCGAATCGGGTCTTTTTTTCTAAATTTGCCTACCCTAATCGTCCGGACACCCATAGACGTTTTGTCACCGTCACAGTCTCGGGGGGAGCCAGGATTATCGGGCATCCCGGATCCACTGTGGTAATGCCGCTGTATCAAACGGGGACGGGCACCGGGCAGTACGGCCTATGTTGCGAATTTGACGTTACCCATACTCGAGCTGAAGAGGTTGTCATCACCTTTGGAGTATTCGACGGTGTATGGGGGTCGTTTAGTAAAATTATGAGGTTTACTTGATTTAAGCCAGCGCGTGCTGGTGAAGGCCGCCCATTGAGGCGGCCTTTTTTGCCTGTAGCGAGTTGTTCGAAGTTGTAACAAGTATAGGGTAAGTAATAGGTGAATATTACTATTAATCATTTATAAACAAAGTGTTATAGGTACTTTTTAGGTTTTTACATTAAGATTGGTCGCACTCTTTTCGCTTGTTGAACACTCGTTTAGTATGGCCTCACGCCCCACCCCTAATAATTCGAGGCCACCCATGACCCCTCCTGCGTCGCTGCTCAGCCAGGTCGAAGCCGGCATTGCCTGGATCACCCTCAACCGTCCGGATCAGCGCAACGCGCTGGACATCCCCAGCCTGAAAAACCTGCATGCCTTGCTCGATGCCCATAACGCCGACCCGGCGGTGCGCGTGGTGGTCTTGACCGGCACCGGCCGCAGCTTTTGCGCAGGCGCCGACCTTGCCGAGTGGGCCGAAGCCGAAGCCCGCGGCGCCCTGGAGAGCTACGGCTGGACCGAAACCGCCCACGCCCTGATGCAGCGCCTGCACAGCCTCGACAAACCGACCATCGCCGCCATCAACGGCACTGCCGTCGGCGCCGGCATGGACCTGACCCTGTGCTGCGACCTGCGCGTGGCCGCCGCCTCGGCGCGGTTCAAGGCCGGCTACACCAGCATGGCCTACAGCCCGGATGCCGGCGCCAGCTGGCACCTGCCACGGCTGATCGGCAGCGAACAGGCCAAACGCCTGCTGTTTCTCGATGAGCTGTGGGGGGCCGAGCGCGCCCTGGCGGCCGGGCTGGTGGGCGAGGTGTGCGCCGATGAGCAGTTGCTGGCGGTGACGGCCGAGCTGGCCGGGCGCCTGGCCAAGGGCCCGACCTTCGCCTTCGCCCAGACCAAACGGCTGATTCGCGACGGCGCCCAGCGCACCCTGGGCGAGCAGCTACAGGCCGAGCTTGCCGCCGGGCTGCTGTGCGGGCGTAGCGAGGATGGCGCCGAAGCGTTGCGCGCCGCTGTCGAAAAACGTGCAGCTAAATTCGTTGGTAAATAAATACTTACACGCACTTCTTCAGGATCGACTCATGAATTTCCAACTGACCCAAGAACAACAAATGTTGGTGGAAGCGGTACGCAGTTTTGTCGCCAAGGAGTTACTGCCCCATGAGGAGGCCGTCGACCGCGCCGACGAAGTCTCGCCGGAGCTTGCCGCACAGATCCGCGGCAAGGCCATCGCCGCTGGCTTCTATGCCTTCAACATGCCCGAGGAAGTCGGCGGCGGCGGCCTCGATTACCTGTCCCAGGCGCTGATCGAGCGCGAGCTGTCGAAGGTGTCGTGGGCCCTGCATGTGTTTGTCGCGCGGCCGTCGAAGATCCTCATGGCCTGCAAGGACGAACAGATCAACGATTACCTGCTGCCGTGCATCCAGGGCGAGAAGACCGACTGCTTTGCCCTTACCGAGCCGGGCGCCGGCTCCGATGCCAATGCGATCAAGACCCGCGCCGTGCGCGAGGGTGACAACTTTGTGCTCAACGGCAGCAAGCACTTCATCAGCCATGCCGGGCATGCCGATTTCGCCATCGTCTTTGCCGTCACCGACACCTACGAGCACAACGGCAAGACGCGCAACGCGGTGACCGCCTTTCTGGTCGACCGCGGCACCCCGGGCATGACCATCCGCCGCGGGCCCAAGTGCGTGAGCAACCGCGGTTATCACACCTTCGAGCTGTTCTTCGATGACTGCACGGTGCCGGCCAGCAAAGTGCTGGGTGAAGTCGGCAAGGGTTGGGAAGTGGCCAACGCCTGGCTCACCGCCGGGCGGGTGATGGTCGCCGCTAACTGTGTTGGCCAGGCCCAGCGCGCCCTTGACGTGTCGCTGCAGTGGGCGGCCGACCGCAAGCAGTTCGGCCAGCCGATCGGCACTTACCAGGGTATCTCGTTCAAGCTCGCCGACATGGCCACGCAGATTCGCGCCGCCGAGCTGTTGACCCTGCACACGGCCTGGAAGATGGACCAGGGCACGATGACCGATGGCGAGGCCGGCATGGCCAAGCTGTTTGCCAGTGAAGTGCTCGGCAAGGTTGCCGACGAGGCGGTGCAGATCTACGGCGGCATGGGCCTGATGGATGAAGGCCCGGTCGAGCGGATCTGGCGCAATGCGCGCATTGAGCGGGTCTGGGAGGGCACCTCGGAGATCCAGCGGCACATCATTTCCCGTGAACTGCTGCGCCCGCTGTTGCGCTGATCAGGAGCCTGCTCATGTTACGAGACAATCTCAAACGTCTGCTCGCCCCGCGTCACCTGGCGTTCGTCGGCGGGCGCAGCATGGCCCGGGCGCTCAAACGCTGCGCCGAGGGCGGTTACCAAGGGCCGATGTGGCTGGTCAACCCGCAGCACGACAGCCTCGACGGCGTGCCGTGCGTGCGCAGCGTCGCCGAGCTGCCCTGTGCGCCGGATGCGGTATTTATCGCCACCAACCGCGAGCTGACCCTGACCTGCGTGGCCGAGCTGGCCGCCAAGGGTGCCGGCGGAGCGATCTGCTACGCCTCGGGCTTTGCCGAAACCGGCGCCGAAGGCCTGGCCCTGCAGCAGCAACTGCTCAAGGCTGCCGGCCACATGGCGCTGCTGGGCCCCAACTGCTATGGCCTGCTCGACTACCTGCACAGCTCGGCGCTGTGGCCGGTGGCCCATGGCGGCAAGGCGGTGGAGAAGGGCGTGGCGGTGCTGACCCAGAGCGGCAACTTTGCCTACAACCTGTCCATGAGCGACCGCTCGCTGCCGGTGGCCTACATGGCCTCGGTGGGCAACCAGGCGCAGATCGGCATCGCCGAACTGATGGACGCGCTGCTCGATGAGCCGCGGGTGACTGCCATCGGCCTGCACCTGGAAGGCCTGAAGAACGTGCCGGGCTTTGCCCGCGCCGCGCACAAGGCGCTGCAGCTGGGTATCCCGATCATCGCCCTGAAAACCGGGGTGTCGCAAATCGGTGCGGAACTGGCGCTGAGCCACACCAGCTCGCTGTCCGGCTCCGATGCGCTGTACGACAGCCTGTTCGAGCGCCTGGGGGTGATCCGCGTCAGCGGCCCGGTGAGCTTTGTCGAAACCCTCAAGGCCGCTGCCTGCGGCCACTTGCCCAAGGGCGGCAGCCTGATCGCCCTGGCTTGCTCCGGTGGCGATGCCGGGCTGATCGCCGACTATGCCGAACGCAACGATCTGAGCCTGCCGAAGCTGGAAGACGGCCAGGTCCGCGAGCTGGCCCAGGTGCTGCCAACCTATGCCAACCTGGTCAACCCGCTGGACTTCACCACGGCGATCTGGGGCGATGCCGCCGCGCTTGAGCGCATGCTCGACAGCGCCCTGCGCACCGAGGCCGATGCCGCCATGCTGGTGCTCGACTACCCGGCCGAGTTTACCGGCGAGCGCAAGGAGTGTGACCTGCTGCTGGAGCTGTACTGCGCGGCGCTCAAGCGTCATGGCAAGAGCGGTTTTGTCACCTCGGCCTTGCCTGAACTGCTGCCGGCCGTTGCCCGCGAGCGCCTGCATGCCCATGGCATCGCCGCGTTGCAGGGCGTCGAGGACGGCCTGGCGGCCTGGGGGCGGATTGCCGCTTACCAGGGCAAACGCCAGGCGCTGCTGGCGCTGGGCGAGTCGGCGTTGCCGCCGCTGTGCCCGCAGGCGCTGCAGGGCGAGGGCACACTGCTCAACGAGTGGCAATCCAAGCAAGCCTTGCAGGCGTTCGGCCTGCCGGTGCCCACGGGCGTGTTGAGCACCCCGGAACAGGCACTCAAGGATGCTGAAAGCGTTGGCTACCCGCTGGTGCTCAAGGCGGTCAGTGCGCAACTGCCGCACAAGACCGAAGCCGGTGCCGTCGCCCTCAACCTGCGCGACGCCCAGGCCCTGGGCGCGGCGCTGGAACAGATGCGTACGCGGATTGCGGCCTATGCGCCCGGTGTAGCGTTCGACCAGGTGCTGCTCGAACCCATGGCCAGCGCGCCGCTGGCCGAGCTGATCGTCGGTATCAAGCGCGAGAACGACTTCGGCCTGGCCCTGGTGATCGGTGCCGGCGGCATCCTCGTCGAGCTGCTCAAGGACAGCAAGAGCCTGTTGCTGCCGACCACCGACGGCGCCATCCGCAAGGCCGTGCTCGGCCTGCGCAGCGCCGCCTTGCTCCAGGGCTTTCGCGGCCGCCAAGCGGCTGACCTGGAGGCGCTGGTGGCAGCGATCCGTGCGGTCGCCGACTACGCCTGCGAAAACGCCGCGCAATTGCTGGAACTGGATGTGAACCCATTAATGGTCAGTGCCCAGGGCACCACCGCGGTCGATGCGTTGATTCGCCTCGGCCAGGTATAAGGAGATGAACATGCACAACAGCCCATTGACCGGTGGCCAGGCCCTGGTGCGCCTGTTGGCCAACTACGGCGTCGATACCGTGTTCGGCATTCCCGGGGTGCACACCCTGGAGTTGTACCGTGGCCTGCCCGGCAGCGGCATCCGCCACGTGCTGACCCGCCATGAACAGGGCGCAGGCTTCATGGCCGACGGTTATGCGCGGGTCAGCGGCAAGCCTGGGGTGTGCTTCGTCATCACCGGCCCCGGCGTCACCAACGCCGCCACCGCCATCGGCCAGGCCTATGCCGACTCGATCCCGATGCTGGTGATTTCCAGCGTCAACCATACCGCGAGCCTGGGCAAAGGCTGGGGCTGCCTGCACGAAACCCAGGACCAGCGCGCCATGACCGCGCCGATCACGGCGTTTTCCGCCGTGGCCCTGAGCGCCGAGGACCTGCCTGAACTGATCGCCCGTGCCTACGCGGTGTTCGACAGCGAACGCCCGCGCCCGGTGCATATCTCGGTGCCGCTGGATGTGCTGGCCGTACCGGTCGCCCGCGACTGGAGCACTGAAGTGGTGCGCCGCCCGGGCCGGGGCGTGCCGGCCAGCAGCGTGCTGGATCAGGCTGCCGGCAAACTGGCAGGTGCCAGGCGGCCGATGATCATCGCCGGTGGCGGCGCCCTGGCCGCTGCGCAGGAGCTGCAACAGCTGAGCACCCGCCTGGCCGCGCCGCTGTTCACCAGCGTTGCCGGTAAAGGTCTGCTGCCACCGGATGCGCCGCTCAATGCCGGTTCGTCCTTGTGCGTGGCGCCGGGCTGGCAACTGATCGCCGAGGCCGATGTGATCCTCGCGGTCGGCACTGAAATGGCCGACACCGATTTCTGGCGTGAACGGCTGCAGCTCAACGGCGAGTTGCTGCGGGTGGATATCGATCCGCGCAAGTTCAACGACTTCTACCCCTGCGCGGTGGCTTTGCAAGGCGATGCCCGGCAAACCGTCGCCGCCTTGCTCGAGCGTTTGCCGCACGCGCCGCGCGATGCTGGCGCCGCCATGGATGCCGTCGCCAGCCTGCGCCAGGCGGTCAAGGCCAGCCACGGCCCGCTGCAGGCGATCCACCAGGCGATCCTTGACCGGGTCGCGGCCGAGCTGCCGGCCAATGCGTTCATCAGCACCGACATGACCCAGCTGGCCTATACCGGCAACTATGTCTATGCCAGCCGGGCCCCGCGCAGCTGGCTGCACCCGACCGGTTACGGCACCCTCGGTTACGGCTTGCCCGCCGGTATCGGCGGCATGTTCGCCACAGAGGACCGCCCGGGCCTGGTGCTGGTCGGCGATGGCGGCTTCCTCTACACCGCCCAGGAACTGGCCACCGCGGTCGAAGAGCTGGAGCGCCCGCTTGTGGTACTGCTATGGAACAACGATGCCCTGGGACAGATTCGCGACGACATGCTCGGTTTGGATATCGAACCGATCGGCGTGCTGCCGCGCAACCCGGACTTCATCGGCCTGGCCCGGGCCTTTGGTTGCAGCGTGGCGCAGCCGCAAAACCTGGATGACCTGCAACGGGAACTGCGCAGCGGCTTTGCCCGCAACGGCGTAACCCTGATCGAGCTCAAGCACGCTTGCGCGCGCTGAACTTCAACCGCTTTTTTGGGAGACTGCCATGCGCTTTTCCGATCTGACCCAACGTATCGCCGGTGACGGCGCCGCCGCCTGGGACATCCATTACCGCGCCCTGGAACTGCTGGACAAAGGCGAAGACGTGCTGCTGCTGTCGGTTGGCGATCCGGATTTCGACACCCCGGCGCCGATCGTCCAGGCCGCCATCGACAGCCTGCACAACGGCCACACCCATTATGCCGACGTGCGCGGCAAGCTGGCCCTGCGCCAGGCCATTGCCCGCCGCCATCAGCAGCGCAGCGGCCAGCCGACCGGCGCCGATCAGGTGACGGTGCTGGCCGGGGCACAGTGCGCGCTGTTCTGCGTGGCCCAGTGCGTGCTCAACCCTGGCGATGAAGTGATCGTCGCCGAGCCCATGTACGTCACCTATGAAGCGGTGTTCGGCGCCTGTGGCGCCACGGTGATCCCGGTCCCGGTGCGCCCGGAGCACGGCTTCCGGGTGCAGGCCGAAGATGTCGCCGCGCGCATCACCCCCAAGACCCGTGCCCTGGCCCTGAACAGCCCGCACAACCCCTCCGGCGCCAGCCTGCCGCGCAGTACCTGGGAGGCGCTGGCCGAGTTGTGCATTGCCCATGACCTGTGGATGATCTGCGATGAGGTCTACAGCGAGCTGCTGTACGACGGCGAACACATCAGCCCCGGCAGCCTGCCGGGCATGGCCGAGCGCACGGCGACCCTCAACAGCCTGTCCAAGTCCCATGCCATGACTGGCTGGCGGGTCGGCTGGGTAGTGGGCTCGCCAGCGCTGGCCACGCACCTGGAGAACCTGGCACTGTGCATGCTCTATGGCTCGCCGGATTTCATCCAGGATGCGGCGGTAGTAGCGCTGGAGCAGCAATTGCCGGAGCTGGCAGCCATGCGCGAAGCCTACCGCCAGCGCCGCGACCTGGTCTGTGAGTGCCTGGCCGACTGCCCGGGCCTGCGTGCGCTCAAGCCCGATGGCGGCATGTTCGTGATGGTCGATATCCGTGAAACCGGCCTCAGCGCCCAGGCGTTCTCGAATCGCCTGCTCGATCACCATGGCGTGTCGGTGCTCGCTGGTGAAGCCTTCGGCCCCAGCGCCGCCGGGCATATCCGCCTGGGCCTGGTGCTCGGCGCCGAACCGCTGCGCGAGGCTTGCCAGCGCATTGCCCGTTGCGCCGCCGAGCTGATGGAGGGCAAAACCCATGCGTGACTATTCGCGGCTGTTTATCGATGGCAGCTGGCAGGTGCCGTCGGGCCAGGGCCTGGCCGAGGTGATCAACCCGGCCACCGAAGCAGTGGCAGGCCGGGTGCCGCTGGGCGACGAGCAAGACGTCAACCGGGCGGTGGCAGCGGCTCGCCACGCATTCGGCCGCTGGTCGCAAACCCCGTCGAGCGTGCGCGCCGGCTACATTCGCGCCCTGGCCGAACAGCTCAAGGCCCGCGCCGATGAGATGGCGGCCGTCATCACCCGCGAGCTGGGCATGCCGGTGCAGTGGTGCCGGGCGGTGCAGGTCGATGGGCCGATTGTCGGCCTTGAGCAGTACATTGAACTGGCCGGGCTGATGGACGAGGTGCGTGAAGTCGGCAACTCGCGGGTGGTGCGCGAGGCGGTCGGTGTCTGCGCCTTCATCAACCCCTGGAACTACCCCCTGCACCAGTTGATCGGCAAACTGGCCCCGGCGTTGGCCGCCGGTTGCACGGTGGTGGTCAAACCGAGCCAGGAAACCCCGCTGCACGCGTTTTTGCTGGCCGAAATGATCGAGGCCATTGGCTTGCCGGCCGGGGTGTTCAACCTGGTCAGCGGGCCGGGGGCCAAGGTCGGTGAGGCATTGGCTCGCCACCCGCAGGTGGACATGGTCTCGTTCACTGGCTCCACCGGCGCCGGCGTGCGCGTGGCCCAAGCCGCGGCGCCGACGGTCAAGCGCGTGTGCCTGGAACTGGGCGGCAAGTCGCCGCTGCTGATCACCGCCGACGCCGACCTCGACGCCGCGGTGCGTTATGGCGTGCAGGACGTGATGATCAACTCCGGGCAGACCTGCACGGCCCTGACTCGCATGCTGTTGCCGGCCAGCCGCTATGAAGAGGCCGTGGCAATCGCCCTGGATGAAACCCGCAAGCTGGTCATGGGCGACCCGCAAGACCCGAACAGCTTCCTCGGACCCATGTGTTCGGCGGCGCAGCGGCGTACCGTGCTGGACTACATCCGCATCGGCCAGGAGGAGGGCGCACGGCTGCTGTGTGGCGGTGACACGGGGCCGGGCTTTGAGCGCGGCTTCTATGTGGCGCCGACGCTGTTCGCCGACGTCGATAACCGCATGCGCATTGCCCAGGAAGAGATCTTCGGCCCGGTGCTGTGCCTGATCCCCTATGCCGATGAAGCCCAGGCGCTTGCCCTGGCCAACGACTCACCCTTCGGTTTGTCCAGCGCGGTGTGGGCGGCGGACCGCGAGCGGGCCCTGCAACTGGGCCGGCAATTGCGGGCCGGGCAGTGCTTCGTCAATGGCGCGGGGTTCAATTACCAGGCGCCGTTTGGCGGCTACAAACAGTCGGGCAACGGCCGCGAGTGGGGCGAGGAAGGCCTGGCCGAGTTCGTCGAAGTTAAAGCGATTCAGTGCTGATGAGCCTGAAGGCGTCCCGTATTGCTGTGCACACCGTTTAAGGACTCCCCATGAATGTACTGATCGTTCACGCTCACCCCGAGCCGCAATCCTTTACCGCCGCCTTGCGTGACCAGGCTATCGAAACCTTCACCGCCCAGGGCCATCAGGTGCAGGTCAGCGACCTGTACGCGATGAACTGGAACCCGGTGGCCAGCGCCGATGACTTCGTCAGCCGCGAGAACCCCGATTACCTGGTGTATGCCCTGGAGCAGCGCCTGGGGGTCAAGAGCCAATCGATTGCCGCCGACATCCAGCAGGAGCTGGACAAGCTGTTGTGGGCCGACCTGCTGGTGCTCAACTTCCCGATCTTCTGGTTCTCGGCACCGGCCATGCTCAAGGGCTGGATCGACCGGGTGCTGGTCTCGGGGGTGTGCTATGGCGGCAAACGCTTTTACGACCAGGGCGGGTTGGTGGGCAAGAAGGCGCTGGTGACCGTGACCCTGGGCGGGCGCGAGCACATGTTTGGCGACGGGGCGATTCACGGGCCGCTGCAAGACATGCTGCGGCCGATTTTGCGCGGCACCCTGGCGTACGTTGGCTTCGAGGTGCTGGAGCCGTTTGTGGCCTGGCATGTGCCATATATCAGCGATGAGGCGCGCAAGGACTTCTTGCGTAGCTACCGGCAGCGCCTGGCGCATTTGTCCGATGACCAGCCGCTGGAGTTTCCGCGCTTGGCGCAGTTTGATGAGCAACTGTATCCATTGGCTTGAGGGTGGCTGTAGCGGCCTCATCGCCGGCCTTGCCGGCGATTGGCCGCAAGGTAAATGCTGCGCACCTACCCATTCGGGGTATGGTCCCCATTACCGGCTCCCTCGATAGTAACCCCGTCGGCTCACACCGAGCAGATCCTGGTGACACGACGGAGTGGCTATGCGAAAGACACTGAAGGTGATTTCCAGTCTGTTGCTCGCGCCCCTGGCAACGGCGGCGCTCGCCGCCGAGGGAGAGGCGGCCAACACACTCAGGCTGTACAACTGGACGGATTACATCGGCGAAACGACCCTCGCCGACTTTGAAACAGCCACCGGCATCAAGGTGATCTACGACACCTTCGACGGCTACGAAACGGTGCAGACCAAACTGCTGACCGGGCGCTCGGGCTACGACCTGGTGGTACTCAACGCCTCCCTGGTACCGCCGCTGATCAAGGCGCAGGTGTTCCAGCCGCTGGACAAAACGCAGCTGCCAAGCTGGAGCAATCTCGACCCGCAGGTCGTGAGCAACCTGCAAGGCTACGACCCGGGCCTTGCCTACTCGGCGCCCTACACCTGGGGCAGTTCCGGGGTGACCTACAACGTCGACAAGATCAAGGCACGCATGCCCGACGCGCCCATCGGTTCGCTGGCCATGCTCTTTGACCCCAAGATTGTCTCGCGCTTTGCCGACTGCGGCGTGACCCTGATGGACGCGCCCAGCGAAGTGATCCCGCTGGCCCTCAAGTACCTGGGGCGCGACCCCAACAGCGCCACAGCCGATGACCTTGAAGCCGCCCAGGCGCTGCTGCTCGGCGTGCGGCCATTCATCAAGAAATTCGACTCGGTCAATTACCTGACCAGCCTGCCCAATGGCGATACCTGCCTGGCCCTGACCTGGTCCGGCGACTACGCCACCGCACAGGCGCGGGCAGAGGAGGCGAACAAGCCCATCAAGCTGGCGTTCTTCATCCCCCAGGAAGGCTCGCTGATCTGGTTCGACAACTTGTACCTGCCCAGCGACGCGCCGCACGCGGCCAACGCCCATCGCTTCATCGAGTTTTTGCTGCAGCCGCAGAACATCGCCAAGGTCACCAACTACATCCATTACGCCAACAGCAACGCCGCCGCCACGGCGCTGGTGCAGGCCGAGATTCGTGACGACCCGGCGATCTACCCGGACGCCGCCACCCGCCAGCGCCTGTTCGCGCAGAAGACCCAGAGCGGCAAGGACATGCGCGCCATTACCCGGGTCTGGAGCACGGTCAAGACCGGTAGCTGATTGCCATTTTCCCCTCGCCAAGGACACTGCCATGGCCACCCCAAACAAAACCTTTTCAGCACCCGCCGCCAATGATTGCCTGGTGGCGGCCGACAAAGCCCACTACATGCACGGTTACCACGTGTTCGATGAGCACGCCGAACACGGTGCGCTGAACATCGTCGAAGGCCAGGGCGCCTATATCTACGACACCGATGGCCAGCGCTTGCTTGATGCCGTCGGCGGCATGTGGTGCACCAACATCGGCCTGGGCCGTGAAGAGATGGCCCTGGCCATCGCCGACCAGGTGCGCCAGTTGGCCTATTCCAACCCGTTCTCGGACATGGCCAACAACGTCGCCATCGAACTGTGCGCAAAGCTCGCCAGCCTCGCGCCGGGCGATCTCGATCATGTGTTCCTCACCACCGGCGGCTCGACGGCGGTCGATACCGCCTACCGGCTGATCCAGTACTACCAGAACTGCCGCGCCAAGCCGCACAAAAAGCACGTGATCGCCCGCTACAACGCCTATCACGGCTCCACTTGCCTGACCATGTCGATCGGCAACAAGGCCGCCGACCGCGTGCCCGAGTTCGACTATGGCCATGAGTTGATCCACCACGTCTCCAACCCCAACCCGTACCGGGCACCGGATGGCATGGACGGGGCGGCGTTTCTCGACTTTCTGGTGGCCGAGTTCGAAGACAAGATCCTGTCCTTGGGCGCCGACAATGTCGCGGCGTTCTTTGCCGAGCCGATCATGGGCTCGGGCGGGGTGATCATCCCGCCCAAGGACTACTTCCTGCGCATGTGGCAGGTGTGCCAGACCTACGACATCCTCTTCGTTGCCGACGAGGTGGTGACGTCCTTTGGCCGCCTGGGCAAGTTTTTTGCCTCGCAGGCGCTGTTCGGCGTGCAGCCGGACATCATCACCACCGCCAAGGGCCTGACCTCGGCCTATTTGCCGCTGGGCGCGTGCATCTTCTCCGAGCGCATCTGGAAGGTCATCGCCGAGCCGGGCAAGGGCCGCTGCTTTACCCACGGTTTTACCTACAGCGGCCACCCTGTTTGCTGCACCGCGGCGTTGAAAAACATCGAGATCATCGAGCGGGAGAACCTGCTGGCCCATGTCGATGAGGTCGGCGGCTACCTGGAGCAGCGCCTGCAGAGCCTGGCCGGGCTGCCGCTGGTGGGCGAGGTGCGCTGCATGAAGCTGATGGCCTGTGTCGAATTCGTTGCCGACAAGCGCAGCAAGGCGCTGTTTGCCGATGAGGTCAACATCGGCGAGCGCATCCACCGCCGGGCCCAGGCCAAGGGCTTGCTGGTACGGCCGATCATGCACCTGAACGTGATGTCGCCGCCGCTGATCATCACCCATGCCCAGGTGGACGAGATCGTTGAGACCTTGCGCCAGTGCATTGTCGAAACGGCAGAAGAACTGGTCAGTGAAGGCCTGTGGGAGCGGGCTTGACCCGCGATGAGGCTAGTCCATTCAATGCATCAAGTGTTGGCTGGACTACGACCGCTTCGCGCTCGATCGCGGGTCGAGCCCGCTCCCACAGGTCCGGCTACACAAACCCGCTGTGGGAGCCTAGACTGCCGGGCATGAGCCGAGCCACCGCCGACACCCCGATCTGCCTGTCTTTCTCTGCCCTGCAGCAATGGCATGCAGCGCTGCAGCACGCCTTTGCCCGCAGTCACGAGACGGACGCCCTGGCAACCCTCGCTGCCGCCCTGAGCCAGTTGGTGGCGGTCGAGTCGATGATGATCAGCCTCGAACGCCAGGGCCAGCCGCCGCAGCTGCTCTACCAGCAAGGCATCCCCGAGCGTTACCGCGATGCGATCCTCAACCGCTACTTCACCGCCGGTTACCTGCTCGACCCGTTCTGCCTGGCGGTGGAGAAGGGCCTGGCGCAAGGCTTTTACCACCTGCAGGAGATCGCCCCGGACCACTTCTTCGACAGTGACTACTACAAGACCTACTACCTGGGCACGGGCTGCACCGAAGACAGCTACTACATCGTCGACATCGACCCACACAGCAAGATCTCCCTGAGCCTGTTCCAGGGCTACGGCGCCAGCCCCCTGAGCGTTGAGCAACTGCACCTGCTGCAGGCGGTGGAGCCGATGGTGCGTGAACTGATCAGCCGCTTCGCCCAGCACGGCCTTGCGCAAACCCGCGAAGCGGATAGCCAGGGCAGCGTCCAGGCGGCCTTCGACAGCTTTGGCTGCCAGGTGCTGACCGAGCGCGAGCGCGAAGTGGCGCAGATGATCCTGCGCGGTCACTCGGTGAAGTCCACCGCCGGCGAAATGGGCATCTCCCCGGAAACCGTGCGCATGCACCGCAAGAACCTCTACCTTAAACTGGAGATAAACTCCCAGTCCGAGCTGTTTGCGCGCTTTATCGACTGGTTGCGCCAAGGCTGACCCTCGGCCTTGTGGAGGCCCTGATGAACCGCACTACCGCGCAGCACCTGCAGGCCTTGAGCCGCGACGGCTTCGTGGTGTTGCCGGGCGTGCTCGACAGCGCGCAGGTCAACCTGCTGCGTCACGCCATCGACCGGCTCAAAGCGTTTCACTGGGATTACAGCGGCGGCCTGATCGAGCACTACAAGTGTGTGTTCAACCGCGACCCGCTGTGGCTGGCGTTCCTCGATCTGCCCGGGGTGATCGAACTGGCCGAGGGGGCGTTGGGTGAGGATTGCCATATCATCGGCCAGACCGCCTGGCGCTGCCATCCGGGTTACCAGGGCATGCTGTTGCACCTGGACTACCTGATGATGGAGGCCGCCCCGGCGCTGATGGCCGACCCGGCCTTTGAGCTGCCGATGCAGATCTGCACCGTGCAGTTGTACCTGGATGACATCGACGCCGACCTGTGCCCGACCCGGGTGATTGCCGGGAGCCACAGGGCAGGGCGCGCGCCACGCAAGGATGAGCACAGCTGGCAGGGCCGTCCCCCGCAGCCGGTGCTGTGCCAGGCCGGCGACGCCCTGGTGTTTCGCAGCGAGCTGTGGCACGCCGGTAGCGACAACCGCAGCGCAGAGCGCAGCCGTTACATGCTGCAGGTGCACTACGGCCGACGCATGGTCGCGCAAAAATTTTCGCCCTACCTGCACTTTCAGTTCAACCCGGCGGTGCTGGCCGCCGCCACGCCGCGCCAGCGCCGCTTGCTCGGCGACCACGCCGAAGCCGAGTACGACTGAAGCTCAAGCCGCGCCGCGGATCGCCAGCACGTTGCACAAGCGCTGTTCCAGCACGTGCTCGGTGGTGCTGCCGGTCAGGCGTTCGAGCAGCTTGCGCGGGTGATTGCCCATTACCAGCACGTCGGCGCGGCTGTGGCTGACGAACTCGGCGATGCTGCGAGTAATAGGCGCCGACAGAAAGTGCTGGCGCTCAACCGGTACCGCGTGGCGCTCGGCCAAGCGCTCGAAGGCTTTGTGAATCGACTTGCGCACATCATCGCCAAAGCCCGGCATGGTCACGGTGCCAGCACCGAAGTCGGCCATGTGGGTGTGGGCGCTGTCGCACACATGCAACAGGTGCAACTCGGCGCTGCATTGGCGAGCCAGGTCGGCTGCGGCCTGGATCACGCTTTCATTGAGGTCGCTGTGCGGGTGTTCGGGGTGGGTCGGGTCGACAGCGGCGACAACAATGCGCGGCAGCGGGCAATGCACGTCGGTGACCAGGTGCACCGGGCACGGGCACTCGCGCAGCAGTTGCCAGTCCAGCGGCGCCACCACCAGGCGCTTGAGCAGGGCTTCGTGGTGTACATCCTTGATCAGCAGGTCCGGGCCGATTTCGGCCACCTGGGTCAGTACCGCTTGCAGCACCTCCCGGGCCAGGATCACGTCGGTGGTGACGCGGATGCCGTTTTCATGCAGCAAGGTGGCTTCATCGGCCAGCCACTGGCGGTTGTCCTGCATCAGCTTGTCCAGGTGCTGCTCGTCGCCGCTCATCAGGCCCAGGGTATCGACCTCGTCGATAAAGGCGCAGATATGCAAGGCGGCGCCCGTGGCGTGCGCCAGGGCGGCGGCACGTTCCAGTGCCGGGGTGTGGCGCAGGTCGCAGCCGACCATCAAGAATAGGCGTTGGTACTGGCTCATGGGCACCTCCGGTAGCGTTGTGTTGCCAGCCCCCGTGCTTGAAGTCTAGTCCATGGTGCTGCCCGAAGCGCCTGGCGGCTCCAGTGCAGGCTCCTCGGCCGGGCTGTCGGCGGCCAGCGGCTGCGCCACCCAGCTCATGAACAGCTCGTAGCCCACGGCCAGCACCACCGGGCCGATGAACAGGCCGATGATGCCGTTGGTCAGCATGCCGCCAAGCGCCCCGATCAGCACCACCGGCATCGGCACGGCAACCCCGCGGCCCAGCAGCAACGGTTTGAGGACGTTGTCGCACAGCCCGGCGAGCAAGGTCCAGATGGCGAAGATCACCGTGCTGACGCCAACCCCGTCATGGGCAAACACGTAGATCACCACCGGCAAGGTAACCAGCAGTACCGGCAGTTGGGTGATGCCCAGCAGCAGTACCAGCAGGGCCAGCACGCCGGCCGCGGGTACGCCCATGACCACCAGGCCGATGCCAACCAGCAGCATCTGCACAAAGGCGACGCCGACCACGCCCTGGGCCACGGCGCGAATGGTCGCGGTGCACAGCGCGGCCAGTTGCTCGCCGCGCTGCGGCCCGGAAATGCGCTTGGCGATGGCCACGGCCGTGCGCTGGCCATTGTCGCCCTTGGCCATGATGACCCCGGCCACCACCAGGGCAACCACGAACACCAGGATGCCCGAGCCGATTCCGGCCAATTGGGTCAGCAAGGTCTTGCTCACGCCCTTGAGGTGCGGGGCCACCTGCGACAGCGCCCAGCTCAGGTCGCTGCTGGCATGGGCCCAGATACCGTACAGCGGCGCGCCGATCAGCGGCCAGTCGCGCACGTTGTCGGGCGGCGGCGGGATTTCGATGTGTTGGTCCTCGAAACCATGGATGCCCTGCTGCACAGTGTCGGCCACCGAAGTACCAAGCAGGCTCAACGGCCCGATCAGGCAGGCCAGGCCAATGATCACCAGCACTACCGCCGCCCAGCCCGGGCGCCCGCCAAGCCAGCCGCCCAGGCGCTGGTTGAGGGGGTAGAGGGTGATCGCCAGGATCACCGCCCAGAGCATCAGGCTGAGAAACGGTCGGAAGATCTCGAAGCAAAACATCACCAGGGCGGCGATCAGCCCGGCGCGGATCAATACATCGAGCAGTTCCCGGGCAGTGCCCAGGTGGAGTGGGTGATTGTTGGCCATCAGCGTGTCCTCGGGCAGGCAGTCCGGTCTTCAGCGCAGCGCCGGGCAGTGGCTGGCGCCGCCGCTGGCAGCCTGGCTGACCAGCTCGGTGAAGCGTTTGAGGTTCTGTTGGTGGGCCAGCACCAGATCGTCGATGCTGGTGCCGGCCGGGGTCTGGATCACGCTGCGGCAGTTCAGCACCGCGTTGCCGGCACGCAAGCGCCAGCGGGCATCGAACAGGGCGTATTGCCCCGGCACCGAGTCAAAGCGCTGGACCTCCACGCGCAAGCCCTGGCGCGGTTGGGCAGTGCTGCTGACGAACTGGTTGACCAGGGCATTGCGCAACTCGTCGGCGAGGCTTGCGCCCCACCATTCGGTCTCGAGGATCGCCAGGCCGCTGTTGCCCTGGCGAATCACTACCTGTGGCCGATCGACCTGGGGCGGCACGCTGACCTGCTCCAGCTGGATATCGACGCTGCTGGCTGGCACCGGTTGCTGCGGGATCAGCGTGTGGTAGTGGATCGGGTCGCTGCGGCAGGCGGCCAGCAACACCGCCAGGCTCAACACTGCAAACGGGGAGGCATGCGCCATAGGTGTGCTCCTGCGGTCAATTGCGCGACGAAGGTTTCAGCGAGTCAGCGGGTGCATCCTTGGGCCGGCCACGCAGCAGCGATTCAGGATTGCGTCCCAGGTAATCGGCCAACTCGCGCAGCGAGCGCGACATGCGCCCCAGCTCGTCGAGGGTCTGGGTCAGTTGCTCGCGCTGCGGCGAGTCCTCGGCCAGGGTCGAGTTGGCCGACTGCAGGGTCTTGCTGACTTCCTGCAAGGTGCCCTGGACGCCCGGCAAGGTGCGGTTGTTGAACTGCTGCAAGCTTTTGCGCAATTCCACCAGGTTGGCGTCGAGGTTGTTGGCGATGCGCTCGAGCGGCAGGCGGTTGAGCTTTTCGACCATGGCCTGGAACTGCTCCTGCAGTTGCTCCAGGCTACCCGGTACGGTGGGGATGGTAATCGGCCGGGCTGTGGGGTCGAACACCACCTTGGGCGCCTTGGGGTCGAAATCCAGGGCGATGTACAGTTGCCCGGTGAGCAGGTTGCCGCTGCGGGCCTGGGCGCGCAGGCCGTTGTCGACGAAAGAGCCGAGCAATTGCGCGGCGGCCTTTTCGTCGTCGGGGTCGTGGTTCAGTGCCTTGAGCAGCTTGGTGTGGGCCCGGCCCAGGCGTTGCGGGTAGATGACGATACCGACATTGACCGGGAAGGTGCGCTTTTCGACGTCGAAGTCGAGGTTCACCGAAACCACCGAGCCGATTTCCACCCCGAGGAATTCCACCGGGGCACCGACCTTGAGGCCGCGCAGGGCCTGGTCGAAGCGCAGGCTCAGGTACTGTGCCTTGCCATGGGGCGGGGCGAGCGCCCGGGCGCGGTCGTCGAACAGCTCGAACTGGCGGTCTTCGGCGGCCACCTGATCGTCGGGGCTGTAGTCCGGGGCGCGAAAGGCGATACCGCCGACGATCACCGATGACAGCGACTCGGTGCGAAAGGCAAAGCCGTTGGCGCCGACTTCGACATCGACACCGCTGGCGTTCCAGAACCGGGTGTTGTCGGTGACGAAGGCATCGTTGGGCGCGTTGATGAACACCTCGATACTGACCCCTTTGCCGTTCTCGTCGAGGCTGTAGGCCACTACCTGGCCGACCGGAATCTTGCGGTAGTACACCGGCGAGCCGACGCCCAGCGAGCCAAGGTCGCTGGCATGCAGGAAAAAGCGCTTGCCCGGTTCGCCATAGGTGATCGGCGGTGGCGATTCGAGGCCGATGAAGGCCTTGGCGCGGGTGTTCGATTCGCCGGAGTCAGCGCCGATGAAGTCGCCGGACAACAACGTATCGATACCCGACACGCCGCCGGCGCCGATGCGCGCGCGCACCACCCAGAACTTGGCGTCTTCACGGGTGAAGTTTTCGGCCTGCTTGACCAGCTTGACCGTGGCGGTGACGTTCTTCTGGTCCTTGCTCAGCTCCACGGCGGTGACCTGGCCGATCACCACGTTGCGGTACTTGACCGCGGTTTTGTTGGCCTCCAGGCCCTGGCCGGTCTTGAAGGTGATCTCGATGGTCGGGCCTTGCTGCATGACGTTGTGCACCACCAGCGACAACCCCACCAGTACGGCCACCAGCGGCACGATCCATACCAGCGAGATGCTGAAACGGCGGGTCTTGACCGCGGGTTGGCCGGGTTGTGGGCTGTCTTGGCGGGTATCAGTCATCGGCCTGCTCCTTGTCGCGCTGCCAGATCAGTCTAGGGTCGAAACTCATTGCCGCCAGCATGGTCAGCACCACGACCATGCCGAAAAACAGAATGCCCGGGCGTGGCGCGATGTCGCCCAGGGCCTGGAACTTGACCAGCGCCGCCACCAGGGCGACCACCAGCACATCGAGCATCGACCAGTAGCCGATCAGCTCGACGAAGCGGTACAGACGTGCCCGTTGCGTCTGCGCCCAGGTGCTCTGGCGCTGCACGGTGATCAGCAGCAGGGCCAGGGCGACGAACTTGGTCGCCGGCACGGCGATGCTGGCAATGAAAATGATCAGGGCGATGTCCCAGGCACCGTGCTCCCAGAACTCCATGACCCCGCTCATGATGGTGCTGTCGGCGCCGCTGCCGAACAACGTGGTGTTCATCACCGGCAGCAGGTTGGCGGGGATGTAGAGCACCAGCGAGGCGATCAGGTAGGCCCAGGTACGGGCCAGGGAATCGGGCTTGTGCGCATGCAGCGGCGCACCGCAGCGCTCGCACTCGTGCGGCTGGTTGCTGTTGTCGCAGGCCATGCCGCAGGCGTGGCAGAGCACCAGGTTGAGTTCGGCGGCGCGCGGCGGGCGGTTCATGGCAGCAGGTCCCAGAGTTCACGGATATCGCGCCCGGCGATGCGCAATATCAGCAGGCTCAGGGCCGCCAGGGCCAGCAGGCCGATGCCCGGCAGCACATCGAGCATGCCGGCCAGCTTGAACACCGCGACCATGGCGCCGAGCAGGCACACCTCGAGCATGCTCCACGGGCGCAGGGTTTCCAGCCAGCGCATGCACAGGCTGAAGCCCGGGGCGCGGCCGCCGGCCAGGGCAAAGCCGAGCACCCAGATCAACAACAGCAACTGGAACACCGGGGCGATGATGATCGAGATCGCCGCCACCAGGGCGATGAAGGTGATGGGCCCGGTGGCCAGGGCCTTGACCGAATCCCACAGGGTGGCGCTGTTGTGCAGGCCTTTGAGGCTGATGCTCATGATCGGGTAGAAGTTGGCGAACACCCAGAGGATCAGCGCAGTGACGCTCAAGGCCAGGCGCTGCTGTACGCTCAGGCCGTTATAGCGCTGCAGCACGGCGCCGCAGCACTGACACAGGGCTTTCTGGTGCTTGCCGAGGCTGGCCTTCTGGTACACGCAGTCGCAATGTTCGCAGATGATCAGCTGATGGGTATCCAGCATGGCGCGCGCTCTGGCTGCGGGCGGGGACTAGGTCAATATAGTCGGCGCTGGCGCGGGGCTGCGGATTTTTTCCCCCGCAGGCTCCCCACAGGTGCTGGCGTGGTGAAGCGGGCAGGTGCGCCAGTTTCAACGCCTGGGCAGCGGCGCGCGGCAGTTGGGCGAGAAACTCATCGAACCGCGCCTTGTCGGGGACATAGCGCCAGCCCGAGATACCGACGTGCAAGTGCGCTTTGCCAGGCTTCATAGGGTTCGGTCGCTCAATGTCCAGGACGCAGCCACCGGCACTTGTGAGTTCCATTGGAAAAACCGGAACCTCTGTCGTTGTCTGCGGTTCAGAACAGATAGTGGTCACAAAAAACCACCAAGCACCACTCCCAGACGAGGATTTTCATGATGAGTACACTTTTGCGCACCGGGGCCTTTGCACTGGCCTTCAGTCTTGTCGGCGCCGTCCATGCCGCCCAGGATGCCGACGACTTTGTCGAAGACGCCTCGGCCAAGGGCGTGGCCGAGGTTGAAGCGGGCAAGCTGGCCCAGGAGAAAGGCACCAGCAGTGACGTCAAGGCGTTCGCCGACATGATGGTCAAGGATCATCGAGCGGCCAACCAGAAGCTCAAGGTGCTGGCCACCAGCAAGGACATAAAGGTCTCCACCGATGCCGACCTGATCGACAAGGCCAAGGCCATGATCCTCGAGCTGCGCGGCGCCAAGTCCTTTGACCAGGCCTATGCCAACAACCAGGTCAAGGCCCACGAAGCGGCCATCGAACTGTTCCAGGATTACGCCAAGGACGGTAAGGACGCTGAACTCAAGGCCTTCGCCACCCAGGCCCTGCCGACCCTGCAGGCCCATCTGGAAAAAGCCCGGGCACTGGCCGCTGCGCACGGCGGGGATGAAGCCAAGCCTTGATCTGAAAGCCACGAAGACCGTCGCCGCAACGACGGTCTTCGCCGCCTTGCTATGGCCGTTGTGGCACTTGCGTGAGTCGTTCGCCTTGAGCCGCGCCCCGACCCTGTGGCACGACCAACGGTATGGGTGACCTGCCGGTTGCCAAGGCGTTGGGTGAACTACACTCAAGCCACTTCTCACAGCGCTGCGCTGGTAAGCAATCATGCTTGATTACTTCGCCTTGGGTTTGTTGATTTTTGTCGGCCTGGTGCTGTTCTACGGGATCATTGTGTTGCACGACATCCCTTATGAAATCGCCGTGCACCGCAACCACCCGCATCAGGACGCGATCCACGCCACTGGCTGGGTCAGCCTGTTCACCCTGCATGCGCTGTGGCCATTCCTGTGGATCTGGGCGATGCTCTATCGCGAAGATCGCGGCTGGGGGTTTGGCGACGGCAAGTCGCCGCAAAGCCATGTGCTGCGCCTGGAGCAGCAGGTGGTCGAGCTGCAGCAGCGCATCGACCGCCTCGAGGGAACATCCGCCACTGTCGATGCCGGCGAAGGCATCTGAGCCATGGACCTGTTGCTGATCCTCACCTACGCCGCGATCTGTGTGGCGATTTTCAAGCTGTTTCGCATCCCGCTGAACAAATGGACGGTGCCCACTGCGGTGCTCGGCGGCATCGTCATGATTGGCGCCCTGATCTTCACCATGAACTACAACCACCCGTATTCGGAGGTGGCGCGGTCGTATTTCGTCTCGGTGCCGGTGATCCCGGTGGTGACCGGCCAGGTGATCGAGGTGCCGGTCAAAGGCAACCAACCGCTGGAGAAGGGCGATGTGTTGTTTCGCATTGATCCGACGCCGTTCGAGCACCGTGTGCGCTCGCTCAAGGCGCAGATCATCGCCGCCAGGGGCGACCTGTACCGCATCAACGAGCTGATCAAGCGCAACTTCGGTACCCGCCGCGAGCAGGAAGCGGCCATCGCCCGGGTCGACGACCTGCAGGCGCAACTGGACAACGCCCAGTTCGAACTCGACAGCACCGTGGTACGGGCGCCAAGCAAGGGCTATGTCACCCATGTATCGCTGCGCGCGGGGATGATGGCCAGTGCCTTGCCGCTGCGCCCGTCAATGGTGTTCATCCCTGACGAAGGCCAATACTTCGCCGCCTGGATGCGCCAGAACAGCTTGTTGCGCCTGGTGCCGGGCGATGAAGCGGAAGTGGCCTTCGACGGCATTCCGGGCAAGGTCTTTCGCGGCAGGGTCAAGAATGTCATCGCGGTGATTGGCGAAGGTCAGGTGCAGCCCTCCGGCAACCTGGTCAGCTACACCGGTTCGCCCCCGCCCGGGCGCGTGCCGGTGATCATCGAGATCGACGATCCGGCGTTCGCCCAGTACGCCAAGCAGATGCCGGGCGGTGCCTACGGCCAGGCGGCGCTGTACAGCAAGCACTTTCCGCATATTGCCACGATGCGCAAGATTCTCCTGCGCATGGCGGCATGGATGAACTACATCTTCCCGTTTCATTGACGGCGTGCAAATGTGCGACCTGTGGGCGCTATGAGGCCGGTACAGCCAGCACATCAGGTGGCGTCTGGATTACGACCGCTGCGCGCTCGATCGCGGGCAAGACCCGCTCCCACAAGTCCGGCGTACACAGATCCACTGTGGGAGCTGGCTTGCCAGCGATGGGGCCGGTACAGCCAGCACATCAGGTGGTGTCTGGATTACGACTGCTGCGCGCTCGATCCCGGGCAAGGCCAGCTCCCACAAGTCCGGCGTACACAGATCCACTGTGGGAGCTGGCTTGCCAGCGATGGGGCCGGTACAGCCAGCACATCAGGTGGTGTCTGGATTACGACCGCTGCGCGCTCGATCGCTGGCAAGGCCAGCGCCCACAAGTCCGGCGTACGCAGATCCACTGTGGGAGCTGGCTTGCCAGCGATGGGGCCAGTACAGCCAGCACATCAGGTGGCGTCTGGATTACGACCGCTGCGCGCTCGATCGCTGGCAAGGCCAGCTCCCACAAGTCCGGTGTACACAGATCCACTGTGGGAGCTGGCTTGCCAGCGATGGGGCCAGTACAGCCAGCACATCAGATGGCGTCTGGATTACGACCTCTGTGGGAGCTGGCCTTGCCGGCGATGAGGCCGGTACAGCCAGCACATCAGGTGGTGTCTGGATTACGACCGCTTGGCGCTGGA
The DNA here is from genome assembly GCF_018390435.1 of Pseudomonas sp. RC2C2. Classification (NCBI taxonomy): domain Bacteria; kingdom Pseudomonadati; phylum Pseudomonadota; class Gammaproteobacteria; order Pseudomonadales; family Pseudomonadaceae; genus Pseudomonas; species Pseudomonas sp. RC2C2. The sequence continues at coordinate 1,211,769 of NZ_JAHBAX010000002.1, read as the reverse complement.
TCGCTGGCAAGGCCAGCGCCCACAAGTCCGGCGTACACAGATCCACCGTAGGAGCGGGCTTGACCCGCGATGAGGCCAGTGCTGCAGAACTAGGCCGCCCGCGCCTGACGTATTGGCAGCTCGATCCTGAATGTAGTGCCGGCACCGAGCTCGCTGTGCACGCGGATTTCCCCTCGATGGCGCTTGATGATCCCGTACGACAACGACAGGCCCAGCCCCGTCCCCTGGCCCACAGGTTTGGTGGTGTAGAAAGGGTCGAAGATCTTTTGCAGGCTGTCGGCGGCAATGCCACTGCCGGTGTCGGCCACTTCGATCCACACCTGTTCGCCATCGCAGCCGGTACGCAAGGTGATGGTGCCGCGCTCTGGGCCTATGGCCTGGGCGGCGTTGACCACCAGGTTCATGATCACCTGGTTGATTTGCGAGGGCAGGCACTCGACCTCCGGCATTACCCCATAGTCTTTGATCACATCGGCCTTGTACTTCAATTCGCTGGCAACGATGTTCAGGGTCGAGTCGATCCCCTGCTGCAGGTTGGCCCATTGCCAGTCATGGTTCGAGTCCACCCTGGAGAAGTCCTTGAGGTCTTTGACGATTCGTCCGACTCGGCTGATACCGTCCTTGGACTCGCGGATCAGCAGCGGGATGTCATCGAGGATGTAGTCCAGTTCGATCTCGGTGCGCAGTTCTGCCAGGTCCGCGCTGAGTGTTGTCGGGTCGATGGCCGTTTCCGCCTCGCGGTAGGCCTTGAGCATGCCCTGCAAGCGGCTGAAATACTCGTCCAGTGCACCTAGATTGGACGAGACGAAGCCGATCGGGTTGTTGACCTCATGGGCGACTCCTGCAGCCAACTGGCCCAGCGACGCGAGCTTTTCCGATTGCACCAGCTGGCTTTCCAGCAGCTTGCGCTCGTCGATCTCGCGCTGCAGGGCGGCGCTGGCCTGGGTCAGGGCCAGGGTGCGCTGCTCGACGCGCTGTTCCAGTTCGTTCATCTGCAACTGGGCACGGGCGGTCATTTCCCATTTGGTGGTGAGGGTGTTGGCCATCTGCAAGACTTCGATGTTGTCGAACGGCTTCTTCAGGATCAGCAGGCGGTCATGGCCGTTCAGACGGTCGAGCAGTTCATCCCAGGAATAGTCCGAGTAGGCCGTGCACACCACCACCTGCAGCAACGGGTCGTGCTGCCACAGCGCTTCAATGGTCTGCGCGCCATCCCAGCCATCGGGCATGCGCATGTCGACGAAGGCCAGGGCGTAGGGGCGCTGACGGCTCGCTGCCTCGAGCAGTTTGCCCAGGCCTTCCTCGCCGCCGTAGGCCGAATCGAGTTCGAACACGGTGGCGGCGGCCTTGGGCGTTTCGCCGAACAGGGCGCTTTCCAGGGCATCGAGGTCGGCGTTGACGGCGGATTGCGGCGCCAGGATCTTGCGAAAATCGTCATGGATCGCCGGCGTGTCATCGATCAGCAGGATGCGCCGGTTGCAGGGCTCGGACATGATTCACCTTCGGCGATTATCAACGGGATTTGCAGGACGAAGCGCGCACCCTTGCCAGGCCCGTCGCTGTACGCAAGCAGATGGCCGTTCATTTCCACCGCGGCCAGGGCGCAGCTGTGCAAGCCGAAGCCGTGGCCTTCCTTACGGGTGGTAAAACCGTGGGCAAAGATCCGCGTGATGTTTTCCGGGGCGATGCCTTCGCCTTCGTCGGTGACGCTGATCTGCAGGGTGTCGTCATCGAGCCGTTTTACCCCCAGGGTCATGTTGCGGGCGTGGTTGCATACGTCCGACATGGCGTACTTGGCGTTGCTGATCAGGTTGATCAGAATCAGCAGCAGGCGGTGTTTGTCCCCCATGATCCGCGGCACCTCGTCGTATTCCTTGAGCACCGTGACGTGGTGGCGGGTGAGGGCGCCGGCGTTCATGCGCAGGGCGTCTTCGAGCAATGTGCTGACCTCCAGCGGCTCCAGCAACGTGCTGGCCCCGGCATAGGATTGCTGGGTGGCGACGATGTCCTTGATGTGATCGACGCTCTTGCTCAACTGGGTCAGCTCGTCGGCCATTTCCTTCTGTTCAAGGCTGATCGCCTCGACCAGCTGGTTGAGGTAGCCAGGGAGCATTTTGCCTTTGGCGTCTTCACTGAGGAAACGCCCCAGGTCGTCGGGGTGCTCATTGATCAGCTGCATGGCCTTGCCCAGGCCCAGGGCCTTGCTGGTGCGCAGCTTTCGGGTCACCAGGTCGGCGGAAATATTCACGCTGTTGAGCACGTTGCCGACGTTATGCAGAACGTTGGTGGCGATTTCCGCCATGCCGGCCTGGCGTGCGGTATCGAGCAGTTCGCTCTGAGTGTCCTTGAGCTGGCGGGTGCGCTCCTCGACCCGTTGCTCAAGCTCGTCGTTGGCACTGAGCAGGGCGCGGTTGACCCGGTTGATCTCGCTAAAGCTGCGCATCAGGCGTATGGCCATGTAGATCAGCAGCAGGACCAGCAGGGTGGAGAACACCAGCAGGTAGAAATGGTACTGCTGGTCGACCAGGGCCACGGCGCGCTCGTCGCGATCGAGCATCAAGGTGATGTCGTCCAGGCGTACCGCCACCGGCACCGCCTCGATCTGTTCAAGCAACTGGTTGACCCTGGGTTGCTCGCGAAGGATCAAGGCGATGTGGTTGCTGAGGATGTCGATGGGGGCGTGGAACTCGATGGGCAGGCGGTCTTTGTTGATGGCCAGCTTGTTCAGCCCGACCAGTATGTCGGCGGCCTTGTCGTCGGTGGTCATCTGGGCGAATTCGAGGCTGCTGAGCATCAGGTCGTAGGTGTCGGTGGCGATGTTGTGCAGGCGCAGTTTGTCGGCATCGGCAAGCTGCCCCAGCTGGGCCTGGATACCATCTTCGGCGGTCGGCAAGAAGGCCAGGGAATTGCGCAGCACGGCGTTATGCGACTTGAACTGCTCCACCAGCCGGGACTTCTGCGCCAGCGCATCCCGGTAATCGGCATGGGCTGTGCGCCAGGCGGGTGTGTCGCTTTGGCCATGCAGGGCCTCTGCGGTCTCGAACGCTTGCCACAAGCGCGTCATCTCCACCAGCGGCGACACCAGCGGATCATAGTTGTGGCTGATGGTGATGCGCGCCTTGAGGATCTCGTTTTCCCATTGGGAGTTGTACTGTTTGATCTGCCGGACAAGGTCGCGCGCCTGGGCGTAGTTTTGTGTTTCGTCGGCCTTGGACATGAAGTACAGGTACACCAGGACCGAGGCCAGCAGCGCCGCACTGACGCCCAGCAGGAGCAAACCGCGTCGGTGGGTCAGTTTCATAATGGCTTGCCCTCCCATTCACCGGTCAGGGTCTTGAGGAACTGGACAATCAGCGCCTTGTCTTCGGCGCTTGGCGTGCGCCCGAGCTGGTAGCGGAACATGACATCGACTGCCGCTTCCAGGGTCGCCGCCGAGCCGTCATGAAAGTACGGTGCGGTGACCGCGACATTGCGCAGGCTGGGCACTTTGAACACATGCCGGTCGTCCTCCTCGCCAGTGACGTTGTAACGGCCCAGGTCTGCCTCGGTCGGGTTGCCGCGGTCTTTGAAGTAGTCACCCAGCACACCGAACTTCTGGAACATGTTGCCGCCGATGTTCACCCCTTGGTGGCAGGCGATGCAGCCGTACTCCTGAAAGCGCTGATAACCGTGTTTTTCTTCGGTTGTGAGGATCTCGGTGTTGCCTTGCAGGTAGCGGTCGAAGCGCGAGCCGGGGGTCAGCAAGGTGCGCTGGAAGGTGGCCAGGGCATTCTGGATGCTGTGCTCGCTGACGCCATCGCTGTAGGCCTGGGCAAAGCTGCTGCGGTACTGCGGGTCGGCGGCAATGCGTTGCACCACTGTCGTCCAGTCGCTGCCCATTTCAGTCGGGCTTTGCACCACCAGGTGCGCTTGCTGCTCCAGGGTTTGCGCGCGGCCATCCCAGAACTGGCGAAAATTCAGCGCGGCGTTGAACACGCTGGGCGTGTTGACCGGCAAGGGTTTGCCATCGACGCCGAGCGAGTGCGGCAAACGGTCGGCGCCGCCGTGGTCGAGTTGATGGCAACTGGCGCAGGACAAGTCGTTGTTGCTCGACAAACGGGGATCGAAGAACAGCTTGCGACCCAACTCGACTCGTTCGGCGGCCACCTGCGGTAGCACCGGCAGTGGCATGAGTGGGCCGCCAACGCTTTGTGCCAGGCTCGTGGCGCTGCTGCCAAGGGTTGTTGCCAATACCAGCAAGGGGAGCAAGTGTGCCATCCATGTGCTCTCAGTCGTGGGGTTCGATGCGCTGTCCGGCGGCGAGCAGCAAGCGGGAAAACGCTACAGGGTCGAGCGGTTTGCTGAAGAGGTAGCCCTGGCCTTGCTCGCAGTCCTGGGCTTTAAGAAGGCGCAGTTGCTCGGCGGTTTCGATCCCTTCGGCGATAACGTTCAGGTTCAGGTTCTTGCCCAGGCTGATGATGCTGCTGACCAGCCGCGCATCGTTGTTGTCGCTGCCCATCTCGCGGACAAAGGACTTGTCGATCTTCAACACATCGACGGGAAATTTCTGCAGGTAGCTGAGGCTGGAGTAACCGGTACCAAAGTCATCGATGGCCAGGCGCACGCCCAGTTGCTTGATCGCCTGCAGGGTGACGACCGTGGCATCGACGTTGTGCATCAACACGCTTTCGGTGATTTCCAGCTCGAGCAGCGATGGCTCGAGGCCGCTGTCGTTGAGGACCTCGGCGAGGTTGTCGACAAAGCCGCGCTGGCGAAAGTCGATGGCCGAGACGTTCACGGAAACACTCAGTGGCGCCATGGCTTGCGCTTGCCATGCGCGTGCCTGGGCACAGGCCCGGCGTAGCACCCACTGGCTGAGGGCAATGATCAGGCCGCAGTCTTCGGCCACCGGAATGAAATCGTCGGGGTACACCCAGCCGTGGCCAGGGCGTTGCCAGCGTATCAGCGCCTCGGCACCGACGATGGTGCCGCGACGCAAGTCCACCTTGGGTTGATAATGCAGAACAAACTCATCGCGCTTGAGGGCCAGGCGCAGGCCGCTTTCCAGTGACTGCTGGCGGCGGGCGCGCAGGTTCATGTCGTCGATGAAAAAGTTGAAATCGTTGGGGCCGTTGTCCTTGACGTTGCGCATCGCGGTCTCGGCTTTCTTGATCAGCATCACCGGGTCGCTGCCGTCATCGGGATAAAGGCTGATACCCATGCTCGCGGTCACCGTAAGGTCATGGCCCGCCAGGGCATGGGGCAGGCTGATCGAGGCCAGGAGCTTTTCGGCAACACCCTGGGGCTGCTGCGGATGCACGATGTCGCTGAGAATGACCACGAATTCATCGGCGCCGTAGCGGAACACCGAGTCCGATTCGCGTACGCTGCTGGTCAGCCGGGCAGCGACCTGCTTGAGTACTTCATCGCCGACCGGATGGCCAAGGGCGTTGTTGATTCGCTTGAAACGGTCCATGCCGAGGAACATCACCGCGGCCTTGCGCTCGTGACGACGCGCCTGCAACAGATGCTGGGTCAGGCGGTCGCCGAGCAGGGTGCTGTTGGGCAGACCGGTAAGCGCGTCGTAGTGCAGCAGGCGGGACACCTGCAACAGCTCCTGCACCCGCTCCTCGACGGTGCGCTGCAGATCATGCAGCTTGCGCGTGGCGTCCTGGGCCAGTTGCCACTTCCAGCTCAGGGCATTGGCCATCTGGCGGATTTCCAGGCTGTCGAAGGGCTTTTTCAGAATCAGCAACTGGTCGCCGAACTCGATGTGCTCGGCCAGCTCGTCCCAGGAGTAGTCCGAGAACGCGGTGCACAGCGCAATCTGCAGGTGCGGGTCGGCCTTCCACAAGGCCTTGACGGTTTGCAAGCCATCCCAGCCGGGCGGCATGCGCATATCGGCGAATGCCATGGCGTAGGGCCGGCCTTGCGCGCGTGCGCGGGTGACCAGCTTCAGCGCTTCTTCGCCCTGGTAAGCGGAATCGAGTTCGAAGCTCAGGCGTTGCCGGGCAGGTGAGCCGAACAGCAGCGCCGTGGTATCTTCCAGCGAATCAACGCCCATCGGTTCGGGGCTGAGGATCTTGCGAAAGTCCTGATGGATTGCCGGGGTATCGTCAATGATCAGGATTCGCCGGTTGGCCGGTTGGCTGAGCGGGTTCATCGCTTTACCTGCATCAGTTGCGCGCTGTCGAGTTTCAGTAGCGCCAGTGCCTGGGCGCTGTCGAGGCACTGGCTCAAGGTATGGCCGAGCGGTTGGGCAGGCTCGCTACCGAGGCCATCAGGCACCTGCGGCAAGGCTTGCCGGTCGGTGATGATGCCGATGCCGACGTCACGGGCAAAGTTGATGATGGCGCGTAACGTCTGCGCGCAATCAGGGTCGTTGCTGGCACTGTCGAGCAATTGCGGCGCCAGCTTGAGATGGTTGACCCGGTAGGTCTTGAGGTAGTCGAACGAGGAATACTCGCTGCCAAAATTGTCGATGGCGATCGTCACCCCCAGTTCGCAAAGCCGGGGGAGAATATCGTTGTGGGTCCATTTGGTTTGCGCCAAGGTCGCCTCGGTGACGTCAAAGCGCAACTCCCAGGGGCAGAGGCTCCAGCGAGCGGTGGTGCGCAATACGTCGTAGATCAGGTCGGCGCCAGACTTGAGCTGGGTCAACGAGACCTTCAAGGCAATCAACGGTGGCGCGATACCCAGGTCATGCCACTGGCGCATCTGCCGACACGCCTGGTCCAGCAGCCAATGGCCAAGGGCAATGCTGACGCCGGTTTTTTCGGCCGCCGGCATGAACACCTCGGGGGCCAGCCAGCCGCGCTCGGGGTGCAGCCAGCGCACCCGGGCGGCCATACCGAGCACCTTGCCATTACTCAGGTCGACCTCCGGCAGGAACTGCAACTGCAGTTCATCGCGCTCCAGCGCCTGTTTCAGGTCGTTGGCCAGGGTGACCCGCTCGGTGACTTCGCGGGTGATCTCTTCGCTATGGAACTGGAACTGGTTGCGGCCTTTTTCCTTGGCCCGGTACAAGGCCATGTCCGCTTGTGCCAGTAAACTATCGGCGCTCAGGCACTGGTGGCTGTACAGGCTGATGCCGATGCTGGTCGACAGGCGCACGGCATTGTTGTCCAGCTGGTAGGGCTGGGCGAGGGCATCGCGGACCTTGCCGGCCAGGGCGGCGCAGTGGGTCGGCTCGTCCACGTCCAGTTGCACAATGGCGAACTCGTCGCCACCGAGGCGGGCAACCACATCGTTCTCGCGGGTGCAGGCGCTGATGCGTCGTGCCGCTTCCTGCAGTAACAGGTCACCGATCGGATGGCCCAGGGTGTCGTTGATCCGTTTGAAGTGATCCAGGTCCAGGTAGAACATCGCAAATGGCGCTGCCCCTCGTCTGGCGGCGGCAAACGCCTGGTGCAGGCGCTCAATCAGTGTGGCCCGGTTGGCAAGGCCGGTGAGGCCGTCAGTGCGGGCCATCAGGGCGAGGTTCTCTTCGGCCAGGCGGCGCTCGGTGATGTCGAGGATGATGCCCTCGATTTCCACCAGTTGGCCCTGGGCGTTGCGCACCGGAATGTAGCGGTTCTCGACCCAGCGCAGGCCGCCATCGGCGGTGCGCAGGCGAAACTCGATGGAGGCTGCGGCGGCATCACGGTCCAGTACCCGCACCATGGCCTCGTCGAGCTTGCCCAGGTCATCGGCATGCACCAGGGTGCTGGCCCAATCCGCACTGCCGACCAGCTGGGTTGCCGAGTGACCGAACTTGGTGATGTTGTGCGAGATGTACATCAGGGCGAATGGCGGCTCGCCCCTGAGCCGGTAAAGAATGGTCGGGCTGTTCTGCACGATGATGTTGGCATCGGCCAGCTCCCGGGTGCGCGCTTCGACCGCCTGCTCCAAGCGTTCGGTCTTGAGTTCAGCCTGTTCGGTCATCTGCCATTTGACCGTGAGGGTGCTGGCCATCTGCCGGATCTCGATGGCATCGAAAGGCTTTTTCAGGATCAGCAGGCGGTCGCCCAGATCAAGCTGGCCGGCGATGTCTTCCCAGGAATAGTCGGAATAGGCGGTGCAGAGTGCGACTTGCAATTTGGGATCGACTTGCCAGAGCCGTGCGATGGTCTGCAGCCCGTCCCAGCCAGGCGGCATGCGCATATCGATGAAAGCCATGGCATAAGGCGCCTGGGCGTCCAGGGCCGCCTCGACCTTGGCCAGCGCCTGCTCACCCTGGAAGGCGGAGTCGAGGACGAAGGGCTGGGCCGGCGCCGTCGGCGTGGCGCCGAACAGGGCGTATTCGGTTTCCCCCAGTGCATCGAAGGCGCTGGAGCCGCCGCCGAGGATCTTGCGAAAGTCCTCATGAATTGACGGCGTATCGTCGACGATCAGGATCCTGCGATTGATGTCGGTCAATGGCTGGCTCATCGCAACGCTCCGACGGCGCGCGTAACCGGCAAGTAGACGTGCATCGGGCAACCCTCCCTGGTAGCAATGCTTATGAATGCCTTCAGGGCCAGCATAGTCAGGCAAATGCCGGCGCGCGAGCCCGGACACAAAGGTCGACCGTTTCGGCAAATGTCATCTAGCCTGTGCTGAGGCGTTGTTGCGCTTGCCCACGGTACAAGGACGGCATCATGGAAGAACCCCTAGCGGATAGACCCAGCGTGCTGCTGGTCGACGACGAAGCCTCGATTCTCAACAGCTTGCGCCGCCTGCTGCGCAGTCAGCCTTACGAGCTGTTGCTGGCCGAAAGCGGCGCCCAGGCCCTTGAAGTGCTTGAACAGCGCCCGGTCAGCCTGGTGATCAGCGATGCACGCATGCCCAACATGGACGGCGCCACCTTGCTGGCGCACATCCACCAGCGCTTTCCCGCGACCTTGCGGATCCTGCTGACCGGTTATGCCGACATGGATACCATCGCCAAGGCGATCAACGACGGTCAGATCCACCGCTACATCAGCAAACCCTGGAACGATGAAGAACTCCTGGTGACCCTGCGCCAGGCCCTGGCCTACCAGCACTCGGAAAGCGAACGGCGGCGCCTGGAGCAGCTGACCCAGGCGCAAAACCAGCAACTCAAGGCGCTCAACGCCAGCCTCGAACAGCGCGTCGCGGCGCGGACTGCAGAGCTGCAGCAAACCGCCGACATGCTCGACCTGGCCTACGAAGAGCTCAAGCGCAGCTATGTCACCGGCACTGAAGTGTTTTCGCTGCTGGCCAACCTGCGCCTGCCCAAGGCCAAGCAGACCAACCGCCAGGTCATCGAACTGATCCGCGTGTACTGCCGCCGCCACGGCCTGGACGAAAGTCGCAGCCGCGACCTGAGCATGGCGGCGGCGTTGTACAACATTGGCAAGATGAGCTGGAACGACAGCATGCTGACCTGCCCGGCAGACCTGCTGCCGCACGCCGAGCGTGACCTGTACCGGGCCTACCCGAAACACAGCGAATCGCTGGTGATGACCCTGGAACCGATGAAGGAAGCGGCGCGAATCATCCTCCACCATCAGGAGCGCTGGGATGGCAGTGGCTTCCCCGCACGCCTCAGGGGCGAAGCGATTCCAGTGGGGGCGCGCTGGTTGAAACTGGCGGTGGATTTCATCGAGCTGCAACGCGGCTTGATCCTCGAGCGGCACATGAACAGCGACGAAGCGCTGGTGTACATCCGCAAATACGCCGGCAAGCTCTACGACCCGGGGCTGGTGGAGGATTTCGTCAAGGTCTGCGCCGAGTTCCTCAGTGACGTGACCCTGGCCGACCCGTCGGTCAAGGTCATGACCACCCGAGAGCTGGCCGGCGGCATGGTCCTGGCGCGCAATCTCAATGCGGATAACGGCATGCTCCTGCTCAATGCCGGCAAAGTGCTGAGCGAGGCGCTGGTGGAAAAGCTGATTGCCTTCGAAGAGATGGAGGGCGGCAAGTACAGTGTTTTCGTCAAAATCCCCGAAGAGCAGGCGCTGCCTGTCGTCGCGGGGTAGACGGTTGATGCGCCGGAGTACAAATGTACTCCTGGGTGCCGGGCCACTCCTCGCGCCGCGCCGCCGCTCCCGCAAGGCGGCTACACTGTTTCTACTGCCCGCTACCCCGGAGTCCATCATGAACAGGTTGCCATCCGTTGGCCTGTGCCTGGCTTTGTCGGCTGTGTGCGCCCAGGGCTGGGCCGAGACCGTGGTGCCGATCAAGGGCCAGAGCGCCGAGCAGGTACAGATCGATATCAACGATTGCCATAACATTGCGGCCAGTTCGGCCACCACCGAGGCGCATGTCGGTGGCCGGGTGCGCGGCGCTGCCGTCGGTGCCGCGGCCGGCGCGGCGGGCGCCGAGGTGCGGGGCCGTCAGCATGACGAGCTCTACGACCGGGTCGACGATGACGTCAAGCAGGACTACCGGCAGAACCGCGCGCAGGAGACCGCTGCTGCCGGGGCTGTGGTGGGTGGCGCGCGCCAGCGTCAGGAACGTCGTCAGGACCGGCGCAGCACTGCATCGAGCAGTGCCTCGGCCTACACCAGTTGCCTGCAGGGCAAGGGTTATCAGGTCACGCCATAAGCGCCGCTGGTCGGCTAGTCTGCTGGTTTTGACCGGTAGGCAGGCAGCCGAAGATTACGCCGGTTTCAATTCGCTGCTGAGCAGTGATTGAACCTCGGCAAAGCACTTCTCGGCAATCGCCGAACGCGGTTCGGTTCGGCGCAGCAGCAAGCCGATCGGTGCGTGCACACTGGCAGCACTGATCGGCACGATGCGCAGGTGCTCGCTCAAGCCTTCCAGGCCGTAATCCAGCGGCATGATCGCGCAGCACATGCCGGCGCAGGCCGCCTGGATCAGCTGATAACTGGAGTCGCTTTCCAGCACCGCATGGGGCTGCAGGCCGCGGCTGCGAAAGCTCAGGTCGACCGACTGGCGATAGTGCATACCCTTGCTCAACAGCCCCAGGGGCACTTCGCTGACCGCTTCCCAGGGCAGTTCAGCCTGCTCGAACTGAAAATGGCGCACGTCATACAGCAGACCCATGCGCGTGGTGCCCAGCTCGATCACCTCGAAGTAGGTACTGTTGATCTGGTCCAGGTAGCAGATGCCCAGGTCCAGCTGGTTGCGGCTCAGGCCATCGGTGATCTGCTCCGAGCTCAAGGACGACAGCTGAAACTGCAGCTCCGGATAGCGCTGGGCCAGGGGCTGGAGAAACTGCATGGGGTTGAAGCTCGACAGCGGCACCATGCCCAGGCGCAGGCTGCCGACGATCTGCCCACGGCAGCTGGCCGCTTCGGCCTGCAGGCCGTCATAAGCGGCCAGCAGGGTACGGGCCCAGGCCAGGATGCGCTCGCCAGCCTCGGTAAAGCCTTCAAAGCGCTGGCCTCGGGTCACCAGTACAAGGTTCAGTTCGTCCTCCAGGTTGCGCAAGCGCATCGACAGTGTCGGCTGGGTGATGTGGCACAGTGCTGCGGCCTGGCCGAAGTGGCGGGTATGGTCCAGGGCGAGGAGAAACTTCAGTTGTTTGATATCCATGGCACAGCCTGGCAAGTCAGTGGGGGCGGGTGGCAAAACGGTAAAGCAAAAGGGTCTGGGCCGTCCAATGAGCATTAGTGACCGGGTGATAGAGGCGCTTGATCAGCGGCGCTGTGCATAGACGATAGATCAACTCGATAAGCCGGTCGGATCTATCGATTGGACGCTGTTGGTGTTTGCCTCTAGCGTTGCTCGCAACTTCCTGTCTGCTGCCAAGGGGCTTTGCATGAGTATCAAACTGGATGCGGCGTTCGTGCCGTTGAATATCGCCGTACTGACCGTCAGTGACACCCGCAGCTTCGACACCGACACCTCCGGCGAGCTGCTCGCCAGCCGCGCGGTGGAGATGGGCCATCGCCTGGTTGCGCGGGAGTTGCTCAAGGATGACCTGTACAAGATTCGCGCCCAGGTGGCGGGCTGGATTGCCGAGGATGACGTGCAGGTGGTGCTGATTACCGGTGGTACCGGTTTTACCGGGCGCGACAGTACCCCGGAGGCGGTGGCCTGTTTGTTCGACAAGCACATCGACGGTTTTGGCGAGCTGTTCCGCGCCTTGTCGATCCTGGACATCGGCACCTCCACCGTACAGACCCGCGCCCTGGCCGGCCTTGCCAACGGCACCCTGGTGTGCTGCCTGCCGGGCTCCACCGGCGCATGCCGCACCGCCTGGGAAGGCATCCTCGCCGAACAGCTGGACGCCCGCCATCGCCCTTGCAACTTCGTCGCCCACCTCAAGCCTGGCACGCTGTGCGAATCGCGTCAGTGAACTGATCGCGGGGCAAGCCCGCTCCTACAGGTCTTGCACTGATTCTGTAGGAGCGGGCTTGCCCCGCGATGAGGCGCTTCAGCTCAAGACAAAATCCACCGGCAACAGCGGCGGCGGCAGGTCCTTGCGCCCGGTTGCACCCAGCAGCTCGCGCTCCAGCGTACGCACCATGGCATCGGTGGGCAGGTCGTTCTCGTCACGGCCGAACGGGTCTTCCAGCTCGTCGCTGATCGCATCCAGGCCAAAGAAGGTGTAGCTGACGATCAAGGTGAAGATCGGTGCCAGCCAACCCAGTGGTTCGGCCATGGCGAATGGCAACAGGATGCAAAAGATGTAGATGGTGCGGTGCAGCAGCAAGGTGTAGGGGAAGGGCAGCGGCGTGGTCTTGATCCGCTCGCACACCGCCTGCGCTTGTGACAAGCCGCGCAGGCGCTGCTCGAGGTTGACGTAGCGCCACTCGCTGATCTGCTGTTGCTCGGCCAGTTGCGAGCAGGTCCTGCCGATGCCCTGGAGGATACCGTCGCTGATGTTGTGCAGCGGCAGGTTCCCCGCGTCTGCAACCCAGGGCCGCGCGGCGTGCAGCTCATCTTCGCCACGCAACCTGGCATTGAGCGCATGGGCATAACCACACAGCGCCAGCAGCAATCCATCGCGGGTCTGGCGGTCGGCAATCACCACGCTTTCGCGAATGAACGAGCGCACCTCGATGATCATCTCGCCCCAGGCCTTGCGCCCCTCCCACCAGCGGTCGTAGCAGGCGTTGTTGCGAAAGCTCATGAAGATCGACAGGGAAATACCCAGCAAGGTAAAGGGGGTGGCGTTGACCTTGGCGAAGAACGCCGGGTGCAGGTTCTCCACCAGCACGATCAGTGACGCCAGGGCGGTGACCATCACGCTGCGCCGGGCAATACGCTTGGCAATCGAGCCTTTGAGGGACACCAGGACGTTGAGCAGGTTGGGTTTGGGATGGACGATCATCGGAGTCTAGCCGCCAGTCATGTTCATGAAGCGCAGGATCTGCACCTCACCGTTGATATCGAAGGTGTGGCTGTAAGGCTTGAGGGTCATGGCCTGGCGGATGGCCTTGTCCAGGCGTTCGGTATCGCCCGGGTGGGCACGCAGGACCTGCTTGAGGTCCGCGGAGTGTTCATTGCCCAGGCACAGCAACAGCCGCCCTTCGACGGTCAGGCGTACGCGGTTGCAGGTGCCGCAGAAATTGTGGCTGTGGGGCGAGATGAAGCCGATGCGGATCTCCGGGGCTTCGGCCAGGCGCCAGTAACGCGATGGGCCCTGGGTCGATTCGGCCGACTCGAGCAAGGTGAAGTGCTCGGCGATACGCGCACGCACTTCGTCGCTGGAGCAATAGGACTCGCTGCGCTGGTGTTCGTTGATCACGCCCAGGGGCATTTCTTCGATAAAGGAAATGTCCAGTTGGCGGTCGATGGCAAAGCGCACCAGGTCGACCACTTCATCATCGTTACGGCCCTTGAGCACCACGCAGTTGAGCTTGGTCCGGCGAAAGCCTGCGGCATGGGCGGCATCGATGCCGGCGATCACCTGGGCCAGGTCGCCGGTGCGGGTCAAGGCCTTGAAGCGCTGGGCATCGAGGCTGTCGAGGCTGATGTTCAGGCGCGACAGGCCGGCATCGAACAGCGGCTGGGCCAGGCGCGTGAGCTGCGAGCCGTTGCTGGTCATGCACAACTCGCGCAGGCCGGGCAGGGCGGCAATGCGTGCGCACAGGCCGACGATGCCGGCGCGCACCAACGGCTCGCCACCGGTCAGGCGGATCTTGCGCGTGCCCATGGCGACGAAGCGTTCGGCGACCTGGTACAGCTCCTCAAGGGTGAGGATGCGCTGGCGCGGCAGGAACTGCATGTCTTCGGCCATGCAATAGACGCAGCGAAAATCGCAGCGATCGGTCACCGACATGCGCAGGTAATCGATTTTACGACTGTAGCCGTCGACCAGTTGTTTGCCGGTTGCACTCATGATGGGCAGGGCCTCTTATATCGCGGCAGTGTTGCTGTTTGCGGAATAATTCTTTGCTGTTTATCGAGGGTAAATAGCCTGGGCAAGTGGGTCAAATCACTAATAATGACCAAACGATAAGGTTCATCTATCGGCGGCTTGAGAGCCCCGTATCCAGGGGCTTTCGGCGCGCTGATAGAGGGTTTTGATCAGTCCGTCAGTTCTTTTGATTAGACGCAAAAGTCCACGCTCAATAGGCTCAAAAGGGAGAAAACGAAGTTCGTCATTAACCACGATGTCATTAACACGTTGTGCGTTGGCGACACGTTAAAGATGCCCTGCGTGCCAAGCGAGGAAGCCCTGATGAGCCAAGATGAACATATAAAAAACTATGACGCCCCCGCCGCCGGTTGGGGCGCGCTGAAAAGCGTGACCAAGAGTTGGCTGGGCAGTGAAAACGCCTTCAAGAACCTGCGGGTGATGCTCAAGACCAACCAGAACGGCGGTTTCGACTGCCCCGGCTGTGCCTGGGGCGAGTCGCCGGAAAGCGGCATGGTCAAGTTCTGCGAGAACGGCGCCAAGGCGGTCAACTGGGAGTCCACCGGGCGCCTGGTCGATCCGGATTTCTTTGCCCGCTACAGCGTCACTGAGCTGGCCCGGCAAAGCGACTACTGGCTTGAGTACCAGGGCCGCCTGACCCACCCGATGCGCTACGACGCCGCCACCGATCACTACGTCGAAACCAGCTGGGAAGACGCTTTTGCCCTGATCGCCAAGCATCTGAACGGGCTCGAATCCCCCGATCAGGCCGAGTTCTACACCTCGGGCCGGGCCAGCAACGAAGCGGCGTTTCTCTACCAGTTGTTCGTCCGCGCCTATGGCACCAACAACTTCCCGGACTGCTCGAACATGTGCCACGAGGCCAGCGGTGTCGGCATGACGGAAACCCTCGGGGTCGGCAAGGGCACCGTGGTATTTGACGACCTGGAGCACGCCGACGCGATCTTCGTTATCGGCCAGAACCCTGGCACCAACCACCCGCGCATGCTCGAACCACTGCGTGAAGCGGTAAAACGCGGTGCCCAGGTGATCTGCCTGAACCCACTCAAGGAGCGTGGCCTGGAGCGCTTCCAGCACCCGCAGCACCCGTTCGAGATGCTCAGCAACGGCTCGGAACCGACCAACACCGCGTACTTCCGCCCGGCCCTGGGCGGCGATATGGCGGTAATGCGCGGCATCGCCAAGTATCTGCTGCAATGGGAACGCGAAGCCCAGGCCAAGGGCGAGCCCGCGGTGTTCGACCATGCCTTCATCGCCGAGCACACCTCGGGGCTCGACGCCTACCTGGCCGAAGTCGATGCCACCCGTTGGGCGCACATCGTCGAGCAGTCGGGCCTGAACCTGGCCGAGCTGGAGCTGGCCGCACGCATGTACCGCCGCGCCGAGCGGGTGATCATGTGCTGGGCCATGGGCGTGACCCAGCACCGTCATTCGGTGCCGACCGTGCAGGAGATCATCAACCTGCAGTTGCTGCGCGGCAACGTCGGCAAGCCTGGCGCCGGGCTGTCGCCGGTGCGCGGCCACAGCAACGTGCAAGGTGACCGCACCATGGGCATCGACGAGCAGCCACCGGCACGCCTGCTCGATGCCCTGGAAGCGCGTTTCGCCTTCAAGGCCCCGCGCCTGCACGGGCACAATGCGGTACTGGCGATCCAGGCCATGGAAGAACAGCGTGCCAAGGTGTTCATCGCCCTGGGCGGCAACTTCGCCCAGGCCACCCCGGATACCCCGCGCACCCACGCCGCCCTGCGCAACTGCGAACTGACCGCGCACATCGCCACCAAGCTCAACCGCTCGCACCTGGTGACTGGCCGCGATGCACTGATCCTGCCGTGCCTGGGCCGTACCGAAATCGACGTGCAGGCCGAAGGGCCGCAAGGCATCACCGTCGAAGACACCTTCAGCATGGTGCATATCTCCCACGGCCAGCTCAAACCCTGTTCGCCGCTGCTGCGCTCGGAGCCGTCGATCGTCGCCGGTATCGCCAAGGCGACCCTCGGTGACCGACCGATCGACTGGGAGTGGACCGTTGCCGACTACAGCCGCATCCGCGACCTGATTGCCGACGTCATCCCCGGCTTTGCCGACTTCAACGCGCGCCTGCAGCACCCCGGCGGCTTCCACCTGGGCAACACCGCGGCGCTGCGCGAATGGCACACGCAAAGCGGCAAGGCGCAGTTCACCCCCAGCGTATTGCCGGCGCAACTGGTCAACGAAGAGGTCCTGGCCCGTGGCGACACGCCGGACCTGATTCTGCAGACCCTGCGCTCCCACGACCAGTACAACACCACCCTGTACGGCCTCGACGACCGCTACCGAGGGGTGTTCGGCCTGCGTGACGTAGTCTTCGTCAACGCGCAGGACATCCAGCGCCTGGGCTTCAAGCCCAATGACAAGGTCGACCTGGTGTCGCTCTGGGAAGACGGCCGCGAGCGCCGGGTCAGCGGTTTTGTCCTGGTCGCCTACGACATCCCGCCAGGGCAGGCAGCGGCCTACTATCCGGAGACCAACCCCCTGGTACCGCTGGAAAGCTACGGCGACCGCACCTTCACCCCGACCTCGAAGTTCATCGCGATCAAACTCGAGAAAGCCAGCGCCGACAACCTGATTCCTTCAGCGCACGTCTGACGCCTTACTCGATTTCCACTCACTGACTGAAACCCGGACCCTGCAGCCGCCATTCGCTGGCGGTTGCAGGTGGGCCGGCGCTTTCTCGGGATACTGTCATGTTCAATCTGGATGCGTTGGATCTGGCGCGGATTCAGTTCGCCTTCACGGTCTCGTTCCACATCATCTTTCCGGCGATTACCATCGGCCTAGCCAGCTTTCTGGCGGTGCTCGAAGGTTGCTGGCTGAAAACCAGTAACCAGGTCTACAAGGACCTCTATCACTTCTGGTCCAAGCTGTTCGCGGTCAACTTCGGCATGGGCGTAGTCTCCGGCCTGGTCATGGCCTATGAGTTCGGCACCAACTGGGCGAGGTTCTCCGACTTTGCCGGGAGCATCACCGGGCCCTTGCTCACCTACGAGGTACTCACCGCGTTCTTCCTCGAAGCGGGCTTTCTCGGCGTGATGCTGTTTGGCTGGGACCGGGTAGGGCGGCGCCTGCACTTTTTTGCGACGATCATGGTGGCGATCGGCACGCTGATCTCGATGTTCTGGATTCTCTCGTCCAACAGCTGGATGCAGACCCCGCAAGGCATCGAGATCGTCGACGGCCGCGTGGCGCCGGTGGACTGGTTCAAGATCGTCTTCAACCCGTCGTTCCCCTACCGGCTGATGCACATGGCGCTGGCGGCGTTCCTCTCCACCGCGTTCTTCGTCGGTGCCTCGGCAGCCTGGCATTTGCTGCGGGGCAACAACACGCCGCAAATCCGCACGATGCTGTCGATGGCCATGTGGATGATCCTGGTGGCCACGCCCGTGCAGATCGCGGTCGGTGATGCCCATGGCCTGAACACCCTGGAGCACCAGCCGGCGAAAATCGCCGCCATTGAGGGCCACTGGGACAACACCCCCGGCGAGCCGTCGCCGCTGGTGCTGTTCGGCCTGCCGGACATGCAGGCCGAAACCACCCGTTACAGCCTCGAAGTGCCGTACCTGGGCAGCCTGATCCTGACTCACAGCCTGGACAAGCAGATCCCGGCGCTCAAGAGCTTTGCCAAGGAAGACCGGCCCAACTCGACGATCATCTTCTGGAGCTTCCGGGTCATGGCCGGGCTCGGCATGTTGATGCTGCTGTGCGCTGTGGCTGCCCTGGTGCTGCGCCGCAACGGCGCGCTGTACCGCAACCGGGTCTTCTTGTGGCTGGCCTTGCTGATGGGGCCGTCCGGGCTGATCGCCTTGCTGGCCGGCTGGTTCACCACTGAAATCGGCCGCCAGCCCTGGGTGGTGTACGGGTTGTTGCGCACCACCCAGGCGGCCTCCAACCACGGCGCCGTGCAAATGAGCGTGACCCTGGCGTTGTTCGTGGTCATTTACTTCTCGGTGTTCACTGTCGGCATCGGCTACATGATGCGCCTGGTGCGCAAGGGGCCGAACGCCGCCGATGCGCTGCACACCGTTGATGCCACCGCGCGCAGACCGCTGTCTGCGGCTGATTGAGAGAGGGTTTCAACATGGCAATTCAAGGCATTGACCTGTCGATCATCTGGGGCGTGATCATCGCCTTCGGGCTGATGATGTACGTGATCATGGATGGCTTCGACCTGGGCCTGGGCATCCTCTTTCCGCTCATTGAGGATTCCCGCGAGCGTGACGTGATGATGAACACCGTGGCCCCGGTGTGGGATGGCAACGAAACCTGGCTGATACTCGGCGGCGCGGCGTTGTACGGCGCCTTTCCGCTGGCCTATGCGGTAATACTCGAAGCGCTGTACCTGCCGTTGGTGCTGGTGCTGGCCGGGCTGATCTTTCGCGGCGTGGCCTTCGAGTTCCGCTTCAAGGCCCAGGCGCACAAGCGTCACCTGTGGGACAAGGCGTTCATTGGCGGCTCGATCGTTGCCACCTTTTTTCAAGGGGTGGCGATCGGCACCTATATCGGCGGCATCCCGGTGGTCGACCGCCAGTTCGCTGGCGGCGCCCTGGACTGGCTGGCGCCGTTCCCGCTGCTGTGCGGCGTCGGCTTGCTGCTGACCTACGCCTTGCTCGGCAGCACCTGGCTGCTGATCAAGACCGAGGGCATGCTCGAGTCGCGCATGCGCCATTACAGCCGGCCGCTGACTTACCTGCTGGCGTTGGTGATTGTGCTGATCTGCGCCTGGACGGCGTGGCTGCACGCCGATATCGCCCAGCGTTGGCTGGCCGGCAGCCACTGGATGCGCTCGCTGCTGATTGCCGTGCTGGCCGTCGGCGCAGTGGTGGTGATCCAGAAGACCCTGCGCAAACGTCACTCGCACCTGCCGTTCATTGGCGTCGTGGCCCTGGTGTTTCTTGGTTACCTGGGCCTGGCCATCAGCATCTGGCCGAACATCGTGCCACCCGGCGTCAGCCTCTGGCAGGCCGCTTCGCCGCCGTCCAGCCAGCTGTTTGCCCTGATCGGCGCGCTGTTCATCATCCCGGTGATCCTGGTTTACACCTTCTGGAGCTACCACGTGTTCCGCGGCAAGGTGAAAGTCGGCGACGCCTATCACTGAGGCCCATGGTGAATTTTTTTACCGGGGCACCAGGCCAGGGAACTCAAGGCTACTTGCGGCAATCCTAGTTGAGGTAGGTACACGTTATCCGGAGGCACCATCATGCGCCGTTTACTGTTCGTTTCCTCGCTTGTGCTCTGTCTGCCCTTCGGCTCGGCCCTGGCCCGTGTCGACGCGGGTGATGTTGCCACCTCGGCGGGGATTTCCGCTTCGCTGTATTCAACGTTCAAGGATGACAAACGGATCATCCCGGCACGTGACGACGCGTCGTCGTTCATCGCCAGTGGCGGTGCAATCCGCGGGGTGTATCTGGAGTCGATGCTGCAGAGCATTCGCGCGCAGAACCCGGACCTCAACGCCAGCGATGAAGCGTTGGCCCGGGCGATCCTGCTGCAGGACGCGTTTGGCGCCGGGCAGTAAAGCCCTTGTGGGTGCGGCGCCACGCCACGGCAGTGGCCGCACCGCACGTCTAAATCCCCAAGCCTAATGGCTACCTGCCATTGCGCTTCTGCTATACCTCTATCCCTGCCAATACCACTTCAGGAAGGATTCCGATGGGGGCATCCAGCAGGGAGCAGGGCGCCGAAGCCAACGGCGTGATGGGGCCGTCGCCGGCCATGCAGGCTTTACATGCACTGATGGAGCGGGTAGCTGCAAGCGACCGGCCGGTGCTGATCTGTGGCCCCACCGGGGCTGGCAAGGAAGTCATCGCCCAGCGACTGCATCGCCTGAGTGCGCCAGGCAAGCCGTTCATCGACCTCAATTGCGGGGCGATCCCCGAGTATCTGCTCGAAGCGGAGCTGTTCGGTCATGCGCGAGGGGCATTCACCGGGGCCGTTGGCGAGCGGGCAGGGCACTTGCAGATGGCCGGTGCGGGCACGCTGTTTCTCGATGAAGTGGGCGAGCTGCCACTGGTCCTGCAACCGAAGTTGTTGCGTGTGCTTGAAACCCGCCAGTACCGTCCGCTGGGCAGTAGCGAAAACCGCCACTTCGCCGGGCGCGTGATCGCCGCCACCCACCGTGACCTCAAGGCGTTGGTGCATGAGGAGCGCTTTCGCGAAGACCTCTACTACCGCCTTGCCGTGTTCGAGCTTGAGCTGCCGAGCCTGGACGCCCGGCGCGAAGACATCCCCGGCCTGATCCAGTACTTCTGCAGCCTGCAGCCACGCCCGCTGACGTTCGACGCCAGGGCGACGGCGCTGCTGTGCCAACGGGACTGGCCTGGCAATGTGCGCGAGCTGCGTAACCTCATCGATCGTATCGGCGCCCTGGCCCAGAGCCCCGAGATCGACTGTGCCGCACTGCAGGCCTTTCTCGAACCTGTGCAGCACTCGCCGCAGAAATGGGCAAACCTCGCCGAGGCGCTGCTGCAACTGGAAGGCAACGACAAGCTGGCCGCCGCCGAGAACCTGCTGGTGGAACATGCGTTGCAGCGTTGCAAGGGTAATAAAAGCGCGGCCGCGCAGTTGCTTGGGGTCAACCGCAAGGTCATCGAGCGGCGCCAGAAATTGCGCGCAGACAAGCGCCAGGCGGTAGAGCGCTACCTTGCCCAGGGCCGCCTGCTGATCGAAGACGCCGACTTCCGTGGCGCCTTGCCGGTATTGCAGAAAGGCTTGCAAGTGGCAGGTGACGTCTTCGACTGCAAAGACCTGTGGCGCCTGCAGTTCGAATTGCACCGCTTGCTGGGTGTGAGTTTTCGCAGCATCGAGGGCTGGCTCAGCGCTACCAGCCAGGCCAGCTACCGTAGCGCCCTGGCCCTGGCGGCGGAACAGGGCACTTCAGACGAGCTGTCGTCGGTGCAGTTCGGTGTCTGGACCACCCAGTTGATGGGCCTGGAGTTGGGCAAGGCACGGGCTACCGCCCAGGACATGCTGCAGCGGGCGCAACAGGCCGGCCTTGGTGCCTTGCGCATCGAGGCCCATGTGGCCATGGCCAACACGTTGTTCTGGCTGGGCGATTTCGAAGAAAGCCTGGCCTGCCTGAACCGCGGTGAGCTGCTCAGCGAATACCAGCCGGACTGGCCCCAGACCCAGGGCCTGGACCTGATTGGCCTGGCAATCACCTTCGAGGGGCTGTCGGCCTTCGAGTTGGGCCGCTTCGCTCAAGCCCGCCATGCTCAGGCCCAACTCACGGCCCGTGCCGGGCAGACCGATGCCAACGCCTTCAACCGCGCCGTGGCCTTGCAGGGCGCGGCCTGGTTGGCGGCGGTGCTGGGCTTGCAGCCAGCCCTGGGCACCCTGGCGCGGGAGCTGGAGCAGTTGTCGGCGCGTCACGAGTTCTCGTTCTATCAGGGCGTCGGGCAGATCCTGCGCGGTTATCACCAAGGCTTGGAAGGCTTCTACGATGAAGGCGAGCGCGCCATCGCCGATGGCTATCAGCATCATGTCCTGCGCAACGGCGGTCAGCTGTTCCATGCGTTCCAGGCCTGGAAGCGCGCAGAAGTGTTGCTGCTGGCCGGACGGGTACGTGAAGCACTGGCGCTGGCAAACAACGCCCTGGACCTTGCCCAGGACCATCAGGAGCGTGCCTACCTGTGCGAGCTGATGCTGCTCAAGGGCCGTGCCTTGCTGGCTGCCGGCGAGCAGGATGAGGCCGAAAGCACTTTGCGCAACGCATTGTCCACCACCCTGACCCTCGGCAGCGTACCGGCGCGCCTGCGCACCGGCCTCGAACTGACCCGCCTGTTGCAGCGCGATGGTCGCCCGGAACAGGCCGCCCTGGTCCTGGAGCGGGCCTTGCGCGGCATCGAGGCGGATTGCGGCTACCCACCGGCGCAGCAAGCCAGTGACTGGCTGGCACGGCTGCGGCGCTGAAACCTCTACGGCGATTCACCCATAGACAACACCAGGAGCAAGACCATGGCTTTCGAGCTGGAACACAAGGATATGCGTGCGTTGATCGATGGTGGCTGCTTTTTCGGTAGTGGTGGTGGCGGCACGCGCACCTCGGCCCTGCACTTGCTGGAGTACTTCAAGGTCGGTGATTTTTATCCCACCAACCGGGTCACAGTGGTCAGCGTGGAAGAGGCACGGGAGGGGGACGCTGCCGTACTGGCCTACATGGGGGCGCCGGAAGCCATCGCCGGTTGCCGCTACCCCCTTGGGCCGGTCCAGGCGTTGCAGAGTATTGCCCGGCGCCTGGCCAGCGAGGGCCGCAGGCTGGCTTATGTGGTACCACCCGAGAGCGGTGCCCTGGGCTTTCTGGTGGCCTGCCTGGCGGCTGCGCGGCTTGGCCTGGCGGTGATCGATGCCGACGGTGCCGGACGCGCAGTGCCGTCGTTGCCGATGCTGACCTTCGCCGCCGTCCAGGTGCCGCCGCGGCCGGCCTTCGTGGTCAGCCACAACGG
Organism: Pseudomonas sp. RC2C2; assembly: GCF_018390435.1. Classification (NCBI taxonomy): domain Bacteria; kingdom Pseudomonadati; phylum Pseudomonadota; class Gammaproteobacteria; order Pseudomonadales; family Pseudomonadaceae; genus Pseudomonas; species Pseudomonas sp. RC2C2. Next base: position 1,189,032 of record NZ_JAHBAX010000002.1, on the reverse strand, counting down.
TCTTGAGGTGGAACTGAACGTAACCCCACCCACTGACGCTACAGATTACAACGATGATGCCAGTGTGATCGCCGAGCAAATGCTGCGGCCGATCGTCGCTTCGACGGCCTTTGGCGAGTTCGGTGGCTTGGCGCTGTGGGTCATGAGCGCTGAGCAATTGCCCCGGGCATTGCCGATTCGCGCCACCCTCAGCCGCGCCCTGGACCTGGGCCGGGCCTTGCATGCCGGCGAGCTGGGCAGCACCGAGGCACTGCTGGCATTCCTTGCCAGGCGCTGCGGCATCCAGGCCCGGATGCTGTGCGGGCCTGCGCGTATCGACCACGCCGGGGCCAACACCATGGGCGGCTTTGATGTCGGCACCATCGACCTGCAAAGCGCCGATGCCAGCCTGCGCCTGTGCTACGAGAACGAGTCCTTATTGTTGTGGGACAGACACCAACCGCAACCGCTGGCCATGGCCCCGGACAGTATCAGCTGGTTTTTCCCGGGCCCGGGCCCGCAGGTGGCCTCCAACGGTGACCTGGTCGGCAATGACGGCCGCCTCGCTGCGCACTACGGCGGGCGGCCTGTCTGCCTGCTCGGCTGGCAGGCCGAGGCGCCGTTGCGGGTGCCTGGCGGGTTGATCCTCTGGAGCTTCGAGCAGTTGCTGGCAAGCCTGGGCTACCCCGGCCCGTACCGCAGCATCGGGCAATTGCAGGAGGTCCGCTGATGAGCCTGCGAATCGCCATGCTCGCACCGGTCAACAGCAGCGCCTACAACACGGCCCTGATGGCCTGCATCGCCCCGGTGGTACCGGCGGATGTCAGCGTACAGGTGTTCAACCTCGACCAGGGCAGCCCCAGCATCGAAAACCGCTTGAACCTGAGTGAAAATGCCCCGGCAGTGGTAGCGCTGGCCCAGCGCCTGGAGCAGGAAGGCTTCGACGGCATCTGGCTCAGCGACTTCGACATGTGCGGGGTGGAGGCGGCCAGGGAAGTCATCGACATCCCGATCATTGGCGGCTTCCCCACCTCGGCGTTCACCGCACTGGGGCTCTGCCAGCGGTTCTCGATCATCACCATCCTGCAGAGCACCCTGGCCCTGCAGCAAGGTCATGTGGCCGCCTACGGCCAGAGCAACAACTTTGCCTCGATCCGCGCCATCGACTGCCCGGTGGCGCGCTTGAGCGATGTCGATGTGGTGCTGGTCAAGGCACTGGAGGCGGGCTTGGCGGCCGTCCGCGAGGATGGTGCGCAGGCGTTGTTGCTGGGCTGCACCGGTTTCATGGGCGTCGCCGAACGGCTGTCGCGCCTGCTTGAGCAGGACCTGGGCTGCTATGTACCGGTACTGGACCCCAACCAGTGCGGCTTCAGTTTCCTGCTTTCTCTGGTGCGCATGGGCTTGCGCCCGAGCCGTTTGTGCTACAGCAAGGCGAGCCTGGGCTGAGGTGGTCGATTGCGTCCCCGGCCACGGGGACGCAATGGACGAAAACGGCCAACCCTCTTTTGTTGCATACAGCCAAGCTATTGATTTTACGGCCATTAGAGGCTTGGCACAGATGCTGCTGTTCTCTCCTGGCGTGGCAGACGACCTGCCCGCATACAACACGACAATGGAGAGTGTCATGCCCAACTACTACGTGGACTTCAATAACAACACCAGTGAAACCTGGACCATGGGGGTGTATCAGGAACTGCCAGGATCGGTCGGATTGGAGAGTGTTTCCTGGAAGCAGACCACTGTGCCGCAGATGGGTGAAAGTGGCGTGGAATGGGAGGTTGACTACAACGTCGCCATCGCCAACTACAAACAGAACGGCGGGATTGGCGTGTACAAGGCCAGCCAGACCCTGGGCGCCAGCCTGGGCTCGGTGTGGGACTGCGTGTTCGAAAACAACGTGCAACAATTGCGTCTGGCCAGCGGATCCACCTTGCCTGACTCGATTCTGATTCGTAACGCCTCCAACCAGCTTGCCAACCTGGGCATCGGCATGAGCGGCCAGGGGGCGGTGTACAAACGCAATGTCGTCGGTGGCGGCTCAGCTCAGTTCCAGGTCACTCCGACCTATTACTTCGGGCTGTTCAATAACCTGGTGCTCGGTGAAGTGATCAGCAGCAACGTGGTGGTCGGTCCACAGAAACTGGTGTTCCCGTCCGGGTTGAACTGCGCCACCGTCACCGCCCGGATGGACGGTGCCAATATCAAGTTGAGCGTTGCCTATTCGCAGGTGTCCTCGGTGTCTTACGAGGTGGTCAATCGCCTGCGTGCCATCCAGCTGGAACGCACCGGCGAACTGCTCGAGCGCGCCTAAGCCTTGCCCTCGGTGTGCTGCGCGCATGCGCGGCACACCCGGGGTGCGGTTTGCCATTTCTGCAAGGAGCTGATCATGAACGAAGCTGTTAAATCCCAAGCCCTGACCCAAGACGGCCCGCTGGCTTTCACCAGCGACAAGGGTGTCTCGCCCACGCAACTGGAGAAGTTCGTCGCAACCGTCGACCTGCAGGCCGCCGAAGTGGCTCGCGGGCTGCTCGACAGCCTGAAGAAAGAAGGGGTGAAAGCCCGCGTGGAGCAGCGCCAGAACCAGTACCTGATTATTCAGGAATCGCTCAGCCCCAGTGTCGCCGAGCTTGCGGCGGTCGACCCGAACAGCCGGCCATCACGGATCCGGCTGTTTATCCGCAGTGCCGACGCACCGCCGACGATCAACGCCTTGCGGCTGTTTTTCCGCGACTGGCGGGCGGTGGCCGGGCTGGTCGCTGTCGGTACCGCCTGGCAGGCCGGCCAATGGCTGATGACGGTGCGCCGGCGCGAAGGCCCAACCCAGCACTGAGGCCCTGTGAGTTACAGGATGCTGCTCAAGCAGGGTTCAGGCCGGCGCGGCCAACTCGGCAAACAACGGGTGACCTGCAAGCACAAGCCTGGCCTGAGTAGTGGCGGCAAGCACCGCTTGCTCATTGATGGCCAGGCCCTCCAGGTAGACGAAGTGCACATCCTGCAGGCCCAGTGTACCGAGCACATGGCGCAGGTAGGGGCTGAGAAAATCCGGCTGGCGGGCCCGCGCTCCCCGATGAAAACCACCTGAACTGACGATCACGTAGACTGGCCGATCCCCCAGCAGGCCGACCTTGCCGTCAGGGCCGGCAATGAAGGTGCGGTGGATTCGCAGGACATGATCGATCCATAGCTTGAGTGCTGCCGGTACGCTGAAGTTATGCATGGGGGTTGCGATCAGCAGTACCTCACACCGTTCCAACTCGCTGACCAGTACCTCGGAGTGGGTAAATACCGGGTCGTGTGCGGGCGTCAGCCGGGTCAGTGCAGTCGCGTAACCCGCGCTCAGTGGCGCCAGTGGCGCTGCAGCCAGGTCACGCAGGGTGACCTTGAGCTGAGCGTGCCGTTGGCGGATACAGTCGACCATTTCACCGGCAAGGCGCAAGCCAATCGAGGCGCTGCCACGCATGCTGGCATTGATCAGCAGCAGGTTATCCATGGCGCTGCCCCTCGGCTGCGGGCAATGCCTGGACGAAATGCATGCCTTTGGCCAGCAGTCCCTCGCGATAGTAGAAGCGCTGAGCCAACGGCATATGCAAGCCGGTATCCAGCACCAGGTACGCATGGCCGTAACGCAGGCCCTCTGCGCGTGCCGCATCGAGCAAGGCTGCGCCCACGCGCAGGCCGCGCATTGCGGGGGCAACGACCAGATCGTCGACGTAGGTAAAGCGCCCATAGAGCAGGTTTTCGCTGATCCGCACACCGGCCAGGCCCAGCAGTTGCTTACCGTAAAAAGCCCCGAGCAGCCTGTAGCCTTGCTGCGCTTGGCGCCTGACTTGCTGAGCGAACGCGTCGGCGTCAACCAGGTGCGGCCGCAGCTCGCGCATGAGCTCGAATGCCGCCTGCTGTTCGGCACCTTCTTGCAGGTATCGGATGGTTGCCTGTTCGCCCACGGGTATCTCCCTGATCAATTTGAGGCGTTACTTTACGGCCGCGACGGACTACCTTATAGGTCCAAAAAATGCACAAATGACTAGGACATGCCGAATTCCTGCCCGCCACCCAACCCGCATGCGGCGACGCCGATCTATCGTCAGGTTTATCTGCGTTTTCGCCACGCCATCAGTGCCGGGCGCCTTCAGCCTGGCGAGCGTCTGCCGTCGGTTCGGGCCTTGGCGGCGGAACTTAACCTGGCGCGCGGTACGGTCGAGGCGGCTTACCAGATGCTCGCCGGTGAAGGCTATGTGCAGACCCGAGGGCCGGCCGGTACGGTGGTAGCGCCGTTGCTGAGCCCGACCCCGGTTGATGCCGGTGAGCGGCGGCTTGACCCGCCACAGACATTCCCTAAGCCTGCAGCGCTTGCGCCAATGCCTTTGCAGATGGGGCTGCCGGCGCTGGACGCGTTCCCGCGCAAACTGTGGACGCGCCTGCTCGGTCGCACCTTGCGCCAGAGCGGCCTGGATGGCCTGGTATACCCGGACCCTCAGGGGGACCTTGCACTACGCCGTGCGTTAGCGAGCTACCTGGGGGTGTCGCGGGGGATTTCCTGTACAGCGGAGCAGATTTTTATCTGTGCCGGATACCGTGCCTGCCTCGACCTGATATGCCGCAGCCTGCTGCACGATGGTGATCGCTGCTGGTTCGAAGACCCGGGTTACTTCCAGGCCAGGCGCTTTCTTGAGCAAGCCCGGGCGCAGTTGATTGCGGTTCCGGTGGATGCCGACGGCCTGGATGTCGAAGCCGGCATGGCGCTGGCGGGTGACGCGCGCTTCGCCCTGGTCACGCCTCATCACCAAAGTCCCCTTGGGGTCACGCTCACGCTGCCCAGGCGCCAACGCCTGCTGGAATGGGCCAGCAGCCAAGGCAGCTGGGTCATAGAGGACGACTACGATAGCGAATACCGTTACCGCGGTCGTCCGGTGCCGGCACTGAAGAGCCTCGACACGCAGGGGCGGGTCCTGTACTGCGCCACCTTCAGTAAAGTGCTGGCGCCAGGCATGCGCCTGGCTTACCTGGTGGTACCGCAGGCTCAGGTGGCCCGCTTCGCCACGGTGGCAGGGGACATGCAGAACCACTGCCCGCAGCTTTTGCAGGCGACGGTGAGCGCATTTATCGAAGCGGGGCACTTTGCCAGGCACTTGAGGAGGATGCGTGGCCTCTACGCCGACAGGCGCAGGTACCTGGTCGACGCCTTGCAGGCCGAGGTGGGCGAGCACCTGCAACTGGACGACAGGGCGGGTGGCATGCACCTGGTGGCACATCTGGCCGGCGGCCTTGACGATTGCACGATCGCCAGGCGCGCGCACCACCTTGGCCTGGCGATTGAACCCCTTTCCAGCTGGTATCGCGGGCACGGGCAACGGCACGGCCTGTTGATCGGCTTTACCAATGTCAGCAGCCGCGAGCAAGCCGCTGAGCTGGCCAGGCGGTTACGCCTGGCGATGGACCTTTAGCCGGGCGCGTGCGCTCGTGCTGGCGGCGATCAATTGCGATCGATCCACACCGTCTGCGCGTTGCAGAACTCGCGCACGCCGAAGTGCGACAGCTCACGGCCAAAACCGCTTTTCTTCACGCCGCCAAAGGTCACCCGTGGGTCACTGGCGCAGTAGCCATTGATGAACACGCCGCCGGTGTCCAGCTCAGCGGCCAGTTGTTCGGCCAGCGCGGCATTGTTGGTGTAAAGGGTCGAGGCCAGGCCGAACTCGCTGTCGTTGGCCAGCTCCAGGGCATGGCGGGCATCGCGGGCGGTGATGATCGAGGCCACCGGGCCAAACAGCTCCTGCTTGAACGAGGTCATCTGGTCGGTGACGTCTGCCAGTACCGTCGCCTGGTAGTAGTTGCCATTGCCTTCGACCTTGCCTCCACCCAGCAGCAGTGTTGCACCCTCGGCCAGGGTCGCCTGGACTTGCTGGTCCAGTTCGTCGCGCAGGTCAAAGCGCGCCATCGGGCCGATGTAGGTGTCGGCGGCGTGCGGGTCGCCCATCACCAGGGCTTTGGTGGCGTCGACGAACTTGCGGGTGAACGCCTCGACCACGCCTTGCTCGACGATCAGCCGCTTGGCGGCGGCGCAGACCTGGCCAGTGTTCTGGTAGCGGCCGATCACCGCGGCCTTTACCGCTTCATCGAGGTTGGCATCGTTGAGCACGATGAACGGGTCGGAGCCGCCCAACTCCAGTACGCATTTTTTCAGCGCGGCGCCGGCCTGAGCGCCGATGGCGGTGCCGGCCCGCACGCTGCCGGTCAGGGTCACGGCGGCGATGCGCGGGTCGGCGATGGCCTTGGAGACGCCATCGGGAGTGACGTTGATCACCTCGAACACCCCTTCAGGGAAGCCGGCGCGCTTGAACGCCTCGAGCAGCAGGTAGGCACTGCCCATCACGTTCGGTGCGTGCTTGAGCACATAGGTGTTGCCGGCCAGCAGCGCCGGCACGGCGCCGCGCAGCACCTGCCAGATCGGGAAGTTCCACGGCATTACCGCCAGCAGCGGGCCGAGCGGACGGTATTCGATGCGGGCCTTGCCAGCGGGTACCTGGGCAGGCTCGGCCTGGAGCATGGCCGGGCCGTTGGCGGCGTACCATTCGCACAACTGGGCGCATTTTTCGAGTTCACCCCGCGCCTGGGTGACCGGCTTGCCCATTTCGTCGGTGATCATTCGGGCCATGGCTACGGCGTTGTCGCGCAGGGCGCCGGCCAAGGCCAGCAAGCGCTCGGTGCGGGCCGCTACCGGCGTGCGGCGCCAGGCGGCAAAACCTTGGGCAGCCCGGGCCAGGGCGGCATCCAGAACGGCGTCGCTTTCATAGGCGTAGTGGCCGATCTGCTCGCCGCTGGCGGGGTTGATCGACAAAGCATGGGTCTGGAAGTTGATCGCGGTCATCACGGCGGTCCTGAGGGGAGAAGAACGGCTTCAGACTACTGCGTTGTATCTTTGCCTGAAACTGAATAATACTGAGCAAAACATTCACGCGGAGAGAATGAGCATGGACCTGGTGCAACTGGAGATGTTCAAGGCGGTGGCCGAACAAGGCAGCATCAGCGCTGCGGCCCAGCATATCCACCGCGTGCCGTCGAACCTGACCACGCGGATCAAGCAGCTGGAGCAGGAGCTGGGTGCCGAGCTGTTCATTCGCGAGAAAAGCCGCTTGCGCCTGTCGCCAGCGGGCTGGAACTTCCTCGACTATGCACGGCGCATTCTTGACCTGGTGGCTGAGGCGCGGCTGACCGTGGCCGGTGACGAGCCGCAAGGCGCCTTCGCCCTCGGCTCGCTGGAAAGCACCGCCGCTGTGCGTATTCCGACGTTGCTCGCGGCGTACAACCAGGCCTACGCCAAGGTCGAACTGGACCTGACCACCGGTCCTTCAGGCGCGATGATCGATGGCGTACTCGCCGGGCGCTTGAGTGCGGCGTTTGTCGATGGGCCGGTGCTGCATCCGGCGCTGGAGGGCGTGCCGGTGTTCGTCGAAGAGATGGTGCTGATCGCGCCGCTCAACCATGCGCCGATCACCCGCGCCAGCGAGGTCAATGGCATGACCATTTACGCCTTTCGCGCCAACTGCTCGTACCGGCATCATTTCGAAAACTGGTTTGCCCAGGACGAGGCGGTGCCGGGCAAGATCATCGAAATGGAGTCGTACCATGGCATGCTCGCCTGCGTCAGCGCCGGTGCAGGCCTGGCGCTGATGCCGCGCAGCATGCTCGAAAGCATGCCCGGGTGCAGTACGGTCAGTGTCTGGCCGTTGTCGCAACGCTTTCGCTACCTGCGTACCTGGCTGGTGTGGCGGCGGGGCACGGTGTCGCGCAGCCTGAGGACTTTTGTGCAGTTGCTGGAGGCGCGGGGCGAGGTGCTCAAGGTCGAGGAGGCGCAGTGAAGTGTGCGGCGGCGCCTGGATTTGCGAGCGCTGCGCGCTCGATCGCCGGCAAGGCCGACTCCCACAGGTTCGGTGGCGTCAGGATGTCCGCGCTGCGCACACCCCGTAACTGGTCCGCAAGCTCGGCATTGATCGCCACCAGCTTGGCAATGTTCTGCCGGGCCTTGAGCAACTCGGTGTTGAGGTACTCGGCTTCGTTGGTCATCAGTACCACCTGATGCTTCCACATTTCCACCAGGGTCGGTGAATCAGGCGCGGCGAAGTCTTCATCGTAGTCGTTCATCATGTGTACTCGTTGATGCTGTATGCATATACAGTAATCCATGTTTACAACCTTTTGCCAGCCCAGCCGACAAACTGCGAGTGCTGGGCACCCGGGTGTGGCATTGTCAAAGCAGCAGCGTTTTTACCCGGAATGGACATGAGCGAACAGCGCACCGCCCCGCGCAACATTGGCCTGGACCTGCTCAAGTGGCTGGCGATCATCGCCATGGTCGCCGATCACCTGCGGTTTATCTGGCCCGCCGCGCACTGGCTGTTTGTCGTCGGCCGCCTGGCGTTCCCCTGGTTCTGCCTGGCAATTGCCGCCAACCTGGCGCGCAACACGCCCGGGCACGCCTATACCGCCGCCAATGCCCGCTACGTGCAAGGGCTGGTGGTTTTCGCGCTGCTCTCGGAGTGGCCCTATCGCTGGCTCAATGGCCCGTCGCCGACGCTCAACGTGATGCCGACCCTGGCGCTGGGCTTTTTGGTCGCCTGGGGGCTGCACCATCGCACCCGCAGCAGCGGGCTGGTTGCACTGGCGACGGTAGCGGCCGCGGCGCTGCTGTCGGAGTGGTTGATGTACGGGTTGCCCGGGGTGTTGTTGCCGGGCGCTTTTCTGTTGGCCATGCGCTACCGGTCGCTGACCTGGCTGCTGCCCGCGGTGCTGGCATTGGCAGCGAACCTGACCAACCTGTGGCTGCGCGAGCACCCGCTGCAATTGATCGCGCTCATGGCCCTGGGCACAGCGTTCGTCTCTGCGCCCCTGGGGCTGGCGTTGTTACGGCTGGAGGTGCGGCAGCACCTGTGGCGCGTCGGCCGCTGGGGCTACTGGTTCTATCCATTGCATCTGGCCCTGATCAAAGTGGCCAGCGGCATTGGCTATACTTGAACATCAAGGTACTGGCTCACCGGTCGAAGTAGCGCGGATCCAGGAATATCGATCAGTGAGGGCTTGTTCGGGGCCCCAGGTGGCGCAGCATGATAAAGGTTCACTGGGGCTACTTGTTGTTGGCGGCGATGCTGATCGCCTCTGCCGGCGTGCTGGCCTGGGGCGCTGCGGTGGTCCGGCGACGGCGGCGTGAGGAGCGCATAGCCCGCCAGCATGAGACCGGCAACGACAAATAAGTCGTCGCTGGGCGAGCAGTTCGAACCCACTCGCGAGCCAGAGGTCTATCGACTACCTGCATGCCACACAGGAAACCCTGCGATGAAACCGCTGACCACGATGTTTGCCGGCCTGGCCCTGCTCGGCGCAATGGCCGCCACGCCAGTGTGGGCCCAGCAGCCTGGCGACGACTGGAAAGTCGACCAGGCCGAAGCCGAGGCGACCCTCAAAGCCGCCGGCTACACCAGGATCATCAAGATTGAGGCCGAAGAGGACCACTGGGAGGGCGAGGGCATCAAGCAAGACGGGATGAAGTATGAATTCAACGTCGATGCCAACAGCGGCAAGATCACCAAGGATGAGAGGGAGTACTGATCCTTGTCTGTGCGCAGCTCAGGTTGTAGCCGCAGGCTTGGCCAGTTGGATGCCCGCCGCCGCCAGCCGCTTGAGAATCTCGAACAACAGGTCACTCTTGGTCGTGGCGACAATGCGCGGGCTGCTGACGTAGCCGGTGACCTTCAAGGTGATGCCCTCTGCGGTGAGGTTACTGAAGCGTACGAACGGCGCAGGTTTGTCGAGGATCGTCTCGTGCTCCAGGTAGGTGTCGTAGAGCAGGGTCTGCACCTGCTCGGGGTCGATGTCCAGGGGGAACACCAGCTCCAGGGTCGCCACCCCCTGGGCACTGCCGCCGAGGGTGACGTTGCGCAGGTTCTGCGAGATCAGTTGCGAGTTGGGCACGATGACGATCGAGCGGTCGCTCAGCTGGATCTCGGTGGCGCGTACGTTGATGCGGCGGATGTCGCCCTCGACCCCGCTGATGCTGATCAGGTCGCCAACCTTGACCGGGCGCTCGGTGAGCAGGATCAGGCCGGAGACGAAGTTCTTGACGATTTCCTGCAGACCGAAACCGATGCCCACCGACAGCGCGCTGACGATCCAGGCCAGGTTGGTCCATTTGACCCCCAGCGACGACAGGGTCAGGAGGATCACCAGGGCATAGCCGATGTTGGCGAACAGGGTGCTGAGCGAGGCGCACATGCCCGGGTCCATGTCGGTCTTGGGCAGGAACTCGTTATCCAGCCAGCGGCGCAGGGTGCGGATCAGGTAGATGCCCAGCATCAGGGCCAGCGCCGCATTGAACAGGTGCCCCGGAATGATGTTGAACTGGCGCAAGCCGGCGCCGCTGAGAAACGCGGCGATGTTGCTGATCAGTTGGCCGAGGGTGGTCCCGATACCACCGACGAACAGGGTGATGACCGCCAGCAACAACAACCCAGCCCGACCGAAACCGCAAATCAGGGTCTCGATCTGATCCAGGCGCCGGTCACCGATGCCCAGCAATTCCTTGAGCGCCTTGCCGCTGGCCTGCCTGGGCGAGAACAGGTATTCGCAGCCGTCCTTGAACGCCTGCATCAGCAGGTAGAAACCGGCCAGCAGGATAAACACCCAGACCACCTCATAGGTGACAAAGCGCGCCAGCGACACATAGCCGGTGAGCAGGGCAATCACCGAGGTGAGCATGGCGATGCTGGCGATGGTGTAGATCACCCCGGCCATGGTCGAGGCGGCTTCCGGCGCGTCACCGGCGGCAGCCATCGCCCGGCGGGTGCTGCTGGTGCGCACCAGCAGGGCGATGATCAGGCCGGTGATCACCGAGGCAGCGATGCCGCGCCCGGCAATGACCAACGGGTTGCTCATGCCGGCGGCGTTGCAAATCTGCACCAGGGTCACCAGCACCAGCAGGGCGCCCGCCAGCCAGCGGGCAAACGGCTGCAAGGCCAGCGCTACCGGGTCGGCGATATCGGGTAGCCGCCAGGAGGGATGCTGGGTCGACAGCAACGCCCGGCTCAACCCTGTGATCAGCACACAGGTATACGCGAGCTTTTCGAATTCCTCCGAGAATGTCGCCAGCATGGCAGGCAACGGCAGGTGGCGGGTGCAGGCGTAAAACAGCAGCTCCAGGGCAACGCCGGTGGCCAGCAGGGTTGCCAGTACCGAGGCCAGGGCCAGCGAGCTGCGGCGCAAGCGGCCCTCGGGCACGCGGTTCATGCAGGCCCAGGCCAGCCAGCGCTCCACCAGCCGGCGGCCCAGGGTCCAGACCAACAGGGCGAGCAACACCAGCACCACGGTGGAGACGCGCTGGCCGGGTTGCCAGACGGCCCCGGCGGTGCTGCCAAGCTCAGCGAAGAACGCCTGCAGGCGCTGGCGGTCGTCGGGCAAGGGGTTGAACACCGGCAACCAGAATGCCGGGTTGAGCAGGCTGTGGGTGCTCAGGGTCAGTTCGCTTTCGAGCATGGTGCGGCGAATGCCGGCAATTTGCGTCAGCAGGTTGGTGGCACTTTCCTTCAGCGTCGCCAGGGTGGTGAGGGTGGCATCCAGGCTGTCCTTCTGTTCGGTGAGTGCCTTGCGTTGCTCGGCAATGTCCGAGGTGCTCGCTACCGGGGCGTCGACCTGCGCCGGGCCCAGCACCTCCAACTGCGCGCGCAACTGCGCCTGTTCAGGTAATAGCGCAGTGGACAGGCGGTCGATATCGACGATCAGCGCCTGCAGTCGATCCTGCGGGCCTTCGAGCTGGTTGTAGTTGTTGGCTTGGGAAATCTGCTGCTTGAGGCTGTCCAGGCGCAGTTGCAAGGCTTGCAGGTCGTTCTGCGTCACCTTGACGGCCGGCGCGGCAGCCGTGGCGGTTGCAGGCGCGGGTGGTTCGGCGGCCTGCCCAAGGGCACTCAGCTGCAGCAGGGCGAGGGTGATGATGCCGATGATCTTAAAAGCATTGCGCATGGTAATGCCCGGTTCGGTAATTGATCTCCCAGCTTTTGAGGGTAGGTCATTACAAGGTATTTGCGCGGGGCATCGGTTGAGGGAAAGCCTTCATTGGCGCTGCTGTGAGGGCTTGCGGGTATGAGAGCGCCGTTCAACCGCCACCACGGCGTTGGCCAGGGCTACCACGCCAGCTTGTAAAAAATATTAATAAGTCATGTCCTTTTAGCCCCGTTTATCAGGGACTTTCAATAACCGATCATCTCGACATCCGTCCCAGGCCTTGCGAGGTGCTCAGCATGTCCCTTGATTTTCAGTTCGATCATTTAGCCTTCAACACATCCGCCGACGGCGATCTTCAGGCTGCGCTGCAAACCTTGCTGGGCGTCGAGCCTGGGCCGAGGCCGGCGTTTCCGTTCCCGGGGCACTGGTTGTACCAGGGTGGCCAGGCGCTGGTGCACCTGATCGAAGGTGAGCACACGCGCTTCAACCACCTGGCCTTGCGCACCGCGCATCCCGCGTCGGCCGTGCTTGAGCGGGTGCGTGCCAGCGGCTTGCCGTACCAGGTCGCGGTGTTGCCGCAAGAACGTGTCTGCCAGGTCTTTGTCAGCCTGCCCGGCGGTCTGGTGCTGGAGCTGGACTGCCCGCTCGACCGGGACGACATCGGCATCAGCCACCACTACCAGCACAGTACCTACGCCCCGGTCTGAGCATCCCCAATCGGAGCACTGCGGTGCTTCTTCGATGCGAGACCACTATGAACAACAAGACAACGCTCGGTCAGAACGCCAGGGTCACCCGCAGCCCGCCAACGTCACGGTTGTGCAAGCGGACCTCCCCGGCGAGGCGATCGGCAATGGTTTGCACGATGGTCAAGCCCAGGCCCGCACCTTGATCGTTGCCGCGGCTGTAGAAGCGCTCGAACACCCGCTCGCGTTCGGCCTCATCGATGCCCGGTCCCTGGTCTTCGACCGACAGCTCGAACCGGCCTGCCTGCTTGCTCAAACGCACGGTGATGACGCCATGGACAGGCGAAAAGGTGGCGGCATTGCTCACTAGGTTGTTCAAGGCGATGGTGATGGCCGAGGCGTCGACGCGGGCCCGGTAGGTGCCTTCTTCGTGGTCGAACACCAGCTCCAGGCCTTGATCGAACAACCAGGGCGTCAGTTGTGCCAAGGCTTCGCGGACGGTATGGGCCAGGTCGATTTCCTGCGCCTGGCGGCTGCCGGTTTGCGGTTCCAGCCGAGCCATGGTCAGCAGTTGGTTGACCAGGCGGCTGGTGCGGTCGACACCGGTGATCAGGTGCTCGAGCGATTCGCGCCGCTGCGCTTGGGTTCCGGCTTCGAGCAGGTTTTGCGCATGGACGCGCAGCACCGCCAGAGGGGTACGCATTTCATGGGCAGCATCGGCAATGAAGCGCCGCTCGCGTGCCAGCACGTCCTGGATCTGCGCCAGCATCCGGTTGAGGGCTGCCTGCATCGGCTCAAGCTCGGTCGGCAGAGGCACCAGTTGCAGCGGTTCGAGCGAGCCTGAATGGCGCGCGCGCAAGGTTGCCGCCATGTCCGCCAGCGGTTTGAGGCCCCAGCCGATGGCCAGCCATACCAGGCCCACCAGTATCAGGCTGCCCAGCACGTTGGGCCACAGGGTATGGCGCACGATGCGGCTCACCAGGTCCGTGCGCACATCATCGCGCTCGCCCACCCAGATCCGCAGGTCGGTCTGTTTGTCTTCAAGCAGGAAGGCGCGCCAATGGCGATGCTTGAGGTCAGTGATATCGCTGAAGCCGGTCGTGCTCGGCGGCACCTCGAAGCTGGGCGCGCTAGCGGTATGCACTAGGCGCTCGCCCTGCGGGTTCCAGACCTGAAACGCCAGCTTGCTTTCGTAAGGATGGCCGTCGACCTTGGGTTCCGCCTCGCCCAGTGCCTGGTTGAAGGCCCGGTACAGCGCGGCATGTTCCTCGCTGGTTAGCGGCATACGCATCACACCCTGGAGCAGGCGTGCGTTCTGGGCCAATTGGGCATCATATACTTCGGCAATCTCATGGTTGCTGTCGTGCAGGTTGAGCGCGCTGATGATCAGCAGCCCGGCCAGCATCAGGCCGATGATCAGGCTCAGGGTACGGCGCCGGATCGAGGTCATGGGCGGTCCTCCACCAGGTAACCGACACCGCGTACGGTGCGGATCAGGTCAGTGGAGAACTTCTTGCGCAGGTGGTGGATGTGCACCTCGAGGGTATTGCTCTCGGCCTCTTCGTTCCAGCCATACAACAACTGGACCAGCCGCTCACGGGTCATCACCCGTCCCGGTGGCGACAACAGTTCGTGCAGCAATTGGTACTCTTTGGGGGTAAGCGCCACGGCCTGGCCGTGGTAGGTAACCTGTTGGCTGCCAGGGTCCAGGGTGATACCGGCGTGCTCGATCAATGCCCGGGCGCGCCCGGCGCTTCGGCGCAGCAGGGCCCGCAACCGGGCTTTCAATTCGGCCAGGTCAAAGGGCTTGACCAGGTAATCGTCGGCGCCGGCATCCAGGCCGGCAATACGGTCTTCGGTGGCATCCCGGGCCGTGAGGATCAGTACGGGCACCGTCGCTCCGTTGTGACGCATGCGCCGCAGTACTTCCAGGCCGTCCAGGCGCGGTAAGCCGAGGTCGAGAACCACCAGGTCGAAGGTTTCGCTGAGCAACGAATGCAGGGCGCTGCTACCGTCGTGCAGCCAGTCGACGGTATAGCCTTCACGGCTCAGCGCGTGATCGATCCCTTCGCCAAGCGCGGCATCGTCCTCAATCAGTAATAGGCGCACTGCAACTCCACTCAGTCGATGTTCTTGTTGACGTCGCCCAGCAAGGTCTCGATCTCCTTGCGCCGCCCGGCGTCGGCACTTTCGCGACCTGGACGGGGCGCCGCCAGCAGGGCTTTTTGCAAGGCAGAGCGGGCTTCGCTGTATTTCTTCTGACGGTAGAGGTGATCCCCCCAGAAGTACAGGCTGTCGATACCGTCAGGGTTGATGTGCAGTGCCTGTTGGAGCAATTGTTCGGCTTTGTCGGTATCGCCAAAGCCAATGGGCCAGCCCGGTACCCGGTCGTACAGCGCGGCCAGGCTGGTGTAGGCCGAGCCCTGTAATGCTTGCGGGTCCAGGGCCAGGGCTTTTTCCAGGTCGGCCCTGGCAGCCTTGACCTTGCCCAGCGCGCCCAGACCACCCTGAGCACCGGCCCAGCTACTGATGACAATACCAGACCAGATCCATGCTTCAGCGGCGCCGGGGCGCTCCCGGGCGAAGGCCGAGGCTTGGCTTGCGAGCTGTTCAAAGGCGACGCTGCGCTGCTCGGCAGGCAGCTGATACTGGATTTGCGCCCAGCGTTGCTGGATATCATTCAGGCGCTGCTGGTCGGGAGCGTCCAGCGCGGCCCAGGCGCCTTGGCTGAGCAGGCCGAGCAGCAGGCAAGTGGCAAGTGTTCTCATGGTTTGAAGTGCTCCTTGTCAGGCTTTTGGCTCAGGCGGCGGATCAAGGGTAGTTGCTTGCGCAAGCCGCGATCCACCAGATGGGGCAGCAAGCTGTTCAGACGCACGAAGAAGCGTTCTGGCCAGCCCAGGTACAAGTCCCGGCGATCACCGGCAATAGCGTTCAACACCGCTGAAGCGACGGTTTGCGGGTCATCGACACTGGACTTGAGCGCGTCATTGAGGGCCTGGGCTGCGGTGCTGTTCATGGCCGTGCGGGTGGCCCGGGGCGCGACGTACAACACCGTGACGCTGGTGTCGGCCAGCTCGCGTCGCAGCGCTTCGGAAAACCCGCGCAAGGCAAATTTGCTGGCGCTGTAGCTGGCATAGCCGGGGTAGCCAATGGAGCCGTAGGTCGAGCCGACGTTGACCACCATGGCACTCTTGGCTTTGCGCAGCAGGGGCAGCAAGGTTTTAGTTAGGCAGATCGGTGCGCCGATGTTGACTGCTAGCAAGGCATGAATCTCGCTGTCGTCCAGTTGTTCGAGCATGGCGAAGTGGTTCACACCTGCGGCGTTGATCAGCAAGTTGATACCACCCATGGCCTGGGCCATGGCCAGTACTTTCTTGCGATCGCTGGCAAATGTCAGGTCGGCATCTACCCAGCAGAGGTTGTGCGCGAAGCGCGCAAGCAACGGTTCCAGGGCCTGACGATGGCGGGACACTGCCAGCACCTGGGCACCGCTGGCGCACAGCCCTTCGCAGATCGCCAGGCCAATGCCGCCCGAGGCGCCGGTCAATACCACGCGAGCTTCAGACAGGCGCATGCTTGGGCTCCCCGTCTCGCGGCAAGCCGCGGAACATATCGGTATAGAGCGCGTAGACCACTTTTGATGCATGAATGACCGCCTGCTGGTCAAGCGGATCGTCCAACCTGTCCATGAGTCGGCGGTAGGTCTGCATATGTTCGATGTCCAGCGCACCATGGGAGTCGAGGTAGCTGAAGGCGCTCTCAGGCAGGCCCAGGTGTTGGCGAATGCTGCCAGCGGCATGGGTCGCCAGGGCGATGCTGGTGCCTTCCAGAACGTTGACCATGCCGAACAAGCCAACCGGGTTGTCCCGGGCGATCAGGTCGTAGAGGTAACTAACCATCAGCTCGATCGGCAGCGACGGACGCCCGTCACGCACCGCCGCCGGGTCGCCACCGCAGGCCTGAATGTCATTGAGCACCCAGGCCTCGTGCCCGTATTCGTCCTCGATGTACTCGCAGACCGCCTTGCGCAGCCATTCCAGGCGCATTGGCAGGCGTGCGCCGCAGGCCATCATCAACGGCACGGTGTGCCGCACGTGGTAGTAAGCCTGGGCCAGGAACGCCTGGTAGCTTGCCAGGCTGACCTGGCCATCGAGCGCATCGCGAATGATTGGCAGGTTGAACAGCGTCTGACGCTCGTGGTGGGTGGCCTGTTGCAGGGTGTCGAAAAAACTCATGATGTGCTGTCCTCATCGCGGAAGGTGTCAGTTAGCTGCGCGCGGTAGCGTTCGACAATCTGCTCACGGCGCGCCCGGCCATTGGCCGTGAGCAAGCCATTGGCGCAGGTGAATGGTTGCTCCAGGCGGCTCCAGCGGTGAACCCGGGCGTAGTCGGGCAGCGCCTGATTGGCTTGGGCGACGGCGGTGGCCAGCTCGCAGTCAGTGCAGTCCGGACGATGGGGCCAAAGCAAGGCATGGTTGTGCGCCATGGCTTCGCCGTAGACGAAGGCCTGAGCGATCGGGCCGCGTTGGGTCAGTTCGGTCTCGACCCATTCCGGGTTGACGTTACGGCCGAAGCTGGTGACGAACTGATGTTTTTTGCGACCCTTGAGGTAAAGAAAACCTTCGTGGTCGAACTCGCCCAGGTCGCCACTGGGCCACCATTCGCCGCTGTACGGGGGCTCACCGAGGTAGCCGAGCAAGTTTGAGCCCTTGATCAACACTTCACCGTCGTCGGCCAAGCGCACCTGCAGATGAGGCAGCGGCTGGCCAACACTGCCTGGGCGCAACGCCTGAGGTCGATTAAGGCACACTACCGATGCGCATTCCGATAAACCGTAGCCTTCGTACACGGGGATGCCGACGCATTGGGCGCGCTTGAGCAGCGCGGCCGATACCCGCGCACCGCCCACCGCGGCAAACCGCAATGAACGCGGGTCGAAGCGATGCTGTTCGGCGGCGCTGACCAATAACAGCAGCAGTTGCGGCACCAGGATCACACTGTGCGGTGCTCGGGCTGCCAGTACCCCGAGCAGGCGTGGCACATCGACGCCGCTGGCGCCCTGGATACCCAGGGTGTGCAGCCCGGGCACACTCAAGGTCGCGCCGCTAATCAGGGCGGCGTAGCACCCCAGGTTTTCCAGGAGAATCGCCAGTGATAGCAGCGCCAGGTGATGACGCGGGTCGGTCAGCGCGCTGGCCGCGCTCAGTTCGCGGGCGACGCTGAGCATGCTATCGGCGCTCAAACACACCCCTTTGGGCGTGCCCGTGGTGCCGGAGGTAAAGGTCACCTTGGCGGTGCCTGCCGGCAGCCGTTGCGAGCCGTCATAGTGCTTGTGCCAGAACGCACCGACCTTTTCATAACCGCTTGCCTGCAACTCGACTTGCAGCGCAGGTTCAGCGATGACCAGGCTGGCCTGGCTCAGTGCCAGGCAATGGCTGCGTTGCGCCATGCTGAAGAACGGCGGCAAGGGCAGGCAGGTCACCCCCTCGAACAACAACGCCAGGTCCCAGAGCAACGCGTCGACGCCATTGTCCAGCGCCAGGGCAACCACCGTAGCCCGCTCATCGCGCAATTGTTGCTGGCGGTACAGCACTTCGGCGTACAGCGCGGCATAGCTCAGCTTCAACTCATCGCCCCACAGGGCGATGACAGTGGCGTTGTGCTTGGCATGGTGGCGCAGGGTCTGCGCGAAGCGCTGCAGTTCAGGCGACATGACCGCCCTCCAGATGAGCGCTCGGCAACCCGAGTCGATTGAACAGGCCGGTGTTGTGCAGATGAACGAAGCCTGCGCGGATGTTGCCGACATGCACCTTTGGCTGGCTTTGGTAGTAGCTGCCCCAACTGTGGCGCTCTTCGCCCAGTCGTAGCGGGTCTGCGGTGCACAGTGTCTGAGGCTTGAGGCCCAGGCGATGAAAGCTGTTGACCAGACCGATGCTGCCGGTGAACGTGACCCACTCCAGCCCGCCCATGGCCAGCAGGTAGGTTATGGTGATGATGCTCAGGCGTGCGCTGCCGGTGTCCGCAGCGGCCAGGTTGCCGACTTCGACAATTGCCCCGCGCTCTACCGACTGCGCCTGAGCGGCGCTGATCATGCGCTCGATCGGCTCGTCCAGGTAACACTCGAGAAACAGCGGCTCGGCGCCTGCCAGGCGTATACCGGCCACGGCACAAAGCGTTCCTGCCACGCTGCTGAGCGCAAACAGTTCGGGCATGAAGTGGCGGATCTGCGCGCCATGGACTTTGCCAAAGCGCTGCTGGATGAAGGCTTCAAACAGTGGGCGAGGGCCTTCGCCGGGGAGCGCCCTGGCCAGCATCATGGTTGTCGCGTGCGCAGTACCGAAGCACAGGGGCAGGGGAATATTCCAGTCAAAGTCCGGCATGGGTCGATGCCTCCCACAATTAGCAATGGCAGGAGTATCCGGGGCAATTCTTAACGGAGTCTGAAGATGGTCAAAGCAGCAGGGCGGGGCGTTCTTGAGCGTGCCTGCGGTTCTGGATGTGTTTGGATCTATGCTCAAGCGTATGCTAGCCAAGCGCCAGGCACATGCGTGGATCGAGCGTGTGGCGGCCACCTTGTTTCTAATTGGCAGAGAGGAATGCGCATGACCATCGATTGGATCAACTTCACCCCCTGGACGGCATTGCTCGGCGGTCTGTTGATCGGTGGCGCGGCCAATTTGTACATGCTCTTGAATGGGCGCGTGGCGGGTATCAGCGGGATGCTCGGCAGCCTTCTGGAAAAACACGGCGAAGGCAAAGGGGAGAAAGCGCTGTTCCTCCTCGGGGTGGTGCTATCGCTCTTGCTGTGGTGGGTGTTCGCCGAGGGGCCGGTCGTGCAGTTTGAGACCGGTTGGCTTGGCTTGCTGGTGGCCGGCGTTCTGGTCGGGGTGGGTACCCGCTACGCCGCCGGTTGCACCAGCGGGCACGGTGTCTGCGGCGTGGCGCGGCTAGCGCCTCGTTCACTGCTGGCCACGCTGTGTTTCATGTCCGCAGGCTTTGCTGTGGTGTTCATCGTTCGTCACCTGCTCGGAGCCTGATCATGCTACGGCTTATGGCCTTTATTTGCGGCGTACTGTTTGGCCTTGGCCTGTTGCTGTCGGGCATGGTCAATCCGGCCAAGGTGCTGGGTTTTCTGGATCTGGCCGGGCAATGGGACCCATCACTCGGGATGGTCATGCTCGGTGCGATCGGGATTGGCTTGATCCCCATGCAATGGGGCCGCAAGCAAACACGCTCGCTGCTGGGCGCGCCGATGTGCATGCCGACGTCGCGGACCCTGGACCGCAGGTTGGTGGGCGGCAGCCTGCTGTTCGGCGTCGGTTGGGGGATTGCCGGTATTTGCCCCGGGCCATCACTGGCGCTGTTACTGAGCGGCCACTGGCAAATCACTATTTTTGTGCTCGCGATGCTGGCGGGCATGGTGCTTTTCAATGCCCTGGAAAGCCGGCGTACGCGCTGATCTACTGCAACAGCAGGCCTGCCCACATCGAGGTGATAATCAGCAGTTGTCCAACAATGACATAAGCGCCGAACCTGGGCCCACCGCTGGTCCAGGCCAGCACGCACTTGGTCAGCGTATTGCTGCTCATGGCTGTCAGTGCGGGGATCGCGATGTCTGCCACTGGCAGTTGCCCTGACTTCACCACCGAGGCGATCGACGCTGCCGTTGCATGCGCATCGGCCAGGCCGCTCAGCAACGCGGCGATCAGTACACCTTTGTGTCCAAGGCTGGCTAGAAGCGCCGATGAGAGCAGGGTGATGCCGGTCACTGCCGCCGTGACCACAAGGGCGACCTTGAGATTGAAAGCGCCGTCCCCAACCTTGCTTGCAGCCGGCACAAGCGAAGGATTCCAGGGGGCTAGCAGCAGGGAACCGCAGACCACTGTCGTCAATGCCGCCAACAGCATCGGCGCCCATAACGCCCCCACGTACGCCGGGTCGACGGCCCCCAGCACCAGACCGAGCAAGGCAACAGTCGCCAGGTTGGAAAACAGCGCTGCAGCGCTGAGCGCTTTGACAGATGATGGTTCCCTTCGGGCTAAATGCCCCATCAGGGCGATGGTCGCCGAGCCAGAAGCAAATCCTGATGCAATGGCACTCAAGGTATAGCCATAGCGCTCGCCCACCATGCGCATGGCAATATGGCCCAGTGCCCCGGCCCCCATCAGCAGCACGGTCAGGGTGCAGATGGTGCGCGGATTGATGGCGCCAAACGGGCCGAAGAAGCGATCTGGCGTCAAGGGCAGGATGACCAATGCCCCAGTCAGCAGGATCAACCCGTCGCGAACTTCGGTTTCGGTCAATTGCTGGAGGGCAAAACGGTGCAGTTCTTGCCTGAGCGCCAAAACAACCGTAAGCACCACGCCGATGGCGATCGCCAATTCTGGCTGCTCATGACACAAGGCACCGAGCAGCAAGACGAACAGCAGGGCGATTTCACTGGTGATGCCTGGATCCTTGCCAGCGTGTTTCCAGTAGGCGACGGCAATGATGAGAGCCAGCGCGATACTCATGACAGCCACTAACATCGCCCCCGCGACGGCCATGCAGACGTAGCCCAGCACCGAGGTGATGGCAAAGGTCCTGAGGCCGGCAAATGCGCGATGCTCGCCGCTGCCTTTCTTGCGTTCACGCTCAAGGCCAACCAGCATTCCTATGCCCAAGGCTGCAGCGAGGTGCGTAATGTCCAGGGTTTCAAGCATGATGGCGGCATCGAGGCACAGGGGAGGGCAGGCGTGCTAACCGCTTGGGTTGAGCTGCAGTCCTTCCCGGATTATAGCGTTGTCGCCGGGCCTTCACCGTAGCGTTGACTTACCAACTACCTGCGCACGCTCAGCTAGCATCGTCAGGGAGTGCGGGGCGTTGACTCGAGCATGGAGGCGATCGACGAAGGTTGTCGCTTCTTCAAGACTTTGAAAACTCACCCTCCAGACATCCAGGTGCACCCACCAACGGTTCTGACGTGGATGGCTTTCAATGTAGATGTTCATTGAGGCTACTCCGTTCATTCAGGGCGTAATGGCGACCTTCATGACGCCGTCGCGTTGATGGGCAAACAGGTCGTAGGCGGCTTCAATGTCGTCCAGCTTGAAGCGGTGGGTCACCAATGGCGCCAAGTCAATGCGTGCGCTGGCGATGACTTCCATCAAGCGTCGCATACGCTCCTTGCCACCGGGGCACAGCGTGGTAACGATGTTGTAGTCACCCAGCCCGGCCGCAAAGGCATCGAGGGGAATGCGCAAGTCTGAAGCGTAGACACCGAGGCTGGACAAGGTGCCTGCGGGCCGTAACACCCGCAGCGCGGATTCAAACGTCGATTGGCTGCCAAGTGCTTCAATCGCGACATCGACACCACGGCCGTGAGTTATCGCCATGATCTGCTCGACGACATTGCCCTGGGTGTAATCGACCAGGTGTGAAGCGCCAAGCTGGCGGGCCACGCTCATGCGCGCGCTCACGCTATCAACACCGATAATCGTGCCGGCACCTTTCAAGCGGGCACCGGCGACCGCACACAAGCCAATAGGGCCCAGGGCAAAGACCGCGACCGTATCGCCGATTTTCACATCACCGCGTTCGGCACCGCTGAACCCGGTGGACATGATGTCCGGGCACATCAGAACCTGTTCATCACTGAGGTTATCGGGTATCAACGACAGGTTGGCCATGGCGTCGGGTACCCGAACATACTCGGCCTGGCAGCCATCGATGGTGTTGCCGAACTTCCAGCCACCGATGGCCTTGAAGCCATGGAGGGTGCCGGGCCCATCCTGGGAAGAGCACCCACACAGGCAGGCATTGCTATAGCCGCTTGGGGTGATTGCGCCGGCAATGACCCGCTGTCCTTCGCTAAAGCCTTGAACCTGGGCGCCGAGCTTTTCAATGATGCCAACGGGCTCATGACCGATGGTCAAACCCTTGGCGACAGGGTATTCACCGCGCAGGATGTGGACATCGGTGCCACAGATGGTGGTGGTTGTGAGGCGCACCAACGCGTCACTCGGGCCGATGTCGGGAATAGGCTTTTGCTCCAGCACTATCCTGTTTTTCTCCACAAAAACTGCAGCTTTCATGGTCGCCATGGCATCGGTTCCTCTTCGGGAGCGTGGCATTCACCTTGGTTTAGCCTGCGCGCAAAACCAGCGAATCGATTGACCCGGATCAAGGATCCAAGGCTATTTTCACTAGTCGGGTTACCGTGCGTCGGACGACATCGCCTGGTATGGCCTTCAGCAACGCAGTGGGCCATTGCGCGTTGCATTGCATCGCGAGCTTGATGCAAATCAATCGTTCAGCGTTGGACGGATGCAGGATGGTATGTACCTGCTCATTACTTCGCCCGAGGTGAGTCATGTCTGACGTTCAACGCTTGTTGCTGATTGCTCCGTCCCTGATGCGTCGCACTGACGCTTATGACCGTGCTGCAGCCTTGGCCAAGGCTAAAGGTAGTGCGCTGCATATAGTGGCGTTTGATTACCTTGAAGGGCTTGCGACTGCGGGCCTGGTCAATGAACAGGCGCTGGCGGTGATGCGCCAGGCCTATGTCGAGAAACATCATCAATGGCTTGAAGCCCAAGCCGCTCCCCTGCGTAGAAATGGGCTTACGGTCACAACTGAAGTCGTGTGGGTAGAGAATGTCCTGGAGGAAATGCTGACTCACTTGAAAGAACAGCCCTTTACCATGCTGGTAAAGGATATCGAGCAGGAATCGCGCCTGATGCGGGCGATGTTCAGCACGCTGGATATCCGGCTGTTGCGCGAAAGCAGAACACCGTTGCACTTTGTCAGCGAGGCCAGCCACGCCCTACCGCGCAAAATACTGGCAGCGGTTGATCTGTCACGCCCTGAGGATCAATTCCAAGGGTTCAATGACCGTATCATCAATGAAGCGTTGAAATTGGCCATGCAATGCCAGGCGCAAGTGGAAATCCTGTATGCCTACGACCTGACCGCTATGCAAACGGATGCAGAAAACCTGGGGCGTAGCGCCTTTGTGTTTGGCTCCAATGTGGCCGAACGTCTGCATGAAGCCCAAAGCGATGCCTTTCGCCAGTTGGCCGCGCGCAATGGTATCGATCCAGAGAGTTGCCACATGATCATGGGCGACCCGACAAAAGTCTTGAGTGCCTTTTGCCGGGATCACGGCACCGATATCGTGGTGATGGGGCGGGTGCACCACCGTGGTTTGGCCAAGTACATTGGTAGCACGGTTGAAAGGGTACTCTACAAAATGCCCAGCAGTGTCCTGGTGATCACGCCGGATGCTCCGGTGGCCTGACAATGGCGTGCCTCAGCGTGGTTCCGCGGCCCGGATGCTGCCTGGCAACGCTCATCACAGCAATGAAAGCCGATGGATAACCTGGCACGCATCGCTGGGGTCACGCACGGTCGAGAAACCAAACTCGCGAGCCAGATCGCGCATCGCCGTATTAGCCGCCGAGTCGATCGAGAACAGGCTTGTGTAGCCGTTCGCCCGCGCCTTGTCGATGAGGTGGCCAAGTAGCAGTGACCCCAGGCCGCGATGCTTCCATTGATCATCAACGGTAACCGCGCATTCACACTCATCCGCTTCAGGGCTGGCTGCATAGCGACTGATACCGACCTCCAGGAGTTCGCCATTGACGTGTGCCAACGCCACGTACGCCACATGCTGACGCATGTCGATGGTCATCAACTGATCCAGCATCGCTTGCCCCGGCTCTGTGATTTGCGACAAAAAGCGAAAGTGCCGCGACTCTGGAGAAAGGCGCATGATGAAGGCTTTTTCTCGCTCGCGATCCTCGGCGCGCAACGGCCTGATGAGGACATGTCCACCCTCCTTTAGCGGCTCGATCCAGTGTTCGCCTTGTACAGGCGCAAAGGCGGGGGTAGAGGGTGTTTGCGCAGAGGGCTGGGGTGCCATGGGGGTTACTCCGAAGCGATCGAGAGGTTGGAAAGCACCTCCCTTGTCTACACCTGTCACAAACTGCGTGTTTGATTTACGTCAAGTGAAGATGCATCGACGACTGCCTTATGAGCGCTCGGCAGAACCGCGCCATCGCCGCGCACGCTGCGAGCAGCGATGGGGCGTCCAGGGCGTAGGCAATGCGCAAGTAAGGTCCAAGGCCGAAGGCGCTGCCATGCACCACGGCAACCTGCGCCTCTTCCAGCAAGGCCAGCGCCACGTCTTCATCACTGGCCAGATAACGGCCAGCCGGGGTGGTCTTGCCGATCAGCGCCGCGCAGCTGGCAAAGGCATAGATGGCAGCATCCGGCGTTGCGCAATGGATCCCCGGCATGCCAGCGAACTTACGCCTGCCTCATGCGATAGGTCGTGGCGCTCCAGTAGCTATTGCCATTGCGCTGTTGGCGAACCCAGCCGGCAGCTTCCAACTGCTTGGCGATCAGCTGATTCATGATTCCGTGGCCAAGCAGTAGTACGGGCCCCTCATCCGCAAGGGATTGAAGTCGTTGCGCTGCTTGGTTGGCCCGCAGTTTGGCCTTGCGGGCAGACTCAACCGTGCCTGAGAAACCGCACAACCATAAGACACGAAGAATGAATGCCCAGGTGAAGGGGGAAAGACGCGGCAGCGCCCAGCGGCCATGAGGCAGTTGCGCCTCGCAGAAAACCGCGTCGACCAGAATGGGCTGCAAGCCCAGCGCTCGCACGGAGGTCAGTGCCCGGGGCGCGGTGCTCGAGACAATCACTTTGGCGGTAGCCGCCAGCTCAACGCTAACCTGTGGTGCGGGCTGGTTTTTGACTTCGGAGCATTCGTACTGCTCGATCCAGCGCTGCATCTCGAGCGCTGAAATCTTGCCGGAGGTGGCCAGGTCTGGCTGACCATGACGCATCAAGATGATTTCCCTATGCACGGTGTTCCAATCCTTGATTTGTTCTTGCGTGAGAAGGCGTTACCTACAGGTTTTCTCTCAGTTGGGAGAGCTGTTCAGCTTCTGCAGCTCAATTTGCTCGGCGGCACTGCGTTCAAGGTTGATGCGCTCCTCATCGAGATACTGATAAATACTCTGGAGGCTGACGATTTTCTGTTTGATCTCTGCCATCTTCTTTTCAATCAGCTTCGCGCCGGCCGCACAGTCGATCAGCTTGTTGCGCTGCGCATCGAGAATCTCGCCAATTTCCCCGAGGGAAAACCCCATGCCCTGTGCGCGCTGGATAAAGTCCAGGTCCTGCAGTGTTTGCGTGGTGTAGATGCGGTAGTTGTTAGTCCGCCGCTGGGGCGAGATCAAGCCGATTTGTTCGTAGTAACGAAGGGTGTGCCGACTTGCCCCGCTACGAGCCTCCAGTTCGCCGATTCTCATGAAAACACCGCTTGACTGTAGAGTTGGGTCGATAGTTTACGCTTGATTTCTCACCTTACCAAGGAGCAGGAAAATGAGCGTGGAGTGCTTTGTCACAGGGGGTACCGGCTTCATCGGTCAGCATCTGGTGGCGCTCTTGAGTGCACAAGGGCATACGGTCCGGGTCTTGATGAGGCGCCCGGAGCGACTGGCCGCATTGCGTGAGCACGTCGCCAGCCTGGGGGGAAATGCCGCCCAGGTGTTCGCCGTATCTGGCGATCTGCAGCGGGATAACCTTGGCCTGAGTCATGTCGACCGAGCCGTGCTAAGAGGTGCCCGCATCGTGTTTCATCTGGGGGCCCACTTCGCCTGGGGGCTTTCGCTGCAACAGTCACGGGCAGTGAACGTCGAGGGGTCGAGGCAGGTGGCGCTGTTGGCCGCTGAACAAAACAGCCGGTTGGTGTTGATCGGCGGCTATATGCTGAAGAATCACCAGCATCTGCGCAACATCGGTATTGATCCCCGTCGTCCAGAGCTGACCAACTGGCCCGCCGTTTACCGCAAGGTCGGTGGTTACGAGGCAAGCAAGCTGGAGGCGCATTTTGCGACCCTGCAGGTTATGGCGGCCCAGGGCGGGGAGATTACCGTTGTCCACCCTGCGACAGTCTGCGGCCACAGCCGCACCGGACACATCCTCGAGGGGCAGCCCCTGATGGAGCTGATACGCAACCTGGTGCAAGGAAAGCTGGCGGCAGTGCCGGGGACCCCCGAGCACTGGCTGCCGTTGGTCAGCGTGGATTACCTGGTCGAACTGGTGGCGGCCTGTGCGTTTGATCCCGCCATGGTGGGGCAGGAACTGCTGGCGCTTGATGACCAGACGCCCAATTTGCGAGAACTCCTGGCCCAGGCGGCACACCCGCTTGGCGTGAAAGCGCCGAAGCATCACATGCCGCTGCGACTGATGAAGTTGCTACTCAGCGTTCGTCCCATTGCGCGGTTGTTGAATACAAACGTCGAGGCCTTGGACTTCATCCAGACCACCCGTTTTGATACCGCGGCGGTCGAGCAATTTGCTGGCAGGCATGGCATTGCCAAACCGGATATCCGCGAAGCGCTGCGACACACCGCGACGTTCGTCAATGCGCATTGTCTGGGCAAGGATATCCAGTGACACCTGAAGCGAACTCGCCGCTCAGGCTGGGAACTGCTCTATGTATTGCTCCACCCATTCGTACAGGCGCTCGTCGAGCTGCGGCCGCTGCTGGCTGAAGCTGTCCTGGCAGGCGTTGAACAACGGATCCTGATTGACCCGCACGGCCAGCTCAATGGGGCTTTCGCGCTCGGTATGGGCTGCCCGTAGCCGTTGCTGGTGCTGATCGGCCTGTTCCAGGGTGTCCGCCAGGGCATCCAGTTGCAGGTGCCTGAGTTGGGCGATGGCCTGCGGCAGATGAAAGTGCAGGGCACTGTCAAAGCCTTCCCAGTCCTCAAAGGCCAGCCATTCGTGGAGCACCATGAAGCAACGCGGTGCCGGGGCCAGTTGTTCCAGCCGCTCGAAGGCCAGCCAGTACTGGCGCGGCAGTTGCTCGGCGGTTTCTATCGCCTGGGCGATCAGGTCCAGGGCCCGGGCCTTGTCCTGGTGATGTGTGCGCAGGATGCGCTGGGTCAGGGTGAAGCGCGCTTGCTCTACCGCGCTCAAGGCGCGATTCAGGTCATAGCCTGCGTTGTGCAGATGCGCCTGGGCTTGATCGACGGGCAGACCGGACTTGTCCACCAGCACCTGCAGCAGCTCGGTCTTGTAGCGCTCGGCGGCCTGCTGGGGGTTGCCTGCGCAGTGTTCCAGCAGGGCCTGGGCGTGGCGCAGGCTGATGGGGAGCACGCTGCGTAGCTGTTGAAGGGCCTGGATGTGCGTCGGGTCCATCGACTGCGGTGCCTCGGTGTTTGCTGGCGTTGGGGATGGCGGGCCGAACCTGTCACGGCTCGACAGCGTCGATGGGGGGCGGTGTTTGCGAGGTATTGGTGGTAAGTCACGAATTCGCCTTCCCGTTGATAGCCCAGTGACTCGTACAGGGCTTGCGCGGCCTTGTTCGAGGTAGCGGTGTCCAGGCTGATGCGGTCCGCGCCTTCGGCGCCGAGGAGGGTGGTCAGGTGGTTCATGAGATGGCGGGCGTAGCCGGCTTTTCTCGCGTGCGGGGCGACGAAGAGGTCGTAGAGCCAGTAGAAGCGCTTCATTGCCAGGGAGCACATGGCTGGGTAAATCTGAGCGAAGGCTACGGGGTTTTGCTCGTTGTCGAGGGCGAGGAATATTCGCGAGAGGTTGTTGTGCAGGTTTGATTGGAGGAAATCGCGGGATTTCTCCAGATCGTCCGGCAGCTCATAAAAGACCCGGTATTGGTTGAACAGAACGGCGGCCTGTTCCACGTCCTTGAGGCTGCATTCGATGATATGCATATGAAACTCCAAAAAAACGGATAGTGCGGTGTGAGTGTAAAAAATGCCAGCCCATACCTTCTTACATCCGCATTCGTTAGCACTCTGTTGATCCGTTAAGGTCAGCCGGGGTGAGTGAAGGGGGAGAGCGCTATCCAGTTGTTTGCATGGAGTACAAATGTACTCTTTGCGCTGCGCTTCCTGTTCGAATCGCCACCGCGAGCGTTTGTATGCTGTTTCAGCTCTAGGTTGAACGCTCGTGCACGGTAGGTGTTGCACAAATATTTGACGTGGGAGCAATATTTGCAGCCGCAGGCTTGCGGCCGAGCAATGCAGCGACACACCGGTTGACCCAGGACGGGCGACCCGACAACAAAAACAAGAGAAGTCATCGACATGGATGTGAGATGTGATCAGCTCAAGACGCTGACGGGCACCCTGTGCCTGGCGTTCGCCACCGGACTGCCGCTGTCGGCTGCGGCGGCCTATCAGGAGACCGGCCGCCCGGGCGACCCCGCCAGCTGGCGGTCGGCCGAATACCAGCAGGACTGGGGCCTGGAGCGCATGCAGGCGAGCCAGGCCTATGCCGCCGGGATCACCGGCGCCGGGGTCAGCATCGGCGCCCTGGACTCCGGGTTCGATGCCGCCCATCCCGAGGCCAGCCCCGGACGTTTTCATTCGGTTACCGCCACCGGCCAGTACCTGGACGGCACCCCGTTCAGTGTGTCTGGGGTGCTCAATGGCGCCAACGACAGCCATGGCACCCATGTCACCGGCACCATGGGCGCGGCCCGTGATGGCGTTGGCATGCAGGGCGTGGCCTTCAATGCCCAGGTTTACGTGGGCAACACCAACCACAACGACAGTTTCCAGTTCGGCACCGGCCCCGATCCGCGGTATTTCAAGGCGGTCTACGGTGCCCTGATGGATGCCGGGGTACGGGCCATCAACAACAGTTGGGGCAGCCAGCCCAAGGGGGTCAGCTACCAGACCCTGAGCGACTTGCGCGCGGCCTACGCCCAGCATTTCCAGCAGGACACCTGGCTCGACGCCGCCGGCGACGCGGCGCGACGTGGTGTGATCAACGTGTTCAGCGCCGGCAACAGCGGGTATGCCAATGCCAGCGTGCGCTCGGCGCTGCCGTACTTCCAGCCGGAGCTGGAAGGCCACTGGCTGGCGGTGTCGGGCCTGGACAAGAACAACCAGCAGAAATACAACCAGTGCGGCATCGCCAAGTACTGGTGCCTGGCGACCCCGGGTGCGGCGATCACCAGTACCGTACCCGGTGGCGGCTACGCCACCTACAACGGCACCTCGATGGCCGCGCCCCATGCCACCGGGGCCTTGGCCCTGGTCATGGAGCGTTATCCCTACCTGAACAACCAGCAGGCCCTGCAAGTGCTGTTGACCACCTCGCGCCAGCTCGATGGCTCGCCGACCCAAGGGCCCAGCGACCGGGTGGGCTGGGGCGTCCCGGACCTGAGCTGGGCGTTGCACGGCCCCGGGCAGCTACTGGGTGAGTTCGACGTCAACCTGGGGCGCGGGCAGGGCGATATCTGGAGCAACGGCATCTCCGACCAGGCCCTGGTGCAGCGTCAGGTCGAGGACGCCGCGGAACGCCAAGCCTGGCAGCAGACCCTCAAGGATCGCGGCTGGGAGAATGGCCTGGCACCGGGAGCCAGCCAGCAGGATCGCAGCGACTATGCCCTGGGCATGGCCCGGGACGCGGCTGCCGCGCAGCGGGTCTACCAGGGCAGCCTGGTCAAGTCCGGGGCCGGCTGGCTGGTGCTCACGGGTGACAGCAGCTACCGCGGCCCGACCCGGGTCGATGACGGGTTGCTGGCGGTCAACGGCAACCTGCAATCGGCGGTGACGGTCAACGCAGGCGGTACCCTGGGCGGCAACGGCCGGATCGGTGCCCTGACCGCCAGCGTCGGGGGCGTGGTGGCCCCGGGTAACTCCATCGGTACCTTGAATGTCGTCGGCAACCTGGACTTGCAGCCGGGCTCGACCTATCGGGTGGAGCTGTCGCCCACGGCCAGCGACCGGCTCGTCGTGGGCGGCCAGGCCAGTGTCGGTGGCGCCAATCTCAGCCTGGTGCCCCAGGCTCAGCCGAACCTGTTGGCCGGTGGCCCGGTATCCAGCCTGGTGGGGCGCCAGTTCGACATCCTGCAGGCAGCGGGTGGCGTCAACGGGCGCTTCGCCCAGGTCCAGCCCGGCTACCTGTTTCTGGGGACCGTACTCGATTATTCGGCCAACGGCGTGCAGCTGGACGTGACGCGCAGCGGCACGACGTTCGCCAGTGTCGGTGCCACCGCCAACCAGCGCTCCAGCGGCGGCGCCGTGGAGCGGCTGGGACCGGGCAATCCCGTGTATGAAAGCCTGCTGCTCTCGACCTCGGTGGACCAGGCCCGGGACGGCCTGCGGCAGCTGTCCGGGGAGATCTACCCGGCGCTGGACTCGATGCTGCTCAGCCAGGGCTCGGTCTTGCGCGATGCCCTGGGCGAGCGTGTGCAAGGTCCTGCACTGAATGCCAACGCGCCTGGAACGACTGCGAGCGAGCCAGGCTCGACCCAGCTCTGGCTCAAGGGCCTGGGCAGTTGGGGACGCATCGAGGGCGTGCAGGGCAGCGAGTCCTATACCAGTTCCCTGGGCGGGATGCTGCTGGGCCTGGACCATGACCTTGACGAGCAGACCCGCGCCGGCCTGGCCGCAGGCTACAGCGACAGCTCCCTGGGCATGGGTGGCAGCCACTCCCGGGCCACGGTCGACAGCTACCACCTGGGCGCCTATGCCCGCCACGACCTGGACCAGCTGCGCTTGAGCCTGGGCGGCAGCTACAGCTGGCACCGTGCCGAGGTCCGGCGCGACTTGGCCTATGGCGAGGTGTCCGGCCGCCAGCGCGCACGGGTCGATGCCCGCAGCCAGCAGCTGTTCGCCGAGGCGGCCTATCGCCTGGCTTTGCCGGCGGTACAGTTGGAGCCCTTCGCCAACCTGACCTACCAGCACCTGGACCGCGATGCCTTTCATGAGAAGGGCGACGCCGCGGCGCTGCAGGCTCGCGACGAGCAGCGTGATGCCTGGCTCAGCACCCTGGGCCTGCGTGGGCGCCAGCAATGGCAACTGGGCCCGCAGCAGGACCTGCAACTGGCGGCAAGCCTGGGCTGGCAGCACCGCCTGAGCGGGACCCAGGATCGCGAGCACCTGGCCTTTGCCGGTAGCGACCTGCCGTTCCGGGTGGAGACTGCGCCGGCCTTGCGCGATGCCGCGCTGGTGGGGCTCCAGGCACGGGTGGGGCTGACCCGCGACCTGGACCTGAGCCTGGACTACCAGGGGCGCCTGGCCAGTCGAGAGCAACAGCATGGCGCGGGACTCAACCTGCAATGGCGTTTCTGAAGCGCCGTGGCGCTGGTGGTGCCAAGGGCTCGCCGGCCAGGCGTTGCAATACGGAGTTTGACCAACGCGGTTTTTCATCAATGCAACTAAGGAAGGTCGTAGTGAAGCAAGTCAGAAAGGATGACAGCGTGCTCGGGCAGGGCTGGCCCCTGGCCCCACTGGGTCGCGCATTGGTGGGCTGGGCGGCGCTGATGGGCACGGCCCAGGCCGCACCCTACGTGGAGAGTGGGCGCCTCGGCGACGCCAGCAGCTGGCGCAGCAGCGAATTCAAGGCCGATTGGGGGCTTGGGGCGATCCACGCCGACAGCGCCTATGCCGCCGGCTACAGCGGCAAGGGGGTGAAGCTGGGGATCTTCGACCAGCCGGTATACGCCCAGCACCCCGAGTTTGCCGGCAAGGACAAGATGGTGACCCTGGTCACCACCGGTATCCGCCAGTACACCGACCCCTACATCCCGGTGAAGGTCGGCGATGTTTTTCGCTATGACGGCAGCCCGTCGGTGGGCTCGGATGGCAAGCTCGGTTCCCATGGCACCCACGTCGGCGGGATCGCCGCCGGCAACCGTGACGGCGTGTCGATGCACGGCGTGGCCTTCGATGCGCAGATCATCAGCGCCGACAACGGCGACCCCGGCCCCGAGGATGGCATCGTCCTGGGCAACGATGGCGCGGTGTACAAGGCCGGCTGGGACAGCCTGGTGGCCAGCGGCGCGCGGATCATCAACAACAGCTGGGGCATCGGCATCACCGATCGCTTCGCCAAGGGTGGGCGCAATCCGGAGTTCCCGCATTTCACCGTGGACGATGCCCGGGCGCAGTTCGCGCAGATCCAGCCACTGCTGGGCACCTTGCCCGGTGGCGCCTATGACGGGGCCATCGCCGCCGCCCGCAGCGGGGTCATGACGATCTTCGCCGCCGGCAACGACTACAACCTGAACAACCCCGATGCAATTGCCGGGCTGGCCTATTTCGTCCCGGAGATCGCCCCCAACTGGCTGACCGTGGCGGCGTTGCAGCAGAACCCCGACACCAGCAGCGCCAACCCGTACCTGATCAGCACGTTCTCTTCCCGTTGCGGCTATACCGCAAGCTTCTGCGTATCGGCCCCCGGCACCCGGATCTACAGCGCGGTGATTGGCGGCACCAGCCTGGAAGACCTGACCCAGGGCTATGCCAACAAGAACGGTACGTCCATGGCCGCGCCCCATGCCGCCGGTGCGGCGGCGGTGCTGATGGAGCGCTTCCCCTACATGAGCGGCGCACAGATCGCCAGCGTGCTGCGCACCACCGCCACCGACATGGGCGCACCCGGCATCGATGCCTTGTACGGCTGGGGCATGATCGACCTGGACAAGGGTCTGCGGGGCCCGGGCATGTTGGTCACCGAACAGGACATTCCCGAGGCGTTCCGCATCGCCGGTGGCTACGGCCCGAGCCAGTTCGTGGTCGATCTGCCGGGTATCGGCGCCCTGGTGGATGCCGGCAAGCCGACCCAGCGGCGCTGCAACGACCTGGGCTGCGGGCTGGACCTGTGGAGCAACGATATCGCTGGCCATGGCGGCCTGACCAAGCAGGGCATCGGTACCCTGGTGCTTACCGGTAACAGCACTTACTCCGGCCCGACCCTGATCAACCAGGGACGGCTGGCGGTCAATGGTTCACTGCAATCGGCGGTGACGGTCAATGACGGCGGCGTGCTGGGCGGCAATGGCCGGATCGGCGCGCTGGTGGCCAACGCCGGCGGCGTGGTGGCGCCAGGCAACTCCATCGGCACCTTGCACGTGAGTGCCGACGTGACCTTCCAGCCGGGCTCGACCTATGCCGTGGAGGTGGATGCCGCTGGCAGCGACCGCCTGGTCAGCGATGGCAAGGCTTTCCTGGACGGTGCGAACCTGGCCCTGGATCTGCAGAACCCCGGGGTTTCGCTGCAGTCCCAGCGGGCTACGAGCCTGGTGGGGCGTCAGTACGATATCCTGGATGCCGCGGGCGGCGTGCAGGGCGGTTTCGCCAGTGTGCAGTCCAACTCACTGTTCCTCGGTGGTGGCCTGGCCTATACCGGCAGCGGGGTGCAGCTGGCAGTGCAGCGTAACGCCACTTCTTTCGCCAGTGTCGGCTTGACCACCAACCAGCGTTCGGTGGCCGCGGCCGCCGATCAGCTCGGCGCGGGCAACCCGGTCTACGAGAGCCTGCTGTTGTCGGCCAATGCCGGCAGCGCCCAGCAGGCTTTCGATCAACTGTCCGGGGAAATTCACCCGGCGGTGGGCAACCTGCTGCTCAACGACAGCCGCCAGTTGCGCGACGCCGTGGGCGAGCGTACCCGCCAGCAGGGCGTCGCCGCCGCGCCGGCCGTGGAAGGCCAGGGCAACGGCCTGTGGGTCAAGGCCCTGGGGGCCTGGGGCAAGGCCGAGGGTGATTCCGCTCGGGCGCGCTATAGCAGTTCCATTGGCGGCATGTTGCTGGGGATCGACGGGCAGATGAGCGAGGACACCCGCGTCGGGGTCTTCACCGGCTACAGCGACAGTTCGCTGAGCATGGGCGATGGTCGTCATTCCTCGGCCAGCGTCGATAGCTACCATCTGGGTGCCTATGCAGGCAAGGAACTGGAGCAGATGCGCCTGAGCCTGGGCGGCAGCCACAGCTGGCACCGGATCGAGACCAAGCGCGAGCTGCAGTA
This sequence comes from Pseudomonas sp. RC2C2, assembly GCF_018390435.1. Classification (NCBI taxonomy): domain Bacteria; kingdom Pseudomonadati; phylum Pseudomonadota; class Gammaproteobacteria; order Pseudomonadales; family Pseudomonadaceae; genus Pseudomonas; species Pseudomonas sp. RC2C2. The sequence continues at coordinate 1,154,607 of NZ_JAHBAX010000002.1, read as the reverse complement.
CAACGAGGTCAGCGATCGCCAGAAGAGCAAGCGCGATGCCCAGAGCACTCAGGTGTTCGGCGAGGCCGCCTGGAAGGTCGCACTGCCGAGCATGGCGCTGGAGCCGTTCGCCAACCTGGCCTATGTGCATATAGCCAGCGACAGTTTCAAGGAACATGGCGGCGCTGCTGCGCTCAAGGGTGGGCAGGATAACCGGGATGCCTGGCTCTCGACCCTGGGCATGCGCGCCGGCAAGCAACTGCAATTGTCCGGCGGCCAGGCGGTGGAGCTTTCCGCCACCCTGGGCTGGCAGCACAACCTGAGTTCCACCGGGGCCGACCAGCACCTGGCCTTCGCTGGCCAGGGCGATACCTACACGGTCCAGGCGCTGTCCCTGGATCGTGATGCGGCGGTAGTCGGTGCACGGGCGGGGATCGCCCTGGGTCGCCAGGCCCGGGTCAACCTGGACTACAACGGACTGCTGGGTAGTCGCGACAAGAGCCACGGGGTCGGCCTGACCCTGGACTGGGCGTTCTGAAGCCCCGGCAACAGACATGCAAGGTGTTGTACCCGCCCCGCGAACCTGGAAACGGGTTCGCGGGTGCAAGCTACCTCGTTCAGGTTGTGCTTGAATGTGCGTCAACGCCGCGTCGTTGCAGGCTGCGAATGAACATTGATGTCGGTCCAGAACCGGTGCTTCAATGCGCGGCCCGTTTATCAAGGACTGGATAATGCTGCTCAGAGGAATACATCGGCTGTTGGTACTGCTGCAACTGGCCATCGGCATTGCGGGTTTTTTACTGTCGGCGCTCATCCTTGGCGAGAGCATCAAGGTCGGTTTGCAGCCGTTTTCAGCCATGTTCATGGCCTGCATCCTGGGCGTGGTCAGCCTCTGCGTACACGAAGGCGGGCACTATCTGGGCGCCAAATGGGTTGGCATGACGGTGCTGGCGGCGCGGGTGCTGGCCTTGGAGATTCAGCCGCTGCAGCGTGGCTGGAAGGCTCGCTGGTCGCGCCTTGGCAAAGGCCAGCCACTGGCCGGCTATGTCATGGCAGCGCATGCCCCGCACCAGCCATTGCGTCGGCCCATGCTGGTTTTCACGCTGATGGGGCCGTTGCTCAACCTGTTGTTCGCGGGCCTGTGCCTGGTGCTGTATCCGCTGCTGGGCGGCGAGTTTGCGGCGCTGGTACTGGCGCTCGGGGTGTGCAATCTGACCACCGGCCTTGCCAATCTGCTGCCCACGGTCGCGCCGGGCCGGGTCAGTGATGGGGCGGTATTTCTGGCCTGGCTCTACAAGCCTGATGAACAGGGGCAGGCACTGGCCGGTGTGCGCCTGATGGCCTTGGGGGCTGCGGGTATGCAAGCCGAAGACCTGCCCGGCGCCGATCTTGATCACCTGAGTACCCAGCCGATGCCGGCGCCGTTGAGTGCGCTGGGCTATCGCTTGTATGCCCGGCAGAATCAGGCGGATTGGGCGGGCGCCGTAGCGCTTGGGAAGGAGCTGGAGGCCATGTTGGCGTCGCCATCCCTGGTGCTCAAGCAGTGCATGGTGCTGCTGGCGATTCTGCGGGCGGAGCTGGCCTTCTCCCGAGCCATGCTTGAGCGCGATGCCCGCGAGCTGCATGACCATTTGTTCAACGAAGAAACCGACTGGTACGCCCCGAGCTTCCGGCCGCGCTGCCTGGCACTGCGCGCTGCTCTTGCCGGCGATGCCAGCCACCTGGCGCACCCTGTTGAGCAGGCCGTGCGCCTGGCCGGTAACAGTCAGGATCGGTCCCAGGGCCCGCGTGAAGAACGGCTGGCCGGTTACATCCAGGCGTTGCTCACGGCACCTGCAAGCTTGGCAGCGCTGCCCGACCCTGTGCCGAGAGCAGCGGCTCCACCTGCTTCCAACTGAAGGTCACATCTACGTCACAGCCATCGCCGGTGGCCTGGTTGGCCAGGCGCATGCCCTGGGTGTCGAAGCTCAGGTCGTAGGAGGCGTAGCTCGCCACGCCGGGGCAGTCGCTGTCCGCTGTGGCCTGGGTCTGGAGCCAGGTGGCGAATTTTTTCGGCAGGTTGACATGCCCGGAGAACGGGCTGTACCACTCAAAGCGCGTACCGATCCAGGTCCAGGGATCGACGCTTTCACCGGTCTGCAGGTTCCAGGTGTGCAGGCCCCAACTGATGCCGCCGCGACCATAGCCTGCGGTCCAGCGGTAGAACTTGACGGTGATCCACTGAGACGACCAGTACGTGGGGGTAACGCTGATCTCGCTGGTTTCAGCGGAGCCGCCGCGGCCCAGGTATTCGCGTCGCTCGCTGAAGAACGCTTGCTGGCCCTCGGGGCTGACGGCTAGGCGTGCCAGGTGTCGATTGATCTTGTGGATGGCTGGGCCATCTCCCTCCAGCTTCAAGGTGACCTGGGCGCCTTGGGTCCTGACCTGATAAGCGTGCTCGCCAAAGGTATTTTTCTCTACCTTGACGGGCAACGGTGCCGCCTCCATTGGCGCGTTATAGGCGTCGCCACCACAACCTTCGGCACTCGACCGCGTCAGCGCCAAGGGCAACGGCGTACCGCCTGCGGCCTTGGTCCAGGTTCCGGTCAGCGTATCGCCCTGGAGGGCGTCCAGTTGCCAGAACCCGGTCTTGCCGTCTTCGGCCCAGGGTTCGCCGGGCTTTTCCCGGGTTAGCTGGATCGGCGTGAGGAAGCGTTGGTAGTAGTAGCTGCCGTTGCTGTTGGGGGCGGCGTTAAAACAGGCGGTGATCGGGGCCTTGCCGAGGGTGCCTTTCCAGACGCCGGTGAGGTCGGTGGGCGCGGCATTGGCGTAGCCAGAAGCACAAGCGAGGGTCAGTACGGCCAAGGGCTTGAGCATGAGGATCGGACTTCCAGTTGTCTGACGGGTAAGCATCATAATTGCTGTCGCCTCATTTGGGCGAGGCGATGCTCATAAGCGGCTGTAGCCCGAGATTTTGAGACCTGTCAGCCAGAAACCAGTAGAGTGTTCATCACTGTCTGTTCATCACGGCCCTCCATTCGATTCGCGTAGTCGCGCCAAGCGCGTGCAGCGAGCGAACTGGGCAAAAAACTGTATATCAAGCGTTGTTTGAAGAATGAATCGTCCGCTGTTTGTTTCTCTCGATGGGCCCAAGGGCACCGGCAAAACCACACTGTTGGAGGCCGTGACGAAAGTACTGCGGGCAGACAACAAAAAGGTGATCCGACTCTGCGAGAAAAAAAGCGACCCTTATCGGGGTGAAACAATGGCCCTGGTTAACACGCTCGTCAGAAATCCCAGCCGGGATCTGGAGTTGGGGGTGTGTGAGCGCTTTGCTGATAGCCGTACCTGGATTTCCCAGCACGTGCTGACCAAACAACCAGCGGACAGCATCATCCTGATCGATCGCTGGTACCCGTCCGATGCCGCGTTTCGCCGGATGGTCCCGTTTGCAGAGATTCTACAGTTGAACATGGATCGCAACGTGCGAGTGCCAGACCTGCATGTCGGGGTCGTCACCCCCCCTGAGGTTTCATGGGCGAGGGCAGCGGCACGTACCCGTGGGCTGAACAGTACGGTGATGCATAAGCTGGAGGAACATGTGGCTAGTACCAAGGCGTTCGAGCGAGCAGTTGCAGATCACGGCTGGGTTTTATGCCGTAATGAAGGAACGGTCGAAGACGCAACGATGCAGGTGGTTTCTGAGATTTATAGCGTCCTTCGCTAGGGAAACGGACAGGGCCTATGGCCGCTTTTTGTACCGGTCCGACTAGAAGGCGTCAGCCTGGAATGGAGGCATTGCTCCAACAATAAATTTGTACCCTTTGCGCGTGAACCTTGTGTTGAGGATCGCAGTCTTAGCCGAGCCCTTTTTTCGGCATTACCGCCGTCATCCCATCAGAGCTGTTCGCCCCATGCGCCAAGCCGTCCGCTGCTCCCGCTTTGTCTCGCTCTGCCTCATGCCTATATTCCCCTTGCTCGCCAGCCCCGCCCATGCCAGCGGAGAAAGGCAATTGGTGGAGGCCATCAACGATTACCGCGCCCAGCCCCAGCGCTGCGAGAGGCGCGTGGTTCGGGTCTCGACGCCGCTGACGTTGAAGTCGAACCTGGCGTTGCCGATCGGTTATAGCGGCGGTTTGCGGGAAAGGTTGAAGGCTGCCGGCTATCAGGCAGTGACAGTGCGAACCATCCGCCTGGTCGGCGCGCAAGATGCCGAGGAGGCCTTTGACATGCTCCAGAGCGACTACTGCGCGGCCCTGCTCGATAGCCAATTTGCCGATATCGGCGTCAGTCGCGCCCGGAACGAGTGGCGGGTGGTGCTGGCGCGCCCCTTGCTCGATGCTCAGCTCGGCGATGGGCGATCTGCGAGCACAGCGTTGCTGGCACAGGTCAACGCAGCACGGGCGAAGCCGCGCCTGTGTGGTCGCCAGCGCTTCGCCGCGGCACGTCCGTTGACCTGGAATAGCGCTTTGGGGACGGCGGCGCAGAGACACAGCCGGGCGATGGCCAACGGCAATTACTTCGCGCATCGTGCCCCCAACGGTGATTTGCCGGCAGATCGGGCGTGGGATGCGGGCTACCGTGGCCGTCAGATCGGCGAGAATATCGCCGCAGGGCAGGGCTCACCGAGCAAGGCGATGGCAGGTTGGCTGGCCAGCCCCGGGCATTGCGCCAATCTGATGAACCCGATGTTTACCCAGGTGGGCGCGGCCTACGCCGCGAACTCGCGTAGCGACGAGGGCGTGTATTGGACGATGCTGTTCGGCGCGCCTTGAGGGGGCGCGAGCCCCGGCGGGTCCGTTTATTTTCGGCGGGGAGGGTGAAGTGGCGGGTGGTGGGAGCGTTTCATTAGCGTGTGTTCTTCTGCTTTTGTAATCGTATTTTCATGGTGGACAATCCAAAACCTTGCGCTAGCCTGAAAGTTCTCCTCTAGGGAGCAGATCAATGCCTTGCTTTGGCGTGTTGCTGATACCGGCACTGCACTCCATCAGGCGTTTGATGTGAACTTTGAGTCAGCGCGGGCCATGTACGGCCCTCATACAGTTCTGAAGGAATAGAACAATGTCTACGATTGATTTTTCATTACTGAAGTCCAACGTAAATGACTCAGCATCATTGATGCCTAGTATTGCCAATAAAAAAATCCTCATGGGTTTCTGGCATAACTGGCCAGCCGGCCATAGTGATGGTTATCAAGGTGGGCAGTTTGCCAATCTGAATTTGGTGGATGTACCCAAGGACTACAACGTTGTTGCTGTAGCGTTCATGAAAGGCCAAGGTATTCCTACCTTCAGACCTTACAACCTCTCCGATGAAGAGTTTCGCCGTCAGGTAGGCGTGCTGAACAGCCAGGGACGGGCGGTGTTGATCTCATTGGGCGGCGCCGACGCTCATATTGAGTTGCACAAGGGGGATGAGCAGCCACTGGCGAATGAGATCATTCGCTTGGTTGAAGTCTACGGTTTTGATGGGTTGGATATCGACCTGGAGCAAAGCGCCATTGATTTTGCTGACAACAAGACGGTGCTGCCGGCGGCCTTGAAACTGGTGAAGGATCACTACAAGGGCGAAGGGAAACATTTCATCATCAGCATGGCACCTGAGTTTCCCTATCTCAGAGTTGGCGGCAAGTACGTTGGTTACATTCAGGCCCTTGAGGGGTACTACGACTTCATCGCGCCTCAGTACTACAACCAAGGTGGCGATGGGATCTGGGTGCAGGAGGCCAACGGTGGTCAAGGTGCCTGGATTGCACAGAACAATGATGAGATGAAAGAGGATTTCCTCTACTACCTGACCGAAAGCCTGGTGACTGGCATTCGGGACTACATCGCCATCCCCGCAGATAAATTTGTCATTGGCTTACCGGCCAATAATGACGCTGCGGCCACTGGCTATGTGATCGATCCTGCTGCAGTTGTAAATGCATTCAAGCGTCTCGACGCTGCCGGCCATTCCATCAAAGGGCTGATGACGTGGTCTATCAACTGGGACGACGGCGTTACCAAGCACAATGTTCCCTACAACTGGGAGTTCTACGATCGTTACTCCCCGTTGATTCACGGCGGGTCGGCGCCTGGTGACCGGCCAACGGCGCCGGCGAACTTGTCCGCCAGGGACGTAACCGAGATCAGTCTGACCTTGAGTTGGGGGGCTTCAAGCGGCCCTCGTCCGATCGAGACATACACGCTATACCGAAATGGGGCTGCGATAGGCCATGCGGCAGCTTTAACGCTGAAGGACTCAGGCCTAACGCCGAACACTCAGTACAGCTACTTTGTCACGGCAACAGACTCTCAGGGAAATGAGTCGCTGCCGAGCAAGAGCCTGAGCGTTCGAACTGCTGGAGACATCCCTGACCCAGAGTTCCCCGAGTGGCAGTTGAACCATCGGTATCGCAAGGAGGATGGCGTGACTTACGAAGGCAATCATTACGTGTGCCTGCAAGAGCACGTATCAAACTCAGGCTGGACACCACCAGTCGCCTTTACCCTTTGGTCGAAGGTCGCAATCAAACGGCGCGCTTAGAGCGCTATGCAAAGCCCGGCTTCAATGCCGGGCTTTCATTGCTTGCGGATAAGCGGTCAACGCTAGCCAGTCATGGCCGCGCCATGACTACTCCACGGCTTGGGCCAGCCCCTGATCCTCGCCCAGAAACCCACCACTCTGGTGCTGCCACAGGCGAGCATAGGTGCCGTTCCTGCCGAGCAATTCGGCGTGCGTACCTTGCTCGATGATGCGCCCCTCATCCATGACGATGAGCCGGTCCATAGCCGCGATGGTGGACAGCCGGTGGGCGATGGCGATGACGGTCTTGCCCTCCATCATTTCGCCGAGACTTTCCTGGATAGCGACTTCCACCTCGGAATCCAGCGCGCTGGTGGCCTCGTCGAGCAGCAGGATCGGGGCGTTCTTGAGCATCACCCGGGCAATGGCAATGCGTTGGCGCTGGCCGCCCGAGAGCTTGATGCCGCGCTCACCCACCAGGGTGTCGTAGCCGCGATGGCCCTGCTTGTCGCTCAGCTGGTTGATAAAGCCATCGGCCTGGGCATGGATCGCGGCAGTGCGAATTTGCACATCGGTTGCATCGGGACGGCCATAGGCGATGTTGTCGCCAATGGAGCGATGCAGCAGGGAGGTATCCTGAGTGACCATGCCGATGGCGCTGCGCAGGCTGTCTTGCGTTACCTCGGCGATGTTTTGTCCATCGATGCGGATCACCCCCTTGTCCACGTCGTAAAAGCGCAGTAGCAGGTTGATCAGCGTGGACTTGCCGGCGCCGGAGCGACCCACCAGGCCGACCTTTTCACCTGCGCGTATCTTCAGGCTCAGGTCATCGAGCACCTGGCGCTCACCGTTGTAGTTGAAGCTTACATTGTCGAAGCTCACCGCGCCGCCGCGTGTCTGCAGCACACCCGCGTTCGGCGCATCCTGCACCTTGGGGCCACGGGTGAGGGTGGCCATGCCATCCTGAACGGTGCCGATGTTCTCGAACAGTGAAGTCATTTGCCACATGATCCAGTGCGACATGCCATTGATGCGCAGGGCCATGGCGGTAATCGCCGCCACCGCCCCGGTACCGACTTCACCCTGGTGCCACAACCACAGGGCATAGCCGCCTGCGCCCACAATCAGTGCTACCACCAGCATCTGGTTGACGATCTCGAACTGGCTGACCAGGCGCATCTGGCGAAAGCCGGTTTGCTTGAAATCCTCCATCGCCGCACGCGCGAAGTGCGCCTCACGTTTGGAGTGGGAGAACAGTTTCACCGTGGTGATGTTGGTGTAGGCGTCCGAGATGCGACCGGTCATCGATGACCGCGCATGGGCCTGTTCCTGCCCGACTTGCCCCAGGCGCGGCACGAAGTACAGCATGGCCAGCCCGAACAACGCGACCCAGGCAATGAAAGGCAGCATCAGCTTCAGGGCGAAGCCACCGGCCAGGGCGATGATGGCGATGAAATACACCCCGATCCCGGGGGCGATCTCGATCACCGTGAACAGCACTTCGCGCACGGCGAGTGCCGTCTGCATCACCTTGGTGGTCACCCGGCCGGAGAACTCATCGGAAAAGAACGAAAGGCTTTGCCGCAACATCAGGCGATGGAAGTCCCAGCGCAATCGCAGCGGTAGATTGATCGCCAGTATCTGGTGCTGCACCAGGGTGCGCAGCGCCACCAGCCCAATGCTGCTAAACAGCACGATAGCGATACCCCAGAGCACGCGACGTTCCTGGCCGTCGGCAGCGCCGCCTGCCTGCCAGGACGAGAGCAGGTCGACGACCTGGCCAAGAAAGGAGAACAACCAGGCTTCGTAAATCGACACACTGGCACTGAGCAGCGCGAGCGCAAGCACATAGCCACGCGCGCCGCGCGTGCAGGCCCACATAAAGCGCAACAGGCCCACCGGCGGGGGTGGTACTTCGTCGGGCGGGAAAGGGTCGAGGCGTCGTTCAAAAATCTGAAGCATGGCGGTTTCCGAGTGATGATGGACATCGTTGAGCAGAGATTGTTGTATTTGCTTTAAATGTAAAGTATTCGCATTTATGCTGCGCGACCACGCCTTCCTTCCAGGCATTCGCTCCCCCCTTCGCGCAGGTCATCGTGCAGGTCGAGCCTAGCAAACCCCCACTCCTGGCAACATTGGTTCGCCATTATGACGAGCTGGTGGATCATGTTCGCCGACGTTTCGGTGAACGGGTCTCCGTAGCGAGCGTCGACGCCAGATCCGCTCTACAGTCAACTGATGCGTAACAGCAACAACACCAGCCACCTGCCAGCGCCGGGTACGGTGTTGACGGCGACTTATACGCATCAGTGGTAATGAACAAACCCTCTGCGCCGATCGGTGTAGCGAACTGTGTGGTGATCATGGGTGGAAATGCCGCTCCAAGCAGATACGGCGGCGCCGATAAAAGCAATAACATGCTTGATCTCCAGCAATTGCCTTGCGATGGCACTGAGGGGAATGGATGTTCCCCGTTGGGTCTCTCCGATCAAGGGTGGTGGCGGTTAGCCATGACGGCAATGTACGATTCAGGTTTCGTCTCCGACATGAAAACCAGGCTGGAGCGCGATCAGCTCTTGCAGCAAGCACAGTCAAAGGTGAATCAAGCTGAGAGCCGACTGCAGCAGGCCATTGCTGATGCCGCCAAGATCATTGCCGATGCCCAAGAACGTGCCGAGCAGGTGGCTGGGGATGCCTTGGCCGCTATGGGCAAAGCCAAACATTACGCTGATGCAGCCCAGGCCATGAAGAATGTCGTAGAAGGGTATGGCGACGCGTACATCGTGCCGACCTACAACCTCCTGGACGACCTGGCGGAAGAATTCGGCTTCACTGAGGCTGGTCAGAAGCTCAAAGCAGCTCGGGACTTCACGCGTTTCATGGTCAAGGCGGGAAGGGCGGCTGCGTGTGATTATGTTGAGGCAAACCGTCGCGATACCGCGGTTCGGTTCGTCGTAGACGCATTCAACGGAAAGGTCGACTCCATCCTTTCTCGTTCCAAATCTGACAATCACGGCAAGCTTGAGCAAGAGATCCGCGATGCCGCTGCCTTGGTCAACCTCAATGGAGCACCGTTTCGCAACGCGCGGATCACAGAGGAGTATATGAACTCCCGCCTGGAGGAGCTGCGTTGGGCGGTAACGACAAAGCTGCTCAAAGACCAGGAGCGTGAAGAGCAACGTCAACTGCGCGAGCAGATCCGCGAGGAAGAGAAGGCTCGCCGGGAGTATGAGCGAGCGATCAAGGATGCCGCTAAAGAAGAGGCCACCTTGCGCAAAGCCCTGGAGAAAGCACAGGAGCAAGTTGCCGCCGCCAGCGCCGTTGAGCGTGCCGAATTCGAGGCTCGGCTGGCTCTTCTCCAAGAGCAGTTACAGGCTGCCGAGGACAAGAACCAGCGCGCGCTCTCCATGGCGCAGCAAACACGTGCAGGCCATGTTTACATCATTTCCAACATCGGCTCGTTCGGAGAGCAGGTGTTCAAAATCGGCATGACGCGCCGGCTCGAACCGCTGGACCGGGTGCGCGAGCTCGGCGATGCCAGCGTGCCCTTCGAGTTCGACGTCCACGCCATGATCTTCAGCGACGATGCACCTGGCCTTGAAAAACAGCTGCACCGTCACTTCCTGCGGGAGCAGGTGAACAAGGTCAATCCGCGCAAGGAATTCTTCCGCATTGGGCTGCCTGCCATCCGCGCTGAGCTCGAGCAATTGCGAGTCGAGACGCAATGGACGATGAGCGCCAAGGCGCTTGAGTTCAAAGAGACTCAGCGCATCGAGCAGCAGATCCTCGAGAATCCTGCCATCGCCGCAGAGTGGACGCGCCATCAGCTTGAGATTGAAGAAGCCATTGATCACTCGGAGGAGGAAGCTTTGGCTTCAGCCTAAACGCTCCTTGCCAACATCGGAAAAGGATTCATCACTCCAGTAACCTCCGGTACGACGTATGACGATGTACTCTTGGGAGTTAGATGAAACCCATCGGGGGCTACGGGCTTGCCGCTAGAGGATTGCAGCGCTAAGCCCCATCCACTGGATGTCCTTCAAGAAGGCTTAGGTGATCAAGAATGGCATATCGCCCGGATGCAGTTGGGGAGGTGAGATTTTCCAAACTCCCGTATTAACGTTTCAGGATGGAAGTCAGGGGCAGGGCCGATGGTACAGCTCTGGTGGCCAGCTTTCCGCCTTCTACGATGACATTCAGCAGGAGGTGCACGCACTCCTCGTTGGTTATCTGACCTATCGAGCGACAGAAGAGCCTGAGGTTGCAGCGGTTGAGATTCTCGCTCAGATGTCTAGGCATGAGCGTGTGGCATGTGAGAGAGGCAAAATGCTGCTGGAATGGTACGGCAAAGTGCTGGAAGAGGCTGGCACAGCAAATCAGCAAAGCCAGGTTGGCGCTTGATCCCTCCCGCGCTCTGCGGCTTCACAGATCTTAATATCATCCTGGAGGCGGCATTACTCCGCAGCAAGCTGTGCGCACCTGATAACTCCAAAAATGGCCGTAGCCGGCTGCGGCTGTCGGCTGTAACGGATTCAGATCTGTGTAATTGATCCTCACCATCCGTTTAGGCGAGACCAATGGCTGATCTCTCCATTTTCCTCCAAAGCCTCGTAGGCTTGGTATTGAGCACCCGTGGCGCAGGCATGGTTGGGCAGAATACGCAGCCGGGTTCCAATAGGAAACTGCTGCTCGATTTCTACCTTTTGGCCTTCCTCGAAAGACGCCACACCGTGCTCTTGGTTGGCTGAGCGCAACTGAAGCCCGTCGATGAGCTTGCCCTCAGCATCGCAAACCAGGCCGTAGCCGACATCGCATTGCTGGGACGTCAATGACGCAGGCCAGTGTCTCGGAAGGCTCGCTACCCAGGTGGCCAGTTACGACGTAAGCAGCGGCGCGCGCCAGGCCAGCGGCATAACCGGCCGTCGAGAAATTTTCAGATGTCGTCAAGCGCGATCGCCAGAGTCTCTTGGCTAGGTAAACCGCGGACTCCTCCAGCAATCAGCTCAGCGTATACACCGGAAAACATTCACACAAATGCATTACCCGGCGCCGGGTGTTATCCAGCCGCGTCGCGTTGTTCGGCTGTTCCAGCAGGTCGGCGATCAGGTTCGCCACTTCGGCACATTCCGCTTCACCAAAGCCACGCGTGGTCAGCGCCGGCGTGCCGATGCGAATGCCGCTGGTGATCGCCGGTTTCTGCGGGTCATTGGGAATCGCGTTCTTGTTCAGCGTGATGTGGGCGCTTTCCAGCAGTGCTTCGGCATCTTTGCCGGTGATGTTCATCGAGCGAAGATCGAGCAGGAACATGTGGCAGTCGGTGCCGCCGGACACCACTCGCAACCCCCGCCGGGTCAGGATGTCGGCCATGGTCCTGGCGTTGTTGATCACCCGCTGCTGGTAAAACTTGAACCCATCGTCCAAGGCTTCATTGAACGCCACGGCTTTGGCGGCGATGACGTGCATCAGCGGGCCACCTTGGTAAACCGGGAAAATCGTCTTGTCGAGCAGGGCGGCGTATTGCGCCTTGGCCAGAATTAAACCGCCGCGCGGGCCGCGCAAGGTTTTGTGGGTGGTGGAGGTGATGAAGTCAGCGATTCCGACCGGCGACGGGTATACGCCCGCAGCGATCAGTCCGGCGTAGTGCGCCATGTCCACCATCAGGTAAGCGCCGATTTCATCGCAGATGTTGCGAAAGCGTTGGAAGTCGATGGTCCGGGAATACGCCGAGGCCCCGGCGATGATCATCTTCGGCCGGTGCTCCCTGGCCAGGGCTTCCATTTCTTCGTAATCGAGCGTCTCGGTTTCCTTCTCCAGTCCATAGGAAAACGTCCGGTAGAATTTGCCGGAAAAATTCACGGAGGCGCCGTGGGTCAGGTGACCGCCGTGGGCCAGGGACATGCCTAGAATCGTGTCTCCGGGGTCAAGTACCGCCAGGAAAACCGCTTGGTTGGCCTGGGACCCGGAGTGCGGCTGAACGTTGACGTATTCGCAGTTGAACAGTTTGCGGGCGCGTTCGATGGCCAGGTTTTCGATCTCGTCGACGACCTTGCAACCCCCGTAGTAACGCTTACCTGGATAGCCTTCGGCGTACTTGTTGGTGAGCACCGAGCCCTGTGCCTGGAGCACTTCTTCGCTGACATAGTTTTCTGAAGCGATCAGCTCCAGGTGGGTTTCCTGGCGATTGCGTTCGCGGTCGATCAGGCGTGCGATGGCGGGGTCGAAATTTTGCAGGCTCATGGTGTGATTCCTTAAGTAAGTGCTTCGGCCGACGGCGCAGGCACGTGATGTCGCAGCCCTCGTGACTGGCTTGCGGTCGAGCCGGAGAGAAAAATGGAGGTGTCTTTCAAGCCGCTAGCTTTCCATCGAGATTGCCGCCGAACGGCCAGTGGTGTGATAGGCCAGTTGCTGTTCCTGTTTGTGCCGTCATGGTCGGCTGCCCTCGGCGATGGCGGCCGCTCTGTTTTCCCGGGTGTAGGTCAGTACGAAATGCGCCACAAGGCCGAAGATCAACCCCCAGAACGCGGCGGCCAAGCCTAGGAAACTCATGCCCGAGGCCGTCACCAGAAAAGTGATCAGCGCTGCTTCCCGTTGTTTTTCGTCGACCATGGCGCCGGTCAGCCCGGCACTGATCGCGCCGAACAAGGCCAAGCCAGCGAGGGAAGCAATCAACTCTTTCGGCAGCGCGGAAAACACCGAGGCCAGGGTCGCGCCGAAGGTGCCCATCAGAATGTAGAACACCCCGCAGGCGATCCCGGCGATGTAGCGTTTGTCGCGGTCTTCGTGGGCTTCGCGGCCGGTGCAGATCGCGGCGGTAATGGCTGCCAAATTAAAGCCGTGGGAGCCGAACGGTGCCATCAGGATCGAGCCAATCGCGGTGACCGAAATGATCGAGCGCGCCGGCGTGTTGTAGCCCGAGGTGCGCAACACGGCCATGCCCGGCACGTACTGACCGGTCAAGGTCACCAGTGCCAGCGGCAGGCCAATGTTGATGATTGCGTGCCAGCTCCATTCAGGGGCGATGAAGACTGGGTGGGCCACTACGATGGTGATCGAGCTGCTGTTGAGTTCACCGAACGAGGCGGCCACGGCGCAGCCGACAATCAGTACCGACAGAATCGCGTAGCGCGGCGAAAAGCGTTTGAAGATCAGGTAAACCGCGATCATTGACAGCACCAGCGCCGGTTGCAGCTTGATCGAAGTGAACAGTTCAGCGCCGAAGCGGAACAGGATGCCAGCGAGCATGGCTGCTGCGATGGCTTTGGGCAGGCGACTCATCAGTTTGTCGAACGCCCCGGACAAACCGATCAAGGCAATGATCACCGACGCCACCACATAGGCGCCTATGGCCTGGGGCAGGGTGACGGTGGGCAGCATCGACACCAGCAATGCTGCGCCCGGTGTCGACCACGCCGTGATCACCGGAATCCTCAGACGCCAGCTCAGGAGCAGGCCGGTAATCCCGCTGCCAATGGAAATGGCCCAGATCCACGAAGACACCACGTCATTGGGCAGGTGCGCTTCCTTGGCTGCCTGAAACACGATGATTAGGGGGCCGGCATAGGAAATGATCACGGCGATAAAGCCCGCAATGACGGCTGACAGGGATAGATCCTTTCTGAGTGCGTCCATGATGTCTCGACTTGGCGCGGCAGAGGCGCGCAGTTATCAGGGGAGGATTGACTCGATTGATGCGATTGGAGGCGAGTGTATTTGAAAGAATTGAGTTGATTCAATAGGCTGGGTGATTGTTGCGAGGCATATTTTTGCTATCAGCGCCTTTTTTTTGGCTATGGTGTAGCTAAACAATTGATTTATATGATTATTTACTAAAATAGAAATATATTCCCATTACGATGCATAGCGATTCAAAAATCGATTCAATCGACTCAATGTCTTGATTTGACCGATTTATTAATTGCCTAACCTCCATGTGATATGCTCGCATATTCATCATTTCTACGATTGGCAGTGATCATTCATGTGGGTTCCCCAGCTAAGCGAGTTCAGCCAGCCGATGTACTTGTCGATTGCCGACGCGTTGGCGCGCGATATCAGCAACGGCGTGTTGAACGAAGGTGATCGCCTGCCGACCCTTCGGGAGCTGGCCACCACGCTGAATGTCACACCGGGCACCATCAGTCGGGCCTATAGCGAAGCCCATCGACGTCGTCTGGTTCAGGGGGAAGTGGGGCGTGGTACTTATGTGCTCAACCAGAAGCAGCTGGAACTGCCGGCGAGCAATAGCGCCGCGCCGCTGAATCTGGGGCAATCCGAATTAATCGATCTTTCAATCATCAAGCCCTACGGCGAAACCCTGGAATACTGGTTGCGCGGCGCTCTGGTGGATATGGCCAAGAGCACCGATTTCGCTAGAACCCTGGATTACGCGCCGGACGGCGGTCATCCGGCACATCGCGAGGCGGGTGCGCAGTGGTTGCGCCATTCGTTTCCCGATGCGCAATGGCAGCAAGTGGTGATTACGGCCGGGGCCCAGCATGGCTTGATGGTCGCGATGAGCGCCCTGACCAACGCCGGTGACCTGGTGCTCTGTGAAGAGCTTTGCTACCCCGGCATCATTTCCATGGCCCATGGCCTTGAGCGCCGCCTGCGTGGTGTGCCGATGGACGACGAAGGCATCATTCCCGAAGCGTTGCGCGAACTGTGCCTGCGAGAGAAACCGGCGATGCTGGTTTGCGTGGCGACCTGCCAGAACCCGACGGCGGCGATCATGTCGCAAAAACGTCGGGCCCAAATTGCGGCACTGGCCGAAGAGTTCGATTTCATCATCCTGGACGATGACATTTATGGCTTCCTCGCCACCGATCCGTCGATCAAGCCGCTGTCGGCGTTTGCGCCGGATCGTTCGGTGTACCTGACCAGCCTGTCGAAGTCGGTCATGCCGGCGCTTCGCATCGGCTATATCTATAGTCCGCCGAAACTGCTGTCGCGCCTGACCTCGATGGTGCGCAGCAGCGTCTGGATGCCGTCGCCGTTGACTGCGCAACTGGCCAGCAATGTGATCACCGAGGGCCTGGACAAAAAGCTGATCCGCATCCAGCGCAACGAAGCCTCCGGGCGGCAAGCGATTGCCCGGGAAATTTTTGCCAATTTCGAGCTCAAGACCCAGCCCTATTCGTACCACGTCTGGTTGACGCTGCCCGAACCCTGGACCAGTGACGAATTCAGCATGCTCGCCCGGGCCAACGGTGTGCTAGTGCTCAGTGGCACCCAGTTCCAGGCTGAACGGTCCGGGAGCACCCGTTGTGTGCGACTGGTGTTGATGTCGCCCACCAGCCAGGACGAACTGCGCTTTGCCCTGACCAAACTGGCCAGCCTGATCGATTCCGATCCGCGACGTTACTACTGAGTCGCCGCAGGCTGCAATATTTCTCGTTTCCAACGAAGGTCCGAAAAACCACTCAATGTGGTGAATCGGTTCTCCGGAGGTGGTCGTGCCCGGGTTCAGGCGATCTGAAAATCCGACTTTTTCAACAGAATCGGCCGATTGCTGCCTGTGAACGGCGTTAGTTATGAGGCGACTGTTCCTTCTGGTTTGGGTTCAGTAACGACTCTTGATTCTGGTACACGCATTCCACATCGATGGCTCAGTTCTACGGCTGCGCGCGCAGAAGGTGCAAGGGAGTTGATCGCCCAGCAGCTTGAGACGAAGACAAAAGAGGCGATCGAAGCCCATTTGGTCGCAGCAGTAGCACAGCGCAGGGAGGGGGATTTGCAGGTGCAACTCGAACGGTCTGAGGCAGAGCTCGGAGCACTGCGCACCTCGATCAAAGCCAATGGATCGGTGAAAGAGTGGCAAAACTCATGTGACGATGACGCCACATGAGAAGGAGTACAAATGTACTCCGTCGGTGTTTCAAGCAAATGAGTTTCTCTGTGCTTCAACGTAGGGGTAGTTACCTATGAATTCGCAGTTCTCATGCTTGATGATGACAGCCTCGCCTTCTACCGGAGCCACCTCTTTTTTGATTCCATTCCAGGGGCCATGAACGTGATAGCTGGAGGTGGGATTCTTTTCATCATGCTTTACATGAAGGACTGACCAGCCATTTGATCGCCAGTGGCGCAGAAGACGTTGGATCACGGACAAATAACCAGGATGGCTTTTGCCATCCCAAACCGGGCGATCAATGGCATCCTGAACATCGAGGATAATCAGGGGGGAGGCTAGGTGTGTCCTTCATGTGGGGTCGTCTCCTTACGATGGAGGCTTAGTGTGCTGCGACTCCCTCAGCCCCGATCAAGGGCGGAGCGGCGGTGACGCTTCGTCAGCACAAGAACCACGCCTCTATCAGCAGAGCACTGGATTACAGCCTGAAATGCTGGACGACGCTATCGCGCCATCTCGATGACGAGGCCGTATCCATTGACAATAATTGAGCGGAGAACCAGATCCGGCCGTGGGCGTTGGGACGCAAGAACTGGCTCTTTGTAGGATCGTTGCGCAGCGGCAAGCGGGTAGCGGCGATCATGAGTTTGATCCAGTCGGGGCGGCTCAACGGGCATGAACCGTACGCCTATTTGAAGGACGTCCTTACGCGCGTGCCGACCAGCGAGCGAGTGAAATCGGTAACCTTTTACCGCATCAATGGGTGCCGGCCTAACTTACACAAGGTAAGTTGGGTAGACGCATACCCTAATTCCATCGGAGCGCCTCATGTTCAGCCATGTCACAATCGGCACTAACGACCTCGCCCGTGCGACAATCTTCTATGGGCGGCTACTCGCACCGCTAGGCATCACGTTGCTTGCCCTCAAGCACAATCCTGAACGCGCTCTATTCACCCAAAGTACGACTGACTCAGGTACGGCGTTCTGTATCTATAGCCCGCTAAATGGCGAACGCGCGACACCAGGTAACGGGTTGATGGTTGCGTTCGAAGCCCAAACGCGGGCGCAGGTTGATGACTTCTACGCGATCGCTATGGCTAACGGGGCATCAGACGAAGGCACACCAGGGCTGCGTCCTCAGTACTCTCCGGATTATTACGGTGCTTACATCAGAGACCCCGATGGCAACAAAATATGTTGTGTATGTCACAGCGCTGACTGACCGTCGACCTCTGCGCTGATGAGGTTGCCGATTCAGCGGGTTCTTACCTGAGTCACGCAAGGTGACTTGGGTAGACGCTTACGGTATCTCGCCATCTGGCCCAGCTGCGCATTTGTGGTTTGCTGGAGGATCGTCGCCAAGGTCAATGGGTCTATTGCCGGCTGCATCCGAGCCTGCCGAATTGGGTGCGCGAGATCCTGATGGCGACATTGGAAGCTAATCGTCAATGGCTGAGTGACAGCTCCACCTGTCTAGACGACATGGGTGATCGTCCTCAGCGTATTGCCACCTGCTGCTAATCAACAGTTGGGACGATTCGATGAAAGTTCTTTTTATCTGCACCGCCAATAGCTGCCGCAGCATAGTGTGCGAAGCAATGTTCAATCACCTATCTCAACTCAGGCCAGCGGGAAGGGTGAGGTTATTTCTCCCACTGTTCCAGCAGTATCGAGACGAATTTTTCCGCAGCCGGGGAGAGGGAGGCGCCTCTTCGGTAGACCAGTCCCAACGATCGGTTAACCACGGGCTCTATCAACGGGACGCTCACCAATGTTGGATGATCCACAGCAGGCATTGCGAGGCTCGGCATTGCCGATACGCCTAATCCAGCCTCTACCAGACCCAGCGACGTTGATAGGTGTTGCACCTCATAGAACCACTGTGGACGCCAGCTCAAGCCCGACAAAGCGTGGTCAAGCAACATGCGGTTGCCGCTCAGACGACCGACTCCGATCAGGCGGTAATTACTGAGTTCAGACCAGGTGACGGCGCTTCGTTTGGCCAACTCATGATCGCGTCGACACGCCAGGACAAAAGGTTCGTTGACCAAAGGTACGAACTCTATGTCCGGGTGCTGGCCGCTCATCATGTTGATGCCAAAGTCGGCTTCGCCACGCAGGACAGCCTCCAGTCCTTCGTTCGCACTCAGGTCAAGCAAGCGAATGCGAATTTGTGGATAGCGCTCGTTGTAGAGGCGGATGACCGATGGCAGAAAGTAGAAGGCTGCGGTTGGGATGCAGGCGAGGGTTACCCGGCCGCTCTGGCGCTCCGCCAGCTCTCGGATGTTGAGTATCGAGTCATCGAAATCATCCAGTAAGCGTCGTGCCTTGGGCAGGAAATCTCGCCCCACGCTGGTGAGGCTGACCCTTCTGGTGGTGCGATCAAGAAGCGCTGTTCCCAATCCCTCTTCCAGTTTTTTCATTCTCCGGCTCAACGCCGGTTGAGAGAGATGCAATGCATCGGCAGCTTCGTGAAAGCTGCCAAGCTCTGCGATCTTCACGAAAGATCGGATGTCATTGAGTTCATAATTCACTTTTTTATCTCAGCAGACGAGGGTGGTTGCGCCTGGGAATCCTAGAATCTTCATTCGTTAAACGCAATAATCAGGCTGATATTTGCATTGGAAACAATTTTCAAAGCCTGCGACTCTTGCTCTCAGCACATCAATTACCCCGATTGATCAATAAGAGTCAGTATTCATGCAACGAATTCCCTGTGTGCTCATGCGCGGTGGTACTTCCAAGGGCCCGGTATTTCTCGCCTGGGATCTACCTGTTGCGATCGAAGAACGTGATGAGCTGCTGCTCAACCTGATGGGTTCCGGCCATGAGCTGGAAATTGACGGCATCGGTGGCGGAAGCCCACAAACCAGCAAGGTGGCGATCGTCAGCCCGTCGCTGCATCCCGACGCCGATGTCGACTATCTGTTCGTTCAAGTTATGGTTTCCCAGCGTCGAGTCGACACCGCGCCCAATTGCGGCAACATGCTCTGCGCTGTTGGCCCCTTCGCCATCGAGCAGGGGTTGGTAAAGGCCGGCAAAGACCTGACCTGCGTGCGTATTCGCAACCTCAACACCGGGACGTTTGTGAACGCCGAAGTCCAGACCCCAGGCGGCAAGGTCAGCTATGAAGGCGATACCGCCATCGATGGTGTGCCAGGTACCGCCGCGCCTGTGCAACTGACCTTTCTCGACGCTGCAGGCAGCAAGACCGGAAAACTGTTCCCGACGGGTCAAACACAGGATGTGATCGACGGTATTGCGGTGACGTGCATCGACATGGCGATGCCAATGATGATTGTCGAAGCCGGCCAACTGGGTAAACGTGGTGATGAAAGTCCTGCTGAATTGGATGCCGACAAAGAGTTCCTGCGTCGCCTGGAGTCCTTGCGACTGCAAGCCGGCCTGGCAATGGGCCTGGGTGATGTCAGCGACAAAGTGATTCCCAAGCCAGTACTGGTGTCACCGGCCAAGGCTGGCGGCACAATCCAAGTGCGCTACTTCATGCCACACAACTGCCACCGGGCCTTGGCGATCACCGGCTCCATCGGCCTTGCCACCGCTTGTGTCACTGAAGGCAGTGTGGTCGCGCAATTGCTCGGCGGGGTTAGCGAGCCACGCTTGAAGCAAGTACGCATTGAACATCCAAGTGGCGGGATAGATGTCGTATTGTCCTACACCGGCGATCAGGGTGAGACAATTCGTGCTTCGGTGGTGCGTACATCGCGCCGGTTGTTCTCCGGTTTTGTCTACGCCGCGGCTTCCCAACGACTTGCCGGATAATTTCCCTAGTCATTGCCGTTATTGCATCAGCACAATTCTAAAAATGGGTGATGCCATGAAAGTTGTAAAATCGCTCTACTTCCAGATTCTCTTCGCCGTGCTGTTGGGTGTGCTGGTTGGGCATTTTTGGTCACAACAGGCCATTGCCTTGAAACCGCTAGGTGATGCCTTCATCAAGCTGATCAAGATGATGATCGCTCCGGTGGTGTTCTGCACCATCGTCACGGGTATCGCCGGCATGAGCGACAAACACTCCCTCGGGCGTCTGTTGAGCAAGACCATGCTGTTGTTCCTGGCGCTAACCGTGATCAGTCTGATCATCGGCCTGGTGGCGGTCTACCTGTTCAAGCCCGGTGTGGGCATGAACATTGACCCCACCCAGTTGAGCACCAAGGGCCTGTCGCAGTACACCGATTCCGCCGCGAAGCTGGGCGTGGTCGAGTTTTTCATGCACATCATCCCCGACACATTCATCGGTGCTTTCAATAAAGGTGAAGTGCTGCCGGTGTTGTTCATCGCGGTGCTTTGCGGTTTTGCGCTTTCGGCCATAGGTGAGCGTGGCAAGCCGGTACTGGATGTACTGGAATCCGCCTCGCACATGGTGTTCAAGATCTTCTCCTACTTGATGCGCTTCGCTCCGATCGGTGCCTTTGGCGCTTTGGCCTTCACCGTGGGCCAGTACGGTATTACCTCGTTGGGCTCGTTGGCCAAGCTGATCATGACCTTGTACATCGCCTGTGCCTTCTTCGTCTTTGTGGTGCTGGGGAGCATTTGCCGGGCGAATGGCTTCAGTCTCTGGAAGTTGCTGCGCTACTTGCGCGAAGAATTCCTGGTGGTGCTGGGGACTTCCTCCACCGAGCCTGTGATGCCACGGATGTTGGAAAAGCTGCAAGCCCTGGGTTGCAAAAAAGGTGTGGTGGGGCTGGTGCTGCCAACGGGTTATTCGTTCAACCTCGACGGTACGGCGATCTACCTCTCGCTGGCAGCGGTGTTCATTGCTCAGGCCTGCAACATTGAGCTGAGCCTGACGCAGACCGTGACCATGCTGGCAATCATGCTGTTGTCCTCGAAGGGCGCGGCAGGCGTCACCGGCTCCGGTTTTGTCGCGCTGGCTTCGACACTGACTGTCATCCATGACATTCCCTTGGCCGGCCTTGCCCTGCTGATCGGCATCGACCGCTTCATGTCAGAGGCCCGGGCTTTGACCAGTCTGGCAAGCAACGCCGTGGCCACCGTAGTGATGTCCATCTCGGAGAATGCCTGCGATCGCGAAACACTGATGCGGACACTGGACGGCAAACCTTCGCCCGCAGCGACCCCAACCCAAGCCCAGAGCGAAAACTGGGATGGCCTGAAGGTTACGGAACACGTCTGACCGGTCACGGCTGAATCAAGCCCCCTAAATACCTCAATGAATACCCCCGCCAGGCACCGTTGATCGTGCCGTCTGGCGGGTACGGGGTCGTGCGCCTGTGCGTCGGCCACGCTACTCATAAGAACAAGAGAACTTACCTATGCTCGCATTGCTTGGCTTGGCCATGGTGGTGGTCTTCACCGTCCTGATAATGACCAAACGGTTGTCACCGATAGTCGCCCTGACGGTGGTGCCGATTGTCTTTGCCGTCATTGGAGGCTTCGGTGGCACTACCGGCAAGATGATGCTCGATGGCTTGAAAATGGTCGCTCCTTCGGCCGCTCTCCTGCTGTTCGCGATCTTGTTTTTTGGCTTGATGATCGACGCCGGCCTGTTCGACCCGCTGATTCGCAAGATCCTCAAGCGCGTCAACGGCGACCCGATGAAAATCGCTGTCGGCACAGCGTTGCTGTCGCTGCTGGTTGCCCTGGACGGTGATGGCACCACCACCTACATGATTACCTGCGCGGCAATGCTTCCCCTATACAAACGTATCGGGATGAATCCGATGATTCTGGCGACCATTGCCATGCTTTCTCTGAGCATCATGAGTGGTATGACCCCTTGGGGTGGCCCAGCGACCCGGGCGATCGCGGCGTTGGGCCTGGATGCCGGTGCCTACTTCGTTCCCTTGCTGCCGACCATGATTGGCGGTGCTATGTGGGTGGTGTTCACCGCGTTTTTGCTGGGCCGTGCGGAACGCAAACGGATCGGAAATATCCAGTTGGAAAGCGGCGGGGGAGATTGCTACATCAAGGCGATTCTTGAAGACACTCCGCACAAGCGACCGAAACTGGCCTACGTTAACCTGTTGTTGGTTATCGCGGTGATGGTCGCACTGGTGATGGGGATCATGCATTCCGCGATCCTGTTCCTGATCGGGTTCGTACTGGCGCTGATGATCAACTATCCGCAACTGGATATTCAGAAGGAACGCATCCTTGCCCATTCGGGCAACGCCATGACCGTCGTACTTTTGGTGTTTGCCGCCGGTATCTTTGCCGGGATCTTCTCGGGCACCAAGATGGTCGACTCTCTGGCGCAAACCCTGGTTGACTGGATTCCACCGTCCTGGGGGCATCTGTTCCCGCTGGTAGTGGCGATTACCAGCATGCCGCTGACCTTCGTCCTGTCCAACGATGCTTACTACTTCGGTGTGGTGCCCATCTTGGCGAATGCCGCTGCGGCCTATGGCATTGATCCGGTGGAGATCGCCCGTGCATCGATTCTCGGCCAGCCAGTACACCTGATGAGTCCGTTGGTAGCTTCAACCCTGTTGCTGGTGGGTATGGTTGATCGCGATATCGGCGACTTCCAGAAAGCCACCGTCAAATGGGCGGTGCTCACTTCCCTGGTGATTACCGCGCTAGCCCTGCTGACCGGGGCGATCAGTCTCTTCACCTGATTCCCCAAAACCACCTGCTTTTTCCTGACGTGCCTCGCCAGTGAGGCGCGCGCTGTCCTGCACTCTAAATAACAACAATGAGTAGTTCGCTATGAAGACTTTGTTTACCCGTGGCGTTTCATTCCCTCTTCTTGCACTTTTGCCATTGGCCAGCGTTAGCGCTGAAGGTTTTATCGACGACAGCAAGCTCAAGCTGCAATTGCGCAACGTCTATTTCAATGAGAATTTCCGCGACGAGCATGGCTTGAGTACCAAATCGGCAAGGACGGCGAAGAGCGAGCGAACCGAGTGGGCCCAGGGATTTCTGTTGGATTACCAATCGGGATTTACCCCCGGCACCATTGGGTTTGGTGTGGATGCCCTTGGCCTGCTCGGGGTCAAGCTCGACTCCGGTCGTGGCCGCAGCGGCACGGGCTTGTTGCCCGTCCATGATGACGGTCGAGCGGCTGACGAGTTCGCAAGTCTAGGCATGACTGCCAAGGCCCAGCTGGCCAAGACCACGGTCAAATACGGCACCTTGCTACCCAAGACTCCGGTGCTGATCTACAACGATGCGCGTCTGTTGCCGCAAACGTATCAAGGCACACAGGTCAGTAGCGTGGACATCGAGAACCTCACCCTCACCGGCGGCTACCTGGATCGATTCAAACTGCGCGATTCCACCGACAGCATGCCGATTGTGCCCGACGGTTATGGCGGTGATAAATCAGGGGACTTCAGCTACGCAGGGGCCGAATACAAGCTGGGGAAAAACGTCCGCTTGAGTTACTTCTACGGCGAACTGGAAAACTTTTACCGTCAGAATTTTGCAGGTATCCAGCACGACCTACCCTTGGGCGGCGGTGTGCTGACCAGTGATTTGCGCTACTTCAACAGTGTCGATACCGGCTCGGCCTACGGTGGCAAGATCGACAACAACATGCTGAGCGGACAACTGTCCTACGCTATCTCCGGCCATACTTTCGGTGGTGGGTACCAGACCCTCAGCGGCGATGCCGGTTTGCCCTTCATCAGTGGTGCGACTGTCTACTCGTTCAGCAACGCCGGGATAGGTAAGTTTGTCGAGGAGGATGAAAAAACCTGGATGCTTAATTACGGCTATAACTTTGCTGCCCTCGGCGTGCCGGGCCTAACGTTCTCCACCCGTTATCTGAGCGGCAACGATGGTAAGTCCACCACCACGGTCAAAGAGTGGGAGCGTGACGCTGAACTGGCTTACATCGTGCAACAAGGTACCTTCAAAGGTCTGGGGGTGCGGTTGCGTAACTACGTTTATCGCTCTGATTATTCCCGTGGCCGTGACAGCAACCGGATCTACTTTACCTACGACATCGCGCTCTGGTGATTCCCTGATCGCGGCCTCGCGATGTTCGCAGGCCGCCTCTTCAGTGGCGGCTGCATAGGATTGGGTGAAGGATTTCAACGATGTCATTCAAAACCAAAATACTGTTGCTGACCTTACTACCAGTGATGTTGTTTGCTCTGGTTTTAGGTTTGAGCACCCGCGGCACTTTGCAGTCCCAGGCTGAGCAAGAAGTCGCTCACACCCGCGAGCGACTGCTTGAGGACAGCCGCATACGGCTCAAGGATTACGCGAGCATTGCTCGCACTTCTGTAGCCGAGCTTTATGATCGGGCAGCTCCCGGAGATCCCACCAGCCGAGCCTTGGCGATCAGTCGTTTGTCGAAAGTGAAGTATGGTGATGACGGTTATTTCATTGGGTATGACAGCCAGGTTGTACGCCTGTTTCGTGGTGACAGCAGCGAAGGCGTCGGCATTAACATGAGTGATCGCAAGGACATCAACGGGATTTTTTTGAACCGTGAAATGGTTGCAGCGGCAAAAAATGACACTCACTTCGTCAACTATTCAGGTGGCGTGGTCAACACCGATAAGGTGGTGCCTAAGCTCGCATACAGTTTTTATTTGCCCAAGTGGGACATGATCGTGGTCACCGCGGTCAACCTGGACAGCATTGAGGTTCAGGTCGCCAAGGTACGGGCCGATGTTGATCTACGGGTACGCAACTTGATGTACAGCATAGCCATCACCGCTACCGCACTGATTGGCATTATTGGGGCACTGACTCTACTGCTGGTCAGGCGCAGTTTGCGTCCCCTGACCCTGATCCGAATCCATCTTGACGAAATCGCTGCGGGTGAGGGTGATCTGACAAGGCGTCTGCCGCTTGTAAGTCGAGATGAGCTGGGACAACTTGCCGGTTCGTTCAATGCGTTTATCGAAAAGATTCACAGCCTCGTCAGCCAAATCGTTGCCATGAGCGAGCAGTTGAATGGATCTGTGAGCCATGTGGCCGAGCAGAGCAGGCAAATCGACCGCACTATGGATAAACAGCGCCAGGAAGCCGACCAGGTGGCCGCGGCGATAAACGAGATGTCATCGGCAGCGCAGGAAGTGTCGGTCAGTGCGCAAAATGCTGCAGACGCAGCCGTCGAAATCGACAGACAGTCCCGACACGCGGGGCAAATAGTCAATGGCAGCATGACTCGAATCCAGGCGCTGACCGTGGAGCTTGATGAGAGTGGTATCTCCATGAAGAGCCTGCAAAACGACGTAGCTTCTATCGTCACCGTGCTGGATGTCATTCGCTCGATTGCTGAACAGACCAATCTTCTGGCACTCAATGCGGCCATTGAAGCAGCCCGTGCCGGTGCTGCCGGGCGCGGGTTTGCGGTGGTTGCAGATGAAGTACGAGCCCTGGCCAGTCGTACTCAGCGCAGTACCCAGGAAATCCAGGCAATGGTTGAGCGTCTCAAGAGCACTACGGGTGGCGTAGTCAGTGCCATGCGCCAATCCACTCAAGCCGCTCAAGGCGCTAACGCTCAGGCCGATCAGGCGGCTGAATTTCTGGGCAATACGGTCGAACTGATTGCTACTATCAATGCGATGAACGCACAGATCGCGAGCGCTGCGCAGGAGCAGACCTCAGTGGCTGAAGAGATCAACCGCGGGGTGCATCAGATCGCGCGCGCAATTGACAGCGTAGCCGGTCAGACTCAGCTCGGGGTCAAGACAGTCGATGAGATGTATATGATCGGCAATCGCCTGCAAAGCTTGCTGGGGCAATTCAAAATTTGATGCCGTCCTGCACAGCACTTGTCAGGGCCTATGCTGGCCCGGAACCAAGGCGATCAAGACCGTGCCCGCGGCCATGATCGACAGCGTCACGATCAGCCCTGATGTAAGTTGCATAGAACCCGAACAAAAAGAAGTCGAATTGTCCGAGAAAATTGCCGCTAGTGACCCGCAGGATGGCGCCCAGTTTCGACCCCTTGGATCGGGTGTCTTGAGTTGTTGTTTTCATCATGGCTACCGTGGTGATCACTATTGTTTTTGGAATGAGTGGATCGCCGATCAATCGCTACCTCCGTTGATCGGGCTGGGTTGGCGTTTTTCGATGGCGTGCTTGAGCAGCGCGGCGCTGCGGAAGATGCCATGGGCGAATTTGCTGTAGGGCATAGTCAGGAAAAACGCCATGACCAGGCCGAGATGGATCGCCAGCATCAAGCCTAGGGCCGCGCTTTCGCGAAACGCCAGGAGTGCCAGGCCGCTGGCACTGACTAGAAACAGCAGCGCGATAAAGCCACGATCCATGGGTTTCTGATTTTCGTCGCCGTGCTCAGGGTTGCGACGCAGGTTCAACCACAACAGACCTGCGGGGCCTATCAGCAGGCCGACTCCACCTGCGATGCCCAGCATCACCGGCAAGCTCAGAACGGGGTAGGGCGCCGACCAGTCCAGCAGGAAATGGTAAAGCGTGGCGACACCGGTGGCGGCGAAGCACAGCATGAAGCCGTAGAAGGTGAAGTGGTGCAAGCGCCGCCGCCATAGGGTGAACTGATCATCGGCATTATTGCAGCCCTCGCCATGACCCCCGTCCAGGTATTTGAGTCGGGCGACGTTGGCCGCGGCCTCCAGTGCAGCGGCTGTCTTTTCCTGCCGGGGGGCATCCGCCGGTGAAACGTTGCGCCAGAAGCGCCGCACGCCAATCGTCAATGCAAGTACCGAGAAACCGAAAACCGCACCGAACATCAGTGCCAGGGTGTTATGCGGGAAGATCCCGTAGAAATTCCCCCCGGGCATTGCGGTAAATAGATTGCCCATCACCATCAGCGTGAGGCAGAGGAACAGTGCCAACCCCGCACCGGATGCCAGCGCCAGCGCCAGCCCGTTGCGCCGGTACAACTTGCCCATCACCTGTGGCCAGGCGTACTCGGCATAAGTGTCGAGGCGGACTTTGGCCATGGCCTTGGGCACATTGATTCCGAATTCGTGAGGGGCAGCGTACTGACAGGCATGCAGGCACGCACCGCAGTTATGGCAAAGGTTCGCCAGGTAATGGATATCCGCCTGAGAAAACTCCAGACGCCTCGTCATGGCTGGGAATACAGCACAGAAACCTTCGCAATAACGGCAGGCATTGCAAACACTCATCTGTCGCTGAACTTCGCTTTCATCAAGGTTGAGTACGGGAATCGAATTACCCGGTGCCTTGGGATCAAACAGCTGCATGTTGGGGCTCCGTGGATGAAGGGGTCAGGAAGCCGGCCGCAGCCGCGGCTTGCACACCGGCGATGCGACCGAATGCGGTACCAATGGCCATGCCGATGCCGGCGGTATAGCCCTTGCCCAATACGTTGCCCGCCATCATTTCTCCTGCGACAAACAGGTTGGGGCTAGCCTCACCGTTGAAGTGAACGGCCGCGGTATCGTCGGTAGCCAGCCCCAGATAGGTGAAGGTCACGCCTGGCTTGAGTGGGTAGGCGCAGAAGGGGGGCTTTACCAATGGGCGGGCCCAATGGGTTTTGGCGGGTGTCAAACCTTCGGTGTGGCAATTGTCCAGCGCGGTGTGGTCGAACGTGCCGACGCGGCAGGCGGCGTTGTATTGCTCGATGGTTTTGACGAATTGCGTAACGGGAAGCTTCAACCGGCGGGCCAGATCTTCCAGCGAGTTGGCTTTAGTGCCCGGAAATACCGGCGGCATGAACCGTCCGAGGGCTTGTTGGTCGATGATCGAGTAGGCCTGTTGGCCGGGTTGACCCGCGACCAGGCGCCCCCAGATCGCATAGCGCTTGGGCCAGAAGTCTTCGCCCTCATCGTAGAAGCGTTCGCCGTCGCGATTAACCACCACGCCCAGCGATACGCAATCGATACGGGTACAGATACCTCCGTCATACAGGGGCGCGCGGGCGTCGATGGCCACCATGTGCGCTTGCGTCGGGTCACCAATGAAATCGGCGCCCAGGTTCTGCATGCGCCGAAGCAGTACGCCGGTATTGAAGCGCGTCCCGCGAATCAGAAAATTGTCTGAGGGCCATTCTCCGCGCTCGTTTTGACCCCAAGCTTCGCGGAGCCATGCGCGGTTCGACTCGAAACCGCCAGCTGCCAGAACGCAGGCTTTGGCCTGAATACGCTCGGCGGGTAAACGCTGACCATCGACCTCTCGTTCACCGATGTACGCCGCGACGAACTCTGCGCTCTTCAACTCAATGTCAGTGACTTGAGCGTTGTAGCGGATCTTGATGCCCAGCCGCTCGGCGCTGCGGAAGTACGCATTAACTAACGCTTTGCCGCCGCCCATGAAAAACGCATTGGTGCGCGCAACATGTAGGGCACCCGACAACGACGGCTGAAAATGCACACCATGGCAGCGCATCCAGTCACGGCAGTTCGACGAGGCGCGGATGACAATACGTGCAAGCTTTTCGTTGGTAATCCCACCGGTGACTTTCAGCAGATCCTGCCAATATTCTTCTTCGGGATAGGCATCGACCAACACATCTTGCGGTGCGTCGTGCATGCAGCGCAGGTTTCGGGTGTGTTGCGAGTTGCCGCCGCGCCAGATTTTTGGTGCACCTTCCAGCAACATGACGCTAGCGCCGGCCTCTCGAGCCATCAACGCTGCACACAAGGCGGCATTGCCACCGCCAATCACCAATACATCGATCATCATCACTCCTCAATCGCAAGGAGGCATGAACGAAGTGCTCCTCGCGAGTGGGGAGAAGGTAGAGCTGTCAGCTTATTGTCGAAAGGCGCGAAATGAATCTGGGTGTTTAGTTTTCGTAAAGGCTTTGGCGCGGATACCCCAGTATTGGAAACCGGGAAGAGGGTGCGCCGGGATCATGACGCGACGTCCTCAATCCACGACGCTCCCGGCCATTGTTGATCAACGACCAACTGTCGAGCGACATCGGTGATGACCAGTCGCGCCGCCAGAGCAGCGGGAGACAGCTCATCATCAGGCAGTGTCGCCAGCAGGTTCCGTCGACCTACGTGAGCATCGGAAATTTCCACCACTGAAAGTCCCGACTCACCTTTGAGCGCCGCTGCCGCACCGGGCTGGATGGTGGCAGCATGACCTGCGCGTACGGTGTTCATCAATACGGCAAGGCCATCCACTTCCATGATGATGTTGGGAGCCAATCCCGAACGTTCAAACGCAACCATCAGCGTAGAACGCAAACCGTGTTGCGCACTCGGCATCACCAGTGGAAGTTGCCCCAGATCCGACAGTTGCACGCTGATTCCTTGTGGTGCGTGGGGCAGGTGCGGTGCGCTGATGACAAATAGTTTCTCGTCGAGCAGCGGTGTCACGCTCCAGCGCTTACCACCTTCAAGTTGAGACAGAATGGCCAGGTCGATCTGGCGAGCATTGAGTTGCGTGGCCAAATGCCCGGACAGCATCTCGACCAGGTGCAATTGAATATCCGGGTAGCGCTCTCGCATCGCATTGATCAATGGCAGGGCAAGAACAGTGGCAGTCGTGGGCGCCATTCCGACGGTGACATATCCACTCATTCGCCCACGGTGAGCGGCCATGATCGCATTTTCGGCTTGCCGCAAACATAGCTGGGCATGGTGCAGGAACGCCATACCGGAGCAGGTCGGTGTGACGCCAGTAGTAGTGCGATTAAGGAGGCGGGTTGACAGTTCACTTTCAAGTTTCGCGATCTGTTGGCTAAGGGCTGATACGCCGACGTCCAGTTCAAGAGCTGCGCGTCCCAAGCTGCCGTGTTCGAGGATTTTTACGAAATAGCGCAGTTGTCTCAATTCCAAGCGTTGCTGCTCCACGTCAAATTGTTGTTGGAGTGCCTATCGATCCTCACATCAGTGCCTTACGAGGCTCATGAACATTATTAACATGGCACCTCGTTTAACAAGTGGGCGTTCTCATATGTTCATAAGCCACTCACGGGCCGGAGATTGCGGACTCAAAGTCCTCGAAACGAATGCGGCCGTTCATCGATTGATGTTCATAAACCTAGCTTTATTGGCCTCAGTACAAGGCAAAGAGGTGTCTACGAAACCCAGGGCGATTCACGCGATGGTGCCGATCGTCGAGCAAACCGCAGGCATGACGGCAGAAGACTAAGCTTGGGCAGTCGTCAGCTCGGTTCTGTGAAGCCTCAGTTTCAGTAGTAGACCGAGAGCGATGGTCGAACTAGACGATGAGATTTGAGATGGGATCTCTAGCTGCTGGATTATGGTTTTCAAACCGGGCAATCAGGGACGGCGGGACTGGTGAATCGGAGGAGGTACTGGAGGGATGAAGCGTAACGGGTTGATTCGAGGGGTGTATGGTCAATTCAGGCAAAGTCTGGTTCTCGGTGGCTGGTGACATCATGAACATTTCTAACATAGCACATCATTTAACATAATATACATTATGCGAAGCTTCCTATGCAGACGCGGGAGAGTCTGGAGGCCAAATTTGAAGCCAGGCTCAACCTAGTGCGGCTTGCTGTCAGTGCATCAGGTCTCTGTTCCCTTCGTTGTCTTGCTTGGCCTGCACACCTCCGCGTGCTTGAATGCCGGACGCCACAGGTTGGACTGTCTTTCAACGATTGCCGGGGAAATTGTATGATTTGGACTGTTTTAGCTACCATCGGAGCTGTGATAGCTGCTGTCATTCCGCTTATGGTTTGGTCTCAAAATAAACGTGAGCAGTCTACAGGCTCTCAGCTGTTAGCCCAGATGATGATTACGCCAATTGGAGCCACTCAAGTCGAAATTGCTAAATTCAGGTGTGCCGTAGTACCTCCTAACGGAGATCAATCCTATCTGGTGAGCGTGCTGAATAGCCAAGAAGCACGTAAGGATCTGGCATCCAGAGCCTCACGTATCCCGCTCGATTTGCCACAACAGTTTCTAGACAAAGCCGGCGTTTTTAGTGAGTTGACCAACAACAAAATCGCTTTTGCTTTATCTCAAGTTAGTCTTTTGAAAAGTATGTCCCTGCTGGTGGGTGATCTATCAGATTCCGCTAGCGAGGAAGAAATTAATGAGCATGTGTTGGCAATGCTTACGCAAATCCAGGAGGCCGAGAAAGCTACTGGAGAGGCTTTTCAGGTTCTGCTAAAGGCTGGCAAAGCCTCTGTTTAACACCTATGAACTCAGGTGTGGTGTGGACTAGCCCATTCCACCCATTAATAACAATTGAGTATAACTCAACTAAATAGTCATTTAGTTGAGTTATAAGAGTCAAGCAATACAAGGGGCCGTGGCGGATAGCCACAGGCCCCCTGCTCCTCCTCCGGCCTCCTGCCAACCACAGGCCGGAATTCGGCTATCTGGGCGCTACCGAGGGTGGTTTCCATACCACCCTCGCCTGTCACACGTGCGCTGCCTCAGGCGCCGCCAAACACAATGTCGCTATTGAGCAGATCGACTCCGACCAAGGTGATGGTCGTTGTCTGTCCACCCGTCTCGGCAACCGTCACGATGCTGTCTGCACCGCTGTTGTCGATCGATTGGACAACGGCGGTCTGGTCGCCGTTGAGCACCAGCGTGTCGCGCAGGCTTAGGCTCACATCGAAGCCGGTGACCTGGTACAGGTTCTCGGCGACAGACAGATCGATGTTGAAGGCATCCCGCTCACCGCCCGTGCCGACCAGGATGAAGTCGAACGTTGCGTTGGCCGCCTCGTTGGCGAACAGGTTGGCGTCGAACGCACTGGTCGCTGTGTCCCCGTCCTTGTCCGTCAGCGTCGCGTTGAACGCCAGCTTGATATCGCTGGCCAGGCTCTCGGTCTCCTGAATGAACTGGATCACCGGGATCTTGATCTCGCCCCTGGCCATCGTCAGCTGCACCGCATCGATCAGCGCCGTGCCCTGCTTCTCAATGAGGAAGGATACCTGCCCACCGGCCTCCGGCGTCAGGGTGTTGACCTCGATGAGGTTCGAGAATGTGCCATCCTCGTAGTAGATCCTGTAGTACAGGTCCTCGGTCGCCGTGTTGTATCCCCCCACGGAGTTGTCGATGAACACCTTCATGGCTGTCAGCAGGCTCTCCGGGTTGATGACGAAGCTTTCATCGGCGTTGCTGATGGCTGCCAGGTTGTCCCCTTGGAAGAGGTTATTGGCGACGCCGATGCCGGATGTGCTGACGTTCATGGACGCCGGGTCTATGTACGCTGGCAAGGGGTTGGTCTGCAGCGCAGCTTCAGTGGGGTCGGGTTCTCCGAGCCCGATGCCGGTCAGGATGTCCGCCGTAGACGCAAGCGCCTTGGCGGAAAAGAACACAATCTCCTCGGAGGGCGAAGGGATAGCCGGGTCATCCGGCTCTGGAATCAACAAGGTGCGCACCGGGTCCGGGCCGCCGGCAGCGAGTGCGCCGTCGGCACTGCTGAGCACGATCGTCGAAGCAAAGCCTTGCACCAGATCCAATGCATAGCTGCCATTGGCAAAGGCGGTCAGCGTGTAGTCGACGGTGGTGTTCGCCGTTGCGGCGTTGTTGTCGAAGTCACCGGTCAAGGTCCCGGCGAACTGGTACGCACCATTGAGGTCCGGCGAGGGCACCAGCTCGGTGAGCGTGCCGGTCCCGGTCGTGGTCGTGTTGTCGGGCCTGACGAGGGTGAACTGGCCATTGACCAACGAGATGTTCAGGCCCGTCGCCCCCAGCCCATCGGCGCCGGCCGACTTGCTCCAGAAACCGTATTGCGCAAGGACGCTACCGGTCCCGATCAGGTTGCCGAATGCGAGTGCCGGGCCGTCGTCCTTGATCACCAGGTTCTGCCCGATGTTGAGGGTGGCCTGGGCGCTGTCGCCGTCCTTGTCGGTCTTGGTCGCCGTCAGGGTCACCAGGTTGTCCGAGGCCAGGCTGGTGGAGTCATCCGGATTGGTCGCGTCGGGATGGATCACGGCGCGGAGCTGGTCGAGGGTGACGTCACCGTTGGCGGCAACGCTGACGGTGAGCACCAGTTGATTGGTCGTCGCCGTGCGGCCTTCCACCACGCCGCCGTTGAGCGACAGGTTGACCGCCTCACCGGTGGCGGAATCGGTCAGCCCGGAGGCCCCCGCTACCACGCCCAGCGCATAGGTCAGGGTGCCAGCGCCATCGGCGCCGAACGCCGAGGTGAAGTTGGCGGCGAAGTTCTGCGTGGCGTTGGTCGCCAGCACCGTTTCGTCCACTGTCAGTGTCGGCTCCGTACCGGTGGTGTTGATGCTTGGCCCATCATCCTTGAACACCAGGTTCTGCCCGATGTTCAGAGTGGCCTGGGCGCTGTCACCGTCCCTGTCGGCTTTGGTTGCCGTCAGGGTCACCAGGTTGTCCGAGGTCAAACTGGTGGAATCATCCGGATTGGTGGTGTCGGAATGGACTACGGCGCGAAGCTGGTCGAGGGTGACGTCACCGTTGGCAGCAACGCTGACGGTGAACACCAGTTGATTGGTCGTCGCCGTGCGGCCTTCCACCACGCCACCGTTGAGCGACAGGTTGACCGCCTCACCGCTGGCCGTGTCGGTCAGTCCGGAGGCCCCGGCCACCACGCCCAGCGCATAGGTCAGCGTGCCGGCGCCATCGGCGCCAAATGTCGAGCTGAAGTTGGCAGCAAAGTTCTGCGTGGCGTTGGTTGCCAGTACGGTTTCATCGACTGTCAGTATCGGCTCAGTGCCAGTGGTGTTGATGCTTGGCCCGTCATCCTTGAACACCAGGTTTTGCCCGATGTTGAGGGTGGCCTGGACGCTGTCGCCATCTCCGTCGGTTTTGGTTGCCGTCAGGGTGACCAGGTTGTCCGAGGTCAGGCTGGTGGAGTCATCCGGATTGGTGGTGTCGGAATGCACTACGGCGCGAAGCTGGTCGAGGGTGACGTCACCGTTGGCAGCAACGCTGACGGTGAACACCAGTTGATTGGTCGTCGCCGTACGGCCTTCGACTACTGTGCCGTTGAGCGACAGGTTGACCGCCTCACCGGTAGCCGTGTCGGTCAGCCCCGAGGCCCCGGCTACCACACCCAGCGCATAGGTCAGGGTGCCGGCGCCATCGGCGCCAAACGCCGAGGTGAAGTTGGCGGCAAAGCTTTGCGTGGCGTCGGTTGCCAGCACGGTTTCATCGACGGTCAGCGTTGGCTCGGTGCCAGTGGTGCTAATGCTCGGGCCGTCGTCCTCGAAGATCATCTTCGAGCCGATTTCGGCGGTCGTAGTCGAGGCTTGGAGCAGCTTGAAGCCACCGATATCGAAATCGGCGTGGTTATTGCCCTTGGCGTCGACGGCCGCGCCGTTCTCGATGAGCACGCGGTTGTGGTCTGCCGTTGTGGTGTATTCAATCCTGTAGCCGGCTTTAACGCCGGTGATGGTCGCAACCCCGGAAGCAAAGCTGATGACAATGGCCGGATCATTCGCCGAGCCGTCCGAGTTCTCGATCACCAGCCCGGTGCTGATGTTGATGACGCGAACATTGCCGATTGCAACCGACGCATCACCCACATAGCCGTTGATGAAATTCGCGCCAGGTTCAGCAGCGGTGCTGAATGCGCTGATTTTTACCACCGCGCTCTTGCCGCTTTGCAACTGCACGACGTCGAACGTGGCCGACCTCGTATTGAAGACATTGGTGAAGTCGATGTTGGCTTCAACATCTGCTTCGTTCTGATCCAGGTTGGGAATGGTCACATTCTGCCTGGCACCGGTGACGAACGAAAAGCGGATGCCCTCCTGTTCAACAATCATCTGGTTGTTAGTGCCGAAGGTGGTCGGGCCACCTGCCTGGCTGGTATTGATCGTATCGCCCGTCGTTATATTGGCGCCGCTCGATTGGTCGGCGGGGTTCTTGCCGGTGGCGATAATGGTCGGGTCAGTGATCCGCAAGACCCCACCGTCGTCAACCACGGTCGGGTTCGCCGTCGTGAACATCAGGAACAGGTTCTGCCCGGAAGGCGCATTGGCCAGGCTGAATACCAGGTCCTGGCTGGTGCCGATGAACACCTTGTTCAGCAGGTTGAGGGCATCGTCCGGGTTACTGGCGTCCGGATGCTTGAGTGGCTGGTATTCCACGGTCCAGATCTTGCCGCCGGTGACCGGCGATCCGCTTTCTTGAATGTAGGCCGCGAACACGATCGCGCCGGCTGGCCCCCCGGCTCGTCCCAACAGGATGTTGTTGTTGGTATCGGTATAGAGAAGGATATCGGTGCCATTGAGGGTATCGAGTCCGCTGTCCAGGCCATTGAGCGGTGCGCCCAGGCTGTCGGTGAAGCTGACATCGGTAACGCTGGCTCCGGGTGCCGCGGTGATGGTGAACGCATCGCTGCCGGTGTTACCCACCGCACCCGTATAGCCACTCAGGGCTGCACCTGTTGCGGTACCGGCCCCCAGCGCTGTCAAGCGGGTAGCGAAGGCCGAGGGCAGCGCCGAGATCAGAATGTCATTGTCGTCAGCGTCTCCCGCAGGGCTTGCGGTGGCCGTGCTGTTCTGCAATCCGGCGGTTTCGTCCAACGAAACGTTCACCCCCGTCGCCGCGACACTCAGGGTGCTGGCCACGGTGATGGCAGTGCTGGCGGGGGCGGCGTCTGTCGGGTTGGTGGAGGCGATCGTGATGGGAAACAGGCCGGCATCAGCGTCATCGGTAAGGTCGCTCGTCGGCGATGTGGTTTTTTTGCGGATTGTCATAGCGTTCTCCCGAGCAAGCCCAGCCACAGAGGCCGGAGCGTGGACCTTTACTGCTAGATGCCATCACTGTGAACACGCGTCGGGAATTGCGCATCGGCCGATACTCCCAGGCCGGATGGGAGTTTCAGCCTACCTGGGAGGGCAAACGAGATGATCTGGGAGCGCGCTACCGATCTGATTGGTGAATTCGGCGTCCCTCTCCCCACGAGGTTGATCGTTTGCGGGTTTCAGGGGCTGTCGAGGGTAGTCCGACTGGGAATCGTTTTTTTACAATTCATAGCATTTTGACCTTTCTGCGCTAACGTCAATTAACAACGACAGTTATTCAAACCAGAAGAGCAATCCCCTCTCGGGATCGCCAGACGAACAATAGGTGTGAGCAATCTGTAACAAGCAGACCTAAACCAGACAAGGAAGCAGTGAATGAACAATGATTACGTGAAAGTACTCAAGCGAGCTGCGTGGACTTTGGTTTTCACTGGATTACCTGCCAGCATGGCCCTGGCAGCCCCCGGCAACTGTTCAACATTGGCCCCCCTACCCGCCGTCCTCGAAGTCGGTGAAGGCATGCAAACGGTGATGGGCTCGGAGGTGGCCATCACTCGATTGGCTGTCGGCGATCCGAAAATCGCCGACGTGCACCTCAATAACAATAGGGACTTCCTGGTGACCGGCATTGCCCCCGGCGCTACCAGCCTGATGGTCTGGACCGCATGTTCCAGCTCACCTCGCCAGAGCATGGTGTTTGTCCAGGGCAAAGGCGCCGGTTCGCTGGTGAGCACGGTGATGCCGCCCTCGGAAGACCCACTGCTGCCCAGCCAGGTACAGACCGACATCCGCTTTGTCGAAGTCAGCCGTACCAAGTTGAAAGAGGCCAGCACGTCGATCTTCGGCAAAGGCGGCAGTTTTCTGTTTGGCTCCCCCGGCACCGTCCCCCTGGTCACCGTGTCGCCCGGCCAGCTTGGCAACACGGCAGCCCGTATCCCGCTGGATAATGGCAGTTTCAATATCGGCTTCGGTGGCGGCAACGTGCTGGGCTTGATCAACGCGCTCGAAGGCAGTGGCTTTGCCTACACCCTGGCGCGTCCGAGCCTGGTGGCGTTGAGTGGTCAGAGTGCGAGCTTCCTGGCCGGCGGCGAGGTGCCTATCCCGGTGCCCAGTAGTGGTAGCGACACGGTCACCATTGAGTACAAAGAGTTCGGGATTCGCCTGACCCTGACGCCAACCATCATTGGCCGCGATCGAATCGCCTTGAAGGTGGCACCGGAAGTCAGTGAACTCGACTATGAAAATGGCGTGAGGATCCAGGACTTTGTCGTTCCCGGGTTGCGGGTGCGCCGCACTGACACCAGTATTTCCCTGGCTGACGGCGAGAGCTTCGTGATCAGCGGCTTGATCAGTTCGACCAATACCTCATCGGTGAGCAAGTTCCCTGGCCTGGGCGACGTTCCGATTCTTGGGGCGTTCTTTCGCGACTCCACCATCAGCCGCGAGGAAAAGGAGCTGCTGATGATCGTGACCCCGCGCCTGGTACAACCGTTGGCGGCGAATGCCCGACTGCCTTCGTTGCCGGGCGAAAAACTGCGTAATTACGACCCGAACTGGTTCCGTATGTATTTCCTCGAAGACGGTAACTTCGACAAGCTCAGCGGCTTGTCGAAATGAGCACCAGGACATTGCAGGAGCACAGCATGAAGACAATGATTGCGGCGTTGGGACTGGTGATGCTCAGCGGCTGCGCCACCGATGGAGGCGCACGATGGTCGGGCATGGGCTCGGCCTCGTGCGCCAAGCCTAGCCCGGATCAGGAGCTGTCGCTGAGCATGGCGGATGACATGATCAGTGACGGCAAGTTGCATGCAGGCTTGGCCAATTTGCAGAACCTGCCGCCTGATCTTGCGGCCGTGCGCCTGCGCAAGGCCAAGATCTACCGCATGCTTGGGCAAAACGAGGCCGAGCCGCTGTATCGCAGTTTGCTGGGGACTTGCCTTGCCGCCGAGGGGGAACACGGCCTGGGCCAATTGGCCGCCGCGCACACCGATACCGAGCAGGCGCTAAAGCATTTGCAGCGGGCCGCGCAACTGTCCCCCACTGACGAGAAGATTCGCAACGACCTGGGCGTGGTCTACCTCAAGCAATTCAAGCTCAAAGAGGCACGTTTCGAGTTCATCACCGCCATGGAATTGAAGCAGTCCGATCAGTTGGCGGCCGTCAACCTGGTGACCTTGTTGATTTATCAAGGTAACTGGAAGCAAGCCTCGGAGCTGGTCAGTCGTATGGGCTTGAGCCCCGAACAAGTCAGCGAAGCCCAGGTACGCGCCGAAAAACTCAAAAGCTCGGCCAAGGCTGTAGCAGTGCCCAGTGATCGGGTAGCAACAGCGCTTGATCCGTCGCCGTCCGGTGTCAATCCGCCAACAACGCAGAGGTAGTGATGAAACAGAACATACTCAGCTACCTGGGACTGTTGCTTGTTCCGCTCGCAGCCCAGGCCATCGAACCCGGTCCTTCATCGAAATATCAGCAGGAAACCGAACAGTGGTTACTGCTGCAGTCTCGCGGTCAGGCCGTTTCGCCTATCCCGCAAACAGCGGCGGCCAGCGAACGCGACCTGAGCCTGCAACGCTGGCTGGAGAGTTACAAACATCCCATCCCCCCGTTCTACAAGGAATACTCCGGCGGACAGAGGAAGTAACCCTTAATAGTAATGGGGCCTCTGCCTCCAGCGGGTAAACCCGCTGGAGGCAGAGGCCCCATGTCGTTGAAGCTTGCCCGCCTCTGCTTACAACTTCCCGAAGACCTTGAACACGCCAATGATTGCTGGGCCGATCGCCACCAGGAAAAAGCTCGGCCACAGGCAGAAAATCAGCGGGAACATCAGTTTTGTGCCGATCTTAGCCGCTTTCTCTTCCGCCAACTGGGTACGCCGGTCGCGAAACTCTTCAGCGTAGATACGCAAGGTAGCCCCGACACTGGTACCAAAGCGGATGCTCTGCGCGAGCAAGCTGACCAGCCCGCGAATGTCTTCCAGGCCAGTCCGTTCGGCCAGGCGCTTGAGCGCTTCGGTACTGGGGATCCCGGCGCGGACTTCGGAGTTGACCAGCGCCAGTTCCACGGCCAGATCGGGTTGGCTGACCGCCATTTCCTCGGATACCCGCTCGATCGCCTGGGGCAAGGCCAGGCCCGACTCCACACACACCACCATCAGGTCCAGGGCATCCGGGAAGGCGACAAGCAAGCGGGTCATCCGTGCCTGTTTGCGCGCGTTGACGTAAATGGACGGTGCCAACCACCCCACCCCCAGCGCCACTAGCAGCACGACCATACCGACGAGCAGCGACAGTTTTGGAATCAGCGGCAATGCCAGCACCGCAAGGCCCACCATGGCCAATGGCGACAACAGGCGAATGGCCCAGTACATCTGCACCGCTGCGTGCGAGCGATAGCCGGCATGGGTCAGCAGCGTTCGGGTCGCCGAGGGCTGGCCCTGCTCTACCGAGGAAAAGCGCTGGCCGACTTGCTCCAGCAACAGTTGCAGGTTGCTGGGCGTGCTTTGCCCGTAACTCTCCCCGCCATGACCGCGTTTAATCAGCAAAAGACGCCGCTGTACCGGGTCTTGCAACCCCTGCACCAGCAGCACCAGCGTTGCCACCGCGAGCACTACGCTCAGGCCGATGGCCCCCGCGAACAACAGGCGTGCCAGTTGCTCGTCGCCCACCACACTGTTGATCAAGCTCAGCAGATAGTTCATGACCCCCTCCTCGACACCTGGCGATGTTCAAACCTGGATGCGGATGATTTTGCGGATCCAGAAAATCCCGGTCAGCATCGCCACAAATGCCCCGATCACCATTTTCTGGCCCAGGGGCTCGTTGAGCAGCATCGGCAGGTAGGTCGGGCTCGACAGCACAATCGCCGCGGACAATACAAAAGGCACGGAGACCAGTATCCAGCCCGACATGCGCCCTTCGGCCGACAATGTCTTGATCTTGCGTTGAAAGCGAAAGCGCCCACGAATCAGGCTGCTCAACCGTTCCAGCACCTCCGTCAGGTTGCCGCCGGTTTCGCGGTGGATCAGCACCGTTGTCACCAGCATCATCACGGTCATGCTCGGCATGCGCTCAAGCAGACCCAGCATGGCCCGACGCACATCGTTGCCGTAGTTGATATCGGCGAACGTCAGGCCGAACTCATGGGCGACCGGCCCCTTATGCTCCTCGGCCACCAACTGCAGGGTTTCGTTGAACGGATGACCGGCACGCAACGCCCGGCACATCGCATCCAGGGCATCGGGCAGGCCTTCCTCGAACTGGGCGAAGCGTTTGCCACGGTCGCGGGATATCTTCAGCACCGGCAGCCAGAATGCCAGCATGGCCGCAGGGACAGCCACCCACCAGAGTTGGCTGAACAGCCAAACCACGAGCCCGGTTGCCACCGCCAGGACCAGCCCAAGCAACAGTACCCGGTAGGCGCGGTAGTCATGCCCGGCCTGTTCAATCATCTGTGCCAGCGACTCCATCGCCGGCAACTGCTCCAGACGGGCTTCCAGCGGTGACAAACGGCGCAGGTATTTCTGGCGCAGCACCGACTGCATGTTCGCCTGGTTACTGGCGGTCTCCAGCAGATTCAGGCGGCTACGGATACGCTTGCGCACCTTGCTGGCCTCGCCAAACACCGGAACCGCCAAGCCCTGGCTGAGCAGAAACATGGCCGTGAACACCATGCCGAGGAACGCCAGAATAAACTCGCCGGGGATTTGGTTCATGTTTATCCCTCCATCCAGTCAGGCCGAAACAGGCTGAGCGGCAGTTCGATACCGCGCCTGGCGAGCACATCGCGAAACGCCGGCACCATGCCGGTGGGGCGAAATTCGCCGAGGACTTCACCGTGCTCACCGATACCGTTGCGCACGAAGGCGAAAATCTCGGTCATGGTGATGATCTCGCCCTCCATGCCGTTGATCTCCTGGACGCTGACCAGGCGCCGTGTGCCATCCTCCTGACGCTCCAGCTGGATGACGACGCTGAGGGCCGAGGCTATCTGCTGACGCATGGCCTTGATCGGAAAGGTCGCGCCGGTCATCGAGACCATGTTCTCGATCCGCCCCAGAGCGTCGCGCGCGGTGTTGGCATGGATGGTGGTGAGCGAACCGTCGTGTCCGGTGTTCATCGCCGTCAACATATCCAGCGCTTCGGCGCCACGCACCTCGCCGATCACGATGCGGTCAGGGCGCATACGCAGGCTGTTACGCACCAGTTCGCGCTGGCTCACCTCGCCCCTGCCCTCGATATTCGCCGGACGGGTTTCAAGGCGTACCACATGGGGCTGTTGCAACTGCAACTCGGCCGAGTCTTCGATGGTAACGATCCGCTCGTTGTGCGGGATGAAGCTGGACAGCACGTTGAGCATGGTGGTCTTGCCACTGCCGGTACCGCCCGAGATCAGCACATTCATGCGGCCACGAACGATTGCCTTGAGCATCAGGGCAATGGAGGGCGTCAGGGTGCCCATCTTCACCAGGCTCTCCGTGTTGAGCAGGTCCACGGCAAAGCGCCGGATCGACATGCTCGGCCCGTCGATGGCGAGCGGCGGGATGATGGCATTGACCCGGGAACCGTCCTTGAGCCGGGCGTCCACCAGCGGTGACGACTCATCAATGCGCCGGCCCAGGCTGGAGACGATACGGTCAATGATGTTCAGCAGGTGGTGATTGTCGCGAAAATGCACATCGGTTCTCTGCAACTTGCCAAACCGCTCGACATACACCGAGTCAAACCCGTTGACCAGGATGTCGGACACGCTGTGGTCGGCCAACAGCGGTTCCAGGGGGCCAAGGCCAAGCACTTCGTCCGTGATCTGCTTGATGATCATTTGACGGCTGCTGGCACTGACCGGCGCCGAGTGCTCGTCGAGCAGGCGCTGACAGATCTCGCGGATCTGCCGCGTCGCTTCGGCAGGCTCCAGGGAATCGAGCAATGACAGGTCCATGACCTTGAGCAGCAATTGGTAGATCTTCTCCCGCCAGTCGGTCTCCACCTGATTGAGTTTGGTCCGGGTTTCGTAGAGCACGTCCGGTATGGCGGCCTCCCAGGCCATGAGTACACTGACGCAGTTTTCACTGTCGGCCTGTACATTCTGCTCGTCTGCCGGAGCATTTTTGCCGGCATGCTGACGCAGGCGATTACGAAAGTCGCTGAGCATGGCTTAACCTCCGAACAAACGGCTAAAGGTACGTTTAAACAGCCCCCGCTCGCTGGCCACCACCCCGATCAGGTTCTGGTTCAGCTCACGCATGGCTAAAGTCACGGCTGCACGCGGCGCGTGGACCTCCAGCGGTACACCGCTGTTCTGGCTTTCACTGACCACCGAATAGTCGTTGGGGAGCTTCTGCACGTCGGTGCAGCGCAGGGCCTCGGTAATGTCCTTGAGGCTGACCGGCGAGGTTTTGTTGTAGCGATTGACCACCACCTGCAAGCGATTGCCCTGCACACCCAGGTCGTCGCGCAGGATGCGTGTCAGGCGCGTGCCGTCTTTCAGGTGGCTGAGACTCTGTTGCATCACGATGTAGATCCGGTCCGCCTGCTCCAGCGTGACGCCTGTGAGGTGGTCGATTTGCCGCGGCAAATCCACCACCACCCAGTCATAGGTACTGCGCGCCAGCCGCAACAGGCTTTCCAGTTGTTCCAGGCGAACATCCTGCGACAGGCACAGTTCACCCGTACGGCCACTGAGGACATGCAGGGTCGGGCTGAAGTGGCTGCAGAAACCGCGCAAGGCGATGCTGTCCAGCTCGTCGACCTGTTTCAACACTTCCATGTGGCTGTGTGTCGGCTGTACATCCAGGCAGTGGGCCACCGTGCCGAACTGCAGATCCAGGTCCAGCAGCAGGGTTCTGCCACCGCGGATGCTCAGCTGATGGGCCAGATTACAGGCCAGCATGGTGGCGCCCGATCCGCCCTTGGCATTCATCACCGCCACCAGCTTGCCGCCTGTGCCCTGTTCGGCATGGACCTCCAGCAACATGCGGTTGATTGCCGCCTGCAGGTCGTCAGCCGCCACTGGCTCGGGCAAGAAATCCCGGGCGCCGGCCTGCATCGCCATGCGCATGCCTTCACGCTCATCCAGCGGGCCGCAGACCAACAATGGCGGTCGCTCTTTGAGCGGATGCTGCAGCAGGGCCGCCAGCTCCTCGCGCCACAAGTGGCTGACCCGCAACAGCAACAAGTCAGGCATTTGCTCCAGCCCATACAGCGGGTCGGTGTGACCGTTGCT
Source organism: Pseudomonas sp. RC2C2 (assembly GCF_018390435.1). Lineage (NCBI taxonomy): Bacteria > Pseudomonadati > Pseudomonadota > Gammaproteobacteria > Pseudomonadales > Pseudomonadaceae > Pseudomonas > Pseudomonas sp. RC2C2. The sequence continues at coordinate 1,111,517 of NZ_JAHBAX010000002.1, read as the reverse complement.
CACCAGGCGCGTGTTGACGTTCAGGTTGGGCAAACCCTGGCTCAACGCTTTCAGATGGTTCAACGCCGTCACGTCACGTCCACTGATCAATAGGCGCATGCCTGCTTTTTCAGTCACGCTGGCGACGGGAGCTTCTTTGGTATTTAGCATGGCGTAATCTCCGGGGTGACTCCCGCCTCGGGTTGCCGACCAAGGCTTTCACGCGGCACGGTCGACCTGTACACCGGCAGGGTGAACCCCCCACCGAACCCGGGGATCAACAGCTTGAAGGTGAAGTTGCTCAGTTGTAACTGGATATAGCGAATGGCTCGAAAGCCGCTGGCGCCGCTGAGGTCGCCGGGGCTTGCGACCACCGCACCGTCCTCGTCCAGGTAGACCAGGTTCAGGTTGGCCGTGGCCAGGTTGCCGATCAGACTGCTCGTACCACTGTTAGTGGCCGCATTGAAAATGGCCCGACGCAAAATCACCGGGTCATGGATATCGCACACCGCCGCCAGGCGAGCACCGCGGCGAACGCTTTCATTCAGTGCGTTGACGGTGAAATACAGTCGGCCCATTTCCAGCACGCCGAACAGCAAGGTGAAAAACACCAGGCTGGTAATCGCGAACTCGACGACATACACACCGCGCATACGCTTGAGATTCATCATAAGGCCCTCATCACCACGGTAGAGGTCAACGTCAGGCCAAGCGGTTCGCTCTGGCCATAGAACGCAGGTAGTGCGCTACCGATCACCGGCAAGAAGGTGTAGTTGATACTGACCTGGACGTGATCAGTGCCCACTACCGTCACCGAGACTTTTCCGGTGGTCAGCCCCGGTACCACCGCCGGGTAGCCATTGGGGTTGGCCGGCACACCGTACACCGCAACGCTCTGGGCCTGGGCGCGAAGCGTGTCGCTCACTTCGACCTTGCCCAAGGTTGCATTCCAGGCCTGGCCGGCGACAAAACGTCCAGCATCCCGACTGGCTTGCATCAGGCTGTTGTACTGGAACAGCATGCGGCCGAACTCACCGAAGGTGAACAGCAGCAGTACCAGCAGTGGCAGCGTAATCACCATTTCCACCATCGCCAGCCCACGCTGGGCCTGCGGCGGCTTGCGTCCACGGTGTCCCATAAGGCCTCCTAAGAGTCGGTACTCGGTGTCTGGCTGTTATCGATATAGGTTTTGTACAGCTGAATGATTTGCGGGCCTGCGTCGTTGACAGGATTGGGGCCGGGCACATTGTCGCCCTCGCACTGTTTGACGAACTGGCCGAATATCTGCGCCGAGTTGCCCTGTTGATTGGCCGGTTGCATCACGTAATAGCAGCCGAAGCTCAACACCGGAATCGACGACGCCCCGTCGTTCTTGCCGGAGCAATCGCCGATCACCACTTTCAGGATCCGCCGCTCGAACGCGCCGTTGCCCAGGCAGCCGCCGCCGGTGCCGGCAACACACGCGGCAGAGGCCCGTGCCCAGTCGTTGTAGTCGTACAGGGCTTCACCACCGGCGGTGACGAGGTTGCCATTGGTGGAGGTGACGGTCTGGTTGTTGTACTGGATCTGTTCCGGTGTACCGGTGTACGTCAACGACTTGGCATTGACCGCAATCACCAGGTCCGGCGGATAGTCCGCAGCACTGAGGCCACCTGAGTATTCGTTGAAGCGCGTATTCAGCCCTTGAGAGGCAGGCCCTACGGTGTTGCCCGGCTTGGTCAGGACGTTGTCGCCGACGCTATTGCACTGATTGATTCCGCCCGCCAGGCCTTGCCTCACGGTGTTGCCGCCCGAGCCGAAGTCGAGCAGCTGAAAATTGCCGGGGCCGATTGCCGAACTGTTGTTCGCCGCCGTTTTCAACACTTGCAAATCACCGAACTTGAACCCCCAGAACATCCCGGTAGCGGGGTCGTTCTTGCTCGGGTCGCCACACACCATCAGCGGCGTGATATTACACGGGCTGGCAGGGCTGGGGCCGGCGGTGGCCACCGCGGCCACGGCCTTGTTCGGGGCAACGCCATCGCCGATCGCCTTCAATATGCCCCAGAAAAAACCGCTCAGCGGGTAATTGGGCACCGAAACCCGTACATAGCTCGCATTGGCCGGGCCCGGAAAGGAAAAAGGCCCATAGACACTGGCAGACAGCTCTACCGTGGCGAAGCCGGAAACATTATTGCCAACAGCGCTGGCCAGTTCCTTGTTGCCACTGGCGTTGGCATTAAGCGTCAGTGTGCCCAGGGCAGCGGCTTGCGTAAGGCTGGCCGAGCCGGTTGCACCGTATACCTCGCTGAGCGTCTTGGCCCCGCTCAGGGCTGCGGCATCGACAGCATTTTGCAGCCGCGCCTTGTTTACCAGCATATGCCCGCCGTCCAGCGCAAAAGCCCCCATCACCAGGATGGCGGCCATGGCGATCACCGCCAGCACAATAATCGTTCCGCGCTGTTGCCCTGGAAACGCACGGAGTGGTTGGTGGATACGTGCTCTCATCATCAAGCCCTCCAGAGTTCTGCCGACCTTGATCTGCCGGGTGCCGTCGCCCACCACCGCCAAGCGGCGACGCTACCTGGCGGGCGATGCCTGCAACGGTTGCGCCTGTCAGCTACAGAGTGTTCACGCGTTTGACTTCGATACCGCGGATCAGCGTGATACCACTGACGTCAGATCCGCCCTTGCGCTGGACGATCTGCTTGACCGGCGGCACTGGCGCAACCTGGGCCAGCTCCACCGGTTTGGTGACCGGTAGCTTGTTGTTGTCCAGTGGATTGCGCAGGGCCAGTTGCAGCTTCCCGTCCGTCATGCCCTTGACCAGCAGTTCCGCTTCGTCGGGCGTCATTTCCAGGGTGACCGCACGTACCACCACCGGCTGGGTCTTGTCGGTACTGGCGGTCTGGTCCACTGCCAGTACCCGCAAGTCCTCCAGAATGGTGCGGGACTCGGCGTTACCGGTATTACCTGTCTGCTTGGTCGCCAGGACATCGACGCGATTACCCGGCAAGAGGAACCCGCCCACCCCCACCACATCATCCACACGTACCGAAATCGCACGTTTGGTGGGTTCGATCAGCGAGGCCAGCGTGCTCCCGCCCAGGTGCGCGGCCAGACGCGCACCGCGCACGATATCGCCGTTCAACATGGAGAACGTGGCGATTTTGCCGACGACCTTGTCGATGGCATCGAAGGCATCGTCGGGTACCGTGTCCTTGGGCATGCGCACCAGTGTCACCTGTTGCGCCTCGACCATTTGCCCGAAAGCGATTTCCACGGTGGCCACCACCACGTTCTGCTGATTATCGTCGGGGCTGGCGTTGAGCCGGGCACTGAGCCAGGTGTTGGCCATCCATGCGGCGCCCAACCCGAGGATCACGGACAAGGCAATCAAGATGAAAGTACGAGAACTCATGGCGATATCTCCTTACCTATCCAAGGAAGTCGAGCTGTACGAAATAGTTGTGCCATGCCCACTCCAGCTCCTGCGCCGACAACTGCCCTGTGCCGCCTAGGTAACGCTGGCGGTCGAGGGCCATGTTCAACAGGTCACGTGGGTGGCAAGGCACCAGCGGCATGTTTTCAACGCCGTAGAGTTCCTCAAGCACGTAGTGCAGTAGCTGCGGGTCGTGAGACATACCCAGGCGTTCACTTTCCTGGCGCCAGATGCGTTCGTACTCTTCGGCTTTCAGGTAGCCGAATTGCAGCTTGTAGCCAATGCGCCGCAAAAACGCTTCGTCGGCCAGCTCCAGCGGATTGAGGTTGGTGGAAAACACCAGGATCAGGTCGAACGGCAGCTCACAGTGCCGCCCACCGCCGAGGTTAAGAAAATCACGTTTCTCCTCCATCGGCACGATCCAGCGGTTGAACAGCTCGGCCGGCGACATGCGTTGACGCCCCATGTCATCGATGACAAACAGGCCATTGCTGGCCTTGAGCTGCAGTGGCGCCTGGTACTGGCGCGTGAAAGGGTCGTAGCGGACATCCAGCTGCTCCATGCTCAATTCGCCGCCGGTAATGACGATCGGGCGTTCACAGCGCAGTAGCCGGCGATCGACCCCTTCGTCGAGCAGCAGATTGCTCTGCAGTTCATCGTCGCCAACCAGGCGCCGGTGTACCTGTGGGTCGTAAATCTCGATCACCGCATCGTTGATTGCAATGGCATGAGGTACCCAGATGGTTTCGTCAAACAGGCGTATCAAGCGGCTGCTGACATAGGTTTTGCCAGTGCCCGCCGGCCCGTAGATCATGATGGCGCGGCCGGAATTGAGCGCCACACCCAGTTGGTCGAGCATGCTTTGCGCCAGGACCACCCCGCCAAAGGCGTGTTGCATGTCTTGGGCATTGATCCGACCGTGGTGAATGGTCTGCAGCTTGAGCAGCGCGCGATAGCTACTCACCGGAAAAGGCGCCGCACCGATATAGCCGCTGCGCGCCAATGCATCACGGGCGGCGCTGCGACCGCGTTCAGTCAACCCGTAGCGCAATGTTTGACCACCGGATTGCCCCAGTATTTCGACACGACCGTCTTTGCGCAGAAAGGTCAGTACTTCTTCAAGCACCGCGCCTGTCAGTGCCAGGCGTTCCACCAGCCGCGACATGTCCAGCACACCGGCATCGTGCAGATGCTTGCAGACCAGGTCACCGAGCAAGTTGTCCGCCAACCCGGTTTCACGGATGGTGCGTGGCTGTGGCGCCAGCCGCTGCACAACTTCTTCGCGCGCATCGTGAGTAACGCTGCTGTTGCTGATGGCGTACATAGTGTTCTCCTGACCTACTGGCCGAGGGGCAGCCAGAAGACACTGGTCAAAGTGCCGAGCAGGACTGCGACTGAATAGGGAAAGGGCTTGCCTGCCACTTCATCAACCGCTGGCGAGAAATAGGCCCTGGCTTTCAACATCAGCCAGTAGCGCCCCATGGTCTGCTGTACTTGACCACGCACGAGGACAATCAATACTCCGCATAGACCGCCGGCGATAAGGCTGAACAGCGCGGTCCACAGGGCATCGTGGGGAGTAAGAAAGGCGCCGACCATGGCCATTAGCTTGACATCACCGGCAGCCATCCCCCCAAAGGCATACATCGGGAGGAAAACGGCAAAACCGATCAACATACCCAGCGCCCCATAGCCAAACCCGATGACACCCAGGGTGTAAACCTGGCCGGCCAAGCCCAGCCCCAAACCCAGCAAGACCAAGAGGTTGGGAATGCGGTGATGGCGAAGATCGCTCAGCACCGCTATACCCAGCAGCCCCAGCAACGATGCAATAACGACTGATTGCTCCATGCCCATGGCTGCAACCCTCTGTGGACGGTGGGGTGTTAGCAAGTGGTGCCTTTGACTGCGCAGCCCAGGCTTTTAATGGCTGCACTGACGTTACCGCCCAGGGTGACAAATGCGGCAACAGCGCCCAGCGTTATCAACCCACCCGCCACCGCATACTCGACAATGGTCAGGCCATCTTCGTCTTTGATGAACTTCACTACCGACGTCTTGATCGATTGCAGATTCATTTTGCTCACCTCGTTCAGTGTGTTGTTTTTAGAGCAGCACTTCTGGTACTGCCTGGGTGAACATTAGTCAGAAGCACAACGCAGGGGTTAGGAGTTTTTTGCTCAACGCTAGGAGTTTTTTGCGGTATTTAGCGGCGCAAGAAAAAATACTAAGTACGCCGTCTTAAACCCGAACGCACGCGATCAATAGGGAATAACTTACATAACGTTGCAACCTAATCGCAGGCGAAACTCGGTCGCCTCCCGCTACCCTGCAAAGACCCGAAACAGCGCCAATGCGCCGAGAAACAAATCTCGCCAAACGGTCTAAGCAAGCGCTTTCTTATCAGGATTTGATCTGCTCACAGGCAACACAACGACGATACTGGTCAACGAGGAAGAAATATCAGGAGCGGGGCCAGGACAGTGAAGTCCGACGCGCCAAGAGACTGGATTGTTGGGGGGCTCGGCACGCAGGCCTTTAGCCTGCGGCGCCACGGCTGAGAAGACTCCACCTTGTCCGAACGGGATCATGGTTAATCAACCAGGCAGAGTCCATATGATGCGTTTTTATCCTCGCGACACGTCCCTCAGCCTGCGGCAAGGTGTTCGTCGCCGCCACGGCCCAGAGGCTAGCAAGCTGCTGGCGCTCTGGGCGGGGCCGACGATGCGTGTTGTGCCGCTAGCAGGTGGTGCCTTTGACTGCACAACCCAGGCTGGTAATGGCGGTAGCCACGTTACCGCCAAGTGTCACGAAAGCAGCCACGGCGCCCAGTGTAATCAAACCACCCGCTACCGCATATTCAACAATCGTCAGGCCTTCTTCGTCCTTGATGAATTTCAGCACCGACGTTTTGATCGATTGCAGATTCATTTTATTCACCTCATCTAAGTTCTATTGGCCGAGGCGGTGACTTAGTGTGCCGCCTGTTTGCATCCTAGTCAGGAGACATAACGAGGGGTTAGGAGTTTTTTATTGATTACTAGGATTATTTTGCAGCGCTGCCTGCCCGGCGAGGTTAAGAAAACGAGAAACAAGGAAGGAATGAGAAAATGAAACCTGAATCGGCCAACTTGCCATTTCTGCTGTGGTTCGATCGCACCCGGGATCGATCGGCCGAGGCGTTGGTTGCGCATTTTCGCCCGACCTGTGAATGCCGTATCGCCAAGAACGGCGAGTTGTCCGAGCTTGCGGGTGAGCGCCAGCCAGACATGGTCTGCATCCATTATGACCGCCCGGACATGCCTGGCCTCAACCTGCTGCTGGAGATCAAGCACAAGTCCCCCTCGATACCGATCGCCATGTTCACCGTACAGCACTCCGAGGAGCTTGCCGTATGGGCCATGCGCTCGCGTGTCTGGGAGTACATCGTGCTGCCCCTGTGCAACAGCGAAAAAAGCCGCTTTCTGCACGCACTGCAGCAACTCTGCGAACTGCGCCGCAGCACTCACTTCCATGCCAAGAAGCCACTGATCGAACATGGCCCGTCGCTGCCGGACAGCATCCGGCTGACCGCTGAGCACCACAAGCACCAGGCACTCAGTAACGTATTGCTCTACATCGACCAGCATTTGCGCGACAGCATCGACCAGAAAGAACTGGCAAAGCGCTGCGGCATGACCACCTTTCGCTTCAGCCGCCTGTTCAAGGAAGTCAATGGCCTGGGGTTCATGGAGTACATCCTGAGCAAACGGATGGACTTTGCCAGGGACCTGCTCGACAACAGCCAGATGCCCATCACCAGCATCGGTTACGAAGTCGGATTCAAGGACCCTTCTTATTTTGCCCGTGCCTTCAAGCAATTCGTCGGGTGTACACCTAGCGAGTACCGGCAGCTCCCTCGAGCTGAAAGCTCCGGGGCAGAATCGACCTCAACGGAAGAACTCTCGGAGGTCGTCGAAAGCCTGCGACTGGGTGCCAAACGCTGAAAGATGGCCACTGGCCATTAGCCCGTTTGTGCTAATCGACCCCCCTCTTTCCCGGCGCTATATTCCTCTTCACCCCAGTGTTCCCCAGTGCCGCTGCTTTGCGGCGCGAGGGATCGCCGTGCCTGCAACAACACAACAACACCAAGGAAGAAGCGCCATGAAACCTGCATTCAACAAGCTCACCCTGCTCAGCGCCCTGCTCGTCGCCCTCGCCGGCTGCCAGACTATGAAACCCAACGAAGATCGCCTGAAAACCACTGCCCAGACGACGATCGGCGAGCCGGTGACCAAGATTTCCAACGTGCGCAACGACAACAGCGCCACTTACTTCATCGCCAGCACCGCTTCAGGGGATTACAACTGCGAGCTGCCCAGCGGCGTCATGGTCGGGATCGCGTCGATGGGCATGGGGATGAGTGCCCACTGCTACAACAAGAACAGTGGCCGGCCGCAAAATCCGCTGCAGCGCTATTGATCCTCAGCTAAACCGGTTCTGTGCGGGGTTCACGCAACGAGCGCAAGGTGGTGCGTAACTCGGCCGGGCGCACCGGCTTGGACAGAATCGCGATCTGGCGGTCATGCAGGGCCGCCTGGATCTTCTCCACCTCATGCCCGGTGAGGATCAGCGCCGGCACCGCCCTGCCCCGTTGCGCACGTAGCTGGTCGATGCACTCGATGCCAGTGGCCTGATTGCCCAGGTCATAGTCGGCGACGATGATATCGCAGTCGCTGAGCAGGTCCTTGCCACTGGATTCGGCCTGCACCTCGCAGCCCCAGCGTTCAAGCAAGGCTTTGGTGGCCAGCAGCACGTTGCGGTCATCCTCCACCAGGCACACTTTCAGGCCGGTCAACAAGCCGACCTGGCTCGCTTGCTCTCGGGTGACCGGCTGCCGGGGTGCTTCAACCTTGCGCAAGCCCAGCAGGCTCACCGCCGTGCCATGGCCGACCCGCGAACGTATCGCCACCTGCATGTCCATCATCCGGCCCAGGCGTCTGACGATCGACAGGCCCAGGCCCACGCCTTCAACGTCCTTGTCGCGCAACTGGCGCACGCGGTAGAACTCCTCGAAGACCTTGGGCAATTCATCGGCATCAATGCCACAGCCCTGGTCATAAACGACAATGGCCAACCCATTCCCACGCTTGCGCACAGCGATCAGTACCGGCCGCTGCGGTGCGTACTTGAAGCAGTTGGACAGCACGTTCTGGACCATGGTGGCCAGCAGCGCCGGGTCAATCTGCACCCAGTGCTCGGCCACCCGCAGGCGCAGTTCGACGCCGGCCCAACGCGCCGCTTCGGCGTTCTGGCGCACCAGGTCGTGGAGCAGATCAGCCAGCTGTACGCATTGCAGGCGGGGTTGCAGGCGCCCGTTGTCGAGGGTGTACAGGTCGAGAATCGAGCGAAACAGTTGTGCGACGTTGAGCAGCGAGCGGTCGATGTTGTCGACCAGGCGCCGCTCCTCCTCGCCCAGGCGCGCTTCGCGCAGGCAAGCGGTGAACAGGCCGATCGAGTGAATCGGTTGGCGCAGGTCGTGACTGGCCTGGGCCAGAAAGCGCGACTTTTCCAGGTTGGCGGCGGTCGCTTCTTCGGAGGCCTTGCGCGTGCGCTCAAGCAGCAGGTGCGCGTACATGGGGATGACCGTACTGGTGATCATCAGCATCAGCACCATGAACGGTTGCGCCTGCCAGTAAGGGGTCAGCCGGTAAACGCAGAGCAAGGCCAACAACGCCAGGGCGGTGGCGATCGCCAGGTACCGCGAGCCATAGCGCATGCCATTGCCCAGGTTGACCCAGACCATCACCGCGTACAGCGGCAGCGCGGCCTCGCCACCCACCACCAGGCCGAAACAGGTGCCGGTGTAGTCCTGGACCATGCTGAAGATACGCCGGGCCGGATAGTGGCCCGGCCAGCGCACGATGACCTGGCGCAGGACGATCGACAGCAACAGGAACAGGACGATGTAGATCATGATCGGCAGGTACATGTTGACCTGCTGCCCGGGCAGAAAACCCAACACGCTGATATAGATCATGGCAAGGCCGGCGACAATGATCCGCAGGTTGGCCTGGTCGAGCTCGGTATTTTTCTCGAACTTCATCGGGAACATCCTTGTGCGACAGTCGTCATATCCAGTACGTACACCGGGCAGCGTCCGTGCCCGGTGGTAAAGTAACACGCCTGTAAGGAACGCCAGGCCCAGGGAGGCACTCGACATGGCATGCCGGATCATCATAGCTGACGACCACCCGCTGTTTCGCGAAGCGATGGTGGGGACTGTCCAGCGCCTGTTACCTGATGCGCTGATCGAACAAGCCGGGGATTTCGACAGCGTCCTGGCACAGGTTGCACGCGGCGCGGAGCCCGACACCCTGCTCCTTGACCTGCGCTTCCCGGGGCTTACCTGCATCACTCAGTTGGTCGACTTGCGTCAACAGTTGCGCCGCACCACCCTGATTGTGGTGTCGATGGTCGATGACCCGGAGCTGATCAGCGAAGTGATGGCCGCCGGTATCGACGGTTTCATTGGCAAGAACATCGCCCCCGACGAGATCGGCCAGGCGATTCTGGCCATTCGCGAAGGCGAAGTGCTGGTGCGTTTTGCTCCGTCCGGGTTGCTGCCGCTGGACACCAGTGCAGTGGCCACCACCCTGACCGCGCGTCAGCAAGAGGTGTTGCGCCTGATCGCCGAGGGCAAGACCAACAAGGAAATCGCCCGCGCGCTGGATATCTCGCCCTTTACCGTGCGCATTCATGTGTCGTCGTTGTTGCGCACCCTCAACGTGCCGTCGCGGGCCGCCGCGGTGAAATACGCTGTCACACCATAGGGGCCGGCTTGCCCCGCGATTTCACTACTGAAGCCCAGGCTCGTCAGGCTTTCGTCCGCTGTCGCAGTGTGAATACCCAGCATTTTTTTATCGCCAGCAAGCGTGAATCCGTCCACCGACTATATTGATAAAGCCGCCCGCTGCGGCAGGTGGGAAGCGCAGCCGTCCGTTTTTTCCACACCTTGGGACATCACCATGGACTGATATCGAGACGGCGAACATGCTCTCCAGCCAATCCTCCAGGATCACGCCTGAATCGACACCCTCATCACCGCCACTCAAATTCAACCTGAGCTGGGGGCTGCTGGCGATTGTAATGACCGTTGCAGCCGGTGTCTTGGCTCACTGGCAACCACCCTACCCTTACCCGGCCACCCCCGTTTCCGAGCGAAGCTTGGTGGACCAGCTGCTGTACCCCCTTGAGGCGAATGGTGAGTTACGGCTATGGCAACCCGCCCGCAAACTCAACTCCATCGCGGCCTCCGCAACTGGGCAATACCTTCTGGCTGTTGGCGACAGCGGCGCCGCCCTGTTCTCTGACGATAGCGGCAGGCATTGGCGCAACCAGGTCAGCGGGTTGACCGAGAACCTGACATACGCGTGGATCTCCGATGATGGCAAGCAAGGTGGTGCCGTCACGTTCTCCGGTTCGGTCTATGAGATGCGCCCCGACAGCGGCGCCTGGATATCGGATACGCGCTCATCTGCAATTCCGATAGGTTCTGCACCGCTGCCATCACCATCGCCGTACTTTAACAATCGTTCACCTCGCTGGCCCCAAGGCCTGCCACCCGGAACACAGATAAAAAGGTCCCAGAGCAAGGACAGCTCGCAAACCTCCAACGATAGTCCGTGGGGGCTGGTGGTGTCTCCAATACCTACCGACTGCAAACACGCATGGGCCGTTGGCGACTTTGGCAGCATCGTCACCAGCGCAGACTGCGGGAAAACCTGGAAGGTTAAGGCCAGCGCATTGCCTGGCAGCCTCTTCGCCATAACATTCCTGGCCGATGGCAAACGCGGCTGGGCGGCCGGGTATGCTGGCGTACTGCTGCGAACCACCGACGCGGGTGAGCACTGGCTGCCGACCGTCACCGGCATTCACTCCACGGTGACCTCGATCATGTTCCTCGAAAATGGCCACGGATGGATGGCCACCGAGGATGGGGAATTGCTGTCGAGCACGGATCTAGGGCGCTCCTGGCGTTTGATGGAACCACAACCCCAACTGCCAGGGCTACGCTGCGTCCACTTTCAAGCGGATGGACTGCGTGGCAGGATCAGCAATGGCGAGGGAGCGTCCTTGTCTACCGCAGACGGCGGCTTGACGTGGAAAAGTGTTGCCAGGGACAAGCCTGCGGACCTGCACACCATTACGTTCTCTCCAGACGGCCTGAAGGCCCCTCCCAAAGCAAAGGACGGGACGATGGTGTCCAACGATTGCGGCGCTACCTGGCACTTGCAGCCCACGCCTGATGTCGAGATGACTGCAACCGCGACCTACAGCACTGGCAACGGCCTTGGCTGGATGGCGGGCGAGGACGGCCAGATGGTTGCAAGCGTCGACGGCGCGGCGCAAAAAAGCTACTCGCCGGCACGCTCCATGCGCTTGGCCATGTGGTTCAGTGACGCCAACAACGGCTGGGCCGTCGGCCTGCACCCTGCCCTCACGCGCACCCGGGACGGCGGCAAAACCTGGGCAATCGTGCCCACTCCGATTCAATACTCCCGCTACCCTGCGCCGTGGTTCTGGGCATCGCTGCTGCTGATCGCCTGGATGTGGATGCGTGCATTCCAGACCCGACCGCCCCCCGTGGAGGATGGCGTCGCCACCATGGCCGCGTCGGATGCGCCAACCCAAGACTTCTGCCAAGACCGCCTGCGCTTCGGCCCACTGGCCAAAGGCATTTCGCGTTTTCTGCGCAACGAGGCCACGGAGCCGCCGCTGACGCTTGCTGTTTCCGGCGACTGGGGTACCGGCAAGAGCAGCCTGATGACGTTGATTTGCAAAGACTTGCAGAACAACGGCTGCCGCCCGGTATGGTTCAACGCCTGGCATCACCAGAAAGATGAGCAGTTGCTCGCCGCATTGCTCAGTGCCGTGCGCGAGCAGTCGCTGCCTTCCTTTTTCGAACCGAGCGGGTGGATATTCCGCTGGCGACTGCTGGTACTACGCACGAAAAGGCATTGGTTCGTGGCCAGCCTGTTGGCACTGTCCGCGGTCTGGTTGGGGGCCTACCTGTCGGCTCATGAGGCAGGTCAATGGCAGTCGCTTTCGACACTGCTCGATAAAGCCTCGGCGCCCCAGGACGACGGGATCACGCTGGCGTTTCTCGGATCGCTGAATCTGGGGCCACTGGCGGCGAAACTGGCAGGGCTGGTTACAGCGTTCGTTGCCTTGCGCAAGACGCTAACCGCCTTCGGCGCGGATCCGGCCGTGTTGCTGTCCAACTCGGTAGAACAGTTTCGACTCAAGGAAGCGAATGCCCTGACCAGCTTCCGCTCACGGTTCGCCAAGGAGTTCGAGGAGGTCACCCAGTGTTTGCCCGGGCGCTTGGTGGTGGTGATCGATGACCTGGACCGTTGTCGCGCAGAGGCTGTTCTGGAGGTAATGGAAGCCGTCAATTTTCTGGTGTCATCAGGCAAATGCTTTGTCATCTTTGGCATGGCTACCAACCGGGTACAGGCGGCGCTGGCGTTGTCCTTTGAAAAGATCGCCCAGGAAATGACCGAACTCGACAGCTCTAGCCAAGCGCCGCTCACGGCTGAGGCAAAAGCCGAGTTGGAACGTATGCGGCGACGCAAATACGCCCGTGACTACCTGGAAAAGCTGATCAATCTGGAGATCGCAGTACCGGATACTCCCAGCGATAAACCGCACTCCTTGCTGGAGGAAACCGCAGCCGACTCAACGCCACAGACGGCCCTTTTCAAACGACTGAAGATTGCAGTCACTACGGCTTTTTGTCTTGTTGCACTCGGCTATGCATGGCATTCAGGCCAGCACTTTCAACTCCCGCTGGCCTCGGCGCAAGCTTACGAAACCACGACAAACAAAACAGCTGCGACACCCCCTGCCAGCGTACCCGACGACAACAAACAAGGCAGCTCCGCACTGCCTGAAAGCAATCTTGACAGCGCCGTCACAGCCAACCCCTTCCCGCCGAACGAAGCGTTGGATGCGCGTAACGATATCGCCTTTACGGTCGTAGCGATCATCGTGCTGCTGGTTACCACGGGTTTGACCTATGCGCTTTGGCGTTTGCGCCGCACTCTGTACAGGGTACAGGACTCACCAGCGTTCAAAGCGTCCCTGGTGGCATGGTCGCCATTGGTCCAGAAGCATCGCAGAACACCTCGAGCGCTCAAGCGTTTTGCCAATCGCTTGCGTTACCTGGCGATGCTGCAGCAGGCCCAGCGGTTCGATCAGTCCGGTTGGGACATACTGCCAAGGCGTCTAAGGGAGTGGCTAGGGCTGACAGTTGCATCCGGATCTACGGCGGCCGAAGCCAGTATTGCTGAACACCGGATCGTGGCCCTGGGCGCGCTCTATGAGGTGTTCGGTAGCGACTGGAAGAACTGCGCCAAAGACCATCTCCCCGAGAGTGAACTCGCCGACCTGGCCAAGGTGTCGATCAAGGCCTACTGTGCGCCAGGCCTGGGGGTCACTTGGCCGCCCTCGGAGGAGGAGATACAGCGTTTTGCCCAATCATTGGCTGGGGTGCGTATTCCTTCTTGATAGCTTTTTCCAACGAATCTCGGCCTCATGGGCAGGACCAGATCGAATGCCAGTGTTCGACCTGGTGAGGCCCTCCCCCAGCCATCAACGCACCCAGCGCGACTCGCTGCTTTGCAATGCCGCGGCAATGGTATCGAGGCGGTTGTTCGGCAGGGTCTCGGGCAGCAGATCGGTCCCGGCGCTGACGAACAGCTGCGCATGGGCATTGCGCAGTTCGGCATAGGCCAGGTCTCGCTTGAGCTGGGTCTGCAGGTTGTTGAGCTCGCCCTGTATCAGTTCCAGCTCACCGATGTTCTGGGTCTGATAGCGGTTGCGCAACTGCCCGGCAATTTCCCCGTCCAGGGTTGCCAGCTCTTCGCTGGTACGGAACTGCCGGGTCGCCTCGTTGAAGTTGGCGTTGGCCACATACAGTTGTGCCAGGACCGCCATCGACATCGCCTGGCGCCGGGCTGCCGCCACGTCCTCACCGGCCTTGGCAACCTTGATGGCAGCCGGTGCCGAGAGCACATTGAACAGGTTCCAGGTGACCTTGACGCCGTAGTCCGCCCAGCTCTGGTTGACCAGGAAGGAGTTGCTGTCGTAATGCCCACCGGCGGAAAACTCCAGGCCCGGCAGCAAGCGCAACATGGCCTTGCGGGTTTCCGCCGCGCTGATGCGTGCCTGGTAATCCTGCTCGCGCAGTTCCGGCCGGCTGGCCAGGGCCTGCTGCTCAAGCTGGGCGAAATCGCCTTTGAACTGCGGCAGCGCATAGCCCTCCTGCGGCGCCAGGCTGAAATCGGTGTTCAACGGCAGGTTGATCAGCGCCGCCAGTTCGGTCTTGGCCAGCGACAAGGCGCGGCGCTGTTCTTCCAGCTGGCGGGTCGCTTCGATCAGCGCACGCTGATAGCTGAGCACCTGTACCGGGTCGCCCAGGCGCTGCGCACTCATGTGCTGGCTATTGCTGCGCGCCTCGGCGATGCGCCCCATGAGGCTGTCGATCTGGGTCAGCAAACGCTGCGCCGCCACGGCGCGCCAATAGGCCGAGCGTACATCCTGGGTGATGGTATGGATGACCTTGCGCCGGCGCTCCTGGAGAATCAGGCGCTGGTCGGCCTGCTGCTTGGCGCTGACATAGCTGACACCGAAGTCGAGGACGTTCCAGACCATGGTCAGGTCGGCCACCTCGCGATCGCGGTCCTGGGAGGTCGAGGGTTCCAGGGACTGGGTACCCGTTCGCACGCTCTGGCTGCTGGACGCACTGACATTGTTACGCCCGGCATAACCGGCTTCCAGTGCCATGCGCGGCAACATGTCGAAGCTCGCCAGGTCGACCTGGCGCTTGGCCAGCGCTTCTTCCATGACTTTCAGCCGCGCCTCGAGGTTGTACTTCACCGCCCGTGCCATTGCCTGATGCAAGGTCAGCGGCCCCCTGAGCGGTTCCTGGTCCTTGAACATCGCGCTGATATCGGCACGTGCACGGTCCTCGCTGACCTGCCTGTCTATCGGCTGGCTGGTGACCGCACAGCCGCTGATGGCGAATGCCAAGACGCTGACCCCGAGCAATTTATGGTTATTTTTCATCCTTGGGCCGCCCCCTGGTACGGCTCGATCTTGAAAGTGTTGGTGCCGTCCATCATGCCCGCGGTCCGATCTGCGTCGGTTGCGCCAGGGCCAGGGCCAACTCGCGTACGGGACGCTGGTCGGCCTCGTTCAGTGCATGCAATTGCTGACCCAGGGTCGGTGCCCCGGAGACACCGCGGCCATCACCGCCGCGCCACTGCTTGCCATCGAAGACGCTCATCTGGACCTCCTCCGACGGCGTTTGCCGGGTGAAAATATTCGAGAAGCTGCTACTGCCAAACACCCCGCCATCGCCACCGCCAAAACCCAGGAACCCCGTGCCCGTGCCCTCGCCAGGAGTGTTGCTGCTGGCAAAGACCTGGGCGATGAAGCTCGGTGCGCTGGCGCCGTTGTGTATGAAGACGCTACCCAAGGGGGCGATGCCGCTGCCCAGCGTGCGCACCTCGAACAACGGCGTCGGCAACAAGGGTGAGGTCGTCGGCTGCGTTGGCATCAGCGGTACTTGTGGTTGCGCCAAGGTGCTCGAAGGCACGGTGCTCGGCTCGGGGACCTTGACCCGGTACTCAGGATCCCCGGCGTCCTGCGCATTGATGACATAGGCCGGCCCCGTCAGCGACACCGCCAATGCATTGCCGGCCTGGTCCTGAATGCCGCTTCCCAGCGCATTCAGGCGCAGGCCAAGGCTACCCTGGCCGCTGACATTGGCCACACTGATGCGGTAGGTGCGGGCATCGACTTGCACCAGCGACTGCACGTTACCGCTGGCACTGCCGGTGCTCGCCACACTGAAATCGCCAGCGTCCACGCCGCTGACCGCTTCGTCGAAGGTCAGGGTGAAGCTCAGGATCTGTTCCGCCGTCGGCGAAGGGCCATCGAGGGTGATCGTGCTTGGCCGCGGCGCCCGCGCGTCAATCAGCACCGCATCGGTACTGGCGACATTATTGAGCGCGGCCTCCAGGTCATTGCCCAGGGCATCGCGCAAGCTGCCACCGTTGAGATCGATGAGCGGCCCGACACTGATGCCGTTGTTGCCTTGCTGGCCGCTGCTGACGGTCATGCGGAACACCAGTGCAGTGCTGCCGGAACCGGAGAGGTAGTCGGCATAGGCGACCCGGCCGTTGCCCAGGCTGATAGCCAGGCGCGGCAAACCGTCGGCGGTATCGACCAGCACGGCTTCGTCCAGCTGCACGGTGAAATCCAGGGTCTGCCCGGCGACATAGGTGCCGTTGGCCGGAACCTGCACCGCCGTCACCGAGGGGGCGACCCGGTCGATGCTATAGACACTGCCTTGCAGGCCACCACCGAGGTCGTTGCCGGCACTGTCGACGATAGCGGTGCCGCTGCCCTTGAGATCAAGGCGCAACGTGCCGAGCCCGGCGAGGCTGTCGACCAGTACGGTGTAGGTCCACCCGTTGAGCGCCGTCACGCTGGCGATACGTCCGCTGGCCGTGCCGCTGAACACCAGCGCGAAGTCGGGGCTGTCGACGCCGCTGACGCTTTCATCGAAGGTCACGGTGTAACGGACCGAACTGCTGGCGACGGGGCTGACGTCGACCCGCACGATATCGGCCACCTGCGGCGCTACGGTATCAACCCGTACCGACGAGGTACTGCCAAGGTTGTTGAGCGACAGGTTCAAGGCATTGCCCGCCCCATCGCGCACGGCCCCGCCGTTCAGGTCCAGGGTGCCTGCCACGCCAATGCCGTTGGCGTCGTTGTTGCCTGCCTGCACGGTGTACTGGAACAGCAGCGCGCCGGTACCGGAGCCTGACACATAGGTTGCGTGGCGGGTCACACCACCGATGTTGAGCAACAACCGTGGCGTCCCCCCGCTGGTATCGACGATCACCGCTTCACTGGTATTGACCGTAAAACTCAGTACATCGCCACTGTTATACGCGCCGGCAGCCGGTACCGAAACCGTGGCCACGCTTGGCACCACGGCATCGATCAATACACCGCTGGTGCTGCCCACGCCGTTGAGCGTGGTCACTGCAGTGTTGCCGACGCTGTCACGCAAGGCACCGCCGTTGCTGTCGATGGCACCGGCCACGCTGATGCCGTTGCTGTCCAGTTGCCCGCTGGCGACGGTCAGGCGGAACACCAGGGCGCCGGTACCGGAACCGGACAGGTAGTTGGCGTAGACCGTGCCGCCGGTGTCCAGGGTGATCGCCAGACGTGGCGTACCACCGCTGGTGTCGACCAGCATGTTCTCGCTGAAATTGACGGTGAAATCCAGGTGTTGGCCGGCGACATAGGTGCCATTGGCCGGCACGCCGACACTGGCGACCGTCGGCACTACGCCATCGATGACGATGCTGTCCTGGCCGGCGATGGAGTTGGCGCCACCCACGGTGGGCAGGGTCAGCACCGCGTCGTCGCTGTGCACGCTTTTGATCGTCGCGCCGTTGAGGCTCAGCGCGCTGGTGGAGGTGTAATCCAGATCGCTGCTCAGGTCACCGGCCTGGACTACATAACTGAACGTCAGGGTCGTGCTGCCGGAGCCCGATACGTAGGACGCCAGGCGATCGACCAGACCGGTTTCCAGCAACAGGCTCGGTGCGCCGCCGCTGGTATCGACGACCACCGTCTGGTCGAAGCTGACGGTCACGCTGATGACGTCACCGACCTTGTAGCCACCATTGGGGTTGCTGACCTGGACGTTACTCACCCGCGGATTGAGCGGGTTCACGTTCAGGTTGATGGTGTCGCTGTCGGTCTGCGCACCGCCGCTGCCGCTCAAGCCCTGGTCGTTGCTGATGATCTGCAATGACGCCAGGCCGTTGAAGCCCGGTGTCGGGGTAAAGCTCAGTCCATTGAGCGCCGCGTTGATGCTGGCCAGGCTACCAGTGAAGACCATCGTCGTATCGGCCGTGCCGTCACCGCTGGTGAAGCTCAGGCCGGTAGTTGTGGAGAGCGTGATCAGGCCATTGGTGGCCACAAGCGTTACCTGCAGCGCACCGCCGCCGGCATCCACGTCACTGATGCTGATCAGGTTGCCGTTGCCGGTCGAGAACACCAGCACGCTGTCCTGGGCGAACGACTGGGTGCCAGGCACCGCGTTGAGCGGCGCATCGTTGATGGCGGTCACGGCCAGGGTCAGCGTCGTGCTGCTGGCCTCGGAGCTGCCGGTACCGGAGTTGCCGGGGTCGACGCCAGTGTTGCCGCCGTCGTCGATGGCCACCGTCAGGGTGACGTTGCCGACCGAGTTGGCGGCGGTGAGGAAGTTCACCTGGCTGGCGGCGATGAAGGCGTTGATATTGGCCAGGCCGCCCACCAGGGTCAGGCTGCCGGTGCCGGAACCGCTCACCGTAACACCGCTGCCGCTGGTTGCGTTCAGGCTGCCACTGGGCACCGAGAGGACGACCGTGACCGCGCCGCTGCCGGCGTCGGCGTCGGTAAAGCTGATGCCGGTGATGGCGCCAGGCTGGTCCTCGTTCACGGCAATGCTGCCCGGCGCGCTGATACTCGGTGCGTCGTTGACCGCCGTGACCTGCAAGGTCGTGGTGGTCGAGGCCGTGGCGATGCTGGCGGTGTCGATGCTCACCGTCAGGGTCACATTGGCGGTGGCGTTGCTGGCAGTGGTGAAGCTCAGGTTACTGCCGGCAATGAAGGTGTTGATGTTGGCGATAGTGCCGGTCAGGGTACGGGCCGAGCCCGTACCACCGACCACCACCCCGCCACCACTGATGGCCGACAAGGTGCCGGAACCCACCGTCAGGGTTACCGTGGCCATGCTTGAATCGACATCGCTGAAGCTGATGCCGGTGACTGCGGTAGCCGTGTCTTCGCTGACCGACAGCGTCGCCGGGGCGCTAACCTGCGGCGCGTCATTGATCGCCGTGACGCTGACTGTCTTGGTCGCCACGCTACTGTCCAGGCTACCGTCGTTGACCTGGAAGCTGACCGTACGGGTAGCGCTGCTTGGTGCGTCGGACAGGTTGCTGTAGGTCACCGCGCGCAGTGCCGCCTGCCATTGCGCCAGCGTGGCCGAGGCACCTGCCGAGGTCAGGGTCAGCACGCCGCTGGCAGCATTGTAGCTGGCGCTGATATTGCCCATGGTCGCCGGGTTGTTGGTGAACGCCAGGCGGTCTTCAGCCGTCTGCAGGTTGCCGGTGATGCTCACCGTGGCGCTGGCCAGGCTAAGGTTGTCGGAATCCGCCAAGGTCAGCCCGCTATCGATAACCACAGGCGTGGAGGCGACATTGTTGCCTTCGGTAAACGCTGTGGTGCCGCCACTGGTGGTGACCTGCGGGGCGTCGTTGACGGCGGTGACGGTCACACTGGCCGTGTCGCTGGCCAGTGAGAAGGCGCCGCTGCCGCCGGACAAGGCGGTGTCCACCTTGGTGCCCTGCTGCCCCGCGGTCACGCCCGTCTGGTCCCAGGCGTTGTAGGTCAGGGTGGCTGTGGTGCCATTGGCGCCGTCTGGCACAAAACGCACTTTGTCGGTGGCCCGCAACAGCAGCGCGCTGTTGGCCGCCACGCTACCCATGGCGTTCCAGGTGCTGCCGTCGAGGCTGTACTGCCAGGTGCCGTTGCCACTGGTGAGCCCGGTGATGGCAATGCCTTGCAGCGCACCGCTGTCGACATCGCTGATGCTGGCGCCAAGCACGCTGGCAACCGTCTGCCCGGGGTTGTTGATCGCACCGTCGGTCAATGGTGTGAGCGCAGGTGCGGCCGGGGTCAGCACCGGGGCATCGTTGAGTGCGGTGACGCTCAACGTGGCCTGGGCGATACCGCTGGAGAACGCGAGGCTGCCACCGTTGCTGCTGGTGTCGGCGCTATTGCGGGTGCTGTTGGTCGAAGCCGTGCCGCTGGTCTGGTCCCAGGCGCGGAACGACAGGCTGACGTTCTCGCCATTGCCCTGGTCCGGCACATAGCGCAGGTAGCTGCTGCTCGACAGCAGCAAGGCGGCATTGCCTGCGACCGCGCCCACCGCGTTCCAGGTCAGGCCATCGGTAGAGTACTGCCAGGTGCCGTTGCCGCTGCTGCCGGTCAGGGCAATCCCGGACAGCGCACCGGCATCGTCATCTGCATAGGTCAGCCCGCCGAGGAGGGTCGAGACCAGCACGCCGGAGGTCGGTGTGTTCTCGTCGGTGCCGGGCAGTGCGTACGGCCCGCCGGACAGCGTCGGCGCATCGTTGACCGCCACCACCGTCACTGTGCTGGCGATCGCCAGCACCTGGGTGTCGACGCCGCCATTGCTGGTGCCGCCGGTGTCGCGGATGCTGGTCAGGGTCACCACCCGGCTGGTGGTGTCCGGGGCCTGGCTGCTGTTGCGGTAGGCCAGGCCGTCGACCAGGGTCTGAGTCGCCGCCGTGGTGATACCGCCAACCTTGCTCAGGGTCACGGTAGCGGTGCTGCCGGTAATGTTCACCAGGTAGCTCATGCTATTGCTGGCGGTGGTGCCGGTCGCGCCGTTGAGCAGGACAATGGAGGTGCCGTCGACCACCAGCAACTCGTCGCTGCCATTGCCCAGGTTGCCGACCGTGAGGATCAACTGGTCGATATTCTGCCCCGCCTCCAGCGCACTGACGGTGACGCCGCTGAACAGGTCCGCCGCGCCACCGCCCTCGGTAAAGGTCGGGTTGTTCGGCGTCGCCACTACCGTCGGCGCATCGTTGATCGCGGTGATGGCGACGGTGACGTTGGCATTGCTGCTGGTACCGCCGTCGCCATCGTTGACGGTAACGCGCACGGTCCGGCTGGCACTGGCGATGTCGCCGGTATTGCTGTTGCTGTAGGTCAGGTTGCGCAGCAGCGCTTCGACGATGGCGGGCGTCGCGCTGGCGTTGAGGCTGATGACCAGGTTGCTGCCCCCGGTACCGCCGGCAACGGTGCCGATGGTCACCCCGGCATAGGTGATGTTGCTGCCCGATATGCCAATCTGGCCGGCACCCACGCCCTGGTTGCGAACACTGAGCACGTCCTCGCCCGCCACCCCGTTGCTGACGATCGACACGGTGACATTGCCGCCGTTGAAGTCCGCCGAGTCGGCATCGCTGAGCGTGGCATTGCCGCCCAGATCGATCAGCACGGCACTGCCGCCTTCGTTGAAACCGACCGAATCGCCATTAAGGTTGCCGACCACCGGCACGGCATTGCTGAGGGTGGTGAAGTTCAGCGTGGTGTTGTTCTTGATGCCCTTGAAAATCGCGCCATCGAGGTCGGCGAAGGTCTTGCTGTCGAAGCGGATGGCGTAGCCGGTCCCCATCGCCAGGGTGATCGACGGGTCGATGGTCCAGGTCGAGCCGGAACCGGTGATCTGCCCACTGCCTACCGCGATGGTCTCGACAATGACGTTGTCGGAAGTCCGCACGATATAGAGGTTGCCGTTGCCCTTGACCACGCTCTCGTTGAAGGTCAAGACGATATTGGCGGTGGGCGAAACGTTCACCCCGTTGTCGCTCGGGGTGGAGCTGACCACGATGGGCGGGCGGTCGTTCTGGATGACGTAGGTGCCGGTGGAGGTGTTGATCCCGGCATACAGGTCGACGTCACCGTCACCATCGAAATCGGCGACCCGGTAGTTGGTGCCGCTGGTGTCGGTCAGGGCCAGGCCGGCAAACGGTGAAGCGGCCTGGGTCATGAGGGTGAAGGTGCCGTCGCCATTGCTGCGCGCGTACTGCCAGGCCGTACCGTTGCCGCCGGTCTGGTAGAGGATGTCGGTATCGCCGTCGCTGTCGAAGTCGCCCACCACCAGGCGCGCACCAAAGACCGGTGCCGGGAAGGTGCTGCTGGACTGGCTGCTGAAACTGCTGCCGTCGTTGCGATAGTAGTTGCCGGTGGCGCCGTTGACACCGGTAAGAATGTCCAGGTCGCCGTCACCGTCGAAATCACCGACCCGGTAGGCGTTGCTGTTGTGGTCGGCGAAGCTCAGGCCGGCGAACGGCGACACGTTCTGGGCCATGAGAGTGAACGTGGCATCGCCATTGTTGAGCGCGTACTGCCAGGCCGAGCCATTGCCGCCGGTCTGGTACAGGATGTCGGCGTCGCCGTCGTTGTCGTAGTCGCCTACCACCATGCGCACGGCGAAACTCACCGACGGAAAGGTTGTATTCGACTGGCTGCTGAAACTGCCACCATCGTTGCGAAAGTAATTGCCCTGGCCGCCGTTGATCCCGGCCAGCAGGTCGATATCGCCATCGCCGTCGAAATCGTCGGCGAAAAAGTTGTTACCCGCGGTGTCGCCCAGGCTCAGGCCGGCAAAGGGCGAGGCGGCTTGGGTCAGAAGGGTGAAGGTGCCGTCGCCGTTGCTGCGCGCATACTGCCAGGCCGTGCCGTTGCCGCCGGTCTGGTAGAGGATGTCGGCATCGCCATCACCGTCAAAATCGCCCGCCACGGTACGCACACCGAACAACGGCGCCGGAAAGGTAGCGGTAGAACCGGAGCTGAAGCTGGTGGCCAGCAGGCTCTGGTAGCCGCTCAACTGGGCGCCCAGGGAGGCGCTTTGCAGCACCCCGCTGCTGCGCTCCAGGGTCCAGTTGCCGCCCAGGGCCTGGGCCCCGGTGTCATCGGTGGAGGCCGCGATATCGGCCCCGGTCAACGCCGCCAGCTGATCGACGAACGCCTGGCCGGCGCTGTCCTTGCCGACGCGACAGCCATACAGCATCAGGTCGCCATCGGCCTTGAGCGCCGAGCCGATGCCTTGCAGGGCTGCGCTGTGCTCGGCCAGGTTGCTGCTGTCGAGCCAGACATTGCCGAGCTGTACGGTGCCCGATGCCCCATGGGACAGCAAGTGGATGGCGTCCAGGCCGTCGCGCCCTTTCAGGTAGTCGGCCATCTGTTGCAGGCCGTCCTTGCTCGGGTCGAGGATTACCACCTCGGTGCCGGCAGGCAGGCCGTTGATTAACTGTTGCGAGTCCTTGACCTGGCCATCGACGAACACCACTTCGTGGCGTTGTCCGGCCTGTTGGCTGCCAATATCGGCGGAGGCCAGCGCAGCCTGTGCGTTGTGCTCGGCAGAGACGCTGTCCTTGGCCGGCTCGGCCGTCGCCTCGGCCTCCTGGGCAACGACCGCCACGGAGGCATCGAACATGATCCGCGGCTCCAGGGCGAACAGCAATGGTGCTTGGCCGCTGCCCGCAAGTGGCGTGGATTGCTGCGCCGCCTGACGCTTGAATCGCTCGATCAACTTCATGCCCCGCCTCCTGCTGTGCAACCGCCCTGCCCACAGGCAGCAAACGGTGGAAAGTGGCGGCGGCCCGGCGGGGGCGCCACCGAACTGCGCTGATCAGCTACGCGTAGGGAAGGTGCCTTCCAGCGCAATGATGTAGGTGACGCCCAGGTACGGATTACGGTTGCCGAATGGCTGGCTGCCGCCGGCCAGGCTCAGCGAGTTGGGGGCCAGGGTCACCGCACCGGTCATGTCGCTACCGTAGATGTTCACGGTGTTGCCGGCGGTATCGGCCGCGCGCGCCAGGTACAACGATTCGCTGCCCACGTCGCTGCTGCCGCCAACCGTCGAGATAACCTGCGCATGGCCGTGACTCGGCAGCTGGTTGTAGGTCAAGGTAATGTTCTCGACCCCGCCCACCTCGCCCAGATCGATATCGCTCAGGCCCGGTCCCTGCCCGGTTCCAATCGGGCTACGCCCGCGCAGGTCCGGCAGGCCAAAGGTGTTCTGGCCATTGCCGCCGTAGATCGTGCCAAGGATCGAGAACAGCGCCGCGTTCTGCGCGATAGGCAGGATCTGGGCCTGGCAGAGGGCATATCCGCGAGGCGCGAAATTGCCGCCGAACATCTTGATTTCACCGAGAAATGGTTCGCTCATCGGGCATTTCCTTACGTTGCGTTGTTGGAATGACGGGCCTAGCCGCAAACCGCCTGCGGCGACGATTGGCATTCGCGATGGATCACCGCTTCGAGGGTATGGCGCCCGTCTGCCTCAGGCATTACCGGCGTCATCAGCAACACCCACTCCTGCCCCGCCGGGCCGCCCAGGCGATAAACCGCCTGGGGCAAGCTGACCGCGGGAGGCAAGGCGAAGACCACGGAAAAACATTCATAGCGGGCGCTCATCGGCGTCCCGTCGAGCAACTGCAGCAAGGTCAGCGGCAGCGCCTGGTCCGCTCCGATCCAGAGGACGAAGCCATCCGCGGCCGCTTCGGCCAGCTCGTTGCGGCTGGGGATGGCATAGAGAACCTGTTCGCTCATGAGGCAATCCTGCTGACAGAAGCCCGGGCTTGGCGGCGCATGCGCAGGTAGACACCGGACGTGTTGATGACCTGAAAACCGAACCGGGCATACAGCCGCTGCGCCGGGTTGTAGGGCTCGACCGACAACTCCACCGCCAGCCCGTGGTCATCGGCGCGCTGCAGCAGATCCGTGAGCAAGCGGGTGCCGAGCCCCTGGCCACGGTAAGGCGGCAACAGGGCGATATCGATGAGGTTGAGCGTGGTCTGGCCCCAGAACAGGTAGAGCCGGCCGCAGGCCTGCCCGTCTTGTTCGATGATGGAGAACTCGGCGTCGGGGAAATGTGCCTGGTAGTACTGGTGCTGGGCGTGGAACTGCTGGGCGAGAAAGGCTTCTATGGCCTGCGCGGACCAGCCACTGGGGGCCATTTCCTCGGTGCGGGTGCTGGCATAGAGCAGCCGCAGAAAGTCCAGATCGCCAGCTTCGGTCCCACGAAGAGACACCGCGAACTTCATCATGAACGCAAACTTCCCTGTTTGGTGGAACCGCCGTGGCCTGGAGCTGGATGATCTGCTGATCAGAGTGACATTAAACTGATGGCAGATTACTCCAACTGTCGGACAATCACACTATCAAAATCCGCTTTCCCTTACACCGAGTGCGGCCATTCGTCGCCAGGCCGCTCCCAGAAGGGATTCGCCGCGGCCTTCAAGCACCACAAGCCCACGAACAGGGTGCGAAATGCCTGTCTGCACCGCCTCTTCCAGGCTAAAACGCACGCCGTATTGGGCCTGCAATGGCTGGGCCCGCTTCTGCTCATCGCGGCGCACGGCAATTGGCCCCTGCTGTTCGGACACCAGCGCTTCCTGATCAATATAGGCCACGCCCGTGGCGTCGACATCATCCAGGCTCACCTTTAACGAGGCACGCACCGGATCGTCCGCGACAAAGTGCCCGAGCGTCCCCGGCCGGACCCGCCATAAGTCGGCCTCGGCCAGGTAGCCACGCAGGCGCATGCCCTGCTCCACCACGGCAGCCAGCGGCAACTGCGCTGGGACCCAGCGGCCCGGGGCGAGGTCGCCGACCAGGTCACGCACGATGCCTGCATGGGGCGCGCGCAGGTTCAGGCGTTCGCGCTGGGCCACCAGGCCGCGGTATTCGGCGACGGCTTCGGCCAGGCGCTGCTCAAGGATGCCGCTGTCGGCGGCGGTTTCGCTGCGCCCGGCCTGACGACGCAGTTGCAGCTGGAGAATCTCGATTTCGCGACGAATGATGCGCAGGCGCGAGTCCAGGTCCGGAGACTCCAGCTCCAGCAACAGCTCATCCCTGGCCACCACCTGGCCGTCGTGGACCCGCACCTGGCGAATACGCGCCGCAGTTGGCGCATGCAACGCGCTGCTGCGCGATGCCTCAAGCATCGCCGGCACTTCGACGTCGCTGCGCCAGGGCACCAGCAACAGCGCCAGCACCCCCAGCAGGCCCAGGCCCAGCCACAGCACCCGCTGCGGCCGGGCATGCTTGCGCTGCTGCCACCAGTGACGCCACTCGCGCCAGATCGGCAAGCCGATGAACCAGGCAAGCTCCACCAGCATCAGGAAGATACCCAGGACCTTGAAGAACAGGTGGTAAACCGCCAGGGCGATGCCGAAAAACAGTACTGCCCGCCATAACCACGAGGCATAGCCCCAGACCAGCAGGCGCCGACGCATGCCCGCCGACCAGGGTTCGGGCGCCGGCTCGCGGTAGCCGAACAGGGTTTCACGCAGGTGCCAGCGACACAGGGCGTAGGCGCGGCCCTGGAGGTTGTCGACCGCCCACAGGTCGCTGAGCAGGAAGTAGCCGTCAAAGCGCATCAACGGGTTGAGGTTGATCGCCAGGGTGGTGAGCCAGGTCGCACTGGCGAGCATGAACGCCGCCGTGCGCCCTGCGCCGTCCGGCAGCAACGACCAGGCCAGCAAGGCGATGCAGGCCAGCAGTAGCTCGGCGAGCACGCCGCCGGCGCCGATCAGCAGTCGGCTGCGGCGATCGCGCACGCGCCAGGCATCGCTGACATCGGTGTAGAGCATCGGCAACAGCACCATGAACGCCAGCCCCATGCTCGGTACCCGGCAGCCAGCGCGCTTGGCCATGTAGGCATGGCCGAACTCGTGACACAGCTTGGCGAAACCCAGGGCAATGGCAAAAGCCAGCACCCCGCCGAGGCTGAGCAAATGCGGAAACGTTGCGAGAAAGCGCTCCCAATCGCGCACCACCAAGAACACCCCCAGCCCCAGCACCAATGGCAGACCATAACGCAAGAGCCCGGGCCCGAAACGCGCCAGCCACGGCCAGGTGCGATTGAGAAAGGCATCCGGGCGCCATAGCGGAATGCGGAAAAACAGGTACTTGTGCAGCAGTTGGGTCCATACCCCCTGGCGCTGACTCGCCGCCTTGGCGGCGTAGCCTGCGCGCTGCTCATCATCGTCGGGCGCAACCAGGTCGTGCCCGCGCAGAAAGCGCAGCAGCTCTTCCACGGCAGCCGCCGGCAGTGGCCCGCCGGGTTCGGCATTGGCGGCTGCCAGCACCCGCCGCGGGTCGCCCAGGGCCCAGTGCCGCAACAGGCGCATGGCCGGTGCGCCGAGCTTGAAGTAGCGCCCGCGCAACGGGTCGGCCAAGGTCCACTGCGGCGCCCCGTCCAGCCCCGGCGCACTGGCCGAGAGCTGCAGGTCCTGGCGCAGGGCGGGCAGGCTCAAACACCCACCGCCTGACGCAGCGCCGCCAACGGCCGGCGCAACAGGTACAAGGCCAGCGGGGCGCGCTGGCCGAAGAGTTTGGCCGTGCCGCGCAAGCCGATACGCGGAGGCGCATCGCTGAAGCTTGCGTCCAGCCGATATGCCAACTGCCCGGCCGGCGTGCTCTGGGCCTGATAAGCGGCTCGTTGCAGGTGTGCACTATGGCGGTGTAACGGGTCGCTATCGAGAAACAGGGCTACCTCGGCGCCCGGCTCCAGGCTGATGGCATCGGCCACGGGCAGTTCGATTCGTAACTCGGCCTGGGTCGGGTCGGCGATGTCCAGCAGGCGCTCGCCGGTTTGTACCGGCTTGCCGGTCCAGCGCTGGGCATCGGCGAATACCGCAATGCCAGCCCGCTCGGCACGCACCTCGGTGCGCGCCAGCAGGTCGCGGGCATAGTCGCGTTCCGCACGTTTTTGCTCGACCCGCGCCGCCAGCAGGTCAAGCCGGGCACCGGATTCGGCATCGGAGAAGGCCCGCTGGGTATTGGCCTTGAGTTCGGCCTCGGCCACGCCAAGGGTGCGCTCGGCCACATCGGCTTGCGCCTTGAGGCTGGTGGCATCAAAGCGTAGCAACAACTGGCCGACGGCCACTCGCTGGTTGGGTTTGACCAGGAACTCGGCGATCACCCCGTCCAGTGGCGCCGCCACCACCTGCGCGTTGCGCGGGACCACCTCGGCCGGGGCCAGTACCGACTGGCGCACAGGCACGAACAGCAACAGCAGCACGATACTGGCAAGCGCCCAGCGGGTCCGTAGCGGCCAGCGCAGGCGCCACGGCTTGCCAGGTTGCAAGGCTTGCCAGGCATGGCTGTAGCAATCACCCAGCTGCACCAGCAGGGCTTGTTCGGCCTCGCTCCAGGGCGTGTCGCGGGCCAGCCAGAGGCCACCGAACACCTCGCCTTGACGGTCCTTGAGCGGTAGCCAGAACGCTTCGGCCGCCGACAGTGCCTGCCAGTCCTCGCGGCTGGCCGCATCCAGCGCCTGCGCGAGCACCGGAGCAGCCACGGCCAGCTGCTTGGCGTTCTCCAGGCAGCCGACCGCCCGCTCGATGAACGCCACGAACGGCGCATTGGGCTCGATCACACTAATGCCGGTAAGCGCCCGGACCTTGTTGGCGATCAGCAGCACGGCATGGCGGTAGCCGAACAGCGCCTGGCCATCGTTGACCATGGCGAACGCCAGGGCCTCGACGGTGGTAGCAGCCCGGGCCTGGCGCTCCAGGCCCAGGTAATGGGCCAGTAATTGCTCGAGCACACCCGGGGCCGGGGCGTTCATGGCTGCTCGGCGAAATGCGCGGTACCGCTCATTCCCGCCAGCAGCCCCGGGCTGTTGGCCGGCAGCGTGCCGATCAACAACAGGGTCTGGCTGCCTTCGTCAATACGCGCGCCAAGGCGCTTGACCGAGGCCTCCAGGGGTTTGCCGGTTTCGTCGGGGGTAAAGCTGAACCTCTGCTCCGGCTTGAGCCGCCCCAGCCAGCGCGAGGGCACCAACAGGTGGATTTCCAGGGAGCGATTGTCGACGATTTCCAGCAGTGGCGCACCGCTGGCGACACTTTCGTGGGCCTGGACCTTGCGTGCGACCACCTGGCCATCGAACGGTGCCTTGACCTGGCAACGCTGAACGTGCACCTGATACACCTGCGCTTCAGCCTGGGCCTGGGCCTGACGGGCCTCGGCCAGGGTGACCTCGAAACGCCCGACGGAATTGAGCGCAGCCAGCTGCTGCTTGTTGCGCAGCTCTTCACGGGCGGCACGTACCGCTGCGTTGGCCGCGCTCTGTTGCGCCTGGTAGGCGCTGCAGTCGAAGCGCACCAGCACATCGCCCTTGGTGAACGACTGGCCTTCGGCATAGGGTATCTCCACCACCCGCCCGGCCAGCTCACTGGCCAACAGCGCCTGGGAGCGCGCCCGCAACACGCCACGGACCTCACTGGCGGTGGAGGTAGCACCTTCGAGCAACGGGTCAGGGTCCGTCGCGGCCTGAGCCCATCCGCTGGCCATCACCAGCACCATCCACCACGCTGATCGCTTCATGTTGCTGCATCCTTGCGGTTATGGCCGGATGCTATCAATCTTTTCGGCCATCCGGAAGTCGGATGCCGGTCCATCCGGCTGGACTGCATGCCCCTTCCCACCCCGACCAAGTGATCTTGAAATGCCACTTTGCTCTGCTAGCGTTAGCAGCGCACCAACGCACCAGCGCATCCCCGCGTTCGCGGGTTGCAACCGCGGTACAAGGACGATAGACCCTCTGCCAACAATGATTGGAGGCAACAATGAGCGCAGTCACCAGTTCGACCAATTTCGGTCATGGCTACCCCACCCCCGGCCCACAAACACCCAACGCACAGAAGGTGCTGGACCATGTGTTCTTTCTCTCC
Source organism: Pseudomonas sp. RC2C2 (assembly GCF_018390435.1). NCBI lineage: Bacteria > Pseudomonadati > Pseudomonadota > Gammaproteobacteria > Pseudomonadales > Pseudomonadaceae > Pseudomonas > Pseudomonas sp. RC2C2. Next base: position 1,081,718 of record NZ_JAHBAX010000002.1, on the reverse strand, counting down.
GAGTCCGCCTGGAAACAGGTCCGCGAAGAGGAGCAGTTCGACTTCATCATCATCGGTACCGGCTTCTGCTCCCTGGCCTTCGCCGAGCGGATCCTGGGCAGCAACCCCAAGGCGCGGATCCTGATGGTCGAACGCGGGCCGTTCTTCCTCCCCGAGCACTTCCAGAACCTGCCGATCCCCTACCAGAAAACCCTCGGCGGCTTTTCCGAAACCTTCCCCTGGACCCTCTCGGCCCGCACCGCCAGCCAGCCACCGGGCAACATCGGCTGGCAGCACGGCATGGTGCCGTTCTTTGGCGGGCGCAGCATCATGTGGAGCGCCTGGTGCCCACGGCCGACCAAAGATGAAATGGCCTTCTGGCCCGAGCAGACCATCGCTGCCGCCGAGGCCCGCTTCGAGTCGGCCGAGAAGCTGCTCAACGTGATCCCGGCCGACAAGATCGACACCCAGCTCGACCCGCAAGTGCGCGCCCATGTTACCGAGCAGCGCCCGGTCTACGGCACCCTGCAGCTTGAGCTGCAGAAAATGCTCGAGCACAACATCGGCAAGATCGACTCGGCCACGCGCTGGTTACCGGCGCCACTCGCTGCCGCTGCCGATCGTGCTGGCGGCGTTGACTTCGCCAAGTTTTCGACCCCGGCCTCGATCATGGAACTGGCGGGCAAACAAGCCGACCTTGCCGCCGCCGGCAGCGGCAGCCCGCTGCGCATCATTACCGAGTGCGTTGTCGAACGTATCCACCAGCAGGATGGCGTAGCCACTGCGCTGCAAACCTCGCGCGGGGTGGTCAACATCGGCAATGCCAAGCTGATCCTGGCCATGGGCACCCTGCCGCCGGCGACCTTGCTGATGAACTCGTTCCCGCAGGTCAAGCGTGCTGGCGATCGCTTTACCGCGCACTTCATCACCTCGGTGGTGGCGCGGGTGCCGCGCAAGGACTACCCGTTCGCCGCCAAGCTGGCCGAGCTGGAACTGGCGGCGATCTACCTGGCCGGCAAGAACCGGGACAACGGCATGCAGTACCACGTGCAGCTGTCGGTGCTGTCTGACCGCGAGCCTGCAAAGAACGCGCAGAAAGCCGCGCGCTACATGCCTGACGTGGTGGCCACCGCATCCATGGCGCAACTGGAATCGTCGAAGGATTACCTGGTGTTCGTTTGCGCCGTGCTCGGCGAGATCGACTTCCGCAACCCGGAAAACCACTTCCACCTCAACGGCCAGGCCGACCCGACCACCAACGTCAACCTGCAGGTGCTGGCCAGCGAAACCGACCGGCAAACCTGGGACACCATGGATCAAGGGACCTTCCAGATGATGGAACGGGTGTTTGCCCCCGAGGGCAAGGTCGAATACTGGCATGGCGACCCGAACCTGGGCCATTGGACCAGCGAGCGGCCAAGCATTCCCGAGCGCCGGGTGGCCGGGCTGGTGCACGAAGGCTCGACACTGTGGATTGGCGACAAGGACGAAGGCGTCGTTGGCCTGGATTACCGCCCCCATGGTGTGGAAAACGTCTACGTCACCGGTGGCGCGCTGTGGCCGGCCAGTGGTTCGTGGAACCCGACCATGACCATGGTGGCCCTTGCCCAGGACCTGGCTGACCAGCAACTGCACTGCATCAATGCCGTCCAGCCGCTAACCTCGGACCTGACCGAAGTCTGACCGAAGCCTGATCTGTAGGAGCTGACAACTCCTACAGAGCCTTCCCCCTCAACGCCGTCTTTCAGACGCTGCCGTGGCGTTCGCGAATCAGCTTCTTGTTGATCTTGCCGACGCTGGTTTTCGGAATCTCACTGACAAAGCGCACCAGCCGCGGGATCGCCCATTTATTCAGGTGGCCACTGTCGACAAACGGCTGCAGGTGGCGGGCCAGCGCTGGCTGGTCCAGCTCGACGCCGGCAACGCAGACCACCAGGGCCAGCGGCTGTTCGCCCCATTGCGCATCGGCCACCGCCACCACCGCCACCGACTCGACACCGCTGTGCTGGCTGATCAGGCTCTCCAGCGCCACCGAGCTGATCCACTCGCCGCCGGTCTTGATCACGTCCTTGATCCGATCGCGAATCTGCACCACGCCGTGTTCATTGATGCAGGCCATGTCACCGGTGTGCAGCCAGCCGCCGGCCCAGAGCGCGGCGCCCTGCTCCGGCTCTTTCAGGTAGCCCTGGGTCAGCCACGGCGCGCGGACGACGATTTCCCCGAGGCTTTCGCCGTCATGGGCCAGCGCCTCGCCGTGTTCGTCGACGATGCGCAGGTCCACCAGCGGGATCGGCACCCCGGCATTGATGCGTAGCGGCAGTTGCTCGTGCATCGGCAGCGCCAGGTCCGCAGCGCTGAGGCGGGTGACGCTGAGCAACGGGCAGCTCTCCGACATGCCGTAACCGCAGTGCACGCGAATGCCCCGGGCACTGGCCCGCGCCGCCAGGCCCTGGGTCAGGGCACTGCCACCGAGCAGCATCTTCCAGCCGCTAAGGTCGGTGCGCTGACCCTCTTCGCAGTCGAGCATCATCTGCAGCAGGGTCGGTACGCAGTGGGAGAAGCTCACCTGCTCTTCACGCATCAAGCGCACCAACTGGTTGGGCTCGTAGCGGCCGGGGTAAACCTGTTTGATCCCCAGTGCCGTGGCCACGTAAGGCACGCCCCAGGCATGCACGTGGAACATCGGTGTAATGGGCATGTACACATCACCCGAGCGCAGCAGTGCCTCGCCTCCGCTGGCGGCGAAGGTGCCCAGTTCGTTGAGGGTGTGCAGCACCAGTTGCCGATGGGTGAAGTACACGCCCTTGGGGTTGCCGGTGGTGCCGGTGGTGTAGAACAGCGTGGCGACGGAGTTTTCGTCGAAATCGGCGAAGTCGAACGAGGTCTCGGCGCTGGCCAGCAGCGCTTCGTACTCACCCAGCAGCGGCAGATTCGTGTCGGCGCCAGGGCCATCGCTCAGGCCAATGTAGCCCTTCACCGTCGGCAACTGATCGCGCAACGGCGCAATCAGCGGCAGAAAGTCGTCATGCACCAGCACCAGGTGATCCTCGGCATGGTTCATGGTGTAGCGCACCTGCTCCGGTGACAGCCGGACGTTGACGGTATGCAGCACCGCGCCGAGCATCGGCACGGCAAAGAAGCACTCCAGCGCGCGGTGGCTGTCCCAGTCGAGCAAGGCCACGGTGTCGCCGGGTTTGACCCCGGCTTGGCTGAGCACATTGGCCAGGCGCTGGATGCGTTCGAGCAAGGTGCTGTAGCTGTAGCGCAGCTTGTCGGCATAGACGATTTCCTGGCCGGGCTGATAGCGCACCCCCGAGAGCAGCAGGCGCTTGATCAGCAACGGATAAGCATAGGCCCCGGGGGCCGGTTCGATGATGCGGGTGGTGGTCATGTGCGCCTCGTTCACAGTTGTTCGGCCTCCAGCAGGTACAGGCTCTGGCTGCCGGCCTTGACGCTGGCACTGAGCGAGCGGATGCGCGGCAGCAAGCGGGCGAAATAGAAGCGGGCGGTGCCCACCTTGCTCTGGTAGAACGCGCCGTCCTGCGCCAGGGCGACGTCCGCCATCTGCGCCCATAAATAGGCATACAGCGTGTAGCCGAACACCTGCAGGTACTCCACCGCCGCCGCGCCAATTTCCCTCGGGTTGCCCTGGGCGCGATCGAGCACCCAGGCGGTCAGGTCATCGAGGTTGGCCACGGCCAGTTGCAACGGCGCCTTGAACTCGCCACGTGACGGCGCCAGCCCCTCGGCGAAGGCGTTGATCTCCTGCGCCAGCGCCGCGTAGGTGCGGCCACCGTCGGCAACCAGCTTGCGCCCGAGCAGGTCCAGGGCCTGGATACCATTGGTGCCCTCGTAGATCTGGGTGATGCGACAATCACGAATCAGTTGTTCCTGGCCCCATTCGCGGATGTAACCGTGGCCGCCGAACACCTGCTGGCCGTGCACGGTGGTCTCCAGGCCCATGTCGGTGAGAAATGCCTTGGCCACCGGGGTCAGTAGTGCCACCCGCGCTTCGGCCCGGTTGCGTTCATGGGCGTCTTCGCTGTACTTGGCCAGGTCCAGTTGCAGTGCTACATAGGTGGAAAACGCTCGCCCGCCTTCATTCAGCGCTTTCATGGTCAGCAGCATGCGCCGAACATCCGGGTGCACGATGATCGGGTCGGCCGCCTGTTCAGGCGCCTGCGGCCCGGTAGATGCGCGGCTTTGCAGGCGTTCGCGGGCATAGGCAACGGCGTTCTGGTACGAGCGCTCGCCCAACGCCAGGCCCTGGATACCCACGCCCAGGCGCTCGTAGTTCATCATCGTGAACATGGCGTTGAGGCCTTTGTTGGCCTCGCCCACCAGATAGCCGATAGCACCGTCGAAGTTCATCACGCAGGTGGCCGACGCCTTGATACCCATCTTGCGCTCGATGGAGCCGCAACTCACCGCGTTGGCCTGGCCCAGCGCACCGCCCTCCTCGACCAGCACCTTGGGTACCAGGAACAGCGAGATACCCTTGGCGCCGGCCGGTGCATCCGGCAGCTTGGCAAGCACCAGGTGAATGATGTTCTCGGTCAGGTCCTGTTCGCCGCCGGTAATGAAAATCTTCGTGCCGCTGACCTTGTAACTGCCATCCGCCTGCGGCTCGGCGCGGCTGCGGATCAGCCCCAGGTCAGTGCCGGCATGGGGTTCGGTCAGGCACATCGACCCCGACCAGCGCCCTTCGTACATCGGCGGCAGGTAACGTGCCTTGAGCGCCTCGCTGGCGTGGTTGAGCAGCGACAGGCAGGCCCCGGCGGTCAGCATCGGGTACAGCGCGAACGACAGGTTGGCGGCGTTGAGCATCTCCTCGACCTGGGCGGCGATGACCTTGGGCATGCCCATGCCGCCATACTCGGTTGCCCCGGCCACGCCCACCCAGCCGTCGTCGGCGTAGTTGCGGTAGGCCTGGGCAAAACCGTCCGGGGTACTCACGCGGCCGTCTTGCCAGCGGCAACCCTGCTCGTCGCCACTGCGGTTGAGCGGCGCCACCTGCTGGGCGATGAGCTTGCCGGCCTGTTCCAGGATGGCCCGCGCGGTGTCGGCATCGACCTGCTCGGCCAGGGCCGGTATCCGCGCCCACTGGCCGGGGATGTCGAAGACTTCGTTGAAGAGGAAATCCATGTCGCGCAACGGCGGTAGGTAGTCAGACATGCGATGAACACTCGGCTGGTTGGGTGTTGAGGTGCAGCCCCTCGACATTGCCGGGGCTGGGTGAAGGCGCCCGCGCCTTGCTGACGGGCAACAGAAAATGCGACAACGCCGGAATCAGGATCAGCGCACCGAGCATGTTCCACAGGAACATGAAGGTCAGCAGGATGCCCATGTCGGCCTGGAACTTGATCGGCGACCAGGCCCAGCCCACCACCCCGGCGGCCAGGGTGATGCCGACCAGGCCCACCACCCGGCCGGTAAAGGCCACGGCGTTCTTGTAGGCCTGGGCCAGCGACAGGCCCTGGCGCTGGTAGTGCAGCTGCACGCTGAGCAGGTACAGCGCGTAATCCACGCCAATGCCCACGCCCAGGGCGATCACCGGCAAGGTGGCGACCTTGACGCCAATGCCCATGGTCACCATCAGCGCCTCGCACAGCACCGAAGTGAGCATCAGCGGCAGCACCGCCACCAGCGTCGCGCGCCAGCTGCGGAAGGTGATCAGGCAGAACAACGTCACCGCCAGATACACCAGCAACAGCATGCTGCGGTTGGCCTCACGCACCACGATATTGGTCGCCGCCTCGATCCCGGCGCTGCCGGCCGCCAGCAGGAACTGGCGATCCTCGCCGCTGTTGGCCTGGGCAAAGCGCTCGGCAATCGCCACCACCTGATCCAGGGTGTCGGCCTTGTGATCCTTGAGGTAGGCAATCACCGGCATCAGCGAGCAGTCGTTGTTGAACAGCTCCGGGGCGTTCACCGAGGCTTGCTGGGCGGCGTAGTTGAGCACGTCCTGGTTGCGCTGAATGCTGCTCAGCTTGGGGTTGCCCTCGTAGGTGCCGGCGGTGATCTGCCGTACCGCATTGGTCAGCGACAGGGTGGTCTGCACCTGCGGGTGCTGTTGCAGTGCCCAGGCCAGGCGGTCGGCGAGCACCAGGGTCTGGTAGCGCAGGCAGCCTTCCGGCGCGGTCTTGATCATCACCGCGAAGGTGTCGCTGGACAGCGCGTAGTGGCCGGTGATGTAGGCGTTGTCGCGGTTGTAGCGCGAGTCGGCGTGCAGCTCCGGGGCGCCGCTGTCGAGGTCGCCGATTTTCAGTTGCAGGCTGAGCCAGAAGCCACCAGCGCCGAGTAGCACAGCCACCAGCACCGCAGCGGTGGCCCACTTGCGTTCGGTAAAGCGGTCGAGCAGGTCCCAGAGCTTGCCAAAGCCCCGGTGCTCGGCCGCGCGCAGGTCGATGCGCAAGGCCCGTTCGGCCGCCTTGCGCCCGACGCCGACGTACGACAGCGCCACCGGCATCAACAGCAGCGAGGTGAAGATCAGCACCGCCACACCGATGCTGGCGGTCGTCGCCAGGTCCTGGATCACCGGGATATCGATCAGCATCAGCACGGCAAAGCCCACCGCATCGGCCAGCAAAGCGGTGACCCCGGCGACGAACAAACGCCGGAAGGTATAGCGCGCGGCGATCTGCCGGTGGGTGCCGCGGCCGATGTCCTGCATGATGCCGTTCATTTTCTGCGCGGCGTGGGAGACGCCAATGGCAAAGATCAGGAACGGCACCAGGATCGAATACGGGTCGATGGCATACCCCAGCCAGGCGACGATACCCAGCTGCCAGACCACCGCCGTCAACGAGCACAGCACCACCAGCAAGGTGCTGCGCACGCAGCGGGTGTAGAGGTAGATGATCAGCAGCGTGGTCAGCACCGCCAGGGCGAAGAACAGCATCACCTGCAGCAGCCCGTCGATCAGGTCGCCCATCAGCTTGGCGAAACCGATCACGTGCAGCTTGTACACGCCACCTGCTTCGTACTGCTGGCGCAGTTGCTCAAGCTTGGCGCTGAAGCCGTGATAGTCGATGCTGGCGCCAGTCGCCGAGGCCTGGTCGAGCAGCGGCACGATGAGCATGCTTGATTTGAAGTCACGTGCCACCAGGCTGCCGAGAATGTTGGCCCGCTCGATGTTCTGGCGCAGTTGCTGGATGTCGGCGGCCGAGCCCTGGTAGGCGTCGGGCATCACCGGGCCGCCCTGAAAGCCCTCTTCAGTGACCTCGGTCCAGCGCACCGCCGGGCTCCACAGGGATTTCATCCAGGCGCGGTCGACGCCCTGGCTGAGGAACAGTTCGTCGTTGATCTGGCGCAGGGTCTGCAGGTAGGCCGGGTCGAAGATATCGCCGCGGGTATTTTCCACCACCACCCGCAGTGAATTGCCCAGGCCGCGCAACGACTGGCGATTGTCCAGGTAGTTCTGGATGTAGGGATGGCTCTGCGGGATCATCTTCTCGAAGCTGGGCCGTAGCTCCAGACGCGTCAGGGCCATGTAGCCCAGCACTAGGGTGACCAGCAGCATGCACAGCATGAACGGTAACCGATGGTTGAACACCAGGCGTTCGAGACGATTGCCGGAGCGCGTATCGAAGTCGCCGAGGTTGCGGATCACCGGCAAGGTGTCTTGTTGGATGTCGGCCATCAGGGTTTTCTCTTGTTATGGCTGCTGCGGTTGTTCGAGGGCCAGGGTGCGAATGCCGCGCTCACCGACCAGCACCAGGTCGGCGGCGCTATCGAAGGCCACGCCGCTCACCGGGGCGCGTTCGCTCTGCGCCACGGCGCTGAAACGTGCGCCGTCGTTGCTGCTGACCAGCAGATCACCGGCCTGGCTCGCCAGCCAGAAGCGCCCGCTGGCGTCGAGGCTGGCGGCGGTGATGCTGGTATTCAGGCCGGTATTGACCGGCTGCCACCGGGCGCCGCCGTCGCTGCTACGCAGCACATGGCCGCGTAGCCCATAGGCCAGCAGCGTCCCGGGCTTGCCGATGACGCCGAAGTAGCTGCCGGCATACGGCGTGTGCAGGCGCTGGAAGCGTTCGCCATCGGCGCTCAGTTTGAGCAGCAGGCCCTGCTCGCCGCTGATGTACAGCGCACCGTCGACACTGGCCAGGCCAGTCAGGTGCAGGCCTTGCGGGTTGTCGCTGCGCTCAAGCCAGGGGGTCCAGTGCTGGCCGCCGTCAGCGGTGTGCAACACCAGGTTGAACACCCCGACCGCATAGCCATGCAGCGGGTCGCTGAACCAGACATCCAGCAACGGCTTGTCGGCACCCTCCGCGACCAGGCGCTCGCCCTCGCCCACCCAGGCGGCCCACTGATCGCCCCCTGTCTGCGCCCGTGCCTGGTAATAGGCCAGCGCCTGCGCACCGAGCTGTCGCCCGTCCAGCTGTTTTTCCCAACGCAAGCCACCGTCGCGGCTGTGCAGGATCACCCCGTCGTTGCCCACCGCCCAGCCAAGCTCAGGGGTCGGAAAACTCACGGCATTGAGGTCGGCGCTGACCGGCACCTGCGCTTGCTGCCAGTGGCTGCCAAGGTCATCCGAATACAGGATGTGCCCCCGTGGCCCCACGGCAACCAGGCGGGCGCCGGCGCGGGTGACATCGCGCAAGGCGCTGGACGCTGCCAGCGCGCTGGGCAGCGCCGGCAGGTCGAGTACGTCGACGTAAGCCTCGGCCTGGGCCGCGCCTTGCAGCGCCCCAGGCCAGCAGCATCACGCTGCAGCGTTTGAACACATTCATCCCTGATCCTCCACGGTGTGTGATCATCAGGCTCAGCGAATGCCGGCCCCGGCCAGGGATTCGGGCGACCACTGGGTCCGTGACAATGGCTCGATGTAGCGGATGCCACCGTAGGCACCGACCACGCCATTGAGGTTGTAGGTGCCGCCGATCAGGTCGTAGATCATGAACGGCGTGGCATCCGGGGTCTGTTTGTCGTAGCTCTGGCTAAGGAAGGCGAAGGAGCCACGGTACAGCTGGCCACGGGCGTCATACTGGTCCGAAGCAAGGGCGATCCAGCTGTCCTCGTCGAGGTAGAAGCGGCGCTTGTGATAGATATGCCGCGCGCCATCCTTGAGCTTGCCTTCCACCACCCAGACCCGGTGCTTTTCCCAGCGCACGAACTGCGGCGCCAGGTGATTGGCCGTGGTCAGCTGCTTGACGTCGGTGTTGTAGGTCAGCCGGTAGGTGTTGTACGGCACGTACATTTCCTGCTTGCCGACCAGGGTCCAGTCGTAGCGGTCCAGGGCGCCATTGAAGACGAACACGTCATCGTAAGTGCCCGAGCCCGAGGTGCCCGGGTTGGGCGTGTCGTAGGCCAGGTTCGGTGCCAGCTTGACCCGACGCTGCCCCGGCAGGTACTGCCAGGCGCTGCGTGGCTGCACCAGCGGGTTGGCGGCATCGCGCAGCATCATCGCCTCACCGGCGCGCCGGGCCGGCGCGGTGTAGGTGAGTTTCATCTGGTAGTAGGTGTCCTTGGCGCCGATCGGCTTGGCCATGTCTTCGTAGATCGGGTAGCTGATGTTGGCCTGGCCGGTGGTACTCAGGGTCGCGTTGCCGGCGGCATCGACGTTCCACGAGTCGTACTTGGCGGTCATGCTCACGCCCTGGTAGCGCAACAGGAAGTTCCACATGGCCTCGGCGCCGCTCTGCGGGATCGGGAACGGAATGCCCGGCAGCACGTTGTCGACCGCACTACCGCCCTCCTGGCTGCGGGCAGCCACGGCGTTCTTCAGGGTGTTGTCGAGCACCGGTTGCGGCAGCGCCACGCTGCGATGGGTGGGGTAGACATCGACGCGAAAACTTGGGAAGCGCTTGAGCAGTTCCTGGGTGGTGGCGGTCAGTTGTCCCTTGTATTGGTCGGCATTCTTGCCATCGATGACCCGCAGCGGTTTTTCCTCGGCGAACGGGTCCGGGCGCATGCTCGCGCCGTTCTTGAACGCCGCCGGCGGGGTCAGCAGGCCGCCCTGGTAGGCGGGGATCGAACCGTCGGCGTTGGCGGCCTTTTCTGCGCCAATCGGCGTCAGGCTGGTGCCCAGGCGCGCGGCCTGTTCGGGGGAGACAGCGGCGTCAGCCGCGTTCAGGGCAGCCAGCGACAGGCACGTGGCCAACAGGGTGTGCACGTAGTTCATGATTGTTGTTTTCCTGTGTGACTCAGAAGGTGGTTTTCAGGGTCAGGTACAGCGCGCCACGGTCCTCGGTGGTGGCGGCGCCGCCAGAGAACGCGGCGTATCCGCCGCCGTAGCAGGTGTAGTCTTGTTCGCCGTCCAGGGCGTTGGGGGTGGTGCCGTCGGTCTGGCCGTTGTTGCAGGACTGGGTCTTGCCGAAGCCGTCGACGTACTTGAGGTCGACGAAATACTGGTTGTAGATCGCCGCGCTCAGGCCCACGGCGTAGTTGCCGGTGTTCTCGGCGCCACCGCCCTGTACCGGCGACACGCCGTCCAGGCCGAGGTTGATCGACAGCGGCATGCTCAGGTCCATGCCTGGAAACACCTGGTACCAGGTCGGCGTGAAGTTGACCGCGATGCCCCAGTTGTCGCGGGTCGGCTGGTCGATGCCGCGGTAGCTGCCCTTGCCCTTGTACAAGGCCTCGTTGTGGCTATCGAGCTTGAGCAGGTTGCTGTAGAACAGCTCGCCGAGCAGGGTCGCCGAGTCGAACAACGGCGTGTCGCCAAGGGTCATCAGGCCGTTGAGGGTCCAGTGCAGGGTGTCGCCGGTGGCACTCATGCTGTCGCCGTCCGACGGCACCTCATAAACCACGCCGCTGCTTGGCAAGCGCGCAGGCAAGAGCCCGAAACCGCCGCCCAGGCCGGCCGGCCCCGGTGCGCTGAGGATCGCCGGTATACTCGCCAGAGGCATGTTGTGGCGAATGTTCAGGTCGCTGCCGACGCTGATACCGCCGACATCCTTGGACAGGCTCAAGCCGTAAATGTCGATGTCGTCGGCATAGGCGAACTGGTAGGTGGCGCTTTGCAGCGAGTTGTAGAGGTTGCCCACCGCGCCCTGGGCGCTGCCCGGCGGGTTGCCGAACGGGCCGTTGGCGACGGTCAGGCCACGGGCGTCGAGCCAGGCCTGGGGCAGAATCTCCGAGCTCTTGCGGTAATAGATACCCAGGGTGCCGCCGAGCCATTCGGGCGACCACTTGGCCATGACGCCCCAGTCGCCGCGCTTACCCGGGGTCAGGTCGTGGCCACGGCGGATGCTGGTCAGCGCGCCACGTACCGGAATCAGCCCGGGGGTGCCGGTATGGCCGAGCAACAAGCTCTGTGCGCCCTCGCCCACCAGGTCCGAACCACCGTAATAGGTGCCGGCTTCCGGCAGCCGCGCGGCATCCCAGTCGAAGAAATACTGCGCGCCAACGGTGAGCTCGGGGTTGAGCAGAAACGCCGCCGAGAGTTGATTGCGCGGCACGAACAGTTCCTTGGCTTCGGTGCCGGGTGACGCGGCCAGCTTGGCCAGGTCCAGGCCCGACTGCCCATAGCTCAGCGAATGCACCGGGTTGAGCAGGGTTTCGCCCCAAAACAGGTTGTGCTGGCCGAGCTTGGCGCTGATCTCGGATGAGTCGCCCACTTCACGGCGCATGAACACAAAGGCATCGAGCACTTCCCCGGACGGGCCGCTGTAGTAACGCTGGGCGTAGTTGCTCAGGTGCGGGCTGCCCAAGGGCACGCCGGTGCCGGGCAAGCCGTTGAGGCTGGGGTTGATGCCCGACTGGCCACCGTTGCCGTTGACGAACGGGTTGGAGTTGGAGCCGGTGTTGTCATAGGCCTTGTCGTACCAACTGGCGGCGCTGACACGAAAGCCCATGTTGCCCTGGTAGATCACGTCCAGTTCGGTGAGCAGGTCCACGCGGTTGGTGACGGTGGTTCCGGCCTTGCGGAAGTTGTAGTCGCCGTCGTTGTTGTTGGGGGTTGCCAACAGACGCTTGTCGGCGCTTTCGGTGCGCACGCCGTAGTTGTACTTGACCGTGTTATCCAGGCGCACGGCCCAGTCTTCACTGCCGGTATCGACTTCAAAGGCCTGGGCGCCGGGCAGTGCCAGCAGGCCGATGGCGCAGGCCAGCAGGCAGCGCTGTGGTTTCACAGCACGGTGAATGCGAGGGTTTGGCATCGCGATGACTCCACTTATTGTTATTGTTTTTTTTCGCCGCCCGTCGTTTGCGGGCTTGGCTCAAGCGTCCGTGCGCTACTGCAGGATTAGCGATCCAGGGCCTGGATCAGGGTTTCGGCCTGGGGCCAGGGGCCGTAGCCGGCTGCCGGGTTGAGGTGGCCGACGGCGCCAAGTTCGAGCAACTGGCTGCCCCAGCCGCGCGCCATGTTGCTGACCGCCTCAAGGCTGGCCAGATGATCATTGCTACTGGCGGCGACGATGCTTGGGAACGGCAGCGGCGTGATCGGCAGCGGGCTCCAGCCGTTGGCGCGCAAGCTGTCCGCGCTTGGGTAGGCGGCGGGCCACGCCGCCTCAAGGTCCGGCGGCGCCGCCAGCAGTGCGCCCTTGATCGGCCGCTGATAGCGCGCCGCCCAATGGGCCACCATCAGCACGCCGGCGCTGTGCGCTACCAGCACTACCTCGCCGTCGATCTGCTCCAGCGCCTGCTCGATGGCCTCGACCCGGGCATTGCAGTCCAGGCCGTTGCGCTGCAGCGGTGGCACCGTATGGACCTTGGCCAGGCGCGCCGCCAGCAAGGTCTGCCAATGCTCGGCGACATGCTCGCGCAGGCCGGGGACGATCAGGACAGTAGCGGTGGTATGCAGTTTTTCCACGTCGGCACCTATGCTCAAGACAGTGCGCTCGCAGGTCACCTGGAGCGTTTGCACAGTCACAGTAATCAGCCCTCCCCCGAGGCGCTTTACATTGCGCGTCAGCGACTTTTCATTTGATGACAGGGTTTCTGGCTTACCACCGAGCGGCCCGTGATCAGGGCCGTTGCGCTGATTTCACTCGCCGAAAACGGCTTCTCATTTGACGACACCCGCGCTATAACGAACCACCCGCCACAGAAGCGGAACGCCAGATGAGAACGCGTGGAAAACAATAAAATGACCGCCCTCGTACGTGCTGCAAGCCTGACCAACTACCTTGAGGTGTCCCGTCACTTGGGGCTCAACCCTCATGCCCTGTTGGCCCACGTCGGCCTGAGCGCCGCCCTGCTCGACGATCCCAACCAACGTATTGCGGTCTCCAGCGTGGTGACCCTGCTGGAGGAGTCGGCGCGGGTCAGCGGCTGCGAAACCTTCGGCTTGCGCATGGCCGAATTGCGCCAGTTGTCGGATTTCGGCGAAATCAGCCTGCTGCTCAGCCACCAGCGCACCCTGCGCGATGCCCTGCAGGTCATCGTGCAGTACCGCCATCTGCTCAACGACGCCTTGGCCATCCATATCGAAGAGGCTGGCAAGACCGTGATCATTCGTGAAGAGGTGGTCACCGACCTGCCCCAGCGCGGCCGTCAGGCGACGGAACTGGCCATTGGCGTAATGCTGCGCTTGTGCGCCGCCCTGCTGGGTGCCCACTGGCATCCGATCAGCGCCAACTTCACCCATGCCGCGCCCGCGGACCTGGCGATTCATCGACGGATCTTTGGCTGCACGCTGGTGTTTGGCAGCGAATTCAATGGCATCGTCTGCCCGGCCGCCGACCTCGACACGGCCAATCCGTTGGCCAACGAAGCCATGGCGCGCCTGGCGCAGCGCTACCTGGATACCCTGCAGGCCGGTGGCAAGCTGTCGCTGGAGTTGGAAATGCGCAAGACCATCTACCTGCTGCTGCCCATGGGCCGGGCGACCATCGAGCAGGTAGCGCAAACCCAGGGCATGAACGTGCGCACCTTGCAGCGGCGCCTGGAGGAATGCGGGGTAACCTTCAGCGACCTGGTCAACGGCGTGCGCCGTGACCTGGTGATCCGCTACCTGGAAAACCCCAGCTATTCGCTGGGGCGGATTGCCGACATGCTCGGCTACTCGATGCCCAGTTCATTTACCCGCTGGTTCATCGCCCAGTTCGGCATGCCCCCGGCCAGTTGGCGGGCGCAGCATGATCGCCGGCACAGTCAGCGCTGACCGGACTACGACCGCTGCGCGCTCGATCGCGGGTCTAGCCCGCTCCTGCAGGTTCGGCGTACACAGATACATTGTGGGAGCTGGCTTGCCAGCGATGAGGCCAGTTCAGCCGGCACATCAGGCGCTGCCTGGACTACCATCGCTGGCAAGCCAGCTCCCACAGGTTCGCGGAGCATGCAGAACGGTTGTGGGCAACCGTCTACAACCCCCAGTGCATCAGCGCCAGCACCAGCAACACCAGAAACACCGTCTCCCCGACCATCAGCGCAATCGGCTTGAAGCCCACCGCTGCCAGCTCCTTGAGCTGAGTCTTCATGCCCAGGGCGCTGATCGCCACCACCAGGCACCAGCGCGACAGGTCATTGACCCCGCCCTGCACGGCCGCCGACACCCAGCCGGTACTGTTGATGCAGGCCAGCAACACGAAACCGACGGCAAACCACGGTAACAATGGCGGTCGCTGCCCACTGGCATCGCCGCCGGCGCGGCGGGTGATCATCGCCGCACAGACAATCACCGGCAGCAACATGGCCACGCGCATCAGCTTGACCACGGTGGCCACATCCCCGGTCTCGGTAGACATGCTGTACCCCGCGCCCACCACCTGCGCCACATCATGAATGGTCGCGCCGAGAAACACCCCGGCCTGCTGCGGCGACAACTGCAGCCAGCCGGCAATCATCGGGTAGACGATCATCGCCAGGGTCGACAGCGCTGACACACCGATCACGGTAAACAAGGTGGCGCGCTCTTTCTGCGGGTGCTGGGGCAAGGCCGCGGCCAGGGCCAGGGCCGCCGATGCACCGCAGATCGCCGTGGCACCGCCGGTAAGCATGCCGAACAAGCGCTGAAAGCCCAGAGCACGGGCGGCCACTACTGAAACCAGGATGGTCACCACCACCAAGATCACCACCAGCGCCACCGGTTTCCAGCCCAGGCTGGCGATCTGGCTCAGGGTAATGCGCATGCCCAGCAGCGCCACCCCCAGGCGCAACACCGTGCGCGCAGTAAATTCAATCCCGGCCTTGCAACGGCCATCGGCCGCAAGAAAGTTCAGGGCCATGCCCAGCAACAAGGCAAACAGCATCACCGGGGCATCGTAGTGCTCACTGAGAAAGCTGGCCGCCGCCGCGGCGATCAGGCTGACGATAAAGCCCGGCGCCAGTTCCCGGGCACGAAGATTGACGGCGGTAATTGCGATCACGCTCATTGGCCCGGTTCCTTGCACGCTAAAACGATGAACAGTTGCTCGCCCTGGCGCTCGACCGGGTAGCTGGCAACCTTGAGTTGATTGGAGTTGAGCAAGTAGCCGCTGGCCAGATCAAAGCGCAGGCCATGGGCGCAGCACTGGATCACCCGCCCGTCCAGGCGCCCGCCGCACAGCGAGGCGCCCTGGTGCGGGCAACTGTCGTCGATGGCGTAAAAGGTGTCAGCGACGTTGAACAGCGCCACGCTCCTGCCTTGCCATTCGAGCAGCACCCGCCCGCCACGCGCCGGCACTTTGTCGGCCGGTACCGGATAGCGCAGGCTCATGCCGGGGCCGCCTCTTCCAGGGCGTCGCCCATGGCCTGCAGCAGCACCGCGACCGGCTGCGCGCCCGACACCCGCAGGCGCTGATTGAAACGGAAACACGGCACGCCATCGGCGGCGCGGTCATTGGCGCCAATGAACGGGCTGGCATCGCCGCGCAGGCAATCGGCAACCTGGGCCGGCTCCAGGCCACAGGCGCGGGCGATGTGCAGCAAGGTAATCGGATCGCCCAGGTCCTTGCCCTGCTGAAAGTAGGCGGCAAACAGCCTGGCCAGCAGGGCTTGGGCCTGTTCCGGCGAGCCCAGCGCCACGGCGCGCTGCAGCAAGCGGTGGGCGTCGGCGGTATTGGGCATGCGACTGATACGGGAAAAATCGATATCCACCCCTGCCGCCTCGGCGGCGGCGCGCACCTGCGCCTGGCGCAGGCGTACTGCCTCATCACTGCCCAGGCGCTTGCGGTAGAACGCCTCGAACGGCTGGCCGGTCCTGGCCATCTGCGGCAGCAGTTGCACCCCGCGCCAGTGCAGACTCACCTCAACTTCCGGCTGCTCGCGCCGCAACTGCTCAAGGGCCCGTTGCAGATGAGCCTGGCCGATCAGGCACCAGGGGCAGATAAAGTCGAAGAACACTTCGATCGACAGCACGTGCTTCACGGTTTCAACTCCCGGGCCGCACCAGGCTCAACCGCGTGCGGGTTGTCCAGGCGGGCCATGTCATGGTGGTAATGCCGCTTGGCGATGAAGAACACCGCCGCGGCGCCGATGCTGATCAACGGCACCAGCTGGAAGGCGCCATGCAGGCCGATCAGGTCGGACACCCGGCCGGTGATCAGCGGCCCGGTCGCCAGGCCAAGCAGGTTGTTGGCCAGGGTCAGGGTGGCGAACGCCGTGCCGTGCACCGAGTAATGAGTCAGGTTGGCGACCATGGCGCTGGACGGCCCGTTGGTGCCGGCGGCAACCATCATCCCCAGGCAGATCAGCACCAGTTGCGCGGTGCCCGACGGCAGCGCGAAGGCCAGCGACAGCAACAGGCAACTGCCCAGGCAATAGCCGATGGCCAGGCTGATCTTGCGGTCCGGACGCTGGCGGCCCAGGCGGTCGCAAAGCATGGCGCAGAGGATCATGCCGATGCCGCTGCACAGCACGATGATGGCGGCCACCACCCCGGCCTGGTCGGTGCTCATGGCGTAGTAGCGGTTCAGGTAGCTGGGCATCCAGACGATCACCGTGCCGCCGACGAACAACTGCAAACCGCTGCCGACATAGGCGGCGATCACCGAACGGCTGCCGTACAGGGTATGCAGTGGCCGGCTGACCTTGTCGGCGGCAGCCTGCACACGCTGGGGAGCGATCTTTGCCTCCTTGACGATCAGCGGGTACAGCAATGCCAGCAACAGGCCGAACAAGGCCATGCCGGCAAACGCCCAGCGCCAGCCGAAGTGCTGGGCCATCAAGCCGCCCAGGGCCATGCCCAGCACCGAGCCGAACATGCCGCCGGCCATGAAGGCTCCGGCCAGGGTGGCGCGCATGTCACGGGGGAACACCGACACCACCACGGCGATGCCGACGCTGCCGTAGGCGGCCTCTCCGACGCCGACCAGAAAGCGTGCGGCAAACATTTGCGGGTAGTTGTCGGCCAGGGCGCAGCCGAGGGTTGCCAGGCTCCAGAGCACGGCCATCAGCACCAGGCTGCGGATCCGCCCGAAGCGGTCGGCCAGCAGCGACAAGGGGAAAGTCAGCAGCCCGACCATCAGCGCGACAATGCCGCTGAGCAGGCCCAACTGGCTGTCGCTCAGGGCCCATTCGGCCTTGAGCAGCGGGAATACGGCGTTGAGCACCTGCCGCGACATGTAGTCGGAAATCAGCAGGCCGAAGGTCAAGGCGAAGACAATCCAGGCATAACGCCGTGGAATGCCCCGTGAAGTGTCGGCGCCATCGTCTGTGGCATTGGCAAGATAGGCGGCCATGCTGCCTCCTGTGGTTGTCTGGCGTGAGTCTTGTTCTTGTTTTTATTGAAAAGCTGAAAAGCCCGACGGACAGCGCTGCGGATCGGCGGCCCGGCTCGCACAAGCGTGCCGGACCTGTCCAATCAGGCGCGCTGCGGCACACCCTTCTGGCCCGGCTGGCGGTTAGGCGCCATGCCGTTGGCCTGGAGGGTCTGCTCGATGCTGCTGTACTGCTCACCGATGCGGTAGATGGCCCGCGCCTCCTTGCCGTTGGCGATCTCGCGGCCCAGTTCATGGGCCACGCGCACGGTCTGCTGGATCTGCTGCACCGAACCGAAGCGCTTGCCGTGCTGGTCGATGATGGTGTCTTCGTTGCCGCAACGCGGGTGCAGCCCCATGGCCAGGGCCATGGTGTTGAACGGCAGGACGTTTTTCAGCAACGATTCGGCGGTCAGCGTGCAGCCGTTGGGCGCCCGGTGAATGAAGTTGAAGAAGTTGAACGGGTTGGGCCCGTCGAAACCGCCGCCAATGCCGATCCAGGTCAGGTTCAGCGGGCCCATGTAATCGCCCTTGCGCACGATGCGCTCAAGGGTTTCCAGGGCGTGCATACCGGTCAACTGGAAGTGCGGCTGGATACCGCTCGCCTGCAAACGGCGCAGGTGTTCGCGCACCCAGGCGGGACCGGCCGGTACGGTCATTTCGCTGTAGGCGGCCTGGATCGCCGGATGGGCCAGGGAGGTGCCTTCCAGGTACTGCGGGTACAGCAGCTCCATGATGTTCATCTGCGTGGTGTTGATCGCCACGGTGACCTGGTCGGGCTTGGGCGTCAGCTCCGCGAGCATGTGCCGGGTGTCGTCGGACAGCCACTTGGCCGCCTCGCCATCGCTTTCCGGGGCGAACGAGATCGAGCCGCCAACCTGGATGATCATCTGCGGCACCGCCTCGCGCACGCCGGCAATCAGTTCGTTGAATTTCGACAGGCGCTTGGAGCCCTTGCCGTCCAGTTCGCGCACGTGCAGGTGGAGCACAGTGGCACCGGCCTCATAGCAATCGACCGCCTTTTGTACCTGTTCGTCCATGGTCAGCGGAATGTCTTCGGGAAAGTCCTCGGGCATCCATTCCGGGCCGTACGGGGCCACGGTGATCACCACTTTTTCCATGTTTTCCGGGTGCAACGAATCGTCGAAGAATTGCATGCTGTAGTCCTCGGTCTTGTTATTGTCCTGGGGTGTTGCAGGCGCTCAGAAGGTGCGATCGCCCTTGATTCCGGCGCGCTCCATCTTGCGGTGACAAGGCGGGTAGTCCATCACCGCGTAGTGCTGGGTGCTGCGGTTATCCCAGATCGCCACGCTGTTGGGTTTCCAGCGCCAGCGCACCTGGTATTCGGGCAGGTAGGCCTGGCTGATCAGGTAGCGCAGCAGGTCGCTGGCACCGGGGTTGGCATCCTGGCCGAAACGCACCCGCTGCGGCGTGTGGTAGTTGCTGAAGTGGGTGGTGAAGGCGTTGACGAACAGCACCTGCTCGCCCGTTTGCGGGTGGGTGCGCACCACCGGGTGCTCGGCATCGGGGAACTGCGCCTTGAGCGCCAGGCGTTTTTCCAGCGTCATGGCGGCGCCAAAACTGGCCTCGATGCTGTGCCGGGCACGCAGGCCCTCGATCTTGACCTTCACCTCCTCCGGCAGGTTCTGGTAAGCCAGCACCATATTCGCCCACATAGTGTCGCCGCCTACCGGCGGGCATTCCAGGCAGCGCAACACGCAGCCCATGGGCGGTGCCTCGCGCCAGGTGGCGTCGGTGTGCCAGGCGTTTTCGTAGCGATCGGCCGGCTGGTCCGGGCGCTTGTAGATCTGTACCAGGCCCGGGTGCTCGGGGTCGCTGCCGGCCACCGGGTGGTCCTCCAGCTCGCCGAAGCGACTGGCAAAGGCCACGTGCTCGGCGCGCGTGATGTTCTGGTCGCGCAAGAACAGCACCCGGTGCTTGAGCAACTGCGCACGCAGTTGCTCGAACAGGTCGTCATCATGAATCGCATCTGCCAGGTTGACCCCGATGACTTCGGCACCGATGGCGCAGGTCAGTTGTTCGATGTGCATGCTGTTGCCCTCTTCAGATGACGAAGATCGACGAACCGGTGGTCTTGCGTGCTTCCAGGTCACGGTGGGCCTGGACCGCGTCCTGCAACGCATAGTGCTGGTTGATCTCGATCTTGATCCGCCCGCTGCTGACATGCTCGAACAGCTCGCCGGCAAGGTCGGCCTTCTCGGCCGGATCTGCGATGTAGTCGGCCAGCGCCGGACGGGTCAGCTGCAACGAGCCTTTGATCGCCAGGATCTGCGGGTCGAACGGCGTGATGCTGCCCGAGGCGGTGCCGACGCAGACCATCAGGCCGCGGCGCTTGAGCGAGTCCAGCGAGGCCATGAAGGTGCTCTTGCCGACGCTGTCGAACACCACGTTGACGCCAACGCCGTCGGTGAGCTCGCGCACACGCTTGGCCACGTCTTCATGGCTGTAGTTGATGGTGTGGCTGCAACCATGGGCGCGGGCCACTTCGGCCTTGGCCTCGGTGGACACGGTGCCGATCACCGTCAGGCCGAGCAGGCGCGCCCACTGGGAAACGATCAGGCCCACGCCACCGGCGGCAGCGTGGAGCAGAATCGTGTCACCGGGCTTGAAGTCGTACAGGCGGCGCATCAGGTAGGCCGAGGTCAGGCCGCGCATGGTCATCGCCGCCGCGGTTTCGAAGGCGATGGTTTCCGGCAGCTTGATCAGCGCCGCCGCCGGGATCAGGCGCTCGGTGCAGTAGGCGCCGAGGGTGTTGAGAAAGCCGGTATAGGTCACCCGGTCGCCGACCGCGACCTGGGTCACGCCCTCGCCGACCGCCTGTACCACCCCGGAGGCTTCCACGCCCATGCCGTTGGGCAGCGCGATCGGGTAGGTGCCGTTGCGAAAATAGGTGTCGGCGTAGTTCAGGCCCACCGCCACCTGGCGCAGGCGAACTTGCCCCGGGCCCGGTTCGCCGACCTCGGCATCCTCATAGCGCAGAACCTCGGGGCCACCGGTTTCATAGAAGCGTACGACTTTGGCCATGCATGTCACTCCAGTCATCCTGACGCAGTGCGTCAATTCTTGTTGACTGGACTCTATGCCCAACGCTTGCCGGGTGCTTCGCATCGGACGACAGGCTGTTTTCATTTGATGACAAAACCCCGTGGGCTGGCTGCCTGGCGGGCTTTCTCGTAGCATAGCCAGGCCCTCCTCCGTGCCTGCGAGCCCTTGATGAAGTCCCCCGCCGGTTTATTGTTCTCAGGTATTGAACTGGACCGTGACAGCGCGACGCCGCTTTACCGCCAGCTGTACCTGCAGATCCGCAAGCAGATCCTCACCGGTCGCCTGCAAGGCGGCATTCGCTTGCCATCGACGCGGACCCTGAGCCAGGAATTGCAGCTCTCGCGCATTACCCTGCTCAACGCCTTCGACCAGTTGATTGCCGAGGGCTTCCTGGTGTCGCGTACCGGCGCTGGCACCTATGTCAGTGACGAGTGGCAGCGCAGCGCCGGTGCCGAGCTGCAAGCTCCCGCGCCACCCAAGCTCTCGGAGCTGAGCCAGTCGATGCTGTCGCTGCGCAGCGATCATTTTCGCGGGGTGTCCTACGCCCACTGCGGCGCCGATACACCGACCTCGTTCCTGCCCAGTCATGGCGCTTTCGAGGCCTTTCCCCAGACGTTGTGGAAGCGTCTGCTCAACCGCCACGGGCAGAAACCGAGCAAGGCCATGCTCGGTTATGGCGAACTGCAGGGCTTGCAGACGCTGCGCCAGGCGATTGCCGAGTACGTTTTCGACGCCCGCGGTATCGACTGCAACGCCGAGCAAGTGGTGATCGTCTCCGGCGCGCAGCAGGCCTTCAACCTGCTGGCGATGCTGCTGCTCAACCCGGACGAGCCGGTATGGATGGAAGACCCTGGTCATATCGCCGCGCGTATCGCCTTTCAGGCCCATGGCTGCCGGGTGGTGCCCGTCCCCATCGACGATCAGGGCCTCGATGTGCAACACGCCATTGACGAATGCCCCGAGGCGCGCCTGGTGTTCACCACCCCGTCACGGCAACACCCGCTGGGTATGACCCTCAGCCACAACCGGCGCCTGGAACTGATTGACTGGGCGGCGGCCAGTGGCAGCTGGATCATCGAAGACGACTGCGACAGCGAAATGCGCTACCGCGGCCGGCAATTGCCGGCGCTGTACGCCATGGACCGAGGCGACCGGGTGATCTACGTCGGCACCTTCAGCAAGGTGCTGTTCCCTTCCCTGCGCCTGGGTTACGTGATTCTGCCCCCGGCACTGGTCGAACCGTTCTGCACCTTGCGCGCGGTGCTCGACCGCAGCCCGCCGACCCTGTTGCAGGCAGTGACCGCCGACTTCATGAGTGAAGGCCACTTCATTGGCCATATCCGCCGCATGCGGACGTTGTACCAGGCCCGCCAGCAGTGCTTGCTGGAGGTGCTGCAACGGCGCCTGGGCGGCTTTTTGCAGGTTGCCCCGGTCGAAGCCGGCATGCACCTGATTGCCTGGCTCCCGCCGCAGCTGGATGACCAGGCACTGGCCCGGCAGTTGGCCGGGCATGGCGTGCATACCTACGCCTTGAGTGACTACTGCCTCACGCGCTACTTGCCACCGGCGCTGCTGCTCGGCTTTGCCGGCACGCCCCAGGATCAGGCCGAGGCCAAGGTCGAGGCGCTGGTGCAGGCCCTCAGGGCGATTGGCCACCCGGTCTGAGCAGTGGCCTTATCAATTGATTGGTAATGGATCTATCGAGTGTTCCTCGGCGGCGCGATAAAGAACGCGCCGGTAAACCGGTGCCCGCACCAGGAACGACTCGAATGAACACAATACAAAAACGCTTCGCTACGTTGCTGAACCACAATGCGCAAGGTGCTGACGCACCCCTGCTGACCCGCGAGCTGGCCACCCGCCTGCTTGAACGCCTCGACCAGGCGCGACTGTTTGCCCACGCCTACCCGCTGCTGACCAACCTCACCCACGGGCGCGTCACCCCGTTCGACCTGCTCGACTTCGCCTATCGACATGAACTGGCCGGCCTGAGCCTGCACATGCTCGACGGTGAGCACAACAGCCTGGCGCAAATGAACACTACGCAGTTGTGCGCCTTTGCTGAAAAGGCCCGGGCCCTGCAACTGGACGTGCACCTGGAGATCAGCAGCACGCGCAAGGCCGACGTCGATGCGGTGGTTGCCGTGGCCAAGGTCATCGGCAGCCGCAACATTCGCGTGTACTCGCGCTATGAAGGCTTGCTGTCGCAGGTGATGGACCAGATCGGTGGCGACCTGCTGTACCTGGCCCACCAAGCCGATGCCCACGACCTGCACTTCGACTTCGAGCAGCACGAGGAGCTCAAGAGCGATGAAATTGCCCAGCTGCTGCGCCAGGCCAACCATCCGCGCCTCAATGCCCTGTTCGATTTCGGCAACATGATCAATGCCTGCGAGCAACCGCTGCAGGCCCTGCGCAACCTCGCCCCGCATATTCGCCAGAGCCACCTCAAGGGCGTACGGGTGGTGGCCGAAGACCAGGGCTTTGGCCACTACGGTGTGCTTCAGGGCAGCGCCGAGGACGAGCTACCCGGCGCGCGCATGCTGTTCGAGCTGCTGATGCTCGGGGACCGGCAGGCGCAAGTGATCGCCTTCATCCTCGAACAGGAGAACCACTACATCGCCCCGGCCTTCCGTCAACACAACGAGCCGGCCGATCCGTTCATTGCCTACCGGGAAATGAGTGACACGCCCCTGCCCGCCGGCTTCACCCTCGAACAGATGCTGGCCGGTGAGCAGCGCTGGGCCAACAACCAGGTCAGCTACGTGAAAACCCTGCTGGCCGAGCTGCGCACCCTCGCCGAGCTGACCCTGGCCAGCTGCGCCACCCCTTGAACGCCACAACCAAACACGCCTGGAGAATAAGAAAATGACAGCGCACGACAAGGCCAAATGGTTCAAATTCCTGGTCCTGATCCTCGGTGGCGGCACCGTCTACAAGCTGGCCAACCTCAAGGACGCGTTCTACGTCCCCATGCAGGACTTCATGGGGCTTTCGCATACGCAAATCGGCTTGCTGCTCAGCGCCAACGCCATCATCGCCACCGGGTTGTTCGTGATCGGCGGCATGCTGGCCGACCGTTACGATACCCGCAAGCTGATCCCGCTGGGCCTGATCGGTACCGGCGCCCTGGGCCTGTACCTGGCCACCTTCCCGCCGTTCAGCAGCCTGATGGTGGTGTTCTGCCTGCTCGCGGTCTGTGCCGACTGCATCTACTGGCCAGCGCTGCTCAAGGCCATTCGCGGCCTGGGCAACGACCAGGAACAAGGGCGCATGTTCGGCCTGCTGGAAGGTGGCCGGGGCGTCGTCGATACGCTGGTGGCGTTTTCCGCGCTGGGCGTGTTCATTGCCCTGGGCAGCGGCGAACATGGCCTGAAAGCGGCGATCCTGTTCTACGCCTTGATCGATATCGCCGCCGGCGTGCTGACCTGGTTTTTGCTCAAAGGCAATCAGGCGCCAGCCCAGACCAGCGCCAAGAACCCGCTGGCCAACCTCATGCAAGCCATCAAGGTCCCGGCTATCTGGCTGGTCAGCTTCAACGTGTTCATGGTTTACATCGTCTACTGCGGCCTGACCTATTTCATCCCATACCTGAAGGAAGTCTATGGCCTGCCGCTGGCGCTGGTCGGTGCCTACGGCATCATCAACCAGTACATGCTTAAGATCTTCGGCGGGCCGGCGGGCGGTTTCATCGCCGACAAACACTTCAAGAGCCCCAGCCGCTACCTGAAATGGGCGTTCCTGGCACTGCTACCGATGATGGCGATCATCCTCCTGGTCCCCAAGAGCCCGGGCTTCATCTATGCCGGCATGGCCGCGACGCTGTCGTTCGCCTTTATCGTGTTTTCCATGCGCGGGGTGTTCTGGGCACCGATGGGCGAAGTCGGCATCGCCCCGCACATTACAGGTTCCGCTTTCGGCATCGGTTGCCTGATCGGCTATGCGCCGGGGATGTTCGCCTATGTCGGCTACGGCGCAATCCTTGACCACTTCCCGGGCCAGCAAGGCTACAACTATGTGTTCATCGCCATGATGCTGCTGGCTCTGATCGGTTTTGCCGTCGCCAGTGCCCTGCAACGACAGGTGCGCAACGCCGCCCCGGTTGCCATACCGGCCGCGGCGTAGCGCCTGGGTTACATCTCGACCTGGGTGCCCAGTTCGATCACCCGGTTAAGCGGCAGGTTGAAGTACTTGAGGTTGCTGTTGGCGTTCTTGAGCAGGAACGCAAACAGCGCCTCACGCCAACGCGCCATGCCGATGCGCTTGGTCGGGATCACCGTCTCGCGGCTGAGGAAGTAGGTGGTGACCATCGGGCTGAAGTCCAGCTCTTCGAGGTGGCACAGTTGCAGCGCGGCCGGTACGTCGGGCTCCTCGATGAAGCCGAAGTTGAGGTTGACCCGATAAAAGCCTTCGCCAAAACCCTGCACTTCGAAGCGCTGCGCCGCCGGTACCCGCGGGCGGTCCTGGGAGACCACGGTGAGCAGCACCACCCGCTCATGCAGCACCTGGTTGTGCAGCAAGTTATGCAGCAACGCATGGGGCACGGCATCGGCCCGAGCGGTGAGGAACACGGCAGTACCCCGCACCCGGTGCGGCGGTTGCGCGGCGATGCTGCTGATGAACAGCGGCAGCGGCAAGGCCGACTCGTCCAGGCGCTCGACGATGATCTTGCGCCCGCGCTTCCAGGTGGTCATGAGGATGAACAAGGCAGTACCGGCGATCACCGGAAACGCGCCGCCCTGGAAGATCTTCGGTGCGTTGGCGGCAAAGTACAGGCTGTCGACCAGCAAGAAGCCCAGCAACAACGGCACCGCCAGCCAGCGCGGCGCCTTCCACAGCAACAAGACCACCGCCGAGGACAGCAAGGTGGTAATCAGCATGGTGCCGGTCACCGCCACGCCATAGGCCGCCGCCAGTGCGCCGGACGACTCGAAGCCGATCACCAGCAACACCACGCCGACCATCAACGCCCAGTTCACCGTACCGATGTAGATCTGCCCCTGTTCCTGGCTGGAGGTGTGCTGGATGAACATGCGCGGCACGTAACCCAGTTGAATCGCCTGGCGGGTCAGCGAGAAGGCGCCGGAGATCACCGCCTGGGAGGCAATGATGGTCGCCAGGGTGGCCAGGGCGATCATCGGCAGCAGCGCCCAGTCCGGAGCCAGCAGGTAGAACGGGTTGCGTACCGCCTCGGGGTTGCCGAGGATCAGCGCGCCCTGGCCGAAATAGTTGAGTACCAGCCCCGGCAGCACCAGCAGGATCCAGGCGCGGGCAATCGGCTTGCGGCCAAAGTGGCCCATGTCGGCATACAGCGCCTCGGCACCGGTCAGGGCCAGCACCACCGCGCCAAGAATCGCCACGCCCATGCCCGGGTGGACGATAAAGAAGTTCACCGCCCAGGCCGGGTTCATCGCCAGCAGCACTTCCGGGCGCTGGACGATGCCGTACACCCCCAGCGCGCCCAGCACGCTGAACCACAGCACCATGACCGGGCCAAAAATGATACCGATGCGTGCGGTGCCATGCTTCTGGATCAGAAACAGCGCCACCAGCACCACCACCGCCAGGGGCACCACCCAGTGGTCGATGCCGTCAAAGGCCAGTTGCAACCCCTCCACCGCCGACAGCACGGAAATCGCCGGGGTGATCATGCTGTCGCCGTAGAACAAGGCTGCGCCAAACAGCCCGAGCAGCACCAGCACCCGGCTCAAGCGCGGGTACGGCGCAGCAGCCCGCCGCGCCAGGGCGGTCAGGGCCATGATCCCGCCTTCGCCCTGGTTGTCGGCGCGCAGCACGAACAGCACGTACTTGATGGTCACCACCCAGATCAGCGACCAGAACACCAGCGAGAGGATGCCGAGCACCCCGTCATGGTTGGCCTGCACGCCATAATGGCCGGCGAAGACCTCCTTGAGGGTGTACAACGGGCTGGTGCCGATATCGCCATAGACCACGCCGGCGGCGGCGATCAACAGGCTAAGTGACGAAGTTTTTACGGGGGAATGGGCGTTTGCGGAGGTTGCGGCTTGGCTCACGGTCAGACGTCTCGAAGAAATGCCAGGGCAGTATCTCTTTCTGCGTAACGGGCCTTCGTAAAAAGTCCGTAAAATTTTCTTACATTCAGCGTGGCCTGCTGTTGTGGGAGCGGGACTTGCCCGCGATCGAGCGCGCAGCGGTCGTAATCCAGGCAACACCTGATGGGCTGGCTGGACTGGCCTCATCGCTGGCAAGCCAGCTCCCACAGGTGCGACGTACACCTATCTACTGTGGGAGCGGGGCTTGACCCGCAATCGATCTACTGCCCGATCACAGTCCCTTCCCACGCGCCGGCACCGTCCTGCCGAGCCACCACCAGGCACTCCCCTGCCCCATCCGCCTTGCAGATCAGTGCGCCATCCCTGGCCCAGATCGCACTCTGCCCCGCCGCTTGCCAGCCACCCGTCTCGCCGCCATGGTTGGCAAGCATCACCATCATCTGGTGTTCGACGGCATAACCGGCCATCTGCTGGCTCTCGGCAACGATGCCCCTGTGGGAAATCAGCATCCCCGCCGCATAGATGTCCGCACCGAGCCTGGCAGCATGAGCCGGGTGGCCGGGCTGCATGGCATCGGCGCAGATGGCCAGGGCCAGCCGTTGGCCCCCCAGTGGCAGCAGATCACCACCGCTGCCGGGGCTGAACACCAGGTCCTCGCCAGGATGCAGATGCTGCTTGCTGTACAGACCGACACTGCCGTCGGGGCGAAAGATCAGCGCCGCCAGCAGCACTTGGCCGCTGCCGGGCACACGCACCGGCGCGCCGACCACGCTGTACATAGCCTGTTGACGGGCCAGGGTGCGCAATGGCTCGAGCAGCGGGTCGTCCGTGCCCAGGGCCAGGTCGGACGCGGCATCGAGCTCATAGCCGGTCAGCGACAGTTCCGGGAACAACAGAAACTGCACGCCCTGTTCGGCGGCCAACTGCATCATCTGCAGATGACGCTGCACATTGCCCGTAATGTCCCGGGCAATGGCAACGGTTTGAGCGCAAGCGACAGTCATTGTCATGCTTTCATCCTTAAGGAGGGGTGTTCAACCCGTGAGCAAAGCACTCAAGTCCAGGCCATGCTCGCCCAGTGGCGGGCACCAGTAGTAGCCGCCGGTGAGCGGCCGGCTGAAGCGGTACAGGGCGTCGACCACGCCGTCTTCCAGGCCGCTCATGCGTCGCAGCTGCACTTCGAAGGCATCGAAGGAGTGGCCGAAGGCGAGGAAGGCCAGGCCCGCGCCGCGCTCGTCTGCCCAAGGCATCGAGCGACGGACGATAAAGGCCTCAGGCTCGAAGCTTTCCTGGGCGGTGCGCTTGACGTGAGCCGACTGCGGCGCGTCGTCGAGTTCTTCGTTGTCGGCCTTGCGGCGGCCGATGATGTCGTCCTGCTCGGCTTGCGGCAATGCCTTGAAACAATTCAGGTCATGGCGCCACAGCTGGAAGGCGGCAAAGCTCGAGCCGTTCAGGCCCGGCACGTCGCTGGAGCGGATGGCGGCGTCGATGGCGGCGTCTTGCACCGGGTTCTCGGTGCCATCTTCATAGCCGGTCAGGTCATGGCCGCTCTTGTGGCGGAAGGCATCGGTGGCCTCGGCCAGGGTGAACGCCGCGGCCAGCAGTTGTTCCAGGTCCTGGCTGAGCAGCCACAGGTCGCCGCGGTCTTCACCGCGCAGCCACAGCCACAGGTGGTGCTGGGTGCAGGGATTGTCGACCGCCGCAGTCAGGCGTGGAAACTCGCGCAGGCCGTCGATGCTGCGGCCCAGGGCCTGCACCAGCGGCGCACCGAAACCGGCCACCACACGGCTGCCATCGACCTGTTGCTGCAGCGCATCGAGCACGCCCGACAGCGCAGCTGGCGAGTGCAAGGTGAAAAACAGGTGGCGGGCCTGGGCGGGAACGGGGGCGGCGAGAATGCCTGGCTGAAACTGCATCGGGAATCGGGTCCTGGGGTAAAAGCGGCGATGCTACTGTCTGGTGGGCATAAACCGCAAGATAAGTAATGGATATTGAAATCCTTTCCTACACTGGCGTACATCGCCCCTTTTAAGAGTCTATGCCATGACTGCATCGCCCTTGCTCAGTGCCTTCCTGCCCATTGCCCTGGGCTTCATCATGCTCGGTCTGGGGCTGACCCTGACCCTGGCCGACTTTGCCCGGGTGGTGAAGTTCCCCAGGCCCGTGCTGATTGGCCTGGCCTGCCAGATCCTGCTGCTGCCGTTGATCTGCTTTCTGATCGCCAAGGGCTTTGGCCTGGCGCCTGCGCTGGCGGTCGGGCTGATGCTGCTGGCGGCCTCGCCGGGCGGCACCACTGCCAACCTGTTCAGCCACCTGGCCCATGGTGATGTGGCCTTGAACGTGACCCTGACGGCGGTCAACTCGCTGATCGCGATCCTGACCATGCCGCTGCTGGTCAACCTGTCGCTGGCGCACTTCATGGCCGCCGACCAGGCCATCCCGCTGCAGTTTGCCAAGGTGCTGCAGGTATTTGCCATCGTCCTGGTGCCGGTGGCCCTGGGGATGCTGATTCGCTATCTGGCGCCGGGATTTGCAACGCGCATGGAGCGGCCGATGAAAATCATTGCCGCACTGTTTCTGGTATTTACGATTGTCCTGGCGATGGTCAAGGACTGGCAGACCGTCGTCGACTATGCCCCGGTGGTAGGCGGCGCCGCGCTGTTGTTCAACCTGTTGAGCCTGAGCATCGGCTACTGGCTGCCGCGCCTGCTGAACATTCCCAAACGTCAGGCGATTGCCATCGGCATGGAGATCGGCATTCACAACGGCACCTTGGCGATTGCCCTGGCGCTGAGCCCTACCCTGCTGAACAACTCGACCATGGCGATACCGGCGGCGATTTACAGTTTGATCATGTTCTTTACCGCGGCTGGGTTTGGCTGGTGGGTGAGCCGCGCTCGCGAGCATATCAGTGTCGGTGAGGTGGCTGACCAATAACAGACAAGCCCGCTGCTTCAAGGCTAACACAGCGCTGAAGCAGCCGGTTTCAACGCTGGGTCAAGTGCTGTTTGAGCGAGGCTGCCCGGGCGACGATAGTGTGCAATAGCTCACTGCTATCGGTGTCGTTGCCAAATCGACGCTCAATGTCTTCGTAAAGGGCAATGGCCTCGTCCTTACGCTGAAGCGTGCTTAATGTGATGCCTTTGAACAACAGCGCTTTGGCAACCTGCTCACGAAGCCCGAGCGTGGTGTCTTGATCGTAGCGCCGGATGGCCTCGTCATAGGCTGCGATCTCATCAGTACTGGATCCCTTCTTACCAAGCATGACACCTTTGTTGACCAGGGCCACCGCCACGCGCTCGCGAAGCTCAACGTTTTCATCCTTGCCGTAACGCTCTTCGACCAATGCGTAGGCGTTGATAGCCTCTTCAATGCGTCCCTGTTCATTGAGCCTTGCACCTTTGGAAATCAATGCCTTGGCAACCGCGATGCGCACAGGGATCGCCTTGTCGTTACTGTATCGATGATCCACGTCCTGGTAGATGGCAATTGCCTCTTCGCCGCGACCTAACTGGTTCAGTCGATAGGCTTTGCTGGCCAATGCCGTGGCGACCTGTTCACGTATTTCAGGGCTATTGTCCCGGCCATATCGCTGGTCAATCAGGTCATAGGTCTTGAGTTCTTCTTCACTGTCGCCGCGCTGCCCTAGAACAATCGCTTTGTTATAGAGGGAACGGGCAACACGCTCACGCAGGTTAGGATTATCGTCACTGCCGTACCGCTGGTTGATCACTTCATAGGTGGCGATTTCTTCGTCACTGCGCTCAACCTGGCCCAAGGTCAGTGCCTTGTTGAACAGTGCGGTGGCAACCAGTGCACGCAACGCATCGTTATTATCCTGGCCGAAGCGTCGATCAATTTCTTCATACACACTGATCTCCTCATCGCTGCGGTTAAGCCAATCAAGGCTGGAGGCTTTGTTAACCAGCGCCCTGGCGACCTGCTCGCGCACATGGGGATCGGAATCGCCGCGATAGCGTTGATCGACACGGTCATAAACAGCGATTTCTTCTTGCCGGCGACCGAGTTGCGCAAGCGTTATACCTTTGTTGACCAGTGCGCTGGCAACCTGTGCTCGCCACGCCCCCTCGGCATCCCCGTACAAACGATCAATTTCATCGTATACGGCAATTTCTTCATCACTACGCCCCAACTCTGAAAGTGATTCCGCACGCCTCAAGAGGAAATCGACAAAGCGCTCTGGTGAAATGTCTTCGACCTTCCCTTTCTCCAACGCTTTATCGAACCAATACAAGGCCGACTCGTAGTGTTTACCCAGCTGTTCACTGAGCCCGCGCGCATAGTTGTCTTCAGCGGTGAAGTCGTTCTCCGCTTTAGACTTCAATGCCTCGCTGACTTGCAGTACGGCACTTCTGTCATCGTTTGCGCTTTGCAAGAGGTGGTCTTTATGGCCCTCTCGAGAAAAAATCTTCTGGTTTTCCTGATCATGCTTGTTGCGGGTTTCCTCGATGAAATGTTTCAGCTCATCAGCGTGATTCTTGGCATCGGAGGTGTGCTGATCAATTTCCCGATGGGCCTGTGCGACTTTAACCTTGAGCGCACTAATCTCGTCTTGAAGGCTTTCGGTATGCTCTTTAAGCCACTGCTCAACAGCCTCTTTGGCCTCGGTGACCGCTTGATTCTTGGCAGTGAAGTACACGAGCAGACCGGCGATGGTGGCAATGATTGCGACGATCACGGTGATACCGATGCCAACCAGTGTGGAAAGGTTCGAGATTTCCCCGATCGCGTTGGCCTGGCCCGCAATGGACAAGCCGACATCACCGATGCGCTTGTCCTGCGCGTCGAGGCGATTGTCGATGACGCTCTTGAGGATGATCGCCTCGTTTTGCAGTGTGCGCACCTGCTCTTGAAGCGCTTGGGTCTGGTTCTGATTAGCCGCGGGTGCCGCGCTGGCCAGAGAGGCAAGGATTACCAGGCAGAAAGTAAGTCCGGTTAGCAGTGTACGCATACTCATTCCATAGACAGCGGGTGCCTCCCGAAGAGCGGGAAGTTATCGACGCAAAAGAAGTTCCGAGAGGTGGCGTCTGGCGCCGAGCGAAGCGGGGTATAGTTCAGTCCTGGCGCGCACATGTCAACTAGCCATTATTGGCGGGGGGCTTTACCCTGCGCCAGGCCGCGCGGCGGCGCGCCATAGGTGCGGCGGAACAGCCGGCTGAAATGGGCCTGGTCGTAGAAGCCCAGGTCCAGGGCGATGGCACTTAACGGCTGGCCGGCCAGTACCCTGGGCAGGGCCCGCTCCAGGCGCAGCTGGGTCAGCCATTGCTGCGGCGGCAGGCCGCAATGGTTGCGAAAGCGGCGCAGCAGTTGCCAGGGGCTGAGGCCGGTGAAGGCGGCCATCTCTTCCAGGCTTGGCGGCAGGTCCAGGCGCGACTCCAGCCAATCACGCAGTTGCCGCCAACGCAGCGGATCGAAACCCTGGCCGTGTTCGCCGACCTTGAGCGTCGAACCCAGCCCGAGCAACAGTGCCAGGGCCTCCCAAAGCTGGCTCTGGAACGCCAGCGGGTCGCGTTGCCGGTGCAGGCCGTCGAGCAGCTGCTGCAGTTGCGGGTGGCGCAGCTGCAAGGCATTGAGACTGGGCAGGCCCTGGCGGCCGTCGCTCAGGTCACGGCTGACCTCGGCCAGCCAGGCAGGGTCCAGGGTCAGGATGCGGATACTGTAGCCTTGGTCATCGGCACTGGCGCCATCGTGCACATGCTCCGGCGCCATCAGCAGGATGTCCCCTGCCCCGGCCAGCTGGCGCGTGCCGCCGGCGGCGTAACGCTGCTGGCCGGTGACGATCAGGCCGATGTGGTACTCCAGGTGAAAATGCCGGGGAAAGGCAAATTGCTGGTAGCGGGCATCGATCAGGCGCACGCCTGGATGCCCGGGGGCCTGGTGGACGACGCTATCCAACTAGCAGGCCGCCCGCCATTGGCGGATCTGGTCGAGGGTCGCGGTCACGCCACCACAGACGATCACCAGCACTTTCTGGTGCTGCTTGAGTGCTGCCGTTGGCGCATATGCCAGGGCCAGGGCTGCACCGCAGGCGGGCTCGACCAGGATGCGTTGGTCCAGCAGGAACTGCTCGCAGGCCTCCAGCGCCGCCTGATCACTGACCACATGGCTGTACACCGGTCGCTGCTGGCTCCACTCGAACGCCCGCTGGCACACCTGTTTGGCCGCCAGCGAGGTCGCAACGGTATTGATGCTATCGAGCGCCACCAGTTGCTTGCGCGCCATGCAGGCTGCCAGCGAGGCGGCGCCGGCGGTCTCGACGGCAAACACCGGCACCTGGCCCCAGCCGTTGCGCGCCAAGCCTTCACAGACGCCGGACAGCAAGCCGCCGCCACCGACTGCGACCACCACGGCATCGGGCTTGAAACCGGTGGCGGCGACTTCGTCGATCATGGTCGCATGGCCCTGCCACAGCAGCGGGTCATCGAACGGATGGATATAGGCGTCGTCCTCGCCCATCAGCGACAGCGCCAGGGCATTGGCCTCGTGCCAGGCCTTGCCGTGCACGATCACCTCGGCCTGCTCCTGGCGAATCAGTTGCTTGGCCCGCTCGGTGGTGGTCTCTGGCACCACTACCGTCACCGGCAGGCCCAGAATGCGCCCGGCAACAGCCACGGCGATGCCGGCATTGCCGCCCGACGACGACACGAAGCGGCGCTTGCCCTGCTTGGCATAGGCTTCACAGGCGGCACCGATGCCACGCAACTTGAACGAGCCGGACGGCTGCAGCGCATCGAGCTTCAGCCAGATGTCCAGGCCGCTGGCCAGGCTCAACGGGCGTGAGGCCACCAGCGGGGTTTCGATGTGCAGGCTCATAAGGTTTCTCCACTGGCCAATTCAACGATCAGTTCTATTTCGACACAGGCGCCCAGCGGAATCTGGCTGGCCCCGAAAGCGCTGCGGGCATGCCTGCCGCGCTCGCCGAAGACTTCTTCGAACAATTCAGAGCAGCCATCGGCGACCAGATGCTGCTGGGTGTAGTCACTGCTGCTGTTGACCAGGCATAGCAGCTTGACCACTTTGGCCACGCGGTTCAAGTCGCCGGTGGCGGCGAACAAGGTCGCGAGCAGGTCGAGGCCGACCCTGCGCGCGGCGAGGTGCCCGCTGGCGGTGTCCAGTTCGCGGCCGAGCTGGCCAACCCAGGGGGCGCCGTTGTGTTTGGCGATATGACCGGAGATGAACAGCAGGTTGCCACTCTGCACCCACGGCAGATAGGCGGCGGCCGGTGGGCTGGGCGGCGTGAGAATGATGCCCAGTTGTTCCAGGCGCTGATGAGGGGATACGGACATGGCAGGTGGCCTTGAGGAGGGAACCTGGCCAGCCTACTGCTACTGGGCTGTGGGAATCTTGTATGAAATTGCGCTCGATCGCTGGCAGGTCCGGCGTGCACAGATCCCCTGTGGGAGCCGGCCTTGCCGGCGAAAATCTCAGCCGCGCTGCCGCGCCCGCAGCTGCTGCCTCAACCTGCGCAGCGGCGGCGCGTAGAGAAAGCCGAACGACACGTTGTTGTCCCGCCCCTTCAACGCATGATGCAGCATATGCGCGCGGTACAGGCGCTTGAGGTAACGGTTGCGCGGCCGTGGCCGGAACGGCCAGTGCCGGTGAACGATGCCGTCATGGACGATCACATAGATCACCCCGAACGCTGCCACCCCCGCCCCCACCCACTGCAGCGGCGCATGCCCGGCCCTGCCCAGCGCGACCAGGGCAAAGGCGATCAGGGCCAAGGCCAGGAGGTAGACATCGTTGGTTTCCAGCGCCCCCAGGTGCGGTTCATGGTGCGAGCGATGCAGGAACCAGCCCCAGCCATGCATGATGTAGCGATGCGCCAGATAGCCGATGCCCTCCATGGCCGTCAGGGTGCAGAGAAATACAACAAGGTTGAGGATCATGCGCTCAAGTTCGCGTGAGTTGGCAAAAACGCCGCAAAGCCTACCACCTCGGCCCTACTCGCGCACCGTCACTGTCGCCGTGGTACCGGCGCGCAGGTTGGCCTTGCCGGCATAAGCCGGGTCTATTTCAATGCGCACCGGGATGCGCTGGGCCAGTTTCACCCAGGTGTAACTGGGGTTGATATTGGCCAGCAGGCGGTTACCGGGGGCGTTTTCGCGGTCGGTGATGGCGTAAGCGATGCTCTGCACCCAGCCCTGGAAGCGCTCGCCGCTCATCAATGCGATGTCTACCTTGCTGCCCTGATGAATGCGCGGCAGCTTGGTTTCCTCGAAGTAGCCACTGATATGGAACGAGCCGCTATCGACCAGCGCCAGCAGCGGCCCGCCGGCGGTGGCGTAATCCCCCTGGCGGGTCAGCAGGTTGGTCACATAACCGCTGACCGGCGCATAGATGCGCGTGCGTTGCAGGTCCAGTTCCGCCTGGGTCAGGGCGGCGCTGGCCAGTTGCACGTTGGCGCTGGCCAGGCTCAGGTTGGCCTGGCCACGCATCAGTTCGGCCTGGGCCACAGCAACGTCGGTACTGGATTTTTCCCATTCTTCACCGGAGATGGCAAAGCCCTGCTTCAAGGTGCGCCGCCGTTGTTCCTCACTCTGGCGCTGCTTGAGCAGGGCCTGGCTGGAGATGATCGCCGCCTGGGCCAGGCCTTCGCTGGCCCGCGCCACCTCGATGGCCCGGCGGGCATGCTCAACCGCCAGGGCATAACGCTCGGGATCGATCTCCAGCAGCAGCTCGCCCTTGTCGACGTGCTGGTTGTCCGCCACCTTGAGGCTGACGATACGCCCGGCGACATCCGCCGACAGCGTCACCACGTCGGCGCGCACCCGTGCATCACGGGTCCAGGGCGCGCGGGTGTAATGCTCCCAGGCAAACCAGCCGAGCACCAGCGCCAGCACCACCACAACCAGGGTTGAGACCTGGGCGACAAGTTTGTTCAAGGTTCAGCTCCCCATGTACAGGATGATCAACGCGCACAGGCAGGCGTACAACGCGCCTTCAAACAGGGCCGGATGCCAGACCCGCTGCATGACCCCCAGCTTTTGCAGCAGCCAGAGCACGGCAATCAACAGCGGTATAGCCAGCAGCAACGCCTGGGCAATCGGTGGCAGGTAGACGCCGCCAATCTCGAAATCAATGGGCAAGGGCCGGGGCTCCTTCATCTGCAGGTTGAAGATAAGAGCTGTAGTGACGCAAGAAACCGGCGATCACCAGCAAGGCCACACGGATCCGGAACAGCGAGCGTAGCTGTTCGGCCGGCGCCTGCAGCTGTTCGCCGTGCAGGTTGTCGAGGCGCTCACCCAGGTCCTGCAGGGTCTGCAGCAAGGTTGGCAGCACCACCGCAGTACGCCCGGCAATGTACCGGCCAGTATTGCGCAACACCTGCTCAAGCTGGGTGCGCATTGCCTCCGGCAGCAACGGGTTGACCCTGCCCTGCTCCTGCAACTGGCGCAAGGCCACGCCCAGGGCCATGCACGCCAGGTTGACCTCGAACAGCGCCCGCGAACGCGCATCCGTTGTGGCCGGCAGCAGGCCGATAATCAGGGTCAGGCGGTCGACCATGCGACTTTCGAAGGCGAACTGGCGTTCATCCGAGGCCGGGCCCTTGAGCAAGGCATAGACCTGTTCACGGGTTTCGCGAAACAGCCGTTCGATGCGCAACTGCGGGTTGAACGGGAATATCCACGCATACACCATCAATGACAGCGCCGCGCCACAGGCATAGGCACCGGCGAATTCAAACCACTGCATCGCGGTGTTCTGCCAGGCGCCGATGTTCTGCGGGCCGAACAGCAAAAAGCTCGACAGGCCCAGGCCCATGCCGATCCCCGCGGTCATCGGCCCCGACAACCCTACCGCCACCACATAGAGCAACGGCACCAGCAACAGCGCGAGCATTTCGAAGTCGACCACCTGCGGGATCAGCCAGAACTGGTACAGCGCCGACACCACCAGCGCCAGGCCCAGGCCACGGGCGTAGTTCTGCGCGGCCATCAGCGGGCGCGGAAAGGTCGCCATCAGCGAGCACAGAATCCCTACCAGGATCATTCCGGCGCGGGCGCCGTCCCAGGCGGTCTCGATCCAGATCAGCCCGGCAGCGACCAGGGCGATAAAGGCGCGGCTGGCATTCATTGCCGCCAGGCGCCAGTCCAGGTGCAAAGGGTTGGTGCGCCCTTGGCGGTACAGGCAGTCGCCGGCACGGCCTTCCTGAATGGCATCGCTGAGTTCGAGCATTTCCCCCAGCTGTTCAAGCAACCGCGCTTGCTCCCAGCGCAAGGCCCAGGCCAGCGAGCGCAATGGGGTTGGCAGGTCGCTTTGCAGCTGCTCGGCTTGCAGCGCGGCCTGGTCGAAGCGCCGCTGCAGGGCACTGAAATGCTCACGGGCCGGTGCCGGCAAGGCACGGCCCTGCTGCGCCAACTGGTCGAGAAAGGCCAGCTCATCGGCCAGCAGGCGGCTGATGAACTCCGGGTAACTGCCCTGCCAACGCTCGGCGATCATCAGCTTCTGGTTACGCAAAACCGTCAGCCGCGAGCTGAGCAGCACCAACTGGTTGCCCAATAGCTGCACCAGGCCGTTGGCCCCGCGCAAATGCGGCGCATCGAAGTACAGGTGCCGGCGCAGGCCTTCCAGGGCGCTGATCTCACCAAGGATCTGCATCTGCCGCTTGGTGAACTCGGCAGCGCTTTGCTCACCGCGAATCGCCGCCGCAGCATGGCTGGCCATGAGTTTGATCAGGTTGTCGATCTTGGCAAAGTACCCCGTGGCCACCGCCTGCGGCCGCGCACTGAGCAGGCTGACCGCACACACACAGGCCACCGCCAGCAGGGTTTCGGTGACCCGGGTAATGGCCAGCATCAAGGTGTTGTCCTGCTCGGGGATCGCCAGCATCGCCACCACCACGGCGGTAAAACCACTGAGCACGAAGGCATGCGAGCTGGTGTAACGCAACAAGGTACCGCCGGCGGTACACAGGGCCAGCCACAGCGCCAGGGTGATGATGAACGGCAACGGCGCCTGCGGGAACAGCGCCATGATCAGCACCGCCACCGCCGCCCCGAGGGTGGTGCCGAGCACCTGAGCGAAGCTGCGTTGCAAGGTCATGCCGCCCAGCGGCTGGCTGACGATGAACACCGCCATGATCGACCACTTGGGTTGGTCCAGGTCAAAGATGAACGCCAGGTACAAGGTCAACAGGCAGGCGACGATGGTCCGCAGGGCGAAGCGCAGCGTATCTGCCCCCGGATGCAGCACCAGCCGCCAGTAATTGATCAATGGTTGCACACCGGTCTCTCGAAAGTCCTTTCAGCGAACACTAGCCATAGAAGCGCTCCAGGGAAAGACCACGATATGACCCAGAGCGTTGCAAATCCGGAACGATAAACCGCTATCAAACAACAAATGTCATGTTTTTACCCTTGACCCTGCCAGGCCCGAGGGTTAGTTTCTCGCCCGCATTTTTGCATGCCTACACAGGAGTCCTGCATTGGACAGTAGCTCTGGTCGATTGCGACAGGTCCACACGGCGCGCTAGTTCAGCAGGTTGCTTCTGCCACTGGCACGCCGAACATGGCGGTTAGTGGCGATTCGCATCCCTTGCGGATGACAAATCCTCATTCTCCCTCCCGCACACCTGGCACCTTCAATGGTGTTGAAGGTTCGTGGCCCTGCGCATTCTCTTTGTTCACGAGTATCACCTTTGGGGTCGATGCCAAAGCGACGCATTGCCGTGGATTCGAGGTTTGCTATGGATTGGAAAGTATTTCTGCTGCGCGTCACCGTCGCGCTGGTACTCGGGGCGCTGATCGGCGCCGAGCGTCAACTGCGTCAGCGCCTGACCGGCCTGCGCACCAACGCGCTGGTCAGCACCGGCGCCTGCCTGTTCGTGCTGATGACCCAGGCGGTGCCGGGCATGGCCGCGACCGATGCCTCGCGCGTTGCCGCGTATGTGGTCTCGGGCATCGGCTTTCTCGGCGGTGGCGTGATCATGCGCGACGGCCTCAACGTGCGCGGCCTGAACACCGCCGCCACGCTCTGGTGCACCGCGGCCGTTGGCGTGCTGTGCAGCCTGGGCCTGCTGCTGGAGGCCGCGCTGGGCAGTTGCGTGGTGCTGTGCGCCAATATCCTGCTGCGCGACATCGCCCAGCGCCTGAATCATCAGGACGTGCTGCCGGCCAACGAGGCCGAGCAGCGCTTTGAAGTGCGCATCACCTGTCGCGCCGAGGACGAGATCCAGGTGCGCAGCCTGATGCTGCACAGCTTCGGCAACGGCGGTCTGCGCCTGCAGTCGCTGCACAGTGAAGACCTGGCCAACCCGGCCAAGCTGGAAGTGCGCGCCGAACTGATGGGCAGCCCCGATGCGCCCACCCAGCTTGAACGCCTGGTCAGCCGGGTGAGTCTGGAAAAAGGCGTGAGCTCGGTGCGTTGGCAAGTGCATGAGCTCACGGCCGATTAACGGCGATCGTCCGACAGCGGGGTGGGCTGATCAGGCTTGGGCAGGGGGTCGTCCAGCGACGGGGCATCGGGCATGCGCTCGATGTCCTGGGACGGGTCGCGCCGTTGCCGGTCATCTGCTACGTTGGGGTCACTGACCGGGTCATGTTCGCGCTGCGGGTTGTTAAGTGGATCCTTCCAGAGGGGATCACTTTCGGGACGTGGCTGGCTCATGACAACTACCTCGCAATAGCGGCGCAAAAGTATGCGCACCGTACAGTTTCGAGGTGTTTTGAGTGCCTGCAGTGCCGTCCAGGCGATCAACGGCAGGCCCGCAAAAATATGCCCAGTGGCAAGTAAAATCCGCTGCAGCACCCAGCTGATCAAGGGGTATCGTGTAGCAAAATAATCAGCCAGAGGTGCACTGTGGCGTCCTATACCTTGCGTCAGTTGAAGTACTTCGTCACCACCGTTGAATGCGGCAGCGTCGCCGAGGCGTCGCGCAAGCTGTACATCGCCCAGCCGTCGATCTCCACGGCGATCAAGGGCCTGGAAGACAGCTTCGGCGTACAGCTGTTCATCCGCCATCACGCCCAGGGCGTTTCACTGACCCCAAGTGGTGCACGCTTCTACCGCAAGGCCCAGGAACTGCTGCGCATGGCCCGCGAGTTCGAACAGAACGCCCTGGCCGACAATGACGTGGTCTGTGGCCAGATCGACATCGGCTGCTTCGAGACCGTCGCCCCGCTCTACCTGCCGCGCCTGATCGCCGGCTTTCGCCAGCGCTTCCCGGGCGTGGAGATCCGCCTGCAGGACGGCGAGCAGCAGGAACTGGTGCAAGGCCTGACCGGCGGGCGTTTCGACCTGGCGATCTTCTATGAGCACGATTTGGACAGCACCATCGAAGTCGAAGCCCTGACCGCCCCGCAGCGCCCCTATGCGCTGGTGCCGGCCGGCCATCGCTTTGCCGGGCAGGCCCAGGTGTCGATCCGTGACCTGGCCCTGGAGCCAATGATCCTCCTCGACGTGCAGCCCAGCCGAACCTATTTCGTGAGTATTTTCGAAGAGCTGCAACTGAGCCCCAACATCGTCTTCAGCTCGCCATCGATCGAGATGGTGCGCGGCATGGTGGGCCAGGGCTTTGGCTTTGCCCTGCTGGTGACCAAGCCCCATGGCCATAGCACCTATGACGGCCAGGAGGTGGTCTGCGTGGAGATTGCCGAAGATGTCACCGGATCGGCGCTGGTGGCTGGCTGGCTCAAGCGTGCGCAACTGACCAAGCCTGCGCAGCTGTTTGTCGATTACTGCAAGGAGCAGTTTGCCGCGTGGCTGGCTTAGGGTTCAACAGCATCGCGGGGCAAGCCCGCTCCCACATTATCTGTGGGAGCGGGCTTGCCCGCGATGAACTCAGCGCGCCGCCCAGGCGTTGAAACGCTGCTCCAGTTCCTCGCCATGGTCCACCCAGAACTCGGCATCCACCGCCCGCGCCCCGGCCAGGTTGGCTGCAGCGGTCGGCAACTGCTGCTGGACAGTCGCAGGCAACAGCTTCAACGCCTCGCGATGTACCGGCCCGTAAGGGATCTGCTCGGAGAACACCTTCTGGGTCTGTGGCTGGCTGGCAAAGGCAATGAAATCCTCGGCCAACGCTTTGTTCGGCGTGCCCTTGACCACCGCCCAGTACTCCGGGTCGTACAGGCTCTGCGGCCAGACGATGCTGAGCTTCATGCCCTCCTTCTGCGCCGAGGCGATCCGGCCGTTGTAGGCCGCGCTCATGACCACGTCACCGGCGATCAGCCACTGCGCCGGTTGCGCGCCGGCTTCCCACCACTGGATATTGCCTTTGATCTGGTCCAGCTTGGCAAAGGCGCGGCTGACGCCCTCGGCGGTGCCGAGCACTTGATACAACTGCTCGGGCTTGACGCCGTCGGCGAGCAAGGCGATTTCCAGGGTGTACTTGGCGCCCTTGCGCAAGCCGCGCTTGCCAGGGAAGTCGGCAACGTTCCAGAAGTC
This sequence comes from Pseudomonas sp. RC2C2, assembly GCF_018390435.1. NCBI lineage: Bacteria > Pseudomonadati > Pseudomonadota > Gammaproteobacteria > Pseudomonadales > Pseudomonadaceae > Pseudomonas > Pseudomonas sp. RC2C2. The sequence goes on along the minus strand of NZ_JAHBAX010000002.1, from coordinate 1,040,671 downwards.
CGCCCAGGAGCTCGGCGCCCTGGCCAGCTTGCCGTTGTCGTAGGCCATGACCATCGACCACACATAGGTGGCCACCCCGCATTCACTCAGGGTACCCGGCACGAACTGCGCCGGGTCGCCGAAGCGCGCCGGATCGAGGCGTTCGAACAGGCCCTCGTCGCAGCCGCGCAGCAGCTCCGGGCTTTCGACTTCGACCACATCCCAGCTGGTATGGCCGACATCGACCATGGCCTTGATCTTCGACAGCTCACCGTTGTACTCGCCGGCAACCACGCGTCCTGCACCGCTGGCGTTGAAAGGTTGGAAGTAGGCCTTGTCCTGGGCCTGCTTGGTGGCACCGCCAAAAGAGATGACGGTGAGGTTCTGCGGCGCAGCCGACACGGCACTGCACAGCAAAACCAGGGCAAAGGGAACACAGCAACGCAAGGATCTGGACATGAAGCGGTTCCTCTAATAGGCCGACGCGCCCGCACGCGCCGGCCGCTTGTGGGCTTACAGGCGACCGAATTCGCGGGCGGTACGGTCTACGGCGGTACGGGTCTTGTCGACCAGTTCATCGATGTCGGCGTGGCTGGCCACCAGGGCCGGGGCCATGATCATTCGGCCCAGGGTCGAGCGGATGATCAGGCCTTCTTCAAAACCGAGGGTGCGGCAACGCCAGGCCATGTCGTTTTCGTTGGCGAAGCGCTTGCGGCTGGCCTTGTCTTCGGCGAACTGCAAGGCGGCAACCAGGCCGGTGCCCTGCACCTCGCCAATCAATGGGTGGTTGCCGAACACCTCACGCAGGCAGCGCTGCAGGTACGGGCCGGTCTGCTGCTTGACCCGGCTGACGATGCCTTCGTCGCGCAAGGCCTTGAGGTTGGCAATCGCCACCGCGGCCGCCACCGGGTGGCCGGAATAGGTCAGGCCGTGGGCGAACACCCCGCCCTGCTCCACCAGCACTTGCGCCATGCGCTTGGAGAGGATCAGGCCGCCCATGGGGATGTAGCCGCTGGTCAGGCCCTTGGCGATCGACAGGGTGTCGGGCTCGAAACCAAAGTGCTGGTGGGCGAACCACTCGCCGGTCCGGCCAAAGCCACCGATCACCTCATCGGCGCACAGCAGCACGTCGTATTGACGGCAGATGCGCTGGATTTCCGGCCAGTAGCTTTCGGGCGGGAAGATCATGCCGCCAGCGCCCTGGAACGGCTCGGCAACGAAGGCCGCAACGTTCTCGGCACCCAGTTCGAGGATCTTTTCTTCCAGCTGGCGCGCCGCGCGCAGGCCGAATTCGGCCGGGGTCAGGTCGCCTTCGTGGGCGAACCAGTACGGCTCGTCGATGTGTGCAACATCGGGGATCACCCCGCCCATGTCGTGCATGAACTTCATCCCGCCCAGCGCCGTAGCGCCCAGGGTCGAGCCGTGGTAGCCGTTCCAGCGGCCGATCATGATCTTCTTCTGCGGCTGGCCGAGGATCTGCCAGTAGCGGCGCACGGTACGGATCAGCACCTCGTTGGCTTCGGAGCCGGAGTTGGTGTAGATCGCGTGGCTGTAGTGCGCCGGCAACAGGCTGAACAGCAGCTCGGACAGCTCGACCACCGCCGGGTGGGTGGTGTGGAAGAACATGTTGTAGTACGGCAGTTGCTCAAGCTGCTGGCTGGCGGCCGCGGCCAGGTCCTTGCGGCCATAGCCGAGGTTGGTGCACCACAGCCCCGACATGCCGTCCAGGTAGCGTTTGCCGTCGTTGTCCCACAAGGCCAGGCCTTGGCCACGGACGATCACCCGTGGGCCTTCGGCGTTCAGTGCCTTCTGGTCAAGAAAGGCATGAATGTGGTGCGCGGCGTCCGCTGCCTGGTAATCACCGGTGCTACGGACAGGTTTCTCTTGAGCGGTCATTGCGAGTCTCCTTGCGGGTTTTTATCGTGTTGAGTGCCGAGTGCGCGCTCTAGCGGCTCCGGCTTGAACAGTGGCTTGCCCATCACACCCTTGATCCACAGCACGGCGATGATCGAGACGATCAGCAGCACCAGGCCTGCGTAGGCAAAAATCGAAAAGGTCATGTCCGGGCTCGGCGAGACGTTCCAGATCGCAAACAGCATGCCGGCGATGCCGAACAGCTGCGGCAACGGGTAGAACGGCGTGCGGAACGGCCGCGCCACCTGCGGGTAACGCCGGCGCAGAGCGATGACGTTGACGTGGGTGATGATGTAGGCCAGCAACCAGGCCAGGGCGGCGGACAACAGCAGCTGGTTGATCGCATCGGCATGGTCGTGCATCAGCAGCAACGGCAGGCCGGTGACCGCAGCGATGAACAGCACTGCCACCCAGGGCGCACCGGTGCGCTTGCCCTGGCGCTTGAACACGCCAAAGGCCTGGCCGTTGCGGGCCATGCCCAAGAGCATGCGCGGGATCGCCGCCAGCGAGCTGTTGAGGGTGCTGCAGGTGGCGGTAATCGCGGCGGTGACCAGGAACACCTTGCCGGCCTCACCGAACACCGTGGTGGCGAACAGGTAGTGCGGCAGGCCGTTGCTGGCCAGTTCCGCCTGCGGCACGGTGAGCAAGGCACCCAGGCCGTACAGGCTGATGATCACGAAGATGATGGTCAGGCCGAGCATCATCGACCCCGGGATGTTGCGCTCCGGACGGCGGGTTTCTTCTACCAGCGGGCAGACGAACTCGGCGCCGACAAAGCCCCACACCGCCATCGCCGTCAGGGCGATCACCCCCAGGCCCAGCGGGTTCCAGTGGGCACTGTCGAACAGCGCCGGGTTGGGCGCGACGATATCGCTGTTCATCGCGCTCAGGCCCATCACCAGCAACACCACGGTCATCACCACCGCCAGCACCGTTTGCAGGCGGGCGAAGATGTCGATGTTGAACAGGTTGAGCACGGTGAACAGCGCCAGCACCCCGAGGGCCACGGTCAAGGGCGGCATGGCGTGCGGGTAGACCTTGTCGATGATGAACTCCATCAGCAACAGCTCGGCCGACAGGGCGAACATCGCCACCACCACATAGCCGGAGAAGGTCGCCAGGATCGCCGGGAACTGACCGATGGCGACTTCGGTGTAGCTGCTCAGGCTGCCGGCGCGGGGGATCATCAGTGCCAGCTCCGAGAACGAACAGGCGTAGCTCAGGGCCAGCAGATAGGCCAGGCCCAGGGGCACGATAAAGCCCAGGCCGGCGATGCCGACGCCTTGCAGCATCAGCACCATGACGCCCTGGGACACCACCAGGCCGATAGCCACCGCCAACAGCGCAGTGAGGCCGAGTTTCTTGCGACTTGCAGGCGGCGCCAGGGCGCCGGTTTGCACGCTTGCATTGCTGTTCATCGGTTGCTCCGAGTTGTTGTTATTGGAAGAACAGAGTTGTTGCCTGTGCTGGCCTCATCGCTGGCAAGCCAGCTCCCACAGGCCTTCAGCCACGCAGCTGAATCCAGGTGGTTTTAAGCTGCGTGTACTTGTCGAACGAATGCAGTGACAGGTCGCGGCCAAAACCCGACTGCTTGCCGCCACCAAAGGGCACGGTCACATCCAGGGCATCGACGGTATTGACCGACACCGTGCCGGCATTCAGCCGCCGGGCGACGCGGTGGGCACGGTTAAGGTCGTCGGTCCACAGCGAAGCCGCCAAGCCATAGATATGGTCATTGGCCATGGCCACTGCCTGGTCTTCGTCATCGAACACGCTGACCGCCAGCACCGGGCCGAAGACCTCTTCGCGGGCCAGGGTCATTTCAGCGGTTACGCCGGTAAAGATCGTCGGCTCGATGAAGTTGCCGGAGCCGTCGAAACTCAACTGCCGACCACCACACACCAGCTGCGCGCCCTCGGCCTGGGCCTGCTCGATGTAATGCATGATCCGCTGCGCCTGGCGGCTGTCGACGATGGCCCCGGCGCGGCTCGCCGGGTTCAGCGGATTGCCCGGCTGCCACTGGCGCGCCTTGTCGATCAGACGCGCAATGAACGCATCGGCGATCGAGCGCTGCACCAGCAGGCGCGAATTGGCCGAGCAGACTTCGCCCTGGTTGAAGAAGATCCCGAACGCGGCTTTCTCGGCCGCCAGGTCCAGGTCCTGGCAGTCGGCAAACACCAGGTTCGGGCTCTTGCCACCGCATTCGAGCCACACCTGCTTGAGGTTCGACTGCGCGGCGTACTGCATGAAGTACTTGCCGACCTCGGTGGAGCCGGTGAACGCCAGGGCATCGACGTCCGTGTGCAGGCCCAGAGCGCGACCAGCCTCCTCGCCCAGGCCCGGCACGACGTTGAGCACGCCCCTGGGAATGCCCGCTTCAATCGCCAGCTCGGCCAGGCGCAGCGCCGAGAACGGCGATTGCTCGGCCGGTTTGAGCACCACGCTATTGCCCGCGGCCAATGCCGGGGCAAGCTTCCAGGCGGCCATGTCCAGCGGGAAGTTCCACGGCACCACGGCGCCGATCACCCCCAGCGGCACGCGGGTGATGGTCGCCAGGGCATTGCTGGCGGTCGGCGCCACCTGATCGTAGAGTTTGTCGAGGCTTTCGCCGTACCAGGCAAACACATGGGCGGCGCCCGGCACGTCGATGTTCCAGGCATCCATCACCGGCTTGCCCATGCTCAGCGAGTCGAGCAATGCCAGCTCATCGCGGTGTTCGAGCATCAATTGCGCCAGGCGCAGCAGCACGGCCTTACGCTCGGTCGGTGCCCTCTTCGCCCAGGAGCCTTGCTCGAACGCCTGGCGAGCACTGTGCACGGCCTGGTCGACCTCGACCTGGCCGCAGGCTGCAACCTGGGCCAGTAGCTTGCCGGTGGCCGGGTTGATGACATCGAATCGCGCCCCGCTGCGCGCTTGACAGGCCTCGCCGTCGATAAACGCGCTGTCGATCAGGCGCTGCTGTTGCGCCAGGGTTGTCCACTCGTTGCAGTTTTTCACCGCAGACTCCTTATTGTTATCCGTTGTTGGAGAGGTATTCGGCCAAACGGTCCATCAGGCGGTCACAGGCCGCCATCTGTTCGACGCTGACGAATTCATCCGGCTTGTGACCCTGGTCCATGCTGCCCGGCCCGCACACCACGGCCGGGATCCCGGCCTGGTCGAACAAGCCGCCTTCGGTGCCAAAGGCCACGGTGCTGAAGGCGTCGCTGCCGCACAGCTGCGCAACCAGTTGCGCCGCCGCGCTCTCAGGCGCGGTGGCCAGGCCCGGGTAAGCGGACAGCGGCTCGAAGCGAATCGCCGTGTCGGCCTTGACCGCCTGCATGGCCGGCAGCAGCGTTTGCTGCGCATAACGTTGCAGCTCGTCCACCACCGCCTGCGGCTCGAAGGCCGGCAAGGCGCGCACCTCAAAGTCGAAGCGGCAAGTGGCCGGGACGATGTTCAGCGCCGTGCCGCCGTGGATCACCCCAACCTGCACGGTGGAGAACGCCGGATCGAAGCGCGCATCATGATGCTCCGGCGCCGCCAGGCGCTGGCCGATGTCGCCCAGGCGGCCGATCAAGCGCGCCGCCTGCTCGATGGCGTTGACGCCATACGGCGCATAGGCCGAATGACACGGCGCACCGTGTACGTGGCAGCGCATGGCCAGCTTGCCCTTGTGGCCGAGCACCGGTTTGAGCTCGGTGGGTTCGCCGATCAGGCACAGCGCCGGTTGCGGGATGCGCTGGGGCAGCACGTCCAGCAGGCTGCGCACGCCCAGGCAACCGACCTCCTCGTCATAGGAGAACGCCAGGTGCACCGGCCGGCGCAGGGGGCTGGCGAGAAACACCGGCACCGCCGCCAGCACCGAAGCCAGGTAGCCTTTCATGTCGGCGGTGCCACGGCCGTACAGCTTGCCGTCGCGCTCGGTGAGGCTGAACGGCTCAACCGTCCACGCCTGGCCGTCCACCGGCACTACGTCGGTATGCCCCGACAGCACCACCCCGCCCGCCACTGCCGGGCCGATGCTGGCCAGCAGGTTGGCCTTGGTCCGTTCGTCGTTGTAGATCAGCTCGCAGCTCACCCCCAGGCCGTGCAGGTAGTCGCGGACGAACTCGATCAAGGCCAGGTTCGAATCGCGACTGACCGTGGCAAAGCCGATCAGCCTGGCCAACAAGGCACGACTGCGCAGCTCACTCATCGCCCGGCACTCCGTAGCTCGGCGCCAGGGTCGGGTTGAGGGCGCGGGTCAGGTAGTCCTGCAACTGCGGCTGGTAAGCGGTCCAGAGTGTGTTCAGCTCGCCAATGGGGTTTTCCTCGGCCCAGTCCACGCGCAGGTCGACGATCGGCCAGAGCAGCTCGCCGACCACCGACAGCGCCGCCGAATGCACCACCCCGGCTTCGCCGCCGGCGTCCTGGCCGGCCTGCAGCGCGCTCAGCAAGCGGGCGGCCAGGCAGCCCTCGCTGTTCTCGAAAGCCTCGACCATGCGCTCGATCACCGCACTGCTGGCCAACAGGTTGCCCGCCGCCACGCATTGCTCACCGGCCACGGCATTGTGGATGCCCAACGCATGGTTGCCGCTGAACAGCGCCGTGCGCCCCTGGGCATCGATCACCGCCACCTGGCGGTATTGGCTGTAACCGTTGCGGGTCAAGGCCCGGTCCAGGGCCTGGTGCGGCGCCAGGCCTTCATCGAGGCCGTCGAGTATCTGCGGGCCGAGGGCCGGCAAGGTGATGTTCTGGCTCGACACCGCACCGACGCCGCTGCGCAGCCACGGGCAGCGGGCGCCGACGGCGATGCTCGATGAGCTGATGGCAATGCCCAGTTGGCCGGTGTCGGCGCAGCGGCCAACGATGGAAAAGGTCATGGCACGCTCCTTATTCGGGGATGACCGCAATCACGTCGATTTCCATCAGCCACTGCGGCTGGCCGAGGGCGCTGACCACCAGGCCCGTGGAGATCGGAAACACGCCCTTGAGCCATTTGCCGACCTCCTGGTACACCGGCTCGCGGTAGCGCGGGTCGATCAGGTAGGTGGTGGTCTTGACGATATGACTGAGGTCGCTACCGGCCTCCTCCAGCAACTGCTTGACGTTGCGCATGGCCTGCTCGGCCTGGGCCCGTGGATCACCGAGGCCGACCAATTGGCCATTGAAGTCGGTGCCCACCTGGCCCCGCACATACACGGTGTTGCCGGCACGCACGGCCTGGCACAGGTCGTTGTCCAGGGTCTGGTTGGGGTAGGTGTCTTTGGTGTTGAACATGCGAATACGGGTATGAGTAGGCATCAACGGGCTCCGATCAGGCTGGCAGGTTGGCTGGACGCTTCGCGCTCGGCTTGGCGTTGCGCGGCGTCGCGGTAATTGAGGTAGGTGCGTTGCTTGGCAATGTGCTCGGCGATGTGCTTGGCGTCGTGCCACACGCCCCAGATAAACGCCGAGCCGCGCCGCGACAACCATGGCAGGCCGACGAAATAGACCCCCGGCTCGCTGGACACGCCGCGCTGGTGGCGGGGCTTGCCGTTGTCTTTGAAGGCGTCGACCTGCAACCAGCTGTAGTCCACCGAATAGCCGGTGGCCCAGATGATGGTGCTGACGCCGGCCTTGGCCAGGTCGAGTTCGAGAATCGGCTGGGTCAGGCACTGCGGGTCGGGGAGAATCTCCCGCGCTTGCGGCTCTTGCGGCAGGTCGAGGCCATTGCGGGCGATATAGGCGTCGGCGGCATCGAGCAGCGCCAGGTAGTTTTCGTCACCGCGGGCGATGTTCTCGGCCAGGTTCGCCTCGAAACTGACCACGCCATTGTCAAAGCCCTTGGTCAGGCCGACCAGGGTCATGCCCTGCTGCGCCAGCCTGCGAAAATCGACCGTATGGCCGCCGCGCGCACCGCTGACGGCGATGGTCACGTGCTCCTTGCCCGGCTGCATGGTCTCGGCATCCCACTCGCCGAGCACGCCCAGCCACCAGCAGAAATCACGGTTGCGGTAGGCCCGTGGCGGCCGGTCGTGGGCACCGACCGAGAGGTACACCTGCTTGCCGGCGCGTTGCAGTTCATCGGCGATCTGCACCCCCGAGGAGCCGGCACCGACCACCAGCACCGCCCCTTCAGGCAGCTGCTGCGGGTTGCGGTACGCGGCCGAGTGGATCTGCAGCACGCTCGACTGTTGCGCGGCAATCGGCGGGATCACCGGGCGCTGGAACGGGCCGGTGGCGACCACCACCTGCTGGGCTTCGATCACCCCGTCGCTGGTTTGCACGGTGAACCCCGGGCGATCGCTGTTGCGCACGACCTGGGTGACATCGACGCCGGTGCGGATCGGCGCGTTGAACTTACGGGCGTAGGCTTCGAAGTAATCGGCAACCTGGTCCTTGCCGGCGAAGGCATCCGGGTCCAGGCCCTCGAATTCCAGGCCCGGGAAGCGGTCGTGCCAGGCCGGGCCGTTGGCCACCAGCGAATCCCAGCGGCCGGTGCGCCAGGCTTCGGCAATGCGCTTGCGTTCCAGCACCAGGTGCGGCACGCCCAGGCGGCTCAGGTGTTCACTCATGGCCACACCGGCTTGCCCGGCGCCAACTACAAGCGTATCGATCTTGGTTTTATGGGTTGTCATGTCTGCGCCCTACTGAGTTGTCCCACGCGGGTAGCCGTGGGAGGGTGTAGGGCGCATTCTGGGAGCGCGCGGGAAAACGCGAAATTATGATTTTTGTGGTTGTTAGAGAGTAAAAAACTGGGGCTGCTTTGCAGCCCATCGCTGGCAAGCCAGCCCTCACAGGGATGTTGCACACCACAACTCCTGTGGGAGCTGGCTTGCCAGCGATCGAGCGCGAAGCGGTCGCTAGTACGTTTCTGGCGTTAGTCCAAAAGTGCCAAAAGGCCCACCTGTTGCGGATCGGCCGACGATTGACGACACTGCAGCTTTACCCTGCACAGTTGCCATCATGCCCCTGAACATTCGCCTGGCCCGCGTCGAAGACGCCCCCCTGCTGCCCGCCGTCGAGCGTTCGGCGGCGCAATCCTTTATCCATCATCACGGCCTTGAATGGATTGCCCAGGGGCCGGTCATGAGCACGGCTGAGCACCTGGCCTTTATCGATCAGGGCCATGAATGGGTGCTGGTAGACCCAGACGATCAACCCCAGGGGTTTCTCTGCGCCACGCCGTCGGGTGCCGACCTGTTCGTTCATGAACTGTCGGTTGCCCAGCACGTCCAGGGTCAGGGCCATGGTCGCAGGCTGATCAACACCGCCTGCCAGTGGGCCCGCGAACACGACTTTCAGGGCCTGACCCTGACCACGTTCGCCCAGGTGCCCTGGAACGCGCCCTTCTATGCCCGCCTGGGTTTCGCGCTACTGACCGAACAGCAACTCAGCCCGGCCCTGCACCAGCAATTGACACGTGAACAGTTGCAGGGGCTGACCGGGCGCTGCGCCATGCGCCTTGATCTTCAGCCCTTGTCCTGAGCCTGCTCGCCGGCGCGTTCAGCCTGGCGCAGTTGCGCTTCCTGCTTGCCAATCAGCTGCAACTGGCGGCGCAGCTCCGAGACCCGTTCGGCCAGGCTCAAGGCCAGGTCCTTGTTCTGTTTCTCCAGTTCGTCACGTGATCCGCTGAGCTGCGCAAGCTTCACGTCCAGCCCGTGGATCTGCGCCTGCTGACGCTCGCTCTGGGTCTTGAAGCCACGCTGGGCCTCCTTGAGGGTGCGGATCTGCACCAGCAAGCCTTCGTTGTCGCGGTTCAGCCGGGTCAGCTCGTCCTGTTTGACGATCAGGGTCTGCTGCAACTGGCGCACTTCCACCTGCAGCAACTGCACCTGGGCCTCATGACGGCGCTGATCCTGATCACGCTGCTCGCGGCTGGCGTTGCGGTAATGCTCAAGGGCATCGCGGGCATGCTGGTGCTTGTCTTCCAGCGAGCGGATCTGCTCGTCCTTGTCCGCCAGACGCAGGTTCAGCTCGCCGACGGCCTGGTTGAGGGTGGCGTTACGCGTCTGCTCGCTTTGCAGGGTGCTGCGGGCGGTGGCCAAGGCTTCTGACTCGCCGGCCAGTGCCGCCGCCTGGATCTCGTGCTGCTGTTGCAATGCGGCCAACGCCTGCTGGCTGATCTGTACTTGCGCGAGCAACGTCTGGCGCTGTTGTTCAAACGCGCTACGGGCTTGCTCGATGCGCGCCTCGCCCTCCTCCCGCAACTGTTCAGCCAGTTGCTCGACCAATGTCGCCAGCGTGCCACTGAGGTTTGGCGTACTGGCAGGCACGGCGGGCTGCAGGCTTTCCAGCGCTTTCAGGTAACGGTGAATGGTGGTTTTCGAACCGGTATTGCCCAGTTCGATACGTACCGCATCGATACTTGGATGCTCGCCACGGGCCAGCAATGCTTGCCGCGCCTTGTGCACTAATGCCTGGTTGATGCCGCCACGGGCCATGTCAGCTCCTACGATTTCGTACTGTGATACGTACCATGTATTTACATACTATCTCATCACCTGCCTCTGCGCTTGATGAACCTGCTACTGAGATAAAATAATCACGGCTTATCGCATCTAAGGCGCTAAAATGCCGAGTAAAAGTGCCCGGGCGGTACGACAGGCGAGGAACCAGGCGATGAATACGATCGAGCGCTATCTGCAGGCGGCGGTGCGCGACAACACCCGGCGCAGCTATCAGGCGGCGGTGGAGCACTTCGAAGTGAGCTGGGGCGGTTTTTTGCCGGCCACCGCAGACAGCATCGCCCGCTACCTGGCCGACCACGCCCAGAGCCATTCGATCAGCACCCTCAAGCAGCGCCTGGCAGCGCTGGGCCAATGGCATGTCAGCCAGGGGTTTCCCGACCCGACCAAGGCACCGCTGGTGCGGCAGATGCTCAAGGGCATTCGCACCCTGCATCCGGCAGAGCCCAGGCAAGCCGCACCGCTGCTCATACAGCATCTGCAAACCGCGGTTGCGGTACTGGAAGGCGAAGCGACCCAGGCCCGCGCCCGGCACGATTTGCCTGCGCTACTGCGCGCCAGCCGTGACAAGGCCTTGCTGTTGATCGGTTTCTGGCGAGGATTTCGCGGTGATGAACTGGCGCGCCTGCAGGTCGAGCATATCCAGGCGCAGGCGGGCGTCGGCATGACGATCTTTCTGCCGCGCAGCAAGGGCGACCGCCAGGCGCTCGGCGTGCGGCACCGGGCACCGGCGCTCAAGGTCCTGTGCCCGGTGCAGGCTTACCTGCAGTGGATCGAAGTGGCGGGCATTGCCCACGGGCCGGTGTTTCGCAAGCTCGACCGCTGGGGCAACCTCGGCGAACAGGCCCTCAACAGCAACAGCTTGATCGCTTTGCTGCGACGCATCCTTGAGCGCGCAGGTGTTCCGGCAGCTTTATATACCGGTCACTCGCTACGCCGCGGGTTTGCCACCTGGGCCAGCAGCAATGGCTGGGAGCTCAAGGCGCTGATGAGCTATGTCGGCTGGAAGGATGCCAAGTCGGCGCTGCGCTATATCGATGCCTCGGTGTCGTTTGGCGAGCTGGCGCTGCTCGAAGGTGGCAGCACCGCTGGGCTACTGACGGATCAGGCTTAAAACAGAGAGTGAAGGTGCTGGCCTCATCGCGGGTCAAGCCCGCTCGCACAGGTCTTGCGGGCGCAATTCCACAGGCGGGCAATGTCGCGGGCCCGCGCCTGGAGCAAGGCTGGTGCATTGGCACAGGCCGCCTCCAGGGTCATCGGCCCGCTGGTCAAGGCAAATGCGGCGTCGATGCCGTGGGCGTACAGCTGTTCGTAGCCATCCCCCAGCGTGCCGGCGATCACCACCACCGGCACGGCGTGGCGCCGCGCCACCCGGGCCACGCCGAACGGCGTCTTGCCGCGCAGGGTTTGCGCGTCGAAACGGCCTTCGCCGGTAATCACCAGGTCAGCCCCCTGCACCGCCGCCTCCAGCCCGGCCAGTTCCGCCACGACCTCGATCCCCGGGCGGAAGGCGGCCTGCATGAACGCCTTGGCGGCAAAGCCCATGCCGCCGGCCGCGCCACATCCGGGAAAATCCCGCACGTCGGTGCCCAGCAGTTGTGCGCAGTGATCGGCAAAGTGCCCAAGGGCCTGGTCCAGGGCTTCTACCTGCTCGGGGCTTGCGCCCTTTTGCGGGCCGAAAATCGCTGACGCGCCATTGCTGCCACACAGCGGGTTGTCAACGTCCGCGGCGACTTCCAGCTGTACATCAGCCAGACGCGAGTCCAGCGCGCTGGCGTCGATCCGGGCAAGCCGAGCCAAGGCCAGGCCGCCGTCGGCCAGCGGCTGATGATCAGCATCGAACAACCGCAGGCCCAGCGCACGCAGCATGCCGCTGCCGGCGTCATTGGTCGCACTGCCGCCGATGGCCAGGATGATCCGCCGGGCACCGGCATCCAGTGCCGCGCTGATCAGCTGGCCGGTGCCGAAGGTGCTGCTGCGGCACGCATCGCGCTGATCGAGGCGAAGCAGTTGCAAGCCGCTGGCGGTGGCCATTTCGATGATCGCCGTGTGGCTCTCGGCCAGCCAGCCCCAGCCCGCCTCCACCGGCTCACCCAGCGGCCCGCGCACCTGCAGGCTGCGCAACTCGCCAGCACAGGCGGCAACGATGGCCTCCATGCTGCCCTCACCGCCGTCGGCCATCGGGCACTGGACCAGTTGCGCCTGCGGCAATACCTGGGCAATACCTGCGGCAATGGCCGCAGCCACACCTTCAGCGCTGAGGCTGTCCTTGAACGAGTCGGGGGCGATGACGATTTTCATGGGGGTCTCCTGATCCAGATGCCTGCATGCTGACAGCTGGGCCTTCATCGGGCGTCGGTCGAATGCACAAAAACCGCCGCGCTTTGTTTGGCACTTGGCCAAAGCCGGTGTCAGCTACCGGCCGGCAGCAACTGCAAGCCCAGGTACAAGCTGAGCATCCCTTCCAGCCGCAACGGGTCGACCTCGCTCAGCTCGGCGATGCGTTCCAGGCGGTAGCGCAGGCTGTTGCGGTGAATGCCCAGGGCGTCGGCACAGGCCTGGCTCTGGCCATCATGGGCGCACCAGGCGCGCAGGGTGGCCAGCAACTGGCCGCTGTTGTCCTTGGCGCGGATGCGCTGCAGCGGTTCGAGCACTTCGTCCAGGGCGTCATCGTTGCGGTGGCGCCACAGCAGGGCCGGCAGCCGATAGCGGCTCAGGGTCAGCACGCGCTCCGCCGGCAGCACTTCACGCCCATAGGCCAGCAGATCACGCACCCGGCGGTAGCCGCGGCGCAATTGCTCCAGGCTTTGCGTCGCCGTCCCAGCGGCCAGGCCCTGGACCTGCCAGCCGTGACGCTGCAGCCGCTCAAGCAATTTCAACTCATCCAGGGCGACGCTGGCGGGCCGGCACCATAACAGCGATTGGCGTGCCGGGCTGACGCACCAGCTGTCTGGATAGCGGCTCATCAACCAGCTGGCCAGCGCTTCAGCGGGAGGCCCGGCATCCAGTTCGAACAGGCAGGGAATGCGCGGCAACTGCGGCTTGAGCCCGAGCTGCCGGGCTTCATCGACCAAGCGCGGCGAGTCGCCAGAGCCTCCCAGCAACAAGGCCAGCAAGTCATCACAACGTTGCCGCCGCCACTGTTGCTCGACCTGCAGATGACGCTGGGCCAGGAGCATTTCGGCGGTCATGCGCACCAACTCGCCATAGGTACGCAACTGCTGCGGATCACCGGTCAGGCCAAGTACGCCGATCAGCCGCCCGTCGAGAAACAGCGGCAGGTTGACCCCGGGCTGCACGCCCTTCAGGCACTTGGCCGCGTCCACGTCGAGCTCGACGATACGGCCGTTGGCCAACACCAGCTGCGCACCCTCATGGCGGGTGTTGATGCGCTCCGGTTCGCCGCTGCCCAGGATCAGGCCCTGGCTGTCCATGACGTTGACGTTGCACGGCAGGATCGCCATCGCCCGCTCGACGATGTCTTGTGCCAGGTCATGGTCCAGTTCGAACATGGGAGGATCCTTGTTGTCGCAATGATTGGTCCGGGGCACAGCAGGCCAGGCGAAATGCTGTGCAAAAGCACAAAGACAGCCACGGCCCGCTCACCGAGACTCGTCGCAGCAGCCGCCTTGACGCAGGTTGCGGCGATAAACATAACAACAGAGAGAGAATCATGTCATACAGCCCTGCCCCTGACCAAGGCCAAGACGTCACCCGCAATGCGCTGTATCGGCGCATTACCCTGCGGCTGATTCCGTTCATCTTCATCTGCTACCTGTTCAACTATCTGGACCGGGTCAACGTCGGCTTCGCCAAGCTGCAGATGCTCGATGCACTCACGTTCAGCGAAACCATCTACGGCCTGGGTGCCGGGATCTTCTTCATCGGCTACGTACTGTGCGGCCTGCCCAGCAACCTGGCACTCAATCGCTTCGGCCCACGGCGCTGGATCGCGCTGATGATGATCGCCTGGGGCACGCTGTCGACCTGCCTGCTGTTCGTCACCACGCCGATGGAGTTCTATGTGCTGCGCCTGTTTACCGGCGCTGCCGAAGCGGGCTTCTTCCCCGGCATCGTGCTGTACCTTTCGCGCTGGTTCCCGGCGGCCCGTCGCGGGCGGATCATGGCCCTGTTCATGTCGGCGATCCCGGTATCCGGGCTGCTCGGCGGGCCGTTCTCGGGCTGGATTCTCAATCACTTCGCCGCCGGTCAGCATGGCCTGGCCGGCTGGCAGTGGATGTTCCTGATCCAGGGCCTGCCCACCGTGCTGCTGGGCTTTCTGGCGATTTTCCTGCTCAGCGATGGCTACGCCAAAGCTACGTGGCTGAGCCCGGCCGAGCGCCAGATGATCGAGGCCGACCTCAAGGCCGATGCCGCCAGCAAGCCGGTGACGAGCAGCGACAGCCTGCTGTCGGTGTTCGCCAATCCGCTGATCTGGACCTTCGGTTTCGTCTACTTCTGCATCCAGAGCGGCGTCTACGCGATCAACTTCTGGCTGCCGTCGATCATCAAGAACCTGGGCTTCAGTGATGCCTTGCTGATCGGCTGGCTGAGTGCGATCCCCTACCTGCTGGCCGGGGTGTTCATGCTGCTGGTCGGACGTTCGGCAGACCTGCGCAACGAGCGGCGCTGGCATTTGGTGGTGCCGATGCTGATGGGGGCACTGGGGCTGCTGATCGCAGTGAACTTCGCTCACAGCCCGGTGATCGCCATTATCGGCTTGAGCATCGCCACCATGGGCGCCCTCACCGGCCTGCCGATGTTCTGGCCGATGCCGACCGCCCTGCTCAGCGCCGGCACTGCCGTGGCGGGCCTGGCGATCATCAACTCGGTCGGGCAGATGGCCGGCTTTCTCAGCCCCTACCTGGTCGGGTTCATCAAGGACCAGACCGGCTCCACCGATGCCGCGCTGTATTCGCTGGCGGGGTTGATTGTGTTTGGCAGCCTGGTGGCGTTGCGGGTTTCGCGGGTGCGGGCTTCCGGGACGGTGGCTGAGCCGGCGAACTGATCAACTGCGCGGCGCTGCTATCGCTGGCAAGCCAGCTCCCACAGGTTCCGGTGATGTGGGAGCTGGCTTGCCAGCGATGCTTTTAATCCCTCGGCGAACTGTGTAAAACAGATCGAATTCCAACCGCGAAGGGACTTTCGATCATGATCTACCGTCCTCTGGGCCACAGCGGCCTGCAGGTGTCAGCGCTGACCCTGGGCAGCATGATGTTCGGCGAGCCGACCAGCACCGAAGACTCGCTGCGTATCATCGACAAGGCCTGGGACCAGGGCATCAACTTCATCGATACCGCCGACGTGTACAACGCCGGGCGTAGCGAAGAAATCGTCGGCGAGGCCATCGCCCGCAACCGCCAGGGCTGGATCCTCGCCTCCAAGGTCGGCTTCGGCCCCGCCGAGGGCCTGCCCAACCGCAGCGGCCTGAACCGCAAGCATATTTTCAATGCCATCGACGCCAGCCTGACCCGGCTGGGCACCGATTACCTGGACATCTATTACCTGCACCGCGAAGACCATAGCACCCCGCTGGAGGTCAGCGTCAGCGCCATCGGCGACCTGCTGCGCCAGGGCAAGATCCGCCACTGGGGCGTGTCCAACTTCCGTGGCTGGCGCATCGCCGAAATCTGTAACCTGGCCGAGCGCCTGGGCGTGGCCAAGCCTGTGGTCAGCCAGCCGCTGTACAACATCGTCAACCGCCAGGCCGAGCCCGAGCAGCTCACCGCCGCCGCTTACCATGGCCTGGGCATCGTGCCGTTCAGCCCGTTGGCCCGTGGCGTGCTCAGCGGCAAGTACAGCCCCAATTCCAACCCCGATGCCAACAGCCGCGCCGGGCGCCAGGACAAGCGCATCCTGGAGACCGAATGGCGGCCCGAATCGCTGGAAATCGCCCAGAAGATCCAGGCCTATACCCAGGCCAAGGGCATCGGCATGGTCGAGTTCGCGATTGCCTGGGTGCTCAACAACCAGCTGATCAGCTCGGCCATTGTCGGCCCGCGCACCGAAGCCCAGTGGGACACCTACAGCGGCGCCCTGGCGGTGAAGATCACGGCTGAAGACGAAGCCTTCATCGATTCGCTGGTCACTCCGGGCCACGCCTCGACCCACGGCTACAACGATGCCGCGCACTTCGTCAGCGGGCGCCTGGCGCGCTAAGTTCGCTGCCGAGCAGGTGGCTGATGGCAGCCTTGAGCCTCATCGGCCGCACCGGCTTGTGCATCAGGGTGTGGCCCTGCTCGCGCACTTGCTGCTTGAGCTCGTTGCTGTAGTTGGCGGTGATCATCAACGCGGCCAGCGGCACACGCCGTTGGGCGTTGATCGCCGCCACCGCATCGACGCCATTGCGGCCGTTGTCCAGGTGATAGTCGGCGATCAACAGGTCGGCGTCGGCGCGGTCGGTCGCCACCTGACGCGCCAGGTCCTGTTCGCTCAAGGCAGTTACCACCTCGCACCCCCACTGCTCCAGCAAGGTGCGCATCCCCGCACAGATCGCCGCGTCGTTATCCAGCACCCAGATGCGTGCACCCTCCAGGCGTTCGCGCAGCGGCTCACTGAGGTCAGGCTCCACCGCTCTTTGCGGTGCCCGTTGGCTTTGCGGTACGCCAATGGCAAACACCGAGCCCTTGCCGGGCACTGAACGCAACTGCAGGCGATGACCGAGAATACCGGCGATTTTGTCGACGATCGCCAGGCCAAGCCCCAATCCGCGATCCTGGTCCGGACGCTGGATATCACCACGCTTGAACTCCTGGAAGACTTCCTCACGGCGGTCCTCGGCGATACCGATGCCGGTGTCCCAGACTTCGATCCACAGCGTCGCGCCACGACGCCGGCAACCAAGCAGCACGCGTCCACGCGGAGTATAGCGAATGGCATTGCTGAGCAGGTTGCGCAGGATCCGCGCCAACAACTGGATATCGCTGTGCACGCTCAGGCGGCACGGCACGTAGTCCAGGCGCAGGCCTTCACTGGCGGCGGCATGGGCATATTCGGCGGCGAGGTTGTCGAGCAGGTCACTGACCGCGAAAGTCGCAAGGTCCGCCTTGATCACCCCGGCATCGAGCTTGGAGATGTCCACCAGGGTGCCCAGCAGGTTCTCGACATCATCCAGCGAGTTGCTGACGTTGCGCACCAGCGCCGGGTTGGCGCTGCTTTGTTCGAGCAAAGCGCTGGTGAACAGCCGCGCGGCGTTCAAGGGTTGCAGCAGGTCATGGCTGACGGCGGCGAGAAACTTGGTCTTCGACAGGTTGGCCTGCTCGGCCTCCTGTTTAGCCTTGCTCAGTTCGGCGGTGCGTTCACGCACTCGCACTTCGAGGTTCTGGTAAGCCTGGTGCAAGGCCACGGCGGTGCGCCGGCGCTCGGTAATGTCGCGGATCAGCACGAAGATCCCGACCACCTCGCCATTGGCCAGGCGATTGGGCACGTAGGAGCGCAGCATGTAGCGTTCCTGGCCGTTGACATGGGTTTCGGCGCATTCGAACGTCACGCTTTCGCCGGCCAGGGCCCGCTGGATGTAGCCCTCCAGGCGCTGATAGTGCTCCGGGCTGTGCACCTCGCGCAGGCTCTGCCCAAGCATCACCCCCGGCGGCCAGCAGTACCACTGCTCGTACACCTTGTTGGTGAACTCGTAGACCAGCTCGGCATTGAGGTAAGCGATCAAGGCCGGAACATGGTCGGTGATCAGGCGGATCCAGCGCTCGCTTTCGCTCAGCGCTTGCGCGTGCTGGTAACGCTCGGTGATGTCGGTGAAGGTGTTGACGAAGCCGCCGGTGGGCAGCGGGTGGGTGCGGATCTCGAGCATGCGGCCATCGAACAGGCGTTGTTCCCGTTCATGCACGCAACGGCCATTGCCGTCGCGACTGGCCGGGGTCAGCAGGGCCAATTCGCTGTCGGCGATCACCTCGGCAAAACTGCGGTGCGCAGCGATTGGCGCCAGGCCGCTGAGCTCGAGAAAGCGCCGGTTCCACAGTTCCAGCACGCCATCGGCATTGACCATGGCCACGCCCTGGGAAAGGTTGTCGACCGCCCGTTGCAGCAAATAGGATTTCTGCGCCACCGCCTGCTCACGGCGCCGGGTTTCGCTGTGCTTGACCTCGGTGATATCGGTGAACAGCATCACCCGCCCGCCGTCGCGGGTCGCCCGCTCGCTGACCTGCAGCCAGCGTCCGCCTTGCAATCGGTACAGCAGGTGATCGTCATTGGCGCCGCGTTGCTCTTCGCTGAACAGGCCGCTGCTGTGCATCAGGCGCTTGACCTCGGCCAGGCGCATGCCGCTGATGATGCGGATACGGCTGCCTGCCCAGAACGCCTTGAAGCGGCTGTTGAACAGCACGATGCGCAAGTCCGGATCGAACAGCACGAAAGCGTCGGAAATACTCTCTATGGCATCGACCAGGTACTGGTGAGCGGTCTCGGCGCGCAAGCGCGCATCGCTGAGCAGGTGGTTGCTGGCCTTGAGTTCGACCAGGGTCTGGTTCAGGGCATCGGTGCGTTCACGCACCTGTTCGGCCAGCACCACCGAATGCTGAAACGCCGCATAGGAATCGTCCGGCCGCGCCGCCCCCGACTCCAGGCGTTCGATCAGTGCGGCGTTGATCCGCAGCAGCTTATGGTTGGCCCGCTGCAGCTCGGCCAAGCGCAGGTCACTGCTGTCGCTGGCCACGGGGCCGTCCGATGGCAACGCCGGTGAAGGTCTGGTTGATGTGCATGCCATTGAACTGTTCTCCATAGGAGTTAAAGCCCAGCACCCGCTGGCGGCGCAGGAAACTGCCGACTTCGGCCAGGCTGTC
Source organism: Pseudomonas sp. RC2C2 (assembly GCF_018390435.1). Lineage (NCBI taxonomy): Bacteria > Pseudomonadati > Pseudomonadota > Gammaproteobacteria > Pseudomonadales > Pseudomonadaceae > Pseudomonas > Pseudomonas sp. RC2C2. The sequence continues at coordinate 1,021,575 of NZ_JAHBAX010000002.1, read as the reverse complement.
GCTGCCTTCCAGCTCCAGGCGGCGCAGGAAGCAATCGCAGCCGATGGCCAGCAACAGCGGCCCGAGGCGCTCACGCAGCCCGTCGAACAGGCCTTCAAGGTTGGGCAACAAGGGGCCGGGACGCATGGCGGTGAGGACGATGCCGTTCTCTACCGCGCAGTAGAAGCTCAGGCTCAGGTCCTCGTGGACCTGCTGAATGGCACGTACGTAGTAGCGCTCGTTGATGCGCACCGCCAACGGGTGGGCGGCGAAGGTACGGTGGTTGATCTGGCTGACCGGCACACCGATCAGTTGCGCGTATTCCAGCGCGGCAGGCTCGGCATTGAGCTCGTAGACCCGGCGCAGGTTGCGGTCGGCGCGGGTGACCACCAGTTTCTCCGTGCGAGGTTCGATGTGATGGGTGGTGAACACCTCGAAGTCCAGCCAGGTATTGACCAGCAACACCACGGCGGCGCCGCTGCGAAAAGCACCGTCGAAATAGACGTGGGTGTGGTTGAGGTAATTGTCATCGCCTGCCGAGCCGCCAAAATGCGGAATATCGCCCAGCGCCGCACTGAGCGCCGCCAGGACCATCTCCTCGCGGCTGGACAAGCCGTCGAGCAAGGTCAGGGCAAAGCTGTGGCCCTTGATCGGTGCCAGGGTATTGCTGCGGCACTCGCCCACCAGCCGCTCGACCGTGGCTTGTGCCTGGATCAGGCTGAACGCCGGCATGGCGTCGATGAGTCCGGCGGCAATCGAGAACTGGCGGTGATCGAAGCCCAGGGCGGTGATGCAGCCCCGGCCATAGCCGTCGGGGGTCAGTTCGCCGGCGCTGGTGCAACCGGCCAGGCGAATGCCGCCAAAGCTCTGTTGCAGCGCCTGGGCCAGGGCCGGCAGATCGTACTCGGCGGAGCAGAAGAACAGCACGAAGCCCAGGTGCGGGTGCAGCAGCTGGCTGGCCAGCTCCTGGGCGGCGAGCTCGGCGGCGCTGGCCCGCGACACGGCACTGATCACCCCCTCGGCTTGAAACTGCTGCATGGCTGCCTCCTGGGTGGGCATTGATGGATGCAGGCAGTTTATGGAGGCTCGGGAGCGGGCCGAATGCTACTTGGGTACTGGGTGTGGGTGGCATTGGTTGTAGAACGGAACCTGTGGGAGCTGGCTTGCCATGCACATAACGCGGCGCCTGGATTACGACCGCTGCGCGCTCGATCGCCGGCAAGTCCGGCTCCCACAGGATTGGCAGTGCTCCCAGGCCTTGTGTTTACCAGGTCAGCACCGCCCCCACGGCAAAGGTATCGGTATCCTCGTTCTGCGCATCGCCCTCATGCCCGTCGATCTCGAACTGGTTGTACTCGGCCACCAGCTTGAGGTTGTCGTTGATGTCATGAAACAGCGCGATACCGCGGGTTTCATAATCGGCGCCGGTGTTCACTGCGCCGTTGCCGTCATCCTTGGTCTTGCCGTAGGACAGCGCCACACGGTTCTTGCCGACCTTGTACGAGCCCTGCAGCAAATAACCCTTGCTGTCGACTTCACGCAACGTGGCCTCACCGGCGTTGTTGGTGAAAAACGGGTTGATGCCCTTGGCGGTAAAACCCGAGCCGGTCAGGGAAAAGCCACCCACCTTGGCCTGCACGCCATAGCCCAGGCCTTTGGAGGTGACCGAATCAACCCGGCTGTCGGTGTTGTCCGAGGTCTGGTAGGTGCCGTTGAGCCAGCTGTAGAGCTGCACCCCGCCCAGGTCGAACTGGTAGGTGATCTCGCTCTCGGTACGCGGGTTTTCCTGGTAGGCCTTGCCCACCGCGCTGTCGTCGTTGGTATCGACCGGGTCCATGATCCCCACGGCAATGCGCAGGCCTTCCATCACCGGTGTGCGGTAAGTGATCTGCGAGGTCGGGAACGGGTACGGGTAACCGCTGCCGATGTTGCCGAACGACACGCCGCCGCCATCGACCAGGCCCAGGGTGTCACTGACCTGGCCATAACCTGCGAGCAGCTCATCAAGGAGGATGTTGGAGCGGGCGAACAGGCCGAAGTCCTTGCCGATCAGCACCTCGCCCCACTCGGGGTTGGCCACGGTGCCGTAGAACTGGCGCACGTCGATGGCGGTGTCGGTGCCGTTGGTTTCGCTGTCATTGATGGTCACCCAGAACGAGGCGCGGCCACCGAGCTTGAGGTCATCCACCTGGCGGGTCATGTTGAAGCCCAGGTAGTTGGGCAAAAAGCCCATTTTCACCCGCGACTGTCGACGGTCGTACTGCTCCCCCGCCCGATCGACGTCGCTGTTGACGTAGAAGGCGTTGATATAGCCGTCGGTGGAAAAGGTCGTCTGCTCCTTGTCGTAGAGCATGATTTCGGCATCGGCCAAGGGGCTCAGACTCAAGGCGACAAGGCTGGTCAGCAAGGGCAGGAAACGGCGATTGGCATTGTTATTGTTGTGCATGGCGCTCTCCGCAAACGGGGGGACGAATGTCGGAGGCGATTATCGAAACCCTCGCCAGGCAGCCATACGCTGCCTTGGCACCGGCCGGGTGCTGCTTTGGCGGCGCGGGCCTGGCTCCCCGCAGGCGGAACTACTCCTCTGGCCTAAGCCCTTGCCCACCGGTGCCACAAGGCTAAAGTGGCAAGACCCGGTGCGTTAGGCGCAATCGGCCATGCAAAAATGCAGACTCAGCCTGCAGATTTACGGATTGTATTGGGCAATTTTGCACTGATAGGATCCTTCGATCCTCTAGCGCCTATCCAGACCGTGTTAAAACACGTGGAAAATCAATAACAAAGCAGGGAGACAGCGATGACCGCGCACGCTCAAGCGCCAACCGACGCCCATGTACTGGCCGAGGTTCGCAACCATATCGGTCACTTGACCCTCAACCGCCCCGCCGGCCTCAACGCCCTGACCCTGGACATGGTGCGCAGCCTGCAACGCCACTTGGATGCCTGGGCCAGTGACCCGCAGGTGCAGGCCGTGGTGCTGCGTGGCGAAGGCCCGAAAGGTTTCTGCGCCGGCGGCGACATCCGTTCGCTGTACGACAGCTACAAGGCCGGCGACAGCCTGCACCGGGATTTCTTCGTCGAGGAATACGCCCTCGACCTGTGCATCCACCATTACCACAAGCCGATCCTCGCCTTGATGGACGGCTTCACCCTCGGCGGCGGCATGGGCCTGGCCCAGGGGGCCGATCTGCGCGTGGTCACCGAGCGCAGCCGCCTGGCCATGCCGGAAACCGCCATCGGCTACTTCCCGGATGTCGGCGGCAGTTATTTTCTTTCGCGCATTCCTGGCGAGCTGGGCACCTACCTGGGGGTCAGCGGCGTACAGGTGCAGGCGGCCGATGCGCTGTACTGCGGCCTGGCCGACTGGTACCTGGACAGCAGCAAGCTGGCCAGCCTCGATGAACGCCTCGACACCCTGAGCTTTGGCGAACACCCGCTCAAGGACCTGCAAAGCGTGCTGGCCAAGCTTGGCACCCAGGTGCTCGAAGACGCGCCATTGGCCAGGTTGCGCCCGGCCATCGATCACTTCTTCGCCCTGGCCGATGTCGGCAGTATCGTAGAGCAATTGCGGGCAGTCACCGTGGCCGACAGCCACGAATGGGCGGTGAAAACCGCCGACCTGCTGGAAAGCCGCTCGCCTTTGGCCATGGCCGTGACCCTGGAGATGCTGCGCCGTGGCCGCCACCTGGGCCTGGAAGACTGCTTCGCCATGGAACTGCACCTGGACCGCCAGTGGTTCGAGCATGGCGACCTGATCGAAGGCGTGCGCGCACTGATCATCGACAAGGACAAGCAGCCACGCTGGAACCCCACCACCCTCGCCGGCCTCAACCGCCAGCGCGTGGATCAATTCTTCGAAGGCCTGTGAGGCCTGGAGTACGCAGATGCAAGACCTGGAACTGACTGAAGAACAGATCATGATCCGCGACATGGCTCGGGATTTCGCCCGCGGCGAGATCGCCCCCCATGCCCAGGCCTGGGAAAAGGCCGGCTGGATCGATGATGGCGTGGTGCAGAAGATGGGCGAGCTGGGCCTGCTCGGCATGGTCGTGCCCGAGCAATGGGGCGGCAGCTACACCGACTATGTCGCCTACGCCCTGGCGGTCGAGGAGATCGCCGCCGGCGATGGCGCCACCGGCGCACTGATGAGCATCCACAACTCGGTGGGCTGCGGCCCCCTGCTCGCCTACGGCAGCGCCGAGCAGCAACAGACCTGGCTCGAACGCCTGGCCAGCGGGCAAGTGATCGGTTGCTTCTGCCTGACCGAACCGCAGGCCGGCTCCGAGGCCCACAACCTGCGCACCCGCGCCGAACTGCAGGGCGATCACTGGGTGATCAATGGCGCCAAGCAGTTCGTCAGCAATGCCCGCCGCGCCGGGCTTGCCATCGTCTTCGCGGTGACCGACCCGGAGCTGGGCAAAAAAGGCATCTCAGCGTTTCTGGTGCCCACCGATAACGAAGGCTTCGTGGTCGATCGCAGCGAACACAAGATGGGCATCCGCGCCTCCGACACCTGCGCGGTAACCCTGAACAACTGCCGTATCCCCGCCACCAATATGCTCGGCGAACGCGGCAAGGGCCTGGCCATTGCCCTGTCCAACCTCGAAGGCGGCCGTATCGGCATTGCCGCCCAGGCCCTGGGCATTGCCCGCGCGGCGTTCGAGGCGGCGCTGCTGTACTCACGCGATCGCATCCAGTTCGGCAAGCCGATCAACGAGCACCAGAGCATCGCCAACCTGCTGGCCGACATGCAGGTGCAGATCAACGCCGCGCGGCTGTTGATCCTCCACGCCGCGCGCCTGCGCAGCGCCGGCAAGCCGTGCCTGAGCGAGGCTTCACAGGCCAAGCTGTTCGCTTCGGAGATGGCCGAGCGGGTGTGTTCCAAGGCGATTCAGGTACACGGTGGCTATGGGTATCTGGAGGATTATCCGGTCGAGCGCTATTACCGCGATGCGCGCATTACCCAGATCTACGAAGGCTCCAGCGAGATTCAGCGCATGCTGATTGCGCGGGAGTTGAAGCACTACACCCTGTAATCACGACCTACTGTAGGAGCGGGCTTGTCCCGCGATAGCGATTCAACAGTGATATCGCATCGCGGGACAAGCCCGCTCCTGCAGTCACTCTTCGACATGCACGCTGTCGAGGTAGCTGCGCACCGCCCATAGTGCTTCCTGGCTCAGGTAGTCGGCCATCTTCGGCATGTACACCCGGCCATCGCGTACCGCGCCGTTGCGCACCCGCTCGACGAACCACTCATCACCGGCAGCGCCTTCGTCAAGCAAGCGCAAATCCGGGGCGATGCCACCGGACTTGGCCTCCAGGCCGTGGCAGGCGGCGCAGTTCTGGTTATAGGCCGAAGCGCCGATCGACACCGCCTCGTCATGGTCCTTGCTGTTGCGGTAAGGGTTTTCTGCGCGCCACTGATCACCGAGCTTTTCCAGGTTACCGGTATTGACCGCGGTCGGCGTGACGTTGCCATGGGCGAAAGCCCCGGCGCTGCTCATCAGGCCGACACCGACGATCAGGCTCAACCAGGCGTGTTTTGCTGTTTTCATTGTTCTGCCCTCGACTGCTGTTTGCACGCAAGAACCTCTCGGCTGAAAGGTTGTGCCGGCATCTTAGGAAGGCCCTGGCAAGGGCCCCATGCTGCTTTGGTGGTCGCAGCCTCCTCCCTTGGTAGTAGCGCTTGTGGGGTAGTGCCAAATCATGCCCGGATTGGGAAGTTTTCCCGCTAAGACCGGGAGTTTTTCCGTATCGATCGCGCCCTTGGCGTTCCAGTCTATGCAGGCCAAAACCTTCATTGGGAACTCCAACCATGACAATAAGATCGTTACCCGCCGCGCTTTCTCCGCTGTCTGCCGCCGTGCACACCGTCCTCCTGCTGGGCAGCCTGGCCCTGACCCCGCATGCCCTGGCGAAACCGGTGAGCTGGGAAGACATCGCCGACGACCACAAGAGCACCAGCAACGTGCTGCAGTACGGCATGGGCACCAATGCCCAGCGCTGGAGCCCGCTGGCCCAGGTCAACGACCAGAACGTGTTCAAGCTGACCCCGGCCTGGTCGTACTCCTTTGGCGACGAGAAACAACGCGGCCAGGAGTCCCAGGCCATCGTCAATGACGGGGTGATCTACGTCACCGGCTCCTACTCGCGGGTATTTGCCCTCGATGCCAAGACCGGCAAGCGCCTGTGGACCTACAATCATCGCCTGCCGGACAACATTCGCCCGTGCTGCGACGTGGTCAACCGCGGTGCCGCCATCTATGGCGACAAGATCTACTTCGGCACCCTCGACGCCCAGGTCATTGCCCTGAACAAGGACACCGGCAAGGTGGTGTGGAAGAAGAAGTTCGGCGACCACAGCGCCGGCTACACCATGACCGGCGCCCCGACCCTGATCAAGGACCAGAAGAGCGGCAAGGTGCTGCTGATTCACGGCAGCTCCGGCGACGAGTTCGGCGTGGTCGGCCAGTTGTACGCCCGCGACCCGGAAACCGGCGACGAGGTGTGGATGCGTCCCTTCGTCGAAGGCCACATGGGCCGCCTGAACGGCAAGGACAGCACCCCCACCGGCGACGTCAAGGCACCGTCCTGGCCGAACGACCCGAGCACCGAGTCCGGCAAGGTCGAGGCCTGGAGCCATGGCGGCGGCGCCCCGTGGCAGAGCGCAAGCTTCGATGCCGAGACCAACACCATCATTGTCGGCGCCGGCAACCCGGGCCCCTGGAACACCTGGGCGCGCACGTCCAAAGACGGCAACCCGCACGACTACGACAGCCTTTACACCTCCGGCCAGGTCGGCGTCGACCCGAGCACCGGCGAGGTCAAATGGTTCTACCAGCACACGCCCAATGACGCCTGGGACTTCTCCGGCAACAATGAACTGGTGCTGTTCGACTACAAGGACAAGGACGGCAAGCAGTACAAGGCCACCGCCCATGCCGACCGCAACGGCTTCTTCTACGTGGTCGACCGCACCAACGGCAAGCTGAAGAACGCCTTCCCGTTCGCCGACAACATCACCTGGGCCAGCCATATCGACCTCAAGACCGGCCGCCCGGTAGAAAACCCCGGCCAGCGCCCGGCCAAGCCCGAGCCAGGGCAGACCAAGGGCAAGCCGGTGGAAGTGTCGCCGCCGTTCCTCGGAGGCAAGAACTGGAACCCCATGGCCTACAGCCAGGACACCGGCCTGTTCTATGTGCCGTCGAACCAATGGAAAGAGGAATACTGGACCGAGGAGGTCAACTACAAGAAGGGCTCGGCCTACCTGGGCATGGGTTTTCGCATCAAGCGCATGTACGAGGACCACGTCGGCTCGCTGCGCGCCATGGACCCGACCACCGGCAAGATGGTCTGGGAGCACAAGGAACGCCTGCCGCTGTGGGCCGGGGTACTGGCGACCAAGGGCAACCTGGTGTTCACCGGTACCGGTGACGGCTACTTCAAGGCCTTCAATGCCAAGACCGGGGAGGAGCTGTGGAAATTCCAGACCGGCAGCGGCATCGTCTCGCCGCCGATCACCTGGGAACAAGACGGTGAGCAATACATCGGCGTGACCGTCGGCTACGGCGGCGCGGTGCCGTTGTGGGGCGGCGACATGGCCGAGCTGACCAAGCCGGTGGCCCAGGGTGGCTCGTTCTGGGTGTTCAAGATCCCCGCCTGGGACACCAAGACGGCCCAGCGCTGATTTGACGCCCTCTCGCCGGCAAGGCCGGCTCCCACAGTGGATCGGTGCATACCAAACCCTGTGGGAGCTGGCTTGCCAGCGATTGCTATCGCCCAGCCCCAGGAGATCCCCATGAAATACCTCCCGCTACTGCTCACCCTGGCCTGCACCCCTGCCCTCGCCGACGACGACACGCCCTTGACCATCAACGGCTGCACCATCGCCCAGGAAAGCCAATGCCCCAATGCCAACCTGCGCAATGCCGACCTCAGCAACCAGGACCTGCGCAAGATGAACCTGGCCGGTGCCGACCTGCGCGGGGCGAACCTGCGCCATGCGCGCCTGGACCTGTCCAACCTGGAAAAAGCCCAATTGCAAGGCGCCAACCTCACCCGCGCGAGCCTGCAGCAAAGCAACCTGCGCCTGGCCGACCTGCGCGACGCCAAGCTGGTTGCGGTACAGGCCTGGGGCATGTTCGCCCAGGGCGCCAACTTCGAGAACGCCGACTTGAGCGCCGCCTACCTGGAATTCGCCCGCCTCTCCGGGGCCAAACTGCACCGCAGCAAGCTGCAGGCCGCCGACCTGGAAATGACCTGGTTGAGCAAGGCCGACCTCAAGGGCGCCAACCTTGCCGATGCCAACCTGCAAGAAGCCAAGTTCGGCGAAAGCAATCTGGAGCAGGCCGACCTGCGCGGCAGCCGCCAGCATTACGCCAACTTTCAGGACAGCAACATGGAAGGTTGCCAGGGTTGCCCGAAAACCTGGGACTAAGCGGCGATACGCAGCAGGCCCGCCTCAATCGCCAGGTGCACCATTTCGGCGTGTGAGGCGACCTGCAATTTGCTTTTGAGCAGGGTCAGGCAGTTGGATACGGTCTTGGCGCTGATGCACAACTGCTCGGCGATCAGCCGGGTCGGCATGCCCTTGGCCAGCATCAGGAAAATTTCGGTTTCGCGCAGGCTCAAGCCTTGCAGGCGCGTACTGCCCCCCTGGCAGGCCAGGTCGGTGGCCAGCGCCTGCTCGATGTAGGCATGCCCGGACAGCACCCGGCGTACCGCTTCAAGCAACACCGCAGGCCCCGCCGCCTTGGACAGAAAGCCACAGGCGCCCGCCGCCATGGCCTGACGTACCAGGCCAAGATCACTATGCTCGCTGAAAAACAGCACGCGCAGCTGCGGCCAGCGCTGGCGCAGGCGCCGGGTGGTTTCCAGGCCGCTGATGCCGGGCAGGCCGAAGTCCATCAGCACCAGCCCCGGCAACTGCTCGCCAACCTTGTGCAGGGCCTCTTCACCACTGGCCGCTTCGATGATCGGCATGCCGTCCAGGCCCTGTTGCAGCGTAGCGGCCAGCCCCAGGCGCAGCATGGGGTGATCGTCGACCAGCAAAATGGCCATGGCGTGGTGCTCCTGCAGTTTTATCCCATGCTAGAACGCACGCCTGGGCGCTCGACTACTACTTTGGTACTGTTTTACTTGTCGATGGTCGCATTCCCAAAGCGTTGCACCTGGCCTGTAATGAAGGGGTGCAGCACAACCACAACAATAAGGTGCAAAGCCATGTACAAGATTCTGATCGCCGACGACCACCCGTTGTTTCGCGAGGCCATCCACAATGTCATCAGCGATGGCTTTCCCGGCAGCGAGGTGATGGAAACCGCCGACCTCGACAGTGCCCTGGCGATCACCGGCGATCACGATGACCTCGACCTGATCCTGCTCGACCTGAACATGCCCGGCATGCACGGCCTGGGCGGGCTGATCAACCTGCGCAACGAGGCACCGACCATCCCGGTGGTGATCGTTTCGGCCGAACAGGACAAACAGGTGGTCCTGCAGGCCATCACTTACGGCGCCGTCGGCTTTATCACCAAATCCTCGCCGCGCTCGCAGATGACCGAGGCCATCGAGCAGATCCTCAACGGCAACGTCTACCTGCCGCCAGACATCATCCGCACCCAGAAGAGCAGCCACCGGCGCAGCCAGGGCGAACACCATGGCTTTGCCCCGGAACTGCTGCAGGCCCTGACCCGCAAGCAATTGCTGGTGCTCGAACGCATGACCAAGGGCGAGTCGAACAAGCAGATCGCCTACAACCTCGACATCGCCGAAACCACGGTCAAGGCTCACGTGTCGGCGATTCTGCGCAAGCTCAATGTGCACAACCGCGTGCAGGCGATCCTCAGTGCCGGCGACATCGACTTCACCGCCTACCTGCGGCGATAGCCCTGGCATATCGCATTCATGCAAATTAGCCATTGAAACCACGGTAACGCCTGAAGTAAGCTCGGGAACATCAACTGGAGAGTCACATGTCGCACACACCCCTCACTCACGCTTGCAGCACCGGTCGCTTGTCGCGCCCTGTGGCGGCTGTCGAGTGCGCGACGGCCTCACCGGCTCGATTTTATTTTGGGTATTGGTTTAGCCACAGGCGCCGCTGATACCCACACCGGCGCCCACACTCAAGGGGCCGCCGAACACGAGAATACTCAACCCCCGGTCGGCTCCCCGACCGGGGGTTTTGCGTTTCAGGCCCCCGGCAACTAGCGAATCACATTGAGGAACAGTACATGAACTACGTCACCTACCACCCTTACCCAAGCTTTAGCGCCTGGCGATTTAGCCAATCCCGTTCGGGCCAGCCTGCCGCCTCCGATCGGTCACTTGTTGGTGGCACGCACACACATGACGCCAATCCGGCCATCTGTCGAACACCTCGATAGGGCCGACAGCGCGGGCCAGACCCCGCCATCCGCCCAGGGAACCAGAACATGCAATCGTCCAACCTCGCTCTGCCACTGTCCGAACCCACTGCTGCCAACAGCGCCGTCAGCCAACGCCTGCCGAGCCCGCTGCTGCTCAAGCAGCAAATGCCGCTTACCCCTGCCCTCACCGCCCAGGTCGAAGCCCATCGCCAGGCCGTACGTGCCATTCTCGATGGCGAAGATCAACGCCTGCTGGTGATCGTTGGCCCCTGCTCGCTCCATGACCCCCGTTCGGCCCGCGAATACGCCCAGCGCTTGGCGCGCCTGGCCATCGACGTCAGCGACCAGATGCTCCTGGTAATGCGCGCCTACGTCGAAAAGCCGCGCACCACCGTCGGCTGGAAAGGCCTGGCCTACGATCCGCACCTCGATGGCAGCGACGACATGCACGGCGGCATCGCCTTGTCCCGCGGCCTGATGCTGGCCATGCTCGAGCGCGGCCTGCCGGTTGCCACCGAGCTGCTGCAACCCATGGCCGCCGGTTACTTCGATGACCTGCTGAGCTGGGCGGCGATTGGCGCACGCACCACCGAATCGCAGATTCACCGCGAGATGGTCAGCGGCCTGGGCCTGCCGGTCGGCTTCAAGAACGGCACCGACGGCGGCGTTGGCATTGCCTGCGATGCGATCCGCAGCGCCGCGCACAGCCATCGGCATTTCGGCATGGACGTGCAAGGCTACCCGGCGATTGTCGAAACCCTGGGCAACCCTGACACCCACCTGGTGCTGCGCGGCGGCAACAAGGGCCCGAACTACGACCGCCAAAGCCTCGCCCTGGCCCGTCAGGGCCTGGCCAAGGCCGGTGTGACGCCGCGGATCATGGTCGATTGCAGCCATGCCAACAGCGGCAAGGACCCATTGCGCCAACCGGCGGTGTTCAACGAAGTACTCGAGCAGCGCCTGCAGGGCGACACCTCGCTGGTCGGCATGATGCTTGAAAGTCACTTGTTCGATGGCTGCCAGGCGCTGGGCGCGCAACCGCTCAAGTACGGTGTGTCGATTACCGATGGTTGCCTGGGCTGGGATTCGACCGAACGCTTGCTGCGTGAGGCGGCCGAGCGCTTGTGAGCCGCCCACAACGGTAGGAGCGGATTCATCCGCTCCCACTCCAGGCCGTCGGTGGTGCGGCGACACCGCATTTGCGTTAGGCTTGGGGTTTTACCCCAAGGAGCCACTCCCATGGCCAAAGCCACTGCCCGTCACATCCTGGTTGCCACCGAAGACAAGTGCAATGAACTGAAAGCCCAGATCGAAGCCGGCGCCGATTTCGCCGAGATCGCCAAGGCCAACTCCACCTGCCCGTCCAGCCGCCAGGGCGGTGACCTGGGCTCGTTCGGCCCGGGCCAGATGGTCAAGGAGTTCGATACCGTGGTGTTCAGCGCACCGGTCAACACCGTGCAAGGCCCGGTGAAGACCCAGTTCGGTTATCACCTGCTGGAAGTGACCAGCCGTCAGGACTGATCGCTGCTGTACAAACCGGCCCCCCAGGGCCGGTTTGTTTGCCCAGGTGACCTGCTAAGCTTCAGCCACAGTCGTGGTTCAGGTGGTCAGGCGCATGCGAATTGCTCCCTTCCCCTTGCTGTTGTTGATCTTCGGCCTGGCCCTTGCCTGGTCGTGCGCTGCCATGTCAGCCCCTGGTCACGCCTTGACCGTCTATGATGAAGCGCCACGCTACCCGGCTGGCTTCCAGCACTTCAGCTACGCCAACCCCGACGCGCCCAAAGGCGGCAGCCTGCGCCGCTCGGCCATCGAGATCGGCCAGTTCGACCACCTCATTCCCTATATCGACAAGGGCATCGGCGTTGCCGAGGTCGATGGTTGGCTGTACTCGCCGCTGGCCGTGCGCTCGCAGGACGAGCCCTACACGGTGTATGGGCTGGTGGCGCAAAAGCTTGAGCGCGATCCCGACGGGCACTGGCTGCGCTTCTATCTTGACCCTCGAGCGCGCTTTGCCGATGGCCAGCCGATCCGCGCCGAGGATGTGCGCTACACCTTCGAGCTGTTCATGCGTGCGGGCAATCTCAGGTACCGTACCCAGTTCGCCGACGTTGATGGGGTCAAGGTAGAAAACCCGCGGCAGATCATCTTCCACTTCAAAAGCAACCAGAACCGTACCCTGGCCCTGGACCTGGCGACCTTGCCGGTACTGCCCGAGCACTGGTGGAAAGACCGCGACTTTGCCAATGGCGCAGGCTTCGAAGCACCGCTGGGCAGCGGCCCGTACAAGGTCGGCCGGGTCGACAACGGCCGCAGCATCACCTTCGAGCGCGACAAAAGCTGGTGGGCCCGCGACCTGCCGGTCAACCGCGGCCGCTACAACTTCGACCAGTTGCGCATCGAGTACTTCGGCGACACCGAGGTGGCGCGTCAGGTGCTGCGCGGCGGCGGTTTCGATTACAACCGCGAGTTCTCCGCCACCGCCTATACCCTCGGCTACGCCAGCCCGGCGCTGGACGATGGCCGCCTGCAGCGCGCGCACCTGGCCAAGGATGCACCGCAGGCCGCCCAGGGTTTTGTCTTCAACCTGCAGCGGCCGGTGTTCAAGGACCGTCGGGTGCGTCAGGCGCTGGCCCTGCTGTGGGACTTCGAGTGGAGCAACCGGCAGATGATGCGCAACCTGTACATTCGCCAGCAGAGCTTTTTCGCCAACAGTGACCTGGCGGCGCGCAGCGTGCCCGATGTGCAGGAGCTCAAGTTGCTCGAACCGTTGCGCGGGCAGGTGCCCGACGAGGTCTTCAACCAGGTGTTCGAAGCGCCGCGCACCGACGGCTCGGGGCTGATTCGCGACAAGCAACTGCAAGCGCTGGCACTGCTCGAGGCGGCTGGCTGGAAACCCCAGGGCGATCAACTGGTCAACGCCCAGGGTGAACCGCTGACGTTCACCTTTCTCAATGGCCAGGCCGGTTTCGAACGCCTGCTGCTGCCGTGGAAGCGCAACCTGGCGCAGATCGGCATCACCCTGGAAATCCGCCGTATCGACGCCTCGCAGTACGTCAACCGCCTGATGGCCCGCGACTATGACCTGATCGTCAGCGGCTATCCGGTATCACCGTCGCCCGGGCTTGAGCTGTACAACTATTTTGGCTCGGCGGCGGCCAGCGACCCTGGCTCGAACAACTACATGGTCTTGCAGGACCCGGCCGTGGACCGTCTGCTCGACGGCCTGGTCAAGGCGGCGAGCAAGGCTGACATGCTGCGTCATGCCCATGCCCTGGACCGGGTGCTGAGCTGGAACTACTACTGGATTCCCAACTATTACCCACCTGGCTCATCCACCGTCTGGTGGAACCGCTTCGGCCTGCCCGAGGTGCAGCCGAGCTACGACGAAGGCCTGGACAGCTGGTGGGAAGTCAGCCCGACGCCGCTGACCAACGCACAGATGGCCGAGCGCCTGGGGAGCCCGCCGTGATCGGCTACATCCTGCGCCGTCTGCTGCTGATCATCCCGACCTTGTTGATCATCCTGCTGGTCAATTTCGTCATCGTCCAGGCCGCGCCGGGCGGCCCGGTCGAGCAGGCGGTTGCACGCCTGCAGGGGATCGGCGGCGGTGCGCCCGGGGCCAGCGCCGAAACCCTGCACACCAGCTCACGCGCCAGCCGCGGCCTGGACCCCAAACTGCTGGAAGACATCAAGCGCCAGTACAGCTTCGACAAGTCGGCGCCCGAGCGCTTATGGCTGATGCTCACGCAATACGCCCGGCTGGACTTCGGCGCCAGCTTCTTTCGCGGTGCCAAGGTCACCGATCTGATTCTGGAGAAGATGCCGGTGACCTTGTCGCTGGGCTTCTGGGCCACCCTGATCACCTACCTGGTGTCGATCCCCTTGGGGATTCGCAAAGCGGTGCGCCACGGCAGCGCCTTCGATGCCTGGAGCAGCAGCCTGATCGTCATCGGCTACGCCCTGCCCTCGTTCCTGTTCGCCCTGCTGCTGATCGTGCTGTTCGCTGGCGGCACTTCGCTGAACTGGTTTCCGGTGCGCGGGCTGGTCTCGGAAGACTTCGACCAGCTCAGCCTGCTGGGCAAGCTCGCCGACTACTTCTGGCACCTGGTGCTGCCGGTCGGCGCGCTGGTGATCGGCGGCTTTGCCACCCTGACCCTGCTGACCAAGAACGCCTTTCTCAACGAGATCACCCGCCAATACGTGATCACCGCACGGGCCAAGGGCCTGAGCGAGCAGCGAGTGCTGTACGGGCACGTGTTTCGCAATGCCATCCTGCTGGTGGTGGCCGGCATCCCCCAGGCCCTGATCAGCGTGTTCTTTGCCGGCTCCCTGCTGATCGAGGTGATCTTCTCCCTCGATGGCCTGGGGCGCATGAGCTACGAGGCGGCGGTGTCGCGGGATTATCCGGTGGTGTTCGGTTCACTGTTCATCTTCACCCTGTTTGGCCTGCTGGTACGGCTGATCGGTGACCTGTGCTACACCCTGGTCGACCCGCGTATCGATTTTGCCACGAGGGCACGCTGATGCTTCGCCTGTCGCCGGTTTCACTCAGGCGCCTGCAGCGTTTTCGGCGCAACCGTCGCGGCTGGATTTCGTTGTGGCTGTTCGGCCTGCTGTTGCTGGTGAGCCTGGGGGCCGAGCTGGTGGCCAACGACAAGCCGTTGCTGCTGGGTTATCAGGGGCAGCTGTATTTCCCGGCGTTCAAGCGCTATACCGAGCAACAGTTTGGCGGTCAGTTGCCGTTCCAGGCGGATTACCGCAGCCAATACGTACGCCAACTGATCGAGGGCCAGAACGGCTGGATGCTGTTTGCACCGGTGCCCTTTAGCGCCGATACGCCGAACTACGATTTGCTGGTGCCCACGCCCAGCCCGCCGTCCACGGTCAATTGGCTGGGCACCGACGACCAGGCCCGGGATGTGCTGGCGCGAGTACTGTATGGCACCCGGGTGTCGATTCTGTTTGCCCTGGCGCTGACCGCCATCAGCACGCTGATCGGCATCGCCGCCGGCGCCTTGCAGGGCTATCACGGCGGTTGGGTCGACCTGATCGGCCAGCGCCTGCTGGAGGTCTGGTCGGGCCTGCCGGTGTTGTACCTGCTGATCATCCTCAGCGGTTTTGTTGAGCCGAACTTCTGGTGGTTGCTGGGGATCATGGCGCTGTTTTCCTGGCTGGCGCTGGTGGATGTGGTGCGCGCCGAGTTCCTCCGTGGGCGCAACCTCGAGTACGTGCTGGCCGCCCGCGCCCTGGGCCTGCCCGACCGCGGGGTGATCCTGCGGCACATTTTGCCCAACGCCATGAATGCCACCCTGACCTACCTGCCGTTCATTCTCACCGGTGCCATCACCACCCTCACCGCCCTGGATTTTCTCGGCTTCGGCATGCCCGCCGGCAGCGCTTCGCTGGGCGAGCTGGTCACCCAGGGCAAACAGCACCTGCAGGCCCCCTGGCTGGGCTTTACCGCGTTTTTTGCCCTGGCGCTGATCCTGTCGCTGCTGGTGTTCATTGGCGATGCCTTGCGCGAAGCCTTCGATCCACGGGCATAATCGCAGCCTTTACCCCCGGCGGAGCGGCGCATGCAGGACAGTGACAGCCTCAAGGACTACCAGCAGGTGCGCCTGTTGGCGATTCGTTCGCTGTTCGAAATCATCGAGCAGTCCAGCGAAGGCACGATCATCGTCGACCGTGATGCGCGCATCGTCTGGATGAACGAGCGCTATGCCCGGCGCTTTGGCCTGGACGACGCCAGCAGTGCGATCGGCCAACCGTGCGAGAGTGTCATCCCCGGCAGCTTGATGCGCGAGGTGGTGAGCAACGGTCGGCCGATCCTGCTGGACATGCTCGACACCCCGAAAGAGCCGCTGGTGGTGATGCGCCTGCCGGTGCACGACAGCAGCGGCAAGCTGATCGGTGCCATCGGTTTTGCCCTGTTCGACGAATTGCGCAGCCTTTCGCCGCTGCTCAAGCGCTACGCCAGCATGCAGCAGGAGCTGGCCTCGACCCGCTCGTTGCTGCGCGCCCGCCAGGCCAAGTACAGCTTTGCCCAGTTCATCGGCACCAGCGCCGCCAGCCTTGAGGTCAAGCGCCGCGCCCGGCGTGGCGCCAGCAGTGATTCGCCGGTGTTGCTACTGGGTGAAACCGGCACCGGCAAAGAGCTGCTGGCCCATGCCATCCACGCGGCCTCGGCGCGGGCGCACAAAGCGTTTGTCAGCATCAACAGCGCGGCAATCCCCGAGACCCTGCTTGAAGCCGAATTTTTCGGCACCGCCCCGGGCGCCTTTACCGGCGCCGAGCGCAAGGGCCGCCCGGGCAAGTTGCAGATTGCCGAGGGCGGCACGCTGTTTCTCGACGAGATCGGCGACATGCCCTTGCCACTGCAGAGCAAACTGCTGCGCGTGTTGCAGGAGAAGGAGTACGAGCCGGTCGGTTCCAACCAGGTGATCCACAGCGATGTGCGGATCATTGCCGCGACGTCCACCGACCTGCAGGCGGCGATGGCCCGTGGCGAGTTTCGTGCCGACCTGTACTACCGGCTCAATGTGCTGCCGATCCAGGTGCCGCCGTTGCGTGAGCGGCTGGACGACCTGCCGGCCTTGAGCGAGGCGATTCTTGAAGAACTGGGCAGCCAGCACGAACTGGAGGACCCGGCCCAGGCACTGCTGGCCCGGCATGCCTGGCCGGGCAATATCCGCGAGCTGCGCAATGTGCTGGAGCGGGCGACCTTGCTGGCGGATCAGCCGCGCTTGAGCGTGGGTGATGTACAGGCGGCGTTGGGCGCCCTGGCGCCGCTGCAGGTCCAGCTGCCACCGCTGAGCTACAAGCAGGCCTGTGCCGATTTTGAGCGCCAGCTGCTGGAGAACACCCTGGCGCGCTGTGCCGGGAATGTGCCGGAGGCCGCGCGGCAGCTGGGGTTGGGGCGCTCGACGTTGTACAAGAAGTTGCTGGCGCTGGGGATAAAATCTCATTAAATAGAATTGTGTCTCCATATAGAGACGAACACCTCTCCCCATGGGAGCCGGCCTTGCCGGCGATGCAAGGCGTAGCCTTGCCAGGTTTTGGGCTGCTTTGCAGCCCATCGCCGGCAAGGCCGGCTCCCACAAGACCTGTCTCCATACAGAGACATACTTATTGAAACCCATTCAGAAATTAAATTTATACGTTTAAATTCAATAACTTATAAACATGGCACGATTCCCGCTATCTCCTTCGCACCAACAAAAACAAGATGCACCCAAGGAGACACTCGATGAGTGTGATCATCGCCCTGGCAGCCCTGGCGCTGCTGATGCTGGCTGCCTACCGTGGTTATAGCGTTATCCTCTTCGCCCCCATTGCCGCCCTTGGCGCGGTGCTGTTGACCGACCCTGCGGCGGTCGCCCCGGCCTTTACCGGGGTGTTCATGGAAAAGATGGTCGGCTTTATCAAACTGTACTTTCCGGTGTTCCTGCTGGGCGCCGTGTTCGGCAAGCTGATCGAGCTGTCGGGCTTCTCGCGCTCGATCGTCGCCGCCGCGATCCGCCTGCTCGGCACCCGCCAGGCCATGCTGGTGATCGTGCTGGTCTGCGCGCTGCTCACCTACGGCGGCGTGTCGCTGTTCGTGGTGGTGTTTGCGGTGTACCCGTTTGCTGCCGAAATGTTCCGCCAGAGCAACATTCCCAAACGCCTGATCCCGGCGACCATCGCCCTGGGCGCGTTTTCCTTCACCATGGACGCCCTGCCCGGCACCCCGCAGATCCAGAACATCATCCCCAGCACCTTCTTCAACACCACCGCCTGGGCCGCGCCCTGGCTGGGCCTGATCGGCACCCTGTTCGTGTTCTGCACCGGCATGCTGTACCTGCAGCGCCAGCGCAACAAGGCCCAGCGCACCGGTGAAGGCTATGGTTCGGCGCTACGCAACGAGCCGGAAACCGCCGCCGACCTGAAGCTGCCCAACCCATTGCTGGCGCTGTCGCCGCTGCTGTTGGTGGGGGTGATGAACCTGCTGTTCACCCACTGGATTCCGGCCTGGTACGGCAAGACCCATACCTTGAGCCTGGCGGGCATGAGCACGCCGGTGCAGACCGACATCGCCAAGCTCACGGCGATCTGGGCGGTGGAGGCGGCCTTGCTGCTGGGTATCCTGCTGGTGCTGGTGACAGGCTTTGGCGCGATCAGAAGCCGTCTGGCCGAAGGCAGCAGAAGCGCGGTCAGCGGCGCCTTGCTGGCAGCGATGAACACCGCCTCGGAATACGGCTTCGGTGCCGTCATCGCTTCACTGCCAGGTTTTCTCGTGCTCGCCGACGCCCTGCGCGCGATCCCCAACCCACTGGTTAACGAGGCGATTACCGTCACCCTGCTGGCCGGTATCACGGGTTCCGCCTCCGGCGGCATGAGCATTGCCCTGGCGGCGATGTCCGACAGTTTCATCGCCGCCGCCAATGCCGCCAACATTCCCCTTGAAGTGCTGCACCGGGTCGCGGCCATGGCCAGCGGCGGCATGGACACCCTGCCGCACAACGGTGCGGTGATCACCCTGCTGGCCGTCACCGGCCTGACCCACCGCGAAGCCTACAAGGATATTTTCGGCATTACCCTGATCAAGACCCTGGCGGTGTTCGTGGTGATTGCTACGTTCTATGCCACCGGTATCGTCTAAGGAGCACCCTATGCGTCTCAACAGCAAGACAGCAGTAGTCACCGGATCGACCAGCGGCATCGGCCTGGGCATTGCCCAGGCATTGGCCAAGGCCGGCGCCAACCTGATCCTCAACGGCTTTGGCGATGCCAGCGCGGCCATCGCCGAAGTGGCCCGCTTCGGTACCCGGGTCGGTCATCACCCGGCGGACCTTGGCGACGTTAAACAGCTCGAAGCGCTGTTCGCCTATGCCGAGCGCGAGTTCGGCGGCGTCGATATTCTCGTCAACAATGCCGGCATCCAGCATGTGGCGGCGGTTGAAGACTTCCCGGTGGAGCGCTGGGATTCGATCATCGCCGTCAACCTCTCGGCCGTGTTCCATGGCACCCGCCTGGTGCTGCCGGGCATGCGCGCGCGCAACTGGGGGCGGATCGTCAACATCGCGTCGGTGCACGGCCAGGTCGGCTCCACCGGCAAGGCCGCCTATGTCGCCGCCAAACACGGGGTGGTGGGCCTGACCAAGGTGGTGGGGCTGGAAACCGCCACCAGCAATGTCACCTGCAACGCCATCTGCCCGGGCTGGGTACTCACCCCGCTGGTGCAGAAACAGATCGATGACCGCGCCGCCAACGGTGTTGATCCGCAGCGGGCCCAGCATGATCTGCTGGCCGAGAAGCAGCCGTCGTTGGCCTTCGTCACTCCCGAACACCTGGGTGAGCTGGTATTGTTCCTCTGTAGCGAGGCTGGCAGTCAGGTTCGTGGCGCTGCCTGGAACATCGATGGCGGCTGGCTGGCCCAGTGACGGGCAGCCTCAACACCTGGCTGCCGCATCGTCTTTTTTACCTGCAAGGAGGCCTTATGCGCCCACTCTCCCTCACCGCGTTGTTCACCCTGACCCTGGCTGCCGCTACTTCGCTACAGGCCGCCAGCCTCAAGGATGTTGCGCCCTACCCCGAGGCCGAAAAAGGCTTTACCCGCCAGGTGATCCAACTGCCAAAGCAGGCTGACGAGTCGGCCTACAAACTCGAAGTGCTGGCTGGCAAGCAACTGGAAGTCGACTGCAACCGTCAGCACCTGGGCGGTAACCTGGAAGAACAGACCCTGCAAGGCTGGGGCTACAACTACTACCGCCTGGAAAAAGTCTCGGGCCCGGCCTCGACCCTGATGGCCTGCCCTGACGGCAAGAAAAAACAGGCTTTTGTGCCCGTGGTCGGCGATGGCTTCCTGCTGCGTTACAACAGCAAGCTGCCGGTGGTGGTGTATGTGCCGGAAGGCGTTGAAGTGCGTTACCGCGTCTGGTCGGCTTCGAACAAAGTGAAAAAAGCTACAGTGGAATAAGGCACTGCTGATCGCTGGCAATGCCGGCGATAGGGTGCGCAGCAGCCCTGGCCAACCGCAAAAAGGAACGCCCATGAACGAAGTGCTCTGGCGCCCGAGCAAGGCGCGTATTCAGGCCAGTCGGATGGATGCCTTTCGCCGGCAGGTCAATCAGCAGTTTGGCCTGGCGCTGCGCAATTACGCCGACCTGCACCGCTGGAGCATCGAACAGCGTGCCGCGTTCTGGCAAACCCTTGCCGACTATTTCCAGGTGCGCTGGCAGCAGCCGGCCACTCAGGTGCTCGACGAAGGCCCGCAGATGCCCGATGCGCGCTGGTTCGCTGGCGCCACCCTGAACTTCGCCGAACACCTGCTACGGCGCCGCGACAACCATCCGGCGTTGATCGTGGTGCGCGAAGACGGCGAGCGACGGGTTATCAGCCATGGCGAACTGGCCGAACAGGTGGCCGGCCTGCAGCGCAGCTTCCAGGCCGCCGGCATCGGCGTCGGCGACCGGGTTGCCGCCTGCATGCCCAACACCTGGCAAACCCTGGTGGCGATGCTGGCCTGCACCAGCCTCGGCGCTATCTGGTCATGTTCTTCGCCGGAGTTCGGCACCCACGGCATCATCGACCGCTTCGGCCAGATCGAGCCAAAGCTGTTGATCGTCTGTGCCGGTTACCCGTACGCCGGCAAACAGACCGACCAGGTCGACAAGATCAACCAGGTACTGGCACAACTGCCAAGCCTGCAACACCTGCTGGTGGTGCCTTACACCCGCACGCACACCGCCAGCGACGAATTCATCTGCCAGGCCCGGGTCAGCCTCTGGGACGATTTCTACCAACCCGGCGGCGAACCGCAGTTCACCCCGCTGGCGTTCAATCACCCGCTGTACATCCTCTATTCCAGCGGCACCACCGGCGTGCCCAAGTGCATCGTCCACGGCGCCGGCGGCGTATTGCTACAGCACCTCAAGGAGCACGGCCTGCACAATGACCTGGGCTCGGACGACGTACTGTTCTACTACACCACCTGCGGCTGGATGATGTGGAACTGGCTGGCCAGCGGCCTGGCCGTGGGGGCCACCCTGGTGCTGTACGACGGCTCGCCTTTTCATCCGGGCCCCGAACGCCTGCTCGACCTGATCGACAGCGAGCGCATCAGCGCATTCGGCACCAGCGCCAAGTACCTGGCAGCCCTGGAGCAAGCCGACCTGCGCCCGCGCCTGAGCCATTCACTGGACTCGCTGAAATTGCTGCTGTCGACCGGCTCGCCGTTGTCGCCGGAAAGCTTCGACTACGTCTACCGCGAATTCAAGCGCGACCTGTGCCTGGCATCGATGTCGGGCGGTACCGATATCGTCTCCTGCTTCGTCATCGGCAACCCGCTGCTGCCGGTGCGCCGCGGCGAGATCCAGTGCAAGGGCCTGGGCATGGCCGTTGAGGTCTGGGATGACGATGGCCATGCGCTGATCGGTGAAAAAGGCGAGCTGGTCTGCACCCGGCACTTTCCGGCCATGCCCCTGGGCTTCTGGAATGACCCGCAGGGCGAGCGCTTCCAGGCGGCCTACTTCAGCCAGTTCCCCGGGGTCTGGGCCCAGGGTGATTACGCCGAGGAACGGGCCGAGGGCGGCATGCTGATCCACGGTCGCTCGGACGCGGTGCTCAACCCCGGCGGCGTGCGTATCGGCACGGCGGAAATCTACCGCCAGGTCGAGAAGGTGCATGAGGTGGTCGAAAGCGTCGCCATCGGCCAGCGCTGGCAGCATGATGTGCGGGTGGTGCTGTTCGTGCGCCTGCGCGACGGCCTGCAGCTGGACGACGCCTTGCAGGCGCGAATCCGCCAGGTAATCCGCAGCAACACCACGCCTCGGCATGTGCCGGCGGTGATCGCCGCGGTGACGGATATCCCGCGCACCATCAGCGGCAAGATCGTCGAGCTTGCGATTCGCAACGTGGTGCACGGGGAGCCGGTGAAAAATACCGACGCCCTGGCCAACCCCGAGGCCCTCGAGCAATTTCGCGACCGCCCGGAGTTGCGCAATCAGGCATAATGCGCGGTTTTAGCGCTTTACGAAGGTACGTTGAGATGAAAGCACAGGCCCGGCATATTCTGGTCAAGACCGCCGAAGAAGCCGAACAGCTCAAGCAGCGCATCGCCAAGGGCGAGGCGTTCGATGTGCTGGCCAAGAAATACTCCACCTGCCCGTCAGGCAAACGCGGCGGCGACCTGGGTGAAGTGCGCCCGGGGCAGATGGTCGGCGCCATCGACCAGGTGATTTTCAAAAAGCCGCTGCGCACCGTGCACGGCCCGATCAAGAGTAAATTCGGCTATCACCTGGTGCAGGTGTTCTACCGCGATTAAAGGCTGTCGCGGCGCCGCTGCGAGCGCAGGTTGCGCTGATCCTCCAGATCATTGCGCAGGCCGACGATCAGGTTGGAAATCGCCCGGCTGCTGGTCAGTTGCTCGGTGCTGATGCCGGTGACCAGCAGGTCGACCCGCTCGCAGCTGCGGTCGAACACCCGTACGGTCAGCGAACGGTCGGCCGCCAGGGTGCACTGGCAGCGGGTGGGTAAAAAACTGCTTTCTATGATGTTGCGCAACTCCAGGGTCGAGAGCATCGGTACGTCTCCTTGGCAGGTGGCGGACAGCGGTTCCTGTTGCCCGATCCAGCTCCAAGCCTAGGTCATATTCCTTAATTGAATCAGACCCTTTCACTATAAGCAGCGCAGGCTTTGGCCGGCCTCCGGGCAGTGGAAGCAAGTGGCCACCTAGCATTTTTGTCAGTTGTCGATATTTCTGATTGCTCTATACATCAGGGCACGACCCTCCAGTGCTCGCAGGAAAGCTGGAGCCGCAGTGGTCAATGCCCTGTATGGAAATGGAGCCCGCCTGATGCGCACCTCGCTTATCGTGGTACTCAGCGCCCTGCCTTTCACCGCCATTGCCCAGAACGTGGTGGTCGGGCCCGGCGATACCCTCGGCGCCGTGCTACAGACGCCGTTTATCGATGACTTCCTGATGACCGGCGGCACACTGCAGTCCCTGGCCCAGGGCGATGCCCGCGATACATTCAACATGTCCGCGGGACGGATCATCGGTGCCTTCGAAGACGGTGACGTGGCGTTCTTCTCCGGTGGCAGCATCGGCCGGGTCGACATGAAGCTGGACAACAACATTTTCAGCATGTCCGGCGGCACCATCGTCGGCAACCTGGTCACCGGCTTTGGCAACGACCAGATCTTCCTCAATGCCGGTACCATCGGCGGCAACATCAGCACCAGTGGCGGAACCGATGTTTTCGTGATTACCGGCGGTACGCTGCAAGGCAACCTGCTGGCCAGCTTTGGCAATGACTCGCTCAAATGGCAGGGCGGCGTTATTCGCGGCACTGTCGACATGGGCGGTGACGATGACGTGGCAGTGCTCAAGGACCTCGCCAGCCCGGTGCTGAACATCACCGTCAACGGCGGTGCCGGCGTCGACAGCCTGACCTTCGATAACAGCCAGCCGGTGGGGGGCGAGCGCTACACCAACTGGGAAAGCGTCAGCCTGATCAACGCCAGTGTGTTCAAGCTGGACAATACCCTGACCCTGGGCGATGCCAGCGCCGTTGCGGCGCCCACTCGCCTGAACATCGACCGCAGCAGCTCGCTGGTCTCGCGTTCCGGGACGATCAGCCCCTTCACCGCCGGCCAGCCGCTGACTGTCAACAACAGCGGGCGTATCGACCTGAGCAGCGGCGGCGACGCCCAAGGGCGGCTGACCATCAACGGCAGCTACGCAGGCAACGGCGGTACCCTGAAACTCAACAGCGTACTGGCCGGCGACGGTGCAGCGTCCGATCGCCTGGTAGTCAGCCGGGGCACAATCGCCGGCAGCACCAACCTGCAGATCAGCAACTTCGGCGGCGCCGGTGCGGTGACCCGCCAGAACGGCATCCAGGTGGTTGAAGCAATCAACGGAGCGACCAGCAGCAACACCGCCTTCGTCCAGACCCAGACCTTGTCGGCCGGCGCTTTTGACTATCGTCTGTTCAAAGGCGGGGTGACTGCTGATAGCGTCAATAGCTGGTACTTGCGCTCCACCGTGATTGCACCGGTACCACTGCCTGGGCCGCAGCCTGAGACGCCGGACCCGGTTACGCCTGTGGACCCGGTTGATCCCGTGACACCCGTCGATCCCGTTACTCCCGTTGACCCAGTGGTCGTGATACCGCCCCCCACCCCGGGCCCAGCCCCCGGCCAGCCTGACCTGCCACCACCGGCGCCCGGCGTGAGTATCCCCCTGTACCGGCCGGAAGTTGCTGTTTACGCCGCCGCGCCACGGGCTGCGGCGTTGATTGCGCGCTCGGCGCTGGGCACCTTTCATCAACGCCAGGGCGACCAGAGCCTGCTGAGCGAAAACGGCGCGGTATCGGCCAGTTGGGGACAAGCCTACGGCAACAGTTTCCATCAAAGCTGGTCGGGCACTGTCAGCCCCAGCCTGGATGGCAGCCTGTACGGCTTCAAGGTCGGCCAGGACCTGTGGGCCTGGCTCAACGATGAAGGCCTGCGCCAGCATGTTGGCCTGTATGTCGGTCACAGCCGCTTGAACGGCGATGTAAAGGGCTTCGCCCTGGGCGTCGAGGACAGCAAGGTCGGCGACCTGAAACTCGACAGCGACAGCGTCGGCGCCTACTGGACCCTGATCGGCGCGCAGCAGTGGTATGTCGATGCCGTGCTGCAATACTCGGACCTCGACGGCCGGGCGAAATCCGATCGAGGCGACAAGCTCGACCTCAACGGCCACGCCTGGAGCGCGTCGCTGGAAACCGGCTACCCGATTGCCCTGTCGTCGCAATGGTTCCTGGAGCCCCAGGCACAGATCATCGCTCAGAGCGTCTCGCTGGACAGCGCCGAAGACAGCGTTGCCCATGTCAGCTACGACGCCCAGACCGAGTTGACCGGGCGCCTCGGCGTACGCCTGGAAGGCAACTTCAAATCAGGCGCAGTGCCGTTGCTGCCCTACCTGCAAGTCAATATCTGGCACGGTGACGGTGGTCGCGACACCCTGACCTTCGATGACCTTGACCAGATCAAGACCGACTACCGCTACACCTCGATGGACATCGGTACCGGCCTGGTCGCGCAGATCAACCGGAACTTCAGCGTGCATGCCGGTATCGACTACGCCAGCAACCTCGATGCCCACCAACAGGAGCGCGTCGGCGCCAACCTCGGGATACGCCTGAGCTACTAAGCCCGCCGTGCTGCCAGCAAGCCGACCCCGGCGCAGCCGAGCAGCGTGGCACTGACCCGATTGAACAGCCGCCGCGGGCCGGGCTGGTTGAACCAGCGCTGCAGGTAGGCGCCCAGCCAGCCGTAAATGGCAATGGCCAGCCATTCCAGCAACAGGAACATCCCGCCCAGCCAGGCGAACTGCTCGGCCACCGGCAACGGGCTGCCGACGCTGATGAACTGCGGCAAAAAAGCGGTGAAGATCAGAATCGCCTTGGGGTTGCCGGCCGCCACCCAGAACTCCTGGCGCGCCAGGCGCAGCGTACCGCGGCGACGCTCACTGAGCACGGCAGCCTCGGCCACTGGCGCCCGCCACAGCTGCCAGGCGATGTAGAACAGGTAGGCGGCCCCCAGCACCTTGATCACCAGGAACAGGTATTCGCTGGTGTGCAGCACCGCTGCCAGGCCCATGGCCGCCAGCACGATCATCCCGGCAAAGGCGAACAACCGGCCAATCCCCGCCACACAGGCCGTTCGCAGGCCATACCGGCTGGCATTGTTCAGCGACAACAGGTTGTTCGGCCCGGGGGCCATGTTCAGGGCAAAGCAGGCCGGGATGAACAGGGCCAGGGTGGTCAGGTCCATGGAGGCGCTCCGGTGGCGAAAAACCCAAGGTTCCCCTCGGCGCTGTACCCGCGTCAAGGTACAGCTGGGCGACAAAACTGTGCAGCCCTTGGCGGGCCGTGCAGTGATAGACTTCTGGCCACGTTTTCATCGGCCCCTGCACATGCCTCAGCCAACTGACGCCGCCCGTACAGCGTTCTGGCGCGACCCGGCCTTGCCCTATGTCGAAAGCCGCCGCGCCTGCGACAGCCGTGCCTGCTACAAGGCGCACAGCCATCCAACGTTCTCCATGGGTGCGGTCGATCAGGGCTGCAGTGTGTTTAGCGGTGCGAGCAAAGCGCAAACACGCCTTCACCCTGGCACCCTGGTGTTCGTTCCGGCGCACTGCGTGCATGCCTGCAACCCCGAACCCGGGCTGAGCTGGAGTTACCAGATGATCCATCTGGACGCCGCCTGGCTGCAGACCTTGCGCCTGGAATCGGCACTGCTGGCGCAGGTAGAGGGAACGCCGGCGCACGTCACGCGCAACCGGTCGACCTACGCCAGTTTTACCCGGCTCAACGATCTGTTGTTCTCTGCGGCCAGTACCCATGAGAAAGAAGCCGCCTTGATCGCGTTCATTGGCGATCACCACAACCCGCCAACCCAGACTTTGTCGCAGCCACCGCAACGCCTTGAGCGCAACCTTGAAACGTTGCTCCAACGGCTTGCACAGGACGACGCCGGCAGCCTGTCGCTGGGCGAGCTGGCGGACAGCGCCGGCATGGGCCGTTATCAACTGATCCGCGCGTTCCGTGCCGCGACCGGCTTTACCCCTCATGCCTGGCAGTTGAACCAGCGCATCAACCGCGCGCGCCAGTGGTTGCGCAAGGGCCAGGACATGGCTGACATCGCCTATCGCCTGGGCTTTGCCGACCAGAGCCACTTCCAGCGCGTGTTCAAGGCCCACACCGGCGTAACGCCTGGGCTGTACCGCGGCTGAACCCGCAATTTTGTTCAATACAGGCTCCTTGCACGGCACCGACAATCAGCCCCCCTATCGCTGAAGAAGTCCGTCATTCATGGAGCAGTTTCTGATCGTGGCGGCAGCGCATTTTCTTGCCCTGCTGTCGCCTGGCCCTGATTTTTTCCTGGTTGCCCGTACGTCGATGAGCGCCGGCTGGCTCAAGGCGACTGGCGCCTGCCTGGGTATCGCCCTGGCCAACGGCGTGTTCATTGTTGCCGCCTTCAGCGGGGTCTCGGCGCTGCACCCGGACAGCGCGCTGTTCGTCGCCCTCCAGCTGGCCGGCTGCGCCTACCTGCTGTACATCGGTGTGCTGTTCATTCGCCATGCCGGCGCAAGTTCGCTGACCCAGGTCAGCGTTCGGGCCAATGCCTTGAACAGTCCCTGGCTTCAGGGCCTGTTGATGGGCTTTCTGTCTGCAATCCTCAACCCGAAGAACGCCCTGTTCTATGTCAGCCTGGCCAGCATGGTCAGTGGTAGCCAGACCAGCGCAGGCTGGAAACTGACGTACGCAGTGTGGATGTTCAGTGCGGTGTTGCTGTGGGACATGCTGGTGGCCGCAGCCATCGGCAATCTGCACGTGCGCCGGCGCTTTGCGCGACTGCTGCCATGGCTTGAACGGGTTTCGGGCGCAGTGCTGATACTGTTGGCGCTGGGGGTGCTCACTCACCTGGCCTGGCGTTGAGCAGGCTCAGGCTGCCCAGGTCGAGCAGGCTGAACTGGCCGCTGGCCCAGCCGCCGGTGTCGATATGCCAGATGTTGCCCAGCACCCGCACCTCGCGCTGCGGGGTATGCCCGACGATCAACGCTCGCAGCCCCTCGACGGGCGTAGCATCGCCGCTGTACAAGCGCTGGCGCGACCATTGGCAAACCTCCTGGACCTCGCTCGGTGGCGTACTGGCCAGCAGCTCACGCAACTGCGCCCAGTGGCGAAACGGACAATCGGCATGCAACAGGCCGATCAGACCGTCCGCGGTTTCTACCTCCAGCGCCAGCGGCAGGCGCCGAAAGCGCTGGGCAAACCGCGCCTGTTCATCGGCGCTCAGGGCCAGGAACCAGCCGCCGCCAGCGGCGCGGTACTGGCCATAGTCGAGCATACCGCCGTCGACATGGGTGACCGCCAGGGCTTCATGGTTGCCTTGCACGGCATGGAACCAGGGTTTGTCCAGCCAATCCAGCGCCTGCGGGCACTCCGGGCCACGGTCGACCAGGTCGCCAACGCTGAACAGGCGATCTACCGCCGGATCGAAGCCTATCGCCGTCAGCCGCTGCTGCAGGCGCGAAAAATGCCCGTGGATGTCCCCCACGGCAATGTCCCGCCCATGCCGGTTGGCTGTAAATCGTTCGATCCTGCGCACTGCCGACTCCTCTGCTTTCAATCATCACAGGCGTACAATGAAGCCTGTGCAGCGAACTGCGCAAGGCTGCACCCGGAGGTGAATCATGCGCCCTGCCCTGACCCTGGCCACGCTCAGCCTGCTGGCATTCAACAGCCTGGCGCAAACGCCGGCCAGCCCCAACGTCGAAGTCACCTTCGACAAACCCGAGCACTTTCGCGACGCCAGCCTCGACAGCAACGGCTACCATCGCGGTGCCGACGCCTATGTGATGAAGGAACTGAGCGCCTACCTGGTCAAGCTCGGCCAGCGCTACCTGCCCGCCGGTCAACGCCTGCGCATCGACATCCGCAATATCGACCTGGCCGGCCAGTACGAACCGTGGCGGGCCAATGCTTACTCGGTACGGATCATGCGTGACGTTACCTGGCCCAGTATCGACCTGCACTATGCCTTGTCGCAACAAGGCCAGACCGTAAGCCAGGCTGATGCGCACCTGACGGACAAGTTTTACCTGCAACGCCCGGGGCGGCGCGACGACACCGACCGCCTGTATGCCGAGAAAGCCATGCTTCAGGAGTGGTTTGGCAAGCAGTTCAGCGTACAACGGCAGACCTCGGCCCAGCCCTAGCGGCGAACCGAGCCCATGCCTGAGAGTCGAAGTCTTTAACAGGCTTGCCATCAACGGTGGCGAGGAGTATCCCATGGTCACCCACTACAGGACCGCCGGCCACCTGGCCTGCGGTCGCCACGGTAAAAACCTGATCGCCACCAGCGAGCTCAATCGGGTCAAATGCCGCAGCTGCCGCAACACCGAGGCGTTCAAGGCCGCACGCAAGGACCAGCGCAATGCCGCGCGGCGCGCGCGCAGGGCCAACACTCACCCCACCGGCAACGACTGGCGCAGCGCCTGGATCGAGCGCCTGAGCGCCCTGCCCGGCCGCCAGCGTTTGCCGCGCGGATTTTACGGCCAGGGCTTCGTATGAGCCCAGGCCTTTATCTGACGTTGATCAGGCGCTTGAGCGCATTCGGCGCGATGAATCGGTGAAATGGCGCGACCGGCAGCATGTACAAACGCCCGAGACGATTGTGGGTGTGCACCACCGTGGACACCACAATCTCGCGACGGTTGTCGGCGCCCAAGGGTAAGCGCAGCAGCGAGATATACACGTCCAGGTGCTTGTCGCGGTCGACCAACAGTACTTCATCCGGGCTATTGCTGATCAGGGTGAAAATACCGACCCGTTCATTGACCTGGTAAGACGCCTCGTCGCGCTGAAGGTCGATTCTCGACAAGCGCCCCAGGTCTTTCAGGCCAAACAGCTGCACCGCGCGATTGCGCAGCACCATCAGGTTGTCGATCCAGCGGGGCATGCTGCTCATCAGCAACAGAAAATGGCCGAGCGCCGAGCGTTCGGCGTTGATCACCGGCGCTCGGTGCGCATCGACGAAATCGGCACCGGCCAATTGCACATGGATCTGCGCACTGCCCGGTACCGCACAGCGTGTGATGGGGGTGTTCATCTGCAGGTTTCCTTACGAGCAGGGACGGACGCCGAGGTCTTCAAAGAAGCGCAGCAAGTAACCATCCGGGTCCTGGATGAGGAAGTTGCGCTGGCCTACTTGCTTTGCTTCGCTGCGGTACCAGTGGTCTTCCACCCCGCGGCGCAAGGGATAGCCTGCGGCCTCGAACGCACCGGCCAGCGCATTGGCATTTTCACACAGGATCTGCAGGTTCAGGCCACGCCCGAACGGCGCCTGCAGCGGGCCGACGCGCCATGGCGACTCGCTGTGCCAGTCCTGTTCGAGCATGATCTGGCTGTGGCCAAGCGAGAGGAATGCAAAGTTGTCCTCCGTGCGCTGGTACTCCACGGAAAAACCGCCCGTGGCGCAATAAAACCCCAGGCTGCGCTGCAGGTCGGTGACGATCAGTTCCGGCACCAGTGCGTTCATCTTGAACATAGGGATATCCATACAGAGTAACGACTGATCTCGCCTCGGTGCTCGCAGCTGAGCACGTGGTCACCGTCAGGTCGATGACCGGCACATTCTTGCCATTGCAAGCTGGCAAGGCGCCGAGTCTACAACAGGGCGGCAACTTACTTGTAGAAAATATCCAGGGTCGCACCGGCGTTGAACTCGCCAAAGCTCGGCGTCGCGGTCATCCACTTCAGGCGCGCGAGGAAGTTGTGCGAGTTGGTGGTCGACGTGGTTTTTGGCGTCAACACGAATTCTTTCTTGAACAGCAAGGCGCGCTGGTCATCTTCGTTGATCAGGCTGATCCCCACCGATTTGTTATCGGTCGGGATCAGGGTGTCCTGGCTGCTGGACAGTGTACCTGTCAGCGGCTCCAGGTAACCGCCCAGCCCATAGGCGGCATTGCAGGTGCGTTCGGTGATGGTGAACGGTACGTCCTTGATCGTCGCGCCGACTTTGGCGCCAGAGGTGCGGATCGCACCGAAATCGATCACGCTTGGCTGGATGTTGATCGACGATTCACACGGCAGGTAGCGGAACTTGTTCAGGCCTTTGACGGTGACGTTGTAACTCACCCCTGGGCGCACCCCGCCAACGCCGTCGAACTGGAACGCCCGGTAGTCACTCAGTGAGGTAATCGGCCCCTCCTTGTTATCACCGGCAGGCGACTTCTTCACGAAAAACAGCGAGTAAGTCATGGCCTTGCTTTCTTTTTGCCAGCCGCAGTTGTCGTTGGCCGGACAGCCGTTCACCCACCATCCGATATTGAGCTTGCCGCCGGTAAGCGAAGAATAGAGATAGTCCTTGCCTTCATAGGTGACACCGATTTCGATGTCCTTGCCCAGGTCCACCCGGTTCGGGTTCATGTAGAAGTAAATGTTCTCGCCGGGGCTACCCTGAATGTCCACCCAGCACTGGACATTGATGCGTTGCGTCGGTTGCCGCCAGAGGACCGTGCCGGCGGGCAATGAATTGGGAATGGCGGTGGTATCGGTAATGGTTGTGGTGTCATTGATCAGCCCCGAACTGGTCTGCTGGCATTTCAATGCGTAGCTGTGGGGGATGCTCAGGAAGAACAGAAAACCGACAAAGAACAGCTTCTTGGTAAACATGACAATGCCTTCTGAGGTAACCAGGGTCACAAGTTGCTGCGCCGCGCATGGCTTAGCCCGGCGTCGCTGATAAATGCATAAGCCACTTGGCTGACAGGCCTGTCACAGCCTTTCACGTTCAATGAATAGGACGAAAACGGCGCGATCATCAGATGATCGATGGCCTGGCCGCAGGCGACGCCTGATTGATCAAGCAAAGCGACCTCGGTCAGCGTCAGGTAATAGGGCGAGTCGTTGCGGGCCCGATAACGGCCTGCAGCAGCCGGCGACCAGTGCAGTTGTTCAACGCCAGCACTGACTGAGCCTGGCAATGGCGGCCGGTAGAACAGCTTGAGGTTGTGCTGCAAGGCAATCGCCATGGCGTTGCTATCGACGTTTTTTTTCGGAATCTGCAGCACTTTCAACAACAGGAAGGACTCCCTGTCATCCGGCAGGCCCACCCCCTGGTAAAGGATGTCGGTCGATGCCTTGCTGTTGGCGGGAATCAGCAGCAATGGCTTGGAAACAGCCATGGGCAATTCACCGGTGCCCTGCTTGTCACCCCAGTCGAGCTTGACCTGGACCAGCGCCGGTTGGTTGCCCTGGTTGACGATAATCACCGGCAATTGCTTCTGCTTGCCCTCGAAGATAAAGCGCGTGAAACCGTCGAAGGTGATGTCGGCGCGTGCCGTTGTGCTGAACAGCAAGGCCAGGAGGATGCCGATGCCGGGCAGCAGCCGGCAACGAGTGTGGCGAACGCTAATGTCGAATTTCATTCGCCGATTCTGGCGTGGCCCAGGCCCGTCACCTATCAGACGATTCCTAAAGACTGGTACGCCAGAAACTGGAGCCCGGCAGCGTCAACGGCCTGGGCATCCAGCATTGATCGATTACAGGCACGCCGGAAGGGATAACGTGTCTGCCACCACGGTGAAGGGTAAGTCGAGAATGATGAACGGCCCAATCAACGGCATCATCTCCTTGAACTCAAGCTCTGTGCCTTCAAAGCAAGAAGCAGGCCCGTAAGAGTTTGCAACAAACCAGGCGCAGCCGCTCAACTGCGAAATGGCCAGGATCAACATGAGTTTACGTAGCACGTAATGTCCTTATTACTTTCCATTGTCTGCTGCATAGACGTTGGCACGAAAAAGCAAGTCACCCGCGGCGCTCAAGCCTGGAGTAGCGCCCTCAGCGGCTCAGGAACTTCAATAACGGCTCGGGTAACCGGTGAGATGCAAACCTGTGTGAGGCTGGCGGTAAAGGCCACAACCTCTGAGGCTAAACGACCTTCGACAAGAAATGTGAACGAGTGACGCCCGACACGGGCAACACTTACCTTCATGGAAAGTTCATCATCCCACGTGACCGGATGAAGAAACTCTAGCGAAAATGCCCTTGCCGGAGGCAGTAGATCAAAACCCAGCAGGGTTCTTAATCCAGGACCGGACAGCCAGACTGCAAGTGCCTCATGGACGGCCTCAATAACGAAATACGAAAACCTCGGGGTATAGACAATCCCCTCGGGATCACAGTCACCAAACAATACTGTTCTCTTGACAATCACTGCAGTCGGCACAAGATCAATCCTTAATAGTGAGAGGCACAGCGTTAACATCCCCGTTTTTAACGCCAAGGGTTTGTACCATCACCTGTTCCAGGATGGCATAAAAAGTTTTGATATGGATCTGCTTCAGGGCCTGCGGCCGCGTCACCATGTACACATCCATGTCGGGGATGTGCAGCTCAGGGAACAACTCGATCAAGCCGTTTGCCAACATCCGAGGCAGCACGGCCACGCCAATGCCTCGCCTCACCGCTTCGAGCTGCGCAGCGAAGGAACTTACGCTGACCTGCGCGCGGTCCAGGCTCGCCGCCTTCGCTGCACGCATCTGCGGCAACATATCCAGCGGCGCAAGCAAGGCAATACTGTCGGCGATGGCCGGCGTCACGTGTGGAAATCGCTTCAGATAGCTTGCATCGGCAAAGACACCGTACGCGAGTTTGCCTACTGAGCGATAA
This sequence comes from Pseudomonas sp. RC2C2, assembly GCF_018390435.1. Taxonomy (NCBI): domain Bacteria; kingdom Pseudomonadati; phylum Pseudomonadota; class Gammaproteobacteria; order Pseudomonadales; family Pseudomonadaceae; genus Pseudomonas; species Pseudomonas sp. RC2C2. The sequence goes on along the minus strand of NZ_JAHBAX010000002.1, from coordinate 988,016 downwards.
ATCAGCGACGGCTCACCCAAATGAGCGGTGCGTACGGCAATGTCAGCCGCGCCGCGCACGATCTTGTGGAAATCGGCTGTGACCTGCAACTCCACGGAGCAACTCGGGTGCAAGGACGTGAAGCGCGCCACCGCCTCCATAATGCAAGAAGAGAACCCTTCTCCGGCGCTCACCAGAACCCGCCCGGATAACGCCGAACTCGACCCGGGCACAGTGACAGTCTTTCCCCTCAAGCCTGCTTCCGCGGCCAAGGCAACTTCCACCAGCGATTGTCCTCTGGAGGTCAACCAACAGCCTTCAACGCCCCTTTCGACCAGTGGTTCGCCCAGGGCGGCTTCAAGTTGGGTTAATCGGCGTGACACGGTAGACGCCGCAAGCCCCAGCAACTGGCCCGCTTGAAGAAAGCTGCCACGCCGCGAAACGGCCAGTAACAGACGAAGATCATCCCAATTTGCGTGCATCGCCATATGCCATCTCTTCCCTGTTTTGCATAAATGCAAAGCCATTATGCAGCAGTCGCTGTTTTTCGGTGGATGCCTTGAGGGTATATCTGCAAGCCCTCCGAACAATTGGCATGGAACAAATGACTACAGGCCCTACCGAATACGCAGATCGAGCCGCTAATGCATTCAATCGCCGTGATGTAGAAGCGATGCTTGCGCTGGTTCACGAAGACTTCGTTTACCTTGATGCCATGGGGATACAAAAAGGCCGGGAGTCCATGCGCAGACGTGAAATCGCGCTTATCGACGCATTTGCTGATGCCCACGTGATCTTGACCCCATTCGTTGTCACTGAGGATCGCCTGGCGCTGACGGCCATACTGACCGGCACCTTCTCGGCCCCATTGGTACTGCCAGACCGGGTAATCCCAGCCCATGGCCGAGCTATCTGCGTGCACTACGCGGCGCACTTCACCTTCAAGGATCGACTGGCCATCCGCGAGGAGGTTTTTTTTGACACGGCAGTGTTGATGCCGTTTGCACAACAGGGTGAGGGTTGAACCATGCGCAGCGCATTCGTTACCGGCGCCACCGGTTTGTTGGGCAATAACCTGGTTCGCGAGTTGGTTGCACGTGGCTATGCGGTTAAAGCCCTGGTCCGCTCAAGAGCCAAAGGTCAACTGCAGTTCGCCGATCTGCCCTCTGTCGAGTTGGTCGTTGGGGATATGGCCGACGTCACGGCATTCGCGCCGTCGCTGCAAGGCTGCGATACGGTGTTTCATACAGCAGCGTTCTTTCGCGATAACTACAAGGGCGGCAGCCACTGGAAAACACTCGAAAAGATCAACGTCGCGGGCACGCACGAGCTGATCCACCAGGCTTATCGTGCGGGCATACGGCGGTTCATCCATACGTCTTCAATTGCCGTGCTTGACGGCGCACCTGGCAGCCCCATCGATGAGACGTGCCTGCGGGCCGAGGCCGACGCGGATGACTACTACCGCAGCAAAATACTTGCTGATCGGGTTGTCCTGGCGTTTTTGCAAGCACATCCCGAGATGCATGCCTGCATGATCCTGCCAGGCTGGATGTGGGGGCCTGGCGACATAGGTCCGACCTCCTCGGGGCAATTGATCAAGGATGTTGTGAACAGAAAACTGCCCGGATTGATCCCGGGTACCTTCTCCGTGGTCGATGCCCGTGATGTGGCATTAGCGCATATAGTCGCGGCGGATAAAGGGCGCAGAGGCGAGCGCTATCTCGCGGCAGGTCGGAACATGACCATGCGCCAGCTGGTACCCATTCTTGGACGAATCGCAGGCGTTAAGACGCCTGTTCGGCAACTCCCGCTGCCCGCGTTATACCTCCTGGCGACCGTGCAGGAGCTCTATGCGCGCCTTACCGGCAAACCCATTTTGCTGAGCATGGCGACATTGCGCCTATTGATTCGGGAGGAGCACCGTACCTGTTTTGACCATCGCAAGAGTGAGGAAGAGCTCGGCCTGACGTTTCGGGGAGTTGAGCGGACCATCACAGAGACCATAGCGTGGTACCGAGAACACGGCTGGATTGAAAAAAGCACCGCGCGCGAACCTCGCGAAACATAGTGGTCAACCGATCCCGGACGCCGTGTCAGGTTGTCCTCGGCCACGGCGGGCGCCAGCCCGCCGTTGCACTGACGCCAATCAGCGAGCGGTGGGATTCGGGCTTCGCTGCGGATCAACCCGATCAGCGACGATCGCAACTGTCTACTTCCGGCCAGCATCAGCCATCTCGGCATCGCTACCGGCTGGCTGCGGACGGTTGCGGAGGGTGCAATCCAGGCCTATGTTCCAAGCGAGGCTTTCCCTGCGACTGACACGCAACGCTTCAGCGCAGGTTACCGTCCATCCAGTGCGAATTCCCGCAGCGAGGTGACGACATGCCGAACGACTCCCGCCCTGCCGTGCTCGAACTGATCGGCAATACGCCGCTGGTGCGCGTCAGCCGCTTCGATACCGGCCCCTGCACACTGTTCCTCAAGCTCGAATCGCAAAACCCCGGAGGTTCGATCAAGGATCGCATCGGCCTGGCGATGATCGACACCGCCGAGCGCGATGGCCGCCTGCGACCCGGCGGCACCATCGTCGAGGCCACCGCCGGCAACACCGGCCTGGGCCTGGCCTTGGTCGGCCGCGCCAAGGGTTACCGGGTGGTGTTGGTGGTGCCGGACAAGATGTCCACCGAGAAAGTCCTGCACCTCAAGGCGATGGGCGCCGAGGTGCACATCACCCGCTCTGACGTCGGCAAGGGCCATCCCGACTACTACCAGGATGTTGCTGCGCGGCTGGCGCAGGAGATTCCCGACGCCTTCTTCGCCGATCAGTTCAACAACCCGGCCAACCCGTTGGCCCACGAGTGCAGCACCGCTCCGGAGATCTGGGCGCAGACCCAGCATGATCTGGATGCTATCGTCGTCGGCGTCGGCTCGGCCGGCACGCTTACCGGGCTGACCCGCTTCTTTCGCCGCCTGCAGCCGAACCTGGCCATGGTGCTGGCTGATCCGATCGGGTCGGTGGTCGCCGAATACAGCCGCAGCGGCACCCTCGGTACGCCCGGTTCCTGGGCTGTGGAAGGCATCGGCGAAGACTTCATTCCGTCTATTGCCGACCTTTCCAGTGTGCGCCAGGCCTACTCCATCAGCGACGAGGAGAGCTTCGATCACGCCCGCCAACTGCTGCGCGCCGAAGGCATTCTCGGCGGCTCTTCGACCGGCACATTGCTGGCGGCGGCACTGCGCTACTGCCGCGAGCAAACCGAGCCCAAGCGGGTCGTCAGCTTCGTCTGCGACACCGGCACCCGCTACCTGTCGAAGGTCTACAACGACCAGTGGATGACCGATCAGGGCTTGCTTGCGCGCAAGCGTTATGGCGATCTGCGCGACCTGATTGCGCGGCGTTTCGAGGATGGCCGGGTGATCAGCGTGGGCCCGGACGACACGCTGCTCACCGCCTTTCAGCGCATGCGCCTGGCTGATGTGTCGCAACTGCCGGTACTGGTGAATGGACAGCGCCTGGTCGGCGTGATCGACGAGTCCGATATTCTGCTCGGCGTGCACCAGGACGCTTCGCACTTTCATCTGACCGTGGCCAGCGCGATGACCGACAAACTGGAAACCCTGCCGCCCAGCGCCAGCCTGGCCGAGCTGCAGGCTGAGCTCGACCGTGGGCTGGTGGCGATCATCGAAGACGCTTCGGGCTTCCACGGCGTGATTACCCGCGTTGACATGCTCAATCACTTACGCAGGTCCCTACCATGAGTCAGCACGATGAAACCGGCGCGCCACGCGCCTTCGCCACCCGAGTGATCCATGCTGGACAGGCGCCGGACCCTTCGACCGGGGCACTGATGCCGCCGATTTACGCCAACTCCACCTATGCGCAGCAAAGCCCCGGTGTGCACAAGGGCCTTGACTACGGGCGCTCGCACAACCCCACGCGCTGGGCGCTGGAGCGTTGCGTGGCGGACCTTGAGGCCGGAACCCAGGCCTTCGCCTTCGCCTCCGGGCTGGCGGCGATCGCCACTGTGCTCGAACTGCTCGACACAGGCTCCCACATCGTCTCTGGCAATGACCTGTACGGCGGTACTTTCCGGCTGTTCGAACGGGTGCGCCGGCGCAGCGCCGGGCATCGCTTCAGCTTCGTCGACCTGACTGACCTGGCGGCATTCGAAGCGGCGCTGCAGGACGACACGCGGATGGTCTGGGTCGAGACACCGAGCAATCCCTTGCTACGCCTCACTGACCTCGCCGCCGTCGCGCGCACCTGTCGCGAGCGAGGCATCATCTGTGTGGCTGACAACACCTTTGCCAGCCCGTGGATTCAGCGTCCGCTGGAACTGGGCTTCGATATCGTGCTGCACTCGACGACCAAGTATCTGAACGGCCACTCCGACGTGATCGGCGGCATCGCGGTGGTCGGGCAGAACCTCGAGCTGGCCGAGCGCCTGGGCTTTCTGCAGAACGCGGTGGGTGCTATCGCCGGGCCGTTCGACGCTTTCCTCACCCTGCGCGGCGTAAAGACCCTGGCACTGCGCATGGAGCGCCACTGCAGCAATGCGCTGGAGCTGGCGCAATGGCTTGCACGTCAGCCGCAGGTTGCGCGGGTCTATTATCCGGGCCTGGCGTCGCACCCGCAGCACTCACTGGCACAGCGGCAGATGCGCGGGTTCGGCGGGATGATTTCCGTTGACCTGAACAGCGACCTGGACGGCGCCAAACGCTTCCTCGAAGCGGTACAGATATTCGCCTTGGCCGAGAGCCTTGGCGGGGTGGAAAGCCTGATCGAACACCCGGCGATCATGACCCACGCCAGCATCCCCGCACCAACCCGCGCGCAACTGGGCATCGGTGATGCGCTGGTGCGTTTGTCAGTGGGTGTCGAAGATGTCGAAGACCTGCGCGCCGACCTGGCCCAGGCATTGGCGCGGATTTAAGCGGTGGGTCGATAGCTGCTCGTGGTCGGACAAGAGCACGTTTGCACGCTATCACTTGCTGTGCTCAGGCGATCCAGACCCTGACCCTGACCCAGGCTTGATACCGCGAGGTCCGAACAGTCCCCAGACAATCAGGCCAAGCACAGGGAAGATCACAATCCCCAGAAGCCACAGGACCTTGACGCCATCACTCTTATCACTACCCAAGATGTTGATGATCGCCCAAAGGTCGACAAGAACGATGACCGCCGCGACGAACATCCAGAAATAGCTGACTGGATCTGACATGGCTGCTGCTCCCTAAAGGGTTCATACAGGGTTGGCAGCATACCTGCGGCAGGGTTCAAAATTTCGCGAGCGCCTGTCCATTGCACCCACTCAGGCATGCGCAAAGGCCGAAGCACAACGCATGCTTCGAGCCTTTATTCACGCAGACTGGATTGATCGGAGTGGCGCTGGGTGAGGATCGCCATTTTTTTGAGCTTAATGGGGTCTGGCCACGCCTTGAAGTACTTCACCACTTACGGTGTTTTGATGGGCGCTCGCTATATTGGCAAGCGAAACAATCCCCACCAAACGCTTCTGACTGTTTACAACGGGTAGTCGGCGCTTTTCTATGTCGGCCATATTACGTGCCACCGCTTCCAGCTCATCACTTTCCGTGCAGTAACAAACACTTTTTGACATGACATCACCGACCTGAGCATCCATTGACCGGCCTTCTGCAACAGCACGAAGAACGATATCGCGGTCAGTCACTATTCCTACCATTCGATCGTTTTCACCGACAACCACCGAACCAATATCCTCGGCTTGCATCATGCGCGCCACTTCTTGAAGTGTCGCCTGGGGGCGAACGGTTTTTACATCACGGCTCATAATTTCGGAGATTTTCATCTAAATTCCTCCATTCTATCCGAACAGGTCGCCGCCCAGTGTTTTCGGCGCTGGCGGCGAGGTCGCATTTATTCACGACTGGCTTCAGTCGTCACCGTGGCTTTGCGCTTATGGCTGTGTACGTAACAACTGACGCCAAACAACCCGAGGAGTTTTGTATACTCGACAAGCGGTGCTAAATTTCTCTCTTCATTACTTTTCGTGCAAACGATAGCTTGCGAAAAAATAAGGTTCTTCACGGAATTCCGGGGGCTGTGATCCTGAGGCTGGGATGGAGAGGTCAAGGTCGTGAATGGATAAACTCGCAGCCTCAACATCCCATCCCAAGGATCATAGTCCCCGAGATTCCGTGAAGAACCAAAAATAAGACCTTAACCTTTTGCACGCAAAAAGTTCGAGCACACGATATTCAGATCATCACCGCCCCCCATCGATAACGGCCCTGCCTGCTGATGGGCCGAACGATCACGCCTACCCAACGGGGGCCCACTCTACATGGCCGGTTGATCTGAAAGGGCCGAGGCCGTACTTTTCGATACAGGGCAGCTCTTCGTCGCGTTTGAGCGCAAGGGCGCTGAACACCTGACAGCACGGCTCAGCCGGGCACTGGATAATGGGTATACATCATGATGGACCGGGAATTGCTGGAGCTGGCGGCTAAGGCTGCTGGGTATGAATTCATCGAATGGACGGACTTGTGGCAAGGCGATCCTGGGCACCCGAGGGTCTGTGAAGAGGGCTTTCTAATGCTCGTTGACGAAAGTAGAGCGCTCTGGAATCCACTGGTAAATGATGGCGACGCGCTGCGCCTGGCGGTGAAGCTTGGTCTTCATATCGATTGCGCGTTTCTATGCGCAATGCCCAAAGATCTTTTTGGAAAGAACCCGGACGACTGGTCTGAGGGCGCGGATATCGATAGCGATGACGAGTGTGAATTGATGCGCCGCGCCATTGTCCATGCTGTCGCCAAGATCGGAAAATCTATCCCTTGATATCTACGACACCGGCCGTGCTGGTAGCTACGCCAGAGCGCCCCGGCCACCAGCGCCATCGACACGACTGCACCGATCGTGCATGGTGATCATCCCTATCCCGCTTGCCTCAAAGGGTTGAGCCTTTAAGCCGACCGTCCCCTTTTGCAATCATCTCAGCGTTAAATGTAGCCGTGTGATGCTGCTCTGCTTTATCAAACCAATCACAGGTCACTTGCACGCTGTAACCTTCGCTTATGTCATTATCAACATACCTGACAGTCATGACAGGGCCACCACTGTTCAAAACCACTAGATCGCCCTTCTCGAAATTCGACATGGCCTGGCTCCCTGGTTGGTTGACCCCCCTCATGGGTTGCGGCAAACCTAAGCGCAATTACCCTTGGAGAGCCCTGATCTGCGTCTGCCTCAGTATATTCTCAAACCTACGATTTCACCCGCCGCAACCGCTTGCAGGGTGATTCCTCGCCGCCGGTTCAGTTCGTAAGGGTAAGCATGGATAGCATCATCAAACTCCGTATTGGCTTAATCATCGGAGCACTCTTCGGCCTGCTACCGATCACCGTTCTTTTCTCAGTGACCCTGGTGGCTATTTTCATCCATCCCCCCTTCGTTCCCGAGGTCCCTTCGCGCACCATTCCTTTCACGCTCATCGCTTCTGCAATCTCGATGTTCGGAATCTGGTCAGGCTGGAAAATCTTCAGCATTGCAATGTCGAGCACACCCGCACTGAAAAACAAGCCACTGCTCGTCGTTGGGGTAATTGTTACCACCCTATGGGGTCTAACAATCGCCGCCTCCTTCAAGGCGTTCATCCCGCAAATTTATTGCTTCTTTCTCACGCCAGGGATCACATCAACCGTGATGCTCGTGATCGCGTGCAAGAGAGCGGCACTGACCGCGAACGAAATACCAGGTCGATAGACCGAAGACCTTCGGATTACAGTCACAACTAAGGCTTAACGGGCTTTGCTCGAACGAAAGACCCAGTAGCTCGCCGCCACTAGCACCCATGCAGCAATACCGCCATACAGCATCACCCAGCCAAACCCATGCGCCAACGCTGCATTGGCGACATCGACCGCAATCGCAGTCCCTTGGCCAGCCTGCGCCAACTCGGCAGTGTTGCCGGCTGAAATTTCCTCCGCCAGCAACCTCAGTTGCACATCATCGGGTGCGCCAGATAACTGGTCGCGCAGGGAAGACAGGATGCCTTCCACCAAGATGAATCCCATCAGTGCGATATTAATTGCAAGGCTGATCATACGAGCGCTGATATCAATGCCCGATGCCATGCCAGCACGCTCACTGGGCACCGATCCGGTGGTGGTATTGGTAACAGGCGTATTGGTCAACCCGAGTCCAATCCCGGCGATCAGGCAGCCTGGAAGCATCGTCAGCCAGCTGGCATCCGTGACGCTGCTGCCCCAATTCATCAGCAGGAACCCCAGGCCTATGGTGAACAAGCCCGCCGGGATCACGACCTCCGGCCGATAGCGCAGCGCCAGCCGTTCGCCTAACGGGGGGACAACCAACGTCGGCAACGTGTAGGCCAGCAGTGCCAGGCCGGTGCCGACACTGGCGTAGCCTAGGCCATTTTGAAAGTACAGAGGCAGGTAAATCATGAATGGCCAGAAGCTGAAGTTCATGCCGGCCGAGCCTAACAAGGCACCCGAGAAGCGGCGGATGCGCAATACAGAGAAATCGAACATGGGATCGGCATTGCGGCGCTGCGCGACGACAAAGACGATGAAGCTGACCATTGCCACAACCAGACTGGCCAGACTGGCGATGGCCAAAGCGCTGGAAAAACCTGGCGCCGCTCCCTGAGTGATGAACCAGGACAGGCCTAACACTGCCAGCGACAGCGAAGTAATGCCCAAAACATCCAACTTGCGACGCTGCGGATCGCGTGATTCATCGACACCGGCGATCACCAGCAGCAGCGCGAGCACGGCGATTGGCGCATGCACCAGGAACACCCATTGCCAATTCGACAACGCCACGATCATTGCGCCGATAATCGGACCGAACCCCAAACCGATACCGAACACGATCCCCCAAGCACTAAAAGCTTTGCCGCGTGCAGCGCCTGACTGGAATCGGTGAGACAGCACTGCCACCTGACAGATCAGCATGGCCCCGCCGGACATACCTTGCAGGAATCGGTTGACGATCAACACGCTGGCGCTTTGCGCCCATCCACAGCCCAGTGAGGTAATGCCGAAAAGCACCAGGCTAATGACGAACACACGCTTGCGCCCATACCGATCCGCCAGCGTGCCGGTGGCCATCAGCACCGTGGTGCAAGCGATGGTGTAGGCATTCATGATCCACTGCATCTCTTTGAAATCGCTGCGCAGAACCGATTCAAGCGTGGGCAGGATGGCCGGCACGCTTGAGATTTCCAGGCCGAACATCAGCGAGGCCAAGCAAACGGCGGCTATGGCGAACACATCTTTTTGCGAAGAAGAGAACTGCATTGTGATCTTCCAGATCAAGTTGATGGGGCCTGGCAAGACTGCTCTGAACGCTGTCAGGGGGCAGACGCAATAGCCTCGCCAGCGTCACCGGGCAAACGTCCAGGTGACCGCCCGCATTCTGGAAGTAATTAAAAAATGACAGAAATGATTTAATTTCGTAAGTTTCATGAGCACCCGTCATGAGTTGACTTAATGGACTTCGACCCAGCGTTATTGCGTGCTTTTGTCGCGATCAAGGAAACCGGCAGTTTCACCCGTGCCGCAGAGCGGCAGCACGTGAGCCAGTCAGCGATCAGTCATCAGATCCGGCGTTTGGAAGAACAGGCCGGTACCAGACTGCTGGTACGCACCACCCGACGTTTGACACTGACAGAAGATGGCGAAGACTTTCTGCGCCATGCCGAACAAGTCCTCAGAGCGCAGGACGCCCTTTCCCGGCGTTTCGAAGCGTCATCGATATCCGGGGCTGTGCGTTTCGGTGTACCCGAGAACTTTATCGGCGACGGCCTGCCGCCGTTACTGGCTCGGTTCGCCAGGCAATTTCCCGCAGTACGTCTGGATGTAACCGTTGGCACCTACCTCGATCTGCGCGCGCTGGTTGATAGCGATGGGCTCGATCTGGCCGTGGTCATGGCATTGCCGGACAGTCAGGCCGGCGGTACCGTGCTGCGCGAAACCCGGTTTGTCTGGGCTGCGGCGCACAGTTTCGACTTTGCCGGCGATGGCCCATTGCCGCTGGCGTTTGCCCCAGCACCCTGCGTGCACCGCCAGGTGGCCGTAGAGGCACTGAAGCGTTCCTCCGTCGAGTGGCGGGTCGCCTTTACCTCTCCTAGCCAGCAAGGGCTGCGGGCGGCGGTATTGGCGGGGCTTGCCGTCACCGCGCTACCGCTGGGCGATCTAGAGCCCGGTATGGTGGTGATTGACGGGCAACATGGCTTGCCAGCGCTGGTGGATGCTGATTTCAGACTGATATGGAGCGCCACGGGAAAGACGCCTGCGGCCAACGCATTTGGGCAACTGCTGGTGGAGATGTCTGAGTCGCCATCAATGCCGATTCCAACACTCAGCCCCTGAAGGCAAAGCGGTCCTGTAGCCATGAACAGCGCGAATTCGCCGGATTGGATGCTTGTCCTGGCCCGCGCATCAGCCCGCTTCGGCGGGCTTTTTGTTGCCTGCTATCCTGTCGTGACCTTTGGAGGATCAGCCCATGGTCACCGACAAACTCACTCTTGCCCTACTCTCCCGGCTGGCTGATGCGCAGCTTGCCTTGGCCACCTCCATGAAAGGGGTTACTCCGTCAAGCCAGGGCTATCCTGAAAAGCCCCTTCAAAGCATCGCCGAAGCCTTGGCGGTCATTGAGGCCGCCTTGGTGGAGATTGGGTTATTCAGCGATGGCGGCGATTCAAATGAGCACACCAAGCTACACTGAACTGGCCGAGAGCTCTCCCCTTTTACTGCGCTCGGCATCAGCCCGCTTCGGCGGGCTGTTCATGCGCAGCAGAACACTACCTCATTCCACGCCACTGTTCCCCTACGCGTGAGGAATACACCGCGCTCGCGTTTCAGCATAAGCGCTCACACCTTCCCTGTTTGCAACGGCTAGCGTTGTTGGTCAATCCCGATATCATGCAGGGTGTAGAACATGGATGTAGATACCGCTATGCCAAGATTGTCATTCGCCGTCAGAGTTTTGTTTGCCTGCTGTCTTCTCATCGCAACCGCTAATCATATTCGTGCAGACGTTGCACATGGATTGCTCTGGGACTATGGATACGGGCCTAGCGCTTACTTGGCTAGTCGGGTGTTCTGGGGGGCGCTTACGTTTCTTGACCCACTTGCAGCACTGCTGCTTTTCATCAAGCCAAGAGCCGGAATCGTGCTGACGGCAGCGATTATTTTGCTCGACGTAACCCACAACAGTTTTTACGTAGCATTGAAGCAACAGTGGCTGGAGCCGTTCTACCTGTCTCAGGTGGCATTCCTTATCGCCGTATTGCTACTCTCACCTATCGCTTGGAATGGCCCTATTCGGGACCTGGCACTCACCCATCGTAAGCGCCTGTGCTCGAAATATTGAGCCTCTGCTTTTTGATATCTGAGAGTATTGTGTCTGCACCATGACGACCGAACCTACCGCTCACGCATCACGTGCTGAGTACACGCGGCGCATGAACCGTGTACTCAACTACATCGATGCTCACCTGGAGCATCCGTTGGAGGGCGCGGAATTAGCCGACGTCGCCAACTTCTCGCGCTTTCATTTTCATCGGATCTTCGCCGCCTGGATGGGCGAGACACTGGGCAGCTACGTCCGGCGAAGACGGCTCGAGAAAGCGGCACTCCGTCTGTCCTGCGGCAGCCATGAAACAGTACTTGAAACCGCCCTGGCCACCGGCTTCAACTCGGGTGAAGCATTCGCGCGGGCCTTCAAACTCAAGTTTGGATGCACGCCATCAGACTGGCGTGCCAATACGCCACAGCGACTGGCAGCGCTGGCGGCCGCCATCGGCCAGCGCCCTGGCAAGCAGGAGAGCAATCCTGATCAGGTCTTCGGCAATACCGATCAGGCACACGAAACCGCGTTCGGTGACTCTGACGTCTCTTATCTATCGACGAAGGAGACCACCATGCATGTACGCATCATCGACTTACCCAAAACGCGAGTCGCCTACCAACGTTTGATCGGCCCGTACGGCCCTGCGATCGGCGAATTCTGGCGCAGTACAATGGCGCCATGGATGCACTCGAATGGCTTCAGCGAGGAAGCTTGCTACGGCATAGGTTATGACGATCCATCTATCACGCCAGCCAACAAGTGCCGCTATGACGCTTGCGTTGAAGTGCCAGCAGATTTTGTCGCCAGCGGTCAGGCAGACACTCAAACCCTACCGGGCGGCCGCTATGCGGTGTCGAGCTTCAAGGGGCGAGTAGAGAACATAGCTGACGCCTGGACGCGGCTGATGCGCGAATGGATGCCGTCCAACGGCCTGCAATGCGACGACCGGCCATGCTTTGAGATGTTTTATGCAGCGACGGCATTTAACCCTGAAACGGGTGAGTTCAGCTGCGATATCTGCATTCCTGTGAAAGCCCTGTAGTAGGACTTCCTTGCGGTTGGCGGAAATGTTCGGCCTATTCGACCCACAAAGAATAACCCCGCAGACGTTAATCTGCGGGGTTTTCATTAATGGAGGCCGAGGGCGGAGTCGAACCGGCGTAGACGGCGCAGCTGGGTGGTTGCTCGCCAATCTGGGGAGACATGCCGTCCAAGGCCTAGAGCCTGTGGCGACAATGAGAATCGTCTGATTCCGAATGGGGGGAGCAGAAGGTAACTTCAAATATTCCCTTCAGCCAGCATGAATCATGCAATGAACGATGAAGATAAAAAATTGGAATTAACGCCAAGCAAGCAAGCAATTATAAGCTAAAACTAAGCGTTATCGCAAGCGCTTTTACTGCACTTTCTGGATGCACTACAGCTTCGCAGCATGATATAGAACAAAAACATTTTAACGAGTATTACTACAACAAACTAAAATCCGAAAACCCTGATTATCACTGGGAATTTATTGAGAGGTCATGCAACCAATGACACTCAATAAACATCGACACCCGCATAAGACACGAACTTCAAACGGCGCTTCAGAAATCAATTATGCCGTCGGGACGAGGCGTTTTTTGCTAGCTCTGTTACTTCAAAGCGCCAGCCTTAATGCGATGGCGGCTTGCAGCTTTAGCACAGGGAACAGCGCAGTCACCCTAACGGTAAGCGTACCCTCAACTTTGCCTTTCCCTCGAGACACTCCAGACAACACTGTCCTTTATGAGTCAGCGACTGTCACTGCTACAGGGCCGACATTCGGGTGCACTACGGATACAAAATGGGGTGTAAAAAATAAGCTAGGGACAGACTCCCCCACGAGCAAGACATTCCCGATCGGTGACACGGGTATCTCATGGCAGTGGATATATAAAGAAAGTCCACTATCCGGCGATGGAGGAACGTCATTACCCAAGGACACCTATTCATTCGCTACTACACCACATGCGCTTCGCCTGCTGAAAACAGGAACAGTAAAAAGCAACACTACAATTTCTTCAGGGGAGATCGGAAACATTAAAGTAGGCACAATTTACCCAATCAGCTTGAAGATTAGCAACGAGTTGAAATTCATAGCTCAATCATGTGAAACTCCAGACGTTAAAGTCGAAATGGGACAGTACGATCTTGGCATTTTTTCCGAAATCGGCGACACTTCAAAAGCAACGTCCTTCAATATCTTGTTTCACAACTGTCCAAGCGGGATAAAAAAGGTCATGTACACCTTAGCTCCGAACCCAACCACTCCAGCCTGGAATGCTGCCCTGGGAATCATAGAGCTCAATAAGAGCTCTACTGCAAAAGGTATTGCATTACAAATACTGGACAGCAATCAAACCCCTCTAGAACTTAACAAAGATTACGTATTCAGCGACTACACATCTACGGGGGGAAGTTTCCGGATACCACTGAGCGCACGATATTATCGAACACTTCCAGCGAGCAACGGAGGCAAGAATGACTTGGGAGTTAGGCCTGGAACGGCTAATAGCGAGGTGTCATTCGTTATGAGCTATTTATGACCCCCCCTTCAGCGGGCCTGCATGACACTCAATGCAGTGAACGTGTCGGCCCGCCGAGCGACCGCAATTGATATTCGGTGACAGCCTGGTACAGCGACTCGGCCTCCAGGCGCAAGCGCTCGACTTCCTTTGTCGGTCGACCAGCATCCTGGGCTGCCTGGTAGCGTCGCTGCGCCTCGATGGCTTGCCGAATCAGCGGCTCGCCAGCCTCGACAACTCCCGCCAGGGTCTTCTTCACGCTACCGCTCCGCCTGTTTGATCAGCGCAGTATAGGACCTATTGCGGAGCCACCGTTCGAGTTCGACCCAGAGGGGCTGAAGTGAGGGGCACCTATTGTTAGATGCCCCACGCCAGTTCCTTACTGCTTTGGTGGTGGGCAATCAGCCTGCAGAAAGGTCATCGAGTAGGTGAAGTGCCTGTCGAAAGAAAGAGGCGGAGTGCCAGGGGCGGTCCATTCCGAATAGTTGCCAGTCATGGTGGTAGGGTTATCCAGCTTGCCCATCGCCATGCTCGCAACATTACCAACCTGTGCGATAGGGATGCTTCCGTACCAACGGACCTCTTTTTCGTTCTTGAACCAACTGCCATTCCAATGTGGCTGGCTGGTGGAGTACCAGGTTTTATCGGCCTTCAAGCAGACCGTCTGATTGGCCGCCACAGATCCGCCTGGGACATTGAACGACGTCATTTGCCACAGGCCAACAGGCGAACTGTCAGCTTGAGCTGCACCAATAGATCCAGCAACGATACCGAGCACAAGAGCAAAACGGGTAATACTTCCTTTCATAAACTTCTCCATAAAGACGCGTTGTATTGCATAGCGCTGAGCGAAATCTCAGCCCCAGATAACTGTACATGCATACAGTACAATTGCGCAATCTCATTGTGTTAGAAAGGCCAGCGGCGCTTTAGGCTGGGGACTCTCCCTCTCCAGCGCCCGCACAAAACCCTGGCACGCCTGTAAGGCAATCAATCCCTGGTCACCGGCATCGGCGATGGCGACAATTCGTTGAGCAGCCGCTGGGTCAAGTTCGCCTCTCGCGGCTCCATGAACCATGCCGCCGGCGCTGGAGGCGGCTGGCACCCCACAGCCACTACCCGCGCCTGGGGCGGCGAGTAGGACTGACAGCCGGAGATCAGAAGTAGCGAGGCGATCGCGCAGGCGAGCCTGGGTTGCTTGAGCATTGGTCAGCTCCTGGTGGTGGGTTTTGTCGTTGGCCTGCAGTTGATCTTCAATGGCACGGCGCCGGGCCTGCTCTGCGTCCTGCCAGTTGATCACCGCTACAGCAGCAGCTTCTCGTTCAAGCTGGAAGTCATTGGCCTGCTTCGCGCTCTTGGCCTGCCACTCGGCATCCATGGTCGAGCGGCCGTGCTCGTAGGTGCCCCAGAAGGCCCAGGCCGCCAGCGCCAGCGACACCGCCGCGCCGATCGTGCGCGCATTGATCACACCAACACCTCCAGCGCTCGGTTGTACAGCTTCAGCCGATCCTCCCAGCCATTCAGGCCGCCGTTGATCCGGCGGGTGATCGTCTCGAACTTGCCCGCGTCGGCCAGGTCATTGAGCTTGGCCCGGGACCAGTACCAGCCGGCGGACATTGCCGCCCACTCTGGCTGTTCCAGCAATTCAGGTTGCTCGAGCAGTGGCAGCCCCAGAGCCGCGCCAGCATCTCGATAGTTGGCTCGGCCGGTGATCTGGATGAGGCCGCGGCCACGGTACTTCTGCCCGTCGCCGTCGGCCTCTGGCGTATTGCCCAGGCGCTGGGCCAGCGTGCCGGTGTCGTACTTGGCCAGGTAGGCGTTGCTGCCCAGCTCGCGGACATAGCGGAACTGGCCCGATTCATGGCCGACCTGGGCCAGGAACGCGGCCACGCGCACCCGACTGTCGATCTTGTAGCGCGCCATGGCCCGGTTCAGTGCAGGCAAAAAAATGCCCGCGACTGGGCGGGCTTTGGGGAGGATCTGCAGCAGCTGCTGCTCGGTCAAAGGGGGCATGTATTTCTCCAGGCAAAAATAAACCCGCTCGATGGCGGGTGTCGTTGTTTGGTGTGGATTGGCCAAGTTCGTGCAAGAGGTGCTTGCTCAGCGAGGCCTGTTACTTCTCTTCGGCCGCAGGGGGCTTTCATCACCGAGAGCTAAAACCAGCCCAGCATGGGAAGGTGTGATGATCACTAGAACCACCGTCCATAGGCAGTAAGGCTCAGGTACACATACTTGCTCGTCAGGTTTGAATTTCGAGCAGCAACACTGGCCGCAGAAGTGGACGGAACATCACCGAGCCCCGCGTTAATGTCGTAGCCACCGCCGCCCACAGTGCCAGCTGTTACGCTGACTACTGGGCCAGCTGCAAACACCGCAGGAAAATACCAAGTCCCACCATTGACCGCGTTGGGGGCCACCTCCCCCAAATCTAGGTAGTAATAACAAACCATGGTCCCGTCAGCGTACTTGATGAACCTGTTGGTTGGGCCGCCCGCACTACCTTGCTCCATAATCGCACCGGTTGGGATTCCAGCGGATTGTGAAACCGCGCCCACAATGTCAGCTACTGCGGCTCGCTTCAGCCCTAGGCCTGTGCGGGCTGCAGCAGCAGTCTTGCCCCCGGTGCCGCCCTGCTCCAGGCTAAGCGCCGTAGTCATGCCGTAAAGTGCGGTGATATCACTGTTGCCGCCCGAGGCCGCAGCGCTGATGTTCGAACGCAGCGTGGGTACATCTGTCGCGTCCCCAAACAGCGCCAAGGTGCCACCGAAGTCCAGCAGCAGATTGTTGATGCGGTCCAACAGATCCTTGGCATAGCCGTTGATTGGCTTGATGCCGTAGGCCGCGCCGGAGACTGACGGCCCCATGTACGCCGGGAGGATCGATAGCACCGTCTCGCTGGTGACGTTGACGATTTCGTACCCGCGCCCGTCCGGGCCTTGGAATTCATCGCCTACCCGCGAGTTGGCCGGGAAGTTGGTACCGCTGCCGGTGACCACAGTCTGGCCGGCGGTAATCGCCACTGTGCCTGTTCTGTACCAAGCCATGGAGGCTCCTCAAATTGGTTTCATTGGGCGCGCCGCAAACAGAGTGCGGCCGTTGGCGGTCAGCGGATTGATGCCTGAGCCGTTGTCGACGTACATCTGCAAGATGCCTCTGTTGCCAGGCCAGAAGCCGCCAAAGTTCGTCCGGATAGGCTGCGTGGTTTGCACGATGTTCGTGCAGGAGAACAGCGCGTTAGCCAGCACGTAGTCGTCGAAACTACCGGTCCAGGGCATTTGCTGGCTGGGCGCGTAGTAGGCGCCCGCCCCGGTGAGCGGCGGGCCAGCCGTCACGAACGAGTTGCTGAAGGGCTGGCTGTTCAAGCTGGTGATGTTCGTCGCTGTGGAGAAAATTAGCGCTCCGTTGGCATCTCTGACCCTGGCGCCATACTGCCCCTGTGTGTCGACGCCGACCATGTAGCTGGAGCAGAACCACTTGATGGTCATGTACTGCGTCCAGGCAGCTCCATGTATTGGGTTGGGCCAAGCCTTGAGCCTGAATCCCGTCCAAGCCCCGGGCGCCCCCCTCACCGAGAAGTTGCCCACCATCATGTAATCAACCGCGTTCAGAAAGACCATCGGCCTTTCAATCGTGGTGATGACTGTGGGGAAGTTGATGTCCACCCACTGGATGAGGTTGCCGCCCTGCTGGCCGCACTGGAAGGTGCCGCTGGAGTGAACAGAAAGCACCCTGTTCACCGAATCGATCTGCGTGCGGATGGCGTTGTTTGTGGCCCGGATGCCATAGGAGCCAGGAGCGGAGAAAGGCTCCCCACCCTGTGACAAGATCATCACCTGCCAAGTCTTGGACAGCGGCTGCCGGAGGTGAAGTTGCCCGGTGGAGTACCAGGCCTGCGGCGTGTAGGTGAGATCGCCCTGGTACTCCAGCGTGTCGACCACCACAAACGACTGGGCCTGAATCTCGGGAATGGAGATGTACTGATCAAAGCTGCCATTCCCCACCACGGTCATCATCTTGAGCGAGCGAATCGGCGTGACGGACGTGTCGAGCGTAACAGCACCAGAAGCATCTCGGGTTCTAAGTCCATACAGATCCATCAGTTCACTCCCACATCCCACTGCTGGCCATGTAACTCAAGCTATAGACATAGGGCCCCGTCAGGCGCCCTATTGCCGTCCTCTCTACGCCGTTCACGTCATACGTGTAGATGCCGCCGTTGTTCAGCAGCGTGTATCCACTCGCATCCTGGCCCCGCACAGTGAAGGCGCCAGTGACCATGTTGAGCTCAATCAGCGGTCGCCCCTGGGAGTCGACTGCTTGAGACCGGAGCGTCATGCCCAGCACAATCTGCTGGATGAAAGCCGTGTTGATGAACGCCTGATTGATGAAGACCTGGCCGTTCTGCACCACGAACGGGGTAGAAAGCGTGCCATTGATCCCGTTCACAACAGCAAAGCGGTCAGCGCTGACCAGGAACTGGCTCTGCACCACTCCAGCGTTTGACCCGATCCCTAAGGCAATCCCGGCTGGCACAATCTGTCCATTGGAGTTCACCTCCATCTTCACCGCCCACATGGTGGACGCCTCCCCCTCGAAGTCCGCCTGTGCCTTCGAGACCTCCTGAATGGTGGCGCTATTGCCGTCCACCGAGACCTGGAGCTGATTCAGTCGGCTGGCCGTGGCCTGCTGGTTGGTGGCCACCACCGTTTCCAGGTTGGTGATACCGGCCGAATTCTGCCCAACCTTCACGTCCAGACAACCAACCTCAGCTCCTACCGCGCGGCCCCGCCACCGGCACGGAGCACGCGGATCGATCCGGAAACCGTCCTGGTGCGCAAACGCCGCCGGCCAAGCCCATCTGATCGCGCCACGTTGCGCCGCATGGCGGAGGCATTATGAGCAAGCGAAAGCCCCATAACATGCGCCTGCGCATTGAACGGTCGTGCCGTGCACTTCTGGCCACCAACCGTGTCGCCGTAATTAACATTGACCCCAGCGGACGCCAAGGCCTGATCAACTGGAAGACCTGCAAGAACATCTGCAGCCGTCAGGTGGTGGACGCAATGTGCGACATCCCGCACCGGTGGACGATCTACATCGCCAGCCTCTGCATCGGCCAGGCTGGCGAGGAGTACGTCAAGTCGCTGGAAATTTGTCCGGACGGCATCCACCTGGCCGAGAAACTGACCGACGTGATCGAGCACTTCTACAAGCAGGTCAGCGACGAGTGCAACCCGAACCATCGCATCGCCATGGCCTGGCTGGCGATTCCCAGCATCGTGTCAGTCGATGAGGCTCAGGCCGCCGCGGTGTTCAAGGCAGTCGGCGCCTGGAATCAGGAAAAGGTCGCCGCATGAGGCGCATCAACAACCGGGTGCAGCAACGCCGCCGGCAGCTGCATGTTCACTTGCCGCCCAGCGGTTTAAAGGAGGCGTCATATGGCGATGGACCAGGCCGAGCGCGTCCGGCTTCTTCAGCTGTCAAAGGCGCACCTGATCACGCCCTTGGTCAGCAGCACCGAGCGCAGAGCCCGGGCAGAGGCGAAGAAGAAGCGCGATGAGCAGCGCGCCAACCACGGCGAGCAGGTTAAGGCCTTGGCCGGCACCGGGGTAACCCGAAACCAAGTGGCGCAGAAGCTTGGCATCAGCTACGGGTACATGATCCTGTTGGTGAAGGATAACGCCATAGAACTCCTCGCTAGAGGAACAAGACATGACCTCCATTTAAATCTATGAATCAAGAAAATCTGAAATTTTATTTGTAAAAAACATCCAAGGTTGCGCCCGCATTGAATTCACCAAACTCTGGCGTCGCACTCATCCACTTCAAGCGCGCGAGAAAATTATGTGAGTTGGTAGTCGAAGTAGTCTTGGGCGTCAGCACAAACTCTTTCTTAAATATTAACGGGCTTTGGTCAACTTCGTTGATCAAGCTAATCCCCACCGATTTGTTGTCGGTCGGAATTAGGGTATCCTGTGCCGCAGACAATGTAGCGGTTAACGGTTCCAGATAACCGCCCAGGCCATAGGCGGCATTACAGGTTCGCTGTTCGGTTATAGTGAATGGCACTTCCTTGATCGTCGCGCCCACCACCGCCCCCGACGCGCGAACTGCACCGAAATTGATGACATTTGGATGGATTTTTATCAACGACTCACATGGTAGATAACGAAATTTATTCAAGCCAGAGATAATTACGTTGTAGCTAGATCCGGGACGCGCACCACCAGCCCCATCAAACTGGAACGCTCTATGGATTGCGAACGGGGCAATTGGCCCCTCCTTATTATCTCCGGCAGGTGACTTCTTAACGAAAAACAACGAGTAGGACATACTTTTTGTTTCTTTCTGCCAGCCACAGTTCTCGGTGCATCCGTCAACACGCCATCCGATATCCAGTTTGCCACCGGTCAAGGATGAGTATAAATAGTCTTTGCCCTGGTATGTCACGCCAATTTCAATATCTTTACCAAGGTCAACTCGACTTGGATTCATATAGAAATAAATATTCTCTGCCGGCCTACCGGCAATATCCACCCAACATTCAACACTAATTGTTTTAGTCGCTTGACGCCAGAGCACGGTACCCGCGGGCAAAGAGTTCGGGACAGCTATAGTTTCATTGATACTTTCCTCAACATCAATCCGGCCGGTACCAGCCTCTTGGCACTTCAATGCATAGCTTGGAGCAACCTGCATAAAGAATAAACAAACAATAAAAAGCAGCTTCTTGGACAACATGATGGAGCCTTCTGGAGTAGACGGGCAATGCCAGTACAAGGAGTAATCCTTTGAGATGTAGCTTCGCTGGAAACCGATAATGCTTCCATGAGAGCCCAGCCAGTATCAGACGATTCCTAAAAGTTGAAAGTGCGATAGGGACCCGAGCATGCCCGGTGCCAGCAATGGATCAACTTGCCGCCCAGCGGGCTGGAAGCACTTCAAGGAGACGCGACGCATGAGAGTCGACCTTCCGGGCCAATTCGACCTGCCTATCCAGGTTGCCCATCACCCGCCGGCGGCTCTAACCGGTAGCAAGGAAGAGCTGGCCGAGCGGATCGCCAAGGCCTTGGTCAAGTACGAAGCGCGGCCTTCGTCGGCGCTCTGGATCGAAATCCAGGCCTGCGCCCGCGCAATCCTCAAGTAATCAAAATGCCGCATCCGGCCACGGAGGGCGGCGCATGCATGGAGAAAGCCATGAGCACCAGCTACCACTACAAGACCTCATCCCCCGCCGTGCTCGAAGCGGTGCGAGCCTGGAATGAAAAACTCAAGGCCTTCCACGCCAAGCGCGAAAAGTTGGCCGAGATCTTCGGCGGCGCCGGCTCGCCCATGTACAGCGGCAACGACAAGTACGTCGGCGGCGTGAAGATCAGCGCCAGCCGGGATTTGGATGTGCACTGGTGCCGTCCTGACGATTACGGGTACCGGTCACTGCGTACCGCAGCGAAGATCCCCAAGGGAACGGAAAAGGAAGCGCGTGCCGAGCTGAAGACGGAGCACGCGCGACTGCAGGCGCTGTGGGTCGAGCACTGCCCGGCACGCATCAGCGCAGATGACACCTGGAAGGCCATCGGCCTGGACTGGGGAGCCATCTGGTTCAGCGGTGGGGTCTACTTCGAGCTAGACGGCGCCGTGTACCTGCACCTCGGGTTCAAGCTCAGCGATGACGCCGACCAGGTCGAGGGCGCCACGGAGATCATGGCGAGCGAGCTTGAGGCGGCACGCCAGCTGGTTCTTCAGCAGCGCAAAGCTGCCTGATCAAGGAGAGACCCATGAGCAACTACAACTGCGACTACGTTCGCCGCCACTACGACGTGCCAGCCGAGATCGGGCGCCGGGTGATCGCCAATGGTGAGCCCGGGGTAATCATCGCCGACCGGGGCCATTACATCGGCGTCATCCTCGACAGCGACCCGAAGAAGCGCATCCGCAACTACCACCCAACCTGGGAAATGCAGTACGGCGAAATGGCCGAGAAGCTGCCGCTCAAGCAATGGGAGGTGCTCACCAATGGCATGTACGACTGGGATGACGTGCGTTACATGCTGGGCGATGCGCGCCATAACGTGCGGCGCATTTGGGCAGCCACTCGCAGCCAGGCCAAGTACCGGGCCTATCAAGAGCTGGCCGAGTGCTTTAACGACGACGCCACGGCCATGCTGACCTTCAAGGTTCGCGCGGCCTGACCCTTCCGACGGCCCGCTAGCAGCGCCTCACTCATTGTCGTAGTCAAAATCGCTATCGGTGAGCTCCTCCCGGAGGATCAAGAGCGTCTTCGATGGGGAAAGCTTACCGGCGACCGCTGGATCGCTCTCAGCCGAAACCGCGAAATATACAACCCAATCCCCGGTGCGTCGCTCGAAAATTATATCCTCCAGATAGCGCTCGACCTGCTCCTCAGTTAGCCCAGACCTTTCAGAAATCAGCTTGTTGCTCGGTTTACGTCTCACCTGACTCTCCTAAACCAGGTAGATGCTGGATTCAATATCAATACGCCCCTTAAACGAATCACGCCACCCCGGCGAGGGCGGCGCCTGCACGCCTGGAGCCTGCCATGACGTACACGCTTCACCTTGGCGACTGCATCGAGGCGATGCGTGCCATGCCTGAAAACTCGGTAGACAGCATCGTGACTGACCCGCCCTACGGGCTCAGCTTCATGGGTAAGCGCTGGGATTATGACGTGCCCAGTGTAGAAATCTGGGCTGAATGTCTTCGCGTGCTCAAGCCTGGCGGCCACCTACTGGCCTTCGCCGGAACCCGCACCCAGCACCGCATGGCCGTACGCATTGAAGACGCCGGGTTCGAGATCCGCGACATGATCGCCTGGGTGTATGGCTCGGGTTTTCCCAAGTCGCACAACCTGGGCGGAGACTGGCAAGGCTGGGGAACCGCACTAAAGCCGGCGCTGGAGCCGATCACCGTGGCGCGCAAGCCCCTCATTGGCACTGTGGCAGCAAATGTAGCTGAACACGGAACTGGAGCCATCAATATCGATGCTTGTCGAGTCAAGGCGATCGACGCCGCCAAGCTGGCCAAGCATTGGGACCGCGTGACGACTACTGACATGCGCGGAGGTAACTTCGTCGGAGGGCGATCGGGTGGAGTACTCCGGACCACAGAAGCATCGGCCCTGGGTCGGTGGCCCGCGAACCTAGTGCACGACGGTAGCCCTGCAGCTGACCTTGCACTCAAGTTGATTGCCCGCAATCTCGAAACCGTGGCCAACGACTCAGCTAAGCGCCGCAATGAGAAGGCTGGCCTGGCGTTTCGGTCTGCCCTTCTCGCCCAGCCAGCCGCCCAGCACCAGGGCGAGCCGATCCTGATTCAAGCTGTGGCAGTCACCCGCAAGGATGACGATGAAGGCCTGCGCCTGGAGTGGCTGCTTGAAGGCGGGATCGCTGAAATGGAGTTTGCTGGCCAGGTGCTGTTTGCAATGCCTGAAGTCAACGACCTGTGCGACGAAGACGGAAGCGCCGAAGTCTTCCTCCACCCTCCAACCTCCGACGGTTTCAGTGCTGGTGATATGGCCGACCAGGGTGCCAAGGCTTTCGCTGCGCGTGATCCGGAAGTTGAGGCGCTGCGCTCTGCCCTGCAGTTCTACGCCGATCGAGATCACTTCTCGGAAGACTTGGGCGGCGATTGGGACAACGTGAGCGGCGAGCCAGCGAACATCCTCTGGCATGAGTCCGAGGCATGGTTTGTTGAAGACGGCTCTATCGCACGGGCAGCTCTGTCTGGAAGTGCTGCGCCGGCTGTTGAATATGGCCCAACCCCAGGCTGCAAGCAGTGCGAAGAGGCAGAGGCCTGCGGACTTACCGATTGCCCGGAGTGCGACGCTCAGCTGAGCGAAGACGTAAATGGCGACGGCGTGCGGCCCGACGCCTGACCTCCACCAAAAGAGTACATCTGTACTCCATTCCGCTTTAACCCCTCTCCCCTCTATTGAACAGCCGCGATATGGCGGCCAAGGACGAAGTCATGCCTCAACAAAAACAACGGCCCGCACCGAAGGCATGCACCTTCCAGCGCGGCACCTGGGAGTGTCGTGGGGACGGCTATCTATGGGATACGGATAGCGATGGCTGGGACCCCAGCGAAGCAGATAATCCCTGCCCATGCTGCAACACGCTCGAATACCTGGAGCGTGCAAAAGAAGAGGCCGAGAGTTGTAGCGCTTGGTCGAATGGGCATTCCTCAGGCACGGGCGAAGATATCTGGCTCAATTGCTTGAGCTGGGCGGAGGCGGCAAACCCTGAAGGGCTTCCGGCGATCCTCCAGCAGATCGGCCCGGTAGAAGCCCTGGTCAGTGATTCAGGGTCGCCCGACGGCTACTTTGTCCGCACCAACAATGCTGAGGTGCGCCCATGACCCGTCTCGCCCTCTGCCTCCTGCTGCTGGCCACCGGCGATTACTACTAAGTGTTCGCTATTTCAGCGACTGGCAGCGTGGCCCAGCGCTTTCGCGGCCGCAGCCTTCACTTCAGCGGCTACTGTTGAGCTTCCGTTAATTACTTTTATCAAAGCTTCTCTTGCGAGAGTCCCGCCCGCGTACCCAAGCCCTTCAGCAGCTGCGGCTTTAATTTCGTTCGAGATCGTTGAGGATCCGTTCATAGTTTTGATCAATTGCTGAACTGCTTCATGCGGAGTTGCCATACATCTTCCCTCTTGGCACAAATTAAGAATCCTGAACCCTAGGCGATTACGCTGACTCTAGCAATCCCTCCTGAACCCCCTACAACTCAAGCCTGCCGGTAGGTGGGCATGGAGAGCTATTGCCATGACGAAAGAAGAACTAGCCGGCCTGCCAGAGAAGGTGCAGATCGCCGTCGAGGCTGGCAAGGCCGCGGCGGAGGCCTGCGACAACGATGGCGGGAGCGCCAACTGCGACCGGGTCGTGATCCCTGTCCCTGGGCTGCGCGCCAGCCAACTGCCAAGCCTGCCGGGCTACGTGCAGAAGAAGAGTCGCTACCACCAACAGCCGTCTACGTGATCAAGTAGTCAACCTCATCAAACACGGCCTGCTGGATGACGAGAAGTACGCCGACCTGTTCCCCGGGTCGGACTTGGCGCTCTCGGCCCAGGCCGCGATACCGAGCTTTGGCGAGTACGCCCAGCTCTGGCTGAACAGCCGCCACATCGTTGGCGGCACCCGCAACAACTACAAGAGCAGTTTCAACCTCTACTGGATGCCGTACCTGGGCCTGCGCCGGATCGACATGATCACGCCGACTATGCTGCGCGGGATCATCGCCAACATTGAGTGGTCCTCCACCGGCGTGAAGCGTAATGCAATCATCAAGCTCGCCAGTGTGTTCAAGACAGCGGTGCTGGATGGGCTAATCGCGAAGAATCCCACCTCATCGCTCGATAAGCCAAAAGCAGTGAAGAAGGTGGTTGACCCCTACACCAGGGATGAAGCCGAGCGGATTATTGCCCACCTATATAAGACGCTGCACAAGTACTCGCAGATCTATGCGCCCTTCTTCGAGTTCGCTTTCTTCACAGGGCTGCGACCAGGTGAGGCCATGGGCCTGCAGTGGGATGACATTGACCTGGAGGCGAGAACCGCGAACATCCGGCGCATTATCGTCGATGGCCAACCGGAAGACCGGACCAAGACGAAGCATCACCGGGTCATCCTGCTCAATGAGCGCGCCCTCCACGCCCTGGGCCAAGCCCGGCGCCTGGCCGATCTTCGTCGGATAGCTTCCAAGTCCGCCACTCCCACCAGCCCATTTGTGTTCCAACCGGGCAAAGGCGGGATGTGGATCAGAGAGCCAAGTGTTACAATCAAGCACTTCAAGCTCGCGCTCAAGGCGCTGGGCATCCGTGAACGTCGGCAGTACGACACGCGCCACACCTACGCAACCATGTGCCTAATGGCTGGGATGAACCCCGCGTTCATCGCGAACCAGCTCGGCCATAGCGTCGAGATGTTGCTCTCTACTTACGCAAAATGGATCAGCTCCTCCTCGGATTGGAGGGAGCTGGAGAAGCTGCCGGCTAGAGTCTGATTGGCCCAAAATTGGCCCAAATCAGGCGACGGCACCTAAACACACCTCTGGAACCCCCGCAGGATAAGCACTTGATTTCTACCGCTAACATCACCATGCAGTTCGGCGCCAAGCCCTTGTTCGAGAACGTCTCGGTCAAGTTCAACAACGGCAACCGCTACGGCCTGATCGGCGCCAACGGCTGCGGCAAGTCGACCTTCATGAAAATCCTCGGCAACGATCTGGAGCCGTCCGCCGGCCAGGTCATGCTCGAGCCGAACGTGCGCCTGGGTAAACTGCGCCAGGATCAGTTCGCCTACGAAGAATTCACCGTGATCGACACCGTGATCATGGGCCACGAAGAGTTGTGGAAGGTCAAGGCAGAGCGCGATCGCATCTATTCGCTGCCGGAAATGACCGAAGAAGACGGCATGGCCGTCGCCGAGCTGGAAACCGAGTTCGCCGAGATGGACGGCTACACCGCCGAATCCCGCGCCGGTGAGCTGCTGCTGGGCCTGGGTATCCCGCTGGAACAGCATTTCGGCCCGATGACCGAAGTCGCTCCAGGCTGGAAGCTGCGCGTGCTGCTGGCCCAGGCGCTGTTCTCGGACCCGGAAGTGTTGCTGCTCGACGAGCCAACCAACCACCTGGACATCAACACCATCCGCTGGCTGGAAAACATTCTCACGGCGCGTAACAGCACCATGATCATCATTTCCCACGACCGGCACTTCCTCAACAGCGTCTGCACGCACATGGCCGACCTGGACTACGGCGAGCTGCGCCTGTTCCCGGGCAACTACGACGAGTACATGACCGCCGCGACCCAGTCGCGCGAGCAATTGCTGTCGGACAACGCCAAGAAGAAAGCCCAGATCGCCGAGCTGCAGACCTTCGTCAGCCGCTTCTCGGCCAACGCCTCGAAAGCCAAGCAGGCCACCTCGCGCGCCAAGCAGATCGACAAGATCCAGCTGGCCGAGGTCAAGCCTTCGAGCCGGGTCAGCCCGTTCATCCGCTTCGAGCAGACCAAAAAGCTGCACCGCCAGGCCGTGACCATCGAGAAGATGTCCAAGGGTTTCGACGGCAAGACCCTGTTCGAGAACTTCAGCTTCACCGTTGAAGCGGGCGAACGTGTGGCGATCATCGGCCCCAACGGTATCGGCAAGACCACCCTGCTGCGCACCCTGGTCGGTGAACTGAGCCCGGATGCCGGTGCGGTGAAATGGACCGAAAGCGCTGAACTGGGCTACTACGCCCAGGACCACGCCCACGACTTTGAAGAAGACCTCAGCCTGTTCGACTGGATGGGCCAGTGGACCCAGGGCGAGCAAGTGATCCGCGGCACCCTGGGGCGCATGCTGTTCTCCAACGACGAGATCCTCAAGTCGGTCAAGGTGATCTCCGGTGGTGAGCAAGGCCGCATGCTGTTCGGCAAGCTGATCCTGCAAAAGCCCAACGTACTGGTGATGGACGAACCGACCAACCACCTGGACATGGAATCGATCGAGGCGCTGAACCTGGCGCTGGAAAACTACCCGGGCACGCTGATCTTCGTCAGCCACGACCGTGAGTTCGTGTCGTCGCTGGCCACCCGCATCATCGAGCTGAGCCCGAGCGGTGTGGTGGACTTCAGCGGCACCTACGATGACTACCTGCGCAGCCAGGGTGTGGTGATCTGATCCAGACCTGATCGCGGGGCAAGCCCGCTCCTACAATCCTGTAGGAGCGGGCTTGCCCCGCGATGCTTGAAATCCCGTTAGCCTGCTTTCTTTTCTCCTCGCACCCGGCGATCATGGGCCCTCTCCCACCGCCCGCCAGCGAACGAGCTCATGTCCGCGCAACAACCCGCTCCCGTCGACACCGGGTCGATCACCCGGCAAATCCTTTCAGTTGTCTTCTACACCTTCATCGCCTTCCTCTGCATCGGCCTGCCGATCGCGGTGCTGCCCGGCTATGTGCACGATCAACTGGGCTTCAGTGCGGTCATTGCCGGCATCACCATCGGCCTGCAATACCTCGCCACCCTGCTCAGCCGGCCGTTTGCCGGGCGCGCGGCCGACAGCCTGGGCAGCAAGCGGGCAATTATCTATGGGCTGCTGGGGATCGCCGCCAGTGGCGTGCTGACCGTTGCCTCAGCCTTGACGGTGAGCCTGCCGCTGCTGAGCCTGCTGGTACTACTGGCAGGTCGCGTGCTGCTGGGGATCGCCCAGGGGTTGATTGGCGTGGGCACGTTGAGCTGGGGGATCGGCTCGCTCGGCGCCGAACAGACCGCGCGGGTGATTTCCTGGAACGGTATCGCCTCCTATGGCGCCATCGCCATCGGCGCGCCGCTCGGGGTCATGCTGGTTGCCGAGATCAACTTCGCCACCTTGGGCCTGGCCTTGAGTGCGCTGGCGCTGCTGGCGTTGCTGGTGATCCGCAACAAGCCCTCAACACCGATAGTGCGTGGCAAACGCCTGCCCTTCTGGGCCGCATTCGGCCGCGTGGCGCCGTGCGGCGTCAGCCTGACCCTGGCATCGATCGGCTATGGCACCCTGACCACCTTCGTCACCCTGTTCTATCTGGAACAAGGCTGGAGCGGCGCCGCCTGGTGCTTGAGTGCCTTTGGCATGTGCTTCATTGCTTCGCGGCTGCTGTTCGTCAACGCCGTCAACCGCTTTGGCGGTTACCCGGTGGCGATGGCCTGCATGGCCACCGAAGCCCTGGGCCTGGCCTTGCTGTGGCTGGCGCCCAGCCCACTGCTGGCACTGGTAGGCGCAGGGCTTGCCGGTTTCGGTCTGTCGCTGGTGTACCCGGCGCTGGGCGTGGAGGCGATCAAACAGGTGCCCAGCTCTAGCCGTGGTGCCGGCCTGGGCGCTTATGCGGTGTTCTTCGACCTGGCCCTGGCAATTGCCGGGCCGTTGATGGGCGCGGTGGCCCTGCACCTGGGCTATGCCTGGATCTTCTGTGTGGCGGCCTTGCTGGCGCTGCTGGGTGTCGGCTTGACCCTGCTGCTGTCACGGCGCCCCCGCGCTTACTGATCAGCCATGTGCAGCCCGCTTTGTTGCCGGGTAGCCAAGGTGTGGTTGAAAAAACGCGCGGCCTCGGCCTGCAAGGACAGGTGAATATCCTCACGATCGACGCCGTCCGGGTCGTTGCACAAGGCCGCCATCTTCTGCCGCTGTTCGTCGTCGCAGGGCGCCATGAAGACGAAATGCCCGGCACCCGCGAGCAGTGTGTAGTTGGGCGTGAGCGGCAGCTTGCGCGCCAGGGCCTGGGCGTTTTTGTCGATGGCCAGCAACTGGTCCTTGTCGCCACTATAGATAAGCGCCGGGACCCTGACCTCGGCCAGGGCGTGGCGGCCGAACATCAGGCTCAAGGGCGCCATCAACAGCAACGCCTTGACCCGTGGATCAGGCGCGGCGCGCAGGTCGGCGCGATCAGCGATCAGCACCCCCTTGGTCTTGCAGGCATCGGCATCCTGCGGCCGCTCCTGGCAGTAGCGCCGCAGACGCTCCAGGTCCGGTTGCGCGCCCGACAGGATCAGCGCCGTCTCGCCACCGGCCGAATAGCCAATCACGCCCACCTGCGGGCCGTTGATGTACGGGGCGAGAAACCCATCGTCGAGGCTGGCGCTGATCGCCGCGCTGATCTGCAAGGGGCGGCCGTAAAGATTGCTCAGGGTTCCCAGGCGGCTGTGGTCACGGGCGTTGTCACCCGGATGGGTCACGGCGACAACGATAAAACCGCGCCGCGCCAGGGCCGTGGCCAGATCGTGCAAGGCCAGGGGCGTGCCGGTGTTGCCGTGGGAAAGCAGCAACAGCGGATAACGGCCCATGACCATGGGCGCGCCTTCCCAGGCCTGGACCCGATAGCCGTCGATACGGCTGCTGCGCTCGGGTCCGCTGGACGGATAGAACGCCAGTGCCTGCACCGGTTGCGCATCCAGCGGATCGGCGAAGCTCAGCCGGTGCACACCGACACTCCAGTGCGCAGCCGGCTCGGCGTGCACCGTCAGCGGGCCGCCCAGCAGCACAAGCAGGAATAACGCGCCAAGACGCCGCATCGTTTTGCACCTTACCCAACGCTGTCGATCAATGCTGACCGTGCGCAGCATAGAACGGGCCGGATCGGCGCAGATGAAGACTCCATGAAAAAACCGACTGCAGGCCATGCCTGCAGTCGGTCTGGGTGACGCTAGCGCTATCAGGCCGCGGCGAACAGGTCGTTGCTGATCTGCAATTGCGCGGCGTTCAGGGCCTTGACCCGGTGCTCATCGCCGTAGGCCAGGCCATGGGCGCGGACGATTTCCAGGTCGGTGATGCCGATGAAACCGAGGAACACCTTGAGGAACTCTTCATGGCCGACCGCCGTTGGCTGGCCAGCGTGCAGGCCGCCTGCGGTCGATACCAGGATCACTTTTTTGTCGCCGCACAGGCCTTCGGGGCCGGCTTCGGTATAGCGGAAAGTCTTGCCGGCAACTGCGACGCGGTCGATCCAGGCCTTGAGCTGGGTCGGCACGGTGAAGTTGTACATCGGTGCGGCCAGTACCACGGCGTCGGCGTCGAGGAACTCCTGCAGGGTTTCGGCGCTGAGCTTGGCTTCATGCTGTTGCGCGGCATCGCGCAGTTCTTCCGGGGTGCCCGCAGCGACCAGGGTCGCGGCCGAGAAGTGGCTGATGGCGTCGCCAGCCAGGTCACGGTAGGTCACCTGCAGCGATGGGTCGGCGGCTTTCCAGGCTTCAACCACGCTGCGGCTCAGCTGACGGGAGGCGGAATTGTCGCCCAGGATGCTCGAATCGATATGCAACAGTTTCATGGGACTCTCCTGAATGAAGACCGCGAGTGGGCGATCACGATGGAGAGAATCCTACCCGGATGACGAATAGCTGATAAGTCAGCAAAAATGCGTTAGTTTGTCCTACTGGCAGGACAATGGTGACGCGCATGCAAGACCTCAACGACCTTTTCTACTTTGCCCGAGTGGTCGAAGCCGGCGGTTTCGCCGCCGCTGGCCGCTTGCTCGGCATCCCTAAATCACGCCTGTCGCGGCGTATCGCCGAGCTGGAAGAACGTCTGGGCACGCGCCTGCTGCAACGCACCACCCGGCAATTGAAGCTGACGGCCGTGGGCGAGCGGTACCTGCGCCACTGCCAGGCGATGCTGCTGGAGGCGGAAATGGCTGACGAAGCGGTCGCCAGCATGACCAGCGAACCACGCGGGCGCTTGCGGGTGTCGTGCCCGGTGGGCCTGGCCCATGAATTTCTGCCCGATGTGATCAGCCGCTTCCTGCAGCAATACCCGCAGGTGCAACTGGACATGATCCTGCTCAACCGCCGGGTCGACCTGATTACCGAAGGCGTCGATGTTGCCCTGCGCGTGCGTGACCTGGGTGATGAAGACCCAGCCCTGGTCACCCGCCGCCTGCGTCAGGCGCAGATGTTCCTGGTGGCCTCGCCGCAATTCGCCGCCGCGCAAGCGCTCGATCATCCGCAAGACCTGGCCAGCCTGCCGGTGCTCGGCGCGGTGGATGCCGACCGCCTGGTCCACCTGCGCCTGCTCGATGCCCAGGGCCATAAGCATGAACTGGCGCTGGAGGCGCGCCTGGCCATCGACGACTTTGTGGTGCGCAAGGCCGCCGCCGTTGCAGGCCTGGGCTTTACCGCGCTGCCGATCATGCACTGCGAAGCGGAACTTGCCCGTGGCGAGTTGGTGCGCGTGCTGCCAGACTGGTCGTTGCCTGGCGGTTATCTGCAGGCGGTCTACCCCCATCGGCGTGGGCTATTGCCGGCGGTACGGGTATGGATCGATCATCTGGTGGCAGAATTCGCCCAATGCGGGGAGCGTTATGTCTGAAGGGAAAATCACCGAAACCCAGGTCGCGGCCTTCTGCCTGAGCCTGCCGGGTGCGCGGGAAGACTACAAATGGGGCGGCGTGCGGGTGTTCTCGGTGGCCGGCAACAAGATGTTCGCGGTGCTTGACCTGGCCGGTGCCGGGCTTTCGTTCAAGGTCGACAACGAGCTGTTTCTGGGCTATGCCGACCGCCCCGGCGTGCGCCCGGCGCCCTACCTGGCGCGGGCCCACTGGATCAGCATGGCGCCGCCCTACCCCATGGGCCGGGCTGAACTGACCGAGCTGCTGCAGCGCTCGCACCAACTGGTGGTGCGGCGTCTGCCCAAGCGCCTGCAGCCGGGGCTGCTTATCTGAGCACGGGCGCCAACGCCGCCCCCAACCAGCGGCCACCCAGCAGCAGGTGGTCGACCCAGAACAGCTGGTGCACAGCGACAATGGCCCAGAAACTCAGCTGGAACGACAGCTTGCGGGTCTTGTGCCGAAAGCGTTGCTGGGCCAGCAAGGCGCCCGGCCAGCCGCCACACAGCTCACTGGCGTGCAAAACCTTCTCCGGCGTGCGCCAGGCCTGATTGCGGGCCTGCTGCTTGTCGCGCCAATACAGCACAAAGCTCAACAGGCTGGCCAGCGGGTAGGCCAACGCCGGCACCCACGACTGGCCGCTGAGCAGCATCTGCAGCGCCCCACCCACGGGCAGCAGGCACAGGGCGACAAAAACCAGCAGCTTGCCGCGCGGGTTTTGGATCGCGCCGCTGGCAGAGGCTGCGCGGCGCTGTTGGCTCTGGCTACGGCTCATCTCAACCGTGCGCCGTGGTCCAGTCGACCCAACCGAACAGCCAGGTGCCGAGAATGATCAGGCCGAACCCGATGCGGTACCAGGCGAAGGCCGCGTAGCTGTGGTTGGCGATGAACTTGAGCAGGCCGCGCACGGCGATCATGGCGAAAATGAACGACACCACGAAGCCGATGGCAAATACCGGGAAGTCGTCGGGCTGGAACAGCTCGCGGTATTTGTAGCCCGAGTACACGGCGGCACCGACCATGGTCGGCATGGCCAGGAAGAACGAGAACTCGGTGGCCGCCTTGCGCGACAGGCCGAACAGCAAGCCGCCGATGATGGTCGAGCCGGAACGCGAAGTGCCCGGGATCATCGCCAGGCACTGGGCGCAACCAATCTTCAGGGCGTCGGTCCAGCGCATGTCATCGACCTGGTCAACGCGGATCACATGCTGGCGGCGCTCGGCCCAGAGCATGATCACGCCACCGACCACCAGGGCGGCGGCCACGGTGATGGGGTTGAACAGGTATTCATGGATCAGGTCGGCGAACAGCACGCCGAGCACCACCGCCGGCATGAAGGCGATCAGCAGGTTGACGGTGAAGCGTTGTGCTTCGCGCTGACGCGGCAGCCCCACTACCACGTCGAAGATCTTGCGACGAAATTCCCAGACCACCGCCAGGATCGCGCCCAGCTGGATGATGATGTTGAAGGCCATGGCCCGCTCACCACCGAAGTTGATCAGATCGGCGACGACGATCTGGTGGCCGGTACTGGAGATCGGCAAGAACTCCGTCAAGCCTTCGACAATACCTAGAATGACAGCCTGCAGGCCGGTCCAAAGATCCATGCTTCCCCCGTGGGGCGATGCCTGCGGCATGCCCCTTTATAGTCTTTTGATTGCCAATGGCTGTTCAGCGCCTGGCCGTTTTACAGCGACAGCTGGTCGCAAAGCCAGCAGAAAAGTTCACGCGGCCTTCAGGTTTACCCCGTTGAGGCCGAAATCCTATCAGACCTCTCGGATAAACGCTGCTGGGACGACGCAACAGACCTCAACGAATCAAGCACTTAGCCCTTGGTCGAGTAGGTTCGGGGGGCAAAGCATGCTTGGATGTAGGCAACAATAAAAAGAATTCGGGGTAAGCAGTCCATGAAAACTCTTCGCAGTATGTCGATCAGCCGGCGCTTGTGGCTGATCCTGGTGGTGGCAGTGGTGATGCTGGTAACCCTGGGGCTGCTGATGCTGCGCCAGATCCACGGTGACCTGTACCAGGCCAAGGCCGAAAAGACCCGCCACGTGGTCGAGACCGCCGCCGGGGTGCTGGCGTATTACCAGGGCCTGGAAGCGGCCGGTACCCTCAGCCGCGATGCCGCCCAGCAACAAGCCTTGAGCGCGGTGCGCGGCCTGCGTTACGACCAGAATGACTACTTCTGGATCAATGACCTTGGGCCGAAGATGATCATGCACCCGACCAACCCCAAGCTCGACGGCCAGGACCTGTCGGCGATTCGCGACCCGGACGGCTTTGCCCTGTTCAACGAGATGGCCGCCCTGGCCAAGGCCAAGGGTGCCGGCAGCATCGATTACCGCTGGCCGAAGCCGGGTGCCAGCGAGCCGGTGAAAAAAACCTCCTACGTTCAGCTGTTCAAGCCGTGGGGCTGGGTGATCGGCTCGGGCGTCTACATCGACGACATGCAGGCCGAGTTCATCCGCCAGTTGCGCGATGCCTCGATTCTCGGCCTGGGCATCGCCCTGGTGATGACCCTGCTGGTGGTGCTGATCGCCCGCAGCATTGCCCGGCCGCTGCAGGAAGCGGTCGACGCGATGGCCACCATCGCCAGTGGCGAAAGTGACCTGACCCGGCGCCTGGATACCCATGGCAGCGATGAAGTCACTCAGTTGGGCAGCCACTTCAACAGCTTCACCGGCAAATTGCAGGGCGTGGTCAGCCAGTTGCAGGGCGCGGTGCATGCCTTGGGGCAATCGGCCACCGATGTTGGCAACAACGCCGGCCAGGCCCAGCAACGCAGCGAGCAGCAGTCGCAGCAAATGGAACAGGTGGCCACGGCGATCAACGAAGTCACCTATGCGGTGCAGGATGTGGCCAAGAATGCCGAACAGGCTTCCAGCGAGATGCGCGATGCCCAGTTGCGCGCCGAACAAGGCCAGCAGAGTATCCATGGCAGCCTGCAACGTATCGACCAGCTGTCGGCGACCATCGATGAAGCCGTGCAGGTCATTCGCGCCCTGGCCGGCCAAAGCACACGCATTGGCAGCGTGCTTGAGGTGATTCGCTCGATTGCCGAGCAGACCAACCTGCTGGCCCTCAACGCGGCCATCGAAGCGGCCCGCGCCGGCGAACAAGGCCGCGGCTTTGCCGTGGTGGCCGACGAAGTGCGCCTGCTGGCCCAGCGCACCCAACAGTCCACCGCCGAAATCCAGAGCATGATCGAACACCTGCAAGGCCAGTCCGAAGCGGCCGTCAAGGCCATCGACGCCAGCAGCGAGGCCTCGCGCCAGACCGTCGAGCAGGCCAGCGAAGCCGGGTTGAGCCTGGATGCCATCAGCCAGGCACTGC
Organism: Pseudomonas sp. RC2C2; assembly: GCF_018390435.1. Classification (NCBI taxonomy): domain Bacteria; kingdom Pseudomonadati; phylum Pseudomonadota; class Gammaproteobacteria; order Pseudomonadales; family Pseudomonadaceae; genus Pseudomonas; species Pseudomonas sp. RC2C2. Next base: position 952,942 of record NZ_JAHBAX010000002.1, on the reverse strand, counting down.
ACAACCTGACGGCGCTCAATGCCTCGATTGCCAGTGCCACCTTGCAGCAGTCCCATGTGGTCGAAGAGATCAACCGCAACGTCACCGAAACGGCGGACCTGTCGCAGCAAACCGCCCTGGCGGCGCAGCACTCCAGCGACTCGGGCAAAGCGCTTACACGGTTGAGCACGCAGCTTGAGCAACTGCTGCGGCAATTCCGGGTTTAACGCAAATCATGTAAAACTTCTGCCAATAGACTGCCTGACGAAATTGCCCCTAAGGTAAAGCCTCCCCCATGGAAGGAGGCTACACCCATGCACAAGTACCCCTTGGCACGCCCGTGTCATAGCCGCTGACCGGCGTCACCGAGGCGAACAGCGACAGCGCAGGCAGCTCGCTGGTGGTCGTGGATTCGATGGTATCGGTTTGCAAGTCATTCATGGCAGACAGCCTCGGTAGCAGGGGGGAACAACGTTTCGGCCCTGCGTGCATACCGCCATGAAAAAGGGCCGACCTGGTTAAAGTCGCCCCTTATTCAATACCTCGTTATCGAGGCCAACAACTGACAAAAATGCTAGGTGGCAGTCCAAACCTCATGCCTGTGCGTCCCTCGCGTATGCCAGAAGTAGCGCCAACAGGTACAATCGCGCCTTTGCGCACACTACCAAGGAACGCCGATGTCCGGCCTCGAACTGTTCGCCGCCGTGCTCGGCGTTATCGCCGTCTGGCTCACTGCCAAGCAGAACCCCTGGTGCTGGCCGATTGGCCTGGTGATGGTGCTGCTCTACACCTGGGTCTTCTATGACGTGAAGCTGTATTCGGACATGCTTCTGCAACTGGTCTATGCCGTGCTGCAACTCTATGGCTGGTGGCAATGGACGCGTCCGGACAGCGTGCGCGAGGCGCGCCAGGTCAGTCTGTTGCCGACGCATTCGGTTGCTTTTGGCCTGGGTATCGGCTTGCTCGGCAGCCTGGGCCTGGGTGCGGCCATGGCCACCTGGACCGACGCCGCCCACCCATGGCTGGACGCCGCCCTGACCGGTTTCAGCCTGGTCGCGCAACTGTGGATGGCGCAAAAGCGTCTGCAGTGCTGGCCGCTGTGGATCGTCCTCGATGTGATTTTCGTTGGCCTGTTCCTGTACAAGGCCATGTACCTGACTGCCGCGCTCTACGCGCTGTTCACCCTGATCGCGGTGCAGGGCTGGCGCGATTGGCGGCGTGACCCGGCGCTGGCCTACGCATGAAGGTCTTGGTACTCACGGGCCCTGAATCCAGCGGCAAAAGCTGGCTCAGCCATGAAATCCAGGCGCACTTCGGTGGCGAGCTGGTGGGCGAGTTCGTACGTCACTTCATTGACGAACAGGCACGCGATACCTGCTATGCCGACATCCCGACCATCGCCCGCGGGCAGTTGGCCTGGGAAGACGCGGCCCGCGCCCGGCAGCCGCATCTGCTGATTCTCGATACCCACCTGTTGAGCAACATGCTCTGGAGCCGCACGTTGTTTGGCGATTGCCCGGCGTGGCTCGAAGCGGCCTTGTTGGCGCGCCATTATGACGTGCACTTACTGCTCAGCCCCGAGTCAATTGCCTGGCACGACGACGGGCAACGCTGCCAGCCGCAACTGGCCGAACGCCAGGCGTTTTTCCAGGCTACCGCTGACTGGTTGGCGCTGCACCAGCTGCCATATCAGGTGGTGCAAGGCGACTGGGAGCAGCGCCGGTGCGCGGCATTTGCAGCGGTAGAGCGCTTGCTCAAGGCCTGAATGGCCGCCCTCTGCAGCCAAATGTCCATTCCTGAAACACTGGTCACTGCACAAACCCGCGATCTAAAGCGGCCCCAGTGCGCGTACGCAACAGTGTTAAACACCTGAAACAGCCACGGTCCGGGCCCCTTGATGAGCGCAGGCGCGCGCTGGATCCATGTTTGTACGCCATCTGCGTCTCAATGGCGTTACACGAAATTTTCACAATTGCGCTCAATAAACTCAAACCGTTGTTTTTCCGCGACAAATTGAAACCGGCACACCTTCTGCTCTCTTCCTCGCACCGCTAAGTACGGCCTGCGCACTCGAAGAAGGAATTGCCATCGTGGGAAAGATTGATAAGGGTATTTATCGCCTCCTGCTGGTCGGATGTGCATTGGGGTCAAGCTTGAGCTGGCCCGTCCAGGCCGAGAACGGGATCATCGTGATTACCCGCGATGTGCAACCACGCAACGCCATGCGTCCCCCCCTGGCTCCCGACCCCTACCCGACCACCGTCAATACCAACCCGTCGGCACACGTTCTCAAGCAAACCAACGAGTTGAGCGATGGCGACTTTGCCTCGATCAGCAGCGGTGCCGGCATCAATGTCCTGGTCACGCAACAGACCAATAACCTGGGCGGCAACATCAACAACCAGACCCAACTGCCCAACCTGGCCGGCGGACGTTCCGGCAACGCCGGCAACGGCATCTCCAACATGGTCAATTCAAATATGCAAAAAGGCCTGGCGCCCCTGCAGATCCTGACCGGAGGCCAATGAGATGAAGCACTCGCTGCTGATTCTGGCCATGTTTTGCAGTGCCCCGGCCTTCGCCCAGCCCCCAGTGATCAACAACGCCACCATCGACAGTTCCGGCACGCATTACCAAGGCAACCTCACAGTCAACCAGGCTGCCGGCGATCAACAGCAACAGGCCAACGCCCGGGCCTTCGCCATTGGCCATGGCGCCAGCGCAAACACCCAGATACGTCAACGCCTGCGCAGCCCTGGCGACCCCGCGATCGCAGCCCAAGCCAACATCCAGGGCAATGCCTTCAGCCAGGGCAGCGGCGCACTGGGGGTCAACCAGAGCGCCGGTGCCAGTACCCAGCAAGCCAACGCACTGCGTATCAGCATCAGTGCGCAGCCACAAAGTATCGACGACAGCGTCCTCATGCAGCAAAACGTGGCGCTGCTCAACAACTCCGATCCAGCTGACGCTGCACCCGGCTATCGCCAGGTCACCACCAGTGACCAGGCCTTCACCGGTAGCCGTGGGGTGATTCAGTTGAATCAGAGTGCAGGGGTGGGAAACCGAACGGCCAACACCCTGAGCATACGGGTCGCGGACTGACCCAAATAGTTAGGAACAACACTTAACCTAAAATAAAGTACGGAGAATCACCATGAAACCCTCGATGGCACTCAAGCCTCTGGTGTTCGCAATTGCTGCGGTCATGGCTGTTGCTGTACAAGCTGGGCAGAATGATCGGCGTGGCAATGACCATCATCACAATGGTCACCACAACAACGGTCACCACACCCCTCCTCCAACCAAGATCCCTGTCTATGCGACTGCCAATGCCAATGATAGCCAGCGCAGCACCGGCAACCGCATCCACAACGAAGGGACCGAGAACTCAGCCGAGATGACCGATTCCGCCGAAGGCTCGAGCGGCAACGTCGGTGTCAACGTGGCGGCCGGTAACGGCAACCAACAAGACAACGCCGCGGCCATCGCCAACGCTCAATCCGAATCGAGCGTTGACAACACCTTCGTCTTCGGTACTGCCGAAGCTACCGCCCGCGTCACGCAATACAGCAACAACAACAAGGTCAACAACTGGTCGACGCAAAACTCTGCGGTCATGAGCGGATCTGCCAGTGGTGCCAACGGCAACGTCGGTATCAACATTGCGGGTGGCGACCTTAACCAACAGAAAAACACCATGGCCATTGCCAATACCAATGCGCCACTCGGTAACGCAAGAGCCACCGCCTCTGCCAATCAAAACGGTCCTGGCCTGACTGTCAACAACTACGCCGATCGGGAAACCCGTCTGGATACGCTGACCTTTACCAAAACCATCAGCGGTTCGTCTTCTCGCGAAGGCACCTTCGACGCCAGTGTTGATAAGAGCGCTTCGTCGAGCTCCAGTGCCAGCGGTTCGCGCAGCTCTGAGGCCAGCGGTTCGAAGAGCTGGAGTGCCAGCGGTTCCAACAGCATGACTGCCAGCGGTTCCAACAGCTCGAGTGCCAGCGGCTCCAACAGCTCGAGTGCCAGCGGTTCGGGCAGCTCGAGTGCCAGTGGTTCCCACAGCTCGAATGCCAGTGGTTCCAACAGCCGCGATACCAGCGCAACCAGCAGTGCTTCTCTGGACGTCGCACTGAACGCCGCCGCCGAGGCTGCCCGGTCCGTTACCACGGATGATGGCCGTCGCGAACGCACCCGCAGCCAAGAAGCCAGTGCATCGCTTGATGTAACGCTTAATGCATCGTTCGATGCATCGCGCGAAACTTCGTTCGACTCTTCGTTCGACAGATCGCGCGACTCGTCGTGGGATAAATCGCGTGACTATGCGTACGACAAATCGCGTGATTCTTCCTACGATAGATCCCGTGATTCTTCTTACGATAAGTCCCGTGACTCTTCTTACGATAAGTCCCGTGAATCTTCGTACGATAAATCGTCGTCCTCCTCGTTCGAGAAAGCCTACGAAAAAGCTTCTGAGTCTTCGAGCTCCATCTCGAAAAGCTACAGCGAAGCCGACTCGTTTGAGCTGAGCAACAGTGTTTCCTTCCAAGTGCTGACTCCAATTGGCTGGGCAAACCCTGTGACCAACACTGCAACCCTGAACGGTTCGGTTAATGGTGGCAGTGGCAACCTGGGCGTCAACGTAGCTGCTGGTGTGGGCAACCAACAAAGCAACTCGCTGGCCATCTCCAACACCTCGATGTAATTGCCGTGGCCTGGAGGCCCCCTTCGGGGGGCCTTTTTTCACTACCAGCAGGGGGGTGTCGAACATGCGCATTATCGTCTTGGCGTTTTTTCTTTGCCTGGCCAGTCTGAGTGAAGCTGCACAAATGCCACTTTCCGTGTTGCCGGGTGGTGCGGTGATATTCAAGCCCATCCAAAGCGTACGCGAGCGCAAATTCGCCGACCTTGTGCAACAGAAAACCGACTTCAGTTGCGGCGCCGCTGCCCTGGCGACCATATTGCGCCAGGCCTATTGGCTGGACGTGAATGAAGAACAGATTATCGAAGGCATGCTGGCCCACGCCGATCAGGACCTGGTCCGTGTCCAGGGCTTCTCCATGCTCGACATGAAGCGTTATGTCGAAAGCCTGGGCATGCGTGCCCGCGGTTACCGGGTAGCCGTCGAGACCTTGCACACCATCCGCATTCCGGTGGTGGTGCTGATGGACATCCGTGGCTACAAGCATTTTGTGGTCATGCAAAAAGTTCACAACGGCTGGGTATACATCGGTGATCCGGTGCTTGGCCATAAGCGCTTCAAAGTCGACGATTTTGTCAAAGGCTGGAACGGCATCATCTTTGCCATCATCGGCCAGGGTTACGACAAGACCAATGCCCTGCTCGACCCGCCGCTACCGCTTACCGCCAAGAACCGCATCAACACCTTCACTCCGGTGCAAGACGCCGAGCTGATGGATTTCGGATTCATCCCAAGCGACTTCTTCTAATGACAAGGGAGCACGAAGCTCCGGGAGCATCCAATGAAGACTTCAATCTGGCTCGCCGTGCTTTGCCTGGCCACCAGCCTGCCAACCCAGGCGCAGACGCTCAAACCCATTGAACTGAAGGATCAGGAACTGGCAAACCTGCGAGGCCGCTTTGTCATGCCGGGGCGGATCATCAGCTTTGGCATTGTCATGAGCAGCACCTGGCAAAATGCCAATGGTGAAGTCATCGGCGCAACGTCCTCGATGCACATTCAACAGTCGACCATCACGCCACAATTCTATGTGTCAATGATCGACGAAAAAGGCACGGGCTCGGCGCGTTCGCAAAACACCGGGACCGGCACCGTCACCGGTGGCAGCGGCCTCAGCAGCACCGAAGGCGTGACGCAGATCGTGCGTGCTGCCGGTGACAACAACAGCGCCTACAACAACGTTGATATCAACGTCACCAGGGCCAACCAGGCGCCAGCAACCGCAACCCAACCACAAGGCCAGGCACTGGCCGCAGGCTCGACGCTGGTCGGCGCCAACGGCGCAGGCTCGCTGAGCATTTCGTCCACCGGCAGCGGTGTGCAACTGAACATCGTCGCCAGCAACAACCAGGGCAGCACCGTGCAGCGCCTGGCTCAGGGCGGGCTGATGCAGAACACCACCTTGCTCGGCGCTGGCAACCAGGTCAGCAACCTCACCTCTCTGAATGTCGTGCTACGTGACAACGTGCCGACCGCCGGGGCGCTGAACGGCAACCTCGATCAGCTCAAAGGCCTTCGCACGCTCGGATTCTGATCTACGCTCAGTCTCACCATCCGAATGCAGAAGGGACGGCTAACCCATGCACCGATCGATGACGTTCAGGGCTATCGTCTGTTTGAGTAGCCTGGCTCCAGCCACATTGCTCTACGCAGCCGCCGACCCCCAGGTCGAAGCACTAAAACAAGAACTCATGGAGTTGAAACAGCGTTACGAAGCACAGCAGCAAGCGCTGATGGTCCTCGAACAACGCGTTCGCCAGGTTGAAGAAGCACCTGCCACACCTGCCCCCAAACGTCTGACTAGGTCCCCTGCCGAGACGGTCAAGGGTGGCCAGACCGTGGCATCCGGTGCGCCGGGTACCACCGGCAGCTCCTACGGCCAGTCGCTCAAAGACGATTCGGAGCCTGCACAAAGCGTTTCCAACCTGTATGACGAAGCCAGCGGCTTTTTCGGTGGCGGCAAGTTCAGCGTCGAAACCGGCCTGACCTACACCCACTACGATACTCGGGCATTGGTCCTCAACGGTTTTCTGGCACTGGACTCGATTTTCCTCGGCAACATCAACCTCGACCGCATCAAAGCGGACAACTGGACCCTGGACCTGACGGCCCGCTACAACCTGGATCAGCGTTGGCAGTTCGACATCAACGTCCCCGTGGTCTACCGCGAATCCACCTACTCCTCTGGCGGCGCAGGTGGCGCCGGCCCGGTTTCATCCGAAGCGACCGTCAGACGCGATCCCACCATTGGCGATGTCAACTTCGGCGTTGCCTACAAGTTTCTGGATGAATCGGAAAACCTGCCCGACGCAGTCGTCACCCTGCGGGTCAAGGCCCCCACCGGCAAGGAGCCTTATGGCATCAAGCTGGTCAACGACCCCACCAACGACAACTTGTCGGTGCCCGAAAGCCTCCCCACCGGCAATGGTGTCTGGGCGATCACACCAGGTATTTCGCTGGTCAAGACCTTCGACCCTGCCGTGCTCTTCGGCAGCCTGTCCTACACCTACAACATGCAAGACTCGTTCAGCGATATCAGCCCGACGATCAACACCAAAGTCCCGGGTGACGTGAAGCTTGGCGACTCCTGGCAGATCGGTGCCGGTATTGCCTTTGCCTTGAACGAGAAAATGAGTATGTCGTTTTCGTTCTCCGACCAGTTTGCCAGCAAAAGCAAGATCAAACCCGATGGCGGCGACTGGCAGTCGGTTCCCAGCAGCGACTACAACGCGGCAAACTTCAACATCGGCATGACCCTTGCCGCTACCGACAACCTGACCATCGTCCCCAACCTGTCCATTGGACTGACCGACGACGCGCCAGACTTCTCCTTCAGTCTGAAGTTTCCGTACTACTTCTAATCCTCGCGCCCACGAAAAAGCCCGCTTCAGCGGGCTTTTCCAGCGGTGCTCAACGAATTTGATGCTTATGCAACAGCCGGTAGAACGTAGGCCGGGAAACCCCCAGTACCTTGGCGGCAATACTCAAGTTGTCGCTGTGCCGGTTGAGCACATCGCATAAAGCCTGGCGCTCAGCCCGGTGCTTGTAGTCTTCAAGGGTGCCCATGCTCGGGACGAAAGCATGCGGGCTGAGCAGCCCCAGGTCCTGAGCCTCGATCTGCCGGCCCTCGGCCAAAACCAGACCTCGCCGGACCCGATTGGCCAGTTCACGTACATTGCCCGGCCAATCGTGCTTGCCCATCGCCACCAAGGCATCCTCGCTGAAGCTGCGCGGGCGTCGCCCGGTTTCCAGGCTGTAGAAATGCGAAAAATGGCTGGCCAGCATCGACAGATCGCCGTGGCGGTCTCGCAGCGGCGCGGTGACGACCTGCAGCACATTGAGGCGGTAATACAAGTCTTCGCGAAAGCGCCCGCTGTCGATGGCCTTTTCCAGGTCGACATGGGTGGCGGCCAAAACCCGCACGTCCACGGCAATCGGCTGGCTGCCGCCCACCCGCTCGATATGCTTCTCCTGCAAAAAACGCAGCAGGTTGGCCTGCAGCTCCAGTGGCAGATCGCCGATTTCATCGAGAAACAGGGTGCCGCCGTTGGCCGCTTCAATACGGCCGATCTTGCGTTGATGGGCGCCGGTAAAGGCGCCTTTCTCATGGCCGAACAGTTCGGACTGGATCAGGTGTTCGGGGATCGCGCCGCAATTGATCGCCACGAAGGGCTTGTCGTGGCGCTGGGACTGGCGATGCAGGGTCCGCGCCACCAACTCCTTGCCGGTACCGCTTTCGCCGCGGATCAGCACCGGTGACTCGGTGGGCGCCAGCTTGCTCAGCAGCTTGCGCAGCTCGCGGATCGGATGGCTATCGCCCAACAGTTCATGCTCGGTCTCGTCGACATGCACGTTGCCCTTGCCTCGCAGGCGCGCCATGCCAAAGGCCCGGCCGAGGGTGACCTGCACCCGCGAGACATCGAACGGCAAGGTATGAAAGTCAAAAAACCATTCGCAGACAAAATCGCCGACATTCTGCGCCCGCAGCTCTTCGGCGCTCAAGACCGCGATCCATTCGGTGTTGCTGCGGCTGATCAGGTCCTTGACCGCATCCGGGGGCTGCAGGTGCGAAGCCTGCAAGCGCAACAGGCCTACGTCGCAGGGATGCTCAAGGGCCGAAGACAAGGTACAGCTATGCACATCCCAGCCCACACTGCGCAAGCCTGGCAACAGGCGATGACAGTCATCGCACGGATCGACGATCAGCAGGCGGCGGTTGGATGCAGGCTCTAGCATGACCTTTTCCTTGGCGCCAATAGTTGAAATTTTAAGTAGAAACAGTGTGTTGGCAGGCCCGTTTTAACAGTAGCAACGATGCGTCAATATCCCACTACCGTCTGTCTGTTGGGAAGGCGCGTTGGTCGCGGATTTCGGGTCAAAAGCGGCGCCGCAACGAGCTGGATACCGGGGCGGTATCACTGCGGCCACCGTGGGGGATTATGCAGTCAAGCGCATGGGCATTCCGTACTCAGCGAACCAGCTGCCGGCGCTCGGGCAAGGCGGGGTCCAACTGGCCAGTTGCAGGTTGGGCCGCATTTGGACAACTGGAGGCGACAGCACATTTCCGAGCCGAAACGGAATAGAAAGCACCGGCCGGGCAAGTAAAAGAGAAGCGATACCATTTACCGTCTTTAAATAAACAGTTGTAGTATCGCGTACAGTCGGTTGGATTAGGATGGTTTCCTGCCCCGGCCGCGGCACAGTCCACCTGAACTTGCTCATTGCTAATCCCCCCAGACGAACTGCAGCCAGCCAACCAGGCGAGAGCTGATACCGCGATTAGCCGACCCAGAGTACGGTATGCGGTGTTGCGCGAACGGTATGACATGATGCACCTCATTGCTTCGTGGATGTTCGTTTCAATCTCACTGACTTGATTCAGCCGGCAGGCTTTGTGCGTGTCAGAAACCAACCGCCAGCATTGATAGTGTTGTAATCACAACGAAACGTGTTGGCCGAACCCACCTCATAAATACGCACGGCGCCGGGGCATTGGCCAAGCTGGTTGGCGGCCATTTTCGGGTAGGCAGGAATCCGCACCGTCGCACGCTCAAGGGTATCGGCGAGGTTATTTTCCACGGCTTCGAGAACTGAAGGTGACGGCAATAGCTGCTTCGTTGATATACCTTGGCTCATCCCGCCCCCTGTCATGAGTGCATGAGCACTCTGGCTGGCCTTATTCAACGCCCCTTCCTAATTGGCCGCTACTGACAAAAAGTGCCAGGTAGCCAACATGGACCGATGAGCGGTATTAAAATATTTTCAAAAGAAGTGTGACTTGCCCCCCGGTCGGGTGCATCAGTACAAGTAACTCACCGCGGCGCAAACAGGCGCGCGGGTTTATTCCATGTTTGGGCCCACAGAGAGACCGAACCCATGAACGCCCCGCTGCGTGTCAACGAAGCCCTGCTGATTGCCGACCACGCCTTTGAACCTTTCCAGTGTGTTGCCTGGGATGTACCCAACGGTACCGGCGAGTTGAGCCTGGCAGTCATCGACCGGACCAGCACCCGCATTGGCAGCAAGCAAGTTCCTTGCAGCACCTACTCCGACCCTGCGCAACTGGCTCATTTGATTGAAGAAGTTCGTGCCGAGTTGAGCGAGAAAGGTTATGCGCTGCAGCCTTGGTCGATGCCCAAGTAAAGAGTGTTTAATTGCCAAAGGCGCTGTATTCGCGCACGCCTTTGGCAACGTTGCTATAACTCGCGGGACAAACTGCGACACGTGGCCGCAATTGTTTTTATTGATGCCAGGTTATCCACCGAGCACCGCCAGTGTCTCCAGGTGCTGGTAATCGGCATGCAGTTGTTGCGCAAGTAACTGTGCCCTTCCCAGCTTGACCGGCGAACTTTCGATATCCACCAACAGCGATTGGCAAGGCAGCGGCTGCAGCGCCTGCCAAGCCTTGAGCCGGCCATCCGTCACGATCAGGCATCGCTGCAGTTCTGCCGGATAGCGTCGTTGACGCGCCTGCAGCCAGTCCCGTGCCTGCTCCAGTGCCGCCAGCAATGGCGTACCGCCGCCCGCCCCCAACGCCTCCAGCCACGGCTGCAAGCTCGCCGATGCTTTCAGCCCGTGGCGTTGCCAACGCGGCGCGTTACCGCTGGCGGTGAGCAGGGTCAGCCGCGCACGACGGCGGTAGGCCTGATCAAAAAACTCGCCAAGCATGCCCTTGGCCCGGCTCAGGGCCTGGTGGCGGCGGGTTGACGCCGAAGCATCGACAATCACCAGCCACAACTCATGGGCGCTGGCCGTGCGCTGTTGCCAGCACAGGTCGGTGCGCGTGCGCGGGCGGCCCTTGAGCAAGGTCGCGGGCCAGGCCACCGCGCCGGATGCAGCCTGCTTGCCACGCCCACGCGGGCCTGCGGCAAGTGCTCCGGGTCGGGGTTTGGCATCCGCGCTGGTGTGCCGGCGGATGCTCAGGGCTTTTTTGCCCAGCTCGGTACCTCGCGCCGGGCGCCGCTCGGGGTGGCTTGTGGCGCCAGTTCGCCCCATTGACCCTGGCCTTGCTGGCCGGCCGATGGCGGCATCGCCGCACCGTTTTCTGGCGCTTGCGGTTGTGGCGCGGGGGCTTCACGGCGGCGATGGCGCAAGGCGAATTCGGCCACGGCATCGATATCCTCGGCTTCGATCGCCGGCGCACCACGCCAGGCCGCGTGGGCCCGGGCCGCCCGCAGCCAGACCAGGTCGGCGCGCAAGCCATCGACGCCAGCGGCAAAGCAGCGCTCGGTAATCTGCGCCAGGGCCTGGTCATCCAGGGCAATCTGCGTCAAACGTTCGCGAGCACCGTGACAACGCTCGCGCAGGGCCGCCTGAGCGGGCGCCCACTGGGCACAGAACGCCTCGGGATCACTGTCGAAATCAAGGCGCCTGCGAATGATCTGGCCACGGGCTTCGGGCAACGGCTGGCCTTCGAGCACGACATTAAGGCCGAAGCGGTCGAGCAGTTGCGGGCGCAACTCGCCCTCCTCCGGGTTCATGGTGCCTATCAGCACGAAACGGGCGCTGTGGCGGTGGGAAATACCGTCGCGCTCGACCCGGTTGGTGCCACTGGCAGCCACGTCCAGCAACAGGTCGACCAGGTGATCCGCCAGAAGATTGACTTCATCCACATAAAGCACGCCGCCGTCGGCCTTGGCCAGCACACCGGGGGAGAATTGCGCCTTGCCTTGGCCCAGTGCCGCATCCAGGTCAAGTGTGCCAACCAGGCGCTCCTCACTGGCGCCCAAGGGCAAGGTCACGAACGGCCCCTCGCCGAGCAAATCAGCCAGGCCCCGGGCCAGGGTGCTCTTGGCCATGCCGCGCGGCCCTTCGATCAGCACGCCGCCGATCTTCGGGTCGATGGCGGTCAGGCACAACGCCAGCTTCAGCTGATCGGCGCCAACCACGGCGGCCAGGGGGAAGTGTGCAGGTTCGCTCATCTCAATTCTCTTCTTCGCCGTCCAGCAGCTGTTCTTCCAGGGCTTCGCGGTACTCGCCGGGCTCCTGCCAGAGCCCGCGCTGCTGGGCTTCGAGCAGGCGCTCGGTGATGTCGCGCAGCGCCTCGGGGTTGTGCTGGCGGATAAAATCGCGGGTCGGCCCATCGAGCACGTAGGCGTCGGCCAGCGACTGGTAATGGTGGTCGTCGATCAGGTGCGTGGTGGCATCGAACGCGAACAGGTTATCGACGGTGGCGGCCAGCTCGAAGGCACCTTTGTAGCCGTGGCGCTTGGCCCCGTCGATCCACTTGGGGTTCAGCGCCCGGGCACGGATCACCCGGTTGAGCTCTTCCTTGAGGGTGCGGATGCGTGGCCGGTCGGGCTGGCTGTGATCGCCGTGGTAGCTGGCAACGTTGTTGCCGCTCAGGCTTTCCACGGCGGCGAGCATGCCACCCTGAAACTGGTAGTAGTCGTTGGAGTCGAGCAGGTCGTGCTCGTGGTTGTCCTGGTTCTGCACCACCGCCTGCACCTGGCTCAGGCGCAGGGCAAAATGCGCGCGCGCCGGCGTGCCGTCATCGGCTGCACCATAGGCATAGCCACCGTGATTGAGGTAGACCTCGGCCAGGTCCTGGCGCTCGTTCCACAGGCGCCCGTCGATGGCATTCTGCACACCCGCGCCATAGGCGCCCGGCTTGGCCCCGAACACCCGCCAGCCGGCCTGACGGCCCGCCTGTTCGGCGTCCAGGCCCTGGGCCAGCAACTCGGCGCGCTCGCTGCGCACCTTGGCCGCCAGGGGGTTGAGGTCATCCGGCTCATCCAGCGCCGCCACCGCCTGCACAGCAGCATCGAACAGTTTGATCAGGTTGCCGAAGGCATCGCGGAAGAACCCCGACACCCGCAAGGTGACGTCCACCCGGGGGCGGTCGAGCAGGCTCAAGGGCAGGATCTCGAAATCGTCGACGCGCTGGCTGCCGCTGGCCCATACCGGCCGCACGCCAAGCAGGGCCATGGCCTGGGCAATATCGTCGCCGCCGGTGCGCATGGTCGCCGTGCCCCACACTGACAGGCCCAGCTGGCGCAGGTGATCGCCATGGTCCTGCAGGTGACGCTCGAGAATCAGGTTGGCCGAGGCAAAGCCGATGCGCCAGGCGGTGGTGGTCGGCAGGTTGCGCACATCGACGGTATAAAAGTTGCGCCCGGTCGGCAGCACGTCCAGGCGCCCGCGACTCGGTGCGCCACTCGGGCCAGCGGGCACGAAGCGCCCGTCCAGGGCCGCGAGCAGGCCATGCATTTCTGCCGGGCCACAGCCATCCAGTTGCGGTGCGACCTGATGCTCCAGCGCCTCGACAATGGCCTGCACCTGCACCCATTCGGGGCCGCCGGCAAGCTGCACGCTGCCATCGAGGGTCTGCTCGATCAGCTGGCTGGCATACCGCTCCAGGCGCTCGCGGGTATCGCCTGCGGTACGCCACAACGCCGCATCGAGGTCGGCCAGCAGCGCCGGGCGCGGGCCCTGCCAGGGCTGGCCAAGGTCGCAATCGAGCGGATCGAAGCCCAGCTTCAGCGCCCTGGCCAAGGCCCGCAACAGGCTACCGTTGGCCCCGCGCCCATCGCCCCGCTCAACCCGCAACAGGGCCAGCAAGGTGTCGATGCGCAGGCGTCCGCTCGGGGACTCGCCGAACACATGCAGGCCATCGCGGATCTGCGACTCCTTGAGGTCGCACAGGTAGGTGTCCAGGCGTGGCAGCCACACCGCCGCGTCGTCCAGCGCGCCTTCGATCTGCAGTTCACGGTCGATATGGTTGTCGCGTACCAGCGCGAGGATATCGCGCTGCAACTCCCGAGCCCGGCGCGGGTCGAGCAGTTGCGCCTCGTAGTACTCGTCGGCCAGCAGCTCCAGGTTGCGCAATGGCCCGTAGGTTTCGGCGCGGGTCAGCGGCGGCATCAGGTGGTCGATGATCACCGCCTGGGTGCGGCGCTTGGCCTGGGCACCCTCGCCCGGATCATTGACGATAAACGGGTAGATGTTCGGCAGCGGCCCGAGCAAGGCGTCCGGCCAGCAGCTGTCGGACAGGCCGACGCCTTTGCCGGGCAGCCATTCCAGGTTGCCGTGCTTGCCGACATGGATCAGCGCATCGGCGGCAAAGCCGTGACGCAGCCAGAAGTAGAACGCCAGGTAGCCGTGCGGCGGCACCAGGTCGGGGTCGTGGTAGACCGCGCTCTGGTCCAACTGGTAACCCCGTGCCGGCTGGATGCCGACGAAGGTCAGGCCGTAGCGCAGACCGGCGATCATCATCCGCCCGCTGCGGAACATCGGGTCCTGGCTCGGCTCGCCCCAGCGCTCGCGCACAGCCATCTGGTTGGCCTCGGGCAAAGCGGCAAAAGCCGCCAGGTAATCGTCCAGGGCCATGCTCTGCATGCACGGGCGCAGGTCAAGGCTGTCCAGGTCGTTGCTGACGCCGCCGAGCAGGGCCTGGATCAGCGCCGTGCCGCTGTCGGGCAAGGGTGCCACGGGATAGCCCTGAGCCTGCAAGGCGCGCAGGATGTTCAGCGCGGCGGCCGGGGTGTCGAGACCCACGCCGTTGCCAATGCGGCCATCGCGGGTCGGGTAGTTGGCGAGGATCAGCGCCACGCGTTTCTGCGCGTTGGGTAGCTGTGCCAGGTCGCACCAACGCCGCGCAAGCTCGGCGACAAAGTCCATGCGCTCGGGCTGGGCCCGGTAGCAAACCACATCGCACTGGCTGCGCTCACTGCGCCAGGCCAGGTCCTTGAAGCTGATCGGCCGGGTGATGATGCGCCCGTCCAGCTCCGGCAAGGCGATGTGCATGGCCAGGTCGCGGGCGCCCAGGCCTTGCTCGCTGGCCTGCCAGGCCGGCTCGTTGTCCTGGGCGCAGATCGCCTGCAACACCGGGATATCGCGGCGGAACGGGCGCAGGTGCGGCTGCTCGGGGCTGGACTGGGCAAAGCCTGTGGTGTTGATGATCAGCGCCGCGTCAACCTGGTCCAGCCAATCCTCGACCTGTTGCAGGCAACCTGCCTCCTTGAGGCTGGCCACGGCAATCGGCAAGGGGTTGAGGCCGGCCCGTTGCAAGCGCTGGCAAAAGGTATCGATAAAGGCAGTGTTGGCCGCCTGCAGGTGCGAGCGGTAGAACAGGATCGGCACCACCGGCTGCTCGACCTGCCACTCGTCGAACCAGTCCTCCAGCACCGCAGCGGCCTTGCGCGGGTGATACACCGCAGTGCGCGGCAGCTGCTGCGGCTCGCTCCAGGGGTAGTCGCCCTGCAGGTACTGGCTGGCCAGGCAGTTGAACAGGTTCAAGGCGTTGGCCTTGCCGCCCTGGCGCAAAAAGTGCCAGAGCCGTTCGGCCTGCTCGGCCGGCACCGTGCTCAGGCGGGTCAGTTCCGGGTCCGGCCGGTCGTCGCCCGGCACCAGGATCAGTTGCACGCCACGGGCGGTCAGTTCCAGCAGTTGCTCGACACCATAGCGCCAGTAACCGACGCCGCCGTGCAGCGACACCAGGATGACCTTGGCATGGCGTAGCACCTGGTCGACATACAGGTCGACCGAGGCGTGATTCTGGACCTGCATCGGGTTGGCCAGACGCAGGCTGGGGAACGCCTCGGGCAGCTGCTGGGCGGTTTCGGCCAGCAGCGCCAGGTGCGAGTCACCGCTGCAGAGGATTACCAGCTCGGCCGGGGTCTGGCCGAGGTCGGCAATACTGTCGTCCGGTACAAAGCCACCGGGCTGGGTCCGCAGCAGGTGCATGGGTCAAGCGCCCAGAGCGGCGCGCAGGCGCGCTTCCAGTTGTGCCGCATCCAGTTCCTGGCCGATCAGCACCAGGCGTGTGGTGCGTGGCTCTTCGCTGCGCCAGGCGCGGTCGAAGTGCCTGTCGAAACGGGTCCCCACGCCCTGGATCAGCAGGCGCATCGGCTTGCCCGGGATCGCCGCAAAACCTTTGACCCGCAGGATGCCATGCTGCACCACCAACTGGGTCAGGGCATCGAGCAGCAGGCTTTCGTCGGCTTGCGGCAGCTCGATGGAGATCGAGTCAAAGGCGTCGTGGTCATGGTCGTCGTGATCGTCGCCATCGTGGTGCGAATCATGGTGAGTACGGCGGCCATCGATGTGCGCCTCGGACTCGGCGCCCAGGCCCAGCAGCACCTCCAGCGGCAGGCGGCCGCTGCTGGCTTCGATCACCTTGACTGCCGGTGGCAGCTCTTCTTCGACTTCGGCGCGCACCTTGGCCAGGTCACCGGCGGCAATCAGGTCGGCCTTGTTCAGCACCACCAGGTCGGCGCTGGCCAATTGGTCGGCGAACAGCTCATGCAACGGCGATTCGTGGTCCAGGTTGGGGTCGAGCTTGCGCTGGGCATCGACCTGCTCCGGGTAGGCGGCAAAGGTGCCAGCGGCGACGGCCGGGCTGTCGACCACGGTGATCACCGCGTCGACGGTGCAGGCGTTGCGAATCTCCGGCCACTGAAAGGCTTGCACCAAGGGTTTGGGCAGGGCCAGGCCGCTGGTTTCGATGAGGATATGGTCCAGATCGCCACGGCGGGCCACCAGCTCGCGCATCACCGGGAAGAATTCTTCCTGCACGGTGCAGCACAGGCAGCCGTTGGCCAGCTCATAGACACGGCCGTTGGCTTCTTCTTCGGTGCAGCCGATGCTGCACTGCTTGAGGATTTCGCCGTCGATGCCCAGTTCGCCAAACTCGTTGACGATCACCGCGATACGCCGCCCCTGGGCGTTGTCGAGCATATGCCGCAGCAGCGTGGTCTTGCCCGAGCCGAGGAAGCCGGTAACGATGGTGACGGGGAGTTTGGCCAGTGTTTTCATGTCGATGCCCTTGGCAGGATGGCGGGCATGCGGGACGAGCGCCAACGGTGTCACGCACCTGGCCTGTTCGCCACCGGATCACCCCGCCCGGTTGAATGTCGGAAACTGTCCGAGGCAGGTCTCCTGGCTTGCATTGCACCGGCGCCCGGGCCAGTCGAACGACGCCTTCCCGCAGGGTTGCAGTGGCTGTGTCGAACGCTTCAATGCTTACAGTTGCGGGGGCAGCCGCGGCTTGAACCGCGTTCCCGTCTTAGCTTCGGCCAGCGCCGAAGAACCTCGAAGCGGCTAGGCTACGCAGTGCCCGGTGAGCGGTCAACTGCTGTCACGATTGACGCCTGCCCGCGCCCGTGATTTGCTAAGGCCATTCGATTGGGTGCCCCTTGAGGGTGAAACTGGGAAACCGGTGCGTCATATGCTTCTTTATTGAGGCGCATGACAAGTCCGGTGCTGCCCCCGCAACGGTAAGTGAGAAAAGCGTCAGAACCACTGTGCCCGCTGTTTGGCATGGGAAGGTGACGCCTGTGGTGTGGCCACCTGCCCACCCTCACCAGCCCGGAGACCGGCCCAACGTTTGACTGAACAAACCCGCGGTGGGCGGGCGCTGTTGCAACCCCTGGGCGAACCTCGTGCAGGGGTTTGCTGCGCTTGCCTGTTGCCGACAACACCAAGAGGAAAGCGCCATGCGTACCAGTACCGTCAGTAATGAAGCCGTTACCCCTTCAAGCCTCAGCCAGCGCCTGCTGGTTGCCGTCGGTGCCTCGCTGCTGGGCCTGTGCCTGGTGTACTTCGCCGGCTTCTCGCACATCGAAGCAGTGCACAACGCCGCCCACGATACCCGCCACAGCGCCGCCTTCCCTTGCCATTGAGTGCTGCCCCGATGATCAAGCGTATTGCCAGTACCGCAGGCTTTACCGGCCTGCTGGCCGCCCTGCTGCTGACCCTGCTGCAAAGCTTCTGGGTCGCGCCGCTGATTCTCCAGGCGGAAACCTATGAAAGCGCCGCGCCTGCGGTCGAGGCGCCCCATGAACATGCCGCCGGTACCGCCGAGCATCATCACGACAGCGAAGCCTGGTCGCCGGAAGACGGCTGGCAGCGAGTGCTGTCGACCACCGGCGGCAACCTGGTGGTGGCGGTCGGTTTCGCCCTGATCCTCGCCGCGCTCTACACCCTGCGCGCACCGAAGACCGTGATCAGCGGCGCGCTCTGGGGCCTGGGCGGCTTTGCCGTGTTCTGCCTGGCGCCGACCCTGGGCCTGCCCCCGGAGCTACCGGGTACTGCTGCCGCCGACCTGGCCCAGCGCCAGGCCTGGTGGGTCGGCACGGCTGCCGCTACCGCCGTCGGTCTGGCCTTGATCGTGTTCGCCCACAACTGGCTGCTGAAGATAGTCGGCGCAGTGTTGCTGGTAGTCCCGCATGTGCTTGGCGCGCCACAGCCCGAAGTCCACCAGATGCTCGCCCCAGAAGCCCTGGAAGCCGAGTTCAAGGTCGCCTCGCTGCTGACCAACGCCGCGTTCTGGCTGGCCCTGGGCCTGATCAGCGCCTGGCTGTATCGCCGTTCGAGCCAGCCCTGAGGATGCAGCTGTACCTCGGCCTGGGTTGCCGTCGCGGCTGCCCGGTCGACGCCCTGAGCGCCCTGCTCACGCGTACTCTGCTCGCCCATGACCTGCCGCCCGGCGCGGTCGTGGGCCTGGCCAGCATTGACCTCAAGCGCGACGAACCCGGCCTGCATGAACTGGCCCGGCGCCTGGACGTGCCGCTGGTGTTTTTCAGCGCGGCGCAACTGGCCGCCTTCGAACAGCGCCTGAGCCACCGCTCGGCCGTGGCCTACCAGCACAGCGGTTGTTACGGCGTCGCCGAAAGCGCCGCCCTGGCCCTGGCCGAACAGCTCGGCAGCCCGGCCCGCCTGCGGGTACCGCGCAGCCTGCAGGCCGACGCCAGCCTGGCATTGGCCTGCGCCACCGATTTTCGCCGATAATCGGCACTTTCCCAGCAAGGACTCTCCATGACCGTCTATTTCATCGGCGCCGGCCCCGGCGATCCGGAGCTGATCACTGTCAAGGGCCAGCGCCTGATCCATCGCTGCCCGGTGATCATCTACGCCGGCTCCCTGGTCCCGGCCGCAGTGCTGGAAGGCCACCGCGCCGAGACGCTCATCAACAGCGCCGAACTGCACCTGGCGCAGATCATCGACGCGATCAAGCGCGCCCATGACCAGGGCCAGGACGTGGCCCGGGTGCACAGCGGCGACCCGAGCCTGTATGGCGCGATCGGCGAGCAGATCCGCTACCTGCGCGAGCTGGGCATTCCCTACGAGATTGTCCCCGGCGTCACCGCCGCCGCGGCCAGCGCCGCCCTGCTCGGCTGCGAGCTGACCTTGCCGGACATCGCCCAGAGCGTGATCCTCACCCGCTACGCCGACAAGTCACCGATGCCGGCCGGCGAGCAACTGGCCGATCTTGCCCGCCACCAGACCACCCTGGCGGTGCACCTGGGGGTCAAACACCTGGCGAGGATCGTCGAAGAACTGCGCCCGCACTACGGCGATGACTGCCCGATCGCCGTGGTGCACCGGGCGACCTGGCCGGACCAGGACTGGGTGCTGGGGACCCTGGAGACGATTGTCGAGCTGGCCGCGGCCAAGGATTTTCGCCGTACCGCGCTGATTCTGGTAGGCCGGGTGCTGGGCAACGATACCTTCTCGGAGTCGGCGCTGTACCGCGCCGGCCACGCCCACCTGTATCGGCCCTGAGCGTATACACTGACGATTTCCCCCTGCCTGCGAGGACCTGAGCATGCTCGAACTGCGCCCGAACTGTGAATGCTGTGGCTCTGATTTACCCGGCGATAGCCCGGATGCGTTGATCTGCTCGTTCGAATGTACCTTCTGCCGTGATTGCGACGAGCGTCAGCTCAAGGGCCAGTGCCCTAATTGCGGCGGTGAACTGGTCAAGCGCCCGGCCCGCTCGGCGGCCAAGCTGGTGAACAACCCGGCGTCGACCCAGCGCATCGTCAAGGAACAGGGCTGCCCGACACATTGAGGTGAGCCTGATTGGCAAGGCATGGCCTTGCATCGCCGGCAAGGCCGGCTCCCACAGGATCGGCAAGCACCGACGTCCTGGCCTTGCTGTATGGATTCGACCACCAAGGGGTAAACCGTGGATATCTTCGAGCGCCTGAAACAGGCCGCCAGCGCCGATTGGCACAGCTATGTCGAACACGACTTCGTTCGCCAGATGGGTGCCGGCACCCTGGCGCAGCCAGCGTTTCGCACGTACCTGGTGCAGGATTACCTGTTCCTGATCCAGTTCGCCCGCTCCTGGGCCCTGGCCGCCTACAAGAGCCGCACCCTCGCCGATATCCGCGCCGCCCAGGCAGGGCTGGCGGCAATCCTCGACGAAACCGAGCTGCACGTGCGCCTGTGCGAGCGCTGGGGGCTGTCGCCCGCGGACCTCGCGGCGACCCCAGAGCACCAGGCCACGGTAGCCTATACCCGCTTCGTGCTGGACTGCGGCGCCGCCGGCGACCTTCTAGACCTGCACATAGCCTTGGCGCCGTGCGTGATCGGCTACGCCGAGATTGGCCGCAACCTGACGCCGAACGGTGTCCAGGCGCTGGGCGATCATCCTTATCGCGAATGGATTGGCGAGTACGCCGGTGCCGGTTACCAGGGCGTGGCCACCGCTGCCCGCGCGCATCTGGATGAGCTGGCGGCCCGGACCATGACCGAACGGCGATTCGAGGAACTGGTCAAGGTCTTCGCCCAGGCCTCGCGGCTGGAAGCGGACTTCTGGCAGATGGGGCTGGAGGCGGCTGGGCAGTAATCTAGAAGCAACTCCACAGGTCAGTAATCGTAGCGATCCACCGCCCTGCGCCGCTCGTTGTCATCGCGCATGTCGTAGTTGGCGGTGGTCTGGATGTTGGTGTGGTGGGCAAGCTTTTGCGCGATCGACAGGTCATGCTCCTCGATCACCCGGGTGATGAACGAGCGGCGAAAATCGTGGGGCATGATCTTTACCCCGACCTGGGTGCCGCGCTGGCGGGCGATGTAGTAGATCGCGTGCTTGGTGATGCGCTCGCGGGTAATGTGGCTGCCACGGCGGATCCGGTTGAACAGGAACTCATCGTCGGCCTGCCCTTCAGGCAACTGCTCGCGGCGAAACGCCAGCCAGGCGTTGAGCTTTTCAAAGGCCCAGGGCGGTGCGTACTTGATCAGTTGCTTGTTGCCCTTGCCCAGCACCTGCAGGCTGCGCTCATCAAAGTCCACCTGGCTCAAGGTCAGATTGACCGACTCGGACTTGCGCATGCCGGTGCCATACAACAAGGCAATCACCGCCGCATCGCGCAGGCCCTGGGGCCGCGGGTCGGCGGCGCAGGCGTCCATCAGTTCGCGGATCAGGCTGCGCTTGAGGTTGCGCCCGACCGGCAATCGAGCGCCTTGGGTTGGCTTGACCGTGCGGATCTTGAGCAATTGCTCCTGGCTGATCAGGCTCAGGCGCCAGGCCTCGTTCATCACCCCGCGCACCGCGTTGACGTAAAGCGACGAGGTGTTCGGCGCATAGCCGTCGGCGCGCAAGGCCGCTACCAGCGCGGTGACATGCCCGGGCTCAAGCTGGTGCCAGGGCACCTCGGCGATGTCGCAATCCTCGAAGCCCAGGCGGTCGGCGGCATCCTGGAGGATGTACTTCATGGTCAGCTGGCTGGACGGCGCCAGGCGGGCGAGGTATTGCAGCAAGGGGTTTTGCAGTGAATCGGACAAACCGGGAATCCTGTAGAGCGCAACAGAGGTCAGGGGCTTGCAACGGGCCAGTCTGACTCGTGACAGCGCCGCGGCCACTGACCTGCATCACGATCAGGTCTTTGATTGGCAAGTCTTTTTGGCCACGGCAAGAATCCCGATAGTACCTCATCGACGCCCTTGGAATCGATTGAGGGCAATTTCATGGCACCGGCTCATCCAGGTACAACTGCACGGTCTCCGGGGTCAGCGACAGGACTTCATGGGTCAAGCCGTCGTAATCGGTCTCGCCCCGCTCCAGGTAGCCATCGCGGCGCTTGACGATGTACGGCACATAGCCGCGCGGTTTACCGGTGTCGGTATCGATCATCTGCAGGCGCTTGCCGTACAGCGGCACAAGCTCGATCTGCGGTACCAGGGGCGGACGACCGGCATCCACCTGGTAGGGAACCCACTCCGGCAGCCGGTCGCGGTGCTTGGCCACTTCGCTGAGCACCTGGGCGACTGGCAGTTGCATGGTTTTCGAGTAGTAGGCGTTGTAGGGGAAGGCGGTGATGCTCAGCTTGCAGGGGATGCTGGTCTTGCCCGCCAGCAGGCGATGGATTGCCGGCTTGAGCAGCGCCGTCTCGGTGCTGCGGTCCGGGGTGGTCTTGTTGAAACGTGCCCAGACCACATAGTTGTAGCCCCGGACTTCGGAGATGCCCTCGAAGTCCACCCCGCCGCCCAGGTTGTAGATCATGGCATGACCGACGGTGAAGTCCTGGTCGTCATCCAGGGCGCACTTGAGCCACTCACCGATCTGCCCGTCGCCGGTGTGCCGTTTGAACAGGCTGACAATCTCTTCATCGCTGCGAAAGCGCAGATAGTAGGAGCCGTCGTGATAGGTGAACGAACTGAATTCCAGCGGCATCGATTCGATGCCATGGCTGCAACCGCCGAGCGACAGGGCAGCGCCCAGGGCGCAAGCGGCCAGGCGTAGAGAGGGGGCAAACAAAGGCGGCGTCATCCATGAGCATACAAGGCGCGCAAGAATGCCCAAGGCCACGCCTGCCAGCAAGCATTTCCGTGTCCGGTGGCCGAGGCGATGGGCTACAGTTGCCCAGATACCCTCCCGACCTGAGGCCCCATGGCTTTCCATCGACTGACCCGCACCCACCCGCGCCTGAGTTTTTCTGCCGTTGTCGGCAGCCTGAGCGGCTGGCTGATCCCGGCCGATGGCCTGGTTCAGCACATCCTCACCGGCTGGAACATCGGGGTCTGGCTGTACCTGCTGCTGGTGCTGTGGCTGACGCTGCGCGCAAGCCCCGAGAAGGTGCGCGAAGTGGCCTGCATCGAGGATGAAAACGCGGGGCTGGTGCTGTTCACCGTCAGCATCGCGGCAATCGCCAGCCTCGCCGCAGTGACCCTGCAACTGGCCGCCAGCCGTGGTCTTGTCGGCGGCTCGCAGATGCTTCACTACGTTTATACCGGCTTCACCGTCGCCGGCTCCTGGCTGATGATCGGCATGATTTTCAGCCTGCACTACGCCAGGCTGTTCTACACCGCCGGCAGCAAGGAGCCGCTACTGCGCTTTGCCGATGGCGAGCTGAACCCCGATTACTGGGATTTTCATTATTTCTCCTTCACCCTCAACGTCGCCGTGCAAACCTCGGACGTGGGCGTGGCCGACCGACAGATGCGCCGCATCGTCCTGGCCCATTCACTGGTAGGTTTTGTTTTCAACACCGCGATTCTGGGTTTTACCATCAATATTGCCGCCGGCCTGCTGAACTGACGGCACACCTTCGAGCACCTCGGCGGCGCAGCGGGCAATGCGCTGGCAGGCCTGCTCCAGGCGCTCGCTGTCGAGTACCAGGCCAAAACGCAGGTGCCCGGCGGCGCTGGGGCCGAAGGCATCGCCAGCCAGCACCGATACCCCATGTTCCTCCAGCAGGCGCTCGGCAAAAGCCTGGGCACCCATGCCGGTCTCGCGGATATCGACCATCACGAACATGCCGCCATCGGGCTTGTGCACGCGGATGCCCGGGCAGCCTTCAAGGCTGGCACAGACCCGGTCACGCCGCTCGCGGTAGGTGTCGCGCATTTGCCGCACCTCGGGCAGGTCTTGCTCAAGGGCCACCTGGGCGGCGTTCTGGATAAAGTCCGGCAGGCCATAGAGCATGCACAGGGCCAGGTTGCTCAAGTGCTCGGTCAACAGCTGCGGGCCGATCACCCAACCGACCCGCCAACCGGACATGGCATGGGACTTGGACAGGCTGTTGATGGTCGCGCTGCGCTCGGCCATGCCCGGCAGGCTGGCCGGGCTGAAATGCTTGCCCTCAAACAGCAGCTCGCTGTAGACCTCATCGGAGATCAGCCACAAGTCATGTTTGATGCACAGGTGCGCCAGGCGCTGCCAGGTGGCCTTGGGCAGGCTGGCGCCGGAGGGGTTGTGCGGGCTGTTGAGCAGCAAGGCGCGCGTGCGCGGGGTAATCAGCCGAGCGACATCATCGGCGTCGACCCGAAAGCCCTGCTCCGGGCGCACCGGCACCGGTACCACCCTGGCTGCGCAGGCGCCAAACACTGCCTCGTAGGTCACGTACATGGGCTCGGCGACGATCACCTCATCGCCCGGGTCGAACAGGCACTGGGCCACGCCATACAGCGCACATTGCGCCCCGGCCAGCACCACCACTTCCAGCGGGTCGACCGGCTGCCCGCTATGACGGGTGTGGTGAGCGGCAATGGCACTGCGCAAGGCTTCGCTGCCGCGCACATCGGAATAATGGGTATGGCCGGCGCGCAGGCTGTCGATGGCGGCATCGACAATCGGCTGAGGGGTATCGAAATCCGGGTCGCCAATCGACAGCAGGATGATGTCCCGGCCCTGGCCTTGCAGTTCGACGGCACGGTAGTGGATGTTCCAGGCTGCAGCACCGTCACCGGCGATACGTTGGGTGAGCGCGGAATAACGCATGGACGGTCTCCTTGACTGAACCCGGACGCGCCATTGGTCTGAAACTCCCTGGCAAGCATCCCAGCCGACTGCCGGTAAAAATAGCAGAACAGCGCAACAGCACGCGGTGAAATATTGCCGGCAAACGTTTGCCGGGAAAGGGAAAGTGTCCGCCCTGCCCTCCAGTGAGCGTGACCTGGATCAAACAATCGGAAAACCGTCATGATCGGCGCCGGACACTGGCGCCAGTGATGCTATGTTTAGGTTTCCCGTCGGGTCCCACCGACCCGCCCACTCTTGCGTGAGGTTCACCGTACACGGAGGCCGGCATGAACAAGCTGACGTTCCCCAACGCCTGCCAGATGATGCGCTGGCATTTTCATCCGCTGGGCTTCGAGGCCAGCATGGACGCCCCGCGCAGCATGGTGGCGCGCCTGTTCGACCGGGCCACCGGCGAAACCTTGCTGGCGGTTGCCGGCATTCCCTGTGCCACGCTGATGCCTGCGGCTGACGTCGAACGCATCATCGAGGCGGTGGAGGCGGAACTCGACGCCTTCCAGACCTCCTGCAACCTGCGCGCCGCCGGCTGATTAGCTGGCGGCCAGGGGCTCGCGCCCTCGCTCGATATCGGCAATGAAGCGCTCGGCCGGCTGTGGCTGGCCGAGCAGATACCCTTGCAACGAGTCACACCCCAGCCGGGTCAGGAAACTCTGCTGGCGATCGGTCTCGACCCCTTCGGCAACAATCCGCAAGCCCAATGCCTGGCCCAGGGCGACGATTGCCGAGACGATGGCGGCATCGTCGCTGTCCTGCTCCAGGTCGCGAACAAAGCCTCGGTCGATCTTCAGCTCGTTGGCCGGCAGGCGCTTGAGGTACATCAGGCTCGAATAGCCGGTACCAAAGTCGTCAATGGACAGGTCCACGCCCATGTCCGATAGCCGCTGCAGCACCTGCATGCTGGCATCGGCGTCGCGCATGGCGGTGGTTTCGGTGATTTCCAGGGTCAGGCTGTTGGCCGGCAACTGATGCCGCGCCAGCACCTTGGCCACACTCTCGACCAGCCCTGTGTGACAGAACTGGATGGCCGAGAGGTTCACCGCGATGCGCCAGTTGCTGTGGCCTTGATCGATCCAGATGCGCATCTGCCGGCAGGCCTCGTCCAGCACCCATTCGCCGATCGGGATGATCAGCCCGGTCTTCTCCGCCTGGACGATAAAGCGGTCCGGCAGCATCAGGCCATGCTGCGGGTGCTCCCAGCGCAGCAGTGCCTCGGCGCCGATCGGCTGGCAGTTGTGGGCATCGAACTTGGGCTGGTAATACAGGCAGAACTGCCCCTGCTCCAGGGCCACGCGCAAATCCTGCAGCAGTTGCAGTTGCAGGCGCGCGTTGCTGTTCATCGACACGTCGAAGAAGCTGTAGCCGTTCTTGCCAGCGCTCTTGGCGTGGTACATGGCCGCGTCGGCGTTGCGCAGCAGCTCATGCTGGTCGATGCCATTGCCCGGGTACAGGACGATACCGATGCTCGCCGAAATCTGCAGGCTCTGCTCGGCGACGCGAAAGCTGCGCGAAATCAGGTTGACCTGCTTGGCCGCCACACCCACGGCGTCATCGGCTTCCTGCAAGTCGACCAGCAGCACGAACTCATCGCCGCCGATTCGCGCCAGGGTATCCTGGCTGTGCAGATGGCCGCGCAGGCGCAGGGCGACTTCCTTGAGCAACTGGTCGCCCATATGGTGGCCGAAGGCGTCGTTGACCGGCTTGAAGCCGTCCAGGTCGATGAACATCAGGGCGAAACAACCACCCTGCTCGGCCACCTTGCTGATCGCCTGCTCGATACGGTCGGCCAGCAGCGTACGGTTCGGCAGGCCGGTGAGCGTGTCATGCAGGGCCAGTTGGGTCAGTTCCTGGTTGGCCAGGGTCAGCGAGCGCGCAAGCTCGGCTGTACGGGCTTCCAGGCGGGCATCCAGTACCGAGGTCAGCAAGGCTGCGGCCAGCACCGCCAGGGTAGTGATCAGCACCAGGTAATCCAGGCCGTTGCCACTCAGGCCCTTGCCCAGCGCTGCGCAGTAGCTGCCTTCAGGGAAGTTCGCCGCGGCCATGCCGGTGTAATGCATGCCGACGATCGCCATGCCCATGATGATCGCCGCGCCGCCACGAATCTGCCGCACGTACAGGGTTTGCTGGCGCAGGCGGAAGGCGATCCACAACGCTGCCGCCGAAGCACCGACTGCAATCAGCAACGAGGCGCTGAACAGCGTGGGGTCGTAGTCGATGCCCGGCGCCATGCGCAGCGCCGCCATCCCGGTGTAGTGCATGCAACTGATGCCGCTGCCCATGATCAGCGCACCGAACCCCAGTTGCAGCCAGGGCAAGGTCGGCTGGCTGACCAGCCACAGGGCAAAGCCCGACGACAGCCCGGCGATCAGCAGCGACAACAGGGTCAGGGTAATGTCATAGCCCAGCTCGATCGGCAGGCTCAGGGCGAGCATGCCGATAAAGTGCATCGACCAGATTCCGGTCCCCATGGCCAGGGCCCCGCCGCAGATCCACAGGTACACCGCACGGCCCTTGGCGGTGGTGATCCGGCCGGTCAGGTCCAGGGCGGTATACGAAGCAAGGATGGCCACACACAGCGAAATCAATACCAGCGAAGAGGAATAACTACCGATCAGCATGAGGCCTTCCACAACCCGTAGGCCGGGCACTGGCAAGGCCCGGGTAAAAGCCGATGATTGTACTCAACCTTTGGCGAAACGCACGGAGTTTTCGGTGGAAGATGGCAATAGCGAATCATCGCCATCTCAGGCAATTTCTAGAATATAAACTCCATATAAAACAATGCCTTAATATATATAGTTAAAGTCATATAACGATAAACAGTGCAATCTGCACCGGAGGCTTCTAATCCGAATAGATAACCTTAACAAAGCTATCTATCCACTTGTTTTATAACACTTTATATCAATCACTTTGTTCAGAAAACGCTGCCTGTGAGTCCCACCCACCGCCCAACGCCGCGATCAACTGCACGCTGGCCACCAGCCGTCCCTGCAGCAGGTTGAGCACGCTGCGCTCGTTGCTCAGGGCGGTGGTCTGCACGTTGACCACGTCCAGGTAGGCAATCAGCCCGGCCTTGTACTGGTTGTTGGTCAGGCGCAGGGATTCGCGGGCCGAGGCCAGGGCTTCGCTGCGCACCCGCGCTTCGTCCTCAAAGACCTTGAGCTGCACCAGGTAGTTTTCCACTTCCTTGAAGCCGTCGAGCACAGTCTGGCGGTACTGGGCCACGGTCTGGTCGTAGACCGCTTCGCTGCGATCGACTTCGGCGGCGCGCTGGCCGCCGTCAAACAGGGTCATGGCCAGTTGCGGGCCGACCGACCAGAAGCGGTTCGGCAGGCTGATCCAGTCGCTGAAACTGCTGCTGCTGTAGCCGCCGCTCATGCTCAGGGTCAGGTCCGGAAAGTAGGCGGCGCGGGCCACGCCGATGCTGGCGTTGGCCGACATCACGTTGCGCTCGGCCTTGGCGATGTCCGGGCGGCGCTCAAGCAACTGCGAGGGCAAGGCCACTGGCACCTGCGGCAGCGCCGGGATGGCCTTGCTGTCGGCCAGGGCGAACTCGGCCGGCGCCTTGCCCAGCAGCACGGCGATGGCGTTTTCCAGTTGCGCGCGCTGCCACACCAGGTCGATCAGGTCGGCCTGGGTGCTTTTCAGCTGGGTCTGCGCCTGGGCTACCGCGTCCTTGCCCGAGACCCCGGCACGGTACTGGTTCTCGGTCATCTTCAGCGAACGCTCGTAAGCCTCGACCGTCGCCTCGAGCAGGCGTTTCTGCTCGTCGATCACCCGCAACTGCAGGTAATTCTGCACCAGCTCCGATTGCAGGCTCAGGCGGATCGCCGCCATGTCGGCGAGGCTGGCCTCGGCGCTGGCCTGGTTGGCGGCCAGGCCGTCACGCAGCTTGCCCCACAGGTCGGCTTCCCAGCTCACCCCCAACTGGGTGCTGTAGGTGTTGCGGATGCCGCTGCTGTTATTGCTCAGGCTCGAGCTTGAGCTGCCGGTGCCCTGGCTGGAGCGGGTCTTGCCGGCCGACAGGTCGAGGCTTGGGAACAGTGCGCCACGGGCGCTGCGCACCAGGGCCTGGGCCTGGCGGTACTGGGCGGCATATTGGGCGACGGTCTGGTTGCTGGCATTGAGCTGCTCGACCAGGCCATTGAGCTGGGCATCGCCGTACAACTCCCACCAGGCACCGCGGGCGATGGCGTCCGAGGGGTTGGCTTGGGTCCAGCCTTCGGCGTGCTTGAACGCTACCGGCGCCGGGGTTTCCGGCCGGTGGTAGTCCGGGCTCAGGGTGCAGGCGCTGAGCATTGCCAGGCTCAGCGCGCAGGCCAGCAGGCGCGAGCCGCGGGCGGCCAGCAACGGCTGCAGCGAACGGTCGGAAAGAAACGGACGTCGGGTCATAGCGGGGTTTCCAAAGCAGCATCGGTACGCACGCCGCGCCAGTGGTTGAAGCGATGGCGCAGGCGGTCCAGATAGAGGTAGACCACCGGGGTGGTGTAAAGCGTGAGGATCTGGCTGAAGACCAGCCCGCCGATGATGGTCAGGCCCAGCGGTTGACGCATCTCGGCGCCCTCGGCATGGCTGAGCAGCAGCGGCAAGGCGCCAAGGATGGCCGCCAGGGTGGTCATCAGGATCGGCCGCAGACGCAGCAGGCAGGCGCGGCGGATCGATGCCTCCGGGCTCAGCTGCTCATGGCGCTCCAGCTGCAGGGCCAGGTCGATCATCATGATTGCGTTCTTTTTCACCACGCCGATCAGCAGGAACAGCCCGAGCAGGGAAATCAGGCTGAACTCGCTGCCGACCACGTAGAGCGTGAGCAAGGCCCCTACCCCGGCCGATGGCAAGGTCGAGAGGATGGTCAGGGGGTGAATGTAGCTTTCGTAGAGAATGCCCAGCACCAGGTATACCGCCAGCAAGGCACCGAGAATCATGAACGGCTGGCCCTTCTGACTTTCGGCGAAGGCGTCACCGGTGCCGCCGAGCTTGGCGATCACGTCCTCGGGCAGGCCGACCTTGGCCACCGCCCGCTCGACCGCGGCCATGGCCTGGTCCTGGCTGTAGCCTTCGGCGATGTCGAAGTTGATGCTCTCGGAGGCGAACTGGCCCTCGTGGCTGACGCGGTCGTCGGCCAGGCTGTTCTCGTAATGGGCGAAGGTGGCCAGCGGCACCCGGGTGCCGTCGGCGGTAATCACCTGCACCTGCTCCAGGGTCCGCGGGTCCTGGGCGTACTTGGGGTTGATCTCCATCACCACCTGGTACTGGTTGAGGCTGTCGTAGATGGTCGAGATCTGCCGCTGGCTGTAGGCGTTGTTGAGCACCGAGGTGACCATGCTCATGTCGATGCCCAGGCGCTTGGCCTGTTCGCGGTCGACCACCAGGGTGATCTGCTGGGTACCGCCGCCCTCGCGGGCGTCGATGGCGGTCAGCTCCGGCAGGGCCTTGAACGCAGCGACCACCTTCGGGTACCACTCGCGCAGGGCCGACAGCTCGCTGCTTTGCAGGGTGTAGAGGAACTGCGAGCTGCTCTGGTCGCGGCCACCGCCGAACTGCAGGTCCTGGTCGGCCATCAGGAACAGCCGTCCGCCGGGCACCTTGGGCAGCTCTTTGCGCAGGCGCTCGATGATCTTCTGCGCCGACACCTTGCGCTCGCCGATCGGCTTGAGGCGCACCAGCACCATGGCGTTGTTGGTGCCGCTGTTGCCGCCGATGAAGCCGGCCACGCTTTGCACCGCAGGGTCGGCGAGCAAGGCGCGGCGGTAGATTTCCATCTTCGGCTGCATCACCTGGAACGACAGGCCGTCGTCACCACGGACAAAGCCTATCAACTGGCCGGTGTCCTGCTGCGGCAGGAAGGTCTTGGGCACCATCACATACAGGGCGATGTTGACCGCGATGGTCACCAACAGGCTCAGCAGGGTCAGGCGCCGATGGCGCATGACCCAGTCCAGGCTGCGCCCATAACCGGCCATCATGCGTTGGTTGAGCTGCTCGCTCCAGCGTTGCAGGCGGGTCTGCTCGCCCTCCGGCTGGGCCTTGAGCCAGCGCGCGCAGAGCATCGGCGTGAGGGTCAGGGACACCAGCAACGACACCAGGATCGCCACCGCCAGGGTGATGGAGAATTCGCGAAACAGCGAACCGACGATGCCGCCCATGAACAGGATCGAGACAAACACCACCACCAGCGACAGGTTCATCGACAGCAGGGTGAAGCCGACTTCCTTGGAGCCCAGGTACGCGGCGCGCATCGGCGGCACGCCCTCGTCGATATGCCGGGAGATGTTCTCCAGCACCACGATGGCATCGTCGACCACCAGGCCCGTGGCGAGGATCAGGGCCATCAGCGACAGGTTGTTCAGCGAGAAGCCGCACAAGTACATGACCGCGAAGGTGCCAACCAGCGACACCGGCACCGCCAGGGTCGGGATCAGCGAGGCGCGCAGGTTGCCAAGGAACAGGAACACCACCAGGATCACCAGCACCACGGCGATGATCAGGGTGTGCTCGGCTTCCTTGAGGGTCGCCTTGATCACCGGCGAGCGGTCCATGGCCACGTCCAGCTTGACGCTGGCGGGCATCAGCGACTCCAGGGCCGGCAGTTGCTCCTTGATCCTGTTCACGGTCTCGATGATATTGGCGCCGGTCTGGCGGTTGATCACCAGCAACACCGCGTCCTGGTCATTGAAAAAGCCGCTGTTGTAGCGGTTCTCCACCGCGTCGCTGACCTTGGCCACATGGCTCAGGCGCAGCACCGCGCCGTCCTGGTAGCGAATCACCAGGGGCTCGTAGTCCTTGGCCTTCTCCAGTTGGTCGTTGGCCTGCACCTGCCAGTTGCGCTGGCCGTCCTCGATAAAGCCCTTGGGCCGGCGCTGGTTGGCATTGGCGATGGTCTGACGCACGTCATCGAGGGCCACGCCATACTGGTTGAGCAACTGCGGTTCGAGCTCGACGCGCACCGCTGGCAGCGAACTGCCGCCGATCTGCACCTCCCCTACCCCCGGCACCTGGGACAGGCTCTGGGACAGGATGGTCGAGGCGAGATCGTACAACTGGCCCTTTTGCAGCACGCTGGACGTCAGCGCCAGGACCATGATCGGCGCTTGCGACGGATTGTATTTCTTGTAGGTCGGCATGCTGCGCATGCCGCTGGGCAGCAGGTTGCGCGAGGCATTGATCGCCGCTTGCACTTCACGCGCCGCCGCGTCGATGTCACGGCCCTGGTCGAAGCCGAGGATCACCCGGGTCGAGCCCTGGCTAGAGCTGCTGGTCAGGGTGTTGACCCCGGAGATGGCGCCCATGGAGCGTTCCAGCGGCGTGGCCACGGTCGAGGCCATGACCTCGGGGCTGGCGCCCGGCAGGTTGGCCTGGACGACGATGACCGGGAATTCGATCTGCGGCAACGGCGCCACCGGCAACAGGCCGAAACTGACGCCACCGAGCAGCATGATTGCCAGGCTCAGCAGCATCGTCGCCACTGGGCGGGCGATGAAAGGCGCGGACAGGTTCATGGACGGTAGCTCCAAGCTGCAAGCTTCAAGCTGCAAGCAGTTTGAGGTGACCTCTGCAACTGCGGTCCTACACCAGACCACTTGCAGCTTGTAGCTTGCAGCTTGTAGCTGGCGCCGATCACACCAAGTCTCCAGTCAGGCCACGGGAGCGAAGGCGCCTCGACAACCGATCAAAGTACAAGTAGATGACAGGCGTAGTGAACAGCGTCAGCACCTGGCTGACCAGCAGCCCACCGACCATGACCAGGCCCAGCGGCTGGCGCAGTTCGGCGCCGGAACCGGTGGCAAGCATCAGCGGGATGGCGCCGAACAGCGCCGCCAGGGTGGTCATCAGGATCGGCCGGAAGCGCAGCAGCGCCGCCTGGTAGATCGCCGCTTCAGGGGCCATGCCCTGGTTGCGCTCGGCCTCCAGGGCGAAGTCGATCATCATGATCGCGTTCTTCTTGACGATACCGATAAGCAAAATGATGCCGATGATGGCGATCATGCCCAGGTCGTTGCCGGAGAGGATCAACGCCAGCAAGGCGCCCACCGCCGCCGACGGCAGGGTCGAGAGGATGGTCACCGGGTGGATGTAGCTCTCGTACAGCACACCAAGCACGATGTACATGGTCACCACCGCCGCCAGGATCAGCAGCAAGGTGCTCGACAGCGAGGCCTGGAAGGCTTCGGCCGCGCCCTGGAAGCGGGTTTGCACGCCCACCGGCATGCCGATGTCCTGCTGCACCTGCTCGATGACCTTGACCGCTTCACCAAGGGCCACACCCTGGCCCAGGTTGAACGACATCATCACCGCCGGGAACTGACCGATATGGGCAATCGCCAGTTGCGCCTGGCGCTGCTCGATGCGCGCCAGGCTCGACAGCCGCACCTGGCCGCCGTCGCTGGCCTTGACGTGAATCTGCTCAAGCACTTGCGGGCCGATGCTCGACGCCGCCTCGGCCTGCAGCACCACGCGGTACTGGCTGGCCTGGGTGTAGATGGT
Organism: Pseudomonas sp. RC2C2; assembly: GCF_018390435.1. NCBI lineage: Bacteria > Pseudomonadati > Pseudomonadota > Gammaproteobacteria > Pseudomonadales > Pseudomonadaceae > Pseudomonas > Pseudomonas sp. RC2C2. The sequence goes on along the minus strand of NZ_JAHBAX010000002.1, from coordinate 919,793 downwards.
CGAAATCTGCCGCTGGCCGAAGGCGTCATACAGGGCATTGGTGATGTCGGCGACGTTGATGCCCAAGCGGCTGGCGGCGTCGCGGTCGATCACCAGAAACACCTGCAGGCCTTTGTCCTGCAGGTCGCTGGCAACATCGGCAAGCTCCGGGCGCTGCTGCAGGGCATCGACCAGTTTGCCGCTCCACTGCGCCAGCAGCTCGGCATCGGGCGATGACAGGCTGAACTGATACTGGGTGCGGCTGACCCGGTCCTCGATGCTCAAGTCCTGCACCGGCTGCATGAACAGGCGGATGCCGAGCAGTTTGTCGACCTGCGGCTGCAGCCGGGCAATCACCTGGGCAGCGGTAAGGTCTCGCTCGCCATGCGGCTTGAGGTTGATCAGCAGGCGGCCACTGTTGAGGGTGGCGTTGTCGCCATCGACGCCGATGTAGGACGACAGGCTCTGTACCGCCGGGTCCTTGAGGATCACCGCGCTGAGCTCCTGCTGACGCTGGCTCATGGCGGTGAACGACACCGACTGCGGCGCCTCGGAAATGCCCTGGATCACCCCGGTGTCCTGCACCGGGAAGAAGCCCTTGGGCACCACCAGGTACAACAGCACGGTCAGCCCCAGGGTTGCCACCGCCACCAGCAGGGTCAACGGCTGGTGCTTGAGCACCCACTGCAGGCCACGGCCATAGTAGTCGATCATCCAGTCGATCCAGGCGCCGCTGGCCCGGTAGAAACGGCCCTGCGCCTCGATCGCCGGCTCGCGTTTGAGCAAGCGTGCACACATCATCGGCGTCAGGGTCAGCGACACCACCAGGGAAATCAGGATCGCCACCGCCAGGGTAATGGCGAACTCGCGAAACAGCCGGCCGACCACGTCAGCCATGAATAGCAGCGGGATCAGCACCGCAATCAGCGAGAAGGTCAGCGAGATCAGGGTGAAGCCGATTTGCCGGGCGCCCTTGAGCGCGGCCTGCATCGGCGTCTCGCCCTCCTCGATATGCCGCGAGATGTTCTCCAGCATGACGATGGCATCGTCGACCACAAAGCCGGTGGCGATGGTCAGGGCCATCAGGGTCAGGTTGTTGATCGAAAAGCCGGCCAGGTGCATGACCGCAAAGGTGCCGATCAGCGACAGCGGCACGGCCACCGACGGAATGATGGTAGCGCTGAAGCGGCGCAGGAACACGAAAGTGACCATGACCACCAGGGCAATGGCGATCAACAGCTCGTGGCGTACGTCCTTGACCGAGGCGCGGATGGTCTGGGTGCGGTCGGTGAGCACGCTGACGTCCAGGCCCGCCGGCAGGTTGTCGGTGATCGACGGCAGCATGGCCTTGATCCGGTCGACCACTTCGATGACGTTGGCCCCGGGCTGGCGCTGGATGTTCAACAGTACCGCCTGGTTCTGGTTGGCCCAGGCGGCCAGGCGCTCGTTCTCGGCGCCGTCGACGATCTCGGCGACGTCCTTCAGGCGCAGCGGCGCACCGTTTTTGTAGGCGAGGATGAGGTTGGCGTATTCCTCGGGCGAACGCAGCTGGTCGTTGGCGTCGAGCATCGAGACCCGGGTCGGGCCGTCGAAGTTGCCTTTGGGTTGGTTGACGTTGGAAGCGCCGATCAGGGTGCGCACGTCGGCCAGGTTCAGCCCGGCCGAGGCCAGGGCGTCGGGGTTGACCTTGATTCGCACCGCCTGGCGCTGGCCACCGGCGATGCTGACCATGCCGACGCCGCCGATCTGGGCAATCTTCTGCGCCACCCGGGTGTCGACCAGGTCGTTGAGCTTGGGCAGCGGCATGGTTTTCGACGAAATCGCCAGGGTCAGCACCGGGTTGTCGGCCGGGTTGACCTTGTTGTACACCGGCGGCGCCGGCAGGTCGTTGGGCAGCAGGTTGCTGGCGGCGTTGATCGCCGCCTGGACCTGTTGCTCGGCGACGTCCATGTTCATGTCCAGGCTAAAGCGCAGGGTCAGCACCGAGGCACCGCCGGAGCTGGTCGAGGCCATCTGGGTCAGGCCGGGCATCTGCCCGAATTGACGCTCAAGGGGTGCGGTGACCGCGCTGGTCATCACCTGGGGGCTGGCGCCGGGGTAAAGGGTCATGACCCGGATGGTCGGGTAATCGACCTGGGGCAATGCCGCCACCGGCAGCATCTTATAAGCCATCAGGCCGGCCAGAACGATGGCCAGCATGCTCAGGGTGGTCGCCACCGGGCGCAGGATGAACAGCCGCGAGAGGTTCATGCGCCGGCCTTGCCCTGAGCGCCGGTCGCGGCGGAAGCATCTTTGTTGTCCTGGCCCTGCAGGTGCTGGCCTGGGGTGACGGGAACGTCGGCGCTGTCGTTAACCACTTCGACGTCGCTGCCATCGCGCAGGCGGTCGGTGCCTTCGAGCACCACCCGCTCGCCTTTGGCCAGGCCTTCGGTGACCACGGTGAGGTCGCCGTCACTGGCACCCAGCTTGAGCTGGCGGATGCGCACCTTGTTGTCGCCTTCCATGACATAGACGAACGAGCCGTCGGTACCGAACTGGATTGCCGCCGAAGGCGCCAGCACCACGCCCTTCAAGGTGTCGGCCAGCAGCCGCACATTGACGAACTGGTTGGGGAACAGCGCTTCGTCCTGGTTCTCGAAGAAGGCCTTGAACTTCAGGGTGCCGGTGGTGGTGTCGATCTGGTTGTCGAGGCTGCGCAGTACACCAACCGCCTGCTGCTTGGCATCGCTGCGGTCCCAGGCCTCGACCGGTAATTGTGCGCCACTGCGGTAGCGCGCCAGCACCGTGTTGAGCTCCGATTCGGGCAAGGTGAAAGCCACGCTGATCGGCTGGGTCTGGGTGATGACCACCAGCGCGGTGGTGTCGTTGGCCGCCACCAGGTTGCCGACGTCGAGCTGGCGCAGCCCCAGACGGCCATTGATCGGCGCGCGGATGCGGGTGAATTCGAGGTTGAGTTTGGCGTCACCTACCGCCGCCTGGTTGGTCTTGATCGTCCCCTGGTACTGGCCGACCAGCGCCGCCTGGGTGTCCAGGGTCTGCTTGGCGATGCTGTCTTCGGCGTACAGGCCTTGATAGCGCTGCAGGTCGATCTGGGCGTTTTTCAGTTGCGCCTGGTTCTGCGCCAGGGTGCCTTCGGCCTGTTGCAGGGCGATCTGGTAGCTGCGCGGGTCGATCTCGGCCAGCAGGTCTCCGGCCTTGACCTTCTGCCCTTCCTGGAAGTTGACCTTGACCAGCTCGCCACCGACCCGGCTGCGCACGTTGACCGTGTTGGTCGCCGTCACCGTGCCCAGGGCCTTGAGGTACACCGGGAAGTCGCCAACCGTCGCCGGCTCGACCCGCACCGGCACCGGACCTGCGAACGCGCCAAAGCCCGGCCGCCCACCCTTGCCACCCGGCGCAGCAGCGGCCTTTTGCGCGACCGGCGACGGCCACAGCCACCAGCCGAGGCCAGCGACCAGCAGCAGGATCAGCAGGCCGACAAGCCAGCGACGGGAGGAACGGGAACGAGAAAGCATGGGTTGATCGACCATTGTGCGGGAAAGAATTCTTTTGAGGAGGCTGAACGATAAGCACTGAAGACGGATAAGCAAAGCGCCTTTACCGGCACTTTACCTTGAGCTTACGTAGCTAAAGTAATGAACTATAAATAAAAACGGCCTGGACGAGGGCCAGGCCGCAACAACTCTTAGCAATTATTAACAATAATCGCGTCGCCCTCGCCGCTCCTTGTGGGAGCTGGCGTTGCCAGCGATGGGCTGCGCAGCAGCCCCGGCAGGGTCGCTATTACTTCAGGACTGCCAGAGCAGCCTCATAGTTCGGCTCTTCAGCGATTTCGCCGACCAGCTCGCTGTGCAGCACCTTGTCGTTCTCGTCCAGCACCACCACGGCACGGGCAGTCAGGCCGGCCAGCGGGCCGTCGGCGATAGCTACGCCGTAGTGTTCCTTGAACTCGGCGCCGCGCAGCAGCGACAGGTTCTGCACGTTCTCCAGGCCTTCAGCGCCGCAGAAGCGCGCTTGCGCGAACGGCAGGTCAGCGGAGATGCACAGTACGACGGTGTTGTTCAGCGTGCTGGCTTGCGCGTTGAACTTGCGCACCGAAGTAGCGCAGGTCGGGGTGTCGACGCTTGGGAAGATGTTCAGCACTTTGCGCTTGCCGGCCAGGGAGGCCAGGGTCACGTCGGCCAGGCCAGCACCAACCAGGGAAAACGCAGGCGCCTTCGCGCCGACTTTCGGCAGTTCGCCTTTGACCTGAACCGGGTTGCCTTTAAGAGTCACTTGAGCCATGAACGAAGTCCTTATGCGGGGGATGAGTAAAGGACCAGAGTTAAGCATGAAAGTGCCCGTCTACCTATGGGCCGATGTTAAATTGTTGAATTGCCAGACAACTTTTGTGGACAATTTTTAGTCATTCGGGAGCCGATTGCCGGCTCCCGAATCCATAGGTTCAGCTCAGCAGCGAGTAAACCAGCGCCGAAATGGCCACCAGGCCCACGGCGACGACGAAGACGTTGGACATCTGCCCGCGGTACTTGCTCATGGCCGGCACCTTGCGGATGGCGTACATCGGCATCAGGAACAGGATCGCAGCGATCACCGGGCCACCAAGGGTCTCGATCATGCCGAGAATGCTCGGGTTGAGGGTGGCGACAATCCAGCAGATCACCAGCATGAAGGCCGCGGTCATGCGGTCCAGGGCCTTGGCGCCCGGACGCTTGCCGGTCTTGACGATCAGGCCCTTGAGGCCTTCGCTGGCACCGATGTAGTGGCCCAGGAACGACTTGGCGATGGCGATGAAGGCAATCAGCGGCGCGGCAAAGGCGATGGTCGGGTTGCTGAAGTGGTTGGCCAGGTACGACAGGATCGACAGGTTCTGTGCCTTGGCTTCGGCCAGTTGCGCCGGGGTCAAGGTCAGTACGCAGCTGAACACGAAGAACATCACCATGGCCACCATCAGCAGGTGGGCGCGGCACAGGATCTGCCCGCTGCGCTCGTCGGCGTGCACGCCATAGCGACGTTTCTGGTCAACAGCGAACGCCGAAATGATTGGCGAATGGTTGAACGAGAAGACCATCACCGGGATCGCCAGCCACAGGGTGTGCAGGAACGCCGAACCCGAAGGCACTTCAGTGGCGGTAGTGAGGATGCCGCCGCTCCAGTGCGGGATCAGGAACACCGCCAGGAACGCCAGGGCAACGATGAACGGATAGACCAGCCAGCTCATGACCTTGACCGTGGCCTGCTCGCCGCAGCGCACGATGGCCAGCAACCCGAGGATCAGCACGAAGGACAGCACCGCGCGCGGTGGCGGCTCGATGTGCAGCTGGTGTTCCATGAAACTGCCGACCGTGTTGGTCAGCGCCACGCTGTAGATCAGCAGGATCGGGAAGATGGCGAAGAAATACAGCAGCGTGATCAGGGCACCGGCGCTGAGGCCGAAATGCTCTTCGACCACGTCGGTGATGTCGGCGCCATCGCGCCCGGAGAGCACGAAGCGGGTCAGGCCGCGGTGCGCATAGTACGTCATCGGAAAAGCCAGCAGCGCCAGGACCAGCAGTGGCCAGAAGCCGCCAAGGCCGGCGTTGATCGGCAGGAACAGGGTCCCGGCGCCAATCGCCGTGCCAAACAGGCCCAGCATCCAGGTGGTGTCCTGACGGGCCCAGCTGCCGAGGGCGGCGGGGGTTGATTCAAAGCGTTGTTCAACGCTTGGGGCCTGCTCATTCATCCGGGTGCAACTCCACTCGCAAGACTGCAACAGGGCTGAGAGTGGCGAAACAGAGGCCTCGCCTCTCTCAACCATATAAAGAGGGGCGCGATTGTGCGCCGTTTGGTTGCACTTGCAAAGCCCTGGCCGAGGAGTGGTTGCACCTTGGGCTAAAAGCATCGCGGGTCAAGCCCGCTCCTACGAATGGTGTAGGAGCGGGCTTGACCCGCGATAGGTTTTGCTTACTGAACCGCAGCGAAGGCCTTGGCCACCTGCTGCAGGTTGTCCGGACGCAAGCCGGCCATGCACACCCGGCCACTGTCGATCAGGTACACACCGAACTCGTCACGCAAGCGGCGCACCTGCTCGACGCTGAAGCCGGTGTAGCTGAACATGCCGCGCTGGCGCAGGAAGAACTGGAAGTCCTGGCCCGGCAGCAGTTTGGCCAGGGCATCGACCAAGGCCTGGCGCATGTCGAGGATACGCAGGCGCATCTGCTCGACTTCCGCTTGCCATTGGGCGTTGAGCTTGGCATCACCGAGCACCGCCGCCACCAGTTGGGCACCGAAGCTTGGCGGGCTGGAGTAGTTGCGGCGCACGGTGGCCTTGAGCTGGCCGAGCACGCTTTGCGCGGTATCGGCGTCATCACAGACCACCGACAGGCCGCCAACCCGCTCGCCATACAGCGAGAAGATCTTCGAGAACGAATTGCTCACCAGGCACGGCACACCGGCACGGGCGGCTTCGCGGATGGCATAGGCGTCTTCGGCCAGGCCTTCGCCAAAGCCCTGGTAGGCGATGTCGAGGAACGGGATCAGGTTGCGCGCCTTGACCACTTCGATCACCTGTTGCCACTGCGCCTGGCTCAGGTCGACCCCGGTAGGGTTGTGACAGCACGGGTGCAGCAGGACGATGCTGTTGCTCGGCAGGCCCTGCAGGGCGCTGAGCATGCCGTCGAAATCGACGCCACGGCTGGCCTGGTCGAAGTACGGGTAGGTGTTGACCTTGAAGCCTGCGCCTTCGAAGATCGCCCGATGGTTGTCCCAGGTCGGATCGCTGACCCACACCTGCGACTCGGGGAAGTAGCGCTTGAGGAAGTCGGCACCGACTTTCAGCGCACCGGAGCCACCGACGGTCTGCACGGTGGCCACACGGCCGCTCTCGACAGCAGGATGCGCGGCGCCAAACAGCAGTGCCTGGATCGCCTGGCGGTAGCTGTTCAGACCTTCCATCGGCAGGTACATCGAGGCTTCGTGAGGCTGGGCGGCAAAGCGTTGCTCGGCCTCGCGCACCGCAGCCAGCTGTGGCACCACGCCTGCGGCATCGTAATACAGACCGATACTCAGGTTGACCTTGGCGGCACGCGGATCGGCCTTGAAGGTCTCCATCAGGGAGAGAATCGGATCGCCGGCATAGGCATCGACATGTTTGAACACAGCGCACAGCTCCTTGGGTCAGGACAATTCGGACTAAAAGCTGTGTCGAGGATACCTGTACTGTGGGCCAAGGAACATTACCCTTGGTGCAACTGATCAGTGCATGTGTGCACAGTAATCGCTGGCAAGCCAGCGCCCACAATGATCAGCTAAAACCCTGTGGGAGCTGGCTTGCCAGCGATAGCGTGCTCAAGTTCACTATTGGGCCAAACGCTGCAACTGCTCAAGTTCCGCCACTGTCAGCGTCACGCCCTGCTTTGCCGACTGTTCACGCTCGCGGAACCGGCGCTCGCCCGGCAGGCGCTGCAAGCCCACTGCCTGCATCTGCCGCACCAGGTCGCGGCTGCGTTCGGCAAAGCGATTACCCACCGACTTGACCGGGTCGATGACGATGATCAACTGGCCGGTCCAGGGCGTTTTCGCACCCGGGTGCTGTGACCAGTCGAACTCGAACGAGAAGTTGCCGCCGGTCAGTGCCGCCGCCAGCAGCTCGACCATCATCGACAGCGCCGAGCCCTTGTGCCCTCCGAACGGCAGCAAGGCGCCGCCATCGAGAATCGCTTGCGGGTCGCGGGTCGGTTGGCCCTGGTTGTCGACGCCCATGCCTTCAGGCAGCAGTTCGCCCTTGCGCGCAGCAATCTGCACATCGCCGTGGGCGATGGCGCTGGTGGCCATGTCGAAGACAATCGGGTCGCTACCGGCGCACGGTGCGGCGAAGGCAATCGGGTTGGTGCCGAACAACGGCTGCTGGGCGCCATGGGGCACCACGCAGGTCATGCTGTTGACCACGCTCAGGGCCACTAGGCCTTCATCGGCAAACGGCTCGACGTCCGGCCACAAGGCCGCGAAATGGTGCGAGTTATGGATCGCCAGCACGGCAATACCGGCGCTGCGGGCCTTTTCTACCAGCAGCGCACGGGCCGCCGCCAGGGCCGGCTGGGCAAAGCCGCCGTTGGCATCGACGCGCACAAAACCGCTGGCAACGTCTTCGACGTAGGGCACAGCCTGGCCATTGACCCAGCCACTGGCCAGGGTCGAAACATACCCGGGGATACGGAACACACCGTGGCTGTGAGCGCCATCGCGCTGGGCGCTGGCGCAGTTGAAGGCCAGGGCCTGGGCCACCGCTGCGCTGCAACCATGACCGAGGAAAATTCGCTGCAACAAGGCCTGCAGGTCGGCAAAGGCAATCTGCGCGACAGCAGTGTCGGGACGTGCGGACATCTGTAGCTCCCTTATTGGATTTGGAATGGGCGACAGCGATGGGCAATGGCCAGACTTTCCCCCAGTGACAGCAAACTGTCAAATATTGACTTGATGACAGAAAACATTCATTTTCTGTTTCAACGTGTCGCCGCCTTCGAGAGTCGCCCTGTGAGCCAACCGATCAAACAGCGCCTGGAACACAGCCTGCACAACGCCGCAGCGTCCGGGCGCAAGATCGCCAGCTACATGCTCGCCCACCTCACCGACCTGCCCTTCGAAACCTCCGCCAGCCTTGCGGCCAAAATCGGCGTCAGCGAGTCGAGTGTCGGGCGCTTCTGCCGCTCGCTGGGCTACGAGCACCTCAAGGCTCTCAAACATGACCTCAAGGACGATCTGGGTGAAGGCCCGTGGCTGGTCGGTGATCGTCTGCAAGAATTTCGCCAGCAGCACGGCAAGGATGCCGCCGGCCTTGCGCGCAGCCTTGAACAGGAAGTTGGCGCGCTGGTGCGGGTTTACGAATACAGCCGCACCCCGGCGTGGGACACCGTCAGCCAGCGCCTGGCACAGCGACGCAAGGTATTCGTCGCCGGCTTTCAGACCGAGCGCGGCATCGCCCAGTGCATGGCCCACCTGCTGCAATACCTGCGCGATGGCGTGCAGGTGGTCGATGGCAGTGCCGGGCATTTTGGCGAGGTACTGCTCAGCGCTCCGGCCGATTGCGCCCTGGTGGTGTTCGAGGCGCGCCGCTATTCCCGCCATGCCCTGACCCTGTGCCGCAAGGCGTATGCGGCAGGCATTCCGGTAACCCTGGTTACCGACACTTTTTGTGACTGGGCCGATGCCAACGCCAGTGAGGTGTTTCGCATCCCCACCGAATTCAATCTGTTCTGGGAGTCCACCGCGACGATGCTGTCGTGGGTACACCTGATGGTCAACGAGGTCTGCAAGAAGCTAGGACCGGATGTTGAAAAACGCTTGGAAGCAACTGCAGCTCTACACAACGAATTCGTTGGCTACACGTCAACGAGCAAACAATAGCAAGAGTGCAAACAACAGATCGAGGTGTGTCATGAAACCCGTTATCCGCTTCGCAGGGGCTTGCGCCCTGCTGCTCGCCGGCTCGACCCTGGCCCAGGCCGAAACCCTGAAGATCGCCACCGAAGGCGCTTACCCACCGTTCAACTACGTCGATTCGGATAACAAGCTGCACGGCTTCGACGTCGACATCACCCACGCCCTGTGTGAGCAGATGAAGGTCGAATGCACCCTGGTGGCCCAGGACTGGGAAGGCATCATCCCGGCCTTGATGGCGAAGAAATACGACGCGGTGGTGGCGTCGATGATCAATACCGAAGAACGGCGCAAGAAGATCGCCTTCACCAACCACTACTACAAGACCCCGTTGTCGGTGGCCGTGGCCAAGGACAGTGAAATCACCGACGCGCAAACCGACTTCAAAGGCTACACGGTCGGCGCGCAATCTTCCTCGACCCAGGCTATCTATGCCGAGGACGTCTACGGCAAGGCCGGCGCCGACGTCAAACTCTACCCGACCCTCGATGAAGCCAACGCCGACCTCGCCGCCGGGCGCCTGGACGGGGTGATTGCCGACAAGTTCCCGCTGACCGAATGGCTGGGCAAGGCCGGCAAGGACTGCTGCAAGATCCTTGGCGACGTCAACGGCACCAAGGCCGACGCCTCGATTGCCGTGCGCAAGGAAGATGAAGCCCTGCGCGAGCGCCTGAACAAGGCCCTGGACGCAATCGTCGCCAACGGTACCTACCAGAAGATCGCCAGTCGTTACTTCGACTTCGATATCTATCAGTGACTGATCGCGGGTCAAGCCCGCTCCCACAAACTCTGTGGGAGCGGGCTTGACCCGCGAAGAGGCCCTCCAAAGCACCATCACTCTTGAACCGAGAGGGTTCGCCCATGCTCGAACAACTGTCACTGCTTTCCTTCGCCAGCGGCGGCTGGGGCCAGGCATTACTGGCCGGCGCCCTGGTGACCATCTCCCTGGCCCTGGCCTGCCTGCCCATCGGCTTGCCACTGGGCCTGGGCGTGGCCCTCGCCGCGCGCTCCTCCAAGCGCTTCCCGCGCGCCGCGGCGACGGTGTTCTCCACGGTGTTCCGTGGCCTGCCGGAATTGCTCACCCTGCTGATCATCTACTACGGCTGCCAGATCGCCGCGCAGAAAATCCTCCTGGCCATGGGCTATGAAGGCGAGGTGCTGATCAACACCTTCCTGGCGGCGATGATCGCCTTCAGCCTGGTGTTCGCCGCATTCTCCAGCGAAATCTGGCTGGCCGCGTTCAAAACGGTCGCCAAAGGCCAATACGAAGCATCGGCCGCGCTGGGCCTGAGCAAGGCCACCACCTTTCGCAAGGTGGTGTTCCCGCAACTGGTGCGCATTGCCCTGCCGGGCCTGTCGAACAACTGGCTGTCGCTGCTCAAGGACACCTCGCTGGTGTCGACCATTTCCCTGGTCGACCTGATGCGCCAGACCAATCTTGCGGTCAGCGTCACCAAGGAGCCGATGTTCTTCTACGGCGTCGCCTGCCTGGGCTACCTGCTGTTCTCGGCGCTGTCGGGACGGGTGTTCACTTTCATCGAGCGGTACTTCAGCCGCCATCTGCGGGGGGCACGGACATGAGTTTCGATCAATTGCTGGCGCTGGTGCTCGACCCCGACCTGCTGGAACGCTACGGCCCGCGCTTTATCGACGGCCTGCTGGTAACCGGCAAGCTGGTGGCGCTGTCGTTCACCCTCGGCGCCCTGCTCGGCATGCTCCTGGCCCTGGCCAGGTTGTCGAGCAACCTGATGCTGCAACGTCTGAGCGCTGGCTACATCTACTTCTTCCGTGGCTCGCCACTGCTGGCCCAGCTGTTCTTGCTGTACTACGGCCTGGGTTCGCTCAAGGGTTTCTGGCAGGACGTCGGCCTCTGGTGGTTCTTCCGCGACGCCTGGTACTGCACGGTCCTGGCTTTCACCCTCAACACCGCCGCTTACCAGGCGGAGATCTTCCGTGGCAGCCTGCTGGCGGTCGCCCCCGGCCAGTACGAGGCCGCCAAGGCCCTGAGCCTGAAGCGCTCGACCACGTTCTTCAAGGTGATCCTGCCGCAATCCTTGATCGTTGCCATCGGGCCGTTGGGCAACGAGTTGATCCTGATGATCAAGGCCAGCGCCATTGCCTCGCTGGTGACCATCTACGACCTGATGGGGGTCACCAAGCTTGCGTTCTCGCGCAGCTTCGACTTCCAGATCTACCTGTGGGCCGCCGTGCTCTACCTGCTGATCGTCGAGATCGTGCGACGCAGCCTGAAACACATAGAAGCCCGCCTGGGCCGCCACCTGCGCTGATTGCCTGCTTGTGAGGACCGTTCCAATGCATTGTCAAACCATCGTTCTGGGTGCCGGCATCGTCGGCGTCTGCACGGCCCTTCATTTGCAGGCACGCGGGCGCAAGGTGATCCTCATCGATCACCAAGAGCCTGGCAGCGGCACCAGCCACGGCAACGCCGGGCTGATCGAGCGCTCCAGCGTCATCCCCTATGCCTTCCCCCACGAGTTGTCGAGCCTTTTGCGCTATGGCCTGAACCGTCAGCCCGACGTGCGCTACAGCTTCACCTACCTGCCGAAGATCAGCCCATGGCTGTTCAAGTACTGGAAAAACTCTTCGCCAGCGGGCCTGGCCGTGGCCACCCAGGCCATGCTGCCGCTGGTGCAGCGCTGCGTCGAAGAGCACGACGCGCTGATCGAAGCAGCGGGCCTCGGCGAGCTGGTCAAGGCCAGCGGCTGGATCGAGGTGTACCGCAATGAAGACGCCTACCAAAAAGCCGTGGCCGACGCCCATGCGCTGCAAGCCTATGGCTTGAAGTACGAAATCCTCGATCGCCAGCAACTGCACGCACGCGAAGTGGACCTCAGCGACAACGTGGTCGGCGGCATTCACTGGCTCGACCCCAAGACCGTCAGCAACCCCGGCGGCCTGACCCGCGGCTATGCGGCGCTGTTCGTCCAGCGTGGCGGCCAGTTCATCCACGGCGACGCCCGCACCCTGCGCCAGATCGGCAGCGAGTGGCAGGTCGACAGCCGCCAGGGGCCAATCACCGCACCCGAGGTGGTGGTCGCCCTCGGGCCACAGTCGGCCGAGCTGTTCAAGCCGCTGGGTTATCGCATTCCGCTGGAGATCAAGCGCGGTTATCACATGCATTACCGCGCCCGTGACGGCGCCGAGCTCAAGCATTCGATCTGCGATGCCCAGGGCGGTTACGTGCTCGCGCCCATGGCCATGGGCATCCGCCTGACCACCGGCATCGAGTTCGCCGCCAGCACCGATGCCGCCAACCAGATCCAGCTGCAGCGCTGCGAAGCCTTGGCGCGCAAGGTCTTCCCGCTGGGTGAGCGGGTCGATGCTGAGCCCTGGCTGGGCCGCCGCCCGTGCCTGCCGGACATGCGCCCGGTGATCGGCCCGGCCGCTCGCCACAAGGGCCTGTGGTTCAACTTCGGCCATGCCCACCACGGCCTGACCCTGGGCCCGGTGACCGGACGCCTGCTGGCGGAGCTGATCACCGGCGAAACGCCATTTACCGATCCTGCGCCTTATCGCGCGGACCGCTTCAACTGATCGCGGGAGAATAACAACATGACCGCTTCACTGAGCCTTGCTACCCCAACCCCTGCCCCTCAGGCCGACCCGCGCAAGGTCGTGGTGACCATCGAGGGCCTGAACAAGCACTACGGCGCCTTCCATGTGCTACGCGACATCAACCTCAACGTGCGCGAGGGTGAGCGCATCGTCCTGTGCGGCCCTTCCGGTTCAGGCAAATCGACGCTGATCCGCTGCATCAACCGCCTGGAAATTGCCGAACAGGGCAACATCCGCGTCAACGACACCGACCTTTCCCTGACCACCCGCCAGGCCGCCGAAGTGCGCAGCGAAATCGGCATGGTGTTCCAGCACTTCAACCTGTTCCCGCACATGAGCGTGCTCGACAACTGCACCCTGGCGCCCATGAGCGTACGCGGCCTGTCGCGCAAGGAGGCCGAAGAACGCGCGCGCTTCTACCTGAACAAGGTGGGCATCGAAAGCCAGGCCGGCAAGTACCCCAGCCAACTGTCCGGCGGCCAGCAACAACGGGTAGCGATTGCCCGGGCGCTGTGCATGAAGCCGAAGATCATGCTGTTCGACGAACCGACCTCGGCGCTGGACCCGGAGATGGTCGCCGAAGTGCTGGACGTGCTGGTGAAACTGGCGGACACCGGCATGACCATGCTCTGCGTCACCCACGAGATGGGCTTTGCCCGCCAGGTGGCCGAGCGGGTGCTGTTTCTCGATGGCGGCCAGATCATTGAAGACGCCAGCCCCGAGGCGTTCTTCAACAACCCGCAGAGCGCACGGGCCAAGGGCTTCCTGGCGCAGATACTGCACTGAGGCCTTTGGGCAAGGCTTCGCCTTGCATCGCTGGCAAAGCCAGCTCCCACAAGTTCTGAGCAGTTCCCAAGGCCAGCGCCAATCCTGTGGGAGCTGGCCTTGCCGGCGATGGGCTGCACAGCAGCCCTAGTTTGCTTGCGGGAAATACTGGTTATGTTATAACGCATCAACCAATCACTCCACGACCGCTACCTCACCCATGCCACTCGCCAACCAACGCCTGCTCTGCATCGACGCCCTGCGCGGCCTGGTCATCGTCTTCATGCTGCTCGACCATGTGCGCGAAACCTTCTTCCTGCACCGCCAGGTCAGCGACCCGATGGACGTCGCCAGCACCGACCCCTGGCTGTTTCTCAGCCGTACCCTCGCCCATTTGTGCGCACCGGTGTTCGTCCTGCTCACCGGCCTGTCGGCCTACCTGTACGGCGAAAAGCATCAGGGCAAAGCCGCGGTCTCGGCCTTCCTGTTCAAACGTGGCCTGGTGCTGGTGTTGCTGGAATTCACCCTGGTCAGCCTGGCCTGGACCCTGGAGTTGCCGCCGAAGGTGATCTACCTGCAAGTGATCTGGGCCATCGGCCTGAGCATGATCGCCCTGGCCGGCCTGGTGTGGTTGCCGCGGCCGCTGCTGGTGGTGCTCGGTGCGCTGATCGTCATTGGCCACAACCTGCTCGATCCGCTGCACTTCGCGCCAGGTTCAGCGCTGCACCTCCCGTGGGCCGTGCTGCATGATCGTGGCTGGATCGACCTGTCGGGCAGCCTGCGCCTGCGCACTTCCTACCCCCTGCTGCCATGGATCGGCGTGATTGCCCTGGGTTATGCCATGGGCCCTTGGTTTGGCCGTGATGCCAACGCGCGGGCCCGCCAACGCAAGCTACTGCTCAGTGGCACTGGCGCCCTCGTGGGCTTCCTGCTGCTACGCCTGCTCAATGGCTACGGTGAGGCGCCGTGGCAAGTGGCGCAAACCACGCTGCGCACCCTGATGAGCTTTTTCAACATTACCAAGTACCCACCTTCGCTGCTGTTTCTGGCCCTGACCCTGGGCGTCGGCCTGTTGCTGCTGCGCAGGCTCGAGCAGCTGCAAGACAGCCGTGCGATCCAGGTGCTGAGCGTGTTCGGCGCCGCGCCGATGTTCTTCTACCTGCTGCATTTATATGTGCTGAAGCTGCTGTACCTGATCGCCGTCACCTGCTTTGGCCTGAACCAGGGCAACTACTTTGGTTTCGACGGGGTCTGGGCAGTGTGGCTGACAGCAATCGTCCTGAGCGTTGCGCTCTATCGGCCGGTGCGCTGGTTCGCCGCGCTCAAGGCGCGGCGCCGCGATATCAGCTGGCTGAAGTACTTCTGAACAGGCCTGCCCCTGCCAGCAGGGGCAGGCCGGGTATATTACTGAGGGTGCATTTTCGACTTGATCAGGCCGGCGATGAAGGTGAGCACCGCGCCCCCCGCACCGCCACCGACAATACTGCTGATCAGTGCCGGCAGGTCCAGCGAACCGCCCGCGGCCACCGCCGCACCGGGTTCACCGGTAAAGGCTGCGAGTATCTGCCCGACAATCACCCCACCCACTCCACCGAAGATCGAGTTGAGTAACGGGCCCATGCTCTGCTTGCTCATACCGGCTGCGTTGCCGCCCACCACACCGGCAACAATCTGAATGATCAGACTGACAATATCCATGATCCAACCCCTTTGTAGCGTTATGAATTGACGACTCGCGTCCTGCTACTTCAGAAAGTCACGACCACGGGAACAGAGACGCCTGGCTCCGGTCAACGACGGCACGCTGTTGCGGATGGGCACAGTATAGGTAGCAAGCGGCCAGTGCGCCAAAACGGCGCTCAGGGCTTGATGTTTTTCAGGCTGTTGAGCAGGCCCAGCAGTGCTTGCAGTTTGTCTTCGCCGAACTGTTCGAGGATGCGCTGATAGTTGTGTTCCATGTCTTCGCTCATGTCGACGAAGCACTGCTGGCCCTGTTCGGTCAGGCCCACGAACACCCGGCGCTGGTCCTGGGTCGACTTCTTGCGCCGCACCAGGCCGTCACGCTCCAGGCGCGCCAGCACGCCGGTCATGCTTGGCTTGAGGATGCAGGCCTGCTCGGCCAGTTGATGGCTTTCCAGTTCGCCTTGTTGGCGCAGGATGCGGATCACCCGCCATTGTTGTTCGGTCAGGCCATGGGCATTGAGCGAGGGGCGGAAGAAGGCCATGGCGGCTTCGCGGGCTTGCAGCAGGGTCAGGGTCAGGGACGGTCTTGGAGTGGGCATGGTTCAGGCTGGTAGTCATCGGTGACAGCCAGCTTAAGAGAAACCGCGCGATGCAGCAAAGCCGCGCAGGCGCTGCTTCGGCCATTCACCGGACCTTGTTAAATATAATGAACTGGCCGCACCAGGCGCCATGCCAGTTACCGGGGCCTGCAGGCCGATAATTGCATCCAGGCAATCTCAAGCTTCGCCCATGCAATCTGAAGTCGTTTGACATATTAAACGGCTCTGGCAAGCTATATGACAGGTTTCGACCGGATACAGCCCCTTGCTTGGCGTACCGGCAGTGCTCGAAACCTCAGGCAGCGCAAAGGTTTCAGCAGCGCGCCTGCACAATAATGACAGGCTGCGCCTGTCCCAAGGTGACATATGCCCAACAGCAACATTGGCAATAAGAATCAAACCCCTCGCAAACCCGTCGTGCTGATGACCATGGGCTCCCAGGAGCGCAAAGGCCACGACTATCAAGTCATGACCCACAAATACATCATACCGCTGGTTGAACACGCCGGTTGCGTACCTGTGCTGGTGCCAACCTGCTTCGGCACCGACGACCTCGAAGCCTACCTGGACATGGCCGACGGTGTTTACCTGACCGGCGCCGGCAGCAACATCGACCCGGCCCTGTACGGCCAGGAGAACGAAACCCCGGGCAAGGCCCAGGACCGCGACCGCGACCTGTTCGACCTGCCGCTGGTACAACTGGCTATCGCCCGTGGCCTGCCGATCTTCGGCATTTGCCGTGGCATGCAGGAAATCAACGTCGCCCTGGGTGGCGACATCTACCAGAAGGTCTACGCCGAGCCAGGCTTCAACGACCACCGGGAAAACCCGGACGATCCGGTCGATGTGCAGTACAGCGCGGTTCACAGCGTCAAACTGGAGCAAGGCAGCTGGCTGCACAAGCTGCTGCAGAGCGATGAAATCCGCGTCAACTCGCTGCACGGCCAGGGCCTGAAAAACCTCGGCGAAGGCATCGAGCCCCTGGCCCGCGCCGAAGACGGCCTGGTCGAAGCCATCCACGCCCCGAGCCTGTCGCCTTTCCTCTTCGCGGTGCAATGGCACCCGGAATGGCAAGCGGCGAAAAACCCGGACTCGGTAAAGATGTTCCAGGCCTTTGGCGACGCGTGCCGCAAGCAGGCCGTCAAGGGTCAGGTGGTGAAGCAGCTGGGTACGGCTGCCTGATTGCGATCGCCGGGCAAGCCCGCTCCTGCCTTGTAGGAGCGGGCTTGTCCAGCGATGGCCGACTGACTAGTTGCCCAACCCCTTTCAAGATCTTTCGACGCCCGGCCCTTGCAGCCGCGGTGCCCAGTCCTCGACTTCGGCCTTTTCCAGACGCCGCGAAAGCGTCCGGCGCCAAGAGGCAGCCAACGGTAGTTCCAGGCACTGGCGAATGACCTCGAGATCGACCTGCTTGTCGAACAGCACTGACGACAAGCACGCCACCGACCACTGCGGATGCGGCCGAGCGATCAGCTCGATACTCATCCCGGCGGCCAGCACGCCCTCCTCCAGCACCCGGTAGTACCAGCCGGTGCGACCGCTTTGCTGCACCCGCAGGGACATGTCCCCGACCCCGAAACGGTCGTTGAGCTTCCAGCACGGCATGCGCCCCTGGGAGATCTCCAGCAAGGCCGTGCCGGCGCGAAAACGATCGCCCAGGCATACGCTCTGCTCGGTCCAGCCACAGGTGCTGAGGTTTTCGCCGAAAGCACCCGGTGCCTGCAGCAGGGGATGTTCGCCCAGCTCCGCCGCCCAGGCAGCATAGTGTTCACGTGGATAGTGATGGATGGCCTTTTCGATCCCGCCATGCACCCGCAAGTCGCCTTGCTCGTCGCCGGCCAGGCCCAGTTCGGTCACGGCCACCTCGCCGTCGCGTGGGGCCTTGGCGATGGCGCTGGCTGAACCCGGGCGGGTAAAAGGCACGGCGCGGCCGGTCAATACACTTTGCAGTTGCAGTTGCTGTCCCAGCATGAGCGATTCACTCCTCTACACATTCGGCCAGCTCAAACACGTCCGGCGGCCTCAAGGTGGCGAGCGTATCGGATAAATACGCTACCGACAAAGCGCTGCACCGAGCCCATGGCAGAGGGCGCTGGATTCGCTATGCTGCAAGGCATGAACGCCACCCTGCCCACCCGCCCCCCCTGCCCGCCCGGCGCCTGTGATTGCGGCCGCGAGACGCTGCAGGACCCGCGCATCCTGCTGCTGACGCGCCAGGAAGAAAAGCGCCTGCTCGAGCGCCTGGAGAACCTGCAGAGCCTGTCGGAGCTGGAGCACATGCAACGACGCTTGTATGAGCAGTTGGGCATTCGCGTGCAGATCACTCCGAGCTTCAATGAAGTGCGGACCATGCGCGGCATCAACATTCAGATCGAGGACCTGCCGGGCTTGTGTCGCAAGACCCGGCAGAATATTCCGGCGGCGATCCGCCGGGCGCTGGAGAAGCAACCGGAGATTGCCTACCGGTTGCTCGATGCCCATGACCTGTTGCGCGATGCCTGACACAGCAGCGCGGCAAGCTGACTGCGACCTAAATATCCCGGCCGATAAAACTGTCCGGATCCTCCGCCGCCACCCGCCGCCACTTCAGCAAGCGCCCGTCGATCGCCGCCAACCCCAGGGCAATCAGCCCCATACCGATAAAGTGCCTGGTCTCCAGACGCTCCCCCAGCACCAGCACGCCAAGCACGATGGCACTGAGCGGAATCAGGAAGGTCACCAGCATCAGGTTGGTCGCCCCGGCCGTGGCCAGGATACGAAAGAACACCACATAGGCCAGCGCGGTGGAAAGCAACACCAAACCGGCCACCGCCGCCCAGGTTGCCAGGCTTGGCGCGGCCAGCGTCCAGGGTAGGTCGATCAGCAACGCCAGCGGCACCAACAAGATGGCCGACGCACTGATCTGTCCGGTGGCAGTGATCAGCGGCGCCACCCCCATGACCTTGAAGCGCCGCCCGTAAACCCCGGCCACGGCGTATGACAAGGCCGCCGCCAACACCGCCAGTTGTGCCCACAGGTTGCCGTCCAAGCCGGACCAGGCCGCCGAGCCGATCATGATCGCCACGCCGACAAAGCCCAGCGCAACACCGGCCAACTTGTTGACGCTGATGTTTTCGTCCTCGGTCAGCAGGTGCGCAACGATCACCGCAAACAGCGGCGTGGTGGCATTGAGGATCGAGGCCAGGCCGCTGCCGATGCGGGCCTGGCCCCAGACGATCAGGCAGAATGGCAGCAGGTTGTTGAGCAGTCCCATGGCCAAAAACGCCCGCCAGATCCGCCACTCGCGCGGCATGTACAGCCCCAGTAGCCGTACCAGCGCAAGCAGTACCAGCGCCGCCAGCCCCACGCGCAGCATCACCAGGGTGAAAGGCGGCAGTTCCTTCACGGCAATGCCATTGAAGAAGAACGAACCGCCCCACAGTATCGACAGGGCAATCAACAGGCCCCACTCCCTCAGGCTCATGACTTTATTCATCGTGGCTAACTCCTCAAACGGGCGATCGAGATTGAGCTCTGCTAAGGTCAATCGGCAGCCTCTGGAGCTCTTCAATGCCAGTATTCATGGGCACCAGCACCACGACAAACGAGCATTTTTCGCCAGATGATTGAGGTGAATTAAAGCATCATGACCCTACCCTCACTCAGCGCCTTGCGCGCCTTCGAAGCCGCCGCCCGGCATGTCAGTATCACCCTTGCCGCCCGCGAGTTGTGCGTCACCCCCGGTGCGGTCAGCCTGCAGATCAAGGAACTGGAAGCGGCCCTGGGCGTGCAGTTGTTCGTCCGCCGCCCGCGCAGCCTCAGCCTCACCCCGGAGGGCGAGGACTATTTCGCGACCCTGCGCAGCGCCTTTCGCATGATTCGTGAGGCCACCAGTGCCCTCACTACGCACGCCAGACAGCAGGTACTGACGCTCAGTTGCACACCCGGGTTTGCCGTACAGTGGCTGCTGCCACGGCTAGGCGGTTTCGAGGCGCAGCAGAGCGGTGTCGATGTACGCATCAGCGCCTGCAAGCGCCTGGTGGATTTCGCCCGCGACGGCATCGACCTGGCGGTGCGTCATGGCTATGGCCGCTATGACGGGCTGGTCGCCGAACGCTTGCTGGATGATGATCTGGTGCCGGTGTGCAGCCCGCACTTGCGCAACATCCACGCCCTGCACCAACCCAACGACCTTGCCAGCGTGCACCTGCTGCACGATGAGCACCGCCACGACTGGCGGATGTGGCTGGATGCAGCCGGGGCGCCACAGGTGGAGGCCAGTGGCGGTACCTTGTTCGTAGACAGCAACGGCGCGATTGAAGCGGCCAAGGCGGGGCTGGGCGTGGCGCTGGTGCGCCGCGGCTTCGTGCAGCGGGAGCTGGATGAAGGCATGCTGGTGACGCCCTTTGCACAGGGCATCGCCAGTGAACTGGCGTATTACCTGGTGTACCCGGCGACGGCACTGGAACGGCCGCAGGTGGCCGGGTTTCGTCAGTGGTTGCTGGCTTGTCGCTAGCAGGGATTGCTTTGCAGCCCATCGCCGGGCAAGTCGGTCTTACCAGTTATAGGTCAGGTCAGTGGTAAGGGTCCGCCCTTCGCCGTAGTAGCAATCCACGTCGCTGGTGCAACGGCTGACATACACCTTGTCTTCCAGGTTCTGCAGATTGACCTGCAACTTCACCCCTTTCAGGCGCAATGGCGACTGCTGCAAGTCGTAGGAGACCATGCCGTCGTACACGGTATAGGACGGGATGCTGAAGTGGCCATCGGCAAAATCGGTGCCGTCACTGCCGCGCACATAACGTGCACCCAGACCCATGCCCAGGCCGGCAATCGGGGTATCACCGGTGAAGTGATAGTCCAGCCACAGCGATGCGGTCATCGGCGGGGTGCCCGACGGATGACGACCTTCACGGCCATCGTTGTCCTTGGTGTAAACCGCGTCGTTGCGCGATACCGAAGCGATCAGGCCCAGGTTATCGGTGAGGTTGGCCTTGCCTTCAAGCTCGACGCCACGCGAGCGCAGTTCGCCAACCTGGCTGTTGAAGCCGGGGTTGCCGACGTCGGCGGTGAGGATGTTCTGCTGGTTGATCTCGTACACCGACAACTGAATGAAGCTGTCCTGGCCAGGCGGTTGGTACTTGATACCCGCCTCGACCTGCTTGCCGGTGGACGGCTCGAACGCCTTGCCCGCGTAGTCGGCGCCGCTCAGCGGCAGGAACGACTCGGAGTAGCTGACATAAGGCGTCACGCCATTGTCGAAGGCATAGCCAAGCCCCGCGCGGCCGGTGAACTTCTCGTCCTTGACGGTGGTATGGGTGCCAGCGATCGGCTCCTTGTTATCGGCCTCGGCCCAGTCGTAGCGGCCACCGAGGGTCAGGAACCAGTTGTCCCACTTGAGCTGATCCTGCACGTACAGGCCGGTCTGATTGATGGTGCGGTCCCATTTGAACGGCTGGCCGAAGTTCATTGGCTTGCCGTACACCGGGTTATACAGGTCGATGACCGGCGGATTGCGGTCGTACAGGCCGAGGAATTTGGAGTTGGAGTGGTAGTAATCAACGCCGATCAACAGGGTGTGGGCGACGTCGAAGGTGTTGAACTTGGCCTGGGCCATGTTATCGATGCCAAACACCTTGTTGCGCTGGGCCCAGTCGACCCCGTAGCGGGTCATCGCGCTCTGGTCGTCGGCCCCGGTGACCGGGTTGGGCACGAAGGCGTAGCCGTGCAGCGGCGCCCGGTATTTGTCATCGACGTAGGCGTAGCGGGTGTTCTGCTTGAGGGTCCAGACGTCGTCCAGCTCATGACTGACTTCATAGCCAAAGGTGTACTGCTCGCGATCGTAGGAGTTGACCCCCGGCTCGCCGATGAAACGGCTGCGCTTGATCCGCCCATTGGGGCTGGCAAACACCGTGCCCACCGCCGGCAGGCCCTGGGCTTCCGGCACGCCGTTGTCGCGCTGGTAGTGGCCGTAAACGGTCAGGCGCGTCTGCTCGTTGGGGCTCCAGGTCAGGCTCGGGGCGATCATGTAGCGCTGCTGTTCGACGTAGTCGGCCTCGCCGTTCTTGTCCAGGCCCATGCCGGTCACGCGGTACTGGTACTCACCCTGGTCATCCACCGGGCCGGCAAAGTCGAACGCGCCGTAACGCCGGTCCTGGCTGCCGCCACCGAGTTTGACTTCATGCAGCGGCGTCGCGGTCGGGCGCTTGGAGACCATGTTGATCAGGCCACCTGGCTGGTTCTGGCCATAGAGCACCGAGGCCGGGCCCTTCATCACCTCGATACGTTCCAGCGCGTACGGATCGATCTGCAGCGCACCGCCAGTACTGCCGCCGCCATAAGGCAGGTGCAGGCCGTCCAGGTACAGCGGCGTCGGGCTGAAGCCGCGGGAGGTCGGCTCGTCGAAAATCCCGACCCGGTCGGAGAAACCACCGCCGGTGATACCCGGGGTGTAGCGCAGGGCCTGGGTGACCGTCTGCGAGCCGAGCGCCTTGATTTCATCCTGGGTGATGACGTTGATGGTCTGCGGTACTTCCAGCACCGAGGTGTCGGTCTTGGTCGCAGTGCCGGTGCGCTTGGCCACATAGCCCTGAACCGGCCCCCAGGCATCTTCGCCGGCGTTGGAAACGATCTGGGTCAGGCCCAGTTCCAGCGCCCCGCTCTGCTCGGCCGGCACCAGGTTCCAGGTGCCGCCGGCGGTGATGTTGAGATTAAGGCCGCTGCCATTGAGGGCCTGGGTCGCCGCTTGCTCGGGAGTGAACTGACCGCTGACCGCTGCCGAGCGCTTGCCCTGCAACAGTGCCGGCTTGACCGACAGCACTCGGCCGGACTGGCGGGCAATGTGGCTCAAGGCTTCGCCCAGGTCCCCGGCCGGGATATCAAAACGCTGGCTGGCGCTGACGCTGCTGTCGGTTTGCGCCTGCGCGTACAGCGGCGCACTGCTGCCCAGGGCGATGGCAAGGGCCAGCAGGCTGGGGCGGATCATGGAGTCGGGCATGGAGGTGTTGGCTCGTTCGAGGTTGTTGTCCATAACGAGGACACGCCAGTAACCGAACCCCCTCAGCGAAATCTTAATTATTTTTATTCAGACCACATCGATACGGGTCAGCCAGCCGCCAAAGCTGTCGACCCGGATCGGCAGGGTCTCGGCCAGGGAGCGCAAGGTACGCTCGCTGTCATCCAGCGGGAAGCTGCCGTAGACGCGCACCTGCGCGGCCTGCGGGCTGATGCGCAACAGCCCGGCGCGGTACGGGCGCAAGGCCTCGATCAGCTCGCCCAGTGGCTCGTCGCGGACATCGATGCGGCCATCGGCCCAGCTCGCACGGGTGTGTAGTGAGGCCGCCACAGGCTGGCTGCCGTGGCCATCAAAACGGAAGGCCTGGCCCTCTTCCACGCGCTGGGCTGGCGCACTGCCGCTGCTGAGCATGACGCTGTGCTGTTGTACCGAAACCAGGCTCTGGCGCTCTTCCTGGCGCACGCTAAAGCGCGTACCCAGGGCTTGCACCTGGCCTTCGCGGGTAGCGACGATAAAGGGTCGGCCCGGTTCTGCGGCCACATTGGCTTGCAGCTCACCGTCGCGCAGCAGCACCAACCGCTGCCCGGCGCTGAAACGCACATCCACCGCGCTGCGCGCGTTCAGGCACAGGCGCGAACCATCGGCCAGGGTGAAGGTACACCGTTCACCGGTGCCGGTGCGCAGGTCGGCAAGCAAATCGCCCAGCGGCGCCACCCGATTACCAATTGCACCGGCGCCCAGCCCCAGCAACAACATCGCCAGACCGCCGCCCAGCGCTTTGCGCCGCGACGGCGAAGGCAAGGCACGCAAACTGCGGCTGGCCATGGCCAACTGGCC
Organism: Pseudomonas sp. RC2C2; assembly: GCF_018390435.1. Classification (NCBI taxonomy): domain Bacteria; kingdom Pseudomonadati; phylum Pseudomonadota; class Gammaproteobacteria; order Pseudomonadales; family Pseudomonadaceae; genus Pseudomonas; species Pseudomonas sp. RC2C2. The sequence goes on along the minus strand of NZ_JAHBAX010000002.1, from coordinate 895,946 downwards.
GGGGTTGCGCTGTTCGGCTTGCTGCAGATCGGCCAGGGGTTCGCCAAGCAAGGCATTGACCCGCTGCCAAGCGGCCTGGTGGCCGGGAGACTGCTCGAGCCAGCTGTTGAACGCCACCAGCAACGGGCTCCCGGCAGGAACATTCTCCAGCTTGAGCAGCCAGTCCACTGCTTCGTGGGTGGCGCGGTCCAGTGGTGTGTTGCTCATTCCGGCCTCGCGCTCAGGCAATGCACGAAGGCCCGGCGCAGGTCGCGCTCGACCGTGGCCAGCGACACCCCCAGATGCTCGGCAATGCTCGGCTGGTTCATGCCTTCGAGGCGATGCAGGATAAAGGCGTGACGCACCCGCACCGGCAGGCCATCGAGCACGCGGTCGATTTCGGCCAGCGCTTCACGCACCAGCACCACGTCTTCGGCCGAGGGCATGCAGTGTTCGGGCAGGCACGCCAGCTCGTCGAGGTAGGCCTGCTCCAGCGCACGACGGCGGAACAAGTTGCTCAGCAGGCGGCGGGCGACGGTGGCGAGAAAGGCGCGGGGTTCTTCAAGGGCGGGCAAGGCGCTGCTGGTCATGGCCCGGACGAAGGTGTCCTGGGCCAGGTCCGCCGCATCGTGCGGGCAGTTCAGCCGGCGGTACAGCCAGGCGCGCAACCAGCGATGATGGTCGCTATAGAGGTGGGCGACGATAGCCTTGGAGTCGACAGAGCTCGGCACGAGGGTGATCACACATTAATGGTAATTACTCTCATTATCATGATGCGTGGGAAATTTCACAATCCCCTTTTCGCGGGGCAAGTCGGATCGCCGCACCGCCGCTCCTACAGATCTTGCCCCGCCACTACGGTCGCCAGCTTCTGTGGCTGAACGACGCGTTTGAACGCCGCCTTGACTTGCGCAGGCGTCACCGCCTCAAGCTGTTGGCGCCAGGTCACCAGGGTATCGTCCGGCAAGCCGTTCAAGGCGATCTGCGCGACATGCTCAAGCAGGCGGTGGCGGCTGGTGCCGGCAAAAAGCTCGAGTAGCCGCGCCTTGGCCTCAGCCAGTTCCTCGGCGCTCGGGCCCTCGCTGACAAAGCGCGTCAACGCCTGATGGGCCGCCTTCTGTGCCTGCTCCTGATGCCCGGCAGGGACTTCCAGCGAGATCACGAAGGCCCCGGCCTGTTGGCCCATGGCGAAGTAGCTGGCCGATTCCCAACTGACATCGCCGCCAAGCTCAGCGCCCACGGCCCGATTGAGCCGCGTCGGCCAGTGCTCGCCACCGAGAATGTCGCTGCCCAGCAGCAACGGGAAAAAGTCCGGGTCGCTGCGTGGCACTGCCGGCTGGCCGATCTGTATCCAGATCGTACCCTGCTGCGGTTCCAGTTGCTGGCGGCTGGCCTGGCTCAACGCCTGCACTTTGGGCAGCGCTGGCAACGCTGGGCAATGACCGCTCGGCAAGCGCCCAAGCACTGCATTGGCCACGGCATCGGCCTGAGCCCGGTCAAGATTGCCGACCAGGCTGACCGTGGCCCGGCATGGCAGCATCATTGCACTGTAATGCGTGCGCAAATCTTCCATGCGGGTGCGCTCGACCATGGCCGGGGTCAGGGCATAGCCGAACGGCAGCGCGTACTCGTCCAGGTCGATCTGCTTGTTGCGCTGCAGTCCCGGGCGGGTCAGCTCGCGGCCATAGGGGTGGTCGCCATACACCGCCTGGGCAAAGCGTTGCCCTACCCCGGCAAAACGCCGGGTGGTTTCGCCGTTGACCTGGCGAATGTAATACGGCTTGGCCCGGAACCAGATGCTGCCTGCAAAGGCCGGTTCGGCAATCTGCCGACCTAGCAACGCCGTGGCCTCGGCCTGGCGCTGGGCACTGGTGTCGGTGATTTTCAGGATGTAGCTGAAGCGGTCGGCATCGACCTGGGTATTCAGTTCACTGTCCAGGCGCATCCAGGCCATTCGCAGCGCGTTGCCGTTCAGCTCCGGGGCATCGCCCTGGGCATGGACACCTTCCACCGCAAGCGCTGCGCCGAGCACCGCCAGGCCCGGTTGATCCAGTGGGTCGCGGCGGCTGCCGGCATCGAAGTCAACCTGGATCTGCAGGTCGCTGGCCTGGCTTTGAGGCAACAGGTAGACCCGCGCGCCGCTGGGCTGGGTCCAGTGTTGAATAGCCAGGTTGTCGGCAGCCAGGGCCGGGGCCATTGCGCTCAATCCAAACGCGCAGGTGAAGAGTCGTTCCATCAGGGTCATAACCGATACTCAAAAGACCAAGGTGCGCACGCTACCCACTAGACCGCTGCAGATCAAGCCTGGACAACGGCTGACAGCGGCGCCGGCACGCACTATGCTCAGCGTCCTCGCGACCCCGTCGCCCAGGCCATGTACCTTGAGAGCGAGAAATAGATGCCAGCCCTGAGTGCCCGTGAGGTGTGCCAGCAACTGCGTGATGCCGCCCTCGGCGTTCGTCCGTTGCGGCGTGTCGGCGTTGAGGTCGATATCGACGGCTGGCGCCTGAGCCTGGATTTCGACGGAACCCACCTGCACCATTGCCTCACGTGCCGCAGCAGCGACGGCCGCGAAGGCACGCTCGAGTGCTGGCAATGGGGCACCGATCCGGTGAGTTTGCTCAGCACCTGGGAGCTGGCGCAGGTCGAGCGATTGTTGTGCGGGGCTACTGCGTAGCCCATCGCCGGCAAGGCCGGCTCCCACAGGGTTGGTGCAGGGCCTGTAGGAGTTGGCTTGCAGCAATGAGGCCTTACAACAACTGACGCTTGACCGCCTCGTCCAGCGTGCTTTGGGTCAACTGGCGGACCAGTTCGCTGGTGTCCTGCTGGAAGGGAATCCCGACGATCAGCACCAGGTGCATCCAGGTGCGTACCGACTCGCTCTTGCTGATGCGCCCCAGTTCCTTGCCGTCCTTGTCCTTGAACACCGTATCAAGGGTGAAGGTGTTGCGCGCCGTGGACGGGATGATGAAGAAGGTCGCCCCGGTGATGATCGCCGACGCCACGTTGTACTGTTCGTGGTTGGTCAGGGTCGATTCGGCGTAGATATCCGCCGTGACCTTTTCCGTGCTCACCCGGGCAAAGCGCCCGGACTGCTTGTAGGTGTCGACCAGTGCCTGCTCCCAGGCCTCGGCCGGCTTGCCGGCGGTGGCATTGGGCTGGCCGCGATTGACCTGGTATTGCGCGGTGGCGCGCACATAGGCGGTCGGTTTCACCGCCTGGGCTTGCGCCTGTGGCGGCCAGCTCTGCACTGGCGCCAGTTCGTGTTGCGAATAGGAGACGCAGCCGGTCAGCAACACAGCGCCGAGCAGCAGGTTGGCTTTGATGATACGCAGCATGGGAATCGTCCTTGTCGTTACTGTTTGGCCAGTTTCAGCGTGGCGTCGTCGAGCAGCTTGGCAACCACTTCATTGAGCTGCGGTGCCCCCAGGGTCGGCGCCCAGTATTCACGGCGGTAGAGGCCGACGTTGCGCTCAAGCTTGAGTTCCTGGCGGGAGCTGGCCAGGGCCTTGCCGTTACGGTCCTCGATCACCAGGTCACCGGCGACATCGAAGGTGTCGACGTAGATCGGGCCGTTGACCCAGATCCACACGGTCAGGGTCAGCAACGCGCCCGGCACATAGCCCGGATGGGGGCCGCGATGGCCCTTGAGCGAGGTCATGTTGAATTTGAGCATGACGTCCTGCTCATCCAGGCGTGTCGGGTATTGGCTGACCTGTTTGAAGTACTTGCCGGCCTCGACGTACTGGTCGAGTTGCGCAGTCAGCGAGCGGCTGATGGCCTTGCGCGTGGCCTCGTCGATGCCTGGTGCCGAGACCGCCACGTCAGCGACCTGCGCCGTACGTGGGCTGGTGGTGGCGGCTGGATGTTGCGGAGCGCCCAGAGGGCCGGTGACGTTGTAGGACACACAGCCGGTCATCGACAGGGTGGCGATGATCGCGGTGGCCTGGAGCAGCTTTTTCAACATGGGATGTCCTGATATATGGCACAGTGCCATATTGCTTCGGCAGCAGGTCGTGAAACTTGAGCACGACCTGCGCCCGCTCATCGGCTCACAACAGCCCACCGCCGTCGATATCGACAATGCTGCCGGTCATGAAGCCGTTCTCCATGGCCAGGATAAAGCCCGCGGCGACCTCATCGGCTTGCCCCACCCGCCCAACCGGCAACCCGGCCGCGGCGCGGTCAAACATCGCCACACGCTGCGCGGTATCCATCGCCGCGTACGCTTCGGTATCGGTCAGCCCGGGGCTGATGACGTTGACGCGACGCGGCGCAAGCTCCTTGGCCAGTTGCTTGCCCAGAGCCTCGAGAGCGGCGTTGAGCGTGGTCTTGATCAACTGCCCGGGGACGAACTTGCGCGACAGCAACCCCGACGTCAGGCTGATGCTGGCGCGTGGCGAAAGGTAGGGCAGCGCCGCCTGGACCGCCTGCAAGGCGCCCCAGAACTTGACCTCGAAGGCCTCGCGGGCCCGTTGCAGGTCGCTTTGCGCCAGGGGCTTGGCCTGTACCGCAGGCCCGGCGCTGATCACCAGGTGATCGACCGTGCCAATGTCGGCAAACAGGGCGTGCAACGCCCCGGTATCGGTGATATCGAGCGTCACTGCTTCGATACCTTCGCCAACCGGACCTGGCTGGCGACTGGCGACAATGACCCGTGCGCCACGGTCTCGGGCCTGGCGCGCGACTGCCGCACCGATACCGCTGGCACCGCCGAGCACGACGACGGTCTGGTTCAATAAGGACGGATGAGGGTTGTGCATGACGATCACTGCCTGTGGTTGAAAGTGATTGCATGCTGATCGGTTATCAATAAAAGAAAAACAGCGAACCCGGCACAACACCTGTAATTTTTACTTGAAAATAATCAGGGTAATTTTCTTCAATACGCGCCCGCTCCCGCCCCTTAGTCTGTGCCGGTTCCCCACTACCGGATACTGATCCCATGAGCCTGATGCTATCGATGGCCGCCTTCGCGCTGGCCGCTTCCATTTCCCCTGGCCCGGTCAATATCATTGCCCTGGGCGCTGGCGCCCGCCATGGCCTGCGCGCCAGCCTGCGGCATGTCGGCGGTGCAACCCTGGGCTTTGGCGTGCTGCTGGTGCTGATCGGCCTCGGCCTGCACGAGCTGTTGCGCTATTGGCCGGCACTGACTCAGGTGCTGCATTGGGCTGGCGTGGCATTCCTGCTGTACCTGGCCTGGAAACTGGCCAGCGACGGCGGTGAGCTGGCCGCAGCAGGCAACCAGAATGCACCGTCGATGCTTGCCGGCGCCGCCCTGCAATGGCTCAACCCCAAGGCCTGGCTGGCCTGCGTGGCCGGGATCGGCGCCTATGTCGACAACGGTGAATCCCGTCTGCTATGGCAGTTCACCGGCATCTACCTGGTTATCTGCTATCTCTCGATCGCCACCTGGGCCTGGGCTGGCAGCAGGATCAGCCAGCACCTGGGCAATCCACGGCGCATGCGGCTGTTCAATCGCAGTCTGGCGTTCATATTGCTGGCCAGCGCCCTCTACCTGCTACTGGCCTGAACGGTAATGCCCCGGGGTCGCAGCCAGATGCTGTTTGAAGGCGCGTTGCAAATGCGCCTGATCGGCAAAACCGGCCTCCAGCGCCACCTCGGCAATCAAGCGCCCGCGCCGCAACTGGGCACGGGCATATTGCACACGCTGGTCGAGCAGATAACCATGAGGGGTGAGACCGAACTGCTGCTTGAAGGCCCTGATCAGGTAGGACGTCGACAACCCGGCGGCCCGGCTGATGGCCTCAAGGCGCAAAGGCTCGGTGCAATGCTCGCGAATAAAGGCCGCAGCCGCCAGCAAGCGCGGGTCAGGTTGCTGCGCCGAGCACTCGAAACCGCCAAGGCGCTGGCTGAGCCCGGCGAAAAACAACCGCAGTGCGGTCTCTTTGCGCGCGGCCGGGTATTGCGCATCCAACAACACGTCAAACAGCCTGAGCACCTCGTCGAACAACGACGCCGAAGTACTGCTGATCGCCGCCAGTGGCGAGAAGCCCAACGCCTGTAACCACGGCCAGTCGACATAGAGCATCAGGTACGACCAGGGCTGACCGTCGATGGGATTGCAGGTATGCACCACACCAGGATTGATCAAGACCACGGTGCCAGCCGCCACCTGCTGGTGGCGCTCGCCGCTGACATAGGTACTGCGTCCGCCAGTGATCGCGCCAAGGGAGAAGCTCTCGTGCGAATGCGCCGCATAACAGACCTTGCGGCCATCGGCGACGCGACGTGCTTCGATGAAGGGTAGCGCCGGGTCACGCCAGAAGCGGGAGTGTGCATCCATGGGGATCAGCTCTCGGTGTCGTGCACCACGACCAGCAACTGGGCCTGCAACTCGCCCAGCGAACGCAGGCGGTGTGGCGTCTGGGCGTTGAAATACAGCGCATCGCCACGTTCGAGAATGACCCGTTCATTGCCAAAGTCGACCTCCACCTGGCCTTCATGGACGAACAGGAACTCTTCGCCCAGATGCTCCTTGAACGAGGCATCGCTGAATTCCGGCGGCGGGCTGATGATGAAAGGCAACAGGCTGCGGCTGCCGATCTGCTTGGCCAGCACCGTATAACCCGGCGCCTGCCCCACCACCGCCTGGCGCTCGCCGCTGCGCACCAGGCTGTAGCGCGCATGGCCTGGCTGGTCTTCGGCAAACAGTTCCTCGACATTGACATTCAAGGCGCGCGCCAGCTTCAACGCGGCGGCAATCGAGGGGGTATTCAATCCGCGCTCGACCTTGGACAGATAACTCTTGGTCATGCCGGAGCTTTCAGCCAGCGCATCCAGGGTGATACCCAGTTTTTTTCTTAACAATTTCAATCGAATAGACATGCGACGCGGTTTTCCCAATGCCATGGGCAAGTTTTTTCTTGCTAATGACACTTTGTGTCATATAGCCTTGATTGTGTCATCAGCTTGACCGCCCCGTCACCTTCCAAGCAACCGGGGTGGTCAGCCGTGACAACCCATCACGCCACCGAGGATAGCCCCATGGCCAAGACAATGGCACTCCCCAAGGACCAGCTGATTCAGCAGGCCCTTAAGCAGATGCAAGGCTCGCTTGCCGATAATACGTGGACTGTGCGCGAAAAGCTGGCATTGACCTGCCGGATTCTGTTCGACAACGGCCACGACTCCGGCCTTGCCGGGCAAATCAGCGCCCGCGGTCCGCAACCGGGCACCTTCTACACCCAGCAACTGGGCCTGGGCTTCGACGAAATCACTGCCAGCAACCTGTTGCTGGTCAACGAAGACCTGGAAGTGCTCGAAGGCCAGGGCATGCCCAACCCGGCCAACCGCTTCCACAGCTGGGTGTACCGCGCGCGGCCGGATGTGAACTGCATCATCCACACCCACCCGACCCACGTCGCCGCCCTGTCGATGCTGGAAGTGCCGCTTGAGGTGTCGCACATGGACCTCTGCCCGCTGTACGACGATTGCGCGTTTCTCGAAGCCTGGCCCGGCGTGCCGGTGGGCAACGAAGAAGGCGAGATCATCAGTGCAGCCCTGGGCGACAAGCGCGCCATCCTGCTCTCGCACCACGGCCAGTTGTCGACCGGCGCCAGCATCGAGGAAGCCTGCGTGATTGCCCAGTTGATCGAGCGCGCCGCCAAGCTGCAACTGCTGGCCATGGCCGCCGGCAGCATCAAGCCGATTGCCCCTGAGCTGGGCCGTGAAGCCCATGACTGGATCTCCCGGCCCAAACGCCACAGCGCTGCCTTCAACTACTATGCGCGCCAGTGCCTGCGGGTGCATGGCGACTGCCTGAACTGATCCGAGCTTTTTTACTTACCTTGCGGAGTAGATTTCATGTCCAAGACTTTTCACGGCATCATCGGCTACACCATCACCCCGTTCAGTGCCGACGGCGAGCAGCTTGACCTCGACGCCCTCGGCCGCTCGATCGACCGCCTGATCGACGGCGGCGTGCATGCCATCGCCCCCCTCGGCAGCACCGGCGAAGGCGCCTACCTGAGCGACCTGGAATGGCAACAGGTGGCCGCGTTCAGCCTGCGCCACATTGCCGGGCGGGTACCGACCATCGTCAGCGTCTCCGACCTGACCACTGCCGGCGCCATTCGCCGTGCGCGCTTTGCCCAGGAACACGGCGCCGATGCGGTGATGGTGCTGCCGGCGGCCTACTGGAAGCTCACCGAAGCGGAGATTTTCGAGCACTACCGAGCCATTGGCGCCAGCATCAAGCTGCCGATCATGCTCTACAACAACCCGGCCACCAGCGGTACCGACATGTCGGTGGAGCTGATCCTGCGCATCGTGCGCGAGGTCGAAAACGTGACCATGGTCAAGGAGAGCACCGGCGACATCCAGCGCATGCACAAGCTGCAGTTGCTCGGCGAGGGCAAGGTACCGTTCTACAACGGTTGCAACCCGTTGGCCCTGGAGGCATTCGTGGCCGGCGCCAGCGGCTGGTGCACCGCCGCACCGAACCTGATCCCCGCGCTGAACCAGCAGCTGTACCAGGCCGTGCAGGCCAACGACCTGAACGCGGCCAAGGCGGTGTTCTACCGTCAACTGCCACTGTTGGAGTTCATCCTCAAGGGTGGCCTGCCGGCGACCATCAAGGCCGGGCTGGGCATGACCGGCTTGCCGGTGGGTGAACCGCGGCGGCCGGTATTCGCCCTCGACACTGCAGGCCAGGCGCGCTTGCAGCAGTTGCTCAAGCAAATGCCGTAGAGGCGCTGCAGCAACCCGGCACTGAGGCAGTGTCGGGTCCCCCCATAGTCGCCAGCGAGTTCCGGAGAAGTCTGACGCCGCGTAATGAAAACCCATCTGGGTACACTGTCCCGTCGTTTCTATCATCGGCTGCTCCCCTTCCATGACAGGACAGTCATCATGAGTACCCGCAGTTTTTCAGGCTACACATTGGGCATACTCGCCTCGGCCGTGCTGATTGCCAGCAGCGCCCTCGCCGCTCCGCTGACCCGCGACAATGGCGCCCCGGTTGGCGACAACCAGAACTCGCAGACTGCCGGCGGCACTGGCCCCGCCCTCCTGCAGGATGTGCAGTTGATCCAGAAGCTTCAGCGCTTCGACCGCGAGCGCATACCTGAGCGTGTCGTTCATGCCCGCGGTACCGGTGCCCATGGCGAGTTCATCGCCTCCAGCGACATTTCTGAGCTGACCCGGGCCAAGGTGTTCACCCCGGGGGAGCGCACCCCGGTATTCGTGCGTTTCTCTTCGGTAGTACACGGCCTGCATTCACCGGAAACCCTGCGCGACCCGCGCGGCTTCGCCACGCGGTTCTACACCGCCGATGGCAACTGGGACCTGGTCGGCAACAACTTCCCGACCTTCTTCATCCGCGATGCGATCAAGTTCCCCGACATGGTCCACGCCTTCAAGCCCGACCCACGCACCAATCTGGGCAACGACGCGCGGCGCTTCGACCTGCTCTCGCACATGCCCGAAGCCACCCGCACCCTGACCCTGCTGTATTCCAACGAAGGCACGCCACTGAGCTATCGACACATGGACGGCAACAGCGTGCATGCCTACAAGTTCGTCAACAGGGACGGTGAAACCACCTACGTGAAGTTCCGCTGGAAAACCTTGCAAGGCCAGAAGAACCTCACCCCTGGCGAGGTGGCCAAGATTCAGGGGCATGATTTCAGCCACATGACCAGCGACTTGGTCAATGCCATCAACCGCGGCGACCATCCGAAGTGGGAGCTGTACATCCAGACCCTCAAGCCCGAGCAACTGGCGGGTTTTGACTTCGACCCCCTGGACCCGACCAAGATCTGGCCAGGGGTACCTGAACGAAAAGTCGGGCAGATGGTGCTCAACCGCAACGTCAGCAACTTCTTCCAGGAAACCGAACAGGTGGCGCTCGCGCCTGCCAACCTGATTCCGGGCATCGAGCCCTCGGAGGATCGCCTGCTGCAGGGCCGGCTGTTCTCTTATGCCGACACCCAGATGTACCGGGTTGGCGCCAATGCTGGCGGCCTGCCGATCAACCAGCCCAGGGTCAAGGTCAACAACGCCAACCAGGATGGCGCCCTGAATGCCTCACGCACGGTTGGCGGGGTCAACTACGAACCCAGCCGCCTGATGCCGCGCCCCTCGACCGAGTCGGCGCGCTACAGCCGGCTACCCTTGAGCGGCAGCACCCAGCAACAGGGCATCGAGCGCCAGCAGAACTTCAAGCAAGCCGGTGAACTGTTCCGTTCTTACGACAAGAAAGACCGCCGCGACCTGATCAACAGCTTCGGCCAGTCATTGGCCAGCAGCGATGACGACAGCAAGCACATCATGCTGTCGTACCTGTACAAGGCCGATCCTGAATATGGCAAGGGCGTGGCCAAGGTAGCCGGTGGCGACCTGGTCAGGGTCAAGCAACTGGCGGCGCGGCTGCAGGACTGAGCATGCGCTGACGATAGCTGCCGGGGCTTTCGCCAGTCCACTTCTTGAACGCCCGGTGAAACGCACTGGGCTCCTGGAAGCCCGTGTGCTCGGCGACTTCGGCAATACTCAGGTGCGGCTGGCGCAGGCATTCAAAAGCCATGGCCCGACGCACCTCGTCCTTGATCTGCTGGTACGAGCGGCCTTCACGCTCCAGTTGGCGGCGAAAGCTGCTGGGGCTCAAACCCTGGCGCTCGGCCATGGCCAGCAGGGTCGGCCACTGGCCGTACTGGCGGGCACGCAGGTAGCGATACACCTGGGCCACCTGGCCATTCTGGTTGCGGTAGCGGATTACCAACCATTGCGGGGCGCTGCGCAGGAAGGTCTTCAATGCCGTCAGGTCCTGGACCACCGGCAAGCGCAGGTATTCAGCCGCAAATTCGATCTCGGTGTGGCCACTGCCCAGTTGCACGTTGGCGCCCCAGAGTAACGGATCATCCTCCTGGGCCGGGCGCCTGTCGGTCAGCGCCGTGCGGTCAATCACGATTCGCCGCCCCGCCAGCCAGCACAGCAGGCTGATCACCAGCGCGAGGAAGGTTTCTTCGGCATACACCCGTGTCAGCGGGTCGTCGATGGCGGTGCGCAGGCTGATCACCGCGCGTGCGCCCCTGACCGTCAATTGCCCGCGAATATCGCGCAAGAACAGCGCAAAGTTGTTCAGGCACTGGCGCAGGGCCTTTTCCAGGGTTGGCTCCTGGATCAGGCCGCGGCAGATCAGGGCAAAACTGCCCTGCGGCATGCCATGGCTGTCGAGGTTGAAAAACTCATCGTTCAGGGCCTCGATCAGTAACAACCACAAGCGCGCAAAGGTCGGCGCCGGCACACGCGCGGCGGGCGCTTGCAGCACTGCCGGATCGATACCGGCTTCGACCAGCAGCGCGACGGCCCGCTCAGGCTGGGCGCGCAGGGCATGGAGCATGGTATGGACGAAGTAAACGGCGACTGTATCGTTTTCCCGCATGGCGGTTTCCGCAAGGGTGTGGCAAAAAATACCAGTGTCACTGGACAGTTATGGCATAGGCCCGCCCGCAGGCTTTGCCTAGACTCAAAGCCAACCTGAAGGTGGCCGTGGGCAGCATTCTGGCAGACGCCAGCCCCGCCACGCCACGCTTTCGCACACTGGAGTCGATCATGAATACCCCGGACATCTACGTAGTCAGCGCCGTACGCTCGGCCATCGGCAGCTTCGGCGGCGCCCTCAAGGACCTGCCCCTGGCGGATCTGGCCAGCAGCGTGACCCGCGCCGCCATCGAGCGCGCCGGTGTGGCACCCGAACAGATCGGCCATGTGGTCATGGGCAACGTCATTCCGACCGAGGCGCGCGACGCTTACCTGGCCCGGGTCGCGGCGATGAACGCCGGTATTCCCAAGGAAACCCCGGCCTTCAATGTCAACCGTCTGTGCGGCTCGGGCCTGCAGGCCATCGTTTCAGCCGCGCAAAGCCTGCTGCTGGGCGATGCCGAAGCGGTTGTCGCCGCTGGCGCCGAATCCATGAGCCGCGGCCCTTACCTGCTGCCGCAAGCCCGCTGGGGTGCGCGCATGGGTGATCTGCAGGGCGTCGACTATATGCTCGGCATCCTCCACGACCCGTTCGCCGGCTTTCATATGGGCATCACCGCCGAGAACGTTGCCGAGCGCAATGGCATCACCCGCCAGATGCAGGATGAACTGGCCCTGACCAGCCAGCGCCGCGCCGCCCGCGCCATCGCCGAAGGCCGCTTCGCCAGCCAGATCGTGCCGATCGAGATTCCCAGCCGCAAAGGCCCGGTACGCTTCGAGGTCGACGAGCACGTACGCGGCGAAGTAACCGCCGAGCAGCTCGCTGGCATGAAGGCCGTGTTCAAGAAAGACGGTACCGTCACCGCCGGCAACGCCAGTGGCCTGAACGACGGTGCTGGGGCACTGGTGCTGGCTACCGGTGACTTCGTCAAACGCCATAACTTGCAGCCTTTGGCGCGCCTGGTAGCCTACGCCCACGCTGGCGTCGAGCCCGAACTGATGGGCCTGGGCCCGGTACCGGCAACCCGCAAGGTGCTGGACAAGGCCGGCCTCAGCGTCGCCGACCTCGATGTGATCGAGTCCAACGAAGCCTTCGCCGCACAGGCCTGTGCAGTCGCCGGTGAACTGGGCTTCGACCCGGAAAAGGTCAACCCCAACGGTTCGGGCATTTCCCTGGGGCACCCGGTCGGCGCCACGGGCGCTATCATCGCCACCAAGGCCATCCATGAACTGCAGCGCATTCAGGGCCGCTACGCTCTGGCAACCATGTGCATCGGTGGCGGCCAGGGCATCGCCATCGTCTTCGAACGCGTTTGAGCAAGGAGTTTAAGTTGAGTATTGAAAATATTGCCGTGATCGGCGCCGGCACCATGGGCAACGGTATTGCCCAGGTCTGTGCGCTGGCCGGTTACCAGGTCACCCTGATCGATGTGACCGACGCGGCCCTGGAGCGCGGCGTCGCCACCTTGCGCAAGAACCTCGAGCGCCAGGTCAGCAAGCAGACCCTCACCGCTGAAGACGCCGAAGCGGCGCTGGTGCGGATTCGCACCAGCACCGACTACGGGCAGCTGCAGCAGGCCGGGCTGGTCATTGAGGCCGCCACTGAAAACCTCGAGCTCAAGCTGCGCATCCTTAAGCAGATCGCCGCCAGCGTCAGCGACCAGTGCGTGATTGCCACCAACACCTCGTCGCTGTCAATCACCCAACTGGGCGCGGCGGTCGGCCTGCCTGAGCGCTTTATTGGCGTGCACTTCTTCAACCCGGTGCCGATGATGGCCCTGGTCGAGATCATTCGCGGCCTGCAAACCAGTGATGCCACCTACGCCAAGGCTCTGGCCCTGACCGAGAAAGTCGGCAAGACGCCGATCAGTGCCGGCAACCGCCCGGGCTTTGTGGTCAATCGCATCCTGGTGCCGATGATCAACGAAGCGATCTTCGTCCTCCAGGAAGGCCTGGCCAGCGCCGAAGACATCGACACCGGCATGCGCCTGGGCTGCAACCAGCCGATCGGCCCGCTGGCCCTGGCCGACCTGATCGGCCTGGACACCCTGCTGGCAATCATCGAAGCCTTCCACGAAGGCTACAACGACAGCAAATACCGCCCTGCTCCGCTGCTCAAGGAAATGGTTGCCGCCGGCTACCTGGGGCGCAAGAGCGGTCGCGGTTTCTTCACCTACTAGGGAGCCCTGCCATGGACGCCGCTTTGCGCTGTGCGAACTTTGAAGAGCGGCGTGACAAGGCCCTGGAGTTGTTCGCCGAGAAGGGGTTCGGCCAGGTCAGCATGCGTGAACTGGCCGCGCACCTGGGGCTGACGGCAGGCTCCTTGTACCACCACTTTCCGAGCAAACAGCACTTGCTGTTCGATCTGATCGAAGAGCTGTTCGAGGAGTTGTTGGCCACGCTCAACCCGGGACGTCGAGCCCAGCAGCAGACCTTGGGCGAGGTGATTGCCGCCCACTGGGGCTTGCATGCCGAGCGGCCGCTGCAGTTTCGTCTGGCCGAGCGTGACTTGTGCTGCCTGAGTGCTGAGCAACAGGTTCACATCGGCCAATTACGTCAACAGTATGAAAGCGCTCTGCTGCGTCTGTTAGTGCCCAAGGCAACCTTGCGCGGCAAGGCACTTGAAGTCACTGCCCATGTCATCGCCAACTTGCTCAACAGCCTGCCTGGCTGGCTGCAAGCCTCGCAACTGCCCCAGGCCCAGGGCCTGGCGCTGATGGAAAGCATGCTGTTGGGCGGGATCGAGCGGACCTTGCGCGGTGAAAGCCTGAATTCGATGGCATGAGTCACCAGGCGCTGTAGGGAATGCCATGGGCGTCGATGCAGGCTTGGGACTCGGGTTCCAGTGGCAGGTAGCTGTCTCCCGATGGCACGATGCGACCGACAGCGCGGGCAATAGACGGGTCGCCGATTCGTGCAATGGCCCGACCACCTAGCGGATGTTGTGTACAACCACCACGTGCCTCACCACCGGTACTGGTGGCGTCCCCCTGCCGGACGATAAAGCGCAGCGCCTGTTCCCTGTGGCGATTCACAAGGTAGCTATCGGACGCTTTTTGCACGGTGAGGGAAATCAGCCACCTGTGAGGGATAGCGTGGGAAGTGTCACCAGGACACTAGCGCAACAGCTCCTGAATCTGGTCACGCAGGCTGTCCAGGTCAAACGGCTTGGCCAGGATTGGCGCCGTGAAGGCGATCGGGCTGCCTGATTCGCGGATTTCTGCCGGGTAACCGCTGATGAAGATCACCTTCAAGTCCGGCCTCAGTTTGACGGCGGGCTCGGCGATCTGTACCCCGCAGATCCCGCCCGGCAAACGCATGTCAGTGACGATCAGGTCCAGGTGCGGCTTGCGCGCCAGAATATCGAAGGCCTGCTTGCCGTCTTGCGCCACCAGCACGTGGTAACCCTCACCCTTGAGGTAGTCCTCGAGAACCATGCGAATCACCGGCTCGTCTTCGACCACCAGTACGACGTCCTGCGCATCTTCACTCATGCCAATGCCTTGCTCTCTAAAATGCTCGATAACATCGCCATACGACCCTGGCCTCAGGCAGAGGTTGCCTGCGACCGGCCATTTTCACGCAATGCCTGCGGCAGCGGCAGACGCACGGTAAAGGTCGCGCCCTCACCCTCGACGCTGTGCACGCCGATGCTGCCGCCATGGGCCAGGACGATCTGCTCGGAAATATACAGGCCAAGGCCCAGCCCCGCGCTGCTCTGGCTGGAGGCGACCCGTTCGAACTGCTGGAAGATCCGCTGCTGGTTGTGCTCACTGATGCCGATGCCATGGTCGCGCACCTCCACACAGGCCATGCCGCCCTGCTCGAAGGTGCGCACCTGCACCGGTTTTTTCGCCCCGTAGCGCAGGGCGTTGGTCAGCAGGTTGGCGACCACCTGCTCGATCCGGAACTCATCCCACATCCCCGCCAGCGTGACACCCGCGTTGAATTCGAGCTGCGACTCGGCGGCCACGGCCTGGGCCTGGAAGTTTTCGATCAAGCCGCCGACCAATTGCCCCAGGTCGAACTGGCCAGGGCGTATGGAGAGCTTGCCGGTGCGGATCCGCGAGACGTCGAGCATGTCTTCAATCAAGCGGATCAGGCTGTTGATCTGCCGCTCGTCACGCTCGACCATGGCGCGCAGCTTGTCCAGGGTGAAGGCATCGGCGTTGCCCTTGGCCAAGTGCAACTTACGCAGCTGGGTTTCCAGGATCAGGCCGTTCAACGGCGTGCGCACTTCATGGGAGACGATCGACATGAAGTCATCGCGCATGCGCACAGCATGTTCGAGCTCGCGGCGGGTGACCTGCAACTGCGCCAGCAGCTGTTCCTGCTCCTCGCGGCTGCGCTGCAGGGCTTCCAGTTGCTGACCAAGGGCCTTGCGCTGGCGGAACAGGTCGACGAACACCGTCACCTTGCTTTTGACCGCCAGGCTGTCCAGGGGCTTGTGCAGAAAATCCACCGCGCCACTTTCATACCCTTTGAAGGCGTAGTTCATCTCGCGCCCGGCGGCGCTGACAAAGACAATGGGAATGTTCTTGGTCTTCTCGGTGCCGCGCATCAGCTCGGCCAGTTCGAAGCCGTTCATTCCGGGCATTTGCACATCAAGGATCGCCAGGGCGAACTCGTGTTCGAGCAACAGCGCCAGGGCCTGGTCGGCAGACTGGGCCTGGTGCACCTCGCGGTCTTCGCCTTTGATCAATGCCTCCAGGGCCAGCAGGTTCTCTGGCAGGTCATCGACGATCAGCAGTTTTGCTTGTATGTGCCTTAGCATTCAGGGGCTTCCAGGCTGGCGAGCAATTGCCCGATGCCATTCAAGGGGAGTATGTAGTCGGGCTGGTGCAACGCCAGCGCCGCACGCGGCATGGTCGACGCTTGCGCCTGCGAGGGGTCCTGCACGACAGTGCGCCCGCCCTGTTGCTTGATCCGTGCCAGGCCGTGGGCACCGTCTTCATTGGCGCCGGTCAGGAGCACCCCGAGCAGGCCCGGGCCGTAGGCGTCGGCCGCCGACTCGAACAACACGTCGATCGACGGCCGGGAAAAATGCACGCGTTCTTCCTGGCTCAACGACAGGCTGTGGTCGCGTTCCACTGACAGGTGATACCCCGGCCCGGCGACGTAGAGGGTGCCGGGAGCGATGTCCTCCTTGTCACGGGCTTCATGCACCGGGCATTTGAGCCTTCGGCCAAGAACCTCGGCCAGGTGGCTATGGCGGTCGTCCGGCAGGTGCAGCACACATAGCATCGGAATGCGAAACGCTGGCGGCAAGGCGTGCAACACCGTGAGCAAGGCAGTGACGCCCCCTGCCGAGGCGCCAAGGGCAATCGCCTGGACCCCGTTCATGATTTGCGGTAGATCCGTTCGGGCTTGACCAGCGCCTCGAACTTGTCGGAATAGGCCGAGAAGTCCAGTGTTTCCTTGCTGCCCAGCACCAGGAAGCCGCGATGACACAGCGACTCGTGGAACAGGCCGAAGGCGCGGTCCTGGAGGGTCTTGTTGAAGTAGATCAGCACGTTGCGGCAGGAGATCAACTGGGTTTCGGAGAACACGCTGTCGGTCGCCAGGCTATGGTCGGCGAAGGTCACGTTGTCGCGCAGGCTGCTGTCGACGATGGCGTTGCCATAGGCCGCGGTGTAGTAGTCGCTGAGCTCGCCCCGCCCGCCTGCCTTGCGGTAGTTTTCGGCATACAGGCGCATGTTCTGCATGCTGTAGATGCCCTGCTTGGCTTTCTCCAGGGAGCTGGGGTTGATGTCGGTGGCATAGATGATGGTGCGTTCCAGCAAGCCCTCCTCACGCAGCAGGATGGCCATCGAATAGACCTCCTCGCCGGTACTGCAGCCAGCGATCCAGATCTTGATCGACGGCCAGGTGCGCAGCAGCGGCACCACTTCCTGGCGTACCGCGAGCAAGTGCTCGGGGTCGCGGAACATCTCGCTGACCGGGATGGTCAGGAACTGCAGCAACTGCATGAACATGCCCGAATCGTGCAGCACCCGCTCCTGCAGGGCCGAGACGGTCTTGCAGTCGAACTGACGCAAGGCGTACTGGATCCGGCGCTTGATCGAGGCGCCGGAGTAATCGCGAAAGTCGTAGCTGTACTTGAGGTAGATCGCCTCGATCAACAGCCGGATTTCAATATCGGTGTTGCGTTCAATACTCAAATTCGCTCCAGTTGCGGCAGCCAGACACGGATCAGCGAGAACAGGCGGTCCAGGTCGATGGGCTTGGCCAGGTAGTCGTTGGCCCCGGCTTGCAGGCAACGCTCCTGGTCATCCTTCATCGCCTTGGCGGTGACGGCGATGATCGGCAGCTTGCGCCAGCGCGGGTCCTTGCGGATCAGGCGGGTGGCTTCATAGCCGTCCATCTCCGGCATCATCACGTCCATCAGCACCAGGTCGATGTCCTCGTGCAGCTCCAGGCGCTCGATGGCTTCGCGGCCATTGCGCCCGATCTCGACAATCGCCCCCTTGTGCTCCAGGGCGCTGGTCAGGGCAAAGATGTTACGTACGTCGTCATCCACCAGCAGCAGCTTGCGCCCTTCGAAGACCTTGTCGCGGCTGCGCGCGGTCTTGAGCATGCGCTGTCGCTCATGGGACAACGTGGATTCGACTTTGTGCAGAAACAGCGTCACTTCATCGAGCAGGCGCTCAGGCGAGCGCGCGCCCTTGATGATGATCGAGCGCGAGTACTTGAGCAGGTCGGCCTCTTCTTCGCGGGTCAGGTTGCGCCCGGTGTAGACGATCACCGGCGGGAACGCGCGGATGTCGTCGTCGGACATGCGCTTGAGCAATTCGTTGCCGAGCATGTCCGGCAGCTTGAGGTCGATGATCATGCAGTCGTAGATATTCTCGCGCAGCAGGTCCAGGGCTTGCTGGGCCATGCCCACGGCGGTGATCTCGATGTCTTCGTCGCCGATCAGGCGGGCGATGCTCTCGCGCTGCAGGTCGTCATCCTCGACCAGCAGGATGTGCTTGAGCTTTTGGGTCAGCTTGGCTTCAAGGCGGGCGAACACCTGCTTGAGTTCTTCACGGGTGGCCGGTTTTACCGCGTAGCCAATGGCGCCCATGTGCAGCGCTGCCTCGACCCGGTCCTCGACCGAGATCACATGCACCGGAATGTGCCGGGTACTGGCCTGCTCCTTGAGCCGCTGCAGCACGGTCAGCCCGGAATGATCCGGCAGGCGCATGTCCAGCAACACCGCGTCGGGGATGAAGCTTGCCGCCAGCTCAAAGCCCTCGTCGGCAGCCTGGGCGACCAGGCAGCTGTAGCCCAGCTCATGGGCCAGGTCGTAGAGGATGCGGGCAAAATTCGGCTCGTCCTCGATCACCAGGATGCAGCGGTTGCTGAACGGCGCCTGGTCGCGGTCGTCGGCAAAACCCGGCGCCTGGCATGACGCTGGCTCAACTTCAGGCGCGGGGGCGGCGACCACCACGGCTGGCTGATGCACGATCACCGCCGGGCCTTGATCAACAATCGGCTCGTAACGCTCCGGCAGGGTCAAGCTGAACACGCTGCCCTTGCCCAGGCTGCTGTCGACGCTGATCTGGCCGCCAAGCAGCTGCGCCAGGTCCCGTGAAATGGACAAGCCGAGGCCGGTGCCGCCATAGCGGCGGTTGGTGGTGCCGTCGGCCTGGTGGAACGCTTCGAAAATGCTCTGCTGCTGATCGGCGGCAATCCCGATGCCGCTGTCGCGCACCGAGAAAACGATACCCGCGCCGGCCTGCCAGCCAACACTCAGGCTCACCTCGCCGCGCTCGGTGAACTTCACGGCGTTGGACAGCAGGTTCTTGAGGATCTGCTCCAGGCGCTGGCGGTCGGTGTACAGGGTCGGCGGCACCTGCGGCTCGACCGAGACGGTGAAGCCCAGCTGCTTCTCATTGGCCAGCGGCTCGAACAGCGTGCGCAAGCCTTCGGTCAGTCGCGCCACGTGGGTGGTTTCCGGACGCACTTCAAGCTTGCCGGCCTCGACCTTGGCGATATCGAGGATGTCATTGATCAGGTTGAGCAGGTCATTGCCCGCCGAATAGATCGACTCGGCAAACTTGACCTGCTCGTCGGTCAGATTCTCTTCGGCGTTCTCGGCCAGCAACTTGGCCAGGATCAGTGAACTGTTGAGCGGCGTACGCAGCTCGTGGGACATGTTGGCGAGGAACTCGGACTTGTACTTGCTTGAGCGCTGCAGCTCTTCGGCGCGCTCCTGCAGCTCGACCTGGGCCTCGTTCAGCTCGCCGTTCTTGCGATCCAGGACATCCCGCTGTTCGGCCAGCGCTTCGGTGCGCTCGGCCAGTTGCTCGTTGGTCTGTTCAAGCTCGGCCTGTTGGATTTCCAGGTGGGCCTGGGACTCTTTGAGTACCCGCGACTGTTCTTCAAGCTCCTCGTTGGCCGTTTTCAGCTCTTCCTGCTGGACCTGCAACTCTTCGTTGAGCTGCTGGGTTTCAGCCAGCACCTCTTGCAGGCGCTGGCGGTAGCGCGCGCTTTCGATCGAGGTGCCCAGGTTGCCGGCAACCAGCTCGAGGAACTCCAGCTCGCGCTCATCCAGGCTGCGCAAAAAGCCCAGTTCGACCACGCCATTGACTTGCCCGTCGTTGCGGGTCGGGATCACCAGCACGCTACGTGGCAAACCCTCGCCCAGGCCACTGCTGACCTTGAAATAATCAGCCGGCAGATCGTCCAGGCGCAGCAGGCGCTCCTGAATCACTGCCTGGGCCAGAATACCTTCCTGGCTGCCGACGACCTGATCCTGCGCAGCCTGTTCGGCTGACAGCCCGTAGCTGGCCATCCGGCGCAACCCACCGTGCTCGTCGCGGACATACAGGGCACCCACGGCGCTGCCCAGGTAACCGGCAAAGAAGCGCAGGATATTGTTGCCGAGCATCGGCAGGGTCAACTGTCCCAGTACCTGGCCGGCCAGCTCGGTCTGCCCGGTACGCAACCAGGCCTGGCGCTCCAGGCGCTGGTTGGCACGTTGCTGCGACTCAAGGCTGCTGGCATAGCGGCTGGACAGCGCCAACAGGTCGCGGCGGCCCAGGTAGGCCAGCAGGGCGCTGAGCAGGATGACAAACACCAGGTACACGGAGATCGACACCAGGGTGGTGGTATTGACCTTGTCGTTGCGTGCCACCCGCAACTGTTGCTCCATGGCAATGAACGCGTCGAATTCCTTGCGGATCTGATCAGTCAGGCGCTTGCCCCGCCCCGAACCGATAGCCTGGCGATAATTGCCGTTGTCACGGCGCAGGCTGATCATCGTGTTGGCGAAGGCGTTCCATTCTTCCTGCAGGCCCAGCACACGTTCCAGGCGATCGACCTGTTGCGGGTTGTCAGCCACCAGTTGCTCCAGGCCTTTGATCCCGACCATCACCTGCGGCTTGGCCACTGCATAGGGGTCCAGGAAGCGCTCTTCGCCGGTGAGCAGGAAGCCGCGCATGCCGGTTTCCATGTCGATCGAGAGCTTGATCGTCTCGTTGGCATTGTTGATCACCCGGTCGGTATGCTCGACCCGTTGGATCGCCGACAACAGGTAACTGATGATGGTCACGAACACCACGGCACTGAGCAGTCCAACCCCCAGGGGCAGGCCGATGTTGCGGGCCAACAGTTTACGGAAGCTACGCTGATCGATTGAGGCTGGTTGAATCATCTCAAGACGCCCGAGCAAAGGAAGCAAACGAAAGAGTGTGGTGGATTTTCGAATAATCGTTCTGTTTTCCGCTGGAGAGGCCACTCTGCCAGCCTTTCCTACTCCGAGTCTAAACGCCTTTGGCCATTCTGGTAGGGCATTTAGCCAGCATTTGAGCGGTACCTTGCGCAAACGTTCCCTGCTTTCTGATAGACCGCTATGCTGCTCATTCGGGAAGCTTTATCCAGCGTAGAGGGAACCTCAAGGCGTGCCCGGCTTACAGATAATGCACAGACTTTTTGTACAGGAAACCCACCATGGCGCAGACACCCCAGCCCCTGCTCGTCGTCGAAGATGACGCTATCGTGCGCATGCTGACGGTCGAGGTGCTGGTAGAGCTTGGCTATCAGGTGCTCGAAGCTGCCGATGCTCAAGCGGCACTGAAGACATTGAAAGATCTGCAACAACCGTTGGCGTTGCTGATGACCGATGTCGGCCTGCCGGACATGGACGGCAAGGCCTTGGCCGTCGAGGCCCGGAAGTTGCGCCCGGCATTGCCGGTGCTGTTTGCCAGTGGCTATGGCGACAACCTGGAGGTGCCGGCTGGCATGCACCAGATCGCCAAGCCGTTCAGCATTGATCAGTTGCGTGACACAGTGCAGGGCATTCTCCCGGCAGTTCAAGGATAAGTGGAGGTGGAATCTGCTTTAATACGCGCTTTTGCCAAGGTCCCCGATCGCCATGCTCACCCGCGCCCTCAACGTCCTGGTCATAGGCTACGTCTGGCCCGAGCCACGCTCATCAGCTGCCGGCTCGCACATGATGCAGATCCTTGAAAGCTCCGTGCAGCGCGGCTGGCGCATTACCTTCAGCAGCCCCGCAGCCATCGGCGAGCACAAGGCCGACCTGGCCAGCCTGGGCATTGCCGAACAGGCCATCGCCCTCAACGACAGCAGCTTCGACCGCTTTGTCAGCGAACTGGCCCCGGACGTGGTGCTGTTCGACCGTTTCATGATGGAAGAGCAGTTCGGCTGGCGCGTCGAAAAACACTGCCCCAACGCCCTGCGCGTGCTGGAAACCTCCGACCTGCAAAGCCTGCGCGATGCCCGTCAGCAATTGCTGCGCAGGCGCCTGGTCGAGGGCCTGGACCCGAATGACTTTCGCGCGCTATTCAACACGTCCGGCCCCGACCTCTATCGGCAGATGGCCAGCGCCGACCTGACCTTGCGCGAACTCGCCGCCATCTACCGCAGCGATCTGAGCCTGATGATCTCCGATGTCGAGATCGACCTGCTGCTCAATGGCTTCGGCGTGCCCGAGCACCTGCTGCACTGGTGCCCGTTGATGCTCGATGCGCCCAGCGAGCCGTTCAAACCATTCGCCGAGCGTGCGCATTTCCTCAGCATCGGCAACTTTCGCCATGCACCGAACTGGGATGCCGTGCTGTGGATGAAGAACAGCCTGTGGCCGATGATCCGTCGGCGCCTGCCGCAAGCGCAGTTGCATATCTACGGCGCCTACACTCCGCCCAAGGCCACCGCCCTGCATAAACCGGGCGAAGGCTTTCACATCATGAACTGGGCCGAAGACGCCCTGCAAGTGATGAGCAACGCGCGCATCTGCCTGGCACCGCTGCGCTTTGGCGCCGGGATCAAGGGCAAGCTTACCGATGCCATGCAATGCGGCACGCCCAGCGTCACCACCCCCATCGGCGCCGAAGCCATGCATGGCGCCCTGCCCTGGCCTGGGGCGATCGCCGACACCGCCGAAGGCCTGGCCGAAGCCGCAGCAACGCTGTACAGCGATGAAACGCGCTGGAACCAGGCTCAGCAGGACGCGCGCCGCTTGCTCAGCGCACGCTACGACCGACGCCAGCACGCCAGCGCCCTGGTCGAACGGATCGAATACGCCCTGGCCGACCTCGACCAGCACCGGCTGTTCAACTTCACCGGCGCCATGCTCCGTCACCACCAGCACAAGAGCACCCAGTACATGGCCCAGTGGATCGAGGCCAAGAACCGCCTGGCTACAGCGGCCGACGCAGCAGATAAGTGTCCATGATCCAGCCCTTGCGCGCCCGCGCCTGTTCTCGGGCGGCGAGGATCTGCGCCTTGACCGCAAGCAACGGCCCGGCAATCAGGATCTGGTCGGCGGTGCCCAGGTAAGCGCCCCAGTAGATGTGCAACTGCGGGTCATCCAGCGCCGCAAAGGCACACTGGCCATCGAGCATGACCACCAGGTTGTCGATGCGTGGCTGTTCAGCCAGGCGCCGCCCGGGCAGCACGGTCAGGGGTTCACCAATACGGTTCAAGGGGATGCGGTGAGCGGCGGCCAGGGCCTGGACGCTGCTGATGCCGGGGATCACTTCAAGGCTCAGCGGCAAGCCTGCGGCCTGTACCAACTCAAGAATGCGCAGGGTGCTGTCATACAGCGTCGGCTCGCCCCAGAGCAGGAAAGCGCCGCATTCGCCGTCAGCCAGTTCGTTGTCGATCAGGTTGGCATACAGCGCTGCACGCTGCTGGTGCCACGCCTGCACCGCGCCGACATAGTCGCTGGCCGCGCCATCGCGCAGCGGGTCGTCGACCTGCACCAGGCGGTACCCGGGCCGATCGACAAAACGCTCAAGGATGTTTTTGCGCAGTTGCAGCAACTCATCCTTGACCGCGCCCTTGTCGAGCACGAAGAACACCTGGGCACGGTTGAGCCCGTCGATGGCTTCAAGGGTGATCTGGCGCGGATTGCCCGGCCCGATCCCAATCAACAGCAGTTGTTTCATCGCACGTCGTTTCCATGGCCCGGCCAGCCCCTATAGTCGGCTGGCCGGCGCGCAATGGCAACGTACTGTTGGTTAGAAGATCGAGAAGTTGTAGCTGACGATCACCCGGGTTTCGTCCATGTCACGGGCATACTTCTCGTAGTTGCTGCGGTAGGTCGAGTTACGCAGGCGTACGCTGACATCCTTGAAGGTGCCGCTCTGGATCTGGTACTTGAGCTCGCTGTCGCGTTCCCACTCCTTGCCCTCGGCCAGGCTGCCCGGGACCTTGATATGGTCGCCGTTGATGTAGCGGGTAAAGAAGCTCAGGCCCGGTACACCCATGGCCTTGAAGTCGTAATCGTAGCGCAGCTGCCAGGAACGCTCCTGGGCCGCAGCGAAGTCGTTGACCTGGGCATAGTTGACCAGGTACGGGTTGCTGCCATCCAGGTATGGCATGGCATTCTCGCCGTACATGCGCTGCCAGCCGGCGCTGATCTTGTGCCCGCCCAGGCTATAACCGAGCATGCCGCTGAAGGCGCGGTGATCGATATCGCCGGCACGCGCGCGGCCGATGTCATCGCTCTTGATCAAGCGCAGGTCTGCCGACAGGCTGCCGACACTCAGCGGCTGGCTGGCGACCAGGCCAAAGAAGTGCTGACGGTAGATGTTTTCAAGTTTGGCCACCTGATACTGCGCACTCAGGCGATCGTTGAACTTGTAGTCGACGCCGGCCATGTCGAAATGATCGGCCGTGGTATCGCAGGCGTAGCGTTTGTTCTTGCAGTGAACACGAATGTCCTGGCGGTCGGTAGAGTCCCGGGCGGTGTACTTGTCCAGGCGCGCCACGGTGAACTTCAGGTCCTTGAACTCTTCCGAGGTCAGCATCGCGCCCTGGAACATGGTCGGCAGCAAACGGCCGTCGTTGTACTTGAGCAACGGCATGTCCGGCAACATCGAACCGACCTTGAGCACGGTCTGCGAGTAACGCATCTTGCCGGCCACACCCATCTTCGCGTACTGGTCTACCGAACGACGCGGATCGTGCCCGCTGGACGGCAACAGACCACTGTTACTGTCGGCCGGGCTGGAGTCGAGTTTAAACCCGAGCATACCCAATGCATCAACACCAAATCCTACAGTGCCTTCGGTATAGCCGGACTGTACATTCAGAATAAAGCCCTGGGCCCACTCTTCACGTTTCGATCCGCCCTGATTGGAACTGGTATGACCATCACGGAAGTCACGGTTGAAGTAGACGTTGCGTGCTTCGACTTTGGCGCTGCTGTCTTCTAGAAAACCAGCGGCCTGAGTCGAGACAGCAGCAAACATCGCGAGCAGGCCAACAAGGCTGCGCCCGGGCGCGAGAGGGTATGGGGCAAACATGAGAAGCGAAATCCGAAAGAAAGGCAAAAAACAGCCGGCGCAGATCCCGGCGCCGACAATGCTCCCAGCGCCGACGACAGTCGACGTTGACCGTTCATCATCTCGCAACCGCTCTGGAACGGGCCATTGGACCATGGTCTAAGGCACCAACCCCAGCACCCACTAGTTCTTTACGCGGGGAGGAGGCGTAATTAAGAAAGTTCCATAACCAGCAATATAAAAGTTTAATGTTTACCCGCTGCGCACCGACTACTACACTCTTAATTAGTGCGATGTTGT
Source organism: Pseudomonas sp. RC2C2 (assembly GCF_018390435.1). Taxonomy (NCBI): domain Bacteria; kingdom Pseudomonadati; phylum Pseudomonadota; class Gammaproteobacteria; order Pseudomonadales; family Pseudomonadaceae; genus Pseudomonas; species Pseudomonas sp. RC2C2. The sequence goes on along the minus strand of NZ_JAHBAX010000002.1, from coordinate 870,492 downwards.
GCCCAACCCGGTGGCGGCTGCGTTATACAGAATGTTGCTGATCTTCACGCATGCCGGGCCACTGCAGACTTAAAGGAGTGATGACAGTGTCCAGACTTGCAGAGTTCCGCGCAGCCGAAAAGGCCCTTCAGGAACAAATGGCGCAATTGGAGGCGCTGAAAAAGGACGCCGGCCTCAAGCGTGAAATCGAGTTCGAGAAAAAACTTGTCGACCTGATGAAACACTACGACAAGGGCCTGCGCGATATTATTGCCATCCTCGACCCCAAAGCCGCCCATAAAGGCTCGGTCAGCGCGCCCAAACAGCGTCGCGCACGGGTGGTAAAGGTCTATGAAAACCCGCACACCGGCGAGCTGATCGAGACCAAAGGCGGCAACCACCGCGGGCTGAAAGCCTGGAAGGAACAGTACGGTGCCAAGACAGTCGACAGCTGGTTGCGCAAGTAGAAAACACCTTCACACATTTTTCACATCGACTGGATCAGGATGAAGGCTGCTAACGGACTAGCGCCCCATACGCCCGCTTCGGCGGGCTTCTAATTCTTGCGCCCCGCCCCACAAAGGCGGGGCGCAAATCGTTTGCGCAATCGCTTCAGTTCCGTATCATGACGCCCTGACTGTTTTGCTGGCAGCGCTGTTGCCAGCCTCAAATGCGGAGAGCCCATGAGCCTGAACCATCTCGACACCCTCCCCGGTGTCACCGCGCAACCGGATGCCGCGACCCACAACTTCGTTTTCAACCACACCATGCTGCGAGTCAAGGACGTTGCCAAGTCCCTGGACTTCTACACCCGCGTCCTGGGCTTCAGCCTGGTGGAGAAGCGCGACTTCCCGCAAGCCGAGTTCAGCCTGTACTTCCTCGCCCTGGTCGACAAGGCGCAGATTCCGGCGGATGCTGCCAAGCGCACCGAGTGGATGAAGTCGATCCCTGGCATCCTCGAGCTGACCCACAACCACGGTACCGAGAACGATGCCGACTTTGCCTACCACAACGGCAACACCGACCCGCGCGGTTTCGGCCATATCTGCATCTCGGTGCCGGATATCCGTGCAGCGTGCGAGCGTTTCGAGCAACTGGGCGTCGCCTTCCAGAAGCGCCTGAGCGACGGCCGCATGAAGCACCTGGCATTTATCAAGGACCCGGATGATTACTGGGTCGAGATCATTCAGCCGACCGAGTTCTGATCAAGGCCTTTCGATACTGGCTCCCACAGTGGATATGTGTACGCCGGACTTGTGGGAGCTGGCCTTGCCAGCGATCGAGCGCGAAGCGGTCGTAATCCAGGCAACACTTGATGTGCTGGCTGTACTGGCCTCATCGCTGGCAAGGCCAGCTCCCACAGAGGTCGTAATCCAGGCAACACTGATGTGCTGGCTGTACTGGCCCCATCGCTGGCAAGGCCAGCTCCCACAGAGGTCGTAATCCAGGCAACTCCTGATGTGCTGGCTGTATTGGCCTCATCGCGGGTCTAGCCCGCTCCTGCATTGGATCTGTACCAGCTGACCCCGCCCCCGGGTCGCCAGGCAGTAATACAACGGGCACGTCACCAGCAGCCCGATCAGCCACGACAAGTCCGCACCCTCCACCAGATTGGCATACGGCCCGACATACAACGACGTATTGGCAAACGGCAGTTGCACCACAATCCCGCAGGCATACGCGATGATCGCATGGGCATTGAAGCGCCCGTAGACTCCACCATCGGCACGAAAGATCGAGGCAATGTCATAGTTGCCGCGCTTGATCAGGTAGAAGTCGATGAGGTTGATCGACGCCCAGGGCACCAGTACCAGCAGTAGTGCCAGGATCAGGCCGATGAACTGGCCGATGAAGTCCGCCGAGGCGCTCAACGCTACCAGGCAGCAACCCAGCAAAATCACACTGGCCAGCACCACTCGCAGTTTGATGCTCGGCGTCCAGCGGCTGGCAAAGGTCTGGATCGAGGTCACGATCGACAGCACCGCGCCATACAGGTTAAGGGCGTTGTGGCTGATGATGTTGAGCAGGAACAACACCATCAGGATCGGCCCCAACCAACCGGTGGCCTGCTCCACCGCCGCCATCGCCTCGGTCCCCTCTGGCACGGCCAGCACAGCAACGACACCAAAGCCGAACGACAGGATGGTGCCCAGGGTCGCGCCAAAATAGGTAGCCCAGAACGGCCGTGCGATGCCCACTTCACGCGGCAGGTAACGTGAATAGTCGGACACGTAAGGGGAAAAGCTGATCTGCCAGATCACCCCCAGCGACAGGGTTGCGACCCAGCCCGACAGGTTGAAACCGCCACGGCTGAAGAAGTCGGCCGGCAGCTCCTGGGCGAAGATCATCAAAAAGCCCGCCAGCAATGCCGAGCCCATCACCCAGGTACCGATGCGGTTGAGGGTATGTATGAAGCGATAGCCGATCACACCGATGGCCGTGGCACTCAGGGCGCCGATGACGATTGCCGCCGGCATCGGCACGCTCGGGGCAATGCCGTGGATCGACTTGCCAGCCAGGACGATGTTGGAAATAAAGAAACCGACATAGATGATGGCGGCAAAGAACACAATCAGCAGCGCGCCATAGCGGCCGAACTGCCCGCGGCTCTGAACCATTTGCGGGATGCCCATCTGCGGCCCCTGGGCCGACGCCAGGGCGATGACGATGCCCCCGAGCAGATGCCCCAGCACGATCGCCAGCATTCCCCAGAAAAAGTCGAGCTGGAACACCTGGACCACCATCGCCCCGGTGACAATCGGCAGCGGCGCGATGTTGGTGCTGAACCACAGGGTGAATAGATCGCGCGCCTTGCCGTGGCGCTCGGTGGGCGGTACGTAATCGACCGTATGGTTTTCGATCAACTGATGTTGCGAAGACGGCTGGGACATGGGCAATAAGCTCGAAAGGTTCTGTTTTTATCTTTGTAGGAAACCGCTTGCGGAGTGTTCGAAACGGCCTCTCAGCTGCGAACCATATTATGGTATTCCATCTTTTCCACAAGACTGATCCGGCTATTTTGCCTGCAACTGATCTGATCTTGACCTCGCCATTTTCCTTTGAAAAACGCTGTAAGCCCCGTGTTTACTGGCCTTTAGCGTAATCCTGGGCCACTCGTCGCGACTTAAAATTCCACTTGCAAATCAGGTATTACGGTATACCATCAGACACATCAAACAAAAACGCGGACCACCGCTGCTTCCGAGGACCACGCCATGATCGACGCAACCGTCTACAAGAACGTCCTGGGCTCCTTCCCGTCCGGCGTCACGGTGATAACCACCCTGGACGACGACGGCCAGGTCGTCGGCCTGACCGCCAGCGCCTTCAGCTCGCTGTCCATGGAGCCGCCGCTGGTGCTGTTCTGCCCCAACTACAGCTCCGACTCCTACCCGGTGCTGATCCGCAACAAGCGCTTCGCCATCCACTTGCTGTCCGGTGCCCAACAGGCCGAAGCCTATGCCTTTGCGCGCAAAGGCAAAGACAAGGCCCAGGGCATCGACTGGACCCTGAGCGCACTGGGCAATCCATTGCTGGCCAACGCCACGGCAATCATCGAATGCGAGCTGTGGCGCGAATATGAAGGCGGCGACCACGCGATCATGGTCGGCGCGGTGAAAAACCTCATCGTCCCCGAGCAAGCCCCCAGCCCGCTGGTGTACTGCCGCGGCAAGATGGCCGAACTGCCAGCCTTCGCCTGAGCCGCACTATTCTTACGACAGGCGCAGGGCGCAGGTCGAGAGTCATGCCGCCTGATCCGACAGGCGACCTACAACAAGATCCGAGGAATGCGTTATGAAATTTTCGTTGTTCGTACACATGGAACGTTGGGATGAACAGGTCAGCCACCGCCAGCTGTTCGAAGACCTCACCGAACTGACCCTGATGGCCGAAGACGGCGGTTTCAGCACCGTATGGATCGGCGAACACCACGCCATGGAATACACCATCTCGCCCAGCCCCATGCCGCTGCTGGCCTACCTGGCGGCGCGCACCAGCACCATTCACCTGGGTGCCGGGACCATCATTGCGCCGTTCTGGCACCCGTTGCGGGTGGCCGGTGAATGCGCCCTGCTTGATGTGATCAGCAACGGGCGCATGGAAGTGGGCCTGGCCCGCGGCGCCTACCAGTTCGAATTCGACCGCATGGCCGCTGGCATGCCGGCGTCCGAAGGCGGCCAGGCCCTGCGGGAGATGGTGCCGGTGGTGCGCGCCTTGTGGCAAGGCGACTACGCCCACGATGGCGAGATCTGGAAATTCCCCACCTCGACCTGCGTGCCCAAGCCGATCCAGCAGCCCATGCCTGCGATGTGGATCGCCGCGCGCGATCCGGACTCGCACAACTTCGCAATCAAGCACGGCTGCAACGTCATGGTCACGCCATTGATGAAAGGCGATGAAGAAGTCCTGGACCTTACGAACAAGTTCGAGGCAGCCCTGGCCAACAACCCCGAGGTACCGCGCCCGCAATTGATGGTGCTACGCCACACCCACGTGCATGCCGCGGATGACGCCGACGGCTGGAAAGTCGGCGCCCAGGCCATCTCGCGTTTCTACCGGACCTTCGATGCCTGGTTCGGCAACAAGCAGGTACCCAACAACGGCTTCCTGGCACCAAGCCCGGAAGAGAAATTCAAGGAACGTCCGGAGTTCGAACTGGACAACATCCGCAAGAACACCATGATCGGCACCCCGGCAGAAATCATCGCGCGCATCCGCTACTACCAGGAGCTGGGGGTCGACGAGTTCAGCTTCTGGTGCGACAACAGCCTGCCCCATGCCGAAAAGAGAAAGTCCCTGGAACTGTTCATCAACGAAGTGGTGCCGGCGTTCCGCTGACGGTCACGTTCGTCGGCCCGGATCCAGCCGCACGGCTGCTGTGGTATACCCGAAAAAGCGCCCTGACTGGTGCGCTTTCGATACCACAGCAGCGAGGTAAGGACGATGAAGACCCTTCAATGCGTGCATCGCAACCACACCATCACCGCCAGCGTCGAAACCCACCCGGGCATCCCCACGCCCTACAACGCCGGATGCCTGATTACCGATCCCGAGGGCCACACCAGCCGGCGCTTGTCGCTGCCGGTGAAGATGGCCTACCTGGCCGACCTTGATAACGCCCAGCACGCATCACTGGCGCACGGCAAATGGCTGGTCGACCAGCAACTGGATAAGCGTCAACAGCTGTTTTGACTGAACAACAGTGCACCTATGTGGCCCCCTGATCCTGAGCGGGGCCCTGCTGCTCCGGCAACGCCAGCCCGTAATCACCTTGCTCGTTCCAGTCCTCACCGAACACTTCCGCCGGGTGCATGGTGCGGTCGGCGCCGTTGCCGCAGGCCAGGGCGTTGGCCGCGCAGTAGCGATCGCACCCCCAGCAGATGCGCTCGGGGTGCTTGGGGCTGATGGGAAAGGGCTTGGCCATGAAATGCCTCAGGCAGGCAATGGGCGAGCCTCCACGCTACTGCGCGGGTCAGGCATTGCCCTTGATGCAGATCAAGGACGCTGACCGATATCCCGTAAAATTGATAATAATCATTATTGTTCGCACAGAAGCTTCCTAGACTCGGGCTCCCATTGCTCAGCCCTGGACGTCATCATGCGTAGCGCCCTTTCGCTCCCTCTTGCCTTGCTCCTGATCGCCCCGCTTGCCCACGCCAAGGAATACCCCATTGGCGAGCCGCAATTGTGCCCGGGCCTTGAGGTCGGTGCGGTGTACCTGCAGCCGATCGAAATGGCCCCGGCCGGGATGATGCGCGCCACCGCCGATTCCGACATCCACCTGGAAGCCGATGTACGGGCCACCGAAAACAATCGCCAGGGCTTTCAGGAAGGCAGTTTCGTGCCCTACCTGAGCGTCGCCTTCAGCCTGCAAAAGCAAGGCAGCGACACACCCATCCGCGGCGATTTCCACGCCATGGTCGCCAACGACGGGCCGCACTATGGCGACAACGTCAAGCTCCAGGGCCCGGGCAAGTACCGGCTGACCTTCACCCTGCTGCCACCGGCTGGCCATGGTGCATTGGGCCGCCATACCGACAAGGAAACCGGGGTCGAGCCGTGGTTCGAACGCTGTGAACTGCACTACGAGTTCGTCTATGCCGGGATCGGCAAGAAAGGCGGTTACTGAATGAAAGCCCTGGCCCTGTTGCTCGCCTGTGCGGCCTTGCCGCTGAGCGCCGCGCCGTTGCCGAGCTTCGAGCTGATCCTGCGCGACGGCCACTTCACCCCCGCCCTGCTCGAAGTGCCAGCCGGGCAGCGTTTCAAGATCGTCCTGAAGAACCTCGGCGAAGGCCCGGCGGAATTCGAAAGCACGCCGCTGCGGGTCGAGAAAGTACTGTCGCCCGAGGTGACCAGCTTTGTCGTCATCCACCCGCTGCGCCCCGGCCACTATCCGTTTTTCGACGAGTTCAATCCGCAGTTGCCCGAAGGCGGCATCCTGGCCAAATAACCCGCGTGCAGGAGGCTTCATGAATCAAGCACTGTTCATCGTCTGGCGCGAAAGCGTCGAGGCCTTGCTGGTGATCGGCATTCTCCAGGCCTGGGCCGGCCAGCAACAAGGCGCCCGGCGCCTGTTCAATTTTCTCTGGGTGGGCGTGGCCCTGGGCGTGCTGCTCTCGGGCCTGCTGGCGGTGCTGATCCTGTACGCCGGCGAGACCATGAGCGGCGCCGCCAACGAATGGTTCCAGGCCGGCCTGGCGCTGGTCGCGAGCCTGCTGATGGTGCAGATGGTCGGCTGGATGCATCGCCATGGGCGTACGCTCAAGGGCCAGTTGCAGCGCCAGGCCGACCGGCAACTGACGCGTCAGGGCGGCCTCGGCCTGTTGCTGCTGGCAATGCTTGCGGTCAGCCGCGAAGGCAGCGAAACCGTGGTCTTCCTGTATGGCGCCGGCGCCCGTCTGCAGGGGCCACAACTGGGCCTGTTTGCTATTGGCGGCATTGCCGGGCTGGTGCTCTCGGGCCTGACCATCGCCCTGTTGCAGGGCAGTCGCCGATGGATGTCCTGGCAACGCTTCTTTGCCCTCAGCGAGGGCGTTCTGCTGTTGCTCGCCGCCGCCTTGCTGGTCAGTGCCAGCGAACGCATCAGCGGCCAGTTACTGGCCATGGACCTGCCGGAAATGGCCTATACCCTGGTCGGTGATGCGCTCTGGGACAGCAGCCTGTGGCTCAGCGACAGCCATGGTGTCGGCGGTTTTCTCGCAGGTATAGCCGGCTACCGGGCCAGCCCCAGCGCCCTCACCCTGCTGGTGCTCTGCGGCTACTGGCTGAGTGTCGGCTGCTGGCTGCTGCAACGCAGAACAGGCGCCCAAGCATGTCCGGCCTGAGCCTGGGCAACCGCTGGCTGCAGCGCCTGGGCGATGGCATGCGGCGCAACGCCGGGGTGATTCGTACGCTGCAATGGACGGTAGTGCTGTTCTATGCCCTGCTGCTGGTGCTGCCGGCGCTGCTGCCCTTGCCGGATAGCCAGGCGCGGATGCTGGACAACCTGACGCTGTTCGCCCAGTTCCTGTTCTGGGGTATCTGGTGGCCATTCGTGCTGCTGTCGATCGTGCTGTTCGGCAGGCTCTGGTGCGGCGTGCTCTGCCCCGAAGGCGCGCTGAGCGAATGGGCCAGCCAGTATGGCCGGGGCATGGGCGTGCCACGCTGGCTGCGCTGGGGTGGCTGGCCGACCCTGGCGTTCTGCCTGACCACCCTCTACGGCCAATTGATCAGCGTCTATGACTACGCCCAGGCGGCGCTGCTGATTCTCGGTGGCTCGACCCTGGCGGCGGTGCTGGTCGGTGTGCTGTTCGTGCGCGGCAAGCGCATCTGGTGCCGCTACCTGTGCCCGGTCAGCGGGGTCTTCGCCCTGTTGGCGCGGCTGGCGCCGGTGCACTTTCAGGTCGATGAACAGCGCTGGCAAGCCAACGCCGGGCCACGCCTGCCACCGCCCAACTGCGCCCCGCTGCTGGACATCCGGCGGATGCGCGGCGCCCGTGATTGCCATGCCTGTGGCCGCTGCAGCGGGCAACGCGGCGCGGTGCAGCTGATCGCCCGTTCCAGCAACCAGGAGATACTTGAAGCGGCCACCCACACCCCCTCGCCCTGGGACACCCGCTTGCTGCTGTTCGGGGTGATCGGCCTGGCCATGGGCGCCTTCCAATGGACAGTCAGCCCCTGGTTCATCACCCTCAAGCAATGGCTGGCCAACTGGCTGGTGGAGCATGAGCTGCTCTGGCCGCTACAGGACAACGCGCCCTGGTGGCTGCTGACCCATTACCCGCAACTCAACGACAGTTTCAGCTGGCTCGACGGTTTCTGCATCGTCGTGTACCTGTGTGGCAGTGCCCTGCTGCTCGGCGGCGGGCTGCTGATCCTACTGCGCCTGGCCGCGCGGCTGGCGGGCAATCCTGCCCTGTATTGGCCCCTGAGCCTGTGCCTGACGCCCCTGGGTGGTGCGGGGCTGTTCCTTGGCTTGTCGGCCACCACGGTGAAGTTGCTGCGCTTTGAGGGCTTGCTGCTGGACTGGGTACAGCCGGCCAGGGCCACGTTGTTGATCGCGGCCTTGGGCTGGAGCCTGCTGTTGGCGAGCAAGCTGCTGGCAGCGCAACACATCCGTGGCTGGCGCCGTTGCGGCGCCAGCGCTTGCCTGCTGTTGGCCATCGCCGCCGTGGGCCATGGCTGGTGGTTGCAGTTCTGGGGCTGGAGCTAGACCTTGAAGCGCGCCACGGTCTGGCTCAGGCTGCCGGCCATCTGCGCCAGGTCATGGCCGGCGGTGTCGGTGTGTTGCGCACCGAGCAGCACCTGTTCGGACAGGTTGCGAATGCCCACCAGGTTGCGGTCCACCTCGCGGGCCACCAGGGCCTGCTCTTCGGTGGCGCTGGCGATCATCATGTTGCGCTCGTTGATCTGCGAGATCGACTGGGTGATCGCCTCCAGCGCTTCACCGGCACGCTGCGCCACCTCCAGGGTGCTGTGTACCAACTCGCTGCTGCTGAGCATGGCGGTCACCGCCTGGCCGGTGTCCTGACGAATATTGCCGATCATCTGCTCGATCTCCTGGGTCGAGACCTGGGTGCGATGGGCCAGGGCCCGCACCTCGTCGGCGACCACGGCAAAACCGCGCCCGGCATCGCCGGCGCGGGCCGCTTCGATGGCGGCGTTGAGCGCCAGCAGGTTGGTCTGCTCGGCGATGCTGCGGATCACATCCAGCACCGTGCTGATGTCCTGCACGCGCCCGGCCAGTTGCTGGATGCGCCCGGAGGTATCGTTGACGCCGTCGGCCAGCGTAGTGATCGAGGCGACCGTCTCGCGCACCTGCTCACGGCCACGCTGGGCGGTTTGCTCGGATACTTTCGAGGCCTCGCTGGTGCTCACCGCGTTGCGCGCCACCTCGTCCACTGCGGCGGTCATCTCGTTGACCGCCGCAGCCGCCTGTTCGATTTCCAGGCCCTGCAACTGCAGGCTGCTGCTGGTCTGGCTGCTGACCGCGCTGAGCTCTTCGGAGGAGCTGGCCACCCGCTCCACCGAGGCGGCGATATGCTTGACCATGCTGTTCAGGCTCTGCTGCATGTGGTGCATGTTGAGCATCACGCTGCCGTCGGCGCTGGCGTGGGTCGGCACCTCGATGGTCAGGTCGCCCTGGGCGATCTGGCTGAGCACCCGCGCGGCGGCATCCGGCTCGCCGCCCAGTGGCCGGGTAACGCTGCGGGTCACCAGCAACGCGGCGGCGATCACCGCCAGCAGGCACAGCACGAACAGCCCGAGCATGTTCAGCCGGGCATCGTTGTACAGGGACTGGGCGGCCTGCTCGCGCTCGACGAAGATCTGCCCCTGCAGGGCCATCAGGCTTTCCAGGTTCTTGTAGACCTCATGCTCGGCGGGCACCACCTGCTGCTTGAGCTGGGCCATTGCCGCCTGCGCGTCGCCCTGGCGAATCAGCGTCTGCACCTGGGTGAACGCCGCGACATAGGCTTCGCGGCTGGCTTTCAAGGCGGCATAGGCGGCCTTGCCTTCGGGCAGGTAGAACAACGGTTCGAGCGTCGCCAGGGCCTGGGTGATGCGCTGCTTGGTGGTGTCGATGGCCTGCTGTACTTGCAGGTTGTCCTTGTCCAGCAACAGGTCGCGGGTGTTGCGCGCGTTGTCGCGCACACCGGTGGCGATGACCATGATCGGCTCGATCTTCGGCCAATCCTGTTTGACGATCACTACCGCCTGCTCCTTGAGCGTGGCCAGGTCGTGCAGTGCATAGAAGGCCAGGCCCAGGAGCGCCAGGGGCGCGATGGCAAAGCCGATGAGGATACGTTGTGCTGTGGTCAATCTGGTCATTTCAAAGCCTTACTAGTCGCGTACTTCGAACGCGGGAAACAGCGCGTGGAGGGTGCCCCACAGCTCAGGCAGCAAGCTTTGTGCCGAAGCACTGGGCAATTGCGCATCGAGCATGCGTGCCGTGCGCACCAACTGCACGACGAAGCGTTTGACCCCGAGCGCGTTCAAGCGCCGGGCCAGGGTGATGAGTCGGGGGGGATCGATCAGGTGCCAGTGCACCGTGGTGCGGCATTCGTAGTCGACGCCGCTGGCCAGCAGGTAGTCGAGGCTGCGCCAGTTGGCCTGGCCACTGCCGCGCACGCCGGTGACCGCCTGGCCGTCCTCGGCCAGCGCCTTGACGTCAAAGCCCACCCAGTCGGCGCCGGGCAGCACCCGGGCAAAGGCCTCGGGCTTGATCCCGGCACTGTGCAGGCCGATGGCAAAGCCCATGGCCCGCACTTGGGCCATGGCCTCGGCCAGGCTGTCTTGCAGGGTCGGTTCGCCGCCGCTGAACACCACGGCGTCGAGCAGGCCCTGACGCCGCTGCAAAAATCTCAGCACCTGCGCCCAGGGCAGCTCATCGCTGCCCCGGGGCGGAATCAGTTGCGGGTTGTGGCAGTAACGACAGCGCCAGGCGCAGCCCTGGCAGAACAGCACACAGGCCAGCCTGCCGGGGTAATCGAGGGTGGTCAGGGGCACCATGCCCCCGACCCGTAGCGCTCGATTCATGGATGCCCGGCCGTTGCCGCACCCTCATTGAAGTGCAGCCGCTCGTGGTGCTCGGACTGTTTGCCGGGGTTGAACGCCGACACCGGGCGGTGATAGCCCATGACCCGGGTCCAGACTTCGCACCGTTGGCGTTGCGCCACGGCCGGGGTTTGCTGTGCAGTCATGATGAAGCTCCTTGCGGTTTGAGGGTAAGGGGTCAGTGCACGCTGCCCTGCTGCTGGGCCAGCAGCAGCGCTTCGTCGCACTTGGGGCAGAACTCGTGTTCGCCATCCAGGTAGCCGTGTACCGGGCAAATCGAGAAGGTCGGGGTGATCGTCAGGTACGGCAGGCGAAAACGCTCCAGGGCCCTGCGCACCAGTTGCTTGCAGGCCTGGGCCGAGGAGATCCGCTCGGCCATGTACAGGTGCAGGACGGTGCCGCCGGTGTATTTGCATTGCAGCTCGTCCTGCAGTTCCAGGGCCTCGAACGGGTCGTCGGTGTAGCCCACCGGCAGCTGCGAGGAGTTGGTGTAGTACGGCGCCTGGCTGCAGCCGGCCTGGAGGATGTCGGGGAAGCGCTTGAGGTCTTCCTTGGCAAAGCGGTAGGTGGTGCCCTCGGCCGGGGTGGCCTCAAGGTTGTACAGGTGGCCGGTTTCTTCCTGGAAACGCACCAGGGTGGCGCGCACGTGGTCCAGCAGGTTCAGGGCGAAGCGCCGGCCCTGGGCGGTGTGCAGGCCCATCTGGTCATCGCTGAAGTTGCGCAGCATCTCGTGCAGGCCGTTGACGCCGATGGTCGAGAAGTGATTGCGCAAGGTGCCCAGGTAACGCTTGGTGTACGGATAGAGCCCGGCATCCATATGGTGCTGGATGACCTTGCGCTTGACCTCAAGGCTCTCCATGGCCAGCTCCATCAGCGCGTCCAGGCGTTGCAGCAGGCCACTGATGTCGCCCTTGTACAGGTAGCCCAGGCGCGCGCAGTTGATCGTCACCACGCCGAGCGAGCCGGTCTGCTCGGCCGAACCGAACAGGCCGCCACCGCGCTTGAGCAACTCGCGCACATCCAGCTGCAGGCGACAACACATCGAGCGCACCTGGTTGGGCTGCATGTCCGAGTTGAGGAAGTTCTGGAAGTACGGCAGGCCATAGCGGGCGGTCATGGCGAACAGGCGCTCGGCGTTGTCGCTATCCCAGGGGAAGTCATGGGTGATGTTGTAGGTCGGAATCGGAAAGGTGAATACCCGGCCCTTGGCGTCGCCAGCCTGCATCACTTCAATGTAGGCGCGGTTGAGCAGGTCCATTTCGGCCTGCAGCTGGCCATAGGCAAAGGGCATTTCCTCACCGCCGATCACCGGGATCTGCTCGCGCAGGTCCTGCGGGCAGACCCAGTCGAAGGTCAGGTTGGTAAAGGGGGTTTGCGTGCCCCAGCGCGACGGCACGTTGAGGTTGTAGATGAACTCCTGGATGGCCTGGCGCACCTCTTCAAAGCTCAATTGATCCTTGCGCACATAGGGCGCGAGGTAGGTGTCGAACGAGCTGAAGGCCTGGGCCCCGGCCCACTCGTTTTGCAGGGTGCCGAGAAAGTTGACCATCTGCCCCAAGGCGCTGCTCAAGTGCTTGGGCGGCCCGGCCTCGACCCGCCCCGGCACGCCATTGAGGCCCTCGTGCAGCAAGCTGCGCAGCGACCAGCCGGCGCAGTAGCCAGCGAGCATGTCGAGGTCGTGGATATGCAGGTCGGCCTCGCGGTGGGCGCGGCCGATGGCTTCACTGTAGACCTCGTCGAGCCAGTAGTTGGCAGTGACCTTGCCGGAGACATTGAGTACCAGTCCGCCGAGGGAGTAACCCTGGTTGGCGTTGGCCTGCACCCGCCAGTCTTCGCGGTTGAGGTACTCGTTCATCGAGGTGGCCACCTCGACCAGGGTCTTGCGATCGCGGCGCAGGCGCCCGTGCTGTTCGCGGTAGACGATATAGGCGCGTAGCGAAAGGAAATGGCCGGCGTCCATCAATACCCGCTCGACCCGGTCCTGGATCTGTTCGACGTGCAGTTTCGAATAGCCCTCCAGATGGGCGAGCACGGCATCGAGTAAACCGTCCGCCTCGGCTTCGGCGTATTCGCCGGTGGCCTTGCCGGCGGCGATCAACGCCTGGCGGATCTTGTCCGCGTCAAAGGCCACCAGGCTGCCATCGCGCTTGTGCAACCGGTTATGCCCTACCCTGATCAGCGTGCTGTGCATTTGCCCTCCAGACACTACATATAGGTGTTTATTTATTTAGAAACACAATATGCAGTGAAGGCTACGGGTAAAGCGGGTGGAAGAAATTGATCGATATCAAGAATCGCGGGGCAAGCCCGCTCCTACAGGGTGGGAGCGGGCTTGCCCCGCGATGAGGCCCTGACGGCCACCCTCACCCGCCGCTCATGTTCATGAACCGCAAGATCTGCACCTCCCCCTGCGGGTTGAAATCATGGCGCAAGGGTTTGCGCCGCAACGCCTGTTGCAGCGCGCTGACAATCGGCTGGTCATCCAGCGGATAGCGGCGCAACAAGCCGCGTAAATCCAGCGAGTCCTCCTGCCCCAGGCACAGCAACAAGCGCCCTTCCACCGTCATCCGCACCCGGTTGCAGCTGGCGCAGAAGTTGTGGCTGTTGGGCGAGATAAAACCGATGCGGGTCGCCGGGTGCTGCGCCAGACGCACGTAGCGCGCCGGCCCGCCGCTGTGCTCGGCGCTGTCGAGCAGGGCATGGCGACTGGCAATCAGCGCCCGCACCTCGTCGCTGGCGCAGAACGACTCGCCGCGCGAACGGCCGACGTCGCCCAAGGGCATCTCCTCGATGAAGGTGATGTCGATGCGCTGGTCGATGGCGTACTGCACCAGGGGCAATACTTCATCGAAGTTGCGCCCTTTCATCACCACGCAGTTGAGCTTGACGCCCTCGAAGCCGGCATCACCCGCCGCCTCAATGCCGCGCAGGACCTGATCGAGATCGCCATTGCGGGTAATCGCCCGGAAGCGTTCGCCGTCCAGGCTGTCGAGGCTGATGTTCATGCGTTTGACCCCGGCGTCTACCAGCGGCCGGGCCAGGCGCTGCAGTTGCGAGCCATTGCTGGTCATCACCAGTTCGCGCAGGCCCGGCAAGGCACTCATGTGACGGCACAGCTCGACGATGCCGGGGCGAATCAGCGGTTCGCCGCCGGTCAGGCGGATCTTGCGCACACCCTGGCCAACGAACAGCGTGGCCAGGCGCTGCAACTCCTCAAGGGTCAGCACCTGCTGGCGCGGCAGGAAGGTCATGTGCTTGGCCATGCAGTACACACAGCGAAAATCACAGCGATCGGTCACCGACATGCGCAAGTAATCGATCTGCCGCCCGAAGCCGTCCTGCATCACAGTGCTCATCACCGTCCCCTTATTGCACCAGCGGTGAGTCGGCGCCCTGCAAGCGGATGCCGCGAATATCGGCGGCACCGATCAGGGTTTGCAGGTACTGCACCAACGCCTTTTGCCACACGCCCTGCTGCAACTGGGTGCGAATCGCCGTGGCCACTGCCTCGTACGGCAAGGCCTGGCCTTCGATGCGCTGGTCGACACTGACCAGGTGCCAGCCGTAGCGGCTTTCCAGCGGCTTGACGGCCAGCCCCGGCGCCAGGGTGAACAGTTGGCGTTCCAGCTCCGGCACGGTCTGGCCCTTGCTGATCTGTCCCAGCTCACCGCCCTGGGCCTTCGACGGGCAGGCCGAGTACTTCTGCGCAAGCTCGGCGAACTGCTCGGGGAACTGCATCAGGCGCTCATGGAGAATCTCGGCCTGCACCAGCGCCAGGCTGCGCGCCTCGGCATCGTCCGGCGCGCATTCGAGCAGGATGTGCCGCACCGCCAGCAGCGGTGCGCTGTGAAAGCGCCCGCGGTTGCTGTCGTAATAACGCAGGCAGGTGGCCTCGTCACACACCGGCACCTGCACTTCGCGCTCCAGCAACAGGCGCGTGGCGGCTTCCTCTTGGTTCTCGCCGGCGCCAACCTGCACCGACAGCCCCAACTCGGCAATCCGCTGCTGCATCAGCTCGCGGATCACCAGGGCGCGGGCGGCCATGTACATGGCCTCCTCGCGATCGACCGCCGGGTGGTACTGCAGCTCCTGGGCCAAGGCCTCGGGGCCGATGGCGACGCCATTGACGCTGATCACCGGCCACTCCTGCTCGCTGCTGGCGATCAGTTGCGCGGGCACCTCGACCGCCACCGCCTGCTCGCCCGCCTCGGGCACATGCGGCGTCGACGAAGCGCAGCCACCGCCACCACCATTACCGCCACCACATCCGCATCCGCTAGTCATGGCAACCTCCTCAGGCTTTCTGCCGCACGATTTGATAACGCCGGCCCAGGTACCACACTGGTGCGCTGACGATGTGCACCAGGCGGGTGAACGGGAACAGCACGAACAGGGTCAGGCCCAGCAGCACGTGCAGCTTGTACACCAGGCTTACCGGGGCAATCGCCGCCGCCGCGTCCACCGGCCGCAGCAACACGGTGTTCTGCGCCCAGTCGGCGAGCATGACCATGACCGAACCATCCATATGGCCGGTGGAGGCAACGATGGTCAGCAGGCCGAGCACCAGCTGCGCCAGCAACACCAGCAGGATGAGAATGTCCGAGGTGCTGGAGGTGGCGCGTACCCGCGGCTCAGTCAGCCGCCGGTGCAGCAGCATGATCAGGCCGATCAGGCACAGCAGGCCGAAGAAGCCACCGGAGACCATCGCCAGCAGTTGCTTGTGCTCGGTGCTGATCACATGGTGATAGACCGACGCCGGGGTCAGCAGGCCGACAAAATGCCCCGCCAGCACGAACAGCACGCCGATGTGAAAGAAGTTGCTCGCCACGCGCATGCCGCGCTTGTCGAGCATCTGGCTGGAGCCGGCCTTCCAGCTGTATTGCGAGAGGTCAAAGCGCGCCCAGCTGCCGAGCAAGCAGATGGCCAGCGCCACGTAGGGATAAATCCCGAACAACAACAGGTTCCACTTAGACATTACCCACCTCCCCGGCCGGCGCGCCGGCCTGGCCTTGATGCTGAAAATCGACCCAGTGCAGCGGTACCGCGCTCTCTTCGCGCGCCTTGCCCGGGGCACTTGGCATTGAGCTGCAACGCTCCTGCTGTTCGGCCTTGAGAAAGTCCACGGCCTCTTCCTCCCAGATCTTGTCCAGGGCTTCGAGGGAGTCGTCGCGTTGCTCGGCGGCCACCTGCTCGCGCAGGTCGGCCACCGCCTGGTGCGGCTCAGCGCCGGCAATCTGCAGCAGCGCCCGGAAGCAACTGGCGTAGGCGCTCTCGCGCTCCTCCAGGCGTGCGGCAAGCAGCGCCAGCAGGTGCGCGACATCGGCCAGGCCCTCGCGGGCCTCGAGGTCTTCGCGGGTCGAGAGGTATTCCAGGTACAGCGGAATGTAGTCCGGCAGCTCCTTGACGCCGATGGCAAAGCCCGCGTCTTCATACTGGGCGAGCATGTCGACCATGGCCTGGCCGCGGTCGCGGGACTCGCCATGCACATGCTCGAACAGCAACAGCGACAACGAGCGGCCACGGCCGAACAGCGCGCCGTAATGTTCCTGGCCATCCATCAGGTCGTTGTTGCAGATCAGCTCCAGCAACTCGAACAGGGCGCCGCGCTGGCGCGGGCTGATTTCCCGCGCCTGGATGATCGCCTGCTCCAGCTCGTCGCGGCCGGCCACCAGGGTTTCGCTCGGGTAATCGAGCAGCAGCGAAATCACTTTAAGGATGCGCATGCTCAGTCCTCCCACAGCTGTACGGTTTTGAGGATGTCGCGGCGGTTGGCCTTCTTCGCCCCGAACATGTTGGTGTCCGAGCTGCCACTGCAGCCGCTGCCGAAACTGAAGCCGCAACCGGAGCGCTCGGCGAAGGCATCGCTCATGGCTTCTTCGCGGTGGGCACTGGGTACCACGTAGCGGTCCTCGTAGTTGGCGATGGCCAGGTAGCGGTACATCTCCTCGACCTGGTTGACGCTCAAGCCGACGTCGCTGAGCACCTTGAGGTCCTGCACGCCTTCGACCTGTTCGGCGCGCTTGTAGGCGCGCATGGCCAGCAGGCGCTTGAGGGCGCGTTTCACCGGTTTTTCGTCGCCGGCGGTCAGCAGGTTGGCCAGGTAGCGCAGCGGAATGCGCAGGCTGTCGACATCCGGGATCACCCCGTTCATGCCCACGGTGCCAGCGGCCGCAGCGTTCTGGATCGGCGACAGCGGCGGTACGTACCAGACCATCGGCAAGGTGCGGTATTCCGGGTGCAGCGGCAGCGCCAGCTTCCAGTCGACGGCCATCTTGTACACCGGCGAGCGTTGTGCGGCGTCGATCACCGACTGCGGCACGCCGTCTGCCAGGGCCTGGCGGATCACCGCCGGGTCGTTGGGGTCGAGGAAGATTTCCAGCTGCTTCTCGTACAGGTCGTGCTCGTTGGCGGTGCTGGCCACCTCGCTGATGCGGTCGGCGTCA
The DNA here is from genome assembly GCF_018390435.1 of Pseudomonas sp. RC2C2. Taxonomy (NCBI): domain Bacteria; kingdom Pseudomonadati; phylum Pseudomonadota; class Gammaproteobacteria; order Pseudomonadales; family Pseudomonadaceae; genus Pseudomonas; species Pseudomonas sp. RC2C2. The sequence continues at coordinate 853,036 of NZ_JAHBAX010000002.1, read as the reverse complement.
TACAGCAGCACGCCGAGGTAGCGGATACGGCCGACGCAGGTTTCGGCACACACGGTGGGCATGCCCGCTTCGATGCGCGGGTAGCAGAAGATGCATTTTTCCGACTTGCCGCTCTTCCAGTTGAAGTAGATCTTCTTGTACGGGCAGCCGCTGATGCACATGCGCCAGCCGCGGCATTTTTCCTGGTCGATGAGAACGATGCCGTCCTCCTCGCGCTTGTAGATCGCCCCGCTCGGGCAGGACGCCGCGCACGCCGGGTTCAGGCAGTGCTCGCACAGGCGCGGCAGGTACATCATGAAGGTGTTTTCGTACTCCCCGTAGATGTCGGCCTGGATCTGGTCGAAGTTCTTGTCCTTGCGCCGCTTGGCGAACTCGGTGCCGAGGATTTCTTCCCAGTTCGGGCCCCACTCGATCTTCTCCATGCGCTTGCCGGACACCACCGAGCGCGGCCGCGCCGTCGGTTGGTGCTCGCCCAGCGGCGCGGTGTGCAGGTGCTGGTAGTCGAAGTCGAACGGCTCGTAGTAGTCATCCAGGCTCGGCAGGTCGGGGTTGGCGAAGATGTTCGCCAGCACCCGGAACTTGCCGCCGATGCGCGGGTTGATCGAGCCGTTGGCGTTGCGCACCCAGCCGCCCTTCCACTTGTCCTGGTTTTCCCACTCTTTCGGGTAGCCGACCCCGGGCTTGGATTCAACGTTGTTGAACCAGGCGTACTCCATGCCTTCGCGGCTGGTCCAGACGTTCTTGCAGGTGATCGAGCAAGTGTGGCAACCGATGCATTTGTCCAGGTTCAGGACCATGCCAATTTGTGAACGGATCTTCATGACAGCACTCCTCATTCCATCTCGGTCGGCAGCGGACCTGGCAGCTCATCGCCGCGCGAACCGTCGAGCCAGTCGACCTTGGCCATCTTGCGCACCACGACGAATTCGTCGCGGTTGCAGCCGACCGTGCCGTAATAGTTGAAGCCATAGGCCTGTTGGGCATAACCGCCGATCATGTGGGTCGGCTTGAGCACCACGCGGGTGACCGAGTTGTGGTGGCCGCCGCGGGTCTTGGTGGTCTCGGCGCCTGGCACGTTCACGATCCGTTCCTGGGCGTGGTACATCATCACCATGCCTTCCTTGACCCGCTGGCTGACCACCGCCCGCGCGGTCAGCGCGCCGTTGGCGTTGAAGCACTCGATCCAGTCGTTGTCCTCGATGCCGGCCTTCTTCGCGTCGATTTCCGAGAGCCAGACGATCGGCCCGCCGCGGCTGAGGGTGAGCATCAGCAGGTTGTCGCTGTAGGTGCTGTGGATGCCCCACTTCTGGTGCGGGGTGATCCAGTTGAGAACGATCTCGGTCTCGCCGTTGCTGCGCTTGCCTTTCACCCCGGCGATAGTGCGGGTGTTGACCGGTGGCCGGTAGCTCATCAACTGCTCGCCGAACGCCTGCATCCACGGGTGATCCTGGTAGAACTGCTGGCGGCCGGTGATGGTCCGCCACGGGATGTTCTCGTGAACGTTGGTGTGGCCGGCGTTGTAGCTGACATGATCATCCTCGAGCCCCGACCAGGTCGGGCTGGAGATGATCTTGCGCGGCTGCGCCTGGATATCGCGAAAGCGGATCGCTTCGTGGGCCTTGGACAGCGCCAGGTGGCTGTGGTCGATGCCGGTGAACTGCGACAGTGCCGCCCAGGCCTTGACTGCGACATGGCCGTTGGTTTCCGGCGCCAGCGAGAGGATCACCTCGGCGGCGTCGATGGCGGTGTCGATCTTCGGCCGGCCCTGGCTGATGCCCGCCTCCACTTCGCGGTAGTTCAGCTCACCGAGGAACTTCACTTCCTCATCGGTGTTCCAGTTGATGCCCTTGCCGCCGTTGCCGAGTTTTTCCAGCAGTGGGCCAAGCGAGGTGAACTGCTTGTAGATGTTCGGGTAATCACGCTCGACCACCTGCAGGTTCGGCGCATTCTTGCCCGGCTGCGGAGCGACACCGGCGGTTTTCCAGTCGGTGCCGCCAAACGGCTGGGCCAGTTCGCCGACGCTGTCATGCATCAGCGGTACGGTGACCAGGTCCTGCTCGATGCCCAGGTGCCCTTCGGCCATGGCCGAGAAGGCCTTGGCGATGCCTTTGTAGATCTCCCAGTCCGAACGCGATTCCCAGGCTGGGTCAATCGCTGCCGACAGCGGGTGAATGAAGGGGTGCATGTCCGAGGTGTTCATGTCGTCCTTCTCGTACCAGGTCGCGGTCGGCAGGACGATGTCGGAATACACGCAGGTCGAGGACATGCGGAAATCCAGGGTGGTGACCAGGTCGAGCTTGCCGATGGCGCCCTCGTCGACCCATTCGGCCTCTTGCGGCTTGCAGTCGCCGACCTGGCCGATGTCTTCGTTCATCACCCCGTTGCGGGTGCCCAGCAGGTACTTGAGCATGTACTCGTGGCCCTTGCCCGACGAGCCCAGCAGGTTGGAACGCCAGATGAACATGTTGCGCGGGAAGTTGACCGGGTTGTCGGGCTGTTCGCAGGCAAAGCGCAGGCTGCCTTCGTGCAGGCCCTTGACCACGTAGTCCTTGGGCGCCATACCGGCCGCCGCAGCGTCACGGCAGATGTGCAACGGGTTGGTGTTGAGCTGTGGCGCGCTGGGCAGCCAGCCGGCGCGTTCGGCGCGGATGTTGTAGTCCAGGGCGTGTTCGGGGAACTGGCGCTTGTCGGCCAGTGGCGAGAGCACGTCGTGCATGCTCATCTTCTCGTGGCGCCATTGCGAGCTGTGGGCATAGAAGAAACTGGTGCCGTTCATCTGCCGTGGCGGCCGGCTCCAGTCCAGGCCGAAGGCCAGGGGCAGCCAGCCGCACTGCGGGCGCAGTTTCTCCTGGCCGACGTAGTGGGCCCAACCGCCACCGGTCTGGCCGACGCAACCGCAGAGCATGAGCATGTTGATCAGCCCGCGGTAGTTCATGTCCATGTGGTACCAGTGGTTCATCGCCGCCCCGACGATGATCATCGAGCGGCCACGGGTCTTGTCGGCATTGTCGGCAAACTCGCGGGCGATCTGGATGGCCTTCTCGCGGCTGACACCGGTGATCTGCTCCTGCCAGGCCGGGGTGCCGGGCACGCTGGCATCGTCATAGTCGCGGGCGACGTTGGCGCCACCCAGGCCACGGTCGATGGCAAGGTTGGCCGCCGACAGGTCGAACACGGTCGCCACCTTGACCTGGCTGCCGTCGGCCAGGGTCAGGCTGCGCACCGGCACGCGGCGGTACTGCACCGCATCGCCGGCGACATGCTGGAAGTGCTCCTGGCTTTCACCGGCGAAATACGGGAAGGCCACTTCCGCGACATCGCCGCCAATCAGGCTCAGGGTCAGGTCGATCTCGCGGCCCTCGCCGCCTTCACGGGCCAGGATGTTCCACTTGCCCTGCTCGCCCCAGCGATAGCCGATCGAGCCCTGGGGCGAGACCAGCTCGCCGCCGGCATCGACGGCGATGGTTTTCCATTCCGGGTTGTTGTCCTGGCCGAGGTTGTCGGCCAGGTCCGAGGCGCGCAGGAAGCGGTCCGGCTGGTAACCGTTGCCCGGTGCGGTACCGAGCATCGGCTTGAGCAGCACCAGCACCGGCAGGTCGGTATAGCGCTTGGCGTACTCGGTGAAGTAGGCGCTTGGCTGGTCCAGGTGAAATTCTTTGAAGATCACATGGTTGAAGGCCTGGGCCAGGGCGGCGTCAGTGCCCTGCTTGGGGTTGAGCCAGAGGTCGGTGAGCTTGGCCACTTCCGAATAGTCGGGGGTGATGGCCACGGTCTTGGTGCCCTTGTAACGCACTTCGGTAAAGAAGTGCGCGTCGGGGGTGCGGGTTTGTGGAACGTTCGAGCCCCAGGCGATGATGTAGTTGGAGTTGTACCAGTCGGCCGACTCCGGCACGTCGGTCTGTTCGCCCCAGACCATTGGTGAAGCCGGCGGCAGGTCGCAGTACCAGTCGTAGAAGCTCAGGCAGGTGCCGCCCAGCAGCGACAGGTAACGGGCACCGGCGGCGTAGCTGACCATCGACATCGCCGGGATCGGCGAGAAGCCCACCACCCGGTCGGGGCCGTACTGCTTGATGGTGTAGACGTTGGCGGCGGCGATGATCTCGGTGACTTCATCCCAGCTGGAGCGAATGAAGCCGCCCATGCCGCGCTTGCTCTTGTAGCTGTCAGCCTTGGCCTTGTTCTCGACGATGGACGCCCAGGCCTCGACCGGCGCCATGCTCTGGCGCGCCTCGCGCCACAGCTTGAGCAGCGGCTTGCGGATCTTCGGGTACTTCAGGCGGTTGGCGCTGTAGATGTACCAGCTGTAGCTGGCACCGCGCGGGCAACCGCGTGGCTCGTGGTTGGGCAGATCGTTACGGGTACGCGGGTAGTCGGTCTGCTGGGTTTCCCAGGTGATCAGGCCGTTCTTCACGTAGATTTTCCACGAGCAGGAGCCGGTGCAGTTGACCCCGTGGGTGGAGCGCACGATCTTGTCGTACTGCCAGCGCGAACGGTAGACGTTCTCCCAGTCGCGCGACTCCTTGCGGGTCTCGCCATGCCCCTGGGCAAACTCGCCTTGCTTGCGGTTGAAGAACCGCAGTTGATCCAGTAAATGACTCATGGTGCTTTCCTCTCAGGCTTGCTGCGGGGTTCTGTGCCCCGCCCGTGCAAGATGTGAATTCGGGGTCATGTCAGCAGGGCGTCGCGGCGCCTTTACGCGCGTACCACCACCAGGTCACGACGATGCAGCTCAGGTAGAAGCCGACGAACATGTAGAAGGCCATCTGCGGGCCACCGGTCAGGGCCATGGAAGAGCCAAAGGTCTTGGGAATGAAGAACGCGCCGAAAGCGCCCATGGCCGAGCTGAAGCCGAGCACCGCGGCCGACTCCTTGCCGGCGTCCTTGAGCGCTTGTTCGCGGGCGGCGGCGCCTTTGCCGCTGGCGGCTTTTTCGTGCAGGGTGCGGAAAATCACCGGGATCATGCGAAAGGTCGAACCGTTGCCGATGCCGGTGGTGATGAACAGCAGCATGAACATGCCGAGAAAACCGTAGAAGTTGCCGCTCTCGCCCTGCGCGGGGATGAACGCCAGCACACCGAAGACCATGACGATCATCAGCACGAAGTTCCACAGGGTCACCCGCGCACCACCGAGCTTGTCCGCCAGCCAGCCGCCCAGCGGGCGTACCAGGGCGCCGACCAGCGGGCCTAAGAAGGCAAAGGTCAGGGCGTTGACCTGCGGGAAGGCGGTCTTGATCAGCAGCGGAAAGGCTGCCGAGAAGCCGATGAACGAGCCGAAGGTGGCCAGGTACAACCAGCACATCAGCCAGTTGTGCTTGCGCTTGAAGATCACCGCCTGCTCGCTGAACGAGGCCTTGGCGCTGGACAGGTCGTTCATGCCGAACCAGGCCAGCAAGGTGACCAGGATAATGAACGGCACCCAGATGAAGCCTGCGTTCTGCAGCCACAGTTGGCCACCGTCGGCGAGCGCCTGCGGCTGGCCACCGAACGCACCGAACAGGCCGAAGGTGATCACCAGCGGCACGCAGAACTGCATCACCGAGACGCCGAGATTACCCAGGCCGGCGTTCAGGCCCAGGGCGGTGCCCTGCTGCGACTTGGGGTAGAAGAAGCTGATGTTGGACATGCTCGAGGCGAAGTTGCCGCCGCCAAAGCCGCACAGCAGCGCAATCATCACGAACACGCTGTAGGGCGTGCCCGGGTCCTGCACGGCAAAGCCCATCCACAGCGACGGCGCCAGCAGCGAGGCGGTGCTCAGGGCGGTCCAGCGGCGGCCGCCGAAGATCGGCACCATGAACGAGTAGAACACCCGGAAGGTCGCCCCCGACAGCCCCGGCAAGGCCGCCAGCCAGAACAGCTGGTCGGTGCTGAAGCTGAAGCCGATGGCATTCAGGCGCACGATCACCGTGCTCCACACCATCCACACGGCAAAGGCCAGCAGCAGTGCGGGGATCGAGATCCACAGGTTGCGGGTAGCGGTCTTTTTGCCGCTACGGCCCCAGAACGCGGGATCTTCCGGGCGCCAGTCGTGAATCACCGGGCCTTTGTCAGGCGTGTTAAGAACCGACATGGTCTTCTCCTTGGGCAATGCTGGAAAACGGGGACGCGGTCGCTGGAGGCTGTTTGCCCAGCAGCGGGCGCTTGCGGATTTCGCTGAAGTACATCCAGGTGAGCGACACCCAGACCACGCCGTACATCAACATGAAGCAGGAGGAGCGCACGCCGGTGAGGTCGACCAGCGCGCCGAACAGAATCGGCAGGATGAAGCCGCCCAGGCCGCCGGCCAGGCCGACGATGCCGGACACCGCGCCCATGTTGTGCGGGTAATCGTTGGCGATGTACTTGAACACCGAGGCCTTGCCGAAGGCGAAGGCGATGCCCATGACGAACAGCAGCACGGTGAACAGCGCCGGGTTCAGGCCGATGTGAAAGTCCAACGGGCCGTTGATGGTCTGCACCTGCAGCTGGGTTTGCGGGTACGACAGCAGGAACAGGCAGATCCAGCTGACCCACAGCACCCACCAGGTCACGCTCTGCGCGCCCCAGCGGTCGGACATCCAGCCACCGACGGCGCGCAGCACCCCGCCCGGCAGCGAGAAGCAGGCGGCCAGCAACGCCGCGCTTTGCAGGCTGAAGCCGTATTCCTGGACGTAGTACTTGGTCATCCACAGCGCCAGGGCCACGTAACCGCCGAAGACGATCGAGTAGTACTGGCAGTAGCGCCACACCGCAGGCTCGGCCAGGGCCTTGAGCTGTTCGCCCAGGCTCGCCCCCGAAGCGCTGCGGTGGGCCTTGTTGTCGGCACTGAGAAACCAGAACAGCAAGGCAGTGATGAACAGGATGGCGCTGAACACCTTCGGTACCAGTTGCCAGCTGCCGGCGGCAATCAACGCCGGGGCGAGGAACTTGGTCACCGCCGCCCCGGCGTTGCCGGCGCCGAAGATGCCCATGGCCAGGCCCTGGTTGTCCTGCTCGAACCACTTGGCGACATAAGCGATGCCGACCGAGAACGAGCCACCGGCAAGCCCGACGAACAAGCCCAGGACCAGGAACTGCCAATAGGCGCTGGCGTGGCTGATCAGGTACAGCGGCAGCACGCAGGCCAGCATCAGCAGAAAGAACACACTGCGCCCGCCGAAGCGGTCGGTGAGCATGCCCAGCGGCAAGCGCACCAGCGAGCCGGTCAGCACCGGGGTGGCGGCCAGCAGGCCGAACTGGGTTTCGTTGAGCTGCAGCAGTTCCTTGATCGGCACGCCGAGCACGGCAAACATCATCCAGACCATGAAGCAGACGGTGAAGGCCAGCGTACTCATGCCCAGCACCAGGCCTTGGCGTATTCGCGGTTGAGTCATCTTGGGTCTCCAGTCAGGTAGCCATGGCCGGCAGACTAGAGAGGCAAACCCCGAGAAAACTTGACCCCGATCAAAGAAGCCCTGGCACCCCTGGGCCTATGCTTGTACTGCCTACCTCCAACGAGGTAGCACCGAAAAACCTCTAAACCCTTTGTTTATCAGGGTGTTGCCAGTTTCCCACCGGGCTTGGCGGTAAAACTGGCGGTTGAAAACTCTTTAGAGGTAGAGCGCCAGGGACAGGCTGCGAAACGATCAGTTGCAACACCCTGGAGTGCTCCATGTACCGTTTTCCCCTCCTCACCCCTGGCCCGCGTCCATGATCGGCTGGCTGCGCAGCTCGTTGCCCGCGCGCGCGGGCCTGGCGGTGATTCTGATCGCCGTGCTGGCCCTGGCCAGTTCGCTCAGTGCCGGCCTGATCGCCTGGTTCAGCCAGGGCGATGCCGCCGCCATCAACACCGCCGGCTCCGTGCGCATGGAGACCTACCACCTGAGCTGGAAGCTGGCCGCCGGCGCCGAGCGCGCCGACCTCGAACGCATTCGCGACAGCCTGCAGCAGCGGCTCAACAGTCAGGCGCTCATAGCCGTGCTCGAAGACGGCAACAACCTCGAGCTGCAGGCCAGCTACCAGCAATTGCAGCAGTACTGGCAGCAGACCCTGCTGCCGGCCTTGCAACGTGGTGACGCCACGGCTTTTCAGGCCAGTACCCTGCCCTTCGTCAACCAGCTCAATCAGTTCGTCAACCTGCTGCAGCGCCAGAGCGAACACAAGCAGGGCTGGCAACAGGTGATCCAGGGCGCGGCGCTGTTCACCACCATGATCGTCCTGCTGTTCGGCCTGTACGAGCTGCAATACAACGTCATCACACCGTTGAAAGAGTTGGTGGACGCCACCCAGCGCTTTCGCCGCGGCGAGTTCCAGGCGCGGGTCAACCACCAGTCCGAGGACGAGCTCGGCGAGCTGGCCACCAGTTTCAACGCCATGGCCGAGACCATCGAACAATCCCACCGCACCTTGGAAACCCAGGTCCGGCAAAAAACCCTCAACCTGCAGCAGGCCAACGCCGCCCTCGAGCTGCTGTACCAAAGCAGCCGCAGCCTGGCCACCCGGCTGGCCAACGCCGAGGGCCTGGATGAGCTGATCCGGCGCTTTCAGCAACGCTTGCCGGGCCTGCGCCTGTCGCTGTGCCTGCAAGGCCAGTTACAGGCCCCGGCCCAACAACTGCTGGCCCTGCATGGCGCCGACAGCCGCAAGATCTGCGCCAGCAGCGATTGCGCCAGCTGCCAACGCCACCAGCGCACCCACCATCACACGTTCAGCATCAGCAACCAGGGCAGTACCCTCGGTGAGCTGAAGGCGCACTTTATCGACGGCCACGAGCCGCAAGCCTGGGAGACCGAGCTGATCCAGGCCCTGGCCAACCTGATCGGCACCTCGCTGTCGCTCAAGCGCCAGCGTGAACAGGACCACCGCCTGGTGCTGCTCGAAGAGCGCGCGATCATCGCCCGCGAACTGCACGATTCCCTGGCCCAGGCGCTGTCGTACATGAAGCTGCAGGTCAGCCGCATGCAGACGTTGATGCGTCGTGGCGAGCCGGTGGCGACCCTGGAGAACGTCACCGCCGAGCTGCGCGAAGGCCTGAACAACGCCTATCGCCAGTTGCGCGAACTGCTCACCACCTTCCGCCTGCAGATTCACGACGCCGGCCTTGTGCAGGAGCTCAAGGACACCGCCGAGGAGTTCTCCCGCCGTGGCGAATTCCAGGTGCACCTGCACGTCGACAGCCTGGCCTTCGAGCTGTCGGCCAGCGAGCAGATCCACATCCTGCAGATCACCCGCGAGGCGCTGTCCAACTGCCTGCGCCATGCCCATGCGCAGAACGCCTGGCTGCAATTGCGCCAGTATGGCGAAACCGTCTGCCTGTCGATCGAGGACGACGGCCGTGGTTTCAGCGGCACCCACGACCTGCGCGAACACCACGGCCTGAACATCATGGACGAGCGGGCCCGCAGCCTGCGCGGCCAGTTGCAGATTGTTGGCCGGGAGCCGCAAGGCACCCGGGTACAGATGGAATTTCGCCCGGAGTTTCTCGGGCACCTGACAGAAGGTAACCCTGCATGACCCCCTCCCCGCGCTACCGAATCCTGCTGGTCGACGACCACCCGATGATGCGCCGCGGCATCCGCCAGATGCTCGAACTGGAAGACGACTTCGAGATCGTCGGCGAAGCCGGCCACGGCGAAGAAGCCCTGGCCCTGATCCCGGCGCTGCAACCGGACCTGGTGCTGCTGGACAACAACATGCCGCAGATGAACGGCATCGAAACCCTGCGCCATCTGCGCAGCCAGGGCTTTGCCGGCAAGGTGCTGCTGTTCACCGTGTCCGATGCCGAGGACGACATTCGCGACGCCCTGCGCCTGGATGCCGACGGTTACCTGCTCAAGGACATGGAACCGGAGCTGTTGATCCAGTATATCCGCGACGCCATGAACGGCGCCCTGGTGATCAGCCCCGGGCTGACCCGGGTGATGGCCCAGGCCCTGCGCTCACCGCCGCGCCAGCCGGAGGTGGAGCTGACCGAGCGCGAGCGCCAGGTGCTCAAGACCATCGCCAGCGGCTACAGCAACAAGGTCATCGGCCACAAGCTGGGCATCACCGAGGGCACGGTCAAGGTCCATGTGAAAAACCTGCTGCACAAGCTCGGCCTGCGTTCGCGGGTAGAGGCGGCGGTGTGGGCCATGGAGCATCTGCGCCAAAGCGCCTGAGCCCCTGTTGCAGATGCCCCTTTGGAGGTAGACCGGCGGAGGCATAGGCCGCCGGCGTCGGGGGTTTTACCATAGGCGCCAGCGGAGGTACGCCATGCTGACCCACCCTTCTACCGTTCTGGTTTTACGTCGTCATCACTTGTTCAGCCAACTGCCGGACAACGTTTTCGAAGCCGTCTGTGGCCTGGCCATGCTCCGGCGCCTGAGCTGCCATGACACGCTCATGCACCAGGGCGACCCGGCCAAGCGCTTCTTCTTGCTGGTCAGTGGCCAGATCAAGCTGTACCGGCTCAGCGCCGAGGGCCAGGAACATCTGGTGGAGATCATCCAGCCGGGCCAGACCTTTGCCGAAGCGCTGCTGTTCAGCCAGGCGCGCAGTTACCCGGTGACGGCCACGGCGCTCAAGGACTGCGTGTTGATCAGCATCGATGGCGCCCATTACCGCAATGCCCTGGAAGACCAGCCACAGGTGTGCCTGGCCATTCTGGCGAGCATGAGCATCCACCTGCACCAGCGTCTCAGGGACATCGACACCCTGACCTCGGCCAGCGCCAGCCGCCGGGTGATCAACTTCTTGCTGCAGGAATGCGACCCCGACAGTGGCCGGGTCGAGTTGCAGGTGTCCAAGCGCCTGGTGGCCTCCAAGCTGGGCATCCAGCCAGAGACCTTTTCGCGCACCCTGCACCGTCTGGTGGAACGCGGCCTGATCGCCATGGAACGGCGCAGCATCCACATCCTCGCCGCCGATGAGCTGGCCGGTTACTCGGGTTAGCCCCAGTAGCCGGCCCTGCCCTCAACTGGCCGCCAAGCCCTTGCCGGCTCTTTCCAGGTTGCGCCACAACCACACCGGCAACACCTCGGGGTCGAGGCTGTCGATCAGGTTCTTCAGGGTCAAACCCAGCTCGGTGTCGCCCTCGATCACCAGGCGGCGGCGGAAGAACAGCGTGTCCGGGTCCTCCTGACGGCTGGCCAGCAAGAGAAACTCGCGCCAGTTGCCGCGAATGGTGACATCGGCCTTGGCCCGCTCGGCGATCTGCAGGCCATCGCGGTTGCGGGTCAGGTACCAGGCCAGGTCCAGGTCGGGAATCCGCAGGCACAACCAGCGCCCGCGCAGCAGGTCGAACTCACCGTCGCGCAGGGGCTCGGCCAGGCAGCGATTAAGCGCCTGCTGCAAAGCAACCCGCTGAATCACGAACGGCACCCGACGGATCAGCGGCAGCACCCGGTCGGCACCTTTCAACAGCCATTGCGTGCGGTTCAGCACAGGCCCACCTCCTCGACCCGCAACATGCCCGCCTGGCCGTGCCAGTAGCCGTTGCAACCTTCGACAAACAACGGCGGCGCCTCGCCCTGGCGCACCCGGGCAAAGGCCTGAACCACCTCGACCATGCCCTGGGCCCGCGGGCTCAGGCGCAACAGGTCGGCGCCGCAGGCCTCAAGCCCCGGGTAGTCGGCCAGCAAGTTGGTGACCTCGGCCGACATGGTCTGGATGCCGTTCAGGGTGAACAGCGCCTGGCCTTCCTGGCTACTCAGGGCCAGGCCGTCGGGGTAGTTGATGCAGCAGAACTGGCAGTCGTCCTTGGGCCGGTTTTCGGCACGGGCGGTAAAACAGCGCGCCGAGTAAGCCAGCGGCAGATGCCCATAGGCAAAGACTTCAACCTCAGGCAACTCACGGTTCAACTCAACGGCCTGGTCGAGCACCGCGCGGATCAGTGTGGCCGAACACTCCACCGGCGGCACCCAGCGGATCATCCCGCAATCGAGCAGCTTAGCCAACGCGTGGCCGTTGTACAGGTTGAGCGCGGGGCCGGCCACGAACGGCAGCTTGCGCTCGGCCAGGTACTGCACCGCACCCATGTCGTTGGCCTCCACCAGCAGCTCGCCGTTGTCGCACAAGCGGCGCAGGCTGGAGAGCTCGGAAGCGGCTTCGATCAGGGTCAGGCTCGACAACACGATCTGCGCCGGGCTGCAGGCCTGCAGCTCGCGGCCCAGACCAAGCCAGTGATCGAGGTTCATGGCCCGGCGTTTCGAGCACACGGTTTCCCCCAGATAAATCACATCCAGGGGCAAGGTCGACATCTCGCTGTAGAAACGCCCCAGTTGTTCCTTGTCCCAGTAATACAGGACGGGTCCCAGGCTGAGCTTCATGTCCAGTCCCTCATTGCCATGATCGATGGTAAGCACCCAGGGTGGTCTGGCTGCCTTCGGACAAACCGGCCAGCACCTGACGCCACTGGTCCTTGACCGTGAAGCGTTGCGGTGCCAGGCGATGGGCGTCGAGCGCGGCACGCCAGACCTGGGTGACCTGCTCGACATAGGCCGGGCTGCGCTGGCGGCCCTCGATCTTCACCGCCTCGACGCCCATGGCGGCGAGTTCCGGCAGCAGGTCGAGGGTGTCGAGGCTGGTGGGCTCTTCCAGGGCATGGAAGCGCTTGCCATCCACCAGGAAACGGCCCTTGCACAGGGTCGGGTAACCGGCCGGCTCGTCGGGTTGATAGCGGTCGATCAGCACTTCGCTCAGGCGTGCACTCAAGCCCTCGGCGTCTTCGCTCCAGCGCACCGCCTTGGCCGGCGAACAGACGCCGCACAGGTTCGGCGACTCGCCGGTGATGTACGACGACAGGTGGCAACGCCCTTCGGCCATGATGCACAGGCTGCCGAAGGCAAAGACCTCGATGGGCACCGTGCTGTTGGCTGCCACCTGGCGTACCTGGGCCAGCGACAGCACCCGTGGCAGCACGGCGCGGCGGATGTTGTAGTGCTGGGCGTAGAACGCCAGGGCGCTGGCGTTGGTGGCCGAGCCTTGCACCGAGAGGTGCAGGCTCAACTGCGGGTGGCGCTGGGCCGCATAGCCGAGCACACCCGGGTCGGCGGCGATCAGGGCATCGACACCATGGTCGGCGGCACGGTCGACCGCGCGCTGCCAGCGTTCCCAACCCTGGGGTTGCGGGTAGGTGTTGACCGCGACATAGAGCTTGCGTTGGTGTTGGCGGATATGGGCAACAGCGGCGTCGAACTGCTTGTCGTCCATGTTCAGCCCGGCGAAATGCCGGGCGTTGGTGTCGTCGCGAAAACCGACGTAAACAGCATCGGCGCCTTGGCGCACCGCGGCTTTAAGCGCAGGCAGGTTGCCTGCCGGGCAGACCAGTTGCATGGGGTTTCCTCATCAAAGAAGCTGCTGCCATGCGCCTGCGATGCACAACACGAGCAGGCTCGGAGCAATCGAAAAAAGCGCTGCCAGTCTAGCCACAGTGCCCGGCAGGACCTTGACGGCAATCAAGGTCGCTCACTGCATCAGCTGCGCGAAAGAAAGGAACTGCACGTTGTCGTGCTTGTGCAGCTGTTGCTCGCATTCCACCACCGCCAGGCCATCGGCCCAGCAGGCAGCGCTGAGCATTGCCGAGCTTTGTTGTGGGTGCAGTTGTACGCTGGACTGGCCGTTGGCCTCGGGCAACAAGCGGGCCCGCAGGTACTGGCGGCGCTTGTTGCGTTGCAGCCAGTCGAAACCGGCTGGCAGCGCCAGCGGTCGGGGCAACACATCGCGCACGCCCTGGGCGCGCAACAGGAACGGCCGTACCACCACCAGCGCGGTAATCAGCGCCGCTGCCGGGTTGCCGGGCATGCCGATCCACGGCCGGCCCGCCACCTCGCCAAAAGCCAGAGGCTTGCCCGGCTGGATCGCCAGACGCCAGAAGTCGACACTGCCCAGGTCCTGGATGGCCTGCTTGAGGTGATCTTCCTCACCCACCGAGACGCCGCCGGAGGTCAGCAGCAGGTCGCATTCAGACGCGGCCAGATTCAGCGCGTGCTTGCTGGCCGCCAGTTCGTCGGCCATCACCCCGTAGTCGTGCACCTCCACGCCCCAGCCTTGCAGCAAAGCCATCAGGCAATAGCGGTTGCTGTTGTAAATCTGCCCAGGGGCCAGGGGTTGACCGGGTTCGCGCAGTTCGTCGCCGCTGCTCAGCAAACCGACGCGCAAGGGCCGATGGACCTCGACCCAGGCCACGCCCGAAGCGGCCAGCAGGCCCAGCTCCTGGGCACGCAGGCGCTTGCCGGCCTGCAGCAACAGATGGCCTTCGCGCACCTCCTCGCCAGCCTTGCGCACGTGGTCGCCAAGGCCGGCGGCGGGTAGCCAGACCTGCTCGCCTTCCACCCGGCATAGCTCCTGGGGCGCTACCGTGTCGGCACCCGGCGGCAAGGGTGCACCGGTGAAGATCCGCACCGCCTGCCCAGGTTGCAACGCGGTGCTGGCCTGCTGGCCGGCGGCGATGCGCCCGGCCAGGCTCAGGCAACCGCCAGCAGCTGGCAGGTCGGCCACCCTGAAGGCAAAACCGTCCATGGCGCTGTTGTCCCAGCCCGGCAGACTGCGCGGGGCATGGATATCAACCGCCAGCACCCGGCCCAGGGCTTTGTCCAGCAACGCCATCTGCGCAGCCGGTGGCGGTGGCGCCTGCTCGAGCAAATGGCGGATGGCCTGGTCGACCGGGATCAACTTGCCGCTGTCGCATACCCGCCCGCTCATGGCCGCGCCCCACAGGCCTCAATGGCCTGCCCGGCCTGGGCCTTGAGGTGCGGGGCGAAATTGCACGGGCCGGTACGGCTGTCGAGCTGGCCATGCAGGATCTGCGTCCAGGCGGTGCGACAGGCGCCGGGCGAACCCGGCACGCAGCACACCAGCACGCCATTGCTCATCCCCGCCAGGGCACGAGACTGCAGGCTGGACATGCCGATTTCGGCCAGCGACACCTGGCGGAACAACTCGCCAAAGCCTTCGACGTGTTTATCCAGCAATGGCTGCACCGCTTGCGGGGTGTTGTCGCGGGCGGTAAAACCGGTGCCGCCGGTGGTCAGCACCACCTGTACCCTGGGGTCGGCGATCCAGCGCGAGAGGGTCGCGCGGATCTGGTAGATATCGTCCTTGACCAGGTCGCGCTCGACCAGCACATGCCCTGCTGCTTGCAGCAGGTCGATGAGGGTCTGGCCGGAGCTGTCGGTGTCGTAGGTGCGCGTGTCGCTGATGGTCAGCACGGCGATGTTCAGGGGTTCAAACGTGCGTTGTGCCAAATGGGCCATGGCCTGGGCTTCCCGTGAAAGGTGGATGGGCCCAAGCCTGAACCTAAAGCCTGGACGAACCTATTCCTCCTTGGAGGTATCTCTTCGGGCTCACGGCGCCAGGCGCTGGCGCGTCCACTGCCCACCCTGGCAGCGATAATCGAGACGGTCATGCAGGCGATCGGCGCGGCCCTGCCAGAACTCCATGCGTTCAGGCCTCAGGCAATAGCCGCCCCAATGCTCGGGGCGACGCAGCGGCTGCTCGACGAAGCGGCGGATGGTCTGCGCCAGCAGCGCCTGCAGTTCGCCGCGGTCGGTCAACACCCGGCTTTGTGGTGAAGCCCAGGCGCCCAGGCGACTGGCTTCGGGACGCGAATCGAAGTAGGCATCGGATAACTGCGGATCGAGCCGCGTCACCGGCCCCTCAATTCGTACCTGGCGCTCCAGCCCCGGCCAGAAGAAGGTCATCGCCGCATAGGGGTTGGCCGCCAGTTCCTGGCCCTTGGCACTCTGGTAGTTGCCGAAGAAGGTAAAGCCCTGCTGGTCAAAGCCCTTGAGCAGCAGCACCCGGCAGTGCGGCCTGCCCAGGCTGTCGACGGTGGCCAGGTGCATGCTATTGGCCTCCACCGGCTCGCGCTCGGTCTCGCGGGCCTGTTGCAGCCACTGCGCAAACAGCGGCAGCGGTTCGAGCGGCGCCGCCTCCTCCTGCAGGCCACCGAGGGTGTAGTTACGGCGCATCTGGGCAAGGGACAGCGGCATGGCAGTGATCTCCTGGGAAGTTGTACGCAGTCTGTAAGCTGCGACACCGGCAGGCCTTGATCACCATCAACGCTCCGAGTGTTACTTGAGGCGCAAGCGCCTGGCCAGTTTGTGCAGGTTGCTCGGGTCGACCGCCAACAGCCGCGCGGCACTGGCCCAGTTATCCCCGCTCAGGCGCAGCGCCTGGGCAATGGCCTGGCGCTGGCAGGCATCGACGGCGTCGCTCAGGGAGGGATGCGCCAAGCTGGCGGCAACCGGTTGATCCGCCAGCGGCGCCACTGCCGGCGCGCTATCGAGGTCGAGCACCTCCGGCTCCAGGGTAATGATCAGGCTACGGCTGCCTTCGCGGCTCAATTGCTTGAGCGCGGCGCGGCTGATCACATGCTCAAGCTCACGCACGTTGCCCGGCCAGTGGTAGGCCAACAGCGCCCGCTCGGCCGCCGTCGACAGGCGCAAACCGCGCAGCCCCAGACGGGTGCGGTTGAGTTCGAGGAACTGCCCGGCAATCATCAACACATCGTTGCCGCGCTCGCGCAACGGTGGAATCGGTAGCGGGTACACCGACAGGCGATGGTAGAGGTCGGCGCGAAACAGGCCGTCGCGAATGCTGTCGGGCAAATGCCGGTTGGTCGCGGCGATGATGCGCACATCCACGTGCAGCGGCTTGTCGGCGCCCAGGCGCTGGATCTCGCCGTTTTGCAGGGTGCGCAACAGTTTGGCCTGTACGCTCAGGGGCAGCTCGCCGACTTCATCGAGAAACAACGTACCGCCATTGGCTGCATCGAAGCGCCCGGCGCGGTCGCTGCTGGCGCCGGAGAACGCGCCTTTGACATGGCCGAACAGCTCGCTCTCGGCCAGCGACTCGGGCAAGGCCGCGCAGTTGACCTGGATCAGCGGCTTGTGGCTGCGTCGCGACAGGCGATGCAGGCGGCGGGCGAACAGCTCCTTGCCGACCCCGGTCTCGCCCAGCAGCAATACCGGCAGATCGGCGTCGGCCAGTACTTCAATCTCGTTGAGCAACTGCTGCAACACCGCACTGTGACCGAGGATCTCGCCCTCTTCCACAGGCCTGCGCAGGTCCTGGGGCTCGCTGCGCGACAGGCGCAGGCTGCGGTTCTCCTGCTCCAGGCGGGTGACCCGCAAGGCAGCCTCGATCTGCAGGGTGCAGCGCTTGAGTTCATCGCGGGCATCGCTGCCGAAGGTCCCGGCCTTAAGCGCATCGAGGGTGATCGCGCCCCAGACCTGGCCTTCCACGTAGAGGCTGACGCCCATGCAGTCGTGAACGGCCAAGGGCTCATGCAGCGCGGTTTCGAGCAGGCCATCGTAGGGGTCCGGCAGGCGGCTGTCGGGCTCGAACCAGGTCGGCTCGCGCGAGGCCATGATCGCTGCCAGGCGCGGATGCTGGGCGATCACGAAGCGCCTGCCGAGGGCTTCGTGGACCAGGCCGACACAGGCCAGTGGCCGCAGGCTGTCGCCTTCGAGCCGGAGCAGGCCGACGGCACCGCAGTTGAAGTATTCGCGCAGCGTCTGCACCAGACGCTGCAAGCGCACGGCATTGGGCAGCTCGACGATCAGGTCGGCGGCAAGGCTTTCACGCAGCATGGTAGTCATCACCCTCTGTGGTTATCGCTACCCTGAGGTATTCGGGTGAATTTCACCACATCCACAGCAACGGCCCTTGATTTCGGGCAATTAAAGCTGGCATGGGCGATGCAATGGCCCTGGGGAACCTTTGCCAACAGACCAGGAGCCCTGATGAACCCGACACTCTCCCCGGCCGAACTGATTGCCTACATCCTCTCCCGCTACCACGACCGCCACCGCCAGCAGTTGCCGGAACTGATCCGCCTGGCCCGCCGTGTGGAGCAGGTCCACGGTGGCCATGACCATTGCCCCAACGGCCTGGCCGATCACCTGCAGGACATGCAGCAGGAACTTGAAGGGCACATGCTCAAGGAAGAACAGGTGCTGTTCCCCTTGCTGCAACGGGGCATGGGCCGCCAGGCCGGTGCGCCGATCCAGGTGATGCGCCTGGAGCATGATCAACATGGCCAGGCGCTGGAGCGCTTGAGCTTGCTGACCAACGAAATAACCGCGCCGGAGGGCGCCTGCAACACCTGGCGCACCCTGTACCGCGGGCTGGAGGAGTTTCGCGAGGATCTGCTGCAGCATATTCATCTGGAGAACGATGTGCTGTTCGTCAACGCACTGGCTTGATGGCTGGCCTTTGTGGGAGCTGGCCTTGCCCGCGGCCGTAATTCAGACGCCACTTGATGTGCTGGCTGTACCGGCCTCATCGCGGGTCAAAGCCCGCTCCTACAAGTAGTGCCCGCCTTAGTACGGCGCAGGCTAGTGCCAATAGAACATCGCCTTGGCCAGGATCACGATCACCAGCATATGGCCAAGAATGCTGCAGCGGATCCAACGCGCCCGCCCCTGGCTCAAGCGTCCGCGTTTGAGCCAGAACGCCAGCAACAGGTAATGACCAATGATGCTCAGGGCCAGGACGATCTTCAGGCTCAGCAGGCTGGCAAAGCTGCTGGCCAACGGCTGGCTCAAGGCCGCGCGGTGATGCCAGGCCAGGCCAACACCGGCGCCATACAGCAGCAACACCACGCCATGCAGCACCTTGCGCGAACGCACCGACAGCGCCTGGTCGACCCCGGCCTGCGCCGCAACCGGCACATGCCGGCGCGCCGCTTGCCAGATGAGCACTTCGAAAAACAGCGTGCCGATAAAGGCGATGGCCGCCAGTAGATGAATCACCAACAAATACGGATACAACATCCTTCGCCTCCAGGCGCTTAACCAGGATGCCCGTCAACCCGGGCGCGCAGCAGCATCGGTGCATAGCGCCAGGTATACACGGCAAACGCCAGCCCCCAGCACGCCCCGGCCAGCCACAAGCCCGCCATCGGCATCCACGGCACCAACAGCACCCGGCTGAGCGCAGCCAGGTTGAGCAGAGCGAACGCCAGGGTCATCCCCGCCGGCGGCTGCAACGCCCGCCCGGTATGACCCAGGCTGACCCGGGCAATCATCGCCAGGATCAACCCGGCCATGGCGCCGATAGTCAGGCAATGCACCGCCAGGCTCGGGTTCAACGACACGCCGAAATGCCACAGGGCCATGCCCAGGCAGGCCAGGGCCAACCAGCCGTAGGCCAGGTGCAACGACCACAGCAGCGGCACCTGCCAAATCCCGCGATCGTGCCAGCGCCACAGGCGCACTACATGCCCGAGCGCCAGGGCGGCAAACAGCAGGCCGACCCCGGCATTGGCCGTCAGGGCAGGCCCTGCCGCATACAGCACCGCTACCAGCGCCGACCCCGCCAGCAACAGCCAGTCGAGCCAGGGCCAGGGCACTACCGCCTCGGTCCGACCCAAGCCGCGCTGGGTGAAGAACGGAATCACCCGCCCGCCAATCAGGCCCATCATCGCCGCCACCAGCCAGATGCCGCCGAGCACGCCCTTGCGCTGCCAGCCATCGTGGCCTTGCACCAGGCCATACACCGCCAGGCCATCGACCGCCGTCAACAACAGCAAGACCATCACTATCGGGTAGTTGCGCTTTTGCCGTACCTGCCACAGGGTGCTGCCCATCAACACCGCCACCAGCAACGGGAAGCCCAGTTCCAGCAGCGCCAGCAACGGCCAGGGCGCATTCGCCAGCCACGCCACCCGCCCGGCCAGCCACAGTAGCGCCAGGCCCGCCAGCGGCTTGCCACTCAGCCCCGGTTGCCCGGTCCAGGTCTGCACCGCCGTAAGCAAAAAGCCGGCGATGATCGCCAGGCCGAAACCGAACACCAGTTCATGCCGGTGCCAGGCCAGCCAACCGCCGGCCGGCTGCCAGGTGCCAAGGGCGCCGTTCAGCGCCGCCAGCCACAGCGGTATCGCCAACACTGCCAGCGCACAGCCAGCGAGGAACAACGGCCGGAACGCCAGGCGCAAGAGTGGCACGATGGCCAGCGCTTTACGGCGATCAAGTACTTGCATCAAGCCTCTCCTTACCTTGTTGCCGGGTCGTACTGAGCCCGGCCTCATCATCTGCCATCGGCAGGCTGCCACCCTTGTCGCACGTCAAGGCGCGCGGCGTGCAACGGCGTAGGCTGCCAATCGCTGTTGAATACGCCAGTGCAAGGGTTGTGCCCTGGCGTGATTGCGGGCTGAAGCAGGAGAAACAAGGGTAAAAATAACCCTGTAACGGTCAATTTCACCCAGGCGCCGTGGGTATTTTTCACCCTCAAGTATCAGCACGCCATACAACCCGGGGCTTGCCGCCTGGCCCGGCTCTTGCTCGACGCCTACATCCAGGTTCGAGCCCCACCCCTTTTCCGCTTGAGGATGAAATGCCATGGTGCTTCACCGCGTCCACCACCAGATCCTGCGTACTCACCACCTGTTCGAGCCCTTGAACGACGAGCAGCTCGATGAATTGATGGGCAGCAGCCAACTGCTCAGCGTCGACAAGGGCGAGCCGCTGTTCCGTCAGGGCGAGCCGGCCGAGGCGTTCTACTTCGTGATTGCCGGTGCGGTGAAGATCTACCGTTTGACCCCGGACGGCCAGGAGAAGGTCTTCGAAGTCATCGGCCCGCGGCAGACCTTCGCCGAAGCGATGATGCTGATGGACACGCCCAATTATGTCGCCTCGGCCGAAGCGGTCGGGCAAACGCAGCTCTATCGGCTCTCGACCAGCACCTACATGCGCCTGCTGCAGAGCAACAGCCGGCTGACCTTCGCCCTGCTCGGCAAGCTCTGTGTGCGCCTGCACCAGCGGGTCAATGAAATCGAGACGTTGTCGCTGAAAAATGCCACCCACCGGGTGGTGCGCTACCTGTTGACGCAACTGATGCACGCCGAGCCGGTGCAGCGCCAGTTCGAACTGCCGATGGCCAAGCAACTGATAGCCGGCCACCTGTCGATCCAGCCGGAGACCTTTTCAAGGATCATCCGCCGCCTGATCGATGAAAAGATCATCACTCAGGACGGTCGGCGCATCGCCATTCTCGATCGGCCGCGGCTGGAGCAATTCGAATGAATGCCCTGCCGGTATGCCTGTACTGCGAACACACCAATCCCGCCAAGGCCAGCACCTGTGAGCACTGCGGCATGCCGCTGCCCGCTACCGCAGCATTGGCCGGTGCGCGACAACAGTTGCGCTTCCTGTGGTTCTGCATCGGCCTGACGCTGTTCTGTGTGGCAATGGTGTTCTGGTTGCCGCGCTAAGGCTGGGTCAACTGCCGATACAGCTGCGGCAAACGCTGCGGCAGTTGCTCAGGCTGGTGTATCAGGGCGTAGCCGTTGCTGCCGAACATGTACGGCAGGTAGGCACCGGCCTTGCGGTCGATGGTGATGCAAAAGGGTGTCAGGCCCAGGCGCCGGGCTTCACGCACCGCTTCGCGGGTGTCTTCAACGCCATATCGGCCTTCGTAAAGGTCCAGGTCATTGGGCTTGCCATCGCTGAGCAGCAGCAACAGCTTGCGCTGTCGCTTACGGCCACCAAGCACTTGGCTTGCCTGGCGAATCGCAGCGCCCATGCGCGTGTAGTAACCCGGTTTGAGCCCCTGGATCTTGCCGCGCGTGACATCGTCATAGCGCTGATCGAACGCTTTGAGTTGCTGCATGCGCACCTGCTGGCGACGCAACGAAGAAAACCCGTACAGGGCAAACTCATCCCCCAGCGTCGACAGGGTTTCGCCGAACAGCAGCAGGCTGTCGCGGATCACGTCGATCACCCGCTGCTCATCGTTCAAGTGGGCGTCGGTGGACATCGATACATCAGCCAGCAACAGGCAGGCAAGATCGCGGAGAACGCGGCGCTGCTCCAGGAACAGGCCACGCTCGGCGCACTGCCCATGCACACGTTCGACATGAAAATCCAGCCAGGCCTGCAGGTCAGGTTCGCTGCCCTGGGGCTGCTGACGCAACCACTGGCGATCCGTGCGCAGGTGCTCGAACTGCCGGCGCAGGCGCCGTGCCGGGCCTTGCAGCCGCGCCGGTAGCGGTTGGGGCATGCAATCACGCGGTTCGAGCAACTGCAGGTTGACGAAACCGGCTTGCAGGCGGCCTTGGCGATAGTCCCATTCCGGCAACTTGATGCCTGCACCCAGGGGGATGTCGTCGACGTCCGCCGGCGGCAGGTCCAGGTGCAGTTTCAGGCCACCACCCTTGCGGATACGGGTGCGCGACAGGGTCAATTGATCGAGGTCTTCGGCCACCCGGGCAGCGTCCGGGTCCTGGCTATCGTCCTCCCAGCGGTCGAGGTCGACGTGTTCGGTCCAACTGAACAGGTTCTCCAGGCGCACGATCAACAGGCCGCCCTTGGCCGGGCTGTCATCGACACGGCTGGCGCGTTTGCGTCCGCCCTGCTGCTGGCCGGGGGTGTTGGGCAGCTCGTTTTGCGCGTCTTCAAGGTCACCCGCCTGAGGGCTGGCAAGGTGCAGCGGCGGATACAACCACAGCGGCAGCGGCCAGGCCGCCCGTTCACTGCGCGGAAACACCTCGACGCTGCCCGGCTCGCGCAGGGCCTGGCGCAAGGCGCGTTCAAGCAGCGCAGCATCCGGGCTTAGCGAGGCCGGATCCGGGCGCAGTTGCAGGTGCGCATCGACCAGCCGTTGGTAGCGGCCCGCCAACCCCGGAAAGCGTTGCAGCAGCTCACGCGTCCAGCGCTGGTTGTCCCGCCCCCAGTGGCGCATCGGCCCCGATTGCGCCGCGAGCAAGGCCAGCCAGCGATACAGCTCTTCGTTCAAGGCAGCGTCGGGGAACACTGCCAGGTGCGCCGGCAAGCGCACGTTGTGCGCGTCACACCAGGCCAGCGGCGCCTGCTTGCAGGTGCCGGCGATCTGCTGCAACAGGCTGCGGCGCAGCAGCAGGTCACGCTCGCTGGCGGCCTCCACACCGATGCCGCCCGCCCCGCCCATGGCCCTGAACAACAGCGCCAGGCGCCGTTGCCTGGGGGCCAGTTCGACCCCTGCCTCGGGGAAATCGACACTCGCCCGGCGGGTAATGAAACGATGCCAGAGACTGCCGACCCATTCTTCCAATTCGACCGTGAAGGCCATGCTGCCTCCTGTGTACAACGCAGAAAGCGACCCGCTGCATCAGCCGGGCCGCAGGTGTTCAAACACTAATGCCGTTCACGAAGGCACTACCCTGGCCGGTGCGCGCAAGGCGGCGCGGCCACGCTGGCGAAAACTCAGCAGGTAGCACAACAGCCCCGCGAGAAAGCCCACGCCGCTGACCAGCCGCGCCCAGAACAGCCCGCGCAACTGATCGGTGGTGGACATGAACGGCAAGGCGCTGCCATCTTCGGCCCAGCGCTGCAACAGCACCTGGACCACGCCGGCGGCGGTGAGCAGCAAGGTGATCATCACCATCGACAGGGTCATCAGCCAGAAGCCCCACACCTCAAGGGTCTGCGAGCGCTCATCGGCGGCCTCGCCGAGCCCGCGCAGGCGCGGCATGGCATAGCTGATCAAGGTCATGACGATCATTGCGTAGGCGCCGTAGAAGGCCAGGTGGCCATGGGCGGCGGTGAGCTGGGTACCATGGGTGTAGTAGTTGACCGGCGCCAGGGTGTGCAGGAAACCCCAGACGCCGGCGCCGAAGAACGCCGTGACCGTGGTGCCCTTGGCCCACAGGGTGGCGGCGCGGTTGGGGTGCTGGCGGCGGCGGTTTTTCACCATGCTGAAGGCGAACATGACCATGGCCAGGAACGGCAGCGGCTCCAGTGCCGAGAAGATCGAGCCGACCCACAGCCACACCTCGGGCGCACCGATCCAGAAGAAGTGGTGGCCGGTACCGATGATGCCGGTAATCAACGCCATGGCGATGATCACATACAGCCATTTTTCCACCACCTCGCGGTCAACCCCGGTGATCTTGATCAGCACGAAGGCCAGCATCGAGCCCATGATCAGCTCCCACACGCCCTCGACCCAAAGATGCACCACCCACCACCAGTAGAACTTGTCGCGGGCAAGGTTGCCGGGGTTGTAGAAGGAGAACAGGAAGAACACCGCAAGGCCGATCAGGCCGGTCATCATCACCATGCTCACGGTGGTCTTGCGGCCTTTGAGCAGGGTCATGCCGATGTTGTAGAGAAAGCCCAGGCAGACCACGACGATGCCCAGCTTGGTGATGGTCGGCTGCTCGAGGAACTCGCGGCCCATGGTCGGCAGCAGCTCGTTGTGGGTCAGCCGCGCAAGGCCGGCATAGGGCACCAGCAGATAGCCGAGGATGGTCAGCACACCGGCGGCGGCGAACACCCAGAACAGCAGGATCGCCAGCCTTGGGCTGTGCAGCTCGCGGTCAGCTTCTTCCGGCACCAGGTAATACGCCGCGCCCATGAAGCCGAACAGCAGCCAGACGATCAGCAGGTTGGTGTGCACCATGCGCGCCACGTTGAACGGAATGGCCGGGAACAGGAAGTCCCCGATCACGTATTGCAGGCCCATGATCAAACCGAACAGCACCTGGCCGAGGAACAGGATCAGGGCGAACACGAAGTAGGGTTTGGCAACGGCCTGGGAGGCAAATTTAAGATGCGGATTGGCAACGTTCATCACTCAGCCCTCCTGGTTTGGCGGCCAGCCATTGGTGTTGATGTTCGAGCTCCATTTGAGGAATTCGGCGATGTCGTCGACTTCCTGTTCGCTCAGGTTGAACTGCGGCATGGCCCGGCGGCCGGGCACGCCCAGCGGCTGCATCTTCATCCAGGCATGCATGAACGGCTTGAAGCCTTCTTCGCCGCCACGGCGCTTGAACACATTGCCCAGCTCCGGCGCAAAGTACGCGCCCTCGCCCAGCAGCGTGTGGCAGCCGACGCAGTTGTTCTGCTCCCAGACCGTCTTGCCGCGCACCACCGCGTCGGTCAATTGCGCGGCGTTGCTGCGTTCGGGAAAGGTCTGTTCGGTGTGGTAGGTCAAAGCCAGGAATATCAGGAAGAAGAACACGCTTCCCCCGAAATAGATGTTCCTGGCCATGCCCTTGGTGAAGGTCTCTGACATGGTCGCTTCCTCATTGCTTGGCCTGGCCATGATAGAAAGCGCGGGGTAAAAACCTGCTTGATGGCGATCAAGAAACGCCGATGGTTTTACTCAGGTATTAGCGACCAGGCTCAGGCCCACCAGCGCGGCCAACACCAGGGCCCAGCTCAGCAGCAACCAGCGCCAGCGCTGCGGACCGTGGCGCAGTTCCATGAAGCCATCGGTGATCAACCAGGCCTTGGCCACCGCCAGCAGCAGGATCAGCGCGCCCTGGCCGAGCATCACCGTGCCCAGGCTCAGGCATGTCAAGGCAAGCCAGCACAGCAGCAGGAATATCGATGTCGGCATGCGCCCTCCTCACCCGAGCAGGTAAACCAGCGGGAACAGCAACACCCAGACCAGATCGACCATGTGCCAGTACAGCACCCCGGATTCAAAGCCGCTGCAGGTGCCCGGGCCAAGGCTGCGACGCCAGGCCATCTGCGCCAGCCAGGCCAGGATCAGCATGCCGAGCAGGACATGGAGAAAGTGAAAGCCGGTGAGGATCCAGTACAAGGTGAAGAAAGTGTTGTGCTCGATGCCCAGCCCGGCGCCGAGCAAGTGGCGGTATTCGCCGAGCTTGAGCGCCACATAGACACTGGCCACCAGAAAGGCGGCCAGCAGCAACACTGCCGCCCGCCGCGACCGGTGCTTGCGCACCTGCACCTGGGCCAGCGCCGCCAGCAGCCCGGCGCTGAGCAGGCTCAGGGTCATCGCCAGGCCGGTGGAGCTGTCGAGCAAGGCGCGGCTGGTGGCGAACAGCTGCGGCTTGAGTTGCCGGGTCACGGCAAAGGCCAGGATCAGGATGGCGAACACCGAAAGCTCGGCGAGGATGAACAGCCACATCGCCAGGTCGCCCGGCAGTTGCCGGGGCATTGGCTCAAGGGAAGTGGACATCGACCACGTCCATCAACGCCGCGACCGTCAGCGGGTCATCGGTGAGCGGCTCGGCCAGGCAGGCCAGGCACGCTTCTCGCGGGTGCATGCCGGCAGCGATCATGCGCGCGGTAAAAATCAGCAGGCGGGTCGAGGCCACCTCTTCCAGGTCGTGTTGGTCCAGGCGGCGCAGCGCCTGGCCGAGCTTGACGATCTGGTTGGCCAGGGCGCCATCGACCCCGGCCTCACGGCGTACGATGTGCGCTTCTTCGGCTGCGGGCAGGTAGTCGAAGCGCATCGCCACGAAGCGCTGGCGGGTGCTGGGCTTCATACCCTTGAGCAGGTTCTGGTAGCCGGGGTTATAGGACACCACCAGCATGAACGACGGCGGCGCCTGCAACACTTCGCCGGTGCGTTCGAGAAACAGCTCGCGGCGGCCATCGGCCAGCGGGTGCAACACCACCACCGTGTCCTGACGCGCCTCGACCACTTCGTCGAGGTAGCAGATGCCGCCTTCGCGCACCGCACGGGTCAGCGGGCCGTCCTGCCACCAGGTGCCCTGGGCGCCGATCAGGTGGCGGCCGACCAGGTCGGCGGCGCTGAGGTCATCGTGGCAGGCCACGGTGTGCAGCGGCAGGTGCAGGCGCTGGGCCATGTGCTGGACGAAGCGGGTCTTGCCACAGCCGGTGGGGCCTTTGATCAGCACCGGCATGCCGTGGCGCCAGGCCTGTTCGAACAATGCCCGTTCGTTGCCGTGCGCTTGATAGAAGGGTTCGCAGCGAGGTTCTGTGAGGTCCATGGCTTACCTGGGTAGACAGCGGGTTCGACCACCACGCTAAGAGCCCCTGCGACAACCTGGCAAGCACCATGGCCGGCAAACTTGATCGCCGTCAAGCGGTCCGCGGCCTGCTCCGGCATAGCCTTTCCCGGCACCAAGAACCTGCGCTCTGTCCTGGCGTTCCAGCACATCGCAAAGGTCTAGCCTGAGGAGAGAAGGAATGCTGATCAGTAATCGAAAAACCTTTGCCCTGAGCCTCGCCAGCCTCTGTTCGGCGCTGGCGCTGGCGTTGCCCACCAGCGTCGGCGCCGAGCAGAAAAGCGCTGCCGCGCAACCGGCCATGGTCACCACGGCCGGCGCGCCGGACATGACCCAGGCCGATTTCGATGCCGCCAAGGAGATCTACTTCCAGCGCTGCGCCGGTTGTCATGGCGTGCTGCGCAAGGGCGCCACCGGCAAGCCGCTGACCCCGGACATCACCCAGGCCCGTGGCCAGGCCTACCTGGAAGCGCTGATCAGCTATGGCTCGCCAGCCGGTATGCCGAACTGGGGCACCTCCAACGCGCTGACCAAGGCGCAGATCACCAGCATGGCCCAGTTCATCCAGCACACCCCGCCAACGCCGCCGGAGTGGGGCATGGCCGAAACCCGCAACACCTGGAAGCTGCTGGTCAAGCCCGAAGACCGCCCTACCCGCCAGCTGAGTACGCTCAACCTGCAGAACCTGTTCTCGGTGACCCTGCGCGATGACGGCAAGATCGCCCTGATCGATGGCGACAGCAAGCAGATCGTCAAGCTCATCGAGACCGGCTACGCCGTGCACATCTCGCGGATCTCGGCGTCCGGCCGTTACCTGCTGGTGATCGGCCGCGACGCGCGCATCGACATGATCGACCTGTGGCCCAAAGAGCCGACCAAGGTCGCCGAGATCAAGGTCGGCATCGAGGCGCGCTCGGTGGAGACCTCCAAGTTCAAGGGCTTCGAAGACAAGTACACCATCGCCGGTTCCTACTGGCCGCCGCAGTTCACCATCATGGACGGCGAGACCCTGGAGCCCAAGCAGATCGTCTCGACCCGCGGCATGACCGTCGACAAGCAGGAGTACCACCCCGAGCCACGAGTGGCGGCGATCATCGCCTCCCACGAATGGCCGGAGTTCATCGTCAACGTCAAGGAAACCGGCAAGGTCATGCTGGTCAACTACGAAGACATCAAGAACCTCACCATCACCAGCATCGACGCGGCGCCGTTCCTGCATGACGGCGGCTGGGACAGCAGCCACCGCTACTTCATGACGGCGGCCAACAACGCCAACAAGGTCGCGGTGATCGACTCCAAGGAGCGCCGCCTGACTGCCCTGGTCGACGTCGGCAAGACTCCGCACCCCGGCCGTGGCGCCAACTTCGTGCACCCGCAGTTCGGCCCGGTGTGGGCCACCAGCCACCTGGGCGATGCCGGCATCTCGATGATCGGCACCGACCCGCTCAAGCACCCGCAGTACGCCTGGAAACAGGTCGGCTCGCTCAAGGGCCAGGGCGGCGGCTCGCTGTTCATCAAGACCCACCCCGACTCGCGCCACCTGTACGTCGATACCACCCTCAACCCGGACGCCAAGCTCAGCCAGTCGGTGGCGGTGTTCGACATCGACAAGCTCGACGCCGGCTACAAGGTGCTGCCGATCGCCGAGTACTCGGGGATCAAGCAAGGCGCCCTGCGCGTGGTCCAGCCCGAATACAACAAGGCCGGTGACGAGGTGTGGTTCTCGGTATGGAACGGCCAGACCGAAGAGTCGGCGCTGGTGGTGATCGACGACAAGACCCTGGCGCTCAAGCAGGTGATCAAGGACAAGCGGCTGATCACGCCAACCGGCAAGTTCAATGTCTACAACACCCAACACGACATTTATTGAGCTTCATCAACGCAAGGAGTCGTCATGAAAAATACCCTGCTGTCACTGTGCACCCTGGCCGCTGCGTTGAGCCTGCAAACGGCCCTGGCCGATGACGGGCTGGCGCTGTTCCAGAGCAAGTCCTGCGTTGCCTGCCATGCCGTCGACGCCAAGCTGGTAGGCCCGGCGCTCAAGGACGTGGCGGCCAAGAACGCCGGCGTCAGTGGCGCCGCCGACACCCTGGCCAGCCATATCAAGAACGGTACCCAAGGCAACTGGGGGCCGATCCCGATGCCGGCCAATGCGGTCAGTGATGATGAAGCAAAACAGTTGGCCAACTGGGTCTTGAGCCTCAAGTAACCCACCCAAGGAGGGCGTCATGAAAACTCACCGCGCTGTTATGTGCCTGGCGGCCCTCCTGCTCTGCCCCCCCGTTTTCAGCGCGCCTGACGCCCTGCGCCAGGCGCAGCTCAAACACCTGCTGGCCCAGGACTGCGGCGCCTGCCATGGCCTGCACCTGACCGGCGGCCTGGGCCCGGAACTGACCCCGGCGGCCCTGGCCGGCAAACCCCGTGACGGCCTGATCGCTACCGTGCGCCTGGGCCGCCCCGGCACCGCCATGCCCGCCTGGGAGGCGCTGTTGAGCGCCGACGACATCGGTTGGCTGGTCGATCACCTTGTGCAAGGAGCCCCCGCCCCATGATCCGACGCGTACTGATACCCGCCACCTGCGCACTGCTGGTGTCCGCCTGTACCCAGGCGCCGCCGCGCGGCAGTGGCGACCTGGGCCTGGTGGTGGAGCGCGCCAGCGGTAGCGTGCAAATCATCGAAAGCACCGCGGGCAAGGCCCTGGCGCGGATCGACGGGCTGGGCGATTTGTCCCATGCCTCGGCGGTGTTTTCCCGCGATCAACGTTATGCCTACGTGTTCGGCCGCGACGGCGGCCTGAGCAAGCTCGACCTGCTCGAACAACGCATCGACAAACGCCTGATCCAGGGCGGCAACAGCATCGGCGGTGCGATCAGCCAGGACGGCAAGCTGATCGCGGTGTCCAACTATGTGCCCGGCGGGGTCAAGATCTTCGATGCGCACAGCCTGGAACTGGTCGCGGACATTCCCGCCACCCTGCTCGCCGACGGTAAAAAGCGCTCGCGGGTGGTCGGCCTGGTGGACGCGCCCGGCCAGCGCTTCGTGTTCAGCCTGTTCGACAGCGGCGAGATCTGGAGTGCCGATTTCAGCCTGGGCAACACGCCGAAGATCACCCGCTTTGCCAATATCGGCCAGCAACCCTACGACGCGCTGATCAGCGCCGATGGCCGCTATTACATGGCCGGCCTGTTCGGCGAAGACGGCATGGCCCAGCTTGACCTCTGGCACCCTGAGCGCGGGGTCAAGCGCGTGCTCGGCGACTATGGTCGCGGCCAGGAAAAACTGCCGGTGTACAAGATGCCGCACCTGGAAGGCTGGGCGCTGGCCGACAACCAGGCCTTCGTCCCGGCGGTGGGACGCCATCAGGTACTGGTGATGGATGCCCGCACCTGGCAGCAGACCGACGCCATCGCCGTCGCCGGGCAACCGGTGTTTGTCACCGCGCGCCCGGACGGACGCCAGCTGTGGGTCAACTTTGCCTACCCGGACAACGACCGGGTGCAGGTCATCGATACCGAGAGCCACGCCCTGGTCGCCGACCTCAAGCCAGGCCCCGCCGTGCTGCACATGGAGTTCACCGCCCGCGGCGACCAGCTGTGGCTGTCGGTACGTGACGGCAACCAGGTGCAGGTCTGGGACCCGTACAGCCTCAAGCGCCTCGCCACCCTGCCGGCCGCGGCCCCCAGTGGCATCTTCTTTAGCAGCCGCGCCCAGCAGATGGGGTACTGAGATGCCGCTACTCGCCCTTGAACAGCGCCTGATCGAACGTTTCCAGCATGGCATGCCGATCTGCGCCGAGCCCTACCTTGAGATGGCCCAGGTGCTGGACTGCAGCGAAGCGCAGGTGATTGCCTGCCTGCAGCAGATGGCCGAGTGCGGCAGCCTGTCGCGCATCGGCCCGGTGTTCGATCACCACCGCGCCGGCGCCAGCACCCTGGCTGCCTTGGCCGTGCCTGCCGAACGCCTGCAACAGGTGGCCGAACGCGTCAGCCAGTACCCCGAGGTCAACCACAACTATGCCCGCGAGCATCACTACAACCTCTGGTTCGTGCTGACCGGGCCGGACCGCCCGCACCTGCAGCGGGTGCTCGACGAACTGGAAGCCGACACCGGCCTGACCCCGCTGGACCTGCCGATGCTCACCGCCTACCGCATCGACCTGGGCTTCGCCCTGGGAGACGCACCATGAGTTGCCCGCTCGATTCCACGCAGCGCCTGGCCCTGCGACGGTTGCTCGAAAGCGGCCTGCCGTTGCTGCCCCGGCCTTACCAGGCCCTGGCGCAGCAGATCGGTGCCCAAGAGCAGCAGGTAGTGGCGCAGCTCGACCAGTGGCAGCAGCAAGGCCTGTTCCGCCGCCTGGGCCTGGTGCTCAATCACCGCGCCCTGGGCTTTACCGCCAACGCCATGCTGGTGCTGGACATCCCCGATGCGCTGATCGACGAAGTCGGCCAGCGCCTGGGGCGCGAGCCGCAGGTCAGCCTCTGCTACCAGCGGCCGCGGCGCTTGCCGCAGTGGCGCTACAACCTGTTCTGCATGGTCCATGGCCGCCAGCGCGAGCGGGTCGAGGCGCAGATCGCAGGGTTGCTCGAACGGCACCAGCTCAGCGACCTGCCCTATCAACTGCTGTTCAGCACCCAGGCGTTCAAACAATGCGGCGGCCGCTTCGCCCCTGTTGGAGCCCGCCCCCATGGATGAACTCGACCGTCGCCTGATCAACCGCCTGCAACTGGGCCTGCCGCTGGTGCCTCAGCCCTGGCAGGTGCTGGCCGAGGAGCTGGGCAGCAGCAGCGAGCAGCTGCGCGAACGCCTGCAACGCCTGCTCGACGACGGCACCCTGACCCGCTTTGGGCCGATGTTCGACATCGAGCGCCTGGGTGGTGCCTTTACCCTGGCGGCGCTGAAGGTCCCCGAGGCGCGCTTCGAGGCCGTCGCCGCGGTACTTGCGGCCATGCCTGAAGTCGCCCACAACTACCGACGCGAACACCCCTGGAACATGTGGTTCGTGCTCGGCTGCGCCAGCCTCGAAGCCCTCAACGACGCGCTACGGCGCATCGAACAGGGCACCGGCCTGGCCCCACTGAACCTGCCCAAGGAGCAGACTTACCATGTCGGCTTGTACTTCCCGGTCTGAACAGGCCCTGGCCCTGCGCCTGGTGGAACTGACCCAGGCCGGCCTGCCGCTGGTCGACGACCCATGGGCCTGGCTGGCCGAACAGTTACAGCTGAGCGTCGAGGCGACCCTGGCGCTGCTCAAGCGCCTGCAGGCCGACGGCGCCATTCGCCGCATCGCTGCCGTGCCCAACCATTACCGCCTGGGCTATCGCTTCAACGGCATGACCGTCTGGGATGTCGACGACGCGCAGATGCCCCGCCTGGGCCGGCTTATCGGCGCCCAGCCCTTCGTCAGCCACTGCTACCGGCGCCCGCGCAGCGGCGACTGGCGCTACAACCTGTTCGCCATGGTCCATGGCCGCAGCGCCACCGAAATCGACAGCTACCGCGAACACCTGCGCTACCTGCTGGGCGATGCCTGCCGGGCCGACGACATGCTGGTGAGCAGCCGCATTCTGAAAAAAACCGGTTTACGCCTACCCACCGGCCCCTGAACCAAGGAGCGTTGCATGTTGAGGATCAGCCACTACCTGCGCACCCTGGCCGGCCACAGCCCGGCCCCTCGTACCAGCCCGGCGGGCAGCACGCGCCCGCCGGTGGTGATCTGGAATCTTCTGCGCCGTTGCAACCTGACGTGCAAGCACTGCTACGCCACCTCGGCCGATAGCGCGTTTCGCGACGAGCTGGACACCGAAGCGGCCCTGCAGGTAATCGACGACTTGGCCGAGGCCGGGGTCAAGGTGCTGATCCTCTCCGGTGGCGAGCCGCTGCTGCGCGGCGACCTGTTCCTGCTCAGCGCCCATGCCCGCGACAAAGGCATGTTCGTCGCCCTGTCGAGCAACGGCACGCTGATCGATGAAGGCAACATTGCCCAGGTACGCGCGGCCCGCTTCGATTACGTCGGCATCAGCATCGATGGCCTTGAGGCCACCCACGATGCCTTTCGCCAGCTCAACGGCAGCTTCGCCCGTTCACTGAAGGCTATGCGCCTGTGCCGCGAACACGGTATTCGGGTCGGCATGCGCACCACCCTGACCCAGGACAACCACGCGCAATTGCCGCAGCTGCTGGCGTTGATGCGCGACTGTGACGTGCACAAGTTTTACCTCTCGCACCTGAACTACAGCGGCCGCGGCAAGCGCAGCCGCAAGCTCGACGCACTGCAGCAGATGAGCCGCGAGGCGATGAACCTGCTGTTCGACCAGGCCTGGGATGATATCCAGCACGGGCGCGACAGCGACTTCGTCAGCGGCAACAACGATGCCGATGCCATCCTCTTGCTGCAATGGACCGCGCGTCGCCTGCCCGAACACTACGCGCAACTGGAACAGATGCTGCGCGCCTGGGGCGGCAATGCCTCAGGCTGCGCCATCGCCAATATCGACAACACCGGCGAGGTGCACCCCGACACCTACTGGTGGCAGCACTCGGTGGGCAATGTACGCCGCACGCCGTTCCGCACCCTGTGGCTGGAACAGCCCGACCCTCTGCTGCTGCGCCTGCGCGAGCATCCCCGGGCGGTGACCGGGCGCTGCGCCGCCTGCCGCTGGCTGAGCATCTGCAACGGCAACACCCGCACCCGCGCCTGGGCCGCCGGTGACCTCTGGGGCCAGGACCCCGGCTGCCACCTGAGCGATGAAGAAATCGGCCTGCCGCCGCCCTCCTGCATTCCTTGCGTCACGCATTGACAACCTGACCGGGCAAGCCGCCGACACAGGCGACAACCCGGCGCCCCTGATGATGGATCAAGGAACGCCCTCATGCATTGTGCCTCCGTTCTACCTGCCGCCCTGCACTCGCCCTTCAACCCCGGGGAAGTCGCCCTGGTCGGCGCCGGGCCCGGTGACCCGCGCCTGCTTACCCTGCGCGCCTGGAGCCTGCTGATGCAGGCCGATGCCGTGGTGTACGACCGGCTGATCAGCGGCGAACTGCTGGCGCTGATCCCTACCGCCTGCAGCCGCCACTACGTCGGCAAGATCAGCGGCTACCACAGCCTGCCCCAGGCACAGATCAACCAGTTGCTGGTCGACCTTGCGGCCCGGGGCCAGCGGGTGGTGCGGCTCAAGGGTGGCGACCCGTTCATCTTCGGCCGTGGCGCCGAAGAGCTCGATCACCTCCTGCAGCACGGCATCGATTGCCAGGTGGTGCCGGGCATCACTGCCGCCGCCGGCTGCAGCGCCTATGCCGGCATCCCCCTGACCCACCGCGACCTGGTCAACTCCTGCCGCTTTATCACCGGCCACTTGCAGCACGACGGCGAACTCAACCTGCCCTGGCATAACCTGGCCGACAGCAGCCAGACCCTGGTGTTCTATATGGGCCTGTCCAACCTGCGGCTGATCGCCGAGCAATTGATCGGCGCCGGGCTTGCCGCCGACACGCCGGCGGCGCTGATCAGCCGGGGCACGTGCGCCGATCAGCAGGTGCTGCGCGGCAGCCTGGCGCAGTTGCCAATGCTGGCCCGCCAATGCCCCGCCGCCACGCCGACGCTGACGGTGATCGGCCAGGTGGTCGGGCTGTTCGCCGAGCAGGCGCTGCGCTACCCGGCGCAATTTGCCGGTGCCGCGCTGGCCGCCGAGGTCGCGCCATGAAAGCCCTGGCCCTTGTCCCATGGTTATGGATGGCTTCGGCCCAGGGCGGCCCGGCCCTTGACCAGGCCGCCGCGGACTACCAACAACATTGCCAGCAGTGCCATGGCACCCATCGCTTCGGTGCCAGCGGCCCGGCCCTGCTGCCGGAGAGCCTGAGCCGGATCAAACCCGCCGAGATCCGCCAGGTGATCACCGGCGGTCGCCCGGCCAGCCAGATGAACGGTTTTGCCCAGGTATTGAGCGCAGCCCGGATCGACGACCTGGTGGCCTACCTGCAACGGCCTCCGGCCACGCCACCGACCTGGAGCGACAGCGAGATCCGCGCCAGCCACCAGGTGTTCAACGCTATCGACAGCCTGCCCGGCCCCCCCCAGCACGGCGCCGACCCGCTGAACCTGTTCGTGGTGGTCGAAGCCGGCGACCATCACATCAACATCCTCGACGGCGACCGCTTTACCGTACTGGCCCGTTTTGCCTCGCACTTTGCCGTGCATGGCGGGCCGAAATTCTCCCCTGACGGGCGCTTTGTCTACTTCGCCTCCCGCGATGGCTGGGTCAGCCAGTACGACCTGCACAACCTCAAGCTGATCGCCGAAGTGCGCACCGGGCTCAACACCCGCAACCTGGCGGTGAGCAAGGACGGGCGCTGGGTGCTGGTGGGCAACTACCTGCCGGGCAACCTGGTGCTGCTCGATGCCCGCGACCTGAGGCCGGTGAAAACCATCGCCGCCGTTGGCCAGGACGGCACGCCTTCGCGGGTCAGCGCGGTGTACACGGCGCCGCCGCGAGACAGCTTCATCGTTGCGCTCAAGGACGTGAAAGAGGTGTGGGAACTGTCCAGCGCCGGCCAGCCCAACTTCGTGCCGCGGCGCATTGCCGCCGAGGATTTTCTCGACGACTTCTCCTTCTCGCCGGACTACCGGCAGCTGCTGGCCACCTCACGCAAGGCCAACGGCGGCCAGGTGATCGACCTCGACAGCGGCCAGGTGCTCAGCCGCATCGCCCTGCCCGGCATGCCGCACCTGGGCTCCGGCACCTGGTGGCGACGCGGCGGCGCCTGGGTGTTCGCCACACCGAACATCAGCAAGGGGCTGATCTCGGTGATCGACCTCAAGACCTGGAACGTGATCAAGGAGATCCCGACCCTGGGCCCGGGCTTCTTCATGCGCAGCCACGCCAACTCGGCCTATGCCTGGACCGATGTATTCTTCGGCCCCGACAACGATGCCATCCACCTGATCGACAAGCAGACCCTGGAGATCGCCCACACCCTGCGACCGGTACCGGGCAAGACCGCCGCCCACGTCGAGTTCAGCCACGACGGCCGCTACCTGTTGCTGAGCATCTGGGCTAACGACGGCGCGCTGATCGTCTACGACAGCCAGACCCTCAAGGAGCTCAAGCGCATCCCGATGAACAAGCCCTCGGGCAAGTACAACGTCGGCAACAAGATCGAGTTCGCCGAAGGTACCTCGCATTAAACCGTGCGCGAGAACTGGCCTTTGCGCCCACCGCCCAGGTAGGCGTCAAAGGCCATGGCGGTGTTGCGCATCATCAAGTGGCCCTGGGGCAGCAACTGCAAGGCGTGCCGGTCAAGCGCCAGCAACTGGTCATCCACCTGCTCGGCCAACTGCTCCAGGGCCTCGGCGAAGTAGTCGTTGAAGCGGATGCCATGGGCCGCCTCGAAGGTGGCGAAATCGACACGGCCATGGCACATCAACTGGTTGATCACCTCGCGGCGCAACAGGTCGTCGGCGTTCAGGCGGTAGCCGCGCTGGATCGGCAACAGGCCCTGGTCGAGCCGCGCATAGTACTGCGACAGCAGCTTGACGCTCTGGCTGTAACTGTCGCCGACCTTGCCGATGGCCGACACGCCCAGGCCGATCAGGTCGCAGTCGGCGTGGGTCGAGTAACCCTGAAAATTACGCTGCAGGGTGCCCTTGGCGCGGGCCAGGGCCAGTTCGTCGTCCGGCAAGGCAAAGTGGTCCATGCCGATGTACACGTAACCGGCTTCAGTCAGGCGCTGGATGGTCAGCTCCAGCAGCTCCAGCTTGCGCTCCGGCGGCGGCATGTCTTCGCGGCGGATCATCCGCTGGGCGCGGACCTGCTCGGGCAGGTGGGCGTAGCTGTAGGCGGCAATGCGGTCCGGGCGCAGGGCGATGATCTTTTCCAGGGTCACGTCGAAGCTCTGCACCGTTTGCAGTGGCAGGCCATAGATCAGATCGACGCTGATCGACTTGAAGCGCGCGTGGCGCGCGGCGGCGACCAAGGCGTAAATCTGCGCCTCGCTTTGCCGGCGATTGACCGCGGCCTGCACTTCGGCATCGAAATCCTGCACGCCGAAACTCAGGCGATTAAAGCCCAGGCCGCGCAGCATCTGGATTTGCCCGGTACTGACGGTGCGCGGGTCGACCTCGATGGAAAACTCGTGCTCGTCGCTGTCATCGAGGTTGAAGGCCTGGTGCAGGCAATCCATCAACTCGGCCAGTTGCGCATTGCTCAGGTAGGTCGGCGTGCCGCCGCCCAGGTGCAGCTGTGTCAGCTTGCGGCTGCGCTCGAACAGCGCGCCCTGCAAAGCGATCTCCCGCTTCAGGTAGCCCAGGTACTCGGCCGCGCGGTGTGTCTTGCGGGTGATGATCTTGTTACAGGCGCAGTAATAGCAAAGGCTCTGGCAGAACGGGATATGGATATAGGCCGACAGCGGTTTGGCCATCGGCGCCTGGTTGCTGGCCTGCACCGCCTGCAGGTAGTCATCGAGGGCAAAGGCCGGGTGAAACTGCGGTGCGGTCGGGTACGAGGTGTAGCGCGGGCCCGGACGGTCGTACTTTTGCACCAGGGCGCGGTTGAATTCAAAGGCTGGCATCGTGATCGACCCATTGCTGATGGAGGGAAAGCCCCGGGCTGCTCTGTTCGAACAACTGGCAGATGGCATCCACTTCCACTCGGCCTGCGGGCAATATGCTGATGTAACCTGCGCCCAACTCGACCAGCCCGGCGCGGCTCATGGCCTCCAGCTGGCGCCAGGCGCTGGCGAAGTGCTGGCGAAAGTCCAGGCCATAGCGGCTTTCGATGGCCTGGATATCCAGCTCCAGATCACAGGCCAGGCGTTCCATTACCCGCTGGCACACCTGGTCGTCGGCCTCGCAGCGCCAGCCGCGGCAGGTGGCCAGCTGGTCGTTGCCCAGCTGTTGCAGATAGTGCGCCAGGGTTAGCGCATTCTGCGCATAGAGCGCGTCGAACTGGCTGATCGCCCCCAGCCCGAAGCCGACATGGTCACAGTAACCATGGCGGGTAAAACCCTGACAATTGCGGCGCAGTCGCCCGCGCTCCTGGGCGATGGCCAGGTCGTCGTCGGCGCGCACGAACTGGCCCAGGCCGATGGGCTGGTAGCCCGCCTGTAACAGTTGCTCAAAACAGATGCGCCGCATCTGCGCCTTGTCCTGCTCGCTGCAGGGCGCTTGCCGGGCACTGCGGGCATAGCGTGGCGGCGGTTGGCTGTAATCGAACACCTGCAGGCGGTCGGGCTCAAGCTCGATCAGGGTGGCGAGCTTGCGGGCGAAGCTGTCCGGGGTCTGCCAGGCGTGGCCGTAGCCCAGGTCGACACTGACCGAGCGAAAATCAAAGGTCCGCGCCGCATCGATCAGCGAGTGAATCGGCGCCGGGTTCTGCCAGCGCGCGGCCGACAGCGCACCGTCCGATGTGCAATCCGGCACGCCGATGCTGACCTGGTTGAAGCCCAGCTCACGCAACAGGCCCATGCTCGCCCAATCGGTGTGCTGCAGATCGACCTCGACGCCGTAGTCACCGAGCTCATGCTCAAGGAAGGTAAAGCGCCTGCGCAGGTGCGCCATCAATTGCTGCAACGCTGCAGCGTCCAGCCGGGTAGCGCTCAGCTGGAACTGCTCGACGCGCTGCTCGGCACTCAGGTGACAGCCCACCAGGGCGATTTCCCGCCGCAGGCAGTGCAGATAGCGCTCCTGCTCCAGATTCTCGAGCCCGGCCGGCACTTGCAGGCTCAAGGACAACGGGCGCAGTTGCTGGCGGCTGGCACGCAGCGCACGCAATACGTCCAGCGAACCGATCCCGGCGTGAAACCTGCGGGTATCGGCATGCCCCCTGGGCTCGCTCGGCCACTGCCCATACGGGGGTATCTGCGCGGGGTAGCGATGAAGAGTATCGAGCATTGCAGGGCTCCGAGACAGGCTGCGGAACCTGAGTGTCTGCCCAGAGCGGCCGGGGGGCCTTGATTTGCATCAAGCGCCGTGCGACTGGCTACCAGGTCAGGTAGAACATGGCCTTGGCCAGCACCAGAATCAGCAGCAGATGCGCGAAAACGCTGTGATGAATGAACTTCACCCGGCCGCTGCTCATCTGCCCGGTCCTGAACAGCAGCATGGCAATCAGAAAATGCACCAGTACGCTACCGGCAACGATGACCTTCACCAGCAGCAAGGTGCCGAACGACGAGCTCAGCGGCGCGGCCAGCACCGGCAGGTAACGCTGCCAGACCATCCCCACCCCGGCGCCGAACAGTACCAGCAGCACCCAGGGCATCAACTGCCGGGCGCGCTGGCCGATGGCCTGTTCGAGCAAGAGCATGAGTTTGGCCGGCAGCTGTTTGCGGATGTGCTCCAGGAACAACAGCTCGAAGAACACCGTACCGATGAACATCACTGCGGCGAACAGGTGCAGGGTTAACAGCAGCGGGTAAAGCATCGGGGCCTCGGCGCGAGTGTGGTACTGGGCTGGAGACTAGCGCGGCGGGCAGTAGCCTGCGTTGATGGCAATCAACAAAGCGCAGCCAACGTTCATTGCCGGCCCCCACACAAGAAATGCAATCTGCCCTGCTCTATGCTGACCTGTGTGAGTGCACATTCAACGCTGCAAGGGAGCGACAACATGGCTGATCCCTTCAATCTCTCTCGTTTCGTCGACGCCCAGGAGCCGGTGTATGAGCGGGTTATGCAGGAGCTGCAGGCGGCTCGCAAGACCAGCCACTGGATGTGGTTCATCTTCCCGCAGCTGCGGGGCCTGGGGCACAGCGAAACCGCCGAGCGCTACGCCATCAGCGGCGCCGAGGAAGCCCGGGCTTACCTGCAGCATGAACTGTTGGGGCCACGCCTGGAGCGCTGCGTTGCAACCCTGCTGCAGCACCCGGACAAAAGCGCGTTGCAGATCCTTGGCCACCCCGACGAACTCAAACTGCGATCCTGCCTGACCCTGTTTGCCCGGGTAGCGCCCGAGCCGCTGCTGT
This sequence comes from Pseudomonas sp. RC2C2, assembly GCF_018390435.1. NCBI lineage: Bacteria > Pseudomonadati > Pseudomonadota > Gammaproteobacteria > Pseudomonadales > Pseudomonadaceae > Pseudomonas > Pseudomonas sp. RC2C2. The sequence goes on along the minus strand of NZ_JAHBAX010000002.1, from coordinate 813,439 downwards.
TCCAGCGGGCGCTCACGCAATTTTATGACGGCAAGACGGACACCCGGACGTTGGCGCTGCTCGGCGACTGAACAGCAGCCACAGCCGACAAGCGTCCTCCCCCTGGGCTTTTTGCGTTTCTGCGCCGCTTTTACATTTCTGTGCGACACATCCCACTTCAGGGACTCCCGTACCAGGCCCTCATGGTGGTAGCTTGGAAATGTTTTGTTGCACCTATCCTTTCTCATTATTTGCCTGCAAAGGAATGCCCCCCGCAATGAATTTCGCCCTGAAAAAACTGGCTGCGGCCACCCTGATGCTGGCTGGCCTGGCATCCATCACTTCGCCTGCCCATGCCAACATCACCGCGCAGCAGAGCGCGGCCATTCTCAAGCGCTTCAGCGACGCATCGGTCAAGGATTTCCGTCAGTTCCTCGCCAGTGTGGCGAAAAGCGAACTCGGCAAGGCCGACAAGCTCGACCAGAGCATCGCCGCCTTCCTCGGCAACAAGCAGCTGACAGCTGAACAACAGAACGAAATCCATCGCCTGCTGGGTATCTATGCGCGGGTGAAGTACGGCGATGCGGCCACCCAGACCTTGCGTGAACTGGTAGCCATTCCGACCTTTCGCGTCGACGGTGTTGCCCAGCACGACAACCCCGAGTTCATCAAGATCGCCGACAAGATCAAGGGCCTGGCCCAGGCCTTCAACCTGAACTTCCGTAACATCGACAACCGTGTCTATGAAATCTCCCTGGAAGGCCAAGGCGATGAAGTGGTCGGCATTCATGCCCACGCCGACGTGGTGCCGGTGACGCCGGAGAACTGGGTACTCAAGGACGGCACCCGCCTCGACCCGTTCAAGGTCACCCTGATCGGTGATCGCATGTACGGCCGTGGTACCGAAGACGACAAAAACGGTATCGTCGTGGCGATGTATGCGATGAAGATCATCAAGGAAGAAAAGCTGCCGCTGGCACGCAACTTCAAACTGCTGGTCGACACCACCGAAGAGACCACCGGCGACGCCATCCCCTATTACTTCGAGCGCAACCCGACGCCCAACTACAACCTGGCGCTGGACGGTGGCTACCCGGTGGTGATCGCCGAGAAAGGTTATGGCACGGTCATGGCCAGCTTTGCCCGGCGCGCAGGCGAAGGCAAAGGCGCTGAAATCATCGCGCTGACCGGCGGCCTGGCCACCAACCAGATCCCGTCCACCTCGGTGGCGACCCTGGTGACCGACAAGCCCGCCGAATTGGCTGCCAGCCTGCAAAAAGCCGGCGCTGAGTATGCCAAGGCCAATGGCGGCAACTTCGAGGTAAGCGCCAAGGTCGACGGCAAGGACGTCAAACTGACCGTCACCGGGGTCTCGGCGCACTCCTCGGAGCCGGAGTCCGGGGTCAACCCGGTGGCGCGGATGCTCGACTTCCTCAACAGCCTCGAAGGCAAGGTCGCGCTCAAGCACAACCACATCACCGACGCCGCCCGCTACGCCGCCGACAACTGGGGCCTGGACTACCTGGGGGGCAAGCTGGGAGTCGGTTTCGCGGACACATTCATGGGCCCGCTGACCACCTCGCTGACCTACGTCGGCCTCGACGACAAAGCCTTGAAGCTGGCGGTCAACCTGCGTGTGCCGAAGGGCAAAAGCCCGCAAACCCTGAAGAGTGAAATCGCTGGCAAGCTGGATGCGTGGAGCAAACAGAGCCACATCACTCCGACCTTCGACTACTCGATCGCCGAGCCGATGTACCGCAACCCCGAGGGCGAATGGGTCAAGGCGCTGCTGGCAGTCGCCAGCGAGAACCTGGGGATGAAGCACGAGTTCGGCACCTCCGCTGGCGCCACCTCGGTGCATGAACTGCCCAATGGCGTGCAGTTCGGCCTGGCCATGCCCGACGTCAAGTACACCGGGCATAACGACAACGAGTTCAAGACCGTGGAGCAGTTCCTGCTGGACCTGCAAGTCGTGACGGAAATGATGGGGCGTGTGGGGCAGATGCCCAAGCTTTGACGCGCCTGGCAGGCCCGCTGTGGTGGCGGGCCTGCCTTGTTGACGGTGTTGCGCAGTTTCTTCAGCGATGTCGCCGTGCTGCAGGTTATGATCCCCACCCCACCATGGAATGGATCAAACATGCAAAAGACCTCGCCCCGGCCAAGGTTGCTCAGGGCCACACTGTTGGCATTGGCTGCGCTGACCAGCGCCAGCATCAGTGGCTGCCTGACCAGCGCGCTGTATAAGCCGCGGGCCAGCGATGAAGTCTATACAGAGCAGGTTGGCCAGCTTTATGTCACGGCTGACCAGAAGAGCCTTGTGGTGCTGGGCAAAAAATACCACTACGTCATCCTGGTCGAACCCGAACTGTTGCAGGCGATCCGCTCAGGGCTGCATGCAAAGATGCAAGCTGAGTTTCTGCCGGTCCACGTCGGCATGTTTAAAACCCTGGATGGCGAGTTCGTACTCAAGATTCCCGGGCTTGGGCAACTTGATCCACACGAGCTCAACGAGGCACAAGCGCTGGGCTTCGTTGCGTCGGCGCAGCAGGACGCCCTGCTGCATCGCTACAGAATCCGCGGCAGCCGGTTTGAGTCCGCCAAGGACATCACGGGTTTTCAGGGCAATACGCTGAACAGCACGTACACCCTTCAGGTGTCGGCCTACAGGGAAAAGAGCAAGGTTACCCAGGTACTGCTGACGCCGGTCACCGTCACCGCTGATGGCGTGTTGATGATCCTCGCCGCACCGCTGTTGCCGGTGGCGTTCATGGTGGCTCAACCGTTCCGGGTCAAGTAGCGGTCACGCAATCAAATAATATCATTTTGACATCAACTCATTTACCATCGCCGCGCTCTTCTGCGTGGCCCCACCTTTTTTGTCGCAACGAGGTCCAGCCCCGCACGGAAGCGAAGCACCCAAAACGCCGTTAAAGGAATGAACCGTGACCCCCGTGATGTTTCGCAAGACCCTGCTCGCCCTGGCCGTAACCACCACTGCCCTGCCCGCCTTCGCAGACACTGTCCAGCTGACCAACGCCGGCTTTAAAAGCGAGCACCAGCACTACAGCGGCAATCTCGAGATCACCGGCGCCTACAACGGCCGCAGCGCTGAAGATGCCATCGAACTCAACGGTTCGAGCATCGAGAAAGACCTGATTCTCAATGCCACCATCAACAGCACCGGCGACTTCGCCGGCGGCGTCGACATGGACGTGTGGGAAGGCACGCAGCCGTGGGTCGCCAACAGCGTTGGTGGCGACGTGATCAACAAGGGCAGCATTTCTGCCATTGGTGGCGGCGCCAACGCGCTGATGATCGACCCGGCGAAGATCGGCGGCAGCGTCATCAACGAAGGCCTGCTGTACGCCGAAGGTGCGCCATTGAGCGACGACGGCGGCCGCGATGTCGCCCGCGCCGTGGATTTCTCCGGCTCTTCGGTGATCAAGGGCGACCTGCTCAATGCCGCCAGCGGCAAGATCATCGCCAAGGGTGAAGATGCCAAAGGCATTAACCTTGAAGGCGGCGAGATCGTCGGCAAGGTCATCAACCGTGGCCTGATCGAAGTCACCGGCGCAGGCGCCACCGGCATCGACGCCACCACCAGCGGCTCGGGCGCGTACACCGACATGGTCGACCTGGCCGGCATCGAGAACCACGGCACCATCATTGCCAACGGCGACGACGCCGAGGGTATCCGCATCGACGGCGCCAGCTTCACCGGCATGAACAACCACCTGGTCAACACCGGCACCATCCGCGCCGAAGACGCCGCCATCGCCATCGGCTTCAGCGACTTCGACAGCCCGGGCGCCCAGCCCTGGTACAAAGAAGAAGGCGATTTCAACATCTTCAACAGCGGTTCGATCATTTCTGCCGACGAGGCCATCGACGCCTCGGAAAGCAACCGCCCGGTCGAGCTGATCCTGCGCAAAGGCAGCGTGATCGTCGGCAACCTGATCGACCTGAGCAATATCGAGATCGAAGGCGACACCTCGTTCACCGGTACCGACAGCCGGGCTGACGGCGCCAACATTCGTATGAAAGACGGCGGCTGGATCGATGTCGGCAGCGTCAGCGACAACCTGAAAACCACCCTGACCTTCGAAGCCCCGCACACCAGCATCGACGGCAACCTGTACGTCGCCGGCAATTCGGCCCTGGGCCTGAACCTGAGCAGCGCCACCGACGCCAACACAGCTGTGCTCAAGGTCAGCGGCACCACCCAGTTCGGCCAGGGCGCCCAGGTGCAGCTGGCGGCCAAAGGCGAAGACTTCAACGCCAACGGCAGCACCTACAAACTGATCGAAGCCGGCCAGATTGAGCTGCTGGGCGCCGACGGCGAAAGCGTCGACCCGAACGGCAAACTCAACCTGGTCAGCAGCTCGGCGCTGCTCAAGGTCGACAGCTTCACCGTCGACAACAATCAGGTGGTGGCCGTGGTCACCGGCAAGGGCAAGGAAGAAGTCGAGCAGATCATCACCAACCAGGGTGGTTCGGCCAACAGCCAGAAAGCCCTGGGCAGCCTGACCGCCGACGGCATGATCGGCAAGCTGGCCAACAACGACCCGTTCAAGCAGGCATTGCTCAACGCCGATGAAGCCCAGGTCGCCAAGCTGGCCTCGGAACTGACCCCGGAAACCAACGGCGGCGCGACCCAGGCCGCCACTACCAGCCAGAACCTGGTGAGCAACGTCACCGGCAGCCGCACCAGCTCGCTGCGCGGCGCCTCCTCGGGCGAGGGTTTCAAGGAAGCCGGTGTCTGGGTCCAGTCGCTGTACAGCGATGCCTCGCAAGACCTGCGCGACGGCGTGGCCGGCTACAACGCCTACAGCCGCGGTATCGCCGTGGGTGCCGATGGCAAGCTGAACGACAACCTGACCCTGGGCCTGGCGTACAGCTTCATCAACACCGACGTAAACGGCAAAAGCGGCAACCAGACCGAAGTCGACAGCCATGCCTTTACCCTCTACGGTGGGTTCGAGCAGGGTAACTATTTCGTTGATGCCAGCCTGACCTACGGCTTCAACGACAACGAAAGCAAGCGCAACATTGCCGGCACTCGCGCCAAGGCTGACTACGACAGCGACCTGCTGGGCCTGAACCTGATCGGTGGCTACACCTACCGTATCAACCCGCAGGTACTGCTTGAGCCACGCCTGGCCGCACGCTACAGCCTGGTGAACATCGACGGCTACCGCGAGAAAGGCTCTTCGGCAGCACTGAAGGTCGAAGATCAGCGTTACGAAGCCATCGAGCTGGGTGCCGGCCTGCGTGTGGCGGGCAGCTTCGCCCTGGGCGCCGGTACCCTGGAGCCGCAAGCCAAGCTGATGGCATATCACGACTTCGCCGCTGACGAAGCGAAAAGCACCTCGACCTTCCTGCTCGGCAGCACGCCGTTCGTGACCAGCGGTGCCAAGGCAGCACGCAACAGCTACGAAGCCGGCGTGGGTGCCGACTACAAGCTGGGCGCGGTGACCCTGGGCGTCAACTACGACTACATCGGCAAGTCGGGCTTCGATGCCGACGTGTTCTCGGCGAAAGTCCGTTACGACTTCTGATGAGCAACCGCCTTGCCGGCCCACGCCCGTGGGCCGGCGTCTGTCGAACCGTGGGGGCGCTGCTGGTCAGCGCCCTTCTCTGTGCCTGCCAATCCTCCTTTCAAACGCTGCAGCAACTGGCTGAACAGCACGGTCGACACCTAGAGGTAGTACCGGGACAGCCATTTCCGCTCGCCATGCTGGCACCACCTGAAAAGCGTGCAACCGAGCGTCTGCGGGTGTACCTGGAAGGCGACGGCCATGCCTGGGCCACGGCGACTCAGCCCAGCCTTGATCCGAGCCCGCGCAACCTGCTGGTGGCACGACTGGCGCTTGAGGACCCGACCCCGAATGCCTATCTCGCACGGCCTTGCCAGTTCGTCACCGCAGCAGGCTGTAGCTCTGCGCTGTGGACTGATCGGCGCTTCTCCCAGGAAGTGGTCAGCAGCCTCAGCCAGGCGCTGGACCGGCTCAAACAGCGCTTCGGCAATCGCGAGTTCGAGTTGGTGGGGTATTCAGGTGGCGCGGCGTTGGCGGTGCTGCTGGCCGGGCAACGGGACGATGTCACGCAGATCCAGACCATCGCCGGCAATCTTGATCCAGGCTTATGGGTACAGCTCAAAGGCTTGTCGCCGCTGAACGGTTCGCTGGACCCGATGGCCTATCGGGACCGGGTGAGATCATTGCCCCAGCGGCATCTGCTGGGAGGTCGCGACCAGGTGATTGCGGGTGAGATCGCCGCCAGCTTTCGCGGCAATCTGCGTTCGAGCGACTGCAATCAACGGGTGATCATCCCTGGCGCAACGCATGAGTCAGGCTGGGAGGCTGCGTGGAGGGTTTGGCGAAGCCAGCCGATCGACAGGTGCAACCAACACGGAAACCGCGCTGCGTCGCCGCGTGCTGAAGATCGAGACCCACCGCGGCCGGCCGGTTCAGGAGTATGACGTGTGGAACCGCTGGTTCAACCTGGTCGATCGCTCACCTGTGACTGATGATAATCCCTTCGACGACTAGCCAGCGCAGTTTGTTTATCTTGAATCTGGCCTCCCGCTTGCAGCGCCGGCAACCATGCTCAGGTATGCATTAGCAGCTTCAGCAAACCATCTACATCAGCTAGTGCAGGAGCATGGGCTCCGGCATGACGGCAAGATATGGATGCGCAAGCCGCTGAAAATCGCAGGCGCTCTTTCAAGTCTGCGATCCCCAGCATCTGCGCAGCCAGCCAACCCGCCATACAAGCATCTCCTGCGCCTACCGTGTCTTCCACTTCCACGGCAATCGCTGGCTGATCAAGTTGGCTGTCCGGGGTGTGGAGAGTCATCCCGTGTTCCCCTCGGGTAAAAAGGATCTGCGCCTGAGAATTCAGAGCACGCAGCTCATCCATTGCCTGGTATTCGGTCAGCCCTGGATAAATATGCCGGAGGTCTTCGTCGGACAGCTTGATCATGTCAGCAAGGGTGGTCATCGTAGTGAAGGTCTGCTCCCGATAATGGCGATCCATTAACGTGCGCCAATTGGGATCATAGCTAATCCGTTTACCGGCTCCCTTGGCCTCCTGAGCAATTTTAACCAGCCTGTCTGCGAGTGGTTGTCGAGCCAAACTGATGCAACTGAAGTGGCACAGCTCTGCGTGGTTGAGCCATCCTTCGGGCATCTGATCTGGATCGAAAAAAAGATCGGCATCTCCCGCAAAAAAGTAACGTGGAGGACGGCTCGATAGAACAATGGCGACCAAAGGATCTCGATCTACCCGTTGGATGAAGTTCATATCCAGCCCTGCAGCTTTCGACTGCGAGACTATCTCGTCGCCCATTGAATCTTTGCTCACTGCCCCAGCAAAAGCGCTGCTAACACCCAAGCGACCTAGCGCTCGTGCAACGTTCCAAGGAGCACCACCTGGGTAGCCCTTCCATTGTCCAGGGGTGCCTTGGACAAGGTCCGTCAGGGCTTCGCCAAATACTACTGCGCGAGGCAATACCATCGTCATTTCCTCAGTTTTTTATCGTAGGGATAACTGCAGGCTCATCAGCGTTGACCGGTAAACAATGACTCAATACGCAGGGTGAAAAGCCGGGTTCGATGCGTGAAGGCGGGGTGGCCGACGCGTTCAAATATTAAAACCAGGTTTCCATCTGTATACCGTATTGCCATACACCTCCGGCGTTGAAGTCCGTCGTGCCGAAGTTGTCTGTGGCGCTGTATCTGTCCAGATCCGAAGACCAGTTCATGAGACTTGCGAACACGCGCAACTCGGGACGTGTGAGAAGGTCTCCAACATCAGGTTTGAATGTCGGGGCAACCGTGAATTTCCAGAAGTTACCGTCGACCGCATTACGTTGCATATAGCCCTTGGGATCGAGGTCCATGGTTTGCCAGCTCATTTCGTAGGCCATCTCGAAATTGCTGTTGATTTCATTGGCCAAGCGCACGTTCAGGGTCATCCAACGGTAGTCGTCACCCTTGACGTATCTGTCCTTGCTTTGTTCGGCCAGCACGCTGGGACCGATGCGCCAGCCAGGTGCAATGGGTGTCTCACCGTAAAGCGCCAGACGCAAAGCGCGGGCATCGTCGATCAGTTCGCCATCCGAGCCGATGTTCTTGACCTCTGCACCCAGACCTTGCCCATAGAGCAGTGCCGTTTTGAAGAAGCCTTCCCTGCCAAGAAAGTTTTTCTGGTGATTGGCCAGCATGCTGTGCAAGCCTGAATCCGCAGGCGTCAGGCCCGCTTCATTGCTGCGGGTGCCAATGTCGTTTTTCTTTGAGCCAATGGCATTGAACATCCACTGCCACTGACCATTATCAAAGAACTGGTTAGAGGTCAGGATGTAGCTTTCCACATCGGCGTTGATACCGCCTTCACTGAAATCCCCGTAGTTACGCCCGATCAAGGAATAATTCGAGCGCCAGTGCTTGTTCATCTGCATATCGTAGATTCCACCCCCGGTGCCAGCCAGATAGACGACGTCCGAGTCCAGCCAGTGGATGTCGAAGTTATCCCTGTCGAATCGCTTGCCTGCCCACAGGGTGGCGTTCTCAAACACTGAATTACCCTTGAATGCAGCAAGATGGTCGAGCTCTGCAAATACCTGACGCACGTTCAGGTTACTTTCATTGGCCGTCCAGTCGTTGGAGCTTTCCACTCCATCGGCGATAGAAACCGTGAATTTGGAACGGGTGCCGTTTTGCGCATAGGCTTCTTTCGAGAGGTCTATGCGCATGTAGGTGTCGTCTTCGTTACCGAGTCGCCCGACGGCCCCGCCGACCGAACCGGCAGGGGTTGTATAAGGGCCACCACGACCACCGCCACGCCCATCGTTGATCAGCAGTCCGGAACGGGCGTAGCCCTTGAAGCTGAAGCCGTCAGTAAGGTGTCCGCTGCTGCCCTGCTTCTCCATGCTTTGCTGACGGGCTTCCAATGTTGCAACCCGGGCATCCAACGTGGGCGCCGCAATCGCTATCGCTGTCGAAGTAGACGCAGGCGGCAAGGTGGGCGTTGCACGTTTGAGCTGCTGCAATTCCCTGGCGAGTGCTTGGGTCTGCTGTTCGGCTGCGGCTGCGCGCTTTTCCGCTGCGCTGGCACGGGCTTCAAACGCGGCCATGCGTTCTTCCAGAGTCGCGGCCTCAGAGGTCGCAGCCGATGTGCCGAGCACACCTGCAAGTAGCCAGCTTGATGCTTTCTGCATGTGGGTTTCCTGTCTTGTTTTTATTGTTTGCTCCTGCGACCAGCCCTTTCTACGTGCGTTTCGATTTGTTGCGATCGACGCAAAAAAAAGGATGCCTCATCGCAAAGACGCTGCTACATTTGGCAATGTTAACGTTAACTTTTTTAAAAACAAAAATAAAGGGTACGCAATGAAACAGCTGAAATCTGTCCTTCCAGCAGCACTCATTACCCTCTGCGCCGGACTGCCATCCGCCTCGAGCGCAGCAGATTTGACGATTTCGTGCGGTGCGGTGGGTGCGGAATTAGCACTCTGCAAGGAGGCTGTCGAGGCGTGGTCGAAACAGACCGGCAATAACGTCGAGGTGGTTTCCACGCCTAATTCGGCGACCGAGCGGCTGTCGTTCTACCAACAGATCCTCAGTGCGCAGTCCACCGATATCGACATCATCCAAATCGATATGGTGTGGCCGGGGATGCTGGCCAAACACCTGATGGATCTGCGCGAGGTGCTTCCTGCCAACGCTACCCAGGGCTACTTCCAGGCACAGGTGGATAACGCCACAGTGAACGGGCGGCTGGTGACGATGCCATGGTTCACCGACTCGGGCCTGCTGTATTACCGCAAGGACTTGCTCGAGAAGTACAACCAGCAGGTTCCCCAGACCTGGGAGGAAATGACCGCTACCGCCAGGAATATTCAACAGGCCGAGCGCACTGCTGGGAACCCCAATGCCTGGGGTTACATCTTTCAGGGACGCGCCTACGAGGGCCTGACGTGTAACGCGCTGGAGTGGATCAGCAGCCAACCGGACGGCGGACTGGTCAACCCACGCGGTGACATCGTGGTCAACACTCAGGCCTCAAGAGCGGCTTTGACCCTGGCGAAAAGCTGGGTGGGAGACATCTCCCCGCGAGGCGTACTCAACTACACCGAGGAAGAAGGACGTGGCGTATTCCAATCGGGAAATGCGTTGTTCATGCGTAACTGGCCTTATGTCTGGGCCTTGGTACAAAGCCCGGACAGTGCCGTAAAAGACAAGGTCGGGGTCGCCCCCCTGCCCCGTGGCGGCATAACCGGCACCCATGCCTCCACCCTCGGCGGGTGGGGCCTGGCAGTATCGCGTTACAGCGCCCATCCCAAACTTGCCGCAGAGTTAGTGAGCTACTTGAGCAGTGCCCAGCAGCAGAAACATCGTGCCCTGGTCGGCGCCTATAACCCGGTTATCGAGTCGCTGTATCAAGATCCCGACCTGCTCGCGGCAATGCCTTATTACAGTCAGCTGCACAGCATTCTCAACGATGGGGTGATGCGCCCCTCCTCAATAACCGCCGATCGCTATCCACGGGTCTCCAATGCGTTCTTCGATCGAGTGCATGGCGTGCTGGCGGGCGAACAGCCTGTCGATCAGGCACTGAGCGAACTGGAAAGTGAGCTCACTCGCATCAAACGTCGGAGCTGGTAAGCCACAAGGAAGGAAATCGCCATGCCTGTCTCTACTACCCATGCCCCCCGTGAGCAGCTCCTGCTCACCCGGGAAACGCCTGTACAGCGCCGCCAAGTACGCACCGCCTGGCTGTTTCTGACACCGATGTTGCTGTGTCTGGCTCTGGTGGCGGTTTGGCCGCTACTGCGCACATTCTGGTTCAGCCTGACGGACGCCAACCTGGCGGACACCAGTGAAGGATCCTTCGTAGGCTTGAGCAATTATCTGCTCCACAACGGTTCCAACTGGTCAGGCATCCTGGTTGATCCTCAATGGTGGAACGCTGTTCGCAACACCTTGCATTTCACCGTGGTGTCAGTGGGACTGGAAGTCGTCCTGGGCCTACTGGTGGCGTTGCTGTTGAACATCAAGTTCACCGGCCGTGCCTTGGTGCGTGCGTTGATTCTGATTCCTTGGGCGATTCCTACCATTGTCTCGGCGAAGATCTGGTCGTGGATGCTCAACGACCAGTTCGGCATCATCAATCACCTGATGCTGAGCGTCGGCCTGATTGACGCGCCCCTGGCCTGGACGGCAGATGCGGATCTGTCGATGTGGGCGGTGATCATCGTCGATGTCTGGAAGACCGTCCCGTTTGTCACGCTGCTGATGCTGGCGGCCTTGCAGATGTTGCCGAGCGATTGCTACGACGCCGCCAGGGTCGATGGCATTCACCCGCTGAAGGTGTTCTGGCGTGTCACGCTTCCTCTGTTGATGCCTGCATTGTTGGTGGCGGCGATTTTCCGCATCCTCGATTCCCTGCGAGTGTTCGACGTGATCTATGTGCTGACCTCGAATTCTTCGAGCACCATGAGCATGTCGGTCTATGCCCGCCAACACCTGGTGGAGTTCCAGGATGTTGGCTATGGCAGCGCGGCCTCGACTCTGCTGTTTCTGGTCGTTGCGGTAATCGCCATGCTTTATCTCTACCTCGGACGCCGTCAAATGGAGGTTCGGTCATGAGCCTGCGCCTACTCAAAAAAACGCTGTTACGTCTCGGGTTCTGGTGTCTGATCGGGGTTTTGCTGCTGTATGCGGTCTTCCCTTTCTACTATGCCATCGTGACTTCGCTAAAGCCGTCTGGTGCCTTGTTCCAGGTGAGCTACTGGGTCGAAAGCCCCGACTTCTCCAATTACGCGGCGGTACTCCACCAAGCCTCATTCCTGCGAGCGATCGGTAACTCGCTGGTGGTTGCGCTTTGCGTGGTGACCCTGGCGCTGTTCCTCAGTGTGACCGCCGCCTATGCCTTAGGAAGGGTGAAGTTCCGTGGGCGTGGCACGGTATTGATGATGGTGCTTGGCGTGTCGATGTTTCCCCAGGTTGCCGTGCTGTCGGGGCTGTTCGAAGTGATACGTGCCCTGGGCCTGTACAACACGTCTTGGGCATTGATCCTGAGCTACACGATTTTCACCCTGCCGTTCACCGTCTGGGTGCTGACCACGTTCATGGGCCAACTGCCACATGAACTGGAAGAAGCGGCAATCATGGATGGCGCTTCGCCCTGGGTAACCCTTACCCGGGTGCTGTTGCCGCTGCTATGGCCTGCACTGATCACCACGGGTTTGTTGGCTTTTATTGCAGCGTGGAACGAGTTCCTGTTTGCCTTGACCTTCACCCTCACCGACACGCAACGCACGGTGCCGGTCGCCATTGCCTTGATTTCCGGCGGTAGCCCCCATGAACTGCCGTGGGGGCTGTTGATGGCCGCATCGGTGCTGGTCACCGTCCCTCTGGTAATTCTGGTGCTGATCTTCCAGCGCCGAATCGTATCCGGTCTCACTGCCGGCGCGTTAAAGGGTTGATGCCCAACAAGTACAAGGAACAGCATCGTGATCAAACTGAAACTAGACAACGTGAACAAGCAACTGGGCGGCATGCAGATACTTCGCGACGTTAACCTGGAGATCGCTGCGGGTGAATTCGTAGTTTTCATTGGCCCTTCGGGCTGCGGAAAGTCGACCCTGCTGCGGCTGATCGCCGGACTGGATTCGATCTGCGCCGGCAACCTGCTGATCGACGGGCAACGGGTCAACGACCTGGAACCGCGTGAGCGTGGCGTCGGCATGGTGTTTCAGTCTTATGCGCTGTATCCGCACATGAGCGTCTACGACAACATCAGCTTTGGCCTCAAACTGGCCAAGACCGAAAAGAGCACCCTGCGCGAACGCGTGCTGAAAACAGCGCAGATCCTTCAATTGGACAAATTGCTGCAACGCAAACCAAAGGAACTGTCTGGAGGACAGCGTCAGCGTGTAGCAATGGGCAGAGCCATGGCGCGGGAGCCGGACATTTTGTTGTTCGATGAACCCCTCTCCAATCTGGATGCATCTTTACGGGTGCAGATGCGCAACGAAATCGCCCGGCTGCATGCTCGACTGAGCTCGACCATGATCTACGTCACCCACGATCAAGTGGAAGCGATGACCCTTGCCGACAAAATTGTTGTGCTCAATGGCGGTCATATAGAGCAGATCGGCTCACCGCGCGAACTCTATGAGCGCCCAGCGAGCCGCTTTGTCGCCGGCTTTCTCGGTTCGCCAAAAATGAACTTTCTAGCGGCGCGCCTGCATACCCCGGGCGAAACCAGCCTGGTCGATACCCCCGTTTTGGGTATGACCTCCCTACCCTTCGACAGCTCACACCTGGCGGCAGGCACGTTACTGAGCCTGGGGGTTCGCCCGGAGCATGTTTCGCTCAAAGCGGCAGGGGGGGCAGTCGGGATCGTCGTGGCCGGGGTCGAATACCTTGGCAGCGAAACGTATGTGCACCTCGAAACAGGCCAGGAGGAGCCACTGATCTGTCGTTGCGAGGTCAGCGCCGGCTGGCAGGCGGGCGATCGGGTCGAACTGCAGCTGGACATCGACAACCTGCACCTGTTCGACAACGACGGTACGGTCTTGGAGCGTCATCCACAAGCCATTGAAACCCGTCCGAATGATGTCTCTCTGCGCTCAGACCGAGCACCGGCCCTATGACCTTGTCTTCGAACAACATGAGCGATCCAATGTCTTCTTCCCTTGATCTTGCGCAGCAGGCACTGAGTGACGGCCTGTCTCGTGTCATCCAGGATTATCGGCCTGGTTATCATATCGCTCCCCCGGCAGGTTGGATGAACGACCCTAACGGGGTCGTGTACTTTCGTGGCGAATATCACGTTTTCTATCAACATTACCCCTTCGAAGCGAAATGGGGCCCGATGTATTGGGGGCACGCCAAAAGCGCCGATCTGGTTCATTGGCAGCACCTGCCCATTGCACTGGCACCCGGCGATGACTTCGACCGTGATGGATGTTTTTCCGGTAGTGCGGTGGTGTACGGGGATACCCTCGCACTGATCTACACCGGACACACCTGGCTGGGGGAAGTGGGTGACGAACGCTTGATCCGTCAAGTACAGTGCCTGGCCACCAGTATCGACGGCATCCGGTTCGTCAAGCAGGGCGCAGTCATCGAGACCGCGCCGCACGACACGATAATGCACTTTCGTGACCCCAAGGTATGGAAAGAGGATGACTTTTGGTACCTCATTGCCGGCGCACGTCTGGGCGATAGGCCGCTGCTCCCGCTGTACCGTTCTACGGACCTGTTCACCTGGGAGTTCCTCGATTACGTGTCCAGTGGCAGCGAGGGTGATGGCTACATGTGGGAGTGCCCGGATCTGTTTCGACTGAACGGACGCGATGTGCTGCTGTACTCCCCCCAAGGCATGCAACCCCAAGGTTATGAACGGCTCAACAAGTACCAGACCGGTTATCGAGTGGGCCGACTCAACAGCGAGTGGCACTTCACTGGCGGGCCTTTTATCGAGCTGGATAACGGCCACGATTTCTATGCAGCGCAAACGTTGATAGCCGCCGATGGTCGACGACTTTTGTGGGCGTGGCTCGACATGTGGGAAAGCCCGATGCCGAGCAGAGCCCATCACTGGTGCGGCATGCTCGGTTTACCGCGCGAACTTGAACTGCGCGCAGATCGCCTGCACGTGTATCCGGCACGGGAGCTCAGCGCTCTACGCAAGGCGCCATTGCCGAGTACGCCGTGGTGGGATGGGTCGGGAACCCGGTGGGTGCCGCAAGTGAAGGGCGATATGCTCGAACTCCATGTGCATCTGGATTTGCTCGGCTGCACCGATGGGCACTTAGGAATCGCCTTGCGCTGCAGCGACGATGGCCATGAAGAAACCCTACTCTACTATGATGCGTCGTTACGTCGTCTGGTGCTTGACCGCAGCCACTCGGGTGCGCAAGCCACAGGTCAGCGCAGTGTGGCGATAGACGCAAGGCAGGAGCGACTCGAACTGCGCGTGTTCCTGGATCGCTCGTCCATCGAGGTGTTCGACGAAAGCGGGTGCTTTAGCCTCAGCAGTCGCCTCTATCCGCAGCCCGACAGTCTGGGGGTGAAGCTCCTTGCAAGCGGGAATGGCGGGCGTGTCTGCATTCCCAGAGCATGGCCTCTCGCCTCGGGATGGCTATGAGCTGCGTCATTCGGATCGCAAGAAGCGCAGGCCATGTGTCATGATTCTCCGCAAACCTGACCGGTCTCGCCTCGCATGACTTCAGTGAAAGACGTTGCACAACTGGCCGGCGTGTCCCTGATGACGGTTTCTAGAGCGCTCAACAATCCGGAAAAATTGAGCCCCGAAACCTATCAGCGGGTACGTCGCGCCATTGATGAACTGCAATTCGTTCCGAGCCTGTCGGCGCGCAAGATTCGCGGCGACAACCTCCAGACACGAACCATCGGTGTGTTCGCGCTGGACACTGCGACCACACCGTTCGCCGTCGAGCTGCTGCTGTCCATCGAACAGACCGCGCAGCAAGCAGGCTGGAACGTCTTTATCCTTAACCTGCTAAGCAACCCGCCTACCGACCAGAACATCGACCTTATGTTGTCACACCGCCCTGACGGGTTGATCTTCAGCGCCATGGGGTTGCGCCAGGTGTGCATTCCCGAGCGGTTGAAGAGCAAACCCCTGGTACTCGCCAATTGCCTGGCGGACGACAGCCACCTGGTCAGTTATGTGCCCGACGACGAAACGGGGCAGTATCGAGCCGTGCATCACGCATTGAGCCAAGGCTATCAGCGTCCTCTGTTTATCAACCTGCCCAAACAGAGTCTGGCCTGGGGGCTGCGTCAGAAAGGCATGCAGCGTGCTTGTCAGGCATTCGGACTGGCGCCTGACGCACTCCTGCAGTACGACCTGTCCGATCATGACGCCTATGGTGAAACCGCAGCCATCCTCGACCGGCACATCACTGATGGTCGTCCCCAATTCGACATTCTGATCTGTGGCAACGACCGCATTGCTTTTTGTGCCTATCAAGTGCTGTTGGGCCGTGGTCTGAAAATTCCCGACGATGTCGCCGTGCTCGGCTACGACAACATGATCGGTATTGCTGAGCTGTTCATCCCGCCGCTGACCACGGTGCAACTGCCGTACTACGAAATCGGTCGCAAGGCTGCCCGGCACTTGATCGACAGCCTCGAGGAATCGGGAGCTCAGCCAGTGGATTGTCCATTGGTGGTCAGGGCATCAGTATAAGAATGAGGTAATTCGGGAGGCTTCAACCAGGGTTGGCCAATCGCGTTGCAGCCCGCCGTCGCGTCTTGGCACCAATAGCCAGGGATAACGGGCTGGCTAAGAAGTTCGATGAACCGGGTGATGTTTTTCTCGTCGCTGGAGGCAACATGGCGTTCCTTTTCCAGGCTATTTCCTCCTCGGAAAAGTAATGAGCCTCAGGCAGCTTCATTGTCCTTGGGAACGAGCAATACCATCGCACCGACGATCACTTCGAAAATCCCGCTACCGAGGATGACCATACCGGTTTCGAACCGCGCATAAAGTGCCGCGCCGCAGGCCCCGGCAATGAGAATGGAGGCACCCAGCGCAGCAAAGCGCAACCTTGCCAGCCCGGCGATCTCGCTTTGCCTGAATGTGGTTTGAATCAGCAGAATGAATGAAATGTCGATCAGTGGCCCACCGAGCGCGGCCAGGCCGGCGCCGAACATCATCCCGGCCAGGACGTACTCCGCTGGCAAATACATCACCGCCGCACCGATCGTCGCAATGCCCAGGCCGTTGACCACGGAGCCGAAGGTAAAGCCACCATACAGGCGGTGGATATGCAGGTTCCCGACGACGAAAATAGAGATCAGGTTGCCGCAGCCATAGGCGCCCATGATCAGGCCGTAGGCGGCAAAGTCCTGTACACCGAAGCCCTGGATGTCGTATTTGACCACGGCCAGCGCCATGCCGATAGAAATGCCCAGACTCCAGGCGATGTTGCCCAATCCAGCACACACATACACCGCCTGCATCTGCCGGCGACCGACCAGGCTGCGCCAACCGGCAGTGAAGGCGGCACGCCGGCTCGTCACCTTGAGCGGTTGACGAGGCAATGCCTTGCTCAGCTTCATCACCGCCCAAGCCGAGATCAGGAAAGTCAGGCTATTGAGGGTAAACAGATGCTCAAGCGGAATCAGCAGCGTAATTGCCGCGGCCAGCATCGGCCCGATCACTCGAGCCACCCGGATGATCGCGTCGAATAGCGCATTGACGGCCTGCAACTGGTCCGACGCCACGACAATGCGTGGCAGGCTGGCGCGCAAGGCCGGTTCGAACAAAGCGTTGACAATCATCATGAGCATGACCGGCACTGCCAGCATCCACAGGCTCATGATGCCCAGCGTCCAGGCCAGCATCGGAAGCAGGGCGAGCCCGGCCCGCGTCAGGTCGGCACCGATCATCGTGCGCCGATGGTCCCAACGCTCAGCCCAGATCCCTCCCAGCAGCGCCCCCGCCAACGCGGCCCCACCGCGCAACGCACTAAGCCAACTCGCATCGGTGCCGGCGATCTGCACTGCCATCCAGGCGACGGCGATCGCGAACAACTCGTCGCCGATCGAAGATAGCGCCAGCCCTCCCCATAACAACGCCACCGGCCGCTGAAGCAACGGTCTAAACAACTTCATATAATCAATTCCGCCAATAAAGACCCGTCACACCACGCAGCTGCAAGCCCACCCTTATCGGCGCGTCAAACGTCGAAGCCGGGGCTACTCCAGCGCAGTCTGCTGTTTATATGTTCGGGCACTCCTTACAGACTGCCGGCCTCTGAAGCATGCACAGGTACTCTACCTGACGACGGGGCTCAATGAGCGTGGCCTTCACGCCTATTCACCCTGCACCACCAGGACTGCGCATAGCAGGCCCTGAGCCTCAACAGGTGGATGAGAGTACGCTGCACCTAAGCATAAATTCAGCGCCTTGGCGATCGTGCAAGCTTTCTGCTACGAGCTGTCTGCGGACGAGATCTTCAGAGAGAGAGGTTACTGGCGCAGTTGTTTTGGGGAGGCGTTCAACAGGCGGCGCATAAGTCGCCGTAGGGCTGTGGCATCCTGATATCCGACCTGCTCGGCGATGAATTCAACGGAGTACCTGCTGGTTTCCAGCAGCACGCGGGCCCTGTTCAGTTGTACACGCTGGATCAAATTCCGAGTTGAAAGACCGGTTGCTTTTTGAAGGTGCCGGGACAGCGTTCGCTCAGACATGCCGACGTACGCTGCAAGGCTCGGGACACTGGGCGGATGGGGCAGTCGTGCTTCTATGTAGGCGGTGAGGTTGGCGACCAGCGTATTGCCCTGGGCCATGATTGCCGGGTTGATGAATGGGGATTGCAACTGCCGGCCATCGAGTAGAAGGGCCTTGCCCACAACGTCGGCGAGCTCCGGTGACAGACGTCTGCGCAGCAGGTGCAGCATCAGGTCAGTTTGCGCGAAGGCTGCGCCGGCGGTCGTCAAGGGCGGGTCGCAGAGCACCATGACATTGGGGTCGACAATGCAGTCAGGCGCAATGCTCGACAGCCAAGGGGCGAGCCACCAGGACGTCGTCACCCGTCGCCCCGTCAGTAGCCCTGCGGCATGCAGGAGAAAGACCGCCGAGCACGAGGCTGCAATCTCCTTGCTTTGATTCACATGCGCCTTCAGCGCTGGCAGTGTCTGAAGGACCCAGTCGTCCTCAAGACGCTGCAGCAGCGCGTCGAAGTCGCTGATGCCAAGGCCCGGAATGACCCAGCAGGAGTTGTCCTCGACGTCTGTGGTCAGCGCGTCAACCTGCAGCAGCATGCCTTGGCCCAGCGTAATCAGCCCTGGCTGCGGCCCACAAACGCGCCAGCGTGGCACGGCAAGGCCGCGCCGTTGCGCAAGTGTGGCGGCGGTGCCGAGGATGTCCAGGGTGGCTGCGACGCTCGAGGCGAACGCCCCGGGAAAGACGAGGACAGTGAAATCGTACATTGTCCGATTATGCCCGAAAGAAGACGAATCGGTCACTTATCGAGTAGAGCAATAACTGGCCCAATAGCGCCTCCAGTTAACCGCGAGGTTTCGCCATGCCAAATATCCTGATCAAGGTGCCTACCGGCGCTTTCAACCAGCCACAGCGCCAGCAACTGCTTCGAAGCGTAAGCGACGTGGCAATGCTTAATGAGCACATGGGCGATGCCCCTCAGCAGCGTGCGCTGTGCTGGGTGCTCATCGAGGAAGTTCAGGCCGATGAATGGCTGTGCGCAGGCGTTGCTCCTCATGCCCGGGTTGTCCCCTGCATTGTCATCGTCAAGGTGCCTGCCGGCGTTCTTGATGCACCGATGCGTCAGCGCTACGTGCGTGAACTGCATTGCGCCATACAATCGAGCCTGGCAGCGGAGGATCAGCGCCAGTTGCTGAGCTCGATACAGATCGAGGAGGTTGTTGACGGAACTTGGGGGGCGAACGGTGATATCTGGCATTTGGCCGACTTCACCCGGGCAGCCGGATACGGACATCTGTAGGCCCTCCTCCCACTTCCATCCGAATCCCTGCGCTGAGTCAGCCATAGGAAAAAGCTGCTGGAGCGCATCTGGCAATATACGGGAGGCAACGCGGTGTGGAGCGCAACCGTAG
Source organism: Pseudomonas sp. RC2C2 (assembly GCF_018390435.1). Taxonomy (NCBI): domain Bacteria; kingdom Pseudomonadati; phylum Pseudomonadota; class Gammaproteobacteria; order Pseudomonadales; family Pseudomonadaceae; genus Pseudomonas; species Pseudomonas sp. RC2C2. The sequence continues at coordinate 793,838 of NZ_JAHBAX010000002.1, read as the reverse complement.
AATACCAAGGCCCTGATGAAAGCAGCGGGGATGTCATAATCAATCCCCCCGAGATGCTGACGGCAATGAGCGTTGGAGTCGGTGATGAGCAAAGTCACCGGAAGTAGACATGCGCCCACACAGTCAACCCAATTGATCAACCATGACCGCATTGCTGTAGAACAGCGCACCGTCAGCAGCACGATGCCCGACCAAATGAAATTGACCGCGTTGGTCACGAGCACTTAAATAAACCCGAAATTGGCAATCAGATAATGGGCCACACTCCTGAGGCAGGATCAAATCCATCTGACTGATATCGACATCGACCATCACCTCGGACGCTTGGGTCCTTTTCAGCTGTTCTTCAGCCTCCTCAAGCCGCAGATGATCCGCCCCACTGACGTGAAAATGGATTTGCCCCAGTTCAATGGGTGTATCCTCGCTACTGGTCTTACACCAGCCTTCTATGGTCAGGGTATTCATCGGCATTGCTCCCGAGATGAACGCCCCGACAGTGATCGGGGCGTGCGCTGGGCTAGCGCTTGATGAGCGAAATCTTGGTGCCCTCAATGCTGATACCCGCCATCAATCCTTGCTGATCGAAGACAAACGCATAGGCATCCTGTTGCAACGACGAACTCGATAAATTTTTCGCCACGCCCTGATCGACAACCACGACAGTGGGCCCTACGCCGACCTCCCAGCCCTTCGTATCACGCACGTACTGAAGGGCTTTGTCGGTCATCAAGAACACGGCATAAGCGTAGGATTGCGCACCTGCCTGCAACCCCCAGGAGCCCGTCACAGAGTTGTAATAGCCGTCTACTTTAGAACCTATCAACAACTCACCCTCACCATAACTACCACCAAACACCAGGCCCGCCTTGACGATGTTGGGGAATACGAGCACAGCCTTGGCGGTGCGCGACATGGTTTCGGCCAATGGGTGTGCCTTGTAGAGTATCTGTAAGGCCTGTTGGGAGTCCTTGTCTAGGTCAGCGGCCGTTGCAGCACTCGCGCTGTTAATGAGACCTGCTGATGCCAATGACAAAACGACAAAAACTATCGAAAACAACAATCGCAATGAATTTTTCATTGTTGAACTCCAATACCAGCAATAGAAAGGAAGTGATCGTTGGTTGTGCGACTGACAGCGGCCAGTCGGTTATATCCACCCCATCAGCAGCAATACGAGGACAATGATTACCACGATACCCAACCCGCCAGTCGGTGCATATCCCCAGTTCCTGCTGTGCGGCCAGCTCGGGAGCACACCGATCAGTAGCAGGATTAAGACGATTAATAGAATTGTACCCACGCCCATGACTATTTCCTCAAGTGCGCGAAAGAACAGGTTTGATCGCTGTCGCGCATGCCCAACGATATAACGACACCAGAGTGAACCCTTTACTGGCGGCGATCTGTACGGCACCGCACACAGTACACATCGTTGGAAACAATGGGTGCCAGAAACAAGTGAGTACAACAACAGTTCCGGACCACTGGTCTGCAGGTATGTGTGTTGCCGTACAGACTTAAAACTCTTTTGCACCGAACCTCTTGTACGTGGTCGCTATAAACGCGTGACAACAAGCACGCTGTATTGCAAGCCGACACTGGAGAGCACCATGAACAAGAATCAAGTAAAAGGCAGGGTTAAAAAAATTGAAGGTACGATCAAGGAAGTCGCAGGCAAAGCCTTTGGCAACGAACACCTGGAGGAACGAGGAAAGATTGAGAAAACCGTTGGCGCTATTCAAGCGGGTCTCGGGGACCTGAAAGAAGATTTGAATCGCTGATCCAACTCAATAGTCTGGTGCATTCAGGAAACACAAACAGCGTGGCCGGCGTACAGAGCGCTGAACGCACTCTCGCAACCACACGAGAGCGTGCTGTAGCGAACAAACTGTTAGGCGAACGTCGTCCAGACTTTCTGCACGAGGCCATACAGCACCTCTGTTGCCACCGTCACAGTGCTGCAGGACAAACGCGTGCTAGCCAAAACACCACGGCAGGTGGAGAACCGACTGCTCCAGGGCCTGTCTAAAAAGGGCTATAACTCAATAGTGGATCAGTGCGAGCGCGTCGACCTGGCCTTTGGTACGGTGTTGTGTCAGCCCGGCCAGCCCCTGCTGCATGTGTACTTCCCAGGTACCGCATTTATTTCCCTGATGACGGGGTTGCGCGGCCGTCCCCCCCTTGAGATAGGTCTGATCGGCTATGAAGGCATGCTCGGTGCGACCCTTGCCCTAGGGATCGACACTGCCCCCATGCACGCGATCGTACACGGGGCCGGCAGCAGCCTGCGAATGAGTTGCGCGCAGTTGCAGGTCGCGCTCCGCGATAACCCCTTGCTGTTGCATCGGCTGAACAAATACTTGTATGAGTTGCTCAAGCAACTGGCGCAATCGGTAGCCTGCATCCATTTCCATGAGATCGAGCCGCGTCTAGCACGTTGGCTACTGATGGCCCATGACCGTGCGCACGCCAACCATTTTTATCTAACACACGCACTCCTGGCCAACATGCTTGGCGTAAGGCGCAGTGGAGTGACCTTGGCTGCTGGTGCACTGCAGCAGCGCAACTTGATTCGATACACCCGCGGTGACATTACCATCCTTGACCGCAAGGGATTAGAGGCTGCGTCATGCGAATGCTATCGCGCGATCAACACCGAAACCTGAAAATCACGCCTGGGTTGAGGTATGCGATGGCACACGTCATAGCAAAGGCGTAACGCCCGACTGGGCCAAGCAATACACCATGACAGCCGAAACAGGAAAGCTCTTCGTTTACAAGCCTCACGACGGGATAGCACGATAGTGACAGGTACACAGGCGCACTGTGAGCCTGGCTGTTGGACCTGTTCAGTGCGAAGTGGTTTGGCTGAAGGCAGTATGCACAAGAAGACGATCGGTTTCTTTCTTTACAACTGCATAACACTCGCAACACAGCATTTCAAGCTTCGCGCGATTTAACACCTCAATATGACCACGGCTGTACTCGATCACACCGAGTTTCTGCAATTTACCCGCAGCTTCCGTGACGCCCTCGCGGCGAACGCCAAGCATGTTAGCGATCAGCTCCTGGGTCATGATCAACTGATTACTCGGCAAGCGATCCAGCGATAGCAACAACCAACGACAAAGCTGCTGGTCGATTGAATGATGGCGGTTGCACACTGCCGTTTGTGCCATTTGAGTAATTAACGCCTGGGTGTAGCGCAGCAGCAGCTGCATCATTTCACCATGCCGGTTGAACTCACTTTTCAGGCGCTGCCCCGCCAGCCGGTAGGCGTTCCCGGCGCTCTGCACAATAGCCCGGCTTGGGGTGCTTTCGCCGCCCATGAAGACGGCTATACCAACGAGCCCTTCGTTGCCCACCACGGATATTTCCGCCGAGGCACCGTCTTCCATCACGTAAAGCAGGGAAATAATGGTGTCGGTAGGGAAATAGACATACTGCAGAGAATCACCTGACTCATACACGACCTTGCCCAAGGGCAAGGCCACCAACTCTAACTGGGGAATCAGCCGCTCTTGAATCTCTATGGGTAAGGCCGCCAGCAGACGGTTCTGCAGCGGGTGGGGAAGCTCAGACATGGTTTCTCCAACGGTGCCAATGGCCTGCGAACACACGCGCTTTCACAATGATAGCCCCGCAGGGGATTTCCACCTACCGGCGACGTGGGCATAGGGACTCAATTTTCTGTAGTACCTGGCCCTCCGGTAGAGGATGCTAGACAAGGTTACAACGCGCTCCAGGTTAACTGACTGCCATGTCTATTGCCCTATGGTCACTACTCCTCGGGACTTTACTCATCACCATGGTGCTGGGGGCAACCCTACTCGCTCGGTTACTGTTGAGCAGCGCCATGGTCTACCTTCTAGTCGGCTACATGCTAGGACCTGCGGTGTTCGCGGTGATCACCTTGGACCCTGCGCATCATGCCGATGTGCTGGAATGGGTCGCCGAGGTCGCAGTGCTTATCTCACTGTTCAATGTGGGATTAAAGATGGGGGCTGTTCCATTCTCCGACCGAAGCTGGAGGCTGCCGCTACGCTTGGCGCTCATATCCATGGTACTCACGGTAGGGCTTATCACAGCCGTCGGTTTCTGGGGACTGGGGCTTCCGCTGGGGGCAGCTGTGTTGCTAGGGGGCATCCTTGCCCCGACAGACCCTGTGCTGGCCTCAGGGGTGCAAACTAACAGTGAAGTACATCCAGATCGCCTGCGTTTCAGCCTTTCCGGGGAAGGTGGCTTGAACGACGGAACGGCGTTCCCCTTCGTGATACTAGGCCTCGGGCTCCTGGGGCTGCACGACCTCGGCAGAGGTGGCTGGCGTTGGTGGGCAATAGACCTGATCTGGGCCACAGCAGGAGGCCTGCTGATCGGCGTTACGTTAGGTGCAATCATCGGTAGCCTCGTTGTTCACCTGCGTACGCGCTATAGACTGGCCGTAGGTCTGGACGAATTCCTCTCACTCGGTCTGCTGGCGATGGCTTATGGCGCTGCGCAACTGAGCCTGGCATCCGGCTTCCTGGCAGTATTCGCCGCGGGTCTGGCGCTACAAAGGGTCAAGGAACAACCGCAGCCCGACGCGGCATCACTGAGCACGAGACCTGGTGTGAGCGGCCACGCCTACAAGGCATTGGCCACGCACTCCCACCATGCCAGCGCGACCATGACCAACGCAGTGATCGGGTTCAATGAACAACTCGAAAAGCTGGCCGAGCTTGGGATGGTGCTGTTCGTAGGGGCATTACTGCCCTACGTGGTGTATTGGCCAGCGTTGTGGTGGTTCATACCCTTGTTGTTCATGCTCCTGCGCTCGCTAGCTGTTGCGATTGGGATGCTGGGTGAATACGTGCCCAAACCACAGCGCATGATGATCTGCTGGTTCGGGATACGAGGAATAGGTTCCATCTTTTACCTGATGTTCGCCATTCGCCATGGTCTGCCCCCCACCTTGGCTCAACAATTGATAACGCTGACGTTGGTGACCGTCACTGTCTCTATCGTGGTACACGGCATGTCGGTTCTGCCTCTGATGAAGTGGTATGAGCGGCAAGACCAACCCTTGCACTAACGCTGATGTGCCCTTTCCTGGCCGGCCAGCACCGGCTCAGTCCACTCTCTGCCGCAGGTATGTGCTTCAGCGAACAGAACATCGGCCCACTATCCGTCAGACTCGGAAAACTGGATTACTGGGGGCACTTCCCGCACCACGTATCGGATTGCTCCCAGCACCGCACTTACCACGAGGAAGCTCACCAATGATCACTCACTTCAAGGTCGCCGGACATCTCGCCTGCGGCCATCATGGCGATAATCTAATCTCAACCACTGAACTGACGCGGGTGAAATGCCGCAGCTGTCGTAGCACCGACGCATTCAAAGATGCCCGCAAAGATGCACGCAACGCAGCGCGCAGAGCCGCGCGGAAAGCCAAGGGCCTTCACATCGCTAGTAATTGGCGCGAAGCCTGGAGGGACAAGCTCACCGCCATGCCGGGGCTGCAGCGACTCCCAAGGGGATTTGGTGGTCAACCCTACGTTTAGCTGGGCTAAGACCTGTACGAAAAATCGCCGAACGGCGCTTAGGCAAGGCGAAAACAGGCGAGCAACGGCCGGGGTCGCGCACGACTTGACTGGCTGTCAATGAGCATTCCGAATCTGCTTTCAACGCAGCATAAGTGTCGCGCAGGCATATTTCGTACAGACCCTAGTATTTATCTCAGTCCTAAACACCTTGGTGGATAACCACAACCTCCCTCCTCAGACGTCCTGCCGACCGAACACAATCCCCTCTGTCTACCACCCAGCGCCCTAAGTTATAGCCCTTAGCCGCGGGAAGGTCGCGGTGAATGTAGTACCCAATTCAACAGTGGAACTGACAGTGATTTCACCATGATGAGCCCTTACAATTTCACGAACGATAAACAGCCCCAGTCCCACGCTGCGTAGCTCTGCGTTATCATGGCTACCGCGAATCATAGGCTCGAATAGATTTTTCAGAAGCCCAGTGGGAATCGGCGCTCCGACGTTGTGCACGGAAATGGTGACGGTTTCTTCCTCAACATGGGTAGACACCGTGACAGTGGAGCCCTCTGCGCCATAGGCGATGGCGTTAGCCGCAAGATTACCGACCATCTGATACAACCGATCACTGTCTGCAAAGAAATCCCCCTGGCCGCTGTGTACATGAACCAAATTGCTCCTGGGAAACGACAGCCGGATTTCCTTAAGGCAGTCTGCAACGACCTCGTGGAAGCTTAGAGGCGCACAAACCACGGCGATCCCGCGACCAACCTGTACGAGCGTAAAATCCAACAGGTCAGCTACAAGTCGCTGAGCCCGCTCGACCGAATGGGTGATGTGACCCAGCATCTGGATAGACTTGGCATCCTGATCACGACGTGACAAAATTTCAGCCGCCATTCTGATTGCCGAAAGCGGATTGCGCAGATCGTGGCTTACGATCCCGACCATCTGTTCGGCGAAGAGCGCCCGACCTTCGGCGGCGGCATAAATTGTCCGCAGCTTACCTTGCGTGATCTCTTGAGACCTTTGAGCTTTCAGACTTTTGGCCAAATGCCCTTCAGCGAGCATTCGAGCATTAACCAGCCCCCGCTCATACCTTCGCCGATCTTCAGCTTTAAATAGTGTCAACTCATGAAATATGCCGTTTGAATGCTCGCAACTAATGGCGCTGAGCATCATGGGGATTGAGTAGCCTGCTCGATGAACAAGATCAAATTTCACATTGGCTACTGAGCCTTGAATCTGCATTAGAGGTCCCCAGTAGACCTGATGAAAGGTCCTGGACTCCAGGGTCATTAGACTCTGAATTGTTCTCCCCAGCAGTTCCTCCCGACCGAAACCGATCCAGCGACAGAAAGTTAGATTGGCCCGTTCGATTCTCCCATTTGCTGCCGCCAGCAACAGGCCGCAATCGGCGTCGTCAAATAAGGTGTCGGGCCCGAGTGGAAGCTCATTCTCTGAGGACATGCTCGTTCTATCCCGGTCGTGTAGTCGATGCCAAAGCGGTGTGATTCTGAAAAATTATAGACAACCAGCAGACACCGAGAGACCCAATCCGTCCCTTTGCCTCGCTACGACTGCACGGGTTGTTGATAGGCGGATTGGATATCAGACCACTACAACATCAAACAAGGCTTGGCCAAGCTGAGGGCCCAAGGCCCGCACCAATCAAGCTGTCCACGACGTCCCGCCTGCGACAGCCTTGTTTGGACTTTGTGCACATGCGGTCCGGGTCTGCAGGCGCTGTTCGGCGCAAAGGATGACCCCGTGCTACACAGTTCGTCAGATACAACTCCCAAACTATGTGTTCGCGGGTAAATTGGCATAATATGCCATTGATCGAAAGAACCTGATTGCCGAACGCTGGAGCTCATTATGGCGACGCGAAACGTTGTGCTCACCCCTCACCAGGATCAGGTTATCCAGGACCTGGTGCAGTCCGGCCGTTATCAGAATGCCAGCGAAGTGATGCGAGAAGGTTTGCGTCTATTGGAGCAGCGCATCGCCGAAGACACTGCCAAAATTGAGGCCCTGCGTCAGGCGACCTCGATCGGCATCATGGATCTTGAGCACGGGCGCTTTACTCAGTTGAACGAAGGGGATCTGGAGCACTACCTCGAGGGCTTGAGCCTGGAGGCCACCCTCCCCGCGCGCGAGAAACATTGAGCATGCCGCAGTATCGGATTTCCAACGCGGCGCGCGCCGACATTGTCGACATCCTCAGGCTCTCCCAGACGCAGTTCGGCCATCAAGCACGCCAGCGCTACCAGGCGCTGATCCTCTCCGCATTACAAACTATCGCCGACACGCCCTATCGCATTGGCAGCCACGACCGCGATGAGCCTGCACCGAGCCTTCGCAGCTATCACCTCATTTACTCACGCCAACTGGCTAAACACCCCCATGGAACGATCAAAAGCCCGCGCCATGTCGTGTTCTATCGCGTGGCAAACGACGACGTGATCGAGGTCGTCCGACTCCTTCATGATGCCATGGAGGTGCAGTTTCACCTGCCTACCGACTGACGCGCTCGAACGTCCAGCGCAATGCATATCACGCTGAGGTATTTTTCTGAATCTTGGAGCGGGAAACGAGACTCGCACCTAGCTTCCGAGCTGTTGAAATCTAAGGGTTTTCTGTCATTCCTAAAATAGGAATAGACTTGATTCTGGACTCATTCACGGCCGACAGCAACTGACATAACTTCAACCAGTGTACCAAGGAGCCAATCAGCGGCTGGCTCACGCATAAGTGTCCGCGAGATGCGGCGGTAGCTTGAGACGACTCCAATTCCATCACCTCAATCACGGCCAGAATGCGGCGGCTGCGCTCCAGGAACAACGTACCCTCAGCCGTCAGCGTGACGCTGCGCGTGCTGCGGTGTAATAGGTGCACGCCCGTCTCTTCCAGTCGCGCGACGCTCTTGCCGATGGCAGAGGCCGCCTACCCAGCAGCCGACCGGCGCCTACGAAACTACGCGTCTCGGCGACCTGTACGGACACAACAAAGCCATTCAGCCTGTCCATTTCACATCTCAATTGCGGACAAATTTCTCCGCACACTAAGGAACTGCAGCCTACTTTCTCTTTAGTCGCAGGGTTTCTATCGTCAGGGCATCGCCTATTGAATTGAGGTAATTCCCGCGATGAATTCCACATTACCCCTGTACCGGGGCGTTCCACCCGCAAATCTATCCGCCCGCATCCAGAGTGTCGTTCAGCAGGCACTGGACGACGAGCGACTGGTCGGCGCGGTCGTGTTGCTGGCACGCGACGGCGAGCTGATCCACCAGCAGGCCGCAGGCCTGGCCGACCGCAACAGCATGCGGCCGATGACCCTGGAGACGGTGTTTCGCTTGGCCTCAGTGAGCAAACCCATCGTATCCACCGCAGCGCTGGTCCTGGTGGCGCAAGGCCGGCTCGGCCTGGACGAAGACATCAATCACTGGTTACCTGCGTTCCGTCCCCGGCTGCCTGACGGCCGCCCAGGCCGCATCACTGCGCGTCAGTTGCTCAGCCACACAGCGGGTCTCGGCTACCGCTTCTTCGAGGCCGATGCGAATGGCCCTTACGCGCAGGCGGGCGTTTCGGACGGGATGGATACGTCCGGCATCAGCCTGGAGGAGAACCTACGCCGCCTCGCCAGCGTGCCACTGCTCTACGAGCCGGGCACGACCTGGGGCTACTCGTTGGCGACTGATGTGCTGGGCGCGTTGGTCGAGCGCATCCTGGGCATATCGCTGGACGAGGCGGTGCACCAACTGGTCACAGGCCCGCTGGGCATGGTCGATACCGGCTTCGTCGCGTGCGATCCACAGCGCATGGCCACCGTCTATGTGAACGACACGCCACGGCCGCATCAACTGGCCGAGGGCGAGATGGTCTCGGTCTTCGAAGGCACAGTCGGCATCGCCTATAGCCCAGCCCGTATCTTCGATGCAAGTGCTTTCCATTCGGGCGGCGCGGGCATGGCGGGCACGGCCGGAGACTTCCTGCGTCTATTGGAAACCCTACGCCAGGGTTGTGGCAAGCTCCTGCCCGTCGAATTGATCGAGCAAATGAGCTGTGATCAGACCAGTGGACTGGAATTGTCCGATGCGCCGGGCTTCGGTTTCGGCTTAGGCTTCTCGGTGCTGCGCGACCCTCAACTGGCCGACTCCCCGGAATCAGAAGGTACCTGGCGCTGGGGCGGAGCCTACGGCCATTCCTGGTTCGTGGACCGGGCACAGCGGCTAAGCGTGGTCGCCTTCACCAACACCCTGTACGAAGGCATGTCCGGTCGCTTCGTCACCGAGTTGCGCGATGCAGTCTATGGCGCGCTGGAGGTGTCGCGATGAAATCCAGTGCACAAGGCCGCCTGGCGCTGGCGATGGCGGCTTTCATCAGCATCCTAACCGAGGCACTGACTGCCTGCCGCCGCGAATGGCGCAGGGCCTGAGGGAGTCCGAAGCCTGGGTTGGGTAGACCATCACGAATTATGCCTCGGCTCAACGAAGTAACGCAGCTGCGAGTTCAGTGGTGAAGCACACCACGACGGACAGGTGGCTGCCAAGATTGCGCCGAGCTGTTCTACATGTTTGTTGATTTCTGCGATCATTCGTGACAATCGGTTCCATGACAGACGCGACCCTGCTTCCGGCCACACCGACGTGGATGTACACTAAAAACCATCCTGTACCACCTCCTAACTGTCAGAAATCGCGATTCGCGATCGATCATCCTTGTGGGGGTATCGGGATATTTTTGGGGGTATACTCTGAGCCATTCGATTTAAAACTACCGGCCTAGAGCCATGTCCAAATGCTCTTTGGCCCCCCTATAGCCTTTAATCACTGCCCCTCCTGGTATACCGCTACGGAGCGGCATTAAAGCCTCCGCCTGAACACTGCTCTGTTCCGCCCTTCATCGATCACACTGATGATTACTATCGAGCCGCCTGCCTGTCGGCTCGCCAAGCCCTTCTCATACAATCGCCTGCAAATTCCCCCCGCTCGCCCGCCTCAGGCGGCAGTCCCTCTTGGAACCCAGCACACCATGCCAAGCCCCAGCCAGGCCTCTCACGGCCGTCCCGAACATAATCAACAGAGCGTCAAACAGCAGTGGCTGGCGATTCTCTCGGTCGCTGTGGGGGCCTTCGCCCTGGTGACTAGTGAGTTTCTTCCGGTCGGTGTACTCAACGATGTCGCCAGCGACCTGGGCATCAGTGCCGGCCAAGCCGGCCTGATGGTCACCCTACCAGGCATAATGGCCGCCCTCGCCGCGCCCTTGCTGTCGGTGGGTATCGGCGCGCTGGATCGTCGCTATCTGCTAATCGGCCTGACGCTGATCATGATCATCGCCAACGCGGTGGTGGCCTACGCCAGCGACTTCGGCCTGCTGCTGTTCGGCCGCGTGCTGTTGGGCATCAGCATCGGCGGTTTCTGGGCTACCGCTATTGCCCTGAGTGGACGTCTGGCGCCCAAGGGCGTGGGGGTTGCGCAGGCCACCTCAATCATCATGATCGGTGTAACTCTAGCTACCGTGCTCGGCGTGCCGGTAGGCACCTGGCTTAGCGGTCTGATGGGCTGGCGCATGACGTTCCTAGTCACCGCACTGGTGGGCGTACCGGTGCTGCTGGCGCAAGTCTTCCTACTACCGCGGCTCAACCCCGACAAGGCGATTCGCATCAGCGACCTGCCGACCCTGTTCATCCATCCACAAGCGCGGGTGGGCTTGATCGCCGTATTGCTGATTGGCCTGGCGCACTTTGCCGCGTACACCTATGTCGCCCCCTTCTTCAAACAAAGCTCAGGCTTCGATGGGCCGACCATTGGTTCACTGTTGCTGCTGTATGGGGTGGCCGGGGTGGCGGGGAACATCTTCGCCGGTTTTGCCGCCAACCGAAGCGTGCGTCACACCCTGTTGCTGGTGGCACTGATGATCGGCACCAGCACCGCCCTGTTCCCGTACTTCGCCACCGGCATGACCGGCGCCGCGATGCTGATCGCGCTCTGGGGCTTTGCCTTCGGCGCCTTCCCCGCCTGCGCCAGCATCTGGATGTTCGTGGTGGCGCCCAAGGATGTCGAACGCGGCATGCCCCTGTTCGTCGCCATGTTTCAGGTGATCATCGCCTTGGGCTCGTTCTTCGGCGGGCGGATCGTAGACCAGCTGGGCAGCTCGGTGCTGCTGAGCCTGGCCACGGCCCTGGTGGGCTGCGGCTTTGTCACGGTGCTGGTGCTGGGGCGCAAGGTCAGTAACAGCCTGGCGGCGCAACCCTGCTAACAGCACGTCGACCCGCCTGTAAGAACGTGGCGCCCCACCGTCAGCGGACCGGTAAGGCCATGGGCCGCATCGGTGCCGCATCGGCGCCACGCAATTTCAAGGAAGCACCGATAAAGGCGAATTCATAGACACGGTCCTTCGACAAGCCTTCCAGATTCACCAGCTCAATAATCGGAGCGCCCTGCATGGCCAGCAGATAGGTGTGTAAGGGCAGGTAGTTGCCCTCGACTTCCGAGGGGAAGGTCTCGAAGCTCAGGTTGTCGGCCCCGACCACCATGGCGCCACCGTCCTTGACCAGGAATTTCGCCGCATTCAGGCTCAGCCCCGGCGGGTTGGCCATGTAGGCCTGGGCGTGTTCATAGTCGCGCATGCGTCCGGTACGGATCAGCACCACGTCACCCTTCTCCAGCGTCACGCCCTGCTTTTCAAGCGCCTGCTGCAGATCGCTGCGGGTGATGCGGTAGTTGTCCGGCAACTGCTCCACACCCTTGGCCACCGCGACATCGATCATTACCCCGCGAGCGATGATCGGCGGCAGTTTCTCTGCGCCCGTGACACGCCAGCCACGATCACCCAGGTGCTCGTCGGCGCTGAAGCCGTTCCAGATTTTTCCATCGAGGCCGAAATGGTTAAGCGCGTCGATATGGGTACCCATGTGCGCATACATGGAAATCGCCGAGCCGCTGTAGCTGACGTGCTGGTTCATCTGTTCGCCGACTTGCATCGGGTCGGCAATCACGTTGCCGTGGGGGGTATGGGTCATCCACATCTGGTAGGGCGGATCTCCTGCAGCTTGCCAGCTGGGCATGCCGACAAAGTACTCCACCGCGAGATCGTAGGCCTGGGCGCCGTTGACCCGGGCCATGATTGCCGCCTGCGATTGCGGGGTCATCAGGTTGAGGCGGCCGATTTCGTCCTTCTCGCCCCAGGGGCTGATACCTACCTCGGGCTTGGCCAGTGCCACAGCACTGCCCAGTGCGCCGAGCACCGACAGGACGGTCAGTCCGGCAAGTTTTTTTATCCACGAACGCTGCTGCATGGGATTACTCCTCATTGGGGAAGTGCTCATGGTATTAGCCGTGAAATAATAGATAATCAGGCGTCTGGTTAATTGATATTCAACCCAAGAGAAATTATATGGATGTATTGCTGGGCATGCGTACCTTTCGCCGTGTGGTTGAGCGTGGCAGCTTCAGCCTGGCGGCTGTCGACTTGGAGCAATCCACTGCGGCGGTGAGCAAGCAAGTGCGGCAACTGGAGGCGCGCCTGGGCAGCCTGTTGCTGCTGCGCACAACCCGCCGCATGAGCCTGTCGGAGGCGGGTCAAGCCTACTTCAGCGAATGCTGCCACCTGCTCGACGAACTGGACGCCCTGGAGCGCGCGACCCAAAGCGGTTCCAGCGAGCCCAGCGGGCGTTTGCGGGTGAACGCACCGCTATCGTTTGGGCTCAAGGTGCTGTCGCCGATCCTGGTGGAATTCATGCAGCGCTACCTGGAACTCAAGGTCGAGCTCACGCTCGATGACCGCCTGCTGGACGTGGTGAGCGAGGGGTTTGATGTGTCGCTGCGGATTCGCAGCCACTTGCCGGACTCCTCGCTGGTTGCCCGGCGCCTGGGCGACGTTGCGCAGATAATCTGTGCTGCGCCGACCTACCTGCAGGCCAATGGCACGCCGCAGAGCGTCGACGACCTGCGCGCGCATAGCTGCCTGGCCTATCGTCTGGCGGAGCATCCCGGCAGTTGGCATTTGCAGGGGCCACAAGGCAACAGCCGCCTGGAGCTACCCGTGCGCCTGGCGGTAGATAACAGCCTGATGTTGAGCGACATGCTCCTGGCCGGCCTGGGTGTTGGCGCCCTGCCCTCGTTCATTGCCCAGCCCTTGCTCGACAGTGGGCAGTTGGTGCAATTGCTTCCTGGGCAATCGATGCCGCGACGCTCGATCTTTGCGCTGTATGCGAGTCATCGGCATGTGCCGCAGAAGGTGCGGGTGTTTGTGGACTTTCTGGCCGATGCGCTGGAAGCAGGCGGGCGATAGGTTGCGGTTGAGCACTACCGAACCAATGGCTTCGACATGATGATGGTGCGTTCGGACCCGTGGAGTGCGTCGCGGTTTTTTGTAAATCCAAGCGAAGCATAAAAGCCTTCAGCGGTAATCGAAGAAGGAACGCGCAACTGGTCAAGTCCTGCTGCGATAGCTATTGATTGAATGCTTGTCATCAGCTGTCTGCCGATACCCTTACCTTGATGGGCCGGTTCGACAAACACACTTCGGATAATGTCCTGGTCAAGGCTGGCTGTTGCGACGATATCGCTTTCGAGCGTTGCTACGAGCACCTGGCGCTGCGTTAACAAAAGAACAATCGCCTGGGGAGAAAAGCTTTGCTCCACTTGCGCGATGATTTCGGATGAATAGTTCTGAGCATTCGACCCTCGGAGGGTGCCGATGATGAGCCGGCTAATGGCTGGGGCATCTGCGTTCGTTGCGGTTCGAATCAGGCAATCCATTTATGCAACTCCTTCCGTGTGATGACTTGATCGTAGTGAGCGGTCATTCCTGGTAATGCGCTGGCACGCCTGCCTGCCTCTTCGTCAATTCTTCCCCATCCAAAATCAACAAAACCCCCACAATCAACGCCTTCATCCCCTCCTCCAACTCAACCTCCATTTCCGACTCCTCCCCAACTCGATCCGCCACCAACACCGGCTCCCGCCCCGACACCGTGTAAACCGTATCGGCCACCGCAAACCCGTGAAACGCTACCGTGGACAACACCCAGCGCGCCTGCTCCAGGCTCAGCCCATAAGCCTGGGCAATATGCGCTTGATGGTCGTTGATCTTGCCGATCATCGCTTGCGTCGACGCCAACCTGCGAATCACGTACGGCGTCAGCCCCGGGTGGGCCTTGACGAATGCCTGCACCGACGCGGCAAAGCGGCTCAGGTAGGCGTGCAACCCTTCCGTTGCATCCCCGCCCGCCTGCGGGATCTGCCAGCGCTGGAAGATTTCTTCAGCCACCAGGCACTTCAGCGCCTCGATGTTCGGCACGTGCTTGTACAGCGCCATATGGCTCACACCCAACGCCGCGGCCACGCCAACGAAGGTGAGGCTGGGCAAGCCGATGGCGATGCTCACGTCGGCAATCCGTTCTCGGGTGATGGTGCGCGGACGACCACGTCCAGGCGTTCGTTCTGATGGCTGCATCTGCTACTCCAGCGTTCTGAAGACAGTCTTGTAGCTGTCTTGTCGGGTTTTCGCAAATTAGTTTATAGTCATTCAACTAATTAATTTGCAGTTGCCCAGGCCCGCTTCATGCCCAATTCGTCTTCACCCCTTCAAGATGCCGCCCCTGCCAACGGCAAGGCGCGCGGCCCTCTCAACCGCGTGCTCAGGCCCATTCGCGGGCGGCTGGTCATCGCGGTATCGCTGGCAGCACTTGGGTCGATGCTGACCCTGGTGCCCCTCGCGGGTATCGCGCACATCGTAGGCCTGGCGTTGACGGCTGCCGGCACGTCAGATGCGATTGGCTGGGTCGTGGCGGCCAGCGTCGCCTGCCTGTTCATCGGCATGCTGATGATCACCGCCGGCGAACTGCTGGCGCACCAGGCCGACAACCACATCACCCATCACCTGCGCGTGGCCATCGGCCAACGCCTGATGCAGGTGCCGCTCGGCTGGTTCAGCGAGCGCGCATCGAGCGAGGTGAAACGGACGATGCAGGACGACATCGGCACCCTGCACAGTCTGACTGCGCACTTCTTCACCACCCTCGGCCGTGCCTCGGGTGCCGTGCTGATCTCCGTGGTCTACCTGGTGGCCATGGACTGGCGCCTGGCCCTGCTGGCCCTGCTGCCCTTCCCTGCGTTCTTCCTGTTCCTGCAGCGCGCCATCAAGGCCAGCGCCGCGCATATGGGCGAGGTGGCTGGCGGCATGGCGCGCATCGACAATGCCGTGGTGGAGTTCATCAACGGCATGCCGCTGGTGAAGGCGTTCGGCGACCACGGCAACGCGCAAGACCGCTACCGCGCAGCGGTGGATGAGTTCGCCAGTATCTTCACCAGTTTCACCCGCCCACTGGTGGCGTCGATGGCCAAGGCCAACGCGTTGATCGCGCCGGTGTCAGTGCTGGGCCTGGTGCTGCTGACCGGCACGCTGTTCGTGGCTCTGGGCTGGGCCGAGCCGCTGCAGATTCTGCCCTTCGCCCTGGTGACGCCGGGCCTGTGCGCGCCCTTGCAGTTGTTGCACTACATCACCCACGACCTGCACAACGCCGTCGGCGCGGCCCAGCGTGTACAGGCTCTGCTGGACACGCCAGTGCTGCCGGCCCCTGCTATGGCTCAGTTGCCCACGGGCGACGAGGTGCGCGTTGAACAGCTCGGCCACGCCTATGCCCCCGGCCACAATGTACTCAGCGAGATCAGCTTCACCTTGGCGCCGGGCACCACCACGGCCATTGTCGGCCCGTCCGGCGCAGGCAAGTCGACCCTAGTGCGCCTGCTGCTGCGTTTCTTCGACCCCACTGCTGGGCGCATTAGCCTGGGCGGCGTCGATCTGCGGGACATCGCGCCGCGCGAGCTGTACCAGCGCATCGGGTTCGTGCTGCAGGAGGTGCGCCTGATCCACGCCAGCGTGGCCGAGAACATCGCCCTGGGCCGACCGACAGCGACCCGCGAGGAGATCGAGGCGGCGGCACGCCTGGCCAATATCCATCACCGTCTTGTGCAACTGCCACGCGGTTACGACTCGGTGATCGGTGAGGACGCGCAACTGTCCGGGGGTGAACAGCAACGCCTGAGCATCGCCCGCGCCGTGCTTCTCGACCCGCCCATTCTGATTCTCGACGAGGCCACCGCAGCCGCCGACGCGCAAAGCGAAGCGGCAATCCAGGATGCCCTGTCGCGCTTCGCCGCCGGGCGCACCCTGCTGGTTATCGCGCATCGCATGGACACGGTGATGCACGCCGAGCAGATCCTGGTGATCGACGAAGGCGTGCTGTGCGAACAGGGCCGGCACACCGAACTGCTCGCACGCCAGGGGCTGTATGCCCGGCTATGGACGCAGGGCCGTTACCAGGACACCGTGAAAAAGGCACTGCCGACATGCTGAACACCCTCCTTCGACTGCTGGGCGGCAGCGCCCCGGTGCTGCGCCGCTACCTGCTGATGACCGTGCTCTACGGCGTATTCAGTGGCCTGACGATCAGCGTGCTGGTGCCGATCATGCTTCACCTGCTCACTGGCGATCTGCGTGACGCCGCCGCCTGGCTGGCGCTGCTGGCGGCCGGCATGACCCTGTGCTGGGTGTGGCGGCGCCAGGTGGAACAGACCGGCATCGCCCTGGCGGTTGCAGTGCTGCAAGGCGGCCGCCAGCGCCTCGGCGCGCACGTCGCGCAATTGCCGCTGGGCTGGTTCAGCGCCGACAACACCGCCCGCCTCGCGCATGTGATCACCCAGGGCACGATGGCCGTGGCCCAGTTGCCGGCCCATGTGTTCACGCCGTTGATCAGTGGCAGCGTGATGCCTCTGGTGCTGGTGCTGGTGCTGCTCGCGCTGCACGGACCACTGGGCCTGGTTGCCCTGCTGGCATTGCCGGCCCTGGTAGTAATGTTGCTGCTCAGCGCACGCCTGGGGCGCAGTGCCGACCAGACCTTTCACCAGAACTTCGCCGAAGCCAGCCAGCGCATGCTCGAGTTCGCCCAGGCCCAGTCGGTGCTGCGTGCTTTCAATGGCGCCGGTGGCGGCACGCGCTTGCTGGAGCAGAGCCTGGCGCGCCAGCAGCGTAGCGGCATGGGCCTGATCGTCCGCGCGGCGCTGTCGGCGCTGCTCAGCAGCTGGGCCGTGCAGGCGACCTTTTCGGCACTGCTGATTGTCGCCGGCCTCTGGCTCGGCAGCCAGGCCGGTGCCCAGCCGCAGGATGCGCTTGCGCTGATCGTGGCGCTGGTAGTGGCCTGTCGCTTCATCGATCCGTTGCAGGACTTGGCCAGCCACGTCGAGATCCTGCGCGAGGCGCAGGGTCAACTCAAGGAGATCGAACGCATCCTGGCTGCCACGCCCCTAGCCCAACCCACTTCGCCGCAGATGCCGGTGGATGGCGCCATCGAGCTGCGCGAGGTGACCTTGCGCTATCACGACGACGGCCCCGACGTGCTGCATGAGGTTGACCTGCACATCCCGGCCGGCACCATGACGGCGATCATCGGCCCGTCGGGCTCGGGCAAGACTTCCCTGATGCGCCTGATCGCACGGTTCTTCGATACGACCCAAGGCAGCGTGTGGATCGGCGGCGTGGATGTACGACAGATCGCCCGCGTCAACTTGACCGAAACGGTCAGCCAGGTGCTGCAGGATACTTGGCTGTTCCAGGGCAGCATCGCCGCCAACATTCGCATCGGCAAACCCGAGGCCAGTGATGTAGACATACTCCAGGCGGCCCACATGGCGGGATTGACGCCCCTCATCGAATGTTTACCGCAGGGCCTCGACACGCCGGTGGGCGAAGGCGGCGCGCGGCTCTCAGGCGGTGAACGCCAGCGGGTGAGCATCGCCCGCGCTCTGATCAGGCAAACGCCGGTGCTGCTGGTGGACGAAGCCACCGCGGCCCTCGACGCCGAGAACCAGGCGCTGATTGCCCAGACCCTGCATAACCTGCGCGGGCGCTGCACCCAGGTGATCATCGCTCACCAGCTCAGTACGGTGGCCATGGCCGACCACATCGTGGTGCTTGAAGCCGGCCAGGTCGTCGAGCAAGGTTCCCCGGCCGAGTTGCGCGCCCGCGACGGGCGCTACGCGCAGTTCCTCGACCAGCGTCGCGCCGCCGATGGCTGGCGGATTGCGACACCGAGGGTGGAACACGACTGATGCGCTGGTCCTGGCTTGCCCTGTTCTTCCTGTTGTGCACGGCCTCGTTGGCGGTTGGCGCCCGCGCGCTGGCATGGCCTGAGCTCTTCAGTTGGCATGGTGACACCTGGCTGACGCTCACCGCCAGCCGTCTGCCACGCCTGGCCGCGCTGATTCTGGTCGGCATTGGCCTGGCAGTCTGCGGGGTGATCCTGCAGCAGGTCGTGCGTAACCGCTTCGTCGAGCCAGGCACCACCGGCGGGCTGGATGCCGCCCGTCTGGGCATCCTGGTGTCGCTGGGTGTGGCCCCGGCGGCCGGGGCGCTGCCGCGGATGCTGTTCGCCCTGGCGTTCTGCTTTGTCGCCAGCCTGGTGTTCGTCGCGATCATCCGCCGTATCCGCGCCCGCAACGCAGTGCTGGTGCCGGTGATCGGCCTGATGTATGGCGGCGTGCTGAGCGCGCTGGCCGAGTTCTATGCCTACCGCTTCAACCTGCTGCAAAGCATGCAAGGCTGGTTGCTGGGCGATTTTTCCAAGGTGGTGCAAGGGCGTTACGAGATCCTCTACCTGATCCTGCCGATCGTGCTGCTCACTTACCTTTATGCGCAGCGTTTCACGGTGCTCGCTATGGGCGAAGGCATGGCCACCAGCCTCGGCCTGAACTACACCGCCAACGTGGCGCTGGGCCTGATCCTGGTGGCAGTGACGGAATCGGCCAGTGTGATCGCCGTTGGCGCGATCCCCTTCGTCGGCCTGGTGGTGCCCAACCTGATTGCGCTGCGCCATGGCGACAACCTGCGCCGTACCCTGCCGCTGGTGGCGCTGGGTGGTGCGGCGTTGATGCTGGTCTGCGATCTGCTCGGGCGGCTGCTGATCTACCCGTTCGAAGTGCCCATCGGTCTGACAGCGGGCGGCCTGGGCGGGCTGATTTTCCTCGGGCTGATCGTCTGGAGGCAACGATGAGGGGCCATCGCGTGGTGTGGGGGGTGGTCGTTGCCCTGGCCCTGCTGTTCCTGTTCGCCAACGCCGGGCTGGACTTCGACTATGTGATCCCCAAACGCCTGGCGCGGCTGGCGGCTATGGTCATCGGCGGGGTGTGCGTGGCCTGCGCGGCCATCGCCTTCCAGACACTCACCGGCAACCGCATCCTCACCCCGGCGATCATGAGCTATGAGGCCATCTACCTGCTGCTGCAGGCATTGCTGGTCCTGGCCATGGGCGTGCAGGGGCTGCTGGTGTTCGGCAGTGACGGCAACTTCCTGGTGTCGCTGCTGTTGATGCTGGGCTACTCATGGGCCCTGCACCGCTGGCTGTTCCGTGACGGCAAAAGCAACGTGTACTTCCTGCTGCTGATCGGGCTGGTACTGGGCCTGATCATGGCCACCCTCACCCAGTTCGTCCAGCTCAAGGTCAGCCCTGGCGAATTCTCGATGCTGCTGGGCTACACCCAGGCTTCGTTCAACCGCGCCTCGCCACAACTGTTGATGTATTCGGCGGTGCTGGTCGCGGCGTTGTGCGCGGTGCTGGCCAGGGCCGTGCCGGAGCTGGATGTGCTGGCACTTGGGCGAGACCAGGCGCTGTCCCTGGGCGTGGACTACCGGCGCACTGTTCGCCTGCAACTGGCGGTGATCGCGGCGCTGGTGGCGGTATCGACCAGCCTGCTCGGGCCAACCGCGTTCATGGGCGTGTTCGTCGCCAACATCACCTACGCCGTGGCCGGCACATTCCGCCACCGGGTCACACTGGTGCTGGGTAGCGCCGTGGCCATTGCCGTGTTCATTGCCGCGCAACTGCTGGTCGAGCATGTTTTCAACTACAGGACCACCGTCGGCATCCTCGTGAACCTGGTGTGTGGCACTTATTTCCTCGCCTTGATGGTGCGTAACCGGGGAGCCGCATGATTAGCGTCCACAACCTGCATAAAACCTACGGCAGCAAGGCTGTGCTGAGCGGCGTGAACGTGAGTTTCCCACGCCAGCGGCTGACCTCGCTGATCGGCCCCAACGGCGCTGGCAAGACTACCTTGCTGATGCTACTGGCACGCCTGCTGGAACCCGGCAGCGGTGACATCCGCCTGGACGGGCGCAGTATCGGCTGCATGGCCATCGGCGACTACGCCCGGCGCGTGGCCACCCTGCGCCAGTCGGTCGAATTCAATCTGCGCCTGACCGTCGACGAACTGGTGGCGTTCGGGCGTTTCCCCTACAGCCGGGGCGCGCTCACCCGTGCAGACTACCAGGCGATCGACGAAGCCATCGGCTTTCTGGCGCTGGAGCCACTGCGCCACCGCTACCTCGACGAGCTCAGCGGCGGCCAGCGGCAAATGGCGTTTCTGGCCATGACCATCGCCCAGCAAACCGACTACCTGCTGCTGGATGAGCCGCTGAACAACCTCGACATGCGCCATGCGGTGCAGATCATGCGCGCGCTGCGCCGCCTCTGCGACGAGTTCGGCCGCACGGTGATTCTGGTTGTGCACGACATCAACTTCGCCGCCAGCTACTCCGACTGCATCGTCGCTATGAAAGGCGGTCAGGTCCATTGCAGCGGCAGCGTGGACGAGGTGGTCACCGAACAACAGCTATACGCGCTGTACGGGCTGGAGTTCGAAATCACCCAGGGCGCGCGCGGCCGCTTGTGCAACTACTTCAACCCACCCGGAGAACTGCGATGAACCGTAACCACTCCGCCGGCAACTGGCCGCTGGCGCTGCTGCTGGGCGCCTGCCTGGCACTGCACGGCTGCGACGAGCTTTCGGCCGACACCCCGGCAGCGGAAAAAACCGCCACCCGTGGCGACTATCAACCGGTCACGCTGCAGCACAAGCTGGGCACAACACTGATCAGCCAGCTGCCACAGCGCACCGTCGCCCTGGACATGAACGAGGTCGACTTCCTCGACCAGCTGGGCGTGGCGGTGGCGGGCATGCCCAAGGACTTTGTTCCGCACTTCCTGGCTCGCTACCGGGACGCTGTGCAGGTCGCGGATGTCGGCTCGATCGTGCAGCCCAACCTGGAGCGGGTGCACGCCGCCCGGCCGGACCTGATCCTGATCACCTCGCTGCAAGCCAACCACTATGCCGAACTGAGCGAAATGGCGCCGACGCTGCACTTCGATGTGGATTACCGCGACAGCGAAACCGGGCATGTCGAGGTGGTCAAGCAGCACCTGGCCAGCCTTGGGCAGGTGTTCGGCAAGCAGGAACTGGCGCGACAGAAGACTGCCGAGCTGGAGGCAAAACTGGCGCAGGTGCGCAGCATTACCCGCGACCGTCCGGAGCGGGCCCTGGTGGTGCTGCATAACAACGGTGCTTTCAGCGCCTTTGGCAGGCAATCCCGTTACGGCTTCCTCTTCAACGACCTGGGCGTCAAGCCGGCCACCACCACCCTCGATACCGGCCTGCATGGCCAGCCGATTTCCAGCGAATTCATCCAGCAGGCCAACCCCGACATCCTGTTCGTGGTGGACCGCACGGCAGTGATGGAACACCGCCCGCTGATGACTGCTGACACCCTCAGCAACCCACTGCTGCGCCAGACCAATGCCTGGAAGCACAGCCGCGTGGTGTTCGTCGACCCCGAGGCCTGGTACGTCACCGCAGCCAGCCCAACCTCGCTGGCGTTGATCGCCGACGACGTGATCAAGGGGTATCGGGACTGAGCCATGCCGAAGGTGCGTCCGCACCCTTGTTTTTACGCATAGTTCTCATTTGCCTTACGTCTTAGTTTTGAATTTTAAATTGATGCTAATGGAGCTGTAGCGTGTCCAACCGTCCCTTGTTCGCTCAACCATCCCCTGCCCTCGCCATACCTTCACTGCAGCGCACCCCGCTGGCCCACGCCGTGCTGGTAGGGCTTGCCCTGAGCAACTGCGCGTTGCTGTCGACGCCAGCCCGTGCCGAAACTCTCGCCGCCGACAGCCAGACCGCTGTCGAAGAAACCCCAGTGACCGAACTGCCCGCCACTCTGATCGACGCCCAGGCCACCGCCGCCGACCCACTCCCCCCCGCCTATGCCGGTGGCCAGGTGGCCACGGGCGGACGGGTCGGGCTGCTGGGCAGCAAGGACTTCATGGAGACGCCGTTCAGCACCGTCAGCTACACCGATACCTATATCCAGGACCTGCAGGCCAGGGACATCACCGGCGTCATCGCCGCCACCGACCCATCGGTGTTCAGCAACGGCCTTACCGGCACCTTCAGCGAGAACTATTCGATCCGCGGCTTCCAGACCAGCATCAGCGACATGACCGTCGATGGCCTGTTCGGCATGGCCCCTTACTCCCGCGCCTCGCCCGAAATGTACGAGCGCATCGAAGTGCTGAAAGGCCCGTCTGCCATGCTCAATGGCATTCCGCCCGGTGGCTCGGTGGGGGGTATCGTCAACCTCATTCCCAAGCGTGCCGCGGACACCCCGCTGACTCGCCTCACCGCCACCTACGCCTCGGACGCCCAGTTCGGCGGCCATGTCGACGTGGGCAGGCGCTTCGGTGAAGACAACCAGTTCGGCGTGCGTTTCAACGGCATGTACCGCGACGGCGATACCGCCATCGATGCTCAGCACCAGCACAACGTGCTGTCCTCGCTGTCCCTGGACTGGCGCGGCGAGCGTGCCAAGCTGTCGCTCGACCTGTTCGACAGCGACGACCATATCCGTGGCCAGAACCGGGGCATGGGGTTGAAGGACGGCCTGGCTGTACCCAAGCCACCCAAGAATGACACGTTGCTCAACCCCGACTGGGCGTACGTTCAAACCAAGGACAAGGGTGTCATCCTGCGCGGCGAATATGAACTGAACGATCAGCTGCTGGCCTATGGCGCAATCGGTACCAGCAAGACCGACTACCAGTACAGCGGCGCGATGATCGCAACGGTGATCAACGACGCCGGCGACTTCACCACTTCGATGGGCCAACTGAAAACGCAGCTGCACAAGACTTCCGCCGAGGTCGGGCTGCGCGGGCATTTCGATACCTTTGGCATCAACCATCAGTGGTCGGTAAACGCGACCCAGTACAGCGAGACGAAAAAGGACTTCGGCCGCCGCTCGGCCGGCGCGCCATGGACGACCAATATCTATCATCCCGTCTGGGGCCCGAAGGCGCCGGAAGCCTTTCCGCAGATCGGCCACACGGAAGATGACCTGAAAAGCTATGGCATCGCCGACACCCTGTCGGTGCTGGACGATCGGGTGCAACTGACCCTGGGCGTACGCCGTCAGGAAGTAGTCACCGACACCTTCAACATTGCGACCGGCGCCCGCAACAAGCCCGGCTACGATACCCACGCCACCACACCCGCCGGGGCGATTCTGTTCAAGCTGACCGACGAGCTGTCGCTGTACGCCAATTACATCGAAGGCCTGAGCAAAGGCGCCGCCGCACCGATCACCGCCGCCAACTTCGGCGACGTGTTCGCACCCTACAAAACCAAGCAGAAGGAAATCGGCCTGAAGCTCGACCTGGGCACGTTCAGTCACACCCTCGCGCTCTACGAAATCAAGCGCCCCAGCAGCTACACCGACCCGGTCACCGATATTTTCTCGTTCGGAGGCGAGCAGCGTAACCGCGGGGTGGAATGGAGCTTCTTCGGCGTGCCACTTTCCGAGGTGCGTCTCATGGGGGGCGTGGCCTATGTCGATCCCAAGCTGACCAAAACCGAGGGCGGCGAAGATGACGGCAAGACGGCAACGGCGTACCCGAAACTGCAAGGCAAGCTGGGCATGGAATGGGACCTTCCCGGCCTTCACGGCCTGACTTTGACGGGCAACGTCACATCGCAGTCCAAGCAGTACATCAGTTCCGACAACAGCCTGTCGATTCCGGGCTACACCCTCTTCGACATTGGCGCGCGTTTCACTACCCAAGTCGCCAGCAAACCGGTCACTTTGCGCGCCAACATCGCCAACCTGAGCGACAAGGACTATTGGGGCGTACCGCTGACCCAATCCCTGGGATTGGGGGCGCCGCGGACCTATGAGCTGTCGGCAACAGTCGACTTCTAGCCTTGCCGCGACACTGACCAAAGGCTCAGCCCAGCACTCTGCAATGCTGGGCTGATGTCGCCGAGAGCCTGGGAATGTCCGTTCTCAGCCTCTACGCCTGGATCAAGCTCTACAGAAAGCCCCAAGAACAACGTCAGCAAGCCGAGCTGCGTCAGCTTCGCGCCAAACTCAAGCGCGTGACAGAAGAACGAGACATCTTAAAAAATGGCCGCCGCGTACTTTGCCAAGGAGTGCGGCTGGTCAATGAAGCCCAGGATGAGCAGCGACCTGGCTATCGACGCGATGCTGATGGCGGTGTGGCGGCGTACCCCAAACAAGAAGGACAAAGACAATCCACTATATAACGACAGCATGAATGGGGCCGAGGTAAAATTCGACTCAGCAGGCCGCCCGTTCACTGCCTTCCCAACTAAATGAGGCTCTGATGTTATTAGATAATGATTCGGGTACTCCCTACCTTCCAACACCAGCATATTTTTTAGGTGGGTTTGATATCTATGACAGAGAGGAAACACTAGGTGTTGAACTCGAAGCTTACGATCCGGAAAATCCAAAAAATCGTATTGAGCTGATAGAAAAATACTGCCTCAATAGATACGAAAATATTTCCTACAGACATAAATTTGTTCTTTTGAAATCTTTGGAAAGTGCGCTGCTTGACAAGAATTTCGACTTCGGAAGCTTACTTGAGGATGATCTTGAAGAGTATTCTTCATTTCCGTCAGGATGGGATGAAATGAAAAATCCAAGAGATTTTTTTGAGGAAATCTTTAGACTCGCAAGCGAAAAATGGAAAGAAGATTTAGCCAGAGCATGTCTTGAAGACCCATCGATTTGGTAAAACCGTTCAGTGTGAGGCAAACCTCGCCATTTATAATACTGAGGATTTCCACCACCAATTATTGAATGCTCATTTGTCCATAACGTGGTGGTTCGTTTAGGGCATCGGGGCGAGGTGTTCAGCGGCTCGGAGGTTGGTGCTGACTAGATCCATGGCAAAACCGCTTGGCTGTGGCGATGTTGGTTAAGCATTCACTTTTAGTTCACGAATACGTGGAGGCCGGGAAGCTGCACAAGGATTTCTATGCAAAGTGTTCAGCACCTAGCACACCGTTACAAGACCCCAAGCCTACCAATCCCCCAAAGTTCCGGATCATCCCACCCGGAGCCACCATGATCCGCGCACCTCACGGACCAGGCCGCATCCTGCTCGCTACTCTCACCCTTTGCCCGCTGCTCAGCCAGGCCGAAGAGGCTGGCTGGTCGCTGCTCAGTCGTAACTACTTCCTGCACAGCGACTTCCGCTCACTGTCCCGAAGCGGCCAGAACTATCGCCAGGAATGGGCTCAAGGCTTCATCGGCGAGGTCCGCTCAGGCTTTACCGAGGGCACTGTTGGTGTCGGTATTGATGCTCACGGGTTCCTCGCTTTCAAGTTAGACGGGACGCGTGGCCATGCCGGCACCGGGCTGCTGCCGCGTGACAGCGAGGACCGTGCCGAGTCCGATTACTCCAGTGCAGGCGCCGCACTCAAGTTGCGCCTGGGCAACACCCAACTGGGCTACGGCGAGATGATGGTGGAGACCCCGGTGTTCGACACAGGCGACAAACGTCTGCACCCTGAATACGCCACTGGCTGGTTCTTGGAGAACACGGATCTGCCCGATTGGCGTTTGCAGGCAGGGCGTTTCACCGCCTTCAACAATCAGGACAACAGCTCAACACATGATGACCTCAGTGACTACGGCGCGACGACTCAGAATCGCGCCATCAGCCTGGCCGGCGCTACGTTTGCGCCGGATGGCCCGTTTGGAGGGGCGCTGTACGCGGGGGAGCTAGAAGATACGTGGCGTCAGGCCTACCTCAACCTGAGCATGGCTGAAGGTAATTGGCGCTTGAATGGCAACATCTACAAGACCCGTGATACCGACAAAGCCAGTGGAGGAGCAATCGACACCCTCGCGTACAGCGTGCTGGCTAAATACAGCTTCGGCGCTCAGGCGCTGGGCGTGGCCTACCAGAAGGTTGAGGGTAATACCCCATTCGACTTCGTCGGAGGCGACTCCATCTACCTGGCCAACTCGATCAAGTACGCCGACTTCAACGGCCCAGAGGAACGTTCATAGCAGCTACGCTACGACCTCAACTTCGCTACCCTCGGTGTGCCCGGCTTGAGCCTGATGGGTCGGTACGTCAGCGGTCGCGGTATTGATGGTATACATGCGCCGGCTGGCGGTGTTTATGTCGACCAACAAGGCCAGGGTGGTAAGCATTGGGAACGCGATATTGACCTGAAGCATGTGGTGCAGTCGGGGGCGGCAAAGGACCTTAGCCTGTCGCTCTCCCACGCCAGTCACCGCGCCAACCAGGCCCAGGCGGGTGACGACATTGACCGTATCTACCTGATCAACAAGTACCCGCTTAAAGGCAGCGTCTGAAGTCATGCATTCAGCGTGTGGCCCTGCTTGCTGAGGTTGGGGCAGAATCAAAAAAAGGGCCATCGTGGCCCCTTTTTTTCGACATCACATCAGCTTAGAAAGCAAAGCACGAACAGCCCAGCGCACCCCAGAAACCCTGGAAGTCGTTCACCGGTACACTCGATTGACGCGCCTTCTCATGGCTGTGCGCATGAACCCCGCACGGCCCCGAGCACTGGTGCACGGCTGCCGCCAGCGACGGCGTGCCCACGCGCCAGTGCCCCGGCACCTTGACCACGGGCGACCACTCCGGCAGTACTGGCACCTGTGGTGGGCCGAGGCGATCGAATTCGCCCGCCGCATACACCACCTTGCCGTCGACGATGGTCAGCACCGATTCGATGCCCTTGATCGCTTCTTCTTCGACGCTGAAGAAGTCCAGCGACAGCGCTGCCAAGTCGGCCAGCTGGCCTACCTTGATCTGACCCTTCTTGCCCTGCTCGCTGGAGAACCAGGCGCTGCCTTGGGTGAAGAGCTGCAGTGCGGTGTCGCGGTCCAGGCCTTCTGGGTACAGCTCCATGCCACCAACGGTCTTGCCGCTAACCAGCCAGTACAGCGAAGTCCAGGGGTTGTAGCTGGACACGCGGGTGGCGTCGGTACCGGCGCCCACCGGCACGCCCATTTCGAGCATGCGCTTGATCGGTGGGGTCTGCTCGGCAGCTTTAGCGCCGTAACGGTCGACGAAGTACTCACCCTGGAAGGCCATGCGATCCTGAATGGCGATACCACCGCCCAGGGCACGCACGCGCTCGATGTTCTGTGGGGTGATGGTTTCGGCGTGGTCGAAGAACCACGGCAGGCCGTTGAACGGGATGTCGCGGTTGACCTTCTCGAACACGTCGAGCATACGTGTGATCGATTCGTTGTAGGTGGCGTGCAGGCGGAACGGCCAGCGTTGCTCGACCAGGTGGCGCACCACCGGCTCCAGATCTTCTTCCATGGTCTGTGGCAGGTCCGGACGCGGCTCGAGGAAGTCTTCGAAGTCGGCGGCGGAGAACACTAGCATCTCGCCGGCGCCGTTGTGGCGCAGGAAGTCAGTACCGCTGTGCAGCTTGACGCTGGAGGTCCACTTGCGGAAGTCGTCCAGCTCTTCCTTGGGCTTCTGGGTGAACAGGTTGTAGGCGATGCGCACGGTCAGCTGGTTGTTGTCGGCCAGCTCTTGGATCACCGAGTAGTCGTCGGGGAAGTTCTGGTAGCCGCCACCGGCGTCGATGGCGCTGGTCAGGCCCAAGCGGTTCAGCTCACGCATGAACTGGCGGGTGGAGTTGATTTGGTACTCCAGCGGCAGCTTCGGCCCTTTGGCCAGGGTGGCGTAGAGGATCATTGCGTTGGGACGGGCGATCAGCATGCCGGTCGGGTTGCCGAATTTATCGCGCTGGATCTCGCCACCCGGCGGGTTCGGGGTGGTCTTGTCGTAGCCGACGGCCTTGAGCGCGGCGCGGTTGAGCAGCGCACGGTCGTACAGGTGCAGCAGGAACACTGGGGTGTCAGGGGCGGCCTGGTTGATTTCTTCCAGGGTCGGCATGCGCTTTTCAGCGAATTGGAATTCGTTCCAGCCACCGACCACGCGCACCCACTGCGGGGTGGGTGTGCGTGCCGCTTGATCCTTGAGCATGCGCAGGGCATCGGCCACCGACGGCACGCCTTCCCAGCGCAGCTCCAGGTTGTAGTTCAGACCACCACGGATCAGGTGCAAGTGCGAGTCGTTCAGGCCCGGGATCACCGTGCGCTGCTTTAGGTCGATGATCTGGGTGGCGCTACCCTTGTGGGCCATGGCCTCGGCGTCGTTGCCAACGGCGATGAAGCGGCCATCCTTGATGGCGACTGCAGTGGCCGTGGGCTTCTCACGGTCGACCGTGTGCAGTTTGCCGTTGAACAGAATCAGGTCGGCGGTCATGGAACCTCCTTGAATGGATGCTTGGGCGGAACCGGCTGCGCCGGTGAAGGGCAATGCAGACCAGATCGCGCCGGCGGCACCGAGTACGGTGCTGGTGGCGAGGAACTGGCGACGAGTCTTGTCGTTTTGATCCTGGGACATATTCAACTCCGTGTGAGTGCTGCGGCGACAGGCGTAACCGTAGAGCATGCCAGCTGCTATATGGCTGAGGATTGGACGGATGTGCGGTTGACTATTGCTCAGCCACGCAGCCAGTTTGCACAGCGACGAGTTACCCAAGGCATGATGTAGAACACCACGGGCAAGATGACGAACACGTTGACGATCAGGTTGCTAGTGATCACGCCGCCCAGCTGCGGAAGGCGTGCAAAGAGCGGGGCCAGTAGCTGCGGGATGATCATGGTCATCGGGCAAATCACGAGGTAGGTCAGCAGCGCTTGCTTCCAGCGCGGCGGTTGCGGCGCGCTGACGCTCGGCGGGGTGAACCAGAACTCTGGGTCCTCATGTACCTGGATATGGTCGCCACCTTCGATTAGCGGCAGAACTTCCTCTACCAGCGCTTGGCGTTCCGTTGAATTGACCCAGGCCTGCAGCAGGCTGGAGTCGGCGAAGCGGACCACGGTGGTGTAATGCAAGCCACCATCGTCGGGACGGATAACGTTGGCATCTAAATGACCAGGCTGGCGACGCGCAGCGCTTACCGTGCGCTTGAGCCATTGCTCGTAATTTGCCAGCGAGTCAGGACGAGCCTTGTGTTGGATAACCAAAGTGACCACGTTGCGGTTGACCTGGAGTGCGGTGTTCATCGACGTTCCTTGGGATGAGCTTGCCCGCATCCACCGTGCAACAGCGAACGGGCGGAGATTGAGATGGAGATGCTGCCCATAGCGGGTACCGACTGGCGGTGCCCGGGGCGGTCGGCTTACTTGTTGGCAGCTGGTCATCAGTTGTGCGCCGGCCTGGCTCATGCGGTCATGGGCGGCGTCACGGGTCATGGCGTTGAAAGTGCCGGAGGCATCGGTGACCACGGACACGTCGAACTCTTCTTCCATGGCATACATCTCCGGTCTTGAGTGGGGGTCACTTCAAATGAACCTTCAGCTCTTCGGAAGCCTGCAGCATTGCAGAGCGTACCGCCGGAACCTGGCTGACCACGTTCAGCAAGCCGTAGTCATGGATCATGCCGTTGTAGCGCACCGCAGTGACCGGCACGCCGGCTTGGTCCAGTTTGCGAGCGTAGGCTTCCCCTTCGTCACGCAACACATCGGCACTCGCGGTCTGGACCAGCGCTGGCGGCAGGCCTTTCAACTGCTCAGTGGTAGCGCGCAGCGGCGAGGCGTAGATCTCGGCACGTTGCTTGGGGTCGGTGGTGTAGTTGTCCCAGAACCACTTCATCATGTTCTTGGTGAGGAAGTGCCTCTCGGCGTACTGGTTGTACGACGCTGTCTCGAAGTTGGCGTCGGTCACTGGCCACAGCAGCACCTGGTACTTAATGGCCGGGGTACCTTTATCCTTGGCCATCAGGCTGACCACGGCTGCCATGTTGCCGCCGACGCTGTTGCCTGCTACAGCCAGGCGCTTACCGTCGACATTGATTTCCTTGCCGTGCTCGGCCACCCATTTGGTTGCCCCGTAGGCCTGGTTGATTGCTGTCGGGTAGTGCGCTTCAGGGGACGGGGTGTAATTGACGAACACCGCCACCGCCCCGGACCCGACGACCAGATCGCGGACCAGGCGCTCATGGGTCGGGAAGTCGCCGAGCACCCAGCCACCGCCGTGGAAGTACATGAACACAGGCAAGGTCCCCTTCACACCCGCCGGACGCACGATGGTCAAGCTGATGTCCTGGCCGTCGACGGTGATGGTCTTCTCGCTGACATCCGCCTCGGGCAGTGTCAGTTTTACTCCGGCCTGAGCGCCGGTCAGTACCGCGCGGGCGTCCTTCGGCGAAAGCTGCTCGATGGGTTTACCACTGCCTGAGTTCAGTACATCGAGGAATGCCTGGGTGTTGTGTTCGACGCCAGAGTCAGCGAATGCGTTACCGATCGACAAGGCAAGGAGCGAGCCAACGAGTGCTTTGGTCAAAACGTTCATTTCATATCTCCTGTTTCTGGTGAGGCGGGAAGTTAGACGGTGACGTGCAGACGGACATCGACGTTGCCACGGGTTGCGTTGGAGTACGGACACACTTGGTGGGCCGCCTCCACCAACGCTTGTGCATCGGCTTGTTCCAGGCCTGGCAGGTTGATGTTCAGATCGATATCCAGGCCAAAGCCGCCTGGGATCTGGCCAATGCCGACCCGCGCAGTGATTGAGGCGTCGGCTGGAATGCTGCGTTTGCTCTGGCTGGCGACGAACTTCAGTGCACCGATGAAGCAGGCCGAGTAACCAGCGGCGAACAGTTGCTCAGGGTTGGTGGCATCACCACCGGCACCGCCCAATTCCTTCGGAGTGGTCAGTTTCACGTCGAGGTTCTTGTCGCTGGAGATGGCTCGGCCATCACGACCACCGGTTGCGGTTGCGACTGCGGTGTAGAGAACTTTCATGGCTTTCCTTACTTTTGAATGTCTTCGGGAACAGGATGCGAGCGCCTGACTCGAACAGCGCTGGGCATTGGAAATCCACAGAGGTTCCAGGCCAGGTTCGTTGACTCGGTTCAGTCGACTGCGCACCCTTCGCAAGTCTGTGAACAGCCCCTAGGGCAGGGGCTGGCGATGGCTCAGACAGATGCAGCGACAGGCGCCAAGGTGGGGCCATGCTGAACGCGCTCAGGCGCCTTGTGCACCATGGTGTAGGCGTAGTCGACGCCCATGCCATATGCACCAGAATGTTCCTTTACCAGTTCCATTACGGCGTCGTAGGTGTCGCGGTTCTTCCAGTCCCGTTGCCATTCCAGCAGCACCTGCTGCCAGGTCACCGGCACCACGCCGGCCTGGATCATGCGCTGCATGGCGTAATCGTGGGCTTCTTTGGTGGTGCCGCCGGAGGCGTCTGCAACCATATAGATTTCATAGCCGGCATCATTCATTGCCGACAGGGCGAAGGTGGCATTGCATACCTCGGTCCACAAGCCAGAGACGATGATCTTGTTTCGGCCATTTCTCTTGAGTGCGTCGCGGACCTTCTGATCATCCCAGGAATTCATGGAGGTGCGCTCCAGCAGCGGGGCGTCTGGGAATACTGCGAGTAGCTCGGGGTAGGTATGACCTGAGAAGCTCTCTGTCTCAACCGTGGTGAAGGTGGTGGGGACATTAAAAATCTTCGCGGCCTTGGCCAAGGCAACAGTGTTGTTTTTCAGCGTTTGCCGATCAATGCTCTGAACGCCGAAGGCCATCTGTGGCTGCTGATCAATGAAGATCAGTTGGCTATTAAGCGGAGTCAGGACTTCAGTTTTAGGATTGTTCATTTTTGTTTCCTTTCAGCTTGATGATGTTCAATCGCACAAGTCTCGGGGCCAGTACTTTGCAGGCATTACCGTAACCACAAGTGCCCTCCTCAGCGTCATTGCTTGAGGACGAGCAAACGATAACGAAACAAGGCGTCTTTCGGTGGCGCACTTTTGCGCTCCTATCGGCTCATTTTTGAGCCATTCAGTCCGCGATCACGCTGCTAGCATTCGCCCACTCATTCGGATCGAGCCGGTCCCTCATGTGCAGGAGAATGCAATGGCAGCTTCACAACCGTTCAACAAGCAGACCGCCTACTGGGGCGTTTCCTGGGAGGAGGCGTATGGCTATCCGCAGGCACGACGGGTAGGAAACGAGATCTACGTATCAGGTCAATTCAACCATGATGAGGAAGGTCAACTGGTAGCCCCGGCGCCGCTGAACGCCGACGGTAAGGCCAGTGATTTCTCTTCGATGGGAGAGCAGATGCGGGTCTCTTACGACAACATTTCAAAGCTGCTCGCCTTGTATGGCGCAACTATGCAAGATGTTGTCGAGGAAACGCTTTATGTGCTGGACATGGACGCTGCGTTCGCGGTAGTCGGCAAAGTGCGCAAGGCGGCCTATGGCACTGAGCGGCCTCAGTGCGCGAGCAATATCATTGGGGTGTCGAGACTTGCCCAGCGTCCGCAACTGATTGAGATCGTGTGCAAGGCCGTGATTGGCGCCCGAGACATCTGAGCTGCACTCCCGGTTTTGATCTAGGGGACCGGGAGTATCAATTGCCCCTCGACCAAGGGCTTTTGACTGGCCACGGCAGCGGCGCAGAAGGTCATGAATGCTTTGACTCGCCACGATTTTCGAATGTCCTGGTGAGTCAGCAGCCACAACTCATCCTGAAGCTCTGGCACCACCGGGCCGGCGCGTACCAACCCTGGGGTTATGTCGCCCAACATGCAGGGAAGGAATCCAAATCCCAGACCCGCCGCGATTGCAGTGCTTGCTGCTGCAACAGAATCGGTGCGGTACGCTATGTGCTCAGCAGCGACTCTGCTTTCGACATAGCTTGTCGCCTTCAAACCGCAGAGCGCTGCGGAGTATGACACCCATGCCTGGCCCTCTTCGAAAAGGGGCAAGGCAGTCATCTGCTTGGCGCAGCAGTAAGGTGCCCAGGCAATGTTCGCCAGTTTACGTCCCACCAGGCTTTCTGCAGGTTTTCTCGTCGCTCGAATCGCGATATCCGATTCATCCCGGGCGAGGCTAAGGGTTTCATTGCCCACCAGTACCTCGATGGTAATCCCCTCGTTCAGGGCCTTGAAGTCCGCGATGATGGGGGTGAAGAAGTACAGCAGCAGCGAGTCGCTGGTGGTAATTCGAAGTTTCCCGAGGGGGCCTTGGCCTGAACGTGAAACACGCCGCGTGACGCTGACGATATCCAACTCCACTCGCTCGGCGAGTGCTCGCAATTCAGCACCCTCGGCGGTGAGCAGGTACCCTGATTTGCGGTGATCGAACAGCGCGATGCCGAGCGTTCGCTCAACTTGAGCAACTCGGCGCGAAACGGTGGATACATTGATGCCAAGCTTTTTGGCCGTAGCCGAACGATTGCCGCAATCACTGAGCGTCTTGATGATGCGCAAGTCGTCCCACGAGAGCTGACTGACAGCCTCGCCTACGTCCCACTTCGTCCCATCAGGGGCAGCCGGAGCATTTTCAGTTGGCGATTTCACACAGTTCGTTCCAGATTCGGAGGCGCTGATGATACGAGAAGGGGTTGGGTAAAGCAGCCATATTGTTTCGGCGATTGGTTGAAAACTATTATGCCGACTGGCTGCTATGGGTCGACTCTGTTGAAAAAGTAGCTCCCCTGTCTGGCCTTCGGCAAAACCCTCGCATTGGCCAGCAGGGAAGCACTCACCATGATGGGACAGTTATCGAGTGGGCAGGAGCGACTGTTTTACTCGTCCAACCTTGAAGATCACATCCCAGCCAATCACCTGGACTACCCCCATTCCAATAGACATTTTCCGGCCTCATAACGAGGCGCTTTCAAAGGCCTCAGGACTGACGCCGCCCAAGTGACTATGACGGCGAGTACGGTTGTAAAACACTTCGATGTAATCGAACACATCGGCCCTGGCCAAGTCACGGGTTTTGTAGATGCGCTTACGGATCCGTTCTTTCTTCAAACTGCTGAAAAACGATTCGGCCACGGCATTATCCCAGCAGTTGCCACGCCGACTCATGCTCTGCTCAAGGTTATTGGCCAAGCAAAAGCGCTTCCAGTCATCACATTCTTACTATCCGAGTGGAACATCACTCCAGCCGGTCTAGAACAACAGGATGTACTTGGCTGCCACATGGGAGCGCGGCGTTACTTTCTCCGACCAGTCCGAGGACTCGGTTTGGAAAAATCGCATCCCCCCCACTCGTAACAGCGGAAGGATTGCCACCGCCATGCCGATAAATCCGATGCCACCGAGCCAGTGCAACATCGAACACCAGATCAACAGCCCCGGTGACGCTGTATCCAACCCCGTCAGGACGGTTGAACCGGTGGTGGTAATGCCGGACATCGTTTCAAAGAAAGCGTCGGTGTAGCTGATATGGCTGATCAGCACCATCGGTAATGCGGCGAAGGAACACACCACCCAACTGGAGGTCGTCAGTAGGTACATATGCCCTGGGCGGAGTTGAGCCGTTTCCGGGCGCCCTCGCGCGATCAACAGCAGCCCGCATATAAAGGTAATCACGCTCGACCAGAGAAATGCGAAAAGATCATCGCTATGTTCATGGACCACCAGCGTGATCAGAAAAATACCCAGTATGAAGCCAACAAGCCGCACTACTGCGAGAGACATAGCCGTAGCCTATGAATTGAGCGCTGCACGGTATAAGGGGGCGCCTCCCGAGCATGAGCTTTACGTAAACGCTCTACGTTCAGTCTGTCAGCCATGGCCGCCCTGGCCAAGTGTAGCCTGATCTGTGATCGTGGTCTCTGCAGCCCATCGCCAGGGCCGAATCACGACGTGATTCTACCTCGGCCGCCGAACCCTCCATTAGCTTGACTTTTATCAACTGCTCAATTGTTTTCCGAGCTAGGCTAAAAATTAATACGACCTAATACGTCGAGTGTGTACGCCATGTACTGGTTCCGCCGTTACAGCCGAAGCCTATTGCACCTCACCCTTATGGTGTGGGTATTGGCAGTGGTCGTGATGGCAACGCAGGGGTGCTGGGTGCAGCCGGATCACAATATGGCTACGCCGCACAATGCCGAGCAGTATATGGAGGATGGTCATGCCCTCCACACCAGCGGTTGCCTCCAGACCTGTGAAGACACCGCCTCGGCGATAAAACCTGCATCGCAGACGCCATCATCAGACTTCATCTACTGGACAGTCCTTTGGCTGTTAACTGCGGCAGTGCTAATGCTGCTAAACCTCCAGGAGAACCCCTCCCGCACTGTACTTGCACTGGTGCGCCCCGCACCGCCTAGGGTGCCAGTCCGCCTGATTTTCGTTCGCGCCAACGAATAGTCCCGCTTTCAGAGTGGCTGGGCATCGGTCGCTCTGTCTTGTTGCGTCGCTTTTTCGCGACTCAGCTATTGCTGCTCCATTCCCTCACAATCTCAGGAGTTCATCATGCAAGCGCACTCCAAATGGGTTCTAGCCGCCGTCTTGGCTAGCAGTACGTTCATCACCTCAGCCGAGGATGCGCACCATTCGGCCGAGGCACCAGGCGACTCAACCGAGAACACCGCACCCACCTCGGCGGCCATGACTAGAGCGATGGCCGATCAGATGCAAAAGATGCAGGCCGCGCATGACAAGGCCGCCGCGGCTAAAACACCCGCTGAGCGCCACGCAGCCATGCAAGAAGGCATGAAGACGTTGCAGGACGGCCTGGCCATGATGAGCCAGGAACAGCGCGCAATGGGCTGTATGAACATGCCAGGTGCCAAGGGCGCTGGAGGCATGGGGATGATGGACATGATGATGAAGATGATGGGGCAGCAGTCATCCATGATGGAAATGCCCATGAGCAAGACACCGTAGCCCTGATGCAGTTTCCAGCATCGAGCCTGGTGAGGTCGCTGACTAAGTAAATGCTGATGACTCCTTAGCAGCAGAAGGTCGACATGGATTAAAAATCACAATGCGAGGTGAACCAACCATGAACCCTACTGAATCGGCCTACGGTCTTTGGTCGCTGGTTATCATCAACTCATTAGTATTTATCGTGTTCGCCTTCAGCTTCACCCGGCCTAAGACGAGCCGCGATTGGCGTTCCTTAGGCGTCTTCTCGGCGTTCTTGGTGGCGCTGTTTACAGAGATGTACGGTTTCCCGCTGACGATCTACCTGTTGATGCCCTGGCTCACTCGTCACTTCCCTGGCATCGACTTCCTCTCGCACGACGCCGGGCATTTGCTCGAAATCGTTATGGGGTGGAAGGTCAATCCGCACTGGGGACCCTTCCACATTATCAGCAATCTGCTTATCGCTGGCGGCTTCTGGTTACTAGCGGCCGCCTGGCGCGTGCTCCACAAGGCCCAAAGCACGGGCCAACTGGCGCTAGACGGTCCCTATGCGCGGATCCGCCACCCGCAGTACGTCGGCTTTGTGCTGATCATGTTTGGCTTTCTATTGCAGTGGCCGACCTTGATCACCTTGGTGATGTTCCCAATCCTCCTACTGGTCTACATCAAACTGGCGAAGCGGGAAGAACAGGAGATGCTCGTGCACTTCGGCGATGCCTATCGCACCTATCGCGAAAATACCCCAGCGTTCCTGCCCCGGTCGGCAAGCCACGGCCCCAGCACTACCGTTGTCCCTCCACGTTCGAGGAAACAACCATGAACGCTCCTTGGAAAACTGGCATTTCTCTAGCCCTGACCATGGCCATTTCCTACACCATCTGCGCACTGCTTTATGCACTTTGGCCAGCACAAGGTATCGCCTTTCTAAGTGCCCTCTTCCACGGTCTCGACTTCGGTCGACTGCAAGCCGCGCAAGACTACGGCGCGGCGACGTTCGTCGGGCCGTTGCTGGTCCTGAGCCTATGGGGTGCGGTGGTCGGAACCTTATTTGCCTGGCTTTCCGACAAGATCCATGGCAGGCCTTGATAGCTGATTCGATGAAGAGGCCGAGATGAACCAATCACACATGCAGCACAGCCCGCATCAACAGGCGCTAGCTTCAGGGAAAATGGCAAAAGATCCGATCTGTGGAATGCTGGTAGATAAGACAACAGCCTTGTCACGAGAACGCGGCGGGCGGCGCTATTACTTTTGCAGTGATAGTTGCCTGCGCACCTTCGAGTCGCCCGAAACTGAATTGAAGGCGATGAAAACCCGCGTGACTATTGCCCTGACCGGCGTACTGGCCTTGGCGCTACTGCGCGCGGGCGCCTTCATTGCGCTGGCAGCCGGTGCCACACTGCTGACCTGGGTGCCAATCCCGGCGCTCCCTTGGTTCACGTGGGGTATATGGCTATTCCTGCTGGTAACACCGGTGCAGTTCATTGGCGGCTGGAGCTTCTATAAGGGAGCATGGAACGCCATACGCACCCGTAATATCAACATGGACTTTCTGATCGCCCTGGGCACGTCGGTCGCGTATTTCTACAGCGTCGCGGTGTTGTTTTTCCCTGATGCCCTGCCGGTCGAGGTGGCCGAGCGCGACGTCTACTTCGAGGTATCGGCGGTCATCATCGCCTTCGTCCTGCTGGGTAGGTACATGGAGGAGATCATCAAGAGGAAGTCCTCCGCCGCCGTACGGCGCTTACTTGATCTCAAACCAGCGACCGCGCATGTGATTCGTGATGGACAAGAAGTCGATCTGCCCGCTGAAAGCGTCATGGCCGGCGAGTTCCTGGTAGTCAAGCCTGGTGAAAAAATCCCCACTGATGGCGATGTCAGTGAAGGCCAGTCAACGGTAGATGAGTCCATGCTGACCGGCGAATCGATGCCGGTCGACAAACACCCGGGTAGCCCGGTGATCGGCGGCACACTCAATGGCAGTGGCGTGTTTACGTTCAAGGCAAGCAGGATCGGCGCCGATACCGCGCTTGCGCAGATTATCAAGATGGTCGAAGAGGCGCAGACTAGCACGGCACAGATCCAGCGCTTGGCCGATCGGGTCACCGCCTACTTTGTGCCGGCAGTGGTGACGGTCGCGATATTGGCCCTGATTGGCTGGTCCATTGCAGGGAGCGTTCCGCAAGGGCTGTTGGCCTTTATCGCCGTGTTGATCATTTCCTGCCCCTGCGCCCTGGGCGTGGCGACGCCGGCCGCGTTAATGGTCGGTGTTGGCAAGGGTGCCGATAACGGAATTCTTATCCGCGGTGGCGAAGTGTTAGAGCGGGCAGAAAAACTGAGTACGGTGGTGTTCGACAAAACCGGCACGATTACCCGAGGCGAACCAAACGTAACCGATGTGATCCCGCTTGGCAGCGCATTGGAAAACGAGGTCTTGATGTTCGCCGCCGCCGTGGAGTCTGGCTCCGAACACCCACTCGGCGCAGCGATAGTGCGCGCCGCCCGGCATCGCGGCATCAGCCTGACGAATGCTACCGGCATCACTGGGATTGCCGGTCACGGTATCGAAGGCACTCTCGGCAGTCGCAAGATCTGGCTGGGAAACCGGCGTTTATTCGCCCGCCAAGGCGTCTCGACCACCACCGCCGAGGAACACCTCATCCGCTTGGAAGCCGATGGCAAGACCGCGATCCTGGTCGGTGACAGCGACCGCCTGCTGGGGGTGATTGCCGTGGCCGACACCATTAAACCCGATGCGGCTGAAACCGTTGCTGCATTGCAGGCAAGCGGCATCAAGGTTGTGCTGCTGAGCGGAGATAACCACCGTACCGCCGAAGCGGTTGCGCGACAAGTCGGCATTGAACGCGTTATTGCCGAAGTATTGCCGGATGCCAAGGCCACCGTGATCCGGCAACTGCAACGCGAGGGGCAAGTCGTGGCCATGGTCGGCGATGGTGTCAATGATGCTCCAGCCTTGGCTACCGCTGACATCGGAATCGCAATCGGCTCGGGTTCCGATGTCGCCAAGGAAACCGGGAGCATCATCCTGCTCAAAAACGATGTACGCGATGTGGTCACCGCGATCACACTGTCGCGTGCAACCATGGTCAAGATTAAACAAAACCTTTTCTGGGCTTTTATCTACAACAGCATCGGCATTCCAATTGCGGCGTTCGGCCTGCTTAATCCCATCTTCGCTGCCGCCGCCATGGCACTCAGTTCCCTGTCTGTGATCGCCAACTCCGCGCGGCTCAAACGTGCCCATATTGGCTTAAGTCAGGAGGCCAAGTCATGAACCGCGAAATTTTGATTATCTGTACCCTGGTCAGTGTCGGGGGAATCACCGCCGTGGTGTACCTGTTGGGGTTCACCGGAGAATCGTTGGCCGTAGCAGTGTTTTTTCTGCTGTGTCCGGTCTTGGTCGGGGTGCAACTTATGCGTGGCATCCGCCAATTCGATAACGACATGGCCGAGGCCCAACGGCGCCTGAAAAGGAAGAACCTGCCTTGATGTTCCAGGCGACGCCCCTCCCGTTTCCTTCAAGGAGTGCCATCATGAATCAACATCATTTACCCCAACACCGCGCAAGGGGCACCAATTGGTACTTTTTAGGCTTCCTGGCCATTGCCGGCTATTTCCTTCTCACCGAACACAAGGCCCACATTGTTCCGTATCTGCCATTCCTGCTGCTACTGGCCTGCCCACTGATGCATGTGTTGATGCACCGTGGGCACGGGCATGGCGGACATGAACACGGTGAGCGTGGCGCACCTGGCGATTGCTGCGGCCATCGGCACAGCAGCGAGCGCAATACTCTAGAGGATAATCACGAGCATGGGAGTGTACCCGATGATAGGACGAAACGTCCCGATCGCCCTGCATGACATGCGTCATGCCAGGAACCTGATCGATCATTGGCTGGCTCATGGTCCGGGATTTTGGCCCTCGACCTTCTAGCCTGAACGGCGGGTCGCAAATAGAACTTAAAGGGTCGCATGGGCACCGATGAATCGAAGGCAGCGTGGCAAGCTGCCTTTCATGCTCAGACGCGGTGCAACACAAGCCACAACCGGCCCAACAAGGTGCCCGTTCAGGGTGCCCTGGCCCCGAGACCGTGAGGATTGCCGTATGCCTAATGAGATGTTGCGCCTGCCAATGGTCACTAGTTTGCTGGAACGCCACAAGGGCTCCCCGGGTTCGCTGTTGCCCATTCTTCATGAGATTCAGGAAACCATCGGTTACATCCCAGATGCCGTTGTCCCCGAAATTGCCCACGCCCTCAACCAGAGTCAGGCCGAGGTGCGCGGGGTAATCAGCTTTTACCATGACTTTCGCACCGCGCCGCCGGCGCGGCATATTCTGCGTCTGTGCCGGGCCGAGTCCTGCAAGAGCCGCGGCGCCGAGCAGCTTGCCGCGCAGTTGCGCGAACGTCTGCAACTGGGCGACCACGGCAGCAGTGCCGACGGCAACATCAGTCTGCGCCCGGTGTATTGCCTTGGCGCCTGCGCCTGCTCGCCCGCCCTGGAACTGGACGGTCAGCTGCATGCGCGGCTCACCGCCGAGGGTCTGGATGCCCTGCTCGATGCCTGCCGGGAGGACGCATGATGCCGACGCTTTATCTGCCCTTTGACTCTCTTGCCCGTGCCGTGGGCGCCGATGAAGTGGCTATGGCCCTGGGTACTCAGGCCCTGGAACGTAACCTGCCGCTGGACTTGCAGCGCACCAGCTCGCGCGGCCTGTACTGGCTCGAACCGCTGCTGGAACTGGACAGCCCGCAAGGTCGCATCGGCTTCGGCCCGCTGACCGCTGCCGATGTGCCGTCCGTGCTCGATGCGCTGCAAGGCGAGCCATCCGCCCATCCGCTGGCCTTGGGGCTGGTGGAGGAGTTGCCTTATCTGAAGACCCAACAGCGTCTGCTGTTCGCCCGCGCCGGCATTACCCGGCCGCTGTCCCTCGAGGATTACCGGGCTCACGGCGGCTTCGAAGGCTTGACCCAGGCCATCCTCTTGGGGGGCGAGCGGACCGCGACCGCAGTATTCGATTCGGGCCTGCGTGGCCGCGGCGGCGCGGCGTTCCCGGCCGGAATCAAATGGCGCACGGTGCGCGGCACTCAGGCGGCGCAGAAATACATTGTGTGCAACGCCGACGAAGGCGACTCCGGCACTTTCGCCGACCGCATGTTGATGGAAGGCGACCCCTTCCTGCTGATCGAAGGCATGGCCATTGCCGGTATCACCGTTGGCGCCAGCTATGGCTATATCTATGTGCGTTCAGAATATCCCCAGGCTGTGGCCACCCTGCACGAGGCGTTGGACATTGCCCGGGCCGCCGGTTACCTCGGGGCCAATGTCGGTGGTAGCGGGCTGGCCTTCGACATGCAAGTGCGGGTCGGTGCCGGCGCGTACATCTGCGGTGAAGAAACCGCGCTGCTGGACTCCCTCGAAGGCAAGCGCGGGATCGTCCGCGCCAAGCCGCCGCTCCCCGCGTTGCAAGGTCTGTTCGGCTTGCCGACCCTGGTCCACAACGTACTGACACTGGCCTCGGTGCCACTGATTCTGGCCAAGGGCGCGACGTTTTATCGCGACTACGGCATGGGCCGCTCCCGGGGCACCATGCCCTTCCAGTTGGCGGGCAATATTCGTCACGGCGGCTTGGTGGAACGGGCCTTTGGCCTGACCCTGCGGGAACTGGTGGAAGACTACGGTGGTGGAACCGCCAGTGGCCGGCCACTGAAGGCTGCGCAGGTGGGTGGCCCTCTCGGCGCTTGGCTGCCACCGACGCAGTTCGACACGCCGCTGGATTACGAAGCCTTCGCCGCCATCGGCGCCATGCTCGGTCACGGTGGTGTGGTGGTGGCTGACGACAGCCTGCACATGGCCCACATGGCGCGTTTCGCCATGCAGTTCTGCGCCGAGGAATCCTGTGGCAAATGTACCCCATGCCGCCTCGGCTCGACCCGAGGCGTTGAGGTGATCGACCGCCTGCTGGCCGCACCTGAGCAGAGCGGTCGCATTGAGCAGGCAATCATCCTCAAGGACCTGTGCGACACCCTGCAATACGGTTCGCTGTGCGCGTTGGGCGGCATGACCTCCTACCCGGTCGTCAGCGCCCTCAAGCACTTCCCCGCCGACTTCGGTCTGAACGCTTCGGAGGCCGACCAATGATCACCCTCTTCGACCCGAAAACCGACATCGCCTCGGGCCTGCTTGACCTCGGTACACCGGCCCGCGACAGCCAGGTGCAGGTCACCCTGAACATCGACGGCCAAAGCATCAGCGTGCCCGAAGGCACCTCGGTGATGCGCGCCGCCGCGTTGCTGGGCACCACCATCCCCA
Organism: Pseudomonas sp. RC2C2; assembly: GCF_018390435.1. NCBI lineage: Bacteria > Pseudomonadati > Pseudomonadota > Gammaproteobacteria > Pseudomonadales > Pseudomonadaceae > Pseudomonas > Pseudomonas sp. RC2C2. Next base: position 751,086 of record NZ_JAHBAX010000002.1, on the reverse strand, counting down.
AACTGTGCGCCACCGACAGCCTGGAAGCCTTCGGCTCTTGTCGCATGTGCCTGGTGGAGATCGACGGCATGCGCGGCTATCCGGCGTCCTGCACCACGCCGGTCAGCGAAGGCATGCGCGTGCACACCCAGACACCGAAGCTTGCGACCCTGCGCCGCAACGTCATGGAGCTGTACATCTCCGATCACCCGCTGGATTGCCTGACCTGCTCGGCCAACGGCAACTGCGAGCTGCAAACCGTCGCCGGCCAGGTCGGCCTGCGGGAAGTGCGCTACGGCTATGAGGGCGAGAACCATCTGGCCGACGTGAAGGACACGTCCAACCCCTACTTCGACTACGACCCGAGCAAGTGCATTGTCTGCAACCGCTGCGTGCGCGCCTGCGAAGAAACCCAGGGCACCTTTGCTCTGACCATTACCGGGCGCGGGTTCGAGTCCCGGGTCGCGGCCGCCGGTGGCGAGGACTTCCTCGACTCGGAATGCGTGTCCTGCGGCGCCTGTGTGCAAGCCTGCCCGACCGCGACACTGATGGAAAAAAGCGTGGTCGAACTGGGTCAGCCCGAACACAGTGTGATCACCACCTGCGCCTATTGCGGTGTGGGCTGTTCGTTCCGTGCCGAGATGAAAGGCGACCAACTGGTGCGCATGGTTCCGGACAAGAACGGCCAGGCCAACCATGGACACTCCTGCGTCAAGGGGCGCTTTGCCTGGGGCTACGCAACCCACCCGGATCGCATCACCAAGCCGATGATCCGCAAGTCCATTCACGACCCTTGGCAGGAAGTCAGCTGGGATGAGGCCGTGACCTACGCTGCCAGTGAATTGCGCCGGCTGCAGCAAAAATACGGTCGCGACTCCATTGGCGGCATTACCTCCAGCCGCTGCACCAACGAAGAAACCTACCTGGTGCAAAAACTGGTGCGCGCCGCGTTCGGCAACAACAACGTCGACACCTGTGCGCGGGTCTGCCACTCACCGACCGGCTATGGCCTGAAACAAACCCTCGGCGAGTCTGCCGGTACCCAGACGTTCGACTCGGTGATGCAGGCCGACGTTATCCTGGTGATGGGCGCCAACCCCAGCGACGCTCACCCGGTGTTCGCCTCCCAGCTCAAACGCCGCCTGCGTGAAGGCGCACGACTGATCGTCATCGACCCGCGGCGCATTGATCTGGTAGACGCGGTGCATGCCCGCGCCGAACTGCACCTGGCCCTACGCCCGGGCACCAACGTCGCCATGCTCAACGCCCTGGCCCATGTCATTGTCACTGAAGGTCTACTCAACCAGGCCTTTATCGACGCCCGTTGCGAAGGCAGCGATTTCGCCCGCTGGAAAGCGTTCGTCAGCCGCGCGGAAAACTCGCCGCAAGCCCTTGCCCCCGTCTGCAGCGTAGCCCCCGCCCTCATTCGTGCTGCGGCCCGCTTGTATGCCACGGGCGGCAACGCGGCGATCTACTATGGCCTGGGCGTCACCGAGCACAGCCAGGGCAGTACCGCGGTCATGGGCATCGCCAACCTGGCCATGGCCACTGGCAACATCGGCCGCGAAGGCGTGGGGGTGAACCCGTTGCGTGGCCAAAACAACGTTCAGGGCTCCTGCGACATGGGCTCCTTCCCCCACGAACTGCCCGGTTACCGGCACGTCTCCAACGAGGTGGTACGCACGCAGTTCGAACAGGCCTGGAACGTCACCCTGCAACCCGACCCGGGCCTGCGCATCCCCAACATGTTCGAGTCTGCACTGGACGGCCGCTTCAAGGGCCTGTACTGCCAGGGCGAAGACATCGCCCAGAGCGATCCCAATACCCAACACGTCACCGCAGCGTTGTCAGCCATGGAATGCGTGGTGGTGCAGGATATTTTCCTCAACGAAACCGCCAAGTTCGCCCATGTGTTCCTGCCGGGGGCCTCGTTCCTGGAAAAGGATGGCACCTTCACCAACGCGGAGCGGCGGATCTCCCGGGTCCGCAAAGTCATGGACCCCCTGGGCGGCAAGGCCGACTGGGAAGGTACGGTGGCCCTGGCCAACGCCTTGGGCTATCCGATGAACTACGAGCACCCGTCGCAAATCATGGATGAAATTGCCAGCCTGACGCCGACGTTCAGCAACGTCAGCTACGCCTCACTGGATCGCCATGGCAGCCTGCAGTGGCCATGCAACGCCGCGGCACCGGACGGCACTCCAATCATGCACGTCGAGGAATTCGTGCGTGGCAAGGGGCGCTTCATGCTCACCGGCTACGTGCCCACCGAGGAAAAGGTCAACAGTCGCTATCCACTGTTGCTGACCACCGGCCGCATTCTCAGCCAGTACAACGTCGGTGCCCAGACCCGGCGTACCGACAACGTCGCCTGGCACGATGAGGACCGCCTGGAAATCCACCCGACCGACGCCGAGAGCCGCGGCATCAGCGAAGGTGACTGGGTCGGCATCGGCAGCCGCGCCGGACAGACCGTACTGCGTGCGCGGGTCACCGAACGGGTTGCCCCAGGGGTGGTGTACACCACCTTCCACTTCCCTGAGTCGGGTGCCAACGTCATCACCACCGACAACTCCGACTGGGCTACCAACTGTCCGGAGTACAAGGTCACCGCCGTGGAGGTCAGCCGCGTCTATCACCCTTCCGAATGGCAAAAACGCTATCAGGCATTCAGCGACGAACAACGACGCCTACTCGACGAACGTCGCCATGAGCGTAGCGTCGGGACAAAGACACAGGTACGGCGATGAGTACGAACAACCTGATCAAGATGGCCAACCAGATTGCCCAATACTTCGCCAGCGAACCGGATCAACAACAGGCCGTGCTCGGTGTGCGTAATCATCTGCAGATGTACTGGACGCCCAGCATGCGCAAGGAGCTGCTGGCCTGGCAGATAGCACATAAGGGGGCAGACCTGCACCCGTTAGTGCAAGCTGCGGTAAAGGGGGCAGGCTGGGAAGCGTAGGTCCACGAAATCGCTTGGAATGCCCCCTTCCTGTAGGGGTAAGCCAAGGGGTTCATTCATCGCCCTCCCATGGGCTCAAGCCTCGAAACACGCCTATACGCCCGTCTGGTCAGGTCGCTCCTTCTGCCAGGCGCGGTGCAGCAGATCCATGACTTCATCATCTGTGGTCTGCGAAAAATCCACATACCAATAGCCGATTGAAACCAACCATTGGGGGCTTAGCGGACAAATCACCTCTTCGACTTCCCCCCCCAGCTGCTCCAGCGTCTCAAGCGGCGCCACCGGAACAGCGACGACAATTCGAGACGGTGCATGGGTACGCACTGCATGAACCGCGGCGAGCATCGAGGCGCCGGTTGCCAGTCCGTCGTCAATCAGGATCACGACCTGGTCCTTGAGGTACAAAGGTGATCGGTTACCGCGATACACCCGCTCGCGACGCAACAACTCTTGTTGTTCGCGGGCAAGGACAGCATCAAAACTGGCTTTGTCGGTCGGATGGGCACGTAGTGCTTCTTCATTCATGATCCGCACTCCGCCACTGGCAATCGCCCCCATCGCGTACTCTGGCTGCGATGGAAAGCCCAGCTTGCGGACCAGCATCAAGTCCAGGCGAACATTCAGTGCGCAGGCGACCTCGTATGCCACCGGCACACCGCCACGAGGCAACGCCAGGATAATCACGTCGTCTCGATTGGCGTACTTGTTCAGAGGCGCAACCAGACGGCGCCCGGCCTCGGGCCGATTGATAAAGAGGCTTTGGGGAGAGGGGCTAGTCGTCATAGAAATCTCCTGACTCGATACGGTGGCGACTCAACTGACGTCAGCACAGCACAATGGCTTTCGCCATGCTTACCCTTATCTGTGCGTCAGAGGCGCTCAGTTACGTCATTCGGGAAACGAGGGTGGCTGGGGCAGCGGGTTCTTTTCCGGCATATCGGTTATCGTCGCTTCTGTAAGCAGTAGGATGCCGGCGACAGAAACAGCATTTTCCAAGGCGATGCGCACGACCTTGGTGGGGTCTATGATGCCGGCGTCATACATGTCCACGTAGTCAATGGCGGCGGCGTCGAAGCCGATGCTACCTGACTCGGCAAGCATGCGAGCGACCACCACCCCCGAGTCCACCGCTGAATTCTCGGCGATCACCCACGCAGGGGCCTCCAGGGCCCGGCGCAATATTTGCAGTCCGGTCTTGAAATCACCCTCGTTGGCGACCTCCTCGGCCAGGATGTCGGGTACTGCCTTGAGCAACGCGAGGCCACCACCGGGCACGATACCTTCGGCAATGGCCGCACGGGTGGCCGCGATCGCGTCATCCAGCGCCTCTTTGCGGGCCTTCATTTCTGCTTCCGAAGGCGCACCCACCCGAATGACCGCAACGCCCCCGACAACCTGGCCAAGCGTTCCTTCAATTTCTCGCGGTCATAATCGCTCGTGATGGTTTCAATTTGCACCCGGATCTGCTGCAGGCGTGCCTGGATAGCGTCTTGCGTGCCTTTTCCACCAATCAATGCCGTACTGTCTTTGAGTACGACGACTCGATGAATTTGCCCCAGCTGGGCAAGCTCCAGTGTTTCAAGATCAACCCCCAACTCGGCGGACACCAGCGTTGCCCCGGTCAACACAGCGATGTCCTGGAGGATCTCCTTGCGGCGATCACCGAAGCCTGGCGCTTTGACCGCCACAGCACGCAACACGCCGCGGATATGATTGAGGACCAGTGTGGTCAGCGCTTCGCCATCGATTTCGTCGGCGATCACCACCAGTGGCTGGCCACTTTTGGCCACCTGCTCGAGCAAGGGCAGCAGGTCCTTGAGCACACCAATCTTGTGATCGCATAACAATACAAGGGCCTCGCTGAGCTCGACCTGCATTTTCTCGGTATCCGTAACGAAGTAAGGCGATACGTACCCGCGATCGAAACGCATGCCATCCATGATATCGACGACGGTTTCCGTGGTTTTGGACTCTTCGACGCTGACCACGCCTTCGACCCCCACTTTTTCCAGTGCATCGGCAACCAATTGACCGATCAAGGGATCGTTATGCGCTGACAACGTAGCCACCTGGGCTTTTTCCTTCAGCGTACTGACTGCGCGCGACTGTGCCTGCAGTGATTGCATGACCAATGCCAGCCCACGGTCCAGGCCACGTTTGAGGTCAATTGCGCTCGCCCCCGCGACGACATTGCGTACACCATCAGACAGAATTGCATGGGCCAGCACCGTCGAGGTGCTGGTGCCATCGCCGACGGCATCGCCCGTGCGCTCCGCAGCCTGGCGCAGCATCTGTGCGCCGAGGTTCTCTTCCGGGTCGGGCAGATCAACGCGCTTGGCAATGGAGACACCATCGTTGCATACCGTTGGCCTGCCCCACGCACTTTGCATCAACACCGACTTGGACTTCGGCCCCAAAGTCACGCGGACTGCCTCTGCCAATTGGGTGGCACCCTTGAGGATTTTTTCGCGCGCAGCGGATCGAAAGAGGATATGGCTGTGGGGCATTGCTTTGCACTCCTGACCGGCTCACTGAATACCCATGTATTCAGCTTCGCGCCGATGCCGCTCAGGAGTTTGATATTTATCAACTGAGGCGACAGTGCCGAGCGTCCCCTTGTGGAATAAAGCCTGGCTAACGTCGGTCCAGGGAACGGAACAGTTCTTCCTCTTGGTTGAAATGCAGGCTGACCAACGTGTCCAGGCGGATCAATTGATGCTGGATGTGATCGGCCGTCACGGTCGGAGGGATGGCGCTGAAATCATTGCTCATGCGAACCAGCAACTGGATCAGGCGGAAGATCTCCCGATGGGTGCTGCTCATGGCGAACAGCGGATCCTCCCCCGCCAGGCTGCGGCTCAGCAGCGGGTACAAGGTGCGTTCATCGTCGCGCTCGTGGCGGGCCAACAATGTCTGCAGTGCATCGACCAGCTTGCGCAGGTCAGCCTGCGCCTGGTCGCAAGGACGGAGGGCGAAGTCGCGGGCCATTTGTCGAAGATTGCTCAGTACCCCTGCCAACTGCTGGTGTTCGTTCTGCAACTGGTCGATGTGCTCCATGGCGATCCCTGCGCGCCTGGGTCCCAGGTGGGGCCCTAGGGCGCGCAAGGCATTGAGGATGATCGCCACATCGATGCCTTCCTGTAACATCGCACCGATCAATGGAGGCAGGTAGCCCAGCGCCGCCACGACCATGGCCAGCGCTGACAGGCCCATGCCCACCCACACCCCTTGCCGCGCGATGTGAACAGCATGACGGGCGATATCCAGCGCCTCGATCAGCCGATCCAGACGATCCACAAGCAACACCACCCCTGCTGCCTGCACAGAGGCCGTTACCCCGCTTGCACCCATGGCGATACCCACATTCGCGGCCGCTAACGCCGGGGCATCGTTGATGCCATCGCCGATCATCGCTGTGCTGCCATATCGACAACCTTCCTGCACGAGCCGAACCTTGTCTTCAGGGGTTAAACCAGCGCGAAGCTCGTCAATCCCGGCTGACAGGGCGACCATCTCGGCCGTTTGCAAACGATCTCCAGTGAGCATCACGATCCTTTCGATGCCACGGTTGCGCAGGCGCCGCAACGTCTGGGGCGTTTCCCTGCGCACCTCGTCGACAAACCTCAGTAAACCCGCCAGCCGCCCCTGGACAGCGACAAAACTGCCGCTGCAGGCCAGGTAATCCATCTGGCGCAAGTTGGCCAATGCCCAGTCGCTGACCGCTGCCTGCTCATGCACGTACGGCAAAGCCCCCAAGCGCACCGCCTGGCCGTCTACCTCACCGGATAACCCCTCCCCCGGGGTTTCCTGCACCCGTTGAGGTTTGCTCAGCGATAAATGATGCTGATGAGCGACATCGACAATAGCCCTGGCAATCGGATGGGTGGATGCCTGGGCCAGCGAAGCGGCTAGCCCCAGCAGGTGGAGTGGCTCATCCTGGCCATTTACCTCGATCGAAAGCAGGCTGGCATGGCCGCTGGTCAGCGTACCGGTCTTGTCGAGAAACACCTGCTTGATACCGGCCAGTGACTCCAGCGTCAGGCCATCCCTGACCAGTATCCCGCGCCGCGCCGCACGGGATATACCTGACAAAATGGCAACCGGCACAGCCAGGATCAGGGGGCATGGAGTGGCCACCACCAGTACCGCAAGCACACGTAAAGGGTCGTCACTCAAAAACCAGGCGAACCCGGCGGTCAGCACGGTCAGTGGGATAAACGCCAATGCATACCGGTCAGCCATGCGCACGAAGGGCGCGCGCGACTGACGCGCAGCTTCGGCCAGGCGTACGATACCGGCATAGGTGCTTTGGGCTGCGGTATGCGTGGCGACCAGCAGGATGGGGGCACCAGCGTTAGTGACCCCACTACGCAGTTGCTCACCGGCATGCTGCGTGACGGGCAACGATTCACCCGTGAGCGCAGACTCGTTCAGGTTGGCGACAGGGCTCTGCAAACGGCCATCCACCGGCAGCACCTCCCCCAGCCGTACCAGTACAATCTGTTCTGGCTTGACCTGCTCCACTGGAACCTCGCGCAGCCCATTGGCTTCCTGAATCGAGGCGTATCACGGTGCCCGCTCAATCAGCGCCCGCAGTTCACGCTCTGCGTACTGCTTGCTGAAGGATTCCAAGGTCCTTCCCGTGGCCAGCATGAGCGCCACAACCGCCGCCACGAGCATCTGTTCCAGCACGAGTGCGGCGCCGATCGACAACAAAGCAATCAGGTCCACACCGGCCTCTTTTCGGGCCAGGCGCTGGATGATTTCCATCATCAGCACCGCCCCCATTAAAAAGCTACCGGCCGCCCAACTGATGGAAGCCCATTCATACACGCGCGTGAGGTATGCGATCCCCCCCGTCACCAGGGTCAAGCCACAACACGCCAACAGCACAGGGTTGTGCCACGTGTCGAACCCAACTCGCCAGCGTTGCACTGTCATCGCGCAGCCTCCAACCGCAGAGTGTCCACTGCTTGCGCGTCAGCTCCTGCAGTAATGGCCCCGAGTATCTGACACTGCAAGCCCACCCATCTGATTTTTGTCAACCTTGCAAGCCCTGGGACCGCTCAGTACTGGGCCAATACCGACTTTGACTTAAGTCAATCGCGGCACGGTATTCAAGGGTAAACACTAAAGCGAGAGCCGTATTCCCCTCCCCCTTTTCCAGGCAGCAGGGCACCATCATGAAAGACCTGAACCTTCGCAAACTCGTTTTCGAAGAGCTGGAGTTTCAGCCTGACATCAACGCCGCCAACATAGGTGTAACGGTAGACAATGGCGTTGTCACGTTGTCAGGACATGTCAGCAGTTATGCCCAGAAAATCAGCGCCGAACGCACAGTCAAAGCGATCAAAGGCGTACGTGCACTCGCTGGAGAAATCGAGGTCAGGCTGAACAAAGGTGAAGGCACGGCAGATGACACTATTGCAAGCCGCGCGTTGAAAATCATCGCCTGGAGCTCGGACGCCGACAGGGATGCAATCAAAATCACCGTACGTAACGGCAGGATCACCCTTGAAGGCGAAGTGGACTGGCAGTATCAGAAAGAAGTGATGGAACGCGCCGTATGGCGCTTGTCAGGGGTGGTTGGAGTGGACAACCTGATCACATTGCGCCCGCGTGTGAGTGTGGCCGATATTCAGCAGCGTATCGAGGATGCGCTCAAGCGCCGTGCCGAGGTCGACGCCAACCGCATTCGAGTCATAGTCAATGGCGGTGAGGTTCGACTCGAAGGCAAGGTTCCCCTTTTGCGTGAGCGGCAAATCGCGCAGCGCGCGGCCTGGTCGGTACCCGGGGTCAGGAAAGTCGATGATTATCTACTGATTGCCTGACATGAAGGCTGTGCGCGCCAACAGACAAGCCCTTCTACCGGGCCTTTTTGCGTCAGGAACACGGTCATGAACAAAGATCAGCCATGGAAGTTGTACTACCTGGCGATCGCGCTTGCCGTGCTCGCGTTCATCCAGTTTGGCTTGTTTACCCGTCCGGCGGCGCAGGTCATACCGTACAGTCAGTTCCTGCAATTGCTAGACGAGCAGAAAGTCAGCGATCTACGGGTCGAGCAGAATCACATCGTTGGAAAACTGCTAGTGCCCATCGATGGTCATGATCAGTTTTCCACGGTGCGCGTCGCCCCGGCATTGTCAGAGCAACTCGGGCGCGCAGGCGTCACCTTCACTGGCGTCGCCGATCAATCTACCGCAGGGCCGCTGCTGGAGTGGTTGTTGCCCTTCATCATGGTGCTGGTGATTTGGCATTTCCTGCTGCGTGGGCTGGCCGATAAGCAAGGGTTGGGGGGCTTCATGACGGCGGGCAAGTCAAGGGCCAAGGTCTACGTATCGCACGATACCAAGGTGACGTTCGCTAACGTGGCAGGCATCGACGACGTCAGGGCCGAGCTGACTGAAATCGTCGCGTTTTTGAAAAACCAAGCATGGTACTCGCGCCTTGGTGCCCATGTCCCCAAGGGCACGCTGCTGGTCGGCCCTCCTGGTACCGGCAAGACCCTGGTTGCAAAAGCAATCGCTGGCGAAGCGGCCGTACCATTTTTTTCAATTTCTGGCTCCGAATTCGTCGAAATGTTCGTTGGCGTCGGTGCCGCCCGTGTACGCGATCTTTTCGATCAAGCGAGGAAGGCCGCGCCCTGCATCATCTTCATCGATGAACTGGATGCTCTGGGAAAAATGCGCGGCATCGGTGTTCTGGGAGGCAATGACGAGAAAGAACAGACACTCAATCAGCTCTTGGCGGAGCTGGATGGCTTCGACCCGCGGGAGGGGGTGGTTTTGCTGGCGGCGACCAATCGACCCGAGGTGCTGGACCCCGCGTTGCTGCGCGCGGGGCGCTTCGACCGGCAGATCTTGATCGACCGTCCTGACCGAAACGGTCGCCAAGCGATTCTCAAGGTTCATCTACGCAAGATCGTCTATGACCCTAGCCTCGATTGTGAGCGTATCGCAGAAATCACCCCCGGCTTGACGGGGGCCGACCTGGCCAATCTGGTGAATGAAGCCGCAATTGTCGCCACTCGCCGCGGGGCTCACAGCGTTGTGCTTGATGACTTCACCGTCGCAATCGAGCGACTGGTCGCCGGAATAGAACGCAAAAGCAATGTGTTGCGCGCCGATGAGCGTCAGATGGTGGCATACCATGAAATGGGGCACGCCCTGGCAGCAAGCAGCCTGCCGGCGATGGACCCGGTTCATAAAGTATCAATCATTCCCCGCGCCGCCGGCTCGCTAGGCTACACCCTGCAACGCCCCACCGACGACCGTTTCCTGATCAGTTGCCAAATGCTCAAGGATCGCATTGCCGTGCTGATGGCCGGGCGTGCCGCCGAGCACCTGGTCTTCGGCCAGATATCCACCGGCGCAGCCGACGACCTTGGCCGCGCCACCGATGTTGCCCGCCAACTGATCACACGGTTTGGCATGAGCGCTGAACTCGGACAGTCAGTCCTAGAACGTCAACAAGCCACTTACCTTGGCGAACCAGTCCACAGGCATGTGGACAAAGACTATTCGGAACAAACCGCCAGGGAGATCGACCTGGGCATCCGAGCGCTGCTTGACGAGGCCTACGCCAGAGCCACAACGCTGCTGGCACAACGGCGCGCGGATCTGGATGCCGGTGCCCAACTACTACTGACAAAAGAAACCATCACCCCCGAAGAGTTTCCCGCACTTTTGCCCACGACCCCGGAAACGACTGAGCATCGACTTCTGGATAAGCCAACGTGACCCGCCGCCGGACCAGTCCCCCCCACCGGTGAGCTACCGGGCAAAGAGGCATATATGGTTTCTGTCGCACTGATCAATACAGCGGTGGTCATTGGTGTCGTGATCATTCACTACGAATGCCTGCTGCGTTTGAACGACTGGTTGCCACGGCTCAGGCTCTGGAGCCGATTTCGGATCGTCGTGGGCGTCTTCGGCGCCCTGGTAGCACATGCGCTGGAGGTCTGGTGCTTCGCGCTGGCGTATTACCTCATGGCCAACGCGGCGGGTTGGGGGACGCTGAGCGGAAACTTCGACGGCTCGCTCATGGACTGCGTTTACTTTTCCTTCACGACCTACACGACGATTGGTTTCGGCGACATTGCGCCCAACGGTAACCTGAAGTACCTGACGGGGCTTGAGGCGTTGACCGGCTTAGTGCTGATCACCTGGACGGCGTCTTTCCTGTTTCTTGAAATGCAGAAATACTGGAAAGCCAAATAGCGTTAGCCCCGGGCATCTGCGCCATAGCCCTAAACTAAAGGTCCTGGGCGCGAACGTCGTGTTCAGCATGGCTTTTTGGCGAGTCAGCAGCGTCAGCTTATTCAGGTGCTGGGAGCGTCCTGCTCCCAGAACGACCTGCAATCGGTCTGTTATTTGCCGCTCTTGATCGGAATCACTTTTTCCGGCTGAATCGCTTCGGAGCGTTTGGGTAGACGCACCTGCAACACGCCCTTGGCAAACTGGGCGTTGATCTTTTCGGCATCGACCTCGCGCGGCAACTGGAATACGCGCTCGAAGCTGCCGTAGTGGCGCTCGGAGAGGTGATACTCCTTGCGCTTCTCATCGACTTCTTCGTGCTTTTCACCGCGGATAACCAGGTTGCCATTGATGAGTTTGATCTCAATATCCTTGTCTTCCACACCCGGCAGTTCAGCACTGATGCGGTACTCATCAGCCAGTTCACAAATATCCAGCGCCGGTAGGCCATGAGTGAACAGATCTCGTCGCCAGAATGGCTCGACATCGAATGGCGTGTGGCTGAAAGGCATACGCAACGGCCGCCGTCCGAAGTCCTCGAACAGACTATCGATCTGACGCCGTAACTGCTGAAACGGGCGCCACAGTTCGGGCTCGGTGCTTGATGGCACTGTCTTCGCAGAAGGGCTGGAAACTGACGTCACGGGTACTTTTTTGGCTACTTCGGACATGGTGACCTCCTCGGCTCGGTAAAGGCTGTCTCCCTTGGAGACAGCTTGATGTTGCGCCAGGCCCCTGCCCCGTGCTTGATCTTTATCAACTACGTTTACGTCATCATCGATAGCTGCGATCGCACCCTTTATTGATAAAACTCAATCGACGCTGTTGGCTGCGGTGTAGGAATAATCAGGCAGGAGAACACCACATGTTCAAAGCATTAACTCAGCGAGTCGAGAACCGGCACAACGATCCACCCGTTGGGGATGACGATCATGAACGCTCCTTCGCGCAATATGCTGGAGAAACTCTACGGCCAGCAGCATCACGTTGACAGGGCGCACATAGCCCCGTTGTTACGTCAATACGCCGAGCCGTTGCCGGCGCTGGACGCCCCCGCCTTTGGCGAAATGTTCGATCGCTACGCCGATGCGCGCATTGTGATGATCGGCGAGGCGAGCCATGGAACCCGCGAGTTCTATCGAGCCCGGGCCGCGATTACCCAACGGCTGATTGAGCAGCACGGCTTCAGTATCGTGGCGGTTGAAGCAGACTGGCCAGACGCCGGTCATGTCGACCAGTACGTCCGAGGACTGGCGCATTCAGCGTGGAAGCGCCATATCTTCAGTCGATTTCCGACCTGGATGTGGCGCAATAGCGAGGTGAAGGCATTCGCCCACTGGCTGCATCGACATAATCACTTGCAACCGCCTGATCGTCGCGTCGAGTTTCGCGGCCTGGACGTCTATAGCTTGCGTAATTCCATTCATGAAGTACTGGCTTATCTGGACCGGGTCGATCCGCATCTGGCCCATGAAGCCCGACGGCGCTATGGCTGCTTGACCCCCTGGCAGGATGATCCTGCGCTGTACGGCCATTTCGTCGAGCGTGGCGGTATAATGCCTTGTGAACAGCTGGTGGTCGAGCAGCTCAATATCATGCTGGCTGAGCAACTGACCGGGCTCATTCGCAACGACGAAGCGTTCTTCAATGCCACGCAGAACGCCCGGGTGGTCATGGCAGCGGAACAGTACTACCGCGCGATTTATAGAGGGTCGACAGCCTCTTGGAACCTACGTGACCGCCACATGTTCGATACGTTGCGTGCCCTGCTCGAACACCGGGGCCCACACGCCAAGGCGGTGGTCTGGGCACACAACTCCCATATCGGCAACGCGGGCGCCACGGAAATGGGCTGGAAGGGTCAGTTCAATATCGGTCAACTGTGTCGTCATGCATTCGGACGCGATGTTGCATTGATCGGCATGGCCACCGACCGAGGCAAAGTGGCGGCCGCCGATGATTGGGACGGCGAGATGTTGATCAAAGACATTCGCCATTCGCGGTCGGACAGCTGGGAGCATCAGTTCTTAACCGCCGGGGTTGCGGCCTCCTTGACCGATTGGCGAGACCCGCAGCGAAAAGATCTGCGCAGAGTGCTGTCCATCCCCTTGCTGGAGCGGGCGATTGGAGTGATTTACCGCCCCGAAAGCGAGCGTCTCAGCCACTACTTCGAGTCAGTGCTGGCTGACCAATTCGATGCCATGCTCTGGCTCGAGCAAACCAGCCCAGTCACCGCGCTGCCACTCCCGAAAACCCAGCAGCTGGAACCGGAAGACGAAACCTATCCGTTTGGCGTATGACGATGAGTGCTGGCCGTTGACTAAGACGTGCGGGGCTGGAGGTATCTTTCAGACCAGTCGCTGGCCAGTCTGGCGACTTCCTCCAAGGTTCCGGGCTCTTCGAAAAGATGCGTGGCGTCTGTCACCACCGCCAGTCGTTGCTCGCACCGCAGGGCCCGACTACTCTGGCGATTCAAATCTAACACCACAGGATCCTGTGCGCCGACCATCTGCAAGGTCGGTGCCTTCACCCGGGCCAGCGCTGGCCCTGCCAGGTCGGTTCGCCCTCCCCGACTGACCACCGCCCCTACCATGTCAGCGCGCTCGGCTGCCGCCACCAGTGCCGCGCCAGCACCGGTACTGGCGCCGAACAGACCGATGCGCAGCAAGCGCAATTAGCGGTCCCGGCCGACCCAGTCGATCACATCAATCAATCGCTTGGTCAGCAGCGGGATATCGAAACGCAACGCCCGGGTCTGGTTATCCAGGCGCTGCTCCGGTGCCGTGAGCAGGTCGAACAACAGCGAGCCCAGTCCCCGCTGGGCCAGGGCATCGGCCACATATTGATTACGCGGGCTTGAACGACCGCTGCCACTGCCATGTACGAAGATCACCAGGGCGCGAGTGTTCGCCGGCAAACGCAAGTCGGCGGATAATTCAACGCCCACCAGGTCGATGAATCGAGACTGAGGTTCAAACATCGAGAGTCTCCGGCGCGGCGATAAAGCCTGTCGCTTGGTAAGGTCAGGTCCCGGCTGCAACCTGATGCAGGACCTGCTCGGTCGTGCCGCCCAAACGCTGGTCCAAGCCATGCGCAGGTGGGTGGCTTGGGTTTTACGCAAGGCCACGTTGATGAGCGGGCGCCGGATCAAGCACCTTCTTTATCGATTCAGAATCCTCTGTCGCGTTGGCCTGTGCGTTGATTTTTATCAACCTGCACGATCAGGACCGAGCGTTGAGTTGCGCGCGATTGATCAATATCAATCACGCCAGTGCGAACCGGCCTACATTGATCAAAAACGCACTCGCAATGGTGGTGCCGAGGATGTCGAGGCTCGTCGGCTGCAGAAGGGGGACGCGGCCGGCGTCCGCCACAGCCTTGGGCAACACGTATTGATGGGTTACGGGCAGGAGAAGGCAATGACGATCCTACTGGCAAGTCAGCGGTTATGCCTGTATGACAGCAATGAGCTCGATAACGTGCTCCAAGCGATGGCGCGCAAGGCCGCGACCTTGCTACCCCCGGCTCATGCCGCACTGATTGGCATCCAACGCCGGGGGGAGCCTTTGGCGCAACGTTTACGCGGTTACATTGCGCGTCAGACCGCCCAACCAGAACTCCCTCTTTTCCCCTTGCGGGTCAAGCGCTACGCCGACGACTTGCAAGTGCTGCATACCTTTACGCAATTGACCGAGAACCCGGCGCTGGCAAGGTTGGACCTGGCCAATACCACCTTGCTGGTTGTCGATGATGTGCTGTTCGAAGGCCATTCGCTCCTACGTACTTGCGCGTACCTGGCACAACTGGGGGCACGTCGGGTGCATACCGCGGTACTGGTCGACCGGCACATCTGTCAGCAGCCAATCCGGGCCGACATCGTTGGCGTGCATCTGCAAGTCGCCGACACTGACATCGTCGAATGTCACGTGCCGCCCTTCGAACAGGAGTTTTGCATTGAAGTTGTGCGACATGGCGCCGCCCGCTGACGGCCCTCCCATCAGTTGCCGCCGCCAAGCCGCACGGTTGTGCGCGCTGATTAGGGGCGCAGTTTCCAGGCTGAGGGCAAGTTCCCGATCATACGCGCATGCCCACATTAGCCTTGGGGCTTGTCGACCTCGACACAACGGCCCAGTGCACCACTGAAGTCGGCATGATAATGCTCTGCGCCGAGCGCCTGAAGAATCCCCGCCCTGTCGAGCTTGCCGAGGACTTTCTCGTTGGCTTCACACAACTTCACGAGGATGTTGCGCTGACGCAGTTGCTCAATGACTTCGAGCAGCGTTTGTAAACCCGTGATGTCCATGAATGGCACTCGCTTTAATCGAATAATTAAAGTCCCAGGATCGGTGTGTGTGTGGGCCAGAACGCGCTCAAAGGTTTCTGCGGCACCAAAAAAGAGAGGCCCCTCAATGGTATAAACCAAAGTCCCGTGGGGAAGTTGCACGTGCCCATTCAGACGCAACTCTGTCTCTAGTTCTTTTTCAACCATTAGCTGAACCTCCACCGAGGAGGCCATGCGACGCATGAACTGAAGCATGGCAAGAATGACCCCAATGTTGACCGCCATCACCAGATCACTGAATACGGTCAGGCTGAAAGTAATGAGCAGGATGGCAACGTCGGCGTTGGGGGCTCGTTTGACCATGCGCGTGAAGTGTTTCAGTTCACTCATATTGTAAGCGACCACGAACAGGATCGCCGCCAGCACGCACAGCGGGATATCCGAAGCCAGAGGAGCCAAAAAAAAGATCAATACCACTAATGTGAGGGCGTGGATACAACCCGCAATCGGGCTGTTGCCACCATTACGGATGTTGGTCGCTGTTCGCGCAATCGCACCTGTTGCAGCAAAGCCACCCAACAAAGGCGTGACCAGGTTGGCAAGGCCTTGTCCGATTAACTCCTGGTTGGAGTCATGTTTGGTACCGGCCATCCCGTCCGCCACAACAGCCGATAGCAGCGACTCAATTGCCCCGAGCATCGCGATCGCAAACGCCGGGCCAATCAACTCGATGACCTGGGGTAGCGTGATTGCAGGCAGCCCCAGGCTGGGAAGACCTTGAGGGATACCGCCAAAGGCACTCCCGATGGTGGCCACGCCCTCGAACTGAAAGTAGTCATGCAACGCCGTGACAACCACCATGGCGATCAGGGGGCCTGGAACACGCTTGATACCGGGTAATCTAGGAGCGAGTATCATCAGCGCCAGGCTCAATAGCGCTAACAGGGTGGTGGCCACATGCAGGCTGGGCAGTGCCTGGATGAGGTTCCACAGCCGCTCGTGGAAATGATTGCCGTTAGTGTGCGGCAAACCCAAAAAGTCTTTCCATTGCCCGACCCAAATGATCACCCCGATGCCGGCGGTGAATCCCACAATGACGGGGTCAGGGATGAACTTGATGAGGACGCCCAGCTTGGTGAGACCAAGCAGTAATAAAATTGCCCCGGCCATCAATGTCGCGATCTGTAAGCCATCAACGCCGTACTTGGCTGTCACACTGGCCAGTATGACAATGAACGCCCCAGTGGGGCCAGCAATCTGAAGCCGGCTACCGCCGAACAGCGAAACCAGCGCTCCCCCGACAATGGCCGTGTAGACCCCCTGTTCCGGCTTGACGCCCGAGGCGATGGCAAATGCCATGGCCAAGGGCAGCGCCACGACGCCGACGATGACCCCTGAGACGATATTTCGAAGCCAATGCTCACGTCCTAACAAGCCCGCTTTCCAGGCCTCTCGTATGGCAATCATGACTAGACTCGCTCCGGCAGCGTGTGCAGGCGATTCACACTTAGTGATGATAGGAGTCTTTTTCAGCGTTTCCTTAGCGGTGCGTCAATACATCTACACGCCAGCTGGTGGAGAGCCACCGCAGCCGCAGTATCAGCCAAGTGCTGGCTTCGCAGGCTTGACAGCTAGCACGCTGCACATGGCCTGACCGACGACCCGCTCCGTGGTGTCGCCAATCAGCTTTGCCCAGCGTTTGGGCTGCACCGCCCCCATGACCAGCACATCGATCGCCAACACAGGCACTTGCTCTGCAATGATCAGAACAGGGGCACCTTGCAGAAAATACCGATGAGCCAGGGGAACGCCATGTGCGTGCGCCAATGCATCAAACGGGGCTTGCAGTGCTTCGCGCAATGCGTCGATCCAGGGTTTGGCGAGGCTGGCATTGGCCATGAGCGGTGCGGGCAGGTCATACACGGACAACAGGGAAAGTTGCGCGTTGCACTGCAATGCCAGGCCCTGGGCAGTGCCAATCAGCTGCTGATTGAATGCCTGCTGCTCCGGGCCAGGGTCCGATACATCCACCGCGATCACAATGTGTCGAGGCATGACCGGAGCATTGGCGGTAACGAAATGGATCAGCCCTTCGTAATGGCGCAATAGTGCATGATCAAGCGAAGAATGGAAGGCCCGTGCGAGCAACGAGGTTGGCTCGCAACGCTTGATCACCATGTCTGGATTGAACGCGGTGATGTAGTCCAACACCGGGCGATGCGAATCCTCGGCCTGTATCACCTCGTAGGTCAATTGCACGCTATGGTCTTGCTCCTCCATCAAGTCGTTGAAGGACGTCTTGAAATGCCCGAATGCAGCATCAACGACGTGGGTGGCTCCGCGCTCATGGGGCAGGCGCAGTTCAGAGGGCTCAAATACGCCCAACACATGCAAGGTCGCAGCGCAGGCCTTGGCCAGCGATACAGCTCGATGCAGCGCTGCTGATCTCGGATCGACCGCGTTGAGGATCAACAACAGCTGGCGGTATTGGCTCATTCGCTCTCTCCTGCATCGGACATCGCTGGGCCATGCAATTATCGAAGCTTGCCCAGCGCTTCTCTTGATAAAAATCAAGGCTTGGCAAGCCGACAACGTCAGGCTTGACGCATACCCCCGGCATGCCCGCCAGCGTCCTGCTCGCTACTTCGGCTAGCGCTTATGTTGGCATGAAACCCGCCAGTGGAGCCCCGTCATGCACAGCCACCGTCCACTCCTGTTTGCCCTGCGAGGCAGTGAAGCCTATGCGACTGGCGTGGCCAAGCGGCTGGGGTGGCAACTGGCGCCGCATGCAGAACGCAACTATGAAGACGGCGAGCATAAATGCTGGCCAACAGTGACGGTCAATGGCTGCCAGGTCGTAGTGATTCATTCGCTCTATGGCGATGACCAACAGAGTGCCCATGACAAGCTCTGTCGCCTTTTGTTCTTTTGCAACGCACTCAAGGACGCCGGTGCCTGCCAGGTAAAGGTGGTTACCCCTTACCTGTGCTATGGGCGCAAGGATCGCCGGGTCGAAACGCAGGACGCCACCATCACTCGCTACATCGCGGCCATGATGGAGGCCTGCGGCGTGGACCAGTTGATTGCGCTGGATGTGCATAATCCGGCCGCATTTGACAATGCTTTTCGCATCCCGACGTGGAGTTTGCAGTGCACAGCGTTGTTCGCTGAGTACTTCGCGCCGATTGTCGCCGACGGACCTGTGGTGGTGGCCTCACCAGACTCTGGAGGCATCAAGCGCACCGAACAGTTTCGCCAGGCACTTGAGCAACAACTGCGCCACCCCGTAGGCAGCGCACTGATCGAGAAGCATCGCGAACAGGCGATCCTCACAGGCACGCATCTGGTTGGCGACGTATCAGGCAGGACCGCCATTATTTTTGACGACCTGATCAGCACCGGCCAAACCCTCATCCATGCCGGCCACGCCTGCCGTAAAGCAGGCGCCACTCGCCTGTTCGCGGCGGCAACCCATGGTTTGTTCACCACAGGCCGCCAACTGTTCGATACCTCGCTGTTCGAACGCATCGTGATCGCCGACAGTGTACCGCCATTTCGTCTACCCACCGACTACGTGAACGGTCAGTTGCAAGTGCTCGACAGCACCGCACTGGTGGCAAACCTGCTGGTGTAAAGCCGCCCCTGCTTCACCTGGTGAGCGCCGGCGTCCATTGCCAATTCGACACTTCAGGCATGTCTTGACCATGCTCGATCAGGTAGAGCTTGTGTTTTTCCAGGGTGGACCAATAACGTGCCCTCGCCTGTTCCACGCGATCCTGCAACCGCGGTACCCGTTCGAAAACATCCAGCGCCAACTGAAAACGATCCAGGTTATTGATAACCGCCATGTCGAACGGCGTGGTGGTCGCCCCTTCTTCGCGAAAGCCGCGCACATGAAAGTGCTCGTGATTGGCGCGCTTGTACACCAGCCTGTGTATCAGCGCCGGATAACCGTGAAAGGCAAAAATAACCGGTTTGTCCTGGGTAAACAGCTCAGTGAATTGGTTGTCAGGCAACCCATGAGGGTGTTGCTGGGACGGTTGCAGCACCATCAGGTCGACAACATTGACCACCCTGATACGCAAATCCGCAACGTGCTCGCGTAACAAGGTCACGGCGGCCAGCGTTTCCAGCGTCGGCACGTCGCCTGCGCACGCCATCACCACATCAGGGTCGTCATCGTCCTGGCAGGCCCAGGCCCAACGGCCAATGCCGCGTTGGCAGTGACGGGCCGCCGCGTCGATGTCAAGCCATTGCCATTGCGGTTGTTTGCCCGCCACGACGAGGTTGATGTAGTTGCGACTGCGCAGGCAGTGATCGACCACAGAGAGCAAGCAATTGGCGTCCGGCGGCAGATAGATCCTCGCTACATCGGCCTTCTTGTTGGCCAGCAGATCGAGGAAACCCGGATCTTGGTGCGAGAAACCGTTGTGATCCTGACGCCAGACATGGGACGTCAGCAAGCAGTTGAGCGAGGCAACGGGTTTGCGCCATGGCACTTGAGCCGCTATTTTCAGCCACTTGGCATGTTGAATGATCATCGAGTCGACAATATGCATGAAGGCCTCATAGCAGGACAGCAATCCATGCCTGCCGGACAAGATGTAGCCTTCGAGCCAACCTTCACAGACCTGTTCGCTCAGTATTTCCATGACCCGGCCGTCGGCGGCCAGATGATTGTCGTCCGGAGATAGCAGGTCGATCCACACCTTGCCCGTGACTTCATAAACGGCATCCAAACGATTGGACGCGGTTTCGTCCGGGCCGAACAGGCGAAAATTATGCGATACCAGGTTGTTTTTCATCACATCGCGCAGGTATGTACCCAGTACACGCGTGGCCTCTGCCT
Organism: Pseudomonas sp. RC2C2; assembly: GCF_018390435.1. Taxonomy (NCBI): domain Bacteria; kingdom Pseudomonadati; phylum Pseudomonadota; class Gammaproteobacteria; order Pseudomonadales; family Pseudomonadaceae; genus Pseudomonas; species Pseudomonas sp. RC2C2. Next base: position 730,753 of record NZ_JAHBAX010000002.1, on the reverse strand, counting down.
GTAGGCGCCCCGGTGCGTCGAGACGCACCGCATAGTCGGTGACATAGGGCAGGTCCAAGGCGCGAAGCAACACGCCCCCATTGGCGTGGGAATTGGCGCTCATGCGCCGATGCCCTGTGGGGGCAAGCGCTGCGATCTCAGGCAGCAGCGCGCCATCAGTGTCGAACAGCTCGCCGGGGTGGTAGCTCTCCAGCCAATTCTGAAGCTGTAAAAGGTGCTGTGGCTTGTCGAGTTCGGCGAGCGGCAACTGATGTGCGCGCCAGGTGCCTTCCACCTGGTGACCATCGACGAACTTTGGCCCTGTCCAGCCCTTTGGCGTGCGCAGCACCAACATGGGCCAGGCAGGTCGCTCCATCTGCTGTCCCGTACTGGCTTTGCGCGCCACGCGCTGGATTTCCCGAATATTCTCAAGGATTGTATCCAATGCCCTGGCCAAGGTCCGATGGACCTCCAAAGGCTCATCGCCCTCGACGAAATAGGGGTCGTAACCATATCCGTACAATAAGCTGGACAGCTCGTCTTCACTGATTCTGGACAGCACCGTCGGGTTGGCAATCTTGTAGCCATTAAGGTGCAGAACAGGCAAGACCGCGCCATCCCTGGCCGCATTGAGAAATTTGTTGGAGTGCCAACTGGCCGCCAGTGCACCCGTTTCGGCTTCGCCATCGCCAATAACACACGCCACGATCAGGTCAGGATTGTCGAATGCGGCACCGTATGCATGGGCCAGTGCGTAGCCCAGCTCACCGCCTTCGTGAATGGACCCCGGAATCTGTGCAGAAACATGGCTGCCGATCCCGTACGGCCAGGAAAACTGCCGGAACAACCGATTCAAACCCAGGGTGTTGCGCTCCACTGCCGGATATAGCTCTGTATAGGTACCTTCCAGATAAGTCTGGGCGACGATTGCCGGGCCGCCGTGGCCTGGGCCAGCGATAAACATGATGTTCAAGTCGTGTTGCCTGATCAGGCGATTCAAATGTGTGTAGATCAGGTTCAACCCGGGCGCGGTACCCCAGTGCCCCAATAGCCTGGGCTTTATGTGCTCAAGGGTTAGCGGGACGCTCAACAAAGGATTGTCCTTGAGGTAGATTTGCCCGACCGTAAGGTAGTTTGCCGCACGCCAGTAGGCGTCCAGCAATTCCAGCTCTTCAGTGCTCAGAAAATCGCTCATGATCAACCTCTATGCGCCAGGAGTGCTGCCAATGCTCCAGAACGGTGGGAGCGTCCCGCTCCCAGCGTGACCGGTGATCCGCCTGCTATTTGCCGCTCTTGATTGGAATGACCTTTTCCGGATGGATCGCTTCGGCGCGCTTGGCTAGACGCACCTGCATGGCAGCAGACGTCACAGGTACCTGTATTGGGGTTACTTCGGACATGGGGACCTCCTCGGCACGGTAAAAGCCGTCTCCCATCGAGACAGTTCGATACTGCGCCGGGGTCCCTCCCTGTGTTTGACCTTTATCAACTAAGGCACCGTGGACATCGATTAGTCTGAACACACAGTCGGTGCGATTAGTGATGCCGCGTCCGAGGGTACCATGGCATGTAATGAACTTGGCCGGGTTCGGCTGGTGCAAAAACTGCCTGACGAAGGGGCGATTCAATACCTTCGTCTTGAGCTCCCGTACCGGGAAGAGACAGCAGCGATGCCCGGCCAATATTGCCTGTTGAGCAACCACGACAGCACACAACCCTGCAGTTATATCAGTCTTCCGGGCAGAGACCGGCGGTTTTGGGTAGCAACCGCCAAGGCGCGTCCACTCGATATCGAAGGCCAATGGCTGTCCTATTCCGGCCCGCTCGGCTCGGGATGGCCGGTCCCACTGCTGGGAAAACGACTGCTGGTGGCCACGCGCGGATACGGCATACTGCCGCTGCTGTGCGCGCTCGACGAGATCATGTGCTGGCTACCTTGGGTAGACATCCACCTACTGCACCAAGGGACCCGCTTGGCGCACCTGCCTGAGGAATGCAAGCATCTGCTGGCCCGTGTGAAGGCGTTCAACAGGAGCCTCTACCCGTTCCACTCGCAAGCAGACCTTAAACTGCACCTGCAAACGTTCAACCCCGAAATGGTTTATTGCTGCGCCCCTGCCCAACTGGCTTGCCAGATGGCTCGGCTCTGTACCGAACACGGTATCCGCGCTCAGCGCATCTGGATACGCGCCGATCATGTGCTATCGACTACAGGCGAATGGATTACATCATTGGACGGTCCGGTACACCGCTTCGATAGGATTCTGGCGGCACGGGGGGGGCCGGTCATGAGGATGAACTAACGCTCCAGGTGGCAAAGGCTGACCAGGCCTTGCTGGCTAAGCAAGCGTACTTCCCGCCCCCGGCACGCTATTAATTGGTCCCGGTTGAACCGGCTGAATAACCGGCTGACCGTTTCCAGCGTCAGGTCCAGGTAATTGGCGATGTCGCCTCGGGACATGGGCAAGTTGAAAAAGTCCGCGCGCAGGCCGCGTTCATGATAACGAGCAGATAACCCCAGCAGAAATAATGCAAGACGTTTTTCCGCACTTCCCTGGCAGCAGTCCAGGTGAGCCTCTTTGCCCTGAATACCCAAGCTGAGCATGTGCAGAAGTTGATAGCGCAACCCTGGAATTTGCCCTGACAGCTCCATCAGTTGATCGAGCTTGATTGAGCACACCATTGAGACGTCCAGCGCCACTGCAAAGCTTCGATAGTGACTCTCGCCAATAGCGTCCAACCCGAGCATTTCTCCCGGCAAGACAAACCCGGTAACCCTTTCGCAACCCTCGGTATCAAGCAGATAGTTTTTGATGGCGCCGGAACGAAGGGAAAACACCTGTTTCATCGGTTCATCGGCCTTAAAGAGATACTCGCCCTTCTTCAAAGGGCGATTGCGTCGAACAATGCACTCCAGCTTATCCACCTCGTCCACTGAAAGACTGGCTGGGAGACAGAGCCGACTGAGGGAGCAGGCAAGGCACTTTACCTGTGGTCTCGCGGTCGGAATTGGCTCTCCGGGCATGATGCCAACTCCCTACTCGCTGTACGGTAGTCTTTAAAGCATAGGTGTTTGGGTTCGTCAGATCGTAACGGCCCGACTAAAGGAGGGGCGCTTATCTAAGGTTTTGTTATTGCGGCGGTTTCTTCGGGCAACATGTCCAGTTGTTCGAGGCACCGCTGCTCATCCGCTTCGGTCACCTCGTTGAACTGCCCCACTTCAAGCAATGGTGTATCGAACAATGCCAGCCGTACCACACCATTGCGATCAAGGAAGACTTGGGCCAGGCACTGGCAGACGGGCTTGGCGATCACCGCAGCCAATGGCCCCCCACCGGGCACATCGACTTGAGCCTGAACATTCGCCTCGCAGGCTCTGACGATGTTATCTACCGAGCGCCCGGCTAACCACAGCAGGGATGTACCGAGCACGACCAGAAGCACCAGCATGCCCAGGAGGATATTCGACTCCCGCGCTGCGGCGTTGAGGAGTGCAAACTTGCGCTGCCAGCCTGAGGCATTCCTGGCAAAGATCGTTGCGCCGACACTGCGCATGAACCTTCGTTGCACGACCAGGCCCACCGCCGCACTGAACACCGTCAATGCCAGCAGGACCAAGGGCTCACGAATGGTCAGCAGCGACGCATGATTGAATGTCCTGTAAAGGGATGCCGATGCCACGAAGGCTGCAATAGCGGCCACCCACCCGAAGCTGCCGCCAGGGCGCCTCAGCCAGGCCCTCAGTTTTGCCCGTGCTTGAGTGTTCATCGGCACCCTCCTCAGGGTCGCACTATTCTGTTGGATCCAGCGCAACGGTTTCCCGGTACTCGGGGACCCAAACTTGCCAACCAAGCTCAAGGTGGATGCGCCGACGCAGCGCATCCGCCGCATGGGGTTCGCCATGGATGACATAGGTTTTCCGCGGCGGCCTGGTGAAGCCGCGTAGCCACTGCATGATTTCGTCCGCATCGGCGTGCGCAGACAGCGTGTCCATGGCGAAGACTTGGGCACGAACAGGTACATCTTCGCCATGCAGGCGGACGCTACGCGCGCCAGCGACGATATCGGCGCCGCGCGTGCCGCCAGCCTGGAAGCCGGAGAACAGAATGCTGTTGCGGGGATTGGGCGCCAATGCCTTCAAGTGATGAAGCACCCGACCACCCGTCGCCATTCCGCTGGCGGCAATGATGACTGCAGGTTCACGCAACTGGTCCAGACGTCGGGATTCGTCGATCGTGCGTATGATACGGGTATCTCGACAAATGGCTGCGCACTGCGCGGCAGTCAAGCGATGCTCACTTGCAAAGCGCTGGTACAAACTGGTGGCGTCAGTGGCCATCGGGCTGTTGAGGTAAACGGGAACATCGGGGATAAGCCTGTCGCGCTTGAGCTTGTACAGGTAGTACATCAGCAGTTGAGCGCGCCCTACGGCAAACGACGGCACGAGGGTAATACCATGACGCAAAAGGGTTTGATTGATCACCTGGGCCAGGTATTGCTCGGTCGACTCCGTAGGATGCGAACGATCACCATAGGTGGACTCCACCAACAATACATCCGCCGTATAAATCAACTCAGGCGCCCGCATGATTGGGTCCTGGGGGCGTCCAAGGTCCCCCGAACACACCAGGGTCTGGCCCTGGGCCGAAATCTGTACGGTAGCCGCCCCGAGGATATGCCCTGCCGTACGAAACAGAAGGTCCATACCTTCGGCAATTTGTGTGGGCTTGTGCAGTTCCAGCGGTCTAAACAAGGTCAACGCCCGCTTCGCATCCTGTTCGGTATACAACGGTCGGGCTGGCGAGTGCTTGGAATAGCCGTGGCGGTTGGCGTGATCGGCTTGCTCCTCTTGCAGGCGAGCGCTGTCGAGCAGCAGGATTTCGGCCAGGGCACAGGTGGCCGGGGTGGCGTAAATGGGCCCTCGGTAGCCTTCCCGGGCCAACACCGGGAGAAAACCGCTGTGGTCCAGGTGGGCGTGGGTGAGTACTACGGCGTCGAGCGAATGCAGTGCCGGGGGTAGCGGCTCCCAGTTACGCAGGCGCAGTTGCTTGTACCCCTGGAACAGGCCGCAATCGATCAGTATCCGCGTGCGGTCGCGGGTCAGCAGGAACTTACTGCCTGTTACGGTGCCGGTGCCACCCAGAAAGGTCAGCTGCATGATGTCGGCTCCCAGGTCAAGACCAGGTCAGGGTGGACGGCCAGTACGCTGCATGGCAACGTGCTGACGATACGTTCGGTGGTATCGCCCAGCAGCTTGTCCAGCCCCTTGGGCTGCACTACCCCCATCACCACAACGTCAATATCCAGCGCACGAACCTGCTCACCAATGACCTGTACCGGCGACCCACCAACGAAATACCGGCGATTGGGCGGTACACCCTGGCTATCGGCCAACGTTTCAAAGGGTTCCTGCAAGGTCTCGCGTAACTCTTCGACCCATGCCTGGGCGACATTGACATCGGCAACGAAGACCCCGGTCAGGTCGTATGCCGACAATAGATGCAGTTGGGCATCGCATTGCAAGGCCAGTGCCTGGGCGACCTTGATCAGTTCCTTGTTGAATATGTCCTGAAGGGCCTCACTGTCGTGCAGGCTCGTGTCCACTGCCACCATCACATGCTTGGGCAAGCCTGGAGCCGATCGTGGCACAAAATGCGTGAGGCCACGGACACCTCGCATCAACGCGCAATCAAGCGGGGTATTGAACAAACGCGCCAGTGCGGGCACGGCATCACCGTCCTTGATCACCATGTCGGGGGCGAATTCAGCGATATAGTCGATAGCTTGGCCGCGAATGTCGTCCGACTTCACCGTCTCGAATGTCAGGCGAATAGCACTGGGCCGTTGCCGCTCAAGCATCTGTGCTAGCTGCTCGCGAAACTGCGAATACTGGCGCAGTATTTGCTCTTCATTCAGACGTTCTTCCTGCAGCGTGTGCTCCTCGACGGGCTCGAATAGCCCAAGGACATGCACCGCAGCGCCGCTAACCTGCACCAATGCCAGCGCCCTGCGCAACGCGGCCGAATGCCTGTCTACCTCAGTAAGCAGCACGAGTAGCTGTCGATACTGACCCATTGCAAACCTCCGGCCGGACGCGGCGATGATTGTGCCTGCCTTGATCATCGAAGCCTCTGGCCATCGTTGCTTGATGCAGATCAGAAGAATGGCGTCCGTACGCCGATTTGATCAAAGTCAGGTCCCGAATGACGCGGCACGGTACAAAGGCTCCAGGCAGCATTGCCGACGCTCCTGGAGGGCAACATGAACATGCAACCAAGCGACGATGTACTTGTCGGTGAGCATTGGGTGGAACACCTTTCAGACGGTACCGCCGTCTTGATTCGCCCCCTGCGTGAACAGGACCATGAGCGTGACAAGCGTTTTATGGGCGCACTCAACTATGAAGTTCGACGCTTTCGTTTTTTGGCCGGGTTCAGTGGAGGGGTGCCGAACATGGCGGTGCAACTGACGGATGTCGATTACCACCAACGTATGGCCTATGTGGCCCTTACCCATGAGGCGGGTCAGCTATGCCAGATTGGAGTGAGCCGCTACGCGGCAATCTCCGGGAGTTGCAACTGCGAGTGTGCCGTTGCGGTCTGCGAACGGTGGCAACACAAGGGCCTGGGCAGGCTACTGATGGGGCATTTGATCGACGCAGCCCGGCGCAATGGCTATCAACACATGATTTCGCGAGATTTGTCGAACAACTATGCCATGCATCGTTTGGCCAAAACGTTGGGATTTACCTCACGCTACACAGGCGGTGATGTTACCGAGATACTGCACGAACTGGATCTGCAAACATGAATCAAGGCCCCCCCTCAGGGGGCCTTGCTCATCAACCCTGGGAGTGCTCAGGCGAGATAACCAGTGCGCTACTGGGCAACTTGTACAAGACTCGCTCTGCCGTACTACCGATGAACCCACCGATACCACGATGGTGGTAGCGCCCGATGACCACCACATCGATGTCATGATTTTCAGCGAACACGGCCAACACCTTGGCGGGGTCGCCCATGCGCAAGTGTCGGTGCTCGGCAGCTATGCCATTACGCTCGGCCAAGTCCTGAAACGCCTCGCCCTGCGCTTCGTGCAAGGTTCGGGCTAAGCTTGAGTCGAAAAAGAACGAATGCTCCCCATAACCCTCCGCATCCTCATACATGGCGCCAAGGTCATAAACATATAACAACTCCACCTGCCCATTGCACTGCAGGGCCAGCTTCAAGGCTTCACTGATGATCTGATCGTTGAACCCTTCAAATTGGTCTTCAGGTACCGACAGGTCAACCGCCGCCAGTATCTTGCGCGGCAGGGCATAATTGGCTTTTCGCACGAAATGCAGCGGCACCGGACACGCGCGTAATAGCTGGACGTCCAGCGGGGTAAACATTGCCCGCATCCACCACGATTCGTGTTCGAGTTCCTTGATGAGCATGGCAAACGGTTGTTCGCGCAAGTGGATCAATATCTCGTCCAGAGCGTGCTGCACCCAGACCACCTCAGTAGTCACCGTCAGGCCAATGCGTCGCATTGGCACGGCCTGGGTCTCCAGCCACTCGCGATGCTGCTTTACGTACCCCTCGCGCATGACCGCCAGCGCTTGCTCATCGACCAGGCTTGCCGTAGCCAGGCCTTCGAGGTAATCGAAGGCAACAACGTGCAGCGCCATGCCTTTGGCCTTGGCCAGTGCTGCGGCGCGATCATAGGCTGGAGCGTGACGCATCAGCGGGGAAGCAACCAACAAGAGTCTTTGGTTCGTGGCCATCGCACACCTCATCTGCGGGAGTTGGTACCTCGATACTGTTCCCCTACGCACCTGCGTACTTGATCTTTATCAAGACCACGACTGCCGACATGCCAGACATACGGTTGCTGGGTATTTGATCCGAATTTGACGCCGATCAACACTTCGCTGTTTTTCCGGTGCACGCTACTAAAACTGCGACCTGCGGCATCGCTGTCCATAACCTGAGCGCAGGCCGCCCGGTAGCCAAGGGGCCACCCGTCGGTCATGGAGCCGTCGGCATCATCGAGAAGCTCGGAGCGCGAAGGAGGCTTGGGATGTTCGACCGAATCAATGCCACGCTTGTAGAGCAACCCTTGCGGGCGAGCAATGTCACCCCTATTCGCCTGCGACCACCAGGTTCGGCCTGCAATGACTGTCGCGTCAGCGGGTTATGCCTGCCGACCGGGCTGCCGCTACTAGGTCCCAGCTACCTGGGTGCGTTGATCGGCCCGCGCATGCGCATCCGCAAAGGTGCGGCGCTGTTTCATGCCAATGTCCCTCTAAACGCGCTCTATGCCGTACGCTGCGGTAGCTTTAAAACCAGTTTGAACAACGCCGAGGGGCTGGGCGTGGTGATCAACTTCTGGATGCCTGGCGACGTGCTCGGGCTGGATGCGATCGCTACCGAGCACCATGTCTGCGATGCCATCGCGCTGGAGGACAGCGAGGTCTGCCCCATTCCCTATCACCGGCTGCAAACATTGGTGCACGCGTTTCCAGAACTGCAGCAAAGCCTGAACCGTATGATGAGCCGAGAGATCGTACGCGAGCATGAGCGTGTGTTCATGCTCTGCAACCTGAGCGCGGAAGAACGGCTCGCCAGCTTCCTCGTTGGCTTGTCCAGCTGTTACGTCAGGCGCGGCTTTTCCGCCCATGGCTTTGTTTTGCGTATGTCACGCGAGGACATGGCCTCCTACCTGGGGCTGCGGCTGGAAACCATCTGCCGATCGATTGCACGCTTGCGTGCCCTCGGGATTGTGCGACTCAACGGCCGAGTGGTGGAGATTCTGGATTTGCCTGCGCTGCAGGCGCTGGAGCATGGCTATCGCGATCACCATGCTCCAGCGCCTGCAGCGCAGGAACGCTGCTTGACTCCCTGAGCCTGGGGGCCGCAGATACCGAAGGTCAAGCGGGTCGCGGCTGATCTGGCGCATTGAGCTGAGGCGCTTGAGTACAAAACTGTCCAAGCCTTCGACGCGCTAATTCACCTCGGCGCCACGCCCGTCATCAAGGTTGAAGGTCTCGTTGAACAAGCGCAGCAGCGGCCCGAACTCGGTGGACACGTTGTTGTCCTTGGACTTGGACAGCAGCACGGGGCTGCGCCCTTCAAAGTCGCGCAGGTTGACGTCGTTACCGAGGGTGGCGCCATGAATGGTGCCGCGGCTTGACACCGCCAGGGCCAGGAGTCGTAGAAAGGCCCGGTGACAACGGTCTCATAGGTGCTCGTGCACCGCAGCGACGACTTTATTGCGCCCAGCCTGCTTGGCTCGGTAAAGACAGGCATCGGCCTCTTTGAATGTCGCCTCAATGTCATCCTCTGGCGACCAACAGACGACCCCGAGCGAGAGCGTCGTGCAGCCGACCGGGGGGACATCCAGCGCGGCCATTGAGCGTCTGATCCGTTGCGCCACATCGGTGGCATCGGCAAGGGAGGTCAGTGGCAGTAACAGGATGAACTCCTCACCGCCCACCCGGCAGGCAATGTCGCGGTCACGACAGTTTTGCCGCAGCAACCGAGCAAACGCCGTAAGCACCTTGTCGCCGGCATCGTGACCAAAGTTGTCATTGACCTGTTTGAAGTGATCCAGGTCCATGCTGATGACCGCAAATGGCTTGCCCAGTAACTGCCAGTCGCGCAGGCAATCGTCCAGCGCACGCCGATTGGCCAAGCCTGTGAGCGGATCACTCAAGGCCTGATGGTTGAGCGTGCCGATGCGTTCCTGCGTCAGCAATGCTCCCATCAGCATCGCCCGGCGAATGCGCCAGGCTTCGAAGTACCACGCATGTACCGCACGAATACCCTGAATGTTCTCCATCCGCTCGGCAAGATCGGCAAGCCTGCTCAACGGTCGGCTGATGCGCGAAGCCGCCCACCAGATAAGGACAATACCCAACAGGCTCATCGGTATGATGCCGAGCACCACGCGGGTCATCAGTTCTCTCAATGCGCTGGCAGGAATACTCATTGGTTGCTGGGAGATCACTCCCCAGCCACTGTGAGCGACCGCCGCGAAGCCCGCGAGCATCTGCGTCCCTTCATCGACAACCTGCAGCGCCCCACTCTCTGCGCCGAGTACAGCATCGACTGCCGCGTTGGCGCCCACTACCTGGCCGACACGATCAGGATCAGGGTGAAACAGCAAATGGCGCTGACCGTCCACTAGGTACACGTCTGAATCTTTCTGGAAATGCTTGCTGACGACTTCATTGAGCGCGTTGGCGTCGCGCAGATAAATGGTCCCCCCCACCAATCCAAGGTACTCCCCTTGGGAGTTCCAGATGGGTTGGGAAACAAACACGATCAGATTCCCGGCAAGCGAGCTGAACGCTGGGCTGATCATCCCCTGCCTGCGCTTGAGCGGCTCCTTTGAGCGCAGTGTTTGCCCCTTTAACCCCAAAACCGGTGGATAGGACGCCAGCACCTCCCCTTGTGCATCGGCAATCACCACAGTGTTGAAACTTTGGTCCTGCTCCACCAGACGCCGGACTTCGTCATTTCGCCGCTGTTGTGACGGGAAGTCCTGGCCCAGGACCTTGGCACTGTAATTGAGCCGGTCAAGATCAGCGCCAAGGCTCTGACCAATCGACAGGGCAACTTTTGCCGCATAGGCGCGATTGGCTTCCAGTACATTGTGCACAAGGATCTCGCGCTGGACACGGTAGGTGACGTATAGATCGTTTAGAAGCGTCGCCAAACTGGCCAACAAGGTGAACAGTAAGAGCAGCGTACGCAGATTCGGTCTGGGAAAGGACCCGGAGGACATTCGAACATTTCCAATTGAACAAGACATTAGCGGCCCGGATATCATCTGGCACGCTCGTATTCTGACGAACGCACCGGCCCGTCAGCGGCTCTTCCATTGGTACGAGTGGGCGGCATCCCTGCGAAACCTTATTTTAGGCGAGAAACGAAGTGGCAGATAGCCATATCCTTGAATGCACGATTGCCCGTTCTAACGACGCAGGTTTCAGGATGCATCCTCACTTGATGTAAATCAAACACGCAGGTTGTGACTGGTGTATAGAGGGGGCTTTGCAACCTCTCGATCGCTTCGGAGATACCCCCATGGCACCCGTTCAGCCCTCTGCGCAAACACCCTCTACCCTCGTCTTTGCGCCTGTGTACAAGGTGAACACTGGATCGAGCCGCTAAAGGAGGATGGACATGTCCTCATCAGGACTTAGTCTAGTAGTCAACTAACCCCGGACACTACATTAAGTCTTTCGCAACTACCGACTCAGCGGGAGAATAGTACTAAATAATTATTAACACATAGGTGGGTGCAGATGAAAACACAACTCTCTAGCCATCCGAAAAGCTTGACGTAACTAGACTCGCTACTACCAACCGCACCGGACAGTTATTTCCTCCCTTAAGTAAAGGTTATTTAGCCGGACGCCTACGCAAAACGAGCCCATTTTGTCAGCCGGCTGAAATTAGATTCTGCATGCGAGAAAGGAACCAAAAACAAAAAACAATGTCATGAAAAAATTGATCCAAAAATCCTATTTTCTGATCTAGAATTTGGTCGAACAAGGGTGGAGGGTGGTTCGCTCGCCTCCGGTTCATGGACGATACTATAGGAGGTCGCTCCATGGTCTAACTACCCCCCTTAGATGCAGCGATTTACTGGTGCGATCTTGCCTCGCACGAAGCGGAAATCATTAAGGATCGCCCGATATTATCCAGATGATAAGCCCGGCTTTTTGCTCAGTAAGTACAATGACCACAGCCAGTGCATCAGTCTCGGTGTCTATTTGGTGCAAAAGGCGGAATTGGAAACTACAAGACGCGATCTAGAAAAGCTCCGTGAAAAGATCTCCTCCCTTCATGCTGAGCTAGCGGCTGAGACGGATGAACGCCAAGCCTTATCAACCCAACTAGATGGATTTTGCATACCCTCAGAACCATCAAACATGGTGTTCTACATGATTGAATGCTAAGGAGTCTGCTCTTGCTCCAGTCGCCGAAGGCTTTCTCCTCCCGCTATCCCCCGAATCACTGCTCGTCGCTGACCACCGGAAAAGGCTGCTGGAGCGCATCTGGCAATGCACTGCCCTCTCCCAGCCCCGGTTCGATAACTCTACCTCGAGCCGATCCGCCGCTACGCCAGCTATGTGCAGCAACTCCCGGCCAGCGAAAGCCATCATCATGCCTATCCAGACGGCATGCTCGACCACGGCCTGGAACTGGTCGCCTGCAGCCTGAAGTTGCGTCAGTCATATCTGCTACCGAACGGTGCCGTCCCAGAAGGCCAGGCCACACTGGCCGACGCCTGGAGCGCTACCATTGCCTACGGCGCCCTGCTCCATGACATCGGCAAGATTGCCGTCGGATTCGGGCTTCGCTGGGTCAATCTGACCTCGCACCAAGCAGAAAACGGCCACAAGTTGCCAGTCAGCAAAGCGCCGCCTAGGTGTTCGATCCCGGAATAACACCTAGCCAGTATTCACCTTACCTAATCGCCGCTCGGCGACCTTTCGTACAAGCCCTAGTCAGCGCGAAACGTAAAAGCAAAGGGGCTTGCAACGAGGAGCAATCGATATATGGAGCACCTGGCCAGTTAATATATTGACACCACGCAATCACTTAGCGAGACAAAGCACTGAATAACAGCCACCTCTTGAAGACGCATGACAAATACCAATTAACGCCATTGACGCTTTATATCTTGCCATTGGGCGTCAGACAGCCACTTAGCTGCCGCCGGGAAGAAAATATTTTCCTCAGCGTCCATATGATCGTAATATTTCTTGATAAAATCATCGATGGTATCAGCGATTACTCTCGCTTCCTTTGTTGTGTCCTCCAACATCTTCAGTTGCCCAGCAATTCGCCCGAATGCCTGATGATCTCGCTCAATATCTTTGACCCGCTGGTGGATCGGTGCCTCAGTCGCTAGCAAGGCCCGTCGGATGAGCTCTTCATTTTCATGATGGTGCCGCTCTGCATCACCATGCAAGGCTTCCAGCTTCTTGAACAAAAGACTGCAATCATCACCCGCATCGGGTTCATGCCTAATTCTCCTCAGCAACTCCTTGATCTGAGTGATATTTTTAGCCACATCATGATGATAGGCGTGAAGTTCGTTTAATAAGGCATTCATTACAGATCCTCTTCACGACACCAAGCATTATAGATAAATATTCCCGCAGAAACCTCCAAGAGCGCCTTCACCATTAGCAACTTAATTTCAATATTCCACCAGCGCACTCACCAATATTATTTACCTTTTCAGTATAGGGCGAGCACAAAGCTCTCACCCCAGAAAACTAGCTGCCCTTGGAAGAATTTGAAATATCCAGCGAATTTCCTTATACACTATTGCACCTACCGGATGTTCAGTAGCGTGGACCAGCATTGGTTGGGGTACAAGATTCGCCCTCCCCTAAATCGAACAGCTCATCGCCTAGTGAATTGCCTCCAATTGCGTACAAAATTCCGTAAGGCCGCTTTGGGTTGTGGATTCAACCGGTCGAAAGCAGCTGCCTGAGCTTACCTTTTTCCAGCTCACCGCTCGATGTCTCGGACGTAGGTCTGGCACGCCCGCAAGGCAATTAATCCTTGGTCGCCGGCATCGGTGATGGCGGCAATTCGTTGAGCCGTCGCTGGGGCAGGTTCGCCTAGCGCGGCTCCATAAACCACTCCGCCGGTACCAGACTATTTAATGAAGGGAGCGCGCAGACTCACCCAGCGATCGCAGTTGGTATTCGGTGACAGCCTGATACAGCGACTCAGCCTCCAGGCGCAGGCGCTCGACTTCCTTAGCCGACTGGCCGGCGTCCTGGGCTGCATGGTAGCGGCGCTGCGCATCGATAGCCTGTTGAATCAGCGGCTCGCCAGCCTCAATAACTCCCGCCAGGGTCTTCTTCACGCTGCTGCTCCGGTTATTTGACCAGAGCAGTATAGGACGCCTCGAACGCCAGGCCTGCTATTCGGGCTTGGCCATACGCTTTCGCCAGTTCTCCCGTGCGAGCAGGTCGGAGAGCACAAAGGCAGCATAGTGGGAGTACACCGCCGGAGTTATGAGAGTTTTAAGAGCGAGAAGATCAATACTTAATCAGTGCTTGTAGCGCGATATTGCGTGGCCGCGAGACGCCTGAGTAACTGCGGTCGCCGGCGAGACCCGGTAATGCATAATTGGCTGTCACATCGACTCCACCGGCGGTAACAGTCGGGTAATCAATGGTCGAATACGGGTCTACACCCATTGCTACTTGCGATGCTGCACCAGAGTTTTGTGTGGTTGAAGCACTCCAGATGCCGTTGGCTTTATTGTCAGTGGTACCGTAGGGGTGCAGGGTGCCCTTTTGCGACGATCCAAACGTACACCCAGCATCTACCCCCTGCCGCCATCAAAGCCGCGGATGAACTCACCTCGCAAGTCAGGCAATACGAATGTGGTCGAACCGTCCCCGGTACCATAGGTCGTTCCAATTGCCGCAAAGAGCGCAGAAAATGTGCTACGTGAAACCTAAGCGCCATCTGCGTTGAGCCAACCTCCAGGGGGTCGAACGCGTCAAAACGGCCCAAAGATACGCATACGGATCCAGCCCATTCATGCGTGCCGACTGGATAAGGCTCATGATCGCCGCCGCCCGTTTACCGCTACGCAGAGATCCGGCGGACACCCAGTTGGAACGTCCAGCGCCTACGGCCTGACCTGGTTGTTGCCAACAGGCACAGCACCATCAGCCAGGTAGCGCGTCAGCACGACCCAGCGTTTCAGGCGTTATCCAGAACCTTGGCCGCGCCAAGTCAGTAGCCATTTGCGAGTCACGTTGACGTTGAGCCTTGGTTGATGGCAACGCTGGCAACCGTGGTGCCCAGTTGCAAGCATTTCTGGACGGCCTGCTGTGAGGTAGTAATGGCCATCATGGATTGGAAACACTGGATTGTAGTTTGGGTAGTCGTTGTGCTCGTTTTCGGCACCAAGAAACTCAAAGGACTCGGCGCAGACGTTGGCGAAGCCATTAAAGGATTCTGCAACGCTATGAAGGATGACGAGATCAAGCCACCTCAACCCGCACTTTCGGTCGTAACATCAGCGCTGGGGCGGCAGCCTGTAAGTGTACCAACTAACTCTGCCGCTGATATTTCATTACGAACTCCAGCTCAATAGCGGTACGACCCTCAACCGGCGCTAGTTCGTCAAAAGCTCAGGGAGCAACTGATTGCTAACACTGATTGCTAACTATGTCAGTTTGCCGATCACATCATTCGGCATGGGTATTGGCAACCAGGCAAATGGAGTAAAATTTCACCTTGGAGTAGCGCTTCGCGAAATACGATATGGCAGACACAACTAATCAAAAAAGGCATGCCCACGGCGGGCTTACACACAAGCAACCTCAGTAGGCCCAACGCACAGGCTGTCAGCATGAGGAACGATTTGTCCAGGTGCTCCAGGTCGGTCCGCTCGCTAGCAGTTGCACAGACTCGCGCCGAGGCTGAAGCCGTGAGCTGCCAGTACCTGCCAAGCAAGCACCGGATTACCCGCAGCGGACGCTGGCCGTTAGATCGAAGTGAAAGCACCTATGCTTACTGATCGTTTCCTGGACAGGGTGAAAGACACACAATTTGTTGGAGGTAGCTCAAGCGCGTGAGACAAGTTGAATAGCAGAGAGGCAACACCTACGTGCAAAGCACCCCTTGACTCCAAAGGAGATCCCCCAGATTTAGAACGTCAAAATCTGTCGCAGCGACCTCAGCAACACCGAACCAATCGTCCACAGCACTGTCACCAGCATTGGATCCGAAAAGGATTATCAGAAATGGCTCGCTCGACTGAGGCCCATGACTGCAGCCCCGCCAGCGACCAGTTTTTTCAGCAGGAGGCTGCTCGGCATGGACCCGATCAAGAGCTGCTACCACCCCATCGATGCCGCGATCCTTTGGTGCGATCTCGCCGACCACACGGCGGAAATCTTGCAGGTCGAGATTACCCATTCAGGTGAGCTGCTCAAGTATTTTCCACAGTGGCCCTACCTACACTTTCATGTTGAGCGGATCTACGAGGCTATAACCTGTGGCGAGCTACCGGCCTCCTTCCTTGGTGGGCCCATTACACTCAACGACCACGCCGAACGTGTCTACTGGTCGATTCGCCGTGCCGACCTGCGGGGTTGGTTTGCTCAGAACTACCCGGAAGAGAAACCCGCGTTCCTGTTCCCCAAGAACACTGACCATCTCGAGTGCGTGAATCTGAACGCATATTTGGCTGTGCAAGCGGAACGAGACTTCCACATGCGTGAATGCGAAAAATTGCGTCAGGCCTACGACTCCGTTGTCGAAGAAATGGAGGCCTATAAGCGACAAGAGCACGAGTGCGCAGTACAACTCGACGCAGTTGGGCCCGCTTCCGAGGCTTCCGCCAGCGTGCACCACACGATTATTGGCGCACTGCTAGTGGTCATGCTAGACAAGTCAAGAAGCGGTCAACCACGGTCGATTTATAAAACCCAGGCTGCAGTGGTCGATGCCATCACCACGCTTTTCCCAAATATGCCTGGGTTGAGCAAACGCACCCTTGATCGGAAATTTGCGCTGGCTCGCCGTCTGTTTGCCCAGGCGGTAGGGGCCTAGCGCTGAATTGCCAGGCAATGGCGGCCATTGCCTGGCAATGACTTCTCGCCCCAGCAGGCCTTCACTGACTGTCACATCCCACTGCGCGCCACATGGCACTATGGAGTGACATCATGCAACCGACCAGTCCTACCCCTCTGCCTGCCGACCGCCACATCATGCGTCGTGATGAAGTAGAACAAAAAACCGGTTTCAAGCGCTCGCACATCTACAACCTGATGAAGGTCGGCCAGTTTCCACAATGCCGGCGCATCGGTACCCGCGCCGTCGGCTGGGATTCGCTGGAAATCGAACAGTGGGTCCAGGATCGACTGTCAGCCAGGGAGTAGCGCCATGAACGTCCTCTCGTTGATCTCGACCAAGGGCGGCGTGGGCAAGACCACGGTCGCCGCCAACCTGGGCGGAGTCCTCGTCGATGCGGGCTTGCGTGTATTACTGCTGGACCTGGACAGCCAACCGGCGCTCTCCAGCTACTACGCCTTGTGCGCATCCCGTGAGGCCGGCAGCTACGAGCTCATCGCCCAGCGGCTCACCACACCTGGGCAGGTGATCTCTACCACCGTCATTCAACACCTGGATCTGATCGTATCCAACGACCGTGCCGGCAATATCAGTACCCTGCTGTTGCATGCAGCCGATGGCCGCTTGCGCCTGCGCAACCTTCTCCCTGCCTTCCAGGATCAGCTAGCCCATTCGTGCGGTCAGGGTTCGAGCATTTATGCCCTGGGCCTCGCGCGCTTCCTTCAGGGCGACATGATGTCCGCCTGCCATCTGCTGTTCCCACAGCTCGAAAACTCGCTACGCCATGTGCTCAGTGACTCTGGCATCGATACATCGAAACTGGACGAAGAGATGCTGCAAGAAGACCGGTCGCTCAGTGGGCTGCTGAGTAACCGACGAGAGCAGTTGGAGTCGGTTTTTGGCATTGACCTGATCTACACGATTGACCTGCTGTTCAATCTCAAAGGCAGCCCTTGCCTGCGCCACGAGCTAGCACACGGCAAGCTGGCATCCGGTACCTGCTACCTGCATTCCAGCATCTATGCGTGCTGGCTCATGTACTACCTGGTGTGCTTGCCGCTGCAGCGGTTTTGGAGCACACATGTCGCCCCGCAGCTAGAACGGATTTCACTCTAGGCTCTGTACGAAATGTATTCGAGCGAACGCCAAGCAAGGCGACAACAGTCGAAGGCCAAGCAAGACGACAACAGGGGAAGGCCATCCGGAACCCCATGCGTCGCAGCGCACTGTTGAGTGTGTTTTCACTAATGCGTTTGTTGAGATCGCTTCGGTGAGTAAGCAGATACCGTTGAGCAGGCACCACCTGGTCGAGCAGTAATCGCACCACCTCGGTCGCTTGGATGGACAGTGGAACGATGTAGGGAGGCACCTTGGAAGCATGACGACGTGTTTTGCGCATCTTGAGCTGGAGCTGCTTGACCACTTCCGGCGGAATAATCCAAAGCCGCCGCTCGAGATCAAACTGGTCAGGGGTCGCCAACCGCAATTCACCGGTACGCACCCCGGTCAGTAGCAACAGCCGGATACCGAGTTGCGCCTGCTGCGATCCGCGAAACGCACGCAGCTTGACCAGGAAGTGCGGAAGCTCGTCCATGCGCAAGAACGGGTTGTGCTCCACAGGCGGCTTGGGCACTGCCACCACATCGAGGTCCGCGGCTGGATTGTGCTCAAGCCCCGGCACTCGCACGAGCGCATAACGAAACAGCTGGTTTAGCCAGGTCCGGCACTTCTCTGCAGTCGTGAAGGCTTTTCTGCACTCGATACGACTGAGCAGATCCATGAGCACATGACGGTTGATCTCATGGATCGAGTGCTCACCGATGTAGGGCTGGATGTCTTTGGCAAAGATACGCAGGATTTGCGACAGCGTGCTCTGCCGCCCCTCTTTCAGGCTAAGCCTGCGAAAGGCAATCCACTGGTTGAAGACTGCATCGAAGGTTTGATCGCTGGAAAGACGTACAGCAAGACGCTGTTGCTTGCGTTGCTCGCAGGGATTGCATCCCTGGGCAATTAGCGCTCGTGCTTCATCTCGCCGCTCCCGCGCATCACGCAGACCAACCTGCGGGTAGCTACCGAATGACATGCGCTTCTGCTTGCCCTCCCAGTAGTACCGGAAATGCCAGATCTTGCTGCCTTGGGCAGTGACATTGAGGAACAAGCCATCACTGTCAGCGAGCGTGAACTCCTTGGCGGTGACTCGAGCATGCCGAATCGCCATTTCCGTGAGTGCCATGGTGACCTCCTGAATCTGTCAGAGGCCAAATGCTCGTCTCGTTATCTGCGCTGCTCCACCGGAAAACCGAATGAGCCGATTTCCAATTCTGGACTCATTTCTGGACTCATTTTGTCCGGCTACCCCCGGTTTTCGGTGGTTTTCGCTGGAACGAAAAAAGGGCCTTTCGGCCCTTTTTTCAACGACTTACAGACTTCCATGGAACTCTGTAGATCTATAACTGGAGCGGGAAACGAGACTCGAACTCGCGACCCCGACCTTGGCAAGGTCGTGCTCTACCAACTGAGCTATTCCCGCGTCGTGATGGGGGCTATTGTAACGATTCAATAAATCTCGTCAAGCCCTTGATTCAAAAAAGCTTTATTTCTGCTCCGAGCCTTCGCGCAGGTGCGGCCAGGCGGCGCGCAGGTAGTGCACCATCGACCACAGGGTCAGGCCGGCCGAGATCATCAGCAAGGCGTAGCCGAGGATCACCCAGAAGGTCAGCACCGGCGGGTTGGCCAGCAAAATCACCAGGGCGAGCATCTGCGCCGCGGTCTTCCACTTGCCCAGGTTCGACACCGCGACGTGCGCCCTGGCCCCCAGCTCCGCCATCCACTCGCGCAGGGCCGAGACCACGATCTCGCGGCCGATGATCACCGCCGCCGGCAGGGTCAGCCAGAAGTTGGCGTGCACTTGCACCAGCAGGACCAGGGCCACGGCCACCATCAGCTTGTCGGCCACAGGGTCCAGGAAGGCACCGAACGGCGTGCTCTGCTGCAGGCGACGGGCCAGGTAACCGTCCAGCCAGTCAGTGGCCGCGGCGATGGCGAAGACACTGCTCGCTGCGATATAGCTCCAGTGATACGGAACATAGAACAGCAAAATGAAGATCGGAATGAGCAGGACGCGAAGAACGGTAAGCAGATTTGGAATATTCATCGGCACAACTGGCTGCAAAGTGAGCGAGCATTCTACTCGCTATGCAGGTTGGCATAAATCGACTCGGCAAGCTTTTTACTGATTCCCGGTGCCTTGGCGATTTCTTCGACGCTGGCGCGGGTCAGTTCCTGCAGGCCACCGAAGTGCTTGAGCAGGTCGCGGCGGCGTTTCGGGCCGACGCCAGCGACACCTTCGAGGGTCGAGGTGCGGCGGGTCTTGCCACGGCGGGCACGGTGGCCAGTGATGGCAAAACGGTGCGCTTCGTCGCGAATCTGCTGGATCAGGTGCAGCGCCGGTGAGTCGCCCTTGAGGGTGAACTCGTGGGCCACGTCATTGAGGTACAGGGTTTCGAAACCGGCCTTGCGCGTGGTGCCCTTGGCCACCCCGAGCAGGATCAGGTCGGGCACCGCCAGTTCCTGCAGCACTTCCCGGGCCATGTTCAACTGGCCCTTGCCGCCGTCCACCAGCAGCACGTCGGGCAGCTTGCCCTCGCCGTCCTTGAGCCGGCCAAAGCGCCGGGTCAGGGCCTGGTGCATGGCCGCGTAGTCGTCGCCCGGGGTCACGCCTTCGATGTTGTAGCGCCGGTAGTCGGACTTGAGCGGCCCTTCCGGGCCAAACACCACGCACGAGGCCACGGTGGCTTCGCCGCTGGAATGGCTGATATCGTAGCATTCCAGGCGCTGCGGGGTTTCGTCCAGGGCCAGGACCTGGGCCAGCGCCTCGAAGCGCGAAGCCATGTGCTGGCGGTTGGCCAGGCGTGCACCCAGCGCCTGTTCGGCGTTGGTCACCGCCAGTTGCTGCCAGCGCGCACGGGTGCCCCGCACCCGGTGGCTGATGGTCAGCTCACGGCCGCGCAGGGTTTCGATGGCGGCAGTGATGGCCGCGAAGTCCTCGTGCACCACGTTGACGATCAGTTCGCCGGGCAGCTCGCGCTCGGCGTTGCCCACGTAATATTGCGAGAGGAACGCGGCCATGACCTCAGCCACCTCCTCCTCGATGCCCACCTGGGGGAAGAAGTTCTTGCTGCCCAGCACCCGCCCGCCGCGCACGCTGATCAGGTGCACGCAGGCGCCGCCGGGGTTGACGAACGCCGCGACAACATCGACGTCGCCGCTGCCGCCTTCCATGCTCTGCTGGTCCTGGACCCGGCGCAACAAGGCGATCTGATCGCGCAGTTCGGCGGCCTTCTCGAACTCCAGGGCCATGGCCGCCTGTTCCATCTCGGCGTTCAGCTCGTTGGTCAGCTGGTGGCTGCGGCCCTCAAGAAACATCACCGAGTGGCGCACATCGACCGCGTACTCCTCAGGCTCGACCAGGCCGACACAGGGCGCCTTGCAGCGCTTGATCTGGTATTGCAGGCACGGCCGGGTGCGGTTGCTGTAATAGCTGTCTTCGCACTGACGGACGAAAAAGGTCTTCTGCAGCAGGCTCAGGCTTTCGCGGATGGCGCCGGCGCTGGGGTAAGGGCCGAAATACTTGCCTTTTTGCTTCTTGGCCCCGCGATGAATGCCCAGGCGCGGGTAGTCGCCATCGGAGAGGAAGACATAAGGATAGGATTTGTCGTCGCGCAGCAGGATGTTGTACGGCGGCCGCCATTCCTTGATCAGGGTCTGCTCAAGCAGCAGCGCCTCGGTCTCGTTGGCGGTGATGGTGGTCTCGACCTGGGCGATGCGCGCCACCAGGGCAGCCGTCTTCGGCGCCAGGCCAGTCTTGCGAAAGTAGCTGGCGAGGCGCTTCTTGAGGTTCTTGGCCTTGCCCACATACAGCAGCCGGGCCTCACCGTCGAACATCCGGTAGACGCCCGGGCGACCGCTGCAGGTCGCCAGGAATGCGCTTGAATCGAACACAGCTGTCATGAATGCGCTCAGAGACTGGCGTCAACCATGCCGTGGCGGACCGCCAGCAGCGTCAGCTCGACGTCGCTGGTGACCGAGAGTTTTTCGAAGATCCGGTAACGGTAAGTATTGACCGTTTTCGGTGACAGGCACAGTTTGTCGGAGATGATCTGCACCTTCTGGCAGCCAACGATCATCAGGGCAATCTGGATTTCCCGCTCCGACAGGGCGTCAAACGGCGAGCCTTGCGGCTGGAACGACTTGAGCGCCAGCTGCTGAGCAATTTGCGGGCTGATGTAGCGCTGCCCGGCAAACACCAGGCGGATGGCCTGGACCATTTCATCCAGCCCTGCACCCTTGGTCAGGTAACCCGCGGCGCCGGCCTGCAACAGCCGAGTGGGGAACGGGTCTTCTTCACAGACGGTCACCGCCACCACTTTCACGTCCGGGTGGCTGCGCAGCAGTTTGCGCGTCGCCTCCAGGCCGCCAATACCGGGCATTTTCACATCCATCAGGACCACGTCGGGCTTGAGTTCGCGCGCAACCTTCAGCGATGCCTCGCCAGAGTCGGCTTCGCCCACCACCTGCAGACCGTCGATATCGGCCAGCATGCGCGTGATGCCCGTACGCACCAGATCGTGGTCATCGACCACCAGCACCCTAATCAAGCAGACACCTCGCACTGCGGCGGTAATTGGATCCCGCCACCTTAGCAAAAAATAGAGCCGTAGACCTAACGGAACAGGTCATTTGCCTGACGTCATTTTTCATTTGCCAGACAACCGCCCATAGATACCCCGCTCATGGCCGCCAACCCTCAGCGGCGGGCGCTGTACACGCTCGGCAAGGCTGCCCAGCAATTGCTGGACGGCAGCCTGGTCGGCTGCTTGCAGCAGGCGAAAGCTGCCGAGCAGCTGTTCTTCTTCGGCGTTCAGGCTGCCGTGCGCAACCGGAGTATGTACCCCGCTCAACACATACAGCGCATCGACCCCGCGCGCCGCCACCGCCGCCAGGTAGTCGGCCTTGGGCGTACGCTCGCCGCTTTCATATTTGCCCTGGGCGTTGGGCTCGACCCCGCCGATGTCGCCAAATACCCGCTGGGTCAGGCCCAGCCGTTCTCTTTCTTCCCTGATACGCGAACCGATTCCGTTCATTTGCTTGGCGTCCCTTATCCAGCATCCGGATGGATGAGCACACAACCTTCAATGGCGTGCCTCGAACGAAGCCAGAACTATGCCGCGATCAGCTCCGCTGCACAAGTCGACGCCCGCTCTACCTGTCCACAGTTGTCAGGACAAGCGCCGCAAACCCTGTAATTCACGCCTGAACTTCACGCACAAGGCATTAATAATTCCGGACAACTTCCCTTGCTAGCCAAAATGCCATCACCCGGGGAATTTCAACGCTCTACTACAACAGCGCGCAGAGAATAAAGAAGTTCAAGAGGACACCGGAAAAGCCCGTCAAAAAAACCTTGAAAAACGCCGAAAGCCGTCGAAGCAACGGCTTTCTGACGTCATTTTAACGGCAAAAAGACGATATCGGTTTTTTGACGCCCAACTAATATCAAACTTTAAATTGTTGATTTATAAGGGTTTTTAACCTTTAACAAAACATTTTTAAACTTTATCCAACTCAGAGTTAGAGACAGCTTGCCGAAGTTAAAAAAACTCCCTTAGGATGTAATAAGACAACGAAAACGCCTGCATCGCCTCCTGTTAGCGCGCTGCTTTTTCTTGCGCGTCTGCCGCGTCAACCATGCCGTTTAACTGAGTATCTCGGTCAGCTTTTGCTGAACCTTGGGAGAGGGAACTATGAATATCAGCATCTTTGGATTGGGTTATGTAGGCGCTGTCTGTGCCGGTTGTTTGTCCGCGCGTGGGCACCAGGTGCTGGGCGTGGATATCTCGCCAGCCAAGATCGACATGATCAACCAGGGCAAGTCACCCATCGTCGAACCCGGCCTGGAACAACTGCTGCTCGATGGCGTGCGCCACGGCCGCCTGCGTGGCACCACGGATGTCCAGGCCGCGGTGCTGGCCACCGAGATGTCGCTGCTGTGCGTCGGTACCCCAAGCAAGAAGAACGGCGACCTGGACCTGGTCTACATGGAGGCGGTGTGCCGCGAAATCGGTACCGCCATGCGCGACAAGGCCAGCCGCCACACCGTGGTGGTGCGCAGTACCGTGCTGCCCGGCACGGTGAAGAACGTGGTGATCCCGATCCTGGAAAAATACGCCGGCAAGCGCGCCGGCATTGACTTCGGCGTGGCGGTCAACCCCGAGTTCCTGCGTGAAAGCACCGCGATCCAGGACTACGACTTCCCGGCCATGACCGTGATCGGCGAGCTGGACACGCAATCGGGCGACTTGCTGCAGTCGCTGTACCAGGGCCTGGACGCGCCGGTGATCCGCAAGTCGATCGAAGTCGCCGAGATGATCAAGTACACCTGCAACGTCTGGCACGCGACCAAGGTCAGTTTTGCCAACGAGATCGGCAACATTGCCAAGGCTTCCGGCGTCGATGGCCGCGAGGTGATGGACGTGGTCTGCCAGGACTACAAGCTCAACCTGTCGCGCTACTACCTGCGCCCGGGTTTTGCCTTCGGTGGCTCGTGCCTGCCCAAGGACGTGCGCGCCCTCACCTACCGCGCCGGCCAGCTGGACGTCGAGCACCCGCTGCTGGCCTCGATCATGGCCAGCAACCGCAACCAGGTGAAGAACGCCTTCGAGCTGATCACCCGCCAGGACAAACGCCGCATCGGCCTCCTGGGCTTGAGCTTCAAGGCCGGCAGCGACGACCTGCGCGAGAGCCCGCTGGTGGAGCTGGCGGAAATGCTCATCGGCAAGGGTTACGAGTTGAGTATCTACGACGCCAACGTCGAGTACGCACGGGTGTTCGGCGCCAACCGCGAGTACATCGAGTCGAAGATCCCTCACGTTTCGTCGCTGCTGTGCAACGACCTGCAGCAGGTGATCCGCGAAGCCGAGGTGGTGGTGCTGGGCAACAACGATGACCGTTTCGCCCAGGCCCTGGATGCCAGCGGCGGCAAGCAGATCATCGACCTGGTCGGCTTCATGGCCCACGGCAGCGATGCCCAGCGTGAAGGTATCTGCTGGTAAGGCCCCAGTACTCCATCCAGAGAGTACCCGGCGATTCACCCAGGCGCCCCGCCTGACTGACTGCCCACCTGCCTCCTGCCCGGCCGACCTTGTCTTGGCCCGGCGCGAAAAGTGCGCATGTCATTCAGCCGGGCGTGGCCCGAACACAGGAGCAACGACTACATGGAACGACAGCAACAGCCGCCCTCGGGCCGGCCGGACTACCTGCAGGCAGGCGCGCGGTTTTGCGCCTGGGCCTGCCTGTTCGGCCTGATCGCGCTGGCGTCGGAGATGGTCGCACCGCAGTACCTCGACCCTGCGCACCATAAGTTCATCTTCATCATCGGTGCACTGGGCATGTGGCGCTACGGCAACGCCATCGTCCACTACCTGCGCGGCATGTACTTTCTGCACTGGAAGTTCCCGCGCATGCGCAAGGCGGTCGAGCGCATGGGCGATGCGGCGCTGCCGGCGCACATGTTCATGGTGGTGACCAGTTTTCGCATCCCCACCCACACCACCTTCAAGGTCTACCAGTCGGTGTTCCAGGAGGTGCAGCGGCTGAAGGTGCCGTGCACGGTGATTGCCTCGATCGTCGAGAAAGGCGACGAGCAGTTCATCAAAGAGATCATGCGCAACGAGGTCAAGGATCGCGACGACATCAAGCTGGTCATCGTCCGCGCCCGCGGCACCGGCAAGCGTGACGGCCTGGCCCATGCCTTTCGCGCCCTGTCACGGCAGATGCCGCTGGAAGATTCGGTGGTCGGCGTGGTCGACGGCGACACCATGATGCTGCCCGGTTGCGTCGAGAGCGCGGTCAAGCTGTTTGCCTACCTGCCCAACGTCGGCGGCCTGACCACCAACGAGTTCTGCGAAGTCGAAGGCAGCAACCTGATGCGCCAGTGGCACTCGATGCGCTTCGTCCAGCGGCACATCAACATGTGCTCGATGGCCCTGTCGCACCGGGTGCTGACCCTGACCGGGCGGCTGTCGTTCTTTCGCGCCAGCGTCATGACCGACCCGGACTTCATCCGCGACGTCGAGGCGGATTTTCTCCAGCACTGGCGCCTTGGGCGGTTTCAGTTTCTCACCGGTGACGACAAGTCGTCGTGGCTGAGCCTGATGCGCGCCGGCTGGGACACCTTCTACGTGCCCGACAGCAACACCCTGACCGTCGAGCATCCGCCAGACAACAGCTTCTGGCGTGCCACCCGTCAGCTGATGTTCCGCTGGTACGGCAACTCGCTGCGCCAGAACTTCCGTGCCACCGCCCTGCTCGGCCGCGCCCGCCTGGGCCTGTTCACCCTGTACGTGCTGCTCGATCAGCGGGTGTCGATGTGGACCTGCCTGATGGGCCTGAGCGCCTCGGTGGTCGCCGGCATCGTGTTCGGCATCCAGTACCTGCTGGTGTACCTGTTCTGGGTACTGCTGTCGCGCAGCCTCGTCACCGTGCTGTTTCTGTTCGCCGGCCACCCGGTCAGCCCGGTGTACCCGTTCGTTCTTTATTACAACCAGATCATCGGCTCGCTGATGAAAGTCTATGCCCTGTTCCACATGGACCAGCAGAGCTGGACCCGGCAAAAAACCACATTAAGCAACGGCGCCGTCAACTTCGATGCCGCTCTGAACCGCTGGTCCTCCAAGGCGATGCTGTTTTCTTCCATCGCGATTTTCTTCGGGGTCATCTCGGTTCTTCTCGAACTCACGCAACGTTAAGGAAAGGCGCCTGCCATGAGTAGCTCAAGCACACCCGCAGTACCCGCGAACGTAGTCCACGAAGCGATCGACGAACGCCAGTACGTGCGCACCAAACTCAATGCCCGGGTCACGCTCAGCGCGACCGGCCAGCCGCCGTTCGACAGCACCCTGCAGGATATCTCCCTGGGCGGTATCGGCCTGGTTCACCCCGAGCCGCTGAAGATCGGCAGCCTGTACCACGCCTCGATCCAGCTGCGCCTGAACCAGGTCGACCTGAACATCGACAGCCAGATCAAGATCGTCTCCCAGCGCGGCCAGGAAGTCGGCGCCCAGTTCGTCGAGCTCGACTCGCAAAAACGCGACATCCTGCGCTACATCATCAGCGCCTACCTGTCGGGCGAGATCGCCGACATCAATGGCCTGTTCAACGTGATGCAGCGGGAAAACTACATCAAGGAGCGCAAGCACAAGTACGCCAGCGCGCGCAGCTCGGGCGAGCGCCTCAAGGCCACCCTCGGCACCCTGCTGTACGCCGCCGCCGGCCTCGCCGCACTGGGCTTTGTCGCCTACAAGTGCTACTTGCTGTTCTTTCGCATCCCCGCGGTGCAGGCCCAGGTCTCGGCCAACGCTCAGGTCATCAGCATGCCCGACAACGGCTATGTGAAGTTCCTCCTGGCGCCGGGGCAGACCGAGGTCAAGGCCGGCACGCCGGTGGCGAGCATCTCCACCCAGCTGGCCACCAGTTTCACCAGCCCGGCCGACATGAAAGCGGTCGCCGACCTCTCGCCGGGCGACCTGCAGACCCTGCTCGGGCGCGCCACCATCGAGACCGTGATCAACAGCCCGTGCGACTGCGAGGTGTACTTCCCAAGCAAACCCCTGGACGGCTACGGCTACAAGCAAGCACCGCTGGTGCATCTGCTGCCCAGGGATGAAGGCCTGTTCGTCACCGCCAACGTGCCGTTCGACAAGCTCGCCGACATCGGCCGGGTGACCTCGGTGGACCTCAAGGTGTTCGGGCTGGATGAGACCTTCAGCGGCAAGGTCATTGACTCCCATGTCGATGAAGCCAACAAGAACCTGGCCCTGACCATCGCCCCCGACAGCCCGCTGCCCCGCGCCGCGTACCAGAAGCCGGTGGCGGTGGACCTGTACCTGGGCCTGCCGTTCACGGCTTCGCGCTAAGCACCCGCAAGGAAGGAATAGGCAATGAATGCGAAGACGCCCTCCCGCCTGCTGCTGGCCAGCATCGGCCTGGCCTGCGCCAGCAGCGCCCTGGCCGGACAAAGCCTGGAGCAGATCCGCTACGCGCTGTACAAGGACCCGAGCGCCAATGTCAGTGACGACCTGCGCGCCCTGGCCGACCGCGGTGACCTGGCGTCCAAGCTGCTGCTCGGTGATGTGCTGGCCAACAGCGATGGCGCCAGCCGCCCGGAAATCATCGGCCTGTATAAAGAGGCGTTTGCCGATGGCCGTGGCCAGGTCCCGGCGCTGGCCTCGCTGGCGCGCCTGCTGGACCGCACCCCGAGCCTGCAAAACAGTCAGCGCGAGTGGATGGCCCAGGCCCTGACGCGCTATCCGGCGACCCTCGACCCGCGCAATGCCAGCACCACCCTGGAGGTGTTCCTGGTTTACCCGCAACTGGTCTCCACCGAACAGGCCGGGCAGTTGCTGGCGCTGTACCAGCAGTCGTGCCTGCTCAACTGCCGCCCCGAGCTGTACCAGGCCGTGCTGGCCGAGCGCCAGGGTGACCGCGCCGGCGCCGAGCGCTGGTACCAGCAGGCGGTGCGGGTGGATGTGCGGGCGATTGATCGCTACTACCGCTTCCTCGGCGACGATCAGGACCGCGCCTTCGCGGCCTTTGCCCGCAGCCTCGAACCCCTGCGCCCGACCCTGGCCGTGGAGATCGTGCATCGCATCGGCTCGTTGCTCGACAGCATCAACAGCGTGCAGCGCGCCGAGCAGGAAGCCGACCGCTACGAGCGTCAGGCCAGCGCCATGGGCCCGGCGCGGGTGCCACCGGACGCCGCGCAACTGGCCCTGGAGAAACAGCGCAGCGATGCCCTGGACCTGGCCCGCGCCGAAGCCCACCGCTGGCGCGACAACGCCGTCGAACGCGGTTTTGTGCCGGCGATGGTGTCCAAGGCCAACTTCATGATCTCCAACCCCACCGAGCACAACGCCGAAGAGACCCAGGCGCTGATCGACCAGGTCCAGGCTCGCGAAGCGACCCGGGCCAAGGCGCTGCAGGCCTCGTTCTACATGGTCAACAACTGGCTGACCCTGGACCCGGACAAGGCCCGCGCGCTGATCGACGAGCTGCTCGCCAACCGCTACCCCGACGCCGAGCTGCTGCTGGCCGAGTACTACAGCAAGGGCGTGGCCGACCAGCCCGACCAGGACAGGGCCCTGGAGATTTTCCAGGCCCAGGCCCGGGCAGGCTCCACCGCCGCCTGGTACCGCATGGCCACCTTGCACGCTTACGGGCGTGCCATCTGCCACGACCCGGTCAAGGCCTACACCTATGCCCAGGTGGCCCTGGCACTGGGCGAGAACGGTGCCCGCAGCCTGGTCAAGCGCCTGGAAAAGACCCTGAAAAAGGATGACATCGTGCGCGCCCTGGCGGCACGCAACGATCTGTTGAAGGAGGCAACCCTGTGAAAGCCCACCACCCCTTGTTCGGCGCCCTGCTGGCCCT
Source organism: Pseudomonas sp. RC2C2 (assembly GCF_018390435.1). Classification (NCBI taxonomy): domain Bacteria; kingdom Pseudomonadati; phylum Pseudomonadota; class Gammaproteobacteria; order Pseudomonadales; family Pseudomonadaceae; genus Pseudomonas; species Pseudomonas sp. RC2C2. Next base: position 701,672 of record NZ_JAHBAX010000002.1, on the reverse strand, counting down.
GGCACCGCTGTACCCGGCACACGCCCTGGAAGAAGTCACCGGCCCCGAGGCCGACAGCAGCGAGCCGGTGATCACCTCGGAGTTCTTCAACAAGCTCACCGTGCAAACCGGCTACGGCCCAGAGAACTCCGAAGTCGGCCGCAGCCGCGAGATGTTCTACAGCTTGCGCTACGAGCCGTCGTTCGCCTGGTACTCGCCGGAAAAACGCTGGGCCAAGTGGATGGTCTACGGCCGCGTCTGGCTGAACTATGACTCCAGCGAGTCGGCCAGCGTGCAGAACGAAAACGCCAACAACCTCGACCGCGACCAGCCCGAAGGCTGGTACGCCGAACTGCGCGAACTGTATGTGAAACGCAACCTGCTCGGCGACGACCCGCGCTTCTCGCTGTCGGCCGGGCGCCAGCGCTATTTCGACGACTACGGCATCTGGTGGGACGACAGCATCGAGTCGCTGCGTTTCAACTACAACGACACCTTCTCCCGTGGCTTCGTGGCCGTGGCGCAGAAGTTCTACAACTACAACAGCGACGTCAACCGCCTGGCCGACAGCGAGGAGCGCACCACCTACCTGATGGGCGAATACGCCTACCGCTGGAGCGAGCACAACTGGGCTGGCGTGCGCCTGATGCACGAGAACGACCACAGCGGCCACGACGCCGAAGACCGCTACGACTTCAAGGGCATGCGCTACGGGCTGTTCTTCAAGGCAGACGATCTTGACGTGACGCCGCTGTTCAGCGACTACCACCTGGAACTCGCGGGCCTGGACGGCAAAGTCGACAACACCGACGTCAACGGCGTCACCAGCAGCGGCCACAACGCCAGCGGCTGGGCGGCCCTGGGCGAAATCGGCAAACGCTTTCACGACCTGCCGTGGACACCACGGGTGGCCTTGCGCGGCGGCCTGACCGACAAGCCGAGCAACGACAACGACGGCTTTCGCCTCAATGCCATCCAGTCCGACCGCATCACCCGCCAGGGTAGCTACAGCACGCGCCTGGCCAGCTCCTTCGTCAGCCTCGACCTGCGCAACCTGAGCTACTACGGCATCGCCCTGGAAACCAACCCGACGCCGCGCAGCGCCCTCGATTTTCGCCTGACCGAACTCAAGCTGCGCGACGCCAACGGCACCCTGCCGATCCGCCTCGACGGCGACCAGCGCAGCGAGCGCAACCGCGCCATCGCCCAGGGCAGCCACGGCAACGGCAAGGACGTCGGGCAGATGCTCGACCTCAACTACTACTGGAAGATGTTTCCGGTGGCCATCGACGGCAAGCACCTGGACGTCAACGCCCTGGTCAGCGCCAGCTACCTCAATGCCGGCAACGCCCTGGACAGTGGTGATGACTACCAGCTGACCTTCGGCGTCGTGGTCAGCTACTAAGGACGGAACCCGAGATGATCTTCGCCTCCAACGTGTTCCTGTTCCTCTACCTGCCGCTGTTCCTGGCCGTGTACTTTCTCGCCCGGACGCCGTGGCGCTCGACGGTGATCGTCGCCGCCAGCTACATCTTCTATGCCTGGTGGCGGCCGGACTTTCTCCTGTTGTTCGTGGCCATTACCTACTGGAACTACTGGTTCGGCCTGCGCATCAAGGCGCGCCTGGATGCCGGCGACAAGCGCTGGGCCTTTCGCCTGCTGTGGATCGGCATCATCGGCAACCTGTCGACCCTGGGCTATTTCAAGTACGCTAACTTCGGCGCCGAGGTGCTGGCCGCCCTGCTCGCGCCGCTGGGCATCAACACCTTCACCCTGGAAACGATCTTCCTGCCGCTGGGCATCTCGTTCTATGTGTTTCATGCCCTGAGCTACATCGTCGACATCTACCGCAAGGACGCCACGCCAACCAACAACTTCATCGACTTCGCCGCCTTCGTCGCGCTGTTCCCGCACCTGGTCGCCGGCCCGATCCTGCGCTACAGCCAACTGGCGCCGCAGCTGCGCCAGCGCAGCCACTCGCTGGAGCTGTTTTCCCTGGGCGTGTGCCGTTTCATGCTCGGCTTCATCATGAAGGTGCTGATCGCCGACCAACTGGCGCCGATCAACGTGCTGTTCATCAGCGAAGGCACCCTGCAGTTGAGCGATGCCTGGTTCGGCCTGGTGGTCTCGACCCTGCAGCTGTACTTCGACTTCGCCGGCTACAGCCACATGGCCCTGGGCCTGGCCTTGATGATGGGTTTTCGCTTTCCGGAGAACTTCAACCAGCCCTATGTGTCGCAGAGCATCACCGAGTTCTGGGCCCGCTGGCACATGACCCTGGCGCACTTTCTGCGCGACTACGTGTACATGCCGCTGGTGCGCAAGCGCATCGCCGGGGCGCTGCCGGCGCTGGTCTACACCATGCTGCTGTCGGGCCTGTGGCATGGCGCCAGTTTCGCCTTTATCTGCTGGGGGCTGTTCTTCGGTTTCGGCATGGTCATCGAGCGCAAGTTCAACCTCGCCACCAAGATCACCACGCCCTACCACCTGGGCCGCAACCTGCGCACCTTCGTGCTGATCATCCTGAGCATGCCGCTGTTCTTCACCAACGACCTGCGCCACAGCATCGACATCTACCAGGCGCTGTTCGGCCTCAACGGCCTGGGCTCGCTGGACCTGTACGTGCTCGGCGCCTCGAAGATGGCCATGTCGTTCGCCGCCATTGCCCTGTGCTGGCTGGTGCTGGCCGGCAACAACAACGTGCGCTTCTACGCCGGCCACAAGGAGCAGTACTTCATGCGCCATGTCGGCGGTCTCAAGGCGCTGCTGCTGTGGGCAGGCTTTACCCTGGCGCTGAGCAGCCTGGCGGCGCATTCGTTCTCGCCCTTTTTGTACTTTCAGTTCTAGGAGAGCGCCATGTACCCGGTCATGAATTCAGCCAGCAAGGTCAACGGCATTGCCTTCGGCGTCCTGCTGGCGGGCATGTTCGTCTACTCGCTGCCGCCAGTGTTCAGTTTTGCCCGCAACCAGACCGACGCCTGGAACCTGTTCGTCGACGGCAAGCTGCTGCGCAAGTTCGAGCAAGTCTACGAGAAGCGCTTTTTCCTGCGTGAGCCGTCGGTCGAGCTGTGGGCCAACGCCCAGTACCGGCTGTTCGACGAAGGCACCAAAGGCGTGGTGCTGGGCAAGGACGGCTGGCTCTACACCAACCAGGAGTACCGCGTGCCGAATGATCTGCAGGCCAATCTGGACGGCCAGCTCAAGCAGATCGCCGAGATCGGGCAGCAGCTCAAGGCCCACAACAAGCGCCTGATCCTGCTGCCGCTGCCGATGAAAGCCGACGTGTACGCCGCCCACGCCGAACGCGCGATCGACCCGCGGGCAATCAGCCTGTACGACCGTTTCGTCGAACGCCTGCAGGCGCAGAACATTGCCGTCACGCCGCTGCGTTCGGCGTTTCTGGCCAACCTCGCCGGCCCCGGGCTGTTCCTCAAGTCCGACACCCACTGGAGCCCGGAAGGCGCGCGCCTGAGCGCCTACGAGCTGGCCCGCCAGCACCCGGAACTGCTTGGCGACGAGCGCTACCTGTCGCACAAGGTCGCCGACAAGACGGTCAAGGGCGACCTGATGAACTACATCCAGTTCAACCATGCGCAACTGGCGCCGCAGTTCGGCCCCAGCCAGATCGCCCTGTACGAAACCCTCAAGGCCGAACAGAACGCCGGCGACCTGTTCGCCAGCGAAAACCAGAGCCTGATGCTGGTCGGCACCAGTTACAGCAAGATCGATGACTGGAACTTCGTCGGCTTTCTCAAGGAGGCGCTCAACCGCGACCTGCTCAGTGTTTCGGTGGAAGCCCGCGGGCCGTTCGAGGCCATGAGCCAGTTCCTTGCCAGCGACCAGCTGAGCAACCCCGAGATCGACACCGTGGTCTGGGAGTTCCCCCTGCGCACCCTGCTCGCCCACCGCCTCGGCTCCCTGAGCCGCCCCGGCCAGACCCAACATTTCTAAGGAGAGACTGATGAACATTGCACTGCAACGCCTGCTCGCCACTTCCGCCCTGCTGCTGGGCAGCGCCGCTGCCCATGGCGCCGAAGGCAATGCCGACCTGTACGACGCCGTGGCCCCGGCCGACTCGGCCTTCGTCCGCGTGCTCAACCTGTCCAACGCCAACATCGACGTGACCCTGAGCGGCAAGATCAGCCCGCAACGGGTCGCCGCCGGCCAGCTCAGCGGCTACCGTTTCACCCCGGCCGGCGCGCACAAGATCGCCGTCGGCGCTACCGCCATCGAGCCGCAGCTCAAGGCCAATGCCGCCAGCACCGTGGTCTTTGATGGCAGCAAGCTGACCCTGATCGCCGACAAATACGTCAACGAACCGAAGAAAGCCCAGGTCGCCTTCTACAACCTGACCGCGGCCCAGGCGGCGCTGAAAACCGTCGACGGCAAGCACGTGATCGTCGAGCCGCTGGGCAAGGACCAGACCGGCAGCCGCATGGTCAACGAGATCAAGATCGGCTTTGCCGCCTACGTCGATGAGCAGAACGTGGCCAGGTTCGATGAGCTGTTCCTGAAAAAAGGCCGCTCCTACAGCTACGTGCTGCTGCCCCAGGGCGCCGGCTATCGCAGCATGAGCCTGGCCAACAGCATCGACCCGAGCGAGTGATCCATGGCCATGAAGCGCATTCTTCCCCTTGGCCTGGCCGCACTGCTGAGCCCTCTGCTGAGCACCCCAGGCGTAGCCGCAGAGCCAGGCAAGGCCGCCTGCAGCAGCCTTGAGTGCATGGTCTGCCCGGGCTTGAGCAACCCACAGAACTACGCCGAAGGGCGCATGAAGCTGATGCGTGAAATCGTCCCGGCCAAGGACCGCTGGCTGTTTCGCTCGGCGGTCGACCTGACCAATGATTTTGGCATCCCGGCGCCAATGCGCGCGGAATTCGCCCGTTTGATGGCCGCCTTCCGCCAGCAGGGCATCCACGTGGCCATGGCGGTACAACCGACCCGCGGCCTGATGCACCGCGACAAACTCTACGCCGACAAGCTGCACGGCTTCGACTTTGCCCGCGCCAGCAGCAACCTCGAAAGCTACCTGCAACAACTGCGCGCCGCTGGCGCGGTGGTGCCGCCATTGATGCAACTGGTGCACACCCCGCCCAAGGGCGAGTTCTTCTTTCGCCGTGACCACCACTGGACCCCCGCCGGTGCCGAAGCCACGGCACGCCTGGTAGCCGAGGAAGTGCGGCGCCAGCCGTTCTATGCCGAGCTGAGCAAGAAGCGCTACCGCACCGAGCCCGGGGTCATGGTGCCCAAGGACGGCACGCTGAACCTGGCGTTGAGTTATATCTGCGGCAACAACTATGGTTTCCAGTATGTGCGTGGCTACCAGACCATCCCCGAAGCCGACGGCGCCGATGCACTGTTCGACGACGCGCCGGACCCTGAAGTGATCCTGGTCGGCGACAGTAACGCCGCCGCCCGTGAGGACGAGAGCAAGCAGTTCAACTTCGACGGCTACCTGAAACAGTACCTGGAGGTCGACATCCTCAACTACGCCCTGCCCGGTGTTGGCCAGGACGGCTCGCTGCTCGAATACCTGCTGTCGGAGAACTACAAGCCCAAGGCGCCGCCGAAGCTGATCATCTGGGAGCTGCCGGCCAACTACCAGTTGGAATCCGAGTCGATGTACCGCCAACTGATCCCGGCGGTCAAAGGCGGTTGCCCGGTGTCCACCGAGGTCCTGGCCAACCGTGTGCAGCGCCCGCCGCTGCGGGTCAACGAGCGCATCGAGCTGCTCAGCAACGCAGGTGATGGCCGCAAGCAGCTCGGCAACGGCCAGGGCTTTCTCGATATCCGTATCAGCGACAAGAACGTCAAGGACTTCTACCTGATCGTCTATTACGACAACGGTGCCCGCGACAAAGTCTGGTTCCGCCGCGAAGCGGTGGTCACCGGCGGCCAGTACTACCTTGAGTTGAGCCGCGCCAAGGAATTTGCCGGCGCCAACCTGCTGTCGGTGTTCATGGAACCGACCAAGCCCGGCACTGCCGCCACCCAAGTGGAAACCCGCGTATGCCTGTAAAGACCTGGACCGCGCTGGGCCTGGGCCTGTGCGCCAGCCTGCAGTTGAGCAACAGCCTGGCGGCCAGCTCGATCTGGCCGCCGCGGGCCACCGCGCAGTCGGCGATGATTGCCGACTACCGGACCCTGAGCTGCAGCAAGCAAGTACCAGCGCCCTACACCGGCAGCTTGCAGTTGCAAAGCAAGTACGACCAGCGCGACGCCAGCAAGTCGACCCTGCGCAGCAGCCCGGACGCCAACAGCGAACAGATCGGCAAGCAGGTCAAACAGTTCATCGGCGGCCTGATCTACGCCAGCAAGCGCTTCCAGCGGGCCAAGAATCCGCAGGAGGCGAACATGGCCCTGGCCTGCCAGGACCAGTGGCTGGAGCGCTGGGCCCAGGCCGGTGCACTGCTCAACCCCGACGCCAGCAGCACCGGCATGGCCGCACGCAAATGGGCGGTGGCGGCCATGGCCTCGACCCTGCTGATGACCCAGGCCGCCAGCGACGCCAAGCTGCAATTGTCGCCGGCCCAGAAGGCCTGGTTCAGCCAGCTCGGCGAACGCATCATCGCCGAGTACCAGCCGCGCCGCACGCCGGGCTTTACCTGGTTCAACAACCATGACTACTGGGCGGCCTGGGCCGTGGCCGCCACCGGCATGCTGGTGCAGCGCGACGACTTCATCCAGTGGGCCGACGGCAACCTGCGTCGCGGCCTGCAGCAAGCGGTGAAATCCAGCGATGGCAACTACGCCTACCTGCCGCTGGAAGTGGCGCGCAGCAAGCTGGCCGCCACCTACAGCCAGTACGCCCTGGTGCCACTGGTACTGCTGGCGGAATCGGCGCGGGCCAATGGCCTGCCGTGGAGCAGCGACGATCAGCAGACCCTGGAACTGCTGGCCAACTTCGCCGCCCGCAGCATCCTCGACCCCGACGGCCTGCCCGAGCTCAAGGGCCAGTCGCAGACCGACGTCGCCCCATACAAGCTGGCCTGGCTGATCCCCTTCCTGCAGCGCGCCCCCGGCAACCGCCTGGCTCGCCAGCTGTATGACAGCGAGGACGGCGAGGTCGACAACTACAGCCAGATCGGCGGCCCGCTCAAGCCGTTCTATCCCAAACTGCCGTAACCCAAGGACGAACCGTCATGGCCATGCTTGCCCGCCCGCTTACCCTTTCCTGCCTGGCGCTGCTGTTCAGCGCCATGGCCCAGGCCGCCAGCCAGAGCCTGCCACTGCAGCAAACACTGAGCGCGGTAAACAGCGCCGAACACCAGCGCGACCTGCAGCAGTTGCAGCAACAAGTCAGCCAGGCCGTGCAGCTGCAGGTCGACGAACGCCCGCGCCCGGCTGGCCGCGCCAGTGTCAGCCTGCAACCGATGTTCTCGTCCCAGGCTGGCAGCTGGCCGTTCGAGCCGTTCGTCAACAACGGCCTGTTCCGCGCCATTGCCGGCTACCAGGCGCATCACCCGCAAGCGGTAATGGTGCGCGGCGGCAGCATTACCCTCGCGCAGTTGCACGATGCCCTGAACAACCCGAAGATCATCAAGCGCTACAAGGACGGCTATCTGCTCAGCTACCCGCTGCTGATCGCCAACGACGGCGGCCTGTTGCTTGAGGGCACCAGCCTGTACCTGTACAGCTACTCCGGCACGGCGTTGATCAACCAGGGCTGGCTGGGCCTGAACCAGTCACGCCTGGAAAGCGTCGCCGGCGACAAACCGGGCAGCACCGACCGCGCCTGGCGGCCGTTCGTGGTGGCCTGGGCCGGCAGCCATACCCAGGTGCTGGGCTCGACCCTCAACCGCCTGGGCTACAACGCCAACCTCTCGCGCGGCCTGACCACCGCCTTGAGCAGCCAGCAGGCAGCGTCAACCCGCCCGGCCACGCTGCTGATCCGCGACAGCCAGTTCACTGAACTGGCCAGCGCCGTGGAGCTGCAACACAGTCAGGCGCAGATCGACAACAGCCAGTTCGGCCAGTCTCGGCAGTACGCCATCGACGTGCGCGACAGCCAAGTGACAGTGCGCAACAACCAGCTGCGCGGCATCGACAACAACAGCGGCATCCGCCTGCGCGGCCAGACCCGCGCACGCATTGAGCACAACCTGATCCTCGGCGCGCACAAGGCGGCCATCGAGGTCAGCGAGCAACAGGGCGCCCTGCTGCTCACTGGCAACCTGATCGGCGACAGCCGTGGCAACGGCATCCAGCTACGCAACCTGGCGCCGACGGCTGGCGCGCCGCTGCTGATCAGCGACAACCTGATCGGCAACAGCCGGGGCAGCGCCGTGGATGCCAGCGAGGTCGGCGCCGTGAGCCTGATCGGCAACCGCATCGGCAACAGCCCGGAGTACGCCGTCAGCCTGCGCAACGCCGCGCCGCTGGCCGGGCCGCTGACCTTGAGCGGCAACACCCTGGGCAAGGTCGGCAAGGCTGTGGTGCGAGTCGAAGGCTTGCAGCGGGTGGTGCTGGGGCCGAACACCTTCGAGGGCAAGCCGATTTTGCAGAACCTGCTGATTGGTGACTTGTTGCCGGTGCAGGGCCTGTTGCTGCAGGCGACCCAGCGTCAGGGCTGCGTGGTGCGGGTCGAGCTAAGCGAACGCCCGTTGCATGCGCAAAAAGCACTCGTCCTCGCCCATGCAGACGAAGCCCTCGCGCTCGTACAGGCGCCGTGCCGGGTTGCTCTTGAACACCATCAGGCGCAGCAGCGGCAATTGCCGTTGGCGGGTCCAGTCGGCCAGTTGCGTTAACACCCAGCGGCCGATACCGCGGTCGCGAAAGCCTTCGAGCAGGTGCAGTTCACGGATGAACAGGGCCTGGCGGTCCTGGCTGAGGCTGAAGTAACCCAACGGCTGCCGGGCTTCGCTGATCAGCCACTGCTCGCGCCACGTCCAGGCCTGGTCGAAGGCTTCTTCCTGCCAGAGCAGGTCGAACTCGCGGTAATAAGGCAGCATGGCCCGGCGGGTGAGGTCGCGGGCGAAGGTGCGGTGCTGGTCGGTGGCGGGGGTTAGTTGCACAGTCATAAGGGCCAGGATATGTGGGAGCCGGCGTTGCCGGCGATGGGCTGCAAAGCAGCCCCATTGACTCAAGGTTTGAACTCATCGGCATAACACACCGGCGAACTGCCCGGCCCCTGGCGCTCCAGCTCATCCTCGAGCCATTGCGCCAACACCGTAGCATTGTTGTGCTCAGTGTCCTTGCCAGCATACAGCAAGGTCACATCGCCCTGCCCGGCCATGCCCAGCAACTTCCACCAATGCTCGGGCCGCGCCGTCAGTTCCTCGCGGTAGCGCTCGGCAAACCCGGCAAAATCCACTTCACCGGCATGAAAAGCCTGACGCAACGCCGTTGAAGGCGCCACCTCCGGCAACCACAAGGCTTGCAGCTGGTCCTTGCGCCGGTTGCGCGGCCACAGCCGGTCGACCAGCACCCGCTGGCCATCGCCAGGCTCCAGCGGATCGTAGACGCGTTTGCAGCGGATCATCGCTTCACTCCATCGAATGCTCTGTTGATCCTAGGACTTTCCTTGACCGAGGTCACGGTGCTGTCAGCGATTGTTTTTATCATGGCCGGGCAAGGCTAGACCCTTCCTGGTAACCCGGACCCGTCATCATGACCACCCCGACCCTGGCTGGCAGCCCATCGCTGGCCAACCACGATCCACGCCCGCGTCTGAATCACAAACCCGGCCGCACCACCCTGACCCTGTTCTTCGGCCTACTGGCGGCCGGCCTGGTGTATACCGCCTGGAGCCTGTTCCGCGACATTGACGCCACCGGCACCGTGGTCACCACCTGGACACCCTTTGTGCTGCTCGGCCTGGCGTTGCTGATTGCCCTGGGGTTCGAGTTCGTCAACGGCTTTCACGACACCGCCAACGCCGTGGCCACGGTGATCTACACCCATTCGCTACCCCCGTCGGTGGCGGTAGTCTGGTCCGGCTGTTTCAATTTTCTCGGCGTGCTGCTGTCCAGCGGTGCGGTGGCCTTCGGCATCATCGCCTTGCTGCCGGTAGAGCTGATCTTGCAAGTCGGCTCCTCGGCCGGTTTCTCCATGGTCTTTGCCCTGTTGCTGTCGGCGATCATCTGGAACCTGGGCACCTGGTGGCTGGGCCTGCCAGCGTCCTCATCGCATACCTTGATCGGCTCGATCATCGGCGTCGGCATCGCCAACGCCCTGATGCACGGGCGTGACGGCACCAGCGGCGTGGACTGGAGCCAGGCCAGCAAGGTCGGTTACTCACTGTTGCTGTCGCCGCTGGTGGGCTTTACCTGCGCGGCGCTGTTGCTGCTGGCCCTGCGCATGCTGGTCAAGCGTCGCGAGCTGTACCAGGCACCGGTCGGCAATACGCCGCCGCCCTGGTGGATTCGCGGGCTGTTGATCCTTACCTGCACCGGCGTGTCCTTCGCCCATGGCTCCAACGACGGGCAGAAAGGCATGGGCCTGATCATGCTGATCCTGGTCGGCACCCTGCCCATGGCCTATGCCTTGAACCGGACCATGCCGGCTGACCAGTCGCTGCAGTTCGTCGCGGTGGCCGAGGTCACCCAGCAGGCCTTGCAGCGCAGCGCCCCGCAGGCCGCACCGGCAGACCCGCGACAAACCCTCAGCAGCTTCATTCGCGAGCCGCAGGCCAGCGACGAACTGGTGCCTGCCCTGGCGGCGCTGGCCGGGATGATCGGCACCGAGGTCAAAGGCTACGGTTCGCTCAACCGGGTGCCGGCAGAAGCGATGGCCAACGTGCGCAACGACATGTACCTGACCTCCGAGGCCATCCGCCTGATCGACAAGCACCAACTGGGGCGGTTCGATGCCGATACCCAGGCCAAGGTGCAGGTATTCAAGCAACAGATCGACAACGCCACCCGCTACATTCCGCTGTGGGTGAAGATCGCCGTGGCTATCGCCCTGGGGCTGGGGACCATGGTCGGCTGGCGGCGGATCGTGGTGACCGTTGGCGAGAAGATCGGCAAGACCCACCTGACCTACGCCCAGGGCGCGTCGGCGGAGCTGGTGGCGATGTGCACCATTGGTGCCGCGGACATGTACGGGCTGCCGGTGTCGACCACCCACGTGCTGTCGTCCGGGGTGGCCGGGAGCATGGTCGCCAATGGCTCGGGCTTGCAGATGCGCACCCTCTTCAACCTGATGATGGCCTGGGTGCTGACCTTGCCGGCGGCGATGATGCTGGCGGGGGGGTTGTACTGGCTGTTGCGGCAGGTGTTCTGAATCGCGGGTCAAGCCCGCTCCTACAGTGATTGCGCCGATCCTGTAGGAGCGGGCTTGACCCGCGATGAGGCCTATGCAGGTATCTTCAACCCGCGCTCCACCGCCGGCCGCTGTACGAACGCCGCCAGTACCCGCTTGACGTTGGCAAAGTCATCAAAGCCCACCAGCTCGCCCGCCTCATAAAAGCCGACCAGGTTGCGCACCCAGGGCAGAATGGCGATATCGGCAATGCTGTAGGCGTCCATCACCCACTCACGCCCTTGCAGGCGCTGGTCCAGCACCCCGAGCAAGCGCCGCGACTCGGCCACGTAACGGTCGCGCGGACGCTTGTCTTCGTACGCCTTGCCAGCGAATTTGTGGAAAAAACCCACCTGGCCGAACATCGGCCCGATCCCGCCCATCTGGAACATCAGCCACTGCAGGGTCTCGTAGCGCTGGGCCGGGTCCGCCGACAGCAGTTGCCCGCTCTTCTCTGCCAGGTAAACCAGGATCGCCCCGGACTCGAACAACGCCAGCGGCTCGCCACCCGGGCCATTGGGGTCGAGGATCGCCGGGATCTTGTTGTTGGCGCTCAGGGAAATGAATTCCGGGGTCAACTGGTCATTGGTCTCGAAGCTGACCTTGTGCACCTCGTAGGCCAGGCCGATCTCCTCGAGCATGATCGACACCTTCACGCCGTTGGGCGTGGCCAGCGAGTACAGCTGCAGCAGCTCGGGCTGTTTGGCCGGCCATTTGCGGGTGATCGGGAATGCACTGAGATCAGTCATGAACAGAACCTTGAGCAGAAATTGAGGAAGACACTGTAACCAGTTTTGTCACCGCCGCGCGACCATCACCCAGTCGCGGTGACGCTCCGGGCCACATTCGAACAGCGCCTCGCCGACCTTGCTAAAACCATTGCGCTGATAAAAACGGATGGCCCGGGTGTTCTGTTCATTGACGGTCAGGCGAATCGCCCCGCGCACCGGCGCCAGGGTGTCGTCGAGCAACAGCTGGGCGCCGCCGTGGCCATGGTGCTCGGGCAGCACATAGCAGCGGCTCAGCTCCGGCAGGCCATCAGCCTCGGCAATCCCCAGGGCTTCAGGTGCACTGTCGATCATGCTGTAGCCGACCACGCTACCCAGGTACTCCAGCACCCGCAGGCGCTTGCGCGGATTGAGCAGGTGGAGGACGAAATGCTCGGACTGCAACTGCCTGTCGATGTAGGCCTGCAACGCCTGGGGCGCAGCATCCGGCGGGCTGGCCAGGGCGAAGGTCAGGCCGGCGACATGGCTGAGCGCCTCGGCATCACTGGGCCGGGCAACACGGGTACTGAAAGGCATTATGCAACATCCTGTCGATCGGGCGAACCGGCATGGTAGCCCGAACCCTCAGAAGGCAAAACAGGAACAACCGAATGCGCCCCAAAAGCCCTGAAAATCGCTGACCGGCACCGACGCTTGCCGCGCGCGCTGATGCGCGTGGGCATGCACCGCGCAGGCACCGACGCACTGATGCACCTGGGCGGTCAGCGGCGCGCCCTGGCGCCAGTGCCCGGGGACCTTGGCCACCGGCGACCAGTCGGGCAGCACCGGCAAGGTCGGTGGGTCGAGCCGGGCGAACTCGGCGGCGCCATACACCACCTTGCCATCGACCAGGGTCAGCACCGACTCCAGGTGCTTGATCGCCTCGGCGTCGATGCTGAAATAGTCGGCGCTCAAGGCCGTCAGGTCTGCCAGTTGGCCAACCTTGATCTGGCCCTTCTTGCCCTGCTCGCTGGAAAACCAGGCGCTGCCGTGGGTGAACAGCGACAACGCCGTGTCGCGGTCCAGCCCCTGTGGGTACAGCTCCAGCCCACCAACGGTACGCCCGCTGACCAGCCAGTACAGCGAGGTCCAGGGGTTGTAGCTGGACACCCGCGTGGCGTCGGTGCCGGCGCCGACCGGGATGCCTTCGCCAAGCATGCGCTTGATCGGTGGCGTGTGCTGCGCCGCCTTGGCGCCGTAGCGCTCGACGAAGTACTCGCCCTGAAACGCCATGCGGTCCTGAATGGCGATGCCGCCGCCCAGCGCCCGCACCCGCTCGATGTTCTTCGGGCTGATGGTCTCGGCATGGTCGAAGAACCACGGCAGGCCGTTGAAAGGGATGTCGCGGTTGACCTTCTCGAACACGTCGAGCATGCGCGAGATCGATTCGTCGTAGGTGGCGTGCAGGCGAAACGGCCAGCGCTGCTCGACCAGATGGCGTACCACCGGTTCCAGATCGCCCTCCATGGCGCCGGGCAGGTCCGGACGCGGTTCGAGGAAGTCTTCGAAGTCGGCGGCGGAGAACACCAGCATCTCGCCGGCGCCGTTGTGGCGCAGAAAATCGTCGCCCTGACCGTACTTGACGCTGCCGGTCCAGTGCTTGAAATCGGCCAGTTCTTCCTTGGGCTTCTGGGTAAACAGGTTGTAGGCGATGCGCACGGTCAACTGCCGGGCCTTGGCCAGTTGCTCGATTACCGCGTAATCGTCAGGGTAGTTCTGGTAGCCGCCACCGGCATCGATGGCGCTGGTCAGGCCCAGGCGGTTGAGCTCGCGCATGAACTGGCGGGTCGAGTTGACCTGGTATTCCAGCGGCAGCTTCGGCCCCTTGGCCAGGGTCGAGTAAAGGATCATCGCATTGGGCCGGGCGATCAGCATGCCGGTCGGGTTGCCGTTGGCGTCGCGCTGGATCTCGCCACCCGGCGGGTTGGGCGTGTTGCGGTCATAGCCGACCACACGCAGGGCTGCGCGGTTGAGCAAGGCGCGGTCGTACAGGTGCAGGACAAACACCGGGGTGTCCGGCGCCGCCTGGTTGAGCTCGTCGAGGGTCGGCAAGCGGCGCTCGGCGAACTGGAATTCGTTCCAGCCGCCGACCACCCTCACCCACTGCGGCGCAGGCGTGCGCAGGGCCTGGTCCTTGAGCATGCGCAAGGCGTCGGCCAGGGACGGCACGCCCTCCCAGCGCAGCTCCAGGTTGTAGTTCAGGCCACCGCGGATCAGGTGCAGGTGCGAATCATTGAGCCCGGGGATCACCGTGCGTTGCTTGAGGTCGATGACCTGGGTCGCCGGCCCGCGCAAGGCCATGACCTGGGCATCATCGCCGACTGCCACGAAGCGCCCGTCGCGAATGGCCACTGCGGTTGCTTGCGGCCGCTCGGGGTCCACCGTGTGCACGCGGCCATTGTGCAGGATCAGCTCGGCCGGCATAGCCTTTTCGGTCCCGCGCAGAAGGGCCCCGGCGGCCAGTGGCACCGCCGAGTACATGGCCCCGGCGGCGCCGAGCAGCGAACTTGCAGCGATAAAACGGCGACGGCTTTCCCGATCCTGGTTCATGGCGGCTCCTGAGGCACGGCGTTGCCGGGCAAACAAAAGCTAAACGATAGACCAGTGCCGGCGCCGTACCAGTCAGCGACGACGAAACAACGGCCGTGGCTCGATCACCGAACGCCCATACAGCACGCTCATGCCCGCCAGGCCCAGCAAGGCATCCTGCGCGCATTTGTCTTCACGCACCGCGTAGCTGTCAAAACCGCACTGGCGCATATGGCTGAGCTGGTCGCGCAACACGTCGCCGACCGCACGCAGTTCGCCGTGCCAGCCCAGCCGGCTGCGCAGCAAGTAGGCCTGGCTGTAGCCACGGCCGTCGCGAAAGCTGGGGAAGTCCACCGCAATCAACGGCACCTGTGCCAGCCACGGGCGCAACGGTTCGACATCATCGTCCGGGCCCAGCCACAAGCCGTCACGCCCCAGGGGCCGCTGGGCGCGGCGGGCAATCCAGGTGGCCAGCGGCAGAATCAGCAGGCCGTCGGGCAGCACCTCGCCGGGTTCGCGCAACAGTTGCCAGGGATCGTGCTCGATCAACTGCGCCTCACCATTGCGCAGGCCAATCACATTACGCATATCAGCTCCTCCGGGCGCTTGGCATAGACCCGTTCCTTGAAGGGTTCCAGGCCGACCCGGCGCACGGTGTCG
Organism: Pseudomonas sp. RC2C2; assembly: GCF_018390435.1. Taxonomy (NCBI): domain Bacteria; kingdom Pseudomonadati; phylum Pseudomonadota; class Gammaproteobacteria; order Pseudomonadales; family Pseudomonadaceae; genus Pseudomonas; species Pseudomonas sp. RC2C2. Next base: position 686,493 of record NZ_JAHBAX010000002.1, on the reverse strand, counting down.
ACAAAGGCTTCGTCCTGCTCGCGGTAGGCGCAATAGGTGGCGATGATCTGCTCGATCACCTGCGGGATCTCGGCGGCGCTGAACGACGGGCCGATGACCTTGCCCAAGGTACTGTGCTTGCCCTGGGCGCCGCCGAGGGTCACCTGGTACCACTCGCTGCCGTTCTTGTCGACGCCGAGGATGCCGATGTTACCGATGTGGTGGTGGCCGCAGGCGTTGATGCAGCCGGAGATGTTCAGGCTCAGCTCACCCAGGTCGTGCAGGTAGTCCAGGTCATCGAAGCGGCGCTGGATCGACTGGGCGATGGGGATCGACGTGGCGTTGGCCAGGGCGCAGAAATCGCCGCCCGGGCAGGCGATGATGTCCGTCAGCAGACCAATGTTGGCCGTGCCCAGGCCGCGTTCGCAGGCCAGGCGCCAGAGCGCGTGCAGGTCACGCTTGCGCACGTCCGGGAGAATCAGGTTCTGCTCGTGGGCAATGCGGATTTCGCCGAAGCCGAACTGCTCCGACCAATCGGCCACCGCGTCCATCTGCGCATCGGTCAGATCGCCCGGTGGCGAGGCATCGCCCGGTTTGGTCGAGAGCACCACGCTGGCATAACCCGGAACCTTGTGCGCCTTGACGCAGCAAGCCACCCAGCGGGCGAAGGCGTGGTCCTGGGCCAGGTGGGTGTCGTAGGCCAGGTCATCGTCAATGACACTGTCGTAGGCTGGAGGCTCGAAGGCCGCAGCCACGCGCTGGAACTCGTCCTCGGTGAGTTGCGCCGGGCCGTCCTTGATGTGTTGCCACTCCTCCTCCACCTCGCGGGAAAACGCCTCGATGCCCAGCGCCTTGACCAGGATCTTGATCCGCGCCTTGTACTTGTTGTCGCGCCGGCCATGGCGGTTGTACACGCGCAAAATGGCTTCGACATACGACAACAGGTGCTGCCACGGCAGGCCCTCGCGAATCTGCAAACCGAGGATCGGCGTGCGCCCCAGGCCGCCGCCGACCATGACCCGCAGGCACATCTGGCCGTGGCCGTCGCGGTACAGGTAGAGGCCGATGTCATGCATCATGATCGCCGCGCGGTCTTCAATCGCCGAACAGATGGCGATCTTGAACTTGCGTGGCAAAAACAGGAACTCCGGGTTGATCGTCGACCACTGCCGGAGGATCTCGGCCAGCGGCCGCGGGTCGAGCAACTCGTCGGCGGCAACGCCGGCAAAGGCTTCGGTGGTGATGTTGCGCACGCAGTTGCCGGAGGTCTGGATCGCATGCATCTCGACCTCGGCCAGGCGCTGGAGGATGTCCGGCACCTGGGCCAGTTCGATCCAGTTGAACTGGATGTTCTGGCGCGTGGTGAAGTGGCCATAGCCGCGGTCGTACTCGCGGGCGATCTGCGCCAGGGTGCGCATCTGCCGGGCGCCGAGGGTGCCGTAGGGAATGGCCACGCGCAGCATGTAGGCATGCTTTTGCAGGTACAGGCCGTTTTGCAGGCGCAGGGGCAGGAACTCTTCTTCACTCAGTTCGCCAGCCATGAACCGGCGCACCTGATCGCGAAACTGCGCCACGCGCTCGAACACCAGCGCACGGTCATACTCGTCATAGTGATACATGGTTCGGACCTCATCAGGGAGGCCGTTACTATGGCTTTTGGGTGTACTGGGTTACAGATTCAGGTTGGGGGTATTTATACGGATCAGATGCTTAAATCGTGCTGTGCCCATCGCTGGCAAGCCAGCTCCCACAGGCACTGCATGCACCGGCCCCTGTGGGAGCTGGCTTGCCAGCGATGAGGCGCTAATGCACAGCACCCTCCGTACGCTTCAACTCACCAATCTTCTCCAACCGCGCCCGCACGATGTTGCGGCTGATGTTCAGCAAGCGCCCGGTCTGCAACTGGTTGCCATGGCAGAAGCGGTACGCGGTGCGAAACACCGTTTCCTCGATATGCTCGTACAAGTCTGGAATGTTCTGCTCGAACAGCGCCGTCAGCGCCGCCTCAAGGTTCGGCGGCTCGCTGGCCAGGCGTAGCGGCTGGCTGTGTTCTTCCTGGCGGATGCCCACCGAGCGCATGTCCACCAGGTGCAGGTCGGCCGGCTGCACCACCTGTTGCCGGCACACCAGCAGCGCGTGGTGAATGGCGTTTTCCAGCTCGCGGATGTTGCCTGGCCAACTGTGCGACAGCAGCTTGCGTTCGCTTTCCAGGCTCAGGCTGGCGCGGCTGTAGCCCAGGCGCTGGCAGTGCTCCTCAAGGAAGAACTCGGCCAGCGGCAGGATGTCCCCCGGACGTTCGCGCAGCGGCGGCAGGCGGATGGTCGCCACGTGCAGACGGTAGAACAGGTCTTCGCGAAAATGCCCGGCCACCACCGCATCGGCGAGGTTGACGTTGGTCGCCGCCACCAGGCGCACGTTGATCGGAATCGGCGTGCGCGAGCCCAGGCGTACCACTTCGCGCTCCTGCAGCACCCGCAGCAGTTTCACCTGCATGTTCAGCGGCAGGTCGCCGATCTCATCGAGGAACAGCGTGCCGCCGTTGGCCGCTTCGAACCAGCCGGCCTTGCTGTTGGTGGCGCCGGTAAAGGCGCCCTTCTCGTGGCCAAACAGCTCGCTCTCGACCAGGGTTTCGGCAAAGGCGCCGCAGTTGACCGCCACGAACGGCTCGCGCCCGCGACGGCTGAGCTGATGGATATGGCGGGCCACCAGCTCCTTGCCGGTGCCGGTCTCGCCGATGATCAGGGTGTTGGCTTCACTCGGCGCCAGGCGTTCGATGCGGCTGAGCAGTTCCTGGGAGCGCGGGTCCTTGAACACCAGGACGGTGGCGCGAACGGATTTGGTCAGTTCCCGGGCGTGGGGATGGGTTATCAGCGACATGGTGCATTCCTGGCAGTGAAAGCGCTGGGCCATAGTGCCCGAAACAAATTAGAACAAATAATTATTAATTAGTATTTATATATACCTATTAGAGATATGTGCTCTGCGTTGCTGCTCCAGCAACAGTCGGCCAGCAACGCGTGGTGGCTGGCCAGCATCGATGCCCTCAGGCAACCCCCATGCTGGCAACGCAGCCCTTGAAAACCAAGGCCTGCAGCGCCCTGGCACGCATTTCGCTCAAGCCTGGCACACGCACCGTGCAAGGACCTCTCGATGAAACTGCAGAACACATTCGCCTTCGGCCTGAGCCTGCTGGCCCTGTCGCTCAGCGCCATGGCCGCTGACACCTTCGCGCCCAAACCCGACCCGCTGCAAGGCGATGGCCGGGTCTCGGCGTTCTACAGCTGGAGCCAGGCCATCCCCGCCAGCCCCGGCAAACTGTTGCGCAGCGAGCCGCTGGAACAGACCCTGAGCCTGCCCGGCGCGGCGTCGCAACTGCGCATCCTCTATAGCTCCACCGACGGCATCGACGGCAAGACCCCGGTGGCAGTGTCTGGTGCACTGTTCATTCCTAAGGGCAAGGCACCGGCAGGCGGCTGGCCGCTGGTGACCTGGGGCCATGGCACGGTGGGTGTGGCGGATGTCTGCGCGCCGTCCTGGGCCGGGCGCTCGTACCGCGACGTGCAGTACCTGGCGCGCTGGCTCAACGAGGGCTACGCCATCGTCGCCACCGACTACCAGGGCCTGGGCGTGCCCGGCGGCCACCCGCTGCTGAACAACCGCATGGCCGCCTACGGCATCCTCGACGCCGCCCGCGCGGTGATTGCCGGGGTGCCGGGGCTGGCCAATAAGGTGCTGGTGGTCGGCCAATCCCAGGGCGGCGCCGGCGCCTTTGCCTCGGCCGCCTATGCGCCGACCTACGCCCCGGACCTGGGCCTGAAGGGCAGCGTCGGCACCGGGGTGATCTACACCGTGGGAACGAAGAACGTCGGCGAGCAGGACCCGGACAAGGTCGACGCCTCCCTGGCCTACGGCTTCTACACCTTGCTGGCGGCCCAGCAGTACGACCCACGCATCGACCCGCGCGACTTCTACACCGACAAGGCCCTGCCGCTGTTCGAACAGGCGCGCAGCACCTGCCTGTCATCACTGGTGGCCGATGTGCTCGGCACCGGCCTGACCCCGGCCAACACCCGCAAGACCAACAGCGGCGAACAGCTCAAGCCGTGGCTGGCGCAGGTGTCCTACCCGACCCTGAAACTCAAGCAGCCGATCTTCATCGGCACCGGCGCCGAAGACAAGACCCCGGCCGCCGCCACCCAGGTGGCCTTGATGCAGGACGCCTGCAAGACCGGCTCGATTGTCGAAGGCCACCTGTACAAGGGCCTGGGCCACAGCGAGACGGTCAACGCCTCGCTCAAGGACTCGCTGCCCTTCGCCCGCAAGGTGTTCAGCGACCAGCCCATCAGCGCAATCTGCAACCCCACCGTGCAATAAGGACAATCACCGTGAGCATTGAATTTTTTACCCGCCTGCCGTTGCACGGCGAAACCCAGTTCCTCCCTGGCGATCCGCGCAACCGCGGCGACTGGCATGCCGGCAGCGACAGCACCGGCGCGGTGTCGAACTTTGCCGTGGGCGATCACTTCACCTACATCGACTACCTCGGGCAGATCGCCCGCGCCGCCGAGATCAACGGCTTTGGCGGCGCGCTGATGGTCAACGCGCCGTCTGGCGAAGAGCCGTGGACGGTGTGCTCGCTGCTGGCCCGCGAGACCCGCACCTTAAGCTACGTCACCGCCTTCCAGCCCTACCACTACACGCCCTGGGTCGCCGTGCAGCAGGCCGCCACCTACCAGCGCGCCACCGGCAACCGCCTGGTATGGAACATCATCAATGGCGGCTCGGACGTGATCCAGCGCCAGGTCGGTGACTTCAGCGACCACGATGAACGCTACGAACGCGCCATCGAGTTCATGGACGTGGTCAAGGGCTACTGGCACTCGGAGAACTTCCACTACCAGGGGCGCTTCTACCAGGCCGAAGGCGGCGGCCTGCGCGGGCCGCAGAAAAAGGCCGAACTGCCGTTGATCTGCACTGCCGGCTCGTCGATCGCGGCGCGGGAGTTCGCCGCCCGTCACGCCGACTTCTACCTGATGCGCGCCGAGCATCCGGACGAGATCCGCGCACTGATCGCCGATATCCGTGAACGGGCGCTCAAGCATGGCCGCAGCAACATCCGCTTCGGCCTGTCGATCGATGTGATCACCCGCGAGACCGAAGCCCAGGCCCTGGCCGAGGCCAAGCGCTTCTTCGACGAAGGCGTGGCCAAGGGCGCGGTCAAGGCCGTGGCCGCCCATGCCGGGCTGCGCACTGCGCGCAAGCTCAGTTACGAAAATGAGTACTCGGCCAAGGATCAAAGCCGGCCGTTCGACGACTTTTTCATCTACCCCAATGTCTGGGCCGGCTTCGGCTACATCGGCATCCCGCCGGGCCTGGCGTTGGTCGGCAGCTACGAGAACGTGGTGGCACGGATTCGCGAGTACAACCAGTTAGGCATCGACCTGTTCTTCCTCGCCGGCTACCCGCACCTGGAAGAAGCCTACCGCCTGGGCGAGCACATCCTCCCGCACTTTCGCGGCGAGCGAGCGCCATTACGGCGGATCGACACCCAGGCGCCGGCCCTGCGTGCGGCAGGAGGCTGAGGCCATGGACCCTTTTGATTACCAGCGCCGGCGTTTTCTCGGCTATAGCCTGGCGCTAGGCGGCGGCATGCTGCTCAGCGGCTGCGGCCCCGATACACCTGCTGCCAGCAACCTGGCCAGCGACCAGCCGCGCCATGGCGGGCGCCTGCGCCTGGGCGTGCTGTCCGGCGGCCAGGTCGGCAACCTCGACGCCCACAAACCGATCGGCAGCGGCATCGTCCGCGGCTTTGCCCTGTACAGCAAGCTGTGGGAATGGGACGAGCAGATGCAACCGCGCCTGGCCCTGGCCGAAGAAGCCGAGGCCAGCGCCGACGCCAGCACCTGGACCGTACGCCTGCGCCAGGGCCTTGAGTTTCACAACGGCAAGACTATCGATGCCGACGACCTGATCTTCTCCATTCGCCGCCTGACCGACCCGCAACTGGCCTCGCCCTATGCTGCGCTGCTGCACTGGGTCGACCGCGACAACCTGGAAAAGCTCGACGCGCGCACCGTGCGCATCCGTTTCAAGGACGGGCGCAGCTACCTGCCGCTGGCAGAAACCTGGGTCAACTTCGGCGGCATCGTCCCGGTCGATTACCACCCGCTGACCAACCCGGTCGGCGCCGGCCCTTACAAGCTGAAAAGCTTCACCCCCGGCCAGCGCTCGGTGTTCAGCCGCTTCGAAAACTACTACAAGGACGCCAGACCCTACGCCGACGAACTGGAGATCATCGACTTCAAGGACCAGGTCTCGCGTCTGGCCGCCTTGCGCGCCGGGCAGATCGACATGGCCAACGGCCTGCCCAGCGAGCAGTTGCAGATCATCGAACGCGACCCGCGCCTGCAACTGGTGACTTCGGTCAGCGGCAACTGGCTGTCGTTCGAGATGAACACCAGCAAGCCGCCGTTCGACAACCCGAAAGTCCGCGAGGCGTTGCGCCTGCTCGCCGACCGCCCGGAGCTGGTGCGCCGCGCCTTGAATGGCCAGGGCCGGGTAGCCAACGACCTGTACGCACCGAACGACCCGACCTTCAACCACCGCCTCGGCCCACGCCCGCATGACCCGCAACGGGCGGCGCAACTGCTGCGCGAAGCCGGCTATGACAAGCTCGAAGTCGAGCTGGTAACCACCAGCGGCCCGGCCCTGGCTTCGGCCCTGGTGTTCGCCGAGCAGGCCAAGGCCATCGGCGTGACCCTCAAGGTGCGTCAGGTCGACCAGGCCACCTTCGACGGCCCGCAGCACGATCAGTGGCAACTGAGCACCGGCGGTACCATCGGCGCGCCGTTTCTGGCCAGCGCCATGCACATCGATGCGCCCTTTGCCGTGGCCAACAAGACCCACTTCAACGACCCGCAGTTCAGCCAACTGTTCCTCCAGGCCATGGCCCAGCCGGATCTGGCCAAGCGCAGCGCCCTGGTGCACCAGGCCCAGCAGATCCAGTACGAGCGCGGCGGCTTGCTGATCTGGGGCTATGTGAATCTGCTTGATGCCTTCTCGCGCCAGGTCGGTGGCGCCGCAGCCGAGCAGACGCTGTTCAGCACCTGGCGTTTCGACAATCTCTGGCTACGCGGCCAGGCCTAGCGCAACCCCGCCTGACGCTGGCGGTATTCCCCCGGCGTCAGTTGCGCGTAACGCAAAAAGAACCGGCTGAAATACGCCGGGTCCTTGAAACCCAGGCGGTAGCAGATCTCGTTGGCCGAGCTGCCGGTGTACAGCAGCAGGCGCCGCGCCTCCTGCATCAGCCGTTCGAGGATCAGCCGCTTGGACGGCAAGTCGGCGATGCGCCGGCACACTTCGTTGAGCCGCGCCTCGGTGACGCCGATGCCCTGGGCATAGCGCGCCAGCGGCCAGTGTTCGAGGTAGTGGGCCTCGATCAGTTCGTTGAAACGATGGAACACCTGCAGGTCTTCATGCCGGGTTGGCCGGGCCGGCAGCGAGCGGGCGCACAGGCGCAGCAGGCTGGTCATGATCAGCCGCGTCAGGCTTTCCAGGGCCGCCGCGCGCCCGGCTGCGCTGGCGTTGATCTCGCTGTGCAGCTCATCGAACAGCAGCGCCAGGCGCCGCGCCTCGGCGGCGTAGCTCGGCTCCAGGCCGCTCAAGGCCACGCAGGCCGGCGCCACCTGCGGCCCCGGCGCCAACCCAGGATCGGCTTCGAGCAACTGCCAGACCAGTTGCTGACGCACGGTCAGCACATGGCCGTCGGCATCGGGCTCGGTGACGAAGGAATGCGGGATGGTCGGCGGGGTGAGGAAGAACATCGGCCCCGATTCGACGTACTGCTGGTCGTCCAGGTACACCCGCACCGTGCCGCTCTCGACGTAATGCACCTGGAAAAACCGGTCATGGCGGTGCACCGGCATGTTGCGGCCGAAGAACCCGGCCAGGTTGCCGAGCTTGTCGTAGTGCACCTCGGCATCGCTGTAGCGCTGATCGTAGACCTGACCGATGTTGATGTTGGGGATTGGCTGGCGCTCGCTCATGGCCCTGCTCACTCTTATTGTTGTGCCGCCAGCTTACTCCTGCAGCAAGCCGCTTGCATTTCGTTAACATCTTAATTATAACGTTAACACATTAACAATTATTCGAGCAGGGACCCTGCCCCTGCCCCAGCCAGGAGAAGCCCATGAGCCGTGCCTTGCACGATGCTGCCAGCGGTACCCTGTTCGGCGTTGCGCTGAACTATCAGGGTTTGCTGAACCAGCGTCTCGCCGAATTCGAACAGCCGCCGTATCAAAAGCCGCCGGTCAAGCCGGTGCTGTTCATCAAGACCCCCAACACCCGTAATGGTCACGGCCAGCCGGTGGTCTACCCGCAGGGCATCGAGCAGCTGCAACCGGGCCCGGCCCTGGGTGTGGTGATCGGCAAGCGTGCCACCCGGGTCAGCGTCGACAACGCCTTGGCGCATGTTGCCGGCTACACCATCGTCAACGAATTCAGCCTGCCGGAAGACAGCTACTACCGCCCGGCGGTCAAGGCCAAGTGCCGCGACGGCTTCTGCGCCCTGGGCCCTGAGCTGGTACCCACCGCGCAGGTTGCCGACCCGCAGCAACTGAGCATCAAGCTGTTCATTAATGGCCAACTGCGCCAGCAAAACAGCACCGCCAACATGGTCCGCAGCGTTGCCCAACTGATTGCCGAGATCAGCGAGTTCATGACCCTGCACGAAGGTGATGTGCTGATCACCGGCACCCCCGAAGGCCGCGTCGATGTACTGCCCGGGGACCAGGTAGAAGTCGAGATCAGCGGCCTCGGGCGCCTGACCAACAGCATCGTTGCCGCGCAGGAGAAGCGCTGATGAAACACGCACGTATCCGCTACCAGGGTGAAGTCCACGCCGTCACCGTCGAGGCCGACAACGCCGTGCGCCTGGCTGATGGCCGGTTGTTGCCGGAGCAGCAGGTCGAGTGGCTGCCACCGGCCACCGGCAACATGTTCGCCCTGGGCCTGAACTACGCCGACCACGCCGCGGAACTGGCCTTCACGCCGCCCACCGAACCGCTGGCGTTCGTCAAATCGGTGGGCACCTACACCGGCCACAACCAGGTCAGCTGGCGCCCGGACAACGTCGCCTACATGCACTACGAGTGCGAGCTGGTGGCGGTGATCGGCAAGCCTGCGCGCAACGTCAAGCGCGAGGATGCACTCAAGTACCTGGCCGGCTACACGGTGTGCAACGACTACGCCATCCGCGATTACCTGGAGAACTACTACCGGCCCAACCTGCGAGTGAAAAACCGCGACGCCACCACCCCGGTCGGGCCGTGGATCGTCGACGTCGCCGATGTGCCGGATGCCGGCAACCTGACCTTGCGCACCTGGATCAACGGTGAACTCAAGCAGCAAGGCAGTACCAAGGACATGATTTTCGACATCCCCTACCTGATCGAATACCTGTCCAGCTTCATGACCCTGCAGCCGGGCGACATGATCGCCACCGGCACCCCCGAGGGCCTGGCCGACGTGGTGCCGGGCGACGAAGTGGTGGTCGAAGTCGAAGGCGTCGGGCGCCTGGTCAACCGAATTGTCAGCGAAGCCGAGTTCTTCGCCCTCAACCGCCAAGAGGCATGAGCAACATGATCAAACACTGGATCAACGGCCGCGAGGTCGAAAGCAAAGACGTGTTCGTCAACTACAACCCGGCCACCGGCGAGGCCATTGGCGAAGTCGCCAGCGGCGGCGCCGACGAGGTTGCCCAGGCTGTTGCGGCGGCAAAGGAAGCCTTCCCGAAATGGGCCAACACCCCGGCCAAGGAGCGCGCCCGGCTGATGCGCAAGCTCGGCGAACTGATCGAGCAGAACGTGCCACACCTGGCCGAGCTGGAAACCCTCGACACCGGCTTGCCGATCCACCAGACCAAAAACGTGCTGATCCCCCGCGCATCGCACAACTTCGACTTCTTCGCCGAAGTCTGCACGCGCATGGACGGCCACACCTACCCGGTCGACGACCAGATGCTCAACTACACCCTGTACCAGCCGGTGGGCGTGTGCGGGCTGGTATCGCCGTGGAACGTGCCGTTCATGACCGCGACCTGGAAGACTGCGCCGTGCCTGGCCCTGGGCAACACCGCCGTGCTGAAGATGAGCGAACTGTCGCCGCTGACCGCCAACGAACTGGGGCGCCTGGCCGTCGAAGCCGGTATCCCCAAGGGTGTGCTCAACGTCATCCAGGGCTACGGCGCCACCGCCGGCGATGCCCTGGTGCGTCACCCGGACGTGCGTGCGATCTCCTTTACCGGCGGCACCGCCACCGGCAAGAAGATCATGCAGACCGCAGGCCTGAAGAAGTACTCCATGGAGCTGGGCGGCAAGTCGCCGGTGCTGATCTTCGAAGACGCCGACCTGGAGCGCGCCCTGGATGCGGCGCTGTTCACCATCTTCTCGCTCAATGGCGAGCGCTGCACCGCCGGCAGCCGCATTTTCATCCAGGAGAGTGTCTACCCGCAGTTCGTCGCCGAGTTCGCCGCACGGGCCAAACGGCTGATCGTTGGTGACCCGCAAGACCCGAAAACCCAGGTAGGCTCGATGATTACTCAAGCCCACTATGACAAGGTCGCCGGTTACATCAGGATCGGCATCGAGGAAGGCGCGACCCTGCTCGCTGGCGGCCTGGAGCGCCCGGCCAACCTGCCGGCGCACCTGGCCCGCGGGCAGTTCATCCAGCCGACGGTGTTCGCCGACGTCAACAACCAGATGCGCATCGCCCAGGAAGAAATCTTCGGCCCGGTGGTGTGTTTGATCCCCTTCAAGGATGAAGCCCAGGCGCTGCAACTGGCCAACGACACCGAGTATGGCCTGGCCTCGTACATCTGGACGCAGGACATCGGCAAGGCGCATCGTCTGGCCCGCGGTATCGAGGCCGGCATGGTGTTCATCAACAGCCAGAACGTGCGCGACCTGCGCCAGCCGTTCGGCGGGGTCAAGGGCTCGGGCACTGGCCGTGAAGGCGGGCAGTACAGCTTCGAGGTGTTTGCCGAGATCAAGAACGTGTGTATCTCGATGGGCAGCCATCACATTCCGCGCTGGGGCGTCTAAAAGCAGATCCCTGTAGGAGCGGGCTTGCCCCGCGATCTTGCTTCGGTCCTACACCACATCGCGGGGCAAGCCCGCTCCAACAACAATTACCAGGAGTTCCATCATGGGCGAAGTCGTCCTGGCAGCCAAAGTCTGCCACGTACCCTCGATGTACCTGTCCGAACTGCCCGGCAAGCATCATGGCTGCCGCGAGGCGGCGATCGCCGGGCACAAGGAAATCGGCCGCCGCGCCCGCGAGCTGGGCGCCGATACCGCCGTGGTGTTCGACGTCCACTGGCTGGTCAACAGCGGCTACCACATCAACTGCGGCGAGCACTTCAAGGGCACCTACACCAGCAACGAACTGCCGCACTTCATCAAGAACATGGACTTCGAGTACCCCGGCTGCCCGGAGCTGGGCGAGCTGATCGGCCTTGAAGCCAACGCCGCCGGCGTGCGCACCCTGGCTCACAACATCCCAAGCCTTGAGCTTGAGTACGGCACCCTGGTACCGATGCGCTACATGCACATGGATGTACCGCAAGCGCAAAAGCTCAAGGTCGTGTCGATTGCCGCCTGGTGCGCCTGGCACCGCCTGGAAGACAGCTTCGCCTTTGGCGCCGCCGTGCGCCGGGCCATTGAAAAGAGCGACCGCAAGGTCCTGGTACTGGCCTCGGGTTCGCTCTCGCACCGCTTCTCGGACGACCGCGAGGCCGAAGCCAACATCCACAACTGGACCCGCGAATTCGACAAGCAGATGGACCTGCGCGTGGTCGAGCTGTGGAAGCAGGGCCGCTTCAAGGAGTTCTGCGCGATGCTCCCGGACTACGCCAATCACTGCTACGGCGAAGGCGGCATGCACGACACGGCGATGCTCCTGGGCCTGCTCGGCGGCGCCGACTACAACAAGCCGGTCGAGGTGCTGACCGAGCCGTTCGGCAGCTCCGGCACCGGCCAGATCAACGCTGTCTTCCCGCTGTAGCGCGAAGGCAGCAGCCACAAGCTTCAAGCCACAAGCTGCAAGTGAAGAGCACGCGCTCTTGCCGCTTGTAGCTTGCCGCTTGCCGCCGTTCAAACGGAGATCTTCATGCCGCATTTCATCATTGAGTACACCGACAACATCGAGCAACAGGCCGACCTGCCCGGCCTGTTCGAGAAGGTCCACGCCAGCCTGGGCGCCAGTGGCGTGTTCCCCCTGGGCGGCATCCGCAGCCGCGGCGTGCGCCTGGACAGCTGGCGCATGGCCGATGGCAAGCATGACTACGCCTTCGTCCACATGACCCTGAAAGTCGGCCATGGCCGCGACCTGGACACCCGCACCCAGGTCGCCCAGACGCTGTTCGAGGTGATCACCGCGCATTTTGCCGAGCTGCAAAGCCAGCGCCTGCTGGCCCTGTCGTTCGAGATGATCGAGCTGCACCCGCAACTGAACTTCAAGCAGAACAATGTTCACGCCTTTCTGCGCAACCAGGCGGGCTGAGCCACAGCCACCCGCCCTCCCCAACGGCCCTCTGACAAAAAGTACAAGATCATGAGCACAGCCAATACTGCCGAACACGCTGCCCTTGCCCAACATGACTCGACCCACAGCAAGATCACCTGGCGGCTGATGCCGCTGCTACTGATCTGTTACCTGTTCGCTCACCTTGACCGCATCAACATTGGTTTTGCCAAGATGCAGATGAGCAGCGACCTGCACTTCAGCGACACGGTCTACGGCTTTGGTGCCGGGTTGTTCTTCATCGCCTACGCGCTGTTCGGCGTCCCCAGCAACATGGCCCTGGACCGCGTCGGCCCACGGCGCTGGATCGCTACCCTGATGGTGGTCTGGGGCACGTTGTCGACCAGCATGCTCTGGGTCGAATCGGCCTCGGGCTTCTACGTCCTGCGCTTTTTGCTGGGCGTCGCCGAAGCCGGCTTCTTCCCCGGCATCCTGGTTTACCTCAACCGCTGGTACCCGGCCCGCCGCCGTGGGCAGATCACCGCGCTGTTCGCCATTGCCGTGCCCATGGCCGGCGTGGTCGGCGGGCCGCTGTCGGGCGGCATCCTCGAGCTGTTCCACGACGCCGCCGGCTTGCGTGGCTGGCAGTGGATGTTCCTGATCGAAGGCGCACCGGTGGTGTTGCTCGGCCTGGTGGTGCTCAAGTGCCTGCCCGACAGCTTCGAAAGCGTCAGCTGGCTGAACGGCAACCAGAAACAGCAACTGCGCGAGCAACTGAGCCAGGAAGAACAGCGCAAATCCATCACCTCGTTCGCCGGCATCCTGCGCGACAGCCAGGTCTGGCTGCTGGTGGCGGTGTACTTTGCGGTGATGCTGGCGGTCAACACCCTGGCGTTCTGGATGCCGACCCTGATCCACGGCGCCGGCATCGGCAGCGATGGCCGGGTCGGGTTGCTCAGCGCCGTGCCGTACCTGGCCGGGTGCTTCTTCATGATCGCCTGCGGCCGCTCCTCGGACCGTCAGCGTGAACGCCGCTGGCACCTGTGCGTACCGCTGCTGATGTCGGCCATCGGCATTGCCGTGGCGGGCCTGGCGCCAGGCAATGCCGTCATGGTCCTGGGCGGGCTGATCATCGCCGGCATGGGCGCCAGCGCCGCCTTGCCGATGTTCTGGCAACTGCCACCGGCGTTCCTTTCGAACACCACCCAGGCTGCCGGTATCGCCCTGATCAGCTCGTTCGGCAGCATCGCCTCGTTCCTTGCCCCCTACCTGATCGGCTGGATGCGCGACACCACCCAGAGCGCCAGCCTGGCCCTGTACGTATTGGCGCTGTTCATCACCCTCGGCGGCTTGCTGGTGCTGCGCACCAAGGCTGCCATCGTCAACCCTCAGTAAGAGATTCAGCCATGCTTGACCACAGCCAGATCCTACAAGCCGCCGCCCAGCTCGACCGCGCCGAACGCAGCCGCGAACAGGTGCGGCAGTTCTCCCTGGAGCACCCGGGCATCAGCATCGAAGACGCCTATGCCATCCAGCGTGCCTGGGTCGCGCAAAAGATCCAGGACGGGCGCAAGCTGGTCGGCCACAAGATCGGCCTGACCTCGCGGGCCATGCAGGTGTCGTCGAACATCAGCGAGCCGGACTACGGCGCGCTGCTCGATGACATGTTCTTCGACGAAGGCAGCGACATCCCCTTCCAGCGCTTTATCGTGCCGCGGGTCGAGGTCGAGCTGGCCTTTGTCCTCGGCAAGCCGCTCAAGGGGCCGAACGTGACCCTGTTCGATGTGCTCGACGCCACCGAATGGGTGATCCCGGCGCTGGAGATCATCGATGCGCGCATCCAGCAGATCGACCCGCAGACCCAGGCCACGCGCAAGGTCTTCGACACCATCTCCGACAACGCCGCCAACGCCGGCGTGGTCATGGGCGGGCGCGCGGTGCGCCCGGGCGATATCGACCTGCGCAAGGTGCCGGCGGTGCTCTACCGCAATGGCGTGATCGAAGAGTCCGGGGTCTCGGCGGCGGTGCTCAATCACCCGGCCAAGGGTGTCGCCTGGCTGGCCAACAAACTGACGCCGTACGACGTCACCCTCGAAGCCGGGCAGATCATCCTCGCTGGCTCCTTCACCCGCCCGGTGGCGGCCAACCCGGGCGATACCTTCCATGTCGACTACGACATGCTCGGTTCGATTGCCTGCCGTTTCGTTTGAGGACTTGCCCATGGACATGCCCATCAACCGTTTTAAACAACGCCTGCAACGCGGCGAGGCGCAAATCGGCCTGTGGCTCGGCCTCGCCGAGCCGTACTGCGCAGAACTTGCCGCCAACGCAGGCTTCGACTGGCTGCTGATCGACGGCGAGCACGCCCCCAACGACTTGCGCGGCATGCTCGGCCAGTTGCAGGCCATCGCCCCCTACCCGGCCCAGGCAATTATCCGCCCGGTGATCGGCGACACCGCGCTGATCAAGCAGGTGCTGGATATCGGCGCGCAAACCCTGTTGGTGCCTATGGTCGAAAGCGCCGAACAGGCACGCCAACTGGTACGCGCCATGCACTACCCGCCCAACGGCGTGCGCGGCGTCGGCAGTGCCCTGGCGCGGGCATCGCGCTGGAACAGCATCCCCGGTTATCTCGACCAGGCCGATGAGCAGATGTGCTTGCTGGTGCAGATCGAGAGCCTTGAAGGGCTGCAGAACCTGGATGCGATTGCCGCCGTCGAGGGGGTTGACGGGGTGTTCATCGGCCCGGCGGACCTGAGTGCGTCCATGGGGTATCGCGGCAATCCCGGGCACCCTGAGGTGCAGGCGGCGATTGAACAGGCGATCGGGCAGATTCAAAAGGCCGGCAAGGCAGCAGGGATTCTCAGTGCCGATGAGGCCTTGGCACGGCGCTACCTGGAGCTGGGCGCCGGGTTTGTCGCGGTGGGGGTGGATACCACGGTGCTGATGCGCGGCTTGCAGGGGTTGGCGGGCAGGTTCAAGGGGGGGGTGGCGCCGGCTTCATCCGGCCCTTCTGTGTATTGACTGTACTGGCCTCATCGCTGGCAAGCCAGCTCCCACAGGTTAGGTTTACAGAAGACCTTGTGGGAGCTGGCTTGCCAGCGATGCGGTCACCGCCCCACCTGCTTCAACTCCTCCAGCAAGCCCAGCAACGCCTGCAGCTTCTGCTCCCCGAACTGCTCCTGAATACGCCGATAGTTGCTCTCCATGCACTGGCTCATCGAGGCAAAAATCTCCTCGCCCTTGGCCGCCAGGTTGATCAGCACCCGGCGCTGATCCTGCTCGGCCTTGCGCCGGCTGACCAGCCCGGCCGCCTCCATGCGCACCAGCACCCCGGTCATGCTCGGCTTGAGGATGCAGGCCAGGTCCGCCAGGCGGTAGATCTCCATTTCGCCCTGCTGGTGCAGGATACGGATCACCCGCCACTGCTGCTCGGTGAGCCCGTGCTGGTTGAGCGAGGGTCGAAAGAAACGCATGGCCGCTTCGCGGGCTTGCAACAAGGTCAGGGTCAGGGACGGGCGCGGTTGGGGCATGGCTTGGCTAATCATCAGGCTATTTTGTTAACACTTTAACAAAATCAACGCCTTGCCACAGCCCTGGCACCGCCAGTCAAGCCCGGCGGCAGGCAGGATCAAGACGCCAGCGCGGCGCAGGGCCTTAATAGAGCCCATCAGTACTTCACTTTTCAGGCAGCGCCATGATCAACATCGAAACGCCGACCTACTACACCGCCACCAAAAAATACAACCTCAGCTTCCCGACCCTGGAAGAAGACGTGGACGCCGACGTGGTCATCATCGGCGGCGGTTTTTCCGGGATCAACACGGCCCTGGAGCTGGCGGAAAAAGGCATCACCAACATCGTCGTGCTCGAAGCCCGGTACCTGGGCTTTGGCGGCACCGGGCGCAATGGCGGGCAGATCATGGCCGGCATCGGCCACGACCTGGAGAAGATCAAGCAGCACGTCGGCGACGATGGCTTGCGGCAGATCTTCGAGATCAGCGACCTGGGCGCCGACATCATCAAGCAGCGCATTGCCAAGTACGCCATCGATGCCGACTTCTGCCATGGCTACGGCTACATGGGCTTCAATGCCCGCCAGGAAAAGACCCTGCGCGCCTGGGAAAAGGACTTCAAGTCGGTCAACTCCCAGCACGAGATCCGCTTTCTCGGTGGCAGCGAGGTCAAGCAGATCATCGGCTCCGACGCCTACAGCAGTGCCCTGCTGCACATGGGCGGTGGCCATGTGCACTCGCTGAACCTGTTGCTCGGTGAAGCCAAGGCCCTCAGCGAACACGGCGTGCGCATCTTCGAGAACAGCCCGGCGCTGCAGGTGCAGTACGGCGAGCGCATTCGCGTACGCACCGGGCGCGGTTCGGTGACCGCCAGCAAGCTGCTGTGGGCCTGCGACAGTTTCCTCAACAAACTGGAGCCGGAGCTGCACCGCTCGACCATCAACACCTACGCCTTCCAGATGATGACCGAGCCGCTGCCGGACGAACTGATCCAGCGCATCAGCCCGATTCGCGGCGCCTACAGCGACATCCGCCCGGTGATCGACTACTACCGCGTGACCAACGAAAACCGCCTGTTGTTCGGTGCCGCCACACCGCTGGTCGAGCACATCCCGCGCGACCTCAAGGCCTGGAACCGCAACCTGATGCTGAAGATCTTCCCCTACCTCAAGGACGTGAAGATCGACCTGGCCTGGGGCGGGCCGATGGCGTGCAGCCCCAACCTGTTCCCGCAGATCGGCACCCTGCCCGGTCGGCGCAACGCGTTTTACGTGCAAGGTTATTCCGGTTTTGGCGTCACCCCAAGCCACATCATCTGCAAGGTACTGGCCGAAGGCATGAGCGAAGGCTCTGCGCGCTATGACCTGATCAGTTCGGTGCCACGCCCGACCATCCCGGCCAAGGACTCACTGCGCGCGGTGCTGCTGACCGCCGGCAAGTCCTGGCACCAGTTGTCCGGCTACTGGAATGGCCGGCGCTGAAACCCATTGTTTTCAACCCTCAAGGAACACTGCCATGACCCTGACTGCTGTTAAACAGAACCTCCAGCTCAGCGAACTCGACGCCTGGGGCACCGTTGCCGACCTGGGCTCTGAGATACTCGAAGGCGAAGTGCGCGCCTTCGGAAAAATGACCTTCGGTGCCCCCACCGACCCGGTCAGCAGCGCCTATTTTGGCACCACCACGGGCAAATTCCGCATGGTCTACCCGTTCAATGAACAGGCCGTGGTGGTCACCGGCCAAGTGCGCTTGACCGACGAAGCGAGCGGCGTCAGCCGCACCTACAACCAGGGTGACAGCTGGTTCGTGACCAAGGGCACGCCGGTGTTGTGGGAGATTCTCAGCGAGAGCTTTGTGAAGCATTACTTTGCAGTAGCCTGACAAAAAGCATCGCTGGCAAGCCAGCTCCCACAAGGACTGCATGCACCGAACCTGTGGGAGCTGGCTTGCCAGCGATGAGGCCCTAAAGCCTGGCCAACGATTCCCCAAACAAGCGCCACAATGCCGCCAAGCGCCGCTCGAACGCCCCCGCCCCCGCATAGATCAATTCGACATTCAAACTGTCGACAATCCCCAGGTAGGCATCGCCATACAAGCGTTGCTGCTGCTCATCCAGCGCTGACGCATAGCGGCGCAATGCCTGGGTGAACAACTCGCCCAAACGCGCCAGGTACGCCTCGAACCCGGCGCAGATCACCGGCCGCAATTCACTCGGTGGAAAGAACGCCGTGCGCAGCATGAAGCGCAAGTGCGCCGACGCCTGGTAACGTTGGTTCAAACGCTCGGCAAAGCGCTGCCCCGGCAATTCCCCGGCCGTCACCTTCTCGGCAAAGCAGGCCTCCAGGTACTCATGCTCCGCGTGCAGGGCCCGTGCATAGACCACCTGGAACAGGTCATCCTTGCCGGCGAAATGCGCATACAACGACGGCTTGCGCATGCCTGCAGCGGCGGCGATATCGTTCAGCGACGAGGCGTCATAACCCAGTTCGGCAAACTGCTCGACGGCAATCGCGCAGATTTTTTCCGCCGACGGCGTCAGGCTTCTCATAGCGGTGTCTCCCACAACAAATACGGATCAATGCCCAGCCAGGCTGTGCAGGTGCGGCTCGGCATGGCGGGTGCTGATGTGCACCAGCAGCGCGACGCACACCGCCGAGACGCCAAGCAACAGCGCCCAGTGCGCCGCACCCAAAGGCGCCATGATGCCCGACAATGGCGTGGCGAACGACGAAATGATCAACTGGAAGGCGCCGAGCAAGGCGGCGGTCGAGCCCAGGGCCTTGCTCTGCGACGCCATCACCAGCGACATCAGGGTCGCCTCGGCCATGCCCAGGCCGAACATGGCCACGGCCATGCCGGCAACGATACCCACCAGCCCCGCCGCACTCAGTGCGCCAGCCAGCACCAGCACGGCACCGACCAACATGCACGCCGCGCCCCAGCGGGCCAGACGCACCAGGCCCTTGCGCGCCACCAGGCGGCCGGCGCTGACGGCACCGAGCAAAATGGCCACGCCGGTGGCCCCGAACAGTGTGCCGAAGGCTTCCACCGACAGCCCGAAATGCTCCTGGTAAACCAAGGCCGCACCGCCGATGTAGGCAAACAGAAAGAAGAACACCGCCGACAAGGCCAGGGCCGGGCGCAGGAACTGGCGGTCGCAGGCGATACGCCCATAGGTACGCAGGAATTCCCGGGGCTGCCAGGCCATGCGCTGGTCCTCGGGCAAGGTCTCCTTGAGCATCACGGCCGAGTTGATCAGTACCAGCACCGCCAATGCCGCCAGCACCAGCATGATCGCCCGCCAGCCAAAGTGCGCACCGACAAAGCCGCCCAGCGCCGGGGCGATCACCGGTGCCAGGCCCTCGATGGTCATCAGCAAGGCGAAGATCTGCGCCGCCCTTGCGCCTTCGGCGACATCGCGAACCATGCTCATGATCACCACCAGGGTCAGGGCACTGCCCAGGCCCTGGATGAAGCGCGCCAGCAGCAGGCTGTTGAGGTCTGGCGCGGCGGCAGCGGCCAGGGAACTGCAGACGAACACCAGCAAACCGGCGAGCAATGGCCGGCGCCGGCCGAGGGTATCGACCAGCGGGCCGAACAACAGCTGCCCGGCACCCATGGCCAGGAGGAACACGGTCAGGGTCAGCTGCACCCCGGCATAGGAGGTGGCGAACTCGCTGGCAATGCTCGGCATGCTTGCCAGGTACATGTCGACTGCCGAGGGCCCGAGGGCGCCGATCAGGGCCAGGGAAATGGCGAAGCCGACCTGGGCGGTCGGCGTGGGGGCTGTACTGTGCATAGGCTCGATTCCAGATAAAAACGGCAACTGGCTGGTGTTTACCATTAAACCTACCTATCGGTAGGTAGCCAGCCTGAGCGAGCCTATACAGACCGCATCCTGCGGTCAAGTCAACACAGTTGAAACAACGATCAGGCTAGGCTGCTGGCGCGGTAGTCCTTGGGCGACTGCTCGAACTGCTTCTTGAACGAACGGCTGAAGTGCGCCGAGTCGGTGAAGCCCCATTTGTAGGCGATGGTGGTGATCGACTCGCGCTTGAGCACCGGGTTAGCCAGGTCGGCGGCGCTACGCTTGAGGCGCGCGCGCTGGATGTAACGGCAGACGCTGTCGCCCTGCTCTTCGAACAGGCGGTAAAGGTGGCGCACGGAAATGTTCAGGCGGTTGGCGAGGTTGACCGGGGTCAGGTTGGCCTGACCCAGGGAGTCATCGATGATTTTTTGCACATAGCTGCGCAAGTTGGCGCCCTGCAACGAGGCCGGCAGGGCCGCCGGATCGTCGCTGCCCTCAAGGGCCGAACCGAGCAACGACAGGAAGGCACTGTGCAGCGCCTGGCCCTCGCCCTGCTCGTCTTCGCCGGCGCTTTGCTCCTTGCACAGCTGGTCCATCAACAGGTGCAGCATGCGCCCGCAGGCACGGGTCTGGGAGATCTTGCCGAAGGTGCGGCTGTCGCTGCCCAGTTGCTTGCACACCTCGGCCCGCGACAGTGACAGCGAGGCGTGTTCGATCAGGCCGAAGGGCATGATTTCGCAAGCGCCGGCAGCGTCCATCAGAAGCATTTCGCCCGGTGCCAGCTGGATGCTGAGGCCGTTCTGGGTGATCTGCGAAAAGCCGGTGCGCTGGCTGACCAGAAAGCAGTGCTGGTCGTTGTCGCGGTCGCTGTTCAGGCCCTTGCGGCGGATCAGCCCGGCATTGGTGCGCAGGTTGGCCAGGGCCAGGCCGCCGCGCGACCAGGTGGAAATCTCACCGATGAACAGCGAGGGGTTGAACGCCAGTTCCGTCTCGTACACCCCGCAGATGTTCTGCATCGTTGCGTTCCAGCGTTCCAGCGCAGGGCTGCTGGCGTGATGGATACTCATGGGTACCTCCACAGTGGCATCTTGTTTTTGTTGGTCAATAGTTAACATGTTATCTATGTGCGCGCAACTTGCGTCAAGCAGCCAGGGTGAAAGCAGGTTTGATGCCAGGTGGCCGGGTCAGAGCCCGGCCACTAGCGCCGGCAAGCCTTGCAGCGCGGCCAGCAGGTGCTGGCGTTGCTCGGGGCTCAGGCGAATGTAGCGACGAAAGGCCGGCAGGCGGTTGACCACCTCGCTGGCACCGATGTGTTCGAGGCTCAGGGTCCACTGGCCGTCGCACCGTTGCAGCAACAGGCGCTTGAAGTCCAGCGGCATCAACGCTTGCAGCAATGCGCTATCTGCCTGCAGGCGGCGTTGCAGTTCAGCCTGCAATGCCAGCTCGCCCTTGCGCAGGCGAACCTGCAGCCCGGTGCGCCGCAGTGACCCGCGGTGGTGCAGCACCAGGCGGGCATTGCCCTGGCCGGTGGCAGGCAGGGTCAGGCTGAACTCGGTCAGCACCAGGTGCATGAGCAATTGCGCTTCACAGCGCTCGCGCACCTGCACCGCCTGCCCGGCCCAGTCGAAGCGGCCCAGGCCGGGGGCGACGACCTCAAAGCGCTCCAGGCCCAGGTTGCGCCGCACCCGCTCAAGGGTCAGCCCCGGCCGATAGCCGGCCGGCGCCCGTTCAGACAGCCTTTGCCACAGATGACGCAGGGTAATGGCCATGTGCAGTCCCCGGTTGATGAGCGAATTCCCGCGCCAGCACCTCTTCCACCGAGGCTGGCTTGAACGGATTGACCTTCTGTACCACCAGCGTCCAGAACAGCGCGTACACCGCCGTACCGGCCAGCATCAGGCCGAAGGGCACGTAGATGTCGGCCGGGTCCATGCCTGGCGGGGTGATGAACCACATGCCCAGGACAATCCCCACGCTCGACAGGATCTGCGGCAGCGGGAACAGCGGTGAGCGGTAGGCCCGTGGCAGGTCCGGGCGGCGGATGCGCAGGATCACCACCGACAGGGTCACCAGCAAATACGCGGTACTCCAGGCACACACCGCCGCCAGCACCAGGTGCATGATGCGGTCGGTGTTGCCACCCAGCCACAGGGCATGCAGGCATGGAATCAAGGCGGCGACGAGGATGCACAGCAGCGGCGTTTTAAAGCGCGGGTGCAGGTAGGTGAAGACCTTGGGCAAGGCGCCATCGACGGCCATGCCGTAGAGAATCCGCGGTACCCCGGCCATCAGCGTGTTGATGGTCGCAGCACCGGCGAACAGAAAGCCGATACCCAGCCACAGCGGGCCGATATCGCCCATCACCTGTTCGGCAAACCGCGGGATGGCCATGGGCGTATCCAGCAGGTGCACGCCGCTGGCGGCATCGAGCAACAGGTTCTCGACCTGGCGCTTCATCGCCGCGCCGTAGATGAACATGCACGTCGCCACCCCGAGCAGGCCCAGGGCCATGGCTCGCGGCATGCTCCGCGCCGACTGGCGCAGGTCCGGGGCCAGCGGCGTGACGAACTCGCAGCCGACGAACATGAACATCGCCATGCCCACCAGCGAGAGGATGGTCACCAGGTCGGTGCCCACCAGCGACACCCCGAACCAGCCCTCCAGCTCCACGGCTGGCGCGGCCACCAGGCCGAGCACGCCAAAGACCATCAAGGTGGTCCACATGCCGAAGGTGAGGATGATCTCGGCCTTGCCGAACGCACTGACGCCGAAGGCATTGAGGATGGCGAAGATGATCACGAACCCCACACCCAACAGCCACGAACCACCGGCCGATTCAGCCAGGGTGTTGAGGTGCTCGAAGTTCACCAGGGCCATGACCCCGGCCAGCATGGTCTCGGCGGTGCCGGCAAAGACGTGGACGATCAGGTAGGCCGACAGCGTGCCGGTGATGGCGAAAAAGCGCCCCATGCCGCAGTTGATGTAGTCGTAGACCGCACCGGTGGTCGGCAGGATCGACGCCGCCTCGGCAAAGGTGGTCGCCTGCGCCAGCATCATCACCACGGCAATCAGCATGGCCACGGCGAAGGCACTGCCGCCAATGCCGAAGCCCATGGTCGCAGTGAGGATCACCGGGCTTGCCATGATCAGGCCGATGGTACTGGCAAGGGCGGTGGGAAAGCCGACCGTGCCGCGATTCAGGTGCGCACTGAGCGTGTCGTTGAGCGACATGGCAAAAGACCTCGAGCAGAAGGATGACAGTGGTCCTACTCTGCGCGTTGAGGCAATGGCCGTCTTGCCCGTGGCTGCCGTGACGGTTGTAGCTGGCTGCCAGGTTCAGCCCCTGGCCGGCAGCCGTACACAGTCGTGCGGGCCGAGCAGGCGGCCGTCGGCCGCACGCAGTTCCAGGGCCTTGACCGGTTGGCCGTGTTGCCGGTCGACCAGTTGCGAATGGGCTTCACCCGCAGCGAAGTAGAACGCCTCGCCCCACTGGCGCAAGCCGACGATCAAGGGGAACAGGCCCAGGCCCTTTTCGGTGAGCACGTATTCCTGATAGGCACTGCCCTCGGACACCGGCACCAGTTCGAAGATCTGGTGCTCGACCAACTGGCGCAGACGGGTGCTGAGGATGTTCTTGGCCAGGCCGAGGTTGCGCTGGAACTCACTGAAGCGCTTCAAGCCATCGAAGGCATCACGCACGATCAGCAGCGACCACCAGTCACCAATGGCGTCGAGGGAACGGGCCACCGGGCATTCGGCGTCTTGCAGGCGGGTGCGTTGGACCATGGGAAATCTCGCCAATGAAAGTGGTTGCAATATAAAACCAGTTTATCTAGCGTACAACTGGTTTCATTATGCAACCAGAAGGATTGAACCCCATGCAGCCCGCACATCGATTGTCGTCCGCCGTCGTCTTGCTGTTTTCCGTGGCCTGCGCTTTGGCGGTGGGCAATGTCTATTACGCGCAACCCTTGCTGGAAGCCATGGCCCGGGAATTTGCCATCGACCCGGGCCTGGTCGGCCTGGTGGTGACCCTGACCCAGGTCGGCTATGGCCTGGGCCTGTTGCTGCTGGTGCCGCTGGGCGATCGTCTCAACCGGCGGCGGCTGATTGTCGGCCAGTCACTGCTGTCGGCCCTGGCCTTGCTGCTGATTGCCTGGGCACCGAGTACCCCCTGGCTGCTGCTCGGCATGGGCTTGAGCGGCTTGCTGGCAGTGGTCACGCAAGTGTTGGTGGCCTATGCCGCCACGCTGTCGGCGGCCAGCGAACGCGGCCAGGTGGTGGGGGTGATCACCAGCGGTATCGTGATCGGCATCCTCCTCGCCCGCACCTTGTCCGGGGCCATGGCCGACCTGGCCGGCTGGCGCTCGATCTACTGGCTGTCGGCGGCCCTGACGCTGGTGATCGCCGCGTTGCTCTGGCGCGTGCTGCCGCGCCAGGAACCGGCGCAGGCGCCCACCCGCTACAGCGAACTGATCCGCTCATTGGCGCTGCTGTTGCGCGATGAGCCGCTGCTGCGCCGACGCTCGCTGCTGGCCCTGCTCAGCTTCGCCTCGGCGATGGTCTTGTGGACGCCACTGGTGCTGCCCTTGAGCGCCCCGCCACTGTCGTTATCGACCAGTGAAGTCGGCCTGTTCGGCCTGGCTGGAGCAGCCGGCGCACTGGCCGCGGCACGGGCCGGAGCGTTGGTGGATCGCGGCCTGGGCCAATGGGTCAGTGGCGGCTCGTTGCTGTTGATGCTGGCGTCCTGGGCGGCCATCGCCCTGACCGGCTACTCATTGTGGGCGCTGCTGCTCGGCGTGGTGCTGTTCGACCTGGGCCTGCAGGCCGTGCACGTCGCCAGCCAGAGCCTGATCTACCGCTTGCCCGAAGCCACCCACAGCCGCCTGACTGCCGCCTACATGCTGTTCTATTCAGTGGGCAGTGCCTTCGGCGCGCTGACCTCGACCCTGGTCTACGCCTGGGGCGGCTGGCTGTGGGTGTGTGCCTACGGCGCCCTGCTCAACGCCCTGGCCCTGGGTTACTGGTGGCTGACTGAAGGGGCGCCGGCTCAAAACTGCACGTCGAGTATCACGTTGTCCAGGTAGGTACCGGCTGGGGGGGTGCTCTGGTCGGTGTAGACCTTGGCGTTGTAGTTGAACACCTGGCTGCCGGTACCGGTGCCCGCGCCGGGATTGATGTCGGCATCGGTGCTGGCCCGACGGGCAGTGGTAACGCTGCCCCAGCGCACGCTGCCGGCGCTCTTGAAGATGTCATAGGCGAGGTAATTGTTGGCCGCCGATTTCATCCGCCGCCGCCCGGCGGAAACGTTCTGGCCGTCGTCCAGGCCCACGCTGTAGTTGCTGCCCTTGGTGCAGGAGACGTTGACGTTGCTGTTGACCGTGCTGAAGCCGCCGACCACCGGCGCACTGCCGAAGCTGATATTGGGGCTGGTGATCTGGCAGTCATTGGTCACGGTCAGGCTCACGGTCAGGTTGGTGGTGCCGGTGAGGTTTTGCCGGCCCAGGCAGATACTGCCCACGCCCAGGCCCCAGCAGTAACTGATGTCCCAGTACACCGAGAAGGTTTCCTGATAGAAACCGGCGGCGACGTTGCTGCCGGTCAGGCTCTTGAGGTAGATCGGCACCGCCTTGGGTGTGGTGCCGTTGAGCAGGCCGAGGGCATCGATGATGCCGTTGCGGGCAAAATCGTAGGGCAGGCTGCGGGCGATCGGGAAGTTGCTGGTGTTGTTGGCGTACAGGGTATAGGTGATCACATCGCCGGAGGGCCCGAGCAAGCCGGTACTACCTGCGGGCGGGGTGAAGGTGGCATAGAAATGATCGTCGCTGGCCAGCAGGCTCGCCAGGGAACCTGTGCATTGCAGCCCGGCATTGAGGGTCGAAGCCGACTGTACGGTGGTGCGCACCAGGGTCGAGCTGACGCTGCCAAAGCTTGCCGGCGCGGTATCGACCACCGAGCACAGCGCCTGCGCCTGCTGGCTGAGCAATAACGCCAGCAGCGCGAGCAGGCGCTTCATTGGCACACCAGCGGGCCGATCAGCGGCACCTGGTCCTGCTCGGGCGCCAGCGTGAACTGCACCCGGCAACTGCCGCCATTGGCAATCTGTACCTGCAGGCTGTTGTCCGCAGCCAGCCCCTCCAGATACACCAGCCCGTCCCAACCGACCACCGCCAGCGCCCCGCTCTGCTCGTGGCGCACCTGGCTGCCCAAGGGCAGTTCCTGGTGGTGGCCATCGACCAGGACGATGCTCGCCGCCACCACCCGTTGCAGGGGGAACTCCAGCAGGTAGCCGCTGCCACGACGCACGGCCACGCGCTGCTCGACCTCAGGGGTCTGGACATTGGCCGGCAGCTCCATGGGGTCGATCTCGTACTTGGCCCGGTAGTAGGCGCTGCTCCAGGGCACCAGCAGGTGGCCGTTGCGGTCGGTGCGACCGACCAGCTGGTTCTCGTAACGCACCGGTACGTCGGCAAAGCCTTCGGTACTGACCACCACAAAGGCATCGTCGATGCGGTTGGCGGCGAACACCCCAGCGTCCATCCACACCAGCGACCCGCTGGCATCGGCCCAGCGGGTCATGCTGGCGCTGCTGCCATAGGCGCCGGCCTGCAGTTGCACGGACTGCAGACGCCAGGTGACGTCGGCCTGGCGATAGGCTTCGCGGTCGCCATCGGCGTAACCGAGGTTGAAACCGACCCCGCCTTCGCTGGGCACCGCGCGGCTGTAGTTGACCCGTTGCTGGCGCTCGCCGTCCTTGTTGCGCTCGACGCTGAAGCTCAGGGTGCCACGCAGGTCGAACGGGACCACCAGTTGCGCCTGCAGCGCCCACTGGCTGTCACCGATTTCACGGTTGGCCGACAGGTACAGGCTGCTATTGCCCCACAGTGGCTTGCTCCAGCTGAGGTTGAGCAAGCGGGTCCGCGAGTTGTCGCCGGCACGTACATCAAAGTAGCCGGCACCGAGGCTACCGTACCGCTCCAGGTTAAGGCTCAAGGTCACCTGCTCGCTGCGCTGGCTCAGGCGCGTGTAGGGGCTGTCGACCAGCGACAGGTCGGCGTAGTCGCCCCGCCGTTGCAGGCGCTGGTAGTTAAAGCCCAGGCGCTGGCTGTTGTACTGGTAGCCGAAGCTCAGCTGCTCGCCGCTGCGGCTGTCGAAACGGCTTTGGCTCAGGGCCGTGTTGACCACGCCCCAGTTGCCCACCTGCCAGTTGCCGCCCAGCCCGCCGAGGGCCAGGGACTCGGCCGCCTCGGCGTGGCTTTCGAGGGTGAAGCTGTCGCTCAGGCCATAGCGCAGGCTGGCGGCGGCAACCCCCGGGCCGTAGGCAAAGTCGCGAATCGCGTAATCCCGGCGCAGGCTACCGGCAGCGACCGAGAAATCCGCCAGGCCCTTCTGCAACAAGCTGCTGGTGACATAGAACGGCAAGGTGGTCGATACCTGGCGGCCCAGGGCATCGGTGGTCACCACCACGGCCTCACCGGCGCCATTGATGAACGGCACATTGGTCAGGGTGTAAGGGCCCGGTTGCAGCTCGGCGCTGGAGCTCTTGTAGCCGTTGATGAACAGGTCCACCGAGGACGGCACCGCCGCTTCACCGGCAAAGGCCGGCAACGGGTAGGTGACCAGGTCCGGGCGTACGGCAAAATCACGCGACAGTTGCAGGCCGCCCAGGCGCACCGAGCCGGTCCAGGGCAAGGCGCCACTGATCACGTCGCCGAGCTCCAGGGTCAGCAGGCGCGCTTCGTCGGTATAGCGCCAAGTGGTGTCGTAGCGGCGAAAACCTTCCTGGCTGGCGGCGTAATCGTTGCCACCCAGGGACTGGCGCCACTGGCCGGTGGTCGACAGCGTGCCCCAGCTGTCGAACAGGCGCAGCTCGTTCCAGGCCGCGAGATAGCGACCACCGTCGTCGGTGTCGTTGAGGTACAGGTCATAGTTGAGCAATGCACCGAAGCTGCTGCGCGCTTCGCTGGCCGGGTACAACTGGCGGCTGCCGATGCGCTGGGTCGGCAGCCAGTTGGCCGGCACCTGCAAGAGCAGGCGCTGGCCCTGGCTGTCGTAGTCGGTATGCAGCCCGGGGATGCTGTCCAGGGCCACTTCGGCGCCGTACTCGCCAGGCAGTTCGATACCGGCCGCGTGCAAATCGGCCGTGGCCATGTACAGGCGCCCGGCGCGCTGCTGCACCGCTACCAGCTCAGGGCTGCTCATCTGGTTGACCAGCAGTTCCAGGAACAACGGCGCATCGGCAACCGCTTCGAGGCTGGCCGGGGGCGGCGGCAGGTCGCCGGCCAGCAGCGAGCCACAAACCAGCACGGTCAGGCCACAGGCCTGCAGCGCCGAAAAGAGCCTCACACACCGTATCCGACCATTACCGGGTCCTCCCTGGCCCCTTGCTGCTAGCAGTGGCTCATTGGCCCTGACTCAAGGTTTGCGCCGGCTCCTGGCCATTGACCCGGCCCTTGAGCACCGAGGCGGCGCTCATCGTCTGCGGCGCCGGCCAGCGCATGACCGCGCCGGGCAGCACATAGCCGAGCAGGCCCTCGACCAGCGGCCGGCTCTGGCCGCCCTGCTGCAGCACCACATCGGTCAGGCGTGCGTGCACCGGCCCGCTGTTGCGGATTTCCACATAGGGCTTGCCCTGCACCGACACCTGGCGCCAGCTCAGCGCCGGCTTGCCCACCCCGCTGTCGCCGCGCGGGCCGCTGGCGTCCGGCTTGCCCCACAGTCCCTCGCCATAGACAAACAGCGGCACCGAGTAACGCATCTGAAAGCGGATCGCGGCCTGGGCCTTGTCGGCGCTGGCCACCGCCGGCAAGGCCGGGGGAATTTCATCGATGATGATGCGGTAGGCCTGCTCCTGGCCGACCGGCGAGTTGCCGGTGCGGGTCAGGCGGATCAACTGCTTTTGCCCGGGGGCGATATTGGCCACCGGCGGGCTGCCGATGATCTCGCGCTGGGCCTGGTACTGATCGTCGAACTCGCCCTGGCGCCAGGCGAACACCCGGACCTGCAGGTTGGCCGGTGCGTCGCCGCGGTTTTCCAACCACAGCGCCCCGGCTTTCTGATTGGCCTCCAGCACTGGATCGATCGGCCAGATCAGTACCGAAGTGGCGGCCTGCAACGGTGCACTGCCCAACAGGGCAACCGCGCAAGCCAAGAGGTTGTAACCCAAGCGCGAACTGCCAGCGCCTACTCCCATGCACACACTCCTTATTATCCAAGTCATTCAGCGGCGCGGCTCAAAAGGTCAGCACCACCTGCACCACATCGGTATAGCTGCCGGCCGGCAGAGTGCCGGTCAACTGGGCCCGGGCGTAAACCGGCAAGCTGATGGCCGCAGGGTCGCTGTAGCTCACCGCCACGCTCTGGTTGATGCCCAGGCTCTGGCTGAAGCCGGCATCGCGAAACAGTTGATAGGCCACCAGCGAGGTACCGCTGCTGCGTTTGAGGTTGCGCGTACCACTGGCGCTGTTTAATCCGGCATCGACGCTCATGCTCAGGCTTACCCCCGGCGTGCATTGCAGGGTCACCGTCGTTCCGCCCAGGGCGGTGCTCACGCTGCTGGTCGACAGCGCCGAATAACTGCCGAAATCCAGGCTGCCGTAGTTGCTCACCGCGCCCACCACCAGGCAACCGGAGGCCACCGTGGCACTGACCTGAAAGGTGCTGGTGGTGACCGCCGCCAACGGCAACGGCAGGCTGCCGGCGACCAGGGCCAGCAGCGCCGGCAAGACGCGGTGCACGGCTCAGAAACTCAACTCGACCGCCACCGTGTCGGTGTACACCCCGGCCGGCAGGCCCGCCTTGCCTTTGGCCAGGCCATAAAGGTTGACCGTCTGCGCCGCACCGGTACTGGTCGGCAGCGTGATGGTGTCGTCGATAGCCAGCAGTTGGCTATGCCCTGAATCGGTGTAGAAGTCATAGGGCACGTAGTTGCCGACGCCGTCGTAAAGCGCCCGGCTACCGCCGGCTGACTGGCTGTCATGAGCACCGGCGCGCACCTTGATCACCGGCACCGTACCGCTGGAGCAGAGAATGCTCATGGCGCCACCGCCACCGCCGAGCACTTGCCCGGGGGCATTCGTGAACAGCGCTTCCTGGGTGCCGAAGTTCAGCGTACCGAAGTTCAGGCCGCTGGCACCGCCGCCACCGTTGACCTGGCAACTGGCGATCAGCGTCAGGGTGGCGGTGATATTGCCGGTTACTGTCGCCGCCTGGGCCTGAGCAGCGAGCGCCAGGCCTATGCCTGCGAAAATCAAGCGAGAGAGGTTCAGATGCATGAGTCACTCCTTGCATGCTACCAATCCAGGGTCACCATCAGGGTGTCACGGTAAATGCCGGCCGGCAGCGCCTTGGGATGGGCGACTACTGCACCATAGATCGGAATCGGAATCTGTGCGGCGCTGCTGACCGAAAAATTGCGGGTCTGGCCGATGGCGTAATGGGCCCGGCCTGAAGGGTCGGCGGACAGCTCATAGGGAATCAGCTCGCGGCCGTTGCTCAGCCTTCGCGTGGCACCATCGCCGTTGGTACCGCCGTTGATGCTCACGGTGAAAGCCCGTACCTGCGGGTTACAGCGCACGTGCAGGCTGCCGTCACCGGTGCTGTTTTCGATGCCGGAGTGCAACGGGCTGGTCCAGCTCGGGGCCTGGCGGCCAAAGTCCAGCACACCGCCACCCGGGGTTTGCAGGGCGCCGGGGCCAGCGCTGATCTGGCAGGCGCTGCTGATCACCAGCTGGGCCTGGATATGCCCGCTCATGGCCGCAAAGGCATCGTGGCTGATCAACAGCAGTGGGCCAACACTCAACAGCAATACCCGTTTCATCCTGCCAGTTCCTTTAGCAAGCGCCGCCCCGGCTACCAGGTGACGGTGACTTTGAGCAGATCCGAATAACGCCCCACCACCGGTACGTAGGCCAAGCGGTCGATACGCGCATACAACGGCAGCGCCACCGAGCCCGAGTCGGGCACCCGGGCGTGCTGGACGACATTGACCGGCAGCGGCATGCGCCAGGCCGGGTCCTGATACAAACGGTAGGGGATGGGTCGGGCTGTCGGCTGGTTGCTGGCCAGGTAACGCACCTCGCCGACGCCACCGTGCTGACCACCATCGACCTGTACCTGATAGGCGGTGTCGGGGTTGCATTCCAGGCGTGGTGCACGCACGGCAACCAGTTGGCTGCTGAGCGGGCCGGCCGGGTCGTCCAGCCGCGCGGTGCGGCCGAAGTCGAGCACGCCCAGGGCCTGGGCGCCGGCATCACGGGGCTGGTGAATGAGTACACAGCCGCGCTGCACCTGCACTTTGACTTCAACCATGAAATCGACGGCGCCTGCCGTGCTGGCTAAGAGCAACGCGAGCAGCGTTGTCAAAGAGCGTCCCTTCACCGTGTCATCCTTCAATGCAGGATTTATCTGACCTTGAGGGTAGCAGTGAAGGAAAAACCTGCCAGTTCGCAAGGAAATGTATAAGTCGCGTACAAGATTTCTCTGTAGGAGCGGGCTTGCCCCGCGATAAACATCGCCACCTATCCTCCGTCGAGATCACTGGCCGCCTTCAGTCATATTGGTTAAATTGGCCGCCCTCGCTCAAGCTGGCCCTTGAGTCCCATCGCCCCGAGGAGCCCGGTTTGCCTGCCCTGCCCCCTTCCTGGATACGTTCGCCCTTGCGCGCCTTGCGCCGCTTGAGCACGCCCGCGGCTGATGACCGCGCCCTGGCGGAGACCGTTCGTCAGCATTTTCGCACCCAGGCCACAGCCTGCGGCTACACCCTGAGCGCCGGCCAACTGCGCGTCATCGAACATATGGCCGCCCAGGCGGCACAACTTGAAACTGGCCAGGCGCGCAGCCTGTACCTGTATGGCGCGGTCGGGCGCGGCAAGAGCTGGCTGCTCGACGGTTTCTTCCAGGCCCTGCCCCAGGCCCACAAGCGCCGCCTGCACTTTCATGACTTCTTCGCCCGCCTGCATCAGGGCATGTTTGACCATCGCCATCAGGACGATGCCCTGGCCTGCACCCTGGATGAACTGCTCGAAGACTGCCAGGTGCTGTGTTTCGACGAGTTCCATGTGCACGAAATTGGCGATGCCATGCTCATCACCCGGCTGTTTCAGGCCTTGTTCGCGCGGCGGATATTTTTGCTGGTGACCTCCAACCACGCACCGCAAGGCCTGCTGCCCAACCCGCTCTATCACCAACGTTTCGAGCCGGTGATCGGCCTGATCAACCGCCGTATGCACGTGCTTGAAGTGGGCGGCGAGCAGGACTTTCGTCGCCTGCCCAGCGCTGCTGGCCAGCAGCGTTTTACCCAGGGTCATTACCTGTGGCCGGGCAGCCGCGAACAGCGCCAGGCCTTGCAGTTGCCTGAGCCGGGTGACGCGCCGGTTTTGCTGGAGGTAGGCAAGCGCACGCTGCGCGCACACCTGAGCGAGCAGCGCACGGTGGGGTTTGATTTTGTCGAACTCTGCGAACAGCCCACGGCGGTGATCGACTACCTGGAACTGGCCCGGCATTTTGATCACTGGATCATCGAGCGCTTGCCAAACCTTGAAGACTGCTCGATCGCCGCCCAGCAGCGCTTCGTCAACCTGGTGGATGTGCTGTACGACCAGGACAAGCACCTGGTGCTGATCGGTAGCCGACCGCTGGCCGACAGCCTCGGCGGCAGCGCCAGCGACCTGGCCCGCACCCGTAGTCGGTTGGGGCAGTTGCGCCAGGCTGGCTGCTGAGACCTGAACTACGAGCGCTTCGCGCTCGATCGCCGGCAATGCCGGCTCCCACAGGATTGGCAGTGTTCTCAAGGTTGGTGCAAGACCTGTGGGAGCTGGCTTGCCAGCGATGAGGCCACTACCCCACCCGCGCCAAGCTCGCCAACACCGCTTCGATCTCCACCAGCACCGCCGGATCATCCAGGGTCGAGGGCGGTGTATACGGCTGCTGATCGGCGATCTTGCGCAGCACCGCGCGCAAGATCTTGCCCGAGCGGGTCTTGGGCAGGCGCTTGACCACCCGTACCTGGTTGAAGCACGCCAGGGCGCCAATCTGCTCGCGCACGCTGGCCACCAGTTCGCTCTGCATCTGCGCCTGCGGGATGTCCTGGCCGTCCTTGAGCACCACCAGCGCCAGCGGCACCTGGCCCTTGATCTCGTCGTGCACGCCGATCACCGCACACTCGGCCACGGCCGGGTGGCGGGCGACCAGGTCTTCCATCTCGCCGGTGGACAGGCGATGGCCGGAGACGTTGATGACGTCGTCGGTGCGCCCCATGATGTAGACGAAACCGTCTTCATCCAGGTAACCGCCGTCGCCGGTGTGGTAATAGCCAGGGTAGGTCTTCAGGTAGGCATCCAGGTAACGCTGGTGATCGCCCCACAAGGTCTGGCTGCAACCGGGCGGCAACGGCAAGGCAATGACGATCGAGCCTTGCTGGTTGGCGCCCAGCAGGTGGCCATCCTCGTCGAGCACCCGCACGTGATAACCCGGCACCGCACGGTTGCTCGAACCCGGCCGCGCCGCACTGCCTTCAAGGCCCACGCAGGGCGCGGTCACCGGCCAGCCGGTCTCGGTCTGCCACCAGTGATCGTGCACGGTCTTGCCGCTGGTTGCCTCCAGCCATTGATGGGTACTGGAATCGAGCTTCTCACCGGCCAGGAACAACTGCCGCAGGGAGCTCAGGTCATAGCGGCGCAGCAGTTCGCCGTCAGGGTCTTCCTTGCGGATCGCGCGCATGGCGGTGGGCGCGCAGAACAGGCCGTTGACCCGGTACTGCTCGACCACCCGCCAATAGGCACCGGCGTCCGGGGTGCGGATCGGCTTGCCTTCGTAGAACACCGTGGTACAGCCGTTCATCAACGGCCCGTAGACGATCAGCGAATGGCCGACTACCCAGCCAACATCGGAAATCCCCCACCACACGTCCCCCGCCTGCATGCCATAGATGTGGCGCATGGCAAAGCTCAGGGCCACGGCGTTGCCGCCGTTTTCCCGGACAATCCCCTTGGGTTTGCCGGTGGTGCCGGAGGTGTACATGATGTACAGCGGGTCGGCGGCGGCCAGCTCCACCGGCGCCACCGGGCTGGCCGTGGCCACAGCTTCGAGCCAGTCCAGGTCGCGGCCCTCGACCAGTGCTGCCGTGGCTTGCGGACGTTGCAGCACCAGCACCTGACGCGGCTGGTGCTTGGCCAGTTGCAAGGCACGATCCACCAGCGGCTTGTACTCGATGACCCGGTCGAACTCCAGCCCGCAGGAGGCGGTCAGCAGCAGCTTGGGGCGGGCATCGTCGATGCGCAGGGCCAGCTCGTTGGCGGCAAAGCCGCCGAATACCACCGAATGCACCGCGCCGATACGCGCGCAGGCGAGCATGGCCATGGCCGCCTGCGGCACCATGGGCATGTAGATGATCACCCCATCGCCCTTCTCTACCCCAAGCGCACGCAACAGCCCGGCCAGGCGCGCCACCTCGTCGCGCAGCTGGTTGTAGCTGAACTGCTGCTGGCTGCCGGTCACCGGCGAGTCGTAGATCAGCGCAGTCTGCTCGCCACGTCCTTGCTCGATCTGATGATCAAGGGCCAGGTAGCAGCTGTTGAGCCGGCCGTCGGCAAACCACTGGTGGGTGCCGTCGGCGTTTTCAACAAGGGTGTGCAGGGGCTTGCGGTACCAGGCCAGGTGGTCAGCCTGTTCGGCCCAGAAGCTGGCTGGATCGGCGATGGAGCGGGCGTAGCTGTGCTGATAAGTCATCGAATGAAAACCCTGAACTTGTTGTTATTAATAAAGGGCGAGCTTCGAGTATGGACCGCAGCGGCCAGTCTGCCATGGGACTAAAGTCGCATCTTGCCGGTATGATGGGCGCCGTTTATTTTTGAGCCTGCCACGCCCCCCATGCATACCCTTGAAGACCTCAAAGCCGGCCGTCTGGCGGGCATTACCCGCCTCGACCTGGCCTGCGGGCTGGAACAGTTCCCGCGGGAAATTTTCGACCTGGCCGACAGCCTGCAGGTGCTCAACCTGACCGGTAACCGCCTCAGCGACTTGCCCGAGGATCTGGGCCGCCTGGGCAAGCTCAAGGTGCTGTTCTGCTCGCAAAACCGCTTTCGCCACCTGCCCGAAAGCATCGGCCAGTGCCAGACGCTGGAGATGGTCGGGTTCAAGAGCAACCAGATCGAGCAGGTCAGCGGCGCCGCTCTGCCCCCGCGTTTGCGGGCGCTGGTGCTTACCGATAACCGTATCGAACGCTTGCCCGAGGCACTGGGCGATTGCCCGGACCTGCAAAAGCTGATGCTGGCCGGTAACCGCCTGCGAGCGCTGCCAGCCAGCCTGGCGCGCTGCACCCAGCTGGAACTGCTGCGCCTGTCCGCCAACCAGTTGCCAGCCCTGCCCGAATGGCTGCTGCAGATGCCGCGCCTGGCCTGGCTGGCCTATGCCGGCAACCCCATGGCGGCGGGTTACTGCACGCCGCAAGACCCTGGCCATTGCAACATCATTGACTGGCAGCAGATCACCCTTGAACAGGTCGTGGGCCAGGGCGCTTCCGGTGTCATCCATCAAGCCCGCTGGCAACACCAAGAAGCGCCGGTGGCGGTCAAGGTGTACAAGGGCGAGATAACCAGCGACGGCTTGCCGCTCAACGAGATGAGCGCCTGCATAGCTGCTGGCGACCACCCGCAACTGGTACGCCTGGCCGGACGCATCGACAACCACCCCCAGCACCTGCCGGCGCTGGTGATGCAGCTGATCGAGCCGAGCTGGTTCAACCTCGCCGGGCCGCCAAGCCTGGATTCCTGCACACGGGATACATACCCGCCACGGCGCTTGAGCCTGGCTTGCGTGCGGCGCCTGGCCGGCGCCATTGCTGGCGTGGGCGCGCACCTGCATGGGCACGGGATTACCCATGGCGATCTGTATGCGCACAATGTGCTGTGCGATGAGGAAGGCGATTGCTTGCTGGGGGATTTCGGCGCGGCGTCGTTTCATCCGCTTGATAGCAGTGTGGCAGCCGCCGCGTTGCAGCGGATCGAGGTGTTGGCGTTTGGGGTTTTGCTAGGGGAGTTGCTGGCGTGTTGCGAGGGGGATTGCGAGGCGTTGAAGGCACTGCAGCGGGATTGTGTGCAGCCTGAGGTGATGCGCCGGCCAAGCTTCGACGAGGCCTGTCAGCAGCTTCGCGGCGTCTGAATCGCTGGCAAGCCAGCTCCCACAGGTCCGGTGCATGCTGTACCTGTGGGAGCTGGCTTGCCAGCGATAGGGCCCTGAAGGCTTACATCAACCCGCCAGACCTACATAAACGTTCTGCACGTCATCGTTATCGTCAATCGCCTGCAGGAAGGCTTCAACCTCGGCCATCTGTTCGTCGTTCAAACTGCTGACCGGGTTTTTCGGGGTGTAGCCGATTTTCGCCGAAACCACAGTGAAACCCTGACCCGGCAGGGCTTTTTGCACGGCATCCAGATCGGTGGTGTCGGTGATGAACAGGGTCGCGCCCTCTTCTTCGCCTTCGGCAAAATCCTGGGCACCGGCTTCGATGGCGGCCATTTCCGGGTCAGCGTCAGGGCTGTTCGGCGTGGCCTCGATCAGGCCGACGTGGTTGAAGTCCCAGGCCACCGAGCCAGAGGCGCCCAACTGGCCCTTGCGGAACAGCACGCGGATCTGCGCCACGGTGCGGTTGACGTTGTCGGTCAGGCACTCGACGATCAGCGGCACCTGATGCGGGGCAAAGCCTTCATAGGTCACAGCGGTGTACTGCACCGCATCGCCATCCAGGCCGGCACCCTTGCGGATCGCGCGCTCCAGGGTCTCGCGGGTCATCGAGGCCTTTTTGGCTTGCTCGATGGCCAGGCGCAGGCGCGGGTTCATGTCCGGGTCGGCGCCGGACTTAGCGGCGATCTGGATCTCTTTGGACAGCTTGCCCATGATCTTGCCTTTGGCGTTGGCTGCTTCTTCTCTATGCTTGGCTTTCCACTGTGCGCCCATCTCGACTCTCTTGATTCAGGTGCCGGTTCAGGTAGCGACCGGCCAAAGTGGGGAGCAGTTTATACGCTCTGCAAGCCATCGACAAAAAAACCCGTCAGCCCTTGTCTGCCTTGCATGCGGCGGATGGCTGGCTCTGAACCGCGGCGCGGCCATCGCTGGCAAGCCAGCTCCCACAGTGGCTCCTGCTTTCCCTGTGGGAGCTGGCTTGCCAGCGATGGGGCCTTGAGCTCAAGCCGCTTCCCTGCCCCGCGCCAGCGCCTGGGCCGCCGCCAGCATCGAGCGCAACAGTACCGCGCAACCATCGGCCAGGTCTTCAGGCGCGGCATTCTCGATCTCGTTATGGCTGATCCCGCCCTCGCACGGTACAAAGATCATCCCCGCCGGCCCCAGTTCAGCGACAAAGATCGCATCATGCCCGGCGCCACTGACGATATCCATGTGCGACAGCCCCAGGCCCTTGGCCGCGCTGCGCACCGCCTCCACGCAACCCTCGTCGAAATACAGCGGCGGGAAATCCGCCGTCGGCGTCAGGCTGTGGGTCAGCCCATGCTGCTGACAGGTGCTACTGATCACATCCTTGACCTGGGCAATCATCGAATCCAGCCGCGCCGGCTCCAGGTGACGGAAATCCAGGGTCATGCGCACCTCACCAGGGATCACGTTGCGCGAGCCCGGATAGGCCTGCAGGCAACCGACCGTGCCGCAGGCGTGGGGCTGGTGCTCCAGGGCCACGCGGTTGACCGCCGCCACCACCGCGCTGGCGCCAACCAGGGCATCCTTGCGCAGGTGCATCGGCGTGGGCCCGGCGTGGGCCTCGACGCCGCGCAGGGTCAGGTCGAACCACTTCTGCCCGAGGGCCCCCAGCACCACGCCGATGGTCTTGTGCTGGTCTTCCAGGATCGGCCCCTGCTCGATATGCGCCTCGAAGTAAGCGCCCACCGGATGCCCGCTGACCGGCCGTGGCCCGGCATAGCCAATGGCGTTGAGCGCCTCGCCAACGCTGATGCCTTCTGCATCGGTCTTGGCCAGGGTTTCGGCCAGGGTGAATTTCTCGGCAAACACCCCCGAACCCATCATGCACGGAGCAAAGCGCGAGCCCTCCTCGTTGGTCCACACCACCACCTCCAGCGGCGCTTCGGTTTCAACCTTGAGGTCATTGAGAGTGCGCAGCACTTCAAGCCCGGCCAGCACGCCAAAGCAGCCGTCGAACTTGCCACCCGTCGGCTGAGTGTCGATATGACTACCGGTCATCACGGGCGGCAGTTGCGGGTTGCGTCCCGGGCGGCGGGCGAAGATGTTGCCAACGCCGTCAATGGTGACGGTACAACCGGCCTCCTCGGTCCATTTGACGAACAGGTCGCGGGCCTGGCGATCAAGGTCGGTCAGGGCCAGGCGGCAAACCCCGCCCTTGACCGTGGCGCCAAGCCGGGCCAGGTCCATCAGCGACTGCCACAAACGTTCGCCGTTGATATGCCGTTGGGTCGATTGCAGAACATCCTGAGCGGTTTGCATGTGCTTCTCCTGCATCACGTGCCTGGCCTCTGCGGGCCATAGGCGCTACACGGTGGGTTTGAGGTTGGCCGCGCGGGCCGCCTTGAGGCTGCCGAGGGCGTAGTAGATCAGCCCGCCCAATGCGGAGCCGGTGAACCAGCCAAAGTCGTAGAACCAGCTGAAAGCGGTGCTGTGCAGCGACAGCAGGGTCAGCACCACCGGCACGCCAAAGGCGATGAAACCGGCAGCGTTCCAGGCCGGATAGACGTCGTCGCGGTACAGGCCGGCGAGGTCCAGGGTCTGTTTGCGGATGATGAAGTAATCCACCACCATGATCCCGGCAATCGGCCCGAGCAGGCTGGAATAGCCCAGCAACCAGTTGGAATAGAGGCTTTCCAGGCTCACCTCGCTGACGATCCAGCCAAGCTTTTTCAACAGTTCATGGCCCATCAGCAACAGCCCCACCAGCCCGGTGAGCAGCACCGCGGTGGTACGCCCGATCCATTTGGGCGCCAGGTTCTGGAAATCGTTGGTTGGCGAGACGATGTTCGCCGCCGTGTTGGTCGACAGTGTGGCGATGATGATCAGGGCCATGGCCAGTGCGACCCACAGCGGGCTCTGGATATGCCCGATCAGGCTGACCGGGTCGGACACGGTTTCGCCGACCAGCGAGGTCGAGGCAGCCGTCAGTACCACCCCCAGGGCGGCGAACAGGAACATGGTCAGCGGCAGGCCGAAGATCTGCCCGAGAATCTGGTCTTTCTGGCTTTTGGCATAGCGGCTGAAGTCAGGAATGTTCAACGACAGCGTGGCCCAGAAACCGACCATGGCGGTCAGCCCGGCAAAAAAGTAGCCATACACGCTGGCGCCCTCGGGGCGCTTGGGCGGCTGGGCCATCAGCTCGCTGATCGACACATTGGGCAAGGCCCACACCAGCAGCCCGGCGCCCACCAGCACCAGCAACGGCGCCGACAGGGTCTCCAGCCATTTGATCGACTCGGCGCCACGCAGCACCACCCACAGGTTAAGGCACCAGAACAGCATGAAGCCGATCACCTCGCCGGTGCCGCCCAGCGCCTTCCAGTCCGCCGACAGCGAACCAAGAAACAGGTGGATGGCCAGGCCGCCGAACATCGTCTGGATACCGAACCAGCCACAAGCCACCAGGGCGCGAATCAGGCACGGCACGTTGGAACCGAGGATGCCGAAGGACGAGCGCAGCAACACCGGAAAGGGAATGCCGTACTTGGTGCCGGGAAAGGCATTCAAGGTCAGCGGAATCAATACCACGGTGTTGGCCAGCAGGATCGCCAGCAGTGCCTCGCCCACGGTCAGCCCGAAATAGGCGGTGAGCACGCCGCCGAGGGTATAGGTCGGCACGCAGATCGACATGCCGACCCACAGCGCGGTGATGTGCCATTTGTTCCAGGTGCGCTCGTGCACCTTGGTCGGGGCGATGTCGTGGTTGTACCGGGGGCTGTCGAGGACGTCGCTGCCGGCGTCGAGTTCATACAAGCCGTCGCGTTCGCTCACCTGCGATCTGGTCTGCTGCATGGCCGCTCCACTGTTGTTGTGTTTTTGGGAGTTGGTTGCATTGCACTGGCATGTGGGCAATCACGGCTGCCCATGAGAAATCTTGACCATTTCCACAACCTGTCAAGAACGACAGGACCACTGGTCGTTTTTCTTGAGCCCGAAATAGTTAATATAACCCTTGTAAATCAGCCATTTAACCTAGTTATAGGCCTATAAACTAATTATTTGCCCTATCCAAAATCGCCGACTAGATTCAATTCCTGACAGCGATGACAGGTTTTCGCCTACGCTGAAAAAAGTACAAAACCTAGAACCGGTAACAACCGGTCAAGCCTGCGAGGAGCATCTGATGACGCTTATGATTCGTGGCGCCACCCTGATTACCCATGAAGAAAGCTACCGTGCCGATGTGTTGTGTGCCGACGGCGTGATCAAGGCCATCGGCAGTGACCTTGAGGTCCCGGCCGGCTGTGAAGTGCTCGACGGCAGCGGCCAGTACCTGATGCCCGGCGGCATCGACCCGCACACCCACATGCAACTGCCCTTCATGGGCACCGTGGCCAGCGAGGACTTCTACAGCGGCACCGCTGCGGGCCTGGCCGGCGGCACCACCTCGATCATCGACTTTGTCATCCCCAACCCGCAGCAATCGCTGCTCGAAGCCTTTCACCAGTGGCGTGGCTGGGCCGAGAAATCGGCCAGCGACTACGGCTTTCACGTCGCCGTGACCTGGTGGAGCGAGCAGGTGCGCGAGGAGATGGGCGAGCTGGTGAGCCTGCACGGGGTCAACAGCTTCAAGCACTTCATGGCCTACAAGAACGCGATCATGGCCGCCGACGACACCCTGGTCGCCAGCTTCGAGCGCTGCCTGGAGCTGGGCGCGGTACCCACCGTGCACGCCGAGAACGGCGAACTGGTCTATCACCTGCAGCGCAAGCTGCTGGCCCAGGGCATAACGGGCCCGGAAGCGCACCCGCTGTCACGTCCCTCGCAGGTTGAAGGTGAAGCCGCCAGCCGCGCCATTCGCATCGCCGAGACCCTGGGTACGCCGCTGTACCTGGTGCATGTCTCGACCCGTGAAGCCCTGGATGAGATCACCTACGCGCGCAACAAGGGCCTGCAGGTCTACGGCGAAGTACTGGCCGGCCACCTGCTGCTGGACGACAGCGTCTACCGCCACCCCGACTGGCAAACCGCTGCCGGCTACGTCATGAGCCCGCCGTTTCGCCCGCGCCAGGACGGCCATCAAGAAGCACTGTGGCACGGCCTGCAATCGGGCAACCTGCACACCACCGCCACCGACCACTGCTGCTTCTGCGCCGAACAGAAAGCCGCCGGGCGCGACGACTTCAGCCGCATCCCCAACGGTACCGCCGGCATTGAGGACCGCATGGCAGTGCTCTGGGACGAAGGGGTCAACAGCGGCAAGTTGTCGATGCAGGACTTCGTCGCCCTGACCTCGACCAACACCGCGAAGATCTTCAACCTGTTCCCGCGCAAGGGCGCCCTGCGCGTCGGCGCCGATGCCGACCTGGTGCTGTGGGACCCGCAAGGCACGCGGACCATCTCAGCCGCCACGCACCATCAACAGGTGGACTTCAACATCTTCGAAGGCAAGACCGTGCGTGGCATCCCCAGCCACACCATCAGCCAGGGCAAGCTGGTCTGGGCCAACGGCGACCTGCGCGCCGAGCGTGGTGCCGGGCGCTACATCGAACGGCCGGCGTACCCGGCGGTGTTCGATCTGCTCAGCAAGCGGGCCGAGCATTCAAGGCCGGTTGCCGTGAAGCGCTGAAGAGCATCGCTGGCAAGCCAGCTCCCACAGACACCGCCGAACCTGTGGGAGCTGGCTTGCCAGCAATGGAAGGCAAAGCCTTCCCCAAAAAATAAAAAAAGAGGAACCCACCGTGATCGATTCCCTCAACCACCTGCCCCGACCGACCCAGAACAACGCCACCCTCGCCGAGTACTTCAGCGACCTGGCACCGCCCCTGACCGCCCGCCAGGCCGCCCTCGAAGCTTCCCGTTGCCTGTACTGCTACGACGCCCCCTGCGTCAATGCCTGCCCCAGCGAGATCGACATCCCCTCGTTCATCCGCAACATCCACCAGGAGAACGTCCAGGGCGCGGCGCAGAAAATCCTCTCGGCCAATATCCTCGGCGGCAGCTGCGCGCGTGTCTGCCCCACCGAGATCCTCTGCCAGCAGGCCTGCGTGCGCAACAACCACCAGGAATGCGCGCCGGTGCTGATCGGCTTGCTACAGCGCTATGCCGTGGACCATGCCGACTTTGCCCAGCACCCGTTCCAGCGCGCCGCCAGCACCGGCAAGCGCATTGCCGTGGTCGGCGCCGGCCCGGCGGGGCTGTCCTGCGCCCACCGGCTGGCCTGGCACGGCCACGACGTGGTGATTTTCGAAGCCCGGGAAAAAGCCGGCGGCCTCAATGAATACGGGATCGCCAAGTACAAGCTGGTGGACGACTTCGCCCAGCGCGAGGTGGATTTCGTCCTGCAGATCGGCGGCATCGAGATCCGCCACGGCCAGGTACTGGGTGACAACCTCAGCCTGGCCGAGCTGCAACAGCAGTTCGACGCGGTGTTCCTCGGCCTTGGGCTGAGTGCCGTGCGCCAGCTGGGCCTGGCCAACGAGGCTGCGCCGGGCATGCTCGCCGCTACCGCGTACATCCGTGAACTGCGCCAGGCCGATGACCTCACCACCCTGCCCGTCGCCGACCGCTGCATCGTCCTCGGCGCCGGCAACACCGCCATCGACATGGCCGTGCAGATGGCCCGCCTCGGTGCCCGCGACGTCAACCTGGTGTACCGCCGCGGTGTCGAGGACATGGGCGCGACCGCGCACGAGCAACACATCGCCAAGGAAAACCAGGTACGCCTGCTGACCTGGGCCCAGCCTGAGGAGGTATTGCTCGACGATCAGGGCCGGGTGCGCGGCATGCGTTTTGCCCGCACGCACATGAGCGATGGCCGCCTGCAGCCAACCGGGGAAACCTTCGAACTGGCCGCCGATGCGATCTTCAAAGCCATCGGCCAAACCTTCGATGACAGCGCCCTGGGTGACAGCAGCGGGCAACAGCTTGCTCGCGACGGCGAGCGTATTCGCGTCGACCAACAGCTGCGCACCAGCCTGCCCGGCGTGTATGCCGGCGGCGACTGCACCCAGCTCGGCCAGGACCTCACCGTCCAGGCCGTGCAGCACGGCAAGCTGGCCGCCGAGGCCATGCATGCGCACCTGATGCTCAATGTGGAGGCTGCATAAATGGCTGACCTGTCGATCGAATTCGCCGGCATCAAGGCGCCCAACCCGTTCTGGCTGGCCTCCGCACCGCCTACCGACAAGGCCTACAACGTGGTCCGCGCCTACCAGGCCGGCTGGGGTGGCGTGGTCTGGAAAACCCTCGGCGAAGACCCGGCCGCGGTCAACGTCTCGTCGCGCTACTCGGCGCACTACGGGGTCAACCGCGAGGTCATGGGCATCAACAACATCGAGCTGATCACCGACCGCTCGCTGGAAATCAATCTGCGGGAAATCACCCAGGTGAAGAAGGACTGGCCCGACCGCGCGCTGATCGTGTCGTTGATGGTGCCCTGCGTCGAAGCCTCCTGGAAAGCCATCCTGCCGCTGGTCGAGGCCACCGGCGCCGACGGCATCGAGCTGAACTTCGGCTGCCCCCACGGCATGCCCGAACGCGGCATGGGCGCGGCGGTCGGCCAGGTGCCGGAGTACGTCGAACAGGTCACCCGCTGGTGCAAGACGCACGGTTCGCTGCCGGTGATCGTCAAGCTGACACCGAACATCACCGACATCCGCCAATCGGCCCGCGCCGCCCATCGCGGCGGTGCCGACGCGGTGTCGCTGATCAACACCATCAACTCGATCACCAGCGTCGACCTCGAACGCATGGTCGCCCATCCCATCGTCGGCGACATGAGCACCCACGGCGGCTACTGCGGCTCGGCGGTCAAGCCGATCGCCCTGAACATGGTCGCCGAAATTGCCCGCGACCCGGCCACTCATGGCCTGCCGATCTGTGGCATTGGCGGTATCGGCAGCTGGCGCGATGCCGCCGAATTCGTCGCCCTCGGCTGCGGCGCGGTGCAGGTGTGCACGGCGGCGATGCTGCATGGTTTTCGCATCGTCGACGAGATGAAGGACGGCCTCTCGCGCTGGATGGACAGCCAGGGCTACCGCAGCCTCCAGGAGTTCCAGGGGCGCGCCGTGGGCCACACCACCGACTGG
Source organism: Pseudomonas sp. RC2C2 (assembly GCF_018390435.1). Lineage (NCBI taxonomy): Bacteria > Pseudomonadati > Pseudomonadota > Gammaproteobacteria > Pseudomonadales > Pseudomonadaceae > Pseudomonas > Pseudomonas sp. RC2C2. Next base: position 642,436 of record NZ_JAHBAX010000002.1, on the reverse strand, counting down.
AAGTACCTGGACATCAACTACCAGGTAGTGGCCAAGATCAACCAGCAGGCGTGCATCAACTGCGGCCGCTGCCACATCGCCTGCGAAGATACCTCGCACCAGGCCATCGCCAACCTCAAGCAGGCCGACGGCAGCCACCGTTACGAGGTGATCGACGCCGAATGCGTGGGCTGCAACCTGTGCCAGATCACCTGCCCGGTGCAGGACTGCATCGAGATGGTCCCGCAGGACACCGGCAAGCCGTTCCTCGACTGGCAGCATGACCCGCGCAACCCCTATCGCGAAGCGTCCTGAGGCCGAGGTAAAAACAACGAGGGAGGATCATTGATCCTCCCTCGTTGGCTTTCGCTCAGCGCAAATCACTGCGCCGGTACAGGCTCAAGCCCACCGCCAGCGCCGCCAGCATGCCGGCGCAACTGCGGTTGATCCACTGCATGGTGCGCGCCGAAAAGCGCCGCATGGCGTGCCGCCCGCCATAGGCGTAAACGGCCATCATCAGCCCGTCGATCGCCGCGCTGGTGATCGCCAGCACCAGGTACTGCTCGGCCACCGGTTGCTCGGGGCGAATGAACTGCGGCAGGAACGCCGAGAAGAACAGCAAGCCCTTGGGGTTGGACAAGCCGACCAACAATGCCCGCAAGAAGGCCGAACGCCCCGTGGCGCCAGCGCTCACCGCGCTACGTTGCAAGGCGCTGCTCGGCGCCCGCCAGAGCACCCAGGCCAGGTACAGCAGGTACACCGCGCCCACCCACTTGACCACACTGAACAGCTGCTCCGAAGCCTGCAGCAACGCCCCCAGGCCGCAGCCCACCGCCGCAATCAACAGCAGGTCGGAGAGCATCGCCCCGGCCATGCCGAAACCGGCCACGCGCATGCCGTGGGACGCGCCATTGTTCAGGGCCAGGAGCATCGCCGGGCCGGGGGTGATCATCACCGCGCTGGCGGCGATAACGTAGAGCAGCAGGGTCGAGGCTTGCATGGCAGGCTCCGTGGACAGAAAGGCCCAAGCATGCCTTGGCCAAGCGGATCATGGCAATCGTAGCGGCCCGCGAATGCCTATATCATGGTGGCTAGAGGAACATATCCACGAGGAAGGAATCGTCATGCTGTACCGCCTGGGCGCCGATGGTCTGGTGCTGTTTCACCTGTTGTTCATCCTGTTCGTGCTGTTTGGCGGTTTGCTGGTACTCAAATGGCGGGGTGCGATGTGGTGGCACTTACCGGCGGTGTGCTGGGGGACCGCCGTGGAGTTCTTTCACCTCACCTGCCCGCTCACCGAATGGGAAAACCGCCTGCGCCAGGCCTCGGGCCTGGCCGGTTACGAAGGCGGTTTCATCGAGCATTACATCTGGCCGATCATCTACCCGGCCGGGCTGACGCCGGGCATCCAGCTGGTGCTCGGCTCGGTGGTGGTACTGGTCAACGGCCTGGTCTACCTGCGCGTCCTGCGCCAATGGCAAGCGCGGCGCCAGCAGCGCATCGCCTAGCGTGTGGCGACGATAAACAGGCGCGGGAACGGTAACAACACCGTGCCATCCGCTGCAGGCGGATAAGCCTGCTCCATGGCCTGCAGGTAGTACTGTAGAAAGTCTGCCTGCTCCTGCGCATCCAGCGCCGCCAGATACGGCCGCAGCGCCGAGCCCTTGAACCACTCCACCACCGCCGGCGCACCACCCGCCAGCGGGTGGTAGTAGGTGGTGCGCCACACGTCCACCCGCCGGCAATGGGGGCTGAGCACATCGTAGTAGTAGGCGGCGGTGTGCCGTGGCGGCAACTTCAGGTCAGCGACCTTGCTGGCCCACGCGCCACGCCTTGCGATCTCGCGAATCTGCCGATGGGCCGGCTCGTCGAGGTTGTCCGGGGTCTGGATGGCCAGGCTGCCACCGGCCACCAGTTGGCGCACCAGGTGCGGGTACAGCTGGGCATGGTCGGGCAACCACTGCAGCGAGGCGTTGGCGAGGATCACATCGACGCCCTGTTCGGCGCTCCAGCTGCCGATATCACCCACGTCGAACGCCAGCTGCGGCAAGCGCTGGCGGGCGGCGGCGATCATGTCTGCAGAGCTGTCCAGGCCGGTGACCTGCGCCTCGGGGTAGCGCCTGGCAAGCACTTGCGTGGAGTTGCCCGGGCCGCAGCCCAGGTCCACGGCGCTGGCCACCGCCTGGTTGGGCAGCGCCGCCACCAGGTCGCGCACCGGGCGCGTGCGTTCGTTCTCGAAAGTGCTGTACTGCGCGGCGGACCAGGTCATCGCAGGTTCCTTGAGTGGCCTTGGGAATTCGAGCGTGGCCCTAGCATGCCGGTTACCCGCCGATTAGGAAACCTCATGCAGCAGCGCCGCGAGCTTGCGCCCGGCAAAACGCAGCTGCGCCGCTGTCAGGGCGGTGAAGCCAATCATCACCGCCGGTCTCAGTTGCACCTGCTGGCAGAAGCTGCCGATCGGCTGTAGCTGCAAGCCTTGACTGGCCGCGCGCTGGCAAAAGTCCTGCTCATCCGTCCCCTCTGGCAACCACAGGACAAAGTGCAAACCGGCTTGCTGCCCGCTGACCTCATAACCGCTCGGCGCCTGCTCGGCCAGGCACTCGAGCAACAGATCACGGCGTTGCTGATAAGCCTGGCGCGCCTGCCTCAGGTAGCGCACGAAGCTGCCATTGGCCATGTACTCGGCCAGGCCCAGTTGCTCGGTGACCCCAACCGCGCCACCGGTACCCTGCAGGGTGGCCAGCAACGGCTCGCGCAGGCTGGCCGGCACCAGCATGAACCCTACGCGCAGGCCGGCGAACAGGGTCTTGTTGAAGCTGCCGCAGTAGATCACCCGGTCGCTGTGATCCAGGGCCTTGAGCGCCGGCAGCGGCGCATTGTTGTAGTTGAACTCGCTGTCGTAGTCGTCTTCGACGATCCAGGCGTCGGCACGCTTGGCCCAGTCCAGCAACATCAACCGTCGCGACACCGACAGGGTCACGCCCAGCGGCGACTGGTGCGCGGGGGTCACGCAGGCCAGGCGGGCATCAAGGTGGCGCTCGAGCAGCTGGTCATCCATACCCTCGGCCGTCACCGGCACTGCGACCACCTGCGCCCCGGCCCGCTCGAACAGCGACCTGGCGGTGCGGTAGCCGGGGTCTTCGACGCAAGCCTTGTCGCCTGGGCAGATCACGCTGCGCGCCACGAGGTCGATGCACTGGCGAATGCCGCTGGTGACGATCAGGTCCTGGGCATTACAGCGTATGCCGCGATAGCTGCGCAGGTAGTTGGCAATCCGTTCGCGCAGGGCCGGCAGGCCGGCCGGGTCTGGCGAACTGAGCAAGGCTGTCGGCGCGCAGGCCAAGGCCCTGCCCAGGGCCCGGGACCAGGCCTTGACCGGGAACAGTGCCGGGTCGGCCAGGCGCGCGACAAACGGCACCCCCACCTGCACACCGGTAAGGCGCGAGGCTGTCGGCTCGCTGACCGGCTGCTGCGCCAACGCCAGTGGCGGGCCGCTGCCGGCAGCGATGAACAGGTCAGGAACGACCGCGCAGACCCGCGTACCGGAGCCGGCCACCCGGCTGACATAGCCTTCATCGCGCAAGCGCTCGAACACCAGCTCCAGGGTGCCGCGCGACAACTGCCAGCGCTCGGCCAGGGTTCGCGTCGAGGGCAAGCGGGTGCCGGCCGGCAGGCGCTTGTCGAGTATTGCATCGCGCAAGGCGGCATAAGCGCCTTGCTGCTTACCCTGGGCCAATGCCGGTGGCAGCGGTAGATCGAGGGCGATGGCGGCTTTGCCGGTGCGCATAGTGGTCCAATCAAATTCACTCTTAATGGCGCTGCCGATTAAACCACATTGACCGTTAAGGTCGACGCATCGACAACAAGGAAATGTTCCATGCGCACCACCCCCTCGCCCGGCCCACGAACCTCGTTGCTGTTGCTGCTGATGATTGTCTGCCTGCCGCGGGTGGCCCTGGATATCTACCTGCCCGCCCTGCCCGACATCGCCACGGCCCTGCACGCCAGCGACGCCCAGTTGCAATTGACGCTGACCCTGTACATGGTCGGCTACGCCCTGAGCATGCTGATCAGCGGCCCACTGTGCGACCGTTTTGGCCGCCGCCCGTTGTTGCTGCTCGGCGGCACTATTTACCTGCTGGCGAGCCTGGCCTGCAGCCTGGCCAGCAGCGTCGAGGTGATGATTGCCGCGCGCCTGTTGCAGGCCCTGGGCGGTTGTTGCGGGGCCGTCATCGGCCGGGTGATGGTGCGTGACCACTTCGACCGCCAGCAACAGGGCCACCTGCTCGGTTACCTGTCCATGGGCATGGCGCTGTCGCCAATGATCGCGCCACTGCTGGGCAGCCTCATCGAAACCACCCTTGGCTGGCGCTGGATTTTCCTGCTGCTGAGCCTCAGCGCCGCCCTGAGCCTGCTGCTGATCGCCCTGCGCCTGCCGGAAACCCGCCCGCCGCACGCCGCCGGACAGCGCCACGAGCCGGTGCTGAAGGTTTACCTGCGGCTGCTCGGCGACGGCTACTTCATGCGCTATTCACTGGCGATTGCCTGCGTCTATTGCACCTATTTCCCGTTCATCGCCGAGTCCTCGACCCTGCTGCAACGCAGCCTGGGCCTGAGTTCGCTGCAGTACGCCGCGGTCTTCGCCGTCACCGTCGGCGGCTATCTGGCCGGCTCGCAGCTGTTTCGCCGGCGCAGTGGGCGCTACAGCGCCGATGCCTTGCTCGGCCAGGCCATGTTCCTCAACCTGGGTGGCGCGCTGCTGCTGATGCTCACCACCCGCCTGTGGCCCGAGGCATTGCTGGCGATCGTCCTGCCGATGCTGCTGATCATGCTTTCGGTGGGCCTGGCCATTCCGGCCTGCCAATGGGCGGTGCTGCACCCCTATGCGGCCATCGCCGGCAGCGCCTCGGGGTTGTTCTTCTTCATCCAGATGGCCTTCACCGCCCTGTGCAGCCTAGTCATCGGCCAGTTGTCCGATGGCAGTGCCGGGCCCTTGGCGGGCATGACCGCGCTGGCCAGCCTGGCCTTTGCCCTGGTGCTCAAGCGGTTGCGCAGCGAAGCGATTACCCTCAAGGCCAGTTCCGGCTAACATGGGCGATTACCTCACTTGCCGGAAGCCTGCCATGAGCCTGACCATCCGCCCTGCCCGGCGCGACGACGCCGCCCAGATCCTCGCCTTCATCACTGAACTGGCCGACTACGAACGTGCCCGCCACGAGGTGATCGCTTCCGTGGCCGACATCGAGCGCACCCTGTTCGATGACGGCGCCAAGGCCCTGAGCCTGATCTGCGAGCGCGACGGCCAGGCCATCGGCTATGCGGTGTACTTCTACAGCTATTCGACCTGGCTGGGGCGCAACGGCATCTACCTCGAAGACCTGTACATCACCCCCGAGCAACGCGGTGGCGGCGCCGGCAAACAGCTGCTGCGCCATATTGCCATCGAAGCCTGCGAGAACGGCTGCGGGCGCCTGGAATGGAGCGTGCTGGACTGGAACGAGCCGGCCATCCAGTTCTACAAGTCCCTGGGTGCCCTGCCCCAGGATGAATGGGTCCGCTACCGCCTCGAAGGCGCCGGCCTTGAGGCCTTCGCCCGCGGTTGAGTGGCTGGGCAAGGCCGGCGCGATCGGCTAAGGTGCATGCCTTGCCCTACCCTCGCCTTGCCAAGGAATGCACTGAATTGAAGGCTTTATTTCGCGCCCTCCCGTCATTGTGCCTGGGCGCTGCCCTGGCAGCGTGCAGCACCACCCCCGCCGACCCGGTCAGTTTTAAGGAAAATGGCCTGTATGGCCTCAAAGACGCCAGCGGCAAGGTCATCGTTGCGCCGTCCATCGAGCTGCAACCGGTCTACCACGAAGGCATGGCAGCGGTTCGCATCAACAACCAATGGGGCTACATGGACCGCAAGGGGCAATTGGTCATCCCAGCCCTCTACAAGCGCCCCGGGCCATTCAGCGATGGCCTGGCAGGCGTCTGCCTGACGTCTTCCGCATGCGGCTACATCGATACCCGGGGCCGCACCGTGGTGCCCTTCGACTATGACTGGGTCGAGAGTTTCGATGAAGCCAAGGACGACCTGGCGGTGGTCGCCAAAGGCAACCTGTACGGCATGATCAACCGCAAGGGCAAGCAGGTGATCCCCCTGCGCTTCAGCTCGCGGCCCATTACCGAGAAGGGCTATGTGCTGCTGAACGACAGCGCCAGCAAAAAAAGCGGCCTGATGAACACATCCGGCAAAGTGGTGCTGCCTTTCGAATACGACGGCTTCGCCTACAATACCTGGGGCGGACGGCTGATCAACGACAACCTGCTGAGCGTGGCCAAGGAAGGTAAATGGGGGTTTGTCGACCTTAGCGGCAAGGTGGTGCTGCCCTATCTCTACGACAGACCCGGTTTTTTCCGTGACGGCCAGGCCATCGTCCAACGCGACGGCAAGCATTACCGGATCGACCGCCAGGGCAATGAAACGCCGTTGGAATACGAGCCGTTGAAGCTGCCCTGATAGCAGTTCCGCTGATTTGAGCCTGGTGCACAGGAGCGTTGCCCATGGTCGTGAAAGCCAATAGCCAGACCTTCACCATCCTCGCCCAGGATCCTGCAGTGCGTAATGCCCGCGGCGAGCTGCTGTTCGCCCGGGTCAGCGTGCCGCGGGAAAGCCTCGGCCTGGGGCCCACCGGCTACCGCCTGAAGGTGGTCGACTTCGATGCCTCGCGCAACCAGCTGTATCACGCCCACGCCTACCAGCAGGACGCGGCCAGCGGCTGCATGATCGACCCCTTCGACCCGCCCGGCGAAGCGCTGCTGGGCAATCCGGCGTTCCATTGCCAGCACGTTTATGCGGTGGTCATGCGCACCCTGGCGCGTTTCGAGATGGCCCTCGGGCGCCGGGTTGGCTGGGGCTTCGATGGTCATCAGTTGCATGTGGTGCCGCATGCCTTCGTCGAAGCCAACGCCTTTTACTCACGGGCTGACCGGGCGCTGATGTTCGGTTACTTCAAAGGCCTGGACGGCCAGCATGTGTTCACCTGCCTGTCCCACGACATCGTCGCCCACGAAGCCACTCACGCGATTCTCGACGGCTTGCGCGGCGGCTTCATGAACGCCTCGGGGCCGGACCAGGCGGCCTTCCACGAAGGCTTTGCCGATGTCGTGGCCCTGCTGTCGGTGTTCTCCCTGCGTGAAATCATCGAGTTCGCCCTGACCAATGGCGGGCGCATCGAACTGACCGTGCAGGGCGACCGGCGCCTGCTCAATGGCGATCAGCTGAGCCCGCAGAACCTCGCCGAATCGCTGCTGTTCGGTATCGGCGAAGAGTTCGGCCAGCAGCTCGAAGGCCTGCGTGCCAATGCCCTGCGCCGCTCGGTGATGCTGCCGCCGTCGACCGATTACCTTAGCGGCGAGCAGTTTGCCGAAGCCCACAACCGCGGCGAAATCTTCGCCGCCGCCATGCTGCGCAGCATGCTCGCCCTGTGGGTGGCGCGCCTGGGCGAACTGGGCAATTTTGGCGACAACCTGTACAACCTGCGCGAAGTGGTCGCGGAAGGCGCCAAGGCCGCCGACCAGTTGCTGACCATCGCCATCCGCGCCCTGGACTATTGCCCGCCGCTGGACCTGGAGTTCGGCGACTACCTGGCCGCCCTGCTCACCGTCGATGCCCAGGTGGCGCCGGATGATTCGCGCTACGACTACCGGCTGATCATCCGCACCACCTTCGAAGCCTTCGGTATTGTCCCGCCAGCGGCGCGCACCGACAGCGACGGCTGCTGGCATGGCTTTGCCGACAACGGCCAGGTGCAGTACCGCAACAGCCACTTCGACTCGATGCTGCGCGACGACGAAGAGGTGTTCCGCTTTCTCTGGGAGAACCGTGCGGTACTGGGCATCGACGAGCGGGCCTACACCCAGGTGGTGTCGGTGCGCCCGAGCATCCGCCTGGGCACCGACGGCCTGCTGCTGCGCGAGAGCGTTTGCGAATACATCATGAAGGCCAACATCTTTGGCGCCGAGCTCAAGAGCGTGTGCAACATCAGTCCGCGCCCGGCCTGGATCAAGACCACCGACGCCCTTACCGTCTACGGCGCCGGCACGCTGATTTTCGATCAATACGGGCGCATCAAGTACCACGTCCAGCGCCCCCTCAATGACGGCCAGTGGCAGTTGCGCCGCTTGAGCTACCTGGCGGGCCTGGACAACGGCGAGCTGGACCTGCGCAACCCGCTGGCCCAACTGCACCGCCAGCGTGCCTGGCAGGTGGGACCGCTGCGCGAGGAGCAAGCATGAGCCCGACCAGCCTGACCCTCTATGCCTACCAGGTTGGTTTTGGCGACTGCTTCCTGCTGCGCTTCAACTACCCCGGCGCAGTGCGCCGCCATGTGCTGATCGACTTCGGTTCCATGGGCATGCCCAAGGGTGTCGCCCAGGGCCAGCGCCTGCTGGCCATTGCCGAGGACATCAAAGCCAAGTGCGCGGGCAAGCTCGATGCGGTGGTCGCGACTCACCGGCATGCCGACCATATCAGCGGCTTTGCCACCAACCGCGCCGGCACCGCCAGCGGTGATGTGATCCGCAGCCTGGCGCCGGAGCTGGTGCTGCAACCCTGGACCGAACAGCTTGAGCTGGCTGAAGACGCCAGCGCCCCCGAACAACCCGGCCTGCTCGGCGCACGCAGCATGGCCCAGACCCTCAAGAGCATGAATGCCCTGGCCAGCGCCGTGGTCAAGCTGCTCGATCAGGGCAAGCACGGGCTGTCCGAGGAGCTGACCCGGCGCCTGGGGTTTATCGGCGAAGACAACATCTCCAACGCCAGCGCGGTCAACAACCTGGCGAGCATGGGCACCCGCAACGCTTATGCGTTTTTCGGCAGTGAGGACGTCCTGGCCGAGCTGCTGCCCGGCGTGCGCACGCACATTCTCGGCCCGCCCACGGTCGAGCAGAGCGCCTCGATCCGCAAGCAGCGCAGCCGTGACCCGGCCGAGTTCTGGCACCTGCACCGGCAACTGCTCGATGCCCAGGTCAACCCGCCGGACGACGATCCGGGGCCCTTTGCCGACTACCCGGCGATGCGTGGCAGCAAACTGCCCATGAGCAGCCGCTGGATCGCCCGACGGGTGCGCGAAGCCCGTGGCGAGCAACTGCTGCAGATCGTCACTGCGCTGGACAAGCAAATGAACAACACCAGCCTGATCCTGCTGTTCGAAGTGGCGGGCAAGAAGCTGCTGTTCCCGGGCGATGCGCAGATCGAGAACTGGAGTTATGCCTTGAGCCACCCGGACATTCGCCAGCTGCTGGCGGATGTCGACCTGTACAAGGTCGGCCACCATGGCAGCCTCAATGCCACGCCAAAAAGCCTCTGGGGCGGTTTCAACAAACGGGGCAAGGCCGGGACGGCGCAGCGTTTGACCAGTGTGTTGTCGACCATGCCCGGCAAGCATGGCAACCCCGAGGCTGGCACCGAGGTGCCGCGGCGGCCGTTGCTGGAGGCGCTGGGCAAGGAGAGTGAGTTGCACAGTACCGATGGGTTGGAACCGGGAGCCTTGTATGAGGAGCTGGAGTTCAGCTTCTGACGGTCAGGGCCCTATCGCTGGCAAGCCAGCTCCCACAAGATCAGCATCCACAGTACCTGTGGGAGCTGGCTTGCCAGCGATGCTTTTGATCAGGGCTCCAACCCGATACCCCTGAGGATCACACTGGTCACCGTCTGCACCGCCCGCTCGAACTGCAGCTCCGACAAGGGCTGGTGGTCATTGAGCAGCCCCACCTGGTGGCTGAAATCCGCATAGTGCTGGGTCGAGGCCCAGATCATGTACAGCAAGCCCGATGGCTCCACCGGCAGGATTCGCCCATCCTCGATCCACTGGCGGATCTTCGCCTCCTTCATCTTCGCCCAGTCGTACAGCGGGTCATCCAGTGCTGCGCCAAGGTTCGGCGCGCCATGGATGATCTCGTTGGCCCAGACCTTGGAGCCATGGGGCCGGGTGCGCGAATGGTTCATCTTGGCGCGGATGTAACTGCTCAGCACAATGCGTGGATCGTCGTACAGCTCGAAGCACAGGGCATCCTGCTTCCACACATCGAGCAGGCCGAACAGCACCGCCTGGTACAGTTCGGCCTTGGTGCTGAAGTAATAGTGCACGTTGCTGCGCGGCAGGTCGGCGGCCTCGGCGATGTCGGCCATGGCCGTGCCGGCGAAGCCTTTTTCAGCAAAGACCTTTTCGGCGGCAAGAAGAATGTTGTCAACGTTGCGTTGACGAATGCTGAGCTTGTGCTGGGCCATGGGCGAATCCGCTGCGACTGACCCTGCAAGGCTACCACTGCCGGGGCATTCGTGCGCTGCAGGCAAAAAGGTTGTGCCGCGATGGGCATTTTTCTGCGTGTGCACAGTCGCAATACTGCACGCCTTGTTTATCAACGCCCGCACTGGAGGAACCCGCTAATGACTATTCCCGCCCTCGGCCTCGGCACCTTTCGTCTCAAGGATCAGGTGGTAATCGATTCGGTGGCCACCGCCCTGGAGCTCGGTTACCGCGCCGTCGATACCGCGCAGATCTACGGCAACGAAGCCGAAGTCGGCCAGGCCGTGGCCGCCAGCGGCATCGGCCGTGACCAGCTGTTCATCACCAGCAAGATCTGGACCGAGAACCTGGCCGCCGACAAGCTGATCCCCAGCCTCAAGGACAGCCTGGGCAAGCTGCGCAGCGACTACCTGGACCTGACCCTGATCCACTGGCCATCGCCCAAGGGCGCAGTGCCCGTCAGCGAATTCATGGGCGCCCTGGCCGAAGCTCAAAAACAGGGCCTGACCCGGCAGATCGGGGTGTCCAACTTCACCATCGACCTGCTGCGCCAGGCCATCGAGGTGGTTGGCAAAGACGCCATCGCCACCAACCAGATCGAGCTGCATCCATACCTGCAGAACCGCACGCTGGTGGACTTCATGCACAGTCAGGGCATTGCCGTGACCTCGTACATGACCCTGGGCTACGGCAAGGTCCTGCAAGACCCGGTGATCCAGCAGATCGCCGCGCAACACCGTGCCACCCCGGCGCAGGTGACCCTGGCCTGGGCCATGCAGCTGGGCTATGCGGTGATCCCGTCCTCGACCCGGCGCGAGAACCTGGCCAGCAACCTCAAGGCCCGCGAGCTCAAGCTGAGCGATGAGGACATGAACAAAATCGCCGCCCTCGACAGCGGCCTGCGTCTGACCAGCCCCGAGGGCCTGGCGCCGGCCTGGGATTAACCGCGGTCGGTGCAGACCCGGGCCAGTTTCAGGTACTGCAGGTTGTGTTGCTGGCCGCGGGCATTGGCGTTGCGCCGGGGGATCAACGGCGCCGAATCAGGTAACCTGAGCAGCAGACAAACGCCTGCGGACGCCCCCCCACCATGGAACTCCATATCAGCCTGCAAGGCCGCAAGGGCCTGGCCGAGCAGCTTTACCAGCAGTTGCGCGACGGCATCGACAGCGGCCGCCTGGCCGCCGGCACACAACTGCCGCCCAGCCGCCTGCTGGCCGAACAACTGGGGGTGTCACGCAAGACCGTGGCCGAAGCCTATTCGCGCCTGACCTATGACAACCTGCTCTGCGGCCAGGTGGGCAAAGGCACCTTCATCACCCCGGCCACGACCCGCAGCCCCTCGCCTATCGCCAGCATCCCCCTGGCCAGCGCCACGACCCTGGCCAAATGGCGAGCCCGCGCCAACCCGCTGGCGGACCTCAAACTGCCCACCCTGCGCTACGACTTCATCGGCGGCGCCTCAAGCAAGGTGCAGTTCCCCTTCGATGACTGGCGCCGCTGCAGCCAGTACGCCCTGCGCCAGATCCGCCACAGCAGCGCCCGCTACAGCGCCCATCAGGGCCTGCCAGAGTTGCGCGAGGCGATTGCCCGGCATATCGCCTTTGCTCGCGGCGTGCGCTGCAGCAGCCAGGATGTGCTGGTGTGCAACGGTGCCCAGCAAGCCCTGGACCTGATCGCCCGGGTGCTGATCGAGCCCGGTTGCCAGGTGGCCATGGAGGACCCCGGCTACACCCCGGCACGCCAGTTGTTTCTGGCCCAGGGTGCCGAACTGCAGTGCGTGCCGGTCGACGCCGAGGGCATGTGCGTCGAGCAGATCGCCCAAGGCACGCGGCTGATCTATGTCACCCCGTCACACCAGTTCCCGCTGGGCATGCCGATGAGCCCGGCGCGGCGCCAGGCCCTGCTGGAGCGCGCGGCACAGCTTGGCGCGATCATCATCGAGGACGACTACGACAGCGAGTTTCGCTATGAAGGGCGGCCCACCGACTCGTTGCAGAGCCTCGACCATCATGGCCTGGTGGCCTATGTCGGGACCTTCTCCAAGACCCTGCTGCCAGAACTGCGCCTGGGTTACTGCATCGCCCCTCAAGCGCTGCGCGAAGCACTTTGCATTGCCAAGCAACTGACCGACTGGCACACCCCGACCCTCAACCAATGGGCCCTGGCGCAGTTCATCAGCGAAGGCTCGTTGCAAAAGCACATCCGCCGTGTGCACGAGGTCTATGCCGCGCGCCGCGAACGCATCCTGGAACGTCTGTACGGCGACCTGGCGCCGTGGTTCGAGGTGGTGCCGGCCACTGCCGGTTATCACCTGAGCGCCCTGGCCAAGGGGGATCTGGATGTGGAATTTCTCATCAGCATGGCACGCAAGGTCGAGGTCGGCCTGTATTCACTGGCGCCCTTCCATGCCCGGGTACCGGTGCGCCAGGGCTTGTTGCTGGGCTTTGGCGCCATTGATCGGCTGGACATCGACCCGGCCCTGGACCGGTTGCGCGACGTCCTCGAGGCCCTGGGCTGATTGGCCTCCTGACAAAGGGCAAAATTGGCTATTCGAGCTGGCCCGGCCAGGCGCTAAGGTAACGCCATCACCGCCTGTCGCGGACCTTACCGGAGAGCAACAATGAGCAACCGTATCGAATGGGCCAAACACGCCCCTGAGGCTTACAAGGCGATGGTCGGCCTGGAAATGGCCTTGGGCAAGTCGGGTCTTGAGAACTCGCTACTGGAGCTGGTGCGCCTGCGCGCCTCGCAGATCAACGGCTGCGCCTACTGCGTCAACCTGCACGCCAACGATGCCCGCAACAGCGGCGAAAGCGAAGCGCGCCTGCAGACCCTGAGCGTCTGGGACGAGACCGAATTCTTCACCCCGCGCGAACGGACAGCGCTGGCCTGGGTCGAAAGCCTGACCCGCCTGCCCGACCAGCGCGCCCCGGAGCACCAGTACCGCGCCCTGCTCGAGCACTTCAGCGAAGCCGAAGTGGTCAACCTGACCCTGGCCATCGCCACCATCAACGCCTGGAACCGCTTTGGCGTCGGCTTTGCAATGATCCCAAGCTGATCTGTGTTTGGACACAGACTGTGGGAGCGGGCTCAATCAACCCGCCGGGGTCGGCATCACCGGCGGCGTGTACTGCAAGGTAGTGCCGAGGATCCACAGCAGGAACAGCACCAGCGGCACGTGCACCAGCAACTGCACGAACGAGAAGCCGATCAGGTCGCGGGCCTTGAGCCCCAGCACGCCCAACAGCGGCAGCATGTAGAACGGGTTGATCAGGTTCGGCAGCGCCTCGGCGGCGTTGTAGATCTGCACCGCCCAGCCCAGGTGGTACTGCAGGTCATTGGCCACCAGCATCACGTAGGGCGCTTCGATGATCCACTTGCCGCCACCCGACGGGATGAAGAACCCCAGCACCGCCGAGTACACGCCCATCAACAAGGCGTAGGTATCGTGGGTGGCGATCTGTACGAAGAAGGTCGAGATGTGGTGCGCCAGGCTTTGTGCATCGGCGCCCTGGACCTGGGTCAGGATCGCCGCGATCGAGCCGTACAGCGGGAACTGGATCAGCACACCGGTGGTGGTCGGCACCGCCCGGGCCACTGCGTCGAGAAAGCTGCGCGGACGCCAGTGCAGCAAGGCGCCGGTCATGATGAACAGCAGGTTGTAAGTGTTCAGCCCGGAAATCGCAGTGATCGCAGGTTTGCTCGAGAATTCGTTGTACAGCCAGCCGGCTGCCAGCGCCACCAGCAACAGGATCAGGATCGGGCTGTATTCCAGCCACTCGCCCGGGCGGGTGCGCTGGGGCGGCGGCGGCGCCGAGAAGCTCGGGTCGACGCCACAGGCCTCGGCGCTGCGGGCGCTGCCCGGGCCGGGTGCGGTGGCATAGGCCACGACCAGCGAGACCACCACCAGGGCGGCGAGCATCACCCCCGATTGCCAGAGAAAGATGGTTTCGGTGAACGGGATCACCCCGGTGATCGCCAGGATCGATGGCGGCAGGCTGGCCGGGTTGGCCTGCAATTGCGCGGCCGAAGACGACAAGCCCAGGGCCCAAACCGCGCCCAGGCCCAGATAGGCGGCTGCACCGGCAGCACGGTAGTCCATGTTCAAATCGCTGCGGCGCGCCAGGGCACGGACCAGCAGGCCGCCGAACACCAGCGACAGGCCCCAGTTGAGCAAGGACGCGACCATCGAGATCAGCGCCACCCAGCACACCGCCGAGCGACCGTTCTTGGGAATTCGCGCCAGGCGGTCGATGAGCCTGACCGCAGGCGGCGAACTGGCCACCACATAACCACCGATGACCACGAAGGCCATTTGCATGGTGAACGGGATCAAGCTCCAGAAGCCGTCACCGAAGGCCTTGGCAGTGTCGGTGGGCTTGGCGCCCATGACGATGGCGGCGACCGCTACCAGCACCACGGCCAGCGCAGCGAACACCCAGGAGTCGGGGAACCAGCGTTCGGCCCAGTTCGAACAACGCAGGGCAAAGCGGGCGGAGCGGCTGTCTTGAATATCAGCGGCCACGGAAATTTCCTTTTATTGGCTTTATCGAAACGGCACAAGGCCCCATCGCTGGCAAGCCAGCTCCCACACGGTCGTCTCTACACCGAACCTGTGGGAGCTGGCTTGCCAGCGATGAGGCCAGCAAGGTCTACACGAAACTCAAATCAGAAGGTCATCTCTTTGACATCGTCCGCCACAATCAACTTGCCAGCGGTCTTCTCGATGATCTCTTCAACCGACACCCCCGGCGCGGTTTCGCGCAGGATGAAGGCGCCGTTTTCGATCTCAAGGTAAGCCAGGTCGGTCAGCACCTTGCGGATGCAACCGGCACCGGTCAGCGGCAGGCTGCAGCGCGGCAGCAGCTTGGACTCACCGTCCTTGGAGGCGTGGGTCATGGTGACGATGATGTTGTCGGCACCGGCCACCAGGTCCATCGCCCCGCCCATGCCCTTGACCAGCTTGCCGGGGATCATCCACGAGGCGATGTTGCCTTCCACGTCCACTTCAAAGGCGCCGAGCACGGTGAGGTCGACGTGACCGCCGCGGATCATGGCGAAGGACTCGGCCGAGTTGAAGATCGAGGCGCCCGTGCGGGCGGTCACGGTCTGTTTGCCGGCGTTGATCATGTCGGCGTCCAGTTGCCCTTCGGTTGGGAATTCACCCATGCCGAGCAAGCCGTTTTCCGATTGCAGCATCACGTCCATATCGGTCGGGACGTAGTTGGCCACCAGGGTCGGGATGCCAATGCCGAGGTTGACGTAGTAGCCGTCCTTGAGTTCGCGGGCTACGCGTTGTGCCATTTGTTCGCGGGTAAGTGCCATGGTCAGGATCTCTTTATTGTTCTATCGGGTCAGGCTTTGACGGTGCGTTTTTCGATACGCTTCTCGAACGTGCCGACGATGACCCGGTCGACATAGATGCCCGGGGTATGGATTTCGCTCGGCAACAGCACGCCCGGCTCGACGATCTCTTCGACCTCGACCACGGTGATCTTGCCGGCGGTGGCGGCCAGCGGATTGAAGTTCTGCGCGGTGTTGCGGTACACCACGTTGCCGTAGTGGTCGGCCTTCCAGCCCTTGACGATGGCGAAGTCACCGGTGATGGCTTCTTCGAGGATGTACTTGCGGCCGTTGAACTCGCGCACTTCCTTGCCGTCGGCCACCGGGGTGCCGTAGCCGGTGGCGGTGAAGAAGGCCGGGATCCCGGCGCCGCCGGCGCGCATCTTCTCGGCCAGGGTGCCTTGCGGGGTGAGTTCCACTTCCAGCTCGCCGCTGAGCAACTGGCGCTCGAACTCGGCGTTCTCGCCCACGTAGGAGGCGACCATCTTGCGGATCTGGTGGTCTTCGAGCAGCACGCCCAGGCCAAAGCCATCGACACCGCAGTTGTTGGAGACCACGGTCAGACCCTTGACGCCACGGCGCTTGATTTCGCCGATGAGGTTTTCCGGGATGCCGCACAGGCCGAAACCCCCAGCCAGTACCGTCATGTTGTCGGTCAGGCCTTCAAGAGCCTGTTCATAGGTTGCTACGCGCTTGTCCAGTCCGGCCATGCTGATCCGCCTTTTGTAGTTGTTGATCCGACAGGGGTGTCGGCGAGCGTTTGCGCCATCTTCACCCCTGGGCACTTATTTGTTAATTTTGTTTTTATGATCGTTTAATAAATTTTCCAAAACAATAGTCCAGTCCGATGAACGTCAAACAGTTGCGCGCTTTCGTTACCGTCGCCAAGTACCAGAGCTTTGCCCAGGCGGGCGAACGCCTGCACCTGTCGCAGCCGGCCTTGAGCCTGACCATCAAGGCCCTGGAGGACAACCTCGGCGGCGCCCTGCTCAGCCGCACGACCCGCAGCGTCAGCCTGACCCCGGAGGGCGAAGTGTTGCTACCCCTGGCCCGGCAACTGCTGGCCGACTGGGACAACACCGAAGAACTGCTGCGCCAGCGCTTTACCCTGCAGCTTGGACGGGTGGCGATTGCGGCCATGCCGGCCTTTGCCGGTAACCTGCTGCCAGCGGCGCTGAAGGTGTTTCGCCAGCGCTACCCACGGGTCAACGTCACCGTGCACGATGTGATCAACGAACAGGTGCTGGAGCTGGTCCGCCACCGACGCGTCGAACTGGGCATCGGTTTCGAGCCTGAAGCCAGCGAGCCACTGCGCTTCAAGCCGCTGTACCTGGACCGCTTCGTCGCCGTGGTACCGGCCGACTCGCCGCTGGCGCAACAGGCCCAGGTGAGCTGGCGCGAACTGCTGGCCGAAGACTTCATCGCCCTGCAACGCCCCTCGGCAGTGCGCTTGCTGCTCGAACAGCACCTGGCCGCCGAACACGGCAAGCTGGCGGTGGCGTTCGAAAGCCACCAACTGTCGACCATTGGCCGTATGGTTGCCAACGGCTTGGGCGTGAGTGCCGTGCCGGCGCTGTGCATCGGCCAGATGCAGGAGCTGGGCGCGCGTTGCGTGCCGCTGGTGGAGCCGAGTATCGAACGGCGCATTGGCGTCACGATGTTGGCCGACCATAAACTCTCGGCAGCGGCCCAGGCGCTGCTGGACGTATTGCTTGAACATATCCGCCCACAGGAGGTGACATGCGTACCGTGAAACTTGCCGAACACAACGTCCCGGCCATCGGCCAGGGCACCTGGTACATGGGCGAGGACCCGGGCCGGCAGCCCGCCGAAGTCGCCGCCTTGCAGCACGGCATCGAGCTGGGCCTGAGCCTGATCGACACGGCCGAGATGTACGCCGAAGGGGGTGCGGAAAAGGTTGTCGGCAAGGCCATTGCCGGGCGCCGCGACAACGTGTTTCTGGTCAGCAAGGTGTACCCGCACAACGCCAGCCTCAAGGGTATTCCGGCAGCTTGCGAACGTAGCTTGCAACGCCTTGGCACCGATCATATCGACCTGTACCTGCTGCACTGGCGCGGCCAGTACCCGCTGGCGGAAACCGTCGAAGCCTTCGAGCGCTTGCGCGTCGAGGGCAAGATCGGCCGTTGGGGGGTGTCCAACTTCGATGTCGATGACCTGCGCGAGCTGTATCAGGTGAGCCGCGATTGCGCCGTCAACCAGGTGCTGTACAACCCGGCCCAGCGCGGCATCGAATACGACCTGCTGCCCTGGAGCCACAAGCGCCAGCTGCCGACCATGGCCTACTGCCCGCTGGCCCAGGCCGGTCGCTTGCTCAAGCACCCGACCCTGGCCGAGATTGCCGAGCGCCATGGCGCAACGCCGGCGCAGGTGAGCCTGGCCTGGGTGATTCGCCAGGACGGCGTGATCGCCATTCCCAAGGCGGTGAACCTTGAGCATGTGCGCCTGAACGCGGCGGCGGCTAACCTGGTACTCAGCCATGAAGACTTGCGGGCGATAGACCGGGCCTTTGCTCCGCCGACGCGCAAGCAGCATCTGTCGATGGTTTGAGGCGTTTCTGAGGGCCTCATCGCTGGCAAGCCAGCTCCCCACCGATCCCCTGTGGGGCGTTGCCGGCGATGGGCTGCGTAGCAGCCCCAATCAATGGAAATCCCGGCTCCGCACATCCAGCCCCTGCAACAGCGGACTCAGATCCTCCAGGCGCTGGGCAATCAGATGCCGCACCCCGCTCTCGCACTCCAGCCGCCCAGTCACCCGCATCAGTTGCGAGCCCACCAGCACCCGGCGCTGACGCTCGGCCAGGTCGCGCCAGACCACTACGTTGACGTTGCCGAACTCGTCTTCAAGGGTGACGAAAGTCACCCCGCTGGCCGTCCCCGGCCGCTGACGCCCGGTCACCAGCCCCGCCACGCTGACCCGGTCGCCGTGTTCGGCCTGCTCCAGCGCCTGCGCACTGCGACAGCCCAGGGCCGTGAGGCGGCGGCGCAACAAGGTCAGCGGGTGCGGGCCGAGGGTGGTGCCGACACTGGCGTAGTCGGCGAACATGTCCTCGCTCAGCGACGGCTGCGGTAAATCCACCGGGGCTTCCAGCGGTGCCTCGATGCCGGCGAACAACGGCAGTTGCGCCTGCACCGCCGCCACGCTCCAGCGCGCCCGGTAGCGGTCGCTGGCCAGGCCACGCAAGGCCCCGGCATCGGCCAGCAGCTCACGGGCGCGGGCATCCAGGCGTGCCCGTTGGCACAGGTCACTGACATCGCGCCAGCCGCGCTCGGCCCGGGCCTGCTCGATACGCTGGGCATCCTGCTGACGAAAGCCGCGCACCTGGCGCAGGCCCAGGCGAATGGCCAGGGCCTGCCCTGCCCCCGGCTCCAGGCTGCAGTCCCAGTCGCTGTGGCAGACATCCACCGGGCGGATCTCGATGCGGTGACGGCGGGCGTCCTGCAAGATCTGGTCGGGGCTGTAGAAGCCCATGGGCCAGCTGTTGATCAGCGCGCAGGCAAAGATCGCCGGCTCGTGGCACTTGAGCCAGCAGCTGGCGTAGGTCAGCAAGGCGAAGCTGGCGGCGTGGGATTCAGGAAAGCCATAACTGCCAAAGCCCTTGATCTGCTCGAAGATACGCTCGGCAAACTCTGCGCTGTAGCCGTTGTCGAGCATGCCCCGGGTCAACCGCTCGCGGTGCGGCTCAAGGCCACCGTGGCGCTTCCAGGCGGCCATGGCCCGGCGCAACTGGTCGGCCTCGCCCGCCGAGTAACCACCGGCGACCATCGCCAGCTCCATCACCTGCTCCTGGAACAACGGCACGCCGAGGGTGCGCTCGAAGACCTTCTGCAAGGCTTCGGACGGATAGTTCACCGGCTCAAGGCCCTGGCGCCTGCGCAGGTACGGGTGAACCATGTCGCCCTGGATCGGCCCGGGGCGAACGATCGCCACCTCGATCACCAGGTCGTAGAAGTTCTTCGGCTTGAGCCGCGGCAGCATGGCCATCTGCGCCCGCGACTCGATCTGGAACACGCCGACGGTGTCGGCGCGGCCGATCATTTCGTAGGTTGCCGTGCAGTCGGCCGGAATGCTGGCCAGGGTCAGCTGGCGGCCACGGTGGCGATACAGCAGGTCGAAACAGCGGCGCAAGGCGCTGAGCATGCCCAGGGCGAGGATATCGACCTTGAGCAGGCCGACCAGGTCGAGGTCGTCCTTGTCCCACTGGATCACCGTGCGATCTTCCATGGCGGCGTTTTCCACCGGCACCAGGCTGTCCAGTGGCTGCTCGGAAATCACGAAACCGCCCGGGTGCTGGGACAGGTGGCGGGGAAAGCCGATCAGCTCGCCGGTCAATGCCAATACCCGGCGCAGCAGCGGGCTGTCGGGGTCGAAACCGGCTTCGCGCAGTTGCTCGGGCGGCGGCAAGCGGTCGCTCCAGCGCCCGCAGCAATCGGCCAGGGCGTTGATCTGCTGCGCCGGCAAGCCCAGCACCCGGGCAATATCGCGCACCGCACCAGCGGCATGGTAGGTGCTGGCCACCGCGGTGAGCGCCGCGCGGTGGCGGCCATAACGGCGGAACACATACTGCAGCACCTCTTCGCGGCGCTCGTGCTCGAAGTCGACGTCGATGTCCGGCGGCTCGTCGCGCTCGCGGGACAAGAAGCGCTCGAACAGCAGGTGGCTTTTCAACGGGTCCAGTTCGGTAATGCCGAGCACGTAACACACCACCGAGTTGGCCGCCGAGCCGCGCCCCTGGCAGAGAATGCCCTGGCCCCGGGCGAAGTTGACGATGTCATGGACGGTGAGGAAGTAGCTTTCGTAGTTGAGCTCGGCAATCAGTTCCAGCTCATGTTCAAGGGACTGGCGAGCCTTGTCGCCGATACCTTCGGGCCAGCGCCAGCGCTGGCCCTGCTCGCACAGATGACGCAGCCAGGCGCTGGCCGTCTGGCCTTCGGGGACCAGCTCGCGGGGGTACTGGTAGCGCAACTGGCCAAGGTCGAAACGGCACCGCGCGGCAATGCGCAGGCTTTCTTCAAGCAGGGCTTGCGGATACAGCTCGGCCAGTTGCGCCAGCGGGCGCAGGTGCCGCTCGCCATTGGCGAACAGGCGCTGCCCGGCCTCGGCAACGCTGCAGTGGTGGCGGATGGCAGTCATGCTGTCCTGCAGGGCGCGGCGGCCACGGGCATGCATGTGCACATCGCCGCTGGCCACCGCGGCGATGCCGAGGCTGGCGGCCAGGCCCAGCAGCTGTTGCAGGCGCCGCGGATCATCCGGGCCACGGTGCAGCTCGACCGCCAGCCACAGCCGCTGGGCGAACACTTCGCGCAACCAGCGGCCGGTGGCCAGGTCATCCTCGGCGGCATCCGGCAGCCACAGCGCCAGCAGGCCCTCCAGGGGCTTGTCGAAATCTTCGCGCAGCAACTGGTACTCGCCCTTCTTCGCCCGTCGCCGGCCCAAGGTGATGAGCTTGCACAGGTGCTGGTAACCGCTGAGGTTCTCCGCCAGCAGCACCAGCTTGGGGCCGTTGTGCAGGCGCACTTCGCTGCCGACGATCAGCGCCAGGCCCGTCGCCCTGGCCGCCTGCCAGGCGCGGACGATACCGGCCAGGGTGCACTCGTCGGTGATCGCCAGCGCCTGGTAGCCATACTGGCGGGCGCGCTGGAACAGCTCCTGGGCACTGGAGGCGCCACGCTGGAAGCTGAAGTTGGACAGGCAGTGCAGCTCGGCATAACCCGGCGTGCTCATGCGAACCAGCCCTGCAGCCACAACGGGCCGTCTTCACCGAGGGTGCGGTAGGCCCAGCCCTGCAAGCCGCTGGCGGTACGCACCCGGTAGTAGTCGCGGCGCACATCGCCGCCGTCCCACCAGCCGGACTCGATGCGCTCGGCGCCGGTCAGCAACTGCACGCCGATGCCGGGCAAGGCCTGGGGCTCGACCAGCAGCCAGCCCGGGCGCGGCGCACTCGACACTGGCGGCGCCTGACGCGGCCCGTTGCCGCTGTGCCAGGCGCATTCCGGGCGGTGATCGGCCTGGGCCGTGAGGCCGCGCACCGCCTCGTCGCCAAGCCGTGCACGCAGGCGTTCGCGCAGTTGCTCCCAGGGCTGGTTCTGCTGCGGGCGCGGGTCGAACAATTCGCTACGTTGCGGCACGAAAGCCGGCAGGTCTTCGGCCAGCAGGCGCAGGTTGCGCACCGGCGCGGCAATTTGCAGTTGCTCAAGGCGGCCACGGGCCAGTTCGAACAGCAGCGAAGGGTCGCGCTCGGCCGCCAGCAGGCCGACCGGCACACACGTATCGGGCCCTTCGGCATGTTCCAGGTGCAGGGCAAAACGCTGCACGCCACTGTCACGCCCGGCGAGGAAGGCGGCAAGGTCGTTGATCAAGCGGCGCAGGGGGAACAGCAAGGCCTGATGGGATTCGACATCGAAGTTCAGCTCCAGGCGCGCATCGAAACGGTCCGGCGGCACATAGAATCCCAGGGCCATGGGCCGCCGCCCGAGCAGGCGGTCCAGGTGCAGTTGCACCGGCGCGGCAAAGCGCCGGGCCAGGGCATCACGGGGCAAGGCCAGGACCTGGCCGAGCTGGCGCAGGCCCATGCGGGCAAAGGCGCTGGCGGCCTCGGCGGGCAGGCCGACACGGTCGATGGGCATCTGCTCCAGCGCCGCGCGGGTTTGCTGCGGGCAGTCCAGGGCCAGGCCATCGTGAACATTGGCGAGCATGCGCGCCGCCACCGGGTTGCTGGCCAGGACAATACGGTGACGAAAGCCCAACGCCCGCAGCTCGGCGCGCAGCCGTGCCTCAAAGGCCGGCCAGGGCCCGAACAGGCCAAGGCTGGATTCGACTTCGAGCAACAGCACCCGCGGGTAATGCAGGCTGACCTGGGAGCTGAAGCGGTAGGCCCAGGCGGCCAGAAACTGCTGCCACTGCTCGATGGCCGCCGGGTCGTGCTCGACACAGGTAAAACTGCCGGCCAGGGCCTGGGCGGTGGTCAGCGACTGCCCGGCGCGCAGGCCCAAAGCGGCCGCCGGTGGATTGACCGCCTGCAAGACCCGGCGCTGGGCCGGGCCGCTGAGCAGCACCAGCGGCGTATCGGCGTCGTCGCGGGCGCGCAGTGCCGCGTCGAGTGCCAACTGCGGCAGCAGGATACAGGCCCAGAGCATGATCCATCAGCCTCG
Organism: Pseudomonas sp. RC2C2; assembly: GCF_018390435.1. Taxonomy (NCBI): domain Bacteria; kingdom Pseudomonadati; phylum Pseudomonadota; class Gammaproteobacteria; order Pseudomonadales; family Pseudomonadaceae; genus Pseudomonas; species Pseudomonas sp. RC2C2. Next base: position 619,653 of record NZ_JAHBAX010000002.1, on the reverse strand, counting down.
CCCGGGGCAGGCAATCGGCGTGGCCGGGGCCAGGCCGCCGCGGCACTTGAGCACTCGCCACTGGGCCGGCAGGGCATCGACGGCAATGCGCAGTGCCGCCGGTGACGGGTTGAGCGCAGCCTGTTGCGGGCGACAGGCAAAGGCCAGGGTCTGGCCGCTTTCGGCAGCGACCTGCAAGCGGCGCAAGGCGCGGTCATCCGCTTTATGCGGCCAGCACAGCACGGCGCCGCAACTGCCCGAGCGCAAACACTGCTCGGCGGCCCAGAGCACCTCGCTTGGCCCCGCCTGGACCACCGCCAACCACTGCAGATCGACCCCTGCCGCCTGCCAGGCCGGTGGGTAGGGAATGAACGGCGGGGTAATCAGTACCACCCGCTCGCCGGCCTGGGTCAGGCGCGCCAGGCTCGGCCACAGCAGTTGCAGCTCGCCACAGCCTTCTGCCGCCAGCAGCAGTTCGGTCAGTGCCCCGGCCGGCCAGCCGCCACCGGGCAGCGCCGCGTCCAGGGCGGCATGACCGGTGGGCTGCAGGCCCTGGGGCAAGGCCTGCGGCCGGCCCTTCCAGACCCGTTGCTGGTCGAGCAGGCCGTCGAGGCTGACCACCGCGCCCATCAGCCGCGCCTCACCAGGCCGCAGAACACCCCTTCGATGACGAAGTCGTGCTCCGGGCCAACCTCGATGGGGGCATACGCCGGGTTGCGCGGCAGCAGACGGTAATGCCCGCCGGCGCGTTCAAAGCGCTTGATGGTCACCTCGCCGTCCAGGCGCGCGACGATGATCTGCCCGTCACGGGCGTCGGCCTGCTGCTTGATGCCGACCAGGTCGCCATCGAGGATGCCGTCGTCGATCATCGAGTCGCCCCGCACCTTGAGCAGGTAGTCGGGGGAGCGGCTGAACAGGTGTGAATCGAGCATCAGTTGCTCGTGGATATCCACGTCCGGGCCGATCGGCCGGCCAGCGGCGACCTGACCGAGCACCGGGATCTCCAGCACCTCGGGGCGGCGCAAGACGCCGGCCAGGCGAATGCCACGGGCCTGGTTGGGCGTGACCGCGATGAAGCCGGCCTCGGTCAGCGCCTGAATATGCTTGCGCGCGACACTGCGCGAGGCAAAACCGAAGGCCGTGGCGATGTCGGCCAGGCTCGGCGGCTGAGCCTGATCGGCGATGCGCTGACGAATGAAGTCGAGGATAGCGCGGCGTTTGGGCGATAGTGTATTCATGGAGTACATTTGTACTCTTTTTCTACGTATCTGACCAGCCCCGCTGATCCGGTTATCATGGCCGGCCACCGCAGCGGAAGCCGACCATGCTTGATGCCCTGTTGTTCGACCTCGACGGTACCCTGACCGATACCGACAAACTCCACCTGCTGGCCATGCAACAGCTGTTGCTCGAAGAAGGCCGGGTGTTCACCGAAGCGGAGTTCGATGCCCACGTCAGCGGCCGGGCCAATGCCGACCTGTGCCGTTACCTGTTCCCGGACCGGCCGGTGAGCGAGCACCAGCTATTTGCCGAGCGCAAGGAGGCGCGTTTTCGCGCCCTGTCACCGACCTTGCAGCCCACCGCCGGCCTGCTGCGCCTGCTCGAACATGCCGAGCACCGGCGCATCGGCGTTGCCGTGGTCACCAACGCGCCGCGGGCCAACGCCGTGCACATGCTCGACGCCATGGGCCTGAATGAACGCTTTGCACATGTACTGGTGGCCGAAGAGCTGGCCCGGGCCAAGCCCGACCCGCTGCCCTACCTCACCGGCCTTGAGCGCCTGCAGGCACGGGCGGCGCATTCGCTGGCGTTCGAGGATTCGCTGCCGGGGGTGAAGGCGGCCAGTGGCGCGGGGATCTTCACCGTCGGATTGTCGACCAGCCAGCGGCCCGAGGTCTTGCTGGAGGCTGGTGCACAGTTGGTGGTGGAGGATTTCGACGATGAGCGCTTGTGGGCGTTGATCGGGCGGATGTCCGGCTGAAAGTGGGAGCGGGCCTTGCCCCGCGATCGAGCGCGAAGCGGTCGTAATCCGGGCACCACTTGATGAGTTGGCTGTACTGGCCTCATCGCGGGTCAAGCCCGCTCCCACAGTGGGTCTGTGGGGGCTTAAAGCCAGCCACAAAGGGTTGATGCAAAACCTGTGGGAGCGGGCTTGACCCGCGATGAATTCACCACCGTTCATCAGCCCTGCACTCACCCCTGTCGAATCCCCCACCCGACAATCGACCATGAGTACATTCCCCCAGCGGAGCCGTACCCATGGACAACCATCAAAACCCCCAGGTGGTCTCGCGCAGCGAATGGCTCAGCGCCCGCCGCCAGCTGTTGCTGCATGAAAAGGCCCTGACCCACCAACGCGATGAACTGAGCAAAGCCCGCCGCGCCCTGCCCTGGGTACGGGTCGAACAGGACTACCGCTTCGAAGGCCCCGAGGGCCGCCTGAACCTCGCCGAGCTGTTCGCCGGCCGCAGCCAGCTGCTGGTCTACCACTTCATGTTCGGCGAAGGCTGGGAGGAAGGCTGCCCCGGCTGTTCGTTCCTGGCCGACCACTTCGACGGCGCCAACCTGCACCTGGCCCATCACGATGTGTCGCTGGTGGCAGTATCCCGTGCACCGTACGCCCAGTTCCAGGCGTTCAGGCAACGCATGGGCTGGAAGTTTCCCTGGGTCTCGTCGCATGCCAGCAGCTTCAACCAGGACTTCGGCGTCGGCGGCAAGGGCAGCGATCAGTACAACTACGCGCCGTATTCGGGCGAGGAAACCGAGCTGCCGGGCCTCAGCGTGTTCTACCGCGATGCCGACGGCATGCTGTTTCATACCTACTCAAGCTTTGCCCGCGGCCTGGACATTCTGGTCGGCACCTATAACTTCCTCGACCTGATGCCCAAGGGCCGCAACGAGGAAGGCACCATGGACTGGGTGCGCCACCATGACCGTTACGAAGACGTCGCCCAACCACCCCACTGCTGCCATGAATAGCCGCGGCACCTAGCATTTTTGCCAGTAGCCAGCACGCCCTGGCGGTGCTCGAATGCACCGAGGCCTGTCGACCGACAGGCACCACCCCGGAGGCAGGGCGTATGGAACTGTTTATCGATCACACCGATTTCGAATCCAGCAATGACCCATGGAATGGCTGGCGGAAAGGCCCCAACGGCCAGACCCTGGCGGTGACCTCCGACGGCGCCAACCACTGGGCGCACTTCGAAGACTTTGCCGGTAACCTGTTAGGCAGGGTGATCAGTAAGGAACTGACAGGCCTTGTGCCCGACACTGACTATCATCTGTCGATGCGGGTAAAACGCAACGGCAACAGCTCCAAGACCCCTCACCTGTCATTTGAGCTGGATGGCATCCCCCTCGAGGGCGAGTTTGCTGTCACCGCACCTGAATGGCAGATCCTTCGCTGGCAGTTCCGCGCCCGCGAACATTCCCACGCTATCGAACTGATCGGTCGTGACGATACCGGCAACGGCAGTGACCATGGCGGGGATTTCAGCTTCGACGATATCCGGATATACCCAGTTACCATCACCGAAAACCTCGATGGCCAGCCTGCACAAACGATTTCCCAGGGTGAGGAAATTCAACTGCTACGCAAGACCATGACCATCAAGCTCCTCGAAGATCCTCTGGGCATCAAAGCCTTCATCGAACCGACAGCCGCAGAACCCGGAATGCGAGAAGGTCCAGCCATCACACTTCAACGCCAACAGCACCATCAGCCGAACAATCCGCAAAAACTGCAGATCACTCCTGTGCTCCCTTGCTCCGAGCTGAAGTTCTTCTGGACCTGGAAGCAATTTCCTGGTGAGGTCGAGTTCTATGGGCTGCATGGCAACCTGCTGGCCACTTTGTCATACACCGGAGAGCCCAGGGATCATGAGGTGAAATACAACGCTCCAGACGGCGAACAGATTGCCTGGATCGTGGTCATCTGCCGAGACTACGCCTACCTCGACAACTTCACCTTAACAACGGCCTAGCCTGCCCAGGTGAGTTGCTAGGCTCCTCACCTTCTGCAGCGCCTAGCTACCGCAGGCGCCTTTGCCTTACAGTGGCGCGGATATTTTCGCGCCACTGCCAAGGCTTGCCTCGCATGATCATCCAGCCGCAAAAACCCTCCATCCGCGTCCTGCTGTTCTCGCTCAAGGGCTCGATCATCCCGGCCATCTGGCGCAAGGTGCTGTACACCGTACTGATCAGCTCGGCGGTGGTGGCCACCCACGGTACCCTGTTCGAGTACAAGGTAATCCTCACTGCCACGCCCTTCACCCTCTGGGGCCTGACCCTGGCGATCTTCCTCGGTTTTCGCAACACCGTGGCCTACCAGCGCTTCTGGGAAGCGCGCACGCTGTGGGGCGAGCTGCTGATCGTCAGCCGCAACCTGACCCGCCAGACCCTCAGCCTGCTGCCCGACCTCGACGCCAGCCAACGCCGTGCCCTGCTCGACCCGCTGATCGCCTTCGCCTACGTGCTGCGCGACCAGTTGCGCGGCAGCCCGGCCAGTGCCGATCGCCAGCGCCTGCTCGACACGTCGACACGCACTGCCCTGGCCAGCAGCGATGCGCCCGCCAGCCGCCTGCTTGGCGTGCTCGGTCAGCGCTTCATGGCCCAGGCCCGCGACGCCGGTGCCGGCGAGGTGATCCAGGCCAACCTCGATCAGCAGCTCAACCGGCTGTCGTACGTGCTGGGCGGCTGCGAGCGGATCAAGAACACGCCCATCCCCTACCCCTACATCCTCATGTTGCACCGCATCGTCCACGTCTACTGCTTTTTGCTGCCGTTCTGCCTGGTCGACAGCATCGGCTGGTTCACGCCCTTTGCCGTGTGCGTGCTGGCCTACACCTTCTTCGGCCTGGATGCCCTGGGCGACCAGATTGCCGACCCGTTCGACACCCAGCCCAACGACCTGGCCCTGGATGCCATGTGCCGCAACCTGGAAATCGCCGTGCGCGAGCTCGAAGGCGCAGCGGCGCCGGCGCAATTGCAACCGGTCAAAGGGGTTCTGTTGTAAGCGCAGGCTCGTCGCTGCGCGCGGCATAGCGCTGGGCCAACACTGCACAGACCATCAACTGGAGCTGGTGAAACAGCATCAAGGGCAAGATCATCGCGCCAATGCCACCGCCCACGAACAGCACCTGGGCCATCGGCACGCCGGTGGCCATGCTCTTTTTCGAGCCGGCAAACAGGATGGTGATGCGGTCTTCGAGGTTGAAACCCAGCCAGCGCCCCAGCGCGCTGGTCAGCCACAGCACCACGGCCAGCAGCAGGCAGCAGACCAGCGCCAGGCCCAGCAACCGCGACGGCGGTACCGCATGCCACAGGCCGCTGACCAGCGCATCGCTGAAGGCGGTGTAGACCACCAGCAGAATCGAGCCCTGGTCGACGCGCTTCAACCAGCGTGCATTGCGCGCTACCCAGCTGCCGATCCAGCGCCGCGCCAGTTGCCCGGCCACGAACGGCACCAGCAGTTGCGCAACGATCTTCAGCACTCCATCCAGGCTCGAGCCGCTGTCACCTTCGACGTCCATCAGCAGCACCACCAGCAACGGCGTCAGTACGATGCCCAGCAGGCTCGAGGCGGCCGCGCTGCAGATCGCCGCCGGCACGTTGCCGCGGGCCAGCGAGGTAAAGGCGATGGCCGACTGCACCGTGGCCGGCAAGGCGCACAGGTACAGCACGCCCAGGTACAGCTCATCGCCCACCAGCGGCAGGAACAAGGGCTTGAACAGCATGCCCAGCAACGGGAACATCACGAAGGTGCAGGCAAATACCAGCAGGTGCAGGCGCCAATGCCCGGCACCGGCGGCGACCGCCTCGCGCGACAACTTGGCGCCATGCAAAAAGAACAGCAGGCCGATGGCGAGGTTGGTCAGCCAGCCGAACACCACGGCGCCACGGCCTTCGCAGGGCAACAGGGTGGCAATGAGGATGACCCCGAGCAACGCCAGGGTGAAATTGTCGAACAGCATCCGCAGGTACTTCATGGCCGCTCCCGGCTTGTTATTGTGGCGCTGCAGACGTTAAGGTCTTTGCCCGATTTTCACTAACGCCAGCGCCCCGCCAGTGTCGCCAAAAGGACAACCGCCCGCCTTCACCCCACAGTCGCTGGAACAGCTGACGGCACTGCCGCGCCCGGTGTATGGCCACGTGCAGGCGCTGCCCAACGTGGTGCTCGGCTACCGCCATGCCCATCCATGGGGGCAGTTGTCCTATGCCATTCGCGGGGTGCTGGAGGTGCACAGCGACCAGGGTTTCTACCTGGTGCCGCCACAGCGGGCGGTGTGGGTGCCGGCGCAGGTCCAGCACCGGGTCAGCTGCGCCGAGGACACCTGCCTGCGCAGCCTTTACCTGGAGCAGGCGCCGGCAGGCTGGAGCGATCCGCAGTGCCGGGTGATCGCGGTCAATCCGCTGTTGCGCGAGCTGATCCGGACCTTCAGCGAACTGCCGGTGGAATACGACACTGCGGGCCCGGACGGGCGCCTGGCGCAGGTGCTGCTCGATCAACTGGAGCACGCCGAACAACAACAATTGATGCTGCCGCTGCCGCTTGACCATGACCTGCGCGCACTGTGCCGCCACCTGCAGGCACATCCCGATTCGCCTACCGGGCTGACCGCCTGGGCGCAGCAGGCCGGCGTGTCGGAGAAAACCCTGAGCCGGCGCTTTCAACGTGAAACCGGCTTGAGCTTTCGCCTCTGGCGCCAGCGCATGCGCCTGCTCAGCGCCCTGCCCGCCCTTGAGCGCGGCGAGCGGGTCACCGACGTGGCCCTGGCCTGCGGCTATGAGTCGCTATCGGCGTTTATCGCCGCCTTCGGCAAGCAGTTCGGCCTGCCGCCGGGTGAGTTCTTTCGCGCGCGAATCAGCAGCAGCGAACACTAAGCGCCTGCGCATCGAAATCCCCGAGCCAGCCTGATACCCTTGCGCCCATCCGTTTTGCCTCTTGCCAGAAAAGGAGTTCCCATGGCAACGCTCACCGTCCGCGACGAGTCGGTTTCGGGCGAAGTCTTCGACGATTTCGCCCTGCACTTTGCCACCGACACCATCACCGTGCGCCAGTTGATCCGCGAGCGGGTTCACCAGGAAGTCCAGCTGCGCAACAACGACACCGGCCACAGCCGGCGCCAGCGCCTGGTCAGCCCTGAGCCGCTGGAAGCCGCGCTCAATGGTGAGCCTCCCATCGAGCGTGCGAACATCGACTGGCGCAAGCAGGTCGACATCGCCTGCGACGCCTTCGCGCGCAATGGCTTTTTCATCCTCCTCGACGAACGTCAGGCCGAAAGCCTCGACGAAGTCCTGACCATCCGTCACGACAGCGTGGTCAATTTCATCAAACTGACCCCACTGGTAGGAGGCTGAACCATGGCCCTGGAACAACTTCAGGCGTTTCGCCACGACCGCCCACAAACCGAGCTGGGCCCGGTCGAACACATCGGCCCGGACGGCTACCCGCTGCTGGCCGGCTCCGAACTGCGCCACGTGCATGAGCTGATCGGCGAGTTGCTGCCGCTGCTGCAGAAGATCCACGGTCGCCCCGATGCCATGGTCTTTGCCTTGAGCAAACTGCCGGCAGTCATGGCCCTGAGCCCCGACCCGGCGTTTCGCACGCGCCTGGTGCTGGCGCTGATCGAACGGGTGGTGGCCTACAACGGTGAACTGAGCACGGCCAGTGCAGGCCATGCCTTTTCCCATGTCTTCGACTACGGCGTACTGCCAGCGTTGATGACCTGGCTGATGGAGAACGGCGCCGATGTCGGGCAACTGGCCGAGCCGGTGCTGCAATGGTTTACCAGCTACCGCTTTGCCTATTACGGCACCCTGCCGACCCTGACGGTTACTGACTGGGTCATCGAGCAGCACTTCAAGCACATACCCGACAACCTGCGCGATATGCTGATCATGCTGCGCAGCCAGTGCGCTGACCTCGGTCACTACGGCAACTTTGGCGAACAGCTGATGGCCAAGCTCGACCCGCTGCTGGGCAACGGCGCCTGGCAGGTACTGGCGCCCTGCGAACACTGGACTCAATTGGCCCTGGAAGACCTCGAGCAATTCAGCCCCGAGGTGCGCGAAGACTGGTTGGCGCTGTTGCGTCAGGCCGCTGCGGCGACCTCGGCGCGACCGTCGGCGAAGTGGCTGAAGAACGCCCAGGCGCTGCTGCACAAGGTCGGTGAAGGCGCACTGCGCGAGGCCCTGCTGCGCTGGTTTGCGCGGGTCGATGCCGGGCGCTGCGGCGCACTGCTCAACGTTGGCTGGGAAAGCAGCGATGACCGCGCGCGCATGCACGATGGCAACGCCACGGTGCTGCGCGGTCTGCTGTGGATGAGCGCGCCGCTGGCCGACAGCGAACTGACCCGGGCCATCGCCCGCCTGGCCCTGAGCGCCTACCGCAAGGTGCGCGGCATCGGCCCGCGGGCACCGAAGGTCGGCAACGCGGCGGTGTTCGCCCTGTCCTCGATCCCCAGCAGCGAAGCGGTCGGGCAACTGGCCCTGCTCAAGGTACGGGTCAAGTTCGGCACGGCGCAAAAGGAAATCGAAAAAGCCTTCACCAGCGCCGCCCAGGCCCTGCAGTTGCCGCGTGACCAGATCGAAGAACTCGGCGTGCCGACCTACGGCCTGGAACAGGTCGGCCTGCGCCGCGAAAGTTTCGATGATGGCGCGCTTGTCGCCGAGCTTAAAGTCGATGGCAAGAGCGCCACCCTGAGCTGGTTGCGCGCCGACGGCACACCGCAGAAATCGGTGCCGGCCAAGGTCAAGGCTCAATACAAGGAAGAGCTTAAGGAGCTGCAAGGTGCGCTCAAGGACATCGGCGCCATGTTGCCGGCCCAGGCCGAACGCCTGGACAGCCTGTTCCTGCTGGAAAAGCACTGGCCGTTCGGCCAATGGCAGGAGCGCTACCTCGACCACCCGTTGATCGGCACCCTGGCGCGGCGGCTGATCTGGGTGATCAGCGAAGCCGGCCAGCAGCACGCCGTGGTGTTCACCGAGGGCGAACTGCAAAGCCTCGATGGCAACACCGTTACCCCGTCCAGCGAGGCCGAAGTACGCCTCTGGCATCCGATCGGCCGCCCGCTGGATGAGGTCCTCGCCTGGCGCGAGCGTATCGAAGCGCTGCAGATCACCCAGCCGTTCAAGCAGGCCCACCGCGAGGTCTACCTGCTGACCGAAGCCGAGCGCAACACCGCCACCTACTCCAACCGCTTCGCCGCGCACATTCTGCGTCAGCACCAGTTCCACGCCCTGGCCGCCGCCCGCGGCTGGCGCAACAAGCTGCGGCTGATGGTCGACGACAGCTATCCGCCGGCCACCCGCGAGCTGCCGGCCTGGGGCTTGCGTGCCGAGTTCTGGATCGAGGGCGTGGGTGACGACTATGGCGTCGACACCAACGAAGCCGGCGCCTTCCTGCGCCTGAGCACCGACCAGGTACGCTTCTACGCCATCGATGCCGCGCAACGCAGCGCCCATGCCGGTGGCGGCGGCTATGCCGTGAACCGCTGGGACAACGCCGACGATGCCGCGCCCTTGCCACTGGAGCAGGTCCCGGCGCTGGTGCTCAGCGAAGTGATGCGCGATGTCGACCTGTTCGTCGGCGTCGCCTCGCTGGCCAACGACCCGCTGTGGGCCGACGGCGGGCCGGACGGCCGCTACCGCGATTACTGGCACAACCATTCGTTCGGCGAACTGGGCGCCACCGCGCAAACGCGCAAGCAGCTGCTGGAAAAACTGCTGCCGCGCATGACCCGGCTCAAAGACAAATGGGCCCTGCACGGGCGCTTCCTCGAAGTCACCGGCAAGCTGCGCAGCTACAAGATCCACCTGGGCTCGGGCAACATCCTCATGCTGCCAAACGATCAGTACCTGTGCATCGTCCCCGACGCCAAGGCGCGTCAGCAGACCACGCCGCAGTACCTGCCGTTCGAGGGCGACGCCCTGCTGTCGATCATCCTCTCCAAGGCCCTGCTGTTGATTGACGACGACAAGATCAGCGACCCGACCATCACCCGCCAGCTGGCCTTGAAGTAGATTGTCTGTTCGCCGCTGGCCCACCGGCGGCGCCTTATTCACCTGCCAAAGGATTGCCCGTGATCGCTCAACTACTGATCTGTGCCAGCGCCGCCATCGCCCTGCTACTGGGCACTGTGCACCTGGTCTATACCTTCGCCAGCAACAAGTTCCAGCCGCGTGACCCGGCGCTGTGCGAACAGATGCAAAAAATCTCCCCGGTGATTTCCCGGCAGACGACGGTGTGGCGTGCCTGGGTGGGTTTCAATGCCAGCCATAGCCTGGGCGCCATGCTGTTCGGCCTGGTGTATGGCTACCTGGCCCTGGCAGCACCGCAGGCGCTGCTGCGTGACGGCTTTCTGCTGGGCCTGGGGGTTGTGTTCCTGGCGAGCATGGCGCTGCTGGCGCGGCGCTACTGGTTCAACATTCCCCTGATCGGCATCAGCCTTGCGCTGTTGCTGTTTGTTGGTGCCGTCATGCTTCAGGCCCTGCCGCTATGAGGCTGTTGCTGCTGGGTTTGATGCTGGTCGGCACGGCTTGCGTGGCCGATGATGAAGACTATCCGGACCCGCTCTACGGCTTTGTGGTCGGGCCTTATGCACTGGTCGGCAAACAACCGGACAACGGCGCCACGTATTCGGGCCGGGCCACCCTGCGCTATCTGGACGGTCAACTGGTGCTGGCGAAGACCATCGACGGCAAGACCCGGACGGCCATCGGCAAGGTCGAGGTCGCGGCCATCGCCCGCGCGAAAGTGCTGCGCTTCACCTGGCCCGGACACTACTCGACCTGCCTGGCCCACAGCGACCTGGATAACAACGCGCGCCTGACCTGTTACTGGCAGCGCAACGGCGTCGAGCACAAGGAGCCCGGTATGGAAAGCTACTTCCCGACCGCCACCTGGCCGGAGAATCGCCAATGACCACCGACCGGCAACGCCCGAACGTCGTAGTGATCGGCGCCGGTATCGTCGGCGCCTCGATTGCCTATCACCTGAGCAAGCATGCCCAGGTGACGGTGATCGACAAGGGCCAAGCAGGCCTGGGCGTCACCTCACAGGCCTTTGGCTGGCTCAACACAACGTCGCCACAGCCCGGCGAATTTGCCCAACTGCGCGGCCTGGCGATTGCCGAGTATCACCGGCTGCAAAACGAGTTGGGCACGGCGCCGATCAACTGGACCGGCGCGCTGTCGTTCAACCAGGCGCTGTCGCCTGCTGACGGCGTCGAGCCGATCGACCCCGCTCGTGTGCAACAGCTTGAGCCGCATTTCAAAGCGCCCCGGCAGCAGGCGCTGTTTGCGCCGCAGGAATGCTCCATCGACCCGCCAGCGATGACCCGTTTGCTGCTGGAGCGCGCCCAGGCCAACGGCGCCAACGTGCTGACCGACACCCAGGTGCTGGCCATCGAATGCCTTGACGGCGCCGTCGCGGCACTCGTTACGACTGGCGGGCTGATTGCCTGCGAGCGCCTGGTACTGGCGGCCGGCACCGAGTGCAAGGCCTTGCTGCAGCCCTTGGGCGTGACATTACCGCTGCACCCGTCGCCGTCGATCCTGATCCGCCTGCGGGCACACGAGCGACTGGTGCACACCCTGATCGCCAGCAACGATCTGGAAATCCGCCAACCGACGCCCGAGCAGGTCCTGGCCGCCGAAGACTACCTTGATGCCGACGGCGAAAACGGCCCCGAGGCTATTGCCCAGCGGGCGCTGAATACCATTCGGGACAGTTTGCATCGGGGCCAGGAGCTTGAACTGATCAGCACCGAGGTTGGCTGGCGGCCCATGCCGGATGATCGCATTCCGATCATCGGGGCCTTGCCCGCTGTCAGCGGGCTGTACCTGGCGGTGATGCATTCGGGCGTGACCCTGGCAGCGGTGGTCGGTCGCCTGGTTGCGCAAGAGCTGATCGATGGCCAGCTTGCGCCCGAGCTGCGAGGCTGCCGGCCTTCACGCTTCAGCCTGTAGCCGCCTTCGACAACCAGCTTTTGAACGCTGCCATCGCCGTGCTCTCGGCCTTCGACTGCAGGCGCGTCAGCCAGTAGCTACCGGTGCTGATACTCAAGGCAAACGGCTGGCGAATGGCATCGCTGGCCAGCAGCCGTTCGAACATCAGCGGCGGTGCCAGGGCCACGCCGGCGCCTTGCAGGGCCGCTTCCATCATCCCCAGCGACGAATCGAAGACCATGGTCCGCGAAGGCTGCACCACGCCCGACAGCCCGGCGGCCTGGAACCATTCGGTCCATTCATCGCTGCGGTAGGAGCGCAGCAGGGTTTGTTGCAACAGATCGGCAGGCGTGTGCAGCTGCAGCGCAATCGACGGCACACACAGCACCGACAGCGGCGCCTCCAGCAGCGGCTGCGCATCGATGCCATGCCAGGCGCCGGAGCCAAAGCGAATGGCATAGTCCAGGCCTTCGGCGGCGACATCGACGCGGTTGTTGTTGGTCGACAGGCGCAAATCGATAAACGGGTGCAGGGCCTGGAACTCGGGCAGGCGCGGCAGCAGCCAGCCGACGGCAAAGGTGCCCACCGCGCCCACGGTCAGCACCTCGCGATAATGGCCGCCGTCGAAGCAGTCGAGCGTCTGGGCGATGCGGTCGAAGCATTCACGCAGCACCGGCAGCAAGGTCTCGCCTTCGCTGGTGAGCATAAGCCCGCGCGGCAGGCGCTTGAACAGGGTGACCTTGAGCTGGGCTTCGAGGCTCTTGACCTGATGGCTGACCGCCGCCTGGGTCACGCACAGCTCGATAGCCGCGCGGGTGAAGCTCAAGTGCCGGGCCGAGGCCTCGAACGCACGCAGGGCGTTCAGGGGCAAGTGTGGTCGGATCATGCAGACTCCCAAATTTTTCTAATGGCTGCTGCGAAATATCATCGTTTGTGGAGCCTGCGCCGAACGCCTAGATTGGCGCTCCCTGCTGCAGCCAGGCTCACAACAGTCCACTTATGGAAAGGTTGCCGATCATGCACCAAAAAACCAACCTCAGGCCAGGGATTCTGGCCGCCCTGACCCTTAGCCTGGTCACCGGGCAAAGCCTTGCCGATACGTCGCTGGCATCCACGGTAAACGCCGCCGTGCGCCCGCTGATGCAGCAACAGGCCATCCCCGGCATGGCCGTGGCCATCAGCGTCGATGGCCAGCAGCACTACTTTAACTACGGAGTAGCGTCGACGCAGAGCGGCCAGGCGGTGAACGCCGACACCCTGTTCGAGATCGGTTCGGTGAGCAAGACCTTCACCGCCACCCTCGCAGGCTTTGCCGAGGCCAGCGCCAAGCTGAGCCTGGGTGACCCGGCCAGCAAGCACTGGCCTGCGCTCAAAGGCACGGCGTTCGATGGCATCACCCTGCTCAACCTCGGCACCTACAGTGCTGGCGGCCTGCCCTTGCAGTTCCCTGATGAAGTCAAGGGCGAGGCCGACCTGCCCGGCTACTATGGCCACTGGAAGGCCGACTACGCGCCTGGCACCCACCGGCTGTACTCCAACCCCAGCCTTGGCCTGTTTGGCTACCTGACGGCAAAAAGCCTGGGTACGCCGTTTGCCGAGCTGATGGAGAAACAGCTGCTGCCGCAACTGGGCCTGCAGCACAGCTACCTGCAGGTGCCTGCCGCACAGATGGGCAACTACGCCCAGGGGTACAACAAGCAGGACCAGCCGGTGCGTGTCGGCCCCGGGCCACTGGATGGCGAAGCCTACGGTTTGAAAGTGACGGCGGTGGACCTCTTGCACTACCTGGACCTGAACATGCAGCCGCACAGCCTGAGCAAGCCGTTGCAACGGGCCATCGCCACGACGCAGACCGGCTACTACCAGGTCGGTGAAATGACCCAGGGCCTGGGTTGGGAGCAGTATGCCTACCCGGTAAGCCTGGAACAGCTGCAAGCCGGCAATGCGCCGTCCATGGTGCTGCAAGCGCAGCCGGTGACCTGGCTTAAACCGGCGCGGCCACTGCCGGCCAACACCTTGTTGAACAAGACCGGCTCGACCGATGGTTTTGGTGCCTACGTAGCGTTCGTGCCGTCAAAACGCATCGCCATTGTGCTGCTGGCGAACAAGAACTACCCGATTGCCGAGCGGGTGAAGGTGGCGCATCGGATCCTCACGGCTCTGGCCAAGTAGAATCGCGGGGCAAGTCGAGGCGTCGCCCCGCCGCTCCCACAGTGGATTTGTGTACGCCGGACCTGTGGGAGCTGGCTTGCCAGCGATGAAGCCGGTGCAGCCAGCACACCCAGTGTTGCCTGAATTGCGACCGCTGCGCGCTCGATCACCGGCAAGTCCGGCTCCCACAGGTCCTACGCAGTGCTTAAAGTTGACCTCACGGCAACCCGTTGCGCCCGTGCAAGCGATAGCCTTCACGTTCGCTCAGGCGATCGTAGTAAGCCTCGACCGCCGGCAGCGCCGGGCGCTCCAGCGGCGTCTGCAGCCAGCGGTTGACCGACAGGCCGATGGGAATGTCAGCCAGGGAGAAATCCGCGCCACTGACATAGGCTCCGGTACGCTCCAGCTGACGCTCAAGGAGGGTCATGTTGCGCGCCCAGTTGCGGCAACCCGCCGCCAGCGCTTGCGGGTCCTGGTGGGTCGCGGCCTTGCGCACCAGCGAGACAAAGGCATAGCTCCATGAACCGTTGAGGTCGGTGGCCTGCCAGTCCATCCATTGATCGACCCGCGCCCGCGCCCTGGGCGCGGTCGGGTACAGCTGCTGACCGCCATACTGGCCGGCCAGGTAGCGGATGATGGTGTTGGACTCCCACAAAACGAAATCACCGTCGACGATCACCGGCACCATGGCGTTGGGGTTCAGCGCCAGGAACGCTTCATCCTCGGTCGAGCGAAAGCCCGAGCCCCAGTCTTCGCGCTCGAACGGCAGCTGCAATTCGGCGCAGGTCCACAGCACCTTGCGCACGTTGATCGATGAAGCCTTGCCGAGTATCCGTAGCATCACTCACTCCTGATGGTCGTGTTGTCCCAGGTGTTGCAAAAACAGGCTGAACAGCTCCGATTGGGACGATACCCCAAGCTTGCTGTACAGGTTGCGGCGGTGCACCTTGACCGTCTCCTGGGAGATGTCCAGGCGCTTGGCGATGGCCTTGCTGGAGTTGCCGCGCAGCACCAGGCGGGCCGTTTCCAGTTCGCGGGCCGACAGGGTGTCGCTGCCAAAATGCTCCAGGGCGCGCTCCACCGGCGTCGAATGCTCTGTGACCTGCTGAGGATGCTGCTGGTGCCAGTGCTGGCGCATCAGCGCCAGCAGCCACGGCGTCAGCAGGGTCAACTGGCCGATGGCGGCAGTGTCGTAGCGCTGATTGGCGCCCAACGAAATGGCCAGGACCTTGCCCGCGTCGAGGTTGAGGATCAGCTGCAGCTCGTCCTCGCCGACCAGGGCGCGAAAGTAGTTGTTGAAGTAGTCGCTCTTGCGAAACTCGTCCGGCGCCACCTCTTCCATGCGGTATATGCCATCGGCCAGGCCGTCGCGCATGGCCTGGATGAACGGGTCGAGCAGGTACAGGCCGCCCAGGTACAGCGGTGCCGCCGCAGGCGCATTGCGAAAACCACGGTCGAACTCCTCCAGCACCACAGGCGCCCCCTCACGCTCCACCAGCAGGGCCAGCGCTGTGTCGCAAGGCAGCAGTTGATCGAGCAGCACGATCAACTGGTGCCAGAACCCCGGCCTGCCCAGCTGGTCAATGACCCGGGCCAGGCCATGGTGATGGGCGGCGGCTTCGAATAGCAGGTTCACCGGTAACTCCTAGGGGGTAACGATTGGGGGGAATCGCCAGCGGCAGGTCGAGTTCCTAGACTCTGCACACCGGCACGCAGTATTGCCGTTGCTCGAGCACTTGTCATGCTGTGCGAGCAACGGCCATTGCGGGCCCTTCAAACCTTTCAACAGGAGCTGTGAATCAATGCGTGTACGTGATCTGGGCATTCGAATCGGCGTGGGCAACCCTGGCGCATTCAACGCCATCACCGATGTACCGGGCGTGCGTGTCGGCCATCACACCGTGCAGCGCGGCAGCGGCGACAACGCGGTCAACACCGGGGTCACGGTGATCGAGCCACGGGCCCGGGCCGCCAGCCTGCAGCCGTGCTTTGCCGGCGTGCACGTGCTCAATGGCAATGGTGATGCCACTGGCCTTGAGTGGATTCGCGAGGCTGGCCTGCTGACCACCCCGATTGCCTACACCAACACCCACAGCGTCGGCGTGGTCCGCGATGCGCTGGTGGCGGCCGAGCGCGAGATGGGCAAGGCCCGTACCTACTGGTGCATGCCCACGGTGCTGGAAACCTACGACGGCGTGCTCAACGACATCTGGGGTCAGCATGTGACTGCCGAGCATGTCCACGCAGCGCTTGGCGCGGCGCAGTCGGGGCCGGTGGCCGAAGGTTGCGTCGGTGGCGGCACCGGGATGATCTGCCACGAATTCAAGGGCGGTATCGGTACCTCTTCGCGGGTACTGGACAGCGCGGCCGGCGGCTGGACCGTCGGCGTGCTGGTGCAGGCCAACTACGGTGTGCGCGGCGCCTTGCGGGTAGCCGGCTACCCGGTCGGCCAGGTGCTGGGGGAGGTGCATTCACCCTTTAGCGCACCGCGCACTGTCGGCGAACCGGGCATGGGCTCTATCGTCATCACCCTGGCCACCGACGCGCCGCTGCTGCCGCACCAGTGCACGCGCCTGGCGCAACGGGCCAGTGTCGGCCTGGCGCGGGTCGGCGGCGGCACCGAAGACTCCAGCGGCGACATCTTCATCGCCTTCTCCACCAGCAACAGCCTGCCGGCGGCCAACTTCGGCCACCCGGGGGCGCCGACCAGCACGGTGCAGATGGTCAACAACGACCATATCTCGGCGTTGTTCAGCGCGGCGGCCGATGCCGTGGAGGAAGCCATCGTCAATGCCCTGCTGGCGGCCACCGACCTTGAGGCCCATGGCAGCAAGGTGCTGGCCCTCAAGCCCGAGCAATTGCTCAAGGCCCTGCACGCCGTGGGTTGGCGGGCCGCGCCAGATACTGCTGACAAGGCCTGACAGCGAAAGGCACTCGTTGCTGCGACAATTTGTCGGTATGGTGGTGTTCTGAAGATGGACGTTTACCCGCTCACAGGAAACCCAGAATGCCCCAACGCGAAGTCATCAATGCATCTGTCAGCCCAAAAGGCAGCCTGGAAACACTGTCTCAACGAGAAGTACAGCAACTGAGTGAAGCCGGTTCCGGCAGCCTGTACACCCTGTTCCGCCAGTGCGCGCTGGCAATCCTCAACACCGGCGCGCATGTCGACAACGCCAAGACCATCCTCGAGGCCTACAAGGACTTCGAGGTACGCATTCACCAGCAGGACCGCGGCGTGCGCCTGGAGCTGCTGAACGCGCCGGCTGATGCCTTCGTCGATGGCGAAATGATCGCCAGCACCCGCGAAATGCTCTTCAGCGCCCTGCGCGATATCGTCTACACCGAAAGCGAACTGGCCAGCCAGCGCATCGACCTGGAAAGCTCCCAAGGTATCACCGACTACGTTTTCCACCTGTTGCGCAACGCCCGTACCCTGCGCCCGGGCGTGGAGCCGAAAATGGTCGTGTGCTGGGGCGGTCACTCGATCAGCACCGAGGAATACCAGTACACCAAGAAGGTCGGCCACGAGCTGGGCCTGCGCAAGCTGGACGTCTGCACCGGCTGCGGCCCGGGCGTGATGAAAGGCCCGATGAAGGGCGCGACCATCGCCCACGCCAAGCAGCGCATGAGCGGCAGCCGCTACCTGGGCCTGACCGAGCCGGGCATCATCGCCGCCGAAGCGCCCAACCCGATCGTCAACGAGCTGGTAATCCTGCCGGATATCGAAAAACGCCTGGAAGCCTTCGTGCGTGTCGGCCACGGCATCATCATCTTCCCCGGTGGCGCCGGTACTGCCGAAGAGTTCCTCTACCTGCTCGGCATCCTCATGCACCCGGACAACCGTGGCCTGCCGTTCCCGGTGATCCTCACCGGGCCGAAAAGCGCGGCGCCGTACCTGCAGCAGCTGCATGCCTTCGTACGTGCCACCCTCGGCGAATCGGCGCAGGCGCATTACCAGATCATCATCGACGACCCGGCCGAAGTGGCCCGGCAGATGGTCGACGGGCTCAAGGAGGTCAAGCAGTTCCGCCGCGAGCGCAATGACGCCTTCCACTTCAACTGGCTGCTGAAGATCGAAGAGGGCTTCCAGCGTCCCTTCGACCCGACCCACGAAAACATGACCGGGCTCGCGCTCAGCCGCGAACTGCCGCCGCACGAACTGGCCGCCAACCTGCGCCGGGCGTTTTCCGGGATTGTCGCCGGCAACGTCAAGGACAAGGGCATCCGCCTCATCGAAGAAAAAGGCCCGTACGAAATCAAGGGTGACAGCGCTGTGCTCGAACCTCTTGGCCACCTGCTGCAAGCGTTCGTCGACCAGCACCGGATGAAGCTGCCGGGCGGTGCCGAATACGTGCCCTGCTACCGCGTCGTGAGCTGATTCAAGCCCCTCCCCCGTTTGCGGGCACAGCCTGTGCCCGCAACATTTGCTGCTATTTTCCTACCCCGCTCAGTGAACCTGCCTGCAGAAATATGGTCTTTCAGCTGGCGGCCTGCGCGCACGCCGCCTCTTCACCGGCCCAGTCATCGGGCTTTTATTGTTTATTTCACGCGAAGACCATCATGCCTATCTCTCGTCCTGTTGCTGCGGCGCCCACGCTGTTTTCCTCCTCCAACCCGGGCGCGCGCCGCCTGCTGACGGCCAGCCTGATAGGCGCCCTATTGGTCCTCGCCACCCCGCTACAGGCCGAAGAAGCTGCCAGCAGCAACGAGCGCTGGGTCAGCGACAGCCTGGCCACCTACGTGCGCAGCGGCCCCACCGATGGCCACCGCATCGTCGGCAACCTCAAGTCCGGGCAGAAGGTCACCCTGCTGGCCACCCAGGGCAACTACAGCCAGGTGCGCGGCGAGTCCGGCGACACCGTGTGGATCACCAGCAGCGACCTGCAGACCGTGCCCGGCCAGGCCGAGCGCCTGCCGCAACTGACCGGGCAGGTGACCCAGCTCAGCGAGCAGTTGAAAACCATCGACGACAGCTGGAAGACCCGGGTGCAAGGCATGCAGGAGACGCTTGATTCGCGCAAGACGCTGATCGACGAGCTGGAAGCGCGCAACAAGGCGCTGAATGCCGAGCTCGGCGATACCCAGTCGGAACTGCGCAGCACCCAGGCGCGCCTGGGTGACGAGAACAAGCAGGTGCTGATGCGCTATATGGTCTACGGCGGCGGCATCGCCGGTGCCGGCCTGCTCGCCGGCTTGATCCTGCCGGCCTTGAGCCGTGGGCGTAAGCGTAATGATCGGTGGTTCTGAGGAATAGTCCTGGGACGCTCAGCGCCCCCTGTGGGAGCTGGCCTTGCCAGCGATCGGCCGCGCAGCGGTCGTGATCCGCAGCGTCCAGCCAAACGTCATCCCCGCCGCTGCCAGCAGAATCAACCCTGAACCCGCCAGTTGCAGCACGCCCAACGGGTGCCCCAGGGCCAGCCAGTCGACCAGGATCGCCACCACCGGGTAGATGAACGACAAGGCGCCGACCAGGCTGGTGGGGATCTTCTGGATAGCGCTGTACAGCAGGGTCGACATCAGCCCGGTGTGGACGATGCCGATGGTGGCCAACCAGGCCCAGGTAGCGGGCGCACGCGTCAACCCCGGCACCTGCGCAAAGGGTGCCAGCAGCCCTACACCGACCAGCATCTGGATCAGCACGATCAATTGCGGCGCCACACCGTGCAATCGCTTGGTGATAACGGCGGCAATCGCATAGAAAAACGCCGCGCCCAGCGCCATTAACACGCCCAGACAGTAGTCACCGGCGACAGCATCAGCGCTCGATCCGGCCATGACGATCAGCAGCATCCCCGCGAACGCCGCCAGCAACCAGCTGGCTTTGTTAGCGGTCATCTTCTCGGCGAACAACAGCATCCCCAAGCCCACCAGCATAAACGGCTGGGTGTGGTAGACCACGGTGCTCACAGCGATCGAGGCATGCCCATAGGCGCTGAACAGCAACACCCAGTTCAACACCAGCGCCACCCCGCCGACTGCCGCCGCCAGTGCCTGGCGCCAGCTAATCCTCCCGCGCCGCAGCAAACCCAGCCCGGCACAGGCCAGCAGTAATGCCAACGCACCGAACAGGCAGCGCCAGAACACCACGGCGGCCGCAGGCTGGTCTGCGGCCAGGACGAACCAGCCAACCGTGCCGGAGATCAGCATGGCGGCGGTCATCTCCAGGGTGCCGCGTGTTTTCAGGTGCATGGCGAGCTGACTCCTGTCATATCGAACAAAGGTCCGTTATGCTGAACAGATGAAAACCGTTCGTCAAGACGAACAATTGACCGGTATAGCGAACACATGATCGAAGCACACTCCCCCATCCTCCTGCTGGCCAGCGCCATCCGCCGCGAGCGTGAGCGCCTGGGCCTGTCAGTGACCGAACTGGGCAAGCGCGCAGGCCTGGCCAAGTCCACCCTGTCGCAGCTGGAGTCCGGGGTCGGCAACCCCAGCCTGGAAACCCTCTGGGCCCTGGCCGGCGCGCTGCAGGTGCCGGTCAGCCGGCTGATGGGCCAGCCGCGCCAGCATGTGCAGGTGATTCGCGCCAATGAAGGCGCCGCCAGCCACGCCGAGCAGGCCAATTACGCCGCCACCTTGCTCGCCGCCTGCCCGGCGGGGGCTCAGCGCGATATTTACCGGGTGCGGGTGCAGCCCGGTGAGCCACGGCTGTCAAAACCGCATCCACCGGGTACCCTTGAGCATGTGATCCTGTGCCACGGCCGCGCCCGAGTGGGCCCGGTCGAGCAGGCGGTGACGCTGGCGGCCGGCGACTACATGAGCTATTCGGCCGATACCCCGCATCTGTTCGACGCGCTGGACGCCGACACCCTGGCCGTGATGCTGATCGAACACGCCTGAACGAGGACTGCCCATGAGCGAATTGCTGCTGCGCCGCCTGCACTTGCCGGCGCCGATGGGCCAGGTGCTGATCGTCAGTGACGGCCAGCAACTGTTGGCACTGGAATTCGATGCGCCCGAAAAACGCCTGCTGCGGCTGCTGCGTACCCGCTTCGGCACAGGCGTGCAGTTGCGTGAAACCGCGGGGCTGGCGGCGCTCGCCGATGCCGTGCAGGCCTACTGCACGGGCCAATTGCAGGCGTTTGATGCAGTGCCCATTGACGCTGGCGGCACCCCGTTCCAGCAGCGCGTCTGGGCGGCGTTACGAGCCATCCCGGTGGGCAGCACCCGCACCTACGGGCAGATCGCCGCACAGCTCGGCAACCCCGCAGCCGCGCGGGCGGTGGGCCTGGCCAATGCGCTGAATCCGGTGAGCCTGGCCATCCCCTGCCATCGGCTGGTCGGCAGCAACGGCGCGCTGACCGGCTATGGTGGCGGTATTGAACGCAAGCGCTGGTTGCTGGAGCACGAACGTCGCAATTCAGACGACGGCTGATGTTGGCTGAACCGGCCTCATCGCTGGCAAGCCAGCTCCCACAGGTACGGCGTACACAGATTTGCTGCGGGAGTGGCAGGCACCCTACTAACAGTCAAAAATCCCAGCGTGTGGTCAACATCAAGTTGCGCGGGTCACCATAAGACATCGAATTATAGAAACCGATATTGGTGTAATAACGTTTATCGAACAGGTTATTGGCATTGACTGTTGCCGACAGGCTGTCGGTGATCTGGTAGCGGGCCATCAGGTCCACCAGCCAGAACGGGTCCTGGGCGAACTCCTGGTCGATGTCCTTGGGCTGATTGTGCAGCACCTGCCAGCCCTTGCCCTGCCAACGCGCACCACCGCCGACGGTCAGCCGCTCCAGTGCGCCCTTGAGCTTGTAGCTGGTGTAGAAGCTGACCTGGTCTTGCGGCTCCCAGGTCGAAACCTTCTGGCCATCGTCATCGCGAATCACTTTATGGGTGTAACCCGCCTGCAATTGCCAGCCCGGCGCCAGCTCACCCGAGACTTCGGCCTCGAAGCCCTTGGTCTTGGCTTTCACGCCCATCCAGGCGAAGGCCACGTCGGGGTTGGTCGGGTTGCCGTTGTACGGGTTGTCCTCGACCGTACGATTGCTCTCATGGATCTCGAAATAGGCAAGGCTGGCGTTGACCCGGCCGTCAAGGAATTCCCCCTTCAGACCCAGTTCGTAGTTCTGCCCTTCGTCCGGGTCCAGCAGGCGGTTGGTACGGTCACGGAACCAGGCGTCCTGGGGCATGAAGATATCGGTGTAGCTGGCGTACAGCGAGTAGGTGTCGTTGAGGTCATAGACCGCGCCAAGGTACGGCACCAGGCGGTCGTTTTCCTTGTTGTTGTCCTCGATCCCGTCGTAGCTGTAGTTGACCAGGCGCCCGCCGAGCAGCAGGGTCAGGTCGTCGGTCGGGTGCAGGCGGGCTGTGAGGTAGGTGCCGTTCTGGCGCACCTTGTCGTCGGTGCGCGCCGCCACCGGGCCCCAGTCGGGTTCGGCAATGTCGCCGTCCCAGTTGGGGAAGTCCGCGATGTTGTTGTTGGCATGGGTGACATTGCGGTAGTCGTTGCCCTTCCAGCGCGAGGCGGTGAAGGAGTTGCCGATCACCAGCTCATGCTCGCGGCCGAACAACTGGAACGGCCCGCTCAGGTACAGGTCGAGGGAGTTGCTGACGGTTTCGCCGGTGTACTTCTGTGCATAGATACCGGCGGTGCCGTCCTTGCGCGGCTGGTAGCCCTGGATCGAGCCAAGCGGCGCGTGGTAGCCGTTGATCTTGTGATCGAGCTGGGCCTTGGCCACCCAACCGCTGTCCAGATGATGTTCGAGGCTGGCGAACACCGTGCGGGTGTACTGCTCCCAGCTGCT
The DNA here is from genome assembly GCF_018390435.1 of Pseudomonas sp. RC2C2. Taxonomy (NCBI): domain Bacteria; kingdom Pseudomonadati; phylum Pseudomonadota; class Gammaproteobacteria; order Pseudomonadales; family Pseudomonadaceae; genus Pseudomonas; species Pseudomonas sp. RC2C2. Next base: position 596,812 of record NZ_JAHBAX010000002.1, on the reverse strand, counting down.
CCATTTCGCCGCGTTGTTGAAATGGTGCGAGACATTGTTGGTGTCACCATTGCCATCGAACAGCGGCACGGTGCCCGACCAGCTGGAGCCTTTGGGGTTATTGTCCTGGTAGTCGGCGCCGACGGTCAGCAAGGTGTCGGGGTCGAGGTCGAATTCGAGAATGCCGTAATAGACGCTGGTCTTACGCTGGTAGTGATCAAGGAACGAATGCTTGTCCTGATAGGCCGCCACCGCCCGGCCACGCACATTGGCGCTGTCGGTCAACGGGCCGCTGACGTCCAGCTCGCTGCGGTAGTTGTCCCAACTGCCGGCACCGAGGGTGAAGTGGCCCTTGAACTCGGCGGTGGGCTTTTTGCGCACCAGGTTGATGGTCGCGCCGAGCGAGCCTGCACCGGTCAGCAATCCGGTAGCGCCCTTGAGCACTTCGACGCGGTCGTAGATGGCCATGTCGCTGAGGCTGTTGCCGGCCGAGTAACCGACGTTGCGCGAGGTCGAGGGAATGCCGTCGTACTGGAAGTTGTTGATGGCAAAGCCGCGTGCGTAGTAGCTGTTGCGCTCGGTGTCATAGGCCGAGACGGTGATGCCCGGCGTATGGCGCATCACGTCGTCGATGTTGTTCAGGCCAAAATCATCCATGTGCTGGCGAGTCACCACGGTGATCGATTGCGGCGTTTCACGGGGCGTCAGTACCAAACGCGTGGCCGTGGCGATGGTGCCGGGGGTGTAGGAATGGCTCTCCTCGGTAATGGTACCCAACTGGTTGCTGGTAACCTCTGTGGCGCTGAGGTTGATCGCGCCCGCCTCGCTCACTTCCCGTACCAGGCTGTAGCGCCCGTCCGCTTCCTTGATCACCGCCAGGCCCTTGCTGGCGAGCAAGGCACGCAGGCCCTCCTCGACCCCGTACTGGCCATGCAGGCCTTCGCTGCGCTGGCCCTGGGTCAGCGCCGGGTCAAACGACAGCACCACTCCAGCCTCGGCGGCAAAGCGGGTCAGCACCTGACCCAGATCATCCTGCGCCAGGTCGTAGGTACGCGTGGCCGCTTCGGCCTGGGTCATGCTCAAAGGCAACAACAACGCGCAACAGCGCAGGGCGTGGTGAATCCGGCGGGTTCTCATTCGATGCGTTCTCTTCTGGTTGGCATTCAGGCAGTGGGCCTGCCTCCCATAAGTCGAACGACAAGACGAATTAATATCATTTGCATGAAAAATACTTTAGCTAACGGGCCTGCACCGTCACCCAGTACGGCGTGCGCAGGCTGACCCGCACCGGCAGCGTGCTTTCCAGGGCGCGGAAAATCTGCGCCTGGTCGTCGAGCCTGAAGGTGCCGCTGATGCGCAGCCCCACCACCTCCGGCGCACAGCGCAACCAGCCGCGGCGGTAGCGCGCCAGCTCGGCGACAAACGCCCCAAGGTACTGCTCGTTGGCGATCAGCAGGCCTTCGCTCCAGGCGTCCAGGTTGGTTTCCAGTGGCGAACTGAGCACCAACGCCGGGTTGGCGAAACGGCATTGCTCACCGGCCTCCAGCAGCGCTCCGCCACCCTGCTCGCCCGGCAGCACCCGCACGCGGCTTTCGAACACGGCCAGGCGCGTGGTGTTTTCGCTGGCCAGCACCGAGAAGCGCGTGCCCAGCGCCTGCAGCGTGCCGTGGCGGGTTCGTACCAGGAAGGGTCGATTGGCCGGGTCCTTGGCGGTAGTGATCAGCACCTCGCCGTCGCGCAGCACCAGCAAACGCTGCTGAGGGTCGAAACGTACATCCAGGGCGCTGGCGGTGTTGAGCTGGACCTGGCTGCCATCGTCCAGGGTCAGGCTTAGGCGTTCGCCGGTGCGGGTGTGGTAGTCGGCGAACCAGGGGCCTTGGCGCCCCTGCTGGTAACCGGCCCAGCCCAGCCCGCCGGCACCGGCGACCAGGACCAGCCCCTTGAGTACACCGCGCCGGCCCATCGCCGGCTGCTGGCCGGCCAGCTCCAGCGTGCGTCCGGCCAGGCGCGTGGGCATTTGCTGCAGGCGTTGCTGCACCCGTTCGACCTGCTGCCAGGCCCAGCGGTGCTGCTCGTCGGCCTGCATCCAGGCGTGCCAGGCGGCTTGCTCGGCATTGCCGGCGCTTTCGTCACCGAGGCGCGCACGCCAGGCGGCGGCCTGCTCGAGGGCGGCGAGTTGACGCGAGTCCAGGGCGGCCATCAGTCGGCCTCGTGCTGCAGGCTGTACAGCGTGCAATGGTGCAGGGCCTTGGCGATGTCGCGGTTGACCGTGACCACCGAGATGCCGAGGGTTTGGGCGATGGCCTTGTAGGTCATGCCATCGAGTTGCGACAGCAGAAAGGCCTTGCGCACCCGGGCGCCGAGGCCCGCGAGCATGGCGTCCAGCTCGCAGAGGGTTTCCAGCAAGATGGCCCGGCCTTCGGCAGAGATATCCAGGGCTTCGGGCTGCTCGGCCAGCGCTTGCAGCCAGGCGCGTTCCAGCCGCGCGCGGCGAAAGTGGTCGATCATCAGCCGCCGGGCGATGGTCGCCAAGTAGCCACGAGGTTCACGCACGGCGCGCAGGCGGTCACTGGCATCGTCGGCGCTGAGCACGCGGACGAACACGTCCTGCATCAGGTCGGCGGCCAGGTCCTGGCATTCCACCCGCGGCCGCAGCCAGCCGGTCAGCCAGCGGTGATGAGCCTGGTAGAGGTGGCTGACCTGCTGGCGCAGGGCGGGGTTGGAATCGGTCATGGCGACTCGAAGAGCAAATGAGAATTTATATCATTCTATGCGAATGATAGAAGGCGTTGGAAGAGCGCCGCACTCAAGCTGGCCCACCGGCCTCATCGCTGGCAAGCCAGCTCCCACAGTTTTTTCACAAACCCTGAGAGCGGCGCCGACCCTGTCGGAGCGGGCCTTGCCCGCGATCGAGCGCGCAGCGCTCGCAATCCCGGTGAATTTACGTCAGCCTGGCTATCATCTGTGCTCTTTCAGGAAGGAACCGCCCCTCATGTCCCTCGTCACCACCTACCTCACCGGCCTGCGTCAGGCGCTGCCAAGCGAGTCACTTGAGCAGTTGAACCTTGCCCATGGCGCTTCGGCCGAAGGCCTGCAGACGCTCACTGAGCGTTACCCGCTATGCCCCGCCAGCCTGCTGGAACTGCTCGACCATATCGACGGGACCCATTTCCGAGCCTACCCAGGCGGCACGGTCATCGTCCTGATCCTCGGCTCGGACGTGTTCGAGTACCCCTACTTCCTCAGCGCCGCCGCACAGATCCTCGAAGACGCCAGGGGTTACACCGACAGCATTCGCGGCATCTACGGCGATTACCTGGACGAATACCCGGAAACCGTCGGCCCGGGCATCGACATCGACCTGGGCATGAACCAGCGCCTGTGCTTCTCCCACTGCATGAACAATGGCGGCACCTCGAAGCTGTACATCGACTTCAACCCCGCCGCCGGCGGCACCGTCGGCCAGGTGCTGCGCTACCTGCACGACCCCGACAGCTATGAAGTGATTGCCGACAGCTTCGATCAGTATCTGCAGCAGTTGATCGACGACGACTTCGCCTTTGTTGAACGGGAGATCTGAGCGCCATTACCCATTCAGGGTTACTCCATCAACGTGATTACCGCCCACGCCGTCGCGCCGCATACTCGGTTCCAGCCCTACGCAAGGAACCCCGATGAAGATCGAACTGATACAACTCGCCGGCCGCGACGGCGATACCGCCTATAACCTGCAACGTACCCTTGAGGCCATCGCCGGTTGCGCGGCCGACAGCGACTTGCTGGTGTTCCCGGAAACCCAGCTGATGGGCTTTGCCAGCGCCGCGCAATTGCCCGAGGTCGCTGAAGCCGTGGATGGCCCCAGCGTCCGGGCCGTGCTGCAGGCAGTGCGTGAACGCGATGTCGCGGTGGTGATCGGTCTGGCCGAAAAGGCCGACGGCCGCTACTACAACACCTCGCTGCTGCTGACCCCCGAGGGCATTGCCCTGCGCTACCGCAAGACCCACCTGTGGCCCTCGGAGCGCGGCCTGTTCATGCCCGGCGATCGCTACGCCACAACCACCTGGAAAGGCCTGCGCATCGGCCTGCTGATCTGCTACGACATCGAGCTGCCGGAAAGCAGCCGCGCCCTGGCGCAACTGGGCGTCGACCTGATCGTGGTCAGCAACGGCAACATGGACCCCTACGGCCCTGTGCACCGCACTGCGATCATGGCCCGCGCCCAGGAAAACCAGGCCTTTGCGTTGATGGTCAACCGCGTCGGCCCAGGCGATGACGGCCTGGTATTCGCCGGCGCCAGCGCGGTGGTCGACCCGCACGGACGCCTGCTGTTCGAAGCCGGGCGCGAGGCCTGCCGGCAGGTCATCGAGCTGGACCTGCAACAACTCGAACACGCCCGCCGCGCCTACGACTACCTGGCCGACCGGCGCCTGCAACTGCCCGGCCAACGCATCGAACACCCTGACGGGCGCCGCGAACTGCTGATCCCCTGAGCGCTATCCCTTACAACAAGAGCCCGGAGAGCCCCATGAAGTCGACCCGCCCTATCCCCCTGGTACTCGCCGCGCTGCTCAACGTCGCCGTCGCCCAGGCCGCCGAAAGCAGCGCACCCAGCGTGCACATCTACAACTGGTACGACTACATCGCCCCCAACACCACCAAGGAATTTCAGCAGGCCTCGGGCATAGCCCCGGTGTATGACGTGTTCGACAACAGCGATGTGATGCAGAGCAAGCTGATGGCCGGGCGCAGTGGCTATGACGTGGTATTTGCCAGCGGCGACCTGCTGCCCAACCTGATCAAGGCCGGGGTGCTGGCCGAGCTCGACCGCAGCCAGTTGCCCAACTTGCCGCACCTGGACCCACAGATCCTCGCCAAACTGCAGAACAACGACCCCGGCAACCGCTTCGCTGCTCCGTATTTATGGGGCACCACAGGCCTGGGGTATGACGTCGACAAGGTCAAGGCGCGCCTGGGCGATGCCGCACCGCTCAACTCCTGGGACCTGATCTTCAAGGAAGAAAACATCGCCAAGCTGGCCGACTGCGGCGTGGCCATGCTCGATGCGCCCAACGAGATCATCCCCATCGCCCTGCATTACCTGGGCTTGCCCTACAACAGCAAGAACCCCGAGGACTACCGCAAGGCCGAAGCGCTGCTGCTCAAGGTGCGCCCGCATATCGCCTACTTCGACTCCTCGCGCTTTATCTCGGACTTGGCCAACGGCAATGTCTGCGTGGTGCTGGGCTGGTCCGGCGGGGTGTTTGACGCAAGACTTGCCGCCGACAACGCCAGGAATGGCCGCGACATCCGCTACAGCATTCCCCGCGAAGGTGCGCCGTTCTGGCTCGAAAGCATGGTGCTGCTCAAAGACGCGCCCAACCCGCAGCAAGGCCTGGCCTTTATCAACTACATGTTGCGCCCCGAGGTGATCGCTGCCTCGACCAACTACCTTGGCTACCCCAACGCCAACAAGGACGCCGCACCGCTGGTAGAAGCGAAGATCCGCGACAACCCGTCGGTGTACCCGCCCCAGGCGGTGCTCGATACCCTGTTCGCCCTGGAGCCGCTGCCACTCAAATACGAGCGCATCCGCACCCGGGTGTGGAGCAAGGTCAAGACCGGGAGTTAGTGTTAGCGTAGTGAACCGCACGCTCGCCCAAGGACTCGCTGCATGATCCGCCTGGCCTCCACTGAAGACCTGCCCGCCATCGATGCCCTGATCGAGGCGGCCTACAGCCCCTACATCGCCCGCATCGGCGCCAAGCCCGGCCCGATGCTGGAAGACTACGCGCAGTTGGTCACCCGCCGGCAGCTTCAGGTGCTGGAAGACCAGGGACAGGTAGTGGGTCTGCTGGTGTTGATCGTCGAAGCGCAGACAATGCTCCTCGACAATATCGCGGTGCATCCCGAAGCCCAGGGCCGCGGTCATGGCCGCCAGCTGATCGAGCATGCCGAAGCCCGCGCCCGCCAGCTGGGATTGCCGCGGATTCGCCTGTACACCAACCAGGCGATGGCGGAGAACCTGGGGCTGTATCAAGCGCTTGGGTATCGCGAAACCCATCGCGCCGTCGATCAGGGTTTCCAGCGGGTGTTCATGGAGAAGTACATCGGTGGGGTGGATGCCAACGGCGCTATCCTCACGCTTGCGCCGATAGCGCTACAACCCGCCTACCGGCCTGTGCTCGACGATCTCTGCCGCACCCTCGAAAACCGATGCCATACGCTGCTCGGTGGCATTTACCTCTACGGCAGCGTTGCCCGTGGCGATGCCCGCGAAGGTGAATCGGACCTGGACGTGACCCTGATACTCAACCATTGCCCCAACGCCAATGACCTGCAGCAGCTTGAACGGGTCAGAGGTGAGCTGCAGAACCGGCACCCACTGGTGAGCAAGATCGATTTCGACATCGGCACCCGTGACCAGGTACTGGCCGAGGAACACCGCAACAGTTGGGGTTACTGGCTAAAGCATCACTGCCGCTGTATCTGGGGCGAAGACCTCGCCCAGTGCTTCGCGCCATTCAAGCCTTCACCAGCCATCGCGCGGGCAGTCAATGCCGACCTGCAGGCTGCATTTAAGCGATATGCCGAGGGTATCGCCGATGCGGGCGACGCAGACACGCTGCGCCGGCTGCAACGGGAAGCCTCACGCAAGGCATTGCGGGCCGGCAACATGCTGCGAAGTGACAAGGACCCTTCGTGGCCGCTGACCCTGGAGGATCATGCTGACCAGTTACGTATTGCTTGTCCGCAACTGGCCGCTGAGGTCGAATTCTTTTTGCGTCACGCCTATCAACCCGAAGCCAGCGCCGAACAGTTCCTCGAACAGCTCGGCGCATTCAACACAGCATTCTTTGTACGTCTGAACGCTTCTGGTTGAACCTCAATCCTCCAGCGGCTTCGGCGGTTTGGGTGGTGGTGCCGGCTTGGCCGGCTTGGCGGGTTTGCCGTCCTTGCCGGGCTTGACCTCTTTGCCCTTGGTGGCGTCCTCCTTCAAATCGGCAACGGTCGGCGGCACGATGGCTTTTTCCGCTGCCGGCAACTGGTCGACCGCATCGTAAATCGCCTTGGGCTCGAGGATGCCGGTGTGTTCGATCCGGTGCAGCTCGCCGTCCTTGCCCACCAGTACTACCTGGGTGACCATCGTATCCCGGGCGCTGAACTTGAACTTGCGGATCAGGGCCATGGTCGCCTGTTGATCCAGAAACTTGTCATCACGCTTGCCGATCATGCCGGCGACGCTGTACAGCACCAGCTTGCGCTCCTCGAAGGCAGCCTTGGTGGCCGGGTCTTCAAGGGCTTTGTTCAACGCGCGAAGGGTCGGGTCAGCGGTACTGGGGGCAAGCACAACCAAGGCGCGGGTCTTGTACAGCTCCTGGCCCAAGGGGTCATCGCTATCGGCAGCGAGGGCGGGACCGGCGACAATGGCCAGCAAGGCGGCGAGGGTCAGTGACCGAACAAGCATGCGCATCTCCTTTCTATTTCCATGCAACAAAGACTACAAATCGCGACGAAAGATCCGGGTTGCGAGCCTAAACTACAGGGCCAGATGAGTGGGCAAGGCAAAGGTAACTTCCGATTACCAAGTGCGACCTTGGATGCACACCGAAAGGTCTGTCATCCGATTCTGAGGATAGCTGAAGGCCGCCTGCCATGCCCGACGACCACCCTGGAAAAAGGCCTGAACCATGAGTATTACCGACACCCTGCTGTTGTTGCTGATCCTTGTTACCGCCCTGGGCTGCGGGTTGATGGGCGGATTGTTCTTCGCCTTCTCCAACTTCGTCATGCAGGCCCTGGAGCGCATTCCGGCACAGAGTGCGGTGACGGCCATGCAATCGATCAACCAGGTGGTGCTCAACCGCCTGTTCCTCTCGCTGTTTCTCGGCACCGCCATTACCTGTGCGATTCTGCTGACCTGGGCCTGGTTGCGCTGGCCATTGCCGGGCAGCCTGTGCATCGGCATTGGCAGCGGCCTGTATCTGCTCGGTAACGTGCTGGTGACCATGCTCTTCAACGTGCCGCGAAACCAGAGCCTGGCGCGCCTGGACCCGGCCAGTAGCGAGGCGGCCAGTGCCTGGCCGACCTATGCGCGGATATGGAACCGCTGGAACCATGTGCGCACCATTACCGCCCTGGCGGCCACGGCCTGGTTGATGGTGGCGTTGCTGCGGGTAGTGTGGACTCAATAGCGGCTGTTCAGCTCCCACAGTAGATCTGTGCACGCCGGGCCTGGACTTGCTGCCTGCACCGGCCTCATCGCCGGCAAGCCAGCTCCCACAGTAGATCTGTGCACGCCGGACCTGTGGGAGCTGGCTTTGCCTGCGATCGAGCGCGCAGCGGTCGTAATCCAGTCAACCCCTGATGTGCTGGCTGCACCGGCCTCATCGCCGGCAAGCCAGCTCCCACAGTAGATCTGTGCACGCCGGACCTGTGGGAGCAGGCCTTGCCTGCGATCGAGCGCGCAGCGGTCGCAACCCAGTCAACCCCTGATGTGCTGGCTGCACCGGCCTCATCGCCGGCAAGCCAGCTCCCACAGTAGATCTGTGCACGCCGGACCTGTGGGAGCTGGCTTTGCCTGCGATCGAGCGCGCAGCGGTCGCAACCCAGTCAACCCCTGATGTGCTGGCTGCACCGGCCTCATCACCGGCAAGCGCCGGACCTGTGGGAGCAGGCCTTGCCGGCGATCAAGCGCGCAGCGGTCGCAATCCAGTCAACCCCTGATGTGCTGCCTGCACCGGCCTCATCGCCGGCAAGCCACACAGGGTCAGTGCATGCAGGTCCGGCTAGAACAAGCCCATCTGCCGATCGATCAACGCCGTGAAGTCGTCCTCCACGAACGGCAGGATCGCATCCGCCACCGGCTGCAACTGACGGGTCAGGTAGTGGTCGTAATCGATCGCCGAATGCCGCGTCTCCAAAGGTTCCGGCCCCGCCACGGTAATCACGTAGCTGATCCAGCCGCCATTCTGATACTGCCGCGGCCTGCCCTGACGGTCATTGAAGTCATCAGCCATGCGCGCTGCGCGCACATGCGGCGGCACATTGCGCTGGTAGTCGGCCAGCGGCCGGCGCAGGCGCTTGCGGTAGATCAACAGCTCATCCTGCTCACCCGCCAAGGTCTTGCGCACGTATTCACGCAAATACTGTTGATACGGCTGACGCTTGAAGATCCGCTCGTACAGTTCCTGCTGAAACTGCCGGGCCAGCGGCGACCAGTCGGTGCGCACGCTTTCCAGGCCCTTGAAAATCATCTCCTCGACGCCCTCGCCACGTTGCACCAAGCCGGCATAACGCTTCTTGCTGCCCTCCTCGGCGCCGCGAATGGTCGGCATCAGAAAGCGCTTGTAGTGGGTCTCGTACTGCAGCTCCAGGGCGCTGTCCAGGCCATAACTGTCGCGCAGGTGCTCGCGCCACCACTGGTTGACCTGCTGCACCAGCTCGCGGCCGATGCGCGCCGCATCCGCCTCGTCATGGGCACGCTTGAGCCAGACGAACGTGGAGTCCGTGTCGCCATAGATCACCGCATACCCCTGGGCCTCGATCAGCTCACGGGTACGGCGCATGATCTCGTGGCCGCGCATTGTGATCGATGAGGCCAGGCGCGGGTCGAAGAAGCGGCAGCCACTGGAACCGAGCACACCGTAAAAGGCGTTCATGATGATCTTCAGCGCCTGGGAAAGCGGCGCATTGTGCTCGCGCTTGGCCATCTCGCGGCCCTGCCAGACCCGCTCGACAATCGCCGGCAGGCAATGCCGGGTACGGGAAAAGCGCGCACCGCGAAAGCCCGGCACCGAGGTCGCGTCGCCCGGCTCGCGCAGGCCTTCGATCAGCCCTAGCGGGTCGATCAGGAAGGTGCGGATGATCGACGGATACAGGCTCTTGTAGTCGAGCACCAGCACCGACTCGTACAGCCCCGGCCGCGAGTCCATGACGAAGCCGCCGGGGCTGGCCTCCTCCGGGCGCTCGCCCTGGTTGGGCGCGACGAAGCCCTGGCGGTGCATCAGGGGCATGTACAAATGACAGAACGCCGCCACCGAGCCGCCGCTGCGGTCAGCCGGCAAGCCGGTAACCGTGGCCCGTTCGAGCAGGAAGGTCAGCAGTTCGGTCTTGGCGAAAATCCGTGTGACCAGTTCGCAGTCCTTGAGGTTGTAACGGGCCAGGGCCGGCTTGTCCTCGGCGAACATGCGGTTGATTTCGTCCATGCGCTGGTACGGGGTGTCGATGGCCTTGCCTTCGCCGAGCAGGGTCTGGGCGACGTTCTCCAGGCTGAACGAGGGGAAACTCCAGGTCGCCGAACGCAGCCCTTCGATACCGTCGATGATCAGGCGCCCGGCGGCCCCGGCAAAAAAATGCGCGCGGCTGCCGTGCTCGCGCCAGTCCATTGCTTCACCGCCACGGCCCAGGCGCAACGGCACCTTGAGCTCGGTGGCGTGGTGTTGCAGCACGCGCAGGTCGAACTGCACCAGGTTCCAGCCGATGATCGCGTCGGGGTCGTGCACAGCCAGCCAGTCGTTCAGGCGTTCGAGCAAGCAGGCGCGGCTGTCGCAGTATTCGAGGTCGAAATCCACGCCTTCGGCGTTGCCGTTGGCCGGGCCGAGCATGTACACCTGGCGCTGGCCGCAACCTTCCAGGGCGATGGAGTACAGCTCGCCGCGCTCGGTGGTCTCGATGTCCAGCGACACCAGCTTGAGCGTCGGCCGGTAGTCGGGGGCGGGTTTGAGCTGGGCGTCGAGCAGCACACCGCTGGCATCCGGCGTGCCGCTGAAACTGACCGGCGCGGTGATGAAGCGCTCCATCAGGTAACGCTCCGGCGGGCGCACATCGGCCTCGTAGATTTGCACGCCGGCGGCGCGCAGGCGTTTTTCCAGCTGGATCAACTGGCGGTGCTGGCGGCAGTACAAGCCCAGCACCGGCCGTTGTTCGAAATCGCGCAGGGCCAGCGCGCGCAACTCGACGTCGCGCTCGCCGCGCAGCAGCGCTTGGGCTTGCCCACGCTGCTCGGCGGGGACGAACGCCACCGAGGTCTGCACCGGCAGACGCAAGCGCCGGGGGCCCTGATCGGTGGCCAGCCAGAACTCGACAAGCGTACCCGCCGGGGTATCGCGCCAATGCCGGGTCAGGACAAAGCCCTGCTGTAACTCCACCGCTGCAACCTCGAAAACACCTGTGTATGCAGCGATTCTACCCGTCTGGGCCGGCGCCTGCCGAACTTAGCTCGGCACCCGTGCGCCCGGTGCGAAACCATGACCATGGGCGCGACCGGCAATCAGCAAGGCCACGGCGATCAGTGCCAGCAACACCCAGGGGAAACTGCCCACGCCCCACTGGCTGAGCAGCACGCCGCCGAGCAGGCCGCCTGCGGCAATCGCCGAGTTCCACACCGTGACTATCATCGACTGGGCGACATCGGCGCCCTCCCCGGCAGCGTCGGCGCTGGCGGTTTGCAGCAGGGTCGGCGCGCCGCCGTAGGTCAGGCCCCAGAGCGCAACACTGAGATACACCAGCGGGGCCGACTGGCTGACAAAACCGAGTACCAGGGCCACCACGGCAAAGCCGAACAAACTCAGCAGGACCATGTTGCGCAGGTGCTTGTCGATCAACGCACCCACCACGCCGATACCGGCCAATGCGGCAATACCGAAGGTCAGCAGGACCATGCCGGTACTCGCCGCCAACCCCACCGACGCCAGGTACGGCACGATATAGGTGTACAGCACGTTGTGCGCCAGCACCCACGTGAGGATCACCAGCAACACCGCCAGAACGCCGGGTGTGCGCAGTACCTGAGCGATGCCCGGGCGTTGGCCGGGAGCGTGGCCGTCAAAGTCCGGCACCTTGCACAGCACCCAGGCCACCAGCACCAGGGTCGCAGCCGAGACCAGGGCAAAGGTCATGCGCCAGCCCAGCAACTCGCCCAGCCAGGTACCGGCCGGCACGCCCAGCGACAAGGCCACCGGCGCGCCGATCATCGCCACCGCCATCGCCCGGCCCTGTTGCTCGGGGCTGACCATGCGCCGCGCATGCCCGGCGATCACGCCCCAGGCCAGGCCAGCGGCGACGCCGGTCATGAAGCGGGCGACCAGCGTCAGCCAGTAGGAACCGGACAAGGCCGTCACCGTGTTGAACAACAGGAAGCCGATAATCGCCAGCAGCAACACCGGCCGCCGGCGCCAGCCCTGGGTCAGGGTCACCAGCGGGATGGCGGTCAGCAGCGAGCCCAGGGCATAGACGCTGACCATCTGCCCGGCCATGGCCTCGCTGATGTGCATGCCGCTGGAGATCTGCCCGAGCAGGCCAGCCGGCAGGGTTTCGCTGAGGATGGCGATAAAACCGGTCATTGCCAATGCCAGCAGGCCGCTGACCGGCAAGGGCTGCTCCAGTGCGGCGGGCCCATCCGCCGTGCAACTCATCTGAGTCATGGTGACACTCCTGTAGGAAAGATGGGCGAACCTTAAGCCTGCGGTAACTGCGGAAAAAGACGGGTACAATTCCGCTCATAACGGACACTGATGTCCGCAATCAGGAAATGCAGATGGATAGCCTCAGCGGTTTCGTGGTGTTCGTGCGGGTGGCAGAAACCGGCAGCTTCGTCGGCGCCGCGCAGTCGTTGGGCGTCAGCGCTTCGGCCATTGGCAAGCGCGTGGCGCGCCTGGAGAGCCGCCTGGGGGTGCGCCTGTTTCACCGCAGCACGCGCAGCATCACCCTGACCGCCGAGGGCAGCCTGTTCCTGGAGCGCAGCCGGCGCATCCTCGCCGAGATCGAAGCCACCGAACTTGAACTGTCCCAGGCCAGCGAGGTGCCACGCGGACGCCTGCGTATCAGCCTGCCGCAGGTGACCGCGCTGGTGATGCCGGCCTTGAGCGAGTTCATGGCGCAGTACCCGGCCATCGAACTGGACCTGGATTTCGACGACCGCCTGGTGGATATCATCGGCGAAGGTTTCGATGTGGTCATGCGTGGCGGCACACCCAGCGACTCGCGTTTGAGCGCGCGCTTTCTTGGCCACTTTCATCACGTGCTGGTGGCCTCGCCGGCGTACCTGGCGCGCAATGGCACGCCCGTGCACCCCGATGAACTGGCCCGGCATACCTGCCTGCACTACCGCTTTCCCAGCACTGGCAAGCTCGAGCAATGGCCGTTGCGCCAGGAGCCCGCCGGGCACGAATACGACATCCCGGTGTCGATGGTGTGCAATCACGTCGACACGCGCATCTGCTTTGCCATCCGCGATCGCGGCATTACCTGCATTCCGGATTTCACCGTACGCCAGCAGCTGCAACGCGGTGACCTGGTGACCGTGCTGGATGACTACATGGAGCGGCGCGGCAGCTTCTACCTGCTGTGGCCCTCGGGGCGGCAAGTACCGCCACGGCTGCGGGTGTTCATCGACTTCATGAGCACGCGGCTGCTGCCGGGTGCTGGCGCGCCGCAGTATTAGTCATACAAATAGTCCAGCCCCTGGCCAGGCAGTTGCGGTGCCTGCTGCCGCAGGAATTGGCCGAGTTTCTGCACCTGGTACGCCTTGGGGCTGGCCTGCAGCCAGGTCAGGTAATAGCCCTCGCCGGTGGCCACCGCCTGGGGAAATGGCGTGACCAGGCGGCCGGCGTCAAGCTCGCCACTGGCCAGCAGCAGGTCGACCACGGCCACACCCAGGCCTTGCTGGGCAGCAGAGATGCCCTGATCCAGGGTGTCGAATACCTGGCCACGTTCCAGGCTGAGCGCGCTGCCCCCTGTCCGATTCAACCAGCGCCGCCAGTCACGCCGGTCCGGCGACGGGTGCAGCAGTTCGCAGCGGGCCAGGTCTGCCGGGTATCCGGGCTGGCACACCGGCACCAGCCACTCGTCAAACAACTTGAGGCTGGCGATGTCAGCGGCGAAGTGACCGTCGCCGAGCAGGATCGCGCAGTCGTAGGGCTCGCTGTAAAAGTCCACCGTGTCGATGTCCATCCAGACGCTGCTCAGTTGCACATTACTGTGCTCATCGCGTTGCTTGAACGCTGCCAGGTGCCTGAGCAACCAGCGCACGGTCAGGGTCGAGGGCGCCTTCAGGCGCAGATGCTGGCGGCCCTGCCTGAGCAGCCCGCAGGCGTTCTCGATGATTTTGAAACCGACCTTGAGCTCCTGGGCCAGCAACCGGCCCGGCTCGGTCAGTGCCACTTTCGGCCCGCGGCGCTCGAACAGCGCGCAGTCGAACAGGCCTTCGAGAGTCTTGATGTGATGGCTGATGGCGCCCTGGGTCAGGGCCAGTTCTTCAGCGGCGCGGGTGAACGAGCCGTAGCGTGCGGCCACCTCGAATGCCCTGAGCGCCTGCAATGCGGGAATACGTTCGTTCATGTCCAGCCAAAGCATGAGTAAAACTAATAGGAAGCCACAGTAACAGGCGTTTTACAACCTTCCCTGGCCTGCCGAGAATTCTGCTCCCCCTGACCGAGAGATCCGCCTGTGAACAGTGCCCTGCTTGCCACCTACGTTCTGACCGTCTTGCTGCTGATCGCCAGCCCCGGCCCGGTGGTGGCGCTGGTGGTCAACACCACCGCCCGCGCCGGGCGCAAGCAGGCGCTGCTGACCGCCCTGGGCACCAACGGCGCTTCGTTGGTGCTGATTGCCCTGGCGGCAGCCCTGATCTTCAGCAGCGCCGCACTCAACCCACTGGTGTTGAGCGCCCTGAGCCTGTTCGGCTGCCTGTTCATCGGTTATCTGGGCCTGAGCGCCCTGGCCGAACTGCGCCAGCCCGCCCTCGCCACGGAGCAGGCCCCGCCCCACCAGGGCGGGTTGTGGCAAGGCTTTGCCATTGGCCTGGCGAACCCCAAGGACATCCTGTTCTTTGTTGCCTTCTTCCCGCAGTTCATCCAGGTCACCGAGCGCTTCAGCCACAGCCTGATGCTGCTGGGGTTGGTCTGGCTGGTGCTCGACCTGGGTATTCTGGGCCTGTACATCCTGGCCATCGGCCGCCTGGCCGAGCGCCTCGACCGGCGCCTGATCAGCGCCATCAGCGCCGTGGTACTGCTGGTCATCGCCGTTGCCGGGCTGGCCTACAACATCCGGCAACTGTTGCCCTGACGGGCTACGCTTTCGGCTGTGGGCCCAGAGCGGTTAGAATGGCGCGCTATAACCCAGGCCAGCCTCAAGCCACACTATGGACAGTCGGATTGAATCCTGAACAGCGCAGTTGTCTCCAAGCCCACATGCATGCCCGTCCGACCCCGAACCTCAGAGGCTCTTCCTTGATCCGCTCGCCCCTTTTGCACGGCCTGCTCGCCGTCGTGCTGCCGACTTCGGCACTGGCCGCCGGCGTTCAGATCGACCCACATGCCGACCTGCTGTACCGCCAGGCCCTGACCTTCCTGGAACAGGCCGAGTCCCAGACCAGCAGCTACACCCTCAAGACCAGCACCACCGACCAGGACCTCGCCCAGCAAGGCCAGGCCCTGGGCCGCACCCTGGCACCGGCGGTGACCCTGCTGAAGAAGGCCGTGGCACTTAACCACCCGGCAGCACAATACCGCCTGGCGCTCTACTACATCACCTATTTGCCGGCAGCCCAGATCCCTGACGCCGCCTGCCCGCTGCTCGAAGGTAGCATGACCCAGGGGTTTGCCCCGGCAGCGCTGGGCATCGAGAACTGGTGCCCGACCTTCAGCCGCAGTGAATACCGCACGGCGCTGGAAAGCGTGCAGAGCACCGCGACCCTCTACGCACCTTACTACCCGCAACCGGCCGTACGCCTGCCGTGCCATCGCGAGCAACCGCAAGGCCTGGCCATGCAGTGGGGCCGCCAGCGCGATTACCAGGCCGAGGTCTACCGCCTGCTGGCCAGCACCGACCCGGCGCAAAGCAGGAGCTACTGGCAAAAAGCGGTGGACATCAACGGCTGCATCCCGGCGCAGCGCAGGCTGGCCAGCAACCTCTACTGAGGGCACTGGCGTCGCCGCCGACAGCAAGATCGTTCAAGTCAGCGGCGCATCGCTCTGGCATGCTGTGCAACCGTGTTCATTGGTTGTTGCTGCCGTCCATGTCCAGTCCGCCGTTCGCCCGCCAGGCCTTTATTCGAGGCGCCATCGCCATCCTGCCGTTGTCCCTTGCCGTGGCCCCCTGGGGGCTGCTGGCAGGCTCCATGGCCATCGAAGCCAACCTCAGCCCCTGGGAAGGCCAGGGCCTGTCGGCCATTGTCTTTGCCGGCGCGGCGCAACTGGTGGCGATCGGCATGCTCAAGGGCGGCGCCAACCTGTTCTCGATCCTGCTCACCACCCTGTTGCTGACCTCCCAGCACTTGCTCTACGGGCTGTCGATGCGCCCGGTGCTGTCGGGCCTGCCGACCCGCTGGCGGCTGGGCCTGGGCTTTCTGCTCACTGACGAGTTTTTCGCCCTCACCAGCCAGTACGACAAACAACAGTTCAACCGCTGGTACGCCCTGGGGGTGGGCCTGACCTTCTACATCGCCTGGAACCTGTTCACCCTGGCCGGGATCATCCTCGGCCAGAACATCCCGCACCTGGACCAACTGGGCCTGGACTTCTCCATCGTCGCCACCTTCGTCGCCCTGATCGCGCCGCTGGTGCGCAACCTGCCCACCGTGGTGTGCGTGGCGGTGTCGTTGTTCTGCTCGGTGTTGTTCAGCTTCTGGCACTGGGACATCGGCCTGGTGGCCGCCGGCCTGCTGGGCATGAGCGCAGGTTTTGTCTGCCAGAAATTCAGTGGAGCACGCGCATGATCTTCGCCCTGATTATCGGCATGGGCCTGTTGGTGTTTCTCAACCGCTATGCCTTTCTGGAACCGCGCCTGCCGTTGCGCCTGAGCTCCAACGCCCGGCAATTTCTCGGCTTTGCCGTGCCGGGCATGCTCACCGCGATCTGCGGGCCGATCGTCTTTCTGCCCGGGCACCAGCTTGACCTGAGCCTGAGCAACCCTTACCTGATCGGTTCGCTGGTGGCGATAGTGCTGGTGCTGTTGACCCGCAGCACCTTGATCAGCATGCTGCTGAGCATGGCCTTCTTTTTTGTCTTTCGCTGGTGGTTGAACGGCAGCCCATGAACCCTGCACCCAAGGAACAGACCCGCTTCTGGCAAGCCTCGGCGCTCGGTGACACCGAGATGCTGCATGCGCGTTATTTTCAGCAGCGCTTCGCCCCCCATGTGCATGAAGGCTACGTGATCACCATCATCGAGTCCGGCGCCCAGCGCTTCTGGCACCGCGGCAGCGAACACCTGGCACCGGTGGGCAGCATGGTGCTGATCAACCCCGACGAGCTGCACACCGGCGCCAAGGCCAGCGAAGAGGGCTGGCGCTATCGCGGTTTTTACCCCGACAGCGAACGCATCACCGGCGTGCTCGACGAGCTGGAACTCAAGCGCGACGGCCTGCCGCGCTTTGACGCCAGCGTGCTGCATGACCCGCAACTGGCCAAAGCCTTCAGCTGGCTGCACTGCTCGGCCGAACGGGGCGCCAGCGCCCTGGAACAACAAACCGCCTGGCGCGAAGCCGTGCTGTTGCTGGTGCAGCGTCATGCCCGCGCCGGTGCGGCGCGCACGCCCGGCAACGAGCCCTGCGCCGTGGCCCGGGCCAAGGAGTTGATGGACAGCCGCCTGGCCTACCCGCCCTCGCTGGAAGAGCTGGCCACGGCGGTGAATCTCTCGCCCTTTCACTTCGCCCGGGTGTTTCGCCAAGCCACGGGCCTGCCGCCCCATGCCTGGCTCAAGCAACGGCGCCTGAGCCGCGCCCGTGAACTGCTGAAAAGCGATTGCCTGCCGTTCAACGTCGCCTTTGCCCTGGGGTTTTCGGACCAGAGCCATCTGAACCGGCAGTTCAAGCAAGCCTATGGCGTAACCCCGGGCGAGTACCGGCGCGCCTGCACTCATTAACGGACTAAGCCAATGCCCTACCCGCTTGCCTACCGCTGGTTCATTCACAAAGGCCTGACCGACTGGGAACCGTGGTATTTCTGCGATACCCAGGCGTCGCTGCAACAAGCACCTGACCTGACCAGGAACGCCTTCGCCGCCAGGGCCTTTGCCAAGGAAACCGGGGCGGACTTCGAGGTTTACCTGTTCGCCCGCCGCCAGGATCGGGAAGACTTTGCCTTCTTCGTGGTGCGCGACGGGGTGATTGAAGACAAGGTCATCACCGTGCATTTGTCGTTTGCCGACACACTCGAGCTACGCTCGCGGTTGAGCTATGAACACGTGACCCGCAGCTTCAGTGAATGGGTCGCCGAGGTGGCGCTGGCGGACGCGCTTGAGTGGATGAGCGAGGACGACCTGCAGGATTGAATCTGGGGCTGCTCTGCAGCCCATCGCTGGCAAGGCACTCACGCCGGGCGCTGCATCAACACCAAACGCAGCGCCAGCAGTGCCAACACACTGGCCAACAACCGTGGCTGCAATTTGGCCAGGCGCCCCTTGCCACTGAACCAGCGGCTTATCACCCCGCCACACGCCCCCAACAGCACATGAAAGACCAGGGCAATCACGCTCAGCACCAGCCCCAGCAGCAGCAACTGCTGGGCCACCGCGCCTTTGGCCGGCACCACGAACTGCGGCAAGAACACGATAAAAAACAGCAGTGCCTTGGGGTTGAGCAGGCTGTTCAACGTGGCCGCAACCAACACCGCCGCCAGGGATGTCTCGCGCGGCCTATCGGCGTTGTCCGCCTTGCGCGGCTGCAACAGCTTGAAGGCCATCCACAACAGATAGACCGCGCCGCTGACGCGGATGATGTCGAAGGATGGCGGCCAGGCGGCGACCAGCGCGGTAACACCGGTGGCGGTCAGTACGGTGAGCACCAGGTCCGCCAGGCTGATGCCCAGCGCCGCCGCCAGCCCGCCGCGCCAGCCCATGGACAGCCCATGGCTGATGACAAAGGCCATGTTCGGCCCCGGCGACAGCAGCAACAGGGTCACCGCCCCGGAAAAAATCACCAGCGTTTGCATATCGAGCATCGCACACCCTCCTGGCTGAGCTACTGGAATTGACAGTAACGGATCTCGAGCCCGGGAAAGCGCTACAGCGTCGCGAATTTATTGCGTAACAGTTGCCTCAGCAGCAATACGCCCGCGGCGTGCTGCCGGTCATGCTTTTAAAGAAGGCAATGAACGCACTGTCGCTGGCAAAGCCCAGTTCCAGCGCCACCTGGCTCAGCGGCTGATGGATCGCCAACTGCTCCACCGCGCGCACCAGCCGCCACTGCTGGCGCCATTGCTGATAGGACATGCCGGTGTCACGGCGGATCAGGCGGCCGATGGTTTTCTCGCTGGCGCCCACCGTGCGGGCCAGTTCCTGCAGCAGCGGTGGCAACTGCTCAAGGTTCTCGACCAGGCTGGCCAGGCGTCGATCCCTGGGCAGCGGCAAGCGCATCGGCTGCTGATCGGCGGCCTGCAGTTCGGCGATGCACAGGCCGGCCAGGTGCGCGGCGGCGCCTTGGCTCCAGTCGGTCTCGAACGGCGCCTGGGCAATGCGTTCGAGCAATTCGCGCAGCAGCGGATTGACGTCGAGGATCACCACTTCAGCGGGCAAATGCGGCCAGTGCCGGGGGTCCAGGTACACCGAGCGATAATCGACGGTCGCCCGCATCCGCGCCCGATGGGCTATGCCGGCGGGAATCCATGCCGCGCGGGTCGGTGGCAGCAGACAGAGCAGATCCGGCGCCAGGGCGTCGATGCGCACGCAGCCCTGGCGGGTGAACAGCACCTGCCCCATGCGATGCTGATGGATGCCGGAGTCGTGATCGCCCAAGGCTGAGCAAATGCCGACGATGGGCGTGCCAAAGCTCTGCGGGTCGAATGTGGCGGTGGGTTCTAGCCAGGCCATGCAGGTTGTCCGATTTTCACTATTTTTAGACCAGACCGCGACAATACACCCCTCGCCCGCCACCTACCATGAGCGCCCTTACCGACGGGACGCTGCTGATGACCCAACCTACCTGGCTGACCCTGGCCACGGCCCTGCTGATGTTCCCGCAGATCGCCGAAACCCTTTACAGCCCCGCCCTGGTGGATATCGGCCAGGGCTTTGGGGTGACGCCTGCGCAGGCGGGGCAAACCCTGTCGCTGTATTTCGCCGCCTTTGCCGTCGGCGTGTTGGTGTGGGGCCGCCTGTGCGACCTCTGGGGCCGGCGCCCGGCATTGCTCGCCGGCTTGCTGCTGTACAGCCTGGCGTCGCTGGCGGCCTTGCTGGTCACAAACTTCACCGGCCTGCTTGGCGCGCGCGTCGTCGCCGCCTTCGCCGCAGCGGTCGGTTCGGTGGTGACGCAAACCGCGCTGCGGGACGTGCATGGCGGTGCGCAACTGGCCCGGGTGTTTTCCCTGATCGGCATCTTCCTGGCCATCAGCCCGGCGATTGGTGTGCTCAGTGGATCGCTGCTGACCGAGGCCTTTGGCTACCGTGGCGTGCTGACCGCGCAGTTGCTGATGGCCCTGGCGTTATTGCTGTGGAGTTGGCAACTGATGCCGGAAACCCGCCCGCAATCGCCCAACCACGCCAGCCTGATCAGCACCTTGCGGCGCATGCTCGGTGATCGGCGGGTGCTACTGGCGACGCTGCTGGTGGCATTGTTCAATATCGGCGTATTCAGTTGGTACAGCCTGGCGCCGTTCATTTTCCAGCGTTTGCAGTTGCAAAGCCTGTTTGGCTACAGCGGCGTGTTGCTGGCGCTGGGCTCGCTGCTCGGCGCGCGCCTCAATGCACGATTGCTGGCGCGGGGTGTCAGCCAGGCAACCCTGCTCAACCTGGCCTGCGCGGTGAACCTGCTGGCGGCTCTGGCGATACTGTTGCTCGGCGAGCACTGGCTGATCGCCGTGGCCATGGCCTTCATGCTCGGCGCCTTTGCCATGGCGATCCCATTGCTGCTGGGCTCGGCACTGGTCGAGTATGGCGATTGCCGGGGGACGGCGGGGGCGTTGTTCGGGTTGATGTATTACGGGTTGATTGGCGCGGGCTTGAATCTGGCGGGTGAGTGGCAGGCGTTGGGGGTTACCCTGGTGTGGTGTGCAGCGCTTATCAGTATTACGGCGTGGGGTTATGGGCGGCGGAGTCTATGAGAGCAGCGCGGGGCGAGCCCGCTCCTACAGGGTGGGAGCGAGCTTGCCCCGCGATCAGGCATGTACCCAGCGCCGATGCAGCCCGCGGGCCAGGGCATCGAGCATAAAGCCCAGCACGCCGATCAGCAGCACCATCGCCATCAGCTCCGAATAGGCCAGCCGATCGCGGGTATCGAGGATGAAGTAGCCAAGCCCGGCACTCACCCCAAGCATCTCGCACGGCACCAGCACGATCCACAAGATACCAATGGCCAGGCGCACGCCGGTGAGCACATGGCCAAGCACGCCGGGGATGATCACCTTGCACAGGGTCTCCCAGCGCGTCGCGCTCAGGCTGCGGCTCAACTGCAGCCAGCGCGGATCGAGTTGACGCACACCCGCAGCGGTGTTGAGCAGAATCGGCCACAGTGCGGCGAAGGCCAGCAGGAAGTAGATCGGCTGATCGCCCACCCCCATCAGCATCACCACCACCGGCATCCACGACAGCGGCGAGATCATCCGCAAGAACTGAAACGCCGGGGTGGTCGCCGCCTCCAGGTGACGATAGCTACCCACCAGCAAGCCCAGCGGCACGCCGATCAGCAAGGCCAGCAGCAAGCCGATAAGGATGCGCTTGAGGCTGACCCAGATATGCTCGTACACCTCGCCCTGGCCCAGCAGCTCGATCAGGCTGCCGAGGGTGGCCTGGGGCGAAAAACGCGCCGACAGGCCATCGGCCTCGCCAAACGCATGCACGCCCAGCCACCACAGCAACAACAAGCCGAGCAGGCCGGCAACGCCCAGGGCGCCATGGATTGCATGCCTGCCCATCAGATCGAAAACTCCTCGCTACGCTCGAAGCTCTCCGGCAAGCCGAAAGCCTTGAGCCCGCCGACCGCAGCGATGCTGTTGCGCACGAAGCGGTCGTCGACCAGGTCACGGGCGGTCTGTTGCGGGTCGAGTCCGGCAAGAAAACCCTTGTCGCCTTCGATCAAAGTGTTCTGCAGGCGGCGCACCAGCTCTTCGGTGTAGCTGGGGAACGGATAGGGCTGAAAATCGATGCGCTTCTCGTCCCACTGCGCATGCTGGATCGCACCGCTGGCGATGTAGGCGTCGCGGGCCGCGGCCGCCGGCGCCAGCACCTGGCTGAGCACCTGCGGGGTGTGCGGGGTGTATTTGTTCGGCCCGCTCTTGGACAGCAGCGCGGCGGCTTCGGCGCGGTGGTCGCGGGTCCACAGCTGGGCCTTGACGATGGCATTGACCACCTTCTGCGACCACTCTGGGCGGTTGTTCAGGTCATGCTCGTGCATGAACACCACGCAGCAGGCATGGTTGCGCCAGATGTCGCCGGTAAAGCGCTGCACGCGGCCAACCTTGAGGTCTTCGGCCAGGGCGTTGAACGGCTCGGCGACGATGTAGCCGGCAATGCGCTTGCTGGCCAGGGCCGGCGGCATGTCCGACGGTGGCAGCACCACCAGGTTGACCTCATTGGCCGCCAACTGGGCAGTCGCGGCCTTGGACACCGGGGTCAGGCCATGGTCGCGGAACAACTGCTGCACCACCACGTTGTGGATCGAGTACCAGAACGGAATCGCCACGGTTTGCCCGCCCAGTTGCTTGACCTCGGTAATCCCCGGGGCCACGGTCAGGCCCGAGCCGCCAACGTGGTTCCAGGCCACCACCTTGGCCGGCACCTTGCTGCCGTAGCGCGCCCATACCGTCATCGGCGAGAGCAGGTGAATGACGTTGACCTGCCCGGAAATGAACGCCTCGATCACCTGCGCCCAACTGCGCAGCAGCACCGGCCGCTCGGCCTTGATGCCCTCGGCTTCGAACAGGCCATTGTTGTGCGCCACCAGCAACGGCGTGGCGTCGGTGATCGGCAGGTAGCCGATGCGCACCGGTGCATCCGGGTCGCTGGCCGCACGCGCCTGCAGGCTATTGAGCAGTGGCATGGCGCCACCGGCGGTCAGCAGGGCGCTGAGTTTGATGAAGTCACGACGAGTGTGGGTGAAGTCGTCCAGGCACATGGGCAGTCTCCGACGGCAGCGGCATAGGTTGAGAATCAGGTTCGGGTGTGCGGCTGGCCCGCCGAAGGGTTTTGAGTATGTCGATGCGCAGCGCGCCCAGTTCCTCGACCCGCTGCTCGCGGGGCTGCGGCAGGTCGATGAGCCATTGGCCGAGGGTGCGCGCTGGGTGGTTGCCCAGTAGCAGCACGCGATCGGACAACAGCAGGGCTTCGTCGATATCGTGGGTAATGAGGATGGCCGCAGTGTTGTGCCGGGCAATCAGTTGCAGCAGCAGTTGCTGCATGTCGGCGCGGGTCACTTCATCCAGCGCGCCGAAGGGTTCGTCGAGCAACAGCACTTGCGGCTGGCGTGCCAGGCAGCGGGCCAGCGCGGTACGCTGGGCCATGCCGCCGGAGAGCTGCGCCGGGTACTGCTCGCGAGCGTGCTGCAGGCCGACCGCCTCGATGGCATGGTCGATACGCGCACGCCGTTCGCTGGCGGCAAGCTTGGGCTGGCGGACGAAATCCAGGCCGAAGGCGACGTTGCTTTCCAGGCTCAGCCAGGGCAGCAGGCTGGGGTCCTGGAAGGCCACCGCCAGGCGCGGGTGCGGGCCCTGCAACGGCTCGCCGAGCAGGCTGACGCTGCCGGCGCGGGCCTGCTGCAAACCGGCCAGCACCCGCAACAGGCTGGATTTTCCGACACCACTGGGGCCGAGGATGGTGATCACCTCGCCCGGCGCCAGTTGCAGGTCGAAATTTTCCAGCACGCTTTGCCAGCCGTGCTCACGCGGGTAGCCAAGGCTGATACCGCGGGCTTCGAGCAACACCTCGGTCATGCTGCCGACGCCTGGCGTTGCAGCTCGGCGCGCAGTTGCACCAGGCTTGGAGTAACGATTGGCACGAACGCCGACTCGCGCCAGCGGCGGGCGAACCCAGCGCCGTAAGCGGTGAGATAAGCCTTGCCGCCGCTGGCCTGCAACTCAAGCTGCACGGCATCGGCTGCGGTTTCGGCGAGGCTGATGCGCAGCTTGAACAAGGCCGCCGGCTGGGTCAGAAAACGCCCGTCGAGCAGGCCCTTTTTCAGTTCGGTCACGGTGTTTTCCAGACGCTCGCGCAGTACCTGCAGCGCCTCGCCAAGGAACGAGCGCATGCCTTGCAGATGCGCCTCCACCTCACTCAATGAACGGCGCGCCAGGCCGATGGCCATGCCGCATTGCAGGCCCAGGAACGACGGACGCACCGCAGGCAGAAACTGCTTGGCGTTTTCGTGCAGCAGCCAGTCGCGGCTGACCGGCACCTGCTCGAAACTCAAGGCGGCGGTGTTGCTCGACTGCAGGCCCAGCAGTTGCAGGTCGTCGGAGCGGGTCAGCCCGACAGCAGTGTCGGGAATGGCCAGGACGAATGGCGAGGCGCCCTCCTCTTCAATGGCCGCCGCCACCACGAAGCCCCCCTTGCGCAGGTTGGTCACCCAATGCAGGCGCCCGGCCAGGGTCCAGCCCTGGTCGTCACGCAGGCCCTTGACCTGCAGCGCTTCGATACCCGAGAGGTACTTCATGGCGTTGGAGAGCCCGGTGGCGCCGGCCAGTTTGCCACTGAGCAGGTCGGCCAACAGGCGCTCGCGCAGCCCGGCGTTGGGGCTGTGCAGCAGGTATTCGACAAAGGCGCGCTGGCCCCAGAAGACGAAGGCCGCCGCCAGGGAATGGCTGGCGACATTGGCAAGCGTCTCTACCGCGTCGGCGACCGTGCCGCCGCTACCGCCCAGAGCCTGGTCAATGCCGACGCGCAGCACCTGCGCCGCCGCCAGTTGCCCCAGTACCGCCTGCGGGTCGCCATGGCCCTGGTCGAGGGCTTCGGCCTGGGCATCCAGCCACGTGACCAATGCGGGATCGAGCATAGCGTTTACTCCTTTAAAAATGCGCCAGCCTGCGCCGGCGCCGAGGGTTCGTTATGCCGAAGGCTGCCAGCGGTACTTGCTCAGCTCGTCATTGAGCGGGGTTTGGGCGAACACATTAGCAAAGTTGCACAGGGTTGCCAGGCTTACACCGAGGATCACCTCCAGGGCATTGCCTTCGCTATAACCCGCTTCGCGCAACGCTCCGTAGCCGGCCTCGCTGACATTGCCGCGGGTGGCGATGACTTCGCGGGTGAACGCCGCCAGGGCTTCGAGCTTCTCTTGCGGCAGCTCGCTCTTGGCGCGCAGGGCATCGACCACCTCTTGAGGCAGCTTGGCCTTGTTCAGCGCCACGGCGGTGTGGCCGGCCACGCAGAAATCGCAGCCGTGGTGGGTGGCGGCCACCAGTTGCACCACTTCACGCTCGGCCAGGCTCAGCTCGGCCTTGCCGTTAAGTGCAGACACAGTGACGTAGGTTTCCAGCGCCGCCGGGGCATTGGCCAGCACGCCGAGCAGGTTGGGGATGAAGCCCGAGGCCTTCTGGGCGTTCTCCAGGTAAGGACGGGCAGCCTCTGGGGCGCTTTGCAGTGTATGGACAGTGACGCGCGACATGGAGTGGACTCCTGCATACTAGGGGTGTGCCACAAGTCTGTTGGTTATAAGAATTACCTGCCATATTCTGCAGTCGCTATTACTTGCTCCTGAGTCTTTTCATTAGATGATTTCGTCCAGCCCGGTAGTCGATTGGTTATTAGAAAGCCTTGAGCTAGACGCCAGCCTGTTCCATGTCGGGCGTTATTGCGGCGCTTGGCACGCCAGCACCCACGGCCTGGCGCGGGCCAGTTTCCACCTGGTCGTCCAGGGCCATTGCTGGCTGCATATCGACGGCCAGGCCGAGGCCATGCGCCTGCAAGCCGGCGATGCAGTGTTCCTGCTGCGCGACTTCAACTATCGGCTGTCCAATGCCCAGGACTGCGAGCTGGCCCAGCAGCAACCGCGCCAGGTCATGCAAGCGCTGGACAGCACAGCCACTGACGGCGTGGGCCTGGTGTGCGGGTTCTTTCATTTTCAGCCGGGCCTGTCGTCGCTGGTCATCGACAGCCTGGACGACTGGATCATCCTGCGTGCCGGCGACCCGGCATCCACGGCCGCACGTGCACTGTTCGAACTGATCCTGGCCGAGTGCCAACGGCTGCCCGCGCCCTCCTCGGCGCTGCTCGAACGCCTGAGCCATCTGCTGTTTTTGTATGTGCTGCGCCAACGCGTCAGCGACGACCAGGGCATCAGCGGCCTGGTGGCCCTGGCACGTCACGCCAACTTTGCCAGCCTGCTCGAGCAACTGATCGAACACCCCGACCAGCCCTGGTCGCTGGAAAGCATGGCAGCCTGCACGGGGCTGTCGCGCTCGGCGTTCTTCAAGCGCTTCAGCGAACTGGCCGGGCAATCGCCGGGGCAAGTGTTGCTGGCCCTGCGCATGCGCCATGCCTGCCAGTTGCTCAAGGCCAGCAACACCGTCGAGCAGGTGTGCGCGGCGGTGGGGTATCAGTCGATTGCCGCCTTTACCCGTGCCTTCAGCAAGGCCGTCGGCTTGCAGCCGGGGGCGTATCGGCGCCAGCATGAAGGCCGCTGAGGCAAACAGCGTGCGGTAATCGAACACAAGCAGGCCTTACCCCCTCAAGTCCACCAGCAACCACTCCGATAGCAGACCCACCCACCGCCGTTACAGCGGCAACGCGTGGGGCTGATAACAACTAAAGGAGTACTGCCCGCATGTTCGCCGACCTGAAAATCCGCACCGGTATGTTCTGGGTGCTGTCGCTGTTCAGCCTGACCTTGCTGTTTTCCACCGTCAGCGCCTGGCGCGCGGCGGTGGGTAGCGACCAGCAGATCAGCGAACTGGACCAGACCGCGCACCAGTCGGACCGCCTGAACAACGCCCTGCTGATGGCGATCCGCGCCAGCGCCAACGTGTCCTCGGGCTTTATCGAACAGACCGGCGGCCACAGCGAGAGTGCCAACAAACGCCTGAAGCTCTCGGAAGAACTGCTGGGCAACAGCGCGCAGTTGATCATTGAGTTGGTCAGCAACGCCCAAGAACCGACGCTCAAATCCCTGACCGTGGCGCTGCAAAGCACCTTTGGCGAATACGCCAAGGCGGTGGCCGGGCAGCGTGAAGCCACCCGCCAGAACGACCTGCAGCAGTACTTCAACGTCAACACCGACGCTGGCAACGCCATGGGCCGCCTGCAGGCGCTGCGCCAACAACTGGTGGCGGCGCTGAACGAGCGCAGCCAGCAGATCATGCTCGAATCCGACCGGCGCCTGAGCAGCGCCCAGGTGCTGAGCGTGGCGCTGGGGCTGCTGACCTTGCTGCTCGCCGCCCTGTGCTGGAGCTTTATCGCCCAGCGTGTACTGCGTCCGCTACGAGAGGCCGGCCAGCACTTCCAGCGTATTGCCAATGGCGATTTGAGCGTGCCGGTGACGGTGCACAGCAGCAACGAGATCGGCCAGCTGTTCAGCGAACTGCAGCGTATGCAGCACAGCCAGCGCGACACCCTGGGGCAGATCACCGGCTGTGCCAGGCAACTGGCCGAGGCTGCCGGTGCACTCAATGGCATTACCGAACAGAGCTCGCACAGCCTGCGCCAGCAAGACCAGGAGCTGGAACAGGCCGCCACCGCCGTCACCGAAATGACCACGGCCGTGGAGGAAGTCGCGCGCAACGCCGTGTCCACCTCGCAAGCGGCCAGCGCCTCCAACGAACTGGCCGAACAAAGCCGCCGCCAGGTCAGCGACAACCTCGACGGCACTCAGGCCATGGCCCGAGAGGTGCAGACCAGCAGCGCGCACCTGGAGCAACTGGCCGGGCAGATTCGCGACATCGGCCAGGTGCTGGAAGTGATTCGCTCGGTGTCCGAACAAACCAACCTGCTGGCGCTCAATGCCGCCATCGAAGCGGCCCGTGCCGGGGAAGCCGGGCGCGGCTTTGCCGTGGTCGCCGACGAAGTGCGCACCCTCGCCTACCGCACGCAGCAATCGACCCAGGAAATCGAGCAGATGATTGGCCGCGTGCAGCACGGTACCGAAGCGGCAGTGACGTCGATGCAGGCCAGCACCCAGCGGGCGCAGTCGACCTTGGGTATTACCCAGGCCTCAGGGCAGGTACTGGAAGGGATCTACAGCGCCATTGGCGAGATCAACGAGCGCAACCTGGTGATTGCCAGCGCCGCCGAGGAACAGGCGCAAGTGGCGCGCGAGGTGGATCGCAATTTGCTGAACATCCGCGAACTGTCGACCCGCTCGGCGACCGGGGCGCAACAGACCAGCGAAGCCAGCCAGGCGTTGGCGGGGCTGGCCGGGCAACTGACGGCACTGGTGGCACGCTTCAAGGTTTAAGCAATAAGCGCCCACAGGGTCGGCATACACAGATCCCTGTGGGAGCCGGCCTTACCGGCGATGGGCTGCAACGCAGCCCCAACGCTCTCAGACATCCACAAGAATCCTGAATCCACCAAAAATCACCCGCTTACCATCAAACGGCATCGGGTTCTGCTCAGGCTGCAAGCGCGGGTCCTGCATCATCTTCTGCATCCCCGCATCGCGCACTTCGCGTGACGGCCAGAGGACCCAGGAAAACACCACCGTCTCGTCGTCCTTGAGTTTCACGGCCATGGGGAACGAGGTGAGCTTGCCCTCGGGAACATCATCGCCCCAGCACTCGATCACCTTCAGCGCACCGCATTCCTTGAACACCACGGCGGCCTCTTCGGCGTGTTTTTTGAAGGCTTCGCGGTTGGCGGTGGGCACTGCGAGGACAAAACCGTCGACATAGGACATGGGCTGAACTCCTGCATGAGTGGGGTACAGGGTGGTCGATCAGGCAGGCGCGCAATCGACAGGCCTATCGCCTGAGGCGACCAAAGGTCATCGATCTGCACCACCTCTTCCCCTGCCCCATTGCGGTGCAAAGCCACTACAATAGCCCACCGCAAAAACAGGCTGCCCCCCAATGGATATCGAGCTGGCCCGCACCTTCCTTGAAATCGTTCGCAGCGGCAGCCTGGTGTCCGCCGCCGAACGCCTGCACGTCACCCAGACGGCTATCACCGCCCGGGTACAAAAGCTCGAACAGCAACTGGCCTGCCAGCTGTTCATCCGCAGCCGCAGCGGCGCCAGCCTCACCGCCGACGGCGAAGCCTTCGTGGTTTACGCCAATCAGCTGGTGCAAACCTGGGAGGCCGCACGCCGCGACCTGCCCTTGCCCGAGGGCTGCCACCAGGTGCTGCACATCGGCGGCGAAGTCAGCCTGGGCAACCCGCTGGTGCTCGGCTGGGTCAGCGCCCTGCACCGGGAAATGCCCGGCCACGCCATTCGCAGCGAAGTCAGCGACGGCGAGTCCTTGCTGCACAAAGTGGAAATGGGCGTGCTCGACGCCGTGCTGGTCTACCAGCCCACCTACGGTCCGGGCCTGCAGGTGGAACAACTGATGGAAGAAAAACTGATCCGCATCCGCCGCAAAGACCAGCCCGAACCTTACGTATACATCGACTGGGGCCAGGCCTTCCGCCGCCGCCACGACGCCGCCCTGCCCGAATGCGCGCGCCCGGCGCTGAGCTTCAACCTCGGGCCGCTGGCGCTGCAGTACATCCTCGAACACGGTGGCAGCGGCTACTTCCGTACCCGCGTGGTGCAGGCGTACCTGGACAGCGGCGTATTCGAACGTGTGCCGCAAGCGCCGGAGTTCACCTACCCCACCTACCTGGTGTATGCCCGCGAGCGCGACAGCGAGGCGTTGCAGCAGGCGTTCAGGGTGCTGCGCGAAGTGGTGGCCGGTGAGAGTGACTGGTCACAGCGCTGGGATCCTGTGATCTGAGCGCGTCGCTTCACTGAGCAACTGGCGCTTGAGCCCGGCAATCAAATCGGTCTGGGTGATCACCCCCACCAGCGCCTCCCCTTGCATCACCGGCAAGCAATGCAGCCCCTGCTCACTGAGCAACGGAATCAGCGCCACCGCGGGCTCGTCACTGCGCACGGTAATCACCGGCCGGCTCATGATCTGCTCCAGCAGCACCTGAGGCCTGTGCCCAAACAACCCGCGCCAGCTGAAACGCCCCTCGGCCATGGCCGGCCCGACTAGGTCGCTCAAGCTGACAATCCCCACCAAACGCCGCGCCTCATCCAGTACCGGCAAGGTGTGCAAGTGGTGGCTCGACAACAACTGCCAGGCCTGCTGCAGGGTGGTCTGCGGGGTCGCCAACTGCACATCCCGCGACATCACCGAGGCGGCGGTAATGCCACCGAGGCTGCGCTTGAGCGCGTGTTGCTCGGTGGCCATGATGATGCGTTCGAGCTCATCGCGGGTGACGTCGACAAACTCGCCGAGCTCTTCCAGCGCCTGGTCGAGGTCCTCGCCACTGACCCCGACCCGCTCACCCGGCAACACATCGGCGGTGTGGTGCAGGTCTTTGCGCGGCGTGGCGGTTTTCGGGTAGCGCACGCCGGTCAGGCGGTTGTAGATCACCGCCACGGCCACCAGTACCAGGGCATTGAGCATGATCGGCTCGAACACCTGGTCGCCCATTGCCGCCAGTGATGAGTCCGCCAGCACCACGCTCACCGCCACCCCGCCCCCCGGCGGGTGCAGGCAGCGCAGCAGGCACATCAGCAAAATCGCCACGCCAAGGGCCAGTGCCGCGACCCACAAGGCCGAGCCAAAACAGTGATGCAACACCAGCCCCACCGCCGTCGCGCTGGCATAACTGCCAACAAAGGGCCAGGGCTGCGCCAGCGCGCCGGAGTGCACAGCAAACAGCAGCACCGCCGAGGCCGCCAACGGCCCGAGCAAGTGCAGCGCCACCGTCGGGCCAAAGGCCAGGCTACAGACGAAACCAGCAAGAAACAGACCGAGCAGCGCGCCGACGCCTGCGCGTAGCCATTCTTTCGGGGGGATGTTCAGAGGGGCCGGCAGCAGCCGGCTGAACCAGTTGTTCAGACCGCGGGTAGACATGGGTAAATCGGGCACCTGGGCAGTAAAAAAAGCCCGGCCAACATGGCTGGGCTGAGTATTGCGAGGGGCAATACCAATGGGCTCCGTCCGTGGAGATGGAATTTTTTGAGTGTTGCGTCGGGGAGATTTTGCCGGGGTTGCGGTGGCGGGTGGTAATTCAAAAAAGTGAGGGGTGGGTGCAGTTTTTTTGAGGGATGGGCAGCGACAGGCCGGTGTCTACCGATCCGCGCCGGTACCTTGGCCAAGTCGGCGAGCAGGTTGGGTGACGATGCCAACGTGATAGGTGAGTAGTCCGCTTGCGGCCACGATGCCCAGCGCGACGAAGGCTGCGCTATAGCCGAAACCATGCGCGATCCAACCGGCGAGTGCGTGACTCATGGCCGCGCCTACCCCTTGGATTGCCATCACGGCACCAAGCCCTGCATTGACGTGTCCAGTGCCGCGCAGGATGCAAGCGACAAGCCCGGGCAAGGCGACACCCAGCAGGCCCGCCCCGATTCCGTCAAGGGCCTGTACCGGAAGCAGCGCCCATGGGGACGCCCAGAAACCGGCGATCAGCCCTCGCAAGGGTAAAGCCAACAGGGCGGTAATGATCAGTAGCCGATACCCGTGCCGAGAGGCATACCATCCAGCCCAAAGCGCCACAGGAACCATCACCAGCTGCGCGACGATGACGGTCGATGCCGTGAATACGCTGGGGTCCGCCAGCCCGCGCGTGACGTTCGACTGCGCAAACAAGGGCAGCATCGCGGCATTGCCCAGGTGGAACAGCAGCATCGTGATCGCGAGCAGGCCCAGCTCGCGCGAGTCCGTCAAAATCCGCAGCATGGAAGGCGCAGGACCGCCACCTTGCGCAGGCTGGTTGCAAGTGAGGTCTGCACCACGGGCCCGCTCATGATTGATGTCCTGCGGATGGATCTTGCACAAGCAAGCAAGCGCCGCGCACGCCATCAGGGCCATCAACACGAATACGGCTGACAGCCCCCAGCGGTAGCCTGCCAGCCCGGCCAATGCAGCCGCGACCACGTTGCCGGCATGGTTCCAGGCCTCGTTGATGCCAAGCTGCCGAGACAGGTCCCTCTGATCCACGATGCCCAAGGTAATACCCATGATGCCGGCGCCCATCAACGCCCCCACGGCACCGGTCACCAGCTGAGAGGCGACCACGACGCCGAACGACGCTGCCGTCCATAGCGCCGCCGTGGCGAGCATGAGCATGACGGTGGCACTTGCCAGTAGAAGTCGCTTGTAGCGCGAAGCGTCGATCCAGGCTCCCATCGGCGTGGTCGCCAGCATGCCTGCGACGCCGCCGATGGCCATTACGTAGCCGATGTCATCGGCTCGCCAGCCTTGACTGGCCAGAAGCACACCGAGGAAGGGCCCCAGGCCGTCACGGACGTCGGCCAGGAAGAAGTTCAGGCCGGACAGCCAGCTCCGCGAGCCGGCGTGCGTCGGGGTTATGGAAGGCGTTGCCATCGTCACATCCTTACTGCGCACGGTCGTAAAGCGGCTCCAGGGTGGACAGCGAGGTGCCCATGCTGACGGCTTCCAACGCGGTGCCAAACACATTGCGCGTGCCCAGCCCGGATGCCGCGAACGGCGCCCCCGTCTGCACCGACAGGCGCAGGCTTTCTGGCGGGAAACGAACGATGCTGCCATCGCTGAGGATGACGCCGTTGGCCTCGCCCCGCGGACCAGTGAGCACAGCCTCCACCTGGCCTTCCACCTGCTGGGGCTGCAGGCGCTGGGCGCGCAGGTGGGGTGGCAGGACTCGGCCTTCGCCGACCGGCGGCGGCTGGTCGTACACGGTGCGCCCGCTGGCGGTGTGGACGATGGCGTCGGCCTTGACCGTGCCCCGCGCTTGCGCCCGTCCGATGATGCGCACGGCGTCCCCCACCTGGACCGCCGCAGTGAGCGCATCGGCCATGTGCGGCGCGAACTTGACAATGGTTCCGTCGCTCAGGCGCAGGCCGTCGACCTCACCGTAGGGATTGATGAGCATCCGCTGGACCTGACCTTCCACCACGTACTGGCCCATCAGGCCAGGGGCGGCCATGCCTTGATGCGATGTCGCAGGCAGATGAGCGGCTGGGTCGGGCGCCATGGCCTGTGCGCTGAGGCTGCACAGGCCGAATACCAGCGCAGCAGACGTGGCGATGAAATACCTAGACATTGGAGAAGCTCCTTGGCTTGGGAAACAACACCCAACCTGTAGTGCAAGCACCATGCCTAACAATATTTACAACAAATTCAACTGCTTACATAAATAACGAGCCATGCGCCGTCCGATCCCGTGACGCCCGGGTGTCACAGAATCGGACACCGGCTGGCCTGCGCAGGGGTCAGTCCAGCCCAAACTCGGCCAGCTTGCGGTAGAGCTGTTGGCGAGACAGACCGAGACGCCGCGCCGCCTCCGCGCGGTTACCGGCCGTCGCAGCCAGGGCTCGCACAATCATCTCGCGCTCCAGGTGGGCAACGGCTTGTGCCATAGGTCCCTCCCAGTCGATGTCCAGGCCCGGGGTGGGCGCCGCCGCTGCCTGCAAGCCGATGTGTTCGACATCGATGACCGCGCCGTGGCTGAGGATGGCCGCGCGTTCCATGGCGTTGCGCAGTTCGCGCACGTTGCCGGGCCAGGGGTGGGCCAGCAGCAGCCGGGCGGCCGCTGCACTCAAGCGCTTGGGCGAGTCGCCGCCCAACAGGCGTAGAAAGTGCTCGGCCAGCAGCAGCACGTCGCCCAGCCGCTCGCGCAGCGGCGGCAGCCACAGCGGCACCACCTGCAGGCGGTACCACAGGTCTTCCCGGAAGCGCCCCTCCTTGACCGCGGCGGGCAGGTCCCGGTGCGTGGCCACGACGATGCGCACGTCCACCGGCTGGACGCGGTTGGCGCCCACGGGGGTGATCTCGCGCTCCTGCAGCACCCGCAGAATCTTCGCCTGTGTGGGCAGCGGCATGTCGCCGATCTCGTCAAGGAACAGGGTGCCGCCATCGGCCTCGCGAAAGCGTCCGGTGCGTTCGTGGACGGCACCGGTGAACGCGCCTTTGACATGACCGAACAGCTCGCTTTCCATCAGTTCAGCCGGGATCGCAGCGCAGTTCACTGCGACGAAGGGGCCGCTGGCTCTAGCGCTGTTGCGATGCAAAGCGCGCGCCACCAGTTCCTTGCCCGTGCCCGTCTCGCCGAGGATCAAGGCGGTGGCATCGGAGTTCGCAGCCAGCCCGATGTGCTTGAAGACCTGGCGCATGGCCTCGCTGGCGCTGACCAGTTCACGGCCATCCACAGGTTCTCTTGCGCCGGGCGATGCCCCGGCCGCCTGAGGCCGGTCTGGGCTGGGGGCTGCTTGACGCAAGGCCCGCTCGAGCGTTTCGACCAGGGCGACCCTGGTCACGGGCTTGGTCAGATGGTCGAACGCGCCCAGGCTCATCGCCTCGATGGTGTTGCCACCGCTCGCATAGGCGGTGAGCATGATGCAAGGGACCTGCGAGAGGCGCGCCGCACGGCGCAGGAACACCAGACCATCCTCTCCCGGCAGCCGCAGGTCGACGATGGCCGCATCCACGGCCTCGGTGCGCAGCCTGTGCAGGCCCGCATCGGTGCTTTGGGCCTGCAGCACCGTATGGCCCAGGTCCTGCAGCACTTCTGCAAGGCTGTCACGGAACGCGGCGTCATCGTCGACAATCAGGATTCGGGCCACGGTAGCTCCATCTCTATGCGCGTGCCCTTGGCCGACTCGGCGAGACCGACCCGCCCGCCGTGTCCCTGCACGATCTCGCGCACCAGCGCCAGCCCCAGGCCGGTACCGCCTGCGCGGGTAGTGGCGAAAGGCTCGAACAACGTATCGCGCATGTCGGCCGGAATACCGCAACCATCGTCCGCCACCCACAACAGCAATGCGCCACGGCGCGTGCGCTGCGCACCGAGTTCGATCTCACCGCATTCTCCCGTGTGCGCCATCGCGTTGAGCAGCAGGTTGTCAAAGACCCGTGCCATTTGTGTCGGGTCGAACAGCGCCAGCCCCTTCGCGCTTTCGGACAGCTGCGGTTCAACCGCCAGTGTGATTCGTACGCCATGCTTTTGCGCCGCCTCGGCATGGGCATTGCGCTGCGCCTCCAGCCATCCCCGCAGGTCAACCGCCTGGCGCTCGGCGCGCAACGGTTGCGTCAATGCCAGCAGGCTCGACACCAGTGCCTCCAGGCGTGCCGTTTGCGACAGCACCGCCTCCAGGGCACCAACCACACGGGCTTCGCGCCGGTCGGCCGGCGCAGCCATCGCGTTTTCCGCCTTCATGCGCATCGTGCCCAATGGGTTGCGAATCTCATGCGCGAGCCCGGCGCAAACGCGCCCCAAGGTCGCCAGACGTTCGGACTGGGCCAGTTGCTCTCGCAGGTGGGCCGACTGGCGCTGCCAACGCGCAAGCATCCAGCCCAGCCATGCGCCGGAGACCACCACCAGCGCCAGCAGCAGGCTCACCGCGAGGATCAGGGTGTTGACCGTGCCTGCGGCCAACAGCGGCACGCGCAGCAGGGTCCAGGCGATCAGGCGGCGGTCATCGGTGGGCACAGGGCAGGCAGCGAACGCCACGGCTTCGCGTAAACCCGGTCGCACGTCCGCCACAAGGCCTGCAGAATCCTGCGCACGCTGGGCCGTGGAGGCAATGCGCTCCAGCTCGGCACTTGGCGGATCACGCTTGATTCCCGTGCCATCGTAGGTCGGGAAAGCGTAGGCCACCACGCCCGCATCCGCTCGCCAGAAGCCGCCCTCCATGCCCGGCTGATCGCGCAGTGCCAAATCAAGCACCGCCTGTGCCGCAGCCGGGGTCATGGGATAGGGCTGATCGTCTGCAGGCGGGAGCTGCTGGCGAACGCGTGCCGCCCCCGCTTGCAGCGCCTGGCAACTGGTCGCGGTGAGTTGGCGCGCATGCGCAATCTGGGGACCGGCGCCTTGGCGGCTGAGTATCAACAGCAACCACCCCAGCACAAGCGCAACGGCGGCAATGGATAGCCACAGGATCAACAGATCACGTCGAACGGATGATTGCAGCGACAGGTCAAATTCCCTTTGATGTGAGGCACCGCGGGTCAATCGGTGGGCGTTTTGCCGGCAACCTTGCCAGATGGGCCATTGCCGCGCAAGAAAACGCTCGGTTGGCCGGCCGTTTCATAACCAGGCGTGACGTGGTTGAGCAAGGTTACGAGGTTGCAAGGGTGTGTGCAGGGGCAAGTTGTTTTCGAGCAAACGTGCCCCGCTGCCGGGGAAGATCGTCTGTCAGAACTTCCCCAAATATGGCATTCAGCCTGATGGGCAGTGACACCTCTCTAGCCAGGGGGGATCCGACACCAACGCACCATAGGCAACACCTGATGCAAGCATTACTGCTAGAGATCCTCGACCAAGTTCGTCCCCTGCTCAGCCAGGGCCAGGTGGCGCAATACATCCCCGCCCTGGCCCAGGTAGAGCCCAACCAACTGGGCATTGCCGTGCATGGTTTGGACGGTCAATTGCACTGCGCGGGGGATGCGCACACGCCATTCTCGATCCAGAGCATTTCCAAGGTGTTCAGCCTGGTGCAGGCGATCAACCACAGCGGCGAAGATATCTGGTCGCGGCTGGGTTACGAGCCTTCCGGGCAGGCGTTCAATTCGCTGGTGCAGCTTGAGGTGGAAAAAGGCAAGCCGCGTAACCCGTTTATCAATGCCGGCGCACTGGTGATCTGCGATATCAACCAGTCCCGTTACGCCACCCCAGCGCTCTCGATGCGTGATTTTGTCCGCCGCCTGGCAGGCAACCCGCGCGTTACCAGCGACCTTGTGGTCGCGGACTCCGAATACCAGCACCGCGCACGCAATGCCGCCATGGCCTACCTGATGCAGGCGTTCGGTAACTTCCACAACGATGTTGATGCGGTGCTACGCAGCTACTTCCACCATTGCGCCTTGTCCATGAACTGCATAGACGTTGCCCGGGGCTTCGCGTTCCTGGCCAACAGCGGTTACTGCCCACATAGCGGCGAACAAGTGCTCAACCCACGCCAAGCACAACAAGTGAATGCGATCATGGCCACCAGCGGGCTGTATGACGAGGCAGGCAACTTTGCCTACCGTGTGGGCCTGCCAGGCAAGAGCGGTGTCGGTGGCGGTATTGTCGCGATTGTGCCGGGACGCTACAGCATCTGTGTGTGGTCACCAGCACTGAACGCCTCGGGTAACTCACTGGCGGGGCTGCGCGCGCTGGAGCTGTTGAGCGAACGCATCACGGGTTCGGTGTTTTCGGCGGTACCTTGAACTGGCCGGGCCTCAACCGTTGTCCCGATTCCCCGCCAGTCCTTCTTTAACTGCCCCGGCAAAACCCGCACAATCGCCGGCTTTTTTCGACAAGGTAGTCCCTCATGCAACGGATCGTCATTTTGGGCAACGCCGGTAGCGGTAAGTCCACCCTCGCCCGCGTTCTCGGTAAACGCCTGGGCTTGCCGGTGGTGCACCTGGACAGGCTGTTCTGGGAGCCTGGCTGGGTCGAGCCCGACGCCGAGCAGTACCGCGCGCGGGTGCGCGAGGCGGTGGCACAGGACACCTGGGTGTGTGAAGGCAACTATGCACGGCGTACCTTTGACCTGCGCCTGCCGCGCGCTGACCTGGTCATCTGGCTGGATACACCGCGCTTGACCTGCTTTTGGCGGGTGATCAAGCGCAGCGTGTTGAACCGCCCTCGCCCCGACCTGCCCGAAGGTTGTAGCGAAAAGCTTGATCGGGCGTTTCTGACTTTTTTGAAATTCGTCTGGACCTTTGATCGCGGTTATCGCCCGGGAATCGAGGCAGTGCGCGAGGCCATCGGGCCGCAGGTGCCGGTGGTGCATTTGCGCGGCAGTCGGCAGATTGCGGCGTTTGTCGAAGGCTTGCCCGGCAATGCAGGCTTCAGCCCAAAGGCACAGCAATCAGTGCAATGATGCTGCCGTGTATGGACCGGAGACATCGCTGACGAGCCAGCGCCCTTGAGAACGGCGCAAGTCCTGTGGGAGCGGGCCTTGCCCGCGATCGAGCGCGCAGCGGTCGCAATCCAGGCAACACCTGATGTGCTGGCTGTACCGGCCTCATCGCTGGCAAGCCAGCTCCCACAGGGAATGCATCAACCCTGAGAACGCGAAGCGGTCGTCGGCCTAGCTCCTGCGTCAACGGCACCGGCAGTTGGTTGAGCGGGCCGCTGTGGCGGGTCCAAGGTTAACGTCAACGTCAAGATCAAGCCTGCTCCGCTCACCCCTGCTCCAACAGCCGTTCCATCAGCATCCGCGCGTTTTCGGTGCAGGTGCGGTCTTCGGGGCGGTTTTCGATGCTGTCGATGGCCACCAGCAATTGCGCGCGATTCTGCGCCAGTTGCTGTTGCAGCACTTCGATCTCGGCGACCTTGCGCTTGAGCCCGGCCAGCAGCGCATCATGCTGCCAGCCGTCGGCGTTGGCCGGCAGCAGTTGGCGGATCTCCTCGAGGCTGAACCCGGCACCCTGGGCGCTGGTGATGATTTGCAGGGTCCACAGCGCTTGCGGGGCGTAGTCGCGGTAGCCGTTGGCCTTGCGCGCCACCGATCTGATCAGGCCGCTGGCCTCGTAAAAGCGAATGCGCGAGGCACTCAGGCCGCTGCGTTTCGCCAGTTCTCCTATTCTCATAGCTCGCCTTCAACAGGGCATTGACCTTAAACCTCACTTTAACCCTAGGACGCAGCAAACACATCACAGAGGAGCAACGAACATGGCATTCGTCACAACCAAAGACGGCGTTGAAATCTTCTACAAGGACTGGGGCCCGCGCGATGCCCAGGTGATTTTCTTCCACCACGGCTGGCCCCTCAGCGGCGACGACTGGGATGCGCAGATGCTGTTCTTCCTGGCCCAGGGTTATCGGGTGATCGCCCACGACCGCCGCGGCCATGGGCGCTCCAGCCAGGTCTGGGATGGCCACGACATGGACCACTACGCCGACGACGTGGCGGCAGTGGTCGACCACCTGGGCGTACGCAGCGCGGTGCATGTCGGGCACTCCACCGGTGGCGGCGAGGTGGTCCATTACCTGGCCCGCCACGGCCAGGACCGCGCCAGCAAGGCGGCGATCCTCGCGGCGGTGCCGCCGCTGATGGTGCAAACCGCCAGTAACCCCGGCGGCCTGCCCAAGTCGGTGTTCGACGACCTGCAGGCGCAGCTGGCGGCCAACCGCGCGCAGTTCTACCACGACATTCCCGCCGGGCCGTTCTACGGCTACAACCGCCCCGGTGCGACACCGTCGCAAGGGGTGATCCTCAACTGGTGGCGCCAGGGCATGATGGGCAGCGCCAAGGCCCACTACGATGGCATCGTCGCCTTCTCGCAGACCGACTTCACCGAGGACTTGAAGCGCCTCACCCTGCCGGTGCTGGTAATGCACGGTGACGACGACCAGATCGTGCCCTACGAAAACTCAGGCCTGCTGTCGGCCAGGCTGCTGAGCAACAGCACCCTGAAAACCTACAAAGGCTACCCCCACGGCATGCCCACCACCCATGCCGACATCATCAACGCCGACCTGCTGGCCTTCATACGCAGCTGATGCGATGGTGCCAGGGCCCTCCCCTGGCACCTCGCCCGCCCCGCTGAAAAAGCCTGTTGACATTAAAGTTAACTTTAAAGTTATGGTTTGAGCACGATCAACCGAGGTGCTGCCATGAACGTGTTCGACAAGCTGACATTGCCCAACGCAAGCGAAATCCCCAACCGCCTGGCCAAGGCCGCGATGGAAGAGAACATGGCCGACGCCGACCAGGCGCCGTCCGTAGAATTGCTGCGCTTGTACCAGGCCTGGGCCGAAGGTGGCGCCGGCCTGTTGATCAGCGGCAACGTGATGGTCGACAGCCGCGCCATGACCGGCCCGGGCGGCGTGGTGCTGGAGGATGACCGGCAACTGGCCAAGTTCAAGCGCTGGGCCAGTGTCGGCCGTGCCCAGGGTGCGCAGTTCTGGCTGCAGATCAACCACCCCGGGCGGCAAATGCCGGCCAACCTCGGCCAGCCCACCTGGGCGCCGTCGGCGGTGGCGCTGGAGATGGGCAAACTGTCGAAGCACTTCAACCCACCCCAGGCGATGACCGAGGCGGTGAT
Organism: Pseudomonas sp. RC2C2; assembly: GCF_018390435.1. Lineage (NCBI taxonomy): Bacteria > Pseudomonadati > Pseudomonadota > Gammaproteobacteria > Pseudomonadales > Pseudomonadaceae > Pseudomonas > Pseudomonas sp. RC2C2. Next base: position 556,806 of record NZ_JAHBAX010000002.1, on the reverse strand, counting down.
CGACGATGTCATCCAACGCTTTGCCCGTACCGCGCAACTGGCCGAACAGGCCGGTTTCACCGGGGTGGAGATTCATGCCGCGCATGGCTATCTGCTGAGCCAGTTCCTCTCGCCGCTGAGCAACAAGCGCAACGACGCCTGGGGCGGCTCGCTTGAGAACCGTGCGCGGCTGTTGCTGGAAATCGTCAAGGCAGTGCGCGCGGTGGTGGCGCCGCAGTTTGCCGTGGCAGTCAAGCTCAACTCCGCCGACTTTCAGCGCGGCGGCTTCAGTGCCGATGATGCCCGTCAGGTGGTGCAACTGCTCAACGGCCTGGGCGTCGACCTGGTGGAATTGTCCGGTGGCAGCTACGAAGCCCCGGCCATGCAGGGTGAAGCCCGTGACGGGCGGACCCTGGCCCGGGAAGCCTACTTCCTGGAGTTCGCCCGCGACGTGCAGAAGGTGGCGAGCATGCCGCTGATGGTCACTGGCGGCATCCGCCGCCTGCCGGTGGCCCAGCAGGTGGTCGACAGTGGCGTGGCCATGGTCGGCATCGGCACGGCGCTAGCCATCGACCCCAACCTGCCCCGCGCCTGGCAGCAAGGCAAAGGCACGGCGCCGGCGCTGGCGCCGATCACCTGGAAGAACAAGCCGCTGGCATCGCTGGCCAACATGGCCCTGGTCAAGTTCCAGCTGCGCAAGCTCAGCCAGGGCAAGGCGCCCCGCCCGCAGGTGTCGCCGCTGTGGGCGCTGATCGGCCAGCAACTGGGCAATGCGCTGCGCGCCCGCCAGTACCGGCAGTGGGTCGCCCAGCGCGTGCGTTGAGCCACTTCACCCGCGATGAGGCCAGCACAGCTCTAACAGGGTTCATCAGCTCTGGCAGAAGCGGATCCGGTTGCCAAACGGGTCATAGACTTCCAGCACCTTGCCCCAGCCCTGCTCGACAATATCCGGCCGGCCATAGCCGTAGCGCTTGGCCTGCAGCTCGTCGCGCAGTGGCTCGATATTGTGCATGGGCACGAAGATCGTTGCGCCTGGGCTGGCATCACCGTGATGCTCGGACAGGTGCAACTGCAGGCCATCGCGGCTGATGCCCAGGTACAGCGGCAGGTCAGCCTCGAAACGGTGCTCGAACTCGACGCTGAAACCCAGGAAACCCAAATAGAATTCGCGGGCCTTGGTTTCATCGAAACTGCGCAAAATGGGGATGGGCTTGTCGAAGCGGATCGCCGCTGCCGGGCTGTCCGGGGGCAACAACGCAGCGGCGGTGTTCCAGTCTTTATAACCCAGCTGCTGCGCCACCAGCTCCAGCGCGCCTGAATGTGAAAGCTGCGGGCTCTGCGCTTGCAGCGACACGCGCAGACGCTTGGCCATCTGTTTGGCCTGTTCGAGTGAAATCATCGTTCCTCCTGGAGTCGAGGCCACAAGGTGCTCGCGTTGCCAAACCTCGACTGCAAGAAAAGCGACAGGGTTCGGGAGTTGTTCACATGCTTTCACCATGCCCTGAGGGCGCGAGCGGCAGGCAGCATTGGCCTGGCGGCGATAGTACACAGATGATCAGCGCACTGTCGATTTCGCCGCGCCTGGTTCGACTATGGTCAGGCATGCCCTCAACCCACCCCATCAGGAGCAGACCATGCGCAAACTCGTTGATCCACCCGATCATCCTCGGGTGTGGCAAGCGCTGGTTCGATGACCAGGCACACGCGTCGGCATTTAACCTGGCGCAATCGAGCAGCACGCCAAGCGGAGTGCTGGTTGCACGTTATGTGCTTAACGGGGAGGTGCGCACCGGGTCGTTTGCCTAGACTGGGCAGGTACCGCCGCACTGGAGAGCGCAATGCCCGCCCCTGAAACCGAACTTTTGCAAAGCTGGCAACACAACGCCCGAGCCTGGATCAAAGCCATCCGCAGCGGCGCCATCGAAAGCCGCCTGAAGGTTACCGATCAGGCCATTCTGCTGGCCGTGCTCGGCCGCCAGCCCGAACGCGTGCTGGACCTCGGCTGTGGTGAAGGCTGGTTGTTGCGGGCGCTGGCCAAGCGTGGCATCGATGCCGTGGGCGTCGATGGCGACCCGACCCTGGTGGAAGCGGCGCGGGCGGCGGGCGCTGCACAGGTACACCTGGCAAGCTACCAGGCACTGGCACAAGCGCAGGTAGATATTGGCCGCGACTACAACCTGATCTGCGCCAACTTCGCCCTGCTGCACCAGGACATCATCCCCCTGCTCGGCGCCATGAACGCCCTGCTCGCCCCCGGCGGCGCCCTGGTGATCCAGACCCTGCACCCGTGGACGGCCGCTGCAGGCGACTATCAGGACGGTTGGCGGCAAGAGACCTTTGCCGGTTTTCAGGGCCAATGGCACCCCATGCCCTGGTACTTGCGCACCTTGTCCAGCTGGATCAATGCCCTGGACATGGCGGGGTTCAGGCTGATCGCCCTGCAGGAGCCGCAGCATCCGCAAAACCCGCTGCCGCAATCCTTGTTGCTGGTGGCCGAGTCGAGAGGATGAGCTCGGTCACATCCCATTCCATCCACGTAAAAGGAAGCACGCGTCATGAGCGAAGAAACAAAAGTAAAAGGGCCCGCTTCGTACTTCCCCTCCATCGAGAAAAAGTACGGCCAGCCCATCAGCCACTGGCTGAACCAACTTGGCACGGTCAACGACAAGAAGCACATGGAAATGGTCAACTGGCTCAAAGCCGAACATGGTATGGGCCATGGCCATGCCAATGCGCTGGTGGCGTACTTTTTAGCGAGCGCTAAAAACACCTGACGATACAGGCCCAATACCACAAGGCACAGGCATCACCGCCGAGCGGGGCGTGCTGTCGGTGCCGCACTTCATGTTCCTCGCCTCGGTGCTGGCTGCGCGAGCTGATCAGCCGTTGCCTGGCAACGTCCTGACCGGCGAACCTGGCTCAGCGGTCTTTCGCCAGGTAAAACAGGATATAGCCCGAACTCACTAGGCTACCGGCCGCTATTTCGGCGTTGAAGCAGGCCTTGAGTGCATCCTCATCGGCAAAGCCGTACGAAGGCAGTCTGCCCTCAGCAAAGCCGGCGAGCCGCCACAGGTCGAAGCCATCGAGCTCACCCTGCTCGCCAAAGTCGAAATCGACGGGGCCGGTGGGCAAGTGAACCGCACAGCCGTAACCGTGCTTGAAGTAACCAACGCCGCCATCAAGCTCGCCGCGATGGGGGATATCCATCGTCACCCACGCCATAGCGCTCGAGGGTCTCGGGATGCCTGAGCGTTGCATGAGTTCGACAGCGGCGCTGACACTTGCCTGGTAATCGCGGATCAGTCTGGCGAGGAGATTGTTCATGCCGGCTCGCGTTGACAGGGCTGGTCCTGGTCGCACCAGCCAAGCGCTTTGTAGGAGGTTTTATCCTGCTCGGGATAGTCGCTTCGGTACTCTCCCCAGTCCATGTAGGCATAGTATTGGCTCATTGCATCGAAATAACTGTCAGCTTCGACTTCCCACACAAGCCTTGAGCCGGCGCCCATCAGCGCCCGCGCGTTGTCACCGCGGGGCCCGGCCAGGCAGAAGGTTTGACAGTCATCCGGCTCCATCCAGAGTTCATGTTTCATGTACAACGCTCGCGATTGAGTCCGCGCTATCGTGCCCGAAAACATCGGTGCATGACCACTCCAAATCCTGTGGGAGCAGCTTGCCAGCGATCGAACGCGAAGCGGTCGCAACCCAACTGGTGCCTACCGTGATTCGTGCAAAGCCCGGCAACACTGCTATTCCTGTACCCAGGTCCGCGTTTGCAAGGAACAACCGTCCAATGCTGGTCATCGAACACCTGCACAAGTCCTTCAGCACCGCCCAAGGCCCGCTACCGGTGCTGCAAGGCGTCGACTTGCACCTGGCCCAAGGCAGCAGCCTGGCGTTGATGGGCGAGTCCGGCAGCGGCAAGAGCACCCTGCTGCACCTGGTCGCCGGCCTCGATCGTGCCGACAGCGGGCGCATCCTGATCGACGGCCAGCCCCTGGACGGACGTTCAGAAGCCGCCCTGGCACGCTGGCGGCGGGAAGGCATCGGCCTGGTGTTCCAACAGTACAACCTGATCAGCAGCCTCGATGTGGCGGCCAATCTTGCCTTTCAGGCCAGGCTGGCGGCGCGCTGTGAGCAGCACTGGCTGGACTACCTGACCACCCGCCTTGACCTCGCCAGCCTGCTGCAGCGCTACCCGGAGCAACTCTCCGGCGGCCAGCAGCAGCGGGTTGCCATTGGCCGCGCACTGGCTGCCCGCCCGCCACTGGTGCTGGCCGATGAACCCACCGGCAGCCTCGACGAAGCCAGCAGCGATGAGGTACTGACGCTGATGCTGCAACTGGTCGGCGAGGCCGGCAGCAGCCTGCTGATGGTCACCCACAGCCCGCGCCAGGCTGCGCGCCTGGAGCAGCGCTGCGTCCTGCATGCCGGGCGTATACAGCGCGAGGCGCTGTGATGAGCCCGCTGCTGATTACCCTACAGGCACTGCTGAGCCATTGGCGGCGCCATCGCTTGCAGTTTTTCAGCATCTTTACCGGCCTGTGGCTGGCCACCGCCCTGTGGACCGGGGTGCAGGCGCTCAACAGTCAGGCCCGGGCCGACTACGCCCGCGCCAGTGCGGTGCTGGCCGGCCCTGCGCAAGCGCAGATGGTGGCCCGTAGCGGTGAGCGCTTCGATCAATCGTTGTATCTGCAACTGCGCAAGCTCGGCTGGCAGCTGTCGCCGGTGCTGGAGGGTCGCCTGCGCTTTGCCGGCGAGCAGCCGCTGACGGTGCGCCTGATCGGCATCGAGCCGCTGAGCCTGCCAGCGGCAATGACCGTTGCCGGCACCTCGCTGCAAGGGTTCGACCTGCAGGCATTCATTGGCATGCCGGGGCAAGCCTGGGTAGGCCCCGATACGTTGCGACAACTGGGTGTGGATGCCACCGGGCGAGTTACCAGCAGTGACGGTCAGGTGTTGCCGCCCCTGGTGGTGCAGCCGCAGTTGGCACCGGGCGTGATCGTGGTGGATATCGGCCATGCACAAGCGTTGTTGCACGCGCCAGGGCAATTGTCGCGATTGCTGGTGGGCGATGAGGCCAGGCCCTTGCCGGCAGCATTCGCCGAGCGCCTGACCCTGCACGCGCCCAGCGACGACGGCGACCTGCAGCGTCTGACCGACAGCTTTCACCTCAACCTCACCGCCCTCGGCCTGCTGGCTTTCGTCGTCGGGCTGTTCATCGCCCACGCCGCCATCGGCCTGGCCCTCGAACAGCGTCGCGGCCTGATTCGCAACCTGCGCGCCTGCGGCATCAGCTTGAACACCCTGTTGATCGCCCTGGTACTGGAGCTGGGTGTTTTCGCCGTACTCGGCGGCCTGGCCGGGGTCGCCAGCGGTTATGGCCTGGCCGCCCTGTTGCTACCTGATGTCGCCGCCAGCTTGCGCGGCCTGTACGGCGCCCAGGTGGCCGGGCAACTGAACCTGCCGGCCTGGTGGTGGCTGGCGGGGGTCGTGGTGAGTGTCTTCGGTGCCTTGCTCGCGGGTGTGAGCAGCGTGCTGCGCGCCGCCCGTTTGCCGTTGCTGGCCCTGGCGCAGCCGCAAGCCTGGCGCCTGGCCCAAGGGCCCTGGTTGCGCCGCCAGGCGCTGGCGGCCGGGCTGTTGCTGGCGGTTGCGCTGGGCTGCTGGCAATGGGGCAACAGCTTGGCCAGTGCCTTGCTCCTGCTCGCCACATTGCTTCTGGCGGCAGCGTTGCTGTTGCCCGCCCTGCTCGATAGCGCGCTGGCCTGGCTGGCACGCCTGTGTCGCGGGCCGTTGGCGCAGTGGTTTGTCGCCGACAGCCGCCAGCAGCTCCCTGCCCTGAGCCTGGCGCTGATGGCGCTACTGTTGGCATTGGCCGCCAGCGTCGGCGTAGGCAGCATGACCGAGGGTTTTCGCAAGACCTTCAGCGCTTGGCTCGACCAGCGCCTCTCTGCCGATCTTTACCTCACTCCCCAGGACACGACACAGGCCCTGCAGATCGCTGAGTGGCTAAGCCGGCAACCGGCAGTCACCGTGCTGCTGCCCAGCTGGCGTGCAGAAATACGCTTGCAGCAGTGGCCGGTTCAAGTCCAGGGCATCATCGATCACCCCGCCTACCCTGCGCGTTGGCCATTGCTGGAACAACGCCCGCAGGCCTGGGCGCAATTGGCCAGCGGTCGGGCAGTGATGCTCAGTGAACAACTGGCCCGGCGCCTGGGCGTGCAGGTGGGCGCCCCCCTGCAGCTACCGAACCAGGCCATGACCGTGGTCGGCATCTATGCCGACTATGGCAACCCCAAGGGGCATCTGCTGGTCAATGCCGACTGGCTGCGCGGGCACCTGCCAGAGGCAAAGCTGAGCACTATCAGCCTGAACCTGGCGCCTGAAGGTATTGCGCCGCTCAAAGCCGACCTGCAACAACGCTTCGCCCTGGACGACAGCCGCGTGGTCGAGCAAGCCAGCTTGAAACGCTGGTCTACCGAGATCTTCAGCCGTACCTTCGCCGCCACCACGGCGCTCAACAGCCTGACCCTGGGGGTGGCGGGCATCGCTCTGTTCATCAGCCTGCTGACCCTGAGCCAGAGCCGCCTGGGCCAGTTGGCACCCCTCTGGGCCCTGGGCGTGCGGCGCACCCAGCTGGTGTGGTTGTCACTGGGCCAAACCCTGATGCTGAGCAGCCTGACCGTGCTCCTGGCCATCCCCTTGGGGCTGTTGCTGGCCTGGTGCCTGGTGGCGGTGGTCAATGTCCAGGCCTTCGGCTGGCGCCTGCCCCTGCATGTATTTGCCGCGCAACTGCTGCAACTGGCGCTGCTCGGCCTGTTGACCAGCCTGCTGGCCAGCGCCTGGCCGTTGTGGCAACTGGCGCGGCGCCAGCCGAGCGCGCTGCTGAGGCAATTCGCCGATGAAGCGTAACCGCTGCCTGTTGATCGGCCTGTTGCTGCTGGCCGGTTGCGACCAGCCTGCGCCAACGCCCAAAAGCTTTGCCGGATTGGGCCAGGACGCCACTGCCTTCAGCCAGGTGACGCGCGCCCATTCGCTGGTGTTCCCCCTCGACCACGCGGCCCACAATGGCTTTCGCATCGAGTGGTGGTACGTCACCGCCAACCTCAAGGACAACCAGGGACGTGACTGGGGCGCACAGTGGACGTTGTTCCGCTCGGCCCTGCGTCCCGGCCCGGAAACAACCGGCTGGAACAGCCCCAACCTGTGGATGGGCCATGCCGCACTCACCGGCCCTGGCGGCCATCAGTCCTGCGAAACCCTGGCACGCGGTGGCATTGGCCAGGCGGGCGTCGAAGCCACGCCGTTTCGGGCCTGGATCAACGATTGGTCATTGCAGGGCAGCAACGACCTCGCACGCCTGCAAATGACCGCCAACGGCAAGGGCTTCAACTACACCCTGAACCTGGTCAGCACCGGCCCGCTGGTGCTGCATGGCACCCAGGGCTACAGCGAAAAATCCGGCAAGGGCCAGGCGTCGTACTATTACAGCCAGCCGTTCTACCGGGTCAGCGGCGAGGTCGAACGCGACGGCCAACGCCTTGCGGTGACCGGCAGTGCCTGGCTCGACCGCGAATGGAGCAGCCAGCCCCTGGCGTCCGGGCAGTCGGGCTGGGACTGGTTTTCCCTGCACCTGGACAGCGGCGCCAAACTGATGCTGTTTCGCGTGCGCGAGACACAAGGCACACCCTACCGCGCAGGTACCTGGATCAGTGCCGAGGGTCGCGCCCAGGCACTGCAGGGTGAACAGATCCAGTTGCAGGAGCTGGCCTGGAGCAAGCAGGAAAACGGCCGCGAGGTGCCTACCCGCTGGCGCGTGCAGGTGCCGGCGCATGACGTGGATGTGCAGGTCGATGCGCTGGAGCCGAACGCTTGGATGTCTACGCGTTTTCCGTACTGGGAAGGGCCCGTGCACTTTAGTGGAAGTGTGAGCGGCAAGGGCTATCTGGAAATGACCGGGTACTGACCTGGGCCGGGCAGCTCGGTCAGGATGGGTAGGTGAACAGTTCCCAGGTGAGTGGTGGCATAGCCTTCCCTGCGTTCAATCCTGCCTTTTGGGCCGAACATGATCGGATGAAAAACGTCGGGTATGATTTGGCCTACGCAAGCGCAGGCTCCGTCGCTTGCGACCACGGAGTTGATAATGGAATTTCCCACCACCCTATGGCACTGGTACGGGCAGGCTGAGTACAAGCGCGTACTGGCGGTATGCGAGGCGATTGAATTGCTGACCTTTCTGGCCATGAGCGCCAGTGCGCAAGAAGATGCCATCCACCCCTGCCGGGCGTGTGAAACCTGGTCGGTAAAGATGCTGCCGTTGCATGACGCGCTGACTGTCTGCGGCAGCGCAATGCCTGCTCAGGTGCGCACCCCGTTGCAGCGGGTCTGGGAAATGTGCAACGAACTACCCGAGACAGCATTCGATTGCGGGGTCCGGCTGATGTTCGAGCACGAGGAGTGGCAGCCTCTGCGAGACGCCGCTGAGCTGACACTCGCCTTACTTGAGGTGGACCAGCTGGCGGCTTTTCTTGAGGAACTGGAGGTGGACTGTAGAAATGAAATATGGGGACTGAAGAGATAAAAAAGCGCCAGCGCTACCGTTTCGCAACGTATTCAGTCTGCTGGCAACAGCAACTCATGCCGCACTTGCAGGGCGATTGCGGCATGGCCGTTGAAAAGTGCTGATAGTTTGCGCCTGAACATTCAATTGCCGCTTTTTCAGTAAGCGTCCAATATCCATTACGATCCCTCGCAGGTTTCTTGATAACAGCATGGCGTTGCGCTAGCGCGCTCGCAATACGCGACAGGAGACGCACCATGGACCACTTCACCGGCGGTTGCCTGTGCGGCAACGTGCGCTTTGCAGCCTCGGGACGCCCCTACCGGGTCGGCCTTTGTCACTGCCTGGACTGCCGCAAGCACCACGGCGCGCTGTTTCACGCTTCGGCGATCTTCCCCGAGGATGCGCTCAGCATCGAAGGCGAAACCCGTGACTACGCCGGGCGCCATTTTTGCCCCCGTTGCGGCTCGTCGGTGTTCGCCCGCTCAGGCGATGAAGTCGAAGTGAACCTCGGCTCGCTGGATGCCCCGGACCTGCTCACGCCCACCTACGAAAGCTGGACCATCCGCCGCGAGTCCTGGCTGCCGGCGTTCCCGATCAGCCGGCACTACGAACGGGATCGCGACGCGTCGGGGCGCTTTGAGGACTAAGCGCCCAGCCGGCGCTCCATGGCCTGCGACATCAGGCTGGAACCCTCGCGCAGTGGCTCCGGCGCGCCAATCGGCTGAAAGCCATGGGCCTGGTACAAACACATCGCCGGGCTATCGGCGAGGGTCACGCCCAGGCCAACCCGGCGCACCGCAACGCTGGTAGCCCAGTCCAATGCCGCCTTGAGCAAGGCACCGCCGGCGCCCAGGCCGCGCGCCGCCGGGTCGACCTACATCTGATAGATGTTAGCCACACCCGGCTCGGCGGCGGACAATTTGCACCAGACCAGCCCGCATACCACGTCGCCATTAACCGCGAAAAACGCCCGGTCGTTGCCACTGGCATGGGCCGCCGCAATCCGCGCCGCCCAGTTTTCATCGGTTCGTTGCGACTCTGCTGCGAAGGTGCTGCCAAACGCATCCGGCGAATCCTGCAATGCCTGCAGGCGCAGGTCGCGGTAGGTTGGCCATTCATGGGGTAAAACGGGACGGATGGCGATCACAAGGCTTCCTGCTCTGGTTGACCCTAAACAGCTGCCAGACTACCACCAAGGTGCGATCATGCCGCTCTTCACCGACACCGCAGGATCAATGCACGATGCTTTCAGCAAGATGGAACTGGCTGGCCCTTACCCTGTTACCCGCTTTGACCCTGGCCGCAACGCCGGAACAGGTGCCCTTGACCCGGGTATTCCAGGACTGGCGGGTAGCCTGCGACAACACCCGCCGCTGCACCGCGGTGTCGGGCAGCACCGACAACCCGGGGATGGGCCTGTACATCGTTCGCGAAGCCGGCGCCAAGGGCAGCACCCGGGTCAGTGCGATCAGCTACGACGACGTCGCCCTGCGTTACGAATTTCACCTCGATGGCCACCCCACCGAACCCTGGAAATACGGCTCGAAGGGCCGTGAGTACTATTATCTGGAAAACGACGCCGCCGTCGAGAAGCTGCGCGAGCTGCGCAACAGCGACATCCTGAGTTCCAACAGCAACTTTGGCGAACGCCGGGTATCGCTGCAGGGCTTGAGCGCCGCCCTATTGCTCATGGATTCGGTGCAAGGGCGCATCGGCCACCCCAGCGCCTTCGTGCGCCCCGGCTACCAGCCGGACAGCCGCGTGCCGCCGGCCCCGGCCACTCCCAAACTGCCGCGTTTCACCCTGGCACCGGCCTTGAACGAGGCCGAGCAACAGGCCATCGGCGACTACATGATCGCCTTGAGCAAAGACGAACTGAGCGCTGCGCCCCATCAAAACTGGCAGGCCCAGGCCGAGGTCTACCCCCTGGACCCGGCTCACGCCCTGGTGCGCCTGCGCTACGGCTGTGCCGAGGACGGCTGCAACCACAGCCTCTACCGCGTCTCGCGCACGGCGCCTTACCAGGCGACGCCGCTTGAGCTCAAAGCGGCCCCCGAGGCTGATTTTGCCCCTGACCTGTACGGGTTGATCAGCTTCAACCCGGTCAGCGGCCAGTTGAAGATTTTCCGCGAGATGGGCAAGGACTGCGGCGATAGCTCGATCTGGCAATACGACGGTACGGCCATGCAGCTCAAGGACCGCCGGACCATGTGGCGCTGCGACAGCATCAACGAGGACTATTGGCCAGTGACCTGGCGCGCCAAGGGTTGACTCAAGCGCCCAGGTCATCCCAATACGGCGGCGTGCCGATGGCGTCGAGAAAGTAGTCCCACACTCGCCGCACCTTCTGCGAGCGCAGGCGGTTTTCCGGTGACAGCAGGTGGATCTGGCTCGGCGTCGCCTCCACGGCGCCTTCCCAGTCGGGCAGCAGTTGCACCAGAGCCTTGCTGGTAAAGCTGTGCTTGCTGAACAGCCAGGACGGAAAGAACACGATGCCCCGTCCGGCCAGGGCCGCCTCGACCAGCACCTGGGCATTGTTGCTGCGCAGCGGCCCGTGCACGTCGACCACTTCAACGGTATCGCTGCCCGGGCGGCGCAAGTGCCAGCGCTGCGCCCCGCCGGTGCCTTTGTAGACCAGGCAGCAATGCTGGCGAAGGTCCTGCGCGGACGTCGGCTGGCCATATCTGTGCAGGTAATCGGGGCTTGCGCACAGCACATACCGCTGGGTGCAGATCTGCCGCCCGATCAATCCAGAATCCTCCAGGTGGCCGACGCGGAAGGTGATGTCGGCGCCCTCCTGCACCGGGTCGATATAGGCATCGGTGGCCGTCAGTTCAACGGTCAGCTCCGGGTACTGCTCATGCAAGCCATTGAGCAGCCGGACGATGTGCAAATGGGCGAAGGCCACCGGCGCGTTGATCCGCACCAGGCCGCGAATGTCGCCGGCCTTGCCGCTGATCGATTCGTCGGCGGCATCCAGCAGCTCCAGCACTTCGCGAATCTGCAGGTAATAGCGCTCGCCGGCGTCAGTCAACTTGACCGCGCGGGTGTTGCGGTACAGCAACTGCTGCCCGACCTCGCGCTCGAGCGCGGCGATGAAGCGTGACACCGATGAGGCCGGCACCTGAAAGTGCCGGGCGGTGGCGGAGAAGCTGCCGGTTACCGCCACCATGGCGAAAAAGCGATGGGCCTTGAGGTGCATGGGCAGCTCCTGCAACGGGAAATCCGCCCAGTATAGGCGCACAGATTGCTGTTACAGCAATAGTGTTTTGCCATTTGCCTTGATTGTAGCTGTTTTCGCAAGACCCTAGGATGGCGCCATTCCACCGAGAGGCCCCACTCATGAATGACCTGTTTGCCCCTTATGACCTCGGCTCGCTGCAACTGAGCAACCGTTTCGTCATGGCGCCCATGACTCGCTCACGCGCCCCCGAAGACATCGCCACCGAACAGATCGCCCTGCATTACACCCAACGCGGCACCGCCGGTTTGATCGTCTCCGAAGGCACGCCAATTTCCCGCGAAGGCCAGGGTTACCTGTTCAACCCGGGCATTTTCACCGAGCAGCAAGTCCAGGGCTGGAAGCTGGTGACCGACTCGGTGCACAGCGTCGGCGGCAAGATCTTTGCCCAGCTGTGGCATGTCGGCCGGGTATCGCACACCTCGATCCAGCGCGATGGCCAGGCCCCGGTCAGCGCCACCAGCAAGGTCGCCCAGGGTGCGATTGCCTTCGGCTATACCGACAGCGGCGAGCCCGGTTTTGTCCCGACCTCGACACCGCGCCCGCTGAACACTGAAGAAGTCGGCCGGGTAGTCGAAGACTTCGCCCAGGCCGCCGCCAACGCCGTTGCCGCAGGCTTTGACGGCGTGGAAATCCACGGCGCCAACGGTTACTTGATCGAGCAGTTCCTCAACCCGCTGGTCAACGATCGCAGCGACCGTTACGCCGCAGACACCCTGGAAAACCGCCTGCGCTTCGTTTTTGAGGTGGTCGATGCCGTCGTCAGGCGCATCGGCGCCGACAAAGTCGGCATCCGCATCTCGCCATACGGCCAGCTGTTCGACATGCCGATCTACGCGCAAATCGACGAGACCTACTCGGCCCTCTGCGCCGGCATGGGTCAACGCGGCATCGCCTATGTGCATGTGATGGACCAGACCCACTTCTTCCTCGCCAGCGAAGGCGCGGTGGCCCAGGAGCAGGCACTGCGTGAGCTGCTGGCGCAGTGCAAGGCGCAACTGGGCCAGACCGCGCTGATCCTGGCCGGGGACATGACCCTAGAGCGTGCCCAGGACCTGGTGGACGCAGGCTTGATCGACCTGGCGGGCTTTGGCCAGCCGTTCATCGCCAACCCCGACCTGGTTGCCCGCCTGAAAAACGGCTGGCCGTTGACCGCGCCGGATCGCGACACCTACTACGGTGGCGGCGCCAAGGGTTACCTGGACTACGCCCCGTACGCCCCGGCCTGATCAGCGAGCAGACCCGCCGTCGTCATGCGTGGCATGATTTGCGAAAAGCCCTGTCCCCTTTTGTTCGCTCGCTTGTCATCAAGGGCATGTGAACCCAAAAGAGAGCGCAACAATGCCCGCACTGACACGCCACCGACCGCGCCTGGCGTCTTCGTTTTCGTCCCCGACCCTGTGCCTGATGCTGGGCCTGGCGTCGCTGGCCCCGCTGTGCGCGCTGGCCGACAGCGCCACCCGCAGCTACCAGGTGCCGGCTGGTGACCTGGGCGCGGCGCTGACCCGTTTTGCCGCCCAGGCCGGGGTCAGCCTGTCGGTGGACCCGGCCCTGGTCAATGGCCAGCGCAGTGCCGGCTTGAGCGGCAGTTTCAGCGTCGATGAAGGGTTTGCCCGGCTGCTGCAGGGCTCGGGCCTGCAATTGCAACCGGTGGCGGCAGGCGCCTATACCCTGGTGCCGGCACCGCAAAGCGGCGACGCCGTGGAAATCGCCCCGACCAGCATCCTCGGTGCCCACAGCGGCGCTGACGACGATGGCCAACGCTATGCCGGTGGCCAGGTCGCCCGCCGTGGCTCGCAAGGCTTGCTCGGCTCGCGCGACTTCATGGAAACCCCCTTCAGCATGACCACCTACACCCGCGAGGCGATCAAGGGCCAGCAGGCGCGGACCCTCGGCGACCTGATCGCCAGCGATCCGTCGGTGCGCGCCACCAACCCGGCTGGCGGGCGCTTCGAGCAGTTCACCATTCGCGGCTTCAGCCTGTTCAACAGCGATGTCGCCTACAACGGCCTGTATGGCATCCTGCCGACCTACTCCATCGACATGGAAATGGCCGACCGCGTCGACATCATCAAAGGCCCCAGCCAGCTGATCAACGGCATCTCGCCACGCGGCAGCGTCGGCGGCGGCATCAACGTGGTGCCCAAGCGCGCCAGCGACAAACCGATCACCGAGTTTACCGGCAGCTACGCTTCCGACAGCCAGGTCGGCGGCGCCGTGGACATCGGCCGGCGTTTTGGTGAGGACGGCAAGTTCGGCCTGCGCTTCAACGGCGTCAAGCAATCGGGCGACACCGAATGGGACCAGCAGAGCGTCGACCGCGAGATGGCCGTGCTCGGCCTGGACTTTCGCGGCGAGCGGCTGCGCCTGTCCACCGATATCGGCCATACCGAGCGCAACACCGATGCGCCCCAGGAGCGGGTGATCGTCGGCGCCAATGCCAAGGTTCCGGATGCCGAGGAGGTGCGACGCAACTACGCCCAGGCCTGGAGCAAGGCGCGCACCAACGATACCTTCGGCGCGGTGAACGCCGAATTCGATATCAACGACTCGCTGATGGCCTACGGCGCCGTCGGCGCGCGCAAGAGCAACCATGACTTCCTCCGCCACAACGTGCCGGTCTCCAACGATGCCGGTGACTTCAGCGTCCAGCCGCGCGACTTCACCCGCGACGAGAACGTGCGCACCGCCACCGCCGGCCTGCGCAACTGGTTCGAAACCGGCCCGGTGAGCCACGAGGTCAACCTCGCCGCCAACGACTTCTACATGGATTTCGAGAACGGCGGCGGGCGTTATGCGGCACGCCCGAGCAACCTCTACAACCCGCGCCCTACCCCTACTCCCGGCCCCCTGCTGCGCTCGGACCCCAAGGTCCATACCGAGAACCGCTTCAGCGGCGTGGCGCTGTCCGACACCCTGGGCTTTTTCGACCAGCGCCTGCTGCTGACCCTCGGCGCGCGCTGGCAGCGGGTCCAGGTCGATGACTGGAGCGATGGCATCAAGGGCGACACCGCCTATGACGAAGAGAAGGTCTCGCCCTCGGGCGGCATCCTGTTCAAGCTCACCGACCAACTCTCGCTGTATGCCAACTACATGGAAGGCCTGAGCCAGGGCAAGATCGCCCCGTCGACCTCGATCAACGAAGACCAGATCTTTGCACCGTTCATCAGCCGCCAGGTGGAGGTGGGTGCCAAGTATGACCTGGGCAGCTTCGCCCTGACCGCCAGCGCCTTTCGCATCAAGCAGCCGGCTTACGAGACCAATGCCAGCACCCGGGTGTTCGGGCCCAACGGCAAGCGCGAAAACAAAGGCGTCGAGCTCAATGTGTTTGGCGAACCGCTCAAGGGCTTTCGCCTGCTGGGTGGGGTGATGTACATCGACAGCGAACTGACCGACACCGTCGGCGGCAGCTTCGACGGCAACCGCGCCCCGGCAACGCCGGAGTACAACGTCAGCCTGGGCGCCGAGTATGACGTGCCTGCCCTCGCCGGCCTGACCCTGACGGCCCGCGGCCTGCATTCCAGCTCGCAATACCTGGACCAGGCCAACAGCAAGCAGATCGACGGCTGGGAGCGCTACGACCTCGGTGCACGCTATGCCTTCAAGGTCGATGACAAGGACATCACCCTGCGCGCCAGTGTCGAGAACGTGCTGGATGACCGCTACTGGGCCTCGGCGGGCGCCTCCGATGACAGCGAAGCGGGGTTGACCTTGTCGACGCCGCGGACCTACCTGGTGTCAGCGACCTTGGGTTTCTGAGGGCACAGCGGTTAGCTGCAATAGGATCCCTGTGGGAGCTGGCTTGCCAGCGATGAGGCCAGTCCAGTCAATACATCAAGTGCTGACCGGACTACGACCGCTGCGCGCTCGATCGCTGGCAAGCCAGCTCCCACAGTTCAACCCCTGACCGCCGCCTCAATCGCCGCAATATCAATCTTGCGCATCCCCATCATCGCCTCGAAGGCGCGCTTGGCCGCAGCACGGTCTGGGCTGGTCACCGCCTCGACCAGCACCCGTGGCGAGATCTGCCACGACAACCCCCACTTGTCCTTGCACCAGCCGCAGGCGCTTTCCTGGCCGCCATTGCCGACAATGGCATTCCACAAGCGATCGGTTTCGGCCTGGTCTTCTGTCGCGACCTGGAACGAGAACGCCTCGTTATGCTGGAACATCGGCCCGCCGTTCAACCCCACGCAGGGGATGCCCAACACGGTAAACTCCACGGTCAGCACATCCCCCTCCTTGCCTGAGGGAAAGTCGCCCGGCGCCCGATGCACTGCATCGACCTTGCTGTCGGGGAAGGTTTGCGCGTAAAAGGTCGCAGCCTCCAGCGCGGTGCCGTCGTACCAGAGGCAGATGGTTGTTTTATTGCTCATCCTGGTTCTCCACGGTTGGTGAATGGCAGGTTGATTCTAGTCATGAAGACAGCGCACATACGTGAGGATTTATACAGCATGACCAGAATCAGCATTGCCTGCGCCTCACCCACCCGTGACCTGGAAATCGCCGTGTTTTTGCATCAACGGCTGAACATGTCGATCAGCGGCGCCCGCAAGCTGTTGGCCCTCGGCGCGCAGGGCTTTTTCTATAGTGCTGACCTTTACGGCAATGACCATCTGCAGCGCGACAGCGACATTCGCGACATCCTGGCCTTCTTCCAGCAAAAACAGCTGGCGCTGCTGTTGGTGGAAACCGACGAAGGCCAGGCGCTGCCTGTAGAGGATCTTGAGCAATACTCAATACCCGAAGAGTACCTGCTGAACGCGCTGGATGCCTGCCGAGGGCGTTACCACTAGCGGCTTCATGCACCGGCAAACTCACAACGCGCCATTCAACTGCCCCAGATCCGCTGCCAGTTGCAACCGGGCGGTGTACCAGTTGACCAGCGACTCCACGCGCCGCTGCTCGGCGATGGCCAGATCGTTCTGTGCCCTGAGCAGCTCGATGATGCTGCCCACTCCGGCCTTGTAACGCCCCAATGCCACCTGATGGGATTGCCCGGCGCTGGCGACAAAACTACGGCTGATCGCCAGCGCCCGGGTGCGCGCATCCAGAGCCTGGCGGCTCTTCCAGACGTTGAGGGCGACCGTGCGCTCGGCCTGCTCCACCGCCTGCTCGCGGGCACCGGCTTCGTAGTCGGCGGCACGGGCACGACGACGGCTAAGAAAGCCATCGAAGAGCGGCACGGTGATCTGCACCCCGACACTCCAGGTCTCGATCTGCTGGCGCGTCGACACCTGGTCGATCGGTGTGTCCTCCTGCTGGTAGCTGCTGAACAGCGACACCTTCGGGCGCCCCTCGGCACGCGCTTGATCTGCCTTGGCGCGGGTGGCGGACCACTCGGCGCGAGCCTTTTCGATGGCCGGGTGCAGGGCCCTGGCTTGCGCCATCAAGGCATCGACGCTGGCCATGAACTCGCCCTCCTGCCCCGCTGGCTCGTTCAAGGCCGTAAGCTTCAGCGGCGCCGAGGGTGACAGCCCGAGCGCGCTGGCCAGGGCACCCTGGGCCGCCGCGTATTCACCCTCGGCCAGCACCCGTTCGAGTTGCGCCTGCTCATGGGTGGTCTGGGCCTGCAAGCGGTCGGTCTGCTCGCCGGCCCCGGCCTGGTATTTGGCCGTGGCCGCCTTGAGGCTGTTGGCCGCCAGCGATTCGGCGCTGCGCTTGGCCTCGAGCAACGCGGCGTTGGCCTGGACCTGGTAGAAGGCTTTGCTGGTGTCAAGCACCGTTGCCTGGATTTTTTCCACGCGACTGCTGGCGGCGGCATTCAACAACTGGCGGGCCCCCTCCACTTTCGCCGCCCGCAGGCCAAAGTCATACAGCACCCAGCTCAGGTTCACGCCATAGCTGTTGGTGCGGGTGTTCAAGGTTGAGTCCGCTTCGGGAAAGTTGTCATAGCGTGTCTTGCGGCTCGCCCGCCCGCTGCTGAGCTGGGCTTGTGCGGTCGGCCAGTACGCCGAGTGCTCGGCATCGAGGTTGGCCTGGCTGCTCAGCTGCGACAGCCAGGCTTCGCGCACCTCAGGATCGGCGCACAGGGCAATGGCGACTGCCGTGGACAACCCCAGCGGCTCGTCCAATTGCACGCGACCGGGGCAGGCATCAAGCGGTTCGGCGGCCCTGCCCGGCGCAGCCAGGCTGGCTGCCAGCAACCCTGCCAGACACAGGCTGAGCAGGTGCCGGTTCATGACGACGACGCCGCACCGCGGATAATCTCGCCCGACTCGGCTGGCGCGTGCTCATCCGTCTCGATCAGCGGTCCGTCATAGACCACCCGGCCGTTGTCGAGCGCCAGCACCCGGCGCGCCGAGCGGATGGTATCGGGGCGATGAGCGACGATGATGCGGGTGATGTTCAGCGCTTGCAGCGCCTGGTTGACCGCCGCCTCCCTGGCGATGTCGAGGTGGCTGGTGGCTTCATCGAGAAACAGCAGCTTGGGCCGCCGGTACAGGGCCCGCGCCAGCAAGATTCGTTGCTTCTGCCCACCCGACAGTACCGTGCCCATGTCGCCCACCAGGGTGTTGTAGGCCATGGGCATCTGCGCGATGTCATCATGCACCGCAGCCATGCGCGCACACTGCTCGACCCAGCGCGGGTTGGCTTCGGCACTGAAAAAACTGATGTTGTCGGCAATCGAGCCGGCGAACAGCACATCGTCCTGCAACACCGTGGCGCTGATCCGCCGCAGGCGGTCCAGGTTATGGCTATCGATGGCAACGCCGTCGAGCAACACGCTGCCGCTGCTGGGCGCGAGGATGCCGAGCATGACGTTGAGCAAGGTGGTCTTGCCGCCGCCCGAGGGGCCGACAATCGCCAGTGAATCCCCGGCCTCGATGCGCACCGACACCTCATCCAGCACATAGGGTTCATGCTCGCCGTAGCGGAACTTGAGCTGGCGTACTTCAAGGCTCGGTACACACTCATCGGCGTCGCTGTCGCCGGCGGCCGGGAACTGCCTGTGTTCGGGTACCTGCAGCAGGATATCGGCCAGGCGCTCGCCATGCAGGCGCAGCATCAGCACATCGACCAGCTTGTCGATCAGCCCGGCCACACGGCTGTTGAACTGCTCCTTGTAAGCGTTGAAAGCGATAAGCATCCCGGCACTGAACTGGCCCTCGAGCACCAGCCTTGCGCCGAGCCAGATCACCAGCAACGTCACCAGGCCAAACAACAGGCCGTTGAAGGCGCGATAGGCCAACTCCAGTTTCTGCGGGCGCAGGCCGGCGTTGATTTCCTCGACCAGCAAGCTGCCCCAGGTGCTGGCGCGCTGCTCCTGATGGCCGAACAACTTGATGGTGCGCACCCCGCGCATGCTTTCCAGAAAGTAGCTCTGCTGCCGGGCGGCGTGTACCAGTTGCTCTTCGCTGGCGCGGCGCAACGGGCCGAACCAGGCCCAGCGCGCCAGTGCATAGATGACCATGGCCAGCAGTGCGATCAGCGCCAGCAGCGGGCTGTAGGCGAACATCAGGCCCAGGGTCACCAGGGTCATCAGGCCATCGAGCAAGGCCTCGACAAACGAGGTGGTCAGGGTGTGCTGGATCGATTTCAGCGAGCCGAAGCGCGACACGATATCGCCCAGGTGGCGACGCTCGAAAAAAGCCACGGGCAAGCGCACCAGGTGACTGAATACATTGATCTGCCATTGGCTGCTGAGCAGGGTGCCCAGGTACATCAAGGCCCAGGAGCGGGCCAGTGCCAGGGTTTGCTGCATCAGCAGCAGCAAGCCAAAACCGATCGCCAGGACCGCCAGCAGGTCGAGGTCGGCGCTGACCAGCACCTTGTCGATCACCGTTTGCAAAAAAAACGGGCTGAGGACAATACACAGCTCCAGCGCCGCCGCCAGCAACAGCACATGGCTCAGCACCCCGGCAAAACCTTGCACCCGGCCCAGCAACTGGCGCAAACGCAGCGGTGGGTTGGCCGGCCCCGGCTGGAAGTCGCCCTGAGGCCACAGCTCCAGGGCCACGCCGGTGAACGCCGCCGAGACTTCATCGAACGACAGTTTGCACACCCCGCGTCCCGGGTCGTGCAGGATTACCCCGCGCGGCCCGACCTCCTTGAGCACCACGAAGTGGTTGAAGTTCCAGTACAGCACACAGGGCAATCGCAACTGCCCCAGCGCTTGCAGCTCCAGGCGCAACGGCCGGCTGGCCAGGCCCAACTGAGCGGCCATGGCCATCAGTTGCTTGAGGGTTGCGCCCTTCATTGACGGCGACAGCTTCTGGCGCAGCGAAAACAGGTCGTGGTGCTGGCCATGGTAACCGGCGATCATCGCCAGGCAGGCCTGGCCGCACTCGGCGGCTTCGGCCTGGAGCACCATGGGCAGCTTGCGACCGATGCCGAAGGCCAGCGATTGGCGAATGTTCAAAGGCGTTTCCCTATGCCGCGCAGGGGTTCAAGCAGCCACTCATAGAGAGGCATGTTCTCCTGCAGGATGTCTGCGTCCAGTTGCATGCCCGAGCGCAAGCGCTCGTTCAATCCGCGCCCGAGCATGCTTTGTTGTTCGAGGGTGACCCTGACCCGGTACAACGGGCCCTGCTCGCGCTGCTGCTCGGAGACGCCGCCCACGGACATGATTTCATCGGCCGGCAGCGCGCTGCGCGACACCGACGCCACGGTGCCGCGGGCCAGGCCAAAATGCTGATAGGGATAAGCCTGATAACGCAGCAGTACCGCATCCCCAGGGCGCACGAAGCCCACCGAGCGGCTGGGCACATAGAGTTCGGCATACAGCTGGGCATCCTTGGGCACGAGGCTCAGCAACGGCCTGTTACTGTCGGCGCGGGTGCCGTTGACCACGCCAATGGCCGTCACTTCGCCACTGGCCGGCGCGGTAATCACCACCTGGCGTTTGACTTCGCTTTCCAGCAGGCTGCCCTGGCTCTGCGACAAGCGCCGCTCAAGCTCAGCCAATTGCTTGCCCTGGTTGAACGGCAACTCGGCGAGCTCGGCGCGCAACGTCGCAATATCGTTGCGCAACGACAGCAATGAACGGCTCAGTTCCTCGCTGCGCAGGCGCACCTCCAGCACCGCATCCTGCTTTTCCTGAAGCTGGTCGCGGGACACGTAGTCCTGGCGCTGCAGGTCGGCGTAGCGTGCGGCGATGCCCTGAGCCAGGCCCAGGCGCTGGCGGCTGATGTCCATCTGGGTGACGACTTTGTGCTGCTCGCTTTCCAGCACGGCCAGGCGCCGTCGCTTGCCCTCCAGTTCTTGCAGGTGCAGCGCCCGGGTAGTGGCGATCTCCTCGGCAAGGCTATCGTTACGGCGCTTGATCAAACGGCTGATGGCGACCTGCGCGCCACCGGCCTCGGCATACAGGTCACTGCCTAGTGCCATCAATGTCGCGCCCGCCTCGACGGTCTGCCCCTCGACTGCGGCCAGGCCTTGCACCACCCCCGCCTGCGGCGCAAACACCTTGATCAGGCCCCCCTGGGGTACCAGCACACCGGTCACGGTGGCGCGGCGGGTGTAGCTGGCGCAGGTCAGAAACACGATCAACAGCACGCTGAACAGCAGCGCAGCAAGTGCCGCCCAGCGCAGGGGCACGGGCGCCACCAGCAGCACACTGCCCAACTCCTTGTCACGCCGTGCGTGCACGGCTTCGCTCCTGAATAACATGCCAATCCATGACCCGGCGGATAACGTTAATCACACTGAACAGACTGTTCACCTGAGTCCGTAGCAGCATAACGGCGGGTTAATCCGCAGGCACTAGCACACTTGTACTATTGCACGTGAGCCCGTGGCATTACTAACTTGGCCGGGGATCGAAACAGCGAACAACTGTAATTAAAACTGTGATCGGTCTCTCATTTTTAAAATGAGTAATACGCTGCGCCCAGGCCCTCTCCTGGGGGGATCAACCTAGGACGAACCCACCGTATCAACGAGGTAACTATCTCATGACCCATGCACAAAACATCGACATGACCACCGCCACGCCAGCCGCCCTGCGGGTGCTGGACGATCAGGAAGTAGACCAGGTAAGCGGCGGATTTTCCGTCAGCGCAGGCTCCTGGACACTGACCGGTGGTTCCTACAACTTCGGCGCTGGCGCCGGTTACCGCTTTGACTTGTACAGGGGCGGTGCGCACCAGGGCAGCTATACCCTGTGCAAATAAACGCGGCACTTAGATGAGTTGGTTGTAAGTAAAGGGCCATTGCGGCCCTTTACTTAATATAAAACTCAACCGTGGGAGCAGGCTTGCCCCGCGATCTTTTAAACCTGCCACAACATCAATTACCGTCCGCCACCTTGCGCTCGATTTCAGCGATCTTGCGGCTGAGCTCTTCGGCGGCGTCTGCCTGGGTACGATGGGTGGTCGGGGTGATCGGCCGGTTGGCAGGGTCGTTGTCTTCAGCAGGCTTGTCCGTCTCGTTGGCGGGCTTGTCGCGGTCATTGCTGTTCATTGCAGTTACCTCCCGTGTCATACCCGTTGGATAGCACAGCAGCCTCGGAGTTCTCATCGGCAACGGCTTGAAGTTGGCCTGGCTTCTGCGATGATGCCCGGCCAAAACCACGTTCGCTTACCCCGCAGGATTGAACCACAATGGTTGACGCAAGATGGAACTGGCTGCCCTTGATGCTCCTGCCGGCCCTGGCCCTGGCCGCGCCGGAACCGGAACAGGAGCCGGTGCTCAAGCAGTTCAAGGAATGGGTTGTGGGCTGCGACAACACCCGGCGCTGTACCGCCGTGTCGCGTAGCGTCGACCAGGGCGTGGGCCTTGAGCTTGTGCGCGAAGCCGGGGCCGAAGGTTCCACTGCCTTGACCCTGTTCACCGACGCCAGTGTCGACCTGGGCGCCAGGCTGCTGATCGACGGCGGCCCGGCGCCAGCGGGATTTCGGCCAGGCTCGCAGGGGCAGATGGGTTATCACGCAAAAGGTGACGTCGCCGTGAGGTTGCTGCGCCAACTGCGCAACGGCCAGACCCTGTCATTGGACACTACCAACGACCAGCACCCGGTATCGCTGCAGGGCCTGAGTGCCTCCTTGCTGTTTATCGACTCAGTGCAGGGACGCATCGGTCACCCCAGCGCTTTCGTAAACCCCGGCACGCGACCCGACAGCCAGTTGCCGCCAGCACCGCCGACACCCACCCTCGCCCCCTTCACACCGGCGCCAGGGGTGAGCGATGGTGAGCAGAAGGCCATCGCCGACGCAGTCATTGCCATCACCCGGCATGAATGGAGTGAACCCGAGTATGACAACTGGCAAGCCGAAGCCGAGGTCTCGGCCCTGGACGCGACCCATGTGCTGGTAGGCCTGCGCTACGGCTGTGCGGCCCAGGGCTGCATGTACAGCTACTACCGCGCCTTGCGAACAGCGCCCTATCAACCCACCTCGCTGCACATCTCGGTTCCCAAGCATGATGTGCTGGGCGGCGAGATGTATGGCTTTTTCAAGTTCGACCCGGCCCGCGGCGAGCTGACCCAGCTGCAGCCGGGAGGGCGCTACTGCGGCGCGAATGCAACCTGGCGCTATGACGGAGCCGTGATGCAGCTCAAGTCATTTAGCCGGATGAGCTGGTGCGACAGTGTGGATACCGCCCACTGGCCGCAGATCTGGCGTACCAAGGGATAGCGCCAGGCATACAGCTTGGCGCAGGCATTCGGTACACTCCGCGCTTTGACCCTAGAGCTCATGCGCATGGATGCCCTCGCCCGCTTCGCCCTCAAGCCGCTTGCTGCGGGTCTCGGTGTGTTCACCCTGGCCGCTTGCAGTCTCATCCCAGCAGGTGGCGAGACCGACCCGCCAGGCGACGGCCACCTGCCTATGCACCAGCGTCAGGCCCCCGACTGGCGAGCCCTGAACCTGGACGCGGATCAGGACTGGCTGCTGATCGACCTAAACAGCCTGCAGCATGAGGGCGGCATTACCTACGCCTGGACCGGCATCCAGCGCCACCGCTATCCAATGCAATACGGCCACGCGGTGATGGCCCTGCACAGCCGCGAGCACCTGGCGTTTTATTGCGAGCGCCAGCTCATCAGCCGGCAAAGCCAGTTCTTCCTCGACAACGACAACCGCGTAGACAGCACCCGACTCAAGTCGCAGCCCTTCAGCGCGTTCTACCGGCAGGCCCCGCTGTACTATCAGCAGTTGTTCAACGCCGCCTGCCAACCGCCGGCCGAGCTTGCCAAGCTTGCGCCGCTCAAAACCCGTACGCCGTTGCCGCCGCCGTTCCTGCCGCCCAGGGCCAGGCCTGAAGTGCTTGCGGCCATCGCCGCCCTGGAGCTGCCGGCGCCACGCCTGACCCTGCACAGGCTGGACTATCGCTACGAGGCGAAGCTGACCGACGGGAACGCTACCGTCGACAGGCCGCGTCAGGTGTTCCTCAGCAACGACAGCCGCTCCGGCCAGCTGTTACTACAGGCCGTGGACCCGACGATAGCGCAACAGCTGCAACTGAGTTTTCGCGGCCTGTTCGATCTGGCCGCACGCGGTATCGACATCATGACCGGGCAGGAACAGGACGCCAGCGACAGCTTGACCGCGCTGTCATTCACCGGCGCCTGGCAAACCCTGCCCGCCCATGCGCAACTGAGCTACACCATCAGCTATGCCGGGCAAACCGCGAGCATTACCCGCACCACCCACTGCCAGGTCGGCAAGGCGCGACCGGCCAGCACCTTGCACTCGGCCCTGCAGGGCAGCGCCAAGCCGTTGACCTGCACCTGGCAGAGCCCACGCGGCAACCGTTGGGTCGAAGGCTACAGCTACCTGAGCGACTATGGCGTGTTCGTCCGTACCCGAGAAGACAACCCGCTGGGCACCTGGCGCTGGAAAATCGAGTCGCTGCAGTGAGTCAATGCAGGACGGTGGCGAAAGTCGCGTCCATGCGCTCGCGGTCGTAGTCCAGCAGCCACGGCTGATGCTGACGGTACAGCAGCGAGAGCACGTCATGGTTGGGGCCCACCACATCCATGCCCCGATCGTCATAGGGCAAGGCCATCAACCGCTGGTTGAGGTTGAACAGGTAGACAGCGCAGCAAGGGTTCGGGCGAATGGTCCCCGGGTTATCGGCCAATGCGCACCAGAGCACCGGTTGCAGCAGCGACAGTGGCGCCTCGAAGGCGAGGTGCAGCCAGTACTCGGGCTGGTGCTCTTCGAACCAGTCGTCCGGGTCCAGCCGCTGGCTCCACAGTGAGCGCTGGGCGGGGATGCGAATACCGGCGGCACGCAGATCGCGCAGCACGTCGCGATGGGCAAAACCGTTACCGTTGGAGTGCACGCGCAGGCACACCACCATCGATTGCTCGCCGGCAAACAGGTCGCGGCACACCGTGGTTGCCTTGCTGACCGCCAGCAGAAAGCGCTCGAGGGTCCCGGCGCCTTCGGCCAGCTCGAAGCGCAGGCCTTGCGGGTAGCTATAGAACAACGGCCTGGCAAAGGCCAGGCCGCTGAAGATCTGTTGGATTTGCAGTTGTAGAGTCACATTACCTTCCTGGCTGTCGGCCCCACACTTCAGGGGCCAGAGTCCGTTCAGGCATACTACTGGAAATCAACTGGCTACCGCCACGCTGTCTACTGAAAGGAGTTCACATGGACGTACACTGCACCTCGATCGAAGAAGTTCGCCACCACATCGACGGCATCGACCGCGAACTGGTCGCCCTGCTCGCCCGGCGCGGCAACCTGGTCAACCAGGCGGCGGCGTTCAAGAAAACCCACGACGATGTCCGCGCCCCGGCACGGGTCGAGCAGGTGATCGCCAAAGTGCGCGCCCTGGCCGCGGAGTCCGGCGCATCTGAAGAGGTGGTCGAGCGGGTTTACCGGGCAATGATCGCAGCCTTCATCGATGCAGAACTCAAGGCGCATGCGGCGCTGTCAGTGCAGCCTGCACCTTAGTTACGATCGCGGGGCGACGCTTCGACTTGCCCCGCGATGCCTCACTCAGTGCGGTGCGCGGGGGATGGTCTTGAGCAGGTCTTCAGGGCTGATGTGGCCCACCACCTGCTGCACGCTACCCGGTTGCGGCAGGCCGAGGATGTGGCCTTTCATCTTGCCGATCACGTGCATTTCGCACGGTTTGCAGTCGAACTTCAGGGTCAGCACTTCATCGCCGTGAATCAACTGCATCGGCGCGACCTTGGTGCGCACGCCGGTAACGCCCTTGGCCTGCTTGGGGCACAGGTTGAAGGAGAAACGCAGGCAGTGCTTGGTGATCATCACCGGCACTTCGCCCGCCTCTTCGTGGGCCTCGTAGGCGGCGTCGATCAGCTTGACCCCGTGACGGTGATAGAAGTCGCGGGCCTTCTGGTTGTAGACATTGGCCAGAAACGACAGGTGCGACTCCGGATACACCGGCGGCGGGTTGGTCTCGGCCTTGCGGCCACCGCGCGGGTGCGCCTGGATGCGCGCGGCGGTCAGCGCTTCGATGACCTCGCGGCGCAGCGCCTTGAGCTGCGAGTTGGGGATGAAATACGCCTGCGGCGCATCAAGCTGAACGTCGGTGGCATGGTACTCGGTGGTACCCAGCTGGCCGAGCAGGTCGCGCAGTTGCTCCAGCGCCTGCTCCGGCTTGTTGGCCAAACCAAACGGACCGTCCAGGGCGACGCTGGCGCTGATGCCCTCCTCGCTGGTGGCGGTCAGCGCCAGGCGCTGCTCGCTCAACTGCGCAACCCAGGCCAGGCCGATACGGCGCTCGGCTGAGGTCTTCTGCAGGGCCTGCTGCCAGTTGTGGTCGAGGTTGCGGCTCAGCGGGTGGTTCGGCCGCAACTGGTGCAGGCCCTTGGGCATCTCGTTGGGCTCGACACGGTAGCGGTAGCGCTTCTCGCCTTCTTCATCGAACTCGCCCTTGGGCTCGGCGATGTTGGCGCGAAAACCCACCACTTCGCGCTTGACCAGCACATTGAGGCCGTCGCCGTTGGACAGTGGCTCATGGGTGACCACCTGCAGGTCACGCTTGCCGACTTTTTCAACCACGCCCACCGGCAGGCCGGTGAAGGTCGGCGAGTCGAAGGCGCCGATGTCGATCTTGCGCTCGCTGACAAAGTAATCGGTGCTGCCGCGGTGGAAGGTCTTGTCCGGGTCGGGCAGGAAGAAGTGCGCGGTACGCCCGCTGGAGGCGCGGGCGAGGTCCGGGCGGTCTTCGAGCACGGCGTCCAGACGCTGGCGGTAGTAGGCGGTGATGTTCTTCACATAGCCCATGTCCTTGTAGCGCCCTTCGATCTTGAACGAGCGCACACCGGCCTCGACCAGGGCACGGATGTTGGCGCTCTGGTTGTTGTCCTTCATCGACAGCAGGTGCTTCTCGTAGGCGATCACCCCGCCCTTCTCGTCTTTAAGGGTGTACGGCAGGCGGCAGGCCTGGGAGCAGTCGCCACGGTTGGCACTGCGGCCGGTCTGGGCGTGGGAGATGTTGCACTGGCCGGAGAAGGCCACGCACAACGCGCCGTGAATGAAGAACTCGATCGCCGCGTCGGTTTCGTCGGCGATGGCACGGATTTCCTGCAGGTTCAGCTCACGGGCCAACACCAGCTGGGAAAAGCCGGCCTGGTCGAGGAACTTGGCCCGGGCCAGGGTGCGGATGTCGGTCTGGGTGCTGGCGTGCAGCTCGATCGGCGGGATGTCCAGTTCCATCACCCCCAGGTCCTGGACGATCAGCGCGTCGACGCCGGCATCGTACAGTTCGTGAATCAGCTTGCGCGCCGGCTCCAGCTCGTTGTCGTGGAGGATGGTGTTGATGGTGGTGAACACCCGGGCGTGGTAGCGATGGGCGAACTCCACCAACTGGGCGATATCGCTGACGTCGTTGCAGGCGTTGTGGCGAGCGCCGAAGCTCGGGCCGCCGAGGTACACGGCGTCGGCGCCATGCAAAATGGCCTCGCGGGCGATGGCGACATCGCGGGCGGGGCTGAGCAATTCCAGGTGATGCTTGGGCAGGGACATGTTTTTTTAGTCAGGCTGTCACGGTCGAGGCGCGCATTGTAGCGGCGAAACGCCCGATCGGCACCCGTAGCCTGCCCGGTGGCCTGTGTAGGTCTATCGCTGGCAAGCCAGCTCCCACAGGTTCGGCGCTGTTCCCAGGATTAGCGCAAGACCTGTAGGAGCGGGCTTGACCCGCGATGAGGCCAGCCCAGCCACCGCAACAACTCAGGCCTTGGCCGCCATCGCCGTTACTTCCACACGCATGCCTTCCACTGCCAGCGAGGCCACGCCGACGGCGGCGCGTACCGGCCAGGGCTTGGCGAAGAAGCGCTGGTACACCTCGTTGAAAGCAGCACGCTCGGCCATGTCGGTAAGGTAGATAGTCAGGTGCAGGACCCGGTCCATGGAGCTGCCGGCACGCTCCAGGGCGACCTTGAGCGCTTGCAGGGTGCACTCGCTCTGGGCAGTGATATCGCCCAGTTCCAGGCTGCCGTCGGCACGGGTAGGGATCTGGGTCGAGACCAGGATGCCAGCGAAACCGGCAACGTCGGAAGAGATCGACTCGGCGTCCGGATCGGGGATGAAACTGATGTCTTGGTTAGCCATGGATATCTCGTGTCTGGGGAACTAAAAAAGGGCGGTCACCCGCCCCTTTTGCTTACTTGCCGCTGGCCAGCGCTGGCGTGCGCGGAGGCACCAGGCGCTTGGACCCGGTCGACTCAAACGCCGCCGCCAGGCGCAGCAACGACGAATCGTCGTAGGCGCGGCCGGCAAAGGTCAAGCCCACCGGCATGCCGATATCGGCCATCACGCCCATCGGCACGGTCACCGTCGGCACGCCCAGGTGACGGATCGCCAGGTTGCCGTTGGCCACCCACACGCCGTTGCTCCAGGCAATGTCGGCGGACGCCGGGTCGACATCGGCGTTGGCCGGGCCAACGTCGGCGACGGTCGGGAAGATCACCACGTCGAGCTTGAGTGCATCCATCCAGTCTTCAAGGTCAATGCGCCGGGTCTGTTCCAGGCCGCGCAAGCCATCCGGCACGGTGCTGATCTGGTCCCACGGGGTGATGCCGCGCTCGGCCATGCGCACATATTCGTCCATGCCGGCCGCCAGGTCGCCTTCGCGGTTGGGCAGCGTGCCCGGATCATGCGGGAAAATCTTCGGCCCGTCGACGTCGACCAGGCGGTTGAGTTTGGGGTCGCCGTTGGCCTGGAGGAAATCATCGAAGGCCCAGGCGGTCAGGTCCCATAATTCATGGTGGAGGAACTCCTTGGACACCAGACCGCGGTTGAACACGGTCGGCGCGCCCGGGCGGTCGCCCTCGCAGTTGGACACCAGCGGGAAGTCGACTTCGATCACTTCGGCACCGGCCGCTTCCAGCGCCTTGCGCGCCTGCTCCCACAGGGCGATCACCGACGGCCGGGTGTTGATCCGCTGCCCGGTCGGGCCACCGATGCCGGGGGCTTCGCTGGTGCCGGCTTCAGGGTCGGCGTTGATGTACATGCGCGGCACGCCGAAACGCTTGCCCTTGAGCGCGCTGGCATCGGCCGCAAGCTCGTGGTAGGACGCCGGGCGCACCGAGTCGACGCTCGGGATCGGTACCCAAGGCTGCAGGCGCCACAGGTCGCCGCGTTTGTCCGGGTCCTCGGCGACGACGATGTCGAGCACTTCCAGCAGGTCGGCCATGGTCCGGGCAAAGGGCACCACCACGTCCATGGTCGGCGTCAGCGGCCAGTTGCCGCGCACCGAGATCACCCCGCGCGACGGCGTGTAGGCACACAGGCCGTTGTTCGAGGCCGGGCCGCGGCCGCTCGACCAGGTTTCTTCCGCCAGGCCGAAAGCCGCGAAGCTTGCGGCGGTGGCGGTACCGGCACCGTTGGATGAGCCCGAGGCAAAGGGTGCCGTCAGGTAGTCGGCGTTGTACGGGCTTTCGGCGCGGCCGTAGACCCCGCGCTGCATGCCGCCGTTAGCCATCGGCGGCATGTTGGTCTTGCCCAGGCAGATGGCGCCGGCAGCGCGCAGGCGTTCAATGGTGAAGGCGTCGCGATAGGCCACCAGGTCAGCGAAGGCCGGGCTGCCGGAGGCGGCGGTCAGGCCCTTGACCAGGTAGCTGTCCTTGGCGGTGTAAGGGATGCCGTCGAGCGGGCCGAGGGCCTGGCCCTTGGCGCGGCGCGCGTCGGAAGCCTGCGCTTCGCTCAAGGCTTCGGGGTTACGCACCACCACGGCGTTGAGCTTGGTGGCAGTGTTCGGGCCGTCGTACGCGTCGATGCGCGCCTGGTAGGCTTTAACCAGTTCAACCGCGGTGGTCTGGCCGGACTCGAGCGCAGCGCGCAGCTGGGCAATGGAAACCTCTGTGACTTCGATCATGCTGCTACCGCCGACTGTTGATGGCTGACTGGGTGAAGGCTTCCATCACAAGGGGTCTGGAGCACAGGGACTTCACGGGTTTCAAGATGGGTTCTCATAGCTGTTCTCATTGCACGGCATGACGCTGCAGGGTCTGGACGAATTACCTGAGCGGCCTATTTAGCACCAAAAATGCCCACAGAGGAACGGGTGGCCAGCGGGCAGCGGTGCATTCAGCCGCGTGCGGGGTTGCAAAATCGGGCGGAGCCCCAGCTCCGGCGCCAGCCTCGATTCAGCTTTACCCTTCCCGACGCCACGAGCATCATGCGCAGTTCGCGTTCACGGAGGACTTCACACATGTTCAGGGCACTTTTCGACACGCTGTTCAGACGCACACCTACAGAGGAAGGGTTTGCCCGGACCTTCATCAAGGCCGCCCGTGCCGGCGGCTATGCCGAGCCCCTGGACTACCTGGCCGACGAATTTCGCCTGCGCTACGGCGACAGCGGCTATTTCAACCTGCACAACGCCTACCGCGACTACCTGAACGCCGACAAGTCGCGCAAAGCCGATGTGCTCGCCAGTTACCTGCGCGCCTTGATCGACACCCGCAACAGCACAGCGCCACAACCGCTGGCGCAGGTGCGCCCGCTACTGAGGCCGGTGATCCGCAACCTGGCGATGCTCGAAGAGATCCGCCTGCACCATGTGCGCAGCGAGGGCTGGGACTCGCCCTGCCCGCTGGCCTGGCAGCCGTTCTCGGAGGATTGCGTCACCTTGCTGGCGGTGGACTACCCCGACACCACCTCGACCCAGGCCATGGGCCCGCAACAGGACTGGGGCATCACCCTTGAGCAGGCACTGGCAATCGCCCTCGACAACCTGCGCGACGCCAGCCCCGATGCCTTCGAACAGATCCTCCCGGGGTTGTACCAGGGCGCCTGGCAGGACGGCTACGACACCAGCCGGGTGCTGCTGCCCGACGTGCTGCAGCGCGTGCCGGTATTGGGGCAGCCAGTGTTCATGATGCCCGGCCGCGATGTGCTGATGGTCACCGGTGACAAGGACGCCGAAGGCCTGCGGCAGATGGTCGAGCTGAGCTTCCATGCCCTGGAAAACGGCCGCGCGCAGTCCAGCCGGATCTACACCTACCAGGACCGCCGGATCGTTCCCTTCCAGGTGCAGGACGGGCACCTGCAAGCGCGCCTGGGCGACCTGCAGCGCTTGTTGCACCACGGCCTCTATAGCACGCAAAAAGAGTTTCTCGACAAGATCCACGAAGCCCACCCCGAGGACATCTTCGTCGCCACCCACAGGCTCTACAGCGATGCCGACAACCCCGGCAGCAGCTTCTCGATAGCGGCCTGGACCGAGGGCGTGTTCACTTCACTGCCGAAAACCGACCGGGTGATCCTGGTCCAGCCTCAGGCCGATGGTTCGGCACAGACCCGGATGGTTGCCTGGCACGAGGTCGAGTCGCTGCTGGGCGAGCTGCTGAGCAAAGACGGCGAGCTCTACCCGCCACGCTTTCGCACCCTCGGTTTTCCCAGCGCCGAGCGGTTGAGCCAGTTGACGCCCATGGACTGACCCCGCGGCCTGCTCGCGCCCTTGACGCTGCACATCAGCCGCTCAGGCTGACGTGCGCCGCCCGGCGTTCTGGTAAAATTTGTCAACCGCTATCCACCACCAAGAACCACAGCGATGAAGCCCCTGAACCCGCCCCGCCACATTGCGTTCGTCGCCTACCCACAGATGGGCCTGCTCGACCTGACCGGTGCGCAAACGGTGTTCTGGGCGGCGTCCAGGGTCATGCAGGCGCGCGGTCTGCCCGGTTACCAACTGCATACCGCAAGCCTGGAAGGCGGCCTGGTACCCAGTGCCGAGGGCCTGGCCGTGGATACCTCGCGCCTGGAGCAACTGGCCGCCGTGGCCATCGACACCTTTATCGTCCCCGGCGCCCCGGCAATCTGCCAGACCCTGGACGACTACAGCACCCTCACCGACTGGCTGCACGCCAATGCCGCGCGGGGCCGGCGTATCGCCTCGGTGTGCAGCGGGGCCTTTCTGCTGGCCAAGGCCGGCCTGCTCGACGGACGCCGCGCCGCCACCCACTGGGCCATGTGCGACACCCTCAAGCAGGCATTCCCGGCCATCGAGGTGGATGCCGATGCGATCTTCATCCAGCAGGGTACGGTATGGACGTCGGCCGGGGTCAGTGCCGGCATCGACCTGGCCCTGGCCCTGGTAGAGGCCGACTGCGGTCGCGAGGTCAGCATGGCCGTAGCCCGCGAACTGGTGGTGTACCTCAAGCGCCCGGGCGGCCAGGCCCAGTACAGCACTCTGCTGCAGTCACAAAGCCAGGACGCCGCAGCGTTTGAGCACCTGCACCTGTGGCTGAGCGAAAACCTCGGCGACCCGCGCCTGAACGTCGAGCGCCTGGCCCAACAGGCGTGCATGAGCCCGCGTAACTTCACCCGCATGTACAAGCTCAAGACCGGCCGTACGCCGTCCAAGGCCATCGAACTGTTCCGCCTGGAAGCTGCCCGGCGGCTGCTGGAAAGCTCGACCGGCAACATCGAGCAGGTCGCCCGCCAGTGTGGTTTTGCCGACGAGGAGCGGATGCGCAGCACCTTCCAGCGCCACCTGTCGATCTCGCCGCGCGACTACCGCAGCCGCTTCAGCGGCACCGCCTGACCCGCCTGGCCGAAACTCAGGGGTATTTGGCCTGGGGCCGCCGCCGCCCTGCCCTTACGATTGCGCCATCGGCAGTCAGCCGTAGCGGTTGATGCCCCGTGGTCATTCGTCGTCAGGAGCTCTCCCATGCAACAGCACATTCTGGTTATCGGCGCAGGTTTTGCCGGCGTCTGGAGCGCCTTGAGCGCGGCGCGGCAGTTGGACCTGCATGACCGTCAGGACGTCACCATCTCGGTACTCGCCCCGCAGGCCGAGTTGCGCATGCGTCCTCGCTTCTACGAGGCCGACGCGCATACGCTGTTTGCCCCCTTGGGCGCGTTGTTCGAGGCGGTGGGCGTGCGCTTTGTCAAAGGCTCGGCAATGGCTATCGATGCCCAGGCGAAAACCGTCGGCTACCGCAACGAAACCGGCACCTTGCAGCAACTGCGCTACGACCGCCTGGTCCTGGCGGCGGGCAGCCAACTGATGCGCCCGAACCTGGCCGGCATGCACCAGTACGCCTTCGATGTCGATGAACTCGAATCGGCAGTGCGCCTTGAGCAGCACCTCAATAGCCTCAAGTCCCGGCCCTCGAGCCTTGCGCGCAATACCGTGGTGGTCGCCGGCGGCGGCTTTACCGGCATCGAAACCGCCACCGAAATGCCTGCGCGTTTGCGAGCGGTCCTGGGGGATGACAGCGAAGTGCGGGTGATCATTGTCGACCGCGCCAGCAAGGTGGCCGCAGCCATGGGCGAGGCCATCGCCCCGGCGATTGTCGAGGCCAGCGAGCAGCTGGGCGTCGAGTGGCTGCTCGGTGCTACGGTGGAGTCGGTCGACGCCCAGGGCGTGACCCTCGCCGATGGCCGGCGGATCGACGCCAGCACGGTGATCTGGACCGTCGGTTTTCGCGCCAACCCGCTGACCGAACAGGTGCCCGGCGAGCGTAACGGCCAGGGGCGCCTGCAGGTCGATGCCAACCTCAAGGTCATCGGCCAGGAGCATATCTATGCCGCAGGCGATGTCGCCTACGCCGCCACCGATGAGCTGGGCAACTACTCGCTGATGTCCTGCCAGCACGCCATCGCCCTCGGCCGCCACGCCGGCAACAATGTCGCCGCCGACCTGCTCGGGGTTGCACCGCTGGCCTACCGCCAGCCCAAGTACGTGACTTGCCTGGACCTCGGGGCCTGGGGCGCGGTGTTCACCGAGGGTTGGGACCGTCAGCTAAAGTTGCTGAAGGCAGAAGCCAAGGCTCTCAAGGCCCAGATCAACACCGTGTGGATCTACCCACCGGCTGCGGATCGCAGCGCCGCCCTGGCCGCCGCCGACCCGCTGATTCCGGTGGCCTGACGTGCGGGGGGCTGGATAAAAACGGCACAAAGCGCCATCCTCCCCGCCTTTTGCCCGCGCGCCTGACCGGCCAAGGAGTTACCCATGCACGACCAGCCACTCGCTGCCGCCGATTTCGAGTTCCTCGAAGCCACCTTGCAGAGGTACGGCGATGACCATTCGGTGCTCAACGCCTCGGAGCTCGACGGTTATTTCACCGCGCTGGTTTCGAGCCCGGTGCAGGTGGACATCAGCGAGTGGTTCCCG
This sequence comes from Pseudomonas sp. RC2C2, assembly GCF_018390435.1. NCBI lineage: Bacteria > Pseudomonadati > Pseudomonadota > Gammaproteobacteria > Pseudomonadales > Pseudomonadaceae > Pseudomonas > Pseudomonas sp. RC2C2. The sequence continues at coordinate 522,541 of NZ_JAHBAX010000002.1, read as the reverse complement.
GCCATCTGGGGTGGGCAGAACCCGGAATGGCAAAGCGCGCAGGAGTGCCAGCGCTTTGTCGAGCTGTGTGCCCGTCATTTGAACAGCCTGGCGACCCAGCTGGTTGAGGCGCCACAGGCGTTTGCGCCTCGTCTGGAGCAGACTGAACACCTGGGCCAGCCACTGCCGCTGGCGGAGGAATGGTGCTTTGGTTACCTGCGCGGCATGGCCATCGCCAACTGGCCTGCGCTACCGGCGCCACAAGCGCAGGCGTTGCAGGTGATTACCGGATGGGCCGAGCAGGATGAATTCGAGCTGCCGGCGGATCTGGACGTGACCTTGCACCGTCAGCGGGTAGTGGCGATTGCCCCGGCGGCGCGGGCGTTGCATGACTACTGGTTGGCGCAGCGCTAGAACGCTTGTGCCTGTGTCGCCTGGATTGCGACCTCTGTGGGAGCTGGCTTGCCGGCGATGAGGCCGGCGGGCAAGTCCCGCTCCTACAGGTTTGGCGCTATACCTGTGGGAGCGGTGCCCCCCGCCTCAACTCACTTGAGGTCAAACCGATCCAGGTTCATCACTTTCGTCCACGCAGCAACGAAATCCGTGACGAACTGCTCCTTGGCGTCGGCACTGGCATAGAACTCCGACAGCGCCCGCAGTTGCGAGTTGGAACCAAACACCAGGTCAACCCGGGTGCCGGTCCACTTCAACGCGCCGGTCTTGCGATCGCGCCCTTCGAACGCGTCGTTGGCCGCCGACACCGGCTTCCATTCCACGCCCATGTCCAGCAGGTTGACGAAGAAGTCATTGCTCAGCGTGCCCGGCTGCTGGGTGAAGACGCCGTGTTTGCTCTGCCCATCGTTGACCCCCAACACCCGCAGGCCGCCCACCAGCACCGTCATTTCCGGCGCGCTCAGGGTCAGCAGTTGCGCCTTGTCGATCAGCAAGGCCTCGGCCGGTACCCGGTAGCTGTTCTTCAGGTAGTTGCGAAAACCATCGGCATTGGGCTCAAGAAAGCCGAACGATTCGACGTCGGTCTGCTCCTGCGAGGCGTCCATGCGTCCCGGGGTAAACGGCACGCTGATGTTGACCCCGGCGTTTTTCGCCGCCTGCTCGACCGCCGCACTGCCCGCCAGCACGATCAGGTCGGCCAGGGAGACTTTTTTGCCGCCGCCCTGGGCACTGTTGAAGTCGCTCTGGATGGCTTCCAGGGTGCTCAGTACCTTGGCCAGTTGCTCGGGCTGGTTGGCCTGCCAGAACTTCTGCGGCGCCAGGCGCAGGCGCCCGCCGTTGGCACCACCACGCTTGTCGGAGCCACGGAAGGTCGACGCTGCCGCCCAGGCCGTGGACACCAACTCGGCCACCGAAAGCCCCGAGGCCAGCAGCTTGGCCTTCAGTGCGCTGACATCGCTGTCATCGACCAGGGCATGGTCGACCTCGGGGATCGGGTCTTGCCACAGCAGCTCCTCGTTAGGCATTTCCGGGCCCAGGTAACGCGACAGTGGGCCCATGTCGCGGTGGATCAACTTGTACCAGGCACGTGCGAAGGCATCGCTCAACTGCTCGGGGTTTGCCAGGAAGCGCCGGGCGATTTTCTCGTAGATCGGGTCGAAGCGCAGCGACAGGTCGGTGGTCAGCATGGTCGGGTTGCGCCGCTTGGACGGGTCATGGGCATCGGGAATGATCCCGGCCCCCGCGCCGTTCTTGGGCGTCCACTGGTTGGCCCCGGCCGGGCTCTTGGTCAGTTCCCATTCGAAGCCGAAGAGGTTCTCCAGGTAGTTGTTGCTCCAGCGCGTTGGCGTGGTGGTCCAGGTCACTTCCAGGCCGCTGGTGATGGTGTCGGCGCCCTTGCCGGAGCCAAAGCTGTTGCGCCAGCCCAGGCCCTGCTCTTCAAGGCCGGCGGCTTCCGGTTCCGGGCCGACGTTATCGGCAGGGCCGGCGCCGTGGGTTTTGCCGAAGGCATGGCCGCCGGCAATCAGGGCCACGGTTTCTTCATCGTTCATGGCCATGCGCGCGAAGGTTTCGCGGATGTCCTTGGCGGCGGCGACCGGGTCGGGGTTGCCTTCCGGACCTTCCGGGTTGACATAGATCAGGCCCATCTGCACCGCGGCCAGCGGGTTTTCCAGATTGCGGCCCTGGTCGGTGCGGCTTTCTTCGTTGCCGTGCTGCTCGGGCTCGGCTACCAGGGTGCCTTCGCCGGGCTCCTGCATTGGCTGCGGGCCCTTGCCGTAGCGGGTATCGCCGCCCAGCCACTTGTTTTCCGAGCCCCAGTAGACGTCTTCATCCGGCTCCCAGACATCCGGGCGGCCACCGGAAAAACCGAAGGTTTTGAAGCCCATGGACTCCAGCGCCACATTGCCGGTAAGTACGATCAGGTCGGCCCAGGAGATGCTCCGCCCATATTTCTGCTTGATCGGCCACAGCAGCCGCCGGGCCTTGTCCAGGCTGACGTTGTCAGGCCAGCTGTTGAGCGGGGCGAAGCGTTGCTGGCCGGAGCCCGCGCCGCCACGGCCGTCACCGGTGCGGTAGGTACCGGCGCTGTGCCAGGCCATGCGGATGAACAGCGGCCCGTAATGGCCAAAATCCGCTGGCCACCAGTCCTGGGAGTCGGTCATCAGCGCATGCAGGTCTTGTTTGAGGGCTTGAAAGTCCAGGCTTTTGAAGGCTTCGGCATAGTTGAAGGCATCGCCTTGGGGATCGGACTGCGGCGAGTGCTGGTGGAGGATCTTCAGGTTCAGTTGGTTCGGCCACCAGTCACGGTTCGTCGGACCACCGCCAGCGGCTTGACTGAACGGGCATTTCGATTCAGTAGACATGGGTGAGCTACCTTTGTATCCAGCGTTTTAGTTATCTCCACATCAGGTCCGGCCGGCACATGCCAGCACATCTTCAAGGCTAGTCCCGCCCCCGGTAGTCAGCAAATAGACGCAGTGTTACCCGTCGATAGCCATAATCTCTTATACCAACCCCAGGGACGGAGCAGATCGTAGGTGTAGCCGCCTCCCCCTGAGGTCATGATCATGAACAGCCGTGCGCGTCGCACCGCCTTCCACGAAGCAGGCCATGCCCTGGCCTTCTGGTGGAACGGCCTGGCGATCAAGCGGGTGACAGTGCGCACCCGCGCCGAAGCGCTGATCGGACCGATGGTTGATTTGCGTGGCAACCTGCAAGCGGTCAAGGGCCTGGTCGAGGCCGACTACCTGGTGCCATTGCCTGCCTTCGAGCCCCCGGGGATCGCCGAGTATCTGCCATCGATGATCGAGCTGATCGAACGCGATCTGCTCAACTGCTTTGCCGGGCCGGTGGCCGAAGCGGTCTATCGGCATTGCGCCGTTGATCGTTTCCTCACCACCAGCGGTGCCGGCGACCTGCGCCGGGCCCATGAACTGATCGCCCTGCTGCCCGCGCGCAAGTTGCTGGATGCCGAGCCGGTGGCGCTGGTGCGTTGTCACTGCCTGGTGCGACGTTACTGGCCGGCATTGCGCGCGCTGGCCGAGCAGCTGCGCGAGCGCGGAGCGCTGGATGGCGACACGCTGATCGCGCTGCTTTGCCAGTTGACCGGCGAGACGCCACAACGGCTCAGCAATCCGCTGACACCCCTGGATCAGCCATCACGCAGCGGTAGGAACAGCGGCGCGACGCCTCGACTTGCCCGGCAATAAGCGCTTCAGCCCACCGACGGCACCTTTACCGGCTGGCCATGCTGACGGGTGGTGATAATGCCGATGAAGGAAATCACCAGCGCAAGGCCGATGGTGGTGGTCACCTCGGCACGGTGCTCAGGGGTCACCAGCATGACCCCGAGCGCTGCGCTGATGAACACGATGACCAGGTAGGTGAGCCAGGGGAACAGCCACATGCGAAACGTCAGCTCGACCTTCTGCTTGAGTAGCATCCGGCGCATGCGCAACTGCGACACGGCAATCACCAGGTACACCAGCAAGGCAATGGCACCGGAGCTGGCCAGCAGGAACTGGAACAAGCCGGCCGGGGCAAAATGACTGACCACGGTGATCACTGCACCCAGCACGGTGCTGGCGATGACCGCAGCGCGTGGTACGCCAACGGCCGAGGTCAGCTTGACCTGCCGGGGCGCTTCACCGCGCTTGCCCAGGGAGAACAGCATGCGCGAGGCAATGTAGATCGAGGAGTTCATGCAACTGGCCACTGCCACCAGCACCACCACATCCATCATCAGCTTGGCGTGGGGGATGTTCATCAGTTCCAGGGCGCGCTGGTAAGAGCCCACCGACGCCAGTTGCGGGTCGTTCCAGGGCACGATGGAAATGATCACGGCAATCGACAGCAGATAGAACACACCGATGCGCCAGATCACCGAGCGGGTGGCCTTGGCGATGTTCCTCGCCGGGCTCTGGGATTCGGCGGCGGCAATGGTCACCGCCTCCGTGCCGATAAAGCTGAACATCACCGTGATGAACGCACCGACCACCGCCGACACGCCGTTGGGCGCAAACCCGCCCTGGGTTTCAAGCAAACGGCCCAGGCCGCTGACCTCGCGCTCCGGCACCCAGCCCATCAGCACGGCTGCGCCGAGGGAGATGAAGGCGATGATCGCCACGACCTTGAACAGCGCGAACCAGAACTCGAACTCACCGTACTTGGCCACGCTGAACAGGTTGGTCGCGGCCAGGACGATGATCGACAACAGGGCAAACAGCCAGGTATCGACCATGGGCAGCCAGTTGTTCAGCACATGCCCGGCGGCCAGGGCCTCGATGGGGATCACCAGCACCCAGAACCACCAGTACATCCAGCCGATGGTAAAGCCTGCCCAGGGCCCGATGGCCTGGTCGGCATAGGTCGAGAACGAGCCGGTATCGGGGTTGGCCACGGCCATCTCGCCGAGCATGCGCATCACCAGGATCACCAGCAGGCCGGACAGCACATAGGCCAGGATTGCCGCGGGCCCGGCGGCGGCAATCGCATGCCCGGAGCCGACGAACAAGCCGGCGCCGATGATGCCGGCGATGGAAAGCATGGTGACATGGCGCGGCTTGAACCCCTGCGCCAACTGACCGCTCGAATCCTTGGAGCCCAGGCTGATCATTATATTTATTCTCTTGTGATCGGAACGCATGGCATTGACTGCTGGCGTCACCTTACCTGTGCTGCTTGACGGCGGATTTGCCTGAGCGCGCCGTTCGCTGTGTCTGATCTCGCCATGAAACGTTCGTGCCAGCTCAGTGCAACGCCCGCGTCACCAGGAAGTTAACCAACTCTGGCTCGTCGTCCAGTTCGATCGAACGTACCGGGCGCGGCAGGTTGTCGAGCACTGTGCGCCAGAAGGCGTGGGCGGTTTCGTCCTGGTCGTAGTAACGCACCAGCCACTGGTTCTGCCCGCTCGCCAGCACCTGGCTGGCCAGGGCGCTGGCGATGCCTTTGCGCCGATAGCGCTTGAGGATGAACAGGTCGGCCAGTTCCAGGGCATCGAGGCCGGGCAGCTCGCTGCGTTCGATCAGCAAAAAGCCTGCGATGTAGCCGTCGACCAGGATCAGGTTGGCGCTCCACTGCGGCTCTTGCCAGTAGCGTTGCAAGTGTTCGTCGTGGACATAGAAACGGCCGTCGACCTCGACGTCTTCCTGCTCCCAGTCCGAAGACTCGTAGGCGTAGAACTGGTAAAGGTTGCGGATCAGCTCGGCCTGCTCGGGGCCGGTTTGCAACAGTTCGACAGTGAGGTCGCTCATGACTGGACCTCATACAGCGGAAGAATCGACGGCATTGGTATCTCGATAATTGAACGAACAGCGCGTATTGCGGGCGCTATTGTTTACAAAAGCCGGGGCCAATGCCATCGCTAAAACGTCTTACCTGCCGGGCAGCGCGGCGACCGCGTCGATTTCGATCTGCATGCCGTCCAGGGCCAGGCGCGGCACCGGGATCAGCGTGCAGGTCGGGGTCATGTTGGCGCCCCAGGCGCGCTGGGCTTCGGCGCCCCACAGGCGCAAGCGGGTTTCGTCGTGATCGACGATCAGCAGGGTCAGTTTGAACACATCGGCCAGGGTCGCGCCTTTGGATTGCAGGGCGATCTGCAGGTTGGCCAGGGCCTGGCGTGCCTGCTCGGCAAAATCGCTGGACAGCCGGCCCTCGAGGTCTTCCCCGCCCTGCCCGGCGATGTACAGCAACCGGGCATTGGCGGCGACTTCAGCCACATGGGAGTAGGCATTGCTAGAGGGGTCGTAGAGGCCTTCGGGGTTGGACAGGTGGAAAGCTGCGGTCATGGTGCTGCTCCGAGTGGTTGGAGCGGCGAGTATCAAACCTCGACCTAAGTAGAGGTCAAGCCTGATGTTGCCAGCGCTGCGCGCTGGATCGCTGGCAAGCCAGCTCCCACAGGGTCGATGTACACAGGTTCATTGTGGGAGCTGGCTTGCCAGCGATGAGGGCTGCAGCGGGTAAAGTCTCATTGCTCATGGCTCGCCCTCCTCAAGGATCAATGATGTCTGCCGTGTTAATGTAGCCTCTCGCACGGATTCGACCAGAGAGCAGACATGCCCATAGACCTACCTGAAACCATCCGCCCGCTGTTCGTGGCTGCCGGCTGGCCTGCCCAAGTGACTGCCCCAGAGGCGGACATCGGGCCCAACGGCCACCCCGCCAACGACTTGCTCAGGGCGTTCAATGGCCTGTGCGTCGGCCACTGCGGCGCCGGTGAAGAATGCGCCGCCGGCGACATCGAGTTCAGGGCCAAGCCCGGCCTGCACGACGAAAAAGTCATCGTGGCGATGCAACGCAAGCTGAACACAACCCTGGTGTGCATCGGCGATGTGCACCACGGCCATGGCGCGCTGTTTGTCGACAGCCGGGGCGCCTGCTACCTCATGAGCCAGGTGCACGACGCCTTCTGGCTGCAGGGAAACACCTTCGCCGTTGCCGCAGAAGGCCTGTTGCTGGGCCGCAAGTCACAAACACAACTGCTGTGAAATTCAGGCGCAAATAAGGCAAATTGCTGGCCCCCTGCTACCCGCTTCGTAGGCAAACTCGCTTTCTTTTCAGCAAGTTAGGTAGGTGCTATGCGGGCTTATGGATTGACCCTGGCAGCGTTTTTTCTGGTCGCACTCCCGCTCGGCGCCCAGGCCAAAACCCTGGGCAACAATGACCGCTACATGTGCAGTTGGGGCTCGGACATCGCCGCCGGTGCCCAGCAATCGAAGCTGTCCGGGGTGACCCTGTACGCTGCGCGCAAGCGCCTGCAAGTGCGTAAATTCACCAAGCCGTGGATGCGCATGACCGCCATGGGCATCACCGAACAGACCTACAACAGCCAGTCACGCCTCAAGCCTGCGGCCATCAAGCAGACCTACTATGAGCAATGCGTCAGCCATGCACTGGCGCGGCGCTGAACACGCCGGCTGATTCGAGCGTTTCAATCAGCCGCTCCGGCCACACCGTGTCGGTGGTTTGCCGCAGTTCCTCGGCCGACCACCAACGATGGTCGGCCATCACTTCGACTTCCGAAGGCGTCCATCCCTGGCGGCACAGCTGCTGGTTCTGCGCCTGAATCAGGTAATACTGCTCGACCGAGGTAACCCACTCGCCGCTGGGCAACTGCATGGCGAAACGACGCTCGTTCAAGGGTGCGCCCACGGCGTCGACCTGGATGCCGGTTTCTTCGCGTAGCTCACGAATCGCAGCTTGCTCGAAGGTCTCCCCCTCCTCCACGCCGCCCCCCGGTGTTGCCCAGTAATCGTCGCCGGCCAGCGCGCCGTTGCGATGGACGAAGCGAAACAGCAATACGCTTCGGGAGGGGCTGATGACCAAAAGCCGGGCTGATTTTCGCTCACGCATCGTGGTGTTCCTGTCCTTGGTTTATGATCGCGGGCGAGATTCTACCGGGCCCCAAGGATGAACAACGACAAATCTGCGCTGACGACCATTGATTATCACGGCAGCTGCCTGTGCGGCGCCGTCAGCTATCACATCGACACCCAGATCAAGGCCGTCACCCATTGCCATTGCAGCCAGTGCCGCAAGGCCCATGGCGCAGCCTTTGCCACCTATGGCAGCGTGCCTGCTTCGGCCTTGAGCTGCAGCGATCCGCAAAGTCTATTGCGGGTGTTCAAGTCATCGCCAATGGTCAGCCGCAGCTTTTGCTCAGCCTGCGGCGCGAGTTTGTTCTGGGCCAATGCCAGTGGCGATTATCCAGACTGGATCAGCGTTGCGCTGGGCACCCTGGACACACCTTTCGAACCTGCCCGACAAAAACATGTGCATGTGCAGTCCAAGGCCTGCTGGCTGGTGATTGGCGATTCATGGCCGCAACACCAGTGACCCGTAAAACATCAAAGCAAGGACGCCCCATGTATCGTTTGATCTACCCCTGCATCGGCGCATTCATGGCGCTGACTAGCACGGCTCAGGCAAGCAGCCTGTGCCCTGGCGCCAACACCGAAGCGCAGATGCTTGAATGCATGCAGCAGTCGTTGAAAAAATCCGATCGGCAATTGAATGAGCTCTACCAGGCCTTGGTCGCACGCTTCAAGGCGCAGGGTTCGGCGCCCGGACAACCCACCCAGGACCTGGCGCTGAAAAAAGCCCAGCGCGCCTGGATTGCCTTTCGTGATGCCAGTTGTGAGTTCGAAACGTACGAATCCGTTGGCGGCAGTGGCTTCGCTACAATCCATACCCATTGCCTGCTGAAGCAGACGCAAGCCAGAGTCCAGTACCTGAAGCGGGTTACCGGCATGCCCTGAAGGTTCAGACCGGCACGCTGGCAGCCTCGCTTTGCAGGGCTGCCTGCACCGCCGGCCTGGCCGCTACACGCTCGACATAGCCAGCCAGCTCTGGCCATTGCGCGATATCGATAGCGAACACCGGCAACCAGCCCAGCACGGTGAACAGGTAGGCGTCGGCGATGCTGAAGTCGCCCCGCAGGTAGTCATTGCAGCCCAGCACCTCGCTCAAGTAGTCCAGGCGCTTGAACAGCTTGTCGCGAAAGATCGCCTTGGCCGCCTCCGGCAGCTCGGCGTTGAACAACGGCGCGCTGCCGGCATGGATTTCCGAACTGATGAAGTTGAGCAGTTCCTGCAGCCGCGAGCGTTCCCAGCTGCCATTGGCCGGCGCCAACCTGGTCTCGGGCTTGAGGTCGGCCAGGTACTGGAGAATGGCCGGGCCCTCGGTCAATACCTCGCCATTGCCCAGCACCAGCGCGGCCACGTAACCCTTGGGGTTGATGGTGCGAAAGTCGCGGCCGTCGGCGCTGCGTTTGCTCTGGTTGTTGACCCGCACCAGCTCGAACGGCAGGCCGAGTTCGCGCAGGATGATATGCGGCGCCAGCGAGCAGGCATTGGGGGCGAAGTAGAGTTTCATCGGGCGTCTCCTGACAGTGTCGAGCGACACAGGATCAGCCAGCGCATGCCCAAGGTAAACTTAGGGTTTTACAAACTGATCATTAGCAACGCTTATGTCAGGTGACCCGTTCCCCTACCGGAACTTCAACGCCAAGCATGGCCTTGTGCACATGCTTGAGCAACGCCTGGGCGGCAGGCGATAGCGCCTGTGCTGACGAACCGAGCAGCCCGAAACGTCGGTAGATTGGCGGATCCAGGTCATACACCCGTAGCCAGCGCGGAACCTCGGGCAGCGTCGAGGCCGGCATGATCGACACGCCTAGGCCCTCGCCCACCAGCGCCAACGCCGTGTTCCAGTCGCGCACCGTCAGGCGCACATTGCTCAGGTTCAGCCCCGCCTGTTGCACCAGGCTCCGGCCATGCAAGTGACAGCCGCCCGTGGCGACAATGAACGGCTCATCGACCAGCTCGGCAAGCCCGAGCGGGCTCAGGCTCCCGCGCCGGGCCAAGGGGTGGCCAAGGGGAATGGTGGCCACCCAGCGATCATGCCCGAGCATCACCGGCGAACGTTCTGCCTGCGGGTTCATCACCACGCCCAGGTCGATATCACCCGAAGCCAGCCAGCTTTCGACCTCCTCGTCGGTGCCCTCCAGGCAGATCACCTCGATGCCCGGGTGCAGGCGCTTGAAAGCCTGCAACAGCGGCGGCAGCACCGAGGCGAACACGGACGGGAACGTCGCCAGGCGGATGCGCCCCAGGTGGCAACCACGGCTGGCATCGACCAGGTTCTGGATCGACTCAAGCTCGGCAATCATCCGCCGCGCGCGGACCAGCACCTGCTCGCCCAGCGCGGTAACGCTGGTGTGCTTGCGCTCGCGCACGAACACCTTCACCCCCAGTGCCTGTTCCATCTGGCTGATCGCCTGGCTGGCACCGGACTGGGTAATGCCGAAGGCCTCGGCGGCACGGGAGACATTGCCGGCATCGGCCACGGCCACCAGCAGCTTCCAGTGCATCAGGTTCATCATGATCGTGGTCTTCCTGGCAGCCAACACGCTGCCGCCGATCTTAGCGCCGTTGGACAAGCGCACAAAGCCCACCATACTAAGTCGTCACTGCGAGCACGTACGCCCGCAGTCTAACCAGACTTATCTGCGAAACAAGGAGTTCCCATGCCAGGTTGGTTCGAGTTGAACACCAGCAGTGACGGTCAGTACCGCTTTGTTCTCAAGGCGGGTAATGGCGAAATTATTCTTACCAGCGAGTTGTACAAGGCCAAGGGCTCTGCTGAAAGCGGCATTGCCTCGGTCCAGGCCAACAGTGGCGTGGACGATCGCTACGAGAAGAAGGAGGCCAGCAACGGCAAGTTCCACTTCAACCTCAAGGCCGCCAATCACCAGGTCATCGGCACCAGCCAGATGTATGCATCAACGCAGTCGCGCGATGCCGGCATCGCCTCGGTGAAGAGCAACGGCAGCAGTAAGACCATCAAGGACAATACCTGAGCCGATGCCCCCGCAAGTGCTACTCGTCTGCACTCGCGGGGGCTGCGGCTTGCCCCTCGGACGAGCCCCTGAGCTGCCCCTTGACGCGCATTGACACGTCGCCATCGACATAGATGAATACTCGCTCTCGACCGCTATCTTCGATAGCCAAGTAAGCACCTGCAGAATTGAAAATCACATGCACATCGCCGGTATAACCGTGCCCCGACAGGTGAATCTGGTCTTCACCCAGTACTTTTTGGAACCTGACCATGCCAGCGTAGAAGGATAGGCACAGAAGCATCCCGACAACCAGGTACAGGTACTCCTTCAACAACCGCCGCCGCAACGCCACCCGGCGCTTGTCACGAATTCGAGCGATCTGCGCCTTGCCGCGAATGAGAATGCCCGACTTGAGTATCGCCGCCGCGATGATCCCTAACGTCAGGCTGATAACCATGCCCCCGGCATCACTGAAGTCGAATTTCAAATAGGAAAAATTCAGCAGCAGCGGGAAAGCGATGACCATGACAAGGCCATAGGCAATTTTTTCCGCCAGCGGCGTTTCCTTGTGCAAGCGCACGGCTGCCTTGCGCAACCGCCCTGGCTTGATGCGCCCGGCGGCGTACACACAGGCTGCAAACGGCGCGATGAACGAATAGTAGAATTGCGAAATGGCGAAAGAAAAAACCTTCGCCACCAGATAACACAGCGTCACGTAGAAGGTGAAAACCCCGACAAAGCCAACCAGAAACGTGATGGAGATTATCGACAGCACTTCAAAAGGCACTGCCATGATAAAGCCCATGTAATGGGCGGTACCCAGCGAGGCCAAGGTTAACGCTACCTTGCCGGCCATGATCAGCCCTGGCTTGAGCTGCGACTGCCGAGATTGCGACAACAACTGCTTCCACATCTATCCAAGTCCCTTTGAGTTGTATTGTGAAGATTCAATTTCTAAAGCTGTAGCCTGCTGCGATCCGCCGCTTGGTCTCCAGCGTTAGTCAGAGCCGATACTCAACCCGGTCCGCCTCCACCGGGGTCGGCACTTCCCAGCGAAAGTACATGCGCTCGATGTCCTTGTTGCGCAGTGTGGTATCACGGCGGGCGTTACGGCGCATCAGCTCGCGCTCGCTCTGCTCCAGGTACACCAGTTGCACATCGGCGTCATAGCTGTAGAGCAGGTCGAGCGTCTTCTTGCGCATCTGCTGCGACAGGTGCGTGCTGTTCCACACGAAGGGTTCGCGGCGGCGCAGCAAGGTCTTGGCCTTGTCGATGGCGTACTGCGCCACCGGCCCCTTGTCGCCGTGGCTCAGGCCCAGTTCCTGGCGGGCATCGTCGAACGACACCACGGCCAGGTCCGCCGCATGCTGGCTGACCCAGGTGTCCTTGCCGCTGGCCGGCAGCCCCGCCAGCATGATCACCTGCGAGCCCTGCACCTCACGGTACAGGCTGTACTGCGGCAGCACCGAGGCACCGCGAAAATAGCTGCGCCGGGTGTAGGCATCGGCAAAGGCCTTGGGCTGGTGCAGGCAGCCTTCGTCTTCGGCCAGCAGGCGGAACACCTCGATATCGTCGAGCACCCCCTGCTTGCCGGCAAAGCCACGGCCCTGCATGTCGGCGCTGGCCACTGCGCAGAGCATCCACAGCGGCAACTCCCACGACAGGCGATGGAGGATCTGCTCGGCCGAACGCCCGCTTTTGTCCCCGGCCAGGGCAAAGAACGGCAACTGGTGCACGCTGATGATCCGGCAGATGGTTTCACGCAGCTCAAACGGCACGCCGGCCTGCCACAGCAGGATTCGCGCATCCACCGCGCCCCGGCGTGAGTGCCCGGGCTGGCCGATCTTGCCGGTGATTTCATCGATCACCGTGCACGACGGCTTGGCGATGTCATGCAGCAACGCGGCGTAGAACAGCACGAACTGCTGGTCCGGGCTGGCGCGTTGGTACGCAGGGTCGGCGAGCAAGGCATCGACCACCATCATGGTGTGGGTCCAGACGTCGCCCTCCTGGTGGTAGACCGGGTCCTGGGGGGTTGCCGCCAAGGCGCGCAGAGACGGGATCGCCTCCAGCAGCGCCAAGTAGTCGACCGCGCGGCCGGGGCCGGGCATCAGCCCTTGCAATGTGTTCATGTCCATAATCATTCAACTCCTTGTGCGGCCGCCGCAAGGCTGGCCCAGGTGACCTGGGGCTCGGGCGCATACAGGTCGACACCGGCTGCCAGCAGATTGGGGATGTACGGCTGGCGCAGGTGGTGTTCATCGGCTTCGAGGATGGCCTGGACGAAGTCGTGGCGCACCCATTTGATCCGCCCGGTGGTGTGTTCGGCGGTCTCGATTTTCAGGTACAGGCCTTCCATCAGGTCAGAGCGGTCGCCCTGGTTCCAGGCCTTGGCAAAGTCCAGTTGCTGGCGGGCGATGACCTCGGCGAAGGCGTCCTTCCAGCGCCGCGACTTGGCTTGGGAATGACCGACCAGGGCGAGCAAGTCTTTCAGCCGTGGCGGCGCAATGCCTTCGAACAGCACCGGCACCGACAGCACCGGGCCGCCCGCGAGCAACTGCTGGCGCCGCGCCGTGGAGAGGAACACCTGCTCCTCGCGGTCCCAGATATCGAACTCGAAGAACAGGTGCGGCAACTGGTCGTAGAACACGCTGTGGCGCTTGCTCATCACCTCGCCAAACAGCACGTAGCGGTCTTCCAGGTGCTCGAGCAGCCAATCTTCATGACAGGCCGCCCATTGCTTGAACTGGCTGAACTGGCGCTCGCGGCTGCCGCCAGCCAGGTAATGGCCACGGGACTGCAACAGCAGCTCGCCGGCGGCGGAAAAACTGATCGCGGCATTGGCGCCGTCGAGTTTTTCCTCGACCACCAGGTACTGGCCGTTCAAGCGGCTATAGGACAACTGGTCATGATCGCTATCGCCGGCTTGCAGGCGAGAACTTTGCAGGTGCGGAGTGCGCGGGTATTTGTACAGGTCGAGCTGCGCGAGCTCGCGGATATCGAGTGTCATAGGTCTTCTCCAAAAGGGGGAAAACCGACGACAGCGGGCAGGTGAAAGTGCGTGCGCAGGCAGGCACCAACAGGCTTAAACGTCCGTCGTCGGCATCAGGCGTGTTGGTTGGCGTGGGGCACTGGCTTCACCTAAATAATGAGGGGTGGTGGATCTGAGGGTGCGGATTGGAAACGAGATGGGGGTTGGCTGTCAAGCGGTGTGTTGTCTGGGATGGCCTCATCGCGGGTCAAGCCCGCGCCTACAGGTACTGCGCCCATCCTGTGGGAGCGGGTCTTGCCCGCGATCGAGCGCGCAGCGGTCGTAATCCAGTCAACACTTCATGTGCTGACTGCACTGGCCTCATCGCTGGCAAGCCAGCTCCCACAAATGTATCTGTGAAAACCTCAGGCAGATTGGCGCTGCGCGTCGTTGAGCGCTCCCCCCTTCGCGCTTTTACGCTCATGCCCCTGGCGCAAACGCAGCGCCGCCAACGCCGCCACCACCAGCACCACGGCGATGAACTTCAGGCCGTTCACGGCATTGCCGGTGCTCTGCTCGATCATGCCCATCAGCGACGGCCCGAAGAACCCGCCCAGCAGCCCGCAGGAGTTGACGAACCCCAAGCCGCCCGCCAGCGCCGCGCCTTTCAGGCGCGAGGCCGGGTACAGGAAGATGATCGACTGCACGACAAAGAACATCACTGCCGAGAGGCAAAAGCCCAGCAGGCTGATCACCGGCCCCGCCTGGGAGGCGATGGCCAGGCCCAGGGCCATGGTCAGCAAACCGCTGACCAGAATCCGCCGCGCCCGCTGCGCGCTGCTGGCAAAACGCGGCAAGACGATCGCCCCTGCCGCCGCCGCAAGCCAGGGCAAGGAGGTGAGAAAGCCGATCTGCACCACGCTCAGGTCACCGTACTTGCCGATGATGCCCGGCAGGAAAAAGATCACCGTGTAGATGGTGATCTGGTGGCAGAAGTAGACAAAGATCGCCAACAGGACCTGCGGCGTCAGGCATTGCTTGAATGAATGCCCACTGTGGCCCGCGCCCTCCTCGGCCTCGCTGGCCAACTGGCGCTCGATCTGCTCGGCTTCTGCCGGGCTCAGCCATGGCGCCTTGCTCGGTCGGTCGGGCAGTTTCTTCCATACCACGTAGGCGAAGAACACCGCCGGCAGGCCTTCGAGCATGAACATCCACTGCCAGCCGTGCCAGCCCATCAGGCCGTCCAACTGCATCAGCGCGGCGCCCAGCGGCCCGCCGATGATGTTGGCAAAACACACGCCGAGCAGGAAGTAACCGGTGGCGCGGGCGCGTTGCTCGCGGCCGAACCAGTAGGTCAGGTAGAGCATCACCCCGGGGAACAGGCCGGCCTCGGCGATACCCAGCAACAGGCGCAGCACGTAGAACGAGGTCTCGCCCTGGACGAAGGCCATGGCTGCGGAGATCAGGCCCCAGGTCACCATGATCCGGGCAATCCAGAAGCGCGCGCCGACCTTGTGCATGATCAGGTTGCTGGGCACCTCCGACAGCGCATAGGTGAGGAAAAACAACCCGGCGCCCAACCCGTAGGCAGCCGCGGAAATCCCCAGGTCGACATCCAGTTGATGCTTGGCCAGGGCGATGTTGGTGCGGTCGAGAAAGCTCAGTACGTAGGCGGCAATCAGCAGTGGCATGAGTTTGACGAACAGCAACCGGTTGAGGGTTGCAGGATCACGGGGCACAGTCAGTTCTTCGGGCGATCGGGTAATGGTCATGGCACCAATCTCTAGTGTGACGGCAGCGGTGGGAAGGCCCCGGCCAACGCCGGCCGGGGCAGGCAGGCAAGCTAGAAGTCGACTGCGTAGCGGCCCTTGAGGTTGAGCATTTCCCGCGCCTCGTCGGGGCTGGCGACCCGCCCGCCGAGCGCTTCGATCACTGTGCGGATGCGCTTGACCTGGTCGGCGTTGGACGCCGCCAGTTTGCCCGGGCCATCCCACAGCGAGTCCTCAAGGCCCACGCGCACGTTGCTGCCCATCGCCAGGCCCATGGTGCCCAGCGGGATCTGGTTGCGCCCGGCGCCGAGGACCGACCACTCGTAGTTGTCGCCAAACAGGCGGTCAGCGGTACGACGCATGTGCGCCAGGTCCTCGGGGTGGCCGCCGATGCCGCCACGCAAGCCGAATACCGACTGGATGAACAGCGGCGCCTTGAGCAAGCCGCGCTGGAGGAAATGCGCGGCGGTGTAGAGGTGGCCGATGTCGTAGCACTCGATCTCGAAGCGCGTGCGGTTCTCGGCGCAGGCATTGAGGATGTAGGTGATGTCGCGAAAGGTGTTGCGGAAGATGCGGTCGTCGCTCTCTTCCAGGTACGGCCGCTCCCAGTCGTGCTTGAACTCGGTGAAGCGTTCGAGCATTTCGTACAGGCCGAAGTTCATCGAGCCCATGTTCAGCGAAGCCAGCTCCGGCTTGAGCTGGGCCACCGGTTGCAGGCGCTCTTCAACGCCCATGGTGGGCGCACCGCCGGTGGTGATGTTGATCACCACATCGCTTTGCGCCTTGATCTGCGGCAGGAACTGGCGAAACAGCTCGACATCCTGACTGGGTTTGCCGTCGAACGGGTCACGG
Source organism: Pseudomonas sp. RC2C2 (assembly GCF_018390435.1). NCBI lineage: Bacteria > Pseudomonadati > Pseudomonadota > Gammaproteobacteria > Pseudomonadales > Pseudomonadaceae > Pseudomonas > Pseudomonas sp. RC2C2. The sequence continues at coordinate 506,178 of NZ_JAHBAX010000002.1, read as the reverse complement.
GCGTGCAGGTGGACGATCGAGGCGCCTGCCTCGGCGGCGCCAATGGCCGCGTCGGCGATTTCCTGCGGGGTGACCGGCAGGTGTGGCGACATCGACGGCGTGTGGATAGCACCGGTGACGGCGCAGGTGATGACGACCGGGCGTTTCTTGGACATGCGTATTCTCCGTTTTTATTCTTGGTGAGAAAGCAATGCGGTAAAAGCGCGGGTGTTGCTCAGAGGTATTCGACGTTGCCATCGACGCTGATGGCTTGCCCGGTGATGTTGCGGGCGGCCGGTGAACAGAGAAACAAGGCCATGGCGGCGACGTCTTGCGCGCTGACCATGCGCTTGAGGGAAATCTTGTTCAGGTACTCCTTGCGCATCACCGCTTCGGGCACGCCCACTTGCGCGGCACGATCACGAATCACCCCGTCCATGCGCGGGCCTTCGACGATGCCGGGCAGCAAGGCGTTGACGCGGATATCGCTCTCGCCCAGCTCCGCAGCCAGGGACTTCATCAGGCCGACGATGGCCCATTTGCTCGCCGCGTAAGGCGTGCGCCAGGCGTAGCCGAGGCGCCCGGCCACCGAGGCGATGTGCAGCAGGTGGGCGTTGGGCGAGTCCTTGAGCAGTGGCACCGCGTGGTGGGCAAAGCGGTATTGCCCAGTGAGGTTGATGTCGAGGGTGCGCTGCCAATCGTCGTCGCTGATGGCGTCGATACCGGCGGTGGGCCCGGCAATGCCGGCGTTGTTGACCAGCACATCGAGTCCGCCGAACTGCTCGCGCTGGACCTTGAACACTGCCGCAACCTGCGCCGCATCGCCGACATCGGCGCGGGTGGCGACGCTGCCCGGGTAGCGATCACGAAACGCCGCCAGGGCCGCTTCGCTGACATCGCAGACATGCACCCGGGCGCCAGCTTCGAGATAGGCCGCCGCCAGCACTTCACCGATACCGGCAGCGCCGCCGGAGATCAACACGCGCAGGCCCGGATACGGCAGCAGACGCTTGAGAACGCTCATGCTTTTTTCACTCCTGAAACAGACCGCGCACGGTCGTTGTTGAGCAGCAAACGCGCCAGGGAATCGGCGGCCTGCATGATGTCGTCGGTCACCGCTGCCCGCGCAGCCGCCGCATCGCGGCCGGCCAGGGCGGCGACAATGCGGTCGTGGGCTTGCATCGAGCGTTGCAGGTGGGCTTTGTCCGGGGCGACCAGGGCAAAGCACGGGCCCATGTGCAGCCAGAAATTCTCCACTGCGGCGACGGTCAGCTCGGCCTGGGCCACGGCATAGATGCGCCGGTGAAAGGCGAAGTTGCCCCACAGGTAAGCCGGCACATCGACCTTGTCGGCGGCGGCCTGCATCTGCCTGCACAGCTCGGTGATTTCGGCCAGATCAGCATCCGTGAGATGGGCCACGGCCTTCTCGGCCAACAAACCTTCGAGGGCGACCCGGGCGTCGCGGATTTCGCGCAGGCGTTCGGTGTTCATCACCCGCACCCGCAAGCGCGAGGTTTCGGTGACTTCAAAAGCGTTTTCGGCGCTCAGGCGCTGCAGGGCTTCGCGTACCGGCATGGGGCTGGAACCCAGCGCTTCGGCCAGGCCACGGATGGTCAGTTTCTGCCCGGGCTGAAAGCGCCCGCTCATCAGCGCTTCGCGGATTTGCCGGTAGACCTGGTCTTGCAAGGTATCGCGGGACACCTGACGCAGGGCCGGCAACAGGACGGGACGATCGGTCATGGGAAAAGCCTGTGTTGTCGTTCTTGTGATCCGAATATGTGATCACAAATCAAATATGTCAAATAATATTCGATGCGCACGACGTAGTGCCTCTGCCTGGTTACGGACAAGGCAATGTGCAGGGTAATCGGTTCGTTCCGTGCGGCGGCAGGGGTTGGTCATTGTGCAGCGAATCGCCGCCAGCACCCGGGACCCGGCTCACGTTGCCTTTTGCCTTGCAACGGGCCTATAGTCGCAGCCGGCGTCATCCACGCCACCCGTCCGCGGAAAGGGCTGCGCCCAGGTTGTACACCCCACATTCTTGTCTACGACTCCCGGCCTGACAGCGGACAAGGCTCGCACAAGGAGTTCGTATGTCCGCTCGACTGTCGTCGCCGTCCCACGACGGGCGCATCAACCTCGAACAACAACGCAAACGCGCCAAAGAGCTGCTCCAGCGCCTACGCTCGGGTGCCGCACCCGCACAGCTGGCACTGCTCAGCCCTGCTCCGGCCTCCCCCCGCCTGGCCGATGCCCAGTGGCTGATCGCCCGCGACCTGGGCTTTGCCAGTTGGCCCACGCTCAAGGCGCATATCGACGCCATCGATTTTGCCGCCCGCCACCGGCAATTCGCTGCCGATGACGAAGCCGCTACCCAGCATTGGCGCTGCGGCAACGACATCAGCCACAGCTTGCGCCTGGCCGGGTTCACCGGCGCCTTCCACATGCTCAGCGACCCTCTGGTCATGGGCCCGGTGCGTGATTTGCCGACAGCGCCGTACCGCACCCTGCGCTGCGACTACATCAGCCAGGCCTATGGCCTGGAGCAGGTGCAGGTGCAGCGCAAGATGGAGGATGAATACGCGGCCCTGGCCCGGCTCGACGGCTGCCCTGGCGCGGTGCTCTGGTGCGAGGCGGATGCCTATGACCAGTTGTTTTTGATCCGCGTGCTGGCCGGGCTGCACAACCCGCCGCAGCGCCTGGAGCTGATCGAGATCGACCGCATGCCCGGGGTCGAACGCTTTATCGGCATCGGCCAATTGGCCCCGGACGTGCTGGCCTGGTTGTGGCCGCAGCGCCGGGCAGTGGACGCGCCAATGCTGCAACTGGCGCGCGAGGCCTGGGCCGCGTATTGCGCACCGTCGCCGCAGGCCTGGGCACAGTTGGCCCATCGGCACGACCTGGCCCTGCCCTTGCTCGCCCCTGCGCTGTTGCGCCAGCTGCAGGAGCTGCCCGGGGTGGACGATGGCTTGTCGCTCAGCGAACGCCTGGCGCTGCAGATCATCAGCGAATTCGGCCAGGTGCCGTTCGGCCGGGTGTTTGCCGAATTGATGGGCAAGCGCGAGCCGCTGCCCTATCTGGGCGACATGATGTTCCACGCCTTGCTGCGCCCGCTGATCGATTCGCCCACGCCGCTGCTCAACGAAGCCCAGGCTGAGCTGGAATGGCCGCGTCGGCCTTTGAGCCTCACCCCTTTGGGCGAGCAGGTGCTGGCGGGCCAGGCCTACTGGCTTGACCAGCAGGCCTCCGAACGCTGGGTCGGTGGTGTGCGCGTGCTGGCCGGGCAAGGTCACTGGGCGCTGGGCCGTGACCTGTGGCCGGTGTGGCGCGCAAAGACGGATTTTGTCGGGCAGAGGTAGCGCCGTGCCCATAGAGGCAGGTCGATACAGCGCCTGGCTCAGCGTTGCACGGCGGTGGTTTTCAGCCAGGTCTGAAAGTGCAGCGAGCCAACGATGGCACCGGCATCCGGGGTCAACGAACAGTCGTTGATCGGTGCGCCAAAATAGGTGGCCGCAGGGTCGGTAATGACTTCCCGGGCATCTTGATTGTGCTGCAGGTAGCTGCGCACGAAATCGGCCAGTGGCAGGCGATCGGGGCCGGCGACTTCCAGGGTGCGGTTGGCCGGCGCTTGCTCGACGAGGTTGGCCAGGGTCAGGGCCACGTCCGATGAGGCCACCGGCTGCAAGGTGGCGTTGGCCAGGCGCACGCAGTTGCCTTCGGCGCCGGAATAGGCAATGGCGCCCATGAACTCGAAAAACTGCGTGGCACGCAGGATGGTGTAGGGCCTGTCCGAGGCCTTGATCAGTTGCTCCTGGGCCAGCTTGGCGCGAAAGTAACCGCTGTCCTGCATGCGTTCGGTGCCGACCACCGACAGGGCGATGTGGTGACCAACCGCGGCCTTCTGTTCCGCGGCCAGCAGGTTGCGCCCCGAGGTCTGGAAAAATGCCAGCACGGCGGCGTCTTCGAAAGACGGTGAATTGGCGACATCGACCACCACGTCGGTGCCCTGCAGCGCCTGTTCCAGGCCTTCGCCGGTGAGGGTGTCGACGCCGGTCCGGGGCGAGGCGGCGAGCACCTTGTGGCCGTTGGCGCGCAGGTTGTTGCACAACTGGGTGCCGATCAGGCCGGTACCACCGATCACGACGATTTTCATGGCTGCTTCTCCCGAGGAGTGTCGCAACCCGTTATTTTACGCCGCGCAGCGCTGGCCCGCGCGTCAGCAGACGAGCGTCATCCTGGCTGATCCGGTACAGTACGCGCCGCTCGAGAGATGGATCCCGGGCCAATTGTCATGGAGTTATGCAGTGAAAAACCTGAGCAAAGTTGTCGCCTGCGGCCTGTTCGTCCTGGCCCTGGCAGGTTGCACCGGCACCCCGATGAAAACCCAGCAGTACAACGCCGACCAGTACACCGTGATCGGCCACAGCGAAGCGAGCGCCACCGGCTTGCTGGTGCTGGGCATCATCCCGGTGCGCCAGAACAGCCGCTTTGTCCGTGCGCAAAATGCCGCGATCAAGGCCAAGGGCGGCGATGCGATGATCAACACCCAGGTCCAGGAAAACTGGTTCTGGGCCTGGGTTCTGACCGGTTACACCACCAAGGTATCGGGTGATGTGGTCAAGCTGAACAACGTTCAGTAACGCCCGAACTGCGAGCGCTTCGCGCTCGATCGCGGGCAAGCCCGCTCCCACAATGGAACTGTACACACCACCCCTGTGGGAGCTGGCTTGCCAGCGATGAGGCCGGTACAGCCAGCACACCAGGTTTGCCTGAATTACGAGCGCTTCGCGCTCGATCGCGGGCAAGCCCGCTCCCACAGGGTTGGTGCTGGACCCGCGATCAGACCATCACCATAGCAAAAGCCGGTGATGCCAACCTTGCCGGTGGTTGCCGGATGCTTCATCAGCCATTCGATCACGGCGAAAGGGCCAAGGCGGTGCTCACTGGCTGAGGGCGATGGCCCACAAGCATAGTAGGCGTGGGCAAATAGCGTATGATCTGCCCGCCCCTCCACGAGGCTCCTCATCCCATGCCAATGAGCAAACGCGAACAGGCGCAGCTTGACCGCCGTCTGGTCGCTACCCTGACCAATGCCTGCGAGACCGCCAAGGCCGAAATCGTCGGTTTTGCCTGGCTCACTCACCTGGTCGACTACACCCGCTTCCCTTCCAGTTTGCAGGTGATCTGGGTATTCGAAAGCCGGGCCGCCAAAGACCACGCCCTGGCCAGCGGGCAAGGTGAGCGGATGATCGAGCTGACTGCTTTAGCGTTGCAGGACGCCGACGTCGAATTGCGCCCGCTTGCACCCCACGTGCAGTTCGACGTCGAAAAACGAGGCTGACACATGGCCAAGGACATCGAGAACCCCTGCATCGCCGTGTGCCAACTAAGCGGCGACCTGTGCCTGAGTTGCGGCCGCAGCAAGGACGACATCCGCAAATGGAAGCGCATGAAGCGCCCGGAAAAAATGGCTGCTGTGCAACGCGCCACCCAACGGATGAAAAGCCTGAAAAAAGCCAAAGGCTAACGCTTCAGGCACCTGCACCCTGAGTCAAGAAATCGATGAAGGCCCGAACCCGTAGCGGCACATGGCGGGCATGAGGGTACAGCAGGATGAACGGCCGTGAAGTGCCGCCATAGGGCGTCAGCACTTCCAGCAGCTGGCCGCTGTCGAGCTCCTGCTGCACAGTAAAGCGATACGCCTGCATCAACCCCGCGCCGCTTTTGACCAGAGTGGCGGTGGCGAGAAAGTCTTCCAGGCAGGTGATGCCACCGGCCACCTCCAGCTCCACGCGCTTGCCGTCGACCATGAACGACCAGGGCACCTTGCGCCCACTGCTGGGCAGTTCGAACTGAATGCACTGGTGAGTGGCCAGGTCATGCGGCGTCTGCGGCGTGCCCGCTTCACGCAGGTACTGCGGCGTCGCCACGATCACCAGCTCGGCGTCTTCCAGGCGCCGGGCGATCAGACGCGAGTCGGCCGGCTCGCGGCCGCGAATGGCCAGGTCGTAGCCTTCATCGGCAAAGTCGATGTTGCGGTTGCTGACGTGAATGTCGATCTGCACCTGCGGATACAACTGGCGGAACCCGGCCAGCCTGGGCAGCAAGCGAAAGTGGGCATAGGGCGTCGGCACGCTGATGCGCAGCAGCCCGGACGGCACGGCCTGGCCACCGCTGAGCGCACGCTCGGCATCCACCAGCTGGCTCAGGGCCTGGCGGCACTGCTCGTAGTAGCGGCGCCCGCCGTCGGTCAGGCGCATCTGCCGGGTGGTGCGCACGAACAGGCGCACGCCGAGGCGTTCTTCCAGGCGCGCCACCGAACGGCTGACCGCCGCCGGCGTCACCCCGGCCAGGGTCGCCGCGCCGGTAAAGCTGCTGGTTTCGGCAGCCAGGCAGAACAGCTCGATACTGCCCAGTTGAAGGTCGTCGAAATGGCGGGTCATGACGGCTCAATTGATTACATGGAGTATCAATTCAAATTCCATGCACACCATTTTTCAATACCTGCTTGCAAATTAAAGTCTGCCTCACCTGCCCGGCAACCCTGCCTGGCCCACTGGAGACTGACCATGCACACCGCCAAGACTGTCATCGTAACCGGCGCCTCGAGCGGCCTGGGTTTTGCCATCGCCAAGGCTTACCTTGAGCGCGGCGACAATGTGGTCGGCAACGCCCGCACCCTCGCCCGCCTGCAAGAGGCTGCCGCCAAGCTCGGCAACCCGGCCAACCTGTTGCTGGTCGAAGGTGATATTGCCCTGCCGCAAACGGCGCGCAAGCTGTTCGAGCAAGCCATCGAAGCCTTCGGCAAGGTCGATATCCTGGTCAACAACGCCGGGATCTTCATTGCCAAACCGGTCGCCGACTACACCGAAGCCGAGGTTGAAGCCATCGTCGACACCAACCTCAAGGGTTTCTTCTACCCGGCCCAGGCCGCAGCCCGGCACATGGCCAACAACGGCGCCGGGCATATCGTCAACATCACCGCCTCCATCGCCCTGCAGCCGAACATCAAGGTGCCGGCGCTGCTGCCGGTGCTGATCAAGGGCGGCATCAACCAGGCGGTGCGTGCCCTGGCCCTGGAACTGGCGCCGTCGCAGGTGCAGGTCAATGCCGTGGCCCCGGGGATCATCGATACCCCACTGCATGGCGATGACCCGCAGACCCGCGAGGCCCTCAAAGCCCTGGCGCCCACCGGGCAGGTCGGCTCGCCAGAGGATGTGGTCGACGCAGTGCTCTACCTGACGGACTCGACTTTTGTCACCGGCACGGTGATTGCCGTGGACGGTGGTTCGGCGACGGGTACCTGGTAAATCACACAGAGGAAACAAGCATGCCGTATGTCCATATTCGCGTGACCGATGAAGGCGTCACCCGCGAGCAGAAGCAGCAGTTGATCGAACAGACCACCGAGATGCTCGAGCGGGTGTTGAACAAACCACCGGCGTCGACCTTCGTGGTGATCGAGGAAGTCAATACCGATAACTGGGGCGTGGGAGGCGAGACGGTGACGACGCTGCGCAAGCGAGAAAAAGGCTAACCCCATCGCCGGCCAGCCAGCTACCCCCCAATCGCACGGCGAAGGGACGGATGGCTGGCCCGCACGGTAGAATCGCGCCATTGCCGTTTCTGCCTGGAGTCCCCCCTACCGATGCCCGTCCTCCACCACTTCGTCGCCCCGCCCGCGGAGCCGATCAAAAGCCAGATCCTGCAGATGGTGGTCGACTACCTGACCGACATCAGCAGCATCGCCCTGCCACCGAGCAACCCGCTGTACAGCCTGTACCAATACGGCATCGGTTTCGAAGTGCATCTGTACCTGGAGGCCATGGACGGCTCGCGTGGCATTCCGGTCGAGCTGATCGTGGCCATGGACCTCGACGATCCCGAGCAGGTGGTGGGCTTCCTGTTGTACCTGCCACTCACGGATGATCCCCTGGCGTGCTCGGTCGCCTACCTTGCCGTGCAGGCCAGCCACCGGCACCAGGGCATCGCCCGCGCCATGCTGGCGCAGATGACCGCACGCTACCCGCATGCCGAGCTTGGCTGCGTGGCAAGCAAGGTGCCGGTCTTCGAGGCCCTGGGCTTTCAGGTGATTGGCGCACGTGGCCCGCAGGTGTTGATGAACACCCGCGCCCAGGCCAGCGCCGGCATGGCGGCGGTGCTGGACATCGCACCGATCTACCGCACCCTGGAAGTGCAGCAGATTCACAGCTACTTGCTCAAGCAACACGGCAAGCGGGCCATGGTCGATGCCGAGAAACAGCGCGACCGCCACCTCGACCAGCTCAGCCGCAAGGCGCGGGCCCTGGCCCTCGAGCGCCTGGGTGAAGGGCCATGGCTGGACGGTGGTCGCGGGCTGCGGCTGGTCTAGCCGGCCTTCGCCACCTGGCTCATCAGCACCTGCAGCACGTACTGGGTGCCCTGCTCCACCTCGCCCTGGCGGCAGGCGATGCCCAGGTGCCGCCACAGACCCGGGCGCAGCGGGCGCATGCTGATTCGCCCGTCCGGTTCCGGCGCTGCCGACTCATGGGGCAGCAAGGTCGCGCCGTAACCCGCCGCTACCAGGCTTTTCACCGCATCGTTGTAGTTGAGCTGGATGCGCGCTTGCGGTTGCAGGCCGGCGCTGGCGAACCAGTCGTTGGTGACCCGCGACAGTTGGGTAGTGCTGTCGTTGAGGATCAAGGCGCGGCTGGCCAGCCAGGCCGGGCTGATGCGCGCCGGCGGCGACCAGCTTGCGGGGACGAAGGCCATGATCGGGTCGCGCCGCCACGGGCGAATCGCCAGGCCCTTGATCGCCGCTTGCGGCAGTGCCACCAGGCCGATGTCGAGGCTGCCGTCCTGCAGGCGGGCCAGCGATTCACTGGAAGTCAGCACCTGTACCTGGACGTCGATGCCCGGGTGCTGCACGCCGAGGAGGTCCAGTGCCTGCGGCAGCAAATGGGCGATGGCGCCGGTCGAGGCGCCCAGGCGCACCCGCCCGGCCAGGCCCTGGACCTGACGCTGGACATCATCCAGCGCCTGTTCGGCATCGGCCAGCAGGCGCCGGGCGCGTTCGAGCAGGGTTTCACCGATGGCCGTGGGGCGGACCTGCCCGCGTTTGCGCGACAGCAACGGCGCGCCGATGCGCGCCTCGAGGTCGGCAATGTGCAGGCTGACCGTGGGCGGCGCCAAGTTGAGCGCCCGCGCCGCCTGGGCGAAGGAGCCAAGGTCGGCGATCACCACCAGGGTACGCAGCCGGTCGAGGCTGATTTCACGCATGGGCTTGGCATTCAGAAAAAGTGAAGCTGAGCATCATGATATTCAAATTTTCTTTCGTCCAGCCGCAGGTGAAGATGGCCGCTCATTTGTAGCCTTTGCACGAGAGCATCCATGCACCAGCCCCTAGTCTTTATCGACGGCGACCAAGGCACCACCGGCCTGCAAATCCACGCTCGCCTGAACGGCCGCAACGACCTGCGCCTGCTGACCCTGCCGGCGGCCGAGCGCAAGAACCCGCAGCGGCGCGCCGAAGCGATCAACAGCGCCGACGTGGCGATCCTCTGCCTGCCGGACGATGCCGCCCGTGAAGCCGTGGCGGCCATCGTCAACCCGCACGTGCGCGTGATCGACGCCAGCTCCGCGCACCGCACCAGCGCGGGTTGGGTCTATGGTTTGCCGGAGCTGGATGAACTACAGGCCGAGCGCATCGCCCGGGCCAAGCGGGTCAGCAACCCCGGTTGCTACCCCACTGGCGCCATCGCCTTGTTGCGGCCGTTGGTCAGCGCAGGGCTGGTGCCGGCGGACTATCCGCTGACCGTGAACGCGGTGTCGGGTTACTCCGGTGGTGGCCGTGCGGCGGTCGAGCAGCATGAAGGGCCGGATGCGCAGGCGGCCCAGGGTGTGCGGGTGTATGGCTTGCACCTGGATCACAAGCATGTGCCGGAGATTGCGCAGCATGCCGGGTTGTCGCAACGGCCGGTGTTCGTACCCAGCTATGGCAGCTACCGTCAGGGCATTGTGCTGACCATTGCCCTGCAGACCCGGCTGCTGCCGGCGGGCGTGACTGCCGCGCATGTGCAGGCGTGCCTGGCTGAACAGTACCACGGTGCCCGGTATGTGCAGGTGGCGCCGCTGCAGCTAGGTGCGTCGGCGGTGCAACTGGACCCGCAAGCGGTCAACGACAGCAACGACCTGCGCCTGGCCGTGTTTGCCAATGAGCAGCATGGCCAGGTGCTGCTGACGGCGGTGTTCGACAACCTCGGCAAAGGCGCTTCGGGCGCGGCGGTGCAGAACCTGGAGCTGATGCTGGCGGCGATGGGCTGAGTGTGCATCGGGGCTGCTGCGCAGCCCATCGCCGGCAAGCCAGCTCCCACTGGGATTGTGCATGCAGGTCCACTGTGGGAGCCGGTCTTGCTGGCGATGGGGCGCGAAGCGGCCCCTCATATCACCTGCAACACTTGCAACGGCACCCAGCCAGCCGATTGCCCGGCGGTGCTGCACCAGTACCAATTGTCCCACCCCTCCTCACCGTCATAGCGCTCGCCGATGCTCAGTGGCGCCCCCTTGGCAAAGGTAATGGGCTCGGGGTATTCACTTCGGCGCGCTTCGATCACCCGGAACTTCACTGGGTTTCACCTCCATTTGAAAATCGCCGGCACTGCCGCCATCCTCAGCGGCCTGCCTCTTATGCGGATAGCTCAGCAGGGAAGAATATTGTCATGTGTGCAAGCTGCAGGATATCGGCCAGGGCGCTGGCTTGCGATCAGGAAATTACGTAGCATCCCTCGCTTTTTTCCCGACGGCACCCCGCTGCCGGGCCGCTCTTCAGGTAGGTCATGAGAACAACCCCGCTACGCACCGATGTCCTGGCAGGACTCACCACAGCCTTCGCCCTGGTGCCCGAGTGCATCGCCTTCGCCCTGGTGGCCCACCTCAACCCGTTGATGGGCCTGTATGGCGCCTTCATTATCTGCACCCTGACCGCCCTGCTCGGTGGCCGCCCAGGGATGATTTCCGGCGCGGCCGGCTCCATGGCCGTGGTTATCGTCGCCCTGGTGGTCACCCACGGCGTGCAATACTTGCTGGCCACCGTGCTGCTCGGCGGGCTGATCATGATCGCCTTCGGCCTGCTGCGCCTGGGCAAGCTGGTGCGCATGGTGCCGTATTCGGTGATGCTCGGCTTCGTCAACGGCCTGGCGATCATCATTGCCCTGGCCCAGCTTGAGCACTTCAAGGCCGATGGCGCCTGGCTCAGCGGTGCGCCGCTGTACCTGATGCTGGGGCTGGTGGCACTGACCATGGCCATCGTCTACCTGTTGCCACGCCTGACCCGCAGCGTGCCGCCGGCGTTGATCGCGATCCTTGCCATGGGCGTCGGGGTCTACCTGCTCGACCTGCCGACCCGCACCCTCGGCGACCTGGCGCACATCGCCGGGGGCCTGCCGGCCTTGAACTGGCCGCAGGTGCCGTGGAACCTCGAGACCCTGCAGGTCATCGCCCCCTACGCGCTGCTCATGGCCCTGGTCGGCCTGCTGGAAACCCTGCTGACCCTCAACCTCACCGACGAGATCAGCGAAACCCGCGGCCACCCCAACCGCGAGTGCGTAGCGCTGGGCGTAGCCAACATGACCTCCGGGCTGTTCGGCGGCATGGGCGGTTGCGCGATGATCGGCCAGACCGCGATCAATTTGAGCTCCGGCGGCCGCGGGCGGCTGTCGGGCGTGGTCGCCGGGGTGATGATCCTGATGTTCGTGCTGTTTCTGTCGCCGCTGATCGAGCGTATTCCGCTGGCGGCGCTGGTGGGAGTGATGTTCGTGGTCGCCCAGCAAACCTTCTCGTGGGCGTCATTGCGGGTGCTGCACAAGGTGCCGGTCAACGATGTCCTGGCGATCATCGCCGTGACCCTGGTGACGGTGTTCACCGACCTTGCTGCGGCGGTGCTGTGCGGCATCGTCATCGCTGCGCTCAATTTTGCCTGGCAACAGGCCCGCGAACTGTATGCCGACAGCCATGACGAAAGCGACGGCAGCAAGCTCTACAAGGTCCATGGCACGCTGTTCTTCGCCTCGACCGCGCCGTTCCTCAACCAGTTCGACCCGGCCAACGACCCGGCCCAGGTGACCCTCGACTGCCGCCACCTGAACGTCGTTGACTACTCGGCGATTACCGCGCTCAAGACCCTGCGCGAGCGCTACAGCAACAACGGCAAGCACCTGCGCGTGGTGCACCTGTCCGAGCGCTGCAAGCAGCTGCTCAAGCGTGCCGGGCTTGAGCACTAAGGCGCCTTACGGCGCGCCGAACATCGCCGTCCAGTAGATCCCGGCATCGCTTTTGGGGTCGACCGCGTAGGCCGCGCCCAGCTCGCTGAACAGCGGGTTCATCAGGTTGGCGCAGTGGCCGGGGCTGGCCAGCCAGCCATCGACCACCTTGCGCGGGGTGTCTTGCCCGGCGGCGATGTTCTCGCCGACCTGCTGGCCGGCATACCCGGCAAGCTCGGCACGATCGCCCGGGGTACGGCCGTCGCGGTCCTTGTGGTCAAAGACATTGTTGTTGGCCATTCCCCGCGTGTGGCTCTCGGCAGCGCCGGCCAGGGTGGCGTTCCAGGCCAACGGCGTGGTGGCGTTGAATGGCTGGCCGCCGCACTGGCGCGCCTGGCCGCGTGCGCTGTTGATCATCTCCAGGACCTTCTGCCCTTCGGCCTGCCAGTCGCCCAGACGCCCGGCCAGCAACGGCCGCGCCAGGACGATGCGCCAATCGCGGCCCTCGCGGCTGACCCCGACATCGACGAATTGCGGGTCGAGCACTACCTGGCAGAAACTCTCCTGCACCGCCTTCATGGCCGACTGCGCATCCCGCGGCCCAGACAGGCTGATGGCCTGGACGTTGACCATCGGGTAGCTCTTTTGCGCCAGGACCGCGCGCAGGTCGCCCATGCTGTTGGCCGGCAACACCAGGCGCGGATCGCTGGCCAGCGGCGGCAATTCCATCGAAGCCTGGCCGGCGCAGCGCTGGGCCTGGCTGCGGTAGGCGTTGATCGACTCGACCAGCTGCGACTCGTCACTGGCCTGGGCCGTCACGGTAAACGCCAGCCCCAGCGACACAGCCGCCAGGTGCACAACGGATGAGATGACGCGCATGTAAATCTCCCTTGAACGGACTGTGCCCATGATGCGCGATTTGTCCGTCAGCGGGCAGTGCCTGGGCAGCAAAACCTGCTGGTGGTCGGTTGGAATGATTGGTCGGCCGTGTTGTCGATTCAATAGAGGGCGCTCAACTGCAGGGCGCCGCTGGCGATAGCTACAGGCCGGCATTCAATTCGACGGGTTAGCAGTGAAAGGGGCTGACCATGCGCCTTGCCATTCTCATCACTTGCCTTGCTCTCGCCCTGCTCCTGGCGGATAGTGCCGCTGCGCAAAACCAGGCCCGGGAGGCCGAAGAAAAAGCCCAGGTGCTGGAGCAAAAAGCCGCCAGCAACCCCGATGCGCCACCCGCGCCCAGGTCCCAAGCCATCACCAGGACCGAAGTCCAGGCCGTCGACCCGGCCGGTGCAGCAGCGCTGGATGACGCCATCACCTGCCTTGCGCGCAGCATCTACTGGGAATCCAAGGGCGGTAAAGCCGAGGATATGGAAGCGGTGGCCAATGTGGTGATGAACCGGGTCGGCCACGCGGGCTTTCCCGATTCGGTCTGTGGTGTGGTCAAGCAAGGCTCGGAGCAAGGCGCCTGCCAGTTTTCCTGGTGGTGCGATGGCCGCTCGGACGATGTCCAGGAAGAGGTGCGCTACACCCTGGCCAAGGAGATCGCCCGCAAGGCCCTGAACAGGCAATTGCCTGATCGCACCGGCGGCGCCCTGTACTTCCACGACCGGCACGTGCGGCCGGACTGGTCGAAAAACTATGCCCGAACGGCCGAGACCCGTGAGTTTCTGTTCTACAAGCCGCGTAAGGGCAAGTCACACTAGCTCAATAGAAGTCGTAATAGAGCGCCCACTCGCCGCTGTCGCGATGCTTCCAGAACATCAGGCTACCGCTGTCGACCACGTTGAGGTTGATCTTGGCCTCGGATGAAATCTGGAAGACGAACTCGAAACCTTCGCCAGGGTCGACGCCCGATTGGCAGAACGACGGATAGCCGCCGATCTTGTGCTCGTAGGCGTGCGTGGTCACTTCGTAGTAGCTCTCGATGTCCCCTGCCCGTTCCAACCTGAGGATTTCCTCAACCAGGTCGTCCGGCACGCCCGCGCCATCCCACAGCGGATAGTCCTCGTCGAGTTTTTCAGCCCGCAAGGGGAAGGCCTTGAGGAAGGAATTGGCGACCGGCAGGTCCTTGCGCACCAGCTCATCGTCAGCGCGGTATTCACGGATCAGCCAGTTGTCGCCCATGGCCTCGAACTCATCCGGGAACGGGTAGCCGACGAACAGGGTGAGGACGCGGATGTCCTTGAGCGCCGGGCTGCTGAACGGCAGGCTGGGCAGGTGGAACTGGGCCACCGGCAACAGTTGTTCGCCGGCAGCGTTGGTCGGTACGCCTTCGTCGGGGCGGTAGAGGAACACCCGGCCGAGCCAGCTTTCTTCATCGCTGTTACTGGGGCGAAAACCACCGGCGAAAAAGCGCGTGGCGGGTTTGGCCAGGCGTTGTTTGATTGCTTGAATGTCCATATTACTCATCTATTTGACAGGCCCTATCGCGGGGCAAGCCCGCTCCTACAGGTGTGCTCTGCAGCCTGTGGGAGCGGCGCTTGCCCCGCGATGCATTTTAACTGCGCACCACCATCGCCTTGATGGTCTCGAACAACTCCTGCTGCGCCTGCTCCGCCGTAATCTCACCGTTCGCCGCAGAATGAGACAACGCCTCGGCCGCGCCGATCATCGCCCGCAATCCCGCGACGCCAATCTCGCCACGGCCACTGAACGGCTCCAGCAGCGCCCGGCATTTGCCCATGAACACCGCCTCGTACTCGCGCTTGAGCTGCTCAAGCTCCGGCGAGCTGGCCAGCGCGGCGATCACCCCGGGAATCTCCCGGCCCTGGGTCAAGACGCAGTCGACGTAGGAGCTGGCAATCACCGCAGCGGTACTTTCAAGCGTCGGCTCACTGGCGGCCAGGGCGGCATCCATCACCGCCGTCTGGCGCACATCAAAGGACTGATACAGCGCCGCAAGCAGCCCCGAACGGGTACCAAAATGGTCATAGACCACCGGTTTGGTAACCCCGGCCAACTCAGCCAGGCGCCCCAGGGTCAGGGCTTCGGTACCCTCCTCACGGATCAGGTGCCAGGCCACGTCCAGGAGCTGCTGCTGACGGTCTTCCCGGGACAGGCGCCGACGCGGTTGCGGATCGCTTGACATGCTTGCCTACCAAAAGTAACTTACCAAAAGTAACTTATGCCCAGCATACAACTTACGCCCCTTCCCCGCAATTCGCAGGAGTCCTTGCCATGCACGCACTTGTGGTTGTCGCTCATCATGATCCGCGCTCGCTGACCCACAGCCTGGCGGCCACGTTCGCTGAAGGCCTGGCGCACAACGGCGATCGCGCCGAAGTCGTCGACCTGTACGGCGAAGGCTTCAACCCGCTGTTCGGCCCTGCCGACCACGCGGTCCACCATCGCGCAACAGCGCCCGCCGATGTGCTCGCCGAGCAGGCGCGCATCGACCGCAGCGATGCCCTGGTGCTGATCTATCCGGTGTACTGGTGGTCGATGCCGGCGCTGCTCAAGGGCTGGATCGATCGGGTCTTCGTCAATGGCTGGGCCTTCGACTTCAGCCCCCAGGCCCCCCTGGTGAAAAGGCTGCGGCACCTCAATGTGCACCTGGTCGGCGTCGGCGGCGCCGATGCCGCAACCTATGCCAGGCATGGCTATGAGCAGGCAATGAAGACCCAGATCGATCACGGCATCTTCGATTACTGCGGCGCCCGGGTGCTGAGCTCGACCTTGCTGCTGGACTCGGAAAGCGCAGACCCCGGCGCCCACCTTCAAAGCATGTTCGAGCGCGGCCGCACCTTGTTCGCCGAAGTGCCCGAGCCCCCTGAAGCGGCGGCCTGCTCGAGACCAAGCGATCCATTGATGCCGCTGGTGAGCTGAGCGGCTCAGGCATGTGACAGCAACGCAAACATCAGCCTGGCATCCTCGATGAACCGGCCGGCCTGGCCCAGCACGAACAGGCTGTCATCGGACTCCAGCGGCTGCGCCTCGAAGCCGCTGACATCCAGCGGCGCAAACCCCAGCACCACCCGCGTGGTCTGGGGCGTGCAGAGCTGTGCAATCAGCGTCTGCAGGTCGAGCGCTTGCCTGGCGAATACGTCATAGAGCGTCATCACGCCGTCGGCAACTTCCATCACCACATAGGCCTGCAACGCTGCCGAGTAATGAACGCACTCTTTGAAAAACGACGTGCAATAGAACATCGTCTGGTCATGATTGCTGCACATCGCCAAGCGCGCAGCGGGCACGGCGCAGTCGACCGCGTGGATGAAGCGCTGGCGTTCGAGCAGGTCGTCCATGTCCACCTTGTGGAAGCTGCAAGGCTGCGCTGATGGCGTTAGCGCTACGCTGTACTGATGCTCCAGCACCCGCTCAAAACCGAACTTGGGGTAGTAATCCAGCACCGTGTCGTTGGCAAACAGGTAGAGCAGGTCGCACTGGCCCCGCCACCTGTCCAGCACTCGCTCCAGCAGCACGCGGCTCAAGCCCTTGCCTTGGTACTCCGGGGCAACCATGACAGTCCCCAGCTGGATGCAGCGCTTGCGCTCGCCACGCACGTCGAAGTGCATCAGGTTGACCGAGATATTGGCAACGATGCGCCCATCATGGGCCAATGCACAGGGCTGGTAGCCCTCGCCCCAATAGCCATCCTGGTACCACTGCTCGAAATCGAACTCGAACGTCTGGTGGGTCAAGGCGTTGAAGCTGGCGCGCAGCCGCGTATCGTCCTTGAAGTGTTCCAGCAGACTGAACTGCTGGCCCGCGAGTGACAGGTCCATTCTCTTTCCCTTGATTCGTCTGGGCGCCACCCTATAACTGCCCCCACGGACAGTCTGTAGGTAAATTGTAAAGCGGCGCCCCTGCAGGTGATTGCACCTTGCCTTACTGCACAGGTAATATTGAGAACGATTCACACTAACACCTTCGGAAACGCCAACCGGTGCCAACCTCCTCCACCCGCAAGCTGGGCTTTTTTTTCAGCGACCACCACCGTTGGCTCCTGCAGCATATCCACAAGCGCCTGCGCAACCGCGCCGATGCCGAAGACACCGCCGCCGAGACCTTCTGCCAGATGCTCGCGGCCCAGGTCGACCCTGCGAGTATCCAGCAGCCGCGCGCCTACCTGTCGACCATCGCCCGCCGGTTGATTTTCGACCGCCATCGCCGTCGCCAGCTGGAGCTGGCCTACCTGGAACGTTTGTCGGCCCTGCCCGAGCCGCTGGCGCCCTCCCCCGAGGAGCAACTGCTGCTGATCGAGGCACTGGTGAGCATCGACCGGGTGCTCGACGGCCTGCCGATGATCGTCAAGGCCACCTTCCTCTACAGCCAGCTCGATGGCATGAGCTACGTCGATATCGCGCGCAAGCTCGACCTCTCCGAGCGCACCGTCAGCCGCTACATGAAGCAAGCCCTGAGCCAGTGCTACCTCAGTGAGCTGGCGCCATGAACCCGCGCCGCCTCGACCCAAGCGCAGAAGCCGCCATCGACTGGATGGTGCGCTTGAGTTCGGGCAACACCGACGCCCAGTTGCACAGCGACTTCAGCCAGTGGCTGGGCAGCGACCCGGCTCACGCCCAGGCCTGGGCACACTTGCAAGAGCGCCTTGGCGGTGCCTGCCAGACCGTGCGCAACTTCGAGCGCCGCGCCCCCGGCCAGGCCGGTGAGGCTCGCCAGCTGTTGCTGCAAGCCAATGGCTCTCGGCGCGAACTGCTGCGTGCCTTTGTCGGTATCGGCGTGCTCGGCGGTGGCCTGTGGCTGGGTGCGCGCAGTGAGATGGGCGAAGCGCTGCTGGCCGATTTGCGCACAGCCAGGGGCGAGCGCCGGGACTTCACCCTGGCCGACGGCAGCCGGCTCAGCCTGAATGCCGGCAGCGCTGCCGACCTGCAGTTCGATGCCGGTCAACGGCTGGTTATCCTGCGCCGTGGCGAACTGATCATCCAGGTCGCCGCCGACCCGCAGCGGCCGTTGCGGGTGCGTAGCGCCCAAGGTGAAATGCGCGCCCTCGGCACGCGCTTTCTGGTCAGCCAGGAGGCCGAGGCCACGCGCCTGGTAGTGCTTGAGCATTCGGTACGGGCGCGGCTGTTCAACGGCAGCGAGCTGGAGGTGCAGGAAGGCCAGGCCGCGTTGCTGCGCGGCGAACGCATCGAGGCCCTGGGCAATGGCGAGCGCCAGCGTGCCGACTGGCTCAGCGGGCGCCTGAATGTGCTGGATGATTCCCTCGCCTCCGTGGTCGAGGCGCTACGCCCCTACTACCGAGGGTTTGTCCGGGTCGAACCCGAGGTTCGCGGGCTGCGCGTGCAAGGTGTATTCCCGTTGGACGAACCGCAGCGGGCCTTCGCCGCACTGGCCGAAACCCTGCCGGTCAAGGTCGATCAATACAGCCCCTGGCTGACGCTGATTCGGGCCAAGAATCAGCGTCAAGAATAATTTATGAAAATCACTCGTATTTGTGTCCGGTTTTCATTTCTCATCACACCTATCTCCTGACACGCCAACATAATCAGGAGAATTCCGTGCTCAACCCTTGGTCCCACGCCCTTCCTGTCGCCGTGGCCCTGGCTACGCTGGCCAGCACCGCCCAGGCCCAGGAACAGGCCCTGAGCTTCAACCTGCCCGCCACCTCACTGGCCAGCACCCTCAATGCCATCGCCAGCCAGAGCGGCCGTATCGTTTCCCTCGATCCGGCGTTGGTCCAGGGCAAGCAGGCACCGGCAATCGTCGGCAGGATGAGCGCCGTGCAGGCCATGCAAAAAGCCCTGGCCGGCAGCGGCCTGCAGTTGCTGGTCACCGAACAGGGCAACTTCAGCGTGCTGCCGAGCATCGACACCGGCAACGCCCTGGAGCTGGGCGCCACCAGCATCAGCGGCATCAGCAGCGGTGTCGATGCGGCCACTACCGAGGGCACGGGCTCCTATGCGGCGCGGGCGACCACCATTGGCAAGGGCAGCCATACGCTCAAGGAAATCCCCCAGTCGGTCACGGTGATGACCCGCCAGCAGATGGACGATCAGAACATTGTCGACCTCAAGGACGCGGTCAACCAGACCACCGGCCTGGTCGGCTTGCAAGGCGTAGGCCCGGGCCTGATCATTTCATCGCGCGGCTTTCAGATCGACGACTGGCAGTACGACGGCGTGGCGATCCCGCGCAACACCTACTCGCTGGGCAACTGGGCGACCCAGGACCTGATCTTCTTCGACCGCATGGAAGTGCTGCGCGGTGCCTTGGGCCTGTTGCAAGGCACCGGCAGCCCGGGCGGCACCGTCAACCTGGTGCGCAAGCGCGGCCAGAACACACCCACCGTGACCGTCACCGGCAAGGCCGGCAGCTGGGACCACTACGGCCTGCAACTGGACGCCGGCGGCCCGTTGAACGATGCCGGCACCGTGCGCGGGCGCTTCGTCGCCGACGAGGACCAGAGCGATTCGTTCGTCGACTACGAATGGAGCAAGACCCATTCGCTGTACGGCGCGCTGGACTTCGACTTGAACGAGGCCACCACCCTGGGCTTCGCGGTCAGCCAGTCCAACGCCGAGTCGCGGCCGATGCTGCGCGGGTTGCCGCGCTATGCCGACGGCAGCGGCCTGGATGTGCCGCGTTCGACCTTTACCGGCTCGCGCTGGAACCATTCGGAAATCGACGTCACCACCCTGTACGCCGACCTTGAGCACCGCTTCAACGACGACTGGAAATTCCACGTTGGTGCGATCCGCATGAGTGAAACCAACGAGTCGACCCACCAGCGCGTACAGACCGTTGATGATGCCATCAACTTCGATGGCAGCGGTGTCAGCTATGCCGACTGGGTAACCGATTTCGACTCTACCAAGATCGGTGCCGACATGTACGTGGAGGGCAAATTCAACGCCTTCAACCTCGAGCAGGAAATCACCCTGGGTGGCAACTACTCGAAGCTGACCACCGATGACCTGTTCGCGCGCACCTTCAACGACAGCACTGACAACATCTTCGCTATCGACCATCACCGCCCGGACATCAGCTACGACAGCTTGCTCGCCAAGCCCAACGGCCGTGGTTTCAGCAGTGGCTATGACGTGCGCCAGAAAGGCCTGTACGGCGTCTGGCGGGTCAAGCTGGCCGAGCCGTTGACCCTGGTGCTGGGTTCGCGGGTCAGCTGGTTCGACTACCGCTATGACTCCACCACGTATGCCGCCATCACCCGCGCCCCTTCGGTCAGCCCGACCAGCACCATGACCGAAAGCGGCGAAGTTACCCCGTACGTCGGCATCATCTACGACCTGAGCCATGAATGGTCGCTGTACGCCAGTTACGCCGACGTCTTCGTGCCGCAGACCGAACGCGCCGTCGGCGGCGCGGCGCTCAAGCCGATCATTGGCAGCAACTACGAAATGGGCATCAAGGGCGAACTGCTCGATGGCCGCGTCAATACCTCCCTGGCGGTGTTCCGCTACGACCAGGAAAACCGCGCGATCACCGACAAGGCCTCAGGCTTTGCCTGCGATGACTGGTACTGCTCCACCGCCGCCGGCAAGGTACGCAGCCAGGGTATCGAAGCCGAAGTCAGCGGCGAAGTGCTCAGCGGCCTGCAGCTGTTCGCCGGCTACACCTACAACACCACGACCTTCCTCGAAGACCCGGACAACAAGGGCAAGGTGTTCAGCACCTGGACGCCCAAGCACATGCTGCGCATGTGGGGTAACTACCAACTGCCGGGTGACTGGAGCAAGGTCAGCACCGGCCTGGGCTTCACCGCGCAGTCCCATACCCTGGGTTACGAGCATACCTACGACGTACCCGGCTACGCCGTGTGGAACGCGCGCCTGGCGTACCAGCTGACCCCGGAAGTGGGCCTGGCGCTCAATGCCAACAACCTGTTCGACAAGCACTACTACATCGCTGCCTACAACCAGCTCAACGGCAACAACAACTTTGGTGACCCACGCAACTTCACCTTTACCGTGAAGTACACGCCGCAGTTCTAGGTTGCTAGTGCCGGCCTCATCGCTGGCAAGCCAGCTCCCACAGTGGATCTGTGTACGCCGGACTTGTGGGAGCTGGCCTTGCCAGCGATCGGGCGCGAAGCGGTCGTAATCCAGACGCCACCTGATGTGCTGGCTGTACCGGCCTCATCGCTGGTAAGCCAGCTCCGTATGCCGGACTTGTGGGAGCTGGCCTTGCCAGCGATCGAGCGCGTAGCGGTCGTAATCCAGACACCACCTGATGAGCTGGCTGTACTGGCCTCATCGCTGGCAAGCCAGCTCCCACAGTGGATCTGTGTACGCCGAACCTGTGGGAGCTGGCCTTGCCAGCGATCGGGCGCGAAGCGGTCGTAATCCAGGCACCACCTGATGTGCTGGCTGTACCGGCCTCATCGCTGGCAAGCCAGCTCCGTACGCCGGACTTGTGGGAGCTGGCCTTGCCCGCGATCGAGCGCGCAGCGGTCGTAATCCAGGCACCACCTGATGTGCTGGCTGTACTGGCCTCATCACGGGCCAAGCGCGAAGCGCGTCGTAGACTATAACGGCCACTGCGCCAACGGCCAGTACTGGCCCTTGCGCGACTCGAACAAGGTGAAGTGCCGCGCGCGCAGCACAAAGGCTGCCGGCTCCAGGGCTTCAGGCTCACTGCCACGGTAGTCGCGGGCCAGGGTCAGGTGCGGACGGTAGTCCCGCGGGTCCTGGACAATGCCCAACGGCAGCATCGCCTGCTGCAACGCGTACGCCAACTGGCGCAAGGCCGCAGGCGTCTGGCTGGGCACCAGCACCAACGCCTTGGCCGGGCGCCACACCTCAAGCCGGTCGAGCACCAGCGTCAGCAACTCGCCGGGCACCTTGACACCCGCGGCAGCGGCCAGGATCGCCGGCAACTGAGCAGTGCCGGCGGCACCGACGAACATCAGGGTCAGGTGAAAGTTCGCCGACGGCACCGGCCGGGCGGCGCCGATATCCAGTTCGCCGCGCCATCGGGCAATGGCCCGGCGCTGTTCTGGCCCGCAATCAAGGGCAAAGAACAGCCGCTTGAACGGCTCACCGGTTTCGCCAATGCCTGGGGCCATGCCGTGCTCTCCTTGGGTCGAATGCTGAGTCTAACCCCTGCGCGGATGTGCCGTCAGTCGCCGAACTGATATTTTTATTTTCATAAAATTGATTTATGAAATTATTCATGTCATTTCTATGCGCACCCCACCCACCGGAGTCAAGAATATGAACAAGACCGGACTTCTAGGCGCACTGGCCCTCTGTGCCTGCAGCGCATTCGCCCAGGCCGACCAAGGCAGCCTGCGTATCGGCATCGAGGCCGCCTACCCGCCCTTCTCCTACCGCACGCCACAAGGCGAACTGGCAGGCTTTGACTACGACATCGGCAACGCCCTGTGCGCGCAGATGCAGGTCAAGTGTCAGTGGGTGATCCAGGAATTCGACGGCATGATTCCGTCATTGAAAGTACGCAAGATCGACGCGGTGCTGTCGTCGATGTCGATTACCGAGGACCGGCTGAAATCGGTCGATTTCACCGACAAGTACTACCACACGCCCGGCAAGTTCGCGATGAAGGCCGGCAGCCAGATCAACGATCCGACCACCGATCTCAAGGGCAAGCGGGTCGGCGTGCAGCGTGCCTCGACCTACGACCGCTTCGCCACCGAGCAGCTGGAAAGCGCCGGCGTCGAAGTGGTGCGCTACGCCTCGCAGAACGAAGCCTTTCTCGACCTTGCCGCCGGACGCCTGGACGCCACCCTCGCCGATATCGTCAACACCACAGAGAGCTTCATCAAGACCCCGGCCGGGCAAGGCTTTGCCCTGGTCGGCCCGGATATCAGCGATCCGCAGTACTTCGGCCGCGGCGCCGGGATTGCCGTGCGCAAGGGCGACAGCGCCAATCTGGCCAGGCTCAACGCCGCCATCGCGGCGATCCGCGCCAACGGCACCTACCAGCAGGTGCAAAGCAAGTACTTCCCGTTCGATATCTACGGCCACTAAGCCCGGCTGGCGAGGACTTTCATCATGCTTCATGGCTACGGATCGAGCATTCTCGATGGCGCCTGGCTGACCATCAACCTGGCCTTGCTGGCCATGGCCATGGCCATCTGCCTCGGCCTGTTCGGCGCGGCCTGCCGCTTGTCGCCACTCAAATGGCTGGCCCGCCTGGGTGAGCTGTACACCACGGTAGTGCGCGGCATCCCCGACCTGGTGCTGATCCTGCTGGTGTTTTATGGCGGCCAGGACCTGGTCAACCGCCTGGCATTGGCCCTGGGTTACCAGCAGTACATCGACATCAACCCGTTCATTGCCGGGGTCTGCACCATGGGCTTCATCTTCGGCGCCTACCTCTCGGAAACCTTCCGTGGCGCCTTCCTGGCCATCCCCAAAGGCCAGGCCGAAGCCGGTGCAGCCTACGGCATGAGCGCCCTGCAGGTGTTCTGGCGGATCAGCGTGCCGCAGATGGTGCGCCTGGCGCTGCCAGGCTTTACCAACAACTGGCTGGTGCTGACCAAGTCCACCGCGCTGATTTCGGTGATCGGCCTGCAGGACATGATGTTCAAGGCCAAGAACGCGGCCGATGCCACCCATCAGCCGTTCACCTTCTTTGTTGCCGTGGCCGGCCTGTACCTGCTGCTGACCAGCCTGTCGCTGCTGCTGTTGCGCGGCGTCGAGAAACGCTACTCGGTCGGCTGCAAAGCCGCCGAACTGTGAGGGGAGTTGTTTGATGCTCGACTATCAGCTGATCTGGCAAAACCTGCCGCTGTACTGCAACGGCATCCTGCTGACTTTGAAGGTACTGCTGATCTCCCTGGCCTGCGGCCTGGCGCTGGCGATCCCGCTGGCCCTGATGCGGGTCTCGCGCAACTGCCTGCTGCGCTATCCGGCCTGGCTCTACACCTATGTGATCCGCGGCACGCCGATGCTGGTACAGCTGTTTCTGATCTATTACGGCCTGGCCCAGTTCGAAGCCGTACGCCACAGCGCGCTGTGGCCGTACCTGTCCAGCGCGACCTTCTGCACCTGCCTGGCGTTTGCCATCAACACCAGCGCCTACAGCGCCGAGTTGCTGGCCGGCAGCCTGCGGTCCACGGCCCGTGGCGAGGTCGAGGCGGCCCGGGCCATGGGCATGTCGCGCCTGACGATGTACCGGCGCATCCTGCTGCCTTCGGCCCTGCGCCGGGCCCTGCCGCAATACAGCAATGAAGTGCTGATGATGCTGCAGACCACCAGCCTGGCCTCGATCGTCACCCTGGTCGATATCACCGGCGCGGCTAAAACCTTCAATGCCCGTTACTACCTGCCCTTCGAGGCGTTCATTACCGCCGGGCTGATCTACCTGGCCCTGACATTCATGCTGGTGCGCCTGTTCAAGCTGGCCGAGCGCCGCTGGCTGGCCTACCTCGCCCCGCGCAAGCACTAAGGAGCTTTCATGCAGCAAATTGACCATGTTCTGCCCTGGAGCGCCTGCGGCACCCAGCGCACCCTACGCCTGTTTCGCTTCGGCAGCGGCCCGCGCAAGGCCTATATCCAGGCGTCGCTGCACGCCGATGAACTGCCCGGCATGCGGGTGGCGGTCGAACTCAAACGGCGCTTGGGCGAACTTGAGGCCCAGGGCCGGCTCAGTGGCGTGATCGAGCTGGTGCCACTGGCCAACCCGATCGGCATTGGCCAGATGTTCCAGGCCACGCACCAGGGCCGTTTCGAGTTCAACAGCGGCAAGAACTTCAACCGCGATTTCCCGCCCTTGACCGAAGCCCTGGTGGCGCGCCTTGAGGGCCAACTGGGCAGTGACGGCGCGGCCAACGTGGCAACGATTCGCCGGGCCATGGCCGCAGCCCTCGCCGAGTTGCCCGCGGCGCGCAGCGAGCTCGATGGCCTGCGCCGCGTGTTGCTGCAAAGCGCCTGCGATGCTGACCTGGTACTGGACCTGCACTGCGACTTCGAATCGGTGATGCTGCTCTACGCCCTGCCGCAGAACTGGCCAAGCCTGCGCTCGCTGGCGGCCCGCCTGGGTGCCGAAGCGGTGCTGTTGGCCGAGGACGCCGGTGGCGACGCCTTCGATGAAGCCTGTGCGGTGCCCTGGCTGCGCCTGCGCGAGTACTTCCCCGAGGCCGAGATTCCCCTGGCCTGCGTGGCCACCACCGTCGAACTGCGCGGCATGGCTGATACCGGGCGTGAACAATGCCAGGCCAGCGCCGAGCAGATTCTCGGCTACCTCGCCGACCAGGGGCTGATCAGCGGAGACTGGCCCGAGGCGCCCAGCCAGTGCTGCGTCGCCACGCCCTTTGCCGGGGCCCAGTACGCCTATGCCGAACACCCTGGGGTAGTTAGCTATCTGCAACCCTTGGGGGCATGGGTGTCGGCGGGTGACCCGCTGTTCGAGGTGATCGATCCGCTCAGCGATCGCCACAGCGTGGTCAGGGCCAGCATCGACGGCATCCTCTATGCCCGTGAACGCCTGCGTTTCGCCCAACCCGGCCTGTGGCTGGCCAAGGTCGCCGGCACTACGCCGATACGCCACGGCCGCCTGCTCACCGACTGACACCAGCGAGTACTGACTGATGAACAAACTGCAAATCAACGACCTGCATAAAAGCTACGGCACCCACCAGGTGCTCAAGGGCGTCTCGCTGCAGGCCAGCGCCGGTGACGTGATCAGCATCATCGGCTCCAGCGGCTCGGGCAAAAGCACCTTCCTGCGCTGCATCAACCTGCTTGAGCAACCCAACGCCGGCGAGATCCTGGTCAACGGCGAGCAGCTGAAGCTGCGCAGCTGCCCCCGCGGCGGGCTCCGGGCCGCCGACCCGCGTCAGCTGCAACGCCTGCGTGCGCGGCTGAGCATGGTCTTTCAGCACTTCAACCTGTGGTCGCACATGAGCGCGCTGGACAACGTCATGGAAGCCCCGGTGCAGGTGCTGGGCATCAACCGCAAGGAAGCCCGCGACAAGGCCGAACACTACCTGCACAAGGTCGGCGTCAGCCATCGCCGCGACGCCTACCCTGCGCACATGTCCGGCGGCGAACAGCAACGGGTGGCAATTGCCCGCGCGCTGGCCATGGAGCCGGAAGTGATGCTGTTCGACGAGCCGACGTCGGCGCTCGACCCGGAACTGGTCGGCGAAGTGCTCAAAGTCATGCAGGACCTGGCCAGCGAAGGCCGGACCATGGTGGTGGTCACCCATGAAATGGGCTTTGCCCGCGAGGTGTCCAACCAGTTGCTGTTCCTCCACCAGGGCATTGCCGAAGAACGTGGCCACCCTCGTGAAGTGCTGGCCAGGCCGCAGTCCGAGCGGCTGCGCCAGTTTCTCGCCGGCAGCCTCAAGTAAGCCCCCAGGCCTCGCCCCGACTGCACGCCGGGGCGAGGCTTGGGATACACTGCGGCGCATCTTTCAGGGAGCCTTGCAACGGATGTCGAGCACGCCGAAGAACACCACCGTCTACGCCTCGCCGGTCATGCGCAAGCTGTCGGAAAGCCTCGCCGAGTTGCAACCGTCGTTGCGCAAGGTGGCCGACTACATCCTGCGTCACCCGCTCAAGGCGGCCACCCTGACCATCGAAGAGATGGCCCAGGCCACCGCCACCTCGCCCGCCGCCGTCAACCGCCTGGCCAAGGCCCTGGACCTGGGTGGCTACAGCGGCATGAAGGCCGAGCTGGTGAGCACCCTGCAACAAATGGTCTCGCCCGTGGACAAGCTGCGCAATGAACTGGCCCAGCGCCCCGGTGGCGAGTTCGGCCTGCACGAGCAGATCCACAGCGCCAGCAGCAACCTGGCGACCACCCGCAGCATCAACCCGGCGGACACCTTCGAGGCCTTCATCACCTGCCTGACCCAGGCCCGCAAGGTCTATGTGCTGGGTTTTGGCAACAGCGTCTACCTGGCGGGCCTGGCGGCCTCGACCCTGGTACCGTTCTGCGCCGATGCCTGCGCCATCAGCATGGAGGGCGGCAACGAAAACGCCGCCTACCGTCTGGCGGCGATCACTGACCAGGACGTGCTGTTGGCGATTTCCCTGCCGCGTTACTCCCAGGACACCCTGCAGCTCTCACGCTTTGCCCATGAGCGCGGCGCCACGGTGCTGGCGATTACCGACTCGCCGGCCTCGCCGCTGGCGCCCATCGCCCGTCATACGCTGTTCGCCGCCGCCGATCACCCGGTGCTGACCAGCTCCAGCATTGCCGTGCTGGCACTGATCGAAGGCCTGGTGGCCGGGGTCATGGCGCGTAACAAGGAAGCGGTGCAACTGGCCACCGAACTGACCGAGAGCGTGATGTCCTACCTGCATGTACCCGGCAACAAAATCACCCGCAAGTGAGGCGGCAAAGACGCGCAAGCTGAATTACGCTGTGTACGTGCCTCTGCGCACTCACTACCCCAGGAGCTGAACGACAATGGATTGTTTTTCACCCAGCGATAAGCTGTTCATGCATCAGGCCCTGAGCGAAGGCCGCCGCGCCTTGCCCGCCTGCCTGCCCAACCCGCCAGTGGGCTGCGTGCTGGTGCGCAACGGCCAGATCATCGCCCGCGGCTTCACTCAAGCGCCCGGCCAGCACCATGCCGAAGCCATGGCCATGGCCCAGCTGGACGGCGATGCCGACGACGTCACCGCCTACGTGACCCTTGAGCCCTGCTCGTTTCATGGCCGCACACCTTCCTGCGCCACCGCCTTGGTCAAGCGCGGCATCCAGCGTGTGTGCGTGGCCATGCTCGACCCCGATCCACGCAATGCCGGGGCCGGTATCGCACTGCTCGAGGCCGCGGGCATCGAGGTGCTGGTGGGCGTGCTGCAAGCCCAGGCCGCTGGGGACCTCGGTCGCTACCTCAAGCATCCGCCTGGCGCTGAACCGTTAACGCAAACGCTTGCGCCTAGCACTATGGTCGGGCACACAACCGGTAACATTTAGTACAAACCAGGGAGATGATTGTTTATGCTGGCGGGCTTATGCCATGGCGCATCGCCACATCGACAAGTATCCGCCCATGAAAATCTTCCTCGTTTTACTGTTCGTGTTCTCCATTGCCTACGTCCATTTCCGTGGCCGGGTGCGGCACAAAGTCACCCGCCAGCTGGGTGATCACTCAAGCTTCCTGGCCCCGGTCAACGTGTTCCTGTACCTGTTCTCCAAGCTGCCGGCCAAGCCTTACCTGCCGGTTGAATCCTTCCCCGAGCTCAAGCCGTTGCAGGACAACTGGCAGGAAATCCGCGCCGAGGCCCAGCAACTGCTGCATGTCGGCGAGATCAAGAGCTCGCAGAATTACGACGACGTCGGCTTCAACTCGTTCTTCAAGAGCGGCTGGAAGCGCTTCTACCTGAAGTGGTACGGCGAAAGCCACCCTTCGGCAATGAAGCTGTGCCCGCGCACCACCGAGCTGCTGCAAGGCATCGGCACGGTCAAGGCGGCGATGTTCGCCACCCTGCCTCCGGGCTCCAAGCTGGTGCGCCACCGCGACCCTTACGCAGGCTCGTACCGTTACCACCTGGGCCTGGACACGCCCAACGATGACGGCTGCTACATCTGCGTTGACGGCGAGAACTACGCCTGGCGCGACGGCGAGGCGGTGGTGTTCGATGAAACCTACATCCACTACGCCTCGAACCAGACCGAACACAACCGCATCATTCTGTTCTGCGACGTCGAGCGTCCGCTCAAGTACCGCTGGGCCACGGCGTTCAACCGCTGGTTCAGCCGCAGCGTGATGGCCGCGGCGGCCGCGCCCAACGATGCCGGCGACAAGACCGGTGGCATCAACCGGCTGTTCACCCGCATCTACAAGATCCGCGAGCGCGGCAAGGCGCTGAAGAAGCGCAACCGCACCCGTTACTACCTGGAGAAATGGGCGGTGGTGGCGGCGTTGGTGCTGGTGTTCATCTATATCTGATTCAGACCGCTATCGCAGGCAAGCCAGCTCCTTGTAGGAGCGGGCTTGCCCCGCGATGGGTCCCCTCCTAAAGTCCTGCTTTTCCCCGACCATCGACCAACGGCGCCCTGCCGCAAAAAAAACTAGCTTCACTGTTCTAGTTGCCAACCACACCAAGGTGAAGACAATGAGCATGATGGACTGGGATGCCTACCGTAATCAGTTGATGGCCGGCATTGGCGATCTCAAGCAACTCTCTCCCGACACGGTCAACGGTTACATGACCGCCAGCGGCGCCGGAGCCAAGACCAACCACCTGGACGCCAAGACCCGCGAGCTGATCTCCCTGGCCGTGGCGGTGACTACCCGCTGCGACGGCTGCATCGCCGTGCATTCGGCCCAGGCGGTCAAGCAAGGCGCCAGCCGCGAGGAAATCGCCGAAGCCCTGGGCGTGGCCGTGGCGATGAATGCCGGGGCGGCGCTGGTGTACTCGGCGCGGGCCCTGGATGCGGTGGGCAAGGCAGAGCAGTAAATTCCCCACAAGTGAGTGCGCGGCCAACGCCGCGCCTCACCCACTTCCTGGCATTTTCGCATAAGCTAGCAGGCGAACCGTTTTCAGGAACCCCCATGATCCACATCCGCCCCATGACCGCCGCTGACTTCGAGCGCTTCTGGCCGACCTTCCAGGCCATTGTCAGCGCCTGCGAAACCTATGCCTTCGACCCGGCCATGAACCAGGAGCAAGCCCGCCAGCTGTGGCTGGACGCGCCGCTGCAGACCCTGGTGGCCGAAGAAGATGGCGTGCTGCTCGGCTCCTACTTCCTCAAGGCCAATGCCGCCGGCCCCAGCAACCATGTCAGCAATTGCGGCTACATGGTTTGCGATGCCGCCCGCGGGCGCGGTGTGGCCCGGTTGATGTGCGAGCATTCGCAGCAGTTGGCGCGGGAGCTGGGTTTTCTGGCCATGCAGTTCAACTCGGTGGTGTCGAGCAACGAGGTGGCGGTGGCCTTGTGGCAGAAGCTTGGCTTTGCAATCGTCGGGCGCTTGCCCAAGGCCTACCGGCATGCGCGCCTGGGGCTGGTGGACAGCCTGGTGATGTACAAGTGGCTGGAGGAGCCGAAGCAGCCGGTGCTGATCGGGCGCAAGAATATCGAGGCGGTGGTGTCGCGCAAGCGCGGGCGTTGAATCTGTATTGACTGTGCTGGCATCATCGCGGGTCAAGCCCGCTCCTACAGGAGCCGGCTTGCCGGCTGATCTGCTCAGATTCCCAAGCCGTTGACTGCAAAGGCTTTCAGTGTTCAGATGCGCGCCAGTTTCAGGTGTCCTGCGCCGCCGTGCGCAGGGTGAAACGGGAAGCCGGTGCGTCATGCCAATGACTAGTCCGGCGCTGCCCCCGCAACGGTAAGCGAGCGAAGCCTTCGAAACACCACTGTGCTCCGGCATGGGAAGGTGAAGGCCTTCATGACCCTCGCAAGCCCGGAGACCGGCCTGAGGCTTTTGTTTGGCAACCCCGCGGTGGGCGGGCGCAGGCCGGTTGGCGTTCGCCTGCGCGCGCCATTCCTCCGTGCGTTGTTCCCTCCGGGATTCATTCTTCCTGTTGACTGTGGAACGACATGTCCCGTAACTCCAAGCTTCACACCCTGGCGGCCAATGCCCTGGCTCCCTGCCTGGCCTTCTGCGTGCCGGCTTTCGCCGATGACACCCGCCCTTCTACCTTGGCCCTGCCCTCGACGGCCATCACCAGCAGCAGCGACAACGAAACCATCAGCCTGGCCACCCCGCTGCCGACCGGCTCGCGCCTGAACCTCAGCGCCATGGACACCCCGGCCAGCACCAGCAGCCTCGCAGGCGAGGTCATCGAGGGACGCAACAACCTCACCGTGCAAGACGCCGTGACCCGTTCGCCGGGCATCACCTCGGTGGCCACCCCGGGCAACGGCAACACGGCGCTGTCGGCCCGCGGCTTCAGCGGTCACGGCTCGGTGATGACCCTGTTCGACGGTTCGCGGATGTACACCGGCGCCGGCACCCAGAGCTTCCCGGTCGACCCGTGGATGGTCGAGCGCATCAACGTGATCCGCGGCCCGGCCTCGGTGCTGTACGGCGAAGGCGCCACGGGTGCGGTGATCAACGTGATCGCGAAAAAGCCGTTTGCCGGCGAGATCCGCAACCAGCTGCGCCTGGG
Source organism: Pseudomonas sp. RC2C2 (assembly GCF_018390435.1). Lineage (NCBI taxonomy): Bacteria > Pseudomonadati > Pseudomonadota > Gammaproteobacteria > Pseudomonadales > Pseudomonadaceae > Pseudomonas > Pseudomonas sp. RC2C2. The sequence goes on along the minus strand of NZ_JAHBAX010000002.1, from coordinate 475,010 downwards.
CTACGGGTCTTACGATCGCCAGCAACTGGGCCTGGACAGCGGCGGTTCGCTGAGCGAGCGGCTGAGCTACCGGATGACCCTCAACCGCCAGGCAAGCAACGGCTGGATCGACCGTGGCGACTCGAAGAACCTGGCCATGAGCGCCGCCCTGCGCTTCGACGCCAGCGACGACCTGAGCTTCACCCTCGCCCACGAGCGCGGCGACGCCGAGCCGATGAACTACTTCGGCACGCCGCTGATCGACGGCCATTACCGCGACAGCCTGGGCAAGAAAAACTACAACCTCAAGGATTCGGCCCAGCACTACCACGACGAATGGACCCGCTTTAACACTGATTGGGCCATCAGCGATTCGATCAGCGCCAGCAACCAGCTGTACTACCTCAAGAGCCGCCGGCACTGGCGCAACGCCGAGGACTACAGCTGGAACAACAGCGTCGGCCAACTGCAGCGTGGCAGTTACCTTGAAATCAAGCACGATCAGGAGCAGATCGGCGACCGTCAGAGTTTTACCTTTGACCATTCGCTGTTTGGCCTGGCCAGCAAGACCGTGGTCGGCGCCGAATACAACCGCATCCGTTTCGGCATCGACAGCAACTCGCCGTACAACGACATCGGCGGCGACTTCATCGACCCATGGCAGCCGGCGCCAGGGTACTTCCACAGTAAAGATCCGACCCGCCCGCAGACCGACAGCACCACCCGCACCTTTGCCCTGTTCGCCGAGAACCGCACGCAGCTGTCGGAGCGCTGGTCGCTGGTGACCGGCATTCGCCGCGACCAGAACCACATCGACCGCAACAACCTGGTCAACGACACCCGCACGGACCGCAGCCTCAACGGCGGCAACTGGCGCGCCGGGCTGGTGTTCGCGGTCAACGACGAGCTGAGTCTGTACGGCCAGTACTCCACCAGCGAAGATGGCGTCAGCGACCTGGTCACCTTGAGCCCGACCCAGCAGCAGTTCGACCTGACCGAAGCCAAGCAGACCGAATTCGGCCTCAAGCAACTGTTCTGGGACGGCCGCGGCGAGTGGACCCTGGCGGCCTATCACATCGTCAAGAAGAAGCTGCTGGTCGATAACCCCGACACCCATCAAAAGGAACAGGCCGGGCAGCAGACCTCCGATGGCCTGGAAGCGACCCTGGAACTGGCCCTGGCCAACCAGTGGCACGTCTCGGCCAACGCCTCGTTGGTGCGCGCCAAGTACGACGATTTCGACCAGACAGTGGGCGGGCAAACCGTCTCCCGTGCCGGCAACCGCCCAAGCAATGTGCCACGGCGTACCGCCAACCTGTGGGTCAGCAAAGGCTTGAGCCACAACGTGGATGCTGGCATGGGCCTGCGTTATGTCGATGAGCGTTATGCCGACACCGCCAACTCCCGGAGCGTGCCGGGCTTTACCGTGGTCGATGCCAACCTGGGCTGGCAGGTGCTGCCGGATGTGCGCCTGGGCTTGCAGTTGAACAACCTGCTGGACCGGCGTTATGCGGCCACCGCACACAGTGGCGAGCAGTGGCTGATGGGTGAGCCGCGGTCGTACTTTGCGACGGTGGATTACACCTTCTGAGGTGAACCCGGGCTGCTTTGCAGCCCATCGCCGGCAACGCCGGCTCCCATAGGGAGTTGCGATCACCGCTGGGCAAACCCGAAGTTGACAGCTTATGTATACTGGCAGGCGCTTGGCTCCCGGTCCGAACACCCTGCCATTGCCGGACTCGAAGCACGGCTGAGGCAACAACGCTAACCCCACTCATCGCCTATCGGGAGCGCCAAGGATGCTGCCAGGTTCTACCTCCTCGTCTGCCAGAGCCGCCCGGTTGCGCGGCAAGGTCGGTCTGTACTTTGTCGCCGCGCTGTCGGTGCTGGCCGGCATGACCGACGCCATTGGCTTCATGGCCACCGGCGATTTCGTTTCGTTCATGAGCGGCAACACCACACGCCTGGCGGTATCGCTGGGCGACGGCGAGCTGGGGCCGACCCTGCGCATCGCTGCCGTGCTGCTGGCCTTTGTCGTGGGCAACGCCCTGGGGGTGGTGATTGCGGGCCTGAGCGGTCGCCGCCCATGCCCATTGTTGCTGGTCATCGCCGCGCTGCTGGCACTGGCGGCGTTGCTGCCGAGCACGCTGCAACTGCCGGCCCTGGTGTCGGCAGTCGCCGCCATGGGCATGATCAACGCCGTGGTCGAGGAAGTGAACGGCCTGCCGATCGGCCTCACCTACGTCACCGGCGCCCTCTCGCGCTTCGGCCGTGGCCTGGGCCGGGCGCTGCTGGGCGAGCGCCGGCAAGGCTGGCGGGTGCAGTTGATTCCCTGGACCGGGATGTTCGTCGGCGCCGTGCTCGGGGTGCTGCTGGAGCAGGCTTTCGACCTGGCGGCGCTGCTGTTCAGCGCCGTGCTGGCGACGACGCTGGGTTTGCTCTCGCTGAAAATCCCGCGACGCTGGCAGCTCAGGTACATGCCCCGCTAGGCAGGCTTACAGGCAGGTGGCCAGGGCAGCCATGCGGCGCAGGGCGACACTGTCGTTGTGCTTGGCGTAGTAGCTGACTGCGGTGCTGCCGCCCTGGGCGCGGATGTCGGCAAAGGATTCGGCCTCGCGGGTGTACACGGTGAAGCCGCCTTGTTTGCCAGGCTCCAGGTAACCGCTGGCGTCGACGCCAAAGACCTCCTCGTCCTGCCAGCCGAACTGGATGCACTGGGCAACCACATCCGCCGCCTTGCTCGAACTGAAGGCCTTGGTGGGCGCCTGGCTGCGCGCCGCCTCCATGGCCGAAGACGCACAACCGGCCAACAACGCTGCAGCGACCATCGCCATTACTACCCGCATGACTCATCCTCGTCGAAAAAAACGTGACTGTAGCATTGCCCTGGCGTCAAAGAGACAACCCGGATGCATAAAGCACCGGCCGCCCTGCAGTCGTGTGCCTTACAACCAGGAATGCGAGCCTCCGACCATGCACGTCTCCCGCACCACCCTGATCATTCGCCGCATCGGCGCCTGGTTGCTCGATACCCTGCTCGCCTTCGGCGCCTGGTTCGCCCTGGCCCTGTTGGGCCTTGGCCGTGGCGAAGACGGCATGCTGCTGATGCAACTGCTGTACTTTCCGCTGTTCGAGTACCTGATGCGCGGGCAAACACCGGGCAAGCTGCTGCTGGGGCTGAGCGTGATCAACCGTGCCGGCCAGCCCCCCAGTTTGCTCCAGGCGCTGCTGCGCGGCATCACCCGGCCGATCGAGGCAGCCTTCGGCCTGATCGTGGTCTGGCTGTGCGCCGAGTCGCGCTATTGCCAGCGGCCCGGCGACTGGCTGGCGCGCACCTATGTAATGGACACCCGCGACCTCAGGGCGCTGCGCCAGCAATTGAGCGAAGGTTGACCTACAGCGGCTCGTCGGCCTCTGCGGCTTCGATCGCGCGCTTGTTGCCAAAACCGATGGCCAGGCCGATAGCACCGGCCACATACAGCCCGGCCAGGCACAGAAAAACGGACGCCTCGAAACCGAAAATCAGCTGCGAAATACCCGCCATCGCCAACACCAGCAGGCTGCCGAATACATTGGTATCGGCGTTCTTGTGATTGAGCAGAAAGGTACCCAGCACAGACAGGGCCACCAGGCTCAAGCAGATGGCAATGTAGGAGAAGGCCTTGTTATCCCAGATCAGGAACACATTGACCTTGGTGGTGTAGTCGATGATGTAGCCGATCAGCGTGATGCAGCCGATCAAACCGAAAGCCAGGGCGGTGCCCTTCCAGTTGCTGGTGTTCTGGCTCAAACCTTTCTTCCTTGAATGATGAAAAACGCCGGCAACTCTACCACCAATACCCGGTGATGCCCCTCGCGCTGCAGCACATCAACAAACACGCGGGGATTTTCTGCCAGACTTGCAGCCTTCAGGTACCAGGAAGATTGCATGAATCCCCAACTGCTCTGGGTGCTCGGCTTGCTGTTCGCCGCCGTGGCCCTGTTCATCGCCAATCGGCCGCGCATGGACGTGGTCGCCCTGCTGGTGATCGTCGCCCTGCCGCTGCTGGGCATCCTCAGTGTGCAGGAAGCCCTGGCCGGGTTCAGCGACCCCAACGTGGTGCTGATCGCCGCCCTGTTCGTGATCGGCGAAGGCCTGGTGCGCACCGGCATCGCCTACCGCATCGGCGAGTGGATGGCCGACCGCGCCGGTAACAGCGAAGCGCGGCTGATCGTGTTGCTGATGGTCTGCGTAGCCGGGCTGGGTTCGGTGATGAGTTCCACCGGGGTGGTGGCGATCTTCATTCCGGTGGTGCTGAGCATCGCTGCGCGGATGAAGGTCTCGCCCAGCCGCTTGATGATGCCGCTGGCTTTCGCCGGGCTGATCAGTGGCATGCTCAGCCTGGTGGCAACCCCGCCCAACGTGGTGGTGCACAGCGAACTGGTGCGTCATGGCGAAAGCGGTTTCAGCTTCTTCAGCTTTACCCCGTTCGGCCTGGTGGTGCTGTTGCTTGGCGTTGGCTACATGCTGCTGACCCGCCACTGGCTGGGCGGTGAAGTGCGCAAGGACGGCAGCGCGCAAACCCGCCGTACCCTGCTCGACCTGATCATCGACTACAAGCTTGCCGGCCGCGAACGGCGCCTGCGTGTGCGCCCCGGCTCGCCGCTGATCGGCCATAGCCTCAGCGAGCTGAAACTGCGCACCGAACACGGCGCCAGCGTGGTCGGCATCGAGCGCCAGCACAAGTTCACCACCCGCGTGCTCAGCCCCGATTCGAGCACCACGGTGCACGAAGGCGATGTGCTGCTGCTCGACCTGTTCGCGCCCAAGGACGACCTGCGCAGCCTATGCCAGGGCATGCAACTGGAACCGCTGCACTTCAAGGCGGCCTACTTCATCGACCAGTCCCAGGAAGTGGGCATGGCCGAAGTGGCGGTGCCGCCGGGCTCGCAGCTGATCGGCAAAAGCCTGCTGGAACTGACCTTCCGCAGCCGCTGGGGCCTCAACGTGGTCGGCCTGCGCCGCGACCAGGCCGCCATTGAAGAACAACTGGTGGAAGAAAAGCTCAAGCTCGGCGACACCCTGCTGGTGATCGGCACCTGGAAAGCCATTCGCCAGTTGCAGACCCAACCACGGGACTTCCTGGTGCTGAGCCTGCCGGCCGAAATCGACAATGTCGCCCCGGCCGGCAATCGCGCGCCCTATGCGCTGATCAGCCTGGCGGTAATGGTCGGGTTGATGGTCAGCGGCGTGGTGCCCAACGTGATTGCCGCGCTGATTGGCTGCCTGCTGATGGGCGCCGGGCGCTGCATCGACATGAACAGCGCCTACCGCGCCATCCACTGGCAAAGCCTGGTGCTGATCGTCGGCATGCTGCCATTTGCCCTGGCCCTGCAGAAAACCGGCGGCATCGCCCTGGCCGTGCACGGCCTGGTGCAAATGCTTGGCAGTGCCGGGCCCTATGTGATTCTCGCCAGCCTGTTCGCCATCACCGCAATCATCGGCCTGTTCATCTCCAACACCGCCACCGCGGTGCTGATGGCGCCGGTGGCGGTGACCACCGCCGAGCAACTGGGCGCCTCGCCCTACCCCTTTGCGATGATCGTCGCCCTGGCGGCTTCGGCGGCGTTCATGACCCCGGTGTCATCGCCGGTCAACACCCTGGTGCTCGGCCCCGGCCAGTATCGCTTCGGCGATTTCGTCAAGGTCGGGGTGCCGTTCACCCTGCTGGTGATGGTGGCCAGCGTGATCATGGTGCCTTGGCTGTTTGCCCTGTGACGGCACCGCGCTTTCGCTGCTGCAGGGTTTCGGCGGCTACCCGCCAGTCCCGCGCCCAGCCATCGAGCACCACCTTGAGGTTGTCGGCGGTCATCACCTGATCGTCGTTCTCCAACGGCAGGCCGGTGCCCTTGCGCACCACTTCGGCAACCACCGCGCGGCTGCCGCCATCGAGGAACGCCGCCTCGGTGGCGATCACGCTGTCGAGGTCGCGAATGCCCACCGCGCTGCTGACCCCGGCCGCCACCAAGGTCACCGGCAGGTACTCATAGAAGTGCAGCGCCTGGGTATGGGCCCCCACCGAGGTGATCGCCGGGCGCACGATCAAGGTGTGCGGCCCGGGTTGCTCGACCAGGTTGAGGACCTTGCCCAGTTCACGCTTGAGCGCCGCATCGTAGTACTGGGTGACCGCTTTGAGCGTGGCCGCGGGGATCTGCGCGCTGGCCTTGGGCATCGGGTAGAACTGGCTCGGGGCGATGTACACCTGGCTGTAGCGCTCCATGCGCAGCTTGGGGCTGACCCAGCGCAGCACCGCGTCACCGGAGGCGGTCTTGTGCTCGCTCAACTGGTCATAGTTGCGCAGAAAGCCCGAGTACTCCTTGGGGCTGACCTTGTTCTGGCTGCAACCGGCCAGCAACAGCGAGGCACTCAGCAGCGGTACGATCAATTGTTTGCGCATCTCAGCCTCCAAAACCGTCATTGGCCGGGTTCGGGGTGCTGGTGGAGCGGTCCACGTGCAGCTCGCCCTGGCTCATGATCCAGTGCACCAGTTCGCCCAAGGGGATCTTGTAGCTGTACTCCATCCACTGGTTGCTGGTGGGGCTGTAACGCTCGAAATAGTGGCTGAGGATCATGTGCCTGCCGTCGCTGGACAAGCCCAGGCGCGAGTCCTGGTAACTGAGCAGCGCATTGCGCCAGAGTTCCTGGGTACGCAGGTCGAGGGTCAGCGACTGGCTGCTGTCGAAGCCGTTGGTCGGGTGTGTGGCCGGCATGGAAAACTCCCTTGAATGAACGGGCCACAGCGTGCCCCAGGGCTTTTGCAGGCTGATGTCCGCTTTGTGTCGGCGCTGCAGGAATGTTGCGAGATTGAAATAAATGACCGGCAGCGCAGAATGGTTTTAGATACGCACTTTTCACGGCCCATGGACCGCAACGTGAGCAGACTGCTGATTGTCGATGACGACCTGGAAATTTGTGCCCTGCTGAAGAAGTTCTTTGTCCGCCACGGCTATGAAGTCGACCTGGCCGGCAACGGCGAGGCCATGTGGGCGGCCATCGAACTGCAGCGCCCGGACATCATCATTCTCGACCTGATGCTGCCCGGCGAAGGCGGCCTGAGCCTGTGCCAGAAGCTGCGCGCCAGCACCGGCATCCCGATCATCATGCTCACCGCCATGGACGAGCTCAGCGACCGCATCGTCGGCCTGGAGCTGGGCGCCGACGACTACCTGGGCAAGCCCTTCGATGCCCGCGAACTGCTCGCCCGCCTGCGTGCGGTGCAGCGCCGGGCCGGTGAGCAGCTGCGGCCAAGCAGCGAGGAAAGCCGCCCGCTGATTCATTTCGACAACTGGCAGTTGGACGTCACCCGGCGCGAGCTGCGCACCCCTGAAGGCGTCATGGTGCCGTTGTCGGCCGGCGAGTTCGACCTGCTGCTGGTATTCCTCGAACACCCGCAGCGCATCCTCACCCGCGAGCAGTTGATTGACCTGGCCCGCGGCCAGGGCCATGAAGCCTTTGACCGTAGCATTGACGTGCAGGTCAGCCGCTTGCGGCGCAAGATCGAACCCGACAGCAAGCGCCCGGAGTTGATCCGCACGGTGCGCAATGGCGGTTACCTGTTCAGTGCCAAGGTCAGCCGCTCGTGATCCGCCTCGACCTGCGCCGCGACAGCATCAGCCGGCGCATTGCCCTGACCATCATCGCCGCGATGCTGACCTCGGTTGTGCTCAATGTATTGTTCGTGCAACTGGCCGGGGTCTGGGCGCGTCCGCCGTTGACCCAGACCGGCCTGCTCGAACAGATCGCCGTGACCACCCGCACCCTCGAAGCCGCGCCGCCTGAACTGCGCCCGACGCTGGCCAGCGCGGCCAGCAACCCACTGCTGCAAGTGCAGTGGAGCCGCCAGCGCGCCGACCTGCAACTGCCCGGGCCAGGGGCACGAATTACCCTGGAGGAAGCCCCGCCGCTGCAGCGCCTGTTGGCCGACAGCCCGCGACACCTTGAAGGCTTTCAGCCCAGCGACTGGCCGGCAGACAGCCCTGATGCCCATTACAAACTGGTCATGCAGATCAACGATGGCAGCTGGCTGGCCTTCACCCCACCGTACCGCAGCTGGGGCCTGAGTGTGGCCATGCGCTTTACCATCATCGGCGTCCTGGCGCTGGTTGCCGCACTGCTGGTGGCCTGGGTCGGCACCCGTCAACTGGCCGGGCCCCTGCAGCGTTTCGCCCGTGCCGCGCGGCGCTTTGGCAGTGACTTTCGCGCCCCGCCCATTGGCCTTGAAGGCCCCCATGAATGGCGCCAGGCAATCACCGCCTTCAACACCATGCAGGCGCAGATCCAGCACTTCGTGGCCGAACGCACGCAGATGCTCGCGGCCATTTCCCATGACCTGCGCGCGCCCCTGACGCGCATGCGTTTGCGCGGCGAGTTCATCGACGACCCGGAGCAACAGCGCAAGCTGTTCCGTGATGTCGATGAAATGCAGAGCATGATCAATGCGGCACTGGGGTTCTTTCGTGACGAGACCCGGCTGGAAGAAACCACCCCGTTCGACCTCGCCGAACTGCTGCAGACCCTGATCGACGACTATCGCGATCAACACATCGATGTGGCCTTCGACGGGCCGTCCAACCTGGTCTTCATCGGTCGGCCGCTGGGCTTGAAACGCGCCGTGACCAACCTGCTGGAGAACGCCCTGAAGTATGCGCGCGAGCCCGAAGTGCGGCTGAGCAGCACCGAACACGCCATCGTGATCGACATCAGTGACCGTGGCCCGGGCATTCCCGACGCGTCACTGGAAGACGTGTTCATGCCGTTCTTTCGCCTGGAGTCCTCACGCAACCGCGATACCGGTGGCGTTGGCCTGGGGCTGTCGTCGGCGCGCTCGGCGGTGCGTGAACAAGGCGGCGAGCTGCAGCTGAGCAACCGCCGCGGCGGCGGCCTGGTGGCGCGTATCGAGTTGCCACGGTGATCAAGTGGCGACCGCGACGGCTTGAGCCGCGAGACCTGGGGCTGGCCCTCTACCTGCTCAGCCTGGTGCTACCCGCGGTGCACAGCGAGGAGCACAACTGGCTGCGCGAGGTCTACAGCCAAACCACCAACTCCGGCTTTCTGGCCTCCATCCTGGGCTTGCCGGTCATGCTGTTCGGCTACTTCGCCTGGCTGGCGAACCCATTGTTCCTGGCGGCGTACCGGACCCGCAGCGCCAGACGCAGGCTGATCTATGCCCTGCTGGCCTTGCTGGCCGGGTTGTCGGTGCAGTGGCAATTGGTGAGTTTGTATGACGAGGACGGTCAGTTCACCGTTACCGGATACACCTATGGGTATTACGTCTGGTTGCTGTCCTTTGTATGGTTGGGTGTTTGCGGCGCCAGGCGAGCAGGCGCCGGCTGATGAGTCGACTGGACGGGCCCCATCGCTGGCAAGCCAGCTCCCACAATAGATCTGCATGCACCGAACCTGCGGGAGCTGGACTTGCCAGCGATCGAGCGCGCAGCGGTCGTAATCCAGACGCCACCTTATCTGGCAAGCCAGCTCCCACAATTGATCTGCACACACCGAACCTGTGGGAGCTGGCCTTGCCAGCGATCGGGCGCGAAGCGGTCGTAATCCAGACGCCACCTTATCTGGCAAGCCAGCTCCCACAATTGATCTGCACACACCGAACCTGTGGGAGCTGGCCTTGCCAGCGATCGGGCGCGAAGCGGTCGTAATCCAGACGCCACCTTATCTGGCAAGCCAGCTCCCACAATTGATCTGCACACACCGAACCTGTGGGAGCTGGACTTGCCAGCGATCGAGCGCGAAGCGGTCGTAAACCAGCCAACATGGCCTCATCGCGGCTCAAGCCCGCTCCCACAGTGGAGCTGTGTCCGCTGGACCAGTGGCGGCCAAGACAAAGGCAGGTTGCTCGTCTCAGTGTTGCAGCGACTCAAGGGTCAAGCCAGCCAGGTAGGCCACCTTCGGGTCAGCATCTTTGAGGCATTCCTGCAGCGCGGCCAGGGCCGCTGCTAGCTTGCGCTTGCCCAGGCGCCGGTTGTTTAGCACACAGGCGGCATGGCGGCGAATGGCGACATGCTCAGACGTCAGGCCGCGCACGGCTTCGTCAATATCGCTGGTGTCGATGGTGCAGTAACTGGAGCCCGGCTTGATCGTCTCCTCAGCTTCCGTTGCGCACTGCGGATAGCGCTGCAGCAGGGTTTCGAGAGGACGGTAATCCAGTACCAGCCGCTGCGCGCCCTGATCACGAAAAGCCCTGAGGCTGGCGCAACAGCCAGCCACCGAAAGGTTAGCCAGTTGCGCATCAGCCGCCTGCGCCAGCAACCAGTCAAAATCGCCCAGGTAACCCAGGGCGCTGGCACTCCAGCGACGCGTGCTCGGGTCTTTGCCGTTGACCACTTGCAGGCGCAACGCGTCGATTGCCGCCGCCTCGGCGACCCCGGCCAGGCCGAGGATCATCGCCGCCCGCCATCGCTGCGGGCCGTTTTGCAAAGTGTGCACCAGCGCAGCCGTTGCGCTGCGGCCACGGCCAATCAGCCAGCGGCTGGCCTCCTCACCATCAATAGCCTGGGGGCGGGAGAGGCAGTTCAGGTAGTAGCTGACCTGCTGGTCTTCTGCGAGCGTAGCGACACGACGGCGCTCCTGTTCGGTGGCGTCCTGCTCGGGGAAATGATGCACAAACTGGCGTGGCGAAAGGCTTTTGGCCGCCAGCTCCGGCCCGCCGTATTCATCATGGAAAAACACAATGAAGTCCTTGGCGACCCGTGGGTCTCTGGCGTAAATGCGGTTCAGGGCCTTGGCGGCGCGCGCCACAGTCCTCAAAAAGCGCTGTTCGGCGGCTTGCCAGGCATCAGGCCCGGCACGGTTGGCATAGGTCTGCAGCGGCTCATCCAAGGCATTGAGGGCAGCGTTGCCGTAATCCTCCAGCAACCAGTCCCAACGCCAGTCCGCCGGGTTCCACTGCACACCCCAGAAACCTTGCTGCTTGCGCCGGGGATGATCCTCATCCAGTGCCGCCAGGCTGTTGGCGGCAAACGATGGCAGGTCGATGACCCGTTCCTCTTCACGGTAGCTGGCATGAAAGGCGGCGCCGTAAAGGGGGGCGACCCCGTCGGCAAGCAACGCCTCGAGCGTTGCCCGAGCCGAGTCGACCAGGCTGTTTTCCAGCGCTTTCCAGTCCATGTTTGTGCCCCCCTCCCTGCGAGAAAAAACAAAAGCCCGACCGAAGTCAGGCTTGAAGGCGAGCAACTTGGCCCAGGTGTGGGTGCCTGTCAACTTCACGGTTGCTAGCGGCGACCAGCACAAGGCCTTAACGACGGCTTAACCGGCCAGGTTTTATCCTGAGCGTCCTCCCTTCAGAACGTTTGGCCCACTTCGGTGGGCCTTTTTTGTTGCTGCAAATTACAACGCTGGCGCGGAAACAAAATCCCGGAAACACAGTCTGAGTTATTACCTTCCCTACCGCCCTGCGGATCAAGGACCCTCAGTGCTGAAACAGCTGACGCAAATCGCCGTGATCGCCAGCGTACTGGCCGCCTCCGGTTGCTACTACCACGATTACGACCGCGACGATTACCGCCGTGGCGACCGTGACCACCGCTACTCCCGCGACTGGGATGATCGCGACGGTTACGAGCATCGCAGCTACAAACGCTACCGCGATGACGACCGCTACCGAAACTACGACCATGACCGCCGTCGCGACCGTGACGACGACGATGATGACGATTGATCTGCCCTGTTTCACCCCTAACTCCCGAATTACCTGAGGCTAAAGACATGCGTATTTCATTACCTGCATTGACGCTGGGTATCCTGCTCTCCCAGGGCGCCATGGCCGCCGGGGATGGTACTGCCGCCATCGGCGGTGGCCTGGGCGGGGCGCTGGGTAACGTGGTCGGTCAGCAGATCGGCGGCAGCACGGGCGCGGCCATTGGTGCCGGCGTCGGTGGCGCGGCCGGTAGCGCAGTGGGCGCGCGCAAGGGCAACCGCACCGAGGCCGCGATTGGCGGCGGCCTGGGCTCGGCCGGTGGCTCGGTGATTGGCAACCAGCTGGGCGGGCGAACCGGCTCGACCATCGGTGCCGGCCTGGGCGGCGCGGCCGGTGGCGCCCTGGGCAACAACATTGCCGATGACGACCGGCACAGTTCCGGTGGGCATAAACACAAGCACAAGCGTAAGTACAAACACCACTGAGTAAAAAGGCCCGCACATTGCGGGCCTTTTTCATCAGCAGCGGCTGTTTACTGTGGGATTCATCCCAATAACGCCCGAGGCCACCCCAGAATCTGCTTCTGCCGCGGCGTCGCATAGGTGCGCACCTTGGACGTACTCAACTTCAAGCGCACCAGGGATTCTGCCAACGCCACCGCCGCCGTCACCCCATCCACTACCGGCACCCCGGTGCGCGCCTGAATCCGATCCTCCAGCCCGACCATGCCACCGCAGCCCAGGCAGATCACCTCGGCCTTGTCGACCGTGACCGCCTGCTCGGCTTCACGCACCACCGACTCGATCGCCCGCTCCGGGTCTTCCTCCAGCTCCAGCACCGCCAGGCCACTGGCGCGCACCGAGGCGCAGCGGCTGTCCAGCCCGGCCAGCTTCAGGCGGTCTTCGATCAGCGGCACGGTGCGGTCCAGGGTGGTGACCACCGAGTACCGATGGCCCAGCAACATGGCGACGCTGGCCGCCGCCTCGGTGATGTCCACCACTGGCACATTGAGCAGCTCCTGCAGGCCTTCGCGGCCGTGCTCGCCGTACCCGGCCTGGATTACCGCATCGAACGGCTGGTCATAGCTGAGTACCCGTTCCATCACCGCCACCGCAGCCAGGTAGCTTTCAAAATTGCCCTCCACCGATTCTGCGCCAAAACGCGGGGTCAGGCCGACGATCTCGGTGCCTGGCGAAGCCACGCTGCGCGCCTGGCGGGCAATGGCGTCGGTGATCGATACCGTGGTGTTGACGTTGACGACCAAAATTCTCATTGCGGTATTCCTTGTGCAGAACTCAGTGCTGGGCGCTGTCGACGGCAAAGTGCTCGCCGGAACAGTCCACGTAGTGTTTGTTGCGATCAGAGATCAGGTAGTACACGCCGCCGGCGATGGCGGCGCCGAAGAACCAGGAGAACGGCGTCAGGGCACTGAAGGCCGGCACCAGTGACAGCACCACGGCGGCGATGGCCGAGGGCACCAGGGCAGCCACCGCCTTGTAGTTGACCCCGCGGGTGTAGTGATAGGTGCCGCTGGCCGCTTCGCTGTACAGGTCAGGCACATGCACCTGGGCTTTGCGGATCAGCCAGTAGTCGACCATGATGATCCCGTACAGCGGCCCCAGCAGCGCGCCCAGGCCGGAGAGGAAGTAGACGATCACCAGCGGGCTGTTGTAGAGGTTCCAGGGCAGGATCAGCACCGCCAGGGTGGCGCTGATCAGCCCGGCGCGGCGAAAGTTCAGGCGGCTGGGCGCCAGGCTCGAGAGCACGAACGCAGGCGCAACGAAGTTGGCCATGATGTTCACCGCCACGGTGACGATCAGAAACGCCAGGCAACCGAGGACCAGGAAGGTCTTGTCGGGAATCGCGGCAACGATCTGGGTCGGGCTGTCGATCACCCGGCCATCGATGCTGAACTGCGCCCCGGCCAACACAAAGCTGATCACCGCAAACACCAGGATGTTCACCGGCAGGCCCCAGAAGTTGCCGACGCGGATGGTCTTGCGGCACGGCGCCGAGCGGGCGAAGTCGCAGAAGTTGAGGATCAGCGTGCCGTAGATCGCCAGCCACAGCGCGCCACCGGCAAACACCTGGGTCCACATGGCCCAACCGCTCAGCGGCTCACCGACCGACCAGGCCAGTTGGCCGTCGACCCGCAGGTACATCCAGATCGCCAGGATCAGCACGGTGGAAAGAATCACCGGCCCGGCGAAGGATTCGTACTTGCGCACCATCTCCATGCCGAAGGTGAGGATCACCAGCTGCACCAGCCAGATGGCGATAAAACTCGCCCAGCCGAGGCTGGACAGGCCGAGGATCGTGTCATGGTCGAAGCGTGCGAGGTCGGGCGACACCGCCACCAGCAGCACCCGCAACACCACCGAGGCCAGGTAGGTCTGGATGCCGAACCAGGCAATGGCGATCACCGCACGGATGATCGCTGGCAGCTGCGCGCCATAAATGCCGAAGCTCATGCGGCTGATCACCGGGAACGGTACCCCGGTTTTCTGCCCCATGTACCCCGAGAGGTTCATGAAGAAGTACACCAGCACGGCACCGATGCTCAGTGCTGCGAGCATCTGCCAGCCGGACAGGCCGAGGGCGAACAGGCCCATGGCGAAGGAATAGTTGGCGATGTTGTGCACATCGTTGGTCCACAAGGCAAAGATGCTGTAACCGCCCCAGCGCCGGCCTTCGGCCTTGGTCGGCGCAAGGTCGGCGTTATGCAGCTTGGGGCTAAGCCCCCCCTGCTCGACCGATGCGGCCTGCGGCGGCAGGTAGGAGGTTTGCAGCGGGTTGGAAGTATCCGATTGCATGTTCCCCGGGCTCCTTCTGCAGCCCCTGAATGAGGGTACCGCAGCGAATTATTGTTGGATTTGAAGAGTGGGACCGCAGTGTTGGCGCTGCCCTGCGCTGATGCATACAAAGATTGCATACAATTTTTGTATTACGATTATCGATGAACAATTTTTGTGCCAGATGGCAGGCAGCGGAAAATCCTCCGGCGTCGTAAAAGGCCAATATCTCGTTGATTTTTATCTGATAAATATTTTTTATGAGCTGCTGAACGGCTGATTAAACTGACCAAACGGTCAAACGCTAGAGGTAGAAAACTGAGAAATCAGGTAACGGGCCAGTGAATATGTACCCACTCAACAGCTACTTAAGTACACACATGAATATAAATATGTACCCAATCACCTGTGGGAGCTGGCTTGCCAGCAATGAGGCCACTCCAGCCAGCACATAAGGTGGCGCCTGAATTGCGACCGCTTCGCGCTCGATCGCTGGCAAGTCCAGCTCCCACAGGTTCATCTGCTACACAGTGGTGCACAGCAGCCCACATTTGCGGCATGCTTATAAGGTCAAGGCATATCGGAGCTGGTAATGACGGAAAAACACCCCGCATCGACGGTAGAGCGCGTCTACCAAGGGGTTCACGAGGCCATCAGAAAACGCACCCTGCGCCCCGGCATGAAGCTGGGCGAGTCGTCGTTGGCCGAGCTGTTCAAGGTCAGCCGCACCTCGGTGCGCGCAGCGCTCAAGCAACTGGAAGCCGACGGCCTGGTGTCCACCGAGCTGAACAAGGGCGCCTGGGTGTCACTGCCCAGCGACGATGACATCCGTTCGGTGTTCGAAACCCGCCGGCTGATCGAAATCGGCATTGTCACCGAGCTGTGCCGACGCGCCGACCCCGAGATCCTCGCGCCGCTGCACCAGCACGTTGCCGAAGAAGAAGCCGCCGCCGACGCCGGCGACCATGGGCGCTACGTCCACCTGCTCGGCGAGTTCCACCTGCGCCTGGCCGAAGTGCTCGACAACCCGGTGCTGCTCGATTGGTTCCGCAAGCTGATCGAGCGCGGCTCGCTGTACGCCTCGACCCTGGATGACGAGCGCCATGAAGCCTGTCGCGGCAACGAACACCTGCGCCTGCTGAGCCTCATCGAAGCCGGTGATCAGGCTGCGGCCATCGAGCTGGTGTGCACCCATTTGCGCGGTATCGAAGAGGCGATTCTCAAGGCCACGCAAACGCTCAAGGCCGACTATCACCCGCTCAAGCACCTGCTGGGCTGAGGCAGCGCCAGGCCCGGGGTTCGCATTCAGAAATCCACTGCAACCGATTCCAATATTTAATTTGTGGATAGGCGCGGTCTTTCTATAGGGTGTGAATCAGTAGTCGGCAAAGGGCTGTGAAATGATCGATCGTGTATTCGTCAACGCTGTTGCTGCCGATGGCAGCCCGCTCAACCTCGCGGTTGCCGACGGGCGCATTGTCAGCTTGGGCAGCGAACGTCCGGCCAGCGCAGGTGCCGAGGTCATCGACCTGGCAGGCCACCTGGTGCTGCCAGGTCTGGTTGACGGTCACATCCATCTGGACAAGAGCTTTGTCGGCGACCGCTGGCACCCGCATCAACCGGCCGCCAGCCTGCGTGAACGCCTGGCCATCGAAAAGCGTGAACTGGCCAGTGCCCCGCCGATGCTCGAACGGGCCGAGGCGCTGATCCGCCAGGCGGTGTCGTTCGGCACCGTGGCCATGCGCAGCCATGTCGACGTCGACGCCACCACCGGCCTGCGCAACCTGCAGGCGGTGCTGGAGGCGCGGGAGAAATGGCGCGGCATCGTCGACATCGAGCTGGTGGCGTTTCCGCAAGCCGGAGTGATGTCCTGCCCCGGCACTGCCGAAGTGCTCGATGCGGCGATCCGTGAGGGCGCCGACGTGATCGGCGGTATCGACCCCACTACCCTCGACGGCGACGCCGACGGTCAGCTCGATGTGGTCTTCGGCATTGCCGAGCGCCATGCTGTAAAGATTGATATCCACCTGCACGAGCCCGGCCTGCAAGGTATCGAACAACTGCAACGGATCGCCGCCCGTACCCGTGCCGCCGGCCTCAATGGCCGCGTCGCGGTCAGCCATGCCTATGCCCTGGGCCAGGTCGACGACGAGGTAGTGGCGCACACCGCCGCCACTCTGGCCGAAGCCGGAGTGGCGATCATGACCAATGCCCCGGGCGATCATGGCTTCCCGCCGATCCTGCGCCTGCGCGCCGCCGGGGTGAACGTGTTCGCCGGCAACGACAACATCCGCGATGCCTGGTGGCCCTACGGCAACGCCGACATGCTCCAGCGCGCCATGCTGATCGGCTACCGCTCGGGCTTCTACAGCGATGAAGAATTGAATGTAGCCCTGAGCATGGCCACCACGGCCGGTGCAGCAGTGCTGGGCAAAAGCGACTACGGTCTGAAGGTCGGCAACGAGGCGACTTTTATCGTGCTCAAGGCTGACAACGGCGCCGCCGCGGTCGCCGCCGCACCGGCCGAGCGGCGCCTGGTGCGCCGCGGCCAGCTGCTGCCGGCAGCGCCGACGCTGCAGTTCGAGGTGCGCGCCCGCTAAACAAACACATTTCTGCCGGCTTGCGCCGCAGAGAAAGACAATCGCCCACGGGCGATGCAACACAAAACCCCAGAACAACAACGACAGAAGGTGTTCCATGTCGAAGTCCAATTACTACGCTCCCCACGGCGGCCATCCGGCGCAGACCGAACTGCTGACCGACCGTGCCATGTTCACCGAGGCCTACGCGGTCATCCCCAAAGGCGTGATGCGTGACATCGTCACCAGCCACCTGCCGTTCTGGGACAAGATGCGCATGTGGGTCATCGCCCGCCCGCTGACCGGTTTCTCGGAAACCTTCTCGCAGTACATCGTCGAAGTGGCACCAGAAGGCGGCAGCGAGCGTCCTGAACTGGACAAGAATGCCGAAGCGGTGCTGTTCGTGGTCGAAGGCGAAATCGACATCACCCTGCAAGGCAAGCCGTACACCCTCAAAGAAGGCGGCTACGCCTTCATTCCGCCAGCGGCCGAGTGGAGCCTGCGCAACAACAGCGCCAAGAACGTCACCTTCCACTGGATCCGCAAGCACTACCAAGTGGTTGAAGGCCTGGCCCTGCCGGAAGCCTTCGTCACCAACGAAAAAGACATCGCACCGATCCCGATGCCGGGCACCGATGGCGCCTGGGTCACCACCCGTTTCGTCGACATGGCCGACATGCGTCACGACATGCACGTCAACATCGTCACCTTCCAGCCGGGCGGCGTGATTCCGTTCGCTGAAACCCACGTCATGGAACACGGCCTGTACGTGCTCGAAGGCAAAGCCGTTTACCGCCTGAACCAGGACTGGGTCGAGGTGGAAGCCGGCGACTTCATGTGGCTGCGCGCCTTCTGCCCGCAGGCTTGCTACTCCGGCGGCCCGGGCCCGTTCCGCTACCTGCTGTACAAAGATGTAAACCGTCACATGAACCTGGTGCTCAACCCACAGCGCTAAGTTTCACGGTTGCATGAAAAATCCCGCAAGCCACACGGCCTGCGGGATTTTTTGTTTATGGCGTCGGTGAATCAGCTGGCCGGCTTCCAGGCGCCCTGCTCTGCTGCCTCGCGGAATTTCGCCCGGTTGGCCGGAGTATCGGCGGGCTCCGACTCGTCAAAAATCGCCTTGAGCCAATGGCCGTCGGTGGGGTTGGGGAAGATGATGTACTGGCCGCCGAACTTGCTGCGGCTGGCGTCCACCAGCTGGGCACGCTGGTCGACCTTGTCGACATAGAAGCTGCGCTCGAAATCGTTGAGGTTGTCACCGAGCATCAGCAGCACGTTGTACTGCTCGGCGATCTTGTGCTGGGCCGGCTCCTTGTTCGAGCTTTCGCGCAGGATGGTCACGTGGGCTTCGTCGGCGTACGGCACCTTGAGCGCGCGCAGGTTGTTGAGCGCGTACTCGTAAGTCTTGTCGCCCTGGTCGCGGCTCGAGACGTAGAAGATCTCCACCCCGCGGGACTTGGCGTAGTCAAGAAACTCCAGCGCCCCCGGGGTCAGGGTCGGGCCATTGGCGGCGACCCAGCGGTCCCACACCGCATCATCGAAGAACTCCTTGTCCTGGCCGATCAGAAAGCCCCAGTAGGTGTTGCTGCTGAGGATGGTGTCGTCGATATCGCTGATGATCGCAGGCTTCTTGTCGCCGGGCTTCTGCTTGGCCAGGGCCTGGTCCAGGCGCGCCTTGGCGACGTTGAAACCCTGGTAGTACAGCGCGCGGAATTCCGCCGCGGTCTGGCGCCAGGCCACCGCATCGACCAGCAGGTTGGAGCGCACAGCGGCGTCGGGGTTGGCGGTCTGCGCATGGACCAGGGGCGTGGCCAGCAACAGCAAGGCCAGGGAGATCGCGTTCTTGAGCTGAGGCATTCGGGGCGTTCCTTGTGATCTCCCGCTCTTGGATGGCGGGAGTGGGCTACTCATACCGCACACCGGCAGGGGCCACAATCGCCACGACGCGCGGGCGCAACAATGTGGCGCACCCGCACATCTTGGCTGGCTTCAAGGGCGGCCGGAGCGCGCAGTTCGTCACAGACCTGACGCCAGCGCGCTGCTGGCAAAGTAGTAGGTGCTCGGCTAGCATGCCGCTGAAAACCGGTGCTGGCCGGTTGACCACACGGCCTTGAGCGGAGAGCGACACCCTTGCTGTTGAGCATCCCGACCCTGTTGCTGGTGGCCATTTTCATTTTCACCCTGATGGGCCTGCTGACCCTGCACGCCTGGAGCCGTGGCGTACGCGAGCAGACCCTCGGCTACCTGGGCGGCATGCTGCTGCTCGCGGCCTGCGGCGTGACCCTGATCAGCCTGCGCGGCATGGCCCCCGACTTTATTGCCCTGGTGCTGGGCAACGTTATCCTGCTGCTGGGCGCGGCACTGAACTGGACCGCCATGCGCGTGTTTACCGGCCGCCCGCCGCACCTGCCGGGGATGCTGGCCGGCGCGGCGGCCTGGTTACTGTGGGGGCTGATGCCGGGTTTCTACACCGACCTCGGCTTGCGGGTGACGGTGTACTCGATGCTCGTGGCGGCGTATGGCAGCTTGTCGATCATTGAGTTGTGGCGCAGCCGCCGGCAGTTCGAAGTCGCCTACCTGCCGGCGCTGATGCTGATGCTGGTGCACACCGGTTTCTACTGCGTGCGCAGCGTTGCCGACCACGGCGTGTCGCTGGATCAGGCAATCGCCAGCAATGGCCACGGCACCGGCTTCTTCTCGTTCATGCTGTTCGAATCGATGCTCTATGCCATCGGCATCGCCTATGTGACCCTGGCCATGGTGCGCGAGCGCACGGAGCTCAAATTCAAGGCCGCCGCCTACGCCGACCCGCTGACCGGCGTCGGCAACCGCCGGGCGTTCATGTCCTGCGGCGAAAAGCTGTTGGCCGACTGTGCCCGCCGTGGCGAACCGGTGAGCTTGCTGCTGTGCGACCTGGATCACTTCAAGCGCCTCAACGATACCCACGGCCACCAGACCGGCGATCAGGCCCTGATCGCCTTCGCCCAAGTCACCAGCAACAGCGTGCGCCAGGAGGATGTCTTCGCCCGTATCGGCGGTGAAGAGTTCGCTTGCCTGCTGGCCAATACCGACGCACAGACGGCACGGCAGGTGGCGCAACGCATCTGTGACAGCTTCTACGCTGTGCCGATGCTCGAACCCGGTTTTCTCAGTGTCAGCATCGGCATCGTCGGCGCCAGCGGCCCTGGCGAGCACGACCTTTCGCGCTTGCTGTCCAAGGCCGACAACGCCCTGTATGCCGCCAAGCGCCAGGGCCGTAATCGCGTGCATCTGTACCAGCCCTCTAGATGGCAGCCAACCGGGCATCCTGCAGATACGCTTTAAAGGGGTCGATCGACGCCGTCCCTACTCGCTCGCCAGGGTGCGCGCCAGCTCCGCGGCCAGCTCCTTGACCATGGCGTCTGCGGTCGGCCGATGAATGATCGCCACCTCCATGGCATCGATCGACGGCAGGCCATGCTCTGAGGTCAGCTGCAAATGCTCGGCGGTAACCGCCCGCAGCGGCAGCAGGCTGATGCCCATGCCGTTGGCCACCGCCGCCTGCAGGCCACTG
Source organism: Pseudomonas sp. RC2C2 (assembly GCF_018390435.1). Taxonomy (NCBI): domain Bacteria; kingdom Pseudomonadati; phylum Pseudomonadota; class Gammaproteobacteria; order Pseudomonadales; family Pseudomonadaceae; genus Pseudomonas; species Pseudomonas sp. RC2C2. The sequence continues at coordinate 454,414 of NZ_JAHBAX010000002.1, read as the reverse complement.
AGGCTGGAGCTGGTGAAGCTGATGCGCCAGCGGCGGCCCATGCGCTCGATGGCGCCGATCATGTCGTCGCGGTACAGCCCGCGCGGCGGGAAAGTCACCAGCGGCACCGGGTCCTGGTCGAAGGCCGGGTTCTTGGCGCTGTCGATCCATTGCAGCTTTTCGGGCCAGCAGGCCACCGCCTCACGGCTGTTACGCCGCTGCTTGAGCAAAATCAGGTCGAGCTCGCCGTTGTCGTAGCTGGCGCTGAGGTCGCGGCACAGGCCGCTGGTGACCTCCAGCTTGACCTGCGGGTGCTTGCGGTTGAAGGTCGAGAGCAAATGGGTGGTGCGCCCGGCGGCAAAGTCTTCCGGCACGCCCAGGCGCACGGTCACCGCCACCGTGGCGCCAGACATCGCCTCGAGCATTTCATCGTTGTAGGCCAGCATCTGCCGGGCGTAACCGAGCAGCGTCTGCCCGGCGTCAGTGGGCAGCACGTCGCGGTTGCCGCGCTCGAGCAGCTTGTGCCCGACCATCTCCTCCAGCCGGCGGACCTTCTGACTGACCGTCGACTGGGTCGAGTGCAGGCGCGCCGCCGCCGTGGTGAAACTGCCGCAGTCGCTGACCATGACCACCGCGCGCAACAGTTCGAGGTCGAACAGCGGCCTATTCGATTTTTCACTGACAGACATGCTTTTATTTAACTTCTAAATAAGGAGCCCGACTTTTAACATGGCCCGACCCTGCGAGCAATCGCCCACCAGGAGGTACTGCCATGCTCCTTGAACGCCTGTCCACTCACCTTGCCGTGGTGTTCGCCATGCTCACATCGCTGACCGCCAATGCCGATGGCGGCACCCTCGAAAGCCAGCTGCGCAGCGCGGCCGAAAATGGCCAGGCAGCACAGGTACACAGCCTGCTCGACCAGGGCGCCAAGCTCGAAGCCCGCGACAAAATGGGCCGTACCCCGCTGCTGCTGGCCACCCACAACAACCAGGTCGAAGCCGCCCGGGTGCTGATCGACGCCGGCGCCGACGTCAACGCCAAGGATTCCATCGAAGACAGCCCCTACCTGTACGCCGGCGCCCGCGGCCACAACGACATCCTCAAACTGACCCTGGCCCACGGCGCCGACCTGAGCAGCACCAACCGCTACGGCGGCACCGCGCTGATACCGGCGGCCGAACGCGGCCATGTCGAGACCGTGCGCCTGCTGATTGCCGCAGGCGTCGCCGTCGATCACGTCAACAAACTGCACTGGACCGCCCTGCTCGAGGCCATCATCCTCGGCGACGGCGGCCAGCGGCATGTCGACATCGTGCGGGAGCTGATCAAGGCCGAGGCTGATGTGAACCTTGCCGATGGTGACGGCATAACCCCACTGCAGCACGCGCGGCAACGGGGCTACAAAGAGATACAGGTGCTGTTGGAACGGGCCGGCGCCCGCGCCTAGCTGCTTTCCAGCAAACGATCGAGCAACCACAACCCCGCCGGCCCCGGCGGGGTCAGCTTCGACCAGGCCACATCCACCGCGATCGGCCGTGGCCAGCCGCGCAGTTTCAGCTCGGTGAGCTGGCCATGGCCGTACTGCTTGACCAGGCCGTGCGGCAACTCGGCCCAGCCAAAGCCCTCCTCGGTCATCTCCAGCAGCATCAGATAATCCGGCGCCGACCACACCCGCCCCTGGGGTTTGTTCACACTGTCGGTGTAGGTGTTCAAGTACAACTGACGATGCCCGGCCAGATGCGCCTGGGTCGGCTGCTCAAGCTGCGCCAGCGGGTGATTGCTGGCCACGAAAATCCCCATCTGCGCCTGCGCCGCCAGCCGCGTGGCGGCCACATCCGGCGGGTAGCCGGGTTGCGCGGCGAGCATGCCCAAATGTGCGCGGCCGCTCTGCAACAGGTTCAGCACATCACCCGCCTCGGCGATCATGCATTCCAGCTCGATGTCCTGGTAGCGCTGCTCGAACAGCTGCATCACCCGGTTGTCCGGGTTGAGCTGGTGCATGTCGGAAAACACGATCGTCAGCCGCGGCTCGACCTTGTCCGCCAAGCGGATGCTCAGTTGGTCCAGGCGCTCGCTGGCGGCGAGGATCTCCTGCACATGGCCGAGTACCTTGCGCCCGGCTTCGGTCAGCACGGGTTGGCGGGCCTGGCGGTCGAACAGGGTGACGCCGAGGTCGGCTTCGAGGTTGGCGATTGCGGCGCTGATGGTGGATTGGCTTTTGCGTAGCTTGCGGGCGGCGGCGGAGAAGGAGCCCAGGGCGGCGGCTTCGACGAAGGCTTGGAGGGCTTCTGGAGAGTAGCGCATTGGGGGTATCGGTTTTATCGATGCAGGGAGCCACATTGTAGCGGGAAAAGCGATTTCAATACCGCGCTGGCGAAGCGTGCCCTGCCTGCATAACCCGCCACACCCGCGCAGCCGCCGCTAATTGAGGGTAAACAGGTCCCCTTCCACACTCCGGTCACCGTGTTTACGACGCTGCGCGGCAGCGTCGTAGACGATCAGCAAAAGCTCCCTGCTCTCCTCACCCGATTTGAACAAGCACATGCCCTCTGCATGATCGTCGCCTTTGCCGAACGGCACCTCCAGCACCGTCTCCAATTGATCGGCAAACACCACCTGCTCTTCATCGGCTGCGAAGCCGCCGCGCCAACGGAACACCGTGACCGGGCCGTCCAGGTCCATGGTCGGCCCCGCCAGAATCAGCAGGTCGTCGCCCCTGCTGCACAGGTCTCGCACCCCCAGGCCGTTGAGCGCGAAGAAGTGCTTGCGGTAGCGGCGCCCACCCGGGCCGATCTTCTTGAGCACCAAGGTGTCGGTCGAGTCGCCATCGAGTTCGGGTTCAATCTCCAGCAGCACGGTCCAGCCGCGCAGCACCGGCCCCCGCAACCCCAACAACAGGCGCGAGCCGATGACGGCCAAGCCTTCGATGTCGAAACCGTTGTCTTTGCCCGGGATGCGCAGAAAGTCGCGTAGCTGATCGTCCCTGGCAATTTCCGCGGTCAGGTCGTTGCCGAGCGCATTGCCATGCAACTGCGCCGCCGTACGTCCATCGCCATTCACCTTTGCGGCGAGCACATAGCTGCCGTTCTGCTGCACCACAGGGAGGCGCGCCAACAGAAAGCGATTGCCGTCTGCCTCTACGGTCGACAGGCGCTTGATGTTCTTCAGCGCAGACTTGTCGGCGTCCGCCTTCTTGCGCTTGAGGCTATGGGAGCCGACGATCCAGAGATACCCCCCGTCAGGGGCATAGGCCAGGCCCTCGATGTCGATCTCGGCTTCTGGATCGGGTATGGGCAGGTGCAGGTATTTCATGAGCGGGAAGGAGTGGTGCTCATCGCACGTCACGGCCTCACCGGGTGCTGCGGGCTGGATCGTCAGGCGTTCCAGGCTGGTGGTTTCGTCGTTGGCCAGCCACAGCGTGCCGCCGATCTGCAGGGCAACCGAAAGGCCATCGCGCAACGACGCAGATGCCGGATCAAAGCACAGCATCACGGTATTGGCTGGCTTGCTCATGGGGCTCTCCTGCGTTGAGGGGGTTACGCGAAGATGTGTATAGGCTAGTGGCTGTTTGTTAACAATCAAGGTTATTGGCAGGGTTCCCACCCCGCGGCACTTTTTGTTGTGGGGGCTGGGCGTGGGGCGTTTTCGTGCGTGCCGGGTTCCTTGGTCGCTGGCGTGGTTACCCGCGTGCAGCTGCCACCCCGTCGGGTAGAGTGGCCAAAAAACTACATAGCGTGAAGGGCTGCAATCGGCCAGTAGCGGACGTTCGTGAACCGAACAAAAGCCGCTTTTTGTAGGGTGCGCGGTGTGTTCATTAGGCCTTGAGGCTCGGTGCCTCGGTGCGTACGAGCAAGGCAGTTGTGGAGATTACGTGTTCGGCGGAAGCCGAAGAAGGCGCTAGCGGAAAGCGCCGCTGAAATGCCAATAGGCTGGCAGAAAAGTCGCCTGAACGAATTGCTGTTTTCGTAGTTCACTCGGTTGGGGGAATACCTCGAAACCAGGATGGGTGGTTTTCAGCAAGTGCTTGGCCTTTTCCAGACGCAGGGTCTGCAAGCAGGTTCCACCATGCCGAACACGTGGTCAGGAGACGCTGGAAGGTTTCGTGCGGGAGTAAAGTCTAGTCAAAACGTCCGCACAGCAGGCCTCTAGGATCTCGTCGGCTAGTGTTGAATCATCCGGACAAGCACGCGACAACATGAGTGCACCGACCACTTGGGCAATCACCACAATGCGTTGGGCACGTAACTCGCTTTCGGCCGAGTCCGCTTCGCCAGCTTTGCTCGCCAGCGTCGCCAGCATGCTTTCGAGGCCAGACGCAAACGCCGCTTTGATCTGCTCGGGCTGGCGTCCCGCGTCGGCAGACAGCGCTGCCATCGTACAGCCGTCACCCCGCGCGTCGCGATGTTCCCTGGACAGGTAGTACTTCACGAACCCCAGCCCATCCATCTCGTCCGCTCTGGCGGCGCCTTGTGCGAAACCACAGGTGGCCGCCTCCGCTAGCAGCTCGGCTTTGGACGCAAAGTGCTTGTAAAACCCGCCGTGGGTGAAGCCTGCGGCGGCCATCAAATCGGCGATACCCACGCCGTCGTAACCCCGTTCGCGAAACAGCACCGACGCCGTCTGGACAATGTGCGCGCGGTTTGCCTGCACCTGCGCTTTGCTGACTTTCATCTGCAGGACTCCTCTGGTTCGGCCATCAGAAATACCGGCATCATACATTGATGTTGATCATCATCAAAACTCTTGACAGTAAAGATGACGATCAACATCATAAATGGACTTTTAGTGAAGCCGATCCGGCGCAGGTAACCTCATGACTGACAAAACCCTTTTCGAACCCTACACCCTTGGGCCGCTCACGCTCCCGAACCGTATCGTGATGGCGCCGCTGACGCGCAATCGTGCCGGTGCCGGTCTGGTTCCCAGTGAGCATGCCGCTACCTACTACAGTCAGCGCGCCTCGGCGGGCTTGCTGATTACCGAAGCCACGCAGGTCTCGGCGCAGGCTCAGGGCTACCAAGACACACCCGGTCTCTACACGCAGGCGCAGATCGACGGTTGGCGAAAAGTAACCGATGCCGTTCACGACAAGGGCGGGCGGATTTTTGTACAGCTGTGGCACGTCGGCCGTGTTTCCCACGTCGATCTGCAGCCCAATGGCGAAGCGCCAGTTGCCCCCTCGGCCATCCGCGCCGCGACCAAGACCTTCGTTAACAACGGTTTTGCCGATGTCTCCGAACCACGCGCACTGGCGCTGGATGAGCTGGCCGGCATCGTCGACGATTTCCGCCAGGCTGCGGCCAACGCTATTGCGGCTGGGTTCGATGGCGTTGAGGTGCATGGTGCCAACGGCTACCTGCTCGAGCAGTTCATCAAAGACGGCGCCAACGTGCGTACCGATGCCTATGGCGGCTCTATCGAAAACCGCGCCCGCCTCTTGCTGGAGGTCACTGCCGCAGTCGCCAAGGAGATCGGTGCCGACCGCATGGGCGTACGTATTTCTCCCGTCTCGCCGGCCAACGGCATTTCCTGCAGTGCTCCACAGCCGCAGTACGACTACATCGTCGACCAACTCAGCGCGCTGGGCATCGTCTATCTACACGTGGTGGAAGGCGCCACCGGCGGTCCCCGTGATGTCGCACCGTTCGACTTTGATGCGCTACGCAGCCGCTTCCAGAACACCTACCTGGCCAACAACGGTTATGACCTCGACTTGGCCAACACCCACCTGAACGCGGGCAAGGCCGATCTGTTTGCCTTTGGCCGCCCCTTCATCAGCAACCCGGATCTGGTCGAACGACTGGAGCAACGCGCGCCCCTGAACGCGCTGGATCCCACCACCCTGTATGGCGGCGGCGCCAAGGGCTACATCGATTATCCGACCCTCGAAATTTCCAGCGCCAATTAACCACCTGCTCATGCTGCGTGCGGCGGCATGGGTTCACCTTTTCGATCACGGGAAAACATCATGACCTCTAAGGCTACTGTTCTGATCACCGGCGCCTCGACCGGCATTGGCGCCATCTACGCACAGCGTTTCGCACACCGAGGCCACGACCTGGTACTGGTCGCCCGCGACCGGGCACGTCTGGACGCACTAGCCGTGCGTCTGCACGAGGAAACCGGTGTAACGGTAGACGTTCTTGCGGCAGACCTCACTCAACCGGGCGATCTGGCGGCAGTCGAGACACGTCTGCGCGAGGACACCCAGATTGAAACCCTGATCAATAACGCCGGGGCTGCGATGTCCGGTCAGTTCATCGACCAATCCACAGACGATATCTCCCGCCTCGTCACGCTCAACACCACCGCACTGGTTCGCCTGGCCAGCGCCATCGCCCCGCGTCTGGCGCAGGCTGGCAAGGGTGCGATCGTCAATATCGGCTCGGTGGTTGGCTTCGCGCCGGAGTTCGGGATGTCGGTCTATGGTGCGACCAAGGCTTTTGCGCTGTTTCTGTCCCAAGGGCTGAGCCTGGAGCTCGCGCCCAAGGGCGTCTACGTGCAGGCCGTGCTGCCGGCCGGAACCCGCACCGAGATCTGGGAGCGTGCAGGCATCGACATCAACACGCTTGCCGACCTGATGAGCGTGGACGACCTGGTCGACGCGGCACTGGTCGGTTTCGACCGCCGTGAACTGATCACCATCCCGCCGTTGCACGACGCGGCGCGCTGGGAAGCGTTGAACGGTGCACGACTGGGCCTGATTTCTGACTTGCGTCAGGCGCAGGTCGCCGAGCGCTATCAGGTCAAGGCGTAAAGGCCGCTCCGGCACGTTGCCCCAGGAGAGAACCATGACAGCCCAGGTAAAACGCGCCGAACCAAGTGGCGTACCAAGCCCCAGCTACATCGACACCCCCACACGCTCGGTCACGGTTGGCAGCACTGCATTTGCCTACCGTGACCTGGGCCCGCGCAGTGGCGTGCCATTGATTCTGCTGAACCACTGGGGCGCGGTGCTGGATAATTTCGACCCGCGAATCGTGGATGGGCTCGCCCGCACGCGGCGCGTTATAGCCATCGACTACCGAGGCATTGGCGCCTCAGGCGGAACCGCACCAGTGACCATCGATGGGATGGCGCGGGATGTGATTGAACTGAGCAAGGCGCTGGGTTTGAACACCGTCGATCTGCTGGGTTTCTCTCTCGGGGGCTTCGTCGCACAGGACATCGTGCTGAAGGCCCCTGAGCGCGTGCGCCGGCTAATTCTGACGGGTACGGGGCCGGCAGGTGGAATCGGTATCGAACAGGTCGCCAAGGTCTCTTGGCCACTGATGCTCAAAGGTCTTTTGACCCTGCGCGACCCAAAGACTTATCTGTTTTTTACCTCCACAGCCAATGGCCGGTTGGCTGCCAGGGCTTTTTTGCAGCGGCTGAAAGAGCGCAAGTCAAACCGGGACAAAGGCCCGACTCCCTATGCCTTGCTGCGCCAACTGAAGGCCATCAAGGCGTGGGGCCGGCAGGCGCCTCAGTCGCTCGACCGCATCCGTGTCCCTGTCCTAATCGCCAATGGCGATCAGGACATCATGGTGCCGACCGAGAACAGTCACGACATGGCGCGGCGCATCCCTGGCGCGCAACTGGTGATCTACAACGATGCTGGGCATGGCGGAATTTTTCAGTATCACAGCGAGTTTGTGCACACAGCACAGGCCTTTCTTGAGGCCCAACCGGAGTCTATCGGGGCGATCAGCTCCCTCAGCGCAACGGAAACGATGAAATGAGTCAACCAACGGCAATTGTGTTCGGCGTGGGATCGGTACGCGGCGTTGGCGGGGCCGTGTGCAAAAGTTTTGCGCGCGAGGGCTATCACGTCATCGTTGTGGGCCGTACGCCAGCCAAGATCGACACGGTGGTGGCAGAAATCACCGCTCTGGCCGTCGGCAGCGCCGAGGCGTTACCAACTGACGTAACCGACGAAACCCAGGTAATGGCAGCGTTCGATCGCGCGATGAGTCCCGGCACCGGGCGCGAGCCTGCCGATGTGGTGATCTCCAACGCGGGTAACAACGCCGTTATCGATTTCACCCAGTTAACCGCCGCGCAGTTTGAGGACTTCTGGCGCGTTGGTTGTTACTCTGGCTTCCTGATCGGTCGCGAAGCCGCCCGCCGGTGCCATTGGGCCGGGGCACCGTGATCTTCACGGGCGCCTCAGGCAGCCTGCGCGGCAAGCCCGGCTATGCCCACTTCGCCGCTGCCAAAGCCGGGTTGCGCATGATCGCGCAGAGCATGGCTCGTGAGTACGGGCCCAAAGGCATCCATGTTGCCCATGTCGTCATTGACGGCGGAATCAGTGGAGATCGGCTTCAGGCCGTCTTTCCCGACAGAGACCTTTCCGCGTCGGACGGCCTGCTCGGCTATGACGCCATCGCCGACAACTACTGGCTGCTGCACCGCCAGCCGAAATCGGCGTGGACCCAGGAGCTCGACCTGAGACCGTTCAAGGAAAACTGGTAACTGCGTCGCCTCAAGCCCCCGGCCCCACGACACCCATTCGTTCAAAAACTCCAGAGAACCATCCCACCATGAAGGCGTTCATCATTGATCGTTACGGGAAGAAAGAGGTTGGCCACATCAGCGAAATGCCCGCCCCTGAAGTACGGGATGATGACGTGCTCATCCAGGTTCACGCGGCGAGCGTCAACCCGTTGGATAGCAAGATCAAGAGCGGTGAATTCAAGCTGATTCTTCCCTACCGTCTGCCGCTTGTTATGGGCAACGACGTGGCCGGTAAGGTCGTGCGCGTTGGCGCCCGCGTTCGCGACTTCAAGCCGGGTGACGAGGTTTATGCGCGTCCGGATGATGACCGCATCGGCACCTTTGCCGAGCTTATTGCCGTCAAGGCGTCGTCAGTTGCAGTGAAGCCCAAAAACCTCAACATGGTAGAGGCCGCCGCCCTGCCGTTGGTGGCGTTGACTGCCTGGCAGGTGCTGGTCGAAACCGCTCAGTTGCAGAAAGGGCAGAAGGTATTTATCCAGGCCGGTTCCGGCGGTGTCGGATCCGTTGCCATCCAGTTGGCCAAGCACCTGGGCGCCTTTGTCGCCACTACCACGAGTACAGCCAATGTCGATTGGGCAACCGCTTTGGATGCGGACGTCATCATCGATTACAAAACGCAGGATTTTTCCAACGAACTGCGCAACTACGACGTGGTGCTGAACAGCCTGGGCAACGACGAGTTGAACAAATCTCTGCATATTCTCAAACCCGGTGGGCACCTCATCTCCATTTCCGGGCCGCCCACCCCGGCGTTTGCCGCCGCGCGTGGCCTGGCTTGGCCGCTCAAACAGGTGCTGCGTCTGCTGAGTGCCGGTATCCGGAGAAAGGCAAGGCAAAAACAGGTGGATTACTCGTTTGTCTTCATGCAAGCCAGCGGCGCACACCTGCGCAAAATCACTGCCCTCGTCGAGGCCGGCGCCATCCGCCCGATCATCGACAACGTTTTTTCCTTCGCCGACACCGCTAAAGCACTGGCCTACGTTGAAAGTGGGCGCGCCAAGGGCAAGGTCGTGGTGAAAGTAATTTAGCCAGCAGCCCCCGTCGAGTTCGCAATCCAGGAGAAGACCATGACTATTTCTAAATCAGCCCGCGTTGGCACGCGCGCTATGGGCTGCGGCGACTGCCAACGGCCCTATCGACATCCTCATCAATAATGCTGGTTTCGGATACTTCCGCCGCTTCGACGAGGTCGACTGGACACGCGACGCGGAGCTCATGCAGCTCAACATGAACTCCCTGGTCGCCCTCGCACGATGCTTTGTAGACGCACACAAAACCACTAACACGCCCGCGTACATGGTGAACATAGCGTCCACCGGTGCATACCAGTCCGTACCCAACATGGCGCTCTACGCCGCCTCGAAAGCCTTCGTTCGCAACTTCAGCGAAGCGCTCCACGACGAACATAGCGGCACGCCCTTATCGGTCACCTGCATCTGCCCTGGCGGCACTGATACAGCCTTCCACAGTGCGTCAGGCGGCGACCACTCATGGATCGCCAACGCTTCGACCAAAAGCGCAGCGTTTGTCGCACAGTCCGCCATCCAGGCCATGTTGCGAGGCAAGCGCACGGTTGTACCTGGACTGTTCAATAAACTGACGTGTTTTGGCGTGCGTTTTCTGTCACGCCCTCTCGCATCACGGGTCACCACGTACGTGCTGGGCAAACCGACATTGGCTCTACCGGTACGCACTAAGGGTTGACCAAACGTCTGCTACTGGCCGTTTGCTGTCCTCCAGCAAGGGCTGCTTTGGGTCGTAGCGGCCACTCGTGAATGACAGCTATTTTCCTGTCTCGGAGATGGTTTCACTTTTGACCGCGCCTTGGCCGAGCGCTAAAGCCGCTCGCCAAAAGAGAACATCTTTCAGAGACAGAACACTGGAGCAGCGCTGGTGCTTATGTTGGAACGGCCTCGTCAGCATCTCGCGACTTAGCAAAGCGGGAAGTGACAAATGTAAGTTTGTTTTTGTTCTGATCAAATGTGTAGATGGCAGCTAATGGGACGGCTGTCACCAGCACGCCGGTTAGCACACTGGAAATCTGAGAATTAAAATTATTGAGCAGGGGAACTCCAGCCATAGCATTACTGATCACTCGGCCGACATACACTCCTACGATGGCCGAGGCTGTGCCGGCGAGTACTATGGTAATCGCGTCTAGCTTGGAAGTTTCCTTGCTGAGTAGGATACGTATACACCGCACAAGACTTAGTGTGCACTCACGCACCAAGGCCAGCACGAAGGCTGGCATCTTGATGATCAATGAAATGAGTATCTGCGGGATCACGCTCAAGGCACCTGCTACGCCGGCCTCAAGGCCCAGTGATCTGGCACGGGCCCAGATCTGCCTCTCCTCAAAACGTTCGTTCAGGCGCTGTTGAATGCGGGTGGTGGCATCCTTGGTATTTTGCAGCCAGCCATCTTCGTTAAGGACCCGGCCGTTAACAGTGAAATCACGAATTTCATCGACAAATATATCAATCGTCTCCAGCACTATCAGGCCAACAACCTGCTGGGCTGCCATGCTGGCGCCGGTGAATACTACTGTTGTGCCTATCTCCTTGGCTGCTTGCAGACGGTGATGGCTGCGGTTTTCCTCTGCTCTATTGAACGCTTCATCGATGTCGGATTTGCGCACCGTCACGACTCTTCCGGAGCGCTTAATTTCGACATCGATTAAGTCGGGATCATCGGCATGTGGAGTACCATTGTCTGCGAGATATTTATAGATATTCTTGTCTTGCAGGGATCGATTGAGCGAAGCGTCTGCGAATACCAAATTTTCTTTGGAGTTGATCAGAGTAAAGAAGTCATCATCCGTGGTGCCCGCGCGCAACAACAGATCCTCGTAGTAGTCCTTGCGGGCGACCACATGTTCGATGTCTGTTCCAAAAGGATCGAGTGACTCATCCTTGTAGTAGCCATTTTCAAGCTGTTTCCAATTTTTCTGAGCGTCGTAGCGGGTATCTTTCATTGCCGCAAAGTTTGGATCATCAAACATTGCGTTTCCTGTGCGCTCAGAGAAGGCGGTATAGGATTCCGAGAGATTCTCGTATTTGCTAGCGCTATGGCTGTCGATGTTCTGCATGACGCCCCCCAGGGCGAATGAAGCGATAGCCCGCCGCATCGCCTCACGTTTGCACTGCTCAAAGATGTCATCGAGAGTCTGGGCGGGGACGGGTAGACTACTGCGTATGCCCTCGACCATCTCCATGGTGCTCTTTTCTACTTCGAAGGTAGAACGGAAATACGCAGAGACCTTCGTGAAACCAATATCTTTGTATTCGGTGAAAGTGTCTTTGTAATACTCTGCGCGACGTAGCTCGGCGTAATCGAAGTTACGCACACCATCCGAGACTACGGAATAGGTGCTCACGGTTTTTTCCCGCGTGACACTATAGGCGCTGATGGAGGCATCCTTGGTTTTTTCGGCCGCACTGACAGCGACATCTTTAACGCTGAGTGCAGTCTCCTTGAGATCAATAGACGATACTGTCGCGGTTACCTTGGTCGCGGCTTCGGATAGGGCTTCCTTCATGGCCGCCAGTGAGGTTTTGTCAGAGAACCAACCCATATGATCTTCCTTGATATCAAAATGGCACCATGCTATCACTGGCCGGAGATTTTTGGGTGAGTCTCTTCTGAATTCGTTGGCAGTGTCGAATGACTGCTTTGGTCGTATGCAAGCCTCGGCAACCGTCCGCTATGGGTCGGACAGCGACGGTCTAGCATCGACCGTCGCAGTGGGTGGTCAGACTTCTGTCTGTTCCGCCATTTCCAGGGCGTCATCGACCTCGATTCCCAGGTATCTGACGGTGCTTTCAAGCTTCGTATGACCAAGCAGGAGTTGGACCGCTCTCAGGTTCTTCGTCCTGCGATAGATCAGCGATGCCTTGGTTCTCCGTAGCGTGTGAGTACCGTACATGGTTGGGTCAAGGCCAATGGCTGTCACCCACGCTTTGACTATTCGAGCGTATTGCCTGGTGGAGAGATGATCTGAGCCGTGCAACCGGCTCGGAAACAAGAAGTCCTCACTGCGGAGGTGAGCCTGATGCATCCAAGCCTCCAGAACCGTTCGGGTTTGCTCAGTGATTTCAAATTGCACTGGGTGCTGAGTTTTCTGCTGCATCACGATGGCCCGTGACGACACATGTTCCCCATGGGCTATGTCTCGTACTCGCAACTTGGTTAAGTCACAGGCACGCAGCTTGCTGTCGATAGCCAAGTTGAAGAGAGCCAGATCCCGTGTCTTCTCCGCGAGCTGGAGCCTGACTCGGATGGCCCAGATATCTCTGACTCGGAGCGGGGCTTTCTGCCCGACAAGCTTTCCCTTGTTCCAAGGCTGGTGGCTGTATGTAGCAATAGTATTCATGGCTTGTCCTCCATGTTGAGGGAGGACAAGGGTGGATCAGTCACAGTGCGTGGTGGTCGCTAACCGGCCAGAAGCCGACGTTTAGACTATGCTAATAAACCTATGTCTATTTGCCCTTAATTTTACAAAACGTAGGACCCTTCCTAGGTAGCAAGTACGAAGGATCATGTAATTCGAAGTAGGCTGAGCCGAATAGCTGTGCGATACAAAAATAAATACAAAGGGGACAGCGCATGAAGATAAGCATCCGAAACTGCAACAATATTGATCATGGTGAAATTGAGATCAAAGAAAATACACTTAACATCAAGCATGCAATCAACGGTACCGGGAAGAGTAGTATTGCAAAAGCCATCGCAGCTTCCGTAAATGACTATAAAAACAAGTCAAAAGAACTGGCCCAACTCCGACCCTACAAGTTAAGAGCGGACAAGGAAGCAGTACCAGTCGTGGAAGGATGTGAAGCTGTCCAAAACTTTCTGATTTTCGATGAAAAATATATCAATGAAGTCGCTTTTCAGGCAGACGAATTGGTCAAAGGAAGTTTCGACATTTTCATCCGTGGCGAAGATTACGAAAGAGGAATACTTGAAATTGAGGCTATGACCTCGCAAATGAAAAACACCTTGAATGGAGATGAAGAAATTTCCGGGTTACTGGCAGATTTCGAGGAGATAATTACTGCCTTCGGAAAAGAAGTTACACAAGGGATACATGCATCAAGTGCCATGTCCCAAGCTTTTAAAGGAGGCAACAACGTTGCCAATATCCCCGAAGGTTTAGAGCCCTTCAAAAATTTTATCCAGAACGACAATAACTATAAATGGGTGAGTTGGCAGCACCAAGGTGCACCATTCATGGATATGGGTAGCGATTGCCCATATTGTGCGACAGATGCTACCGAGAAGAAAGAAATCATAAAAAAGGTGTCTGATGTTTATAAACCCAAAGCAATCGAAAACCTTAATAAGATTGTTATCGCCTTTCAGCACCTCGAACAATACTTCTCCGAAGAAACGAGAAAGCGAATCACAGGATTTATCTCAAAAATTGATGGCTACACTGACGACGAGTCTAATTATTTACTCGAAATAAAGGAACAAATCGGACGACTGAGAGAGCGCTTCATTGCCGCTCGTTCACTCGGCTTCTCATCCTTAAAAGACGTCGACAAAGTTCTCAACGCCATAAAAAACCAGGTAATTGATCTGAGCAATTTCCCATACTTGAAATCAGAGGCGACTCAAGCTAAAGCAGACATAGTCAACAAAGAACTTGAAAAACTGCAAGAGATCGCCGGAAACCTACAAGGAAAAGTTGCCAAGCAAAAGCTGTTGATTAAAAAGTTGATTGAAGATCATGGTGAAAAAATAAATCAATTCCTAAGGAATGCTGGATACAATTACCATGTGTTTTTGAAAGAAGAAGCCAGCGGAGAGTACCGCCTAAAACTTGAGCCGAACGACATTATAGGCGAAGTTACCGAAGTTAAGAGTCGGTTGAGTTTTGGTGAGCGCAACGCGTTTGCTTTAGTGCTATTTATGTTCCAAGCCCTGAAAGAAAAAGCAGATTTGATTATCCTAGACGATCCAATCTCCTCATTCGATAAGAATAAAAAATATGCCATTATGGACATGCTATTCTCGAAGGGAAAATCCTCGCTTAGTGGTAAAACTGTCCTAATGCTGAGTCATGACTTCGAACCGGTTGTTGACCTGATTCATCATCACCGGGATAGATTTGAGTCGCTAAGCGCCTGTTTTTTGGAGAACAAACAGGGATATTTGACCGAGAAGACGATTGAGAGGAAGGACATTCAGACTTTTGTTGAGATTAACACCTCCAATCTTGCGGATCAGATTCATGCACTTCATAAAGTAATTTATTTGCGAAGATATTTCGAAGTAATCAATAGAAAGAATTTGGCGTTCGACGTACTATCCAGTGTTCTTCACAAGCGGGAGCGCCCACAAATTTACGAACAAAGAGAAATAGAAAGTGGTGTGTTCGAGCTGGTTCTACGCGACCTAACTGATGAAGAGTTCGCGTCAGGAACGGCTGAGATAGTGGGTCATATTCATGACTTCGATTATGATAAATTATACGCACTGAGTAGCGTCAACGCAGAGATGAAAAAGCTGTACTTGGATACGACAAGCAACTATGAGAAATTGCATATATATCGCATGATATTTGACGAGAAAGCGGTAGCCACTTCAAATGTAATTGCAAAATTCATCAATCAATCATTTCATATAGAGAACGATTACATCTATCAATTAAATCCAAGATCCTATCAAATGGTACCGCAATACGTCATTGATGAGTGCGACAAAGCTATAAACGAAATTCAGTGAAAATTGTAAACAGGACGGTTTAGGGGATGTGAATTTGTATCGATTTATTGTTGTTCGAGGTCTGCTTCTGGCCGATCTCTGCCTGTCGCCATCGGCTGAAACCAACCCATTGCGGAAGTTCGAGACGAGCCCTCCGGGGGAGGGCTGTACTTCAAAGGATAAAGGTTACTTGTCCTCGTCCTTTGTGTTGCCAACCTTTTTGTCTGCATAATCTTTAGCTTTTTTCTTGATCGGGTCTCTTTGAGTTTCTATAGCATCTAAAAAGTCTGATGTGATCATCTTGTCAGGGCCTTCAGAGATAGAGAGGCTAATTTGCTGAAATGCTTCATCTTTAGGTGCTGTAAACATTGCCCAGTAGTCATAGAGTTTATTGATATCGTAGTAGCCTCCAGCTTTTATGTGCTGGATTTCGATAGGCTGTATATGACTTCCAAGTGCTGTAATAATAGTTAGCTTTCTCTCTGGCTTATTGGTTGTCCATTTATGGAGGGAGTTGGGGTAGAAGAGATTTTGAGGCACGGCAGCAAAAGTGTTTACTTCAGAGTCTGGAGTCACAACTATGTGCATCTCGTATACAAGAGATGGGGCGCCAACAAGGCCTTTAAATGGCATATCCTTATCTTTACTTTCAATTGTTGGAACTTTTGCCTGGTAGGCAAGCAGGTTTTCTCTACTTGCGCCTACCTCGTTCACAAAGTCGTCAAGGGCCTTGGTGCCAGCATCATTTTTGTAGTTGCCGGAGATCAAAAGAACACAAAGATCATTCTCAGATGCTTGGAGAATTGCTATGTTTTCCTTATCAAATTGCTCCCCAAATCTCTTTTTTTTGTCATCTATCAGTTTTTCTAGGCTTTCATCCTTATTTGTATGTTTGCGATCTTGCTTGAGGTACCAACTCGTTAGCTTTGTGATCTCGCTATCAACGAATTGTTGTTTTTTCAAGGCCTTCAAATCGCCATCTTCCTTGGGCGGCCATGCAGCAGGCAGAGTATTGTAGGCTAGAAGTGCCGAACCTTTCACTGTAACATCAGCCTTGAGATACGCATTGTATTCTTTTACCTTGTCAAATCCGTAATCAATGGTTTTTTCGACAAGCGTAGGAAGGAGAAGAGCAACTAAAGCTCCTGATTCAGCTGTTTTTGCCTTGTAGTTACAAGAGTACCCGCGCTTGACGAATACTTTTGTTTTGGCCATTGCTGGGTCTTTATCGATCTCGTCGTAATTTGCCGGCCCAGTATAAAAAACATCAGAGGTCGGTGCTCCAGAGCATCCAGAAATTAAAGCAGTAACTGCTATTATCCATTTTTTCATTTTGGCAAGTCCTCGGCAGTTATAAGCTTTGCGTAATTGACATTCTTACTCGTAACTTCGCACTTGTTAGGTTCGCCGTTGGCTCCAGAGTGAATTCCTATAAGAACAATTTTGTCTTTTTCTTGATCGTATCTGTATATCGGCGCCCCGGAGAACCCCCTCACAGTACTGCATGTGTGAATGATGCAGTTGGCGTTATCTTTCACCAGACTCATACAGAAACCTTGGTTATATGGGCTCCACATTACCAGGTCGTTATATCTGAGCTTTGCGTGATCCGCGGAAACAGGTTCGTTCGAGTACGGCGACTCTGGTTCAAATATGCTGGCAAGCTTTGCGCCATATGGAATGCCCGGGATGAAAATTGGATTATCCCATTTGATTTCTACCCCTTTAGGAAGTATTGTTGGGAACTCAGCAGATGGCGGCGTTTCGGCGTACAGATACGCTATATCGCAGGGTTCATGCTCGCATTTGGCAGCGACAGCTTTAGTGATTTTCACTTTCTTGTTTTCAACGACAATGCGCAATATATCTAGATTCCAGTCAACGTCATCTAGGCAGTGCTTTGCCGTAACCCAAAGACCGCTTCGTACAACAGATACATCACAGCGATGAATATCCAATGTGGTTACGAGTGAGGAGAGACTGGAAAGTCCCCGGGTGTATGTTCTATCAATGCTTGCGTATGGTGTTATTTTGAGGGCCGCGTTGGATAGAGATGTAAAGCACTTGGCAATTAGAAGTTTTTGCAATCCATCGTTGAGCTCGCCTTTACATTCACTCGACTGTTTTAGTCTTTCCTCCTCAATTTCTGGGGGGATAACTACTCCTAACTCTTTGGCTTCCATTGCCCCAGTTTCACCGCGAATGGTCTGGTCAGTGACCCCGTTTCCCCCCCTGAATGGACTACCAGCGTTTCCGCTCTCTGACATTACTCCATAATTCGATCCTCGAATTCTTAAAACCATGTCGGGGTCACGGTCAAGTCGCTCAGTCACTATTCTGTCTGTGATATCCCTGCCTTCGCGAAGAGCGTTGCCATAGACATAGAGTTGGCTCTCCCCGTGTGCCCTGAGAGATTTCGATTGAAGCCCATTCAAGGCTTTGATCTTCAGTTCTTGCTGATTGCTGTACTGGCCGACGTCACCAGCGGATGCGGCGAGAGCTACCAGGGCCAACGTTAGCGGTATACACCTGACCATAATTAGCATCCTTGCAGTGAGTTGTATTCACTAATAGCTCACGCCAATAAGAACGTCCAGTTTTCTCAGGTTAGCAACAGATGATAGCTGTTAAGGTTTGGTTACCGGTTTTTGGCGTAAGCAATGCGTCGCAAGAATTTATTTTTCTTCACATTTCTGGCCAATGCTCGAAGTCACAGGGCTAAACTCCAGCATCCAACAAATCATAGTAGTCTGCTTGGTCGCTGGGTTCGACTCAGATTGAACTCCAAAGCAGCAGTTCGCGAACGACCGCTAATGGCCGATTTCTGTCTGTCGCCAGCGGCAGCTATGGGTCGATAGCAGCCATTCGCGAGAGACCGCTTTCGCCCCATGGCGCCGTTGGCGCACACCAGGATTCGGCCAGATGCGCCCACAAGCCACCCCAGTTCGTTGCAAGAGTTGGCCCGTCTGGCTAAAGCCGCTCACTCATAGATCTTGCCGCAGTACAAGAAAACGGCGAACTGCCGCCACGAATTGGATGGTAGAAGCCCTTGACTCAACCCGAAACCGCTACTTTCCGCCCATGAAATAGCACCCTCCAGAAACGCTTCTATCGTCGTGTTCTCCCAGTCAATACTTGTTGATTTGTCTGCCGCCAAAGCCCGGGCAAACCTCAAAAAGGTCTCAGCATCTCTGACCTGATCCAAATGTTCATGAAGCTCCACAACATTCTCCATGCAAAGTCTGCGTCACAGGTGGTGCGCCAGTTTCTCCCATCAGCAATGCAATGTCTGTAATGGGTCAAAAGCTCCCATCAAGAATCCCAGCTTGAATCCCCACCCCAACCCCGTTACCCTCCCCCAGTCGCTGCAAATTCAGCGACTCGGGCTTGGCGGTCCGAGACGAAGGCGCAAAGCGCCCCACAATCACCCTCGCAGGCGCTTTTTTTGTGCCCGCGATGATGCTTTATGGCGGGCTGCGCATGGACTTCTTCGGAAGTGCCGGGTTCCTTCGTACCGGTCCGCCAACCTTGCGTAGTCCGTCACCCTTCCCTGCTTGGCGGCAGGCGGTGGCGGATCCTTTCTACGAAGGAGCACCACCATGACCAAACCCGTTCCCGATCCACCCTTCACCACCCAAACCAGCACCACCTTCGGCTCCTGCAACGGCAGCCACGACCCGCTGTTCGCCGTCCGCGCCGGTGTCTCGTCCGAAGACGCCCTGATCCACACCTCCATCCTGCTCAAAAGCGCCTACCAGACCAACGCCCACGCCTGTGAATTGGTCGATGCCGAGGTGCGCGGGTTGCTCTGGGCGACCGAGCAATCACTGGAGATGAGCCTCGCCCTGGTCGAGGCGTTGCTGGACGAGTTCGAAGCGCGCTCGGCAACCGCAGCGTTGTTGCGGCGTTCGCTGCAAGCAGGGCAATCGGCGGTGGAATGATCGCCAGCGATTGTCCTGGGCCGCCGATGCGGCCCGCTCGTCCAGTGCCGAGCCTGGGCACCCGCCGCGTCGCCCCCGCTCCTTTGGCCCAACTCAAGCCGCCGGGCCTGGTTCGCGAGACGATGGCTGAAAGCCGGCCACCGCCTTGAGCTCAGGCAACGCCATCGATCCAATTGCGCGGCATTGCATACCAGCATCGAATGCGTCATCTGGACTCGCCCCGTGTCAACGTGCGTGTGATTGGGCCAGATTGCCCTGAATACATTCGCCACGTCCTTACGGCAGGCACGTTTAGTTGACCAGGTTCAACCAGGGCCAGCGTTCGCGATAGCTCGCCGCTTTTTGGCTGAACAAGCCAGGCAGCGGGTTCAGTTCGTTAAGCCTGAGCAGGTTGTTCTGAAGATCGTCCAGGCCGTGTGTGCTGTATAGCGCCCCTGTGTAGACATCCACTCCCAGGCAGGTTGCGCTGATCAGGTAGCGATCTATGCCATCGGTTACTTTTCTCAATTGAGGATAGGCGGCGCCGAATTTCGATTCGTACCACAGGTGAACGCGGGCCTGATTGCGTACCTCTACGTTGACCTCAAGATGGGAGCAGGCATCGCGAACCCGTGTGATAACTCGATCCTCGGCCTCCCATGAAAGGTCCTCATCGAAATAGGCGATGTCGTAATCCTTGATGCCCCATTCAGCGGGCTGTCCCGATTGATGATTCCAGAAGGTCTGGAACAGACATCCCGCTGTCAGCATGCAGTGAGGGATGTTCAGTGTCGGCAGGAGCGTAAGTAATGCGTGATTGATGGCGTTTTCTTGGGCGATCGCCAGCACGTGCTCGTTGGTCAGTGAATGCATCGTTACCCTCCATGGTGGCTGGGGTGAGCTTACCTGAGCGATGCCCGGGATGAATGATTTAATGTCCGCTTATAACTGTGGATGCAACCCAAAGCCGTCATCGGCCCATCACCCCAGTGCTTCGTTATTCTCCATCCTATCGCTTGAACTGAACCCCCGGGTGCCTTCGATTATTTCGTAATCGCGAAACTGAACGCCTGTTCTTGCAAGCTCGTTTTGATCAATGCAGCCAATTGTTGGGTGGCTGGTGTTGGGTCGTCGCCACCGCGGTGAAGCACATAGCCAAGGCTTGGCACGGCGGGTAAGCCAGAAACAACGGTGAGATGACTCGGCAGCCCGATGCGAGTTCGCAGCGTCAGGCCCAACCCGGCGGCGACGGCCGCCCAGATACCACCAACGCTGGGGCTGGTCAGGGCGATCCGCCAAGGTATTTGCGCGCAATCCAGCGCCTGGGTGGCGGCGCTGCGCAATACGCAAGGCGCGTCGAACATGATCAACGGCAGCGGTGAGTCATCAAGGGCAGTCAGCAATGGCGTATCGCGGGCCCCGATCCAGTGCATCTGGGTTTCGCCCAGTCGCGTGGCATAGGGCGACATGTACCCGGTGTCCCAGGTCAGGGCCAAGTCCAAGCCCCCGCTTTCGACCAGCGCCAGCAATTCGACATTTCGCGCAATCTTTACTTCCAGGCTCACCCTCGGGTACGTCTGGACGAAGCGTCGCAGGATATCGCTGAGGAAATGTTCCCCAAAGTCCTCTTGAAGCCCGAGGCGTATGGTCCCGGCGGCCTGGCTTTCATGCAGGGTCTGGAAAATGCTGTCGTTCAGCTCCAGCAACCGACGGGCATGGCTGAGCAGTGTTTCTCCTACGGGGGTCAACACCAGCCCGCGACCGGATTTAGCCAGTACCGGCGTGCCGAGCTGCTCCTCGAGTTTCTTCAACTGGGCGCTCACGGCGGACGTCGATCGACCGAGACGATCCGCCGCTTTGGCGAAGCTGTTGAACTCCACGCCGGTGACAAAGGTGCGCAATACATCAAGATCGAAGGTCGGGCGGCGCATTCGATAGTCCACAAATTCGGGATAGTTGCCGCCATTAAATCTGATATTCGGCATTATCGCGAATTGATAGTTTTGCCCTGTCGATTAGCCAATCAGAGGGAAAACGTCATGAACCCATCCATGAGCACTGCGCAAACGCAACAGGCCGATTACCCGCAACCATTTGCCGAGTTGACCGAACATATGCTGTTCGGCGAGATGTGTACGCGTACGCAATGGACGCCTCGTGAACGCAGCCTCGCCACAGCCCAGGAGTAACCGGCCATGCCGTTTGCACGAATTTCACTGCACCGGGGCAAGTCCGCCGAGTATTTACAGGCGTTGTCTCAGGGTTTGCACGACGCCTTGGTCGAGAGCTTCGAAGTGCCGAAGACCGATCACTTCCAGGCCATTCACCAACATGAGGTCGGAGAGCTGATATTTGATCCCCACTACTTGGGGGGGCCGCGTAGCCATGACTTTGTGCTAATCGCGATTACCGCTGGCCGTCCTCGAAGTGTTGAGACGAAACAGCGATTTTACCGCGGTCTGGTCGAGAAACTGGGGCGGACGACGGGACTGAACGCGGAGGATGTCATGGTGGTGATCACCACTACGGCCAGTGATGAGTGGTCGTTTGGTGGAGGGCGGGGCAACTAGCCTTCGGGTGAGTGCAGCGCCTGTATTCCATAATCGATAGCACCGGTAGGACATGCCGGTCAGACAGGCACAGCCTATTGGCGTACCTGCCAGTTTGGTTCAGCGCGCGTGCGGATGGTCGAGTACAGCCCTGGCTATTTGACCGATCACTGGTGTTGGAGGGGACATATCCTGTTGTGCCTGAAGGGTCGGTTGAATCCACCGCCGAAAGCGGTCGGTCGCCAACGACTGCTTCCGGCCAAAAGCGACCCTTGGGCAAACGATGAGTCCAGCATTTGCTGCATTAACTAAAGTTCGGCTCGGTCAACACGTTGCGCCCTGACGGGCGCAATCGCATGCGAAAAAGATAATCACGAAGCTTGGATGTTTTTTTCAGCCATTGTGCACTGTCGGGCACGCGTTCCAAATAATCGAGCATCGGCGTCAGGATGGCGTCCGCCATGCTGTAGTCCGCCCCGCAGAAAAATTGCTGCCCGCCCAACTGCTTCTCCAGCAGCCCAAGTGTTTGGGTAGCCATTGGTTCGGCGGTCGCCACAGCTTCTCTATCGATAGGGCGTGACGGTTGCGCAGGTGAAACCAGCAATAAAAGATAACGACGTATCAATCGATCATCGGCATACGTCGCCAAGGCAGCGGACCACTGATCGACCTTTACCCTCTGGGCCAAGTCTGCGGGTCTTAGGGATGCGTGCGCAAAGGCTTCATCCAGGTAGCGGCAAATGGTGGTTGTTTCGCTTACGCTCCGCTCTCCATGCAGCAATACCGGGACCTTGCCAAAAGGATGCAGTGCCTTGTGTTCAGGGCTGTGGAGCGTGATCGTTTTACCCTCCACGTGCATCCCATGCGTGTAATCGAGCGCTTTCTCTTCGCAGTAAAGTCTGACACTACGCACGAAGGTGCTAAATCCAGGTCCCAGTATGTGCAATCGCATGAGTAGCTCCTTGAGGGAAGAGTCGGCAATTCTGGTCGGTATGACTTTATGTTCAAGAACATAAAGTCCCGTTTTGTCATACTCCCTCTCACGCTTTACTGAGGAGAAGACGTATGCCCTGGCCTGCTACACAGCGCGCAACCACTCGACAGGTGATTTTGGATAGCGCAGCACGACTCTTCGCACTGGAAGGTTTCGAAAAAGTCAGTATCGACTCAATTATGGAGAGTGCCGGACTGACCCGGGGGGGCTTCTATAGTCACTTCGCATCCAAAACGGAGCTTTACACCGAAGCGATTAGAAATGCCGCGAACGCGGGGGGCGCGATACTGGAACAGGCTGGTAAAGACGGTTTGCAGCAGGTAGTGAAAGACTACCTGCGCATGGACCATCGGGATGCAAGCCGTATGCACTGTCCGTTAGCCTTCATGGTCAATGATGCTGCTCAGCAGAACGGAGCCATCCAGGAGAGCTACACCCAAGTGCTCGAAGCTTTCATTGCACGTCTGGAATCCAGACTGAAATCGACGACAGAGACCGATACACGCCAGCATGCTTTGCAAATTGCCGTAGGGATGATTGGTGGCTTGGCATTAGCTCGAGCTGTGGCCGATGAGCAATTGGCGCAAGAGATTCTCACAGCCTGTCAACAGGGGTGTTTGCAGCTCGTTGAGCGATGACATGCCTTAGCAAGCAACGAAACGACTGCATGGGGTCGATAGCAGCCACTTGCGAACGGCAGCACTCGACCATCACCGGCCGTTCAGGGCAAATTCACGTCCCTTGACCCACAACGCATACATTCCATCAACCAAGTCCTCGGCTATTGCCTGCTGCTTTACCGGATCACGTAGCGTAACCAGATCATCCCGCGGAAGCGTGACCAGGTCGATGTTGATTTCGGGGAAGCGCCAAAACAGGTCGGTGCTCTTGCCGGAAGAGCCTGGTATGGAGTCGCTCAGCTTGTGTAAATTTTCTCGTTCAGATGCCTTGGCTTCCTCAGGTATGCCATAGCCAAAGTAGAATCGGTGATTGAGTTCGATGTAGACGAACCCTGCCATAGCACCCAGGGCGAAGTACAAACCGTATTGGCGATTGCCGCGCGACTTGCTGTAGTAGTTGCGTATGGCATCGCGACTTGCGGTGTCTTCCGGCTTAGGCATGTCAGGGTAGGTCGCTTCACGGTAGGTGCGTATACGCCCCCAAAGCTGATCTTGCAGATCGATGAGCGCTTCTTTGTAAGCCTGCTCGATATCGGCTACCAGTAGCAGATTGTCTCCCTCCAATAACTTCTTTTTCAATTCACTCATGTACATTCCTCCCTGGTCCGTGGATGTCAGGTTCTTGAGCAGTTCGATGTACTGGAAAACGCTTTCGCGCAAGCCGGGATCTCGTGCAACCAAAGGCACACAGCGCTCTAGCCAACTGATAATGTCCGTTTCATAGCTGATCAGGTCCACCTTGACGCCTTTGCTGCTTTGCTCAGATGGCTCCGAACCATCGAGCGTCAGGTAGAGATTGGTAATGGCCGTGTACCCCTGCCTTCTAATCAACTGGTCATAACGGTAGATCTGCTCATCTTCGTCGTGATGGTAGATCTTGTTTTCTATAATGATGGCCTGGCCTTTGCTATTACGGATGAATATATCGATGTCCCTGAATTCGGCGTGGACGCTGGCGGTCTCTACGTCGAAGTCGTCAATATTAAGGACGTGGAGCAAGGTCTTGAGCAAGGCGTTACCACAACCGTGCGAAGCTTGCGGGTTCAGCAGGTAAGCCAGAAAGCGGGAGTGCAGGTAGACCTCATCGCTGTTGCTGCGCAGCACTGTAAACAAGTTGAAGCCGGGGTCGCGGTGATGGGTTGCGCGCAGAACGGCAGCCGCTTGGAACAGATCACTCATCGTGAATACTTTCCGTAATAGTCAGATAGGGATTTGTGTCGCCTCACGTTTCGCACAGACGACAGACAGCTTTTGGCCGAATGCCTCCCTCCGCGAAGGGCCGTTATCGACCCATGGAAGAATTGTGCGCTGTATTCAGCAATCTACTGGCGAGTCGACAAGTTCGACGTAATCAGACTCGCCCTCTCCAGTCGCACCGGACAACCAACCCCAAACAAAGTGAAGCGTCGTGCGCCCATGATGGTCTTGGCCAATCTCGCCGCGCGACCAGCCAGCAAGGATCTCATCCGCAGTGGTAATGCAGTGATAAAGAAGCTCGATGGTGTTGCTGCCCGTCACCCGACCCACTTGACTGCCCATGCGGATCCGGCCACCGTGGTAAGTGCCAGTGATGGTCCCACCGTCGACGAGATAATGAAATACCGTTCCGTTACCCGATAGCCCTTGGGTGTTGTTGGCGACGGTGAATCGACGGTTGTTCAATCGTTCGTGAATTTCGGAAAAGCATTCCATAAGCCACTTGCCCTCACCTGGAAATCCATTTCAGAAGCGCACAGCCTATACGTAGATGGTTGGGGCTTCCATCTGAATGTCCGCTAAGGGTTGTGGATTCAACCGGTCGAAAGCGGACGGTCGCGATTGATCGCTTTCGACCCAAAGCGAACGTCCCTGGCCTGTCCGCTTCTACTACATGCTGACGCTGTTGGTCCCGCCCGGGAGAGCCTAATCCTAAGGTCCAGCCTGAATATCGCCAGGGCTACAGGACTTTAAGACCATTGGCAGTCTCGATGTATGCCTGCAAACCATATCGCTCACTGCGCAGGACACTGACCGGGCCGGAAAAGCCGATAGCCTCAAGGTGGTGTTCCACGCCCTCTGGATCGGGATGAACGATTTCCAAGCGTTGCAATTGGCAGCCGTTATCAGCGAGCGTCTGTGCTGGATGCTCCGAGTCGCCCCAGTCGATCAGGCTAGGCACGACCCCACCCAGCGGTAAGTGGCCGTCAGGCTGAATCGAAATATTCCACGACAGCGCTCCCCTGCTCATTGGCTCGATCATTCCAAAAGCCTTCTTGAGCCTTTCGTCTGCGGCATCTAGATGCTCTGTACGCGCCACCCAATGGGCCAGATAGGGAACTGCTTGTGCACTCAGCGCATCTAGGCCGAACCACCTTGGTCTAGTGGGTAAAGGCGCCGTACCGTCGGGGGCAATTACCTCGAGATAAAAAAATTCCCCTAAGCGCAGCAGCAGGTTATGTGTACTCATACGCGCATGCTTGCCTCCCGGCTGCAACTGCACCCCCAGTTGTTGCTCGACGAGTTGCGCGCCTGAGGTAAGGGTCGGTGACACGATGACCAAATGATCCAGGCTGGAACGCCTCATATGCACAGTTCCAGGTTCAGAAGGTCCTGTATGTCTTGTCGCCGCCTGATCATCCGAAAACTTGCGTTCTCAATCAGGACCTCGGGCAACAAAGGCCGACTGTTGTAGTTTGAAGACATCGAAGCACCATAGGCGCCCGAATCATGGATCACCAGAAGATCACCGACACGGGCCTGCGGCAGGTCTTGGGCGGCCAGGGCGTGTTCGTCCTGGGTGAAAACATCGCCGGACTCGCACAGCGGCCCAGCTACCATGGTGGGTTGCAAAGGGCGAGACACCGGAATCCCGTCGGCGTCTAGCAACGTCATGCGGTGGTAACTGCCGTACAAGGCCGGCCGTATCAAGTCGTTAAAGCCGGCATCAACCAGGATGAAAGTAGTGCGGCCCATTTGTTTCACGGCGCGGACCTCGGTCACCAGGTAGCCCGCCTCTGCGATCAGGTACCGGCCCGGCTCTATCTCCATTCGCACGGAATGACCAAGTACTTCCTCGATTTCCTTGCGGGCCGCCGCCCATGTCCGAGCGTAGCGCTGGATATCGACCGGCATGTCGGTGCGTCGATACGGAACAGACAGCCCTCCGCCAATCGAGAAAGCCTCGATATCCCTATCTAGCTGACCAACAAGCTCAATCATCGATCGAGCAACCTGCTCCAAGTGCTCGTAATCCACTCCTGAGCCGATGTGCATGTGCACGCCTACCAGATGCAAATCGTAGGTCCTGATACAGTCAAGCGCCTCGCCCAGCTGTTCGTGCCAAATGCCATGTTTGCTGTTTTCACCGCCCGTGTTGGTCTTGCGACTGTGCCCATGGCCGAACCCGGGGTTGATCCGAATCCAAACCCGGTGTCCTGGGGAGCGCTCGCCCAGCTGCCGGAGCATGTCAATTGAGCCCGCGTTCACTTCTATCCTTGACTCGATCACCCGGGCCAGGGTCACCTGGTCCAGCACATCGCACGTCAGCACCACCCCCGCTGGCTGGCCATCGAACGATGCCCCCGCAGCCAGGGCCCGTTCGATTTCACCTAGTGAGACGGCATCGAGGACCAGGCCTCGTGCCCGCATCAAGCGCAGGATATGCACGTTTGGATTGGCCTTCTGCGCGTAGCGAACCGTGTCGAAGTCTTGCAGATTTTCGATACGATCGATGATGGTTTTTGCGTCGTATGCCCATAGGGGCGAGCCGTGTCGGCGAACCGCGTCGGCCAATAATTCGAACGGTGCAGAGTCGATCATGAAGAGTCCTCGTTCAGGGGACCATGAGGATGGAGCAAGACGAGTATTCATAAAAATAGCTTTTGTTCTGGAATCGATTCATATCTGATATGACTATTCCATTCTTTCTGGTACCGCTGTGAAGCTTTCCTTTCGCCATATCGAGATCTTTAGAGCCGTCATGTCAGCCGGAAGCGTCACGGGTGCCGCACGTCTGCTCTTCACCTCACAACCCACCATCAGCCGTGAACTGTCACGGTTGGAACAGCTGCTTGGGCTACGGTTGTTCGATCGCGAGGGTGGCCGCTTGAAGCCAACGGCGCAGGCGTTGCTGTTGATCGAGGAAGTTGAGTTTTCCTACATTGGCCTGGAGCGTATCGACCGGTACGCTCAGGCCATTCGCAACTTCGAACATGGAAGGCTGGCCATCACCTGCCTGCCGCTCTTCTCCCAGACCCTCCTACCCGAGGTATGTCGGCAGTTCCACCAGCATCACCCAGGCGTGAGCGTAGGCATTACGGCTCAGGAGTCACCATTACTGGAAGAGTCGCTGGTCGCCCAACAACATGACCTTGGGTTGACCGAAGTCGAGCAGATCCCCCGAGGGACGTCCGGCGAATTGCTGTTCAGCGCCAGGATGGTCTGCGTGTTGCCGAACCAGCACCCCTTGTTACAGAAGACTCAGCTTGAGCTGAGCGATTTTCACGAGGTGGATTTCATCAACCTATCCAGCCTCGATACCTACCGGCAGCAGTTGGATCAGCATTTCAGAATCGCCGGAGTCAACAGACGCACGGTCATCGAGACCACCAACGCGGCATCGGTGTGCGCTATGGTCAGGCAAGGGCTGGGCGTGGCGATTATCAACCCGCTGAGTGGGCTGGAAGCCGCGCAGAGTGGGCTGTCGATTCGCCAGCTAGGTGTCTGCGTTCGTTACCAGGTGATGATGATTCGCCCCAACCACCGGCCAGGCTCGGCGGCGGTGGATTTGTTCAGTGAGGCGCTGCGAACGCAAGCCCGAAAAATGAGCGATATCCTGGCAAAAGATTGTTGAAAAGACCTTCACTTTATCTGCGATCTGGGGCCTTACGTTGGTGGATGGGACAGTTCGATGCGAGCCATGTACAGAAGCCGCGACCCCATTTAAGGATAATATCCAGACTAAAAACCTGACTTCAAGTTGTAGAGAAGGCATCCTGTTTCGGCATAAAAAATCGAGCAAACAATTCAGATTGCGACTTGATGTTCAATTTGCCGTAAATGTTGCGGCGGTGAACCTTTATCGTCTCCACCGAGAGGGAAAGCTTCCCGGCTATTTCTTTATTAGAGAAGCCACTCAGTAACAACCTGAGCACATCACTTTCGCGCGTCGTTATTTGTGCGCCCAGCGGGGTCATCGTTTCTGGCCATGACGGTGGCTCCGTGTGATTTTTCCCGACGTCAGTTTCAAAACACATGCGCTGATGCATCAATGCAGTCACCCACGGCTTGATAATATCAAGTATTGTTATCTGCTCTTGATCAAAACGGACTTTGCTGCCAACGGAAATGCACAAGGTTCTATCGGCGTCGAGCTGAACATTGTACTGCACCTCATCCGCAGAAATGTATTGTGCGAAATATTGATGATAATACTCAGTTTCAAGAAAATATTCTGGCGCAATATCCAGCAGGTGAAAGAAACCGCTCTGTGGGTTTTCTCGATTAGCGATATAAAACGGATCCAGCAGATAAAGTCCCTTCACGTAGCGATGAATGAACGCGTTCACCTCTTCCGCATCTGCCACCTCAGGAAGACTAACCACTTCCACTTGTTGACTGCTGAAAATCAATACAACCCAATTATCGATTTGCACGTATTCATTCAACACCCGAACCAGTGAACTCCAGAACTCTGGACGGTTCAACTGCATGATCAGCTTCCCAATCGATCGGTGCCAAGCCAGGCTCTGGAGGTCGAACGGCATTTTCTACCCCTTTTGGGTTAGGGATTCGTAGGTCAGGGGTAAGTATTCGTAGGTATTTACTATTCGGTAACGCCCGGTATATTCACTGCCAGGGCCTAGGATGGCCATGAGGGTACATCGTCTTGACAAGGATGTTGCATGAGAAAATCACATTTGCGAACCATTTTTTCGGCCACGCTTCTCTGTGTAGGGATAAGCACGTCAGTGGCGGCTGCAGAGCCTGGGATGTATCTGTATAACTGGTTCGGGCTTCTCGCACCGGAGACCCCAAAGGCGTTTGAACAGGAAACCGGCACCAGAGTGCACATGGATGCGTTCGACAGCGCCGACATCATGCAGAGCAAGGTAATGGCTGGGCGCACGGGGTATGACGTGGTGGTGGCCACCTCCGATGTGTTGCCAAGCCTGATCCAGGCGGGAGTACTCCAGCCGTTGGATCGTGAGCAACTGAGTAATTTGTCCCATATCGACCCTGATCTCTTGGCCCAGGTCGCGGTCAATGACCCTGGCAATCGCTACGCGGTGCCCTATTTATGGGGCACTACCGGCATTGGCTATGACGTTGACAAAGTCAAAGCGGCATTGGGTGATAATGCGCCGGTGAACAGCTGGGATTTGATCTTCAAAGAAGAAAACATCAGCAAGCTTCAGTCGTGTGGCGTGGCAATGCTTGACTCTCCAAGTGAGATCATTTCGATTGCTTTGCATTACCTTGGACTCCCTAGCAACAGTAAGAACCCGGATGATTACCAGAAGGCCCAAGCCCTGCTGTTAAAAATCCGCCCCTACGTCCTCTATTTCGATTCATCCCGAATCGACGCCGACCTGGCTGACGGCAATATTTGTGCAGTGGTGGGATGGGCCAATGGTGCCCTTGCTGCACAGGCCATTAACGAGAAGGCCAAGACTGGACGCAAGATTACCTACAGCCTTCCGCGCGAAGGCGCGCTGGTCTGGTCGGAAAATCTGGTACTGCTAAAAGACGCTCCCCACCCCAAGGAAGGCATGGCGTTTATCAATTATATGTTGCGACCAGAAATCATTGCCAAGACGTCAAACCACACGCTCTACCCTAACGCAAATAAAGACGCCACTGCGTTTGTCGAACAGACGCTGCGAGACAACCCTTGGATTTATCCAGACAAAAAGACTGTTGCGACACTTATTCCACTTGAGCCACTGCCATTGAAGCTGGAGCGAATCCGCACACGGGTCTGGACCAAAGTGAAGAGTGGTGTGTGATCTGAGGTGATCTGTCGCTGTTGCTCGATGCAAGCCTTTATTTTTATACAGGCGTGGATCGAGCAGCACATTAATGCCTGCTACTCCCTTGAGCCCGAGATGACCCAGGGCCCTCTCCGACCCACTGATTAAACGCCCGGTGAAACACGCTCGCCTCGCGTTGGAGTTGGCGTCGGAAGCTGCCAATACTGATGGCCCTTGCTCTGGCCATTGCGAGTAACGGCATTCGCGCAGCTGGGCTGAATGTACCCAGCGTCCTGACATTGCTGTCTGCGACAGCGTCAATTCAACACCTTAGGTAAAAAGAGAACAGCGGATGTTCAGCCCAGCCCATCAGACCCACTTCAGTTTGACAATCGACGGTTTTGAGCACGATTTCCAAGTGCTCGCATTCAGCGGAGAGGAGGCGATCAGCAGGCCTTACTTCTTCAACGTGGAACTTGTTAGCGAGCGGTCTGACCTGGATCTCGAAAGCCTCTTCGACCTTGAGGCTTTTCTGACCTTCGATGCGCAGGGCAACGGCATTCATGGACGGGTCTATCACATCGCTCAACGCGGTAACGGTCAGCGTTTGACGCGCTACAGCCTGGCCCTTGTACCGCACCTGTCCTACTTGCGCCACCGCATCAACCAGAGGATCTATCAACAGTTCTCGGTGCCGAAAATCGTTGCGTTGATATTGGAAGAGCACGGGATTTTGGGCGACGCTTATCGGTTTCATCTAGGGTCGACCTATCCCGAGCGTGACTACTGCATCCAGTACGATGAAACGGATTTGCACTTTGTTCAGCGCTTGTGCGAAGAAGAAGGTATCCACTTTCACTTCCAACACAGTGCTCAAGGCCACGTGCTGGTCTTTGGCGATGATCAGGCGGCTTTTCCCAGGATTGGGCAACCCACTGCCAATCTTCGTGCTATGCAGCGCCGCCACGCGGTTTATCGTCAAGCTGAAGGGCAAAGTGACCAGACCCGGTTAGCCAGTGGCCATGTGCTGGAAATCTCCGGCCAGCCACGCCAAGCGTGGAACGCCCTATGGCTACTGACCCAGGTCATCCACGAAGGCAAGCAACCCCAGGTATTGAGTGAGCACGTCGCCAGTGGCCACACTGACAACCAGGATGACTTTCATCAGGGTTACCGCAACCGCTTTATGGTTCTGCCGTGGGACGTGCTCTATCGTCCGCCTTTGACTCACATGAAACCTCAGGTGCCTAGCAACCAGACCGCTGTAGTCATCGCAGTGGAAGACGAGGAGACCCCGAGTGATCGGCGCCTTGGAAGGGTCAAGGTCAAGTTCCCCTGGGGCAGCGAAGATAGATTTGACGACAAGAATAGTTGTTGGCTGAGCGGGGCTGCCAATTGGAGTTGTGAAATTACGCCCCCGCGAACGGGCATGGAAGTCATGGTCACATTTCTCGAAAGCGACCCCGATCAACCGCTGATCAGCGGTTGCCTGTGTTGCCGCTAACCGCAACCCCAATCAGGGCCGCGGGCCGAAATACAGCGCCTCGGCGATATACATCACCGGCCCGGCGCACTCGGCGACGATGATTTCGTAGTCGACGCGGTTTTCCCGCAGCATGTCCGCGCCGAGGATGCAGATGCACAAATCTACGCGCTACTTCGAGCCGCTGCTTCAGGGCTGCACAGAGGTGCAGTTCTCGTACCACGACTTTACAAACTGCCTTCTTTGTAGAGCGATGACTGAAGAAACTCTGCAATCAGCGCTGTAACCTGCTGTTGGATCGCCTCGCGCGGGCGAGTGCTGTCGCCATCCTCGCAAATGATGCCATCGCCTGGTACGTCTTCTTCGAGCAGTACCTTCGCACCAGGTTTGCATACCGACAAGAAGCTGAAGTGGCTTGCGTCGCTGATTTCGACGTAACGGCTTGACGCCGCAGGCAGGCGTTTGGCCAGGTTGGCAGACTCCAACGCAGCGGGAAGTTCGTGCGACGGTGCGCCGGCAGCGATCACCAGCGCAGGTACTGGCAGCGCGGCCAGGCTTTCATCGGTCAGGCCCCGGGAAAGGCCCAGGTCCAATGTAACCACGGCAGCGACGCGTTTATCGCGCCAGTCGGCGGCCAATGCGGCCTTTGATTTTGAGCTGTTTGCAGGGTTTATCGTTGCGTAGACGGTGCAACCTGATAACTGCGGGTGTGCTTTGCATTCATTGGCGAAGCGGTCTGGATCAAAACGCGCACCGGCGATCTCCAGGGCGGTCAAGCCGCCGAGTGAATGGCCCACTACTGCAATTCGGCCATTGGCGACCACGCCGAACTTTTCAGGTTGGGTCGTGACCCTATCAATGACTCGGCGCATATCAACGGGGCGCTGCCATAACTGCGCCGCAGCCTGAGGGTTACGGTCCAGGGTCGTGGTGCCAGGGTGATTGATTGCCGCGACGATGTAGCCCCTATGGGCCAGAGCACTGGCAAGCCAGGTCTGGTTGTTCCAGTTGCCCCTGTAGCCGTGGGAGAGCACCAGCAATGGATGCTTGCCAGCAGCTGGCGGCGCGTTACGAACGGCAGAGGCACCGACAAACACCACATCATCGCCGATCAATTGCGTGGCTGCGGTCGTTGCACTGGGGTACCAAACGACCATCTCCAGTGGGCGGTCATTGTGCGAGTC
Organism: Pseudomonas sp. RC2C2; assembly: GCF_018390435.1. Classification (NCBI taxonomy): domain Bacteria; kingdom Pseudomonadati; phylum Pseudomonadota; class Gammaproteobacteria; order Pseudomonadales; family Pseudomonadaceae; genus Pseudomonas; species Pseudomonas sp. RC2C2. The sequence continues at coordinate 421,468 of NZ_JAHBAX010000002.1, read as the reverse complement.
CGCCAGTGTGGACGATTGGAAGCCGACAGGGTTCTCGTCAGCAAGGGCGATAGTCGTCAGACAAGTCAACAATAAGCCGCTGAAAGCTATTTTCAATGTCGTTTCTTCCTTGATTAGACAAATGCATTGCAACCTGAACCCGCGTTAGGCGCATCCACCTTCGCATGGATGGGTTTGCCCCGCAATGGCCTCGCGCTGGAGCAACTGCCCATCACCGGGCGAGCCTGCCCCGCAGACTGATGCCCTACCCCGCGCCCACACCTTTGACACAAATCAAAGCGCCGGGTGTGGTTCGCGAGACGATGGCTGCAAGCAAGGAACGGATCGATAAGCGGCCACCGCCTTGAGCTCAAGGCCATGTGCGCAGCATTGTATAAGGAGCCTCATATGACCTCGTTGAACCACGTACTGGTTGCCACCGACTTGTCCACCTCTGCCCGCAACGCGGCAGAGCGGGCTGCACTGTTGAGCAAGGCGCAGCATGCAGCACTGGATCTGCTCTACGTTGCCAACCCCGCCCCGTTCGAGCGTCTCAAGCAGGTAGTGGTACCTGATGAGCACTTGTTGAAACGCGTGCTGGAGACGGCCGGAGAAAAAATTCACGAACTGGCAGCAATGCTCTTTCAGCGCTATGACATCGACGCTGGCGTACAGGTCGCACCCGGCGCGGTTGTCAGCGAAATCACCCGCGTGGTGCAGGACAAACGCAGCAACCTGTTGGTGTGTGGGGCGAAGGGACATAGCCTGGCCCGTCGCCTGCTGGGTTCTACCGTGCAAAGAATGCTGAGCCGTATGCTCTGCCCGTTGCTGGTGGTCAAGCAGGCACCCCGCGACGCTTACCGTACCTTGCTGGTTGCCGTTGATTTTTCGCCTTCATCGCTGCGCACCATCGAACAGGCAAAAGCTGTTGCCCCGCAGGCCGAGATCATACTCCTGCATGTGTTCGAGGCCCCCTTCGAGGGGAGCATGCGCTTCGCCCACATCGACCAGGACACCCTCACTCACTACCGCAACGTCATCAGGAAAGATGCCGTGGACCAACTCGCGGCATTGAGCGAGGCCGCTGGGCTGGCCAATGCCCGGCAAATCGTGGTGCACGGTGACCCCTCCTGGCGGATCCTTGAGCAGGAGCAGGAGTTGGACTGCGATCTGATCGTGATCGGCAAGCAGGGGGAAAGCGCTCTGGAAGAACTGCTGATCGGCAGCGTCACCAAGCATGTCCTCAACGATTCTCAGTGTGATGTGCTGGTGTCTTTGTAGGCTGAGTAGTGGGGGGGGGGGGGGGGGGGGGGGGGGCCGCCCCCCCCCCCCCCCTGAATCAGCGTCCTCGACAACACGACATTTCAAACTGCCGGCAGGCAGGTTTACCCCATCAGTAGCTATGCTTGATCTGTTGCCAGGCACTGGTAGCGACACCGTGAAAGGAGGTGTTCGAAATGCAACTGATCACGTTGAACATCGATAAGCCGCAGGTGACAAACTTCATTTTGGGCCAGACGCACTTCATCAAGTCCGTCGAGGACATCCACGAAGCGCTGGTAAACGCCGTGCCCGGTATCCCGTTTGGCGTGGCCTTTTGTGAAGCCTCTGGCAACTGCCTGGTGCGATGGTCCGGCACCGATACCGCCATGATCGAGCTTGCACAGAAAAATGCGCAAGCCATCGCCGCCGGCCATAGCTTCATCATTTTCCTGGGCGACGGTTTCTATCCGCTGAACGTGTTGAACACCCTGAAAATGGTTCCAGAGGTCTGCCGTATTTTCTGTGCAACCGCCAATCCAACCGAGGTGATTCTCGCTGAGACCGAACAAGGCCGAGCAATCCTGGGCGTAGTGGATGGCTTCTGCGCCACGGGTATTGAGGGCGACGCAGACATCCTGTGGCGCAAGAACCTGTTGCGCCAGATTGGCTACAAGCAGTGAACTGCTGCTGGTCATGGATGGCCAGCATCGGCCAGAACATCACGGCACCGTGAAACACTTGCCTTTGACCTGAAGGCAAAAGTCATTGTCCCCCAGGCTGCTTTTTCCACCCCGCGCCTGCACCCAGAATCCACTCCTGATTTGACGTCCCGTTCAGGAGAACCCGTATGAATGTCTTCAAGCCCCTGCTGCTCGCCACCGCCCTGGCCACCACCGCCCAGGCCTCCCTGGCCGCCGACTGGCAACACTCGCCCTACGGCCAGCACGACGAAATCGGCGCCGCCAACCTGCTCACCGCCGACGTGGTCAAGCAGGCGGTCGGCCTGGTCAAGACGGGCAAGACATACCCGTTGGCCGTCCCCGTGGACAAGAACCTTCCGGCTTTCCGCCATCGCAGCTTTCGCCTGTACAACGTGCAGGTCGGGCAGCAGGCCGGCAAGTCGCTGGGACCGAACCAGTTCACCTTCAACGATGAACTGGTGAACGCCTGGACCGGCGTTGGCACCCAACTCAATGGGATCGGCCATATCGGCATCGACAACGTGTACTACAACGGCAACAAGGCGGCCGACTTCGTGACGGTCGATGGCGTCACCAAGCTCGGTGTCGAGAAAGTGCCGCCGATCGTGACCCGTGGCGTGGTGCTGGACATGACGGCCTACTACGGCAAGGCCATCGTGCCCGGTGGCACGGAGTTCAGCGTGGCCGACATCCAGGCGGTGTTGAAGCAGCAAGGCCTGACCCTGCGCAAGGGCGATGTGGTGCTGTTCAACACCGGCTGGCTGGAATTGATCGGCAAGGACAACAAGCAGTTCCTGGAAGTGGAACCCGGTATCGGCATGGAAGCGGCGCAGTGGCTGGCCGACCAGGGCATCGTCGCCTTCGGCGGCGACACCTGGGCCAGCGAGGTTTATCCGAACCCGCATGGCAAGGACGAGTTCCCGGTCAACCAGTACATGCTGGCCAAGCGCGGCATCTACAACCTGGAACTGATCGACAGCCGTGCATTGGTGCGCGACAAGGCCTTCGAGTTCCTGTTCGTGCTCGGCCAGCCGCTGTACAAGGGCTCGACCCAGGTCAACATCAACCCGGTGGCCATTCACTGATAGCGCTCTGGCGTTAGTCGATGCGTCGCTTCACATCCGGTGTCTTCGCAGGCAACCAACATATCGCTTTTTACGATGGAACCTATTTTTAACATAGGCAAAAAAGCGATGAAAATGACGCCATCGAAACACACCTCAAGGTGACGTCATGAAACTGCAAGCCACCCACAAATCCTTCGCTGAACGCATCGTCCATGCCGTCGGCTTTGAAGTCATCGCCGTGCTGATCTGCGCGCCGATCGGCGCCTGGCTGCTCGACCGTTCGATGCTGGAGATGGGCGCGCTGGCGGTGATGCTGTCGACCGTGGCGATGATCTGGAACATGCTCTACAACGCGGCGTTCGACCGCTTCTGGCCCGTGAGCCGGGTAGCGCGTACGGTCAAGGTCCGCGCCCTGCACGCGGGCGGCTTTGAGACCGGCTTTGTGCTGATCGGCGTGCCGATTGCCGCGTTGATGCTCGATGTGTCACTGGTGCAGGCGTTTTTGCTGGAGATCGGTTTCTTCGCCTTCATGCTGCCCTACACCATGGCCTACAACTGGGTCTATGACCTGCTGCGTCAGCGCCTGCTGAGGGCGCCAGTCAGTGTGGCCCGGGCCCGGTAACGGTACGAGTAAAGCGCGTGGGCCTCTTTAGCATCGAGCTAAATAGTGGCATTCTGCACCCCATGGATATCTACGCGATTCGCAAGCACAACCTGGTGCAGTTGCTCGGCACCCAGCGCAAGGCCAGCTGTGCCGAGCGCTGGGGCATGAGCCCTGCGCACCTGAGCCAGATTCTGTCGATGCGCACGGAAAAAAACCTCGGTGATGAAGTCGCCCGCCGTATTGAACAGGCCGAACACCTGCCGGCAGGCTGGATGGATGTATTGCAAAGCGACGCTGGCGTGCCTGCCAGCAGCAAGGCGCTGAGCAGCGCGTTCGTCAGCATCGCCCACTTCGACATCCGCGGTTCCATGGGCAACGGCAACACGCCGCCAGCCCATGTCGAGGTGATCCGTGACCTGACCGTGCACCTGGACTGGCTACGCGGCCAGGGCATCAGCTATTCCGGCGCGCATAACCTGGCGATCATCAGCGGCGACGGTGACAGCATGGCCGGCACCTTCAACGACGGTGACGCGTTGCTGGTCGACCGTGGCGTCAACGAGGTGCGCAGCGATGCCATCTATGTCTTCAGCCTCGACGGCGACCTGTTCGTCAAACGCCTGCAGCGCCTGACCGATGGCGCCTTGCGAATGATCTCCGACAACCCGCTGTACCCGCCGGTGCTGATCGAGGGTGCGGCACTGGAAATGCTGCAGATTCATGGCCGTGTGCTACTGGTTTGGAACGCACGAAGAGTATGATGAGAAAACAACCGACCGCCCCGGTCGGTTAATCACCACTAAATGGCAGCAGCAGGATGTAGCGATTCCAGCAACGGATTGCTCGACCGAATCCGTGTGACTGAGATCGAATCATGAGCGGCAATCTGTGGGTGTGGGAAGAAGAAGAGCTGCTGGCACTGCGCAAGGCATTTGCCGCGCTCAAGGCCAGGCAGCGCCAGGCAGAGCGGGTGTCCCAGCGGCGCATGGCCGCCGAGCTGGGCGTCAGCGTGACCACCCTCAATGCCTATATGACCGGCAAGCGCGCGCTGGACATGAAGTTCGCATTGATGTTCGAACGCCTCACCGGCATCCCCACGCGCAGCTACAGCCCGCGCCTGGCTGACGAGATCGAAACCAGCAAGCATCAGCGCAAACCTGCGGTCTAGAGCCAGCCCGGCAATTGCGCCTGGGCATTGCTTGGCCTCGTGAAATTTATCTGGTATTTTTTCATGAAAAAATACCAATAAAAATTCATGAGGTCCGCCATGTTCAAGCAATCCGCCCAGCATGTCGCCAGCTATTACGCCCAGACCTACCCCGCCCCTATCCCTCTGCGCCCTACCCTGCAGGAACGTCTCGATACCGAGGTGCTGATCATCGGCGCCGGTTTCAGCGGCCTGCACACCGCCTTGCGCCTGACCGAGGCCGGCAAGCGGGTGACCCTGGTGGAAGCCAGCCGGGTGGCCTGGGCGGCGTCCGGGCGCAATGGCGGGCAGGCGTTGCTGGGCTGGTCGTGCGACATGGCCCCCCTGGAAAAAGCCCTTGGCCAGGAACGCGCACGGCGCCTGTGGGACAGCATGCGCTGGGCCGCCAGCGAGATGCGCGAGTTGCCCGAACGCCACGGCTTTGCCGTCGACTACCGGCGCGGCAGCCTGTGGGCGGCGGTGCTACCCCGGCGCGTGGCCATACTCCATGCGGCCCGGCGTGAGGCCGAAGCTAAATGGGGCTATGACCAGTTGCGGGTGATCGAGCGTGACGAATTGCCCGAATGGATTGGCAGCCCGCGCTACCAGGCCGCGCTGTATGACGCCGAAGGCGCCCACCTCAATCCGCTGAAACTGGCCCAGGGCCTGGCCAGCGCCATCGAGGCGGGCGGCGGACGGATCTTCGAGCAGAGCCGGGTGCTCAGCTACCGCGACACCCCGGCAGGCTTTGTCGCCCGCACCGACCAGGGCGAAATCCGCAGCGATGTGCTGGTCCTGGCCTGCAACGCTTACATCGACCAGCTCGACCGCCCTTTGTCACAGCGCCTGCTGCCGGTGGGCTCCTATCAGGTGGCCACCGCGCCCCTGGACCCGGCCCTGGCCCATTCGCTGCTGCCGCACAACAGCTGCGTGATCGACAATCAGTTCGTCCCCGACTACTTCCGCCTGACCCCGGACCATCGCCTGCTGTTCGGCGGCGGTTGCACCTACCTGGGCGGCATCCCCAAGGACGTTGCCGCCGCCACCCGCCCGGTGATGGAACGGGCCTTCCCGCAGCTGCAGGGCGTGCCGATCGACTACGCCTGGGGCGGCCATATCGATTGCAGCCTGCGCCGCACCCCGGACATCGGCCGCCAGGGCCAGCGCTACTGGCTACAGGGGTTTTCTGGCCATGGCGTGTTGCCAACCCTGGCCGGCGCCCGGGCGGTCAGCGATGCGATCCTTGGCAACCCTGATGTGCTGGCGCTGTACCAGGCCATCGACAACGGCCGCTTCCCCGGCGGCGACCTGCTCGCCGCGCCGCTGGAAGCTGCCGCCAAGGCCTGGTACCGCCTGCGTGACACTATCTGAGAGGACCATCCATGGACATGCAGGAAGAAATCGAAAGCCTGGCGATCCTCATCCGCGACCTGCGCAAGCACCGCAACCTGACCCTCGGCGAGCTGGCCGAACGCATCGACCGTTCGGTGGGTTTTCTCTCCCAGGTCGAGCGCGGCCTGTCACGGCCGACCGTGGCCGACCTGACCGCCATCAGCGAAACCCTGTGCGTGCCCACCACCTACTTCTACAACCTGAGCAAGCCACGGCAAGTGGACTGGGTCACCCGCCCCGGCGAACGGCGCACCCTGTACTACGCCGCCGGGGTCACCGATGTGCTGGTCTCGCCCAAGCTCAACGGTGGTTTTTCCATGCTCGAAAGCCACTTGGCGCCGGGCGCCAGCAGCGGTGACGGGCACCTGGACGACAGCTCCGAGCAAGGCGGCTTTGTGCTCGAAGGCGAGCTGAGCATCTGGCTCGATGACGCACACGTACCGGTCACCCTGCACGCCAACGACAGCTTCCAGCTGCCGCCGCACAGCCAGTTCCGCTACGCCAATCTGACCGACCACACTACCCGGGTGCTCTGGGTATTCCGTTGAAACCAAGCGCAGGATCGCACGTAATGACAACAATCAAAGACTGCCCTGAACTGCTGAACGAAGTACGCGCGTTTCGCGCCGAGCATCCTCAGGTGCGTTATGTAGACCTGATCAGCCTGGACATCCCCGGGCACTTTTACGGCAAGCGTTACCCCATCGACATGCTCGAAAAGGTCGCCGCCGGCAGCGCCCTGAAATTGCCGCAGAACTGCGTGCTGCTCGGTGTTCAGGGCGGCCTGCACCCGATTGGTGATTATTGCTTCAACGACGGCGACCCGGATGCGCCACGGCGTTTGATCCCTGGCACTCTCAAGCCGGTACGCTGGGAGAACCAGCCACTGGGGCAGATGCTGATCAGCTCCGACGGCACCGACGCACCGATCGAATTCGAGCCGCGCGAAGTGCTTGCGCGAGTCTTGCAGCGCCTACGGCGGCGCGGCATCCGCCCGGTGGTGGCCTTCGAGCTGGAGTTCTACCTGTTCGACCGCACGCTCAAGGACGGCCTGCCGCAGTTCCCCCACGACCCGTTCAGTGGTGATCCGGATGACCAGCCGAACATGCACATCGAGCGCCTGTCGCGCTATTCCGATGTGCTGCGGGAAATGGTCGAAGCCGCCAACGAACAAGGCGTGGACGCCAACGTGATTACGGCAGAACTGGGCCCGGGCCAGTTCGAGATCAACTTCGGCCACTGCGACGATGGCCTGCGCGCCGCCGACTGGGCCGCACTGTTCTGCCGCAGCACCCGAGGCGTGGCGCTCAAGCACGGCATGCGCGCCAGCTTCATGAGCAAGCCCTACCTGGATGCCCCGGGCAGCGGCATGCACGTGCATGTCAGCCTCTACGACCCGCAGGGCAACAACCTGCTGGCGGCCGATGACCAGCGCCCGCTGCGCCATGCCGTGGCCGGTTGCCTGGAGCTGCTGCCGCACTGCATGCCGATCTTTGCCGCCAACCACAACGCCATGCGTCGCTACGGCGCTATGGTGAATGCCGCCAGCCGCGCCAGCTGGGGTTTTGAAGACCGCGACGCGTGCATCCGCATCCCCGAATCGGATGCGCGCAACCTGCGTATCGAGCACCGTCTGCCCGGCGCCGATGCCAACCCGTACCTGGTGCTGGCGGCGATCCTCAGTGGTCTGGAGCATGGCCTGGATGCTGGCAAGGAGCCGATTGCACCGCTCAACGACGACCGCAGCAGCGGCATCGACTTTCCCAAGGACATGCTCGCGGCGGTGGCGGCCATGCGTCATCACCCGGTGGTCAATGAGCAACTGGGCAGCGAGTTCGTCATGGTCTACTGCGAGAACAAGCGCCAGGACCACCTGGCGTTCATGCATGAGGTGAGTGCGCGGGAGTATCGCTGGTTTCTTTAACGACTGAAGGCAAAACCCTTGCTGGCTGCACCGGCCTCATCGCTGGCAAGCCAGCTCCCACAGGGTGGGGTGTATACAGATCCATTGTGGGAGCTGGACTTACCACGTGATGTGCTGGCTAGCTCCCAGAGAAATTGCAGCCCGCACTTATTTAGCCATTGACGAAACTTTAGCTTGAAGCTAAATATTAGCTCAAGCCCACATTCAATTCAGAGAGGGCCTACATCCAAAACGGAAGGAGAAACCCATGAGCGTCAACATCGACCGCCTCACTATCACCACTCCGGTGGCCAAGTCCAGCACCGACCCCACCGCCTTGGAACTGACCGGCGCCCAGGCCCTGGAGCAACTGCCCGAGGTCATCGCTACCTTGAGCGACGGTTCGGTCCGCTTCACTGCCCCGACCAAGGGCGCCTCCAGCAAAAGCACCCACCGCACCCGCTGCGAATGGAAAGAGCCCAGCTACTGGTCACTCAACAGCGCAGTCAAACACCACAACCACCAGACCATGACCCTGACCAAGGTCAACTCGGCGCAGAAGGTGGTGATCTCCCAGTTGCACGTCAAAGACGACGACAGCCCGACGGTCAAGGTGTTCTGGAACAAGGGCAAACTCACCTACGGCTTTCGCCAGAGCTACAACCAAACCGCCCCGGCCAGCGTCACCCTGTTGGCCAATGTGCCACTGGGCGCCGCGTTCGAGATCATCCTCGATGTCACTGCCCAAGGCGTGGTCACCCTCTTCGCCACCTGCAATGGCAGCACCGCCAGCAGCGGCCCGCTGCAGATGGATTCCAGCTGGAACAGCCGCACTTTCAACTTCCACGGCGGGGTTTACAACCAGGTCGACTACAACGACAGCACACTCAGCACTGACGGTTCGATCTGCATCATCAGCGCGCTGGCGCTGGGTCACCATTAAGCCCTGAGCTGCCCGCCAGGCGCTGCTCCAGCCATTGGCAGAAGCTCACAGTCAAGGCCTCCCCTTCACTGTTGCGGTGTACCAGCCATGCCCACTTGGGGCCGCGCACGGTCTGCTCGGTCAGGGCCACCAGGCTGCCTTGCACGCGCGCCTGTTCGGCCAGCAAGGCACTCACCAGGGCAATGCCCAAGCCCTGGCTGGCAGCGTCCAGCAACTGCCCGGGGTCGGAAAAATTCAGGCCCTGCAGCTTCTGCCCTACGCCCTCGCCACCCTGGGTGTGCCAGTAGCTCCAGTCCATTTCCCGCTCGCCATGCAGAGTGGTCCGCTGCTGCACCTCTTGCGCCAGCAAGCGCGGGTGACAGGCCGGATACAAGCGATCCTGCAACAACACACGAAAGCCACAATCAGCCTGGGCGCTGATGTCGTCACGCACTGCAACGTCGATGGTTTGAGTGGTCATGTCAGGGATTTCATCGCTGGTGAACAGCCACAGGTCCACGTCCGGATACAGCCGGTGAAAGTCGCCCAGGTGCGGCACCAGCCAGTGCCGGGCAAATGCCGGCGTGGTGTTGACCACCAGTTGGTTGGGCTTGCGGTACTGCTCCAGGCGGCGGATGCCCACGGTCAGTTGCTGCAGCATCACCTGGGTGGTGCTGAGCAGGTCGTGGCCGGCATCGGTGAGCGATACGCTGCGCCCTTCGCGAAAGAACAGCGGTTGCTCCAGGTAACTTTCCAGGCTGCGGATCTGCTGGCTGATCGCCGACTGGGTCAGGTGCAGTTCTTCGGCGGCCTTGTGAAAACTGCCCAGGCGCGCCGCCGCTTCAAAGCCGCGCAAGGTGTTGAGGGGTGGCCAGTGTTTCAGCATGATTGATAAGCCCAGCTAATCATATATCGGCAAAATCCATCGTTTGTTCAGGGGCAAAGCCCAGTTATAGCATGGACACCCAGGCAATCCTGCTGAAAACAATTACTTAACTGAAGGCTATTGCAATGCACAACGACAGCGCCAACAACAACGGCTGGTTCATGCCCGCCGAATGGGCAAGGCACGCCGCCACCTGGATGGTCTGGCCGCACAACCAGGCCCTGTGGGAGTCGACCTGGGGCGTGACCCTGGCGAATGTGCAGGCCGATTTTGCCCGGGTCGCCAACGCCATCGCCCGCTTCGAGCCGGTAAAGCTGGTGGTCGACCCCAGTGCGGCCGCCCAGGCCCGGGCGCTGTGCGCGGCCAACATCGAGCTGATCGAAATCGCCGTCAACGACAGCTGGTGCCGCGACTCCGGCCCAAGTTTCATCTGCCACCCGCAGCAGGGCCTGGCCGGGGTCAGCTGGCGCTTCAATGCCTGGGGCGCCAAGTCGGCCCATGACCTCGATGAGGGCCTGGCCCGGCGAGTACTCAATGGCCTGGGCCTGCCGTGCTTCGGCAGTTTCCTGGCCAACGAAGGCGGCGCCATTCATGTCGATGGCGACGGCACGCTGATCACCACCGAATCGGTACTGCTCAACCCCAACCGCAACCCGGGCCTGAGCAAAAACGACATCGAGGAAATCTTCATCCGCCTGCTGGGGGTGAACAAGGTCATCTGGCTGCCGGGCGACCCGGATTACGTCACCGGCGACATGACCGATGGTCACGTCGACGGCGTCTGTGCATTCGCCCGACCGGGCGTATTGCTGGTCGATGCGACCCACGACCAAACCTCTACCTACGCCCAGGTGGCCAAAGAGAACCGCCGCGCCCTTGAACGGGCGACCGACGCCCGTGGCCGACACTTCGAGCTGATCGACCTGTACGAAGCCTCGGCGGCCGTCGATACCGACGCCGAAGTGTTCTGCGCCTCCTACACCAACTTCTACCTGTGCAACGGTGCCGTGATCATGCCGGCCTACGGCATCGACGCCGACCAGCAGGCCGCCGCCACCCTGCAGCAAGCCTTCCCCGACCGCACGGTGGTGCCGGTACAGATCAACCAACTGGCCCACGGCGGTGGCGGCGTGCATTGCATCACCCAGCAGCAACCGGCCTGGCCACTGGCGGGGAACAACGCATGAGCGCCCTGACCGTCGCCAGCCTGCAACTGGCCTGCAACTGGAACCTGGCCGACAACCTCGACCGCGCCGAGCAGTTGGTGCGCGAGGCCGCGGTAGCCGGTGCCAAGCTGATCCTCTTGCCCGAGCTGTTCGCCACGCCGTACTTCTGCATCGAGCAATGCCACACGCATCTGGCGCTGGCCGAGCCTTATGACCACAGCCCGCTGTTGCAGCGTTTTGCCGCCCTGGCGGCAGAACTGGGTGTGGTGCTGCCGCTGAGCTGGTTCGAACAGGCCGGCAACGCCTACTTCAATTCGCTGACCGTGGCCGATGCCGACGGGCGCTTGCTCGGCGTCTATCGCAAGACCCACATCCCCAACGCCATCGGCTACCAGGAGAAGGAATACTTCAGCCCCGGCGATACCGGGTTCAAAGTCTGGGACACCGCCGTCGGGCGCCTCGGCGTGGGCATCTGCTGGGACCAGTGGTTCCCCGAGACCGCTCGCTGCCTGGCCTTGCAGGGCGCAGAGATTCTGCTGTTCCCTACCGCCATTGGCTCCGAACCCGGCGCCGCGGCGCTGGACTCACGCGACCATTGGCAGCTGACCCAGCGCGGCCACGCCGCCGCCAACATCCTCCCGGTGATCACCGCCAACCGCACCGGCGTTGAAGTGGCGCGCAGCGATGCCGAGCTGCACATGCGCTTCTACGGCTCCTCGTTCATCACCGACCACAAGGGCCGCCTGCTGGCCGAAGCGGATCGCGACAACACCTGCGTGCTGCTGGCCGAGCTGGACCTGGCACACATGCGCGAGGAGCGCCTGACCTGGGGCATCTACCGCGACCGCCGCCCGGAAATGTACGGCGCATTGTTGAGCCTGGATGGCCGTCACCCGCACACCACCTGGAGGCAAGGCGCATGAACAGCCTGAAAACCCTGCTCGCCCTCTCCCTGGCCCTGAGCTGCGGCCTGGCCAGTGCCGAAGATAAAGTACTGCGCCTGTACAACTGGGCGGATTACTTTGCCGAAGAGACCCTCAAGGACTTCACCGCCCAGACCGGCATCAAGGTCATCTACGACGTCATGGACAGCAGCGAAACCCTGGAGGCCAAGCTGCTGTCGGGCCACAGCGGCTACGACCTGATCTTCCCCGGTGACACCGTGGCCGAGCGCCTGGCCCGCGCCGGCGCCCTGCAAAAACTCGACCCGGGCAAGCTCGAGCACCTGGCAGACATCGAGCCCGGCCTGCAGCGCCTGCACCAGCGCTACCCCAACTCGCGCGAGAGCACCGTGCCCTACACCTGGGGCAGCATTGGCCTGACCTACAACCGCGCGGCCATCGAGCAGCGCATCGCCAATGCCCCGGTCAACAGCCTCGACCTGTTGTTCAAACCAGAGAACGCCGCGCTGCTGGCCGACTGCGGCATCTCGATGATCGATTCGCCCGACGAGGTGCTGGCGGTGGTGCTGCACTACCTGGGCAAGGACCCGCGCAGCGGCAAGGCCGACGACTTGCTCGCCGCCCGCCAGATGCTGGGGGCGATCAAGCCGTACATCCGCAAGTTCCAGTCGCAGCCGGTGACCCAGCTGGTCAATGGCGATACCTGCATTTCGCTCGGTTACAGCGGCGACATGATCCAGGCCCAGCGCACCGCCGATGCCGCCGGTAAAAAGGTCGAATTCCGCTATCACATCCCGGTGGAAGGCACGACCATCTGGATGGACAGCATGGCCATCCCCGCCGACGCCGCCCACCCAGAATACGCCTACGCTTTTATCAACTTCGTCATGCAGCCGCAGCAGATGGCCGCCATCAGTTCCTTCACCGGCTACCCCACCTCCAGCGCCAAGGCGCGGCCACTGGTCGAGCCGCAGATGCGTGACAACCCGGACATCTACGTCAGCGATGCGACCTACGCGCGACTGATCCCGGGCAAGGACATTTCCCAGAAAGACATGCGCGCGCGCATGCGCACCTGGACCACCCTCAAGACCTCCTCGGCCCATTGAGCCGTTACTACGAGAGCCACACCGATGACACCCCGTCGTACCTTTCTCAAGCATCTGTCAGTCGCCGCCGGCATCGCCGGCCTGGGCCTGGGCCCGTTGCGCCTGGCCATGGCCGCTGACGCGCGCTGGTTCATGCCCGAAGAAGACCAGGCCCAGCGGCGGATCTTCCTGGCCTTCGCCGCCGCCGAAAATGTCTGGGAAGACCAGGCGGACGCGGTCAACAGCTGCATCGCGCAACTGGCCCGAACCATCGCCCGCTACCAGCCAGTCAGCGTACTCTGCCGCCCCGAAGACCTGGCTGAGGCGCGCCAGCAATGCGGCAGCGACAACATCGAGTTCCTGCCGATGGCGCTGGACGACATCTGGATCCGCGACTACGGCGGCTGCTTTGTCATCGACGACGACGGCAACAGCGCGCTGATGGACTTCAACTTCAACGGCTGGGGCAACAAGCAACGCCACCGCAACGACAGCCGCGTGGCGGCAACGCTCAGCGAAACCCTGGGCCTGCCCTACCTGCAAAGCGAGCTGACCGGCGAAGGCGGCGGCATCGAAGTGGATGGCCACGGCACGGCGATCATCACCGAAAGCTGCTGGATCAACGCCAACCGCAACCCCGACTGGAGCCGTAGCGACGTCGAGGCCGAGCTCAAGGCCAACCTCGGCCTGCGCAAGATCATCTGGCTGCCGGGCATCAAGGGCCAGGACATCACCGATGCCCACGTCGACTTCTACGCGCGCTTCGTCGAGCCAGGGGTGGTGATCGCCAACCTCGACAACGACCCGGACACCTACGATTACCGGGTCACCCGCAAGCACCTGGAAATCCTCAAACAGGCCACCGACGCCGACGGCCGCCGCGTGACCGTGCACCTGCTGCCACCGCCAAGCAAACTGCGCAGCAACCGCTTCACCCGCGACAACCCGGAGTTTGCCGCCGGCTACATCAACTACCTGCCGATCAATGGCGCGGTGATCGCGCCACAGTTTGGCGACCCGCAGGCCGATCAGCACTGCAAGCAATTGCTCGGCGAGCTGTACCCGGGGCGGATCATCGAGCAGGTCAATATCGATCCGATTGCCGCGGGTGGCGGCGGGATTCATTGCATCAGCAAGAACATGCCCGATACCCGGCAGTAATCCAGTCAGCCACTTTGCTAGCTTGACGGCGTGCAGCAGCAGGCCAATAATAGATCGATCAGTCAGTCTATTAATGGGCCCGCCATGAGAACCGTAGACCCGGAGAAAGTCGCCGCCAAACGTAAGCAGATCCTCGACGCGGCCATCGAGTGCTTCGCGCGCAGTGGCTTTCACTCCACCTCGACGGCGCAAATCTGCGCCGCTGCGGGCATGAGCCCGGGCAACCTGTTCCACTACTTTCCCAGCAAGAACGCGATCATCGAGGCCATTGCCCAGGACGACCAGCATGGCATGGCCGAGTTGATCGCCCACCACGCCAAGACCAAGGACAGCCTCACTGCCATCGAGAACATCGCCATCGCCATGATGGAGTTGTGCAGCGACCCCACCTACGCCCGAATCAGCCTCGAAGTCGCCGCTGAAGCCTTGCGCAACCCCGAGGTCGGAGCCCTGCTTGCCGCCAATGACACCCAGGTCAAGGCCGATCTGCAGGCCTTGCTCAAGCGTGGTATCAAAGCCGGGCAGATCGACCCGACGCTCGATACATCGATGGCCGCGACCTGGTTGATCGCCCTGACCGAAGGCGGTATCGGCCGCGTCGTGCTCGAGCCAGGCTTCAAGGCCAAAGCCCATGGACCGACGCTGCGTACGATCATCCGCAGGTTCCTGCAGATTCAGCCATAAGCCTCCTGACATCGGCCTGTCGTACTCGCTGTTGCCTCCCTTGTTGATGTGCCCACTCGAGATTGATCGCGATGGTATCTGTGCTGCGAGACAAACCCCGCCTGGTGATCCCCGGCCTGTTGTTACTGCTCGTGACTGGCTGGGTGCTGGTGATGCCTGCCAGCGAACAACCGGTCAGTGCCCCTGCGCAAGTGCCCCTGCTCAAGGTCAGCAGCGTGCTGGCCGAACCCGGCACCGTGAGCCAGACCCTCCAGGTGACCGGCAGCCTGGTAGCCCGCGACGAGGTGTCGATCGGTACCGCACTGCAAGACACACGCATTGCCAGGGTATGGGTCGAGGAAGGCGACACGGTGGTGACCGGGCAACTGCTGGCGCAACTGGAAACCGATACCCTCGACGCCCAGGTGCGCCAGGCCGAGGCAACCCTCAGTCGTAATGCTGCCCTGATCAAGCAACAGCAAGCGCTGGATATCGAGGCACAGGCCAGCCTGGCGCGGATCAATGAGCTGGGCAGCATCGGCGCGGTCAGCGCCCAGCAACTCGACCAGCAGCGCGCCCAGGCCCATGCCAGCGCCGCCGCGTTGGCCGCCGCCCGGGCCGAGCATCAACAGGCCGTCGCACAACTGAGTGACGCCCGCACTCGCCGCGACAAGGCCGACATCCTTGCCCCGGTCAACGGCATCATCTCCGAACGTCACGCCCGCTTGGGTGCCATGGCCGGTAGTGAGCCGCTGTTCAAGCTGATACGTGACGGGCAACTCGAGCTTGATGGCGAGCTGGCGCAAAGTGCCCTGCAGACGATTCGGGTCGGTACCGCGGTTCAGGTGCACGTCGCAGGAATGCCCGACAGCGTCGCCGGCACGGTGCGCTTGCTGGCCCCCAAGGTGGATGCTGGCAGCCGGCTCGGGCGTGTGCGCATCAGCCTCGCGGCAACGCCCGGGGTGCGCGCGGGCAGTTTTGCCAGCAGCAGGATCGAAACCGGCACCAGCACCGCTGCGGTGGTCATTCCGTTACGGGCGGTGACCTTTACCGATGACGGCGGCGCCACCGTCATGGTGCTCGATGACAATGGCCAGGCGAGCGTGCGCAGCGTGACCCTCGGCCAGCGCAACAGCCTGCGGGTGCAGGTCAGCAGCGGCCTTGCCGGCGGTGAGCGAGTGGTGGCAAGCGCCTCGGCATTCGTGCGCGACGGTGACGTGGTCAGCCTGACGCAGGAGCCAGGACAATGAGCCTGGCGGTGTCGTCCTGGGCCATTCGGCGGCCCATCCCTACCCTGGTATTGTTCCTGGTACTGGCCGTGGCCGGCTGGGTTTCCTTTATCGACCTGCCGATCAACGCCAACCCGCGGGTCGACTTTCCGGTGATTACCGTCGCCGTTGTCCAGGTCGGTGCCGCGCCGAGCGAACTCGAGCATGCCGTCACTCAACGGGTCGAGCGTGCGGTGTCCGGCCTGGCAGGCATCCGCCACATCACCTCGACGATTGCCGATGCCATTTCGGTAACCACCGTGGAGTTCCAGCTCGGTATCGACCCCGACCGCGCCGCCAACGATATCCGCGACGCTATCGGGCAAATTCGCGCGGACTTGCCGCAAACCATTGAAGAGCCGCTGGTCACCCGCATTGATGTCGAGGGCGGGGCAATCCTCAACTACGCAGTCAAATCCAGCGCCCGCAATGCCGTGGACCTGAGCTGGTTTGTCGATGACGTACTCGGCCGGGAACTGCTTGGCGTACCCGGGGTACAAAAAGTACAGCGTCTGGGCGGTCTGGAGCGTGAGGTCAAGGTCGAACTCAAGCCCGAGCGACTTGAGGCACTGGGCATCTCGGCCGACCAGGTCAACACCCAGTTGCTGCACAGCAACAGCAACGTGCCCGGCGGGCGGGCGATTCTCGCCGACAGCGAGCAATCCATACGCACCCTGGGCAGCGCCCTGACCGTGCAAGCCTTGAGTGAAACGCCAATCGCCCTGCCAGACGGACGTTGGGCACGCTTGAACGAGCTGGCAAGCGTGGTCGATGGCGCCGGCGAAATGCGCGCTCTGGCGCGCCTGAACGGTGAGCAGGTGGTCGGCTTTGCCGTATTTCGCGCCAAGGGTTCCAGCGATACCCGAGTGGCTGCAGGAGTAGAGGCTGCACTACAGCGCCTGCAGCAACATCACCCGGATATCGAGGTCCAGCAGGTCGCCTCGATGGTCGACTACACGCTGGCCAGCTACAACGCCGCGATCATGACCCTGATCGAAGGCGCACTACTCACCGTGCTGGTGGTGTTCCTGTTCCTGCGCAACTGGCGCGCGACCCTGGTGGCGGCCATCGCCCTGCCCTTGTCGATCCTGCCGACCTTTGCCGCCATGGCCTGGTTCGGCTATAGCCTCAACAGCATCACCTTGCTGGCCCTGACCCTGGTAATCGGCATCCTGGTCGACGATGCGATTGTCGAAATCGAGAACATCGAGCGTCACCTGGATCAGGGCAAGCGCCCCTACCAGGCCGCCATTGATGCCTCGGACGCCATCGGCTTTGCCGTGGTGGCGATTACTGCGACCATCGTTGCGGTGTTCCTGCCGGTGAGTTTTATCGGTGGCTTTGTCGGCCAGTACTTCACCCCCTTCGGCATCACCGTGTCGGCGGCGGTGTTGACCTCGCTGCTGGTGGCACGGCTGCTGACGCCACTCATGGCTGCCTACCTGCTCAAGCCCAAATCGATTGAGCATCAGCAGCATGCTACGCAGGCACCCGCCGGCTTGCTCGGTCGCTACCTGCGCCTGCTTGAGTGGGCACTGGCGCATCGGCGCAAGAGCCTGGTGATCGCGGCGGCTTTCCTGCTGGCCTCCTTTGCCCTGGTACCGCTGCTGCCTTCAGGTTTCATGCCGGTCAGCGATACCAGCCTGAGCCGCATCGATGTGTCCCTGCCGCCCGGCACGCCACTGGCGCAGACCGACCGGACCCTGCAACAGATGGCGGCAAAACTGCGCGAGCAGCCGCAGGTGCTGTTTGTCTTCAGCACCGCCGGCGGCGAAGATGCCTCCGGCACCACCGATGTCGCCAGTGGCCAATTACTCGTGCGCCTGGTGCCACCCGAGCAGCGCGATCGGAGCCAGAAGGCGTTCGAACACTCGCTGCGACCGCTTCTCGGCGAGTTCGCCGATGTGCGCTTTGCCTTTCGCAGCGACAGTGCGGCGCGAGACATCTCGGTGATTCTCGTCGGTGCCGACGCCCGGCAACTGTCCCAGGCCGCCTACGCGCTGCAAGGCGAAATGCGCATGATCAAGGGGCTGGCCAACGTCCAGGTCAATGAGCCCTTGCCGCGACCGGAGCTGTTGATCCGCCCGCGCCTGGATGAGGCCGCCCGCTCTGGCATCAGCGCCCAGGCCATTGGCACCGTGGCGCGGATTGCCACCTTGGGCGATATCAATGCCAATTCAGCGCGCTTCAACTTCCACGACCGGCAAGTACCGATTCGCGTGCAACTTGCCCAGGCGCAGCAAGGCGACCTCGACACCCTGCGCAATCTGCGGGTGGCCAGCGACAACGGCGGCACCCTGGCCCTGCACAGCGTCGCCGACATCGACTACGGCAGTGGCCCGACAAAGATCGAACGCTTCGACCGGCTGCGGCGAATCTCGGTGGACGCCGACCTCGCCGGCATAACCCTCGGTTCGGCACTGGAAGCGATCCAGGCCACACCTGCCTTGCAGCACCTGCCCCTTGGCGTGCGCGAGGTGGAGTATGGCGATGCCGAGTACATGAATGAAATGTTCGAGAAATTCGCCACGGCGATGACCTTCGGCATCCTCATGGTGTTCGCCGTGCTGGTCCTGCTGTTTCGCGACTTCCTGCAGCCGCTGACCATCCTCGTTTCCCTGCCCCTGGCAGTCGGCGGTGCCATCGGTGGCTTGCTGTTGTATGGCGCGGCCATCGACCTGCCGGTGGTGATCGGCTTGCTGATGCTGATGGGCATCGTTACCAAAAACTCGATTCTGATGGTCGAATTCATCATCGAAAAACGCCGCGCCGGCATGCCCCGGCAGCTGGCACTGATGCAATCAGGCGCCGAACGTGCCAGACCCATTGTCATGACCACCATCGCCATGGTGGCAGGCATGATTCCGGCGGTCCTCAGCAGCGGCGCCGATGCCGGCTTTCGCGCGCCCATGGCGATTGCGGTTATCGGCGGACTGGTGACCTCAACCTTGCTCAGCCTGGTCTTCGTGCCGGTGGTCTTCAGCTACATGGACGACCTGAACAATTGGCTGGCCCCGCGCCTGGCCACACTCACCTCGGTGACCGCGCATGACCGGGCGACAGCGCAACTACAACGAACAGTGGCAGAGAATGATCAGACCATTTGAAGAAAACGACATGGAAGCGGTTCTGGATATCTGGTTGGCGGCCTCGATCCAGGCCCATGACTTTGTCGATCCAGCCGTTTGGCGCGCTCAGGTCGACAACATGCGCACACTCTATTTACCCGCCTCGCAAGTGTATGTCGCCGAAGACGATAGTAAAACGACCGGCTTTTATGCACTGCATGATAATAACCTGGCGGCGATCTTTGTCCGCCCAGCGTGCCAAGGCCAAGGTATTGGCAAAGCGCTAATTGCCCACGCCAAGCAGCAACGAACAGAATTGACCCTGTCGGTGTATAAAGAAAATCACGCCAGTGTCCAGTTTTATCTGGCGCAGGGCTTTACCCCCATCGCGGAAGCGGTGGATCAACACACCGGCCACCCCGAGTACATCATGCGTACCCGCAAACAGCAGATGTAAACGTTATTACCTCTGCCCGAAAGAACGTCCAGCACACAACTGGACATTCCTGCCCTGCGGCAAACGTTATTGCCTGCTTATCAACATCGCCCGCCCCTCTATTATTCATCGCCTACTGCATGGCGCGGCACTACTGCGCCCGAAACTTTTGAAAGCCATTGACTGATTTGCAACTAACAAAGTTTTACATCCTGCACACGGATACTAACAACGAAGCCCCCTAGCATAAAAGATCCTTAGTTCACGAAACTCTCGTAAACCACCATGAAGACAACACGGATTTATACTGCATTGACCGGCTTCTGTCTGATAACCACTTCAGCGCACTTATTGGCCGACGATTGGCAATTTACCCTGCAAGGCGGCGCGGCCAATGCGCCGCGTTACAGCGGCAGCAGTGAACGCTCTACGGCACCGGTGCTTGGCTTCGAGATCGAAAGCCCTTACGGGTTCTTCCTCAAGGAAAAAGGCCTGGGCTGGAAACAGGAATGGGACGACGCCAGTTTCAGCACCTACATCGGCACCAGCGACGAACGCAAAGACCGCAAGAAAGGCTATCGCGGCTCCGACCGTCTGCGCGGCATGGGCTCGATCAAATCCCGCGCCCTGGTGGGCATGGAAGGGTCCTACACCTGGGGGCCGCTCACCTTCGGCGCCACGTTCGAACATGCGCTGAAAAAAGACAGCAACAAAGACACCGGCTCCGCCTACCAGACCCTCGAGTTGAGTGTCGGCACCTCGCTGTACGAAGGTGATTTCGGTAGCCTGACCGGCAACGTCAATGCGCTGTTTGGTGACGCCGACTACGTCCGCACCTGGTACGGCGTCAGTGAGCAGCAAGCCGCCAACAGCCGCTTTGCCGCGCACAAGACCCATGGCGGCCTGGTCAGCCAGGGCGTCAACCTGACCTGGAGTCTGCCACTGGGCGAAAATACCCGCCTGCATACCCTGCTGGATGTACAGAACCTTTCCGGGCATGTCAGTGACAGCCCGATCGTCGACCGTCGGGTGCAAACCTCCATCGCCAGCGTGCTCGAGTACAGCTTCTAGAACGCCCACCCTTGTGCCGCAGGCTCCACGGGAGGCGCCTGCAGCCCTGTTTGACAACCGCGCGCGCCAGGCCGGAACATGAGCCCCTCACGCACACCAGGAGGTTCATCGCATGAGCAAGGCACCCTATGTCCCGCCTCGGGTCTGGCAGCACGACGCGCCGTCTGGCGGCGAGTTTGCCAACATCAACCGGCCAGTCGCCGGCCCGACACACGACAAGGCCCTGCCCGTGGGCAAGCAGCCGCTGCAGCTTTACTCCCTGGCCACGCCCAATGGCGTGAAAGTCACCATCCTCCTCGAAGAGCTGCTGGCGCTCGGGCATACCGGTGCCGAGTACGACGCCTGGCTGATTCGCATCAGCGAAGGCGAGCAGTTCTCCAGCGGCTTCGTCGAGGTCAACCCCAACTCGAAGATCCCCGCCCTGCTCGACCGTAGCGTGCAGCCGCCGATCCGGGTGTTCGAGTCGGGTTCGATCCTGCTTTACCTGGCGGAAAAATTTGCCGAGTTCCTGCCCAGCGACCCGGCCGGTCGCACCGAGACCTTGAACTGGCTGTTCTGGCAGATAGGGGCAGCGCCCTACCTGGGCGGCGGCTTCGGTCACTTCTATGCCTACGCGCCGGAAAAGCTCGAGTACCCGATCAACCGCTTCAGCATGGAAACCAAGCGCCAGCTGGATGTGCTCGACCGCCGCCTGGCTGAAAGCACGTACCTGGCTGGCGATCGCTACAGCATCGCTGACATCGCAGTTTGGTCCTGGTATGGCCAACTGGCGCTGGGCAGGCTGTACTCGGCGGGCGAGTTCCTCAGCGTGCAGGACTACCCCCATGTGCAACGCTGGGCACAGGCGATTGCCGAGCGCCCGGCGGTGGTCCGCGGCCTGCGCGTCAACCGCACCTGGGGCGATGAAAGCAGCCAGTTGCCCGAGCGGCATGCGGCGCAAGATCTCGACTGATCGAGGACCCTGTTCCAGGATGGAGCACTACACATCACTGCTGCAGGCGCTGTTCTTCTTCGCGCTGACCTTCGCCCTGGGCTATCTCTCGATTCGCCGCATGCGCACGCTGCAGGAAGCCGTCGACCGCGAGTTCCAGGCAGCGCTGCGCCGCCACCACATTGACAGCTACGAAGTACTGCGCGACCGTACCCGCAACCACTACCACCCGGAGGCGATCCAGGTGCATCGGATACTGCGCGATGACAAAGGCCAGCACTACCTGTATGTCCACATCAGCGACTCGCCCGGGGTGATGCAAGCCCTCAGCCGTGAGCGGGCTTTGGCGGCGTTAGCCTAGGCTGAGCAATCCCACCTTCGACCCATGGATGATCCTGTTGAAACCCCTCAAGCACCGTTTTCTCGCCATCGCCATGCAAGTGGTGCTCAACATCAGTATCTGGAGCGGCGGGCTCTACATGATCTGGGTATTGTTGGACCGTGATGCAACGCGGTACTTCGAAACCTACGTCGTCTTTGCCATCACCGGCCTGTGCCTGTTCTTCTTTACCGCACTGTTTGTGCGCTGCCCGGAATGCAACACGTCCATGCACCATCTGTACAAGCCTGGTGACGGACTGTTGATGCACCGGGGATTGCTGCCCCATGAGGTCTTCACCCAGAAGCTGATCGAGTGCCCCGCGTGCAAGCAGGTGGTGAAGTTTCGCGATTAGCGCACGCTGATAACGACCTTGCGTGCGAGCATCCCCACCAGCATGCCGGCGATCGTCAGGAGTACATCGGCGCTGAACTTCGCCGCGTAGTCAGGGGCGTAAATACGGTCATGGGTGTAGAAGGTCGGACCGGTGTTGAACACCGTGTGGTAGCCATTGGGGAAGAATGCCACCAGGCACAGCACCACGATCAGACCCAGGGTCCAGCCGCCGGTACCGTCGTAGGATTGGCTACGAAACCAGAGGAGAATCCAGGTCAGCACGGCAGCGAAGATGGGGGTCCAGTATTGGCTGGTGATGGCGTCGTAGAATTCCAGGGTGAAGTACATGGCGTTGCTGAGTCCTTTCAATGAAACAGATGGAGAGGGTTCTGTTGCCCGCCGCAAAAACGCGAAAGGCCCTGGGTTGTCAGGGCCTTCAGGTTGATGCCGGCATTCGCTGTGTGCGGTGCATTCTATCACGCTACGCGCACTGACTCCGCACTTGTCCCGCCTCAACCGGCTGGCGCAATACGGACCGTTTCCAGACGGTCCAGGCCTACGCCGTAGAAGAACGAGAACGGCCGCCCGGCCTGATAAGCGAAGTTGCTGCACATTTCACGCAAGCCCTCGCGCCCGGCATCGGCCAGGTCGAAGGGCTGGTACGGGTGCACGCCGAGCGATCCGAATTCAATCGACAGCCAGGACGAACGAAACTTGCCATAGGACATCTGACTGTCCACGCTGACCTTGAGCCCACCGGCCTCGAGGCGCACCCGCAAGTCACGGTCGTCAAAGTACAAACTCGCAGGAACGCGCAAGGCCATTTGATCGTGGGTGAGAATGTCCATGTCGCCCACCAGCTGTGCGCCGTCGGCCTTGAAGCGGGTGATGATGAACGGCAATGCCGTCTGCACGAAGCTGTCGACCTGACAAATTGCCTCGCCATTGACCGTGCGGCTACCGGCAAAGGCATGACGCCGCTCGCTGTCGCTGACCAGCGTATTGAGGCTCACCTCTGACGGAAACTCGAACCACAGCGCCAACACCTTGCGCCCCATTGCGACGACGTTTGCAGGGGCCTGCCCGATTTCCTGCCCCGCTGCATTCAATCGCCTGGCCTGGCTGTAATCAAGCGTCAGTTGCAGGCTGGGAACCACGGCCTTGCGCGCGCGCAGGATGGCTTCGAACTGACGGTTCAAACCCTGGCGCTGCGCAGGGGCAAGGGCATTCTCGGCACCGCGCAGCAGCAGCGTGTCGCTGCGCTGGGGGGCCAGCTCCAGCTGCAGCTGTTGCACGTCGAGTTGTTGCGCGGCCAGCACATGCTGCATGGCCTGCAAATACCCCTCGTGCACTTGCGTGGTGTCGTGGCGAGGATGGGCACCGCCCTGGAACTGCAGCTCGGCCAGCACCACCTTGTGGTCCTTGAGCAGCGCCACGGCGAGCAGCACACACAACCCAACGCCCGACCCAACCATCAGCTTCCATCCCGCGCTTTGACTCATTACCTGCCTGCTCCTTCAGATAGACCACAGCGTCTCGCTCAGCCACGCACTGGCACCCTTGCGCCATGCCGGCCCGAGCCAGGGCGGGGATGATAACCGGCATTGCCCGGCATTGCCGCTTCAACCGGGTTGACCAGCGGCAGATACCACCGCGTAGGCCACCTGCTGCGCTTATACTGGCCGCAATGGGCCATGGAGGGACATCTTGGACAGCCTTGTGAAACGTCGAATCATCTTGAGCGTCAGCGCACTTGCCGGTTTTTTGCCCGTCACCCTGGTGTTTATCTGGGGCGCCTTGTACTTTCTCGCGGGAACCTTGGGCTCCTCCCCCATTGTCTGGGAGAACCTGCTTGTGGTGCTGGTACCCATTGCATTTTCGCTTTTCTGCCTCTGGACATGCTGGAAACTCTACGCCATCTCAATGGCCACAACGCCCGAAGTCCGCCACAAACGCCTGCTGGTCATGGGTGTCCTGGGTACGATCCTCTGGGGGTTGCCCTGGGCTTATCTGGGCCGTGACTTCCCCACGACAATCTACATTTTCCTGATGCCCGGCCTCACTGCAGCGGTGATGCTGGGCATGGCGCTGAGCCGGCAAAGGTCGGCAGTGACGCGCGCTCGACCCGACGCGTGAACGGCCTGGAGCCTGACAATGCGAGCCTGCCCGGCCGGCCCCGGGCCGCCTCCACGCCCCTGGCGGCCCGGCCAATGCGAGTAGCCATCCTCCCCCTCCCGTCATAGCATGCTTGCCTAACGGTCGACACGCCAAACGGACTTGGAAGATGAACGCCAACACACAGCTCGACGCCAGCACCCTGGGCCTGAACGAACAGCGCCTGCGCGCCCTGGCCCACCGCGACACCCTGGAAACCTGCAGCCTCGACCAGCTGCGCGACGTGCAACTGCGCCGCCTGCGCTGGTCGCTCAAGCATGCCTGGCGCAACGTGCCCTGGTACCACCATCAGTTCGAAGCCCAGGGGCTGCACCCCGAGGATCTCCAGCAGCTGGAAGACCTCGCCCGCTTTCCCTTCATCGGCAATGCCGAGTTGCAACATCACTATCCGTTCGAACTGTTCGCCGTACCCGCACACCAGGTCGTGCGCCTGCAGGCCTGCAATGACGGTAGCGCCCGCTCGCCGGTGATTGGCTACACGCGCAACGACCAGGAGGTCTGGGCGGCGCTGGTCGCGCGCTCGTTGCGCGCCGCCGGTGCCCATGCCGGCGACCGCCTGTACGTGCTCGGCGGGCAGGACGCCTTGGGTGCCAGCGGCGGCATCCAGTTGGGCGCCGAGCGCCTGAACTGTGCGCTGATCCCCCTGGCGGCGCGCCAGGCCGGCCAGCAGGTCCGCCTGCTCTGTGACTTCCAGCCGCAGATGCTGATCGCCACGCCTTCCCACTTGCTGGCCCTGGCCAACGAGCTGGAACGCCAGAACATCGCGGCGTCGGCACTGTCCCTGCGCATGGCCCTGATCGGCCCGCAACCCTGCAGCAGCGCCCTGCGCCAGGAGCTCGAACAGCGTCTGGGCATTCAGACCCTGGCACTCTACGGCGTACCGGCACTGATGGACCCGGGCATCGGCATGGAATGCCTGGAAACCCGCGACGGCGTGACCCTTTGGGAAGACCACTTCTACCCGGAAATCATCGACCCGGACAGCGGCACACCGCTGCCTGATGGCAGCTTCGGCGAAGTGGTGCTGACCAGCCTGAGCCGCGAGGCCCTGCCGATGATCCGTTACCGCACCGGCGATATCGGCCGCCTGCTGCCGGGTACCGCCCGCAGCATGCGCCGCCTTGAACGCCTCACCGGCAACAGCGCCACAACCTTGCGCCAGAGCGCCTGAACAGGACCCGGTTAATGACTACGATGCACCCATTAAAAGTCGCCGATATCCGCCGCGAGAGCGCCGACACTGTCTCGATCGCCTTTGAGGTGCCAGCGCACCTGGCCTCGACCTACCGCTTCCAGCAGGGCCAGTACCTGCAACTGGAGGCGCAGTTGCAAGGTGAAGCGGTACGGCGCTCTTATTCGATTTTCAGCGCCCCCACCGACGGCGAACTGCGCGTAGCCATCAAGCATGTGCCCCAGGGACGTTTCTCGAGCTACGCCAACACCCAACTGGCGGTAGGCGACGCATTGCTGGTGATGCCACCCGCAGGCTCGTCGTACCGTCCGGAACCGCAGGCGCAGGTCCATCACTGCCTGGGCATGGCCTCAGGCAGCGGCATCACGGCGCTGCTGCCGATCATCAAGACGACCCTGGAAAACGATGAGCGCAGCCGCTTCACCCTGGTCTATGGCAGCCGCGACCGCGCCAGCATGCTGTTTGGCGAACGGCTGGAGGCACTGAAGGGGGTGTATGCAGAACGTCTGCAACTGATCCTGCTGTTCAGCCGTGAAGCCAACAACAACGGGCTACCGTCCGGGCGCCTGGACATCGCCACCTGTGATTGCCTGTTCCGTGAATGGGTCGACGTCAGCCTGCTCGACGCGGCTTTTATCTGTGGCCCACAGGCCATGGTCGAGACGGTGGGTGGGGCGCTGAAGGATTACGGCCTGGCAGCCGAGCGCCTGCATTTCGAACGTTTTGCCGAGCCACAGCCTCTGCGCGAGGCGCTGCCCTCCTGAACCGCGCGGGCCTTGCGCTGCCTGGCAGCGCAAGGCGAACGTTCGCTCAATCGCGGTCGCGATGGTCGGCGACGCCGCGCATCCAGTAGCCCTTGCTGCGGACCAATCGACGTGGAATCGAACAGGCCTCGGTGAGGTAGTCACGCACCTCATTGACGCACTGCGCTTCGCCGGCGATCCAGAACTGCCCGACCCCCGACGGCAATTGCAGACTGTCGATACCCTGGAGCAACAGATTGCTGCCGGCGGGATGCTCATCGCGGAAGAACCACTCGCAATTGACTGCGGCCAGTGAATCCAGCGCTTGCAGTTCGGTCATGGTTTCGGCCTCCAGCACCACCAGGGCGCGGTCCCCCGGCGACAGGCTCTCAAGGATGCTCATCACCGCCGGGGTGCCGGTTTCGTCTGCGGCCAGCAGCATCCACTCGGCATCTTCCTGGGGCTGAAACCCACCTCGCAACGCCGAGCAACCGATCTGATCGCCGAACTGTGCCTGCTCGACCCAACGTCCGGCCGGACCATGGTCATGGCGCACAAAGTCGATGTCGACATTGCCCGACTGCGGGTAGTGCCGGCGGATGGTGTAGGCCCGGCTGACCTGGCTGCCGCCACTGGGCAGGAACAGCTTCAGCCATTGCGAAGGCTGGCACGGTAGCGCGGTGGCGAACAGGTCGCCCTTGAAGGTGACACGCCGCACCAGCGGCGTGACATCGCGGATATCGATCACATCGAGGTTGTACTTCAACTTCTTGCGGAACTCGAACATGAATACTCCAGATTTACTTGGCTTTCGCCTTGGGTGAACGGGCCAGCCAGACAATGGCCAGGACAGCGCAGAACAGCCATGCGCTGGCGAGGGAGAAATCGTTCAGGGCCAGCATATGCGCCTGCCGGTCGATGGTTCGCGCCAGCGACTCGAGGGCGCCCTGGGCCGACAGCCCGAGCGAGTTGAGGTTGTCCTGGGCCTGGGCGCTCCAGTGGTCGAACGGCGTCATGCGCTCGGCCAGGTCGACCTGATGCTGGCGTGCCCGGTGATCCCAGAACGCAGGGCCCAGTGACACCGCGAAGCTGGCGCCGGTCATGCGCAGGGCGTTTTGTAAGCCGAGGGCCGCCGGAATTTTCTCCGGTGGCAAGCGCGACAGCGAGATCGCCACCAGCGGGGTGAACAGGAACGCCGTGCCGGCGCCCATCAGCACCGAGTTCCAGCCGATGAACTGAATGTCCAGGTTGGTCTCGAAGTACATGCGCCACAGTGATGCGCCGATCCAGCAAATGAACGCCATGCTCGCCAGTACCCGCGCGTCGGCATGCTGCATCAGCCTGCCGATGAAGGGCGCCAGCACCACCCCGGCGATCCCCAGGGGGGCGGTGGCGATACCGGCCCAGGTCGCGGTGTAGCCCATTTCGGTTTGCAGCCACAACGGCACCAGCACCAGCGAGGCGAAGTACAGGGCAAAGCCCAGGCTCACGCTCAGGGTGCC
This sequence comes from Pseudomonas sp. RC2C2, assembly GCF_018390435.1. Lineage (NCBI taxonomy): Bacteria > Pseudomonadati > Pseudomonadota > Gammaproteobacteria > Pseudomonadales > Pseudomonadaceae > Pseudomonas > Pseudomonas sp. RC2C2. The sequence goes on along the minus strand of NZ_JAHBAX010000002.1, from coordinate 393,484 downwards.
GATGGCGTAGTTGCGCTCCTTGAACAGGCGCAGGTCGAGAATCGGGTGTTGCGCGGTCAGCTCCCAGGTAATAAGGGAGGCGAACCCCAGCACGGTAATGACCGCCAGGACCCGAATCGGCGTGGCAGAGAACCAGTCCAGGTCCTGGCCCTTGTCGAGCAGGATCTGCAACGAACCCACGGCGACCATCAGCAGCAGCAGGCCGACCACATCCACCGGCAGCTTGCGCGTAGGGTTGTCCCGCCCGCTCAGCACCTGGCCGAGGGTCAGCAGGATGAAGATGCCAACCGGCACGTTGATATAGAAGATCCACGGCCAACTGATGTTATCGGTCAGGTAGCCGCCGAGGATCGGGCCGCACACCGGCCCCAGGAAGGTGGTCATCGACCACACCACCAAGGCCGTTGTACGCCGCGCAGGCGGAAAGATCGCCACCAGCAGCGCCTGGGACAACGGCGCCAAGGGGCCGCAAACGGCGCCCTGGAATACCCGGAACACCAGCAACGAAGTCAGGTTCGGGGCCAGGCCGCAGCACACCGAGGCCAGCACGAACAGCACCACGGCGCTGAGGAACAGCTTGACCTGGCCGAAGCGCTGGGCCAGCCAGCCGGTGAGCGGCAGGCCGATGGCCAGGGAGATGCTGAACGAAGTCAGCACCCAGGTGCCCTGGTCAGGGGCCACGCCGAGGTTGCCGGAAATGGTCGGCACCGCGACGTTGGCGATGGTGGTGTCGAGCACCATCATGAAGTTGGCCATGCCGATCGCCAGCGCGCCGAGGACCAGCGTGCCACCGCTCAATGGCTCGATGGGACGCTTGGCGCTGCTCATCGCTCGTTCCTCGAGACGCTCAGTTTCGACACTTGCAGGTTCTCGGCGATGATCCGGTTGACCAGCGCTTCGCTGCCGCTACCGATGTTGCCGTAGACCTCGGTGTTGTCCTGGACGCTGGTGGGGGCCTGCTCGTCCGGCTCACCCAGGGTGGCCTTGGCGGTCATCGACAGGCCGATGCGCAGTGGGTGGCGCAACACCTCTTCGCGGTCCAGGGCGATGCGCACCGGTACCCGTTGCACCACCTTGATCCAGTTGCCGGTGGCGTTCTGCGCCGGGATGGTGGCGAACGCCGCGCCGCTGCCGGCTTCGATACCCTGGATGCGGCCGTGGTAGACCACGCTCTCGCCATACAGGTCGGCAAACAGTTCAACACGCTGGCCGACCTTGATCTGGCCCAGTTGCGACTCTTTGAAGTTGGCCTCGACCCAGACCTTGTCCAGCGGCACCAGGCCCATCAGAACAGTACCCGGTTCGATGTGCTGGCCCACTTGCACCGCGCGCTTGGTAATCAGGCCATCCACCGGCGCCGGGACCTTGGTCCGCGCCAACGCCAGGTAGGCTTCACGCACACGCTCGGCGGCAGCGGCCACCTGCGGATGGTTTTCCACGGTGGTGCCCTGGATCCGCGCCTGCAGGCCGACCAGTTTGGCCTCGGCCGCGCGCAGGCCGGATTGGGCGATCTGCGCGGCTTCCTCGGCGTGGTGCAGGTCTTCCCCGGACACCCCGCCCTGGGCAATCACTGAACGGCGCCGTTGCAGGTCCTGATTGGCCCGGTTGGCTTCGGCCTGGCGCAGCTTGACCTGGGCGGTCAGGTCGTTTTCTTCGGCGAACAGGCTGTTGACAGTGCGTACGGTCAGGGCCAGTTGGTGGGTGGCGGCGTCCAGGCTCAGGCGCGCATCGGCCGGGTCGATTTCGACCAGGGTGTCACCGGCCTTGACCGTATCGGTGTTCTGGATGTTCACCGCGGTGGCCGTGCCGCGCACCTGGGCGGAAATCAGCACCACGTCGCCACGTACATAGGCGTTGTCGGTGCTTTCATAGAGGCGGCCATACACCCAGTACCACAGGGCGGCAGCCACGGCCGCCGCCAGGGCGACCAGGGTGATGAGCAGGAAAATCGGGCCGCGGCGCGACTTGGCCGGAGCCGGGGCTGGGGTTTGGGTGGCGTCAGTCATGGGAGGTTCCTGCAAGCGTAGTGGAGTTCTGATCAGCTTCTTTCCAGCCGCCGCCAAGCGCGCGTAGCAGGCCGGCATGGTTTTGCAGCGCCGAGGTTTTCAACTGGACCAGTTGCATGCGCGTATCGAGCACCCGGGTCTGGGCATCGAGCACATGCAGAAAATCGGTGAGGCTTTGCCGGTAACGCAGGTTTTCCAGGTCGTAGACCTGTTCGGCCTCATCCAGCCCCTGCACGGTTTTCAAGCGCTGGCCTTCGATGGCGCGCAGTTGCGAGACATGCCCGGCCACTTCGCTCAGGGCATTGACCAGGGTCTGGTTGTAACTGGCCACCGCTTCGGCGTAACCGGCCTGTTGCGCCCGGTACTGGCCACGCAGACGCCCGGCGTCGAAGATCGGCAAGGTCACCGCCGGGCCCACGCCATAGGTGCGGCTGTCGTGGTGGAACAGGTTCTGAAAACTGAAACTCTGAAAGCCTGCGAATGCGAGCAGGTCGATGTTCGGGTAGAACGCCGCACGCGCCGCGCCAATGCGTTTGCCTTGCGCTTCGACGCGCCAGCGCTGGGCGACCACATCAGGCCGGCCACCGATCAGCTCGGCAGGCAGATGCCCCGGCAAGGCCACGCTACGCCGAGGGTCGGCGACCTTGGGCTGCCATTGCTCGCCCCAGCCCGGACCCTTGCCGGCCAGGGCCGCCAGGCGCAGTTGATAACCGCGGGCGGCGCCTTGCAGGCGCGCCTGCTCGGCTTCGAGCAACGGGATCGGCCCCCGTGCCCGCACCACGTCGACCTGGGTGCCCAGGCCGGACTTCAGCCGGTCTTCGCTCAGGCGCAGGATGCTGCGGCGCTGCTCCAGGGTCTGGTTGACGATGGCCTGCTGCTCGAGCACGCCGCCCAAGGCAAACCAGGTTTCCACCAGGCTGCCGCTGAGCGCCAGACGGGCCACCGCCTGATCGGCCTGGGCGGCGCGCAGGCTGCCCACCGCCGCTTCGTTCAGGGACCGGTTCAGGCCCCACAGGTCGAGGTTGTAACGCCCTTGCAGCAGCGCTTGGCCATCGGTGTGCCAGACCCCGGCTTCATCGGCGCCGGTCTTGTAGTTCTGCGAATCCTGGCTGCGCAGGATCTGGGTCATGGCCGACAGGCTCGGCCGGGTGTTGGCCAGGGTAATGCCGGCGTCGGCTTGCGCCCGGTCGATGCGCGCGCTGGCAATCGCCAGGCTTGGCGATGTCTCCAGGGCGGCAGCCAGCAGGCGGTCGAGGTCGGCGTCGTTAAAGCTCAGCCACCAGCGATCATCCGCCTGGGATGCGGGTTGGGTCGCGGCGTGCTCGATGTCCAGACCGGCTTCGAGCTGTTCGGGTGACAAGGGTTTTGGCGGTTCGGGGCTATGCCCGGGGCTGACGCAGCCGGGCAATGCCAGCAGCAGACAGACCGCCAGCCAATGCTGAATCGAATGAGAGGGTTCCATCACAACATCCTTGGAGGGTTGGGTTGCAACGGGATGATAGGTAGCCCCTGGCATATTGAAAATTGCAATTAACCGAGACTAGACTTGCGTTTCTTGCAACAAGGAGCGTGCAATGAACCTACCTGATCTGAACCTGCTACTGACCTTCGATTCGATGCTGCGCGAAGGCAGCGTCACCGGCGCCGCCGAGCGCATGAACCTGAGCATCCCGGCCATGAGCCGACGCCTGGCGAACCTGCGCGAGGCCATGGGCGACCCGCTGTTCGTGCTTGCCGGACGCCGCCTGGTGCCCACCCCCCTGGCACTGGAACTGGCGCCGCAGGTGCACAACCTGCTCGAAGAGGCGCGCAATGTGCTGGGCACTAAACAGAAGCTCAACCTGGGCACGGTAAAGCGAGTATTCACCCTGCGCACCGAGGACGGCTTCACCGGTGCCTGGGCCCTGCGCCTGAGCCAACGGGTGGCGCAACAGGCCCCGCATGTGACCTTGAGTTTCATGTCCCAGGGCAACGAGGATGTCGCCGCCTTGCGCGACGGCCTGATCGACCTCGACATCGGCATCGCCGGCCCCCTGGGGCCCGAGGTCTACAAGCAGCGCCTGTACATCGACACCTTTGTCGGCGTGGTCAACAACCAGCACCCCCTCGCGCGCCAGAGCAGTGTCAGCGCCGAGGACCTGGTGGCCTTCCCTCACCTGTCGGTGTCACGCCGCGGCCGCACCCGCGGGCCGCTGGACCTGGAGCTGGAAAAGGTCGGTTTGCAACGCAAGGTGCAGTTGGTAGTCCCGGGCTTTCAGGCGGCCATGCAACTGGCCAGTTCCTCGGACATGATTGCGGTGATCCCGCGGCGCTTCGTCGAATGGTCGTTGCCGCTGCTGCCACTGCACATTTTCCCGCTACCGCTGGAGACCCCCGGCGGCGAGTTCTGCCAGGCCTGGCACCCACGCGTGAACAATGATCAGGTACATCGTTGGTTGCGCCAACTGGTGCAGGAATGCTCCAGCAGCTGAATCGGTTGTCCTGCGACGGGCGCCAAATGCGAGCGCCCTGCAGCCGCCCCCTCAGACAAAAAAACCGCCCACAGTAGCCAGCGACAAAAAGCACCCACAACCCCTCCTCCAGGCAATCGTAGATTGCGTGTTTCGAAATTTACATCCAGTCACACTTATCTCTAAGTTGTCGTCCGTGCAAACCAGCATTTACCCCATAACAACGGCGCGCCCCCCATGGGTAACCAGTGCGCGTGGTTTTATTGATACCGGAGCAGACTAATGATGGATCGTAATGGCTTCTCTCTTGATCGTCGGGGCCTTCAAACCTCGCAGGAGTACCTGGCAAGCCTGCGGGATGGCAGGGAAGTCTGGATCAACGGCGAGCGGGTCGAGGATGTCACCGAACACCCTGCGTTTCGCAACGCGGCGCTGATGAATGCGCGCTTCTACGATGCGCTGCATGACCCCAAGCTGCGTGACAAACTCACCGTTGAGATCGACGGCGCTCCCGGCCTGCGCTGCCACCGCTTCTTCCAGGCGCCGCGCACGGTCGAAGAACAGGTCGCCGCGCGCGATGCGATCGCCGAAACCGCACGCCTGAGCTATGGCTGGATGGGTCGCACCCCGGATTTCAAAGGCGCCTGGATCGGCACCTTCGGCCCTAACCGCGACCTCTATGGCGAGTACGCCGAGAACGCCACCCGCTGGTACAACTTCAGCCGTGAACGCCTGCCGTTCATCAACCATGCCGTGGTCAACCCGCCGGTCGACCGCAACCAGGACCCGAACACCTCCAACGTCTTCGTGCGCGTCGACGAAGAAACCGCGGACGGTCTCTACATCAGCGGCGCCAAAGTGGTGGCCACCGGCGCGGCACTGACCCAGTACACCTTCGTAGCCCACTACAACGTGATGTACCAGGACAAGAAGTACTCGCCGATCTTCATGATCCCCACCGGTGCCAAGGGCGTGAAGCTGATCTGCCGGACCTCCTACGAGCAGGCGGCGAGCAAGAACGGCAGCCCGTTCGACTACCCGCTGTCGAGCCGCATGGACGAGAACGATTGCATCCTGATCTTCGACCGGGCCTTCGTACCGTGGCAGGACGTGTTCATGTATGGCGTGGAGATGTCCAACAGCTTCATCCAGAAATCGGGTTTCTTCGGCCGCACCCTGATGCACGGCTGCACCCGCCTGGCGGTGAAGATGGACTTCATCTGCGGGCTGTTCCTCAAGGCCGTGGAAATCTGCGGTACCCGTGACTTCCAGGGCGTTCAGGGGGCAGTGGGCGAAGCCATCGCCTTGCGCCACATGCTCTGGGGCCTGTCCGACTCCATGGCCTATCGCACCGAAAACTGGAACGAGGAATTCCTGCTGCCCAACCTGGAATCGGCACTGGCCTACCGCGCCACCGCTGGCGATGCCTACAGCCGGGTGATCAACCTGATCCGCAAGACCGTGGCCAGCGGCCTGATCTACCTGCCGTCCCACGCCAAGGACTTCCTCAACCCCGAGGTGCGACCGTTCCTGGACCAGTACGCCCGCGGCTCCAATGGCATCGACGCCGAAGAACGCGCCAAGACCCTCAAGCTGCTGTGGGACGCGATCGGCACCGAATTCGGTTCGCGCCACGAACTGTACGAGGTCAACTACTCCGGCAGCTACGAGAAGAGCCGCCTCGACACCCTGCACATCGCCAGCCATTCCGGACGCACCGAGCAAATGCGCGCCCTGGCCGAACAGTGCATGGCCGAGTACGACCTCAATGGCTGGACCGCCCCGGACTTCAAAAAGGCGTACGCGGCACGTTGAGGCCGTCGCGTAACTGAACATTCGCTGTCGTCGAGGGGCTGCCGCCCACAGGCCAATCCCGCCTGTGGATACAGCCCCCTCACGCGTGCACCGCACGCTTGAGTGTACGCACACCTCCATGTGTGAATCCTTTCAGCGCTGCTGATGGATACACCTTAGAAGAACATTTCCAGCTTGTCGGCTGCGTTCTGTGCAAAAGTCCATTGCACGGTTGCAGGCGATGCAACATAGCGCCTGAACGCCGTCGCGCTCCCTCGCCGCGCCCTACCCGCCCTATTGCCATCGACGCCCTGGCCAGGACGGCTGTCTTGCGCCCGGATGGCGGGCACCGGGTAAAAAACATACAATTTTGCTGGCAGCATAAATTGGCTCATCGCTGATCAAGCAATAACAAACTCCTGTAATTGGTATTTATGGCGCAGGCGCTTTCGGCCGAGAAGTTTTACCCTGGGTTCGCGCGCAATACCCGGATGAGCAGCTGTGCTTTATCGTTGACGAAGCAGAAGAAAAACACGTCAACGGCTGCCCGGTCTACACCTTCCAAGAAGCGTCTGGCTTCAAGCAATATCTGCGGGTCGTAGCCATGCTCGCCGGCGCAAGCCTCGCCTTTGGACAAACGCGTTGATAAGGACCGCTACATCTGTGCAAAACCGGGGCATGGTGTTGAGTCCTAGCAGAGGGCTGCGGCTCACGCGCCTGTAGTGGCGGGTACGCGGCCCGGGATGCCCATTGTGATCAGTACCAGCACAGCGGTAGCGAAACGGTATCGGCAACGAAGGTGAACGGCAAATCCAGGAGCACAAGCGGACCAATAAACTGTGCGAGCTGATATTCAACCTCAAGCCCCTCATAGCAGTCATACGAACCATGGGAAACTGCTGCAGTCCAGGCACAGCCACCCACTTGTGAGATGGCCAATATCAACATGAGCTTCTGTAGCATGTAATGTCCTTATTACCTTTCCGTTGTCTGTCCTATAGACGCTATCGTGAAAAGTTAGTCACCTACCTCCCCCTGCGCGCCCAACGGCAACCAGCGATCCAGACTGCTCGGGTTGAGACAATCTCAAACATAGGGCAATCTTTCAGAGACTCATGCCCAGAAAAGGAGTTCTCAGATGGCATTTTCACCGAGGGAGCGAACCGCACTGCTCGCGCTCAAGGGCGTAGGCCCAACCGTTATCACCCGCCTCGAGCAAATGGGTATTGAATCGCTGGCAGAGCTCGGCAAAGCGGACGTCAGTGACATCCTGGCTCACGCATCAGCCGCACTAGGCTCGACCTGCTGGAAGAACAGCCCTCAAGCCCGAGCAGCCATTACCGCCGCCGTTGACCTGGCGAGAAGCACTCCAGAACACTCGCTCGCCGGCTAGCATGGTTCGATCATCTGCGCAGGTGCCAGCCAGCACCTTTCCAATGGTGGCCGGATAACGTTCAGACGGGGTTACCGGCGGTATAAAAAGGCAACGCATGGACCTGCAATTCAAGCGACTCAGTGAAATCAGCAGCGCCGATATCATCGAGCTCAACAACAACCCCGATGTCTTGCGCCACATGCCCTTGGGCCGCCCTGACTTTGACGAAGCCAAATGCTCAGCGTGGGTCGCCGAAAAAGAGTCACAGTGGCTGCTCAATGGATATGGCCCATGGGCTTTTTGGGTGAATCAGACATTTGCCGGCTGGGGCGGTTTGCAGCAAGAACAAGGTGATGCAGACCTGGCCCTGGTTTTACACCCGGACTACTGGGGCTTGGGCAAGGCAATTTTTGATGAGATCGTTCGGCGAGCCTTTCAGGAGATGGGACTGGGGTCGGTCACTGTCTTGCTTGCGCCAAGCAGAACACGCATCAAGGGTATTCTTCGAATAGGCTTTCGCCGTGATGGAGAGGTCGAGGTCGACGGCATACGCTTCGCTCGCTACCGGCTTCTTGCGAGCACTCGCGCTTGCATCCAACGACGGTAACGGGTGATTTTCTGCGGCTGTTTGCCTATGGCTTTTCTCTCCCGTGCAGGGCTCGCCCCCGTGCAAACGGCCATAGAATTTGCAGCTGTCGACGCCAAGCGCCAACAGGTCAGTGAGCAGATCGCAACGTTACAGGCGCTGGACCGTCACCTGGTCGAACTCAAAGGCGAGATGAACGCGCTGTTCGGCCAGCAAACCCAGGCCTGTCCTCGTACGGCTGGATCGCTCGCCTGCCAAGATAGCTGAACGCCGACCTCAGGCTATCCTCCGCAGAGCGCGGGCTGAAGCCCAGTTCCCGGCGCGCCTTGGCGATGCTGTACTCCTGGCGCACGTCATGGAACAGGCGTACCTGGCTCAGCAGCAACTGCGCCGGCCTGCCGGTCAGGCTCGCTATCCGCTCCTGTACCCAGGCGACACACATCAGCAACCAGCGCGGTGCTCGCGGAGGCTGACGATACCCCGGCACCCGTGCATTGGCCGCCTCCAGCAGATCGGCCAGTGACGAGGAGCGCTCGTTCGCGAGGATGTAGCGCTGCCCTGCCCGGCCCTTTTGCGCCGCCAGAATCAAGCCCTGGGCGACGTCACGCACATCGACGAAATTGAAGTGAAACCCCGGGTCCAGTGGCATCTGATGTTGGCGCACGGATTCGAGAAAGCTCATGGTGTCGGTCAGTTGCGTCGCATTGGGCCCGATCATGGCCGAGGGCAAGACCGAGACCATCCACAGGTCCAGCTCCCGCGCAGTCTGCCAGGCCATTCGCTCGGCGAGGATCTTCGACTTGTAGTAAGCGTTTTCGGTCTCGTCGTTCCAGGTGTCTTCATCCAGCGGTTGACCATCATGCCCGATCGCGGCCACCGAGCTGACGTACACGACCCGTTTCACGCCCGCGCGAGACGCGGCCTGCAACGCATTGCGCGTACCCCGCACATTAGGTTCGACGATCTCGGCTTCTGGCCGCCTGGCCCAATGCCTGAACACCGCAGCCACCTGGAACAGTACCTCGACCCCTGCCATCGCCTTGAGCAGGGACGGTTCATCCTGCAATTCGGCATAGACGAGCTCGCAATCCAGCCCGTCAAAGGGCTCGGTCCTTGTCGTATCGCGCACGCCGGCCCGCACACGGTAGCCCTGATCGAGCAACGCCCTGACCAGGGTATTCCCCAGATGCCCATTGGCGCCTGTCACCAGACACAACTTGCTCACAGAACCTCCTTGTGACAGAACCCTGCCGCGTTTAATCGCCACAGCTTAAAGTCTGTCCCTAGGGGCATAGTCAAGCGGATACTGGGCAGTAGTTCTGATTTCACACTTCGAGCGGGAAACAGCGTCGTCAGGTGATTCGCCAATGCCTGCCCGACCACGGCCATCCAAGAGCACGATTGCCGTCAGCGTCCCCCGCCGATCAGAACGTGTAGGCCACTCCTGCCTGCACCGTGCGCGGAGCTCCAGGGTAGACATAGCTATTGAAGGCCCCTTCGTCATACCCCTTGTTGAACACGTTCTTCACGTCCAGGTTCAGGCGCACGTGCTCGTTGACCTTGTAGAAGCTCAGCAGGTCCACCACGCTGTAGCGTTCCATGGTGTAGGTCAGCGCTTCGGTTTGGCCACTGCGATCGTCCACGTACTTGACCCCCACCCCCAGGCCCAGGCCCTTGGCCAAACCGTCCTGGAACTCGTAGGTGTTGAGCAGGCTGAAGCTGTTGCGCGGGATATTGGCCAGGCGTGTGCCGGTGGGCAGGCGATTGTCCTTGGTCACCTCGGCATCGACGTAGGCGTAGCCGCCGATCATCCGCCATTCAGGGGTGATGTTGCCCGCCACGTTGATGTCCAGGCCACGGCTGCGTACCTCGCCGGCCGCCAGGCTGTAGTCGGTGTTCAGCGGGTCGCGGGTGAGCACGTTTTGCTTGACGATGTGGTACACCGCGGCATCGACACTCAGTTGCCGATCCAGCGCCTCCCACTTCACGCCCAGCTCATAGGACTTGCCTTTCTCCGGGTCGAAACCACCGCCGCCGGCCGGCGTGCCGGTGTTGGGTTTGAACGAGCGGGCGGTGTTGGCGTAGACCGCGACCGTGTCGCTCAGGTCGTAGAGCAGGCCAAAGCGCGGGGTGACGCCGTTCTGCCCTTTGCTGAAATCGCGGCTGTTGACGAGTTTGTCGTCATAGTCGTGCTCGAAGCGTTCAAAACGCACCCCGGCGAGGGCCTTGAGGCGCTCGGTCAGGGCCACCTGGTCCTGGATGAAGAAGGCCCAGGTCTGCAGGTTCTCCTTGTCCCAGGTGGTGACGCGGGTCAGCGCCGGGCGCGCCTGGCCAAGTACCGGGTTGTAGATGTCGATCGGGTAGGTACCGTTCGCCGCCGAGGAGCGCCGGATGATCGAGTTGTAGTCGTAGTCCTCGTACTCGACGCCGGTCAGTAGCGTATGGGCGAAGCCACCCGTGTCGAAATGACCGGTAAGGTTGAGTTGCCAGTCGCGGTCGGTCCATTCCAGCTTGCGGTAGTTGAAGTTGCGTTGCAGGGTGCGGCCGTCGGCCGGTGCGCCGTTGGCCTCCACGGCGTTGCCCTTGAGCGAGCCGTCGAGGAACTGGAAACCACCGCCCAGGGTCCAGTTGTCGTTGAGCAGGTGCTCGAAACGCACTTGGGCCATGTTGTTGTCGTTGTGCAGCAGGTTGTCGCTGCCTTTCTCCCAGATGTAAGTGTCGCGGGAGGCGCTACCGGTCTGGGTGCTGTAGCGGGTCAGGCCACGGTCGAGTGGGTGATTGTTGCGCATGAAATCGCCCTCGAAAACGACCTTCGTGCTGTCGTTGACCTGCCAGCTGATCACCGGTGCCACGTCGTAGCGTTCACTCTCGACATCGTCACGGAAGCTTTCACCGCCCTCACCGAGCACGTTCAGGCGGTAGGCGAGGCTACCGTCCTGGCTCAGCGGGCCCGTGGCGTCCAGGGTGGCGCGGTGCATGCCCTGGTCGTCGAACTGGCTGCCCAGGATGACCTTCGATTCGGGCAGCGGTTGCTTGCTGACCACGTTGAAGGTGCCGCCGGGGTCACCGCGGCCATAGAGGCTGGTGGCCGGGCCGCGCAGCACTTCCAGGCGCTCGACGGTGTTGGCGTCGGGGGCGTTGGGGTAGCCGCGGTTGATCGGGAAACCATTGCGGTAGAACTCGCCGGTGGTGAAACCGCGTACGGTGAAAGTGGTCAGGCCCTGGCCGCCGAAGTTGTTGGCGCGGCCGACGCCGCCGGCATAGTCGAGGCCATCCTGCAGGCGGGTGGCGCCGGTGTCCTCCAGGACATCCTTGGGCACCACGCTGACCGACTGCGGGGTTTCGTGCAGGGCAGTGTCAGTGCGTGTCGCACTGGCCGAACGGTTGGCTTTATAGCCCTCTACAGGCCCATCGGCACGCTCGTAATCGATCGCGTCAGCATTGATGCTGACTGCTTCTAGCTGAATGTTACCCGCCGCAAGAGGCGGTTCTGAGGCCCATACGAGTGAAGGCGCAGCGTGGAGCAGACACAGCGAGACGATCGTGCGACGCATCGATTGCGGTTCCAGAACAGGGAAGAACGGACAGTGAGGGTGAAGAGCGGCGATGGTATATGGTAACAATTCGTATTAGCAATAATTTTTCTGCAATCCACCCTCCCCTGGCGAGTCTCCTCAGCGGAATGAACGTCCGGGTTCACGCCACCTTTACGCCATCGAATCCGGTAAGCGTATTGGCCGGGCGCTTACCCCATCGTCAACTGTCTCCCGGTACAGGCCATTTCGACCGGTTCTGCCTGTAGCTCTGGCTCCCAGAAATCTTCCCATGTACTTTTAGCCATGGGAGTGGCGCCCCATCTGATCTCCTCGAGTGTTCGTCCGATCGTCGGCCCCACCCGTGAGGCCATCGTACAAGTCGCCGCAGGACGAAAGACAGAGGCGATAAAACGGGCAAGACGCCCGCTACCTGCCTGAACGATATGTAAGGATCATGGATGATTGAGGTGAAGGATGTATCGCCCCCAGTTGGGCGAAAAGGGCAATACCAGGCCGAAGCATTACTGGTGTTCGTGGCCTTGGGATGGGGCCTGGGTTTTCCGCTGATGAAAGAAGCGGTGACCGGCAACCCGGTCCTGGTAATCCTCTGGCTGCGTTTCGCGCTTGCCGCACTGGTGGTGCTACCTTTCGCCTGGCGCAGCCTGAGCCAACTTAACCGTGCCGGGTTCAGCGCCGGCGTACTGCTCGGCACGCTGTTGTTCTGCTCATTCTTTTTGCTGATCTACGGCTTGCAGTACACCACGGCGGTCAACACCGGCTTTCTTGCCGGGCTATGCGTAATCTGGGTACCGCTGCTGGCAGGCCCACTGTTCAAAGTACCTACCGGTACCGGCACCAAGATCGGCGCGGTGCTAGCCCTTGCGGGGATCTTCGTGATGTCCGGTGCCGACGTGCAACAACTGCACAAAGGCGACCTGCTGGTGGTGTTTGGCTCGATATTCACGGCGTTGCACATCCTGGCCCTTGACCGGCTCGGTCACAAGGCTGGCAGCGCGGCTCTGGCCTTCATCCAGATCGCTACCATGGCCATTCTGGGCCTGCTGTGCAGTGTGTTTATGGTGGGTCAGGTATTGCCGACGCATCTGGATGCAAGTGTTGTTCGAGCGGTGGTGATCACCGCCGTATTGGCGACAGCATTTGCGTTCTGGGTCCAGACTCGCTTTCAACAACGGACAACCCCGGCACGAGCGACCTTCATCTATAACCTTGAACCGGTGTTCGCTGCGGTATTCGCAACACTGATTCTCAACGAGTCGTTGAGCCCGACGGTCTTTCTCGGCGGTGCAATCATTGTGCTGGGTATTGCCCTGTCGGAGTACTGGCCGGCCCTTCGCGGATATTGGCGCAGGCAAGCCGCGTCCTGACCGGGTGCACACCAGGAGACACAGAAGGAACGATGACCGCCTGAACGCCAGAGACGTGCAGGTGGTGACCGCACGGCGGCGATGATCCGTAGCGTATTTCTTTCCCAGGAAGGATCAAATGGCAGACAAAGTACACGACTACGAAGTTCAGGTAACTTGGATGGGTAATGAGGGCACAGGAACGTCAATTTACCTCGGTTGTTTTGAGGCCGAAGGTAATCTTGGCGTCGGGGTCTGACATCGAAAAAGCTAAGGCACTTCACCGGATCGCACACGAAAAATGCTTCATTGCCCGTTCGGTTAACTTCCCCGTCAGTCATGAACCCGAAATATCGATAGGCCTGGATAGCTAACGTAACTAGAAATGCTGCTCACGTAGATGGGCACCATTTCTGTTTCGCGCAGCTACCAACGGCAGCCCCACCCACTAGCGGCAGCACGGGCAATGTCAGGCGACGGGGCAAGTGGCGAGCCGACCAGCGTCATCACCAGGCCGATGGTCGCCGACGCCCATATATGGACGGCCAGCAGATAGAGCTGCCAGGTAAAGTCCTGGTCCGTCGCGAACGTCGGCGAGGAAGACGCTCAGCCAACAGCCAGACGATTGCGCCCAGCCGCTTTGGCGATGTAGAGCGCCTGGTCTGCTTTATCGAGCAACGATTGCCATTGATCCAGGTTCGCTCCCGGCATGGAGGAGAGGCCGATGCTCACGGTAACATGCCCAAAGGGACTGCTTTCGTGAACGATATTTTGTCCGTTCAATCGATCAAGCATCAGCTGTGCAACCACCGTCGCCCCTGCGATGTCGGTATTGGGCAGGATCACAGCCATTTCCTCGCCACCGTAGCGGGCCAGCAGATCGGTTGGCCGCCGGACACATTCTGCAAGCACACTACCAACCTCCCTCAGGCACGCATCACCCGCAAGATGACCATAGGTGTCGTTGTACAGCTTGAAATGGTCGATATCGATTATGAGTAATGCCAGGAGGGTCTCATCCCGCTGGGCTCGATGTACTTCCATGGCCAGCGTCTCGTCGAAGCAGCGCCGGTTCGCCAGACCGGTCAGCGCATCGTTCATTGCCAATCGCTCGAGCTGCTGGTTGGTCTCGAGTAGTTGCTGCTGCGCCACCAGCAACGCCCCTTCTATCTCGATCCTGCGTCGGATATCGCGGATCAGCATCCACCCGATGATTCCGGTGACCCCAAGCAGGCCCGACACCGCCAACAGCGACAACACCGCTTCGAGCTTCCAGGACGCCAGTGCCTCGCGCTTGCCCAACGCGACAGTGGTCACCAGCGGGAGCCTATCGCTTTTGCGAAAAGCGTAAAGCCGCTCCACCCCGTCCAGGCTGGAGGTGAATGAAGCCGTTCCCACCGTTTTATCGACCAGGTACTTGGCGTAGATCGGAGACGTTGAAAAATTGCGTCCCATGTCCTGCTCGCGAAACGGATAGCGCACCAGCATCGAACCGTCGGTGTAAGACAAACCGATTGCGCCTTCCTGCCCTAAATCGATCTTGCCGAAGAGCCGTAGAAAATTTTCGATCCCCAGGGTAACCGCCACCACTCCAGCAAAATTGCCCTGTGCGTCATTGAATCGACGGCTGATGGTGATCACCCATTCCTGGTTGGATCGGCTGCGGATTGGCAGGCCGATAAAGGGCTCGCGGGAAGGATCGTTGAGGTGATGAATGAAGTAAGCCCGGTCGCTGCTATTGGCGCCTGCCGGAATCGTGCGGTTGGATGACATCAACCACCGGCCTTGCTTGTCATAGATGGTGACGCCGCTCATCTGTGGCATCAGCGGCTGCTGACGGCTAACGAGCAGACTCAGGCGATCGATCTGCGCGGGGTCGCTGCCTTCCGTCTCCAGACGCTCGACCAGGCCAAGCAGCAAAAGCGAGCTCTGCCTGACGATGCCGTCAGCATAGGTGGCGAGCGCCTGGGTCAAGTTCAATCCATGAATGTTGATTTCTTCCAGTGCTCGATCTCGCGAGGCCACCACTTTCCACAAGGTCAGCGATGCCAAGGAACAGCCAATCACCAGTAGTAAAAGAATAACGAGGTGGATATCACGCTTCACGTCAGTACCTGATGGAGAGTCCGGATTCTCGCGCGGGCTGTCTAGGGCCGCAGCAGAAGGCAATTCCTGGCCTTGGCCAACAATACAAGGAGTGCAACGAAAGCGCAGCAGGGAAAGGCTGGTGGCATGTTTTGTCCATCGTGATCATTTCGCTTTTGGTGAGGATCAAAAGAAACCCGGTCGCCAAGCCGGGGTCTTCATTGGCCGCCATTCGTCCAATGCGCGGCACTCCTCACGGCTTTAGCATCTCTGAATGTTAAGCGTGGATGTCCCGCGCATCAGAACGGAGAGCCCGCATGGAAAGTGACGAGAATGCACCTGGTAACAGGTCGCAGCAGAACGTAACCCGAACAACCACTAACGAAACCGGCCATGATGCCCGGCGTGATGAGCCTGAGGTCCCTCTGCCGCCGGATGATGAGACACCTGTCGAGCAAGAGCTTTCTGACATGCATACCAACCATTCGCAACCAACCGAGCGTCCGCAAGCAGTCAATAAGGGCCGCACCGATCAGCCTGACGCCGACTCACAGATGAACGATCAGGATGAAAACAAGGAACCCCGCGGCGTACCTGCAAGCGACCCTGAATCGGGCGCCTGAGTCTATTCAAACATTCCGATTGCCCGCTCAGCGCGGGCATTTTCATGGCTCAAATTTACTGCAGCCAGGGTAGCCTTCGGGAGGCCTGGCCCCTGACAAAGCAGTAGTACAATGCTATGGAACAACACCGGCAGCCCGCGCACCTATTGCGCTTGCAAGCTACTCAGGTACTTTTTGCAAAAATCAGATTCTGAAATTCTATCGGCTCGGCCTTCCCAACCCTTATACGGAGCGTCGGGGGTGCCCATTATTTCATCCTTGACCTTGTCAGTCATGGCGGTTAGCTCTGCAGCGCTCTTATTGATACCGTGCGCTCGCATGTACTGCCCGGTTTCGAGGGCAGCGTTGGTAACGACTGATGGGTCGACGTTGCTCCCCATCGAATAGGCCACCGCACAACGGTTAGCTTGGTAGATGTGACCCTCAGGGTTCTCGCAGCCGTGCAAAAACAGAAACGCTGTTGCGATCAGCGCTGAGCAGGTTTTATAAGCCTTCATTTTCCTTCCCTGTAATGATTTTTGGCAGAAGCGTTCTCGGCAGGGGTTATACCGCGTGTTGCAATTGCCGCCGAGCGGATTGAAGGAGGTGGCCGATGGCGAGAACGCACGTTCAACTCATCGAGAAGGCGATCGCAAAGCGGAAATTTCAAGAAGAGGTGGCGCGGAGACACCCTACCGGGTGAAGTCTTTGGGACAATCCTTGGCCTGCCCAGATGCGCGCGAAATCTTGTCACGGTATCTTGCACCCACTAAAAGAATCGACTGCAGCCCGTCCTTTTCAAGCAATAAGGCAGAGCAGCCCAAGTTGCAAGATTCGCTCGATGTAAAGCAGACGTTCTGACCCGTGAACCGATAAAGATTCGCTGGCCAACCCGAGCAATCATACAGCCCCAGCCCGGGGCAGAAATACTCTTCAACCTCTCCGGCAGCGATTATATTGGATCCAATAGCATCCTGGAGGCTCCCTGCAGCAAAAACAGGCATACATGTAAATGTAGAAGCAAGGAGAAAGAGTGATCGTTTCAGCATGTGCAGTTCTCAAGCAGACTTAAATACAACTCTGTTCTTAAGATAGCTAATTTATATTCCAAATCAAATAATACCGATTGTAGTGGTCTAATGATTCCGGACACCTATTTAGGCGAGAATGCTCGCCATAGAGAGGTGTCTGATGACCAAACAACGTCGTACCTTTACCCCAGAATTCAAGCGCGAAGCTGCCAGCCTGGTGCTCGATCAGGGCTACAGCCATATCGATGCAGCTCGATCACTAGGGTTGGTTGAGTCTGCCCTGCGTCGCTGGGTCAACCAACTCCAGCAAGAACGAGGCGGTGTCACTCCTACCAGTAAGGCGCTCACGCCCGAACAGCAAAAAATCCAAGAGCTGGAAGCTCGAATCAATCGGCTGGAACGGGAAAAATCGATCTTAAAAAAGGCCACCGCGCTCTTGATGGCCGAGGAGCACGAGCGTTCGCGTTAATTGATCAACTTCGTTCTGAAGAGCCTGTTGATCTGTTGTGCTCGGTATTTGAAGTCACCCGATCTTGCTATTACGCGCACTGCCGCAAGCGCCGATCTCCGGACGTTGAGCGATTGGTTTTACGCAGCCGAGTGAACGAGCTGTTCACTCAAAGCCGCAGCGCGGCGGGCAGCCGAAGCATCATGCTCATGATGCGCGCGGACGGCATAGAGATTGGGCGATTCAAGGTGCGCAAGCTGATGAACGAAATGAAATTGATCAGCAAGCAACCTGGCTCACATGCCTATAAAAAGGCGACGGTGGAGCGGCCGGATATCCCGAACGTGTTGGATCGAGAGTTCACTGTGTCGGCGCCGAATGAGGTCTGGTGCGGTGACATCACGTATGTCTGGGCTCAAGGTCGCTGGCACTATTTGGCGGCTGTGATCGATCTGTTCGCCCGTCGCGTGGTGGGCTGGGCGTTTTCATCGAAGCCTGACGCTGACCTGGTTATCAAGGCTTTGGATATGGCCTATGAGCAGCGTGGTCGGCCTCAGAACGTTCTGTTTCACAGCGACCAAGGAAGCCAGTACGGCAGCCGAGGCTTTCGTCAGCGACTGTGGCGCTATCGCTTCAAACAGAGCATGAGTCGACGTGGAAACTGCCACGACAATGCACCGATGGAACGGTTGTTTCGCAGCCTGAAAACGGAATGGATACCGACCGTGGGCTATATGAGCGCTTCGTTAGCACAGCAGGATATCGGCCGGTTTTTGATCCAGCGCTACAACTGGCAACGGCCACATCAATTTAACAGCGGGCTGGCGCCCGCTGTGGCCGAGGAAAAACTTAACGCAGTGTCCGGGATTAGTTGACCACTACAGATTAACCCTGCCGTGGGGTCCGGCAGCACGGCTCAGCGTTATGCGCTTTCGGATGCGCCCTGGGGAGCCGCTGGTTACTCGCTGACGCGTTACGCCGCTACTGCGATCGATATCGAATGCAGTCTGTCATCCCGCAGCGCTCGATGAGACGCAGCGCCAAGCCCGGCCTTGCGCCGGGATTGTCATGCCTGCCAATTGCAAAAAGCCCAGCACGGGGCTGGGCTTCGTTGGCGTACTCAAATGGCCTTGGACACGCTGCAGCGAATCGTATCAACGATCGTTCTTGGAAGACGACCTGACCGCGTTGCTCAGCCCTTTAGCATTATGATCACCCGGCGTGGTAGCGGAGATTGCAGTTGACTTGGACAAACCGCGGGTGTCCTTGGAATGAGCAATGCCGGAAGTAGAAGTGCCATGACCATTATCGTCATTGCGGTCGCTACCGTAGCGGTTACCACTCACGCCGTGATCACGTGTCGCCTTACCGGCATGATCGCCGCCAAAACTGGCACCGTTACTTTTACCACCATGGCTGCCATTTCCTGCACCCATGCCGCCACCGTGGCCGCCTCCGTTTCCACCGCCGTGGCCGCCGCCGTGGCCACCACCACCCCCTTCACCCCTTGCGTAAGCTGAGCCGATAGGAGAGAGATCGGCCGGCAACAGCGCCGCCGTCCCCATCACAAATGCACAGGCAAAAACGGCCACCAGGGTTTTCTTCATTTTTTGTACGGCTCCAGAGGTAGGACTAAGTACCTGGTAAGACTGACCACGATCTCTTAAGTTCTTGCCCTGCCGACGAAATGCAGCCACCGCTACTGCGGGCTCGGTCTCGCTTGTGTCTGTGAGGTACAAGATTACCTTTCATCGGCTACCCCATAACTGGCTTCGTAGGCGCTTGTCGAATGAAGGCAAATGGCCATAACCTGTGTGTGGTGGAAGATTCCACTACAAATAAATACACATGGAGTCATGCCTGATGAACGTCGTTTCTCTCGTGATTGCCGCTGTCCTTTCGTTCTCTTCGGTCGCTGCGTTTGCGCACAGTGGTGGTACCGACGCCAAGGGTTGTCACACCAACCACAAAACTGGCGGCTACCACTGCCACTAATCAGCCGCAAAGCCCGGCAGTTGCCGGGCCTCCACCTTGACTCACCCGAGGTGACCGGATCTTCCCTGCAGCCCCAGTGTCGTGCTTGGCTAGAGCTTGCGCAGTATTGCTAGAGACTTGGATGCTAAGCGTAGAAGTACCGGAGCCAATAGGCTTCCCGGCAGGCACTGTTAAAGCTGATGTGGCAAGGGCTAACCGTTTTGTCGAGCGGCTGGCGAACGATTTCGTAGCTAATCCAGCATTCAGCGCAGGCTGCGTCGCCGGGAAAGTTATCCTGCTCCGCGAGCCGTTTGATGAGTGCGCCGTCATCGAAGGCATAGATGTGTTCCTCAGCGCTGACGGTGAACCCCTGGTCGAGCCAGGTTTCTTGATTCGAATGTTCAAGATGCGCGATGCGCGGCGAGGACAACCCCAAGATGGCACTGACGTAGTTGGCGAGGTGATCCAAGTGAGCCATGGGCTATGTCCACAGGTGATTTAGAGCGGCTAGCGAAAGTGCCAAGGGAGAGGTGCAACTTTACTAGCCAGGTTCGCGGCTCGACAAATCTGCGTAAGCATCCGGCGAAGTCCTCGACCCGGATGCTGATGTCACATGCCCTAGATAGTTGCGAGAAGTAAACCGGTGGACCAGTCCTCACACCGCGTACTCATGAGCTGCGGCTGTGGGACGACACGGTTACTCATGTTCAGCGGCCAACATTGATCTGAACTGTAGAACAACCTCTGGCGATAGCCCCGCAGCTTCAAACACTGCGCAGGTGAAGCTAACAGGTGCAGGGCCTGGTGCAGTAATGATCCGGTCTGCAACCATAGCGCCTGTACAGCTGTGATACAGAGCCTCCCCTTTATAATTTGCAGCCTTCTGTTTTAGGAAATCAGCGCTGTTCGAGGTGTGAGGCGTCGTGTTGAGGAGGTCGGCCCTCGCCAGAGCCAGCGTTGCGCCACATATTCCAGCGATTGTCGCCCCCGCGAGTCGGCTAGCGCGAAGAAAGTCTCCAATATCTGGCGCTTCTGCTTGCTCCCAGACCATGCCTCCGACGATGACGACAACATCTGGTTTCCAGTCCAGGCATTGTTCCAAACTGCTATCCACCGTTACGGCCAACCCTCCCTGCGAGAAGAACTGCCCCGGAGCTGGGGCAAAAAAGCGGACGTCGATTCCGTAAAACGGTGATGCGGTGCCTGCAATGAAAGCGTATTCCCAATCAGCAAAACCGGGTGTCAGTACCAAACCTATGCGTGCCATCTGTCAGAGTCCTCCTTGAATCCCGGGAACATAAAGCGGTAACAACCGGATTTCAAGGCTTGTTTTAGGCAGCTCTTTGCCGATCACGTCGTCTTGGCTGCAGGGTCTCAACGCAGATATGCGACGATGTCGCCTGCGAACTTGCTCCGACCAGCGACAGGGAACAGGCCGCGAGCACTGGGCCAGACTGAACGCCCTGCCTCGCTACATGTTCCTGCTGCGCCCTTCTAGGCCCACCAACCTCCGCCGGCTTCAGCACTGGTGACAACTCACCGATATCTACCAACATGCCAGCTATCGGTGAGTTGTCACCGGCACCACTGCGCCTCACAGGGCACGCCGTCGTAGTCACCGTCCATCTCCATGCCTGGGCAATTTTGCAGAAAGTTTTTGGCCTCTTTGCACGAGGAGCATCTGGGAACAATATTTGCGCCCATCGCATTTGAATGGCGGTGAAACAAGCTTCGGAGCAATCGTAACTGAAGAGGCTGCTGTGGGAGGCGATAGCCGGACCTCAGTCAAGGATTGCAATTGAGGGGAAAGCTTCCAAGCCAACAGACCAACAACGAGCGCTACCAAAATCAGTTTCATTTTGATCCACCCGTGATGAGAGGCCGTTTGCATTTGCGCGTTGCCTGCTTTCCAGCGTAACCCACTAATCCACGTTCAGCCTGCCGGTAGGCAGGTGAGAAAGCGGCCACCGTCCACTTCCTCGCTCCCAGTCAGGTTCATTCCGACCCGGGCCATGCCGGTGATTTTCACGTCGAGCAGCTGCGGGAAAACATCGGGGCCTGGCCCTGAACCAAATATCCAGGCGCTGATAGTCGAGCGCCCAAGGCCTGACAATTACCGATCAGCAGCAGAACCGAGCGCCTGATGGAGCCTGTACGACACCAACATAAAGAGCCCCACCTTGAGAACTAGTGGCTAGATGGTTGCTCGCCAACCAGGGGAGGAATGCCGCCCAAGGCCTAGCGCTTGTGGCAAAAATGAGAATCGTCTGATTTCGAATTCGAGGTGGCGTAGGTAGCTTCACCTATCCATTTTGAACGAGTACGAATTAGCAATGAACTTACACAATTCGGAATTAACGCAAAGCAAGCAAGCAAGCAAGCAAGCAAGCAAGCAAGCAAGCAAGCAAGCAAGCAAGCAAGCAAGCAAGCAAGCAAGCAAGCAAGCAAGCAAGCAAGCAAGCAAGCAAGCAAGCAAGCAAGCAAGCAAGCAAGCAAGCAAGCAAGCAAGCAAGCAAGCAAGCAAGCAAGCAAGCAAGCAAGCAATTATAAATTAAAACCAACTTTACTTGCAAGTGTTCTTATTGCAATTTCTGCTTGTGCGCCTACCGTGCAGCACGAAACTTCTGCAAGCACTCCCCTTCGCGATGAAGCCAACAAACTCAAAGCTGAAAACCCGGATTACCATTGGGAATTTATTGAGAGGCCAGGCAAGTAATGGCACTCAACAACATAACATGGCTGCTGTTCACCCTATTGCTCTGCGCCAGCACTTCATCAATGGCCGCAATTTGCACACCAGTATCAAATTTCAAGACGCTTATACTAAATAGTTCACTTAGCGATATGAAACTTGATATCCCCCGAGATACACCTGATGGCACCACTGTCTACGAACAGTCTATGGGCAGCGTGGGCGACACAGCCTCATATGACTGCAGCGTCAACACCAATATGGGGCTTATTGCTAATCCGTCCTTCAGCACCCATACTACCAAGGGCTACTTGTTCGCGATGCCCGGGACCGGACTGTCCTGGTACATTAAAAGTGGGGATAAAAACGAGGGCCTGCCCTCCTATGACGACAACGTTGTAACAACAACAGGTAGTCGATATCTCATGGGTGCTACCTATACGCTCGGCTTGGTAAAAACAGGTAATATTCCCACCAATACCAAACCGATCAACGGGCTACTGGCCACCTATAAGAAAGGTGATCTGGAACTTATCAAGCTCTATCTTAACTTAACCATTACCCATCAATCTGCCTCCTGCAAAAGTCCGGACGTGCAGGTCAATATGGGCACTGATCACACCGTCAGCAGCCTTGACACTGCAAACACGCCCAAGGTCGCCTTCAACATTAACCTGATTGACTGCCCAAAGGCGATTAACAAGATCCATTACACGCTCAAAGCCAACACTTCCATTATTGATGCACGAGCGGGAATTGTTGAGTTAAGCGCCGACTCAATCGCTCGCGGGATTGGCCTTCAGCTATTCAACGAAAATAGTCAACCCATTGAACTCGAAAAGAGTCAGGTCTTCACCGACAGCACCGGCAACAGTGGTGGAAACTTCCAGATCCCCCTCAAAGCGGCCTACTACCGAATACCCAATGAATCACTCACACCTGGCACGGCAAACTCGAGTGTGACCTTCATCATGAGCTACCTTTGAAGCCTCCCTCAATGAAGGGTCTCGCTATAACCACTCAGGGCGCGCAGCTGGTATTCGGTGACAGCCTGGTAAAGCGACTCAGCCTCCAGCCGCAGGCGCTCGACTTCCTTTGCCGGTTGACCGGCATCCAGGGCTTCAGGATAGCGGCGCAGCGCATCGATGGCCTGCTGAATCAGCGGCTCGCCAGCCTAGATTACTCCCACCAGGGTCCTCTTCACGCTTTGTCGCTCTGGCCATTTGATCAAAGCAGTATAGGCCATCGGCCATTTCTTCTTAGCTGCAGAGCGCGCCAGATCAATGACGACCGCCAATGTCTGGTTCCGGCCATAAGCAGCCGCTGGACAGAGTAGTAACTAATAGGTAGCGTCGATCTCGTGCACTAAATCTTTACCGCAGCTGAGCTTGGCGTATTAAACGGAGGCGTTGCAATGACAACAATCGATGTGAAATCCCGATTCAAAGCAAAGCTTCTTCGTCCGGCAACGCCTGATAATGATACGTCCTGGGCGTTTGTAGTACTGCCAAAAGACGCGAGTGAACAGCTTCCAAGGCGAGGAAGGACGACTGTTGAAGGCACAATCAATGGGCACCATTTCCAGGCAACCCTTGAGCCGGATGGTCAGCTGAGCCATTGGTTGCAGGTAAGTACAGAATTACTCGAAGCCGCCGGTGCGGCCGTTGGGGATATCGTGACTCTAGCGCTAACCCCTGTGAAGAAGGAGCCCGAGCCCGACATCCCAGCAGATTTTCAGGAGGCACTGGCAGCCTCTCCTGAGGCTCGTACAGTCTGGAACAATACAACGACCATCGCACGAGTAGACTGGATACACTGGATCACTTCAGCCAAGCAACTTAAGACGCGCGCAAAACGAATTGGTAATGCCTGCGATATGCTTGCATCCGGTAAGAAGCAGGTTTGCTGTTTCGACCCGTCCGGCTACTACAGTAAGGCCTTCCGTGCGCCTGAGGCAGAAAATTGTTAAATGGGACATTCCGTTGAATACGCCCAATAATGCATTCAAATCGCTCACCGGGACCGGCTAAAAATGGCCTTTTAGCTTAATTGTCATGAATGTCTGCAGCGGGTTGTGGCTTCAACCGGTGGATGCAACACACTGGATTTTGCGAGGGCTTTGGAAGTTGCAGCAAAACAGTTGCTCGCACTTCAGAAACGGGAACGGTCCTGTGTCGCGAAATGAGGGCGCAGCCCTCGCAGCATTCGATAAGCACACGCGATCAGCCCCGTTCGCGAGCTTCAGCTACGCAATCGATCCCACTGCTGCACCATAAACACCCCCGCACTCCCAAGCCAGGCCAACCACGCGGATGCCACCTGCCAATGGCTGAACACCGCCAGCGGCTGGCCCATGAAGAACACGGTCGCAATCAACGAGAGCAGCAGCGCCATGCCCACCAGCGGCACTCGCAGCAGCGCGGTCAGCCAGCGCGGGGCGCCCCACCTTTTCAGCACAGTGAGGCCGCCCAACAGCAATGCCCCGATGATCAATAGAAACGGAATGCCAATCATGGCCATCGCCGGCTCCACTTCGCCGCCATCCTCGCCAGGCACGTAGAAGCTTGCGAACCAGAGCTCGCGGCACAGCACGTGGGTGAGATAGATCACTGCAATTGGCGCGAGCGGGTAGATCAGCACGCTGATCAGGGGGTTGCGGGTGTTCATGGTAGCCACATCCTTGTGCTTGGGTGCAGTCAACTACGGCAGTGGATAGCTCGGCTTGTAGTCCCGGTCGCGGAACGGTTCATTGCCGTAGGTGAATTCGTTGACCTCGCCGCCAGTGGAATAGGTGACAGCAGGTTTGGGTGTCAGATGCCAGCCATCTCCTTGTGCGTCGCGCTCGACCAGGCTGAAGTACATCATACACTTGCCTGACAGTAGCCGTTTATCCCGGCCGCAGACGCTGGGCAGAGATCAGCCCGACCGGCAACTGCGCCGTAACCGCCAGGCGCTAGCTCGGCCAGTCGGTCACCAGTAGCAACGCCGCCCCCCCCGCCGTGCGTGTCAGCCGCCACGCTAGCTGTGCACAAAAACAAGGAGACGCCTCAGGACTTCTACGCCAATGACGCGGTATGGAATGCGGTCTACAAGAAAGCAGTACCGGAACTGAAAGACGCCATGGACTTGGCGTACCTGACGGGCCAGCGCCCCGCGGACGTACTGGTGATGAGAAGGGACGATATCGAGGCGGTTATCTGGTTATGCAGCAGTACAAGACACGCGAGAAGCTGCGCATCATGCTCTCGGTGGACGGCGTAGCTAACAGCCTGGGCAAGCTGATCAAGCAGATGGCCGCACGGAACCAGGAGCACAGTTCCAGCTACTTGATTGTCAGAGCGCGAGGTAAGCGCATGTCTGCACCGATGCGACGTAATTGCTGGGACGAAGCTTGAGTACTGGCCAGATCGACAGCTCTGGAGGAAGGCGACAGTCTCTTGGCCCCCCAATGCTTGTGGACCGAGGACTTGCACTGGTCCTCAGTGACCTTGCCGAAATGGGGTATGACGCGGAGTGGTGCGTTGTTTCAGCAGCAGATCTCGGAGCGCCCCATAAACGGGACCGCATCTGGCTCCTCGCCAGGAGATCGGACACGAATCTGGCCCACTCCAGTGGCCAGCATGGCCAAAGGCTCCTCCCCCAAAGCACTCACCCGCAGATCGGGAGCCGACCGCTCCAACGATCGCCTAGATCATGCAGTGATGGCCCAACACGGTGGCCATCTGAACCCGACATGGGTCGAGTGGCTTATGGGGTGGCCTTCAGGATGGACCGACTTAAAGCCCTTGGAAATGGGCAGGTTCCGCGCGTGGCAGCAACAGCATTCCACGGATTGCATACAGGTCAGTGGTGAGGTGACAGCATGAAAGAAACCAAACCTGTAATCATCTCCAGTGCTTTCAACCACAGTCCTGTGACGCACCTCGGAGAGCTACTGACCGAAGATGAATTAGCCAGTATTACCGGCTACCAGACGCCCTCCAGACAGATCCAGTGGCTCTCCTCAAACGGCTGGCAGCATCTTCTGAATGGCGCCCGGCGGCCAGTTGTAGGACGCCTCTATGCCCGTCTCAAACTGGCCGGACTGAAACCGTCTGAAGCGAATGCCGTGACCGAGACATGGACGTTCGATCTGAGCCGAGTGAACTGATACATGCGCTTGAAAAAACCGCGTAATCGTGACCTGCCGCCGCGCATGCTGCGGCGGGTCCGCAAATTGAAAAGCGGAAAACAATGGGTTGGGTACTACTACGACGGGCGCGACGCAAATGGCAAGCGCGTCGAGATCCCGCTCGGCACTGACCTGGATGTTGCCAAAATTGAATGGGCCAAGCTTGATCGCAAGGCCGTACCGAAGATCACTCGCCTGCTTGGTGACGTGTTCAACCGCTATGAGAGAGATGTCATACCCGGGAAGATGCCGCGTACGCAGAAAGACAACCTGCTATGCCTGAAGCAGCTCCGAGCAGCATTCGCTGATGCACCGATCGATGCAATCACGCCACAGATCATTGCCCAGTACCGCGACAAACGATCAGGCAAGGTACGCGCTAACCGCGAGATATCTCTCCTGTCGCACATTTACAATATGGCGCGGGAATGGGGGATCACGGAAAGAGAAAACCCTGCCGCGGGCATACGCAAGAACAGGGAGCGGCCGCGGGATTTCTATGCAGGGCCGGAAATTTGGAATGCTGTGTACGAATGCGCCGTCGATGAATTACGCGACGCCATGGACCTGGCCTACCTGACCGGCCAGCGTCCCGCCGATGTGCTTTCAATGCGGGCCCGGGACTGCGATGAAGGTTATCTACAGGTTGCCCAGCGCAAAACCTCTAAAAAGCTGAGAATCGCACTTTGCTCGGAAGGCAAGAGAAATGATCTGGGCGCTCTAATTTTTAAGCTGCTCCGCCAACGGTACGAGCGCGGTGTTCGCAACCCGTACCTCATCAACACACCAGACGGGCGAAACGTGACCGCTTCAATGCTCAGGTTACGATTTGACGATGCCAGGAAGGCTGCAATAGCAAACGCAATGGAGGCGCACGATGGCGCTTTAGCAGAGCAAATCCGTAACTTTCAATTCAGAGACATTCGTCCAAAAGCGGCCAGCGAAATTGATGACTTGAATCAAGCCAGTCGCCTTCTGGGGCATACGGACAAGCGGATTACCGAGACAGTGTATAGACGAGTTGGTGAAATAGTAAACCCGACCCGTTGACAGCAGAGTCAGGCATAGTGACACCCTCGTCAGATATCCAGCAGCAGTTCAATTGCTCCGAGCGAAAAATCTGGGAGCAATTGAACGAGCGCTTAATCAATGGGGCACTTGCTCAAGATAAAGTCCTGAATATCGTCCAGAGTAGCAGAGCAATCCCACATCAGATCGGCCTCGCACAAACCTTCGGCATTGAGCGCGGCGCGCATCATCTCGACCTTGTTCGCCCCCCCCCAGACGCTTCTGCCGATCGGGAGCGCCTTGGCCGGATTCTTCTTGTCGATTTCGGCCACCCCCGTTGCAAGGAAGTGATCCCAGAGAGCCTCGTGGTAGGAAGCATACTGATCAAATTCCAGCGTCTTTTTCTGCAAGGCGACTTGATGCTTTTCATATCCTGACCACAGAGAGGATACGGCCGCCCAGATCGCACTTACCGGCAAGAAGTTTTCAACTTCGCGACCAGCCGTCCAGAGGAACAATCCGGCCTTGGAGCGCCCATCATTGAGCTCATCAATTTCCTTTTTGATCCGCTGCGCTCCGACTTTTAGGAACGTTGCAGGATCGGCGTCATCCGGCGCCGAGCGGAGATCAGAATCTACAATAATTACGGGGTGACGACACATACTCAAGAGATCAAAGGTCGATCCAAACTGAGCCTCATCCGCTACCGAAAGATACGAGATCAACGCTCCGCCGTATTGCATGAAGGTGTAGTGGAAACCCTCGATCAGTTTCTTCTCAGTCAGGCGCGGCACCAGCCAGTGTCTGTAAAAGAACAACTCGGTCGGCCCTTCCACCCAGATAACGACATTGGCTGTAAACAGGGTTGATGCGGGGTGCACGCCCAGTGCTTCCAGGGCCATGAACGCATCGCGCCGATTCGCCACAGGCTCAACCCCGAGGTGTATGTTGGTCGAGTTATAATCATAATTCGCAAAACATCTGAACACTTTTCCTGAGGCAGAAAAGACTGGCGCGAATTCCGGCGCATGAGTAGCAA
The DNA here is from genome assembly GCF_018390435.1 of Pseudomonas sp. RC2C2. Classification (NCBI taxonomy): domain Bacteria; kingdom Pseudomonadati; phylum Pseudomonadota; class Gammaproteobacteria; order Pseudomonadales; family Pseudomonadaceae; genus Pseudomonas; species Pseudomonas sp. RC2C2. Next base: position 365,323 of record NZ_JAHBAX010000002.1, on the reverse strand, counting down.
GAACAAACTGCCTTCCATCAGCAAACATCAGATCGAGCAGTCGCACTCTTCGCGTTGGATGCAATCCGTTTTCAGGTTCATCCCAGAGAATAATACAGTTGGGTTGGCCCAGCCGCGTCAGGCTGAAAAACGCCAGGGAGATTTTTGTTCCAGAAGATGCGTTTTCATGAGACACACCGTTGATGTGAATAGCCTTGGTATCACCAACAAGAGACACATCAACATCCGACTGCAACAAATGTCCCAGTCGCCCTACCGACTCCCAATATTTTTCATTATCGTGCTTACGCCCTTTCTTCTGTTCAAGCAACTTATCCAAAAGCTCAGGAATGGCATCCTGATAGAGCTGACGCGCATCCACGTACTCTGCGACGGGAAACCCAAGGGCCGTGAATAGTCCATCAATCAAGACTCTGCCGACTGGCTCTTTACTGCCAAACGGATCTTCATTTATCAGAAATCCATATTCGGAGAACTGTTCTTCTTGCTCCTTAATAATTTCAGACAGCGCATTCCGATCAGAAACCAACTGTTGACGATGGCCTTGGGTAACACTGGGATGCTGGGCCTCTTCGGAAACTTTACGATGCATCTCCAGATTTTTATTCAGCTTTATCTTCAGGTCAGTAACAATAGTCTTTGTAGGCGACTCTTCACTAAACCACCACGTCGAAGTGCCGACACAGAGTTCAGTAATCGTAAATTTATTACCGTCACACTTTATTTTGACTTGAACGAGGTCACCAACCTCAAGCCGAGCGACGACACTCTCCCCCTCAAATCGCCTAAGCTTCTCGTTTCTAAAGTGAAGTATCGCCTCACTGAAACAATCCCAAGAATCATGCTTCGGCACTACATCAGATATCGTCCCGCGCTCGAGTATCTCGAAGGCAAATTTCAGAACTCGGAGAACCGTGCTCTTCCCCACACCGTTCGGCCCGGTAAGCACGGTGAGCGCGTCCAGCCCCTCAAGCTCCAGATGATCAAAGCCCTTCAGTCCGCGAAAACTGCAATAAACAAACTTCATAGTTACCCAGCCACTCCTGGCGACAGCGGACTCCTGTCGTATCCAAAGTTTGATGAATCGTTACACAATGATTGAAGTAACTTTAATCGCGAACGCTATCAAAATGCCACTCCGTCGTCTAGCCAACGGCTCGAGCCCGCTCGATGGATAGGAGGCAGGTCATCAGGAAGTGCGCATCCTCGCGCTCGCCCCTATGGCGGCAGATAGTCTGTGAGGAACGGTTGCGGAAATGATCCGAAAAATGCGGAAACGACGGGCTTGCAAACACGACAAATTTCGCTGCCCCAGAAACGCAAAAAGCCCTGACTAATCAGGGCTTTGAAGATGGCGGAAGCGTAGAGATTCGAACTCTAGGATAGTTGCCCATCGACGGTTTTCAAGACCGTTGCCTTAAACCACTCGGCCACGCTTCCTCGTATTGCGGGCGCCATAATACCGAAATGAAACAAGCTGTCAAACTCTCTATGTGGCTGCTTTGCGCGGCTCTGTTATGATCTTTGCATCTGAACGTTTCAAACCCACAGGAGTGTCGCCATGCGCGAACAGGATTACGCCGTCAATCACGGCCAGCAGGTCGAGCAGCAGGAGGTCAGCCGCGTCCTGCGTAACACATACGGGTTGCTGGCTATCACCCTCGCCTTCAGTGGCATCATGGCCTACGTGGCGCAGCAGATGCGCGTTGGCTACCCGAACATTTTCGTGGTGCTGATCGGCTTCTATGGCCTGTTCTTCCTCACCAACAAGCTGCGTGATTCGGTCTGGGGCCTGGTCTCCACCTTCGCCCTCACCGGTTTCATGGGCTTTTTGCTCGGCCCTATCCTCAACCGTTACCTGGGCATGGCCGGTGGCGCCGAGGTGGTCAGTTCGGCGTTCGCGATGACGGCCCTGGTGTTCGGTGGTCTGTCGGCCTATGTGCTGATTACCCGCAAGGACATGAGCTTCCTCGGTGGTTTCATCACCGCCGGTTTCTTCGTGTTGATGGGTGCGGTGCTGGCCAGCCTGTTCTTCCAGATCAGCGGCCTGCAGTTGGCGATCAGCGCCGGCTTCGTGCTGTTCTCGTCGGTGTGCATCCTGTTCCAGACCAGCGCGATCATTCACGGTGGCGAACGCAACTACATCATGGCGACCATCAGTCTGTATGTGTCGATCTACAACCTGTTCGTCAGCCTGCTGCAACTGTTCGGCCTGATGGGTCGGGATGACTGATTGATTGCTGGTGTGATGCGTTGAGAGAAAGCCCGCTTCGGCGGGCTTTTTTGTGGGCGGGGTTTGGCAAGGCTTTGCCTTGCATCGCTGGCAAAGCCAGCTCCCACAGGGATAGGTCTCAACCTCAAGGCACTACCGGAATCGGGTGCGGGCCCGTAGAATGCGCTCCTTTTTTCTTCCGGGGCAGCACTCCCATGAGTTCAATCGAGCAAGGACCTGGCACAGCCGCACAGGCCAATGAACTGGTCCTCGGCCTTGAAGACCGGCCGCGGCCGTTGATTGCGATGCTGGCGGCGTTGCAGCATCTGCTGGCGATCATTGTGCCGATCGTCACCCCTGGCCTGCTGATCTGCCAGGCGCTGGGGGTTTCGGCCCGTGATACCAACCTGATCGTGTCGATGTCGCTGGTGATCTCCGGGATCGCCACCTTCGTGCAATGCCGTCGCTTCGGGCCGTTTGGTGCTGGGCTTTTGATTGTCCAGGGCACCAGCTTCAACTTTGTCGGGCCGTTGATCGCCGGTGGCGCGCTGATGGTCAAGCAAGGTACGCCGGTTGAAGGGGTGATGGCGGCGATTTTTGGTGTGGTGATTGCCGGTTCGTTCGTGGAGATGGGCATTTCGCGCATCCTGCCGTTCGTCAAACGCCTGATCACCCCGCTGGTGACCGGTATCGTCGTGCTGATGATCGGCCTGACCCTGATCAAGGTCGGCCTGATCAGCATGGGCGGCGGCTTTGCGGCGATGAGTAATGGCACTTTCGCCAATGGCGAGAACCTGCTGTTGTCGGGCGTGGTGCTGGCGATCATCGTGATACTCAACCGTATTCCGGTGGTGTGGATGCGCAGCTGCGCCATTGTCATCGCCCTGGCAGTGGGTTACGCCCTGGCCGGATACCTGGGCCGCCTGAACTTCACCGGCATGCACGAAGCGGCGCTGTTCCAGGTGCCGGTGCCGCTGCATTTCGGCCTGGGTTTCTCCTGGGCGCTGTTCATTCCGATGCTGGTGATCTACCTGGTGACCTCGCTGGAAGCCATTGGTGATGTGACCGCCACCAGCAAGGTCTCGCGCCAGCCGGTGGAAGGCCCGCTGTGGATGCAGCGGATCAAGGGCGGCGTGCTGGTCAACGGCGCCAACTCGCTGCTGGCCGGGGTGTTCAATACCTTCCCGAGTTCGATCTTTGCCCAGAATAATGGCGTGATTCAGCTGACCGGCATTGCCAGCCGCCATATCGGTGTGTGGATTGCGGCAATGCTGGTGATCCTTGGCCTGTTCCCGAGCGTGGCCGGGGTGATCCAGGCGGTGCCGGAACCGGTGCTCGGTGGCGCGGCGATGGTGATGTTCGGCGCGGTGGCGGCTTCGGGGATCAATATCCTGGCCAGCATCAGCCTGGATCGTCGTGCGCTGCTGATCATTGCCGTGTCGCTGGCGCTGGGCCTGGGGGTGGCGCAGGTGCCGGAGTTCCTCGCGCATATGCCGTCGGCACTGCGCAATGTGCTGGAGTCGGGGGTGGCGACCGGGGGGATTTGTGCCCTGGTGCTGAACTGGTTCTTGCCGGAGCATAAAGACAAGGCTTGAGACAGTGTTGAAGCCATCGCTGGCAAGCCAGCTCCCACAGGGGGCGAGGTAAGCCCTGAAGAGCCCGCGGCATGTTGCTGCGGGCTTTTTGCTTTATCATTCCCGCAGATTTGCTGAAAGAGCCTTCCATGAAGTTCGCCATTGCGGTTTTTTCTCCGGCCCATGCGCCCTCCTCGCGCCGCGCCCTGCGTTTTGCCCAGGCGGCGCTCGCCGGCGGGCATGAGATTGTCCGGCTGTTTTTCTATCAGGACGGTGTGCACAGCGCCTCGGGCAATGTCGTGGCGCCCCAGGATGAACTGGACCTGCCCGCCGAGTGGCGCGCGTTTGTCAGCGCGCAGCAGCTCGATGCCGTGGTGTGCATCGCCGCCGCCCTGCGCCGCGGTGTACTAAATACCGAGGAAGCCCAGCGCTACCAGCGCCCGGCAGCCAACCTGCCGCCACCCTGGGAGCTGTCCGGGCTTGGCCAGTTGCATGAAGCGGCGCAAGGCGCCGATCGGCTGATGTGCTTTGGAGGCGATTGATATGGCCAAGTCCTTGCTGATTATCAGCCGCCAGGCGCCATGGGCCGGGCCATCCGCCCGCGAAGCGCTGGATATCGCCCTGGCCGGCGGTGCCTTCGATCTGCCGCTGGGCATGCTGTTTCTCGATGATGGCGTGTTCCAGCTCGCTCCCGGCCAGCAACCGGTCCAGTTGCAGCAGAAGAACCTCGCGGCCAACCTGCAGGCATTGCCGATGTTCGGTGTCGAGGAACTGTTCGCCGCCAGCAGCAGCCTGCAGGAGCGTGGCCTTGCCGCCGACACCTTGAGCCTGCCGGTGCAGGTGCTGGATGACGCTGCGCTGGCGGCGTTGATCGACCGTTTCGACCAGGTGGTGACCCTCTGATGAGCACCTTGCACGTGATTTGCCACTCGCCGTTTGGCGACAACCGCCTGAGCAGTTGCCTGCGCCTGCTGGGCAGCGCCGATGGCCTGCTGCTGTGCGGCGATGCAGTGTATGCCCTGCAACCGGGCAGCGAGCCGCTGCGCACGCTGCAGGCCAGCCAACTGGACGGACGCCTGTTCGCCCTGGACGAAGACCTGCAGGCCCGCGCCATTGCCATCAGCGACCTGGGCAAGGCCGTCGACTACCCGGCCTTCGTCGCGTTGTCGCTGCACTATGACAAGGTCAACAGCTGGCTATGAGTACCCTGACTGTCGGCGAGCGCAGCATCGCCCTGGATAAAGACGGCTACCTGGTCGAACTGAGCGACTGGTCCGAAGAAGTGGCCACCGCCCTCGCCGCCCATGAAGACCTGGAACTGACCGCGGAACACTGGGAAGTGCTGGCGCTGCTGCGTGACTTCTACCAGGAGTTCGAGCTGTCGCCGGCCACCCGTCCGCTGATCAAGTACACCGCGCTCAAGCTGGGCGCGGACAAAGGCAACAGCCTGCACCTGAACCGCCTGTTCAAGGGCACCCCTGCCAAACTCGCCGCGAAACTTGCGGGCCTGCCGAAGCCGACCAATTGCATATGACCGACCACAGCCCGCTGATCACCGAAACCCCGGCCGAACACCCGTTTGCCCAATTCGTGCGCATCCTTGGCAAAGGCAAGCGCGGTGCCCGTGGCCTGAGCCGCGAGGAAGCCCGCGAAGCCATGGGCATGCTGCTCGATGGCAAGGTCGAGGAAACCCAGCTTGGCGCCTTCCTGATGCTGCTGCGCCACAAGGAAGAAAGCCCCGACGAGTTGGCCGGCTTCACCGAGGCCCTGCGTCAGCGCCTGCAAACCCCCGCCATCCGGGTCGACCTGGACTGGCCAAGCTACGCCGGAAAAAAGCGCCACCTGCCCTGGTACCTGCTGGCTGCCAAGTGCCTGGCCGCCAATGGCGTGCGCATCCTCCTGCACGGCGGCGGCGCCCACACGGCCGGGCGGCTGTACACCGAACAGGTGCTGGAACTGCTGCAGATTCCGCTGTGCCGGGACTGGCATGCGGTGTCGGAGGCGCTCGACACTCACCAGCTGGCCTTTATCCCGCTGCAGGACTGGGCACCGCGCCTGCAACGGATGATCGACCTGCGCAACACCCTGGGCCTGCGCTCGCCGATTCATTCCCTGGCACGGGTGCTCAACCCGCTGAATGCCCGCTGCGGCCTGCAGAGCATCTTCCACCCTGGCTACCAGGCGGTGCACCGCGAAGCCAGCCGGCTGCTCGGCGATACGACGATCGTGGTCAAGGGCGATGGCGGCGAGATCGAGATCAACCCGGACACCAGCAGCCACCTGTATGGCACCGCCAATGGCCTCGACTGGGATGAAGAATGGCCGGCCCTGGCCGCCCAGCGCCATGTCAAACCGGCAAGCCTTGAGCCCGAGCAACTATTGGCCGTATGGCGCGGCGATGAACAGAACAGCTATGGCGAACTGGCCGTGGTGGCGACCATGGCCCTGGCCTTGCGCGGCCTCGGCCAAGGCCGTGAAGAGGCCTTCGCCCAGGCCCAGCGCTATTGGGACCAGCGCCACTGATCGAATAGATCGATCAAACAGGCCCGGACTTTGCGCTATTCGTTCGAACCCAGGTCCGTACACTGGGTTCTATATCAGAACGAATCGCCAAGGAGCTCAGCATGGGCCTGTTGATCGACGGACGCTGGCACGACCAGTGGTATGAAAGCAGCAAGGACGGCACCTTTCAGCGCGAAAGCGCACAGCGGCGCAACGCCCTGCCCGCCGCGCAAGCCGGGCGCTACCACCTGTATGTATCGCTGGCCTGCCCCTGGGCCCACCGCACCCTGATCTTTCGCAAGCTCAAGGGCCTTGAGGGCCTGATCGATGTGTCGGTGGTCAGCTGGCTGATGGGCGAACATGGCTGGACCTTCGACCAGAGCAAAGGCTCGACCGGCGACACACTCGAGCACCTGGACTTGCTGCATCAGCGCTATACCCGCGACGACCCGCACTACAGCGGCCGGGTCACAGTGCCGGTGTTGTGGGACAAACAAGAGCAGCGCATCGTCAACAACGAGTCGGCCGAGATCATTCGCATCTTCAACTCGGCGTTCGACGAGCTGACTGGCAATCGCCTGGACCTGTACCCCGAAGCGCTGCGCGGGCAGATTGAGGCGCTTAACGAACGGATTTATCCCGCGGTGAACAATGGCGTGTACCGCGCAGGCTTTGCCACTTCGCAGGCGGCCTATGAGCAGGCCTTCGATGACGTGTTTGCCGAACTGGATCATCTGGAGCGGTTGCTCGGTACCCAGCGCTACCTGGCCGGAGAGTACTTGACCGAGGCCGACTGGCGGCTGTTTACCACGCTGATTCGCTTTGATGCGGTGTACCACGGGCACTTCAAGTGCAACCTGCGGCGCATTGCCGACTACCCGAACCTGTCGAACTGGCTACGGGAGCTGTATCAGTGGCCGGGGATCGCCGAGACGGTGAATTTCGAGCATATCCAGAAGCACTACTACATGAGCCACAAGACCATCAATCCGAACGGGATTGTGCCCAAGGGGCCGTTGCAGGATTTTGAGCTGGGGCATGACCGGGAGCGGTTGTTGGGGCGGGGGATTTGGCGCAAGGCTGGGGAATAGGGGTGGATTCATCGCGGGTCAAGCCCGCTCCCACAGGTGCAGTGCATAGAGTACCTGTGGGAGCTGGCTTGCCAGCGATGGTGTCAAGGCTGGGCGCCTTCGAACCAGGCCAGCTTCTCGCGAAGCTGCACCACCTCACCGACGATCACCAGGGTCGGCGCATGCACTTCATGCTCGGCCACAAGCTTGGGCAAGTCGGCCAAGGTGCCGGTGAACACCCGCTGGTTTGGCGTGGTGCCCTGCTGAACCAGTGCCGCCGGGGTGTCGGCTGCACGGCCGTGACGAATCAGCTCGGCACAGATGGTCGGCAAGCCAACCAGGCCCATGTAGAACACCAGGGTCTGCGCCGGCGCCACCAGGTCATCCCACGGCAGGTCGCTGGTACCGTCCTTGAGGTGGCCGGTGACGAAACGCACCGACTGGGCATAGTCGCGGTGGGTCAGCGGAATGCCGGCATAGGCCGAGCAGCCACTGGCCGCGGTAATCCCCGGCACCACCTGGAACGGAATGCCGTGGGCCGCCAGCTCTTCGATCTCTTCGCCGCCACGGCCAAAGATGAACGGATCGCCACCTTTGAGCCGCAACACACGCTTGCCTTGGCGCGCCAGGTCGACCAATTGCTGGTTGATCTGCGCTTGCGGCACGGCGTGGTCGGCGCGGCGCTTGCCGACGTAGATACGCTCGGCGTCACGGCGGCACAGTTCGATGATCGCCGGGGCAACCAGGCGATCATAGAGCACCACATCGGCCTGCTGCATCAGGCGCAAGGCACGGAAGGTCAGCAGGTCCGGGTCACCGGGGCCGGCGCCGACCAGATACACCTCGCCCGGCGCCTGGTAGGTGGCACCGTCGATCTTGGCTTGCAGCAGACGCTCGGCTTCAGCGCCCTGCCCGGCCAGTTGCCGCTCGGCGATCGGACCCTGGAAGACATCTTCCCAGAAGCCACGACGCTGATTGACGTCCGGATACAGCGCCTTGACCTTGTGCCGAAAGCGCGCGCCAAGGCCGGCCAGTTCGCCATAGGCAGCGGGAATCCAGGTTTCCAGCTTGGCCCGGATCAACCGCGCCAGCACCGGCGCATCGCCGCCGCTGGACACCGCAACCACCAATGGCGAGCGGTCGACGATGGCCGGGAAGATCACCGAACACAACGCCGGCGCGTCGACCACATTGACCGGCACGCAGCGCTGGTGGGCATCCGCCGAGACCTGAGCGTTGAGCGCCTGGTCGTCGGTGGCGGCAATGATCAGCTGGCAGCCGTCGAGGTCGCCTGACTGGTAACCACGGCTGAGGATTTCACCACCGCTGTGCCGGGCAAGCTCGGCCAGTTGCGCTTCGATCTCGGGCGCCACCACCCGCAGCACAGCCCCGGCATCAGCCAGCAGACGCGATTTGCGCAGGGCAATTTCGCCTCCGCCGACGATCAGCACACGGCTGCCGCGCAGTTTGTGGAACAGCGGCAGGAATTCCATTTAACCGATGACCTCCAGGCCACCCATGTACGGCTTGAGCACTTCCGGCACGCGGATCGAACCGTCGGCCTGCTGGTAGTTCTCCAGCACCGCCACCAGGGTGCGACCGACGGCCAGGCCCGAACCGTTGAGGGTGTGCACCAGTTCCGGCTTGCCGGTTTCCGGGTTGCGCCAGCGCGCTTGCATACGGCGGGCCTGGAAGTCACCACAGTTGGAGCACGAGGAAATCTCGCGGTACTTGTCCTGGCTCGGCACCCAGACTTCCAGGTCGTAGGTCTTGACCGCGCTGAAGCCCATGTCGCCGGTGCACAGCGCCAGCACCCGGTACGGCAGCTCCAGGGCTTGCAGGACGCGCTCGGCGTTGGCGGTCAGGCCTTCCAGAGCTTCCATGGACTTGCCCGGCTCGACGATCTGGACCATCTCGACCTTGTCGAACTGGTGCTGGCGGATCATGCCGCGGGTATCGCGGCCCGAAGCACCGGCTTCGCTACGGAAGCACGGGGTGTGGGCAACGAACTTGACCGGCAGTTGCTTGGCATCGAGGATCTCGCCGGCAACGATGTTGGTCAGCGACACTTCGGCGGTCGGGATCAGGTAGAAGTCGGCTTCGCCGTCGCGGCTGATCTTGAACAGGTCTTCCTCGAACTTGGGCAACTGGCCGGTGCCTTGCAGCGCCGGGGCCTGGACCAGGTACGGGGTGTAGGCTTCTTCGTAGCCGTGCTCGCTGGTGTGCAGGTTGATCATGAACTGCGCCAGGGCGCGGTGCAGGCGCGCGATAGGGCCGCGCAGCAGGGCGAAACGGGCGCCCGACAGCTTGGCGGCGGTTTCAAAATCCAGGCCGCCGCTCAGCTCGCCGAGGGCCACGTGGTCCTTGATCTCGAAGTCGAAGGCGCGCGGGGTGCCCCAACGACGGACTTCGACGTTGTGCTCTTCATCGGCGCCGACCGGCACGCTTTCGTCCGGCAGGTTGGGAATGCCCAGGAGGATGCCATCCAGTTCGGCCTGGATGCCGTCCAGCTCGACCTTGCCACTGGCAAGCTCGCCCGCCATACGCTCGACGTCAGCCATCAGCGGGGCGATGTCTTCGCCCTTGGCCTTGGCCTGGCCGATGGATTTGGAACGGGCGTTACGCTCGGCCTGCAGTTGTTCGGTACGGGTCTGCACCACTTTGCGGCGTTCTTCCAGTGCCTCGATGCGCGCGACATCCAGGCTGAAGCCACGGGAGGCCAGGCGGTCCGCCACTTCCTGAAGTTGGCCGCGTAACAGTTTGGAATCGAGCATATCGTTCTCTCGTTGGTTCAGAATTTGGTCAAAGACAGGCCGGCCCAGGTTGCGAGCAGCCCGCCAAATACGCTGATCCCGGCATAACCGAAGGCCAGCGGCGCCTGCCCGCTTTCAAGCAGGCGCACGGTATCCAGTGAAAAGGATGAAAAAGTCGTAAGACCGCCGAGAAACCCGACGATCAGGCCCGCGCGCAGCTCGACCGGCACCAGCGGGCGATGCAGAAACAGCCCGTAGAGCAAGCCGATCAGCAGGCAGCCAATCAGATTGACCGCCAGCGTACCGAGATAGAAGTGGCGTGGCCAGTGCGCGTTGACCCAATTGGCGGTGGCAAAGCGCATCAAGGTGCCAACAATACCCCCGGCGCTGACTGCGGCGATCACGGCAATCATGGTTTTCTCCGCTGCCGCGGGCTGTTGCGGTCGAGTTCGGCCAGGTGCTTGAGCTTCTCGCCGATCTTCAGCTCCAGGCCACGCGGCACCGGTTGGTAGTAGTGGCGCGGCGCAAGGTTGTCGGGGAAGTAGTCTTCACCAGCAGCATAGGCATCCGGCTCGTCGTGGGCGTAGCGGTATTCGTCACCGTAGCCCAGTTGCTTCATCAGCTTGGTCGGTGCGTTGCGCAGGTGCAGCGGTACTTCCAGCGAACCGAGCTCACCGGCCTCGCGCAGGGCAGCCTTGAAGCCCATGTACACCGCGTTGCTCTTCGGTGCACAGGCCAGGTAAGTAATGGCCTGGGCCACCGCCAGCTCGCCTTCGGGGCTGCCCAGGCGCTCCTGCACATCCCAGGCCGCCAGGCACAGGCTCAGGGCGCGGGGGTCGGCGTTGCCGATGTCTTCGCTGGCCATGCGCACCACGCGCCGGGCGATGTACAACGGGTCGCAACCGCCATCGAGCATGCGTGCAAACCAGTACAAGGCGCCATCGGGGTTGGAGCCGCGCACCGATTTGTGCAGTGCCGATATCTGGTCGTAGAAGGCTTCGCCGCCCTTGTCGAACCGCCGGCGGCTGTCGCCGAGCAGGCTCTGCAGCAACTCGACGCCGATTTCGCCACCGTCCTCCGCCAGGTCCGAGGCGTTCTCAAGAAAGTTGAGCATGCGCCGGCCATCGCCATCGGCGGCGGCCATAAGCATCTGGAAGGCTTCGTCGCCGACGCGCAACTGGCGCTTGCCCAGGCCGCGCTCTTCGCTCAGGGCGCGATTGACCAGCTTGCGCAGCGCGGCTTCGTCGAGGCTTTTCAGCACATAGACCCGCGCCCGCGACAGCAGCGCGTTGTTGAGCTCGAACGAAGGGTTCTCGGTGGTGGCGCCGATGAAAATCAGCGTGCCGTCTTCCACGTACGGCAAAAAGGCGTCCTGCTGGGACTTGTTGAAGCGGTGTACCTCGTCGACGAACAGAATCGTCCGCCGCCCGTACTGCCCGGCCTGCTGCTTGGCGATGTCCACCGCGTGGCGGATCTCCTTGACCCCGGCCAGGACCGCCGAGACGGTCTCGAAGTGAGCATCGCAGAACTGCGCCAGCAGCCGCGCCAGGGTGGTCTTGCCGACCCCGGGCGGGCCCCAGAAGATCATCGAGTGCAGCGCGCCCGCTTCCAGTGCCTCGCGCAGCGGCTTGCCGCGGGCCAGCAGGTGCTCCTGGCCAACGTACTCGTCCAGGTTGGCCGGGCGCAGGCGCGCGGCCAGGGGCTGGGCTACGGGGTCGCTACGAAACAGGTCCATGGGCGGCGCTACTACCTCTTACTCGGAGATGACATCCGCACCTTTGGGGATATCGAACTTGAACTTGCTCGCCGGGATCGCCTCGTTGGCCTTGACCGCGGTGAACAGGATGTTGGTGCGCTGGCCGACGCTGTCGATCAGTTGCATGTCATTGACCAGGCCGCGACGGAACGACAGGCGCAGGGAGTCGAACAGGGTGTCCTTGGTTTTCGGCTTGAGCACGAAATCCATGACCTCGCCCTGCTCCTTGGAGGTGATGTCGAAGCTCTGGCTGATCTTCGATACGTCACCAGACAGCAACAGTGCCGGGGTTTCGGTCAGGCGCTGGTCGAGTTTCTTGATGGTAGCCTGTTCCAGGTCCGGGTCCCACAGGGTGACGTTCTTGCCGTCCGACACCACCACTTGCTCGGCTGGTGCGTCGGTGTGCCAGTAGAACAGGCCCGGACGCTGCACGGCCATCTGCCCTGTGGTTTCCTGCAACTGGGTGCCGGTGCCATCGAGGGTGAGCTGGGAGAAATTGGCGCTGATGGTCCTGGATTTGTCCAGCAACTGGGTCAGGCGCGCGGCATCGGCCTCGGCGGCAATTGCCGAAGCGCTGGACAGGGCCATAGCGGAAACCAACAGCATGCGAATCAGGCGCATGGAAATCCTCGTTGCAGTATGAAGGGGCCGGCGGCCGTCACTGGCCGCCAGCGGGTTGGATCATCAGTCGCGGGACGGCCCGGGGGCAATCACTTCGCGCGAACCGTTGGTGTTCATGGCGGTGACCACACCGGCCATTTCCATCGCCTCGATCATCCGCGCGGCGCGGTTGTAGCCGATCTTCAGCTTGCGCTGTACGGCGGAGATGGACGCACGGCGGCTTTCCAGCACGAACTGCACGGCTTCATCGTAGAGCGCATCGGTCTCGGCGTCATCGCCGTCACCGCCACCACCGCCGCCGTCAAAGCCGCTGCCGGCCTCTTCGACGCCGCTAAGGATGTCGTCGTTGTAGTCCGGGGCGCCGCGCAGCTTCCAGGCCTCGACTACGCGATGGACCTCGTCATCGGAAACGAAGGCGCCGTGCACACGGATCGGCAGGCTGGTGCCTGGCGGCATGTAGAGCATGTCACCGTGGCCGAGCAGCTGTTCGGCGCCGCCCTGGTCGATGATGGTCCGCGAGTCGATCTTGCTCGAGACCTGGAAGGCCATCCGCGTCGGGATGTTGGCCTTGATCAGGCCGGTAATCACATCCACCGACGGCCGCTGGGTGGCGAGAATCAGGTGGATACCGGCAGCACGGGCCTTCTGGGCGATACGGGCAATCAGTTCTTCGACCTTCTTGCCGACGATCATCATCATGTCGGCGAACTCGTCGACGATCACCACGATGGTCGGCAGGGTTTTCAGCAGCGGCGGCACGTCGTCCATGCTTTCGCGCTTGAACATCGGGTCGTAGATCGGCTCGCCGGCCTCTTCGGCGTCCTTGACCTTGCGGTTGAAGCCGGCCAGGTTACGCACGCCCATGGCCGCCATCAGCTTGTAGCGCCGCTCCATCTCGGCCACGCTCCAGCGCAGGGCATTGGCGGCGTCCTTCATGTCGGTGACCACCGGGCAGAGCAGGTGCGGAATGCCTTCGTAGATCGACAGCTCGAGCATTTTCGGGTCGATCATGATCAGCTTGGCGTCTTCCGGGCCCGACTTGAACAGGATCGACAGGATCATGGCGTTAACGCCCACCGACTTACCGGAACCGGTGGTACCGGCCACCAGCAAGTGCGGCATCTTCGCAAGGTCGGTGATCACCGGCTTGCCGCCGATGTCGTGCCCCAGGGCCATGGTCACCGGCGATTTGGCTTCGTCGTATTGCGGCGACGACAGCACCTCGGAGAAACGCACGATCTGCCGGTCTTCGTTGGGGATCTCGATACCGACGGTGGTCTTGCCGGGGATCACTTCAACCACACGCACGCTGGTCACGGCCAGGGAGCGGGCCAGGTCCTTGGCCAGGTTGGCGATGCGGCTGACCTTGACGCCAGCGGCCGGCTGGATTTCGTAACGGGTAATCACCGGGCCCGGGTGGATCGAGTCCACCGAGACTTCGACGCCGAATTCCTTGAGCTTGATTTCCAGCAGATGGCCAACGCCGGCCAGGGACTCTGGCGAGTAGTTGACCTGCTTCTTCTCGGCAGGATCGAGGATCGAGATCGGCGGCAAGGTGCCTTCGATGGCGCTGTCGACGAACAGCGGCGCCTGTTTTTCCTTCTGCACGCGCTTGCTCGGCTCCGGCGCCTTGGCCGGGGCCGGCATGATCACCGGCGCCGGCTGCTGCACGCGCTCAGCGACGTGTTTGCTCAAGGCCTGGTCGCGCTCGATGATGCGCTCCTTGGCCTTGGCCTGCTCACGGCGATCTGGCGCTACCGGGGCGACTACCTCGTGGACCTGGTCATCGACCTCGCGCAGCTGCGCCACCAGGCGCTTGCGCTCGTTGCGCGCCTCCCACCAGCGGTTGGCGGCGCCCTGGAACAACTCGAACAGGTCGAGGGTGATCTTGCCGGTGACGTCCATGACCTTGAACCACGACAGGTCGGTGAACACCGTCAGGCCGAACAGGAACAGGGCAATGAACATCAGGGTGCTGCCCTGCACGTTCAGGGCGTTCTTGGCCAGGTCGCCAAGGCTTTCGCCCAGGGCGCCACCGGCCGATGCCGGCAAGCTGGCGGCGGAATGGAAATGAATATGCGCCAGCGCCGCGCCCGAAAGCACCAGGAACACCAGGCCGATCAGGCGCCAGGAAAACAGCCAGCCGCTCCACTGCCAGGGTTGGTGGCGTTCGCGGAAGATCTGCCAGGTCTTGATCGCCAGCAGCAACGGGAAGATGTAGGCGAAATAGCCCAGGACCATGAACAGGATATCGGCGAAATAGGCACCGGCACGACCGGCGGCATTCTGCACCTGCTCGACGTTGCTGGTGTGGCTGAAGCCCGGATCGGCCTGGTCGTAGGTCAGCAAGGCCATCCACAGGTACAGGCACAGCGCGCCCACGGCGATCAGCGCACCTTCCTTGAGCCGATAGTGCAGCTGCTGGCGCCAGAGCGGCACGGGCAAGGGACTGGGTGTTGCGGTGGATTTCTTCAAAACGCGTCTATTCCTGCGCTCATTGCGCGTCCAACAGTGATTGACCCAACTGAACAGTCAACAAACCACTACTTTTAACATTACTGCCCGCCTACCGCCATGGCGGCACGCCAGAATGAAGCGTAAACGGGGGCCAATTTCCTATACAGCAATTTGAGCATGCATTTTCTTTTGTGACAAAGGCTTATGCGGTGTTTTTGTGCAAGTGTGACAACAAAGGGTCATGCAAGTTGCCTGCAGGCACCACAGCTGCAGGAGCAGGCTTGTCCCGCGAGGCTTTTTCAGGCCATGCTGGGTGCCCTCCCCTCTTCCATCACTGGACCACGATGCTGACCTGGTTGAGCCGCGACACCCTGACCTTTCCGCCGCTGGACAAAGCCCTGCGCGACCCCAACGGCCTGCTAGCCGCCGGCGGCGACCTGAGTGCCGAACGCCTGGTGCAGGCCTATCGCCACGGCTGCTTCCCCTGGTACCAGGACGGCCAACCGATCCTCTGGTGGTCGCCTGACCCACGCACCGTGCTGCTCCCCGACGAACTGCACGTGTCACGCTCACTGCGCAAGTTCATCCGCCAGGGCCGCTACCAGGTCAGCTTCGACCAGGACTTTGCCGCCGTCATCAACGCCTGCGCCGCGCCCCGCGACTATGCCGACGGCACCTGGATCACCGACAGCATGCAGGCGGCCTACCTGAAGCTGCACCAGCAGGGCTTTGCCCATTCGGTCGAGGTTCGCCAGGGCGGCGAGCTGGTGGGCGGCCTCTACGGCCTGGCCATGGGCCGGCTGTTTTTCGGCGAATCGATGTTCAGTCGCGCCGACAACGCCTCCAAAGTCGGTTTTGTCGCCCTGGTCGAGCACCTGCAACAGGCAGGATTCGTCCTGATTGATTGTCAGATGCCTACCGACCACCTGCACAGCCTCGGCGCCCGCGCCATCGCCAGGGCCACCTTTGCCGACTACCTGCAGCGTTATCTCGACCAGCCAAACCGCGCCAGCTGGGTTTGCTAGGCGAGTTTTTCCAGCTGGCTTACACTTAAAACAAAAGCACCTCCCGAGGGGTTGATCATGACAGAGCTGGCGCGGTTGAAGTTTTATGCCACTCAACCCCATTCCTGCAGCTACCTGCCAGACGAACAAGCCACCACGCTGTTTCTCGATCCGAGCCAGCCGATGGACGTCAACGTTTACGCAGACCTGTCGGAAATGGGCTTCCGGCGCAGCGGCGATCACCTGTATCGCCCGCATTGCCAGAACTGTAACGCCTGCGTGCCGGCGCGGATCCCGGCTGCACGCTTTCTGCCCAACCGCCAGCAAAAACGCATCCTCAAGCGCAATGCCGACCTGACCGTCACTGCCGCCCGTCCGGCATTCAAGGAAGAGTATTTCGAGTTGTACCGGCGCTACATCGAGCAGCGCCACGCCGATGGCGATATGTATCCACCAAGCCGCGACCAGTTTTCCACCTTCCTGGTCCGCGACCTGCCGTTTTCGCGTTTTTACGAGTTCCGCCTGGGCGACCGCCTGCTCGCGGTGGCGGTCACCGACCTGCTGCCCAACGGCCTGTCAGCGGTGTACACCTTCTACGAGCCGGACGAAGAACGGCGCAGCCTGGGCCGTTTCGCGATCCTTTGGCAGATCACCGAAGCCCTGCGCCTGGGTCTGGGCGCGGTCTACCTCGGCTACTGGATCAAGAACTGCAAAAAGATGAACTACAAGACCCAGTACCGCCCCATCGAGCTGTTGATCAATCAACGCTGGGTGACGTTGAACTGAAATCATTGGCTTGAAGTCCATTTTTCGGGCACAATGCACGCCACTTTTTTTGCCTGGCGCAGCTGTGCACCGGGCCATTAACTGGACACCGAGGGCTTTACTGCATGTCGAAAGAAGACAGCTTCGAAATGGAAGGCACTGTCGTCGACACCCTGCCCAACACCATGTTCCGTGTGGAGTTGGAAAATGGGCACGTCGTTACCGCGCACATCTCCGGAAAGATGCGCAAGAACTACATTCGTATTCTGACCGGTGACAAGGTCCGCGTCGAACTGACGCCCTACGACCTGAGCAAGGGGCGCATCACCTACCGCGCCCGCTAAGCGACACCAACGAAAACGCCCGGCTAAATGCCGGGCGTTTTCGTTGGCCCTGGAAAAGCATCGCTGGCAAGTCGGGTCGCCGCACCGCAGCTCCCACAGGGATTGTGTGGGAGCTGGCTTGCCAGCGATGGGCTGCATAGCAGCCCCAGCCTGCCTTACGCCATCTCAGCCGTGGTCTCGAAGTCGAACACCAGTTCGCCATCGCGGATGTCGATGTGCACCACACCGCCATGCTCGGCCAGCTCGCCGAACAGGATCTCTTCGGCCAACGGCCGCTTGATCTTGTCCTGGATCAGCCGCGCCATTGGTCGCGCGCCCATCTGCGCATCGTAACCACCGGCAGCCAGCCAACTGCGCGCCGCATCGCTTACCTCCAGCAGCACGCGCTTGTCTTCCAGTTGCGCCTGCAGTTCGATGAGGAACTTGTCCACCACGCTCTTGATCGTCTCGTGGCTGAGGCGGCCAAACTGGATGATGGTGTCCAGACGGTTGCGGAACTCCGGCGTGAAGCTCTTCTTGATCACTTCCATGGCGTCGGAGGAATGATCCTGCTGAGTGAAGCCGATGGAGGCTCGCGCAGCGGTTTCAGCACCGGCGTTGGTGGTCATGATGACGATGACGTTACGGAAGTCCGCCTTGCGCCCGTTGTTGTCGGTCAGGGTACCGTGGTCCATCACCTGCAGCAGCAGGTTGAAGACTTCCGGGTGGGCCTTCTCGATTTCATCGAGCAGCAACACGCAGTGCGGCTGCTTGGTGATGGCTTCGGTGAGCAGGCCGCCCTGGTCGAAACCGACGTAGCCCGGAGGCGCACCGATCAGACGCGAAACAGTGTGCCGCTCCATGTACTCGGACATGTCGAAACGCACCAGCTCAACCCCCAGGGCCTTGGCCAACTGCCGCGCCGCTTCGGTTTTACCGACACCGGTAGGGCCGGCAAACAGGAACGAACCGACCGGTTTGTCCGGCGCCTTGAGGCCAGCACGGGACAGCTTGATGGCGGTGGCCAGCGAATCGATCGCCGCATCCTGGCCGAACACCGTGAGCTTGAGGTCGCGCTCCAGGTTACGCAGTAGCTCCTTGTCGGAACTGGTCACGTGTTTTGGCGGAATCCGCGCGATTTTGGCGACGATGTCTTCGACCTGCGGCACGTCGATGCGCTTGACGCGCATCTCGACCGGTTGCAGGCGCTGGTAGGCACCGGCTTCGTCGATCACATCGATGGCCTTGTCGGGCATGTGCCGGTCGTTGATGTAGCGCGCTGCAAGCTCGGCAGCGGCGCGCAGGGCCTCATCGCTGTACTCGATGCTGTGGTGGCTCTCGAAGCGCCCTTTGAGCCCACGCAGGATGCCCACGGTGTCCTCCACCGATGGCTCGCTGACATCGACCTTCTGGAAGCGCCGCGCCAGGGCCCGGTCTTTCTCGAAGATGCCGCGAAATTCCTGGAAGGTGGTCGAGCCGATGCAACGGATATCACCCGAAGACAGCAGCGGCTTGAGCAGGTTGGAGGCATCCATTACCCCGCCGGAGGCCGCACCGGCACCGATGATGGTGTGGATCTCGTCGATGAACAGGATCGCCTGCGGACGCTTGCGCAGTTCGTTGAGCAGCGCCTTGAAGCGCTTCTCGAAATCGCCGCGGTACTTGGTGCCTGCCAACAGCGCACCCAGGTCCAGGGAATAGACCACGCTGTGGGCCAGCAGGTCCGGCACCTGGCCGTCGACGATGCGCTTGGCCAGGCCTTCGGCGATGGCGGTTTTACCGACACCGGCCTCACCGACCAGCAGCGGGTTGTTCTTGCGCCGACGGGCAAGGATCTGCGCCACGCGCTCGACTTCGAGCTCGCGACCGACCAGCGGGTCGATACGCCCCTGACGGGCCTGTTCGTTGAGGTTGCTGGCATAGGCATCCAGTGGATTGCCCGACGATGAAGTTTCGCCGCCGTCCTCGTCCTGCATGTCCTGTTCGCCCTCGGAGTGTTCACCATGGCCCGGCACCTTGGAGATGCCGTGGGCGATGTAATTGACCACGTCGATACGCGCCACGCTCTGCTGTTTAAGAAGGAACACCGCCTGGCTTTCCTGTTCGCTGAATATCGCAACCAGCACGTTGGCACCGGTGACTTCACGCTTGCCCGAGCTCTGGACATGGAAGACTGCGCGCTGCAGTACACGCTGGAAGCCCAGGGTTGGCTGGGTCTCGCGGTCCTCGTCGTGCACGGGGATCAACGGCGTGGTGGAGTCGATAAACTCCTGCAGGTCGTGTTTGAGTTTGTCGAGGTTTGCGCCGCAGGCGCGCAGAACGGTCGCGGCGGCCTCATTATCCAATAGTGCCAGCAGCAGGTGCTCGACGGTCATGAACTCATGACGCTTCGAGCGTGCCTCCTTGAAGGCCAGATTGAGGGTGACTTCGAGCTCGCGGTTTAACATAGCTTCACCTCATACCCAAGTGGCCGGCGATTAACCGTCCTTCTCGATTTCACAGAGTAGCGGATGCTGGCTTTCCCTTGCGTATTGGTTGACCTGCATGGCCTTGGTCTCGGCGATGTCCCGGGTAAACAATCCGCACACTGCCCGTCCTTCTGTATGGACGGCCAGCATGACCTTGGTCGCCAGCTCGCGATTCAGGTTAAAAAACACCTCGAGCACTTCGACGACGAAATCCATCGGTGTGTAGTCATCGTTGAACAAAACCACCTTGTACATGGGTGGCGCCTGCAGGGCCGGCTTGGCCTCCTGTATCGCCAGGCCAGAACCATCGTCCTCATGCGATTGCGGGCGATCCTGATTGAATGTTAGTCGAATCTGGCTATGTGCATGCATGGAAAGAAATTCATCATTTCGACAGGTTGGTTTATGGGTTGACCGCACAGGCGACGCGGGACAGCCGTCGCCTCACCTTGACTATCGGCAAAACGGTGTTACAACCAATAAGAACCCACCGTGGTCGATAAAGATCCGCGCAGTCAACCAGAATTTTCGCAGGTTCATATGCGGATGGAGTGGATGATACTCCAGTGATGGAGTCCTTTGCAGAGGGATATGAGGATGGCAAGCGGTAAAGTCAAGTGGTTCAACAACGCCAAGGGCTATGGCTTCATCAATGAAGACGGGAAAACAGAGGACCTGTTCGCACACTACTCGGCTATCCAGATGGACGGTTATAAAACCCTGAAAGCCGGACAACCCGTCAGTTTCGAGATCATCCAGGGCCCCAAGGGCTTGCACGCGGTGAACATATCGAACCTCGCCGCACAAACCACCGCCTCCCCCACCCCCAACCCGCAAACGACTGAAGCCTGAGCCGGCGATCAGACATAAAAAAACCGGCCAGCCCGCAAGGACTGGCCGGTTTTCTTGTGCCGCTTACATGTGCTTGATCAAAGCCTCACCGAAACCGGAGCTGCTGACCAGCGTCGCGCCTTCCATCAGGCGCTCGAAGTCGTAGGTCACGGTCTTGGCGGCGATGGCGCCGTTGGTGCCCTTGATGATCAGGTCGGCCGCCTCGGTCCAGCCCAGGTGGCGCAGCATCATCTCGGCAGAGAGAATCACCGAACCCGGGTTGACCTGGTCCTTGCCGGCGTACTTCGGCGCGGTGCCGTGGGTGGCTTCGAACATCGCCACGGTGTCGGACAGGTTGGCGCCCGGGGCAATACCGATGCCGCCGACTTCCGCCGCCAGGGCGTCGGACAGGTAGTCACCGTTGAGGTTGAGGGTGGCAATCACGTCGTATTCGGCCGGGCGCAGCAGGATCTGCTGGAGCATGGCGTCGGCAATGGCATCCTTGACGATGACTTCACGGCCGGTTTTCGGGTTCTTGAACTTCATCCACGGGCCGCCATCGAGCAGCTCGGCGCCGAATTCGTTCTTGGCCACTTCGTAGCCCCAATCCTTGAAGGCACCTTCGGTGAACTTCATGATGTTGCCCTTGTGCACGATGGTCAGCGACTTGCGGTCGTTGTCCACCACATACTGCAGGGCCTTGCGCACCAGGCGCTGGGTGCCTTCCTTGGAGACCGGCTTGATGCCGATGCCGCAGTCCTGGTCGAAACGGATCTTGGTGACGCCCATTTCTTCCTTCAGGAACTTGATGACCTTGGTCGCTTCCGGCGAACCGGCCTTCCACTCGATGCCGGCATAGATGTCCTCGGAGTTTTCGCGGAAGATCACCATGTCGACGTCACCCGGTTTTTTCACCGGGCTCGGCACGCCCTGGAACCACACTACCGGGCGCAGGCAGACGTACAGGTCCAGCTGCTGGCGCAGGGCAACGTTGAGGGAACGGATACCACCACCGACCGGGGTGGTCAGCGGACCCTTGATGGACACCACGTAATCCTTGACTGCGTCCAGGGTTTCCTGGGGCAGCCAGGTGTCCTGGTCGTATACCTGGGTGGCTTTTTCACCGGCGTAGACTTCCATCCAGGAAATCTTGCGCTTGCCCCCATAGGCTTTCTCTACAGCAGCATCAACCACTTTGATCATGACGGGGCTTACATCTACGCCAATGCCGTCGCCTTCGATGAACGGGATGATCGGATTATCAGGAACATTGAGAGAATGGTCCGCATTGACGGTGATTTTGTCGCCGACTGCCGGAACCTTGATTTTCTGGTATCCCATGCTGCACTCCGTTTTTTTTGGTGTGGTTCGTCATCTGGATCCCCTGAGCGTACCCCAGTTGAACGGCAACGGGAACCACGTGCGCAAATGCCCTGCAATGGGGCAGCAACGCCTACATCTTTGGTCTAAAAAAGCCCCTGCGACCGGTTGATCTTGATCAATACGACCAAGGCTTTGGTATACTCGCCCGGTGACCAAAGGGTCACTGGGGGCGAACCGTCTGAAACGAGACCTGCGGCCCCGACAAGACTGGGCTGTTACCGCAGTTCAGCCGTTTGACACTCGACTGATGCAATCCACCATCACCGCCCAGAATCTTCGACCTTCTGCTCATGGATGTGTCTGAGCGAAGCGCCTACCCTGCGCACCTCGAGATTCTGCGCACGCTCAGCAAAACAGAGAGTTAACCCGAATATGCCCACCCGATCCAAGATCATCTACACCTTCACCGACGAAGCCCCCGCCCTCGCCACCTATTCATTGCTCCCCGTCATCGAAGCCTTCACCGCTTGCGCCGACATCGCCGTAGAAACCCGGGACATCTCTCTGGCCGGCCGTATCCTTTCTGCCTTCCCTGAACAGCTCGGCGCCGACAAGCAAGTGGCCGACCACCTGGCAGAACTGGGCCAACTGGCAACCACGCCAGAAGCCAACATCATCAAGCTGCCGAACATCAGCGCCTCGGTGCCGCAACTGAAGGCCGCGATCAAGGAACTGCAAGCCAAGGGCTTCAACATTCCTGACTACCCTGAAGCCGCCGCCACCGACGCCGAGAAAGAAGCCAAGGCTCGCTACGACCGCATCAAGGGCAGCGCCGTGAACCCGGTCCTGCGTGAAGGCAACTCCGACCGCCGCGCCCCGCTGTCGGTCAAGAACTACGCACGCAAGCACCCGCACAAGATGGGCGCCTGGGCTGCCGACTCCAAGTCCCACGTGGCCCACATGAGCCACGGCGACTTCTACGGCAGCGAGAAAGCCGCGCTGATCGAAGCCGATGACAGCCTGCGCATCGAACTGCTGGACAAGAACGGCAACACCACCGTCCTGAAAGAAAAAACCGCGGTCAAGGCCGGCGAAATCGTCGACTGCGCGGTCATGAGCACCAAGGCGCTGCGTAAATTTATCGCCGCCGAGATCGAAGACGCCAAAGCCAAGGGCGTGCTGCTGTCGGTGCACCTGAAGGCCACCATGATGAAGGTCTCCGACCCGATCATGTTCGGCCAGATCGTTGCCGAGTACTACCAGGACGCGCTGAACAAGCACGCTGCGGTACTGGAGCAGATCGGTTTCAACCTGAACAACGGTATCGGCGACCTGTACGCCCGTATCAAGACCCTGCCAGCCGAGCAGCAGGCGCAGATCGAAGCCGACGTCAAAGCCGTCTACGACGTCCGCCCGGCCCTGGCCATGGTCAACTCCGACAAGGGCATCACCAACCTGCACGTGCCAAGCGACGTCATCGTCGACGCCTCGATGCCGGCGATGATCCGTGACTCGGGCAAGATGTGGAACACCGAAGGCCAGCTGCAAGACACCAAGGCAGTGATCCCGGATCGTTGCTACGCCACCATCTACCAGGCCGTTATCGACGACTGCAAGCAACACGGCGCCTTCGATCCGACCACCATGGGCAGCGTGCCGAACGTTGGCCTTATGGCGCAGAAAGCCGAAGAGTACGGCTCCCACGACAAGACCTTCCAGGCCAAGACCGACGGCGTGATCCGCGTGGTTGACGGCAAGGGCAACCTGCTGCTGTCCCAGGACGTCGAAGCCGGCGACATCTTCCGCATGTGCCAGGTCAAAGACGCGCCGATCCAGGACTGGGTCAAGCTGGCCGTCAACCGTGCCCGCGCCAGCAACACCCCGGCGCTGTTCTGGCTCGACCCGCATCGCGCCCACGACGGCGTGCTGATCGAGAAGGTCCAGAAGTACCTGAAAGACCACGACACCACCGGCCTGGACATCCGCGTCCTGTCGCCTGTCGAGGCCATGAAGGTTTCCCTGCAGCGCATCCGTGCGGGCCAGGACACCATCTCGGTCACCGGCAACGTACTGCGCGACTACCTGACCGACCTGTTCCCGATCATGGAACTGGGCACCAGCGCCAAGATGCTGTCGATCGTGCCGCTGATGAACAACGGCGGCCTGTTCGAAACCGGCGCCGGCGGTTCGGCACCCAAGCACGTCCAGCAACTGGTTGAAGAGAACTTCCTGCGCTGGGATTCCCTGGGTGAGTTCCTGGCCCTGGCGGCTTCCCTGGAGCACCTGAGCACTGCCTACACCAACCCGAAAGCCAAGGTACTGGCGGCGACCCTGGACCAGGCCACCGGCCAGTTCCTGGACACCAACAAGTCCCCTGCGCGCAAGGTCGGCGGTATCGACAACCGTGGCAGCCACTTCTACCTGACCCTGTACTGGGCCCAGGCCCTGGCCGCCCAGAGCGACGACGCCGCCCTGCAAGCGCGCTTCGCCCCACTGGCAAAAGCCCTGGCCGAGCACGAAGCGACCATCGTCGCCGAGCTCAACGCCGTGCAGGGCAAGCCGGCCGACATCGGTGGTTACTACTACCCGGATGCCGAGCTGACCAGCAAAGTGATGCGCCCGAGCCAGACCTTCAACAGCGCGATTGCCGCACTGTAAGAGAAGCAGCTTGAAGCAGTAAACAAAAACCCCGGCCACGCACCGGGGTTTTTTTAGCTTTGAGTTTCAAGCTGCAAGCTACAAGAAAGAGCCTTGCGCGCACGGCTTTTACTTGTAGCTTGCAGCTTGAAACTTACAACTTAGGGAGAGAATCGACCGTGCGCCCCCACATCACCGTCGCCACTATCATCGAAGACCAGGGCCGCTTCCTCATGGTCGAGGAATTCAAGGCCGGCAAGCACGTGTTCAACCAGCCCGCCGGCCACCTGGAGACCAACGAAAGCCTGCTCGACGCCGCCCGGCGCGAAACCCTCGAAGAAACCGCCTGGGAGGTCGAGCTGACCGGCATCGTCGGCATCTACCTGTATACCGCCCCCAGCAACGGCGTGACCTACCAGCGCATCTGCTTCGCCGCCAGGCCGCTCAAGCACCACCCCGAGCGCGCCCTGGACAGCGACATCGTGCGCGCCGTATGGCTGAGCCGCGAGGAGCTGCTGGCCGACCCCGAGCGCTGGCGCAGCGAGCTGGTGCCGCGCTGCATCGACGATTACCTGGCCGGCCCGCTGCACAGCCTGGCGTTGATTCGCGACTGACAGCAACGATGCCTTGCAGGCCGCAGCCTGATAGAATCGTTGTCTTTTTCCAGATACACAGCCGGTACCTATGACCAGTCCAGCACTTTACGAACCCGAAAAGACACGCGTTATCGTCGGCATGTCCGGCGGCGTGGACTCTTCCGTCTCCGCCCTCCTGCTGATGGAGCAGGGCTACCAGGTGGAAGGCCTGTTCATGAAGAACTGGGAAGAGGACGACGGCACCGAATACTGCACCGCCCGCGAAGACCTGGCCGACGCCCAGGCCGTGTGCGACCGCATCGGCATCAAGCTGCACACCGCCAACTTCGCCGCCGAATACTGGGACAACGTCTTCGAGCATTTCCTGGCTGAATACAAGGCCGGGCGCACGCCGAACCCGGACATCCTCTGCAACCGCGAAATCAAGTTCAAGGCCTTCCTCGACTACGCGCTGATGCTCGGTGCCGACCTGATCGCCACCGGCCACTACGTGCGCCGCCGCGACACTGACGGGCGTACCGAACTGCTCAAGGGCCTGGACCCGAACAAGGACCAGAGCTACTTCCTGCACGCCGTTGGCGGCAAGGAAATCGCCCGCACGCTGTTCCCGGTCGGCGAACTGGAAAAACCCGAAGTGCGCGCCATCGCCGAGAAACACGGCCTGGCCACGGCGAAGAAGAAAGACTCCACCGGTATCTGCTTTATCGGCGAGCGCCGCTTCAGCGACTTCCTCAAGCAGTACCTGCCGGCACAACCGGGCGAGATCCAGACCACCGACGGCGAAGTCATCGGCCGTCACCACGGCCTGATGTACCACACCATCGGCCAGCGCCAGGGCCTGGGCATCGGCGGCCTGAAAGACGCCGGTGACGAGCCGTGGTACGTACTGGAGAAAGACCTCACCCGCAACGTGCTGGTGGTCGGCCAGGGTAACGAACACCCGTGGCTATTCTCGCGCGCCCTGCTCGCTTCAGAGATCTTCTGGGTCAACCCTATCGACCTGTCCAGCCCACGGCGTCTGACGGCCAAGGTGCGCTACCGCCAAAGCGATCAGGGCTGCACCCTGGAACAGACCGCAAGCGGCTACCGCGCGGTGTTCGACGAGCCACAGCGGGCGGTGACGCCAGGCCAGTCGGTGGTGTTCTATGACGGCGAAATCTGCCTCGGCGGCGGCGTGATCGAAACCGCCGAGCCGTGGAGCGCGCGCGCATGAATGCCATGCAAGAGCAGTTGGTTGCCCTGGGCGGTGTATTCCAGGCCGCGGTGCTGGTTGACCGCATCGCCCGCACCGGCCAGGCCAGCGAGGCGAACCTTGGCTGCATGCTCGGCAGCCTGCTGGTACGCGACCCCAAGGACACCCTGGAGGTGTTCGGCGGTGACGACCTGAACCTGCGCGACGGCTACCGCGCCCTGGCCAGCGCCCTGGAGCGCGACCCCGGCAGCCTGCAGCGCGAGCCGCTGCGCTATGCCCTGTCGATGCTGGGCCTGGAGCGCCAGCTGGCCAAGCGCGGCGACATGCTCGATGTGATCGGCAGCCGCCTGCCGCAAATCCAGTCCCAGGCCGAGCATTTCGGCCTGGTACATGAAAACGTCATTGCTTCCAGCGGCGCCCTGTACCAGGACACCCTGAGCACCCTGCGCCAACGCATCCAGGTGCATGGCGACATGCGCCACCTGCAGCAGCCAAGCAATGCCTCGAAGATTCGCGCCCTGCTGCTCGCCGGCATCCGCGCCGCGCGCCTGTGGCGACAGCTGGGCGGCCATCGCTGGCAGTTGGTGGTCAGCCGGCGCAAACTGCTCAAAGAGCTGTATCCGATGTTGCGTGGCTGAACACCCATTGCTGGCAAGCCAGCTCCCACAGGGCCGGCATGCACTGCACCTGTGGGAGCTGGCTTGCCAGCGATGGGGCCTTTGAAGCCACTATGATACTGAATGATTTGCTGGCATTACCTTTTGTCAGCCACCCGACCCGGGCGCGTTTTTCATGTATGATATGCGCCCTTTTCAAAGCCTGACTGTCCGAGAACACCCCATGCAGCTTTCCTCGCTCACTGCGGTTTCCCCTGTTGACGGCCGCTACGCCGGCAAAACCCAGGCCCTGCGCCCTATTTTCAGCGAATACGGCCTGATCCGTTTCCGCGCCCTGGTCGAGGTTCGCTGGCTCCAGCGCCTGGCCGCCCACCCGCAGATCGCCGAGGTTCCGGCCTTTTCCGCCGAAGCCAACGCCCTGCTCAACGGCCTGGCCGATGAGTTCGCCCTCGAGCACGCCGAGCGCGTCAAAGAGATCGAGCGCACCACCAACCACGACGTCAAGGCCATCGAGTACCTGCTCAAGGAGCAGGCCGCCAAGCTGCCGGAGCTTGCCAAGGTCAGCGAGTTCATCCACTTTGCCTGCACCAGCGAGGACATCAACAACCTGTCCCACGCCCTGATGCTGCGCGAAGGCCGCGACAGCGTGCTGCTGCCGCTGATGCGCCAGATCGCCCAGGCCATCCGTGAGCTGGCCCACCGCTTCGCCGACGTGCCGATGCTGTCGCGCACCCACGGCCAACCGGCGTCGCCAACCACTCTGGGCAAAGAGCTGGCCAACGTCGTCTACCGCCTGGAGCGCCAGATCGCCCAGGTTGCCGCCGTGCCACTGCTGGGCAAGATCAACGGCGCCGTGGGCAACTACAACGCCCACCTGTCGGCCTACCCGCAGATCGACTGGGAAGCCAACGCCCGCGCCTTCATCGAAGACGAGCTGGGCCTGGTGTTCAACCCGTACACCACCCAGATCGAGCCGCACGACTATATCGCCGAGCTGTTCGACGCGATCGCCCGCTTCAACACCATCCTGATCGACTTCGACCGCGACGTCTGGGGCTACATCTCCCTGGGCTACTTCAAGCAGCGCACCATCGCTGGCGAAATCGGCTCCTCGACCATGCCGCACAAGGTCAACCCGATCGACTTCGAAAACTCCGAAGGCAACCTGGGTATCGCCAATGCCCTGTTCCAGCACCTGGCCAGCAAGCTGCCGGTCTCGCGCTGGCAGCGCGACCTGACCGACTCCACCGTGCTGCGCAACCTGGGCGTCGGTTTCGCCCACAGCGTGATCGCCTACGAGGCCAGCCTCAAGGGCATCAGCAAGCTGGAAATCAACCAAGCGCGTATCGCCGAAGACCTGGACGCCTGCTGGGAAGTTCTCGCCGAGCCGATCCAGACCGTCATGCGCCGCTACAACATCGAGAACCCCTACGAGAAGCTCAAGGAGCTGACCCGTGGCAAAGGCATCAGCCCCGAAGCGCTGCTGACCTTCATCGATGGCCTGGACATGCCGGCAGAGGCTCGCAGCGAGCTGAAGAAGCTGACTCCAGCCTCCTACATCGGTAATGCCGCGGCTCAAGCCAAACGCGTCTGATCTGCGCCCTGCGCGTAAACGCCCGGCTCAGCCGGGCGTTTTTATTACCGAAAGAAAATTACTTTTTTTCAATAGGTTACACATGAATCCTGATACTCCTCTGCAGCTTCTGGGCGGCCTCACTGCCCGCGAATTCATGCGCGACTACTGGCAGAAGAAACCCCTGCTGGTACGCCAGGCCTTCCCGGACTTCGAAAGCCCGATCGACGCCGACGAACTGGCCGGCCTGGCCCTGGAAGAAGAAGTGGAATCGCGCCTGGTCATCGAGCACGGCGAGCGCCCATGGGAACTGCGCCGCGGCCCGTTCGAAGAAGATGCCTTCAGCACCCTGCCCGAGCGCGACTGGACCCTGCTGGTGCAAGCGGTCGATCAGTTCGTGCCGGAAGTCGGCGAACTGCTGGAGCATTTTCGCTTCCTGCCAAGCTGGCGCATCGACGATGTGATGATCAGCTACGCAGCGCCCGGCGGCAGCGTCGGCCCGCACTTCGACAACTACGATGTGTTCCTGCTGCAAGGCCAGGGCAAGCGCAACTGGAAGATCGGCCAGATGTGCGACAGCGACAGCCCGCTGCTGGAGCACGCCGACCTGCGCATCCTCGCCGAATTCGAGCAGAGCGACGAGTGGACCCTGGAGCCCGGCGACATGCTCTACCTGCCGCCACGCCTGGCCCACTACGGCATTGCCGAAGATGACTGCCTGACCTATTCGGTGGGCTTCCGCGCGCCGGGCGCCGCTGAAGTGCTGACCCATTTCACCGACTTCCTCAGCCAGTTCCTGCCTGACGAAGAGCGTTACACCGACGCCGACGCCGAGCCGGTCAGCGACCCGCACCAGATCCAGCACGACGCCCTCGAGCGCCTGAAAAAGCTGCTCACCGAGCACATGGGCGACGAGCGCCTGCTGCTGACCTGGTTCGGCCAGTTCATGACCGAACCGCGCTATCCGGAGCTGGTCAGCGGCGAGCCGCTGGACGAAGTCGAGCTGATCGAGAGCCTGGCCCAGGGCGCGATCCTGATCCGCAACCCGAGCGCGCGCCTGGCCTGGTCGGAAGTCGACGACAACCTGCTGCTGTTCGCCAGCGGCCAGAGCCGCCTGCTGCCGGGCGACCTGCGCGAGCTGCTGAAACTGATCTGCGCCGCCGACGCGTTGCACATTGAAAACCTTGAGCAGTGGCTTGAAAACGATCAAGGCATTACCTTGATCTGCGAACTGGTCAAACAAGGAAGCCTGGGGTTTGCCAATGAATAAGATTCGCGTCCGTCTCGCCGACTGGCAGAAAGACAACGCTGATATCCGCCGCATTCGTGAAGCTGTGTTCATCGCCGAACAGAACGTGCCGCCGGAGCTGGAGTGGGATGCCGACGACAACACTGCCGTGCATTTTCTGGCCATGGAGGGTGACTACGCCATCGGCACCGCCCGCCTGCTGCCCGACGGCCAGATCGGCCGGGTCTCGGTGCTCAAGGACTGGCGCGGGCTGAAGGTCGGTGACGCGCTGATGCAGGCGGTGATCGTCGAAGCCCAGAACCGTGACCTCAAGCAGCAGATGCTCAGCGCCCAGGTACACGCCACGCCGTTCT
Source organism: Pseudomonas sp. RC2C2 (assembly GCF_018390435.1). Lineage (NCBI taxonomy): Bacteria > Pseudomonadati > Pseudomonadota > Gammaproteobacteria > Pseudomonadales > Pseudomonadaceae > Pseudomonas > Pseudomonas sp. RC2C2. The sequence goes on along the minus strand of NZ_JAHBAX010000002.1, from coordinate 335,447 downwards.
ATGAGCGCCTTGGCTTCAAGGTGGTCAGCGAAGAGTTCCTCGAGGCGGGTATTCCGCACGTGGACATGGTTCGCGAATCGCGCGAACTGGTCTGATTGCGATTGGGGCTGCGAAGCAGTCCTCAGCCTGACAACCTCGCTCCCATAACTGCTACAAATTTGCCATCATGTCCACTCCACTCGCGGAGATCATGGACATGCCGCTACGCCCCCTTCTCGCCTCCCTGCTTCTGTCGTTCAGCCTGAGTACGCTGGCCGCCACTGAAGTCCTGCCGCTGAACCATCGCACCAGCGCTGAAATCCTCCCCACCGCGCAAGCCTTCATCGGCAAGGACGGCAGCGTCAGCGCCTTCGAGAACAAACTGATCGTCAACGCCGAACCCGAGCGCATCGACGACCTGCGCTCCCTGCTGCAACAGCTGGATACCGCGCCGCGTCGACTGCTGATCAGCGTCGACAACAACGACAGCAATTTCCAGGACAACCGCGGCAATGCCCGGGTCATTCGCTACGGCACCAGCAACCGCGAAGGCGGCCTGCAGCAGGTCCAGGCCAGCGAGGGCAGCCCGGCACTGATCCAGGTCGGCCAGAGCATCCCGGTCACCAGTACCAGCACCGACAGCGATGGTCGAGTGCAGAGCGACACTGAATACCGCAACGTCACCCAGGGTTTTTACGTCACTGCCAGCGTCACTGGCGACACCGTGCACCTGAACATCAGTACCAACAATGACCGGATGAGCCAGGAACGTCCCGATGTAGTGAAGGTGCAAAGTACCGACACAAAAGTCACCGGCAAGCTCGGTGAGTGGATCACGCTGGCAGGGGTCAACCAGCAGAGTCAGTCCGAACGCAGTGCTTCGGCCCTCAGCTACAGCACCCAGCGCGGTGAAAACATGACATTGCGGGTAAAAGTCGACGCTTTGGACTGAACCCAGACAAATCAAGGCCTCGACCAAAGGCCTCAAAACTGACTGACGAGTCGTATTAGACCAAAGATGTAGTGGTTATAAAAAACCACTACAAAACATTTGACGACCCCGAAACGTCGAGGCATGATGGCCCCGCTCCCGCTGATCAGAGGCCCTGGCAAGGGCCTTCGAGCCGCGCTCTAACCCACCCACCTGAGCCGGCTCGTGTCTGTACCGCCCACAAGGCAGTTTGACGAGATTGCGACTGGAACGAAGTTGTCCCGAGGGACGGAAGCGCATCAAAAGGTACCCGGCAGCACTGTTCTTTGCAGTTCGGCAACCACGAGCCACCCTGCAACGAAAACCTCGCCCACCTGCTCACTTCCCCCTTCGAGCCCCCATCGTTCGACCGTCGCATATTTCGCCCATACTGACCTTTGCCAGGCTTCTGATCTGCGCAGTAGAGAGCGCGAATTTTTACCAAAGACCGATGCGACGAGGTTTATTTCCATGGCACTGACACGCGAACAGCAAATTGCAGCCCTCGAAAAAGACTGGGCCGAGAACCCGCGCTGGAAAGGCGTGACCCGTACCTACACCGCCGCTGATGTCGTTCGTCTGCGTGGCTCGATCCAGCCTGAGCACACCCTGGCCCGCCTGGGTGCCGAGAAGCTGTGGAAGCTGGTCACCCAGGGCGCACACCCGTCCTTCCGTCCAGAGAAAGATTTCGTCAACTGCATGGGCGCCCTGACCGGCGGCCAGGCCGTGCAACAGGTCAAAGCCGGTATCCAGGCAATCTACCTGTCCGGCTGGCAAGTGGCTGCCGACAACAACTCGGCCGAGTCCATGTACCCAGACCAGTCGCTGTACCCGGTGGATTCGGTTCCTACCGTGGTCAAGCGCATCAACAACTCGTTCCGTCGCGCCGACCAGATCCAGTGGAAAGCCGGCAAGAACCCGGGCGACGAAGGCTACGTCGACTACTTCGCCCCGATCGTGGCTGACGCCGAAGCCGGTTTCGGCGGCGTCCTGAACGCCTACGAGCTGATGAAGAACATGATCGAAGCAGGCGCCGCCGGCGTTCACTTCGAAGACCAGCTGGCCTCGGTGAAAAAGTGCGGCCACATGGGCGGCAAGGTACTGGTTCCAACCCAGGAAGCCGTACAGAAGCTGACCGCTGCCCGCCTGGCGGCTGACGTAGCCGGTGTACCGACCATCATCCTGGCCCGTACCGACGCCAACGCCGCAGACCTCTTGACCAGCGACTGCGACCCGTACGACCAGCCATTCGTGGTTGGCGAGCGCACCCAGGAAGGCTTCTACAAGGTTCGCGCCGGCCTCGATCAAGCCATCGCCCGTGGCCTGGCTTATGCGCCATACGCCGACCTGATCTGGTGTGAAACCGCCAAGCCGGACCTGGACGAAGCTCGCCGCTTTGCCGAAGCGATCAAGAAGGAATACCCGGACCAGATCCTGTCGTACAACTGCTCGCCTTCCTTCAACTGGAAGAAGAACCTGGACGACGCAACCATCGCCAAGTTCCAGCGCGAACTGTCGGCCATGGGCTACAAGCACCAGTTCATCACCCTGGCCGGTATCCACAACATGTGGCACGGCATGTTCAACCTGGCGCACGACTACGCCCGCAACGACATGACCGCCTACGTGAAGCTGCAAGAGCAAGAGTTCGCTGACGCCTCGAAAGGCTACACCTTCGTGGCCCACCAGCAGGAAGTCGGCACCGGCTACTTCGACGACATGACCACCGTGATCCAGGGTGGCAAGTCTTCGGTTACCGCGCTGACCGGTTCGACTGAAGAAGAGCAGTTCCACTGATCGCTGATCGGTTGCTGACATTCGGGTAACACGCAAAACCCGGGGCCTGTGATGGGGCTCCGGGTTTTGTTTTTTATCAGGACTTGGTGGTGCCAGCGATAGGGTCCCCAGCAAATGCACAGGGCTTCCTTATTAATTGCCATTGGCTATGCTAGGTGCACAACAACACCAAGGATCGGCCATGCCCCGCCCTGTCACCCTGCTCTGCCTGGCCCTGCCGGGCGCTGCCTTCTATCTATATGCACTGGCCAGCGGCAACGCGCTGCTGGGCCTGGCGGTCAAACCGATCCCGGTGCTGGCGCTGATCTGCTGGCTGAGTAGCGCCGAGCCCACCGCCTACCGGCGCTGGATCATTATTGGCCTGGGTTTCTCACTGCTTGGCGACATTCTGCTGGCCGTGCCTGGCGACCTGTTCGTGTTTGGCCTGGCGGCCTTTCTCTGTGCACACCTGGCCTATCTGCGCGGCTACCTGGGCGAGAACCGCCAACTGGCGCCCGCTGCGCTGTTGGGTTCGGCGATTGTCGGTGCGGCGCTGCTGGGGCTGCTGATCAGTTCCGGCCTGGGTGAATTGCTGATTCCGGTCAGCGTTTATGCCCTGGCCATCAGCGCCATGCTCTGGCGCGCCCTGGCCTGTGGCGGCCTGGCGGCGCTGGGCGCGCTGGCGTTTGTGTTTTCCGACAGCCTGATCGGGATCGACCGCTTCGTCAGCCCGTTCGCTGCCGCCCAGTACCTGATTATCCTCGCCTACTGGCTGGGCCAGTGGGCTATCGCCGCCTCGGCCTACACCAGGCAATCGGCAAAAGCCTTGATCCAGAGCGCGGCAAGGCAAGAAAAAACAGGTTAAAACACAAGGTGTGGAAACTTGCAGGTGACGCCTATGTTGCACAACTTTGTAGTTGACTCGAACAGTAGGGCTAATCGCGCACCCTCAAATGATATTAATTATCATTACGAAGTTGCGGGTTCATTACGCGTTGCAAGAAACATAATTAACAGAACCCGGGGCAATGCCCGTTCCACGTGGCCTGCAGCCTGTTACGAAAGATTTTTGTTCTTAATCTTACGAATAAATTTGCTGCAGAAATTTTACTTGCACCGGGTTTACCCATAAAATCAGCGCGATAGATTCCGCTGCGACATATCGTCACTGCTCTACTTCTTTTCAAGCCGCAGAGCCTGGTCTCTGTATAAGGATTTTCAGCATGCCCGATTCGACAGGACTCATCGCCCACAACTGGGGCTTTGCCATTTTCCTTTTGGGTGTCGTAGGCCTGTGCGCCTTCATGCTCGGTCTGTCCGCCCTGCTCGGCAGCAAGGCCTGGGGCCGCAGCAAGAACGAACCCTTCGAGTCCGGCATGCTGCCCACTGGCGGCGCCCGCTTGCGCCTGTCAGCCAAATTCTATCTGGTCGCGATGCTGTTCGTGATCTTCGATATCGAAGCCCTCTTTCTCTTTGCATGGTCTGTGTCCGTCCGCGAAAGCGGCTGGACCGGATTCGTCGAAGCACTCGTTTTCATAGCAATTCTGTTGGCAGGTCTTGTCTACCTATGGCGCGTCGGGGCACTTGATTGGGCTCCCGAAGGTCGTCGCAAGCGGCAAGCGAAGCTGAAACAATGAGGCTTTGGCAATGCAATACAATCTCACCAGAATCGACCCGGATGCTCCCAACGAGCAATATCCAATCGGAGAGCGGGAAACCGTCTCCGATTCGCTGCTAGAGGACCAGGTCCACAAGAACATCTTCATGGGCAAACTTGAAGATGTGCTCAGTGGCGCGGTCAACTGGGGGCGTAAGAACTCCCTGTGGCCGTACAACTTCGGCCTCTCCTGCTGCTACGTGGAAATGACCACGGCCTTCACGGCGCCCCACGACATCGCCCGCTTTGGCGCCGAAGTCATCCGGGCTTCGCCGCGCCAGGCCGACTTCATGGTCATCGCCGGCACCTGCTTCATCAAGATGGCGCCGATCATCCAGCGCCTGTACGAGCAGATGCTCGAGCCCAAGTGGGTCATTTCCATGGGCTCGTGCGCCAACTCCGGCGGCATGTACGACATTTACTCGGTCGTTCAGGGGGTCGACAAGTTCCTCCCCGTGGATGTCTACGTGCCTGGCTGCCCGCCTCGCCCTGAAGCCTTCCTGCAAGGCCTGATGCTGTTGCAGGAGTCGATTGGCCAGGAGCGTCGTCCTCTTTCCTGGGTTGTCGGCGATCAAGGCATTTACCGTGCCGAGATGCCGTCGCAGAAAGAGCAACGCCGTGAACAGCGCATCCAGGTCACCAACCTGCGCAGCCCCGACGAAGTCTGATCCAGCGACCTGTTGCCTGCGCATGCGCGACAGGCAGCCTGGCTTCATTCTCTACGTTGACCGAAAGCGACCGAGACCATGACAGCGGACACCGCTATTTATATCCCGCCTTACAAGGCTGACGACCAGGATGTGGTCGTCGAACTGAACAACAAATTCGGCCCCGAAGCGTTCGTCGCCCAGGAAACCCGCACCGGCATGCCGGTGCTTTGGGTTACCCGCGAAAAACTCAAGGACGTGCTGGGTTTCCTGCGCAATGTCGCCAAGCCGTACAGCATGCTCTACGACCTGCACGGCGTCGACGAGCGCCTGCGCACCCAGCGCCGCGGCCTGCCGGGCGCCGACTTCAGCGTCTTCTACCACCTGCTGTCGGTGGAGCGGAACAGCGACGTGATGATCAAGGTGGCCTTGAGCGAAGGCGACCTGAACCTGCCGACCGTCACCGGCATCTGGCCCAACGCCAACTGGTACGAGCGTGAAGTCTGGGACATGTTCGGCATCGACTTTGCCGGCCACCCGCACCTGACCCGGATCATGATGCCACCGACCTGGGAAGGTCACCCGCTGCGCAAGGACTACCCTGCCCGCGCCACCGAATTCGATCCGTACAGCCTGACCCTGGCCAAGCAGCAGCTCGAGGAAGAGGCCGCGCGCTTCAACCCTGAAGCCTGGGGCATGAAGCGCCAGGGCACCAACGAGGACTACATGTTCCTCAACCTGGGCCCGAACCACCCTTCGGCCCACGGTGCCTTCCGTATCGTCCTGCAGCTGGACGGCGAAGAGATCGTCGACTGCGTCCCGGACATCGGCTACCACCACCGTGGTGCCGAGAAAATGGCCGAGCGTCAGTCCTGGCACAGCTTCATCCCCTACACCGACCGTATCGACTACCTCGGCGGGGTGATGAACAACCTGCCGTACGTACTGGCGGTGGAGAAGCTGGCCGGCATCCAGGTGCCGCAGAAGGTCGACGTGATCCGCATCATGCTCGCCGAGTTCTTCCGCATCACCAGCCACCTGCTGTTCCTGGGTACCTACATCCAGGACGTCGGTGCCATGACCCCGGTGTTCTTCACCTTCACCGACCGTCAGCGCGCCTACACCGTGATCGAAGCCATCACCGGCTTCCGTCTGCACCCGGCATGGTACCGCATCGGTGGTGTTGCCCACGACCTGCCGCGCGGCTGGGAAAAACTGGTGAAGGACTTCGTCGACTGGCTGCCAAAGCGCCTCGACGAGTACACCAAGGCCGCCCTGCAGAACAGCATCCTCAAGGGCCGGACCATCGGCGTTGCCCAGTACAACACCAAAGAGGCCCTGGAATGGGGCGTCACCGGTGCCGGCCTGCGTTCCACCGGTCTTGACTTCGACCTGCGCAAGGCCCGCCCTTACTCCGGCTACGAGAACTTCGAGTTCGAAGTACCCCTGGCCCACAACGGCGATGCCTACGATCGCTGCATGGTCCGTGTCGAGGAAATGCGCCAGAGTATCCGCATCATCGACCAGTGCCTGCGCAACATGCCGGAAGGCCCGTACAAGGCGGATCACCCGCTGACCACGCCGCCGCCGAAAGAGCGCACCCTGCAGCACATCGAAACCCTGATCACTCACTTCCTGCAGGTTTCGTGGGGCCCGGTCATGCCGGCCAACGAATCCTTCCAGATGATCGAGGCGACCAAGGGCATCAACAGTTACTACCTGACGAGCGACGGCGGCACCATGAGCTACCGCACCCGGATCCGTACCCCGAGCTACCCGCACCTGCAGCAGATCCCATCGGTGATCCGCGGCAGCATGGTCGCGGACCTCATTGCGTACCTGGGCAGTATCGACTTCGTTATGGCTGACGTGGACCGCTAAGCATGAACAGCACGCTTATCCAAACCGACCGTTTCGCCCTGAGCGAAACCGAGCGCTCGGCCATCGAGCACGAGATGCATCACTACGAGGACCCGCGCGCGGCGTCCATCGAAGCCCTGAAGATCGTCCAGAAGGAACGCGGCTGGGTGCCGGACGGCGCCATCTATGCCATCGGCGAAGTGCTCGGCATTCCTGCCAGCGACGTCGAAGGCGTGGCCACCTTCTATAGTCAGATCTTCCGTCAGCCGGTTGGCCGGCACATCATCCGCGTCTGCGACAGCATGGTCTGCTACATCGGCGGCCACGAGTCGGTGGTCAGCCAGATCCAGAGCGAGCTGGGCATCGGCCTTGGCCAGACCACCGCGGACGGGCGTTTCACCCTGCTGCCGGTGTGCTGCCTGGGTAACTGCGACAAGGCCCCGGCGCTGATGATCGACGACGACACTTTTGGCGACGTGCAGCCTGCTGGCGTCGCCAAACTGCTGGAGGGTTACGCATGACCATCACTTCCTTCGGCCCGGCCAACCGCATTGCGCGTTCGGCCGAGACCCATCCGCTGACCTGGCGCCTGCGTGACGACGGCGAGCCGGTCTGGCTCGACGAGTACCAGGCCAAGGACGGCTACGCCGCCGCCCGCAAGGCCCTGGCGCAAATGTCCCAGGACGATATCGTCCAGACCGTTAAAGATTCCGGCCTCAAGGGCCGTGGCGGTGCGGGCTTCCCCACCGGCGTCAAATGGGGCCTGATGCCCAAAGACGAATCCATGAACATCCGCTACCTGCTGTGCAATGCGGACGAAATGGAACCCAACACCTGGAAAGACCGCATGCTGATGGAGCAACAGCCCCATCTGCTGATCGAAGGCATGCTGATCAGCGCCCGCGCGCTGAAAGCCTACCGCGGTTATATCTTCCTGCGTGGCGAATACACCACCGCAGCGCGCAACCTCAACCGCGCGGTCGAGGAAGCCAAGGCTGCAGGCCTGCTGGGCAAGAACATCCTCGGCAGCGGCTTTGACTTCGAGCTGTTCGTCCACACCGGTGCCGGGCGCTACATCTGCGGTGAAGAAACCGCGCTGATCAACTCCCTCGAAGGCCGCCGCGCCAACCCGCGCTCCAAGCCGCCCTTCCCTGCCGCCGTTGGCGTGTGGGGCAAGCCGACCTGCGTGAACAACGTCGAGACCCTGTGCAACGTGCCGGCCATCGTCGGCAACGGCATCGACTGGTACAAGTCGCTGGCCCGCGAAGGCAGTGAAGACCACGGCACCAAGCTGATGGGCTTCTCCGGCAAGGTCAAGAACCCTGGCCTGTGGGAGCTGCCGTTCGGCGTCACTGCCCGCGAGCTGTTCGAAGACTACGCCGGCGGCATGCGCGATGGCTTCAAGCTCAAGTGCTGGCAGCCAGGCGGCGCCGGTACCGGTTTCCTGCTGCCCGAGCACCTGGATGCACAAATGTACGCCGGTGGCATCGCCAAGGTCGGCACCCGCATGGGAACCGGCCTGGCCATGGCCGTGGACGACAGCATCAACATGGTCTCGCTGCTGCGCAACATGGAAGAGTTCTTTGCCCGTGAATCCTGTGGCTTCTGCACCCCGTGCCGCGACGGCCTGCCGTGGAGCGTCAAGCTCCTGCGCGCCCTCGAAAAAGGCCAGGGCCAGCAGGGCGACATCGAGACCCTGCTGGGTCTGGTCGGCTTCCTCGGCCCAGGCAAGACCTTCTGTGCACACGCACCGGGCGCCGTTGAGCCGCTGGGTAGCGCGATCAAGTACTTCCGCCCTGAGTTCGAGGCTGGCATTGCCGCCCAGGCACCGGTCGCTGCCGCTGCCGGCCTGCGCCCGGACCTGGCGAAGCCGATCGTCGTCGGCGCATAACGAATAACAACGCGGGCGGTCCGTGCCGCCCGCTGCCTGCCCAGCTCGCCCGGGGACACCTGTAGCGGGCTGCAGGCACACAGATTTCCATTAGCCACGCCCGCAGACGCGGGCCAACGAAGAACTTTGAACCATGGCCACTATCCACGTAGACGGCAAAGAGCTCGAAGTCAACGGCGCAGACAACCTGTTACAGGCGTGTCTGTCGCTCGGCCTCGACATCCCCTATTTCTGCTGGCACCCGGCGCTCGGTAGCGTCGGCGCCTGCCGCCAGTGCGCGGTCAAGCAGTACACCGACGAGAACGACACCCGTGGTCGTATCGTCATGTCCTGCATGACCCCTGCCTCCGATGGCAGCTGGATCTCCATCGAAGACGAAGAAGCCAAGGTATTCCGTGCCAGCGTCGTCGAATGGCTGATGACCAACCACCCGCACGACTGCCCGGTGTGCGAGGAAGGCGGTCACTGCCACCTGCAAGACATGACGGTAATGACCGGCCACAACGAGCGCCGCTACCGTTTCACCAAGCGTACCCACCAGAACCAGGAGCTCGGCCCGTTCATCTCCCACGAGATGAACCGCTGCATCGCCTGCTACCGTTGCGTGCGTTACTACAAGGACTACGCCGGCGGTACCGACCTGGGCGTGTTCGGTGCCCACGACAACGTCTACTTCGGTCGCGTTGAAGACGGCACCCTCGAGAGCGAGTTCTCCGGCAACCTCACCGAGGTCTGCCCGACCGGTGTGTTCACCGACAAGACCCACTCCGAGCGCTACAACCGCAAATGGGACATGCAGTTTGCCCCAAGCATCTGCCATGGCTGCTCCAGCGGTTGCAACATCAGCCCGGGTGAGCGTTACGGCGAACTGCGCCGGATCGAAAACCGCTTCAATGGTTCGGTCAACCAGTACTTCCTCTGCGACCGTGGCCGCTTCGGCTATGGCTACGTCAACCGCACCGACCGTCCACGTCAGCCGCTGCTGGCCGACGGCACCAAGCTGAGCCTGGATGCCGCCCTGGACAAGGCCGCGGACATGCTGCGCGGGCGCAACATCGTCGGTATCGGCTCGCCGCGCGCCAGCCTCGAAAGCAACTATGGCCTGCGCGAGCTGGTCGGCGCCGAGCACTTCTACTCGGGTATGGAAGCCGGTGAGCTGGCCCGCGTGCGCCTGGCCCTGCAAGTACTCAACGACAGCCCGCTGCCGGTCCCGACCCTGCGCGACATGGAAGACCATGACGCGGTATTCGTCCTCGGCGAAGACCTGACCCAGACCGCCGCCCGTGTCGCCCTGGCCCTGCGCCAGTCGGTCAAGGGCAAGGCCGAAGCCATGGCCGATGCCATGCGTGTTCAGCCTTGGCTCGACGCCGCGGTGAAGAACATCGGCCAGCACGCCATGTACCCGCTGTTTATCGCAAGCCTGGCCGAAACCAAGCTCGATGACGTGGCCGAAGAGTGCGTGCACGCAGCGCCGGACGACCTCGCCCGCATCGGTTTTGCCGTGGCTCACGCCATCGACCCGAGCGCGCCAGCCGTCGAAGGCCTGGACGCCGAAGCCCTGGCCCTGGCCAAGCGCATCGCCGACGCCCTGGTTACCGCCAACCGTCCGCTGGTGGTTGCCGGTACCTCGCTGGGCTCCAACGCCCTGATCGAGGCGGCGGCCAACATCGCCAAGGCCCTGAAGCTGCGCGAGAAGAACGGCTCGCTGAGCCTGGTGGTCCCTGAGGCCAACAGCCTCGGCCTGGCCATGCTCGGCGGCGAGTCGATCGATGCCGCCCTGGATGCGGTGATCGAAGGCAAGGCCGACGCCATCGTCGTGATGGAAAACGACCTGTACAGCCGCGTCTGCGCTGCCAAGGTCGACGCTGCCCTGGCCGCTGCCAAAGTAGTCATCGTTGCCGATCACCAGAAGACCGCCACTACCGACCGCGCCCACCTGGTGCTGCCAGCTGCATCGTTTGCCGAAGGCGACGGTACCCTGGTCAGCCAGGAAGGCCGTGCCCAGCGCTTCTTCCAGGTGTTCGACCCTACCTACCTGGACAGCAGCATCCTGGTTCACGAAGGCTGGCGCTGGATGCACGCCCTGCGTGCCACCCTGCTCAACAAGCCGGTCGACTGGACCCAGCTGGATCACGTTACCAACGCCTGCGCCGCTGCCGCGCCGCAACTGACCGGCATCGTCAACGCCGCACCGTCCGCTTCGTTCCGCATCAAGGGCATGAAGCTTGCGCGTGAGCCGCTGCGCTACTCCGGCCGTACTGCCATGCGCGCCGACATCAGCGTGCACGAGCCGCGTACCCCGCAAGACAAAGACTCCGCGTTCGCCTTCTCGATGGAAGGTTACTCGGGTTCGGCCGAACCGCGCTCGCAAGTGCCGTTCGCCTGGTCGCCGGGCTGGAACTCGCCGCAAGCCTGGAACAAGTTCCAGGACGAGGTCGGCGGTCACCTGCGCGCAGGCGACCCGGGCACCCGCCTGATCGAAACCCAGGGCGACAAGCTGAACTGGTTCGCCAGCGTACCGGCGGCCTTCGCCCCGGCCCGTGGCACCTGGCAAGCGGTGCCGTTCTACCACCTGTTCGGCAGCGAAGAGAACTCCTCGCGCGCCGCCCCGGTGCAAGAGCGCATCCCAGCGGCCTACGTGGCCCTGGCCAAGTCCGAAGCCGACCGCCTGGGTGTCAACGACGGCGCCATGCTTAGCCTGACCGTGGCAGGCCAGACCCTGCGGCTGCCGCTGCGCATCAATGAAGAACTGGGCGCAGGCCTGGTTGCCCTGCCGAAAGGCCTGGCCGGCATTCCGCCAGCCATCTTCGGTGCATCCGTCGAAGGCCTGCAGGAGGCAGCACAATGACCTGGTTCACCCCTGAAGTGATCGATGTGATCATCACCGTCATCAAGGCCGTCGTGGTCTTGCTGGCCGTGGTGGTCTGCGGTGCGCTGCTCAGCTTCGTCGAGCGGCGCCTGCTGGGCTGGTGGCAGGACCGTTACGGTCCGAACCGCGTCGGCCCGTTCGGCATGTTCCAGATCGCTGCCGACATGCTGAAGATGTTCTTCAAGGAAGACTGGAACCCGCCCTTCGTCGACAAGGTGATCTTCACCCTGGCGCCGGTGGTGGCCATGAGCGCCTTGCTGATCGCCTTCGCGATCATCCCGATCACCCCGACCTGGGGTGTCGCGGACCTGAACATCGGCGTGCTGTTCTTCTTCGCCATGGCCGGTCTGTCGGTGTACGCCGTACTGTTCGCCGGCTGGTCGTCGAACAACAAGTACGCCCTGCTCGGCAGCCTGCGGGCCTCGGCCCAGACCGTGTCGTACGAAGTGTTCATGGGCCTGGCGCTGATGGGCATCGTTGCCCAGGCTGGCTCGTTCAACATGCGCGACATCGTCGACTACCAGGCCCAGAACCTGTGGTTCATCATTCCGCAGTTCTTCGGTTTCTGCACCTTCTTCATCGCAGGCGTCGCCGTGACTCACCGTCACCCCTTCGACCAGCCGGAAGCGGAACAGGAACTGGCCGATGGTTACCACATTGAATATGCCGGCATGAAGTGGGGCATGTTCTTCGTCGGTGAATACATCGGCATCATCCTGGTCTCGGCGCTGTTGGTGACCCTGTTCTTCGGTGGCTGGCACGGTCCGTTCGGCATCCTGCCGCAGATCCCGTTCATTTGGTTCGCCCTGAAGACCGCGTTCTTCATCATGCTGTTCATCCTGCTGCGCGCCTCGATCCCGCGCCCACGCTATGACCAGGTGATGGACTTCGGCTGGAAGTTCTGCCTGCCGCTGACCCTGATCAATTTGCTGGTGACCGCTGCGCTCGTGTTGCTCAACACGCCAGCTGTTGCGGCCCAGTGAGGATTTGACCCATGTTCAAGTATATTGGCGACATCGTTAAGGGCACAGGCACCCAGCTGCGCAGCCTGGTGATGGTGTTCTCTCACGGTTTTCGCAAACGTGACACCCTGCAATACCCCGAAGAGCCGGTCTACCTGCCGCCACGCTACCGTGGCCGCATCGTCCTGACCCGCGACCCGGATGGCGAAGAGCGCTGTGTAGCGTGCAACCTGTGTGCCGTGGCGTGCCCGGTCGGTTGCATCTCGCTGCAGAAAGCCGAAACAGAAGACGGTCGTTGGTACCCGGAGTTCTTCCGCATCAACTTCTCCCGTTGCATTTTCTGCGGCCTCTGCGAGGAAGCCTGCCCGACCACCGCGATCCAGCTCACGCCGGATTTCGAGATGGCCGAGTTCAAACGTCAGGACCTGGTGTACGAGAAAGAAGATCTGCTGATCTCCGGCCCCGGCAAGAACCCTGACTACAACTTCTACCGTGTTGCAGGTATGGCTGTTGCCGGCAAGCCGAAAGGCGCCGCGCAGAACGAAGCCGAGCCGATCAACGTGAAGAGCTTGCTCCCTTAAGGAAGAAAGATGGAATTCGCTTTCTATTTCGCATCCGGTGTCGCTGTGGTGTCCACCCTTCGGGTGATCACCAACACCAACCCCGTGCACGCCCTGCTCTACCTGATCATTTCGCTGATCTCCGTGGCGATGACCTTCTTCGCCCTCGGCGCTCCGTTCGCCGGTGTTCTGGAAGTGATCGCCTACGCTGGCGCCATCATGGTGCTGTTCGTCTTCGTGGTGATGATGCTCAACCTCGGGCCGGCTTCGGTCGCCCAGGAACGTGGCTGGCTCAAGCCGGGCATCTGGCTTGGCCCGGTGGTGCTTGGCGCACTGCTGCTGGTCGAGCTGCTGTACGTGCTGTTCGCCAGCGAAAGCGGCGGCGGCATTGGCCACACTACCGTTGACGCCAAGGCCGTCGGCATCAGCCTGTATGGTCCTTACCTGCTGGTGGTGGAACTGGCCTCGATGCTGCTGCTTGCCGCAGCAGTGACGGCTTTCCACCTCGGCCGCAACGAGGCGAAGGAGTAATCACATGTCTGCAATTCCTCTCGAGCATGGCCTGGCAGTCGCCGGCATCCTGTTCTGCCTCGGCCTTGTCGGCCTGATGGTGCGCCGCAACATTCTTTTCGTGTTGATGAGCCTGGAAATCATGATGAACGCTTCGGCACTGGCGTTCATTGTCGCCGGTAGCCGTTGGGCGCAGCCGGATGGACAGATCATGTTCATCCTGGTGATCAGCCTGGCAGCCGCCGAGGCCAGTATCGGCCTGGCGATCCTGCTGCAGCTGTATCGCCGCTTCCACACTCTCGACATCGATGCAGCCAGTGAGATGCGCGGATGAACCTTATCTTCCTGACGTTCGTATTCCCCCTGATCGGCTTCCTGCTGCTGTCGTTCTCGCGCGGTCGCTGGTCCGAGAACCTGTCGGCGCTGGTCGGCGTCGGTTCGGTGGGCCTCTCGGCCGCCGTGGCCGCCTACGTGATCTGGCAGTTCAACGTCGCCCCGCCGGATGGCGGCGCGTACAGCCAGCTGCTGTGGCAGTGGATGTCGGTGGACCGCTTTACACCGAACTTCACCCTGTACGTGGATGGTCTGTCGATCACCATGCTCGGCGTGGTCACCGGTGTGGGCTTTCTGATCCACCTGTTCGCCTCCTGGTACATGCGTGGTGAAGCCGGCTACTCGCGCTTCTTCGCCTACACCAACCTGTTCATTGCCAGCATGTTGTTCCTGGTGCTGGGCGACAACCTGCTGTTCATCTACTTCGGTTGGGAAGGCGTGGGCCTGTGCTCGTACCTGTTGATCGGTTTCTACTACAGCAACCGCAACAACGGTAACGCCGCACTCAAGGCCTTCATCGTTACCCGTATCGGCGACGTGTTCATGGCCATCGGCCTGTTCATCCTGTTCGCCCAGCTCGGCACCCTGAACGTGCAGGAGCTGCTGGTACTGGCACCGCAGAAGTTCCAGGCGGGTGATTTCTGGATGGTCCTGGCGACCCTGATGCTGCTCGGTGGTGCGGTCGGTAAATCCGCCCAGCTGCCGCTGCAGACCTGGCTTGCCGACGCGATGGCCGGCCCTACTCCGGTTTCGGCACTGATCCACGCGGCAACCATGGTGACCGCTGGCGTCTACCTGATTGCCCGTACCCACGGCCTGTTCGCCCTGGCTCCCGACATCCTGCACCTGGTCGGTGTGGTTGGCGGCGTGACCCTGGTGCTGGCCGGTTTTGCCGCCCTGGTACAGACCGACATCAAGCGTATCCTCGCCTACTCGACCATGAGCCAGATCGGCTACATGTTCCTGGCCCTGGGCGTTGGTGCCTGGGAAGGCGCGATCTTCCACCTGATGACCCACGCCTTCTTCAAGGCCCTGCTGTTCCTTGCTTCCGGTGCGGTGATCGTTGCCTGCCACCACGAGCAGAACATCTTCAAGATGGGCGGCCTGTGGAAGAAACTGCCATTGGCGTATGCCAGCTTCATCGTCGGTGGTGCCGCCCTGGCTGCCCTGCCGCTGCTGACCGCAGGCTTCTACTCCAAGGACGAGATCCTCTGGGAAGCCTTTGCCAGCGGCAACAACGGTCTGCTGTACGCCGGCCTGGTCGGTGCCTTCATGACCTCGCTGTACACCTTCCGCCTGATCTTCATCGCCTTCCACGGCGAAGCCAAGACCGAAGCTCACGCCGGCCACGGGATTTCCCACTGGCTGCCGCTGGGCGTGCTGATCGTGCTGTCGACCTTCGTCGGTGCCTGGATTCATCCACCACTGGCGGGCGTGCTGCCGCAGAGCGTCGGCCATGCCGGCGGCGAAGCCAAGCACAGCCTGGAAATCGCCTCGGGCGCCATCGCCATTGCCGGTATCCTGCTGGCCGCGGTGCTGTTCCTGGGCAAGCGTCGCCTGGTCACCGCGATTGCCAGCAGCGGCATCGGTCGCGTGCTGTCGGCCTGGTGGTTCGCCGCCTGGGGCTTCGACTGGATCTACGACAAGCTGTTCGTCAAACCTTACCTGCTGATCGCCCACATCCTGCGCAAGGATCCGGTTGACCGCAGTATTGGCCTGATTCCGCGTATGGCCAAGGGCGGTCATGCCGCCATGAGCAAAACCGAAACCGGTCAGCTGCGCTGGTACACCGCTTCGATCGCCGTAGGTGCCGTGCTTGTGCTCGGTGCCGTTGTAATGGCTGCGGTCTGATATGAACCTTGCGACTTTGCGAAAGGAATTGAGCCCGTCATGATTTTGCCTTGGCTGATCCTGATCCCCTTCATCGGCGGCCTGCTGTGCTGGCTGGGTGAGCGCTTCGGCGCCACCCTGCCACGCTGGATTGCGCTGCTGACCATGTCCCTGCTGCTTGGTATCGGCCTCTGGCTGTGGGCCAACGGGGACTACACCCTGGCCCCTGCACCGGGCGCTGCGCCTGAGTGGGCGGTCGAATTCAAAGTGCTGTGGATCGAGCGCTTCGGCATCAGCCTGCACCTGGCCCTCGACGGCCTGTCGCTGCTGATGATCCTGCTCACCGGCCTGCTGGGTGTGCTTTCGGTACTGTGCTCCTGGAAAGAGATCCAGCGTCACGTCGGCTTCTTCCACCTCAACCTGATGTGGATCCTCGGCGGCGTGGTCGGTGTGTTCCTGGCCCTGGACCTGTTCCTGTTCTTCTTCTTCTGGGAAATGATGCTGGTGCCGATGTATTTCCTCATCGCGCTCTGGGGTCACAGCTCCTCGGACGGCAAGAAGACCCGGATCTACGCCGCGACCAAGTTCTTCATCTTCACCCAGGCCAGCGGCCTGATCATGCTGGTGGCGATCCTTGGCCTGGTCCTGGTCAACTACAGCAACACCGGTGTGATCACCTTCGACTACACCCAGTTGCTCAAGGCCGAACTGCCGGCTGGCACCGAATACCTGCTGATGCTCGGCTTCTTCATCGCCTTCGCGGTCAAGCTGCCGGTGGTACCGTTCCATTCCTGGCTGCCTGACGCTCACGCCCAGGCACCGACCGCAGGTTCCGTCGACCTTGCCGGTATCTTGCTGAAGACCGCGGCCTACGGCCTGCTGCGTTTCGCCCTGCCGCTGTTCCCGAATGCCTCGGCCGAGTTTGCGCCGATCGCCATGACCCTGGGTCTGATCGGGATTTTCTACGGTGCCTTCCTGGCGTTCGCCCAGACCGACATCAAGCGTCTGGTCGCCTTCTCCAGCGTTTCGCACATGGGCTTCGTGCTGATCGGTATCTACTCCGGCAGCCAGCAAGCGCTGCAAGGTGCGGTGATCCAGATGCTGGCTCACGGCCTGTCGGCTGCGGCACTCTTTATCCTCGCCGGCCAGCTGTACGAGCGCCTGCACACCCGTGACATGCGTCAGATGGGTGGCCTGTGGCACCGCATCGCCTACCTGCCGGCCATCAGCCTGTTCTTCGCCGCCGCGTCCCTGGGCCTGCCGGGCACCGGTAACTTCGTTGGCGAATTCCTGATCCTGATCGGTAGCTTTGTCGCTTCGCCATGGGTCACTGTCCTCGCCACTTGCGGCCTGGTGTTCGGTTCGGTGTACTCGCTGATCATGATTCACCGCGCCTACTTCGGCCCGGCCAAATCCGATGAAGTCCTGGCTGGCATGGACACCCGCGAAATGATCATGGTGCTGGGCCTGGCTGGCCTGCTGATCCTGCTGGGCATCTACCCGCAGCCGTTCCTGGACACTTCTGCCGCCACCATGAGCGGTGTGCAGCAGTGGTTCGGTACCGCTTTCACTCAACTCGCTTCGGCCCGGTAAGAGCGCTATGGACCTGACGATTCAACACTTTATCGCGCTTGCGCCGCTGCTGATCACCACCATCACCACAGTTGTGGTGATGCTGGCGATCGCTTGGCGGCGCAACCACTCGCAAACCTTCCTGCTGTCTATCGTGGGCCTGAACCTGGCCCTGCTGTCGATCATCCCGGCCCTGAAGGTCGCGCCGCTGGCAGTCACCCCACTGCTGACCATCGACAACTTCGCCTGCCTGTACATGGCGCTGATCCTGGTCGCCACCCTGGCTTGCGTCACCCTCGCCCATGCGTATTTGGGTGATGGCGGCAAGGGCTACCCAGGCAACCGCGAAGAGCTGTACCTGCTGATCCTCATGTCGGCCCTGGGCGGCCTGGTACTGGTCAGCGCGCAGCACCTGGCAGGCCTGTTCATCGGCCTGGAACTGCTGTCGGTACCGGTCTATGGCCTGGTTGCCTATGCCTTCTTCAACAAGCGCTCGCTGGAAGCCGGCATCAAATACATGGTGCTCTCGGCCGCCGGTTCCGCCTTCCTGCTGTTCGGCATGGCGCTGCTGTATGCCGACGCCGGCAGCCTGAGCTTCGACGGCATCGGCAAGGCCCTGGCAACCACCAGCATGCCGAGCATGCTCGCCCAACTGGGCCTGGGCATGATGCTGGTCGGCCTGGCCTTCAAACTGTCGCTGGTGCCGTTCCACCTGTGGACCCCGGACGTCTACGAGGGTGCTCCGGCACCGGTCGCCGCCTTCCTGGCCACCGCCAGCAAGGTTGCCGTGTTCGCCGTCGTGGTGCGCCTGTTCATGCTCTCCCCTGCTGCCAGCAGCGGCGTGCTGACCACCGTGCTGTCGATTATCGCTGTCGCCTCGATCCTGATCGGCAACCTGCTGGCGCTGACCCAGAGCAACCTCAAGCGTCTGCTCGGTTACTCCTCGATTGCCCACTTCGGTTACCTGCTGATCGCCCTGGTGGCAAGCAAGGGCCTGGCGGTTGAAGCCATCGGCGTGTACCTGGTCACCTACGTGATCACCAGCCTCGGTGCCTTCGGCGTGATCACCCTGATGTCGTCGCCATACAACGGTCGCGACGCTGACGCCCTGTACGAGTATCGCGGCCTGTTCTGGCGCCGTCCGTACCTGACCGCGGTGCTGACCGTGATGATGCTGTCGCTGGCCGGTATTCCACTGACCGCAGGCTTCATCGGCAAGTTCTACATCATCGCTACCGGCGTCGAGTCGCAGCTGTGGTGGCTGGTCGGTGCCCTGGTGATCGGTAGTGCCATCGGCGTGTTCTACTACCTGCGCGTGATGGTCACCCTGTTCCTGATCGAGCCAAACCTGCGTCGCCACGACGCCCCGCTGAACTGGGAACAGCGCACCGGCGGCGTCATGCTGCTGGCCATCGCCATCCTCGCCTTCGTGCTGGGTGTGTACCCGCAGCCACTGCTGGACATGGTCCAGCATGCAGGCCTGCAACTGATCGGTTGATCGATCAGGCACTGACAAACACCCCGCTTCGGCGGGGTGTTTTGTTTTGGGCCGCTCTGCAACCATCGCTGGCAAGCCAGCTCCCACAGGATTTGGTGATGACCCTGTGGGAGCTGGCTTGCCAGCGATGAGGCCGGTACAGATCGGCGACTGTGCTTCGTCTGATAGTTGCGACGTCAGATACCCGCTCACAGTCCCGGAACCCCCTCGATGCGCCCCACCCTACCCCGCTCCGCCCTCGCCTTGCTGATCTCCTGTGCCGCGTCGGCCCAGGCCGGCGATGGCATCGAACTCGGCCAGGTGCTGATCCAGGAACAGGAACACAGCGAGCTGCAGGACGCTCGCGAACGCCTGCAGCAGGTGCCCGGCGCCAGCAACCTGATCGACATGCAGCGAGTGGAGCAAGGCCGGGGCGCCAGTAACCAGGACGTACTGGCCTACCAGCCGGGGGTGTTCGCCCAGTCGGCCGGCAACGACGGCATCAAGCTGTCGATCCGCGGCTCCGGCATCAACCGCGCCCCCGGCGCCCATGGCTCGGGCGTGTACACGATGTTCGACGGCCTGCCGCTCACCGGCCCCGGCGGCACCCCTTATGAATTGTTCGAACCGCTGTGGCTGAACCGCGCCGAGGTGCTGCGCGGCGCCAATGGTTTCGACAAGGGTTCACTGGCCCTGGGCGGCGCCATCGACTACATCTCCCACACCGGCCGCGACGCCGCACCGCTGCAACTGCGCTACGAGCTCGGCAGCCGCGGCTACGCCAAGCGCCAGATCAGCTCCGGCCAGGTATTGGGTGACCTGGACTACTACGTAGCGCTGACCGATTCGGAATACGACGGCTACCAGGATCACAGCAGCGGCAGCAGCAAGGGCGTCGCCGCCAACGTCGGCTACCGTTTCAACCCGAACCTGGAAACCCGCTTCTACCTGCGCTACCGGGAAACCGAGAACGACCTGGCCGGGCGCCTGACCAAGGATCAGATCAAGCACCATCCGCGTGCGGCCAACCCGGCCTATTTGCGTCGCGATGCCAGCCGGCCACAGCCAGGCAGCACCTGGCTGGCGAACAAAACAACCTTTTACCTAGGCGACGACTCGCGCCTGGAAGCAGGCGTTGTTTATCACGATTATCCGATGGACCTTCGCGAAGGCCCTAACCGCCTCAAAGTCGCCTACACCGATGTCAGCGGAACCTTGAACTACGTCCGCCGAGATACTCTGTTTGACCACGAGAGCAAGACCACCGTGGGTTGGCGAACAACCAAGCACCTACCCAACAGCGGCGCCTCCGAGTTCGTCCGTGTACCAGAAGCCTCTAATGACAATAAAGCCGTGGGTACCCGGACCCGAGACTTCACCTACCAGGGTTCGGACAGCGTCCTGCATGTTGGCAACGAACTGGAACTGATCCCGGACCTGTGGCTGACCAGCGGCCTGGCGGCGATCTACACTCGCCGCGAGAGCGCGGTGACCTATCCGGACAACGGCGGCAAGGTCAGCCAGAGTGACTGGGACTACGCACCGCGCCTGGGCCTGCGCTATGACATCAGCCCGCAGTTGCAGGTCTATGGCAACCTCAGCCGCTCGGTGGAGCCGCCGCACCCGTGGTCGCTGATCTGGAGCTCGACCAGCGCCACGCAACCGATTGAAATGCACAACCAGACCGCCACCACCCTGGAGCTGGGTGCCCGCGGCGAGTCGTCCATCGGTCGCTGGGACCTGGCCTGGTACTACTCGCAGGTGCGCCATGAGCTGCTGGCCGTGGAGATCGTACAAGGCCAGCCCGCCAAGGAGTTCAACGCCAGCCCAACCGTGCACCAGGGCATCGAGGCGGGCCTCGACAGCCTGCTCTGGGAGCGCGCCGCGGTCGGCAAGCTGTCCCTGCGCCAGGCCTACACCTTCAGCGACTTCCACTACCGCGACGACGATACGTTTGGCGACAACCGTCTGCCGGGCATCCCCATGCACTACTACCAGGCCGAGTTGCGCTTCGACCTGCCCAGCGGCTTGTATGCAGGGATCAACACGCAGATGGCGTCCAAGGTCCAGGTCGACTACGCCAACAGCTACCCGGCCGACGCCTATGCCATTCTCGGCGCCACCCTGGGCTACAACTCGCCGAGACAGGACTGGCAAACCTGGCTCGACCTGCGCAACCTGACCAACAAGCGCTACGCCGCCACCGTTACCCCGAGCTACGACGACAAGGGGGCGGACGCCGCCCGCTCGACCCCGGGCGAAGGCTTCGGCGTCTACGCCGGGGTGTCGTACAGCTTCCGCTAACTGGGCAATTGCACCTGCGGCTTGGTCGAGACGAAGATCGCCCAGCTGGAGATGAACAGCGCGGCGATCAGCGGGCCGATGACAAAGCCATTGAGGCCGAATACCGCCAACCCGCCAAGGGTGGACAGCAGGATCAGGAAATCGGGCATCTTGGTGTCCTTGCCCACCAGGATCGGGCGCAGCACGTTGTCCACCAGGCCGATCACGAACACACCGTAGGCCGTCAGCACAGCGCCTTGCCAGAACGCACCGGTAGCGACGAAATACACCGCCACCGGCGCCCAGACGATCCCCGCGCCCACCGCTGGCAGCAGCGACAGGAAGGTCATCAGTACCCCCCAGACCAGGGCACTGGGGATGTCGAGAATCCAGAAAATGATGCCGCCGAGGGCGCCCTGGGTCACCGCCACCACCAGGTTGCCTTTGACCGTGGCGCGCACCACGCGGTTGAACTTCAGTTGCAGGCGACGCTTCTGCTGCTCGGCCAGCGGCACCGCCGTGCGGATCTTGCGCACCAGCTCGGCGCCATCACGCAAGAAGAAGTACAGCAGGTAGAGCATGACGCCGAAGCTGACCAGAAAATCGAAGGTGCCCTGGCCAAAACTGAAGGCCTGGGAGGCAAAGAACTGGCTGCCCTGCATTGCGCCCTTGGCGATCTTGTCGCGCAGGCCTGCCAGGTCACCCATGCCCATGCGCTCAAGAAAGTTCTGCGCGAAGGCCGGAAGGATGTTCTTGAAACGCTCGATATAACCGGCCAGGTCCAGCTCGCCGCTCTCGATGCTCTTGTACAGCGCAGCGCCTTCCTGCACCAGCAGGGTACTGATGATGATCACCGGCAAGATTGCGATCACCAGACAGATGAACAGAGTCAGCCCGGCCGCCAGGTTGCGCCGCCAGCCCAGGCGCGCCAACAGGCGGCGTTGCAGCGGGGCGAAGACGATACCGAGGATCACCGCCCAGAACACGGCGCCATAGAATGGCAGGAGAATCCAGACAAAGGCGATGGTCACCAGCACCAGCAACGCCAGTAGCGCCTTGTGTTGCATGACGGTTTCGTTCATGTGCGCTCCTTGTACGGTCTATTCGTTAGTGCGCCGGACAGTGGTAAAAGTGCCATTGATGCAGATCAATAAAAAGTCGCCACAAGCGGCGTAGCATCCGCGCCTTTTGCCGCGACCCGATCATGACCCTTCTCGCCAAACCCGAACTGCTCGCCCCCGCCGGCTCGCTGAAGAACATGCGCTACGCCTTCGCCTACGGCGCCGATGCCGTGTATGCCGGGCAGCCGCGCTACAGCCTGCGCGTGCGCAACAATGAATTCGATCACGCCAACCTCGCGCTGGGCATCAAGGAAGCCCAGGCGCAGGGCAAGCGCTTCTACGTGGTGGTCAACATTGCCCCGCACAACGCCAAGCTCAAGACCTTCTTGAAGGACCTGGCGCCGGTGATCGACATGGCCCCGGATGCGTTGATCATGTCCGACCCCGGCCTGATCATGCTGGTGCGCCAGCACTTCCCGCACATGCCGATCCACCTGTCGGTGCAGGCCAACACGGTGAACTGGGCCAGCGTCGAGTTCTGGCGCAGCCAGGGCCTTACCCGGGTGATCCTGTCGCGCGAGCTGTCGCTGGAAGAAATCGAGGAGATTCGCCAGCAAGTGCCGCAGATGGAGCTCGAGGTGTTCGTCCACGGTGCCCTGTGCATGGCCTACTCCGGCCGCTGCCTGTTATCGGGCTACCTCAACCGCCGCGATGCCAACCAGGGCAGCTGCACCAACGCTTGCCGCTGGCAGTACAAGGCCACTGCGGCCCGCGAGAATGTCACCGGCGAAATCGTTCGCGAGGTAGAACCGACCCTGGGGCTCGGCGCCCCCACCGAGCAGGTGTTCGTGCTGCAGGAAAGCAACCGCCCCGATGAAGACATGCCAGCCTTCGAAGACGAGCACGGCACCTACATCATGAACGCCAAGGACCTGCGGGCGGTGCAGCATGTCGAGCGGCTGGCGCGCATGGGCGTGCATTCGCTGAAGATCGAGGGCCGGACCAAGTCGCACTTCTACTGTGCACGCACCGCCCAGGTGTATCGCCAGGCCATCGATGACGCGGCAGCCGGGCGCGCGTTCGACCGCAACCTGATGCTCAACCTCGAATCACTGGCCCAGCGCGGCTATACCGAAGGCTTCCTGCGCCGGCATGTGCATGACGAATATCAGAACTACCAACGCGGCAACTCGGTGTCCGAGCGCCAGCAATTCGTTGGCGAGCTAAGTGGCGAGCGGGTCAATGGCCTGGCAGAGGTGCGGGTGAAGAACCGCTTTGCGGTGGGTGATCATCTGGAACTGATGACGCCCAAAGGTAACTACCACTTCGACCTGCATCAGTTGCGTGATCGCCAGGGCGGCGCAATCGAGGTGGCGCCGGGGGATGGGCATACGGTGTACCTGCCAATCCCTGAGCAGGTCGATCTGGCCTTCGGCTTGCTGCTCAGGGATTTGATTCATTGAATCAAGGCGCAGACTTCGCCAGCGCCGCCCCCTCAACCTCGTGAATCACCTGCAAGCGATACTGCGGATCGGCCTTGATCTGCGCCTCGGTGAACGGAATCACCTGCCACTGCTTGGCCGAAAACGCACGGGTCTGGTCGCCGGCATGGGCCGAGCCCGCTTCACTGGACTCGGAGAACGCCAGCATCCCTTGGGCATGCGGCCCTTGGTCATCGAAGGTCACCAGTTGCAGGTAGCTGGTGCCGCTGACCACCAGGCGTTTGTCCGGCGCGACCGGTACGCTCTGGATCGCGTTGTACACCCCAAGGCTCGCCGGACCGCCATGTATCGGCGTGCCATCGGCAGCCTGCTGGATCTGCCCCCAGCGCGCGTCCTCGGCGAACCCGGCCTTGGTCACTTCAGCGATTGAAGCCAGGGCTGCCTCACGCAAGGCGTTGGCCACGTCGGCCTGATCAACTGCCAGCCCCCGCGGTGTGTGCAGCGGGTCGGCGGCATCGAAACCGACCCGCCAGATATCCTTGCGTCCCTGCAACGCCTGCATGATGCGCTGAAAGTGCACCAGGCCAAGACCACTGTCGAGGTTGGCGCGTTGGTCCCAGGCCTTGAGGCTGGCGCACAGCACACTGAGCTGGGCATCGGCCGCTTGCCCGGCGCACCACTTGAGCAGGTCGGGCATGACCAGTTCGGCGAGATAAACCTGGTTATCCATGACCATCTGCTGCAGGTCCGCCTGGCTGATCTTGCCCTTCTCGCTCAGGCTCGCCAGGCGCTGCAAGGCAAAGCGGCTGCGCGGGCCCAGGGGTTGCCCCTCGCGGCTGATCAACGGCGAGTAGCCCTGCAACGGTTTGGCCGGGTTGACCATCCAGGCCGAGTCGTTGGAATGCTGGACGAAGTCGCTACGGCTCAGGCTCGGCTGCAGCTGCGCAGGGAAGATACCCGCCTGCGCGGCACGCGGGTCGATCTTCCAGTTGCAGGCACTGCGCGAGCCGTCGAGCACGATCATTTCCTGGCCGGCAGCCGGGTCGCTGCACTGGGTCAGCAGAGCGGCGTCGACGTACGGTACCACCGACTGGTTCAGGTACAACGCCTGGCCCTTGGCGTCCACCGCCAGGGTGTTGACCCAAGGGATGCCCTGCAGGCGCTGTACCGAAGCCTGCAGGCCTTTCAGGCTGTCGGCGCGGTTCAGCGCATCCCACTGTTGCAGCACCCGGGTGTTGTCGAGGTTGGCGTCACGCAGGCTGAAGGCGTACTGCCTGTTCCAGTCCAGGCGCCCCGGCCACTGCACGATCGGGCCGAACACCGAGCTGTAAACGTCGCGGGTCACCGGCTTGAGCTGGCCGTCCTCGCCCTTGACCGTCACGCTCAGGCGCTGGTGGGTCAAGGCCAGCGACTTGCCGTCGAGCAGGTAGCGGGTCGGGTCCTTGGGGTCCAGCTCCAGCCGGTACAGGGTGAAATGCTTGGAGGTGTCGACCGTGTGGGTCCAGGCCAGATGGCGGTTGAAACCGATATTGATCAGCGGCAACCCAGGCAAGGCTGCGCCCATGACATCGAGCGTGCCCGGCAGGGTCAGCTGCATCTGATAAAAACGCATGCCGCCAGCCCAGGGAAAGTGCGGGTTGGCCAGCAGCATGCCGCGGCCATTGAACGAGCGCTCGGCACCGATGGCCAGCGCATTGCTGCCACGCTCGACGGCAAACTGTTCCTGGCGTGCCTGGGCAACGCTGAGGTCGGGGCGCAGCTGGGCGACGACATTCGGCGGCGTTGCCCCGGCCAGGGCTTCGGCAAACTGGCCGACGCCGCCTTCGACCAGCAAGCGGCGGGTCAGCTTGACCAGGTCGAGGGTGGTGATCGGCCGCAGCCACTCAGCCTGCAGGCATTGCGCGCCCTGCCCCTGAGCCTTGAGCTCGGCCAGCGCGCGGTTGTAGCCCTTGGCATAGCCTTCAAGCCGTGCGCGCATGGCCGCCGGTTGCGCCTGCCAGAAGCCGAACACGGCGGTTGGCGTGTTCAGCCAATTGAAGAACAGGTCGCTTGGCAGGTTTTCGCGCTGCTCGAAGGTGCGCTGCCCGGGGCCGAAGTAACGCGAACGCTCGCCATTGACGGTGACCACTTCGTTCGCCAGCAGGCACAGGTTGTCCTGCGCATAGGCATAGCCAATGCCGTAGCCCAGGCCCTGTTCGTCCTTGGCCAGAATATGCGGCACACCAAAACTGGTCCGGCGGATCTGGGCAGACGCATCGCCCGCGACTACGCGCGCCTGGGCGGGAAGGCTGAGGCCGGCGAGCAGCCCGACCATACAGAGGGTTGCAAAAGGACGAGGTTTGATCACGCGTACTCCGGCTCAATCAGGGGAAAGGTCACTCTGACTGAACGAATTTCTGCGTGAAAATTTACTGGATTGGCCCGGTCAAAACGTCATTTGAGGGTGAGCTTGCAGTTTTTTTTTGTCAGGTACTGCAGTTTTGCCGCGCTCATTCGTCTTATAGGTATAGGCAAGCACTTTTGCTTATCTGGACAGACCATGAAATGGAGCATTCACATGTACAACCAGCAACATTCAGCGGCAATAGCTGAGCCTGGACGCACAAATAACCAACCTGTGGCTGAAAATACCGAAGCCGGCGAAAATGAACGCCCCGGCAATGAGCACATCCGCGAATTGCTCAAGGCCTTTGGCCTGCGCACCAGCCTGATTCGCCTGAAGGTCATCGATGCCTTGCACATGGCCGATCGCAACGGTCGCAGCATTGGTGTACGCGGTGTGCACAGCCAGCTCGAACAGCTGGATATCCCCCTGTCATTCCTCAGCGTTCGCGAAGTACTCAAGCGCTTGTGCGCCGAAGGCGTCATCAGCCTTGGCAGCGACAAGTGCTACAGCCTCAATCCCCAGGCCCGTGCCGTGCTGGAGCAAGCCAGCTCACGTTGAGCGACCGGCCGGCCCATAGCCGGCCGCGCTTAAACCCTCAGGGTTTGACCTTGCGGCGCATGACGCCATTGATCACCACCACTGCCACCGCCACACCGATGGCGATGTACTGGAACACCTGCTCGCTGATCGTCCCCTGTTTTTGCAGGTAGGACAGTCCGAGCATGATCCCCAGCACCAGCAGGGAGATCAGGATGGAGTATTTCAGGCGTTGACCTTGCGTCATTGGTAGTTCCTTGCGACATCGGCGAAAAGGCCCGAAGCGGGCCGTGCGCATGATACAACGTCCCCCGCCGGTCAGCGGACAATTTCCCGCTTCTGTTGTCGCCGCCCCGTCGCCACCATGGTGTCCCGGGCTGATGCCCAGACGAACGGAAGCTCACCATGTTGATGCGAACACTGCTGGGCAGCCTGCTGCTCCTGGGCGCCGCCCTCAAGGTTCAGGCCTTGCCCACCGAAAATCAGCCTCAGGCGCTGCTCCTGACACTCGGCGCCGAACTGGCCAACAACGCCGGCAGTAGCCAATGGCAACAGCTGTGGCAGCGGACCCGACAAGCCGGCCACCTGGGCACAGGCACCGCCACGACGCACTTCACCGTACCCCAAGCACAGCTTGCGCAACTGGTGGTACACGCCCTGGCGACAGCCGATCAAGCCCAGCCACTGAAACAGACCCAGGTCCTGTATCGCCGGGATTTTCACCCCAGCGTCATCGGCAAGGCCTCTGCCCGGGAATTTACCGCCCTGTGCGTATGGGTCGACTGGCGCAGCTTTCCCCTCCACGGCGTTACCCGTCCAGCCAGTTTCCTGGGCCAAGTCAGCCTGCTACTGGCGCGCCCGTGCGAATGAGCATGGGTCGGCCAATCAGGTCGAGTCGAAACTCTCGCATGTGCCAACAATCAAGGCCCTGCGCGATGCCCTGAACCCCATTCCCACCGGGGTGAGCCTAACAACCTACAAACCGCGTGCAAAAAGGCCACCCTAACCGCCCCACTTGCTGCCTAGCCTGCTTTCTTCATGCTGGCCGAAAATCCAGTTCAAGCCGGTCAGGTGCGAAATGGCCTGAAATGGCTCGAGCCGCTTGGCACGGATGCTCAAGCATCTGGGTGCCAAACCATCGCCTACAAGGAAGTCATCATGGAACTGAGCGAACTGAACCGTATTGATGTCGCGCAACTGCCCCACTCGCTGCAGATGCTGATCGAGTGCCTGGGTATCGAGAATGCCTACAACCTTACCTGTGCCTTTGGTGGGCGCCCCAAGTACATCCCCAAGCATCGAGAGCGCACCGCCCTGGCACAGATCCTTCCTGCCCCGGCGCTGGATGCGCTGATCCGGCGCTTCGCCGGCATGGCCCTGGAAATCCCCAAGGTCGACCATTTCCTGCGCCAACTGCGCAATCAACAGATCCAGCAAGAAAGTGCCGATGGCCAGTCTCGTAGCATGCTGGCCAACAAGTACGGCTTAAGCCTGCGCCAGATCGGCAACATCCGTCGTCAGGAAGCTTGTCCGCGCTGAGTACGGCAAACATGAACCCCAATCCCGCACACAAGGTGTGGACCCACGATAAGGAAATCACCCATGGCAACAATCGACAACGATCTGATCGGTTCGGTCATGAACTCCCTGCCCCTGGACCGGATGATTGCCGGACCGCTGCAGGCAATGGTCCAGGCACAGGTAGCCGCTAGCCAGTCCTACGCCGACTTCCTCATGGGTGTCTGTGTCGAGAATGGCAAAGCAGTTGCCATCGAGTTCAACTACGACGAAACCGTCACCGATGAGCAGGGGGCGGCCAAGGGAACCGTTTCCAAAACCATGCGCATCCCGCTGATGGCGGCGATCGCCCACCCCAACATTGTCATCGAGGAAGGTAACGTCGAGTTCGAAGTGACCATCAGCCAACAGGCTGAATCCAGTCGCGAAACCGCAGGCGAAGCGAGTACCGCTGCCTCCTTCGGCTTCGGCAAGTTCAAGATGGAGCTCAAAGGCCAGGTCAGCCACAAGTCGACACAAACCCGCAAGACCGATACCCGTGCGCGCTATGCCTTCAATACCAAAATACGCCGCCAGGAGCCGCCGGAGGCACTGATGCGGGTAATTGATGCCCTCACCGAAGCCGCCAGCAAACCGGTTGCAAGCCCCAGCTGACAGCCACCGTCCCAGCGCAGGGTAGCTGAGCGCACCCCTTCGCCACTGGCCCCTTCCACGGGAGGGGGCTTCAGCTAAAAAATCCCAGGAGTGCCCACCGCTTGGACCCTCGCCCGCCAAACAACGCACCCATCATCGCCAGCGACCTGTGCGATATCACTCGCGGCCTGCAGGAAGCCGCCGCAGCCACCAACAACCTGATTGCCCAGCAGTACATCAAGCTGTTCGACCAGTTTTTCGACTATGACACCGAGGCACTGGGCACGCCGATGAAAGCCAAGATGGTCGAAGTGGCGATGGACGATCAGCACACGATGCAGATCCCGCTGATCGCACTGGTGTCACCGCGTGGGCTGGCACTGGAGCGCATGCAGGTCGACCTGTCTGTGCGGATTCAAAACACCGAAACCACCGAGGCCTGCGAGAGCCTGCAACGCGAGCGCTTCTATGTAACGGTCGGCGGCCAGAGCAAACGCAATGGCGAAGCACCGCGCGACCCCGATGAAGTGCAGATCCGCATGCAGTTCCAGGCCTGTGAACCACCGGAAGCGCTGAACCGGCTGATCGAGGAGTACACCAAACTGATTACCCCGCTTCGCTTGTCCACCCCTGTCCAGCCCACGGACGACAGCAACGAGTTCATCGAAGCGGCGACCGTGCGCTGACACTACTGGCCTCTAGAAGTCGCGCTTGTAGAAGATATCCAGGGAGCTGGCCAGACCACTGGCCGCCTCCAGGTAGACTTTCTTGCTGAGCTTGTAACGCAGGGCAATGGTGTTGGCCGGCTCGAACACCCCAACACCGTAACGCAGGCTCAAACGCTCGGTCAGGTTACCGCTGGCGACTACCGCAGTGCTATTGCCGCTGCCCTGGGTGTCGAGCTGGAAGTCATCGATACCCAGGCTCGAGGCCAGGCTGCCGGTGATCCCGGCGCTGCCTGCCAGGCCCAGGCCGAGCGCGGCTTCAGCGAGCATGTTGTTGTCTTCCCCGGTAGTACCCAATGGCCGCCCGAGCACCAGGTAGGACAACGCCTGCTCCTGGCTCATGGCCGGCTCCGAGAACACCTGGGTGGTGGGCTGTTCGGCACTGCCGCTCAAGCGGATACCGGCAATCACATCATCGGTCTTGCGAATGGCCTCGATGTCCAGGTAAGGCTGGTCGATGGGGCCGGCAAACAGCAAGCGCGCGCGGCGGATGGTCAGGCGTTGGCCATAGGCGCGGTAGCGGCCGTCGGCCAGGCTCAGTTCGCCGCGGGTATCGAGGTTGTCACCGATGTGCACGTGCCCCAGCAGGTTGGCGGTCAGGCCGAAGCCGCTGAACGAGAGTTTTTCCTGACCGACCTGGACGTCGATATCCATGGCCATGGCCATCGGCGGTTTGCCCTCCTCGGTCTGATGACCAAGGATCACCGTATCGTCGGAAACCTTGACCGTGGACGGCGGTAACTCACGCACGGTGATTTTGCCCTTGGGTACCCGCACCTTGCCGGTCACCGCGAGCTTGTCGTCAATCAGGCTGATTTTCAGGTCCGGAGCGACTTCCAGTGCCGCATAGGGCTCAACATTGACCGGCAGCTGCTGGCCCTGCAGCGCCAGGTTGACAGTCAGTGCCTGGCCCCAGCCAATCTGCCCGTTCAGGCTGCCCTGGCCAGCATCACCGCTTTTCCAGCGGCCGTTGAGCTGGACCTGTTCGCCAGCGATCAGTGCCTGCAATTGCAGATCCTCAAGGCTGATCGGCAGCTCCGAGCCGCTAATTTCGCCACGCGCAAGGTTCAGGCTGCCATTGACCTGGGGCGCCAGCAAAGTGCCGGACAGGCGCCCGCTGCCGTTGAGCTGGCCATTCAAGCGTTCGACCATCGGCGCGAACGGGCGGCCAATGGCCAGGTCCAGGCCACTGAGGCGGAAGTCACCGCTCAGGGGTTTGTTTTTGGCCAGCGGATCAAGCCGGGTATTGACCGCCAGCTCGCCGAGCTTGTCGCCCAGGAAATCCAGACGGGTGTCGATGCGTCGCGGGCCCAGGGTGCTTTGCAGGCGCAGGGTCTGGTAGGGGAAGTCCAGCCAGCGGTCCTTTTCGCGCACCCGCAGGGTACCGCCGCTGGCATCGATGAGGACAGTGCCCTTGGGCCCGCTGGCCGGAACATCGAGGTTGATGTCGGCATTGAGCAGGCCCTGCCAGGCAAAGTCCTTGGGCAGCCACTGCGCCAGGCTTTGCAACGGGAACTGCTTGAGGTGGTAGCGCAGGCGCGGCTCGGGCGCCAGACGCTGATCTTCGCCACACAGGCTGGCCTGGCCGGAACGCCAGCAATGGGCGCTGAAATCCACTTGCCCACTGGCCAGGCGCTGCAGTTTCGCCGGTGCCTGCAGGCGCCAGTCCTGGCCGCCGGCCTGGATTTCACCACTGGCCAGGCGACCGCGCCAGTTGCCCTTGTCCAGTTGCCCGTCCAGGCCCAGGTCCAGCTTGAGCTGCGGCCCGTCCAGGGCCAGTTGCAGCTTTTGCTGGCGAATGTCACCTGCCCCCTTGGCGGTGAGCATGCCAAGGGGGGTGTCACCCAGGCGAATGCCGCCGGCCTGCAGGTCGATAAGCGCGCGTTGCGCGTTGTCCAGACGCGCATCCAGGCTCAGGCGCTGTACACGGTTGTCGGCCTGGGCCAATTGCTGGCCCTGCAGAACGAAGCTGCCCTGGGGCGCCTGCAAGGTTCCGGTAACCTCCAGCCGCCCTTTGACCTGGCCTTGCAACTGCGGCCAGAGTTGGCCCAGGCGCGGCAGGTTGAGATCGATCTGCCCGGCCAGACGCTGTTGCAGGCTGCCGCTGCCATTGATCTGGTTGTCGCCCAGGCGGATGTCCAGGGTGCCCAGGGTCCATTGCTGCCCTGCCCCTTGTGCCACCGCCTTGAGTACGGCGGGCTGGCCGCGCAGGCGGCCCTTGAGGTCAAGGTCGGCATCCAGGCGCAACTCGCCGTTTTTCATTTCACCCTTGCTGCGCAACGGGCCCGCCAGGGTGCCGGGCAATTCGGCCAGCCAGTACGCCGGGTTCAGCGCCGACAGCTCCAGCGCCGCATCCCAGGCCAGGCCATCGGCAAACTGCACGCCGACACTGCCGGCGGCCTTGCCCTGGCCGGCACTGAGCAACAATTGCGGCAAGCTGACCTGCTTGAGGTCGCCCTTGAACGGGCTGCTCAGGCTGAAGGCGCCGGCCGGGCCGTCCAGGTCACCTTTGAACTCGCCCTGGTAGTTGCCATCACGGTACTGCACCTGGCCGTTGAAGCGGCGCAGGGTAACGTCGGGCGCTTGCTCCAGCGGATACAGGCGCAACCAGGGGAAATCCAGCCAGTCGATGCTGGCTTCAGCACTCAGGCCTTGCTGCCAGTCGGCCTTGGCCTTGAGCTTGAGCGCCTGCTCGGCGCTGGCGCTGAGGTCCAGGGTGCTGAGCTCGGCACCTTTGGCATCGACCCGGCCTTGCAGATTGAGCACCACCGGCCCCTGCTCGGCGGGCAGGCTGGCTGAACCCAGCAACTGATAGCCGCTTTGCAGGTTACCCTTGGCGCTCAGTTGCAGCGTGTTCAGTTGCAGGGTGTCAGGCAGCTCGGCCGAGGGTTTGAAGGCCTCGCTGCTGATCTGCAGGTGCGCCGGCAGGTTGTCGGCCAGGGCTTGCAGCTCGCCGGACAGGCGCGCGTGCAGGTAACCGCTGCTGTCAGCCTTGAGCCTGAGGGTTTTCTGCAGGTCGCCGTCCACCTGCAATGCCAGTTGCCAGGGCTGTCCGTCGACACTCGGCAACTGCAGTTGCCCCTTGGCCTGCAACGGCCAATCGGCTTCGGGCTTGAGCAACCCCTGCAGGTTCAGCTTGAGCTCATCGCGCTGCAGTTGCAGGCTGTCGATCTGCAGCCCGCCCGAGGTCCAATGCGCGGCCAGTTGCAATTGGCTGAGCTGTTCATTGCCGTCCAGGCGCAGATGGCCGATACGCACCTGGCCCAACTCGATGGCCACGGGTAGCTTGAGTGCCGGCAGTTGCAACGGCCCGCTATCAGGCTTCGGCTCGCCGGGTGCGAAGGCCAGGTTGACCTGATCGGCTTGCAACTGATCGATGCACAGGGTCATGCGCAGCAGGCAGGCCGGCGACCAGGCCAGTACCGGCGCCACCAACTCGACCCGATCGCCGCCTTGTGCCCACAGCAAGCGCTCGGCTTGCCACTGCCCGGCCAGACGCCCCTGGAAGTTATCCAGCTGCTGCAGCCCCGGCACCTGCTCCAGGGCCCAGCGGCTGCCGGCCTGGGTACCGAGCACCAGGCCCACACCCAGCACCACCAGCATGAGCAAGGCCAGCAGGCCAAGAACGATGAATTTGATAACGCGACTCACAGTTCCGGCCCCATGGAGAAGTGCAGACGCAAACCGCCGTCGTCATCCAGCGCGCGGGCCAGATCCAGACGCAGCGGTCCGACCGGAGACACCCAGCGCACACCGATACCGACACCGGTCTTGAGGCTGGGAAGCTCCAGATTATTGAATGAATTGCCCTGGTCGATGAAGGTCGCCACCCGCCACTTTTCTGCAACCGAATACTGGTACTCGGCACTGCCGGCCACCAGGTAACGGCCGCCAATACGATCGCCGTCGGAGTTTTTCGGTGACAGGGTCTGGTAGTCGTAGCCTCGCACGCTCTGGTCGCCACCGGCAAAGAAGCGCAACGAGGGCGGAACCGAATTCTTGTAGCTGTTGGTGGCGCTGCCGCCGAACTGCACACGGCCGAGAAAGCGATGATTCTGGCCCAGAGTGGTCAGGCCCTTGAGCAGCACATTGGCATGCAGCAGGTTGGTGTCGGAGACCAGTCCCTGCTTGGCCGCCTGCACATCGAACTGCAGGCGATAGCCATTGTGCGGGTCGATGCGATTATCGCTGCGCAGGTAGGAATAGCTGATGCCGGGCATCAGCAGGTTGCTCAGGCCCGAATCGTCACCGAGCTTGTACTCTTCGCGCTGGTACTTGAGCGAAATGACCCGCTGCCAGCCGCTGGGCAGCTTGCTGTGCCATTCCGGGCCGACCGTGAGCAGCTTGCTCAAGGTATCGGTGCCGGCGATTTCTTCGTTCTGGTAACCACCGGCAAAACGCAGTTTGTCGGTCAGCGGCGGGTCGAGCGGGATGTCGTACCACAGGCCGACGTTCTGCCGTGGCGCCGACAGTTCGGTTTCCCAGCCGTAGCTGTGACCTTGCGGGTTGACCCAGTGGCGAGTCCAGTTGGCCTTGCCGCGCGGCCCGACGTCGGTCGAAAAACCCAGGCCCAGGCCCATGGTCCGCGGTTTGCGGGTGTCGAGCTGAACGGCCACCGGGATGCTCTGCTCGATAGCGGCAGTGGGCGCGGCATCGACCCGTACGCCTTCGAAGTAGCCGCTCGACTGCAGGGCATTGTTGAGCTCGGCGATCAGCTCGGAGTCGTAGGGCGTGTCAGCCTTGAACGGCACCATGCGGTGCAGCAGGTCTTCATCGAGCGGCGTATCGCCAGCAAAGCTGACCTTGCCCAGGCGGTAGCGCGGACCACTGTCGTAGATCAGCTCGATATCGGCAACGCCAGCCTGGGGGTCGACCGCCAGGCGCTGGCGGACGAAGCGGCCACTGAAAAACCCGTAGCGCGAGGCCTGGTTCTGGATCAGGCGCTTGGCGTCTTCGTAGTGGCCATGGTTGAGCACCGCGCCTGAGCGCAACGCCTTGCTGTCGGGAATGCGGAAGGCCTTGAGTTCACTGGCCGGGCCATCGATGCGAATGGTCACATCACGCAAGTGCACCGGCTCGCCTGGGTCGATCGTCAATACCAGCTGCGGGCCCTTGTCGGCCTTGGCCGGCGGTTTGACCTCGCTGTCGATCTGCGCCTGGTAATAGCCCAGGGCCTGGGAGGCCTTGCGTGCCTGCTCGACTGCGCCGCGACTGAAGCGCAGCAGCGCCTCTTCATCGCGTTTACCAAGGCTGCCGATATAGCCTTCGACATTGGCCTTGAGTTCGTTATTGGCAGGTTTGACCCGGACAACCAGCTCGCTTTGCGCATACGCGCCGATGCTGGCAACCCATAGAATCAAACCGCAGGTAAATCGTCCTGAATACGTCATAGGCGCGGATGCTACCAGAGCTTGGCGGCAGCATGGAGCCCGAGGTTTTCCTCACTGCTACGCAATTCAGGCCGATACCTGCTGTGACGACTGCGGATTGGGGTGAAAGAACACGTGTTCGCGGACCGGGCCTACAGCGATCTCGCCAATTTCCTGGTAGCCCTGACGCTGGTAAAACGCCAGGTAGTGCTCGTTGCCGGTGTCCAGCACCACGCCTTGGGAATGCTCATCCACGGCACACCAGTCGTGCACAGCCTGTAACAACTGTTCGCCGTAGTGCTTGCCCTGAAACTGCGGGTGGATCCCCAGCAGCGGCAGTACATGCACCGCGTCACTGGGCAGACAGGCCGCCAGCGCAGCCTGGTAATCCAGGTAGCGGCGGGTACAGCGAAACCCGGTGCTGAGCACCATGCGCATGCGCCAGGCCCAGCTTTCGGTGATGCCCAGACGCCGCTGCGGCGGGGCAATCAGGGCGATGCCGATCAAGCGGTCTTCAACCAGCAGGCCAATGGCGGGTAAATCCTGGAGAAAATGCTGCTTGACCCGCTCGCGCACGGTGGCGCGAATACGCTGGTCGAACCCGGGACGCTGGGCCTCGAACAGAAAGGCAAAGGTCGGTTCGTGGCGATAGGCGTGATACAACAGGGAGCGCGCCTCGCGGCTGTAGCCGCCATCGAGCAGACGGACTTCAGCCGGTGCGGCAGTCGATTCGGGCATGCTGGCAAACCTCCGGAAATGGGCATTCATTGCCTTTGAGGTGTGCGGGGTGCCAACGTTCACCTCGTGCCACAGGTTAGCAACCTCTCGAGTGGATCGCCATGCTGGCCGACGTCGCCGATGTCGGCTAGGATCCTGGGTTTTACCAGGATTGTGCTGCCCATGAAGATCGTCTCGTTCAACATCAATGGCCTGCGTGCCCGGCCCCACCAGTTGGCGGCGTTGATCGAAAAGCACCAGCCCGACGTCATCGGCCTGCAGGAAACCAAAGTCAGCGACGAGCAGTTCCCGCTCGCTGAGGTCCAGGCCCTGGGCTACCACGTGCACTTTCATGGCCAGAAGGGCCACTACGGCGTCGCCCTGCTCTCGCGCCAGGCGCCACTGAGCCTGCACAAGGGTTTCAGCACCGATGAAGAAGAAGCCCAGCGACGCTTCATCTGGGGCACCTTCGCTGATGCCGATGGCACCCCGATCACCATCATGAACGGCTACTTTCCCCAGGGCGAGAGCCGCGACCACCCAACCAAGTTCCCGGCCAAGCAGCGCTTTTACAGCGACCTGCAGACACTGCTCGAGACCCAGTTCCAGAACGACCAGCCGTTGCTGGTGATGGGGGATGTGAACATTTCGCCGGAAGACTGCGACATTGGCATCGGCGCCGACAACGCCAAGCGCTGGCTGAAGACCGGCAAGTGCAGCTTCCTGCCGGAAGAGCGCGAGTGGATGGCGCGTCTGAAGAGCTGGGGCCTGGTCGACAGCTTCCGCCACCTGCACCCGGAAGTGGCTGACCGTTTCAGCTGGTTCGACTACCGCAGCCGCGGCTTTGAAGACGAGCCCAAACGCGGCCTGCGCATCGACCTGATCATGGCCTCCCAGGGGCTGCTGCCACGGATCAAGGATGCCGGGGTCGACTATGACCTGCGCGGGATGGAAAAACCTTCGGACCACGCGCCGATCTGGCTTGAGCTGGGCTAGTTCAGACGCAGCCCCTGTGGGAGCAGCTTGCCAGCGATGAGACCCGGCTGGCCAAGCACGGTTCGGCCGTGGAAAAGCATCGCCGGCAAGCCGGCTCCCACAGGATTGGCGCAGGTTGGCAAAAACGCTGTCATCTTTTGGTCACCCTTCCGTCTTAATCTCCCGGCACACCCTTTGCCCATGAGTGCCAGACGGCATGTTGCGCCACCTCTCCCTGCTTGTGCTTTGCCTGTTCCCGCTGATTGGCGCCGCTGCCCCGCAGGCGCAATTGCGTATCCAGGGCTCCAACACCATCGGTGCCGCGTTGGCACCGGCGCTGGTCACAGGCTTGCTCGAGCAACAAGGCGCCAGTGCCATCAGCATCGTCAGTGGCGACGCCGCCAACGAACGCCAGGTCCGTGCCCGAGACAGTAACGGCCAGGCCTTGCGCATCGATATCGCCGCCCACGGATCCAGTACCGGTTTCACCGCACTCAAGTCCGGCCAGGCGGAACTGGCTGCCTCCTCCCGTCCGATCAAGCCGGTTGAGCTGAGCGAGCTGCAAGCCCTGGGTGACCTCAACAGTGCCGCCGCCGAGCAGGTCATTGCCCTGGATGGTGTCGCGGTGATCGTCCACCCCGACAACCCGTTGCCGCAGCTGACCACTGTCCAGCTGGCACAGGTTTTTTCCGGGCAAATCCGCAATTGGGAGCAATTGGGTATCGGCAGCGGCCCCATCAACCTGTACGCCCGCGATGACCGCTCCGGGACCTTCGAAACCTTCAAGGCCCTGGTGCTCGACCCAGCACAACACCCCCTGGCCGACACTGCCCGGCGCTTCGAATCGGCCGAGCAACTGGCCAGCCAGGTGCTCGGCGATCGCCAGGCCATCGGCTTCAGCAGCCTGGCCACGGTGCATGGCGCCAAGGTCGTGGCGATTGCCGACGGTGCGTCCCAGGCCATGCTGCCGACACCGGCCCTGGTGGCCAGCGAAGACTATCCGCTGTCGCGACGGTTGTTCTTTTATCTGCCGCCCGGTCAGGCCAATCCACTGGCCCGCGCCCTGGTCGAGTTCGCCCAAAGCGCCCAGGGCCAGGCCATCGTTACCCATAACGGCTTCGTCGGCCAGCAGGTGCAGAGCATCAAGGTACAGCCACGCAAGGAGATGCCCCGCCGCTACCTTGACCTGGCCAGCGATGCCCGGCGCCTGTCGGTGAATTTTCGCTTCCAGGAGGGCAACGCCAGCCTCGACAACAAGGCCCTGCGCGATGTGCAACGGGTGGTCCAGTACCTGCAGGCGCAGCACAAGCTGGCCAACAAGGTGGTGCTGGTGGGGTTTGGCGATGCCAAGGATGACCCGCAGCGCGCCGCCCTGCTCTCGCGGCTGCGAGCCATGGCGGTGCGTCGGGAACTGGCCCGCAGCGGCGTTGAACTGCGCGAGATCATCGGCCTGGGCGATGAACTGCCGGTGGCGGCCAACACCGCCGAACAAGGGCGGATCCGCAATCGCCGCGTCGAGGTGTGGGTCTACTGAGCTGCCGAAGGCTGGCCTGGGCAAACAATTGTTACAGGCTCGATTGGGCGCTCACCCTCCCCGGGGCTAGGCTTGTCCTTAGTGACGCCGGGCCCCTCTGACGGCTGCCAAGCCGCCATGTCGGAGTCACTGTTGCTCAGCAACGTCGACATCAAGGAGGGGCTCATGGCAGCTCTACAGGTATTTCTCGATAACGACTTCCTCGGCACCAGCCTGTGGTTCTGGCTGGCCTTTCTCGGCATCGTCCTGACCCTGCTGGTGCTGGACCTGGGCGTACTGCACCGCAAATTGCACGAAATCGAAATGCGCGAAAGCCTGCTGCTGTATGCCGGCTACTTCAGCGTTGGCGTGCTGTTCGGCGTATGGCTGTGGTTCGAGCTGGGCGCGCAGAAGGCCCTGGAATTCTATACCGGCTTTCTCATCGAGCAGTCGTTGTCGATGGACAACGTGTTCGTCATGGCAATGATCTTCAGCTTCTTCGCCATCCCCCGCCGCTACCAGCACCGGGTGCTGTTCTGGGGCATTCTCGGGGTAGTGGTGCTGCGGGCGATCATGATTGGCCTGGGCAGTGCGCTGGTGCAGGAGTTCGACTGGATCCTCTATGTGTTCGGTGCCTTCCTGCTGTGCACGGGAGTGAAAATGCTGTTCTCCGGCACAGAACCCCACCCGGACCTGGCGAACAATCCGGTGCTCAAATTCGTCCGCCGACACCTGCGGGTCACCGACGAGCTGCACGGCCCGCGTTTTTTCGTGCACATCACCCCGGCCGGGCAGAGCAAGGCGCTGCGCTATGCCACGCCGCTGTTCCTGGCCCTGGTACTGATCGAGCTGGCCGACCTGGTGTTCGCCGTCGACAGCGTGCCGGCAATCTTTGCCATCACCCAGGACCCGTTCATTGTCTACACCTCGAACATCTTCGCCATTCTCGGGTTGCGGGCGCTGTACTTTGCCCTGGCGGCGCTGATGCACCGCTTTATTTACCTCAAGTACGCCTTGGCGCTGGTGCTGGTGTTCATCGGCAGCAAGATTTTCTACCACGGCCTGATCGGTGCCGTGCCGCCGATGCTGTCGCTGGGGGTGACCATTGCCCTGCTTAGCGCTGGGGTGTTGTGTTCACTGTACTCGACCCGTTCGCGGGGCAAGCCCGCCCCAGGAAAAGAGACGGGCTTGCGCGGCAAGCATCAGTGACCGCTACGGAGCAGTTCCCTGGGCACGTACTTGCCGATCTCGTACTTGCCGATCGCCGCGCGGTGCACTTCGTCCGGGCCGTCGGCCAGGCGCAGGGTGCGCTGCATGGCGTACATGTAGGCCAGCGGGAAATCAGCCGAGACGCCGGCGCCGCCATGGATCTGGATTGCCCGGTCGATGACCTTGAGGGCCACGTTCGGTGCCACCACCTTGATCTGGGCGATTTCGCTGCGGGCGACCTTGTTGCCGACGGTGTCCATCATGTACGCGGCCTTGAGGGTCAGCAGCCGGGCCATGTCGATTTCCATCCGCGAGTCGGCAATCTTGTCGACGTTGCCACCCAGGCGCGCCAACGGCCGGCCAAAGGCGGTACGTTCCACCGAGCGCTTGCACATCAGTTCCAGGGCACGCTCCGCCATGCCGATCGAGCGCATGCAGTGGTGGATGCGCCCCGGGCCAAGGCGCCCCTGGGCGATCTCGAAACCGCG
Source organism: Pseudomonas sp. RC2C2 (assembly GCF_018390435.1). Taxonomy (NCBI): domain Bacteria; kingdom Pseudomonadati; phylum Pseudomonadota; class Gammaproteobacteria; order Pseudomonadales; family Pseudomonadaceae; genus Pseudomonas; species Pseudomonas sp. RC2C2. The sequence continues at coordinate 295,698 of NZ_JAHBAX010000002.1, read as the reverse complement.
GCCCTCGCCGAGCAGCACGTTCTCGTAAGGCACGCGCACGTTCTCGAACAGCACTTCGGCATGGCCATGGGGCGCGTCGTCGTAGCCGAACACCGGCAGCGGGCGCACGATCTTCACCCCGGGAGTGTCGGTGGGCACCAGGATCATCGAATGCTGCTGGTGACGCGGGCCTTCCGGGTTGCTCAGGCCCATGAAGATCATGATCTTGCAGCGCGGATCGCAGGCCCCGGAAGTCCACCACTTACGACCATTGATCACCCACTCGTCACCGTCGCGCACGGCGCGGGCGGCCATATTGGTAGCATCGGACGAAGCCACATCGGGTTCGGTCATGGCGAACGCCGAGCGGATATCACCACGCAGCAGCGGCTCAAGCCATTGGCGCTTCTGTGCTTCATTGGCGTAACGCACCAGCACTTCCATGTTGCCGGTGTCCGGCGCCGAGCAGTTGAACGGCTCGGGGCCGAGCAGCGAGCGGCCCATGATTTCCGCCAGGGGGGCATACTCGAGGTTGGTCAGGCCCGCGCCCAGCTCCGACTCGGGCAGAAACAGGTTCCACAAGCCCTCGGCCTTGGCCTTGGCCTTGAGCTCTTCCATGATCGCCGTCGGCTGCCAGCGATCGCCTTCGGCAACCTGGCGCTCGAACACCGCTTCGGCGGGATAGACATAGGCCTCCATGAACGCCGTGACACGTTCACGCAGCGCCTGGACCTTGGGTGAATAGGCGAAATCCATGGGCAGTACCTTCAGTAGAAAAGGGATCTGATATCGATCCTAGATCAGCAGGCAAAATCCACCTAGTCTATTCTCAGCGTGTATAAACATTCATAACCGATATATGATCCACGGATAACACCAATAAGAGCAGCGCCCATGAACCTGAGCAAGGTCGACCTGAATCTGTTCATCGTCTTCGATGCCATCTACACCGAAGCCAACCTGACCCGGGCCGGGCAGATCGTCGGCATTACCCAGCCGGCGGTATCCAACGCCCTGGCGCGCCTGCGCGAAACCTTCAATGACCCGCTGTTCGTGCGCACCGCCCAGGGCATGGTGCCCACGCCGATGGCGCAAAACATCATCGGCCCGGTGCGCAATGCCCTCTCGCTGCTGCGCGTGTCGGTGCAGGAGAGCCGCATCTTCAACCCGCTGCAGGCCAACAAGACCTTTCGCATCAGCATGACCGACCTCACCGAGGCGGTGATCTTGCCGCTGCTGTTCCAACGCCTGCGCCGCCTGGCGCCGGCGGTGGCGATCGAAAGCTTTTTGTGCAAGCGCCGGGAAACCACCAAGGAACTGGCCGCCGGGCGCCTGGACTTTGCCGTCGATGCGCCGCTCAACACCGACCCGCAGGTGCGCCACGTCAAACTGATGCAGGACCGTTACGTCTGCGCCATGCGCCAGGGCCATCCGCTGTTCAAGGACCCGCTCAGCCTGGACGACTACCTGGGCATGACCCACATTCATATCTCCAGCCGGCGCAACGGCCTGGGTTATGTCGACCTGGCCCTGGGCAAGATGGGCGTGCAGCGCAAGATTGCCCTGCGCTCCCAGCATTACCTGATGGCTTCCCAGGTGCTGCAGCAGACCGACATGGTCATGACCGTTCCGGAGCGTTTCGCCCGTCGCCACCAGCTCAACCATGTCAGCCTGCCGGTGGATGTACCGCCACTGGAAACCCATCTGTATTGGCACGAAAGCACCGACCAGGACCCGGCCAACCGCTGGATGCGCGAACAGATCATCGAGCTGTGCCAGGGCGTGGTGGCGCAGGATGAGCGGGCGGCCAAGGCTGAGGTGCCGTTGCAGTGAACACAGAGCCATTGTGGGAGCAACTGTCTTGATCAGGCTGTTTGCACTCGCCAAGGGGTATTGTCCCGCAGCATTGCATTCAGCCTGACGATCAGCACCCGCATGCAGGCTACGAGGGCCACTTTGGCGCACTTGCCACGCTCCCGAAGTGCTTCGTAGCGTGCTTTAAATTCCGTGTTGTGGCGGATGATGATCCAGCTCGACATGTACAGAACTCGCCTTACATGCGCCCGCCCCCCCCATATCTGGCGGTGCCCTCGATGGCTACCGCTATCGTTGTTGTAAGGCGCTACGCCCACCCGCGCGGCGATTTGACGGCGGTCCAACTGCCCCAGTTCAGGCAGTGAGGCGAGCAGATTTGCGGCGGTTACCCGACCGATTCCGCTCACCGCCAACAACTGACGCGCCCTGGTATCGTCAAGTTGCACCATCGCCTGGTCAATTTCTTCGTCGAGGCGTTTGATCAGCACTTTCAGCTGTTCTATGTGCTCATCAAAGTGGGCCATCACCATTGCCGAGCGGCATTGCAGGCGACGCCGTTTGTAGTCATCACGGCTCTGCACAAATTGGGCGCGCTGCTTCACCAACTCGCGCAGTTCTTCGCGTTCCGGGCTGATCGGTTGGCCTTGAGGAGCGCTGAGGTGTGCAGCGAAGTCCGCAAGGACCTCGGCGTCGATCTTGTCGGTTTTGGCTTTTTTACCCATGGCATCGGCGAATTTCCGCGCACGGGCTGGATTGATGCAGATGGTTTCGAAACCCGCCGAGCGCAATGCAATCAGCACTTCTTTCTCGTAGCCGCCGGTCGCTTCGATCAGCACTCGACTGATCTTGAAGTCCTTCAGACGCTCAAGCAACGCCTCGAAGCCTGCGGAGTTGTTGGCCACTTCGAAGCGGATTTTCTGAGGTTTGATGCAGATTTCCAAAGTGGCTTTGGCAGTGTCGATTCCAACAGAAGACAACATGGCTGAACCCTCTTACACTCAGTTGTGAGAGCGCTCTGGCTTGGCCCACGCTTGTGATTCGAGAGGCGCTCAATCAACTGTTCGGGCTCGGGCCAGAGTGGAGAGGTGAATGGCAGCTTTGCTCCCACGCGTGCTTTAAGCACTACCGGCGTACAGCTTGCCATTCACCGCTCTCACTTCTGATTCTATTCCTACCTCAAGACACAAGCCGGCGTTACCGGCGATGCAGGGCATAGCCCTGCCAATCCCTGCTTGACGTATACGTCAACCTGCAATTAGCTTAGCTCCATGCCCTTTTACCGAGCCAAGCAATGAGCAGCCAGACCTACAGCATTTCCGACCTGTCCCGCGAGCTGGACATTACCACCCGGGCGATCCGCTTCTATGAAGAACAGGGCCTGCTCAGCCCGGAACGCCGAGGCCTGGAACGGGTCTACTCGGCCCGCGACAAGGTCAGCCTGAAGCTGATTCTGCGCGGCAAGCGCATTGGCTTTTCCCTGGCCGAATGCCGTGAGCTGATCGAGCTCTATGACCCTTCCAGCGGCAACCTGAAGCAGTTGCACAGCATGCTGGCGAAGATCGCCGAACGCCGTGCCCAACTCGAACAGCAACTGCTCGACATCCAGCAGATGCAACTGGAGCTGGATACAGCCGAGGAACGCTGCGAGCAAGCCCTGGCCGCGACCCTGAACAACCAGAAAAACAGCCATTGAGCCCTGAGGAACCCTGCCCATGTCATTGCCTGAAAAAGTCCGCCTGGTCGAAGTCGGCCCGCGCGACGGCCTGCAGAACGAAGCCCAGCCCATCAGCGTGGCCGACAAGGTCCGGCTGGTCGATGACCTGAGCGCCGCCGGCCTGTCTTACATCGAGGTGGGTAGCTTCGTTTCGCCCAAGTGGGTGCCGCAGATGGCCGGTTCCGCCGAGGTGTTCGCCAATATCCAGCAACACAGTGGCGTGACCTACGCAGCCCTGGCGCCGAACCTGCGCGGTTTCGAAGATGCGCTGGCAGCCGGGGTCAAGGAGGTGGCCGTGTTCGCGGCGGCGTCCGAGGCGTTTTCCCAGCGCAACATCAACTGCTCGATCAGCGACAGCCTGCAGCGCTTCGCGCCGATCATGGCAGCGGCGCGTCAACACGGGGTGCGGGTGCGCGGTTATGTGTCCTGCGTGCTGGGTTGCCCCTATGAAGGCACGATCAGCGCCGAGCAGGTCGCCCCGGTGGCCCGCGAGCTGCACGACATGGGCTGCTATGAAGTGTCGCTGGGCGACACCATCGGCACCGGTACCCCCGGGGCCACCCGGCGCCTGTTCGAAGTGGTCGGCGCCCAGGTGCCACGCGAGCAACTGGCCGGGCACTTTCATGACACCTATGGCCAGGCCCTGGCCAACGTCTATGCCAGCCTGCTCGAAGGCATCAGCGTGTTCGACAGCTCTGTTGCGGGCCTCGGCGGCTGCCCCTATGCCAAAGGCGCCAGCGGTAACGTTGCCAGCGAAGACGTGCTGTACATGCTCCAGGGCCTGGGCATCGACACCGGTATCGACCTGGAGCGCTTGATTGCCGCGGGCTTGCGTATCAGTGCGGTACTCGGCCGTACCACCGGTTCGCGGGTGGCACGCGCGCGGAACGCACGCTGAACACAGGCGGTAACAGCCCAATCACCCCCTGGGTGTTACCGCGCCCGCACTTTTCAGGGAAATTCCGGGTAACACGGAAACAAATCGACAGAATTTCCCGGGACCGTTTTTTGATAAAACCTTCAAGCCATTGATTTTATTGGGTTTTAAAAAGTTGGCACGGCACCTGCTATATCTCAGGTACAAGAACAATAAAAAGTGCGACATACCCAATAAAAATAAGACGAAACGACTCTGACATAACAAGAACAACACGACAGAGGCGCAGCTAACAGATTTTTTTGGAGAGGATGTGCTTTCCAGGGGCTTGCCCCGCAACCGGACACAAAACAATAAAACTACCCCAAGGTAGCGCAGGTCACGGTTGGATCAGCAATGATGAAGGTAGATCAGCGCTCAAAAAAATACGTTTGCTCTTGATCCCGGATGGGGATCGCCAGTGATGCAGAGGCAACGGTCACCAAAAACAACAATAGGCCGCCCTCCAATAACAAAAATGAGAGCACGCAACAATCTTTGAGGGGAGCTTAGGCTCCCCTCAGTGCTTCCCGCCCTCGCCGTTTTCGTCCTCGTCCTTCTCAAAGCGATTGACCACCAACGGCATCACCCCCAATACCAGCAAGGCCAGCACGGTGCTGATCACCGCCGTAGCTTCACGCCCCATGCCCGCTGCCACGCCGATCGCCGCTGTCATCCACAGGCCCGCCGCGGTGGTCAGGCCTTTGACATTGCTGACGTCCTGGTCGTGCCCCTTGAGAATGGTCCCGGCGCCAAGAAAACCGATCCCGGCGACGATCCCCTGCACCACCCGGCTCAATGCCGCATCGTCGGCCCCGGCCATGCGCGGCACCAGTACGAACAGCGCCGCGCCGAGGGCCACCAGCATATGGGTGCGTACCCCGGCGGCCTTGCCCTTGAGCTCGCGCTCAAAGCCGAGAATGGCACCCAGCAGCGCGGCCATGACCAGGCGCACTGTCACCTGGGTAAGCTGCTTGGCATCGGTGATGTCGGCAAACTCCGCCACCAGGGTAATCCAGACTTGATGCCACCAGGCGTCCATGGGCTTTGTCCGTGCAGGAGGGATTATTCGATGGACAACGGCCGCACCTGCAAGTGCGCCACTGACCGCTGATCGGTTGCCGCCAGCATCCCGTGCGCTCGCGCGGTCCCAAACATAGGACCCCAGCAACGAGGAAGCGGCCATGCCTATTGAAATTGACCAGACCAACCAGCGCTGCACCCTGATCGGCGATCACAACGCACGCATCGAGGGCGAAGCCACGCAGGTGCGGATCGTCACCGACGAAGCCCTGCGCATGTCGGTTGCCGAGCTCAACGGCGAACGCGTACCGATCACTGAACAAGAAGCCGACGCCCTGACTGTAGCGGGTGCGGTGGATGGTCGCAGGCACCTCAAGAGCACCGAGGAGGGCTCGATAATCTGAGGCCTGCAGGCTTTTTACGGAAAATCTGATACGGTTTTTATCGAAATAGCTGAGCCTGTTATGCAAACAGATGGGGCGCCATAGTGCTCTGGCCTGATCGAGGCCTGATGAGCGACGAACCATGAGCGATAGAATTCCCGTCCAGATCGTTGAAATTGCTGAGCCTTCCACTTTCAAGAAGAAGCCTGCCAGCAGCGACAGACAGATCCACACCCGTAGTTTCACCGGCTTGTTTCGTAACCTGCGCCTGGCGGGTGCGGGTTTTCTGTTTTTGCTGTTCTTCGGCACCGTCTGGTTGAACTGGGACGGTCGTCAGGCCGTGCTTTGGGACTTGGCCGATAGCAAGTTCCACATTTTCGGCGCCACTTTCTGGCCACAGGATTTCATCCTGCTCTCGGCCTTGCTGATCATCTGCGCCTTCGGCCTGTTTGCCATCACCGTGTTCGCCGGCCGAGTCTGGTGTGGCTATACCTGCCCACAGAGTTCCTGGACCTGGATCTTCATGTGGTGCGAAAAGGTCACCGAAGGTGAACGCAACCAGCGCATCAAGCTGGATGCCGCGCCGTGGAGCCTGAACAAACTGGCCCGGCGCTCGGCCAAGCACACCTTGTGGCTGGGCATCAGCCTGCTCACCGGGCTGACCTTCGTCGGCTATTTCACCCCGATCCGCCCGCTGGCCGAGGAACTGTTCACCCTGCAACTGGGCGGTGTCAGCCTGTTCTGGATTCTGTTCTTCACCGGCGCCACCTACATCAACGCCGGCTGGCTGCGTGAAGCGGTGTGCATGCACATGTGCCCGTATGCGCGTTTCCAGAGCGTGATGTTCGACAAGGACACCCTGACCGTCGCCTACGACCCGGCCCGTGGCGAGTCCCGCGGCCCGCGCAAAAAGGAAGTCGACCACAAGGCCAAAGGCCTGGGCGATTGCATCGATTGCCATATGTGCGTGCAGGTCTGCCCGACCGGTATCGACATCCGTGACGGCCTGCAGATGGAGTGCATTGGTTGCGCTGCCTGTATCGATGCCTGTGATTCGATCATGGACAAGATGGGCTACGCCCGCGGCCTGGTCGGCTACAAGTCCGAACACACCCTGCAAGGCGGCACCACCAACTGGCTGCGGCCGCGCCTGCTCGGTTACGTCACCGCCCTGGTGGTAATGATCGGCGCCCTGGTCATCGCCCTGCAGCAGCGGCCGATGGTGTCGATGGACGTGATCAAGGACCGTGGCCTGTTCCGCGAGAACAATGCCGGGCAAATCGAGAACATCTACACCCTCAAGGTCATCAACAAGACCCAGCAAGCCCAGCACTATCGCCTGCGCCTGCTCGATGCCGAAGGCTTCGAACTGCACGGCAAGACCGAGTTCAGCCTGGCAGCCGGGGAAATGAGCGACTTGCCGGTGTCGGTGGCGATGTTGGCCGACCGTCCGCAAAGCAGCTCCCAGGACATCAGCTTCGAACTGGTCGACACCGACGAACCGGGCATCCGCAGCGTCGCCCACAGCCGTTTTGTCGCGCCTTTGAACCGCTGATCCCATACACTGCCCGAGCATCCGAAACCTTTCGAGCCATGATGAAACGCTACGAGAAATTCGCCGACGACATTGCCGAACTGATTCGCTCCGGGGTCCTGGGCCCCGGCCAGCGCGTGCCGTCGGTGCGATACGCCAGCCAGACCCACGGCGTCAGCCCGTCCACGGTGTTCCAGGCCTATTACCTGCTGGAGCGCCGCGGGCTGATCCGCGCGCGGCCGCGCTCGGGCTACTTCGTCAACGCCCACGCGCCGCGTCAGTTCAGCGAGCCGCAGATCATCGAGCAAGCCAGCGAGTCCACCGAGGTGGATGTCAGCGAGCTGGTGTTCTCGATTCTCGACTCGATCAAGGACCCGCAAACCGTGGCCTTCGGCTCGGCGTTCCCCAGCCCCAACCTGTTCCCGCTGCCGCGCCTGGCCCGCTCCATGGCCAGCGCCAGCCGCGAGATGGACCCGCGCATGGTGGTCACCGACCTGTCGCCGGGCAACCCGCAACTGCGCCGGCAGATTGCCCTGCGCTACATGGTCGGCGGCCTGATGCTGCCCATGGAAGAACTGCTGATCACCAACGGCGCACTGGAGGCCCTGAACCTGTGCCTGCAGGCGGTGACCGAGCCGGGCGACCTGGTGGCCATCGAGGCACCGGCTTTTTATGCCTGCCTGCAAATCCTCGAGCGGCTCAAGCTCAAGGCGGTGGAAATCCCCGTGCACCCGCGCGAAGGCATCGACCTCGGGGTGCTGGCCCAGACCCTGGCCAAGCACCCGGTCAAGGCCGTGTGGTGCATGACCAACTTCCAGAACCCGGTAGGCGCAAGCATGCCGGAGGAGAAGAAACAGCAGCTTGTGGAGCTCTTGCGCGAGCATCAGGTGCCGTTGATCGAAGACGACGTCTACGCCGAGCTGTACTACGCCCAGCAGGCACCGAAACCAGCCAAGGCCTTCGACACCGACGGCCTGGTGATGCACTGCGGCTCGTTCGCCAAGAGCCTGGCCCCCGGCTACCGGATCGGCTGGGTGGCCGCCGGGCGTTATGCGCAGAAGATCGAACGACTGAAGCTGATGACCTCGCTGTGCGCCTCGATGCCGGCCCAGGCAGCGATTGCCGACTACCTGCAGCACGGCGGCTACGACCGCCACCTGCGCAGGCTGCGCTACGCCCTGGAGGAACAACAGGCGGCGATGCTCGCGGCCATTGCCCGGTATTTCCCGCCACAGACCCGGGTCAGCCATCCAGCTGGCGGTTACTTCCTGTGGCTGGAGCTGCCCGAGCAAATGGACTCGCTCAAGCTGTTCCAGATGGCCCTGGCCCAGGGCATCAGCATCGCCCCGGGGCCGATTTTTTCGCCGACCCGGCGCTTTCGCAACTGCATCCGCCTCAACTATGGCAGCCCCTGGACCGAGCAATCGGAAAAGGCCATGGAGACCCTGGGCAAAATCGTCCGTTCGTTCTGAGCGGCGGTTGAACTTCGAGCGCGCTTGCTGCACCCTGCGCGCTCGAACGCCCAGGGATGGATGAGATGTACAAGCGACAGCATTTTCTTACGCCGCAGCGTTACCAACGCTTCCTGGAAAACTACCAGGAGTCCCGGGCATTCTTGCAGGACAATCGCCTGCAGGCCAACTCCGATGAACAGGAAGCAGTGTTCCGCGCCCGGCATACGAAAGGCTGGGCCTTTGACCACGTGCTGATCAGCTACACCGCTGGCGTCTCTATCGACACCCTGCCCGCCTTGCTTGCGGTGCTGATCGATGAGTACCAACAGCTGCAACACAAGATGGCCGTCTACACCGAGGCGCCAGACGTCGCCCCGCTGAATCTGGACGATGTCGAAGAGCATCACGAATGCATGCAGGTCATCAGCCTGTGCATCCTGCTCGGCCGCCACGACCTGCTCGAACGCTTCGTCGCGCTGATGGACAACGGCGGCTACGCCGAACAAGACACCCTCTATGAAGACCTGCTGAGCCGGATACTGCCCGACCGTTACGATGTCGATGAGTGGTACCAGGATTACGCCACGCCGTTGGTGCAAACCATCTATGCCACCAGCCCCGAGCAAGCGGCCAGCCGCCTGCAGGGCTACTGCGAGCAATGGTACGAACACTTCCTGCACGCCAGCTGGTACGACACCCATGGCGACGATATAAGCGGCTACGTTGGCTACTGGTCGTTCGAGGCCGCAGCCGTGGCCCTGCTTTACGGCATCGATACCCGCGCACTGCTGCACGTGATCTTCCCCCATGACTTGCTCGAACACGCCCGCAAACTGCCGGTTTACCAAGCCATACGCTGGGAGTGCCTGGGCGACGCTGAAGACCCGCAGGAGGACGAAGAAGTTATCGACGAAGAGGACGACGAAGACAGCGACGATGACTTCGCCTACGACATCAAGGCTGCCGGCGTGACCCTGTCCGATGCCATCGACGCCGGCAACATCCCGCACCTGGCCCAGGCCCTTAACACCTATGACACGGTCGAGGCGATCCTGGCCCTGAACCTTGCTGGCGACGCTCAGGAGCAGGACGACGCCTATTTCGACCTGGCCCTGGCCCTGCTCGGCTGGGTACCCGGCCCCGGCCACGGGCTCAAGCGGGTGCTGCGCCTGGTCAATCGCGACCCGAAAAAACACGCCGAGCAGCTTTACGATTTGCTGCGCCATGTGCTGCTCAACTGCAAACTGAAGACCAGCCCGGATGCCCTGCTTGAAGAAAGCCTGAATGCCGAGGTGCTGCGTGCAGAGCTTGCGCAGATCATCATGGCGGTATGTGCCAGTGCGACCTTCCTGGCACTCGATGAGCAACGCCAGGCGCTGGTGCTGAGCGACCTGGAGCAGGCCGGTGAACACCTGGACGATCTGATCGAACGCATCGACGAACGCCTGATGCCGTGGCTTGCGGTGCAGCGTAATAGCTCTGCCGAGGCTTCGGGCAGCAGCCTGCGCATCCCGGCGCAAACCAGCAAACCGCAGTCGCGGCGCGTCGATAGCCTGCGCGAGCACGGTACGGTCAGTACCCATCCGGCGGCCACCGATGCCGGCAAGCTCAGCCGGGAGCAGATCAACCCGGCGGCCACCAGCAACTGGCTGGAGCTGAGCCTGGACGACGGCAAGCTGGGCGGGGTTCCCGGCGCGGCCTACAAGGTGATCTTCGCCGACGGCAGCATTGCTGAAGGCCATTTGAACAACCTCGGTCATATCCGCCTTGAGGGCGTACCCTTCGGCCCGGCCAAGGTGTATTACGGTGAAGACCCGCGCCCCTACCAACGCCAGCCGATCAAGGCGCTGGACAGCAGTGCAGCGCTGATCGACCGAGACCTGCGCAGCCTGGGTTTCATCCCCTCGAAACTCGACCGGGACGACCTGTATGCCGAAACCACCGGGCGGATTGCACCGTACTGCGAACTGAACGCCCTCTGGTGGGAATGGGCCAGCGCTCGCTACCACGGCCATTGATCCGCCCGACCTGCAGCCGCGCAGTTGTTGAGTGCTGCGCGGGACGCTACATTTGCCGCAGTCCCCAGGTCGGAACACGCGCATGTCGTCGAACGAACTGCAGTCCCTTCGCCAGCAACTTGAGCAGTTGCAGCAGCAAAACAATCTGCTCAAAGTACAGCTGGCCGAGCGCAACGGCGCAGGCCATGAACCAGACAATCAGGCCCTGGCCGACACCCAGCAGCGCTACCGCTTTCTGTTCGAGGCCATGGACGAAGGCTTTTGCATCATCGAATTCTTCGACGGCCCCCACGGCCCGCTCAGCGACTATATCCACATCGAAGCCAACGCCGCCTACGCCAAGCATGCCGGGATCGACAACGTGGTAGGCCAAACCCTGCGGCAGCTGGTCCCCGATGAGGCCGAAGGCTGGATTGCCCGCTACGGTCCGGTGCTGCACAGCGGCAACCCGATCCGCTTTGAGCAAGAACTGGTGGCCACCGGCCGCCACTTGGATATCTGCGCCTTTCGCATGGAGCCGGCCAGTCGCAAGCAGGTCGCAGTGCTGTTCCAGGATGTGACTGCACGCAAGCGCGCCGAATCCGCCCTCAGGCGTCTCAACCAGGAGCTGGAACAACGGGTTGCCCAGGCGGTGGCAGAACGCAAGATCCTCACCGATGTGGTCGAAGCCACCCTGGCGCAGATCCAGGTGGTGGATCTGGACATGCGCTGGCTGGCTATCAACCGCGCTGCCCGCGATGAGTTCCAGCGGCTTTTCGGCCTGACGCCGAGCGTCGGCGACAGCTTGCCTGATCAAATGGCCAAGCATCCCGAGGACTGCGCCCGCGGCCTGCTGCTCTGGACACGGGCGCTCAAAGGTGAAGCGTTCGTCGAGATTGCCGAGTTTGGCGCAGGCGACCAGCACCGCCACTACGAACTGCGTTTCAGCCCGCTGCATGACCCGCACGGGCAGTTGATCGGCGCTTACCTGTTCGCCTACGACATCAGCGAGCGGATCCGTGAGCAAAAACGCCTGCGCAAGACCGAAGAGGCCTTGCGCCAGGCGCAGAAAATGGAAGCGGTAGGCCAGCTCACCGGCGGCATCGCCCATGACTTCAACAACCTGCTGACCGGTATCAGCGGTTCCCTGGAGCTGTCGCGCAACCTGATCGGGCGCGGCCGTCACCAGCATATCGATCCCTACCTGCGCACCGCCCAGGACGTGTGCAACCGCGCAGCGTCCCTGGTCCACCGGTTGCTGGCCTTCTCCCGGCGCCAGACCCTGGAACCGCGCACCATCGATGTCAACCGCCTGGTCAGCGGCATGACCGAACTGATCCGCCGTAGCGTCGGCCCGCATATCGAGATCGAGTTGTTTACCGCCAGCGCTACCTGCCGGGCCAGCATCGATTCATCGCAACTGGAAAACGCCCTGCTCAACCTCTGTATCAATGCCCGCGACGCCATGCCGGGCGGTGGCCGGATCACCATCGAAACCCGCCATCTGCAGGCCGATGACCAGATCGCCGCGCACCTGGACCTGCCCCCCGGTGACTACCTGGCCCTGAGCGTCAGCGATAACGGCAGAGGCATGTCGCCGCAAGTGCTGGCACGCGCCTTCGACCCGTTCTTCACCACCAAGCCGGTGGGCCAGGGTACGGGCCTGGGGCTGTCGATGGTCTATGGTTTCGTGCGTCAGTCCGGTGGCCAGGTGCGGGTCTATTCGGAGCCTGGCCAGGGCACCAGCGTGCACCTGTACCTGCCGCGCCTGGACAGCGCCAGTTTACCCGCCAGCGAGCCGCTGCCGGTTGCCCGCACGCCGCGTGAACTGCGCGACATGACGGTGATGCTGGTCGATGATGAAGCAACCATTCGCATGCTGGTGGGCGAGGTACTCAGCGACCTGGGTTACACCAAAATCGAATTCGGCGACGGCCACAGCGCCTTGGCGGCACTGCAAAACGGCGCGGCCATTGACCTGTTGATCAGCGATGTCGGCATGCCCGGCGGCATGAACGGCCAACAACTGGTGGCGGCCGCCCGCCAGTTGCGGCCCGGATTGAAAGTGCTGTTCATCACCGGCTACGCCGAACAGGCGGTGCTGGGCGGCGGTGTGTTCGAGCCGACTACCCGGGTGCTGAGCAAGCCGTTCAGCCTCGATACCCTGGCCCAGCGTATCGAGGAGATGATCGGCTGATCAGCGCCCACCCCCCAGGTCAAGGAAACTGCCAGTGGAGTAAGAGGCTTTGTCTGACAGCAGCCAAAGAATCGCCTCGGCCACTTCTTCTGCCTGCCCGCCCCGGCCCATGGGAATGCCCGGCGCCAGCTTGCTGACCCGATCCGGGTCGCCGCTGAGCGCATGGAAGTCGGTGAAGATGTAACCCGGGCGCACGGCATTGACCCGCACACCTTCACCCGCAACTTCCTTGGCCAGGCCCAGCGTGAAGGTGTCCAGCGCCCCCTTGGAGGCGGCATAGTCGACGTACTCGTTGGGCGAACCCAGCCGTGCCGCTACCGATGAAACGTTGACGATGCTGCCGCCCTGCCCGCCATGGCGGGTCGACATGCGCTGCAGCGCATGCTTGGCGCACAGCATCGGCCCGACCACGTTGGTTTTCATCAGCTTGAGCAGGCGAAACTCCGACACTTCCTCGACCCGGCTCTTCTGGCCGATGGTGCCGGCATTGTTGACCAGTGCGGTGACCGGCCCGAGCTCGGCATCCACGCGCAGAAACAGCTGGATGATCTCATCCTCGACACTGACATCGGCCTTGACCGCGATGGCTTCGGCGCCCAGCTCGCGGACCTCGGCCAGCACCCGCTGGGCAGCCTCGTCATCGGTCAGGTAGTTGATGCAGATACGGTAACCGACGCGTGCGGCCAGGCGCGCGGTGGCGGCGCCAATGCCGCGGCTGGCGCCAGTGATCACGATAACCTTGTCCATGGATACTCCTTGCGTTGACCCCTCAAGGCTAACGCAGTCAGGGGCCGGGCACAAAGCCGCTTCAGGCAGCCGGTGGCGGTGGCGGCGCCTTGGGCTCGGCCTTGCGTAGTGGGTACAGGTGCTGGCTAACGATGCCGTCTGGCAGGTCCTTGCCGAACACACCATAACGCGCCGGCCATTCCTTGGGTGGCAGCTTGAAGGTGCCGAACAGTATGTCCACCAGCGGTGTGTGGATCGCGTAGTTCTTGTAAATGTAATCCTTGTGCCGGGCGTGGTGCCAGTGGTGATAACGCGGCAACACCAGCAAGTAGTTGAGCCAGCCGCCATCGATACGCACGTTGGCGTGGGCCAGTACCGCCTGCACGCCGACCAGGATCACATAGGCGTTCATCGCCTGGGGCGAGAAGCCCAGCAGGATCAAGGGCGCCAGCACCCCGGTGCGGGTCAGGAGAATCTCGCAGAAGTGGATACGCGAACCGGCCAGCCAGTCCATGTGCGTGCTCGAGTGGTGCACCGCATGAAAGCGCCACATCCACGGCACCACGTGATACAGGCGGTGCAGCCAGTACTGGCCGAGGTCGGCGACAAACACCGCGAGCAGAAACTGCACCACGATCGGCAGGCTTTGCACCTTGGCCTGCAGGGTATCGGACACTACCCAGGCGGCCAGCCAGCTGGATGAGGCGGTGACGAAAATAAGGATGAACTGCACCAGCATGTGGCTGACGAAAAAGTAACTGAGGTCGGTGCGCCAGTGCGGGCGCAGGATGTTCTGCTGCGGGTCCTTGGCGTAGAGCTTTTCCAGCGGGATGAAGATCACCGCCGACACCAGCAGCGCCAGCACGAACCAGTCCAGGCCCAGCGAGTACGGGGTCTGGCCAATGACTTCGGTCTGGATGTTGGTACCGCCCAGAAACATCGCCAGCCCCGCTGCGCTGATGCCGGTGAAGCCCAGGCGCTTGCGCTTGTTGAGGAGGATGTTCAGGGTGCCCAGGGCAAAGGCCAGGATCAGCCCGATCAGCAGTACGGTGCGGGCGAAGTGCACGCTGTAGACCTTGCGGAACTCGGCAAAGGTCAGCCACTGCGGAAACAGGAAACACAGCACCGCCAGCAGGCTGAGCAGCCCCAGGGCAGCCGAGATGTAACCACTGATGCGCCCTTCGCCAAGCTTGAAGGGGTCGTGGCCGTGGCGTTTGAAATAGGCCTTGATTGCCTGCATGAATCGCTGTTCCTTGATGGTGATGGGCTCCGTGCGGCGCGGAGTATACCGACCTGCGGCCGCCAGTGAACCGCCACCTGCACCGGCAACTGACAAATCTGTAATCCACTGCTCAGTTTACTGACAGTCAGCGCTGGCTAAGGTCGTGTCATCCCCGCCCCTGGAATGGCACCCTATGCTTCGACACCCGACCCGCCGAACCTTCGTCAAGGGCTTTGCCGCCGGCAGCGCCCTGGCCGGCCTCGGCCTCTGGCGCCTGCCGGCGTTTGCCGCACCTGCGGTGTTCAGCAATGAACTGAGCGGCCAGCACTTCGAGCTGTTCATCGGTCAGACGCCGGTGAACATCACTGGCCGCTCGCGCACGGCCCTGACCATCAACAACAGCCTGCCCGGCCCGACCCTGCGTTGGCGGCAAGGCGACACGGTGACCCTGCGGGTGCGCAACCGCCTGGGCGAGCCGACCTCGCTGCACTGGCACGGGATCATCCTCCCGGCCAACATGGATGGCGTGCCGGGCCTGAGCTTTGCCGGCATCGAGCCCGGTGGCGAGTACCTGTACCGCTTTACCCTGGAGCAGAGCGGTACCTACTGGTACCACAGCCATTCCGGCTTGCAGGAGCAGGCCGGAGTCTATGGCGCCATTGTCATCGAGCCCAAGGTGCCCGAACCCCATCGCTATCAGC
Organism: Pseudomonas sp. RC2C2; assembly: GCF_018390435.1. Classification (NCBI taxonomy): domain Bacteria; kingdom Pseudomonadati; phylum Pseudomonadota; class Gammaproteobacteria; order Pseudomonadales; family Pseudomonadaceae; genus Pseudomonas; species Pseudomonas sp. RC2C2. Next base: position 280,037 of record NZ_JAHBAX010000002.1, on the reverse strand, counting down.
GCGACTACGTGCTGTTGCTCAGCGACTGGAGCGACCAGGCCCCCGGTGAGCTGATGGCGACCCTGAAAAAGCAGTCGGATGCCTTCAATTACCACAAGCGCACCGTTGGCGACTTCATCGACGATGTCGCCAGCAACGGCTGGCAGCAAACCGTCACCGAGCGCAAGGCCTGGGCAGCCATGCGCATGAGCCCTACCGACCTTGCCGACATCAGCGCCGCCACCTACACCTACCTGCTCAACGGCCAGCCGCCAGACGGCAACTTCACCTGCCTGTTCGAGCCCGGCGACACCGTGCGCCTGCGCCTGATCAACGGTTCGGCCATGAGCTACTTCGACTTTCGCATTCCGGGCCTGAAGCTCACCGTGATTGCCGCCGACGGCCAACCGGTGCAACCGGTCGAGGTCGACGAGTTGCGCATCGCCGTGGCCGAGACCTACGACGTGCTGGTGCGGGTCGGTGACCTGCCCGCCTACACCCTCTATGCCCAGAGCATGGACCGCAGCGGCTATGCCCGTGGCACCCTGGCCCGCCGCAACGGCCTCAGCGCCGAAGTACCGGAACCGGACCCGCGGCCGATCCTGTCGATGGCCGATATGGGCCACGGCGCCATGGCGGACATGGGCGCCATGGACCACAGCCAGATGGCCGGCATGGACCACTCGATGATGGCCGGCATGCAACAGCACCCGGCCAGCGAAAGCGGCAACCCGCTGGTCGACATGCAGACCATGAGCCCCAAGCCCAACCTCGCCGACCCGGGCATCGGCCTGCGCAACAACGGCCGTCGGGTGCTGACCTACGCCGACCTGAAGAGCACTTTCGCCGACCCCGATGGCCGCGAGCCGTCACGGGAGATCGAACTGCACCTGACCGGGCACATGGAGCGCTTTGCCTGGTCGTTCAATGGCATCAAGTTCTCCGACGCCGAGCCGCTGCGCCTGACCTATGGCGAGCGCCTGCGCATCACTCTGGTCAACGACACGATGATGGCCCACCCGATCCACCTGCATGGCTTGTGGAGCGACCTGGAGGACGAACACGGGCGCTTCCAGGTGCGCAAGCACACCCTCGACATCCCCCCGGGCAGCCGGCGCAGCTACCGGGTCAGCGCCGACGCCCTGGGGCGCTGGGCCTATCACTGCCACCTGCTCTATCACATGGAGATGGGCATGTTCCGCGAGGTACGCGTCGATGAATGAGCCGATCTTGCGACCGCTGCTCGGCGGCTTCGCCCTGCTGGCCTTGCTGGCCAGTGAAGAGGCGCGCGCCGAGGCCATGGATCACGCCGCCATGGGCCACGGCGCCATGAACCATCAAGGCATGCCCGCGCAGAACATGAACCACCAGGGCATGAACCACGGCATGATGCCGCAGACGCCACGTACACCACTAAGGCCGATTACCGACGCCGACCGCCAGGCCGCCTTCCCGCCCCTGCCCGGCCATCAGGTCCACGACCGGCAGAGCAACTGGGCGGTGATCGTCGAGCAACTGGAATACCAGAACTTTGACAGCAGCAGTGCCCTGAACTGGAACGCCAACGCCTGGATCGGCGGCGACATCGACCGCCTGTGGCTGCGCACTGAAGGCGAACGCGAACGGGGCGTGACCCACAAGGCCGAGCTGCAGGCGCTCTGGGGCCATGCCATCAGCCCTTGGTGGGAACTGGTCGGCGGCCTGCGCCAGGACTTCAAACCGGCCAGTGGCCAGACCTGGGCCGCCTTCGGCATCCAGGGCACGCCACTGTACGGCCTGGAGCTGGAGGCCACCTTGTACGCTGGCGAGCGCCAGCAAACCGCGCTGCGCCTGGAGAGCAGTTACGCTATCCTGCTGAGCAATCGCTGGATCCTCGAACCGTCGCTTGAGGCCAACTTCTATGGCCGCAACGACGCGACACGGGACCAGGGCAGCGGCCTTGCCGACAGCGAGATCGGCCTGCGCCTGCGCTACGAAATCACCCGCGGCTTTGCCCCGTACCTGGGCATCAGCTTCAACCGGGCCTACGGCAACAACGCCGAACAGATCCGTGATGAGCACGGCGATATCGGCCAGACCCGCCTGGTCGCCGGGGTTCGCCTGCGTTTCTAGAAGTGGAGAAGTACATGCTGAGCAAAAAAATTGTCGCCTTCGGCCTGCTGGCCTTGAGCACCCTGGCCCAGGCCGGGCAAACCATCGACGTGTACCGCGACCCCAACTGCGGCTGCTGCAAGCAATGGATCAAGCACCTGCAGGACAACGGCTACACGGTCAACGACCATGTCGAGCCAAACATGAGCGCAGTCAAGCAGCGCCTGGGCGTCGAGCCGCGCCTGGCTTCCTGCCATACCGGGGTGATCGACGGCAAATTCGTCGAAGGCCATGTACCGGCCGAACAGATCAAGCTGTTGGCCAAGCGCCCGGACCTCAAGGGCCTGGCCGTACCGGGCATGCCCATGGGCTCGCCGGGCATGGAAATGGGTGACCACAAGGACGCCTACCAGGTCATCGGCCTGACCGCCGAGGGCAAGGACGAAGTGGTCGCCAACTACTGATCCGGCCCTGATGCTCAGTTACTGGGCGCTGTTTCTCAGCGCCTTCGGCGCCGCGACCTTGCTGCCGCTGCAATCGGAAGCCGTGCTGGTCGGCCTGCTGCTGCGCGAGCCCGAGGCGCTGGTCAGCCTGCTGCTGATCGCCACCGCCGGTAATGTCCTCGGTTCAATCGTCAACTGGCTGCTGGGCCGTGGCATCGAACACCTGCGTGACAAGCGCTGGTTTGCGTTCAAGCCCGAGCAGCTGGAAAAGGCCCAGCAACGCTACCAGCGCTACGGCCAGTGGTCCCTGCTGCTGAGCTGGATGCCGGTGATCGGCGACCCCCTGACGCTGATTGCCGGGATCATGCGCGAGCCGTTCTGGCGCTTTGTCATGCTCGTCACTGTCGCCAAAGCCGGCCGTTACCTGGTCCTGGCGCTGCTGACCCTGGGCTGGATGCAGCACTAGCGCCCCCAGATCTGCGCCTCGGTCCAGCCCAGCTCGGCGAAGTCCTGGGCGCGCAGGTGCGCTTCATCCTCACAAAAAAACTCGTCCAGCTGCGGCGGTCGCACCGAGGTGTCGTACAGCATCGCGTGCACCTGGCCACGGTGGTGGATCTGGTGCTCGAACAGGTGCGACAGCAGGCGCAGGCGTTGCTCGCGCTGCACCCAGTCGGGGCGCACGATGTTCACGTAGCGGTGTAACTGGTCGTCACGCAACTGGCGGCAGTAGGCGATCAGCCGGTGGTCGGCCTGCACCTGCTCGGCGTGCAGCTCCAGGCAGGTGGCATAGGGTTCCTCGGGCTCGAAGAAGCGCTGGCTGTCCGGGTCGGGCGCTTCGCCGCGCTGCTCGCACTCCAGGGCCTGCAGGTAAAACCAGTCGACGGTGAGGAGGTGGTTGAGGGTGGCCTTGATCGACGGGAAGAAACTCGCCCGCGGGGCGACGAACTCATCCTGGCTCAGTTGCCTGCAGGCCTTGTACACCCTGTGGTTGGCCCAGCCATTCTGGTAAGCCATGGTCAGCAGGTGATGCGAGAGAGGCTCGGTCATTATCGATTCCTCAGCAGAAGCGTTGCAGTTGCATCTCCCGCAAGCGGCTGAGCGTACGCCGGAACGGGAACTCCAGATACCCTTGAGTGTAGAGCGCTTCAAGCGCTACTTCGGCTTCCAGGTACAAGGCGATGCGCCGGTCATAGCATTCATCGACCAGGGCGATGAAGCGCCGTACGCTGTCGTCTTGCACCGACAGTTGCGGCAGTTCGCGGTCCCCGGCCACCACCCGCTGGGCGCCGTCTTCGGTGCCGCGGGCAATCTTCGCCGGGCGCTGGCGGGCGCCGAGGGCCGGCACCTCGCCCAGCAGGATGGCCTGGAAACTGTCGCACAAGGCCATGAAATCCATGGCGGCAAAGGGTTGCTCACAGAGGTCGGCGTAGCGACACCAGAGCACGCGGTCGCAGCGTTGCACCACGTTCAAGCTGCGCGAGCCGATCTGCAGCGGCTGGCCAGCGCTCGCTTGATCACCACGCAACTGGGCGAAGACCTGCTCAAGGGCACTGGGCCGGCCGTTGTCGCGTACCCAGTAGCGTTGCTGCGCCGCGCCCGGATGCAGGCGATGGTCCTGCTCCCCTGCTACGGCGACCACCTGCATATGCTGCTCGATGGCGGCAATCGCCGGCAGGAAGCGCTCGCGGTTGAAACCGTCGCTGTAGAGCTGCTCGGGCGGCTGGTTGGACGTGGCCACGATCACCACCCCTGCCTCGAACAGGACCTGGAACAGACCACCGAGAATGATCGCATCGCCGATGTCATTGACGAACAGCTCGTCAAAACACAGCACGCGGATCTCTTCGGCCAGGGACAAGGCCAGGGCCCGCAACGGCTCGGCCGTGCCGTTGAGCTGGAACAGGCGTTGATGCACCCAGCGCATGAAGTGGTGAAAGTGCTGGCGCCGGGCCGGTACCTGCAGGCAGGCGTGGAACTGATCCATGAGCCAGGTCTTGCCGCGCCCGACCGGCCCCCAGAGGTAGACCCCCTGCGGGGTCTCGCCACGCTGCAGGGCCGCGAAGCAGGTTTGCAGGGCGCTGGCGGCCTGCAACTGGGCCGGGTCGCTGACAAAGCCCTGGCTGGCTATGGCCTGCTGGTAGAGGGTCAGTGGGGACTGTTCGGTGAAGCAGGACATGCGTGGCGTCCATCGCAAAAGGGGGCATTCTGCGGCTGCAGCGCAGTATGGGGCAAGCCTGCATCCTGTGGGAGCTGGCTTGCCAGCGATGGGGCCAGTACAGCCTGCACATCAGCAGGCGCCTGGATTACGACCGCTGCGCGCTCGATCGCAGGCAAGCCAGCTCCCACAGGGTTCGGGCAAACCGCTCTACAAATCCAGCCCGACTTTGAGCAAAGCCCCATCACGCTCATCGGTCAGCAGATACAGGTATCCATCCGGCCCCACCCGCACATCACGAATGCGCGCCTTGAGCTCACCCAGCAGGCGCTCCTCATGCACCACCTTGTCACCCTTGAGCTCCAGGCGAATCAGCTCCTGGGCCGCCAGCGCGCCGATGAACAGGCTGTGATCCCAGGGTTTGAAACGCGGGTTGTCGTAAAACGCCATGCCGCTGATGGCCGGGGACTTTTCCCAGACATGGTGCGGGTCGACCATGCCATCGACGTGCTCGCCCTTGGCCTCCGGAATCGGCATCAGCGAATAGTTGATGCCGTGGGTGGCGATCGGCCAGCCATAGTTCTTGCCAGGTTTGGGGATGTTGATTTCATCGCCGCCACGGGGCCCGTGCTCGTGGGTCCACAGCTCGCCGGTCCACGGGTTGAGCGCTGCGCCCTGCTGGTTGCGGTGGCCGAACGACCAGATTTCCGGGCGCACGTTGTCGCGACCGACAAACGGGTTGTCCTTGGGCACCATACCATCCGGCAGGATGCGCACCACCTTGCCTTGCAGTTTGTCCAGGTCCTGCGAGGTCGGCCGCTGGTTGTTCTCGCCCAGGGCAATGAACAGGTAGCCATCGCGGTCGAACACCAGGCGCGAGCCAAAATGGTTACCGCTGGAGAGCTTGGGTTGCTGGCGGAAGATCACGTTGAAGTCTTCAAGCTTGGCGTTGTCGCGGGACAAGCGCCCGCGGCCCACCGCGGTGCCGGCCGTGCCGCCGTCCCCGCCACCTTCGGCATAGGACAGGTAGACCATGCGGTCCTGCTTGAAGGTCGGCGACAGCAGCACATCGAGCAAGCCGCCCTGGCCCTCGGCCCACACCTCGGGGACCCCGCCCAGAGGGGGCCCGACCTTGCCTTCGGGGCTGACCATGCGCAGGTTGCCGGCCCGCTCGCTCACCAGGATGCCCTGGCCGTCCGGCAAGAACGCCATGGCCCAGGGGTTGCGCAGGCCCTCGGCGAGGGTGCTGACCTTGACGCTGCCCTCCTCGCTGTTGAAATCGCGCTCGGGCGCGGCATGGGCCAGCAGCGGCAACAGCGCCGCGGTCATCAGGGTGGGTAGCCAGGTGCGTGGGGACATCAGCGATTCCTTCCAGGGAGGGCCTGTTACTCAGGGCGTACGCGCAGGTTCGCGCGGCGGCCGGCTGGGCTCCAGGCGCGGGGTGGTCTGTTCGCGGCGGATGTTCTCGCCATTGCCGATACCGCGGTTCTCAAGGGTAGGCGGGCGCGGATTGGGCTGGGTCGAAGGGCCGCGCACGGGCGGCGTGGCCGGCACGCTGCCCTGGCGACTGTTGGGGTTGGCGCGCATGATCGGGCTGTTGTAGGGGTTGTTGCTGCTGGCCGCCAGCTGCAACGGCCCGGCAGCGGGCGCCGCCTGCAGCGGCGAGCTCAAGAGCAGGGCCATTGCCAGGCCCGACAGGGATCGGTTCACGCTATTCACCTCCGGCACCACGCGGCGCCGAAAACCAGCGCGCCCAAGCGTTGGATAGCCTAAGGCGCGACAGGTTCGCCGGGAAACCTCAATTTGCCCCGCAGGTGATTCATTTTGTTACCGGATCAGCCATCGACCTTATGCCGGGCGGCATACAGGCAGAGCATCTCCATGGCCAGGGTCGCGCCGGCCAGGGCAGTAATATCGGCATGGTCGTAGGCCGGCGCGACTTCCACCAGGTCCATGCCCACCAGGTTGATACCGCGCAGCCCGCCGAGGATTTCCAGGGCCTGCACCGTGGTCAGACCGCCACACACCGGGGTGCCGGTACCTGGGGCGTACGCAGGGTCCAGGCAGTCAATGTCAAAGGTCAGGTACACCGGCTGATCGCCGACCCGCTGGCGGATCGCCTCGATGATCGCCTGGGTACCGCGTTGATGCACCTGACGGGCGTCGAGCACGGCAAAGCCCTGGGTCTCGTCATTGGTGGTGCGCAGGCCGATCTGCACCGAGCGCGCCGGGTCCACCAGGCCTTCGCGGGCGGCATGCCAGAACATGGTGCCGTGATCGACACGCTGGCCCTCCTCGTCCGGCCAGGTGTCGCTGTGGGCATCGAAGTGGATCAGCGCCAGCGGCCCGTGCTTGCGAGCATGAGCCTTGAGCAACGGGTAGCTGATGAAGTGATCACCGCCCAGGGTGAGCATGGCACAGCCGGCTTCGAGCATCTGCTCGGCATGGGCCTGGATGCTGTGCGGCACGGTATGCGGGCTGCCGTAATCGAAGTTGCAGTCGCCGTAGTCGATCACGGCCAGGTGATCGAACGGGTCGAACTCCCACGGCCAGTGCCGGGCCCAGGCCTGCTGCACCGATGCGGCACGAATCGCCCGTGGCCCGAAGCGCGCGCCCGGGCGGTTGCTGGTGGCGGTGTCGAATGGCACGCCGCTGACCACCACATCGACACCGCGCAGGTCGCGGCTGTAGCGACGGCGGGAGAAACTGGTGATACCGGCAAAGGTGTTTTCGGCGATGGTGCCGTACAGGCTGTCGCGGGTGATGGCCTGGTCGTTGTCGGGGGCGAGGTCCATGGTCGGGCTCCTGGTCTGTTGTTACTGGCGGCTACGGAAGGTGGTCCACAGGCGGGTGCGCTGGCGCATGTCGGCCAGGCTCATGCTGCGGTCGGCAAACAGCCGCGCGCGCACTTCGGCCGAGGGGTAGATGTCCGGGTCGCTGCGCACCGCCTCGTCCACCAGGGGCGTGGCCGCCTGGTTGGCATTGGCGAAGAACAGCGTGTTGGTCAACGGCGCCACCGAGTCGGGACGCAACATGAAGGCGATGAAGGCGCGGGCGGCGTCCGGGTGCGGGGCGTCCTTGGGCATGACCAGGTTGTCCTGCCAGATCAGCGTGCCTTCGCGGGGAATGCGATAGATCACCTGGTACGGCTTGCCGGCCCTTTGCGCCTGATCGGCAGCCATGGCGGCATCACCGTTGTAGGTCAGGGCCAGGCACACGCTGCCGTTGGCCAGGTCGTTGATCTGCCGGCCGTTGGCGACATAGCTGATCGATGGCTGCAATTGCTTGAGCAGCGCCTGGGCGGCCGCCAGGTCGTTTTTGTCGCGACTGTAGGGATCCTTGCCCAGGTAATTCAAGGCTACGCCAATCACCTCCTGGGGCGAGTCGGACATGGCAATCCCGCAATCCTTGAGCTTGCTGGCGTACTCGGGCTTGAACAGCAGGTCGAGGCTGTCCAGCGGTGCATCGCCCAGCCGCTGGCGCACCGCTTCAAGGTTCATGCCCAGGCCCAGGGTGCCCCAGGTGTAAGGCACGGCGTACCGGTTACCGGGGTCAACCTCGGCGAGCTTGGCCAGCAGGTCATGGTCGAGGTTGCTGTAACCGGGCATGGCCTGGGCTTGTAGCGGCTGCAAGGCGCCTGCAGCCAGGGCGCGGGCCAGCAGGCTGGCGGACGGCACGACAACGTCATAGCCACTGCCACCGGTGAGCAACCTGGTTTCCAGCACTTCGGTGGTGTCGAAGGTGTCGTAGCGCACCTTGTAGCCGGTTTCCTGCTCGAAACGCTGCAAGGTCTCGGGGGCGACGTAATCGGCCCAGCTGTACAGGTTGAGGACTTTTTCCTCGGCCTGCACCGGCAAGGCCAAAGCCAGGGACAACAACCACAGGGATGTACGCATGTCGGGCACCTTTGTCAGTGGATGCCGCCAGCATGCCTGCCGGGTTACATTACTAAAATGGCAAGTCAATTAACCTGACATTCATCAGGAGCAATGTTTGATGTTGGGACAACTGCACGACCTCGACCTGCACCTGCTGCGGCTGTTCGTCACTGTAGTCGAGGCCGGTGGCTTCAGCGCCGCCCAGGGCGTGCTGGGCCTGAGCCAGCCGAGTATCAGCCAGCAGATGGCGCGCCTGGAAACCCGCCTGGGGTATCGCTTGTGCAGTCGCGGCAAGGGCGGCTTTGGCCTGACCGCCAAGGGTGAAGTGCTGCTCAAGGCCACCCGCGAACTGCTGGTGCAGATCGACGCGTTTCGCCATCAGGCCAATGGCGTGGCTGGGCGTTTGCTCGGCGAGGTGCGCATCGGCATTTCCGAAGCCCAGGAGAGCAGCGTGACCTTGCGCCTGGCGCGGGCCATCGAGCGTTTTCGCCAGCGTGACGAGTCGGTGCGCCTGGAGCTGGTCAGCGCCATGCCGGCAGACCTTGAGCGCCAGCTTTTGCAGCAGCGCCTGGACCTGGCCATCGGCTATTTTTCCGGCAAGCAGGCAGCGTTCGATTACACCCCGTTATTCGAGGAAAACCAGCGCCTGTATTGCGCCAGCCATCATCCGCTGGCTGGCCAGCTTGACGTGAGCCTGGAGGCGCTGCAACAGGCCGACCAGGTCGAACACCCCTACCGTTTCCAGAGTCGCCAGGAGCCCTTTGACGGCACCAGTGGCACCGCTCGTTCCGAACAGGTCGAGGGCGCGCTGACCTTCATCCTCTCCGGCCGGCACATCGGTTACCTGCCCTGCCACTATGCCGACCCCTGGGTCGCGCGTGGCCTGCTGCAGGGCCTGGACCCGGCGCTGGATTTCGCCGTGCCGTTCGTGCTGGTGCGCCACCGCGCCCAGGTGCCCAGCGATGCCCAGCAGGCCTTTGCCGCCGACCTGTTGGCCGCCTTCGCCTGACTCAGTAGGCCAGCGACCAGGTCAGGGTGTAGGTGCGGCCACGGCCTTGATAATCGTAGAGGTAGGCCGGGCCATAGGTCGGCGAGTAGAACAGCGTCGCACGCTGGCCCCAGACGGTGCTGTACTGCTTGTCGAGCAGGTTCTGGATACCGGCGCTGAAGGTCCCGAAACCAGTGTCCTGGCTACCCAGCAGGTCGAAGGTGGTGTAGCCGCTGATCTTGTGCTCGGCATCGTCCTTGAGGGTGAAGGCGTGGTTGGCCTGCAAGCGGGCACTTTGGCCATCGCCCTTCCAGCCAACGAAGGCGGTGGACTTGGACAGCGAAGCATAACGGGCATCGCGCTTGATCCAGTCGCCCTCCTTGTCTTGCTCTTCCGAGCGCACCAGGTGCAGGGTGCTGCCGGCTTCCCAGCCGCTTTCGAAGTGGCGGGCCAGCGCGCCTTCAAAACCGAAGTCACGGCTTTTCTGGTCTTCGACGTTGATGGTCAAAGTGGCCATGTCGGTGGTGATGATCTTGTCCGACCAGATGTAGTACACCGCCGCCTGGGCATCCCAGTCCAGGTCGGCGTAGCGCCAGCCCAGTTCCACCTGGCGGCTCTTGATCCCGGCCAGCGGGTTGTCTTCAACGCTCAGGCCAGGCTTGCCGTAGTACTTGGCCGGGTCTGGCAGGTCGAAACCTTCGCCGTAGTTGCTCCAGAGCTGGTGACCGTTCTTGAAGTCGTAGATGGCGCCAAGGTTGAACAGGTTGACCTGGTAGTCGTTGTTACCGCCGGGGACGTTCTTGAAGTCGCCGACATCGACGTCCATCTGCTGGCGACGGGCGCCGCCGGAAACGCTCAGGTTGTCGGTTGCCTTCCAGTCCAGCTGGGCGTAGGCCGAGAGGCCATCGACCCGGTAGCTGGGGTAGCGCGCCGCCTTGCTGGCTTGATCCAGGTCCAGACCGCCGCTTGCGGAGGAGGTCCGGGCATCGAAGGTGGTCTGCTCGGCGTTGAAGCGCTCGCGGTCCAGGTCCACACCGTAGGTCAGCTTGAGGCTGTCCCACTGCTTGGCAAACAGCGCCTTGAGGCTGCTGACCTCGAAGTTCTGCTGCGAGGCGGCAAAGTACACGCCCTTGGAACCTGCCGGCTTGCCGGCGTTGTAATACGGGAACGGATAGAAGTTGTCGTCTTCCTTGCGGTACGAGGCCTGCAGGTAGAAGTCCTGGCCGAGCACATCGCTGTGGTGGTAATTGGCGTTGAACAACAGGCGCTTGGTGCGCGGCTCAAGGTCGGTTGAGTAACCACCGCGCAGCTCGGCGTCTTCCAGGTCCGAAGGGCCGTTGTAGTTGAGGTTGGGGAAGTAGATACCGGTGCTGCCATGGTTGCCCGAGTCGTAGTACTGGGCCAGCAGGTCGAGGCTCTGCTCGTCGTTGAGCCTAAGACCCAGGCTGCCGAGCACGTCGATGGTGCGGTTGTACTGCAAGTCGGTCTGGGTGTTGTCAATGAAGATCTGCTCGCCGGCGCCATCGTAGAACGCCTCGTTCTGCTCGGCGGATACGCCCAGGCGCGCATTGATACGCTCGTTGCCGCCGCTGATCGACTGGGCGATGCGGGTCGACAGGTCGTCGCTGTTGTTGAAGCCGCTGCTGGCGCCCAACCGGGTTTCAAAGCGCGCCGCGCCCGCCTCGCCCTTCTTGGTGACGATGTTGATGATCCCGCCGGTGGCGCCGCCGCCGTAGAGGGCGCTGGCGCCGGAGAGCACCTCGACGCGCTCGACGTTGAACGGCGAGATGCTGTCGAACTGGCGCGACAGGCCACGTGAGCTGTTCTGGCTGACGCCGTCGATCATCACCAGCACGTTGCGCCCGCGCATGTTCTGGCCGTAGTTGGTCCGCCCTTCCGGCGCCAGGTCCAGGCCCGGGACCAGCTTGCCGATGGCTTCCTTGAGGCTGACGCCGCTGTCGATCTGCTCGCGCAGTTGCTGCTGGTCGACCACCCAGACGGTACCGGGGATTTCACTGATCGAGGTGCTGGTACGCGAGGCGACGCTGACTTCGATAGGCTTGAGGCTGACACTTGGCGCCGCCGCGCTCTTGCGCAGAATCACCGTGTTCTGCTCGCTGAACTGCCAGCTCATGCCGCTGCCGGCCAGCAGGCTTTGCAGGGCCTGGGCGATGCTGTAGTGCCCCTTGAGTGCCGGGCTTTGGCGGCCGGCCACGTCCTGGCTGGTGAACAGCAAATGCAGGCCGGCCTGGTCGGCGAAGGCCGTCAGGGCCTGGTCGAGGTTCTGCGCTGGCAGGTCCAGGGATACTTCACGTTCCTGCTGGGTGCCGGCAGCTTTTAGCACTTCGCCGGCGTGCACCTGCAGGGTGCCGAGCAACGCGGCAACGGCGGTCGAGGCCAACAGGGCATGTTTGAAATAACCGGTGCAACGGGCGATTGGCTTGAGCGGACCCTTCACTGTTTTCTTCCAGGCAAATGGTTGTAAATGAGAATGGATTGCTGATCAGTCTCACTACGACGATTGGGCGGGGAAGAACTTGCAGTGGGAATTTGAAAATATTTTTTGCGCAGTTACGACCCTATCGCTGGCAAGCCAGCTCCCACAGGTACGGTGCATGCAATACCTGTGGGAGCTGGCTTGCCAGCGATGAGGCCCGTCAGTACACCACCGCCAGCCAGGGCAGGTAGGTAACTTTCAGCGCATAGCGCTGCTCCAGGGTGCGCAACAACCCTTCAGGGTCATTCAGGTCAAACACCCCGCTGACCTGCAGCGCCGCCAGCTGCTGGTCAGACAGCACGATGCGCCCGTGCTGATAGCGTTCAAGCTCGGCCAACACTTCCCGCAGCGGCTTGCCGTTGAAGATCAACTTGCCGCGCTGCCAGGCAGTTTGCGCGCGAGCATCGGGCGAGGTTTCCAGCCACTGCCCGCCGACCCGCGCCTGCCCCTGGGCAACCACCACGCGGTTGCGCACACCGTCACGGCGCACGCTGAATACCGCCGCACTGCCCTGCACGGGTTCAGCCCCGGCATCGACCACGAACGGCCGTGGATCGGCGGCCGGTTCGAACAAGGCCTCACCGGCCTTGAGCACAACGCGACGCTCGCCACTGCTGAAGTCCACCGACAAGGCACTGCCACTATTGAGCGTGACCTGCGAGCCATCGACCAGGGTGATCCGCTGCTGCTGGCCAACCCCGGTGTGGTAGTCGGCAAGCAAGGCCGGCGCCTGTTGCAGGCCGCCGTATCCGAGCAGCGCCAGCACCAGCGAGGCGGCAAGTTTCGAGCCCCAGCGCCGCCGGCCTGGCGCCGTCACCGTGACCTCAGCCGCCGCTCGGGTCTGCCCGAGGTCCGCCCACAACGCCTCGGCTTCACTCGCGGCCTCGGCATGAGCCGGGCTCAGCGCGCACCAGCGCCGGTAGCGTTGTTGGTCGCTGGCGCTGGCGTTGCCCGAATGCAGCAGCACCTGCCAGTCGAGGGCATCATCGGACAAATCGCTGATCGGCTGCGGCGCGGGCATATGAGCATCAGTCATGATTGTGTTTGAGCCAGTCGCGGCAATGGCGCAGGGCCTGGCCGATGTATTTTGCCACCATGCTCTCGGAAACGCCCAGCCGTTGTGCGATCTGCGCCTGGGTCAGGCCTTCGACGCGGTTGAGCAACAAGGCCTGACGGGCGTTGGGCGACAGTTGCAGCAAGGCTTCATCGAGCTGCTCCAGGCGTTCACTGGCCAGCAACGCCGCCTCCGGCGCTGGCGCCGGGCACGGCACCTGGCGCGCCACTTCGCTGTCGTCGAGACTGCTGCTCATGCGTTGCTCGCGGCGCAGGGTATCGATCGCCAGGTTGCCGGCCACGCGAAAGATGAAACGGCGTGCATGCAGCACCGGCAGGTCCTGCTGCTCGATCTTCACCAGTTTCAGGTAGGTTTCCTGGGCGACGTCGGCGGCCCGCTGCCGATCGCTCATACGCCGGGTCAGGAACTGCAACAGGTCATCGTAATGTTCCTGGAAGCTCGCTAGCAGCCCGGACACGGGAGACGTCAACATGAAGGACTCGATGGGCCAGTAAGAGAAATTATCGGGCGTTAATGAGAACAAGTATCTTTCATAAGTCACACTACTTTCAACGCCACTGTGCATTTGTCACACTCGGGGCTGTTCTCCTGTTCTGGAGCTGTGCCCGTGACCCGATGCCTACGCTTGTGCCTGGCCCTGTTGTTGATCGGCGGCCTGAATGCCTGCGCCCTGTTCCAGCCCCGCGACCCGGTGAACATCAGCGTGATTGGTATCGATCCCCTGCCAGGCCAGGACCTGGAACTGCGCATGGCGGTGAAGATCCGCGTGCAGAACCCCAATGAAACCGCGATCGACTACAACGGCATCGCCCTTAACCTTGAGGTCAATGGCCAGCCGTTGGCAGCAGGCGTCAGCGACCAAAGCGGTCGCATCGGCCGCTTCAGCGAAGGCGTGCTGGTGGTGCCAGTGAGCATCACCGCGTTCTCGGTGCTGCGCCAGGCCGTGGGCCTGAGCCAGGTGCGCAGCCTCGATGGCCTGCCGTACACCGTGCGCGGCAAGCTGGCCGGCGGCGCGTTCGGTACCCGGCGCTTCAGCGACAGTGGCCGGCTCAACCTGCCGCAACCGGCCAGTGCGCCCTGGTAACCCTCAATCCTGATTGATGAAGCGCACGCCGGGTTTGCTGCGCTCATCCACGCTCAGTTCGAAGATATCCGGCCGTGCATAGTGGCCGACGACGTCGAAGTCATAACGGGCGCGCACCAGTTCCTCGGTATCGATTTCCGCGCACAGCAGCCCGCGCTCAGCTATCAGCGGCCCGGCCAGCACCTCGCCCAGCGGCCCGACGATCACGCTGCCCCCGGCAATCAGCTGGCGCTCGCCCGGCCAGTCGGCGACCTCGATGCCCAGCGCGTTGGGCGAGTCCTGCACCTGGCAGGCGCTGATCACGAAGCAACGGCCTTCGGCAGCAATATGGCGCATGCTCATCTGCCACAGCTCGCGCTCGTCCACCGTCGGTGCACACCAGAGCTCCACGCCCTTGGCGTACATCGCCGTGCGCAGCAACGGCATGTAGTTTTCCCAGCACACCGCGGCGCCGATGCGCCCGGCACGACCTTCGATCACCGGCAGGGTCGAGCCGTCGCCACGGCCCCAGATCAGCCGCTCGGTGCCGGTGGGCATCAGCTTGCGGTGCACCGCCACCAGGCCCTGCTCGGGCTCGAAGAACAGCACGCTGCAATACAGGGTATGGCCGCTGCGCTCGATCACCCCGAGCACCAGGCTGGCGCCGGTGCGCGCCGACAAGCCAGCGAGGGCGTCGGTCTCGCTGCCGGGCACCTCGATGGCATTGGCAAAGTAGCGGGCGAAGGCTTCGCGGCCTTCGGGCAGGCGGTAGCCCAGGCGCGTGCCGAAGATCTCACCTTTGGGGTACCCCCCCAGCAGCGCTTCGGGCATCACCACCAGGCTGGCGCCCGCCTCACTGATGGCCTGCTCGTAGGCAAGGATCTGTTCCAGGGTATGGGCTTTGCCTTCAGGCGATGAACCGATCTGCAAGGCGGCGACGACGGACGTGGTCATTAGCGGGTGCTCCGGATGGGCGATGGGTATTGCAGATTGTCGGCGCCGGGCCAATCATGAATAAAGCCAACTTCGTTTCTGAATGATATGAATCCTGCGAATATCACCGATATCGACCTCAACCTGCTCAAAGTCTTCGAAGCCCTGCATGACGAAGTCAGCGCCAGCCGCGCCGCCGTGCGCCTGGGCTTGACCCAGTCGGCCGTCAGCGCCGCGTTGCGGCGTTTGCGCGAGGTGTATGGCGACCCGCTGTTCATGCGCACCGGGCGCGGCCTGGCGCCGACCCTGCGTGCCAACCAGCTCAAGCCGCTGATCAGCGAAGCGCTGAACAAATGCCGGCAAAGCCTGGCCCTGCTCGACCCGCAGGCCGAACAGTTCGAAGGCCGGGCGGTGACCCTGGGCTTGTCCGATGATTTCGAGATCGCCTACGGCCGGGCCCTGATCGAGCAGGTGCAACGGCTGGCGCCGGGCCTGCGCCTGATCTTTCGCCAGACCCACAGCCAGATTGTCGCCCGCGCGTTACTGGATCGCAGCCTTGATCTGGCGCTGACCTCGGGCGGGTTTTCCGCCCGCCTGCTCAGCCGCCGGGTGCTCGATGAAGGGGATTACCTGTGCCTGGTCGATCCGCATAGCCTGATGCCCGGGCAACGCGGCTTAAGCCTGGAAGCGTTCGTGGCGCGCGAGCAGATCCTGGTGTCGTCGGGAGGCTTCATCGGTATCGTCGACGAAGCGTTGGCCGAGCTGGGCTTGAGTCGCCGGGTGGCGGCCTCGACCAGCCATTTTGCCGCCCTGGCCTATCTGCTCAAAGGCAGCGAGCGCCTGGCCACCCTGCCCGGCCATGCCGCCCGGGCCATTGCCGACACCGCTGGCCTGGTGGTGCTGCCTTGCCCGCTGGCCTTGCCGCAGTATCCGGTGGAACTGGGCTGGCGCACCGGCGGGCAACCGGACCCGGCGCTGGAGAAGGTGCGTGAAGCGGTACTGGCGGTGTTTGCCTGAAACTTACTTGGCGGCGGCCATCAGCTTGTTGACTTCACTGCGGACCATATTGGCGTATTCGGGCGGCGACATGCCGTCCAGCTCTGCCCGTACCCATTCAGCCCATTTGCCCTTGCGCCGCGGCTTCTCGGCGATCAGCCGGGCGGCATCGGCCTTGGCCTTGCCCAGGTTGGTCTGCCAGAGCTCGAACAGTCGTGCTTTCTCGTCCTCGATCTGCGCCCGTTCGGCGAAGCTCTTGTTGGCCAGATTGAAACTCATGAGGGGTGTCCTGCCGCTGGAAAATAGGCGCTATCTTACACTGTAGCCGCCAGCGCTCGGCAAACTGCTGCAACTTTCCATGCCCGCTGGCATCCACTGTTCAATGCCATCAACTGACGAGGAAGCGCTCATGGCCAGGAGAACCACCGTGCAAAACGATGCCGAGCAAATCAAGGATCAGGCGTTCAGCGAACTGCAAGCGTTGATCGAAGAATCGGAAAAATTGCTCAGCGACAGCGCAGCGCTAGTTGGCGAAGAAGCCGAAACCCTGCGCGCCCAGGTCGGGCTGAAATTGAAGCAGGCCCGCAAGGCGGTCAACGGCGTGCGTAGCAAGGCGCGGCCGGTGGTGGATGCCACCGAGGACTACATCGGCGGCCATCCGTGGCAGACGGTGGCGATTTCGGCGGGGTTTGGCCTGGTGGTCGGTTTGCTGCTGGGGCGCAGGCCTTAAAAGCATCGCAGGTCCGGCTCGCTCCTGTGGGAGCGGGCTTGCCCCGCGATCAATTCAACGCAAGTTCAACGGCTGCACCAACCCACAGGCGATCGCCATCCCCACCAGCGCCGGCAAGTGCTCGGCCTGCATGCGCTTCATCACCCGCGAGCGATACAGGTCGACCGTCTTGACGCTGACCTCGAGCTGCTCGGCAATTTCCCGATTGGTATAGCCCTGCACCAGCGGCAGGAGCACGTCCCGCTCACGGGGCGTGAGGCTATCGATGCGCGCCTGCACGGCCTCCAGCGGCCCGGCATGGCGCGCTCGCCCGAGGGCATCCTGAACGCTGTCGAGCAGCAACTGATCGTTGTAGGGCTTTTCGATGAAATCGCAGGCCCCGGCCTTGAAGGCCCGCACCACGATCGGCACATCGGCATGGCCGCTGACGAAGATCACCGGCAAATCGATACCGCGGGCGCGTAACGCTTCCTGCACACTCAGGCCGCCCATGCCCGGCATGCGTACATCCAGCAGCACACAGGCCGGCAAGTCACCGTCGCAGGCGTCGAGAAACGCCTGGCCGCTGGTGAACGGCAGCGCTTGCAAGCCCACCGATTCGAGCAGCCACACGGTCGAATCGAGCATGCCCTGATCGTCATCGACTACATACACCCGCGGTTCCTGCATATCACTCCCCACTGTTGGCCACCGGCGCCAGCCGACAGCACAAGATCAATCCGCCCACCTCGCCTGGCTGGGCATGCAAAGTGCCACCAAAGCCTTCGACGATACTGCGACTCATGCTCAGGCCCAAACCCAGGCCATCCGCCTTGCTGGTGGTGAACGGGGTGAAGATGCCGTCCAGGCGCTCGGCCGCCACCCCCGGCCCTTGATCGCTGACCCGGATCATTAGCCAGCCCGCCTCAAGCGCTGCGCTGAGCAGGATACGCGAGGCCTGGCCTTTATGTTGCTCGCGGTTGGCGTCGATGGCATTGCGCAACAGGTTGAGCAGCACCTGCTCAAGCAGCACCCGGTCGGCATAGACCGACGGCAGCCCCTCAGCCACCCGCTGCTCGATCCTGACCTGGTCACGGCTGGCTTCCCAATCGCACAGGCGCACCGCTTCACCGACGACATCGACAATCGCCAAGGCCTGCAAGCGCCGCGGCTCCTTGCGCAAAAAGGCGCGCAAGCGTTTG
Organism: Pseudomonas sp. RC2C2; assembly: GCF_018390435.1. Lineage (NCBI taxonomy): Bacteria > Pseudomonadati > Pseudomonadota > Gammaproteobacteria > Pseudomonadales > Pseudomonadaceae > Pseudomonas > Pseudomonas sp. RC2C2. Next base: position 262,028 of record NZ_JAHBAX010000002.1, on the reverse strand, counting down.
ATCACTTCGGCGGCATGGGTGGCTTGTTCGTTGATGCGTTGCAAGCCATGGGCAATGCGCTGCGCAGCCTGCGGATCGAGATCCAGCGCCTGCAGGTAGCGTTGACTGGCACTGGCGTAGTTGACCACCGCCGCCAGTGGCTGGTTGATTTCATGGGCAATCCCCGAGGCCAGCTCGCCCAGGGTGATCAGCCGGGCACTGTGGGCCAGTTCGTCCTGATGGCGACGTTGCTGGCTTTCGCGCAACTCACGCTCGGTCATGTCGCGGGCCACCAGCGAGTAGTAGCGCTCACCGCCAGTCGCGCGATGGGCCAGCAGCACCAGCGACACCGGGAACGCCGTGCCGCCCTGATGCACGATCAGCCGCGCCTCGGCCTGCCATACCCCGTGTTGCTCGGCACGCTGCCACCCTTCGTTGTGCAGGCGCTGCTGCAGTGCCGGGTCGAGCAACGCTTGCAGCCTGGGCAGCGGTTCTACGCCCAGCAAGCCCAGCGCCCGGCGCGCCGACTGGTTGAGGTAGCTGAGCTGGCCGTCGCGGTCGCTGAACAACACCAGGTCGGTATTGGCTTCCACCACCTCGGCGAGGCGCCGGCGGTTTTCCTGCGCCTCGATGCGCACGCTGATGTCCCGCGAGACACTGACAATCTCGACCACGGCGCCGGTGTAGGTCTCGCGGATCGCGCGGCTGGCGATCTCGAACCAGCGGTAGCGCCCATCGCGGTGCAGCACCCGGCAGGTCATGGTCTGGTAGCCGTCCTGCTCCAGCGCCTGGGACGCTTGCAGCAGTGATTGCTGGCGATCCTGGGGGTGAAACAGCGTCTGCACCGGCACCCCGCGCAATGCTTCCGGCCAGTAGCCGAGCAGGCGGTACGCGGCGGGCGAGGCATCGATAAAGCTGCCGTCAGGCGTATGCCGGGAAATCAGGTCGGTGGTGTTCTCGGTGATCAGCCGGTACAGGCGCCGGGCCCGGCTGGCCTCACGTTCACCCTGGCGCTCCAGGGTGGCATCCCGACAACGCGCCAGGACCTGTTGGCCGGCGTCATCGGGGATGAAGGTCCAGAGCAGGATCTGCCCAGCCACCTGCGCCTCGACCTCACTGATCGCCCGCGCTTGCTCCAGACAGGCCTGCACCAGTGCCTGATAGTTGCTCGGCAAGCAGAAGTCGGCGTCACCCTGCGGCCAGGACCCGAGCATGGCCCGCAAGGCCGGGTTGCTGGCCAGCACGCTGGCCGCAGCATCCAGCAACAGGCTGGGCTGTGGATCCTTGGCCAGCAGCAGGGAGAAAGGAGTATCCAAAGCGGTGCCTCAGGGCTTTTATAGTATTTATACCATATTGCTATAGTCTATCTTCCATCTACCATAGCAATTCACGTAAAACTGCGACACCGGAAGGGCCTGCTCCTTCCCGAAACCTGATCAGAGCTAACAATCAGCCATCGGAGGTTTCAGTTCGCCACAGGCGGCTGCCTCCTGCACAGGACGACCTCATGTCGATTTTCTCCCAGGGCCTGGCGCCCGCCCCTGTCAATCATGTTGCCTTGAGCCCCTTGAGTTTCATCGAGCGCACCGCCGCCGTCTACGGCCAGTACCCGGCGGTGATCCACGGCGCCATCCGGCGCAACTGGCAGCAAACCTACGAACGTTGCCGGCGCCTGGCCAGCGCCCTGGCCGGGCGCGGCATCGGCCAGGGCGATACGGTGGCGGTGATGCTGCCGAACATTCCGGCGATGCTCGAAGCGCACTTTGGCGTGCCGATGATCGGCGCGGTGCTCAATGCCCTCAACGTGCGCCTGGACGCCGAAGCCATCGCCTTCATGCTCGAGCACGGCGAAGCCAAGGTGCTGATCACCGACCGCGAGTTCCACAAGGTCGTAGAAGCGGCCCTGGCGCTGATGAAATACCCGCCGCTGGTGATCGATGTCGATGACCCGGAGTACGGCGAAGGCCAGGCGGTCAGCGACCTGGACTACGAAGCGTTTCTCGCCGAAGGCGACCCCGCGTTCGCCTGGCACTGGCCCGAAGACGAATGGCAGGCCATCTCGCTGAACTACACCTCCGGCACCACCGGCAACCCCAAGGGCGTGGTCTATCACCACCGTGGCGCCTACCTCAACGCCCTGGGCAACCAGATGACCTGGGCCATGGGCAATCACCCGGTGTACCTGTGGACCTTGCCGATGTTCCACTGCAACGGCTGGTGCTATCCCTGGACGGTCACCGCCCTGGCCGGCACCCATGTGTTCTTGCGCCGGGTCGATCCGCAGAAGATTCTCACCCTGATCCGCGAACATCAGGTCAGCCACCTGTGCGGCGCGCCGATCGTGCTCAATGCGCTGATCAACATGCCCGACTCGGCCAAGGCGGCCATCGATCACCCGGTCAATGCCATGGTCGCCGGTGCGGCGCCACCGGCCAAGGTCATCGGCGCGGTGGAAGAGATGGGCATCAAGGTCACTCACGTCTATGGCCTGACCGAAGTCTATGGCCCGGTGACCGTCTGCGCCTGGCATGCCGAGTGGGATGAACAACCGCTGGCCGAGCGTGCCCGGATCAAGTCACGCCAGGGCGTGCGCTACCCGACCCTCGAAGGCCTGATGGTCGCCGACCCGCAGACCCTTGAGCCAGTGCAACGCGACGGCAACACCCTGGGCGAGATCTTTATGCGCGGCAACACGGTGATGAAGGGCTACCTGAAAAATCCCGAAGCCACCGCTGAAGCCTTCCGTGGCGGCTGGTTCCACACCGGCGACCTGGCGGTCTGGCATGCCGACGGCTACGTGGAGATCAAAGACCGGCTCAAAGACATCATCATTTCCGGTGGCGAGAACATCTCCACCATCGAAGTCGAGGACACCCTCTACAAGCACCCGGCAGTACTCGAAGCCGCCGTGGTCGCCCGCCCCGACGAGAAATGGGGTGAAACCCCCTGCGCCTATATCACCCTCAAGGCCGGCTGCGAGGGCACCCGAGAAGCCGAGATCATCGCCTTCTGCCGCGAGCACCTGGCCGGCTTCAAACTGCCGAAAACCGTGGTATTCAGCGAACTGCCGAAGACGTCCACCGGCAAGATCCAGAAGTACCTGTTGCGCGACTGGGCCAAGGCGCTCTGACCCCTATTGACTGCGAGAACGGCCATGCCTGAATTCAATGCTCCCCTGCGCGACATGCGCTTTGTCCTTCATGAAGTGTTCCACGGCCCGGCCTTGTGGGCACGCCTGCCAGCCCTGGCCGAACGGGTCGATGCCGACACCGCCGACGCCATCCTTGAAGAGGCGGCGAAAATCACCGGCCAGTTGATCGCCCCGCTCAACCGCAGCGGCGATGAACAGGGCGTGGCCTTCGAGGCGGGCGCCGTGCGCACCCCGGACGGCTTTCGCCAGGCCTGGCAGACCTACCGCGACGGCGGCTGGGTGGGCCTGGCCGGTAACCCGGCGTTTGGCGGCCTGGGCATGCCGAAGATGCTCGCGGTGCAATTCGAAGAGATGCTCTACGCCGCCAACTGCAGCTTCAGCCTGTACTCGGCGCTGAGCGCCGGTTGCTGCCTGGCTATCGACGCCCACGCCAGCGCAGCGCTCAAGGCCACTTACCTGCCGGCGCTGTACAGCGGCCAATGGGCCGGCACCATGTGCCTGACCGAGCCCCACGCCGGCACTGACCTTGGCATCATCCGCAGCAAGGCCGAGCCCCAGGCCGATGGCAGCTACAAGGTCAGCGGCACCAAGATTTTCATCACTGGCGGCGACCAGGACCTGACCGAGAACATCATCCACCTGGTGCTGGCCAAACTGCCGGATGCGCCGGCCGGGCCCAAGGGCATTTCGCTGTTTCTGGTGCCCAAGTACCTGGTCAATGCCGACGGCAGCCTTGGCCAAGGCAACGCGGTCAGCTGTGGTTCGCTCGAGCACAAGATGGGCATCAAGGCCTCGGCCACCTGCGTAATGAACTTCGATGGCGCCACCGGCTACCTGATCGGTGAACAGAACCGTGGACTGGCGGCGATGTTCACGATGATGAACTACGAGCGCCTGTCGATCGGCATTCAGGGCATTGGTTGCGCCGAGGCCTCCTACCAGAATGCCGCGCGCTATGCCTGCGAACGCCTGCAGAGCCGGGCGCCCACCGGCGCCCAGGACCCGCAACGGATTGCCGACCCGATCATCGTCCACCCGGATGTACGGCGCATGTTGCTGACCATGCGCGCCCTGACCGAAGGCGGACGCGCCTTCGCCACCTACGTCGGCCAGCAACTGGATATTGCCAAGTACGCTGAAGACGCCGAGGAGCGCGACGCGGCGCAACACCAGGTGGCGCTACTGACACCTGTGGCCAAGGCCTTCTTCACCGACAATGGCCTGGAGAGCTGCGTACTTGGCCAGCAGGTGCTTGGCGGCCACGGCTATATTCGCGAATGGGGTCAGGAGCAATTGGTGCGCGATGTGCGCATTGCGCAGATCTACGAGGGCACCAACGGCATCCAGGCGCTGGACTTGCTCGGCCGTAAAGTGGTGGCCGATGGCGGCCAGGCGCTGGCTGCCTTTGCCGCGCAGATTCGCGAGTTTGCCCAGGCACAACCGCCTTTTTGCCAGCCGCTGCTTAACGCCCTGAACGAGCTGGAAGACCTGAGCCAGTGGCTATGCACGCAAGCGAGCCGCGACCCGAACGCCATTGGCGCAGCCTCAGTGGAGTACCTGCAGTTGTTCGGCTACGTCGCCTACGCCTACATGTGGTCACGCATGGCCGCCGTCGCCCGCGACGCGCTGGTGCACGACCCGGCGTTCTACGGCGCCAAGCTGGCCAGCGCCGGGTTCTTCTTCGAACGCCTGCTGCCACGCACGCTGTCGCTGCAAGCCAGTATCCGCGCCGGCAGTGCCCCGTTGTTCGAGTTGGATGCCGCGCAGTTCTGAAACCTGGCCTGCGACGCTGAACAGGCGTCGCAGGCTTACCTTCCGTCCGTGATTTTGTAAGCAATCATTGTCAGATCCGCGGTTTTACGCGGGTTTGACGGTAAAAAAGCCTACAACTGATAGTCATTCGCCATTATCTCGGTTCTCGCCCACCTACCCTGCAAGGTAGAATGGACAAAACCGGGAGTTTCAATGAATCACACCAGTCTCAGCGCCGCCGAATACGATGCCATCACCGATGCCGCCGCGCAGTGGTGCCTGCGCTTGCAAGCTGAAGACTGCACAGCCGCCGAGCGGCGCGCGTTCGAGCAATGGCTGAGTGCCAACCCGCTGCACCTGCAGGAATATCAGGCGATGCTGGAAATCTGGCAGACCGCCGACCATCTGCCCCGCAGCGTCCCGGACAACGTGGTGCCCCTGCCACAGCGCCAGCGCAACCACTGGCAGCGTTTCGCCACGGCGGCAGCCATCGCCCTGGTGGCGCTGCCAGCCGGCGCCTGGGTCGGTTGGGAGCAAGGCTGGTTGCCCAATAGCTATCAGCACCTGGAAAGCAACGGCCAGCTCAGCCGCGTTGTGCTCGGCGACGGCAGCGAGGTCGAACTGAACCTCAATACCGAGCTGCGCTTTAGCAACTACAAGGATGAGCGCCGGGTCACCCTGATCAAGGGTGAAGCCTTCTTCAAGGTCAGCCATGACAGCCAGCATCCCTTCGTGGTGCATGCGGCCAATGGCTGGACGCGGGTCACCGGTACCCAGTTCAACGTGTGGAAGTACGATGATCAGGTCAAGGTGACCCTGGTCGAAGGTTCAGTGCTGGTCAGCAGCGATGGCCAGGCCAGCGACAGCAGCTATCGTCTGGGCCCGGGCATGCAGGCCAGCTACAAGGCCGGCGACTACGAGCCACGCCTGAGCCAGACCTACAACCAGGACAACAGCCTGGCCTGGCGCAGCGGCAAGCTGATCCTCGACAACCAGAGCCTGGCCCAGGCCTTGCCAATGATCAACCGCTACCTGGACAAACCGTTGCTGCTGGCCGATGCCAGCACTGGCAGCATCCGCATCAGCGGTATCTACAACACCAGCGAAATCAAGCGCCTGGTCAGCGCCTTGCCCAAGGTGTTGCCGGTCTACCTGACCCGGAACAAAAACGGCAACATGGTGCTCAACCGCATCTCGCCACCTGCCAAAGGCTGAGCCTTGCGCTCAGCCCGTCGCCTGCGTCAGAGCATCATCGCCGCCAGCCAACCGAATGCCAGCAATGGCAGGTTGTAATGGATGAAGGTCGGTACCACGGTGTCCCAGATATGGTGATGCTGACCATCGACGTTCAGGCCCGAGGTCGGCCCCAGGGTCGAGTCCGACGCCGGTGAACCGGCATCCCCCAAGGCTCCAGCGGTACCGACGATGCACACTGTCGCCACAGGATCGAAGCCCAGTTGTACGCACAACGGCACGAAGATCGCCGCCAGGATCGGCACGGTGGAGAACGAGGAGCCGATGCCCATGGTCACCAGCAGGCCGACCAGCAGCATCAACAGCGCACCAATGCCCTTGCTGTGATTGATCCAGGCCGCCGAGGCCTCGACCAGGGACTTGACCTCGCCAGTGGCCTTCATCACGTCGGCGAAGCCTGATGCGGCGATCATGATGAAGCCGATCATGGCCATCATCTTCATGCCTTCGGTGAACAGGTCATCGGTGTCTTTCCAGCGCACGATGCCCGAGACCGAGAAAATCAGAAAACCGGCCATGGCGCCGATGATCATCGAGTCCAGCCACAGCTGGATGATGAACGCCGCCGCAATGGCAACACCGGCCACCAGCAGGGTCAGCGGGTTGTAGCGCACCGTGACCTGCTCGACCTGCTCGATTTTCTCCAGGTCATACTCACGCTTCTTGCGATAGCTGATGAACACCGCCACCAGCAGGCCAAAGAGCATGCCCGCGGCCGGGATGGCCATGGCGTGGGTAACGTTGACGCCGCTGACATCCACGCCGCTGCGGCTGACACTGCCCAGCAGGATCTGGTTAAGGAAGATGTTGCCAAAGCCCACCGGCAGGAAGATATACGGGGTGATCAGGCCGAAGGTCATCACGCAGGCCACCAGGCGCCGGTCGATCTGCAGCTTGGTCAATACATACAGCAGCGGCGGCACCAGCAACGGAATGAAGGCGATATGGATCGGCAGAATGTTCTGCGACGAAATCGCCACCACCAACAGCAGAGCAATCAACAGCCATTTGACCTTGCCGCCGTTGCTATGCCCCTGCCGGTCGATCATGGCCAGGGCGCGATCCGCCAAGGCATGGGCCATGCCCGACTTGGCAATGGCTACGGCGAAAGCGCCAAGCAACGCGTACGACAACGCCACCGTGGCACCGCCACCCAGCCCGCCATTGAAGGCCTTGAGCGTGCCTTCGATGCCCAGGCCACCGACCAGGCCACCCACCAGGGCGCCGACGATCAGGGCGATCACCACATGCACGCGGGACAGGCTCAATATCAGCATGATGCCGACCGCGGCAATTACTGCATTCATTCTGTGACCTCTAGAAACCAGACAAAAAGCGACCGATCCGGCGACAGACTGCTCGCAAGCAGTGGCCGAACGACAGGTATTTTTATGGAGGGCGCACACTCTGAAGCAGACCCCCGCGCTTGTCAAAAAAACGGAGTGTTGCGCCTGCGACAATAAGTCGCCTCAGCGACCGAAAACGACGCATTTCAATTGAACGTTTGAATAAAGAAAACGGCCTCGCGGCCGACATAGTCGGCAGCCTCAATCTTTCAGGATCTAAGGACTTCGCCATGTCGTTCAGACAACTTTCCATACAGTGGAAGATCACCCTGCTGGCCGGCCTGTGCCTGGCTGGCATCGTTACCCTGCTGGTGGGCCTCTCGCTGTATCGCATGGAGCACAGTACGCAACTGGTCAAGGCCAGCAGCATGCAGATGCTCACCGAAGCGGCCCAGGGGCGCATCGAATCCCAGGGCGAAGTCCAGGCCTTGAACATCCGTCGCCAGTTCATGGATGCCTACCAGTACGGTGCCGGTTTCGCCCGCCAGGTGCTGTTCCTGCGCGAACAGGCCGAGAAGCGCTTTCTCGATGCCTTCGACCTGCGCGAGGACATGACCCGCCAGGTACGCGCGGCGCTGCAGGCCAACCCCGATCTGCTCGGCCTGTCGCTGGTGTTCGAACCCAACGCGCTGGACAACAAGGACGCGCTGTTCGTCGACCAGAAGGAACTGGGCAGCAACGAGAAAGGCCGCTTTGCCCTGTACTGGTCGCAACCGACCCCGGGCCAACTGACCTCCATGGCGCTGCCTGAGCGCGACATGAACGACACCAGCATCGGCCCCAGCGGCGAGCCGGCCAACACCTGGTCGGTGTGCCCGCGCACGACCCGCAAGGTCTGCGTGATCGAGCCCTACTTCTATGAGATCAACGGCCAGCAGGTGCTGATGACCAGCATCGTGTTCCCGCTGATGGCCGCCGACAAGGTGATCGCCACCCTGTCCATCGACATCAACCTCAACAGCCTGCAGGCCTTGAGCCAACAGGCCAGCCGCAATCTTTACCAGGGCCAGACCCAGGTCAGTATCCTCAGCCCGGTAGGCCTGCTGGCCGGCTACAGCCCGGATGCCGGCAAGCTGGCCCAACGTTTCGACCAGGTCGACGCGGAAAAAGGCGCCGAGCTGATCCGCCTGCTGGGCGACAGCACGCCGCTGCACAGCCTCCACCACAACCAGCGCCTGAAGGTGCTGGCCTCGTTCGCGCCGATCCCTGGCGGCAAGCCTTGGGGCGTGTTGCTCGACGTACCGGAAAGCGCCCTGACCGGCCCGGCCGAAGCCCTCAAGCAAGAGCTCGACCAACGCAACACCAGCGGCACCCTGATGGAACTGGGCCTGGGCCTGCTGGCGGCCATCGTCGGCCTGCTGCTGATCTGGCTGATGGCGCGCACCGTGACCCGGCCGATCCTCGGCGTGGCGGCCATGCTCAAGGACATCGCCAGCGGCGAAGGCGACCTGACCCGCCGCCTGACCTACGACAAGCGCGACGAACTGGGTGAGCTGGCCGGCTGGTTCAACCGCTTCCTCGACAAGCTGCAGCCGACCATTGCCGAGGTCAAGCGCTCGGTCCAGGCCGCCCGCGATACCGCCGACCAGTCCTCGGCGATCGCCAGCCAGACCAGCGCCGGTATGGAACAGCAGTATCGCCAGGTCGATCAGGTGGCCACCGCTTCCCACGAGATGAGTGCCACCGCCCAGGACGTCGCCCGTAGCGCCGCGCAAGCCGCCCAGGCTGCCCGCGACGCCGACCAGGCCACCCGCCAGGGCCTGGCCGTGATCGACCGCACTACCAGCAGCATCGACACCCTCGCCGCCGACATGAGCACCGCCATGGGCCAGGTCGAAGGCCTGGCCGAGAACAGCGAAAAGATCGGCTCGGTGCTGGAAGTGATCCGCTCGATCGCCGAGCAGACCAACCTCTTGGCGCTGAACGCCGCCATCGAGGCCGCCCGCGCCGGTGAAGCCGGTCGAGGGTTTGCCGTGGTCGCCGACGAGGTGCGCAACCTGGCCCGGCGCACCCAGGAATCGGTTGAAGAAACCCGCCAGGTGATCGAAGAGCTGCAGGCCGGCACCCGCGAAGTGGTCGGCGCCATGGACAGCAGCCATCGCCAGGCCCAGGGCAGCGTCGAGCAGGTCGGCCAGGCGGTCACCGCCCTGCAGCAGATCGGCAATGCGGTCACGGTGATCAGCGACATGAACCTGCAGATCGCCAGCGCCGCCGAAGAGCAAAGTGCGGTGGCTGAAGAGATCAACAGCAACGTGGCTACCATTCGTGACGTCACCGAATCGCTGTCGGAACAGGCCAACGAATCGGCGCGGGTCAGCCAGTCGCTCAACAGCCTGGCCAACCAGCAGCAGGGGCTGATGGATCAGTTCCGGGTGTAACCCCGTGGGAGCTGGCTTGCCAGCGATCGAGCGCAAAGCGCTCGCAGGTGGAGCCTCATGCAGGCCTCATCGCTGGCAAGCCAGCTCCCACAAAAACCTGCCGGCTCTCCTCTACTACACTTGCCAGACTCCCTACCTTGCGAGCGAGGCACAATGAAGCCGATCACCACCCTGCTGACCAGCGCACTCCTTGCGCTGGGGCTGATTACCTGCAGCCACGCCGCCGACAAATCCATGCCCATCCACTTCGGTGACATCACCTGGGAAAGCGGCAGCCTCACCACCGAGATCCTGCGGCTGATCGTCGAGAAAGGCTACGGTTACCCCACCGACACCCTGCCCGGCAGCACCGTGAGCATGGAAGTCGCGCTGGCACGCAACGACATCCAGGTCATCGGCGAAGAATGGGCCGGGCGCAGCCCGGCCTGGGTAAAGGCCGAGCAGGCCGGCCAGGTATTCAGCATCGGCGATACGGTGAAGAATGCCGATGAAGGCTGGTATGTGCCGGCGTACGTAATCAAGGATCTGGCGCCGCACCTGCGTTCGGTGGCCGACCTCAAGCAGTACAAGGCCGTGTTCAAGGACCCGGAGTCCCCCGACAAGGGCCGCTTCCTCAACAGCCCCAGCGGCTGGACCTCCGAGACCGTCAATAGCCAGAAGCTCAAGGCCTATGGCCTGGACAACGACTACGTGAACTTTCGCAGCGGCTCGGGTGCCGCCCTCGATGCCGAAATCACTTCAGCCATCCGCCGCGGCAAACCGGTGCTGTTCTACTACTGGAGCCCTACCCCGCTCATGGGCCGCTACGACCTGGTACGCCTTGAGGAGCCGCCGTTCAACGCCGAGGCCTGGCAGACCCTGACCGATGCCAGCCATCCAAACCCGCAAGGCACGCGCTCACTGCCGGCAAAATTGTCCATTGGTGTTTCTGCGCCATTCAAAAAGGATTATCCGCAACTGGTCGAGTTCTTCGCCAAGGTCGACCTGCCCATCGACACCCTCAACAAGACCCTGGCGCAGATGAGCGAAAAGCGCGAGTCGCCCAAGGAGGCAGCACTCAGGTTCATGCGTGATAACCCGAACATCTGGAAAGCCTGGCTACCCGCCAAGATCGCGGGCAAGGTCGAGGCGAGCCTGTGAGTGGAGGCTTTCCCGAAACGTTGCACTTCTCCTTTGCCGACGCCGTTAACCGCTTCGTTGATTGGCTGGTACTGGCTTACGGCGATCAATTGCGCAATGTCTCCGATGGCCTGCTGCAGGTACTGGTCGGCCTGGAAAACCTGCTACGCCTGACGCCTTGGTGGCTGTTGCTGGTGATCGTTGCACTGATGACCTGGCACGCCAGCCGCAGTGTCGTCCGTGCCCTGGTGCTCAGCGGCCTGTTGTTTCTGATCGGCGTGGTCGGCCTGTGGGACAAGCTCCTGCAAACCTGTGCGCTGGTGCTGGTGAGCACCGGCCTGTGCGTACTGATCGGCATCCCGGTGGGCGTCCTGCTGGCCAGCCGGCCCTTGGCGCGCAAGCTGCTGATGCCGGTGCTCGACGTCATGCAGACCCTGCCCAGCTTCGTCTACCTGATCCCGGTGTTGATGCTGTTCGGCCTGGGCAAGGTGCCGGCCATCTTCGCCACCCTGATCTATGCCCTGCCGCCCCTGATCCGCCTGACCGAACTGGGCCTGAGCCAGATCGACCCGAGCCTGACCCAGGCGGCTCACGGCCTGGGGGCCAGTCGCTGGCAGCGACTGCGGCGGGTGCAACTGCCGCTGGCGATGCCGAGCATCATGGCCGGGCTCAACCAGTCGGTGATGATGGCCCTGTCGATGGTGGTGGTCGCCTCGATGATTGGCGCGCGCGGGCTGGGAGAAGATGTGCTGGCGGGGATTCAGACGCTCAATGTTGGCAAAGGCGTGGAAGCCGGCTTGGCGATTGTGGCGCTGGCGATGGTGATTGACCGGATCACCCAGGCGTATGGCCAGCCGCGTCATAGTTAGCGATTGAGGGCCTCATCGCGGGTCAAGTCGGATCGCCGCACCGCAGCTCCTACATGACCCGCGATGCTATCTGACCTTGCGCGGCAGCTCGATGCTGACCCGCAATCCACCCAACGGGCTTTCCAGCAAACGCATCTGCCCACCCCAGGCCTCGACGATGTCGCGCACGATGCCCAGACCCAGGCCGTGACCATCGACCTGCTCATCAAGCCGGGTCCCGCGCTCAAGGACTTGCTCGCGCGCCTTCTCCGGGATGCCCGGGCCGTCATCATCGATCCACAGGCAATAGTGTTGCGCTTGTTCTTCGATGCTCAGCCGCACTTCGCTGTCAGCCCATTTGCAGGCGTTGTCCAGCAGGTTGCCCAGCAGTTCGAGCAGGTCTTCACGATCCCAGGGCAGCAACAAACCTGCGGGTACCTGCTTGCTCAGTTCCAGGCCTTCACCATGGATCATGCCCAGGGTCGACAGCAACCCCGGCAGCTCGGCATCGCAATCAAACAGGGCGCCCGGCAATGCGTCACCGGCCAAACGTGCGCGGTTGAGTTCGCGACTCAGGCGCTGCTGGATCTGCTCGAGCTGGTCTCGCAACTGGGCACGGACTTCCGGCAGGTCCCTGAGGCGTTCGCTGGAGGCCAGGCTGAGCAGCACCGCCAGAGGCGTCTTCAGCGCATGCCCAAGGTTGCCCAGGGCATTGCGTGAACGACGCAAGCTGTCTTCAGTGTGGGCCAGCAAGTGGTTGATCTGTGCGACCAGGGGCTCGAGCTCTGTCGGCACCTGGGTATCGAGCTGTGACCGCTGGCCCTGCTGCAACTGGGCGATCTGCTCGCGGGCACGTTCCAGCGGGCGCAATGAACGGGTCACGGTGATGCGTTGCAGCACCAGGATCAGCAACAGCGCGACCAGGCCCAGGCCCAGGCCGATCTGCTGCATGCGCCTGAAGCCATCGCGCACCGGGGTATAGTCCTGGGCGACACTGATGGAAATCGCCTGGCCCAGTCGCCGGTAGTCGGCTCGCAGGACCAACAGTTGCTGGCCCTCGGGTCCAAGCTGCAGCCCGGTGTGCAGGCCCGGTGTTGCCGGAGCCGGCATGTCCATGTCCCACAACGAACGCGAGCGCCAGTTGCCGCCGTCGAAGTCGATGCGAAAGTAATAGCCCGAGAACGGCCGCTTGTAGGCCGAGGAGATCCGTCGCTCGTCCAGTTCCAGCCCAGTCTGGCCGCGCACCAGGGCAACCAGCAGGTTTTCACTCTCCTTGCGCAGCCCCGTCTCCAGGTAGCGTTGCAGTCCGGCTTCGAACAGCCACAGGCTGAGCTGGGCCAGGACCAGCCCGACCAGCACCAGTACCGCAATCAGGCCAAGGCTCAAGCGTGCCTGGATCGACTTCACTCGCTGCTCCCGGCATAGCGGTAGCCCTGGCCGCGGCGGGTCTCGATCACACTGCGGCCAAGCTTGCGGCGCAGGTGGTTGACGTGCACTTCCAGGACGTTGGAATCCCGTTCGGTTTCACCGTCATAGAGGTGTTCGGCCAGGTGACTTTTCGACAGGATCTGTTGCGGGTGCAGCATAAAATATCGCAGCAGGCGAAACTCGGCAGCGGTGAGCTGGATGTCGACGCCGGCGCGGGTCACACACTGGCGGCCTTCGTCCAGCTGCAGGCCGGCGGCGTCCAGGGTCGGCTGGTTGGCAAGCCCGCGCGCACGGCGCAGCAGCGACTGGATACGCAGTTGCAGTTCTTCCGGGTGAAAGGGCTTGCTCAGGTAGTCGTCGGCGCCGGCCTTCAAGCCCTCGATACGCTCGGCCCAGGAGCCGCGCGCGGTGAGGATCAACACCGGTGTCGCCAGGCCAGATGCGCGCCACTGGGCCAGCACCTCGAGGCCCGGCAAGCCGGGCAGCCCGAGGTCGAGAATGATCAGGTCATAGGGTTCGCTGCTGCCCTGGTAGACCGCATCCCTGCCGTCGGCCAGCCAGTCGACCGCATAACCCTGGCGTTGCAGGCTCTGGGTCAGTTCATCTGCCAGCGGCACGTTGTCCTCGACCAGTAACAGGCGCATCAGTCATCTTCCTCGTCTTTGAGCAGCGCTCCATTGGTAGCGTCGAGCTTGATCTCGCGCACCACGCCTTCAGGGGTCAGCAATTCGACCTCGTACTCGTACCTGTCGTGTTTCTGTTCCAGCTCCGCCTCCAGCAATGTCGCCCCGGGATAGCGTCCCAGGGCGTCTTTGAGCAGTTGCTCCAACGGCAGGATGATGCCCCGCTCGCGCAGTTGCAGGGCTTCGTCCTGATCGAGGTCGCGGGCCGAAGCCAGCGAGCAGAGGGCCAACAGCGCAATGAGAACGGTCTGTGCTGCTCGCATGCAAGGGCTCATCAGGTGTCCTGAGCGTCCTTGAGGACTTCGCCGGTCTTGGCATCGAGATCAACGTCCCACTCGACGTTCTGGGCGTCACGCAGTTCGACCTTGTAGATATAGCGACCGTACTCGTCTTCCAGTTCGGAATCGGTGACGGTTGCGCCTGGGTGCTTGGCGATGGCGGCGGCCTTGAGTTCGTCCAGCGACTTGATGCTCTTGGCGTTCACCAGTTTTACCACTTCATCAGGCTGTACATCTTTAGCCAGCGCGACGTTGGCGCTCAGGGCAAGGGCAGCAGTGGCGAACAGGGCAGTCAAAGTTTTCATCGTGTCTCTCCGTTGAGATCAAAAATGTTTCTACGGGGCCTAGAGTACCCAACCGAACTTAATTGAAGCTGAAAACAACTGGCGACATGATAGCGCAGCCCTGCCCCACATCTGGACCGCTGTTCTTTATAATTACCGGCTCAAGACCGCGAGGCCCGTATGAGCGCAATCCATATCAAGTACCCGGCCCTGACCCTCAAGGCCGGCAGCCGTGCCCTGCAACGCATACGCGAAGGTGGCTTGCAGGCAGCGGATGTGGGTGTGTTGCCAGGCGCTGCGGGCGGCCCCAAGGCTTTGGGCATCCAAGGGCTGGACCTGGCATTGTTCGGCCAGTGGTTACCCGGCACACCGCGTGAACGGGCGCTGATCGGTGCCTCGATCGGCTCCTGGCGCTTCGCCAGTGCCTGCCTGCCCAACCCGGCCCAGGCCCTGCAGCGCTTGGGGCAGCTGTACACCGAACAGGACTTTGCCAAGGGTGTGACCCAGGCTGAAGTCAGCCGCAGCTGCGAGCGCATGCTCGATGAATTGCTCGAAGGGCGCGACGCGCAGGTCCTCGAAAGTTCGGACTATCGCCTGAACATCATGGTGGTAAAAAGCCACGGGCTGCTTGCCCATGATCATCGCGGGCGCCTGGGCATGGGCCTGTCATCGGTGATCGCCGACAACCTGATCGGCCGCCCGCGCCTGGCCCGGCACTTCGAACGGATCATTCTTCACGATGCCCGTAGCGGTCCGCCGTTGCAGGCACTGACCGACTTCCCGTCGCGCTACCTGGCGCTGGATATCAACAACCTGCGGCATGCCCTCCTGGCTTCCGGGTCGATCCCCATGGTCATGCAAGGCGTGCGCGATATCCCCGGCGCAGGCCAGGGGACCTACCGTGATGGCGGGCTGCTCGACTATCACCTGGACCTGCCCTACGCCGGTGACGATATCGTGCTTTACCCGCACTTCACCGACAAGGTCATCCCCGGCTGGTTCGACAAGGCCCTGCCCTGGCGCCGCGGTGACGCCCAACGCTTACGTAATGTCCTGCTGCTGGCACCCTCGCCGCAGTACCTGGCCAGCCTGCCCTACGGCAAGCTGCCGGACCGCAGCGACTTCAAGCGTTTCATGGGGGATGCCGGTAGCCGCCAGCGTTATTGGCACAAGGCAATGGCCGAAAGCCAGCGCTTGGGCGACGAGCTGCTTGAGCTGATAGAAACCGGCAAGCTGCACACGCATCTGCAACCACTGAAGTGACCATGCTGGTAAACTGACAGCCAGCATTGGTTTACAGAGTCAAGACATCGTGGAAATTTTCAAAGAGTTTACATTCGAATCGGCACACCGCCTGCCCCACGTCCCTGAAGGGCACAAGTGTGGTCGCCTGCATGGTCATTCGTTCAAGGTTGCCCTGCACCTGACCGGCCCGCTCGACCCGCATACTGGCTGGATTCGCGATTTCTCCGAGATCAAGGCGATCTTCAAGCCACTGTACGAGCAACTGGATCACAATTACCTGAACGACATTCCTGGCCTGGAGAACCCGACCAGCGAAGTGATCGCCAAATGGATCTGGGATCAGGTCAAGCCGCTGCTGCCGGAGCTGTCCAAGGTACGGATTCATGAGACCTGCACCAGTGGTTGCGAGTACTACGGCGACTGAATCGGTAAATGGATGTGAAGAGACCACCCTGCGGGGTGGTTTTTTTTCGGCTGGTTTTCACTCATGTGGGAGCGGCGGTGCGACGCTCCCACAGACGCCAGAAAGACAAAACCCCTACCTGCGTACGCAGATAGGGGTTTCGGAATTTAATCTTGACGATGACCTACTCTCACATGGGGAAACCCCACACTACCATCGGCGATGCATCGTTTCACTGCTGAGTTCGGGATGGGATCAGGTGGTTCCAATGCTCTATGGTCGTCAAGAAATTCTGTTGCCAGAAGGTCTTGTTTAAGACACTCCAGCGAATCGGGTATGTGATGTTTTGTGAGTTACAAATTCTCGGCTTTGCAGTCTTCACAACACCGCAATCTGGCTTTCGCTCAAATTGCTTGGGTGTTATATGGTCAAGCCTCACGGGCAATTAGTATTGGTTAGCTCAACGCCTCACAGCGCTTACACACCCAACCTATCAACGTCGTAGTCTTCGACGGCCCTTCAGGGAGCTCAAGGCTCCAGTGAGATCTCATCTTGAGGCAAGTTTCCCGCTTAGATGCTTTCAGCGGTTATCTCTTCCGAACATAGCTACCCGGCAATGCCACTGGCGTGACAACCGGAACACCAGAGGTTCGTCCACTCCGGTCCTCTCGTACTAGGAGCAGCCCCTCTCAAATCTCAAACGTCCACGGCAGATAGGGACCGAACTGTCTCACGACGTTCTAAACCCAGCTCGCGTACCACTTTAAATGGCGAACAGCCATACCCTTGGGACCGGCTTCAGCCCCAGGATGTGATGAGCCGACATCGAGGTGCCAAACACCGCCGTCGATATGAACTCTTGGGCGGTATCAGCCTGTTA
>NZ_JAHBAX010000002.1:0-240000 GCF_018390435.1 Pseudomonas sp. RC2C2 | reverse complement strand
GCCGCCCGTGCTTCTACTTACTATAAGGAACGCCCTCCCGCGATGAACAGCCAACCCCGCAGCCTGGCCGCCACTCTCTTCCCTATTGGCTTGCTGCTGATTGCTATGGCCTCGATCCAGTCCGGCGCCTCGCTGGCCAAGAGCATGTTCCCAATCGTGGGCGCGCAAGGCACCACCACCCTGCGACTGATCTTCGCCAGCATCATCATGTTGCTACTGTTGCGCCCATGGCGCGCCAAGCTCAGCACCCGCACCCTGCGCACTGTGATCATCTATGGCATGGCCCTGGGCGGAATGAACTTCCTCTTCTATATGTCACTGCGCACCGTGCCGCTGGGTATCGCCGTTGCCCTGGAGTTCACCGGGCCGCTGGCCGTTGCTCTGTACGCCTCACGACGGGCCGTGGATTTTCTCTGGATCGGCCTGGCGGTCATTGGTTTGCTGCTGTTGATTCCGATTGGCCAGACCAGCGCGGGCATTGACCTGGTTGGCGCCAGCTATGCCCTGGGCGCTGGCGTGTGCTGGGCACTGTACATTCTGTATGGGCAGAAGGCCGGGGCCGAGAACGGCATCCAGACCGCCGCCCTGGGAGTGATGATTGCCGCGCTGTTCGTCGCCCCCATCGGCATCGCTCACGCCGGTAGCGCGTTGCTTACCCCGGCGTTGCTGCCTATCGCGCTGGGCGTGGCGATACTTTCCACAGCCCTGCCCTACAGCCTGGAGATGGTTGCTCTCACGCGCATGCCTGCCCGCACCTTCGGTACCTTGATGAGTATCGAGCCTGCGTTCGGTGCACTTTCAGGCCTGCTGTTCCTGGGTGAGGTACTGACCGTAGCGCAATGGCTGGCTATCGCTGCAATCATCACGGCCTCTGTCGGTGCCACCCTGTCGCTGCGCAAGGAAAGCCCGGCCCTGGTTGCCGCTGACTGATTTGAGAAATATTTGCATTTAAATAGACACTGGTCATTGTGCCGGGCATCCACCATCTTTAAGCTGTAACGTAACGTCAACCTTAAAGATATCTAATTGACAAGACAGGGACGCGAAGAGGCATCAGGGACGAAGCACGGGAAATTAGACACGGGCGATAGACCCGGTACGCATTAAGGACAGGAATGAAACGAATTTTGCTCATCCTAGCCATTTTGACCATCGCGGGGTGTGCGGCGACAGCAAGCACCGAAGTCAAACGAGGCAAGAAAGGCCTGCATATCAATTGCTCCGGCCTGTCTTCATCCTGGGATAAATGCTACGCCAAGGCCGACGCCTCTTGCGGCAGCAAAGGCTACAAGGTGATTGCCCGCTCAGGTGACGGCGACGCCGAACCTGGTGACTACCCGTTTGGCCTCAATCCGGCCGGCTACACCAGTCGCAGCATGATCGTCATCTGCAAGTAACCTGATCCAATAACAAGGGCAGCCCGCAGGCTGCCCTTTTTGTTGGTGCGTGAGCTCTGAACTCAGATCGGCCCGGTTCGAACCTGCAGCCACTTCAAGGCCGCACCATCCAGCAAGGGTTCGAGGCGCTCACGAACCTGTGCGTGGTAATGATTGAGCCAGGCACGCTCCTCGGCGCTCAGCCGATCCGGCAGCAGGCAGCGGGTATCAATGGGGCACAGGGTCAGGGTTTCAAACTCCAGAAAATCACCGAACGCGCTTTTACCCACCTCACGGTTGAACACCAGGTTCTCGATACGTACGCCCCACTCGCCCGGGCGATAGGTACCCGGTTCGATCGAGGTGATCATCCCTGCTTGCATCGCCGTCTGTGGCGCCGCGGCCGCCTGATAGGCGATGACCTGCGGCCCTTCATGCACATTCATAAAATAGCCGACGCCATGCCCCGTGCCATGACCGTAATCGACCTGGTCAGCCCAGATCGGCGCCCGGGCAATGGCATCGAGCAGCGGTGATGGGATGCCCCGCGGAAAACGCGCCCGCGACAATGCAATGACGCCCTTGAGCACTCGGGTGCAATCCTGCTTCTGCTCAGTACTGGGCTCACCGATGGGGACCATGCGGGTAATGTCAGTAGTGCCACCAAGATACTGTCCGCCGGAATCGATCAGTAGCAGGCCATTGCCTTCGATACGCGCATGAGACGCTTCGGTTGCCCGGTAATGCGGCATGGCGCCATTGGCATTGAAGGCGGCGATGGTCGAGAAGCTCAGCGAGACGAACCCGGGACGACGCGCGCGCGCGGCGCTGAGCTGTTCATCCACCGTCAACTCTGTGAGCGGCTCTGCACGCGCCTGGGCCGCTTCAAACCAGGCGAAGAATTCGCACAGCGCCGCGCCGTCCTGCGCCATGACCTGGCGAATGTGCTCAAGGTCGACCTCGCTTTTCTGCGACTTCGACAACGTGGTCGGATTCAACCCTTCGATCAGGCGAACCCCAGGGGTGGTATTGGCCAACAAACCACTGGTAACCCGGGCCGGGTCGACCAACAGGCTTTCACCGGCGGGAATCGCGGCCAGCGCCTGAGTCACCTGCGCATAGTCGCGCAAGGTGATGCCATCGACTTCCAGCACATGACGCAAGTGCTCGTCGACCTTACTCAAGGCAACGAACAGGGTTGCCTGGTTCTGGCTGATCAAGGCGAAGGAGACGAACACCGGGTTATAGGAAACGTCACTGCCGCGCAGGTTGAACAACCACGCAATGTCGTCCAGGGTGGCGATGAAGTGCCAATCGGCAGCGCGTTCGCGCAGGGTCAGGCGCAGGTTGGCCAACTTCTCGGCACGGCTGATGCTGGCCTCGGGTGGCAAATGCTGATACACCGGGTTGCCGGGCAATGCCGGCCGGTCATCCCAGACCTCTGCCAGCAAGTCCTTCTCGGTCAGCAAGCGCACATTGCGAGCCTTGAGCCGCTCACCCAGCTGACGCGCCGATGCCAGCGCCATTACTGCGCCATCCACCGCTACCGCACCACCTTCCGGAGCCTGATCGGCCAACCATTCCAGTGGACCAGGTTTACCCGGCTGCAGTTTCACCAGCTCGATAGTGCTGCCCGCCAGCTCCTTCTCGGCTTGCTCCCAGTAACGGCTATCCGCCCACACACCGGCGAAATCAGCGGTAACGATCAGGGTACCGACCGAACCGTGGAAACCGGACAACCATTGCCTGGCCTGCCAGTACCCGGGCAGGTACTCGGAAAGATGCGGGTCAGCCGACGGCACCAGCAAGGCATCGACCCCCTCGCGCTGCATCACTTCACGAATACGTGCCAGACGCGTATTCACCGCTCCCTGCGTTGAAGACTGTGTGCTCATGCTGACTCCTGCTACCACGATATCCATTGTTGTTGGCGCAGATAATGGATCAGCCTTCAGCCATGGGCAACCGCCCAGAAGGGTTGCGAGTGTAACGAGGCCTTTATTGCCCGAACCGCCTCATCAATATCCTGCGCCTGGGTATAGCGCCCCAGGCTCAAGCGAATGGTCTGGCGCGCCGCTTGCGGGGCAAGCCCCAGCGCAAGCAGCACATGGGAAGCAGCATTGGCCGCCGAGTTGCAGGCGGAAGTCGAGGAGAATGCCAGGGATCGGGCCAATTGCGCGAAGTCGGGACACTCAGCGCTGAAGGTCAGGCTCAGGGTGTGGGCGATTCGCTGCCTGACACTGCCATTGAGCTGAACCCCCGGCACCGTCAATAGCTGTTCCAGCAAGCGTTGCTGCAGTTGGCGGATGCGTGCGGTTTCCTCAACGAAAAGCGCCCCGGCCACGGCAAAGGCCTCGCCCATGCCAACGATCTGATGGGTCGCCAGGGTGCCGGAGCGCAAGCCGCCCTCATGCCCGCCGCCATGGATCTGCGCCTGCAACAAGGGCCTGGCACGCTCGCCGACGTACAGGGCGCCAATGCCTTTGGGGCCATAGACCTTGTGTGCAGAAAAAGACATCAGGTCCACCTGCCAGCACGCCAGGTCGATCGGTAGCTTGCCCGCCCCCTGGGCAGCGTCAACATGCAGCAGCGCACCATGCTGGCGAACCACCTCGGCTAACGCGGGGATGTCGTTGACGGTCCCCAGTTCGTTGTTCACCAACATCAACGACACCAGGAAGGTGTCTTCGCGCAACGCGTTGCGCAGTGCTTGCGGGCTGATCAGGCCCTGGTCATCGGGCGTCAGCAAGGTCAGGGCGAACCCGTCCTGTTCCAGCTGACGCACCGTGTCGAGCACCGCCTTGTGTTCGATCTGACTGGTAATGATATGGCCACCCCGGCGCCCCTGGGCAAGGCCCTTGAGCGCCAGGTTGTTCGATTCGGTGGCCCCCGACGTCCAGATGATCTGCTCGGCTTGCGCGCCGACAAGCCCGGCAACCTGTGCCCGGGCACGCTCCACGGCCGCACGGGCGCTCTGCCCATAGCAGTGGGAGCTGGACGCCGGGTTGCCGAAAGTGCCGGAAACGCCCAGGCACTCGACCATTGCCTGGATGACTCGCTCGTCGACCGGTGTCGTGGCGGCGTAGTCGAAATACAGCGGAAGATTATTCATGACGGCAGGCTCTCGGGTTGTTGTCGCCGTGCAAAGCAGGCGCTTCCTAAATCCGTGTAGGTAAAGTGCGTTCCCATACTGCACCAGTCCTGGTTAGAACAATAAATTATTAATATTTATACTTATATAACAAATATCGGATCCGCTAATCACCGCTGCTGAACTTCTGCCGCTAAAGGACTTCACAATCAGTAGAGCCCCGCACAGGAGAAATCGCCATGCCACTGGGAAGTAAAGCCAACTACCCCGACAAGCAGTCTGGCGGCGGTAAGCGCGCCGGTGGCTCGCGCGCCAAAACCAGCGATGCCCTGCAGCACACCTCCTGAACCCCGCAGAGGACCTGCCCATGCTCCGCTCAACCGACCGCAAGCAAGGCGTAGTGCTGCTGGATACGCGTCAAACCACACCCGCGCACGAGCACAGCGTGCACCTGAAGCTCGCCGAACGGCTCGCGCAGCTATTTCACACCGAGGTGGTAACACCCGCACAGCCGCCCACGGCCAAGGAGAACTTCTACTACCTGCCCACCGAAACCTTGATTGGCCTTGCGCGCTATCGGGCGATGGGCATCAGTGCACCTACGGATCTGTATGGAGGCCTGGTCAGCCAGCCCTACATGGCCACCAAGGCGATCTCCCATCCGCTGCCCGCCGATGCACGCTTTCCGCTGGGCTGGACCGATGATTTTGCACGTCTGGCCAGCGACGCGCTGTTACGGGGCTATAGCGTATTCAGCCTGGACGATGCGATTCGGGCCGCCGAGCTGCTCTTGCGTGAAGGGCCCCTGCGCCTGAAACCGGTGCGCGCGACCGCGGGGCGCGGGCAAACGGTGGTCAACAACATGAAGGAGCTGGAACGCGCGCTGGCCAGCATGGATGCGCAGGAGATCGCCCTCTGGGGGCTGACCCTGGAAGAAAACCTGAGCGAGGTGCAAACCTTCAGTGTCGGTCAGGCGCTGGTCGCCGGTATCCTTTGCAGTTACTACGGTACCCAGCAGTTGACCCGCGACCACCAGGGTGCAGACATCTACGGTGGTTCCGACCTGGTACTGGTGCGCGGAGACTACGACGCCCTGCTGCAACTGGCGCTGGAGGATCACCTGCGCCTGGCCATCACCCAGGCCAGGACCTACGAACAGGCTGCATTGCAGGCCTTCCCCGGTTTTATCGCTTCACGGCGCAACTATGACGTCGCGCGCGGCCTGAACAGCCAGGGCAAGCTGCGCAGCGGCGTACTCGAACAATCCTGGCGCATCGGCGGTGCCAGCAGTGCCGAGGTTCTGGCGCTGCAGGCGTTTGCCGCCGACCCGGCATTGACACGGGTACGCGCCTCGACCCACGAAGCCTTTGACGCGCCTGAACTGCCCGCCGATGCCACCGTTTTTTATCAGGGGGACGACAGTGAAATCGGAAGCGTCTGCAAATACGCCCGGATCCGCGACTATGACCATCCATAGCGAACCGATTGAAATCCCGGTTGATGGTGAAAGTATTGCCGGGACCATCGTCAGCCCCGGCGCCAAGGTTCCCGGGATCCTTTTTGTGCACGGCTGGGGCGGCAGCCAGCAACGCGACCTGGCCAGGGCCAAGCAGATCACCGGGCTGGGTTGCATGTGCATGACCTTTGACTTGCGTGGCCACGAGAAAACCGAAAGCCAGCGCCTGAGCGTTACCCGCGAGCAGAACCTGGCTGATCTGGTCGCCGCCTACGATCGGCTGGTTAGTCACCCGGCGGTCGATACCAGCGCCATCGCCCTGATCGGCAGCAGCTACGGGGGTTACCTGGCGACCCTGCTGACGGCATTGCGGCCGGTCAAATGGCTGGCGTTAAGGGTACCGGCGTTGTACTGGGACACTGAATGGGACGTGCCCAAGCAAGCGCTCAACCGTCAACGTCTTAGCGACTACCGTCAACGTGCTCTGGGCCCGGCTGACAACCGTGCACTGGGAGTCTGCGCCGAATTTGCCGGTGACGTGCTGCTGGTAGAGTCGGAACAAGACGATTTTGTGCCACACAGCACCTTGATGAGCTACCGCTCAGCGTTCGTCAGCGCCCATTCGCTGACCCACAGGATTGTCGATGGCGCCGATCACGCGCTCTCCAGCGACCGCAGCCAAAAGGCCTACAGCTCGATACTCAGCGCCTGGATCAGTGAGATGGTCATTGGCGCCCGCCTCGATCGCTACCCACACCATTCACCCTGGTATTCCTGACGCCATCGGCAGTTGGCAGTGCAGCCCATGTTCGGGGCCGCGGGCCAGGCTGCTGAGGGTATGGAAGGTATTGAAGTTGACACTCCTGGCCTGGTGCTGACGTATCAACTGCAAAAAAGGCTCCTGTTCGAAACTGCTGACAGCAGCTTCCCAAGCGGTTCGCGACTGCCATTGCAAGTATTGCAAGACCCTGCTGCCATCATCGCTGGCCTGGATACTGGCCGTTATCAAGCCGCTGTGTTGCTCGGCCAGGCGCTCGCTGCGCACCACCAGCGCCTGAGCCAGGGCGCGTTGGCGAGACGGCGCGACTTCGAACTCGATCATCTGGGTAAAACACAGGCTGTTGTCTGAAACCAGCATGGACATGCTCCCTCTGCCGTTGCACTTGCGGTGTGATGGCAGGCAGGGTAAAACCTCGAGTTAACTAGAGGTCAAGAGAAATTCCGCGATGCCCGATTCAGCCCCGAGCGCCCTCAGTGTCGGCCAATTGTCCGCGCGCAGTGGCGTTGCCGTGACGGCCCTGCACTTCTATGAAAGCAAGGGCTTGATTCACAGCACCCGTAGTGCCGGCAACCAACGGCGCTATCCACGCGAGACCCTGCGCCGCGTAGCGGTCATCAAGATGGCCCAGCGCCTGGGCATTCCCCTGGCAACCATTCATGCGGCACTACAAACGTTACCGGTGGGACGCGCACCCAGTGTGAAGGATTGGCAGCGGCTGTCGGAGCAATGGCGCCAGGACCTGACTCGGCGCATCGACACGCTGCTGGTGCTGCGGGACCAGCTCGACGGCTGTATTGGTTGCGGCTGCATGTCACTGCAAAGCTGCCCGTTGCGCAACTGTGACGATCAACTTGGCGAACAGGGCCCGGGCCCACAATTGCTCGAGCCTGGCCTCGAACGTAGCGACTAGTCGCCAGCCCCTGCCAAACGCAGCGCCAGCGCCTTGGCTTGCAAGGCGACATCGGTGACCGCCGTGCTCTCCCACCATAGGCCGCGCAAGGGTGGCCCCATGGCAAACAGGCGACGGCTCACCTGCCCTTCGGCATCGAGCACCGCCCCTCCTTCGTCGGCAGCGATCCCAAGGGCCAGAGGCCCTGGCTGGACCAGGCGGCGCTGCAGCAGGTTCTGCGGCAACGAGCGGGCAACCCGGCGCCAGTCGTATTCGATACCGGTGGAGTTGATCAACGCGGCAGCCGTTAGCCGTTCGACCAGCGCTTGCCCGCGAAAACGCAGCGTTACCACAGGCTGCCCGTCGACACCGATTTCGACTCCCTGCAGTGATGCCGCATGGATACGCAAACGCCCTTCTTCGACCAGGCGCGCCAGCAATGCCGCGCCCTGAGGCGGCGAACGATGATGATGGCTTTCCCACCAGGGTCGGACGTGGCGTACGAACTGGCGCTTGTGACGCTCGCTGGCCTGGCTCCAGAGCCTGGCGATATGCACACGCACGGTATCGAGCGGTGCCTGCCAGTCGATCCCCTGTTGTTGGGCGGTTCGGCATTGCCCGCGCAAGGCTCGTAACAATTGCAAGGGACTGCGCAGCGTCGGGTCAGTTGCCAGAAAATCTTCCCAGGCCGGCGGTTGCCGGCGTTCATGGGGCAAAAGGCCGTGGCGGGAGAACACCTCGATCAGCCCACGATGCCCGGCCGCCTGCAGCGACACTACGGCATCGACCATGGTCAAACCGGAACCGATGATGACCACCCGGCCATCGGCGTCAATCGACTGCATGGCCTGAATGTCCCAGGGATCGACCGCTGCGGTGTTCAATGCATTGTCGCTGAGCCGCGTGGTACGCGCCGCCGCAAACATGCCGGTGGCCAGCACAGCCCTGGTTGCGCGCAAGGTGCGCCCGTCGGCCAGACTGACGCTGACGCCCTGCTCGCCCACTGTCAGGTCAAGCGCTTCGGCCTGCACATGCTCAAGTTTCGAGCCCTGTTGTGAACCGATCGCCTCAGCTTCGGCCAGGCGCTGGCGCGCATAGACGCCAAACAGCCCGCGCGGCGCAAACAGCTCAGCCACGGGTACCTGCTGCTCGGCTGACTCCGGCCAACCGCCCGCTGCAATAAAGTGGCCGAGCCAGGCGGTCAGGTCATCGGCGTTGTCCGGATCGACACTCATGCGCGCGGCATTGCCATTGAGCGTGTGGCCCAGGTGTGTGGCGCTGTAGGCTTCACCACGGCCCAGCTCGCGGCGCGGCTCGACGATCAATACGCGGCGTTGCCCCGGTTGACGCAATAACTGGGCAGCCAGCATGGCGCCACTCAAGCCACCGCCGATGATCAGGACATCGCTCGCCAGGTTTTCTCGTTGCGCGCTCATCGGCTTCTCCGTCTTGTTTGCGCGCAATAATAAGCAGCAAAACACCCATTGCGCAGCCGGCCCCGTACCAAAGTAGGATCAGCCTCCAGGCGCACAGAGGCGTCGCCGGTAATCGCTGGGGGCAAACCCGGTGACTTTGAAGAACACTTTGCGAAAGGCGCCCGGATCCTGATAACCGACGCCCCAGGCGATCTGGTCGATGGATCGGTTGGTGAACTCGAGCATTCGGCAAGCCCGCCCCACCCGCACCTGCTGGCAGTACTCGGTTGGCTTGAGGCCGGTAGCACTGCGAAAGCGACGCAGGAAGGTGCGCGGCTCAAGGCCGGCACAATCAGCCATGGTCGCCAGCGACACGTCGCGCGCGCCGCTGCCCTGCAACCAGTGCTGGACCTTGAGCACCGCCTCGTCGCCGTGATCCAGCCGTGGGCTGAAAACACTGCCGGGGCGCTGCTCGCCGCTGACCCGCTGCACCGCAAGAAAACGCGCGGTTTGCGCAGCCAGGGTCTCACCCAGGTAACGCTCTACCAGCTTGAGGCCCAGGTCGGTCCAGGCCATCAAGCCGGCCGAGGTAATAATGTCGCCATCATCAAGCAGCGGCAGGTTGGCTTCTACCTGAACCCGGGGAAAACGCTCGGCCAGTGATTGGGCAAAATTCCAGTGAGTGGTCGCCGGGCGCCCATCGAGCAAGCCGCTGGCGGCGATGAAGAACACCCCGACGCAGACCGACACCAGCAACGCACCATCGCCATGCCATTGACGCAGACTGCCACGGTAGCGCGCGAGCAATTCCGGCGACGGGGCCTGGGTCAGGCTCGGCGGAATGACCATCGCGCGAAGTTGATGAGCAATGCCCGGATGGGTGTCGAATGAAACCTGCAACTGTTGATCAGCGCCCTCGCTCCAATGGCTTACGCGCAACACCGGCCGGTCCAGCGCTCCCAGTTCATGGCACAGGCGATTGGCCACGGCAAACAGGTCGGTCAGGCCATGGACCGCAGCCAGCTGCGCACCGGGATACATCAGCACGCCAATTTCCAGAGTGTCCCGCGCTGTCGCCATTGTCAGTTTTTCCCGCCATTTTGTCGTTCGCGCCAATCCGCAAGCGCATCGCTCAAGCCTATAACTATCGCCACACCACAACCACTCTCGACACGAGGCTTTTACGATGAGCAAACAGGCACTGATCGTCATCGACATCCAGAACGATTACTTCCCCGGCGGCAAATGGACCCTGGATGGCGCCGATGCTGCGGCCGACAATGCCGCCAGCATCCTTGAAGCCGCCCGTGCCCGCGGCGATCTGGTCGTGCACGTGCGCCACGAGTTCGAGTCCAGCGATGCACCGTTCTTCACCCCGGGCTCCGAAGGCGCGCAGATTCACCCCAAGGCGGCCAACCGCACCGGTGAGCCGGTGGTACTCAAGCACAAGGTCAATGCATTTTTGGGAACCGAGCTCAAGCACCTGCTCGATGACGGGCAAATCAGCAACGTCACGGTGATCGGCAGCATGAGCCACATGTGCATCGATGCCGTCAGCCGCGCGGCTGCCGATTACGGCTATGGCGTCACGGTGGTTCACGATGCCTGCGCTACCCGCGCTCTGGAGTTCAACGGTGTCACGGTTCCGGCAGCCCATGTACATGCCGCTTACATGGCATCACTGGCCTTCGCTTACGCCCAGGTGATCTCCACCGAGGACTATCTGACCGGCGCCAACCACTAACTGCGCCGACCCGCTGCGTGCTCAGATCACCACATTGCGCACAAAGCGGGTCGTCACTTCACCGTCATTTCTATAGGCATAGCGGCGGTTGCTGGCAAAAGTGAAGAACTCGCCGGCATTGAGCAGGTGTTGTTGCCCCTCGACCTGCAAGGTCAGGCAACCTTCGAACACGAACAACTGCTCGCTCCAGCCATCGGCATCGGGCTCGCAGGGGTAGACCTCGCCAGGCTCCAGGCGCCACTCCCAGAGTTCAACTTCACGGCTGGCAGCGGAGCTGGCCAGCAACACGGCCTTGCTGCCGGGATGCACGCCGGTCCAGGCCAGTTCGTTGATCCGGCTCGGGTCGCGGTTGTCTGGCGCTTTGATCAAGTCACTGAAGGCGACTTGCAGGGCTTGGGCGATCAGATCCAGTGTGGTCAGGCTGACATTTTTCTCGCCGGCCTCGATAGCCACCAGCATGCGGCGGCTGACGCCAGACTTTTGCGCCAGGGTGCTCTGGCTCATTTCGCCAGCATGACGCAGGCGACGAATGTTCTGGCTGACGTGCTGAAGCACCGAAGCGCGTTGACTGGAATCTTTGTGCACTATATTGCTCATCAATAGGGGTTGCGCAGTATACTGCCCACTTTCGCCGCAATTGTGCGTCGACCCTTTCCCGTGTGCAAGGCCATGACTCCAACGAACGCTGCTGAACGCCCTTCCGTTTCCTTCCGGCTGAGCAAGGCCGAACTGGTGCTGGTGTTTATCACCATGCTCTGGGGCGGCACCTTCTTGCTGGTACACAACGTGATGAAGGTCAGCGGACCGATGTTTTTCGTCGGCCTGCGCTTTGCCGCCGCCGCCTTGTTCGTCGGCCTGGTCTCAGCCCGTACGTTGCCCGGCCTGACCGCCACCGAACTCAAGGCCGGGGTGTTGATCGGCGTGTCGATCATGCTCGGCTACGGCCTGCAGACCGTGGGCCTGCAAACCATCAGCAGCAGCCAGTCGGCGTTCATCACCGCCCTGTACGTGCCCTTCGTGCCCTTGCTGCAATGGCTGGTGCTGGGCCGCCGCCCCGGCCTGATGCCGAGCCTGGGCATTGGCCTGGCATTTGCCGGCCTGATGCTGCTGGCGGGCCCCGGCGGCGGTTCGCTGCAGTTCAGCCCCGGCGAAATCGCCACCCTGGTCAGTGCCGTGGCCATCGCCGCGGAAATCATTCTGATCAGCCGTTATGCCGGCCAGGTCGATGTCCGCCGGGTGACCGTGGTGCAGCTGGCCACCGCGTCGGCGCTGTCGTTCATGCTGGTGGTACCGACCCAGGAACGCCTGCCGGACTTCTCCTGGCTGTTGCTGCTCAGCGCCGTGGGCCTGGGCGCGATGAGCGCGGTGATCCAGGTGGCGATGAACTGGGCACAGCAATCGGTTTCGCCGACCCGCGCCACCCTGATCTACGCCGGTGAGCCGGTATGGGCCGGCATCGTCGGGCGCATCGCCGGCGAACGCCTGCCGGGCGTGGCCTTGCTCGGTGGTGTGCTGATTGTCGTCGCCGTGGTGGTCAGCGAACTGAAGTTTCGTCGCCGTGGCGAAGAGCAGTCCCTGGCGGTTGACGCCGAAGAACCTGAAGCGGGTCTCTGATCGGCAAATGCAGGCTATCCTTTGAAAAAAACTGTTATAAAAAAAAGGATTGATACAGCGCTCTTGTAGGATTCTGCGACAGCTTGCGGGTTGGTGATCGACCGGTCGCCACGTATGATCCCTTACAAACTCCTGCAGATTAGAAATCTATGTCCTTGATAGTGCTACTGCTTCTGCCGTTTATCGGCAGCTGCCTGGCGGCTGTCTTGCCGCACAACGCACGCAACAGCGAATCGCTGCTGGCCGGACTGGTCGCCCTGGTGGGCACTGTCCAGGTCGCTTTGATGTACCCGCAGATCGCCCATGGCGGTGTGATCCGAGAAGAATTCCTGTGGCTGCCGAGCCTGGGCCTGAACCTGGTCCTGCGCATGGACGGCTTCGCCTGGCTGTTCTCTTTACTGGTGCTGGGCATCGGCACCCTGGTGTCGCTGTACGCACGCTACTACATGTCCCCGCAAGACCCGGTGCCACGCTTCTTTGCCTTCTTCCTGGCGTTCATGGGTGCCATGCTCGGCCTGGTGATCTCCGGCAACCTGATCCAGATCGTGTTCTTCTGGGAACTGACCAGCCTGTTCTCGTTCCTGCTGATCGGCTACTGGCACCATCGCGCCGACGCCCGGCGCGGTGCCTACATGGCCCTGATGGTTACCGGTGCGGGCGGGCTATGCCTGCTGGCGGGGGTATTGCTGCTCGGCCATGTGGTCGGCAGCTACGACCTGGACAAGGTCCTCGCTGCCGGCGAGCAGATTCGCCACCATACCCTGTATCCCGTCCTGTTGCCCCTGATCCTGCTTGGCGCGTTGAGCAAAAGCGCGCAGTTTCCATTCCACTTCTGGCTGCCCCATGCCATGGCGGCGCCCACGCCGGTCTCGGCCTACCTGCACTCGGCGACCATGGTCAAGGCCGGGGTGTTTCTGCTGGCGCGGCTGTGGCCGGCGCTCTCCGGCACCGAAGAGTGGTTCTGGATCGTCAGCGGTGCCGGTGCCGCCACCCTGGTGCTCGGCGCCTTCACGGCAATGTTCCAGAACGACCTCAAGGGCCTGCTGGCCTATTCAACCATCAGCCACCTGGGCCTGATCACCCTGCTGCTGGGCCTGAACAGCCCGTTGGCGGCGGTCGCAGCGGTCTTTCATATCCTCAACCACGCCACCTTCAAGGCGTCGCTGTTCATGGCCGCGGGGATCATCGACCACGAAAGCGGTACCCGTGACATTCGCCGCCTCAGCGGCCTGTTCCGGCTGATCCCCTTCACCGCGACCCTGGCCATGGTGGCCAGCGCCTCGATGGCCGGGGTGCCGCTGTTGAACGGCTTCCTGTCCAAGGAGATGTTCTTCGCCGAAACCGTGTTCATCAGCTCCACGGCCTGGGTCGAAGCGGCCCTGCCGGTAATCGCCACCCTCGCCGGTACCTTCAGCGTCGCCTATGCCTTGCGCTTTACCGTCGATGTCTTCTTCGGCCCGCCGGCCACCGACCTGCCGCACACACCCCACGAGCCGCCGCGCTGGATGCGCGCGCCGGTCGAGTTGCTGGTGATGACCTGCTTGCTGGTGGGGATCTTCCCGGCCCAGTCGGTCGGCCCGCTGCTGGCCGCCGCAGCGCTGCCGGTGGTTGGCGGTACCCTGCCCGAATACAGCCTGGCCATCTGGCACGGCTGGAATGCCCCGCTGATCATGAGCCTGATCGCCATGAGCGGCGGCATCGTGCTCTACCTGCTGCTGCGCAATCAGCTCAAGCTCGGGCGCTTCCCGTCACCACCGCTGATCGAGCGATTCAATGGCAAGCGCCTGTTCGAACACGGCCAGGTGCTGATCATGCGAGCCGCCCGCCGCTTCGAACGGGTGTTCACCACCCGGCGCCTGCAGAAGCAGCTGTTCATGCTGGTGCTGATCGCCCTGTTGGCCGGCCTGCTGCCGATGTTGCACAGCGGCCTGAGCTGGGGCGACCGGCCGAAGATTCCCGGTTCCGGGGTGTTCGTCATGCTCTGGCTGATCGCCATCGCCTGCGCCCTGGGCGCCGCCTGGCAGGCCAAGTATCATCGTCTGGCGGCCCTGACCATGGTCAGTGTCTGCGGTTTGATGACTTGCATTACCTTCGTCTGGTTCTCGGCACCGGACCTGGCCCTGACCCAACTGGTGGTCGAAGTGGTTACCACGGTGCTGATCTTGCTCGGTCTGCGCTGGCTGCCTCGGCGAATCGAAGGCGTCTCGCCGCTGCCGGGGACCCAGGAACGTGCACGGCTGCGCCGTCTGCGCGACCTGCTGCTGGCAATCGGCGTGGGAGGCGGCATGGCATTGCTGTCCTACGCCATGCTGACCCGCCCGACCCCCAACGACATCTCCTCGTTCTACCTGAGCCGGGCCATGCCCGAGGGCGGCGGCAGCAACGTGGTCAACGTCATGCTGGTGGACTTCCGCGGTTTCGATACCCTGGGCGAGATCACCGTACTGGTGGCCGTGGCCCTGGCGGTGTTCGCCCTGCTGCGACGCTTCCGCCCGCCCAAGGAAAGCATGCAGTTGCCGGCCCAGCAGCGCCTGCTGGCACCGGACGTGGTCACCGACCTGGTCAACCCGCGCCACGCGGCCGACACCGCGCTGGGCTTCATGATGGTACCGGCGGCGCTGGTGCGCCTGCTGCTGCCGATCGCCCTGGTGGTATCGATGTACCTGTTCATGCGCGGCCACAACCAGCCAGGTGGCGGCTTCGTTGCCGGCCTGGTGATGTCGGTGGCGTTCATTCTTCAGTACATGGTGGCCGGGACCCAGTGGGTCGAGGCGCAGATGAGCTTGCGGCCGCTGCGCTGGATGGGCACTGGCCTGCTGTGCGCCACCCTGACCGGCGTCGGGGCGATGTTGCTGGGCTACCCGTTCCTGACCACTCACACCGCGCACCTGCACTTGCCACTGCTGGGTGACACCCACCTGGCCAGTGCGCTGTTCTTCGATATCGGCGTGTTCACCGTGGTGGTCGGTTCGACCCTGCTGATCCTCACCGCGCTGGCTCACCAGTCGGTGCGCGGTCATCGCCCGGGCAGCCAACAGAAACCCACTCAAGCAGGAGCCGCCTGATGGAAGAAGTCATTGCAATCGCCATCGGTGTGCTCGCCGCCTCCGGGGTCTGGCTGATCCTGCGGCCACGGACCTTCCAGGTGGTGATGGGCCTGTGCCTGCTGTCGTACGGGGTCAACCTGTTCATCTTCAGCATGGGCAGCCTGTTCATCGGCAAGGAGCCGATCATCAAGGACGGCGTGCCCCAGGACCTGCTCAACTACACCGACCCGCTGCCCCAGGCCCTGGTGCTCACCGCGATCGTCATCAGCTTCGCCATGACCGCGCTGTTCCTGGTGGTGCTGCTGGCCTCCCGCGGCCTGACCGGGACCGACCACGTCGATGGCCGGGAGCCTAACGAATGAGTGCGATGAACCAACTGATCGTCGCGCCCATCCTGCTGCCGCTGCTGACTGCGGCGCTGATGTTGCTGCTCGGGGAAAAACGCCGGCCGCTCAAGGCCCGTATCAACCTGATCTCCAGCCTGCTCGGTTTGGGCATCGCCATCACCCTGCTGCTGTGGGTGCAGGGCCAGGGGCAAGCCAGCTCGATTGGCGTGTACCTGCCCGGCAACTGGCCGGCGCCATTCGGCATCGTGCTGGTGGTCGACCGCCTTTCGGCCCTGATGCTGGTGCTGACCGGCATCGTCGGGGTCAGCGCCCTGGTGTTCGCCATGGCCCGCTGGGATCGCGCCGGCGCCAGCTTCCACGCCTTGTTCCAGATTCAACTGATGGGCCTGTACGGGGCGTTCCTCACTGCCGACCTGTTCAACCTGTTCGTGTTTTTCGAGGTCCTGCTGGCGGCGTCCTACGGTCTGATCCTGCACGGTTCGGGTCGTGCCCGGGTCAAGGCCGGACTGCATTACATCGCCATCAACCTCCTGGCTTCATCGCTGTTCCTGATTGGCGCGGCGATGCTCTACGGTGTCACCGGTACCCTGAACATGGCCGACCTGGCACTGAAGATCCCGCTGGTGCCGGAGGCTGATCGCGGCCTGTTGCACGCCGGCGCGGCGATCCTGGCCACGGCGTTCCTGGCCAAGGCCGGGATCTGGCCGCTGAACTTCTGGCTGGTGCCGGCTTATTCGTCAGCCAGCGCGCCAGTGGCTGCGTTGTTCGCGATCATGACCAAGGTCGGTTTCTACACCGTACTGCGTCTATGGACGCTGCTGTTCTCCGGCCAGGCTGGTGCTTCGGCGTTCTTTGGCGGCGACTGGCTGATCTATGGCGGCCTGGCCACCCTGGGTTGCGCGGCGGTGTCGATACTCGCGGCACAGCGCCTGGAGCGCATGGCCAGCCTGAGCATCCTGGTCTCGGCCGGCACCCTGCTGGCGGCTATCGGCTTCGGCCAGGCGACCCTGACGGCAGCAGCGTTGTTCTACCTGGTCAGCTCGACCCTGGCGCTGTGTGCGCTATTCCTGCTGGCCGAACTGATCGAGCGTTCGCGCTCGGCCAACGAAATCCCCCTGGACGATGAAGGTGACGGCCTGCCCTCCTGCGTAGAATCGCTGCACCCGCCCAAAGGCATCAACCTCGATGACGAACAGAAGGCAGTGATCGGCCAGGTGATCCCCTGGACCATGGCGTTCCTGGGCCTGAGCTTCATCGCCTGCGCCCTGCTGATCATCGGCATGCCGCCGCTGTCGGGCTTTATCGGCAAACTCAGCCTGATCAGTGCGCTATTCAATCCCCAAGGCTTGGGTGTCTCGCCAGAGCAACCACTGAGCATCGCCGGCTGGATGCTGGTGGCATTGCTGGTGCTCTCTGGCATGGCCTCGCTGATCGCCCTGACCCGCGTCGGCATCCAGCGTTTCTGGACCCCCCAGGAGCGCCCGTCGCCATTGCTGCGCCGTTATGAGTGCATCCCCATCGTGGTGCTCCTGGGCCTGTGCGTGCTGCTCAGCCTGCGCGCCGAACCATTGCTGCGCTACACCCAGGACACTGCGGCCGGCCTGCAGGACCCTGAGCAATACGTCAGCGCCGTACTCGGTACCCGACCAGTGCCCGGGCCCACCACCCTGGCGGCCAGTAGCGAGGTGCAGCCATGAAGCGTGTGTTCCCTGCCCCGTTGCTGTCCCTGTCGCTGTGGCTGCTGTGGCTGGTCCTGAACCTGTCGATCAGCCCCGGCAATCTGCTGCTGGGTGCCTTGCTGGGCATCGTCGCGCCGCTGCTGATGGCGCCACTGCGGCCACTGCCGGTACGCATACGTCATCCAGGCACCATCGCGCGCCTGATCCTGCGGGTTGGCGTCGATGTGCTGGTGTCCAACCTGCAGGTCGCCCGCGGCGTCTGGTCAGCCAAGCGCCGGCCACCACGCTCGCGGTTCGTGCATATTCCCCTGGACCTGCGCGACGCCCACGGCCTGGCGGCGTTATCGATGATCACCACGGTGATCCCCGGGACCATCTGGTCGGAGCTGGCCCTGGACCGCAGCATCCTCTTGCTGCACGTGTTCGACCTGGACGACGAGACCCGCTTCATCGAGCACTTCAAACACACCTATGAACGCCCGCTGATGGAGATTTTCGAATGACTGGCCTGCTTGCCAATGCCATTCTCGCCAGCCTGTTCATCTTCGCCCTGGCCATGGCCCTGACCCTGGTGCGGCTGTTTCGCGGCCCCTCGGCCCAGGACCGGGTACTGGCGCTGGATTACCTGTACATCCTGGCCATGCTGATGATGCTGGTGCTGGGCATCCGCTACGCCAGCGACACCTACTTCGAGGGTGCGCTGCTGATCGCGCTGTTCGGCTTTGTCGGCTCCTTCGCCCTGGCCAAGTTCCTCCTGCGTGGCGAGGTGATCGAATGATCAATGCCAATGAACTGCCGTTTTGGGTAGAGATGCTGGTCGCCGCGTTGTTGTTGCTGAGCAGCCTGTTCGCCCTGAGCGGTGCCGTCGGCCTGATTCGCCTGAAAGACTTCTTTCAGCGCATGCACCCACCGGCGCTGGCATCGACCCTGGGCGCCTGGTGCGTGGCCCTGGCCTCGATCCTGTACTTCTCGATGCTCAAGGAGTCGCCGGTGCTGCATGCCTGGCTGATCCCGATCCTGCTGTCGATCACCGTGCCGGTCACCACGCTGCTGCTGGCCCGCGCCGCATTGTTTCGCAAACGCATGTCCGGCGATGACGTACCTGAAGAAGTCAGCAGTGGCCGCGATCGGGGCAACTAGGGTCTACCCCAGGATCAACCGCTGAGTTGCTGCAGCTCGCGGCGGACCATAGCGGCATACTCGGGCGGGCTCAGTTTGTAGAGCTCGGTGGCCACCCAATCGAACCAGGCAGCCTGCATCTGTGGGCGCTGCAATAGCCATTGTTCGGCCAGAGCCCTTGCTTGCGCCTGGTGCCGGACATGGAAGTCGGCACGACTGGGGCGTTCGACAGGCTCGCTCACTCGCTGGCCTTGAAGGTGGTCAATTCACCTTTCTGCCATTTGGCAACCTTGCGGGTCACAGCTTTGAGGGTCTTGCTCAGGCCCTCCTGCAACTGCTCATGGGCGGCGAATACCAAGGCTACGCCCTGCCCTTCTTTGAAGACGATGCCTTCGCCTTCCGGTACCGAGACAAAGGCATAATCACCCAGGCCGTACACCGTCAGCTTGATCTCGCGAAATCGAATCTCCAGCTTGCCACCTTCACGGCTGGGCAATACGGCGGCGCGAAAATGATCACCGACCTTGAGCTCCAAGCGCTGTTTGTCATCCACCACCAAGGCGGTTTCAGTATCGATCTCGGCCATGTACAGGCCTTCCGCATTCTGTTCGGTGACATAAACAAAACGCGATTGAAACTGTTTGACCAGTTTCGCCCTGAGGTCGCCCAGAACA
This sequence comes from Pseudomonas sp. RC2C2, assembly GCF_018390435.1. Taxonomy (NCBI): domain Bacteria; kingdom Pseudomonadati; phylum Pseudomonadota; class Gammaproteobacteria; order Pseudomonadales; family Pseudomonadaceae; genus Pseudomonas; species Pseudomonas sp. RC2C2. The sequence goes on along the minus strand of NZ_JAHBAX010000002.1, from coordinate 220,768 downwards.
AACAGGGCGTGTGTATCCAGATTGCTGACTGCCAAAGAAGAATTCCTCAAAACCGATTACACGCCACTCCCTCACCGGGCCACGAGACGCCCGCAAGGCAGCGGTACTTCAATTCGAAGTCTGAAAGACTAGTAGATTAGTGCGTGAAAAGTCTGTGCAGAGAGGCAAAGCAAGGTGCAGGAATACTTACCCATTGCTGCAAGCCTTGGCCCGTTTGCAGATTTTCAGCGGATTTCCTTAATCGGAAACGCTTTTTCTGACAGCACTATCGCAACAAAAGTGCGATAGATGAGAGCAAGCCCTTCGACAGGGCAGACCCCAGGAAATCATCCACCGCACACAGGGAAGCGAATATGCACGAAAACACTGAATTCCGTCGAGAGGCTAGAGGTGTTTCCTACACGGAATATGCAGCTGGGTACAACCTGAACAGGCCGCCGCGCTTTGTCGTGGTCCCCGCCGGCATCGGCTTCTTTCATATCACCGAGCAGGCAACCGGTCGGGTCAAAGGCTTTCGCCGTGAGCATACTGAAGCCTGCGCGCTGGCCCGCCACCTTGAAAACTGAACCCTGCCGGCCTCACCCGGCCTGACGCGCGACGTCAGGCCGGCCCGCAATGCTCATCTGCTCCAGCCAGGCAGCACGGCACTCCCGGGCCTCACTGCGGCAGGCAAATGCGGGGCCGCGCCGCTCACCGTTGACCAGCACGACCCAACACACGCGCTTGCCCTGTGCCTGTAGAGCCGTCGGCACGCCGCTGCCAATCATTACCGCCACATCGACTTGGCTATTCATCATTCCCTCCGGAATTTATTAGCAACCTAACGATATGCGCATGATAAGACCTGCCCGTCTGTGAAAAAAGCTAGCCTGTGCACAGCTGTTTTACATCGCAGGTAACAAAGCCCTGTCAGTTCTGCTGAGGCCGGTAGCCCAGGCGCAAACCACCCCAATGCCTGCCTTGTACCTGGATCGGTACCGACAGGTCGTGCATCAGCTCGCCCGTATCGCGGGTATAGGTTTGCAACAACACCGCCTGTTGATGGCTACCGCAACGAATACCGGTGCGGTCGTCGAACTTGCGCTTGCTGCGGTTGTGCGCGGTGTCCAGGGTCTGATCCCCGGTCAACGGCTGATTGAAGGCGTTGTTATGAGTAGGCACATAGCCCTGCTGGGTGCAGGCTATGGCGAACACCAGGCCTTCATGCTGCTTGAGCAACGGCTCCTGGATCGTCGGCAGGACCTGGTCGGTGTACTGATCGAAGCGGGTCCGGTAGCGTGCCGGTGAGGTCCCCGGCAGTTGCTGGTAATGACGATCAAACAGGTCTTCGAGGCTGATCCGGCCCTGAGCGATATCGTTTTCGAACTGTGCGCCAATCTGCTGTGCGCCTTGGCGGGCCAGGTCGTAAACGCGCTGGTGATAGTCATCCAGGCCGACCTCGGCCAGGCGCTCGCTGATGCTTTCGGCCTGCCCTTCCAGTTGCACGGCAGCCTGGGCCAGGCACTGGGTTTGCTGGTCGCTGACCTGCAGGTCGCTGCGCATCCGCGCGACCGCCTCGAACAGGCTGTCCAGTTGTAGCCGATTGGTCTCGGTGCCCTCGGCAATCTCGCCGATCTGCTGCTCGACCCCGGCGGCCAGCCCGGCGATGCTGTCCAGTTGCTCCCCGGTGTGCTCGACCTGGTCCACGCCGCTGTGCAGGTCATCCGACAGCTCGCGGATCTGCTCGACCACCTGAGCCGTACGTTGCTGAATGTCGGCAACCATCTGCCCGACTTCTTCGGTGGCGCTGGCAGTACGGCCAGCCAGCCCACGCACCTCGTCGGCGACCACGGCAAAGCCGCGCCCATGGTCACCGGCCCTGGCCGCTTCGATCGCAGCGTTCAAGGCCAGCAGGTTGGTCTGGCTGGCGATGGTCTGGATCACCAGGGTGACCCGGGCAATGTCCTCGCTGCGCTGGTGCAGGGCTTCGATCAACTCGCGACTGGCGGTGGCCCGTGAACTCAGGTGATGCATGCGCTGGATCGACTCGGCCAGCACCGTACGCCCGGCAGCGCTGCTTTCGTGGGCGCTGCGGGCAGCGACCAGGGCCTGCTGGCTCAACTGTGAAGTAGCCTTCTCGGTACCGATCATCACTTCGGCACTACTGACAATCTGCGCTGCCGCGCTCAGTTGCGATTGCAGCTTGTCCGCCAGTTGTTGCACCGAGAACGCCACGCCAGCTGCCGACAAAGCGTTGTGGCTGGTGGTGCGGGACAGGTCGCGGGTCAGCTCGGCCAACGGCTCGTTGGTTATCTGCGGCACGGCCGAGGCTTTGCGCAGGCGCGGCAACCACAGCGCCAGCAAGGCCAGGGGCAGGCAGATATAGAACGAAAGCTCGGCAAACGCCATGGCTGCCAGCAACCCTGCCAGCACCAGGCTCTGCAAAACCGAGTCTGACCAGCGCACATCATTGTCCGGGGCAGCTTGCCCTTCAACCACGGCGCCGGGCAGAGATCCTTCTCGCATCATGTTTTGGCTCCATCGCAACACATCTTGTTGTGCGGCCATTAAACGCCACTATTAGGCCATTAGCCATGCTTCCTTGGACGTAAGACTGCCGCTGTTGATACAGGGCAAGAAAAACAAAACCCCCGAAGATCGCTCTGCGGGGGTTTTGTCGGACACCTGCGCGGGTCAGGCCTGACGCTGGTGCTTATCGATTTGCTCGTGCCGCTCTTGAGCTTCGATGCAGTACTTGGTGGTCGGGCTGATCAGCAGGCGTTTCAAGCCAATGGGCTCACCACTGTCGTCGCACCAGCCGAAACTTTCGTCGGCAATCCGGCCCAGGGCCATTTCCAGCTGTGGCAGCAGACGCTGATCGCGCTCGATCGCGTTGACCAGCCAATGGCGCTCTTCTTCGACCGAGGCGGCGTCGGCAGGATCGGCAGGCGTGTCCAGGCTTTCGATGGTTACACGGCTTTGCTCGATGCGCTCATGGGTCTCGACCTTCATCGACTGCAGCAGATCGGTGAAGAAAGCCAATTGCTCAGCGTTCATGTAGTCATCGGCCGGCATGGCCAGCAACTTTTCCTTTGTCATTGATTTCTCTATAAAAAATACGTGCATTAAGGCGAATCGGGTGCTCCTGGCGAACAGCTCGCCAGCAGCGGAATTCTTCAAGCACCATCCGGCACTCAATTTACAGGGGGCGGCAGTCTAAGGCCGAGATTCACACTGGGCAACAGAAATGACGGTGGATTTGACCGAAAAGGCGCTAATGGCCCTCCCCCGGCGCTGGTTTATAACAAAAAAACTGCGCCATAGGCGCTTTCCCGGGGACAAACGGTAACTCTCCGACAAAAACCTTGTAACAAAGATCCCTTTCAACTCAGCAACTGGCTCAATACCGCACGCAACTTGCCCGGTTTCACCGGCTTGTTCAACAACGGCGCACCCAGGCGTTGCATGGCACGACGGCTCTGGTCACTGCGATCGGCGGTGATCATCACGGCAAAGATACTCTGGGCGAAATGCCGGCGTAAATCTCGCACCACTTCGCAGCCGGTCACGCCGTGATCCAGATGAAAATCAGCCAGGATCAACTCCGGCGCCTGGCCTTCGAGCACCTCCAGGGCACCGGTATAGTCGCTGGCGGTGATCACTTCGCAGCCCCACTGGCGCAGCAGTGCGGCCATGCTGTGCTGGATAGTCAATTCATTGTCCACCACCAGCAGGCGGCGCCCGGGCAACGGATCGCCCACGCTGGGCTGTGCCAGCGCCGACAGGGGCGCCTCACTCGGCGCCTCGTTCGAGAGCGGCACATCGATACTGAACACCGAGCCGCGCCCCGGCCAGGAGCGGACCCTGACCGGGCAATCGAGTATCCGCGCGATCCGTTCGACGATTGCCAGGCCCAACCCCACCCCTTTGCGGTCGGCAGCGCGGCCGACGTCCAATTGGTTGAACTCAAGGAAGATCGATTCAAGACGGTCGGCGGCAATGCCCCGGCCAGTGTCCCAGACTTCCAGACGCAGGGATTCGCCGCGCCGCCGCGCACCGAGCAGGATGCGTCCATGCTCGGTATAGCGGCAGGCATTACTGAGGAAGTTGCGCAGGATTCGCGTGAGCAGGCGCAGGTCGGTGCGTATTGCCAGGCGCGCGCTGCGCATGCGCAGGCTGAGCCCGGCAGCCTCGGCGACCGGCTGGAACTCCGAGGCCAAGGGCGCCAGCACTTCATCCAGGCGGTACAGGTCCAGGTCCGGCTTGATCGTCGCCTGGTCCAGACGGGAGATGTCCAGCAGGTCGGTCAGCAGATCTTCGGCGCCTTCCAAGGCTTGATGCGCTCGCTCCACCAGCTGCTGCTCGCTCGTGGGCAGAGGCCGTTCGCGCAAGGTCGAGATCAATAGCCGTGCAGCATTAAGTGGTTGCAACAGATCGTGACTGGCCGCTGCCAGGTATTTGTCCTTGCTGCGGTTGGCCGCCTGGGCGGCATCACGGGCTTCGATCAGTTCATTGGTGCGCTCGGCGACCCGCTGTTCGAGCTGGTCGTTGAGTTGCTGCAGGCGCTCCTGGGCCAGCTTGCGCTCGGTGATGTCGGCGACAAAGCCCTCGACCACCCCCTCTTCGTCCGGACGCAACAACAGGTTCATCAGTACATCGATGCGGCTACCATCACGCCTGCGCAACTGGGTTTCATAGCCAATCAGCGCCTGCTCGCGCTGCAGCACCTGAGCGATGGCCAGTAGCTCATCCTGGCCACCAGCGAACAGATGGCTGGCCAGATCGTTGCGCGACAACACCAGTGCCTGGGCGTCCGGGTACCCCAGCATGCGCGCCAACGCCGGATTGGCCGCCCGCATGCCATCCTCGAGACTGGCCTGAAAGATGCCATGTACCGCATGCTCGAACAGCCACTTGTAGCGATTGCGTTCGGCTTCCAGCTCTTCAAGGCGCACCGCCAGTTCCGGGTAGTGGCTCTTGCGCACGGTGTGATTGCTCAGCCCCAGCAGCCCGGCCAGGGCATCGCCCGCCGGTTCAGAGGGCCTCGCCATACACCACCTCGACATCGCGCTGGCTGGAGCTGCGTGGGTTGGTCAGGATGCACGGGTCGTCCATGGCGTGCTGGGACAAAAAGGGAATGTCGGTCATGCCGACGCCATGCAGGCCAAGGGTTTCGTGAAAGCCCACGGCGTGCTTGAGCGCAATCAGGTGCTCGACCAGGCGCTGGCTGACCTGCTTGTGACTCAGGCCTCGGCAATCGATACCGAGGGTTTGCGCGATGACCTTGAAGCGCTCGGGGGCGGCGCTGTAATTGAACGCCACCACATGCTCGACCAGTACCGCGTTGCACAGTCCATGGGGCAGGTCGAGAAAGCCACCCAGGCTGTGGGACATGGCATGCACGGCACCGAGAATGGCGTTGGAGAACGCCAGCCCCGCCTGCATGCTGCCGAGCATGATCTTCTCGCGCAGGGCGATGTCGGCCGGGTTGGCGATCATCTGCACCAGGTTGCCGTTGATCAGGCGCATGGCTTCCAGCGCGTGGGGGTCGGTCAGCGGCCCGTGTCCGGTAGAGACGAACGCCTCAATGGCATGCACCAGCGCGTCGATGCCGGTACAGGCCGAGAGGAACGGGTCCATGCTCAGGGTGGTTTCCGGGTCAATCAGCGACACATCCGGCACCACCGCCTTGCTGACGATGGAGAACTTCATGCGTTCCTGTTGGTTGGAGATGATCACGAACTGGGAAACGTCGGCGGAGGTACCGGCAGTGGTCGGGATCAGGATCAACGGCGGGCTCGGCACGCGGATGGTGTCGACCCCTTCGAACTCGAGAATGTGCCGACCATGGGCAACCACGATGCCGATACCCTTGGCGCAATCCATGGGGCTGCCGCCACCGACCGCGACGATCACATCGCACTGTTCGCTACGGTAGCGCTCGGCGCCGGCCATGACCTCTTCAACCCGAGGGTTGGGCGAAACCTCGGTGTACAGGCAGTAATCAATGGCCTGCTGTTGCAGGCTGGCTTCGATATCAGCCACCCAGCCGGCGGCGATCACCCCTGGGTCGCTGACCAGCAGCACCTTGCGCGCGCCAAAGGTCTTGGCGTAATTGGCGACATGATGACGGCAACCGGCGCCGAAGATGATTTCCGGAGAGACGAACTTACGCAACTGGCTCAGCTTCGGGCTCATGGGACGCCTCTATTCTTGTTGTACTAGCGCCAGCCTAAAGCATCCCGCCTCGATTGCAATCAGACCATCGCAGGCAGAAACAGAAGCGCCGACCGCTGCAAGCAGCGACCGGCGCAAGAGGGATCAGCGATTGGCGAAGTACATGGTCACTTCAAAACCGATACGCAGATCAGTGAACGCAGGCTTTTTCCACATAGGTCCATCCTCTTCTGGCACCACAGGATTGCGGTGCGCCTATTAATACACCGTTGCCGGTGCGGGTCGAATGCTACTTTGGAACCGTTTCTTTCAGGTTATCCGGGCCTTCAGAAGAACCCCAGCGGATTGACGTCGTAACTCACCAGCAGGTTCTTGGTCTGCTGGTAGTGATCGAGCATCATTTTGTGGGTCTCGCGGCCGACCCCGGATTTCTTGTAGCCACCGAACGCGGCGTGGGCCGGGTACAGGTGGTAGCAGTTGGTCCACACCCGCCCGGCCTGAATGCCGCGGCCCATGCGGTAGGCGCGGTTGATGTCACGGGTCCAGACCCCGGCGCCAAGCCCGAACTCGGTATCGTTGGCAATCGCCAGGGCTTCGGCTTCGTCCTTGAAGGTGGTCACGCCGACCACCGGGCCGAAGATTTCTTCCTGGAACACGCGCATCTGGTTGTGGCCCTTGAGCAGGGTCGGCTGGATGTAATAGCCGCTGGCAAGGTCGCCCCCCAGGCGTTCACAGTCACCACCGGCCAGCACCTGGGCGCCCTCTTCGCGGGCGATCTGCAGGTAGGAGAGGATCTTGTCGTATTGCTGCTCGGATGCCTGGGCGCCGACCATGGTCTCGGTGTCCAGCGGGTTGCCGCGCTTGATCTGGCTGATCTTTTTCAGAACCTGGGCCATGAACGGCTCGTAGATCGACTCCTGGATCAACGCCCGCGACGGGCAGGTACACACTTCGCCCTGATTGAAGAACGCCAGCACCAGGCCTTCGGCGGCTTTTTCGATGAACGCGGGCTCGGCCTGCATGATGTCTTCGAAGAAGATGTTCGGCGACTTGCCGCCCAGTTCCACCGTCGAGGGGATGATGTTCTCGGCAGCGCATTTCATGATGTGCGAGCCCACCGGGGTAGAGCCGGTGAAAGCAATCTTGGCGATACGCTTGCTGGTGGCCAGGGCTTCACCGGCTTCGCGGCCAAAGCCGTGGACGATGTTGAGCACGCCAGCGGGCAACAGATCACCGATCAGTTCAGCGAACACGGTAATCGACAGCGGCGTCTGCTCGGCCGGCTTGAGCACCACGCAGTTGCCTGCGGCCAGGGCCGGGGCGAGTTTCCAGGCGGCCATCAGCAACGGGAAGTTCCAGGGGATGATCTGCCCGACCACGCCGAGCGGCTCATGGAAGTGATAAGCGGCAGTGTGCTCGTTGATCTCGGCGGCGCTGCCTTCCTGGGCGCGGATGCAGCCGGCGAAGTAACGAAAGTGATCGGCAGCCAGTGGCACGTCGGCATTCAGGGTTTCGCGGATGGCCTTGCCGTTGTCCCAGGTTTCGCTCAGGGCCAGCACTTCAAGGTGCTGTTCGATGCGATCGGCGATCTTCAACAGGATCCGCGAGCGCTCCTGCACCGAGGTGCGTCCCCAGGCTGGCGCCGCGCCGTGGGCGGCATCCAGGGCCAGGTCGATGTCAGCGGCCGCGGAGCGCGGGAACTCGGCAATGGCCTGGCCATTGACCGGCGAGCTGTTGCTGAAGTACTGGCCCGTCAACGGGGCCACGAATTCGCCGCCGATGTAGTTGCCGTAGACAGCCTTGAAACTGATCAGGGCATCAGGTGAGCCAGGGGGCGCGTAGATCATGGGGGGCCTCATGTGCGGTGCGGGCCTGTCGGCATGACAGGCAGTTGAGCCGATGGTAAGCAGCCGCATGGCAGGCGCGAATCGGTCCTTGGCAGGTGCCGTCTCGTCAATTGGTAGTAACGCCTGGGTGGTAACCGGCTACCGCCTGCTCATGCGGGCGCAATCGTCTTATGTGGCCTCCCTTCTTTTTTGGAAGCCTCGCCAGATGACCGTCCCTTCCCTCCATCAGTCTATAGCCGAACAGGCGACCTTGAGCTGCGCGGTCGCCAAGCGCTTCGTCAAGCGTCCCGCCCTGCTCGAAATCGCCGGCCAGATCCTGCTTGAGCACTGGGCCCAACGGCAACTGCCACTGCAGCACAATCCGCTGACGCTCTATCTGATCAGCCACACCGAACCTCATGTTCTTATCCGCCAGTTGCCTCAAGTGCTGATCGAGCGATATTGCCTGGGCAGCACCTTGAACCTGAATGACGGGGAAGACTATCTCAGCCGCTACCCTCAACAAGGTGCCGATGCACACCTTGAGGTGGACCTGCATACCGTTGAACTGCTGGTCAATGACTGTGGTCCTTTGATCGTCGAGGCGTTCCTGCAGGCACTGGTCGAATTCTGGAGCCAGAGTGACGCACATGGCGAAACGCCCTGGGGCTGGTACGCCGCTTACCTGCAAAAGCTGATGAAGGATGCGATCGTTGTCGGCCTCAACGCTGGCCGGCTGACCCCGGCGCAAGCGGCTATCGCCAGCATCGTGCCGGCCTTTCCAACACCGCAGCAACGCAGCCGCTTTGACAACCTGCAGGGCTTGAGCGTCCAGCAGATAACGGTCGACCTGACCTCGGCCCAGCTCATTGATGCCGATCTGTCCAGTGCCTTGCTGGTCGAAGACTTTCCCGACCCACCCAAGGCCCAGGTGGCGATGCTGTTTACCCTGGTAGGCGCCCTGGCGCCCTTCGATTCCACCCAGGGTTTTCTCGACATGCTCACCCGGCACTGGCCAAGGTCGTTGTTATCCATACCTCCCCAGGCTCGATTCCGCGAGCCGACAACCTCGGCATTCGAAGCCCAGGCCGTCGGTTTTCTCAAGCAACAATTGCGTTTGATCGAGGTCATCGCCCAGGCATCGAGAACGCCTGAGCAAGCGGCAGCGCTCAACGCCATCATCGACCGCTCGACCTCGATGCTGGACCTGTGCACGGCTCAAGAGCTGGAACGTCAGAACAAGATCGCTTCACTATTGCCGGCATGGCTACTCGACAACGAGCTGGCCATCCGCTACAGCACCTTGCTGATCAATCAGGCCCAATCACACAAAGCGGCCGCCGGCAAAACCTGGCGTGACGGCATCGACACCGCCGAGGCCTTCGCCTGCAAGGCCCTGGACGCGAGGATCGAGCACGATCACCCTGCTGCCGGGTTCAAGGCCAGCGACGTGATAGTCACTAATCATCAGGTCATCGCCAGCGCCAGCGCCGGGCACGACAGTGTGATCACCGACGGCGTAATCAAGGTCGTCAATTTTTCCCTCGCACAACTGGCCATCGACAATCTGGGCCTGCTGGCCGCAGGCACTGTGAGCCTGCATTTGCTCAGCGGTGCCGACCTGCCCGACTGGATGAATGAAGCCTATGTGCGCACTCTGGTAGGTGAACTGGACATTGGTGGGCAATATCCGCAGACCTTGCAACGGCAATTGCTCGACGACCCCGATCAGTCGAAGACGCGGCGGACGCTGTTCAGTGCGCAGCTCAAGACCCAGTTGCCGCTCTTGGCACTGGAGCTGTATCTGCGCGATAAACGCATCAGCCTGGCGGCCTGCCAGGCGGTAGACGCCCTGTTTGGCCAGTCAGCGCCAGGGGGCTTCGTACTCAGGCCCCTGACCCTGCTGCGTGCAAGTGGCGCTACTGCCGATACGCCACTCAATGCATGGCTGATCGAACCTGGCGATGTCAGGCAAGGCCCTTGTTTGCTGTATCGTCCGTTGCATACCGAAGCGCTGCTGGAGTTTCGCGACCGGACTGCCCTGTTCGACGCGCTTGCCAGCAGCGGCCCGTTGCAGGATGACCTGCTCGATCGCCTGCCTGAACAAACCCGTCCGATCTATGCCAATGGCGGCCTGCATGAGCCACACATTCACCGCTTCGTCCCTGGTGCCGAGTTCGAACAGTTGCAGACGCCTGCACCGGCCAGCCTGGGTACGGCTCCGGCACAAGGGTCGCTACGCGAGCTGATCTACCAGGCCAGTGCCGAAGAACTGGTCGAACGGGCCAAGCGCCACTCAACCAGCACCGCGCAATCGCGCTGGAACGCCTGGAAGCAACTGGGTTGGCTGATGTTCAACACTTTGCTGCCGTTGTTCGAAGGCACCGTGGCCAAGGTCACCTGGATGATCCAGGTGCTCGACAGTGCCAAGCGCCTGCTCGAGAGTGATGAAAAGGACAGCCCGGCAGCGCATCGCCAGGCGTTCGCCGACCTGCTGATCAATATCGCCATGGTCCTGTTCGTGCACGCCACCCGCAGGCTGGGCATCCGCCCAGAAGCGCCCACGCCGCCCACCCACGCCTCTGTGCCAGCAAGAACACCCACCGCTCAGACGCTACCCGCACCGCAGGCCGAGCTGAACTTCAGCTGGGCGCGTCCTGACCACCGGCTTACAGCCCAGCAGAAAACCCACCTTGAAAGCCTGGCCAGCCCGCTATCACCCAGTACGCTCGGCTCCCCCATCGCGGACGGGACGCTGCAGGGCCTGTACCTGCACAACGAACAACTCTATTTCGCCCAGGGCGCTCGCGCCTATCCAGTGCAATTCGATGCCGCCATCGACCAACCGCGCATTATCGCCGGGCCCTGGCTGAGAAGAGATGAGGCCCTGCGCTGGACACTCGATCTGCGCTTGCGCCTGCGCGGCGGGCAGCCCCTGCGCAATCGCCTCAAGTCCGCTGACCTGGAGCAGTCGATCGACAACCTGGATCAGACATTACGCACGCAGCAAGCCGAGGCACTGGCCAGCCAGCAACGTCTGCAGGCATTTGCCCGGCAGCTCACTGACGACACCGACCCGCGCATCCTGCAAGGCTATCTGGGCAAGATGGAAACGTTGTCCCAGGACTTCGAGCGACACCGAGAGACGCTGCGTGAACGCAATGAAAAACGCCCCCTCAATCAGTACAAGACACTGCAGGCAAAAGCCCTGTTTGAACGAGCACGTTGCCAGCTGTCCATGCTTTCGACCCTGGGCAAACTGTACAAACCGTTGCGCCAGCGCTTTGTCCAGTCGGTCAGGGAAACCGACGGAGTCTTGCCTGAGCCAGGCTCAAGCAAACATTCAATGCAGGTCGATCTGCTCGACCAGATCGAGCTCCTGCTCGGCAAACTGATCAGCCATACCGAGACCCTGAGCACTACCCGCGAGCAACTGCACAAGCTGTCCAGCATCCGTCAACCCACTATCCAGATGATGGAACTGAGCCTCAACGAACCTGCCGTCGGTCCTGCGTCGCGGCTGTACTGGTACACCCTGCGCAGCGAGGTGCTGAGCAACCGCTTGAGGCTGGTGGAGGCAGGCGAGGATGCCAGCGAAAGCGATTACTGGCTCGAGCACAGCTGGCGCAATATCGAGCAGGGCATGCTGCAGCGCATGAACCTGCAGGCCTTGAGCCGTGAGCAGGCAGAGGTTCATGCCCGCGTACTGGACAATATCCAGCGCCACTTCAGCACGGCGCTGCGCCAACTGGGCAATCTGAAAAACCTGGTGCCCGGTCAGCAGGCCGCCGACAGCCTGGTGTCCAGGCTCGAAACCGACTTGACCTTGATGCTCAAGGAGACCCGCGCCGACCTCGACGAATACCCGCAGCCGCTGCTTGAGCGCAGCAGCCTGCGTCAGTTGCACCGACAAGTGCCAGGGCTGATCGAAACCCGTGACGAGGGCGTGCTGCTAGGGCAACAGCGACGCGACAGTGAAGGTATCGTCGACATCCACAACCCACAGGACGACAGTATCCGTGCGTCCTACCGTGAAGATCCGCTTACTGGGACCTGGGAGCCCATATCCCCCGAGCAAGCGCTACCTCCACAGGTCACAGACGCCGATCTGAGTGCCCTGCTGCGTGAAGGCATGCGCCTTGCCGCACTCGCTAGGCAAGATATCCAGCGCCTTAAGAACCAGGGCAGAAGCACCTACCTGCCAATCGAAATCGAGGAAATAGCCGATCGCCGACGGCTGGCGCTGACTGCGCAGCGCCAGGCCATCGAGCGAACCCTGACCCGCGACAACCAGACCGATCAGGCGGCTGGCAACACGGATGCAGCCCTGCAGATCAAACAGCTGGATGAAGTCGCTGGCGAACTGTTGCACACCGGCGAGCAACTGAGGATAGAGGCGGCCCTGACGCAAGCACCGAGCATGCGCGAGCTGGAGTACCTGCTGGGCAAGGGCCAGGTGAAACTCAAGCGGCTGGTCAAGCGCAAGCCGCTGGCCAGTACCCGGGGCTGGGCACAGGAGTACCTGGATGAGTACGTGGTGCTGCACGCCAACAAACCCTTGTGGTATGCGCACTTTCACTACGCGGCCGAGAACACCCCGGTCGACGACTTCAAGGCCGCGCACCTGAAGCTTGCCAGTCAGCGCTATGACCGCGGGCAGTTCGTCGAAGGCAACAAGGTGGTGCACCGCGGGCCGATAAGCCTGGCGGCGGCTCGACAATGGTTTTTCAAGGAGTGACGGTAGAAAACCGGGCGCTGGCAGCAGCGCCCGATCCATTTCAACGATCCTTGAACTGCGCCTCACGCTTGGCGATAAACGCGGCCATGCCTTCCTTCTGGTCTTCGGTGGCGAAGGCCGCATGGAACACCCGGCGCTCGAAACGCACGCCCTCGGCCAGGTTGACCTCAAAGGCACGGTTGACGCTTTCCTTGACCATCATGGTCATCGGGATCGACTTGCTGGCGATGGTCGCGGCCACTTTCAGCGCTTCCTCCAGCAACTCGGCCTGCGGTACTACCCGTGCGACCAGGCCAGCGCGCTCGGCTTCCTCGGCGCCCATCAGGCGGCCGCTCAGACACAGCTCCATGGCCTTGGCCTTGCCCACCGCACGGGTCAGGCGCTGGGTGCCGCCCATGCCTGGCAGCACACCGAGATTGATTTCCGGCTGGCCGAACTTGGCGTTATCGGCGGCAAGGATGAAGTCGCACATCATCGCCAGTTCACAACCGCCGCCCAGGGCAAAACCCGACACAGCGGCGATGATCGGCTTGCGCCGGTTGGCGATGCGATCAGCGTCGCTGAACAGGTCATCGACGTAGATCTGCGGGTAGCGCAGGTCGGCCATTTCCTTGATGTCGGCGCCAGCTGCGAACGCCTTGGCGGAGCCGGTCAGCACCACGCAACCGATGTTCGGGTCGGCCTCGAGCTGGTCCAGGGCCTGGTTGATCTCGCCGACGATCTGCGCGTTCAGGGCATTGAGCGCCTGAGGGCGGTTGAGGGTGATCAGGCCGACCTTGCCGTGGATGTCCAACAGAATGGCTTCAAATGACATGCAAGCTGCTCCCTTCAAAGATTGCGCGCAATGACCATGCGCTGAATGTCGCTGGTGCCTTCATAGATCTGGCAGACCCGCACATCGCGGTAGATGCGCTCCAGCGGAAAGTCGCTCAGATAGCCATAACCGCCGAGGGTCTGCAAGGCATCCGAACAGACCTTTTCGGCCATTTCCGAGGCGAACAGCTTGGCCATCGACGCTTCGACCAGGGCCGGACGCCCGGCATCGCGCAGCGCCGCGGCATGCAGGACCATCTGCCGGGCCACGGCAACGCGGGTGGCCATGTCGGCCAGGCGGAAGGCCACGGCCTGGTGCTCGATCAACGGTTTGCCGAAGCTCTCGCGCTCGCGGGCATAGTCACGGGCCACCTCGAAGGCGGCACGGGCCATGCCCACCGATTGCGAAGCGATGCCGATACGGCCACCTTCAAGGTTGGCCAGGGCGATCTTGTAGCCTTCGCCCTCCTCGCCCAAGCGGTTGGCCACCGGCACGCGCACGTTGTCAAAGACGATCTGGCAGGTGTCGGAGGCGTGCTGGCCGAGTTTGTCCTCGACTCGCGCCACTTGGTAACCCGCTGAGTCGGTGGGCACGATAAAGGCACTGATGCCGCGTTTACCGGCCTCGGGGTCAGTCACGGCAAACACAATCACCACCCCGGCGTTCTGCCCGGAGGTGATGAACTGCTTGCAGCCGTTGAGCACGTAGTGATCGCCATCTCGGCGGGCGCGGGTCTTCAGGCTACTGGCATCGGAGCCGGCCTGCGGCTCGGTCAGGGCGAAGGCACCGAGCATCGCGCCACTGGCAAGCGGCGTGAGGAACTGCTGCTTCTGTTGCTCATTGCCGAACTTGAGGATCGGTACGCAGCCCACCGAGTTATGCACGCTCATGATGGTCGAGCAAGCGCCGTCGCCGGCGGCGATTTCTTCCAGGGCCATGGCATAGGCGACATAACCGGTGTCGCTGCCGCCCCACTGCTCCGGCACCAGCATGCCAAACAGGCCCAGCTCGGCCATCTCCTGGATGGCCTCCTTGGGAAAGCGGTGTTCGCGGTCCCACTGCTCGGCGAATGGCCGCAGGCGCTCCTGGGCAAACTGGCGCACCGCATCGCTGATTTGCTGTTGTTCGTCATTGATTAGCATGGTGCACCTCAGTACAGACACTCGACGGCCATGGCCGTGGCTTCACCGCCGCCGATGCAGATGGCGGCAATCCCGCGATGCAGGCCTTTCTGGCGCAGGGCCGCGAGCAAGGTGACAAGGATGCGTGCGCCCGAAGCACCGATCGGGTGGCCCAGGGCGCACGCGCCGCCATGGACGTTGACCTTGTCGTGCGGCAGGTCCAGGTGCTTCATCGCCGCCAGGGTGACCACGGCGAAGGCTTCGTTGATTTCGAACAGGTCGACCTCGGCCAGGCTCCAGCCGGTGCGTTTGACCAGCTTGTCGATAGCACCGATCGGTGCGCTGGGGAACAACGCCGGGGTGTCGGCAAATGCCGCGTGACCATGGATCACCGCCAGCGGCTTCAAGCCTTGCTTTTGTGCCTGGGAACGACGCATCAGCACCAGCGCCGCAGCACCGTCGGAGATCGAGCTGGAGTTTGCCGCGGTCACCGAGCCGCCGTCGCGAAAGGCCGGCTTGAGCTGCGGGATCTTGTCCAGGCGCGCCTTGGGCGGCTGCTCGTCGTCGCTGATCAGGCGCTGGGTCTTGCCCTCGGTCACTTCGACCGGAACGATCTCGCTGGCAAAGCTGCCGTCCTTGATAGCCTGCTGGGCGCGGGTCAGCGAGGCGATGGCGAAATCGTCCTGCTGCTCACGGGTAAATCCATTGCTCTGGGCGCAGTCCTCGGCAAAGGTGCCCATCAACCGGCCCTTGTCGTAGGCATCTTCCAGGCCGTCGAAGAACATGTGGTCGATGATCTTGCCGTGGCCCATGCGGTAACCGCTGCGGGCCTTGTCCAGCAGGTAAGGGGCATTGGACATGCTCTCCATGCCGCCGGCCACAACCACATCGGCGCTGCCGGCCAGCAGCAGGTCGTGGGCCATGATCGCCGCCTGCATGCCCGAGCCGCACATCTTGTTCAGGGTGGTGCAGGTGGTGGCCTTGTTCAGCCCGGCGCCCAGCGCCGCCTGGCGCGCCGGGGCCTGGCCCAGGCCTGCCGGCAGCACGCAGCCGAACAGCACCTGCTCGACGCTGTCGGGGGCTACCCCGGCACGCTCGACAGCGGCACGAATGGCCGCAGCACCCAGCTGCGGTGCGGTCAGGCTTTTCAGGTCGCCCTGCAGGCCGCCCATGGGCGTGCGCACGGCGCTGACGATTACAATCGGATCATTGGCAAGGGTCATGATTGAATACTCCGAAAATTATTTGGCAGCCATGCGCAAGGCGCCGTCGAGACGGATCACCTCACCGTTGAGCATGCTGTTTTCAATGATGTGGCGGGCCAGCGCGGCGTATTCCTGCGGGCGGCCCAAGCGTGGCGGGAACGGTACTCCGGCGGCCAGCGAGTCGCGTACTTCCTGGGTCATGCCGGCCATCATCGGGGTTTCGAAAATGCCCGGGGCGATGGTCATCACACGGATGCCGAAGCGTGCCAGTTCACGGGCGGCGGGCAAGGTCAGGCTGGCGATCGCACCCTTGGAGGCGGCGTAGGCGGCCTGGCCGATCTGGCCGTCATAAGCGGCGATCGACGCGGTATTGATGATCACCCCGCGCTCACCGTCGGCGCCCGCCTCGCCTTCGGCCATGGCCGCAGCGGCCAGGCGCAAGAGGTTGAAGCTGCCGATCAGGTTGACGTTGATCACCCGGCTGAAGCTGTCCAGGCCATGGGGGCCGTTCTTGCCCAGAACCTTTTCGGCGCCAACGATACCGGCGCAATTGATCAGGCCATGGAGACTGCCGAAGGCGGCAACGGCGGCATCGACCGCGGCCTTGGCGGCGGCCTCCTGACTGATATCGGCAACTGCAAAGCGTGCCTTGGTGCCCAGCGCCTGGGCCTTGGCAGCGACCGCCTCGGCATTGAGGTCGACCAGCATCACCTGGGCTCCGGCCTCGATGAGCATCTGTGCGGTGGCGGCGCCCAGGCCGGAGGCTGCGCCGCTGACGATGAAGTTCTTGTTGGCAATCTGCATGATGGTCGTTCCTCAGGCGCTGACGGTCGAAGCCTGCGCGGCTTGTTGTTTGGCAATTTCCTGGTTACGCAGGATGAAACGCTGCAGCTTGCCGCTCGGGGTCTTGGGCAGTTCGCTGACGAATTCGATTTCCCGTGGATAGGCGTGGGCGTACAGGCGCTGGCGGACATGCTGTTTCAGCGCCTCGGCCAGTTCCTCGCAGGGCTGTGTGCCGCTGGCCAGCACCACGAAGGCCTTGATCAGTTCGGTACGTTCCGGGTCGGGCTTGCCGACCACCG
Organism: Pseudomonas sp. RC2C2; assembly: GCF_018390435.1. Lineage (NCBI taxonomy): Bacteria > Pseudomonadati > Pseudomonadota > Gammaproteobacteria > Pseudomonadales > Pseudomonadaceae > Pseudomonas > Pseudomonas sp. RC2C2. Next base: position 203,826 of record NZ_JAHBAX010000002.1, on the reverse strand, counting down.
CGGCCTCGATCACCGCCGGGTGTTCGATCAGCGCGCTCTCGACATCGAACGGGCCGACCCGGTAGCCGGAGGTGGTGATCACGTCGTCACTGCGACCGACAAAGCTGATGCTGCCATCGCTATTGAGCTCGACGGTGTCGCCGCTCAAGTAGTACTTGCCGACGAAGGCCTTGGTCGGCAAACCGTGGTAGCCGTTAAACCAGCACAGCGGCGACTGCTCGCGATCCACGGCGAGAATCCCCGGTTGCCCTGCCGGCAGTTCACGGTGCTGCTCATCGAGCACGACGATGCGGTGGCCGGGAATGGCGAAGCCGGCCGAGCCCAGGTGCACCGGGTGCTCCAGGCCATGGTGGTTGCACAGCACCATGCCCAGCTCGGTCTGCCCGTAATGGTCGTGGATGGTCACCCGCAACTCATCGGCAAACCAGCGGATCACTTCCGGGTTGAGCGGCTCGCCGGCGCTGCTGACCACCCGCAAGCGGCCCTTGATCGGCGTGCTGAACGCGCGGCCGGCAGCGATCAGCAGGCGATAGGCGGTGGGCGAGCCTGCCAGGTTGCTGATGGCGTACTTGTTGATGACCCGGCAGGTGCTTTCGACACTGAACGGCCCATCGAAAAAGGTCGTGGCGTGCCCCAGCGCCAGGGGCCCGGTCACCGCGTAGTAAAGCCCGTAGGCCCAGCCCGGATCGGCGAGGTTCCAGAAATTGTCCTCAGGGCGCAGGTCGATGGCGTCACGCATGTAGCCCTGGAAGGCAACGATCGCCCGCAGCGGCACTTCCAGCGGCTTGGCCGGGCCGGTAGTGCCGGAGGTGAACATCAGCAGGAACGGCGCATCTGCACCGAGCAGCACCGGCGGGCAATGATCATCGGCTGCTGCCAGCGCCGTGTGAAAGTCGATATCGCTGGCGTCGTCGGCGGCACCAACACAGATGATCGTCGGGCAGTCATGGACCTCGTCGAGCTTGCTGCGATTGAGCGGCTCGGTGACCACCACCTTGGCCCCGGACTGTTCCAGCCGGTGCTCGATAGCCTTGGGGCCAAAAGCAGTGAACAGCGGTTGGTAGACTGCGCCCAGGCGCCAGGTGGCCAACACGGTGATCAGCAACTCGACCGTACGCGGCATCAAGCCGGCAACCCGGTCGCCGGCGCCTACACCCTGGGCCCTGAGCACATTGGCCAGGCGCGCAGCAGATTGCTGCAGTTGCTCGAAGCTGTACTGGGCGCTGCTACCCTCGCGGCCTTCGCAGTTCAGTGCAATACGATTGCCGCCAACATGCCGGTCGCAGCATTCGACGCAGGCATTGAGCGCTTCAAGGCTGCCTTGCAGGGCGGCCGCAGCGGTTTGCGGGTAGTTGAATCCTTGCGCCGCGGCACGGTAATCACGCATCGCCAGACTCCTCGTTTTTTATTGTTGGAATAAAACGATTGATCTGAAGATAGTCGCGCCAGAGCCGTTACGGGACAATGGCCAAAGCTGTCAATCTGGATGACTGGTTTGGCCTCAAGGATTGCGTGGACCGTTTGCCGACGTTGCCGCAGCCGCGATCATCGCGCCGGTGGATGGGTTTCACCCTGCCCGATCAGCGTCCGATAGTGGCCAGGGTTGCAGCCATACCATTTGCGAAACGCCTTGTAGAATGAGCTGCTGTCGGCGAACCCCAGACGCTCGGCAATCTCGGCGAAGCTCACCTGCGCCTCTGCCAGCCAGGCAATCGACAGCTCTTTGCGCACACTGTCCTTGAGGCCCTGATAGGTCGTGCCTTCTTCGGCCAGACGGCGACGCAGGGTCGAGGCCGATATGCACAGCTGCTGGGCCTGGGTTTCGGTTTCCGGCCACTCGCCGGCGGGTAGCTGGCGCAGCGTTTCCTTGATCCGTCGCGCGAGGCTGGCCGGGTCACGGTACTTGACCAGAATGTTGGCCGGCGCCTCGGCCAGAAAGCGCTGCAACTCTTCCGGCGTACGTTTGAGCGGCAGGTCCAGGCAATCGGCCGCGAAGATCATCCGCGTACGCGGGCGGCCGAACTGCAGGTTCTCCGAAAACATTACCCGGTAGTCATCGCAAAATGGCGGTTCAGCGCAACGCAGCTCGATGGCCAGGATCGGAATGCGCCGCCCGGCCAGCCAGCAGGCAACCCCATGGACAATCATCCAGAAAGTGAAATAAGTGAAGGCCCGGCGCGGCTCATCCAGCGGCTCGCCGACGACGATTTCCGCCAGGCTCTGCTGGCGTACCAGGACCGGCTGCAGGTGCTCGAGCATCAGCCCGAGAAACGCCAGGGCGCTCTCCAGCGCGGCGCCCAGGGTTGGCTGGGCCATGGAAGAACGGCACAGGAAGGCCAGGCTGCCGGTGCGCAGGCCGCGCGGGTCCATGCAAAAGAATTCATCGTGGCAACGGCGAGCGAGCAAGCGCCAGAGCTGCGCGTAGGCACTGGCCGGCACCCGTGCGTCAGCTTCGTGCAGTTGCCCGGGATCGATCCCCACGCGGCCGAGCAAGGCCTGGCTGGGTGCACCCGGGGCATAACTCTGCAGCAGCGCTTCACGCACCAGTTGCATGGAGATGGTGTCTTTCTCCGTCATCAGCAGTATTTCGCCTTGCCTGTGTTATTTGATCGCCATCTTAGGAGCCTGCCGGGAAAAAACCAGCCCTGGCTCAGCGTACCGGAGCCAGGTTGAGAAAAGCCTGGATCAGGCGCAGTTCGCGGCGCCGCTGCAAGCAGCCGATCATGTGCTGGTTGACCAGCCCCGATCCGGCGATGGGCCGTGCCACCACCCGCGGGTCATGGCTGATTTCCGCCGAAGACACGATGCCGATGCCAAGCTGCGCAGCCACGGCTTCAGTCACTGCTTCACGGCTATCGAGCTCCAGCAGGACCCGCGGCTGAACACCGGCCTCACTGCAGGCCTGATCGAACGTGCGGCGGGTGATCGAGCTGGGTTCGCGCAGCACCATGATCTGTGCGTCCAGTTCCCTCAACTGCAGCTCACCTGTACTGCCCGCCCAAACGTGCCCGGCCGGTAGCAAAGCGCAGATCCGTGAATCACCGAGGCTTTGCAGGTACAGGCCCTTGCGCGGTTCGACTTCGGTCAGGACCGCCACATCGGCATGCTCGCAGAGCAGCGCTGCCAGGGTTTCCTGGGCGTTGCCCAGGCGCAGGTTGACGGTGATGCCCGGGTAAGCCTCACGCAACTGCGCCAGCATCGGCATGACCCGGTGCGGGCCATCGGCCGCCACTTCCAGGCGCCCGGTGAGCAACTGCCGGTTGGCCTCAAGCATCACCTGCGCTTCTTCGGCCAAACCGAACATGGCGCGGGTAATCGCCGCCAGGCGAATGCCTTCCTCGGTCAGCTCGACCCGCCGGGCGGTGCGACGCAGCAAGGTGATCTGGTAATGCTCCTCCAGGGCTTTGATATGCCCGGTCACCGCTGGCTGGCTGATGAACAGGCGGTTGGCGGCGCGGGTAAAACTGCCCTCACGGGCCACGGCGTCGAAAGCGCGGAGCTGGAACAGGTTCATATCTATCGGCCTTACTTATGGCTGGCATAACAACAAACAATTTGATTGATAGCTCACGGAATTGCAACTTAGGCCCCATAGATTCAGCCCACCGCTTGTGAGGATTACCGGAATGAGTAACGCCCCTATCCTGCTGACCCCCGGCCCCCTGACCACCTCAGCCCGTACCCGCCAAGCGATGATGGTCGACTGGGGCTCATGGGACCGCGACTTCAACCAGCTGACCGCCAGCCTCTGCGAGCAACTGCTGGCCATCGTCAACGGCGCCGACAGCCACCACTGCGTGCCCCTGCAAGGCAGCGGCACCTTTGCCGTGGAGGCCGCCATCGGCACCCTGGTGCCTCGCGATGGCAAGGTCCTGGTGCTGATCAACGGCGCCTACGGCCAACGCCTGGCGAAGATCTGCAAGGTCCTGGGGCGTGCCTGCAGCACTTTCGAAACCGCCGAAGACCAGCCGACCACCGCCGCCGACGTCGATCGCCTGCTGGCCGCCGACAGCAGCATTACCCACGTGGCGCTGATTCACTGCGAAACCAGCACTGGCATTCTCAACCCACTGGCGCAGATCGCCGAGGTCATCGCCCGCCACGGCAAGCGTCTGATCATCGACGCCATGAGCTCGTTCGGCGCCTTGCCGATCGATGCCCGCCACGTGCCGTTCGACGCCTTGATCGCCGCGTCGGGCAAATGCCTGGAAGGTGTGCCCGGGATGGGCTTCGTGTTTGCCAACAAACAGTCGCTGGCCGCCGCCGAAGGCAACTCGCCGTCGCTGGCCATGGACCTGCAGGACCAGCATGCCTACATGGCCAAGACCGGCCAATGGCGCTTCACCCCGCCCACCCACGTGGTAGCGGCGCTGCACGAGGCCTTGCTGCAATACACCGAAGAAGGCGGCCTGCCCGCCCGCCATCAACGCTATGCCAGCAACTGCAAGACGCTGCTCGACGGCATGGCCGCGATCGGCTTGCGCAGCTTCCTGCCGGCTGAGATCCAGGCGCCGATCATTGTCACCTTCCATGCCCCGCAGGATCCGCGCTACCAGTTCAAGGACTTCTACGAGCGGGTCAAGGCCAAGGGCTTCATCCTTTACCCAGGCAAGCTGACCCAGGTCGAGACCTTCCGCGTCGGTTGCATCGGCTGCGTCGGTCCGCAGGGCATGCAGGCTGCGGTCAATGCCATCGCCCACGTCCTGCAGGAAATGGAAGTGCTGGACATCTGACACCACGAATTCCTTTTACCTGACCAGCGCCACCACCCGCTCAAGGAACCCTGAACATGAACTACAGCAATCCGACCCACCTGCAAGCCGCGATTCTCGACTGGGCCGGCACCGTGGTCGATTTTGGCTCCTTCGCCCCGACGCAGATCTTCGTCGAGGCCTTCGCCGAGTTCGACGTCGAAGTGTCCATTGAGGAAGCCCGCGGCCCGATGGGCATGGGCAAGTGGGACCACATCCGCACCTTGTGCGACCAGCCGCAAATCGCCGAGCGCTATCGCAAGGTGTTTGGCCGCACCCCGAGCGATGCCGACGTCACCGCCATTTATGAACGCTTCATGCCGCTGCAGATCGAGAAGATCGCCGTGCACTCGGCACTGATTCCCGGTGCCCTCGACACCCTGACCGGGCTGCGCCAGGACGGCCTGAAGATCGGCTCGTGCTCGGGCTACCCGAAAGTGGTGATGGACAAGGTGGTGGCGTTGGCGGCGCAGAACGGTTATGTGGCCGATTACGTGGTGGCCACCGACGAAACCCCGAACGGCCGCCCCTGGCCGGCCCAGGCCTTGGCCAACGTGATTGCCCTGGGGATCGATGACGTCGCCGCCTGTGTCAAGGTCGACGACACCGTGCCAGGCATCCTCGAAGGTCGTCGTGCCGGCATGTGGACGGTAGCGCTGGTGTGCTCGGGCAACGCTCTGGGCCTGACTTACGAAGGCTACCGCGCTCTGGCCTCGGACACGCTCGAACGCGAACGCAAGCGCATTCATGCCCTGTTCGAAAGCTCGCGCCCGCACTACCTGATCGACACCATCAACGAGTTGCCGCAAGTGATTGCTGATATCAACAAGCGCCTGGCACGAGGCGAGATGCCACAGGCGGTGTAAAACCACCCTCGCGGTGCAAGCCCGCTCCTACAGGCAGGAGCGGGCTTGCACCGCGATTAGCTGCCTCACTTCTGATGCCGCTCGACCCACACGGCAAATTTGTCGATAAAGGCCTGCAAGAACGGCCGGGTCTTCTCCGACAGTTTGCCGTGCTCATCGAACAGCGTTGCCGCCCCTGCGATATACGCCTCCGGCTGCTGCATGCACGGCACATCGAGGAACACCAGCGACTGGCGCAGATGATGGTTGGCGCCGAAGCCGCCCACCGCACCGGGCGACACACTGATCACCGCCCCCGGCTTGCCGTTCCAGGCGCTCTGGCCATAGGGCCGCGAGCCCACATCGATGGCGTTCTTCAACACCCCCGGCACCGATCGGTTGTATTCCGGGGTGACGAACAGTACCGCATCACTGCTGCGAATCTGCTCGCGAAAGGTCTTGTAGGCCTGGGGCGGATTGGCATCGATATCCTCGTTGTACAAGGCCAGCTCGCCGATTTCGACACTGTGCAGTTTGAGGTTGGACGGCGCGAGCTCCGCCAGCGCACGGGCGACCTTGCGGTTGAGGGACTCCTTGCGCAAGCTGCCGACGACGACGGCGACTGAATACACCTGGCTCATGGCAATTTCCTGACGTGAAGAAGAAAGGGAGTTGTAGGTATAGATGATCCCGCCCGGGTCTGAAGTTTTTTTCCGTTCGGGCAAAACTTACCAGGCAAAACAGTGGTCTATGCCTGACAGATCCCTATTTCTTCAGAGGTTGCACGGTAAATGACAGCAGTACTGGTCGGACAGTTTCATGCACGGGACGCAGAGGGCCGCATCTATCCCGTTCATGAGTTCCAGGAAGCCACCCTGCAGGCCGACGGTAGTGGCGCAGCCCTGCCGGTTACCACCTATAAGCTGGCAATCGGCGACCGGGTCAATCATCTGGGTGAGGATCGCTTCGAGCTGGTGCAAAGCGGCGTGGAAATCATCCGCATTCCCTGACCGTGCTCACACCTTGATGCAATCGACGGTATAGATCCGCCCCTGCGCAGTCGTTTCGTGCTGCAACCCATGCACATCGGCGACAAAGCCGGGAAAGCCGCTGTCGAAGGCGGCGGCAAACGCCAGGTAATCGATGATCGAGCGGGTCGCCTCGGTAAACCGCTCCCCCGGCATGATCAACGGAATTCCCGGCGGATAGGGCACCAGCATGACTGCGGCGATGCGCCCGAGCAACTGCCCGATCGGCACCGCCTCGACCTCCCCGCGCACCATCCGGTCATAGGCATCGGCGGGTTTGATCACCACTTCCGGCAAGCGGGTAAACAGGCGCTTGAGCTGCTTGGCGATGGCATTGCTGCGGTAGCAGGCGTGCAGTTGGTCGCACAGGTCCCGCAGGCCCAGGCCCTGATAGCGCAGCGGATCAAGCTGAGCGATGCACGGCAGGCTTTCGACCAGGCTGGTATTGGCGTCGTAGTTGCGCTTGAACTCGAGCAACTCGGTCAGCAGCGTGCTCCATTTGCCCTTGGTGATGCCCATCGAGAACAGCACCAGAAAGGTATACAACCCGGTCTTCTCCACCACCAGGCCGCGCTCCCAGAGAAACTTGCTGACCACTGCCGCTGGAATGCCGTGCTCGCTCAAGGCTCCGCCGGCGCTGAGCCCCGGCATCACCAGGGTGACCTTGATCGGGTCGAGCAGCACGTAATCATCACTGACATCGCCAAAGCCATGCCAGTCGGCCTGCGGCTGCAACAGCCAGTCCTCGGTCGCTACCCGGCGTACGCCCTCCTCCAGCGGCGGCTGCCAGATGCTGAACCACCAGTCGTCCTTGTCCATATGCTCGCGCAGTTTGGCCATGGCCCGGCGAAAGCTCAGCGCCTCATCAAACATTTCCTGTAGCAGGGAGCGCCCGGCCGGGCCTTCCATCATCGCCGAAGACACATCCAGCGAGGCAAGGATGCTGTACTGCGGCGAGGTGGAGATATGCATCATGAAGGCTTCGTTGAAGCGGTCGCGGTCCAGCTGCCGGGCGCCACCGTCCTGCACATGAATCATCGACGCCTGGCTGAAGGCTGCCAACAGCTTATGGGTGGAATGGGTGCTGAACACCAGCGGGCTGCCGGCACTGCGCGAAGTACCCATGGCGTAACGCCCGCGGAAGAATTCGTGGAACGCCGCGTAGGCGTACCAGGCCTCGTCAAAATGCAGCACCTCGACACTGTTGCCCAGTTCCTGCTTGATCAGTTCGGCGTTGTAGCACAGCCCGTCGTAGGTGGAGTTGGTCACCACCGCCAGCTTGACCTTGGCCGGCCGGCCCCGGGCCAGGGGGTTGGCCTGAATCTTGGCGTGGATCGACGCCGGGCTGAATTCACTCAGCGGGATTGGCCCGATGATGCCCAGCTCGTTGCGCTCCGGGCACAGGTACAAGGGGATGGCCCCGGTCATGATGATCGCGTGCACCACCGATTTGTGACAGTTGCGGTCGACCAGCACCAGGTCATCACGGCCGACCATCGAATGCCAGACGATTTTGTTGGCCGTCGAGGTACCGTTGATCACGAAGAAGGTATGGTCAGCGCCAAAGTTTTTTGCCGCGCGGGCCTCGGCGGCGGCCAGGGGGCCGGTGTGGTCGAGCAGCGAACCGAGCTCGGGCACCGACACCGACAAATCCGAACGCAGGGTATTTTCCCCGAAGAACTGATGGAAGGCCTGGCCGACCGGACTTTTGCGGTAGGCCACGCCACCGCCATGACCGGGCGTATGCCATGAATAATTCGATTGCGCGGTGTGTTGCACCAGGGCCTTGAAGAACGGTGGCAGCAGTCCATCCAGGTAGCTGTGCGCCGCCCGTGCCACTTGCCGGGCGAGAAACGGCACGGTGTCTTCGAACAGGTAAAGAATGCCGCGCAGCTGGTTCAGCTCGCTCATCACATCGGCGGGGGCGTTTTCCAGCGTCACCTGCTCGCCAAGGGCGAAGATCGGCAAGTGCGGGGCACGCACCCGGGCCAGGCGAATCAGATCGACCATGTTCTGCAGCAAATGGGTGTTTTCGCCTGCGCCTTCGGCGGCAACCAGCATGCAGGCAAGGCCATGGTGGGTCGAGGCGACCAGACGAGCTTCGGCGTAGTCGATCGCCGGCAGGATGGTGAGACCGTCCTGGGCCAGCTCCTGGGCAATACCGCGGACACGCTCGCCGGCGACCGTATCGGCCTTGATGTCGCGATGCACGATCAGGACGGGAAACTTGAGGTCCTTGTACATGGGCGGGCGCTTCCTCCGAGTGACAGCTGCGTCAACTCAGGGTAGAAGGTCGCCAGCGCCTCTGCGCGGCAAATTGCCTCAGTTTGCGTCGGCCAGCTGCTGCCACAGTGCCGGGCCACCGGCGGACTTGGCAATCGCCTCCAGGCGAGCCATGTGCAGCTCGAGCTCTTGCTCGCTGGCGCGGATGATCCGCCCTGGCTGTCGGCTGGCGGGCAGGCGGCGGATCTCGCTGGCGCGGTTGTCTTGCCCCTCCTCCTCGCCGTCGGCACCGTGCCCGGCCAGCGACAGGCTGGTCTGGCCACCGGTCATGTTCAGGTAGACGTCGGCCAGCAGCTCCGAGTCGAGCAGCGCGCCGTGCAGCTCACGGCCGGAGTTGTCGACGCCGTAGCGCTTGCACAGGGCATCAAGGCTGTTGCGCTGGCCCGGATGCCGGGATCGGGCCAGCATCAGGGTGTCGAGAATGGTGCAGTGCTGGGTGATATCGGCGCGGTCGCGCTGACCGAGCAAGGCGAACTCGTTGTTGATGAAGCCAACGTCGAACGCTGCGTTGTGGATGATCAGCTGGGCGCCCTGGATGAACTCGAAGAATTCATCGGCGACCTCGGCGAAACGCGGCTTGTCGAGCAGGAAGGAATCGGTGATGCCGTGGACGCCGATGGCGCCTTCATCGCTCTCGCGGTCCGGTTGCAGGTAGACGTGGAAGTGTCGCCCGGTCAAGCGTCGGCCCATCAGCTCGACACCGCCGATCTCGATGATTCGGTGGCCGTCGGTGACCGGCATGCCGGTGGTTTCGGTGTCGAGGACGACCGACCTGTTGTTCTGAATCTCCACGCCGGGGGTCTCCTGCCGCGTACAGTCTGGTGAAAAGCCGGCCATTCTACCTCAGCTCAAGGGTGAGTGGCGGCCGCTGTGCTCAACGCAGACTACGGACCTCGTCAACGCCGCGGTTGGCCAACTGGTCGGCGCGTTCGTTGCCATGATGGCCGACGTGCCCGCGCACCCACTTCCAGGTGACCTTGTGCCGGCCCACCTGCTCATCGAGCAATTGCCAGAGGTCGGCGTTCTTCACCGGCTCTTTGGAGGCGGTCTTCCAGCCACGCTTCTTCCAGTTGACCATCCACTCGGTGATGCCTTTCATCACGTACTGGGAGTCGGTCACCAGCAGCACTTCGCATTCACGCTTGAGCGCTTCCAGGCCCTTGATCGCGGCCATCAATTCCATGCGGTTATTGGTGGTGTCGCGCTCGCCGCCCCACAGTTCCTTCTCGACGCCCTTGCAGACCATCAGCACACCCCAGCCACCCGGGCCAGGGTTACCCTTGCAGGCGCCATCGGTAAATATCTCGACGCTATCGCTCATTTACAGCCTTTTCATCAATGATTTGACCCCGTGCCCTTGGGGCCCGGAACTCAGGGTTCGGAATGGCGCCGGTTGACCTTGGCCATCGGCAGCGGCAGCAGCTTGCCCATCGGTTCGCGGCGCTCCAGACGCAGGGGTCGCAACCCCACCACCATCTTGCGCGCCACCAGCAGGTAGACGCCGCCACCGCCACTCTGCCAGCCACCGGCAACCCGCTCCCAGCCGGCCAGGCGCTGTTGCCAGGCGGGGGATGCGAGCGGCGGACGATAGCACCCGAAGCGGCGTTTCTCCAGCGCGAAGCCCAGCAGGTTGAGCCAGTCGCCGACCCTTGAGGGGGAAATGCAGCGCGCCTTGCGCAGGGCATCATGGGCAAACACCCGACGCATGCCCCAACTGCTCCAGGGGTTGATACCGACGATCAGCAGATGGCCGCCCGGACGCACACTGCTGGCGGCCTCGCGCAACAGGCCATGGGGCGACAGGCTGAAGTCCAGGCCGTGCTGCAGCACCACAACGTCGGCGGCGTGCTCGCTCAGTGGCCAGGCCTGTTCTTCGCAGACGATCTCGACCCCCGGCAGCGGCGCGCCCAAGCGCACGTTGCGCTGCACCTGCAGGGCTTTGGGCGGCGCTTCGGCGCAGGGGCCGTAGTGCACCAGGTAACCACCGAAGTAACGCCCCAGCTCCTCTTCGAGCAGGCGTTGTTCCTCCTTGAGCATGAGTTGCCCGAGGGGGCCGGCGAACCAGTCGCGGGCCTGGCTGATCAGCTCCAGCCACTGCGGATCGGCCTGGGCGAAGGCTTGATCGGTCATTGCAGTCTCCCTTGAAGGTTCTCGACAGCGCACATAGCTACTAAGATGCACCCATGTCCACCGTTTGGCGAATCGCACCATGATACAGATCGATGCCCTGCCCGCTTTCAACGATAACTACATCTGGTTGTTACAAGATTCTGCCAGCCAGCGGTGCGCGGTGGTCGATCCTGGCGATGCGGCACCGGTACTGGCCTGGCTTGAACGCCATCCCGGCTGGCACCTGAGCGATATCCTCATCACCCACCACCATCACGACCATGTCGGTGGCGTCGAGCAGCTCAAGGCGCGGACCGGCGCGACCGTCTACGGCCCCGCCCAGGAACGCATTCCCGGTCGTGACCAGGCCCTGGACGACAACGCCAGCGTGCGCGTTCTGGGCCTGGATTTCCAGGTCATCGCCGTCCCCGGACACACCCTGGGACACATTGCCTATTATTGCCAGCAAACAGCCACGCCCGTGCTGTTCTGTGGCGATACCTTGTTCGCCGCTGGATGCGGGCGCCTGTTCGAAGGCACACCGGAGCAAATGCACCATTCCCTGCAGCGCCTGGCCGCCCTGCCCGCCGAAACCCTGGTGTACTGCACCCACGAATATACCTTGAGCAACCTGCGCTTCGCCCAGGCCGTCGAGCCTGAAAACCCGCACATTGCCCAACGCTTCGCCGACGTTACCGAGCTAAGATCACAAGATCGCATCACGTTGCCTTCAACCCTGGCCCTGGAAAAGCTCACCAACCCCTTTCTGCGGACCTCCGTAACATCCGTTAAAGAAAAACTAGACGAACGGAATGGCCCGATAAACCCCACGCCAAGTGCTGTTTTTGCTGGGTTGCGCGCTTGGAAAGATCGGTTCTAAACAGCCGCTGTTGGTGACGGAAAGTTCTGAAAGGTTGACCGTTGAGGGGCCGCTTTCTAGAATCCCCCGACATTTTTGCCCGGAACTTTGTCCCAGCCAATGTCGTCCACTAGCCGCAGAACCTTCAATTCCGTCGCCCTGACGCGCCTGGCCCAAGCCAGTGCGCTGGCCCTGGCCGCCACCCTTGTGGGCTGCCAGAGCACCCGTCAAGTCGACGAATCCGACAGCGTTCGCGCGCACAACTACCAGGCTCGGGCCAAGCAGAAACCGCTGATCGTACCGGTCAAACCGGTGGAGCAAGCGCCTCAGGACGTCTGGGAACGCATGCGCCAGGGCTTCGTGCTGCAGGACGGCGTTGCAGTCAACCCACGCATCGAACAGCAACGCCTGTGGTTTGCCAGCAACCCCTCGTTCCTGGAAAACGCCGGCGACCGCGGCAGCCTGTACATCCATTACATCGTCGAACGCCTCGAAGAGCGCAACATGCCGCTGGAGCTGGCCCTGCTGCCAGCGATCGAAAGCGCCTACAACCCAATGGCCTATTCACGGGCCCATGCGGTAGGCCTGTGGCAGTTCATCCCCTCCACCGGGCGTTACTTCAACCTGCGCCAGACCCGTTTCTACGATGGCCGCCGCGACATCACCGCCTCGACCAACGCCGCGCTGGACTACCTGACCCGTCTGCACGACATGTTCAACGGCGACTGGCTGCTGGCCCTGGCGGCCTACAACGCCGGCGAAGGCACCGTCAGCCGCGCCATCGAGCGCAACGAGAAGCTCGGCCTGCCGACTGACTACTGGAACCTGCCGCTGCCGCAGGAAACCCGCGACTACGTGCCCAAGCTGCTGGCCCTGTCGCAGGTGGTGATGACACCGCAGGCCTATGGCGTCAACCTTAACCCGATTGCCAACGAACCGTACTTCGAAGCGGTCGCGATCAAGGACCGCCTCGATCTGTCACGTGTCGCCGCCCTGGCCGAAATCGACGAAGACGAACTGTTCCAGCTCAACCCGGCCTTCAAGAAGCGCATGACTGTCGACGGCCCGCAGCAGTTGCTGGTGCCGACCGCCAAGGCACAGCTGCTGACCGCCTCACTGTCGAACATGAAGCCTGAAGAGCTGCTGACCCTGCAGCCGAAAAAAGCCGTGTTCGAAGCTGCCATGGCCGAAGCCGCACCGCGCACCAGCACGACCCGCAACAGCCGCTACCGGGTCAAGCGTGGCGACAACCTGGCCAGCATCGCCAAGGCCAACAAGGTCAGCGTCAAAGACCTGCAGCGCTGGAACAAGCTCTCCGGCCAACGCCTGAAGACCGGCCAGACCCTGGTGATGCAGAGCACCCAGCCGGCTGGCGCAAAGAACCAGAAAAAATCCACCCAGTACAAGGTGCGCAAAGGCGACTCGCTGTACCTGGTGGCCAAGCGCTTCAACGTCGAGATGCAGCACCTCAAGCGCTGGAATCCACGCAGCGGCCACGCCCTCAAGCCGGGCCAGACCCTGACCGTCTACCTCAATCATTGAGGCCCGCGCTCCGGTCACTGACCGGAGCGCCCTGCAGCGCCCCATGCGGCACTCTTTTTCCAGTCGATACAAGCTGTTACTGTAGCCGGAATAAAGCCCAAGCCGCCTGGATCGGATCTCGACTTGATACGTCCCCTCCTGTTGCTGTCACTCAGCCTGGCCTTGAGCTTTCCCGCGGGCGCAACAATCAGCGAAAGCCACGGTTACGCCCAGTTCGGCACGCTCAAGTATCCAGCCAAATTCACCCACTTCGACTGGGTCAATCCGCAAGCGCCCAAGGGCGGTACCTTGCGGGCCATGGCATTTGGCACCTTCGACACCCTCAACCCCTATACCTTCAAGGGCTCAAGCCCGGTCACCACGCCGAACTTCTTGCAGTACGGGGTGAGCGAGCTGAACGAAACCCTGATGGTCGGCACCGGCCAGTACGACCCCTCCGGTGATGAGCCCACGTCCAGCTATGGCCTGATCGCAGGCTCGGTCGAGTACAGCGAAGACCGCAGCTGGGTGGTGTTCAACCTGCGTCCCGAGGCGCGCTTTCACGACGGCAAGCCGATAACCGCCAGCGACGTGGCGTTCTCCTACCGCACCCTGCTCAAGGAAGGTCACCCGATCTACCGGACCAACCTGCAGGAAGTAAAGCGCGTCGACATTCTCAACCCGCGACGTATCCGCTTCGTCTTCAAGCGCGCAGGCAACCCGCTGCTGATCCTGCGCCTGGGCGAGATGCCGGTGCTGCCGGCGCACTACTGGAAGGGCCGCGACTTCAAGGCCACCACCTTCGAGCCGCCGCTAGGCAGCGGCCCGTACCGCATCACCCAGGTCCAGCCTGGGCGGCGCCTGGTGTTCGAGCGGGTGAAGGATTACTGGGGCAAGGACCTGGCGGTCAACCGCGGCAAGTACAACGTCGACCGCGTCGAATTCGAGTTCTACCGTGACAGCGCAGTGGCCTTCGAAGCCTTCAAGGCCGGCGAGTTCGACATCTACATCGAGCACCAGGCGAAGAACTGGGCCAACGGCTACAACTTCCCGGCGGTGCGCCGCGGCGACGTGATCAAGGCGCAGATCCCGCACAAGATCCCGACCCAGACCCAAGGCCTGTTCATGAACAGCCGCCGCGCGACCTTCAGCGATGTGCGGGTGCGCCAGGCGCTGGGGTTGATGCTCGACTTCGAATGGACCAACCGCACCCTGTTCAGCAGTGCCTACCAACGTGCCAGCAGCTATTACCCCAACAGCGAGCTCGCCGCCAGCGGCCTGCCGGTGGGCAAGGAATGGCTACTGCTGGCGCCCTACCGCAAGCAATTGCCGGCGGCGCTGTTCACCGAGCCGTACAAGGTCAGCCACACCGACGGCCGCGGTATCAACCGCCAGACCCTGCGCCAGGCCCTTGACCTGCTCGGCCAGGCCGGCTGGAAGCTCAACGGCCAGCGCCTGCTCAACAGCGCCGGGCAACCCTTGAAGCTGGAGCTGCTGCTGGTCAATCCGAACCTTGAACGGATCCTGCAACCTTATGTCGAAAATCTTGCCAGCATTGGCGTCGAAGCACGCTTGCGCACAGTAGACCGGGCCCAGTACAAACAACGCCTGGACCAGTTCGATTTCGACATGATCCTGATGACCCTGAACCAGACCCTGAGCCCGGGCCTTGAACAATGGCTGTACTTCCATTCAAGCCAGGCCTCGACCAAGGGCAGCAAGAACTATGCTGGCGTGAAAGACCCGGTGGTCGATCACCTGCTCGACACCCTGCTGGCCGCCCAGAGCCGTGAGGACCAGGTGACTGCGGCACGCGCCCTGGACCGGGTATTGCTGTGGCAGTACTACATGATTCCCAACTGGTATCTCGACAACCACCGCCTGGCCTACCGCAATCGCTTTGCCTTTGTGGCCACGCCGCCCTACACCCTGGGGCTCAACAGCTGGTGGATCAAGCCTTCGGAGAAAGCCCAATGATGCCAATGTCCCGCCTGCGCCTGAAGGCCTGCGCACTGCTGCTGGCCTGCCTCGGCAGCCAGGCACTGGCTGCACCGCAACACGCCCTTACTCTCTACGATGAAGCGCCGAAGTATCCGGCAAACTTCAAGCACTTCGACTACGTCAACCCCGACGCGCCCAAGGGCGGCACCTTCCGCCAGGCCGGTTTCGGCGGCTTTGACAGCCTCAACCCGTTCATCAACAAGGGCGTAGCGGCCGACGACATCGGCCTGATCTACGACACCCTGATGACCCAGAGCCTGGATGAGCCTTTCACCGAGTACGGCCTGGTCGCCGGCAAGATCGAGAAAGCCCCGGACAACAGCTGGGTGCGCTTCTACCTGCGCCCCGAGGCACGTTTTCACGACGGCCAGCCGATCCAGGCCGACGACGTGGTGTTCACCTTCAACACCTTGATCAAGCATGGCGCACCGCTGTACCGCGGCTACTACGCCGATGTCGCCGAAGTGATCGCCGAAGACCCGCAGCGGGTGCTGTTCAAGTTCAAGCACAGCAATAATCGCGAACTGCCACTGATCCTCGGCCAGTTGCCGGTATTGCCCAAGCACTGGTGGGAAAACCGCGAATTCACCAAGGGCAACCTGGAAATCCCCCTGGGCAGCGGCCCGTACAAGGTCGCCGAGGTCAAGCCGGGGCGCTCGGTCCGCTATGAGCGGGTCAAGGACTACTGGGGCAAGGACCTGGCGGTCAACCGCGGCTTCTACAACTTCGACGAGATGACCATCGACTACTACCGCGACAGTGCGGTCACCCTCGAAGCACTCAAGGCCGGCCAGTTCGACTACCGCCTGGAAACCGCAGCCAAGAGCTGGGCCACTGCCTATGACGTGCCAGCAGTGCGGCACAAGCGCCTGATCCTCGAAGAGCTGCCCAACGGCAACCCGACCGGCATGCAGGGCTTTGTCTACAACATCCGCCGCCCGCTGTTCCAGGATATCCGGGTGCGTGAAGCACTGAGTCTGCTGCTGGACTTCGAATGGACCAACAAGCAGCTGTTCAACGGTGCCTACACCCGCACCGGCAGCTACTTCGAGAACTCCGACATGGCCGCCCGCGGCCTGCCCGACGCCGCTGAACTGAAGATTCTCGAACCGCTGCGCGGCAAGATTCCCGATCAGGTGTTCACCCAGGCCTTCGCCAACCCGGTCACCGACGGCAGCGGCATGATCCGCGAACAACAGCGCAAGGCCTACAAGCTGCTGCAGGAAGCCGGCTGGCGCATTGTCGACGATAAGATGGTCGACGCCCAGGGCAAGCCGGTATCCATCGAATTCCTCCTGGCACAGACAGAATTCGAGCGCATCCTGCTACCGTTCAAGCGCAACCTGGCGGACCTGGGTATCGACCTGGTGATTCGCCGGGTCGATGTCTCGCAATACATCAACCGCCTGCGCTCGCGGGATTTCGACATGATCGTCGGCGGCTACCCGCAGTCCAACTCCCCGGGTAACGAGCAACGCGAGTTCTGGCAGAGCGCCGCCGCCGACAATCCCGGCAGCCGCAACTTCATCGGCCTGAAGGACCCGGCCATCGACACCCTGGTAGAGCAGCTGATCAACGCCGATTCGCGACAGAGCCTGATCGAGCACTCGCGCGCCCTGGACCGGGTGCTGCAATGGGGCTACTACGTGATCCCCAACTGGCACATCAAGACCTGGCGCGTGGCCTACTGGAACCACATCGGCCACCCCAAGGTTTCGCCCAAGTACGACATCGGTATCAACACCTGGTGGATCAAGCCCGATGTCGAGCCGGTGGTGCCGCTGAACCCGGCGCCCGAAGCGCAAGCGGCCGAAGGGGCGAAATAGCATGCTGGCCTATATCTTTCGCCGTTTGCTGCTGATCATCCCGACCCTGCTGGGCATCCTGATCATCAACTTCATCATCATCCAGGCCGCCCCGGGCGGCCCGGTGGAGCAGATGATCGCCAAGCTCGAAGGCTTCGAGGGCGCCACCAGCCGCATCGCCGGTGGCGGCGCCGAAGTTTCGGTGGCCGGCTCCAACTACCGCGGCGCCCAGGGCCTGGACCCGGCCTTGATCAAGGAAATCGAGCAGATGTACGGCTTCGACAAGCCGGCGCCGGAACGCTTGTGGATCATGATCAAGAACTACGCCCACCTGGATTTTGGCGACAGCTTCTTCCGTGACGCCAAGGTCATCGACCTGATCATCGAGAAAATGCCGGTATCGATCTCCCTGGGGCTATGGAGCACGCTGATCATGTACCTGGTGTCGATCCCCCTGGGGATCGCCAAGGCCACCCGTCACGGCAGCCACTTCGATGTCTGGACCAGCTCGGCGATCATCATCGGCTACGCCATCCCGGCGTTTCTGTTCGCCATCCTGCTGATCGTGCTGTTCGCCGGTGGCAGCTACCTGGACTGGTTCCCGTTGCGCGGCCTGACGTCGAACAACTTCGATGAGCTGAGCACCACCGGCAAGCTGCTCGACTACTTCTGGCACCTGGCGCTGCCAGTCACTGCGCTGGTGATCGGCAACTTCGCAACCATGACCCTGCTGACCAAAAACAGCTTCCTCGACGAGATCAACAAGCAGTACGTGGTCACCGCCAAGGCCAAGGGCCTGAGCCCCAACCGCGTGCTCTACGGTCATGTGTTCCGTAATGCCATGCTGCTGGTGATCGCCGGTTTTCCCTCGGCGTTCATCGGTATCTTCTTCACCGGCTCCTTGCTGATCGAAGTGATCTTCTCCCTCGACGGCCTGGGCCTGATGAGTTTCGAGGCAGCGATCAACCGCGACTACCCGGTGGTCTTCGGCACCCTGTTCATCTTCACCCTGCTCGGGCTGGTGGTGAAGCTGATCGGCGACCTGACCTACACCCTGGTCGACCCACGCATCGACTTCGACAGCCGGGAGCACTGAGATGAACCTGTCACCTCTGAATCGCCGGCGCTTCGAGCGCTTCAAGGCCAACCGCCGTGGCTGGTGGTCGCTGTGGCTGTTCCTGATCCTGTTCGGCCTGAGCCTGGGCGCCGAGCTGATCGCCAACGACAAGCCCCTGGTGGTGCGTTACGACGGCCAATGGTACTTCCCGGCGCTCAAGCGCTACCCGGAAACCGCCTTTGGCGGCGAATTCCCGCTGGAGGCCAACTACAAGAGCCCGTACATCCGCGAGTTGCTGGCGGCCAAGGACAGCCTGGTGCTGTGGGCGCCGATCCCGTTCAGCTACCAGAGCATCAACTACGACCTCAAGGTCCCGGCCCCTGCCCCGCCGTCGACGCAGAACTGGCTGGGTACCGACGACCAGGGCCGCGACGTGCTGGCACGGGTCATCTATGGTTTCCGTATCTCGGTGCTGTTTGCCCTGACCCTGACCATCCTCAGCTCGATCATCGGCGTGATTGCCGGCGCCCTGCAGGGCTTTTACGGCGGCTGGGTGGACCTGGCCGGGCAGCGCTTCCTGGAAATCTGGTCGGGGCTGCCGGTGCTGTACCTGCTGATCATCCTCGCCAGCTTCGTGCAACCGAACTTCTGGTGGCTGCTGGGGATCATGTTGCTGTTCTCATGGATGAGCCTGGTGGATGTGGTGCGCGCCGAGTTCCTGCGCGGGCGCAACCTGGAGTACGTGCGTGCGGCGCGGGCGCTGGGCATGCAGAACGGCGCGATCATGTACCGGCACATCCTGCCCAATGCGATGATCTCGACCATGACCTTCATGCCGTTCATCCTCACCGGCGCGATCGGCACCCTGACCGCCCTGGACTTCCTCGGCTTCGGCCTGCCGCCGGGGGCGCCGTCACTGGGTGAACTGGTGGCCCAGGGCAAGTCCAACCTGCAAGCGCCCTGGCTGGGCATGAGCGCTTTTGCCGTGCTGGCACTGATGCTCAGCCTGCTGGTGTTCATCGGCGAATCCGCCCGCGATGCCTTCGACCCGAGGAAATGAAATGAGCAAGCAAACCTTGATCGAAGTCCGCGACCTGGCCGTCGAGTTCGTCACCGGCGATCAATGCCAGCGGGTGGTCGAAGGGGTCAGTTTCGACATCCGCCGCGGCGAAACCCTGGCCCTGGTCGGCGAAAGCGGGTCGGGCAAGTCGGTGACGGCGCACTCGATCCTGCGCCTGCTGCCCTACCCGCTGGCCCGCCACCCTAGCGGCAGCATCCTGTTCGAGGGGCGCGACCTGCTGACCCTCGACGAAAAACAGATGCGGCGCATCCGCGGCAACCGTGTCGCGATGATCTTCCAGGAGCCGATGACCTCGCTCAACCCGTTGCACAACATCGAGAAGCAGATCAACGAGATCCTCCTGCTGCACAAGGGCCTGCGCGGCAAGGCGGCCACCGAGCGCACCCTGGAGCTGCTGGCGATGGTCGGCATACCCGAGCCCCACAAACGCCTCAAGGCGCTGCCACACGAGCTCTCAGGCGGTCAGAGGCAGCGTGTGATGATCGCCATGGCCCTGGCCAACGAGCCCGACCTGCTGATCGCCGATGAACCGACTACGGCGCTGGACGTTACCGTACAGTTGAAGATCCTCGAACTGCTCAAGTCCCTGCAGGCCCGCCTGGGCATGGCCCTGCTGCTGATCAGCCACGACCTCAACCTGGTCAAGCGCATCGCCCATCGGGTCTGCGTGATGCAAAAGGGCCAGATCGTCGAGCAGGCCGATTGCGAAGAACTGTTCCGCAACCCCAAACACCCCTACACGCAGATGCTTCTCGGTGCCGAACCCAGCGGCGGGCCGGCCGGCAACCCGCCTGGCGCCCCGATGCTGCAGGTCGAGGACCTGCGCGTGTGGTTCCCGATCAAGAAGGGCCTGCTGCGGCGCACCGTCGATTACGTCAAGGCCGTGGACGGCATCAACTTCAGCCTGCCCCAGGGCCAGACCCTGGGTATCGTCGGCGAAAGCGGTTCGGGCAAGTCGACCCTGGGTCTGGCGATCCTGCGCCTGCTTGGCAGCCAGGGCAGCATCCGCTTTCAGGGCACGGCCCTGGAGAACCTGACCCAGCAGCAGGTGCGGCCATTGCGTCGGCAGATGCAGGTGGTCTTCCAGGACCCGTTCGGCAGCCTCAGCCCGCGCATGTGCGTCAGCGATATCGTCGGCGAAGGCCTGCGCATCCACCGCATGGGCAGCGCCGCCGAACAGGAGCAGGCAATCATTGCCGCCTTGCATGAGGTGGGGCTCGATCCGCAGGCGCGGCATCGTTATCCGCACGAGTTCTCCGGCGGTCAGCGCCAGCGCATTGCCATCGCCCGGGCGCTGGTGCTCAAGCCGGCCCTGATCCTGCTCGACGAGCCGACCTCGGCACTGGACCGTACCGTGCAGCGCCAGGTGGTGGAACTGCTGCGCTCATTGCAGAGCAAGTACAACCTCACCTACCTGTTCATCAGCCACGACCTGGCGGTGGTCAAAGCGCTCAGCCACCAGTTGATGGTGGTCAAGCAGGGCCAGGTGGTGGAGCAAGGGGTGGCGGCGGATATCTTTGCCGACCCGCAGCATGCGTATACACGGCAGTTGCTGGAGGCCGCGTTTCTGGCGCCAACACCGGCCTAGTCGCGTCGCCTGGATTACGCCCGCTTCGCGCTCGATCGCTGGCAAGCCAGCTCCCACAGGAGCCAGTGCATCCCTAGACCCTGAAAACAAAAAAGGCCGCATCAGCGGCCTTTTCTGTTTCAAGCATCAAGCACTCAGTAGCGAGTGATATCCGCCTTGGCTTCCAGCTGCTTGCGGTACGCCGCGAAGTCCTGCTGGCCAGCACGCGAAGCGAGGAAGCGGCGGTAGGTCGCTTTCTCTTCTTCAGTGGCCGCAGCGCCTTCGTTGACGCCGTTCAGGCGCAGTACCACCAGGCTACCGTCAGCCAGGGTAACGCTGGCGTACACCGGCTTGTCCTTGGCTTCTGGCTTGCTCATGCGGAACAGCGCCTGCAGCTCGACCGGGTCGATACCGTCCTGGCTGCGCGAAACCGCTTCCTGGACTTTCCAGGCCTGACCGTCCTGGCTGGCCGCCAGGGCAATCTTGCCATCACGCAGACCGGCGATCAGGGCATCGGCCTTGGTCTTCAGTGCAGCAGTCGCCTGCTCTTTGGCCAGGTGCTTGCGGATGCTCTCGGAGACGACTTCAAGGCCCAGTTGCACAGGCTTGCGGTGTTCATTGACGCGCAGCACAACGATGGTTTCCGGATCCAGCTCGATGGCCGTGCTGTTGGCAGCCGCTTCCAGCACTTCTGTGCTGAACGCAGCCTGGATCACGGCGCGGTTGGCAGTGATGCCTTCGCCGCCTTCACGACCGAACGCCGCCGAAGTCTGCACCTTCAGGCCCAGCTCCTGAGCCGGTTGGGCCAGGTCGGAGGCTTCGAACGCCGAGTCTTCCAGTTGCTTGGTCACTTCGACAAAGCGCTGTTCGACCTGCTGGGCCTTGAGCTCGCGGGTCAGCTTGTCTTTCAGGCTGTCGAAGCTTGGTACTTCCGGCGCCTGGACACCGAGCAGCTTGATCAGGTGGAAACCGTACTCGGTACGCACCGGCCCCGAGACCTGGTCCTTGTTCAGCGCGTACAGCGCCTCTTCGAAGGCCGGATCATAGACGCCCTGCCCGGCATAGCCGAGGTCACCGCCGTTGTTGGCCGAGCCCGGGTCCTGGGAGAATTCCTTGGCCAGGGTGGCAAAGTCTTCGCCCTTGGCCAGACGCGTCTGGATCTCTTCGATCTTGGCCTTGGCCTGCCCCTCGTTCACCTTGTCGTTGATTTCGACAAGGATATGCGCGGCATGACGCTGCTCGGCGAGGTTGGCGATTTCTTTCTCGTACAGCGCCTTGAGCTCGTCCTGGTTGACTTCAACCTGGTCGAAGAACGCGGACTTCTTCAGCTCGATGTAGTCGATGACGACCTGATCGGGGCTCATGAATTCCTTGGCGTGTTGGTCGTAGTGCGCCTTGATCTGCTCGTCGGTAACCTTGACCGCGGCCGGGTCGGCCTTGAAGGTCAGCGAAGCGAAATCACGGGTCTGTTTTTCCAGACGGGCGAAAGCGTTGACCTGGTCGTCGGTGACAAAACCGCTGCCGGCAAGGCCGGTGCGCAGTTGGCCGATGAGCATTTCCTGGGCCAGCATTTCGCGGAATTGCAGACGGCCGTAGCCCATCTGGCGAATGACCTGGTCGAAGCGCTCGGCGCTGAACTTGCCATCTTCCTGGAATTCAGGCGTTTGCAGGATCAATTGGTCGAGGGCCGCCTCGGAGAAAGCGAACTTGGCGTCTTCGGCGCCCTGGAGCAGCAACTTGCGATCGATCAGCCCCTTGAGCGCGGCTTCACGCAGCATTTGCTCGTTGAGCATGGCCGGATCGAAATCCTTGCCCAGCTGTTGCATCAGCTGCCGACGTTGCATGTCGACGGCCTGGCTCAGCTCGTTCTGGCTGATCGTGTCGCCATTGACCTTGGCAGCGTCCTGGCTGTTGGTGGTGGCCTGGAAGATGGCATCGAAGCCGGTCAGTGCCATCAAGGCTACGATGACACCGATGATGGTCTTGGCAATCCAACCTTGTGAATTGTCCCTGATATTCTGCAGCATGCGTCCCCCAGAAACGGTTGTACTGAATGAACCAACCGTGGAGCGTGGGTAGAGTCCTGATAGAAGAAAGGCGCATCCGAGGATGCGCCTTCTCGTAACTGGCCGAGCGCCGGGAACCTGGTATCAGGCCTCCCGACGCTCGGCAGCCGGGCCAGGCATGAACCGGGCTCGGTTAGGCGTGTGCCTGAAGGAAGCGACTTAGTTGACGGCTTCTTTCAGAGCCTTGCCAGCCTTGAAGCCAGGCTTCTTGGCGGCAGGGATTTCCAGGGTCTTGCCGGTTTGCGGGTTGCGGCCGGTGCGCGCTGGACGGTCGGTGACGGAGAAGGTACCGAAACCTACCAGTACCACGGAGTCACCTGCCTTCAGGGCGCCGGTGACGGATTCGATTACTGCGTCCAGCGCTTTGCCAGCGCTAGCTTTCGAAATATCAGCAGATGCGGCGATAGCGTCAATCAGTTCCGACTTGTTCACTCTAAGTCCCCTTATATCTCTATTGAGTTTGTTTCTAAGTATGTAATGAAAAGCTAAACGAGCGCTGGGTGGCCTGTTGACACTTAAGTGCCGCTTTATAACAAGGGCCTGAAAATACTGTCAAGAAAGCCCCCCAGCCAAATACGTACTAATGCGTGCTGATTCTTTCCTTGGAATCGCTGTCGCGCTTTTCATCCTTGGCGACAATCTCCGGAGCCACATCGGGCAAGGGCTCCGGGGCGTATTGCAGCGCAATTTGGAGGACTTCGTCAATCCATTTGACCGGTTTAATCTGCAGATCCTGCTTAATATTCTCAGGAATTTCCTTCAAATCGCGCACATTCTCTTCCGGAATGATCACCGTCTTGATTCCACCACGGTGAGCGGCCAGTAGTTTTTCCTTCAAACCACCAATCGCCAGCACCTGGCCACGCAGGGTGATCTCACCGGTCATGGCCACATCGGCACGCACCGGAATCTGGGTCAGGGCCGAGACCAGGGCGGTGCACATGCCGATACCGGCGCTTGGACCGTCCTTGGGCGTGGCACCTTCGGGCATGTGGATATGGGTGTCGCGCTTCTCGTGGAAGTCGGCAGGAATACCCAGGCTCCGCGCCCGGCTGCGCACCACGGTTTGCGCGGCGGTGATCGATTCGACCATGACATCACCGAGCGAACCGGTCTTGATCAGTTGGCCCTTGCCCGGGATAACCGCCGCTTCGATGGTCAGCAATTCGCCGCCCACCTGGGTCCAGGCCAGGCCAGTGACCTGACCGACCTGATCCTGCTGCTCGGCCAGACCGTAGCGGTACTTGCGCACGCCAAGGTAGTGCTCGAGCTGCTCGCCCGTGACCTTCACCGCCACCTGCTTGAGGCCGGCGTGCTCCTTAACCACCTTGCGGCAGATTTTCGCGATCTGGCGCTCCAGGCCCCGCACACCGGCTTCGCGGGTGTAATAGCGAATGATGTCGCGAATGGCCGTGACATCGACCTCCAGCTCGCCCTTCTTCAGGCCGTTGGCCTTGATCTGCTTGGGCGACAGGTACTTGACCGCGATGTTGATCTTCTCGTCTTCGGTGTAACCCGGCAGACGGATGACTTCCATCCGGTCCAGCAGGGCTGGCGGAATGTTCATCGAGTTGGAGGTGCAGAGGAACATCACGTCCGAGAGGTCGTAGTCGACTTCCAGGTAGTGATCGTTGAAGTTGTGGTTCTGCTCGGGGTCGAGCACTTCCAGCAGCGCCGAGGCCGGGTCGCCACGCATGTCGCTGCCCATCTTGTCGATTTCGTCGAGCAGGAACAGCGGGTTGCGCACGCCAACCTTGGTCATTTTCTGAATCAGACGACCGGGCATCGAACCGATGTAGGTACGGCGGTGGCCGCGAATCTCGGCTTCATCACGCACGCCGCCCAGGGCCATGCGCACGAACTTGCGGTTGGTGGCGCTGGCGATCGACTCGGCCAGGGAGGTTTTACCCACGCCAGGCGGCCCTACCAGGCACAACACCGGGCCACGGATCTTTTTCACCCGCTTCTGCACGGCGAGGTACTCAAGGATGCGCTCCTTGACCTCTTCCAGCCCGTAGTGGTCGGCGTCGAGGATTTCCTCGGCCTTGGCCAGGTCCAGGCGCACCTTGCTCTGGGCCTTCCACGGCACCTGCACCAGCCAGTCGAGGTAGGAACGCACGACAGTGGCCTCAGCCGACATCGGCGACATCTGCTTGAGCTTGTTCAGCTCGGCCTGGGCCTTGGCATAGGCATCCTTGGGCAGGCCGGCGGCGTCGAGGCGCTTTTTCAGCTCTTCGACTTCGTTGTGACCTTCTTCGCTGTCGCCGAGCTCTTTCTGAATGGCCTTCATCTGCTCATTCAGGTAGTACTCGCGCTGGCTGCGCTCCATCTGTTTCTTGACCCGGCCACGGATACGCTTCTCGACCTGCAGCAGGTCGATCTCGGCATCCAGCAGCGCCAGCACGTGTTCAACACGGGCCGAAAGGTCGAGGATTTCGAGGATTTCCTGCTTCTGCTCGATCTTCAGCGCCATATGCGCTGCCATGGTGTCGACCAGGCGCCCAGGCTCGTCGATGCTGTTGAGCGACGACAGGACTTCAGCCGGGACTTTCTTGCCCAGCTGAACATATTGTTCAAATTGTGACAGCAAGCTACGGACGAAGACTTCAGACTCGCGCTCGGCAGCCTGGGACTCGTCGATCAGCGAAACCTCGGCACGAATGTGCCCGTCGACTTCGTTGAAACGCTCAACGGCACCGCGCTGCTCACCTTCGACCAGCACCTTGACGGTGCCATCGGGCAGTTTCAGCAGTTGCAGGACGGTGGCAATGGTACCGACGCGGTACAGGGCGTCTTCGCCTGGATCGTCGTCAGCGGGGTTCTTCTGGGCCAGCAGGAGGATCTGCTTCTCGCCCGTCATCGCGGCCTCAAGGGCCTCGATGGACTTCTCGCGCCCCACGAACAGTGGGATGACCATATGCGGATAAACGACGACATCACGCAATGGCAGGAGAGGCAAGTCGAGGGTGGTCTTCATGATTTCGCCTCTACAGCGGCCTTATGGCCGGAAACCGATGGAATTTGAGCGTGGAGTTAATGTGGGGGCAGGCCCGCAAAAAAACAAGCGCTGCGACAGGAAAAGCAAAGGGGCCCGAAGGCCCCTTGCTTGAATCGAGCCGCAGGGCGACTCAGACGTCGGGTGCAGCCTTGGCTTGCGGCTCGCTGTTCTCGTAGATCAACAGCGGCTGCGAGGAGCCATCGATGACGCTCTCGTCGATCACCACCTTGCTGACATCCTTCTGCGAAGGAATCTCGTACATGGTGTCGAGCAGGATGCCTTCGAGGATCGAACGCAGGCCACGAGCCCCGGTCTTGCGCTCCAGGGCCTTGCGAGCCACCGACTTGAGCGCATCGCTGCGGAACTCCAGATCCACGCCTTCCATTTCGAACAGCTTGGCGTACTGCTTGGTCAGGGCATTCTTCGGCTCGGTCAGAATCTGCATCAGCGCAGCTTCGTCCAGCTCGTCGAGCGTCGCCAGCACAGGCAGACGACCAACGAATTCCGGAATCAGGCCGAACTTGACCAGATCGTCAGGCTCGACTTCACGCAGCGACTCGCCAACCTTCTTGCCTTCCTGCTTGCTGCGTACTTCGGCACCAAAGCCGATGCCGCCGCGGGTGGAGCGTGCCTGAATGACCTTTTCGAGGCCCGAGAACGCACCGCCACAGATGAACAGGATGTTACGCGTATCGACCTGCAGGAACTCCTGCTGCGGGTGCTTGCGACCACCTTGCGGCGGAACCGAAGCGACCGTGCCCTCGATCAGCTTGAGCAGCGCCTGCTGCACGCCCTCGCCCGAGACGTCACGGGTGATGGACGGGTTGTCCGACTTGCGCGAAATCTTGTCGATTTCGTCGATGTAGACAATGCCCATCTGGGCTTTTTCCACGTCGTAGTCGCACTTCTGCAGCAGTTTCTGAATGATGTTCTCGACGTCTTCACCCACGTAACCGGCTTCGGTCAGGGTGGTGGCGTCGGCGATGGTGAACGGTACATTCAACAGACGCGCGAGGGTTTCGGCGAGCAGGGTCTTACCCGAGCCCGTCGGACCGATCAGCAGGATGTTACTCTTGCCGAGTTCGACATCGTCGTTCTTCTTGTCGCGTTGATTCAGGCGCTTGTAGTGGTTGTACACCGCTACCGCCAGTACCTTTTTCGCACGCTCCTGACCAATGACGTACTGGTCCAGGATGGTGCTGATTTCTTTCGGCGAAGGCAGTTTATGCGCGCTGCTTTCGGCCTGGGCTTCCTGCACCTCCTCACGGATGATGTCATTGCACAGGTCGACGCACTCGTCGCAGATAAATACCGAGGGGCCGGCAATCAACTTGCGCACTTCGTGCTGGCTTTTGCCGCAGAAGGAGCAATAGAGCAATTTGCCGTTGTCCTCGCCGTTACGGGTGTCAGTCATTCGATCGATCCAATCCGGTAGGCTTGCAACACAAGATGAAGGCAATTGCGGGCTTTTTCAAGTCCGCAAGTAGGCGCAATGCGCGCCCGCCTGCTCTGGCACCCGGATTCAGGAGGCCAGTTGCCGCTTGTCGTAGACCGAGTCGATCAGGCCGTATTCGGCTGCGCGCTCGGCGCTCATGAAATTGTCGCGCTCAGTGTCACGCTTGATGGTCTCCAGGTCTTGACCTGTGTGGTAGGCCAGCAACTCGTTCAGACGCGACTTGATGGAAAGGATTTCCTTGGCGTGGATCTCGATATCCGTCGCCTGCCCCTGGAAACCGCCCAGTGGCTGGTGAATCATCACCCGCGAGTTCGGCAGGCAATGACGCTTGCCTTTTGCACCCGCAGCCAACAGGAAAGCACCCATGCTGCAGGCTTGGCCGATGCAGATGGTCGAGACGTCCGGCTTGATGAACTGCATGGTGTCGTAAATCGACATACCGGCAGTCACCGAACCGCCCGGCGAGTTGATGTAGAGATGGATATCCTTGTCCGGGTTTTCCGCTTCAAGGAACAGCATCTGCGCCGCTACCAGGTTGGCCATGTAGTCCTCTACCGGGCCGACCAGGAAGATCACCCGCTCCTTCAGAAGGCGCGAGTAGATGTCATAGGCGCGTTCGCCACGAGCGGATTGCTCGATAACCATCGGGACCAGGCCGCCTGCGGCCTGGATGTCAGAGCTCTGCTGATAATAAGAATTGCGGGACATGTCCTGCACTCACTCCCAAATAGTCATGTCTTGAATACGCACAAGCCAGCTCGAAGGCTGGCTTGTGGTGTTTTCCTACGAAAGAAGGAAATCAGTCAGCGGCAGGTGCCTGGGCTGGCTTGACAGCTTCTTCGTAAGAGACCGATTTGTCGGTCACAGTCGCTTTCTGCAGAACAGTATCCACAACTTGTTCTTCCAGCACAACCGAACGGACTTCGTTCAGCTGCTGGTCGTTCTTGTAGTACCAAGCCACGACCTGCTCAGGCTCCTGGTAGGCCGAGGCCATTTCCTGGATCATTTCGCGAACGCGGGCGTCGTCAGGCTTGAGGTCGAATTGCTTGACCACTTCGGCGACGATCAGGCCCAGCACGACGCGGCGCTTGGCTTGCTCTTCGAACAGTTCAGCCGGCAGTTGCTCAGGCTTGATGTTGCCACCGAACTGCTGAACGGCTTGAACGCGCAGGCGGTTCACTTCGTTTTCCAGCAGGGCTTTCGGCACTTCGATCGGGTTGGCAGCCAGCAGGCCGTCCATTACCTGGTTCTTGACCTTGGTCTTGATCGCCTGACGCAGTTCACGCTCCATGTTCTTGCGAACTTCGGTGCGGAAACCTTCCAGGGTTGCTTCCTTGATGCCGAACTGGGCGAAGAACTCTTCGGTCAGCTCAGGCAGCTTTGGCTCGGCAACGCTGTTGACGGTAACGGTGAACTCGGCGGTTTTGCCAGCCAGGTCCAGGTTCTGGTAGTCCTCAGGGAAGGTCAGGTTCAGAACGCGCTCTTCACCGGCCTTGGCGCCAACCAGGCCTTCTTCGAAGCCCGGGATCATGCGGCCGGAACCCAGCACCAGCTGGGTGCCCTTGGCCGAACCACCGGCGAACACTTCACCGTCGACCTTGCCGACGAAATCGATGTTCAGCTGGTCTTCGTTCTGGGCAGCGCGGTCGGCGGCTTCGAAACGAACGTTCTGCTTGCGCAGCACTTCCAGCATGTTGTCCAGGTCGGCGTCAGCCACTTCGGCGCTCAGGCGCTCGACGGCGATCGAGTCGAAACCGGCAACGGTGAACTCAGGGAATACTTCGAAAATGGCGACGTATTCCAGGTCCTTGCCCTTTTCGAACGATTTTGGCTCGACGGCAGGGGCGCCAGCCGGGTTCAGCTTCTGCTCGACCACGGCTTCGTAGAAGGAAGCCTGTACCAGGTCGCCGAAGGCTTCCTGACGGGCGGCGTCTTCGTAGCGCTGACGGATCACGCTCATCGGCACTTTGCCAGGACGGAAGCCTGGGACCTTGGCACGACGGGCAGTCTGTTGCAGACGCTTGTTGACTTCGGTCTCGACGCGCTCGGCCGGAACGGCGATGGTCATGCGGCGCTCGAGAGCAGAAGTATTTTCAACAGAAACTTGCATGGATATTCCTCGTTGCACAGACGTTAGCCGGCGATACCCGACTCCAGAATCAAGGGCAAGCATTCTAGTGGCTCAAAGGCCAGAAGTCACCCCGTTCAAGACAACGGGAAAGCACGCCGGTCCATTTCATTCAAAGACCCCGGCAAAAATCCCGCCGAGGGCCGCTCAACACACGCAGGCCCTGGCCTGGACCCCACACGTGAACGCATGACGATCCAGCCCCGGGGCTGCAGAAAATATTGTCAAAACACTACAAAATCGAGTCGCCGCATTACGGCGCCTCCTCGATGATGTCGTTGAACGCGCAATACTCTTCCCACTCCATCCCCAGCGCCTCGGCCGCTTCGCGGTGCACCTCAAGGCGCATGGCCGCAAGCTCCTCGGGGGACTCGGCGATCAACTGCAAGGTCAACTCCCAGGGTTCCAGCCCCTGCTCCTGCGCGGCATCCTCGAAGGCCCAGAGGACCTGCTGAGCCTGCTCGTGCTCGCTGAGCGCGGCGATCTCCTCGCGCATCTGCGGATGGGCCTGGAGATAGCGCTGCAGGGCAATGGCCTGACGTTCGGGTGAAATCATGGTGCTCTTCCTTTTCGCGACCGCAAACCCGGCCACTGTTTCAACCGGCTGAAATCTATCAGCTTTTGATCGCTTGTCACTAGCCGTGCGCGATCAAGTGGCAAGTCAGTTTCAAGCCACCACAAAGACACTAATAACAATCATTAACATTTGATAATTAGTCTCGCTATACTGCGTTCCCGAAACCCCGATGCCGATCTCGCCCCCGATGGACACCCGCCACTCTCCAGCCGCGCTCAACACCTGCCTGAGCACACTCTACAACGACCATCACCGCTGGCTGCACCGATGGCTGCGAAACCGCATCGGCTGCCCGGAACATGCCGCCGACATTGCCCAGGACACCTTCCTGAGCATTCTCAGCTCCAAGGACCTGTTCAGCATTCGCGAGCCGCGCTCGTTCCTGTCGACCGTGGCGCGGCGGCTGATGGCCAATGTCTATCGCCGGCGCCTGGTCGAACAGGCGTATCTGCAAGCGTTGGCCAGCCTGCCCGAAACAGTGGAACCCTCACCCGAAGTCCGCGTGCTGGCACTCGAAGCACTGGCCTTGCTCGACCGCATGCTCGACGCCTTGCCGGGCAAGGTCCGCGAAGCGTTCCTGCTGTCGCACCTGCAGGGTTTGAAGATCGCCGAAATCGCTGAGCGCCTGCAGGTCAGCAGCCGCTCGGTGAAGCTCTACCTGGTTCGAGCCAACCAACACTGCTTTTTTGCCGACCTGTCATGAGCCCCTCGCCATTCAATCCGCGCACCACCCGCGAAGCTGCACAATGGCTCACCGAAACCATGGAAGGCCGGCTCAGCCCCGAGCAGCAGCAAGCGCTGGAACACTGGCGCGCCGCCCATCCGGATAACGAACGCGCCTGGCAGCACATCGAAGCGCTACGCCGCCGGATGGCCGGGCTGGAGCCGCAGGCCGGCTACAAGAGCCTGTCCCTCGGCAAGCGGAGCAGTCGCCGCCAAACGCTGAAAACCCTGGTGCTGCTCGGCCTGTTCGGCTGCGCCGGGCAACTGGCCTACCGCAACGTCTGGCGCCCTAGTCAGACTCTGACCTACAGCAACGGTGCCAGCGCGCCGCAGCACATTACCCTGGAGGACGGCAGCCAGCTGACCCTGGATGCTGACACCGAGGTAGCAGTGCAGTTCGATAGCCAGCAACGCCGCATCGAGTTACGCAGCGGGCGCGTGCTGATCAGCAGCGGCCACCCGCCGGACGCCGCCCAGCGGCCACTTGGCGTGGCAACGCCGCAGGGCCTGGTGCGGGCATTGGGGACACGCTTTTGCGTCGAACTGCAACCGGGCCTGACCCAGGTCGCGCTGTTCGAAGGGGTGATCGAGGTACGCACCGAGCAGTCGCCGGGCAGCACCCTGCGCCTGACACCGGGGCAACGCGCCCGCTTCACCCCGACGCGCATCGAGCCGGCTACCGCTAACCAGGCCGAGCCAGCCTGGAGCAAGGGCTTGCTGATGGCCGACAACATGCGCCTGGATGCCTTTGTCGAGCAGCTCAGCCGCTATCGGCCAGGCCTGCTGCGCTGCAGCGACGAGGTTGCCGCGCTACGTATCTCTGGCGTCTATCCGCTGGCCGATACCGATGCGGTGCTCGACGCCCTGCCCCATTCATTGCCACTGCAGGTGCAGCGACGCTCGCGCTACTGGGTGACCTTGAGCGCTCGTTAAGCACCTTCATGGCGCCAGCTCGATGCGCACCTGGTGCCGGCCCATCGGGCTGACATGCACCTGGGCGGCAAATACCCGGGCGATACGCTGCTCGCTGAGCACCTGGGCTGGCGCACCACTGGCACAGAGCCGGCCGTTTTCCAGCAACCACAGGCGATCGCAATAACGCGCCGCCAGGTTCAGGTCGTGTAGCACGCACACCACGGCAATCCGCGCGGAGCTGGCGAGCTTGCGCAAAACCCGCATCAGGTTCTGCTGCTGGCCGATGTCCAGGGCACTGGTGGGCTCGTCGAGCAACAGCAGGCAACCCTGGCCATCACGCCAGGCGTCAGTCGTGGGGCTGATTGCCAGCTGGTTCATGGCCCGGGCAATGGTCACCCGCTGCAGCTCGCCACCGGACAGGGACAACACCCCGCGCCCCAGCAGATAGCGGATATCCAGGGCGTCGACAATGCCCGCGCAGGGCTCACCGGGATGCTGCTGACCGAGGCGAATGAACTCATCGACCTGCCAATCAAAGGCACTGTCCATCTGCTGGGTTACCAGGGCCCGCCTGCGCGCCAGTTGTCCGGGCAGGTAAGCAGCCAGTTCACGACCCAGCAATTCGATGCGCCCGGAATCTGGCTGCAGGTAACCAGAAATCAGCGAAAGCAGCGTGCTTTTACCTGCGCCATTGGGACCGATCAGCCCGAGCAGCTCACCGGCCTTGATCTGCGCATTGATGGGTGCCAGGGCGAACGGCTGTTCCAGGCTGATATTGATCAGTTCAAGCATCTCAGAACTCCCGCACCTTGCGACCGAGTAACAACCAGAGAAAATACGGCCCGCCAATGATGCTGGTGACCAGGCCTACGGGGATTTCCGCCGGGCTGGTCAAGCTGCGCGCCAGGGTATCGGCCACCAGCAGCAGAATCGCGCCGCAGAGCATCGAAGCCGGAATCAGCAAACGATGGCCCGGGCCGAAATACAAACGCAGGCAGTGTGGCACCAGCAGGCCGATAAAACCGATGATGCCGCTCAAGGCCACACACAAGCCTACCCCCAGCGACGAAGCCAGGACCACGCGACTCTTCAACCGGTCGCCATCCAGCCCGGCAGCGTGGGCCGACACGTCCCCCAGCTGGAACAGGTCCAGGTCAGCGGCGCAACGCGCCAACACCCACAAGGTCAATGGCAGGACCAGGCAGGCCACGGCCAGGGTCGACCACTCGGCGCTGCTCAGGCTGCCCATCCCCCACAGGCTCAGTTGGCGCAGCTGTTCTTCGCTGGCGAGGTAGGTAAGGATGCCGCCCACAGCGCCCGTCAGGGTATTGATCACCAACCCCGCGAGCAGCAAGGTAATGGTCGACTCACGCCCCTTGTAACCACGACCGATACGGAAAATCACCAGAGTCACCAGCAAGGCGCCGATGAAACCGGCGAGAAACTGCCCATAGCGCTCCAACCCGGCAAAGCGGCCATTGAACAGCACCACCCAGATCGAAACCGCAAGCCCCGCGCCGCTGGCTTGGCCCAGCAGCGTCGGGTCGGCCAAGGGGTTGCGAAACAGGCCCTGCATGGCTGTGCCGCCAGCGGCCAGGGTCGACCCCACCAGCACCGCCAGCAGCAACCGAGGCAGGCGCACTTCACTCCACACCTGCCACTCCAGCGCGCTTGGCAGCTCACCGAGCAGAATCCGCGGCGACAAGCCGATACTGCCGACCAGCGAGCACATCGCCAGCATCGCGCACAACCCTGCCAGCATCAGCACCAGGGTCGGCAATGAGACATTCCCGGCGCCCTTCATGGGAACAGCGCTCCCGCATCCTGACGCAACTGCAACATGGCCTGCACCGTGCGCGGCCCGAGGTTGAGCAGCGCCTGGTCATCGACCAGCACCAGGCGCCGATGCTGTCCGGCGGGAGTGTGCGCCAGGCCGCCGAGCTTCCACAGGTTGTCTTCACCGCCCAATGCTGCCAGCCCGGCCTTGCTGACAATGACGAAGTCCGGTGCCAGCGCCACCATGGCTTCCGCTGCTACTTGCTTATAGGCATTGAAGCCAGCGCCGTTTTCGATACCGGCCTGCTCCAGCGCGGCCTGGGCTTCGGTACCACGCCCCATGATCAACGGCGTCATGCCGGCACGGTTGAAAATAAACACCGCCTTTGGCCCTTTCAATGCCGGCATCGTTGCCAGCGCCGCCGCTAGCTGGCGCTGCTCATCGAGCAACGGCTGAGCCTGTGCCTGGCGATTCATGGCCAGTGCAACCTGCTCGATCTTGCCCGGGATATCGCCAATACCCTTGCCTCGGGCGACACTTACGACCTCAAGCCCGAGACCGCCGAGTTGGCGCAGTACGCTAGTCGGGCGGGCGGCATCGCTGATCAGCAGCCGTTGCGGTTTGAGGGTCAGCACGCCTTCTGCCGAGAGTTGGCGCAAGTAGCCTACCGATGGCAGGTTGGCGATGGCTTCAGGATAACGACTGGAATCATCGCGGCCGACCAGGCGCGAGGTGCCGCCCAGGCGATCGACGATTTCCGCCAGGTCATTGCCGATCACCAGGGTGTCGGCAGATTCGGCCTGTACGGTCATTGCCGTACACGCCGCCAGCAGGCCGAGGAGCAAGCGCTTCATCGCGCCGCCTCCAGAGCATCCAGCCATTCACGCCAGGCCAACTGCTCAGGCTGCCCCGCCGGGCGACGGGCGAACACCTGGACGATCAGACGCTGCTCGGCGTCAAAAAACTCAAGACTGGTGACGCCGCCGACCTGGTTAGGCTTATAGACGCGCCAGATTTGCGCATCCGGCGCATCGGCGATTCTAAAGCCGGTAGGCGCCGCCTGTTCACTGGCAGGCATATCAAACAGCAGCTCAGCGCCCGCCTCGCTCATGCCCGTCAGCCGGCCCGTAAAGATCTGCACGCTACCGGCACTGTAGACGAACAGCATCAATTCCAGCGCACTGGCGGCCAATTGCCGGAACACCGCGACCGGGCTGGTTTGCGCCAGTTGCCGGGCGAACTGCGGCGCCACCAGGGCGTTGCCCTCAAAGCGGGTCAGGCCGTGGCGCTTGAGCAAGGCAAAGTGCTCATGGACGTTGGCCATCGCCGCCCACTCTTCGACCAGGCCGGGCACCTGCGGATTGCGCTTGCTGAAGGAAGGTTGCACGCTGAAATCGGCCGGTTTCTCGACGCACCGTCCATACAGCGCTGCCCAGCCGGCCAGTGACGATTGCTCCGTCGAGGCCAGGCACAGCAGCAGTTTGCCGTGGCGATCAAAGACCCTAAGGCTGTAGACACCCACCTCAGGATCAAGCGAGATGCCGACCCAGTGCCAGGCGCGCAGGTTCAAGCGCAGATCCAGGCCGTCCTCGCCAATCACCAACCCCGCGTCGCTGATGTCGTCGGACTGCGGATAACGGCCTAGTTGCTCGATCGAGGCGTGGCTGGCCGGTGTGCGGGTGCGCACCGGGCCCAGGGTATGCAGTTGGGCGGCCACTTGCACGGCGGGCAGGTCCAGGCACTTGAACCCGCTATCAGTCAGTTGAGTCATGGATAAATTCCTTGTAGTGAAGGGTTCAATGGGCGGGCTGATCGCAGCCGCCCGCGTCGGCAACCAGGGCGGTACCGTCGGCATCCTCAGCTGGCAGCAGCCAGACATAGTCGGCATCCCGGGTCGTCAGGCTATGGCCCTGCTCGCTGATCACCAGCACTTTCAGCCCCGGATCACTCGCCCCTTGCGCCAGGTACTGCGGGGCGCCCAGGCTTTTCAGCGTGTGCAGGACGCCGGCGAACAACAGCCGGGGCGCTTCGGCGCTATCGAGCACCTGCGCCATGCGCTGGTCGCGGGCGTGCTGGATCGCAAGCAGGCCGTTCATGCGCACGGCATCGATCTGCCCGCAATGCATCTCTTTGATGTACTGGCGCTGGCGTGCGGCAATGCCGGGTGACGGGAACAGGCCGTCAGGGTCCTGTACCGCTGCCGCCATCAAGCGCTTGCGCTCAGCGGCCGGCAGGTTGCCGGCCAACAGCGTGGACGGCGCCGTCATCAGGGCCTCCATCAGGGGGCCGTACTGCTCCCAGCTCCAGCGCTCGTCCCAGTGGATGATCTGTTTCAGCCGCTGGCTGCGCACCTGGTTGCCCTGCCCCAGCCAGGCCTGGACTTCACTCACCGGGCGCTGCCGTTCACTGTCGAGCATTTCCAGCACCACCGCGCCCTGGGGCCGACGCTGCGCCAGGTGAGTGGCCAGCCATTGTTCGATCAGGTGATGGGCGAAGTTGTCGTGCACTTCGCCGACCATCACCGTCTGGGCCGGCGCCAGCTCATCGAGCAGTTGAGTGGGCGAGATCTGCTTGCCACTGCTCAGCTCGATGATCGCGCCCCATCCGGAAATGTGCGATTCGACCCGGATGTAGGCACTGTCGGCCACCGGCGCATTGACGCTGGCGCAACCCGCAAGCAGTGCCAGCCCCATCCCTATAAAGGAAGACTTGAACATAAAGGGTCCTGTCAGTATTCGAGGGTGAAGCCGAACGAGGTCGTGCGGCCACGGCCGTTGCCTTGATCCATCACCGCCGACATCAGGTAGTCCACCGAGGCGCTGTTGTTGTAGACCTTGTTGCCGACGTTCTCGACGTTGAAGAACAGGCTCAGGTTGTCCTGCACCCGGTAGCTGCCATACAGGTCCCAGATCACGCCGGTGGCGTTGGATTTTTTCGTCTCGTACCAGTCCCAACTGGTTTCCGACGGCCCGGCGTATTCACCACGGGCCCCCAGCACCAGGCGCTCATCGAACCAGCGGGTACCCAGGTCGAGGGTCCAGAAGCGGTCCGGCTGGCTGTTGATGTCCTCCAGCTCGATGCCGGAGGTGGTCGGCGATTTGGTCGTGGCCTTGGTCCACGACAGGTTGGCGTAGAAGAAGCCGGCGTCGTAGCGGCCTTCCAACTCGTAACCGCTCATGCGCACTTCTTCAGGCCAGTTGACCCAGTTCATCTTCGCCGACTCTTCGCCGTCGTCATCGAGGATGTCGAAGGACTGCGGCGTGATGTAGCCATCGATCTTGCTGATGAAGCGGTTGATCTTCAGTTGCCCGTAGTCGGCGTCGGTGAACAGCCCGCTGCGACTGAAATTGACCCCGAACTCGTAGTTGGTCGAACGCTCCTGGCGCAGGAACGGGTTGGCACCGACACCGTCGGCGTCGCTGGCATCGGCCTCCAGTGGCACTTTCTCGAAGAACATTTCCTGCACCCGCGGCGCCCGCGAAGTGCGCGACCAGCTGCTGTAGAGCTGCATCCAGTCGTAAGGTCTGACGGCGAAACCAACCCGTGGGTTGAAGCTGTGTTCGCGGCGGGTAATGTCTATGTCGCCACCGTCGATACCGCGGCACTGGCCAATGATCGAGCACTTGGGCACATGACCGCTGACCTTGTAGCCGTCGTAATGACCGGCCAGGGTCAGGGCATAGATGTCGTAGTTAAACTCCAGGGTGCTGAACAGGCTGTGGGTAGCCTGCTTGCCCTCGGGGTTGGCCCCGCGCTTCTCCGGGGTCTGGGCGACGAAATCATCGGTGTAGTAACGCGCGCCATTACTCCAGCTCGCCTCTACCGGCCCGAGGTTGAAACGGCTGACGTTGGTCAGGTCGAAACCGTGGGCATCGTCACGGGTCTTGCGACCGATGTAGTGGGAGTCTTCTACCGGCGGATACTCCAGCTCGGTCTTGTTCTGGTAGGCATTGACCGTCAGGTTCAGCCATTCGCTGTAGGGCGTATAGGCGTACTTGGCGCGATAGGTCTCGTTATCCAGCTGCCAGGGGTAGTTGTGATAGAACTCGTTGCGGTACTTCACCCCACTCAGGTCCAGGCGATGCATGTCGTTAGGCTGCAGGCGCAGCTTGAGCAAACCGGAGCGCGGGTTCTGCTTGGTGGTGTCGTATTCGTTGGACTGGCCATTGGTGGTCTTGTACTCGCCAGTCTGGGTGCTGCTGACTGCCGCGACCAGGCCGTAAACGCCCTCGACATCTTCCGGGCGGGTACGGGCACCGGCGGCGAACATGCGGGTATTGCCGTAGCCATTGTTACCGGTGCGATAGGTC
Organism: Pseudomonas sp. RC2C2; assembly: GCF_018390435.1. Lineage (NCBI taxonomy): Bacteria > Pseudomonadati > Pseudomonadota > Gammaproteobacteria > Pseudomonadales > Pseudomonadaceae > Pseudomonas > Pseudomonas sp. RC2C2. The sequence goes on along the minus strand of NZ_JAHBAX010000002.1, from coordinate 165,969 downwards.
GTACGCAGACCTACGCGGTGGTCCGGCTTGACGATGTCATCAATATCGAAGGTACGAAAGTTCGCCGAGCCGCCCAGGGTGTTGGCCCCTTCGGCGCCATCCACCGAACCACGCTGTACATCCACCCCAGCCAGCAGGTTGGCGTCGACAAAAGCCATCGGCCCGCCCGAACCGTGGCCGGCGTTGTTACGGAAGGTTTGGGTGACGCCATCGATTATGGTATTGACCCGGCCCAACCCGGCCAGGCCGCGGATGTTCACCGACACCCCCGGCTGGCTGCGCGAATGCAAGGTATAGGTGCCCGGTATCGAGCGCACCACGCTGTTGAGGTCCTGGCGCTCGGCATGCACCTCGCGACTGCTCTGGATCGCCCCGGGCCGTTCAGCCAAAGCGCCGACCATGGTCGGCCCGACCTCCAGGGCACTATCGCTGCGCTCGTTCACGCGCAACACATAGGTGCGATCCTTCAGCCGCTCGACCCACAGGCCGGTGCCCATCAACAACAAGTCGAAGGCTTCCTTGAGCGTGTAATCGCCACTCAAGCCTTGGGTGCTGCGATTTTCGCCAAGCTGCGGATCAAAGGTGAGGGTCACCCCTGCAGCCCCAGCCAGTTGATTCAAGGCAGGTGCCAGCGGGCCTGGCGGAATGTCGTAAGGCTTGCGCAACGGCGCTTGCTGGGTCGCCGCCCTTTCAGTTGCATAGGCCAACGACCCGCCGCTACACCCGCCCACCAATGCCAGTGCGGTCAGCGCACTGCACGCAACTTTCCATGCACCGCTTTTGTTGTTGTGCTGCAGCCGCTGAACGGCGGCCGGCTGTGTGCTCTTCACGAGGCGCTCCCTTGCAGATGAAATGATCTTGCAAGAGAGGTCACGCGAAGGAATGAAAAAGGGAAATGAAAATCAGTTTTATATGAAACTAATTTCTATTTGGCGAAAAGGTAAGGCGCAGCCGTCAAACCCCAGAAACGACAAAAGCCGCACAAGGCGGCTTTTTCGAGGCTTTCAGGCGCTTCAGCGAAGGGCGGTGAAAGCGTGGATGGTGCGGACGAAGAGACTCGAACTCTTACAGCTTGCGCCGCTGGAACCTAAATCCAGTGTGTCTACCAATTTCACCACGTCCGCATGAAGCGCTTAAAACAAAGGCGCCAGATTTTCATCGGGCGCCTTCGGGAATATGGGGTGGACGATGGGAATCGAACCCACGACCACAGGAATCACAATCCTGCGCTCTACCAACTGAGCTACGTCCACCATATTGCATTTGCCGCAGGGCTTGTGTCAAAGCTACCTGCTGGCACATTCACGCGCTTCAGCGAAGGGCGGTGAAAGTTTGGATGGTGCGGACGAAGAGACTCGAACTCTTACAGCTTGCGCCGCTGGAACCTAAATCCAGTGTGTCTACCAATTTCACCACGTCCGCATGAAGCTTTTAAAGCAAAGGCGCCAGATTTTCATCGGGCGCCTTTTGGAATATGGGGTGGACGATGGGAATCGAACCCACGACCACAGGAATCACAATCCTGCGCTCTACCAACTGAGCTACGTCCACCATATTGCATTTATCGCTTTACTTGTGCCAAAGCTGCCTATTGGCGCACCCGGCAGGACTCGAACCTGCGACCATCCGCTTAGAAGGCGGATGCTCTATCCAGCTGAGCTACGGGCGCATATTTAATCTGCTTTCTGTTACGATTACAAATTAACTTTAGCCGTACTGAACAAGCTAATAAATCTGCTTATTCTGCCTGACCTTGCTAACCAGTGCTAGGCTCTGCCCGACAAGTGCGACGAATCTTATAGACGAGCGGAAAGGTCGTCAACTATTTTTTGAAAAAAATTCATTTTATTTAAGGGCTTAGGGCAATTGCCGGACCAAGCGCCTTTGCCCTCGGCCCCCTTCATGCGAGAATGCGCGCTCTTTTTATTCCCTCTCGATGGTTAATCACGCGTCATGACTGCACACCTTATCGACGGCAAGGCGATCGCCGCCAGCCTGCGCCAGCAGATCGCCCAACGTGTCGTGGAGCGTCGCCAGCAAGGCCTGCGTACGCCTGGCCTGGCGGTGATCCTGGTCGGCACCGACCCCGCTTCTCAAGTCTATGTCTCGCACAAGCGCAAGGATTGCGAAGAGGTCGGCTTTATCTCCCAGGCCTTCGACCTGCCCAGCGATACCACGCAGCAAGCGCTGACCGAGCTGATCGATCGCCTTAATGATGACCCGAACATCGACGGCATCCTCCTGCAGCTGCCGCTGCCGGCGCACCTGGACGCCTCGCTGCTGCTCGAGCGCATCCGCCCGGACAAGGACGTCGACGGTTTCCATCCGTATAACGTCGGCCGCCTGGCCCAGCGTATCCCGCTGCTGCGCCCGTGCACGCCAAAAGGCATCATGACCCTGCTGGAAAGCACCGGTCAGGACCTGTACGGCATGAACGCGGTTGTCGTCGGCGCCTCCAACATCGTTGGCCGGCCGATGGCCATGGAACTGCTGCTGGCCGGTTGCACCGTGACCGTCACCCACCGCTTCACCAAGGACCTGGCCGGCCACGTCGGCCGCGCCGACCTGGTGGTAGTCGCCGCCGGCAAGCCGGGCCTGGTCAAGGGCGAGTGGATCAAGGAAGGCGCGATCGTCATCGACGTCGGTATCAACCGCCAGGAGGATGGCAAGCTGGTTGGCGACGTGGTCTACGAGACCGCCCTGCCCCGCGCTGGCTGGATCACCCCGGTGCCGGGTGGCGTCGGGCCGATGACCCGGGCGTGCCTGCTGGAAAACACGTTGTATGCGGCCGAAGCGCTGCATAAGTAAGTGCTGATGGCGGGATAAGAAACGGCACCGGTGAAGGTGCCGTTTTTTTGTGCCTGGCGTCAGGGCCTCATCGCGGGTCAAGCCCGCTCCTACACACAACCTGTGTGGTTACTTGCGTGCAGCCTCCCAGGATTTGAGCAGTTCGCTGTAGCTCACGGTCTCGCCCTTGGGCTTCTCGTTGGCCAGTTTCGGCTTCGGTGCCCCCGGCTGGTCGAACCAGTACTGGGCATCACGCTCCTTGTTCAGCTTGGGTGCGCAAGTCGCCTGAGCCTTGGAGCGCTCCAGACGCTCGAGGATGCGGTCCTGATCCTTGGCCAGGCCATCCAGCGCCTCTTGCGGGGTCTTCTCGCCACTCGCCGCTTCGGCGATATGGCTCCACCACAGCTGCGCCAGCCGCGGGTAGTCCGGCACGTTGGTGCCGGTCGGAGTCCATTGCACCCGCGCCGGGCTGCGGTAAAACTCCACCAGCCCACCGAGCTTGGGCGCAAGATCGGTCATGGCCTGGGAGTTGATGTCCGACTCGCGGATCGGCGTCAGCCCGACAATGGTCTTTTTCAGCGAGACGGTCTTGGAGGTGACGAACTGGGCGTATAGCCAGGCGGCCAGGCGCTGCTTCTCTGGCGTCGACTTGAGGAAGGTCCAGGAGCCGGCATCCTGATAACCAAGCTTCATGCCCTCCTCCCAGTACGGCCCCTTGGGCGATGGCGCCATGCGCCACTTCGGCGTGCCGTCGGCGTTCATCACCGGCAGGCCTGGCTTGGTCATGTCGGCGGTAAAGGCGGTGTACCAGAAGATCTGCTGGGCGATGTTGCCCTGGGACGGCACCGGCCCGGATTCGGAGAAAGTCATGCCCTGGGCCTCTGGCGGCGCATAGGCGCGCATCCAGTCGACATATTTTTGCGTGGCGTAGACCGCAGCCGGGCCATTGGTGTCGCCGCCACGGGTAACGCTGGAGCCAACCGGGTGGCAGTCTTCGACGCGAATGCCCCATTCATCCACCGGCAAGCCGTTGGGCAGGCCCTTGTCGCCACCACCGGCCATGGAGAACCAGGCATCGGTGAAGCGCCAGCCCAGCGACGGGTCTTTCTTGCCGTAGTCCATGTGCCCGTAAACGCGCTTGCCGTCGATTTCCTTGACGTCCTCGCTGAAGAACTTGGCGATGTCTTCATAGGCCGACCAGTTCACCGGCACGCCCAGCTCGTAGCCGTACTTTTCCTTGAACTTGGCCTTGAGGTCGGGGCGGTCGAACCAGTCGGCGCGGAACCAGTAGAGGTTGGCGAACTGCTGGTCAGGCAGCTGATAGATCTTGCCGTCCGGCGCGGTGGTGAAGGAGATGCCGATAAAGTCCTTAAGGTCCAGGGTCGGCGAGGTGTAGTCCTTGCCTTCGTTGGCCATCAGGTCGGTGATGGATTCGGTCTTACCATAGCGAAGGTGGGTACCGATCAGGTCGGAATCATTGACCCAACCGTCGTAGATATTCTTGTCCGACTGCATCTGTGTCTGCAGTTTTTCCACCACGTCGCCTTCCTGCAGCAAGTCGTGGGTCAGCTTGATCCCGGTGATCTCGCTGAAAGCCTTGGCCAGCACCTTGGCCTCGTATTCATGGGTGGCGATGGTTTCCGACACCACGTTGATCTTCATCCCGCGAAACGGCTCGGACGCCTTGATGAACCACTTCAACTCTTCAAGCTGCTGCTCGGGAGTCAGGGTCGAAGGCTTGAACTCGCTGCCGATCCACTTCTTGGCGGCATCTTCATAGGCATCGGCCCAGGCACTGGCGTGAAAACTGCCAAGCACCAGCAGGGCTGCCAGGGTCAAATGTCGCCGGTTCTTGTTGTTGTCGAACATTGTGATCTCCCGATTGAGTATTTTCCCGGAGCCGTGCCGATTGCCCTCGGCTAACCCCAGCGCATCACCACCAACAGCCAGGCCAGGGATAGCAGCGAGGCTACCCACAGGTTCCAGTCGCTGAGCCCGATTACCAGCAGGTGCAGGTAAGCGCTGACCAGCAAACCAATGAACAACCGGTCACCACGGCTGGTGGCGATCGGCAGAAAACCACGACGTTCGACGCACGGCCGACGCAGCTCATGCAGCGTCATGCCCAGCAGCAACAGGCCGATCGAGGCGAAGAAGATCGCTGTTGGCAAAGTCCAGGCCATCCAGTCCATAGCGCGCTCCTCAGACCCGGCCCAGGGCAAAGCCCTTGGCGACATGGTTACGGACAAACCAGATCACCAGCATGCCCGGCAGAATGGTCAGTACCCCGGCAGCGGCCAGCACGCCCCAGTCGATCCCCGAGGCCGACACCGTTCGGGTCATCACCGCGGCAATCGGCTTGGCGTTCACCGAGGTCAGGGTGCGTGCCAGCAGCAGTTCGACCCAGGAAAACATGAAGCAGAAAAACGCCGTGACGCCGATGCCGGAGCCAATCAGCGGCACGAAGATCTTCACGAAGAACCGCGGGAAGCTGTAGCCGTCGATGTAGGCGGTTTCGTCAATTTCCTTCGGTACTCCGGACATGAAGCCTTCGAGAATCCACACCGCCAGCGGAACGTTGAACAGGCAGTGGGCCAATGCCACGGCAATGTGCGTATCGAACAGGCCGATGGACGAATACAGCTGGAAGAACGGCAGGAGAAACACTGCCGGTGGCGCCATGCGGTTGGTCAGCAGCCAGAAGAACAGGTGCTTGTCGCCAAGAAAGCGGTAGCGCGAGAAGGCATAGGCTGCCGGCAAGGCCACGCTCAGGGAGATCACCGTGTTCAGGCACACGTAGTACAGCGAGTTGATGTAGCCGCTGTACCAACTGGGGTCGGTGAAGATCACCCGGTAGTTGTCGAAGGTGAAGTTCTGCGGCCACAGGGTCAGGCCACCGAGGATCTCGGTGTTGCTCTTGAACGACATGTTCAGCAGCCAGTAGATCGGTACCAGCAGGAACAGGATGTACAGCAGCAGCGGCAGCGTCTTGCGCAGGTTCATGGGCGGCCCCTACTGTTTGTCGGCGTGGGTCATGGCGGTATAGAACAGCCACGACACCAGCAGAATGATCAGGAAGTACACCAGCGAAAACGCCGCCGCAGGTCCCAGGTCGAACTGCCCGACCGCCATCTGCGTCAGGGTCTGGCTGAGGAAGGTGGTGGCATTGCCCGGCCCGCCACCGGTGAGCACGAACGGCTCGGTGTAGATCATGAAGCTGTCCATGAAGCGCAGCATCACCGCGATCAACAGCACGTTCTTCATCTTCGGCAACTGGATATGCCGGAACACCGCCCAGGCCGAAGCGCGGTCGATGCGCGCCGCCTGGTAATACACGTCGGGGATTGCGCGCAGGCCGGAGTAACACAGCAGCGCCACCAGCGAGGTCCAGTGCCAGACGTCCATCACCAGCACCGTGACCCAGGCGTCCATGGTGTTGGCGGCATAGTTGTAGTTGATGCCCAGCTGGTTGAGTGAAGCACCGAGCAGGCCGATATCGGCGCGGCCGAAAATCTGCCAGATGGTGCCGACCACGTTCCACGGGATCAGCAGCGGAATGGCCATGACGATCAGGCACAAGGACGACCAGCGGCCCTTGGTCGGCATGGTCAGGGCGATGGCGATCCCCAGGGGGATTTCGATCAGCAGCACGCAGGCCGAGTAGATGAACTGGCGCAGCAGGGAGTCGTGCAGGCGCGGGTCCTGCAGCACCTGGCGGTACCAGTCGGCGCCAACGAAGTAGCGGCTGGACTGGTCGAAAATGTCCTGCACCGAGTAGTTGACCACGGTCATCATCGGTACCACGGCGCTGAAGGCCACCAGCAAAAACACCGGCAGCACCAGCCACCAGGCCTTGTTGTTGGGCACCTTGTTCATGGCCGGGCCTCCAGCAGCACGTCATCGGCATAGAGCATCAGCCACTGCGCCGGAAAACTGATCCAGGCCTGGCCTTCGGGCAGCGCACGGTCCTCGCCCAGGCGCACCTTGAGCGGCACGCCCTGCAGGTCGAGGGTGAGGATCTTGTAGGTCCCCAGGTCTTCGACATCCACCACCCTGGCGCTGAAGCCTTCGTCGAACGGCGCGTCCCAGACCTGGACGAATTCCGGGCGGATGCCCACCTGCAGGTGCGTGGTGTTGCTCGCCGCCAGGCGCTCCTGCAGATCCCCAGGCAATGGCAGATGGATGCCGGCAAAGCCGACCCCGCCGGGCTGCACCTGCACCGGGATCAGGTTCATCCCCGGGCTGCCGATGAAGTAGCCGACAAAGGTGTGGCGCGGCCGTTCGAACAACTCGCGGGGGGTGCCGAACTGGACGATCTGCCCGCCATACATCACCGCGATCTTGTCAGCGAAGGTCGAGGCTTCGAGCTGATCGTGGGTGACGTAGATCATGGTGATGTTGAACTGCTCATGGATCTGCTTGAGCTTGCGCCGCAGCTTCCATTTAAGGTGCGGGTCGATCACCGTCAGCGGCTCGTCGAAGAGGATCGCCGAGACGTCGTCGCGCACCAGGCCGCGGCCCATGGAGACCTTCTGCTTCTCATCGGCGCTGAGGTTGCGGGCTTTCTTCTTCAACAGGTTACCCAGGTCGAGCACCTCGGCGATCTCTGCCACCTTCTTGCCGATGCGCGCTTCATCCAGGCCCTGGTTGCGCAGCGCAAAGGCCAGGTTGTCGAACACTGTCATGGTGTCGTAGACCACCGGGAACTGAAACACCTGGGCGATGTTGCGTGCCTGCGGCGACAGCGCGTTGACCACCTTGCCATCAAACAATACCTGGCCCTGGGACGGGCTGAGCAGCCCGGAAATGATATTGAGCAACGTGGATTTGCCGCACCCCGAAGGCCCGAGCAAGGCATAGGCACCGCCCTGCTCCCAGACATGTTCGAGCTCGCGCAAGGCATAGTCGTCAGCGCCCTGCGGGTCACGGCTGTAGCTGTGCGCCAGCTGTTGCAGGCGAATCTCGGCCATCAGGCGACCCTCGCTTCACGCAGGCCCGGCGCCTGCACCAGTTGCCCGGCGGTGTCGAAGACAAACAGCTTGTGGGTGGGGATGAACACCCGGATCGGCGCATCGACGTGGTACTCGTGCACGCCGGGCAGGTGCAGGACCAGGCGAAAGTGCTCGTTGCGCACATGCAGGAAGGTTTCCGAGCCGCTGATTTCCGCTAGTTCCACCAGCACTGCCAGCTCCAGGTCATCGTCGTTGGACGGCACCAGGCTGATATGGCTCGGACGCACACCGAAGCGATAGTCGCCATCGCCAATGCGGCGCAGATCGGCGTTCATGGCGAAATGCACGGCGCCGGCAAAACTCACCTCATTGCCGCTGATACGCCCAGGCATCAGATTGATCGGCGGCTCGGAAAACAGCTCGGCGGCCAGTACCGTGCGCGGCTGGTGATAGACCTGGGCAGTGGGCCCGCTCTGCACGATGCGCCCTTCATGGAGGATGGTGGTGGTGCCGCCCAGGGCCAGGGCTTCGTTGGGTTCGGTGGTGGCGTACACGGCAATGCAATGGCGGGCGGCGAACAGCTCGCGCATCTCCTGGCGCAGCTCTTCGCGCAGCTTGTAGTCGAGGTTCACCAGCGGTTCATCGAACAGGATCAGTTCGGCGTCCTTGACCAGTGCCCGGGCCATGGCCGTGCGTTGCTGCTGACCGCCCGACAGCTCCAGCGGCAAGCGTTGCAGAAACGGCTCGATACGCAGCATCTGCGCGGTCTGCTGGACTTTCTCGCGGATCAGCGCTTCGGCCATACGCGCCTGGCGCAAGGGTGAGGCAATGTTCTCGAACACGCTCAGGGTCGGGTAGTTGATGAACTGCTGATAGACCATCGACACATTGCGCTGGCGTACCGGGCGGCCGGTGACATCTTCGCCATTCATCAGCACCCGGCCACGGTCCGGCCGATCAAGCCCGGCCATCAGGCGCATGAGGCTGGTCTTGCCGGCCAGGGTGCGGCCGAGCAGCACATTGAACGAGCCGGGCTCGAAGCTCAGGCAGGCATCGTCGATGCACACCTGGTTATCCACGGTACGGCTGACATGTTCGAGCGTGAGCGACATGGCGCGGCCTTCTTGTTGTTATCGAGCAGGCGCACAAGGCAGAGCCAGATTCGTGCCAGCGGTTGCCAAGCCTTTGCCGGCAAAAGCATTTCAGCGAATTGACCGATGGCCAGGGTTCACACCTGAACAGAAATGAACAGCTTTCGCTGCACAGTTGAACAGCCGCGACATTGACAATGAACAGGACTGAACAACACTGGATCAGACAAAAACAACAACACTGCCACCGGCAGAGGACGGGGCCATGGCCGCATCCACCAGCGCCCATGCGCAACTGATCCAGGCCTCCTGGCAGCGCTGCCGCGCCTACGGCCTGGATCACCAGTCACAACCGCAGTTCGGCGAAGCATCCGCCGCCCAGGTCAGCGAACTGCTCGAACGCGAGCATTCACTGCTGGGCACCACCCGCGACGAGGTGCTGCCGCAATACGCGCACCTGCTCGGCAACTCCAGTTACCTGATCATGCTCAGCGACCATCTGGGCCAGTTGCTCGATGCCTGGGGCACCCGCCGCTTTATCGAGCCGCGTCAGCGCCACGGCTTTGTCGCCGGCGCCTGCTGGCGGGAACAAGGGGTGGGCACCAATGCCATCGGCACCGCCCTGGCTACCGGCGAGGCGGTGCATGTCAGCCAGGACGAGCACTTCCTCAAGCTCAACCGCTTCATGGCCAGCGCCGCCGCCCCCTTGTTCGACGCCGAGCGCCAGTTGATCGGCGTACTCGATGTGTCCAGCGACAGCTACCTGCCGGCGGCGCAAACCCAGGGCCTGGTGCGGATGATGAGCCAGAGCCTGGAGAACCGCCTGATCCTTGCGCGCTTCGCCGGGGATTACCGGCAACTGAGCTTCAATACCGGCGCCAACAACCTCGACAGCCAATGGGCCGGGCTGCTGGTGTTCGATGACCAGGGCCGGGTACTGGCGGCCAATCGCCGGGCCGACAGTTTGCTCGGCCAGAATCCGTTGCAACTGAACCTGGAGCAGTTGTTCAGGACGCCCCTGGTGCAACTGCTCGGCCACAGCGCAGAGCAACCGTTCGCCGTGCAGGTGACCGGGCGCAACCGTTTTCATTGCCTGCTGCATGCCCCCACCCAAACCCCGCGGGCCACACCGGTCAGCCATGCACAAACCACCTGCGACCCGCGTATCGACAAGGCCCTGCAGCAGGCCGGGTTGTTGCTGGAAAAGGACATTGCGCTATTGATCGAGGGCGAAACCGGAGCCGGCAAGGAAGTTTTCGTCAATGCCCTGCACCGCGCCAGCAGCCGCGCCGGCCAGCCGTTGATTGCGGTGAACTGCGCAGCGATTCCGGCCGAGCTGGTCGAGTCGGAGCTGTTCGGCTACGAGAAAGGCGCATTCACCGGCGCCCATCACAAGGGCAACATCGGCCTGATCCGCAAGGCCGACCGGGGCATCCTGTTTCTCGATGAAATCGGTGACATGCCGCTGCCGACCCAGGCACGCCTGCTGCGTTTTCTGCAGACCCGCAACATCCAGCCATTGGGCAGTGGTGAACCGATCCCGGTGGATATCCGCGTGGTCTCGGCGACCAACCAGAACCTCGCCGACCAAGTACGCCTGGGCCACTTTCGCCAGGACCTGTACTACCGCATCGCCGGTCTCAGCCTGATGCTACCGCCCTTGCGCGAACGCAGCGACCGCCTGGCCCTGATCGAACAGCTCCACCAGCAGTACCGCGAGCCCGGGGCGCCGACGCAACTGCCCGGCAAGGTGCTGGAACTGCTGCTCCAGCATCCCTGGCCGGGCAACCTGCGCCAGCTGGCCAGCGTGCTTCAGGTGGCGCTGGCGCTGGCGGGCGGGCAGCCGATTGCTGTGGAGCACCTGCCGGACAGTTTCTTTGCCGACCTGCCCGCCTCCAGGCCACAGGCCCCCGTGTTGCCGCCAGCTAGCGCTGACGACCTCGGCCAGCGCCTGCAAGGCCTCAACGGCAATATCTCGGCCCTGGCCCGGGCCCTGGGCATCAGCCGCACCACCCTGTACAAGCGCCTGCACGCCCAGGGCCAGGCCGGCACAGTTGACGAACGCCTGGGCTGATGGTCAGATGCCTGCCAGTTTCAGGTGCCTGCCGCCGCCGTGCGTCAGGTGAAACGGGAAGCCGGTGCGTCGTTATCGACCAGTCCGGCGCTGCCCCCGCAACGGTAAGCGAGTGAAGCATTCAACCCGCCACTGTGCCCACAGGCATGGGAAGGCGAATGGCTTCAAGCCTCGCAAGCCCGGAGACCGGCCTGAAGCCCCACGACTGCATGCAGTCATTTAGGCAAACCTGCGGAGGGCGGGCACGAGCCGGCTGCCTGGCGCGTGTTGGCTGGGGCCCTCCTGTGCGCTTCGCGAATGTTTTTCGAGAAGTCCATGACAGCAACAACCCCCAAGCGTCGCCGCGGCCGCGTCGCCGAAGATGAAATCCAGAGCAAGCCCGAGTGGTCGCAGATCCCCGAGCATACCCGCCACGTGATGCTCTGCACCGGCCCTCGCTGCGTGCAACGCGGTGCCCTGCCGCTGTGGAAAATCCTGCGCCGCGAGCTGCTGGTGGCCAATCGTATCGAAACCACTGACGGCGTGCTGCTGACCCGCAGCCATTGCCAGTTCCCCTGCAACCTCGGCCCAGTGCTGACGGTGTATCCGGACCGTTGCTGGTACCGGGTGGCCAACGCCGAAGACGCGCAACGGCTGGTGCGCGAACACCTGATCGAGGGCCAGCCGGTGCCCGATCTGCTGCTCAATGGCCAGGTGTCATGAGGTGGTTCGGCGCCAGCTTACTGGCCGTGCTGAGCCTGGCGCGGCAGCTGCGGGCCTTCAAGCAAGACCCACCTTGAGTCGTCACAGCAGATTCCGCTGTCTAACCCACTACTTCAGCTTTACCGGCTGAGCGCCCAACGCGCTTCAGCCGGGATTTATCATTGATCAGGTCGACAATAAGCACACAGCCAACCCCGGATGCGTGCCTCGATGCAAACAACAAATACAGTCTTGATGATCCGCCCGGCGCGGTTCGCCTTCAACCCGGATACCGCCCTCAACAACCGCTTCCAGCAGGCCCTGCTCGAGCCGGAGCAGGCACAGCAGAAAGCGCTGGAAGAGTTCGATGGTTACGTCGACACCCTGCGCCAGCACGGCGTCGAAGTGCTGGTGGTGCAGGACACCCCGGCGCCGCACACCCCTGATTCGATCTTCCCCAACAACTGGTGGAGCAGCCACGCCGACGGCAGCCTGGTGCTCTACCCGATGGAAGGCCAGAACCGCCGCCTGGAGCGCAGCAAGGGCGTACTCAAGGTGCTCGAGGAACGTTTTGCCGTTCGTCAGACCATCGATCTGAGCCCCCTTGAACAGCAGAGTATGTATCTGGAAGGGACCGGCAGCATGGTCCTGGATCGCGAGCACCGGATCAGCTACGCCTGCCATTCCGGACGCACCCACACCCAGGCCCTGCGCCTGTTCGCCGAACAGCTCGACTATCGCCTGTGCCTGTTCCACGCCGTCGACCGCCACCAGGCACCGATCTATCACAGCAACGTGATGATGAGCGTCGGCCGCGGGCTCTCGGTGGTCTGCCTGCAGGCGCTGCCCGAGGCCGATGAACGCCGCGCCCTGGAGCATTCGCTGCGCGACACCGGCAAGGACATCCTGGCCCTGGACTTCGACCAGCTCGAAGGCTTCGCCGGCAACATGCTTGAAGTCCATGACAAGCAAGGCCAGCCGCTGCTGGTGATGTCGCGCAGTGCCTGGCGCTCGCTCAGGCCCGAACAACGCCGGCAGGTGGAGCAGCACAGCCACCCGGTGGTGGTGAACATCGACCACATCGAGCGCATCGGCGGCGGCAGCGCGCGCTGCATGCTCGCAGAAGTGCACCTGCCCGTCCGTCACTGATTACAACAAAGGAGTTCATCATGACCCGCTATATCGACGTTACCGACCTCAGCCGCCTGGTGGTCCGCAAAGGCCTGAGCACCTGCATCAGCGAGATGGCCGAGTACATCCGTGAGGACTACCTGCGCTGGCACGACTTCGAAAAATGCGCACGCCTGGCCAACCATTCACCCGATGGCGTGATCGAGCTGATGCCGGTGTCCGACGCCAACCTGTACGCCTTCAAGTACGTCAACGGCCACCCGAAAAACACCCAGCACGGCATGCTCACGGTGATGGCCTTCGGCGCTCTGGGCGACGTCGATACCGGCGCGCCGGTACTGCTCAGCGAAATGACCCTGACCACCGCCATCCGTACCGCCGCCACTTCGGCCCTGGCCGCCCGCTACCTGGCGCGCAAGGACAGCCGCAGCATGGCGCTGATCGGCAACGGCTCGCAAAGCGAGTTCCAGGCCCTGGCCTTCCACGCCCTGCTAGGCATCGACGACATCCGCCTGTACGACCTGGACCCACAAGCCAGTGCCAAGCTGGTGGCCAACCTCAGCGCCTTCCCGGCAATCAAGGTGAGCGTCGCCGGCTCCGTCGCCGACGCGGTGCGCGGTGCCGACATCGTCACCACGGTGACCGCCGACAAGGCCTACGCCACCATCCTCACCCCGGACATGATCGAGCCGGGCATGCACCTCAATGCCGTCGGTGGCGACTGCCCGGGCAAGACCGAGCTGCACCGCGAAATCGTCGAACGCGCGCGGGTGATCGTCGAGTACGAACCGCAAAGCCGCATCGAAGGCGAAATCCAGCAAATGCCCGCCGACTCGCCGACCACCGAGTTCTGGCAGGTAGTCAACGGCCAGGTGGCCGGCCGCGAGAACGCCGAGCAAGTGACCCTGTTCGACTCGGTCGGCTTCGCCCTCGAAGATTACTCGGCGCTGCGTTATGTGCTGGATGTGGCCAAGGCGCTGGACATCGGCAGCGAGATCGCCCTGGTGCCGGAACTCAAGGACCCCAAAGACCTGTTCGCGCTGCTGCGCGCACCGGTTGAAAACCTGCAGAAAAAACGCGCCTGAGGCCGACCGATTCTGCTGCGCTACGGCGCGGCAGATCGGAAACTGCTGCATGCGAAGCCTAAACAGGAGGTGCTTCAGCCGATTCGGCTGCAATACACGCGTTAACAGCAAAATCCGGCAGCCGACGCCGGCGCAAACGACACAAAAAAAACGTCGTCATCGCGCATTCTGAGCCCGACCCGAGAGTCACTAAAAGACCAGAAGCGCACCACTGCCCTACATCAACTATAAAACTCAGGGATACTCATATGACTTCGCTGCGAAAGCTCCTCAGCGTGCTGCTCCTGCCACTGTGCGCAAGTGCGGTGCAGGCCAAGGAATGGACCGAGATCCGTTTCGGCGTCTACCCCGAATACCCTCCTTTTGAATCCGTTGCCGCCGATGGCAGCCTGCAAGGCTTCGACATCGAGCTGGGCAACGCCATCTGCGCCAAGCTGCAGGTCAAGTGCACCTGGGTGCACAATGAATTCGACGGCATGATCCCGGCCCTGCGGGCACGCAAGTTCGACGCGATCATGTCGTCGATGGCGGTGACGCCGGCGCGGCAGAAACAGATCGACTTCAGCGCCCGGCTGTTCCTCAGCCCGACCTCGGTCATCGTGCGCAAGAACGCCGATTTCGGCGACACCCCAGAATCGCTCAAGGGCAAGCAGGTCGGCGTACTGCAAGGCTCGCTGCAGGAAGCCTACGCCCGCGCCAGGCTGGCGCCGCTGGGGGCCCAGGTCAAGGCCTACCAGTCCCAGGACCAGAACTACGCCGACCTGATCAACGGCCGCCTCGATGCCACCCTGACCGACAAGCTCGAAGCACAGCTGAACTTCCTCACCAAGCCCGAAGGCGCCGACTTCAAGAGCGGCCCGGCGATCAAGGACCCGACCCTGCCACTGGATATCGCCATGGGCCTGCGCAAGAACGACAGCGAGCTCAAGGCCCTGCTCGACAAAGGTATCGCCGCGGTGCACGCCGATGGCACTTTCGCCGAAATCCAGAAGAAGTACGTCGGCGACCTGGATATCTACAACGAGTAAGCCGTGCCGTCGTGATCAGTTCGCCCTGAGCTGATCACGGTCGCATTTGCCCTGCGTCCTACCGAGATTTTTCCCGTGAACGACTTCCTTCACTCCCATGGCTGGCAGGCCCTGAGCTTGCAGGGCTTCGGCCCACTGTTGCTGCAAGGGACCTGGATGACCCTGAAACTGGCGCTGCTGTCGCTAGCCCTGAGCCTGGCCCTGGGCCTGTTCGGCGCCAGCGCCAAGCTCTCGCGGCACACGTTGCTGCGGGTGCCGGCAACCCTGTACACCACCCTGATTCGCAGCGTGCCGGACCTGGTGCTGATCCTGCTGATCTTCTACACCCTGCAACTGTGGCTCAACGACCTGACCGACCTGCTCGGCTGGGACTACTTCGAGATCGATCCGTTTACTGCCGGGGTCATCACCCTGGGCTTTATCTATGGTGCCTACTTCACCGAGAACTTTCGCGGCGCGATCCTCAGCGTCCCAGCCGGACAACTGGAGGCCGCCACGGCCTACGGCTTGAGCACCGCGCAACGCTTTCGCCTGGTGCTGTTCCCGCAACTGATGCGCTTCGCCCTGCCGGGCCTTGGCAACAACTGGCTGGTGCTGCTCAAGTCCACCGCGCTGGTGTCGATCATTGGCCTGGCCGACTTGGTCAAGGCTGCGCAGAACGCCGGCAAGTCCACCAACAACACCCTGTACTTTCTGATCATCGCCGGGCTTGTGTACCTGCTGATCACCACCCTCTCCAACCGCTTGTTCAAGCACCTGGAGCGGCGTTACAACACCGGCATCAAGGGGCTGGCACGATGATCGAACTCTTTGAGCAATACGGCCAGGCCTACCTCTACAACGATGGCGCCGGGATGTCCGGGCTGGCCATGACCCTGTGGCTGTTCGTCATCACCATGGTCCTGGGCTTTTTCCTGTCGTTGCCGCTGGCCCTGGCGCGGGTGTCGCGCAGCCTGTGGCTGCGCTGGCCGGTGGAGTTCTACACCTTCGTGTTCCGCGGCACGCCGCTGTATATCCAGTTGCTGATCTGCTACACCGGCCTGTACGGGCTGGAGGTGGTGCGCGATCACGCCCTGCTCGACCAGTTCTTTCGCAACGCGCTGAACTGCACCCTGCTGGCCTTCGTGCTCAACACCTGCGCCTATACCGTGGAAATTTTCGCCGGGGCGATTCGCAACATCCCCCATGGCGAGATCGAAGCGGCCCAGGCCTATGGCCTGCATGGCTGGAAGCTGAACCTGTTCGTGGTGCTGCCAGCGGCCCTGCGGCGTTCGCTGCCGGCCTACAGCAACGAACTGATCCTGATGCTGCACGCCACCTCGCTGGCCTTCACCGCCACCATCGCCGACATCCTCAAGGTCGCCCGCGATGCCAACGCCGCCACCTTCCTGACCTTCCAGGCCTTCGGAACGGCGGCGCTGCTGTACATGTTGCTGTCCTTCGCGCTGGTCGGGCTGTTTCGCCTGGCCGAGCGACGCTGGATGGGCTTTCTTGTTCCTGCCCGAGGCTAACTCATGACCACTACCGTACACGCCCTGGCGACCGCCGAGCACACCCACAGCAGCCGCCCCACCCCGCGCATTGCCAGCATTGGCGCCGATGCCACGGTCAAGCTGAGCGTCGCCGACCTGCACAAGCGCTATGGTGAGCATGAAGTGCTCAAGGGCGTCTCGCTGCAGGCGCGCAAAGGCGACGTGATCAGCCTGATCGGCGCCAGCGGCTCGGGCAAGAGCACCATGCTGCGCTGCATCAACTTTCTCGAGCAGCCCGATGCCGGGGTCATCACCCTCGACAACCAAACGATCGAAATGCGCCAGGGCCGGGCCGGTGCCCGGGCGCCGCACCCGGCGCAGCTGCAGAACCTGCGCACGCGCCTGGCCATGGTCTTCCAGCATTTCAACCTGTGGAGCCACATGACCGTGCTGGAGAACATCTGCATGGCACCGCGGCGGGTGCTCGGGGTCAGTAGCCAGGAAGCCGAAGCCCGGGCGCGCAAGTACCTGGACAAGGTCGGTCTGCCGGCCCGCGCCGCCGACCAGTACCCGGCGTTTCTTTCCGGCGGCCAGCAACAGCGGGTGGCGATTGCCCGGGCGCTGGCCATGGAGCCGGAAATCATCCTCTTCGATGAACCGACCTCGGCCCTGGACCCGGAGCTGGTCGGCGAAGTGCTGAAAGTCATACAGACGCTGGCCGAGGAAGGTCGTACCATGCTCATGGTCACCCACGAGATGGGCTTTGCCCGTCAGGTGTCGAGCCAGGTGCTGTTCCTGCATCAGGGCCGGGTCGAGGAACAGGGAAGCGCCGAGATACTTGACCAGCCGCAGAGCGAGCGCCTGCAGCAATTTCTTTCCAACCGTTTGAAGTGAAGCCGAACCTGCATGGATACCAAGGTCAACAGCCCACAGACCACGCCGCCCCTGGACCGGATCGACGAAGCGATCATCGATGTCTTGCGCCATAACGGGCGCATCACCTATGAAAAGCTCTCATCGCTGGTGCACCTCACCCCACGCCCGTGCCTGGAACGGGTGCGCAAGCTGGAACGGCGCGGGGTGATTCGCGGCTATGGCGCAATCATCGATGTGCAGATGGTCTCGCCGGGGTTGTCACTGCTGGTGCTGGTGGCCCTCTCCAACCAGAGCGGGCGCGCCGCGCAAAAGGCTTTTGAGGCCTGCGTGCGCGCCTGTCCGCAGGTGTTCGACTGCCAGCTGATCAGTGGCCACTTCGATTACAGCCTGCGCATGCGCTGCCGTGACATGGAGCACTACCGGGTGCTGACCGAGACCTGGATGAACAACGACGAGCTGCACATCGACAAGCTGGTCGCCCACCCGGAGCTGGCGGTGGTCAAGAACACCGCCCCGCAGCTCTAAACCCGCCAATCAGGTACGCGGCGGCGCCACCGGCCCGCTGCGCGACCAGTCCAGCAACAGGCTGTAGGCCACCGCCAGCAAGGTCGGGCCGATGAACAGGCCGATAAAGCCGAAGGCCAGCAGGCCGCCAAACACCCCGAGCAGGACGATCACCAGCGGCAGGTTGCCGCCACGGCTGATCAGGTAGGGTTTGAGCACGTTGTCGACGCCGCTGATGATGAAAGTCCCCCAGAGGCCGAGGAACACCGCCATGCCGTACTCACCCTGCCAGGCCAGCCAGGCGGTGGCCGGCACCCAGGCCAGCGGTGGGCCCATGGGGATCAGGCTGAGCATGAAGGTGACGATTGCCAGCACCAGTGCCCCCGGTACCCCGGCAATCAGGAAGCCGATCAGCGCCAGCACGGCCTGCGCCGCTGCCGTACCAATCACACCGTTGACGACCCGTTGCACTGTGCCGGCGACCAGGTCCAGGTAATACTCACCACGCTCGCCGATCAGCCGGTCCAGCAGGCGCAGCACAAACGCCGCCAGCCGTGGCCCGTCCCGGTAGAAGAAGAACACGAAGACCAGGCTCAGGGTCAGCTCGAGAATGCCGCTGCCGATCTGCGCGCTGCGCGCCAGCAGCCAGTTGCCGACCTGGCCGAGGTACGGCTTGATCGCCGTCAGTAACGCCGCGCCCTGCTGGTCGATGGTGTCCCACATGCCGACCAGACGCCCGCCCACGAACGGCACGCTACCCAGCCAAACGGGCGCATCGGGCAGGCCGTCGACCTGCACGTCGCGTACGAAGGCGGTGGCATCACGAATGTGATCGGCCAGGTTGAAGCCCAGCCACACCAGCGGCAACGCCACCAGCAGGATCCACAAACTGGTCAGCAAGCCTGCCGCCAGGGTTTCGCGGCCGCCGAGCAGGCGGGTCAACAGGCGCATCAGCGGCCAGCTGGCATAGGCCAGGATGGCGCCCCAGAGCAGCGCCGAGATAAACGGTGCCATCACCCACAGGCCGGCGCCAAGCAGCGCCAGCAGGATGATTTGCACCAACAGGCGGTCATTATTGGGCATCATGCTTCTCGATCAACGAATCAGTTCGACGTGGAAACCATCAGTCTCGGCCTGACCCACTTCCAGCCGCGCCGGACGTACCCCGGCCTTGACCAGTTGCTCGCGCCAGGCTTCGGCCTTGGCCCCGCTCAGGCTCACGCGCAAGGTGGTGCTGTTGTTCAGGCTGCGCCCGAGCAGGTTGATCCAGGCTTCTGGTGGCTCGCCATCAAGGTCAGGGTAGTCGAGCTTGCCGGTGTCGAGCAGTTCGCGCATCAAGGTTGCCGGCGTTGGCAGCAGCTCGCCCAAAGGCGCGTCGGCGACGAATTCCTCGACGTGCAGGTAGGCGCGCTTGTTACCGCGAGTGATGCTGTACAGGGCGACCAGGGTGTTGTTCTGCTCGGCGGAGCGGCGCAGCAGAATGAACGCCTGTTGCTCGTCGGCGCCCGACAGTAGGCGGTTCTTGAACACCTCGTTGGCCCACAGGCTGTTTTCGCCGCAATCGCGGGCCTGACACCAGAACAACGGGTAGCCACCGTCCTTTTGCAAGGCTTCCCGGGCGGCGGTGAAGGCTTCATTGGCGCTGCGCTCGCGCGGCAGCTCATAGGTGGTCGAGCTGACCTGGCCGCGGCTTTCGATCTTGCCTTCGACCCGCAACTGGTTGCTGATCTTGCGCAGGCCACCCAGCGGGTAGACCCGTTCCTGTACCAGCGCCGGGCGCTGATCGACCACCTTGGCGTCCAGCGGGACCGGCAAGCTGTCGGCCAGCAACGGCGCGCTGGCAAGAACGCCGAGCCCGGCCATCGCGGCCTGGATGAAAAGTATGAGCCTCATAGGCTCGCCACCGAGCGCGGGGCGTCAAGGTGGTCAACGGATGTGGCGTTGTCTTGCTCGTTCATGGTTGTCTCCCTGTTCAACCCGCCAAGCCTCGACAGTTGCCCGCCACAAGTCAAGAAATGCCAAAGAAGCGATTGAAACAGTCTGCAACAAGGGTTGCGCCGGTCTCGTCATTCAGGTGCAGGTGATGGCCGCCCGGCAGTTGTTCTCGCTCAAAGGGTAGCTGCTCAAGCAACTCGCCGTGGCGCGCGAGCATACCGTCCGCGGCCACCACCAGTTTCGCCGGGCAGGCGATGCGCTGCACGAAGCTCATCGCCTGGGCTTCGTTGAGCCGAGTCGGTGATGGCAGGGTCAGACGGCTGTCGCTGCGCCAGCTGAAGCCACCGGGTACCGGCATCAGCCCGCGCTGGGCGAGCAGTTCGGCGGCTTCGCGGCTGACCGCCACCAGGCCTTTCATGCGCGCCTCGATGGCCTGGTCGAGGGTCGGGTGCACCGCCTTGCGCTTGCTGTCCAGGCGCAGTTGCGCCTGCAGGGCCATGCCCATGCGCTCGGCGGCATCCTGCGGGCCGCTGGTGGGCGGGATCACCCCGTCGATCAGGGCCAGTCGGGTGACCCGCTCGGGCAGCGCGCCGGCCAGCACGACCGAGATGATCGCCCCCAGCGAGTGTCCGAGCAGGGCAAAACGTTCCCACTCCATCTGCTCGGCGACCCGCAGCACATCATGGGCGTAGTCGGCCAGGGCATAGCCGGCGCCGGCCGGGCGATGCTCGGAATGGCCGTGGCCAGCCAGGTCCAGGGCCAGAATGCGCAAGCCCTTGAGCCGCGGCGCCAGGCGGGCAAAGCTGTTGGCGTTGTCCAGCCAGCCGTGCAAGGCAATCACCGGCAGGCCATCGACCGGGCCGAACAGGTGCGCGGCCAGTTCGATATGGCCGAGGTTCAGGCGCACTTCTTCCATTTCGGTGGTCATGCCGACGTATCCTGCCAGCGGTCGAACAAGCCCTTGATCAGGCTCGCGGTGTCGGTTGGGTGCTCCAGCGGAAACATATGCCCGCCGGGCAGGCTATGGTACTCCCCCCGGGGCATGCCCCGTACAGCCAGGGCATGATGGCGTTTGACCACCCGGCTGTGGCTGCCACGGACCATGGCCAGGGGCAGTTCAAGCAGTTTGGCCGGGCTCGGGCTGGTGTGCGGCAGGCTGCGGTAGATGCTGATTTCGGTGGCCGGATCAAAGCGCAGGCGCAAACCGTCTCCGCCCGGCTGCAGGCCATGCTCCAGGTAGGCGTCGAGGCACTCGGGGTCGAAATGCCGGAACAGCGTCTTGCCGGCGAAATAGGCCCGGGCGCTGTCACGGTCGGCAAACGCTTCGCGGCGCCCCAGGGTACGCCCGGCCGGGGTAATGCGATCGATAAAGCCCATGCGCTTGGCCGCCTGGATCAGCCACTGATCGACCCGGGTCAACACCGGCGAATCGAGCATCACCACGCCGCGATAGTACTGCGGGCAGCGCATGGCGGCATGCAGGTGCAACATGCCGCCCAGGGAATGGCCGACGCCCCAGACCGGCCCCGGCTGTTGTTCCAGGTGATGGATCAGCTCGTCGACCAGGCTCTGCCAGTTGTCATTGACCGGAAAGCGCGGATCGTGGGCGTGTTGGGCCAGGTGGGTCACCTGATAGTCCGGCGCCAGCGCAGCAAAGAGCTTGCCGTAGGTGGCCGAGGGGAAGCCATTGGCATGGGCGAAGAAGATCTGCTGCGACATGGCCGCCAATCCAGAGGGAAGTGATGGCTCATTGTCGGCAACCGCACCCGCGGCGGCAATGTCCGGAAAAGCCATCGGCGACGGCAATCAGGTCAATACTCGCCGAAACTGGCCATCGAGCGGCGCAGGCAAGCCTGCATATAAGCCAATTGCTGCTCCAGCGCTTCGCGGGCGCGACGTCTGTCTTCGACATCGAGTTCGAGTCGGCGCAGGGCCAGGCAACTGGTCTGCAACAGGTGCGACATGCGGATACTGGCCTGGCGCAGCTGTTCCAACTCGTACTGGCCTTCGAACTTGCGCAACAGGTAGTCGAGCTTGGCATCGGCGCTGTCTTGCAAGATGCGGTACTCGGCAAAATCCAGTGCCTGATGCCTTTGTACCTTGTCGAGCGTGGACCGCACGTCGACCGAGTACACCAGATCCAGATGTCTACTGCTCATAGTCGAATTCCCTGGGACCCCCTGCCCCGCAACTTCAACGCACGCTAACAAGCTGCACGGGACACGACAACTGGTAAAAATGCCAGGTCGATCAGCGGCTGGGGACGTCCTGGCCGAGAGGAATCACGGCCATGGTCAAGCGTGAAATGCAGCTGGCCTTGCCCTCGTCGCTGCTCAGGCGAATATCCCAGACGTGGGTACTGCGGCCGATGTGTACCGGTTTGGCCGTCGCCGTTACCCGCCCGCCACGGATCCCGCGCAGGTGGTTGGCGTTGATTTCCAGGCCCACGCAGTAGAATTTCTGCGGGTCGATGCACAGGCAGCTGGCCATCGAACCGACCGTTTCGGCCAGCACCACCGAAGCGCCGCCGTGCAGCAGGCCGAACGGCTGGTGGGTACGGTGATCGACGACGATGCTGGCGCTCAGCGAGTCTTCGCTGAATGCTTCAAAACGGATGTCCAGCACTTCGCCAATGGTGTTCTTCTGCAAGGCGTTGAGTTGTTCGATGTCAGGCTGGGTATGCCACAGGCTCATGGGCGCAATTCCTTGTTGTGCTTGTTATTGAGGGTGACTCACGGGTGCTTGAGACTCTTGAGGGTCATCAGCCCGGCCAGCGGCCAGTCGCCTTCAAGCTGTGCCAGGCTGGCGGTACTCATGGGCGCCGGGGTGCGGTAATGGCCGTGCTCCAGCAGCCCCACAAGCGTGCCCACCAGCGGCTGGTGACTGACCAGCAGCACCTCCTCCAGGCCCAGCTTGTCCAGCTCGGCGATGACCGCTTGCGGATCGCTGTCCGGCGTCAGCCAAGGCACGGTCTGCACCGGCTTGGCAAAACCGAGGGCCTCGTGGACCAGCGCGGCCGTCTGTTGGGCGCGCACGTAGGGGCTGGCGAGGATCACCTGCGGCGGCTGGCCAAGCAGCACCGCCGCGCTGCGCAGCACCTGCTCGCGGCCATGGGCGGTGAGCCGACGCTCGGCGTCGGTGTGGGCCCGTGGCTCGGCTTCGCCGTGACGCAAGACCCAGAGCTTCACAGCTTTGGCTCTTCGTCACGCACCGGATGCGGCGCAGGCGGCACGCTGTGCGCGGCTTCGCCTTCCGGCGCGCGCGGGGTTGGCCAATCGGCGAATGGCCAGGGTTTCTGGTCGCTGTGGAAGCTGCCGAAGCGGCCGATCTGGGCCAGGAACTGGCTGAGGCTGTCGCCGAAATTCATCAGGCTGGCGCTCGGTGCGCCGTAGATCAGCCGATAGATCAGTTGCACCAGCACCAGGCCGCCGAGCAACAGTTCGGCCAGCTGCCAGACCACCAGGAACACCAGCATCCACAACACGCGCAAGATGATCGATTCGCGCTGGGTCTGGTTGGAAGATTCGTTCATGTCCTGCTCCTGCTTAGTTGAAACCGCTGGTGGAGATAAAGTCGACATCGGTTTTCGGCTCGCCGCGCATCAGCAGCTCGATCACCTGGGTCAGGGTCCGGCCTTCGAACAGGATCGCATGCAGCCCGGCCACCAGGGGCATGTAGACCTGCACTTGCTGGGCTTTGACCTTGAGCACCTTGAGCGTGTTCACCCCTTCGGCGACTTCGCCCAGGCGGCTGACCGCCTCATCCAGGCTCAGGCCCTGGCCCAGGGCGTAGCCAACTTGATAGTTACGGCTCTTGGGCGAGGAGCAGGTGACGATCAGGTCGCCGACGCCGGCCAGGCCCAGAAAGGTCATCGGGTTGGCCCCTTGGCTGACGGCAAAGCGGGTCATCTCGGCCAGGGCGCGGGTGATCAGCATGCTCTTGGTGTTTTCGCCCATGCCCAGGGCCACGGCCATGCCGGCGATGATCGCGTAGACGTTCTTCAGCGCCCCGCCCAGTTCGACGCCAAAGCGGTCGCCGCTGGCGTAAACGCGAAAGGTGCGCCCGTGCAACACGGCCTGAACGCGCTGGCACAGCGCTTCGTCTTCACTGGCAACCACGGTGGCGGTCAATGCGTGTTCAGCCACTTCGCGGGCCAGGTTCGGCCCCGACAGCACGCCGATGCGCGCTTGAGGCGCGATTTCTTCGAGGATCTGGCTCATCAGCTTGAAGCTCTGCGCCTCGATGCCCTTGGTCAGGCTGACCAGCATCTTGCCGCCCAACAGCTGGGCATGGGGCGCCAGCACGCTGCGCAGGGCACTGGAAGGCAAGGCCACGAAGATCAGCTCGCAGGCCTCGAGGGTCGCCAGCAGATCGTTGACCGGCTCAACCCCGGCATGCAGCTTGATGCCTTTGAGGTAGCGCGGGTTCTCGCGGTTGCTGCGCATGGCCTCGGCCTGCTCGGGGTCGCGCATCCATTGCCGCACCCGAACGCCGTTTTCCGCCAGTAGATTCGCCACGGCGGTGCCGAAACTCCCGCCTCCCAGAACTGCAACAGGCTGCTGTTCAGTCATATCCAATCCGTTAAAACCAATTAAAGTGGCGACTTGCGCATTATACGGAGCGCCAGTGCCAGAGCCAGTGGCAGATGACCGAATCGGCCTTGGCATCGCCTTGAGCACGACTGGAAAATACCCGTCACTCGGTTAACATGCCCGACTTGAACCCGCTACCAAGGCCGCACTGTGTCTTTTGGCCCGACCTCCACACGCCCTTTGTTGCTGCTGACAGCCCTGCTCAGCGGCCCCAGTATGGCTGACGACCTGTTCGTCGACAGCCAGGCCCTGCCACAGGTGCTCACCGCCACCCGCCTCAAGCAATCGCCAGCGGCGGTGCCGGGCAGCATGACCGTGCTCGACAGCGAGCTGATTCGCGCCAGCGGCGCCCGCGACATTCCCGAACTGCTGCGCCTGGTGCCAGGCATGATGATCGGCTATGGCGCCGGCAACCAGCCGACGGTCAACTACCACGGCAGCAACGTCAACGATGCCCGGCGCATGCAGGTACTGATCGACGGCCGCTCGGTGTACCGCGCAGGCCTGGCCACCGTGGACTGGAGCGACATTCCGCTGGCGATGGAAGACATCGAGCGCATCGAGGTGTTTCGTGGCCCCAACACCGTCAGCTATGGCGCCAATGCGCTGATGGCGGTGGTCAACATCCTTACCCGCAACCCGGCCGACAGCCATGGCACGCGCCTGAAAGTCACCCGCGGCCAGCGCGGCATCAATGACTGGTACGCAAGCCAGGGCCTGGACTGGGACGGTGGCGACCTGCGCCTGTCGCTCTCGGGGATGCAAGACGATGGCTTCGACGAAAACCGCTGGGGCCAGGACTACCGCGACAGCCGCCGCCTCAACCGTCTGGGTTTGAGTGCCAGCCACAGCCTGGCCAGCAACCAGAGCCTGGACTGGCAATTCTCGGCCAAGGAAGGCAGCGATCAACGGCCCTATACCTATAAACCGGTGTTTCCCTATGTCACTGCGGCAGGCAACAACGCCGACCTCAACGCCAAGGACTATGCCGGTTCGCTGCGCTGGAACATCGACTTCAACCCCGACCACAGCCTCTATGTGCAGGGCTCGGCCCAGCACTGGGAGCGCGAGCAAGTGTGGCGTGCCTGTGACGCGGCGCTGTCCTTCAGCCCGCAACTGACCCAGCTCTGGCGCCTGAACCCGAACTACGCAGAGCAGGTGGCCCGCAACATCACCTCGCCACTGCCTGCAGGCAGCGCCGAGGAGCGCGCCCTGGCCGAACAGGTGCAGCAGCAGTGGCGCAATGGCGGCGCGCAACAAGTATGCGGCGATATCGACCAGAGCACCCGCGAGACCCGCTATGACCTGGAGGTGCAGGACACCCTGAGCCTGTCCGACAGCCTGCGCCTGGTCAGCGGGGCCAACTACCGGTACGACCGCGCCGACTCGCAGACTTACTTCAATGGCAGCCTGGATGACAGCACCTGGCGCCTGTTTGGCCACCTGGAATGGCGCGCCGACGAGCACTGGATCCTCCAGGGCGGGGCGATGTACGAAGATACCCGCCTGTCCGGCAGCTCCCTGACCCCGCGGATGGCGCTCAACTACCTGATCACCCCGCGCCACGGCTTGCGTGCGGTGTACTCCGAAGCCGTGCGCTCGCCGGACATGTTCGAGAACAACGTCAACTGGAGTTATCGGGTCAACAACCTGGTACCCGGCGCCTTCGGCCAGCGCAACGCCGAGTACTTCGTCAAGACCCGCGGCCCCGGCGATCTTGAACAGGAGCGTATGCGCTCGCGGGAACTGGGCTATAACGGATACTTCGCCGATGCCGACCTGAGCGTCGACCTCAAGCTGTTCTACGATGAAATCACCGGCATGATCAGCGAGCCGCTGCGCAACAACCAGTACATTGCCAGCAACAGCAACAGGGCCCGCTTCAGTGGCAGCGAAGCGCAACTGGACTGGCGCCTGAGCCAGGCCGACCGTGTGCGCCTGACCTACGCCTACGTCGACGCCTGGGCCAGCAACCCGGCCGACCGCCGCCTGAGTGCGCGCAACAGCGGCTCGGCCGGCTGGCTGCGTGACTGGGGCATGGGTTGGTCCAGTGCTCTTTTCTACTACGGCGATGACGCCCTCAACCAGTACCGCTTCGAACGGGTTGATCTGCGCGTTGCCAAGCGCCTGCGCTGGGAGCGCACCAGCCTGGAGCTGGCGGGCATGCTCCAGCAGCGCCTGGACGACGAGCCGACGACCATCTACGACAACCGTTATGACAGCCGCCAGGTGCTGTCTTTCAGTGCGCAGTTGGAGTTCTGATGCGTTACCTGCGGCGCTGGCTGCTGCTGATCTGCCTGTGGCCCCTGAGTGCCCTGTCCGCCAGTGAAATCCTGCTCACCGGTAGCCAGGACAGCCCCGGCGTGCGCAGCTTCGTCGAGGCGTTACGCGAACGCCGCCCGGCTGACCAGGTGCACTTCGTGCCAGTGGCCGAGCTGCCACGCCCCAGCCAGATCAAAGCCGCCACCCGCTTGATCCTGCTTGATGGCCCCAGCCTCGAATGGCGCCTGAGCGAAACCGCCGGGCCTGCGGCGCTGGCCTTGCGCGTGAGCCGGGTGCAGGCCCAGCAACGCCTGGGCAGCCTGCGCCCGGCGTACCTGAGCCTGCTGTGGAGCGACCCACCCCCGGCCCGCCAGCTGCGCCTGACCCGCTACCTGTTGCCACAGGCCAAACGGGTGGGCGTGCTCTATACCGAACATAGCCAGTTTCTCCTCGACGAGCTGCGCAAGGCGGCGCGCCCGTTGGGCCTGGAAATCATCGCCGAAGCCTGGCCCGACCTGCGCGACAGCCGGCCATTGCAAACCCTGCTGCAAAACAGCGATGTACTGCTGGGCATCGATGACCCGCAGTTGTACAACTCAAAGTCGGCGAAGAATGTTCTGCTCAGCAGTTATGGTCGACAGATGGCGTTGATCGGGCCGAATGCCGGGTTCGTCAAGGCCGGTGCCCTGGCCAGCACCCTGAGTGACCAGGACGACTGGCTGGCGGTGCTCGATCGGCTGCTCGAGCAACCACCCAACCGCTGGCCGCGAACGCTCTACCCTGATCATTTCAGCGTCCTGGGCAACCAGCAGGTGGCCCGCGCCCTGGGCATCGAAGCGATTGACCCGGCCGCCGCCGCCCTGGCCGTGGCCGAAGGAGAAAGCACACCATGAGTCGGCGCCTGAGCTGGGACATTCACACCCGCACGCAGATCATCAGCCTCGGCCCGGCCCTGTTGCTGACCCTGCTGTTGATCAGTTTCTTTACCTTCGTGCGCATCCAGGACCTGCGCCAGGAGCTCAACCACACCGGCCAACTGATCGCCAACCAACTGGCCCCGGCCTCCGAATACGGGGTGATCGCCGGCAACAACGAAGTGCTCGAGAGCCTCATGCGCGCTACCTTGAGCATCCCCCACGTGCGCTTTCTCGAGGTGCAGGACAGTAGCAACCATATTCTCGTCTATGTCGAGCAGCCGGATGAGAGCAGCAACCGTGCGCAGCAGGTGGAAGTGTTCCAGGCACCGATCCGCCTGCAGCAGATTCGCCTGGACAACGACTTTCTGCACAATAACGCGCCAACCAAGAACATCGGCGATGACTACCTCGGAAGGGTCATCGTCGGCATGTCGGACGACGCCTTCAGCGAGCGGCAACAGGAGATCGTGGTCAAGGCCGGGATCCTCGCCCTGTTCGCCCTGCTGTTCACCTTCATACTTGCCCGGCGCCTGGCCCTGAGCCTGGCCAAGCCGATCAGCGATATGGGCCATGCGGTCAAGGCCATCCAGCAAGGCGATTTCAATGCGCCGTTGCCGGTGGTCGATGACAGTGAACTGGGGCACCTGGCCCGGCACATCAACAACCTTGCCAGTGCGCTGGGCAAGGCCAGCCATGAACAGCAACAAGCCATGTCGCAACTGATCCAGGCCCGCGAGGAAGCCGAACAGGCAAACAAGGCCAAATCTGATTTCCTGGCGATGATGAGCCACGAGCTGCGTACGCCGATGAACGGCGTCATGGGCATGCTGCAACTTCTGGAAACAACCTCGCTCAACGAAGAGCAGGCCGAATACACCGCCGTGGCCAGCGAATCCACCGGGCACCTGCTCAAGGTCATCAACGACATTCTTGATTTCTCGCGCATCGAACGTACCGCTCTGGAGCTGGAACACATCGACTTCAACCTCGGCGAGCTGATCGGCAGCAGCGTCCAGTCGTTCCAGCACCTGGCCCAGCAGCGCGAGCTGGACCTGCAGTTGCACCTGCCGCCGGGCATGGAGCAACTGCAGGTAGTCGGCGACCCGACCCGCATTCGCCAGGTGCTGCTCAACCTGATCGGCAATGCACTGAAGTTCACCGAACACGGCAGTGTGCACATCGAACCACGCTGGCAGGTGCTCGACCGCCAGCTGATCTGGTTCACCTGTGCGGTACGCGACACCGGTATCGGCATCGACAACACGCGCCTGGAAATGATGTTCGTGGCATTCCAGCAGGCCGACAGTTCGATTTCCCGCCGCTATGGCGGCACCGGCCTGGGCCTGTCGATCGCCCGCACCCTGACCGAACGGATGGGCGGTACCCTGCGCGGCGAAAGCCGTGAAGGCCTGGGTTCGATCTTTACCCTGGAAATGCCCCTGGCCTTGTCCACCGCGCAAACGCCACGCCTGCCCGGTGGCCTGACCCGTGCCGAAGACGACGGCCAGGGCCGGCGCATCTTGCTGGTCGAAGACAACCCGGTGAACCAGACAGTGATCGAAGCCATGTTGCGCAGCCTGGGCTTTGAGGTGTGCGTCGCCGTCGACGGCGCCCAGGCCGTGGCCCAGGCCGGGCGCCAGCGCTTTGCCGCGGCACTGATGGACTGCCGCCTGCCGATCATCGATGGCTACGAAGCCACCCGGCGCATTCGCCAGCTGCCGCAGGCCGCCGCCATGCCGATTATCGCCCTGACCGCCAACGCCTTGCAGGGTGACCGCGAGCGTTGCCTGAACGCGGGCATGAACGACTACCTGGCCAAGCCGTTCAAACGCACTGATCTGCAGCAAATTCTGCAACGCTGGCTGCCCGGTCAGACAGCTGTGACTGGCGATAAATGCTAAATTGCGGCAGTCTTAGAGACTGGACAAGCGCCGCGAAGGGCTTGAAAATAAAATTTCAGTGCACAAGTGTACTTCTTTGCCCCGTGCGCTGTGACTTTCACTACAACGCAATAGTCTATGTGTAGGCTGCCGGCTCAAACGTACATGTTTTGGGACGGCCGGGAAGATTTGCCCCCTGCCGCACGGGGACTATTGAGGAGCTCGCATGACCAAACAAAACGCCTTTACTCGGGAAGACCTGCTGCGCTGCAGTCGCGGTGAGCTGTTCGGCCCAGGTAACGCGCAACTGCCCGCCCCGAACATGCTGATGGTGGATCGCATCACCCATATCAGCGCCGAGGGTGGCAAGTACGGCAAAGGTGAATTGGTCGCCGAGCTGGATATCACCCCGGACCTGTGGTTCTTCGCCTGCCACTTCGAAGGTGATCCGGTGATGCCAGGCTGCCTGGGCCTGGACGCCATGTGGCAACTGGTCGGTTTCTTCCTCGGCTGGCAAGGCTTGCCGGGCCGTGGTCGTGCCCTGGGTTCGGGCGAAGTGAAATTCTTCGGCCAGGTCCTACCGACCGCCCAGAAAGTCACCTACAACATTCATATCAAGCGCGTCCTCAAAGGCAAGCTGAACATGGCCATCGCCGATGGTTCGGTCAGCGTCGACGGTCGCGAGATCTACACCGCCGACGGCCTCCGGGTCGGCGTATTCACCTCCACTGACAACTTCTAAGGGTTATCCGCATGCGCCGCGTCGTTATCACTGGTCTGGGCATTGTTTCGTGCCTGGGCAATGACAAAGAGACCGTCTCCGCCAACCTGCGTGCAAGCCGCCCTGGCATCCGATTCAACCCGGAATATGCCGAAATGGGTCTGCGTAGCCAGGTTTCCGGCTCCATCGACCTCAACCTCGAAGAACTGATCGACCGTAAAGTCTTCCGTTTCGTCGGTCACGCCGCCGCCTATGCCTACCTGGCGATGGCCGACGCGATCAAGGACTCGGACCTGACCGAAGAGCAGGTCTCCAACCCGCGTACTGGCCTGATCGCAGGCTCAGGCGGCGCGTCGACCCTGAACCAGATGGAAGCGCTGGACATCCTGCGTGAAAAAGGCGTCAAGCGCGTTGGCCCCTACCGCGTCACCCGGACCATGAGCAGCACCGTCTCGGCGTGCCTGGCCACCCCGTTCAAGATCAAGGGCCTGAACTACTCCATCGCTTCCGCCTGCGCCACCAGTGCTCACTGCATCGGTACCGCCATGGAACAGATCCAGATGGGCAAGCAGGACATCGTCTTCGCCGGTGGCGGTGAAGAAGAGCACTGGAGCCAGTCGTTCCTGTTCGACGCCATGGGCGCACTGTCCAGCAAGCGCAACGACACCCCGGAAAAAGCCTCCCGTGCCTACGACGCTGACCGTGATGGCTTCGTCATCGCTGGCGGTGGCGGTATGGTCGTGGTTGAAGAGCTGGAGCACGCCCTGGCCCGTGGCGCCAAGATCTACGCCGAAATCGTCGGCTACGGCGCCACTTCCGACGGCTACGACATGGTCGCTCCAAGTGGCGAAGGCGCCATCCGCTGCATGCAGATGGCCATGTCCACTGTCGACACCCCGATCGACTACCTGAACACCCACGGCACCTCGACGCCGGTCGGCGACGTTGCCGAGATCAAGGGCGTTCGCGAAGTATTCGGCGACAAGGCTCCAGCCATCAGCTCGACCAAGAGCCTGTCCGGTCACTCCCTGGGCGCTGCCGGCGTTCACGAAGCGATCTACTGCATGCTGATGATGGAAGGCAACTTCATTGCCGGCTCCGCCAACATCGACGAAGTGGACCCGGAAGTAGCCGACATGCCGATCCTGACCAAGACTCAGGAAAATGCCAAGATCGATACCGTGATGAGCAACAGCTTCGGTTTCGGCGGCACCAACGCCACCCTGGTGCTCAAGCGCTGGGCAGGCAAATAAGGGCTAGCCCCCCTTATGTTCGAACGCCCCGACTCGTCGGGGCGTTTTTGTTTGTGCCATCCAGGGCCGCTGCGCGCCCCATCACCGCCAAGCCCGGCGCCCACAGTTACTGCAGGCGCTAGCCCTTGTGGGAGCTGGCTTGCCAGCGATGGGCTGCACAGCAGCCCCTCCTACACCGAAAACCGCCCCACCAACCCATTGAGTTCGATCGCCAGCTGCGACAATGCCTGGCTCGCCGCGTTGGTCTGATTGGCCCCCGCCGAGGTCTGCATGGCCAAGTCGCGAATATTGGTCAGGTTGCGGTCCACCTCCCGCGCCACCTGTGCCTGCTGCTCCGAGGCACTGGCAATCACCAGGTTGCGCTCGTTGATCAGGCTGATGGCCGCGGCTATCTCCTCCAGCGCCGCACCGGCAGCATGAGCGCCCTCCAGGGTGCCGCGAGCCCGTTCGTTGGTCTGCTGCATACCCTCAACGGCGCGATGGGTGCCTTGCTGGATGCCATCGATCATCTGCTCGATTTCACGGGTGGATTGCTGGGTGCGATGGGCCAGTGCCCGTACTTCATCAGCCACCACAGCAAAACCACGCCCGGCATCACCGGCCCGTGCGGCTTCGATCGCAGCATTGAGGGCCAGCAGGTTGGTCTGCTCGGCAATCGCGCCGATCACATCCAGCACCTTGGTGATGCCATTAACCTGCTGCGCCAGTTGCCCGACCTCTTCGGCGTTGGCGGTAACACCGGCCGCCAGGCCCTCAATCGACGTCACGGTCAGGCGCACCTGCTCGCGTCCTTGACGGGCAATGCGGTCCGACTCGCGCGAAGCTTCGGAAGTGGCCACGGCATTGCTCGCCACCTCCTCCACTGCGGTGGTCATCTGGTTGACCGCGGTCGCCGCCTGCTCGATTTCCTGGCTTTGCTGCATCAGCCCACGGGTGGCATCTTCCGTCACCGCGCTGAGCTCCTCGGAGGCCGAGGCCAACTGGCCGGAGGAGTCGGAGATGCGCCCGATGGTATCGCGCAGGCTTTGCTGCATCTGCTTCAAGGCTGCAAGCAAGCGTGCCGGCTCATCCTTGCCCTGCACCGAAATCTGCGGGGTAAGGTCGCCGGTGGCCACCACTTCGGCAACCTTCAGGGATTGCGCCAACGGCCGGACGATACTGCGGGTCAGGGTCAGGGCCAGCACCACCGTGAGCACCACGGCGGCAATCAGCCAGCCAATCACCCAGATCCGCGCCTCCTTGTAGACGACTTCGGCAAGGTCGGTCGCGGTATTGGCATGCTGGTTATTGAGCGCGATCAGCTCGTTGAGGCTGGCCGTCAACTGGTCGGCCAGCTGATTCATCTCACCGTTGACCATGGCCACCGCCTCTTCGAGCCGGTGCTCGGCAGACAGCTCCATCACCTGCGCCTGCAGCTTGAGGTAACGCTGCTCCAGACTCAGGTAGCGGTCGAACAGGACCTGCTCTTCAGGCAGCACGATCAGCGCCTGGTACTTCTGCTGGGCCTTGCCCAGGCCCGCCTTGATCTCTTCGATGCGCGACTTGTTCTGCGCCAGCGCCGCCTCATCGCGATTGACCAGCAGGCGCAGGGTCAAGGCGCGGATGCGCAGCATGTCCTGGGTCATCTGGCCGACCGAAATGACGCTGGGCAACCAGTTGCTGTCGACCTGCTCGGACTGCTGGCGCATGCTGGTCATCTGCATCAGGGCAAACGCGCCCAAGGCAAACACCAGCGCCGCCACCAAGCCAAAACCCAGGCCGGCCCTGGGCGCGATATTCATGCTTCTCAAGCTCATCTTCTGGCTCCCTCCAAAAGCGCTGCACAACAGTGCAGCTGTCCTTGCTTCTAGACGGTATCGGCCTGGCGAAAATTTGCGTAAGACGAAAACGTGATATCAAAAGGCCTTATGATCGCGACGCCCCGGTGGCCCTGACTCAACGCACCGTAAAGCGCTGCTCGGCGAGCAACCGGTCACCCTGGAAGACCATGAAATGCCACTGCCCCGGCACCATTTCGTGGTTTTCGGTGAACTCATAGGCCATCACATCCTGGGCAGCGCCCGGCACCAGCTTCTGCACGACTTCGAACTTGTCGTGGCGCTTGCCATCCGGGGTGCGCACACCCGGGGTGAGGTACAGCAGGGTCAGCGGCGTGTCTTCGGCGACCTTGCCCTGCAGCCGATAGCGCATGCCGAACTTGCTGCCCAGGCGCGCCGGGATCTCATCGGTCTGTTCAATCGTCTGGTTACTCTGGGTCAGCACCCGCTCGCCCGGCTGGAAGTTCTGGTGGCGGGTTTCAAACAGACCGTACTCGACCGGCCCTTCGAGACGAACCTCGGCGCTGGCCAGGCCACTGACCAGCAACAGCCCGCACAGGGCGCTGAAACGACGTGGAAACATAGTGAACTCCATCAGGTTGATGGCGGCAGGCTATGACGCAGGCATGACAGGCTGATGACAGCGCTGTTATTTGCCCGCCACAACCCCGGGTATAGCGCGGGCATGCGCTCGATATGGGCCACGGCAGGTTATGCTAGAAAAACGTCCCCCTTGGTCTGGAGCACACCGTGAGCCTTCCCCTGGTCATCCGCCCTCGCGCCGAATCGGTCGAAGGCCAACCTATCCTGCGCCCCCTGCCTTCGGCCCAATGCCGCAGCGTCGGGCCATTCGTGTTCTTCGACCATATGCTGGAGACCGACTACCCGGCCGGCCGTGGCATGAACATCCGCCAGCACCCGCATATCGGCCTGTCGACCCTCACCTACCTGTTCGAGGGCGAGATCCAGCACAAGGACAGTCTGGGCTCGGATCAACGGGTCAAGGCTGGCGAGGTCAGCTGGATGACCGCCGGCAGCGCGATTGCCCATGTCGAGCGCACGCCTGCCGATCTGCTGCCCAGCACGTCGCGCCTGCACGGCTTGCAGGTGTGGCTGGCCTCGCCCAAGGCGCACGAGCAAGGCCCGGGACTCTACAGCCATCACCCGGCGGCGAGCCTGCCGGTCAGTGACAACCTCGGGGTCAGCATTCGCATGATTGCCGGCAGCGGCTTCTGCCTGCAATCGCCGGTGCCGGTGCTGTCACCGACCCTGTATGCGCTGGTGCAGATGCAGGCGGCCACCACCCTGACGGTGCCCACCGAACACGCCGAGCGCGCGCTGTATGTACTGGATGGCGAAGTCAGCCTCAACGACCAGGCGGTCGAGCCGTGCAGCCTGGTGATCTTGCCGCCCGGCGAGGAGATGAGCCTGTATGCCGATAGCGAAAGCCAGTTGGTGCTGTTCGGTGGCGCGCCATTGGACGGGCCACGGCGGATGAACTGGAACTTCGTTGCCAGTGACCCGGCATTGATCGAACAGGCGCGGGCACGCTGGGCGGCCGGAGACTGGCCGACGGTACCGGGGGAAAGTGAACGGATCGAGTTGCCTTGAGATTGATCGCCGGCAACGCGGCTCCCACAGAGTGGATGCATGCAGGTCCAGTGTGGGAGCCAGCCTTGCTGGCGATGGGCTGCACAGCAGCCCCGCCCCCACTCAGCGCTGGAACACTTCATCGAGCAAATTGAACATCGCCCGGAACGCGCGCTTGGACGTGCGTGCGTCGTACTTCATCTTGCCGGGGATATTCGCTGCGGTATCGGTGAACGAGTGCACCGCGCCGCCATAGCTGATCAGCTGCCAGTCGACCTTGGCCGCGTCCATCTCGGCTTCGAAAGCCGGTAGCTGCTCCTTGGGCACGAACGGGTCGGCGGCGCCATGCAACACCAGCATCGAAGCCTTGACCCTGCCCTCCACGGCTGGCAGCGGCGTATCCAGGGTGCCATGGAACGATACAGCGGCCAGCAGGCGGGCATCTTCACGGGCCAGCTCCAGGGCACAGCAGCCGCCGAAGCAGAAGCCGAAGGTGGCCAGCTTGCCAGGCTCCAATACCGCCCTCGATTGGCCCAGCAACTGGTCCAGCGCCGCCTTCAAGCGCTTGCGCAGCTCGACGCGGTCATTCTTCAGCGGCGTCATCGCCGCACCGGCTTCATCCATGTCCGACGGACGCAGGGTCTGGCCGTAGATGTCGGCCAGCAACACCACATAACCCTGGGCGGCAACCTCGCGGGCGATCCGTTCGGCGCCCTCGCCCACCCCCATCCAGTTTGGCGCCATCAAAAGCCCAGGCTGCTCACGGGCGCCCTGGGTATAGAACAAACGGCTCTCATAGGCTTTGCCGGCAACATGATAGACCAGCGATTCGACGGTAACCTTGCTCATGCACTCCTCCTTGCACCATGAAAAAAGCCCGCCGAAGCGGGCTTTCCTGCAACTACTTAAGCCGACAATTCGACCAGTAGCTTGTTCAGGCGACGAACGTACGCCGCCGGGTCCTTGAGGCTATCGCCCGCCGCCAGCGCGGCCTGATCGAAGAGGATGTGCGAGAAGTCGGCGAAACGGTCTTCGCTTTGCTCGTTGTCCAGTTTCTCGATCAGCGGGTGGCCAGGGTTGAATTCGAAGATCGGCTTGGAGTCCGGCACCTTCTGCCCGCTGGCCTCGAGAATCTGGCGCATCTGCAGCCCCAGGTCCTGCTCACCGATGGCCAGGATCGCCGGCGAATCGGTCAGGCGGTGCGACACGCGCACTTCGCTGACGCTTTCGCCCAGGGCCACCTTGAGGCGCTCGACCAGGCCTTCTTTCTCCTTGGCGACTTCTTCCTGGGCCTTCTTGTCCTCTTCGGAGTCCAGCTTGCCCAGGTCCAGGTCACCACGGGCGACGTCGACGAAGCTCTTGCCGTCGAATTCGCTCAGGTAGCTCATCAGCCACTCGTCGATGCGGTCGGTCAGCAGCAGCACTTCGATGCCTTTCTTGCGGAAGACCTCCAGGTGCGGGCTGTTCTTGACCTGCGCATAGGACTCGCCGGTGAGGAAGTAGATCTTGTCCTGACCTTCCTTGGCACGGGCCAGGTAGTCGGCCAGGGCAACGCTCTGCTCGCCGCTTTCATCAAAGGTGGAGGCGAAACGCAGCAGGCCGGCGATCTTCTCTTTGTTGGCGAAGTCTTCAGCCGGGCCTTCTTTCATCACCTGGCCAAAGTTCTTCCAGAAGCCCTTGTACTGCTCAGGCTCGTTCTTGGCCAGCTTCTCGAGCATGTCCAGCACGCGCTTGGTCAGGGCCGACTTCATCGAGTCGATGATCGGGTCTTTCTGCAGGATTTCGCGCGAAACGTTCAGCGACAGGTCGTTGGAGTCGACCACGCCCTTGATGAAGCGCAGGTACAGCGGCAGGAAGGATTCAGCCTGGTCCATGATGAACACGCGCTGTACGTACAGCTTCAGGCCACGTGGCGCTTCACGCTGGTACAGGTCGAACGGGGCACGGGCCGGTACGTAGAGCAGCGAGTTGTACTCAAGCTTGCCTTCGACCTTGTTGTGGCTCCAGGCCAGCGGGTTCTCGAAGTCGTGACCGATGTGCTTGTAGAACTCCTGGTATTCCTCGTCCTTGATCTCGGTGCGAGGACGGGTCCACAGGGCGCTGGCGCGGTTGACGGTTTCCCATTCTTCGGCCGGCTTTTCTTCGCCTTCGGCGGCTTCGACCTGTTTTGGCAGCTCGATCGGCAAGGCGATGTGATCGGAGTATTTCTTGACGATGTTGCGCAGGCGCCAGCCGTCGGCGAACTCTTCTTCACCCTTTTTCAGGTGCAGGACGATGCGGGTGCCGCGCTCGGCCTTGTCGACCGTGGCGACTTCGAACTCGCCTTCGCCCTTGGACGACCAGTGCACGCCCTCGGCGGCTGGCAGGCCGGCGCGGCGGCTGAACACGTCGACCTTGTCGGCAACGATGAAGGCCGAGTAGAAGCCCACGCCGAACTGGCCGATCAGGTGCGAGTCCTTCTTCTGGTCGCCGGTGAGGTTTTTCATGAAGTCGGCAGTGCCGGACTTGGCGATGGTGCCCAGGTGCGCGATCACCTCTTCGCGGCTCATGCCGATGCCGTTGTCTTCGAGGGTGACAGTGTTGGTGTTCTTGTCGAAGCTCAGGCGGATTTTCAGCTCGGCGCCGCCTTCGAGCAGCTCTGGCTTGGCCAGGGCTTCGAAGCGCAGTTTATCGACGGCGTCGGAGGCGTTGGAAATCAGTTCGCGAACAAAGATTTCCTTGTTCGAATACAGGGAATGGATCATGAGGTGCAGCAGTTGCTTCACCTCGGTCTGGAAGCCCAGGGTTTCTTTTTGAGTTTCCACACTCATGGTCTTCAACACTCCGATCTGATGACAGTTGTCGCTGGGCAGGCCGACGGCCTGCTTTCACGGCGGGATGCACAACAGATGGGGGTGGCTCGGGCTATTTCAAGGGCGAGGTCATTTCTTCGATCTTGAAATGCGCCCGCGCCGTGGCAATCGGTTCGTCCGGGTCGCCTTGCCAGGCGGTGATCGCGACGTTGGTCACCCGCCGGCCCTGGCGCCACAACTGACACTGGGCGTAAGTGTCACGGTAATGGCCGGCGCGCAGGTAATCGATGGAAAAGTCGATGATTTTCGGGATCGCCGCACTCTCACTGAAAATCAGCAGGTACAGCGCCGCCGACAGCTCCATGAAGCCGGCGATTACCCCGCCGTGGATCGCTGGCAGCAACGGATTGCCGATATTGTCCTGGCTGGCTGGCAGGCAGAACAGCAGGTCGTCGCCCTGGCGGCTGCACTGGATACCAATCAATCCGGCATAAGGAATCAGCCGCAGCAAGGGTTCATAGTTGCCTTCGGCATGTGCCTGGCGCAGTTGCTGGTGCACTTCTGGCGGGATCATTGGCCGCTCCCCTTGAGCGTGTTGGCGAAATTGAGACCGCCCTTGATGCCCTTGCCCAGACGCATGAAGGTGCCGACCACCTGGGCGATCGGTTGCTCGGGATCGTCCTGGTAGGCCACCCCGCGGGTGAAGATCACATCCCGCGAGACGCGGTAGCAATAGGCGTGGCCGAAGATATCCTTGCCGGCCTCGGCCGGGTGCATGTAGTCGATACGCAGGTCTAGCGTCGGGCATACCTCGAACTCAGGCAACACGCAGAGGGTGGCCATGCCGCAGGTGGTGTCCATCAGGGTGGTGATCGCACCGCCGTGCACGGCCCCGGTTTGCGGGTTGCCAACGATCTGTGTGGAATACGGCAGTATCAGGGTCATGCCTTGCGCGTCCGCGTGATGCACCCGCATCTGTAATACCTGACAATGACGCAGTGCCGAGAGAAAGCGTTGGGCCATAGCCTGCAAAGAAGTGTCGATCATTTCAAAAAACTCTCAGGCCGTTGAGGCCATGCACAGAGAAAGGGAAATGTCCATATAGATCCATTTGTTATATATCTGTATGGTGCGCGGAACTTCTACCGGTTACTTGAGCTCAAAGGAACAAGTAACTTATTCCACAAGGAGAAACACCCCATGCGTAAACCTTTTGCTTTTGCCGTTATGCTCGCCGCTGCTCTGGGTCTGGCCGCTTGCGATAAAGCCAGCGAAAATAAAGCCCAAGATGCTCAGCAACATTCCGAGAACGCTCAAGAGAAAATGAACGAAGCTCAGGATAAAGTGAACGAGGCAGCGAAAGAAAACGTCGAAGCCGCCAAAGATCAGGCCGAAGCGCAACAAAAAGCCGCTGAAGAAGCTGCGAAAGAAGCCGCTC
Source organism: Pseudomonas sp. RC2C2 (assembly GCF_018390435.1). Lineage (NCBI taxonomy): Bacteria > Pseudomonadati > Pseudomonadota > Gammaproteobacteria > Pseudomonadales > Pseudomonadaceae > Pseudomonas > Pseudomonas sp. RC2C2. The sequence goes on along the minus strand of NZ_JAHBAX010000002.1, from coordinate 127,091 downwards.
CTGCTGCCCCAGTTACTCCTGCTGAGCCTGCTAAACAGTAAGCAAGCCTGCCGGAATAAAAAAAACCCGACACTGTCGGGTTTTTTTATGGCTGCCGAAACTGGATTAAACGATTCAGTCGTCACTCTTCAGGCAAGGTTCTCTTTAGCCGGCTCCGGCGCAGGTGCCTCGGTAGGGGTGTAAACCATCACATCGAGCACATCCGAATGGAACTCGCGACGATAAAGCACCAACACTACCCCGGTACTCATCAGCATGAACAACCAGGGGCCGATAAACCAGCAGAGCATGGCCATCCCGAAGTAATAAGAACGCAAGCCGAAGTTGAACTGGTTGGCCGCCAGCGAAATAACCCTGGCCGCTCTAAGGGCAAATGCCTTGCGCTCCAGTTCACTGACATGGCGCTCACCAATCATCGGCGCCGAGCCCACCAGCACCGCGGCAAAGTTGTATTGGCGCATGCACCAGCTAAAGGTGAAGAAGGCATACACAAAGACCATCGCCAGGCACAGCAACTTGATTTCCGACATCCCCTGGGAAGCCTGCTGGACCAGCGGCAAATCCGCCAGTAACGATACAGCGCGGTCCGAAGCCCCGAGCACGGTGAGAATACCGGCCAGAATAATCAGGGTGCTGGAGGCGAAGAACGACGCATTGCGCTCCAGATTGCCGATCACGCTGGCATCGGCGATGCGGTTGTCACGCAACAACATGCGCCGCATCCAGTCTTCGCGGTAAAGGTGCAGTACGCTGGCCAGGCACGCAGTATCACGGCCCTTCCAGGTCGCGTAGCGGGTATAACCGCCCCAGCAGACGACAAACCAGCAGGCGGCCAGCAGGTGGATCAGATTGCTTTGAATGAAGCTCATGCAAGGTCCTGATTGAAGTTTCGAGCACAATAAAGCCCATTGACCGGCTTTCGACGCTTTACCGCAGAAAAAGACACGTCTTGCCCGCAGAAACGAAAAAGCCCCGCATCCTTTCGGACGCGGGGCTTGGAATCTGCCGTGACGGACACCCTGTTGGCTTGTGGCCGGTGTCCGTTACATGGCTAATTCTCAGGCCAGCGCTTCGCGCGGCTTGCCCAGCATGCGGTCACACAGCACCGCAACACCCAGGGTCACCACCGAAGGCACCAGCCAGGCCAGGCCCTGCTCGCTCAGCGGCAGATGCGCCAGCACGTCCGGCAGTTTACTGGCCAGCACAGTGCCTTTGATGGCATCGATCATGCCGAACAGCAACGACACCAGCATCACTGGCGCCAGGATGCGAACTTGCGAGTTCCACAGGTCCTTGCAGAAGCTCAGGCCTACCACCACGATGCACGGCGGGTAGATAGCGGTCAGCACCGGGATCGAGAACAGGATCAGCTTGGTCAGGCCCAGGTTGGAAATCAGCAGCGAGAAGGCCGCGAGGATCACCACCAGGGTGCGGTACGACAGCGGCAGCACCTGGCTGAAGTACTCGGCGCAGGCGCAGGTCAGGCCGACGGCGGTCACCAGGCAGGCCAGGGCGATCAACACGGCGAGGAAGCCGCTGCCCAGCGAGCCGAAGGTGTGCTGCACGTAGGCATGCAACACCGCGGCGCCGTTGCTGGCACCGGCGGCGATCTCATGGCTGCCGGCACCCAGGCGGAACAGGCTGATGTACACCAGGGCCAGGCCGACACCGGCGATCAGGCCAGCGATGATCGCGTAGCGGGTGATCAGCTGCGGCGACTCGACGCCGCGCGAACGGATGGCGTTGACGATGACGATACCGAACACCAGCGCACCGAGAGTATCCATGGTCAGGTAACCATTGATGAAGCCCTGGGAGAACGGCGCGGCAACATAGGCTGGCTGTGCTTCGCCGATACCACCGGCTGGCAGCATGAACGCGGCGATGCCGAGTGCGGCCAGGGCAATGATCTTCAGCGGCGCGAGGAAGCGGCCGACAGTGTCGAGCAGCTTGCCCGGGTACATGGACACCGCCAGCACCACCAGGAAGTACACCAGGCTGTAGATGAACAGGGCCAGCGGGCTTTCACCGGTCAGCGGCGCAACACCTACCTCGAAGGATACGGTGGCGGTACGCGGGGTGGCGAACAGCGGGCCTACCGACAGGTAGCACACCGCTGCCAGCAGGCCGCCGGCGACCTTGCCGATCGGGCTGCTCAGCGCATCCATGCCGCCGCCGACCTTGGCCAGGGCGATGACAGTGATGACCGGCAGGCCCACAGCAGTGATCAGGAAACCCAGCGCCGCCATCCACACGTGTGGACCGGATTGCAGACCGACGATAGGAGGGAAAATGATATTGCCCGCGCCGACGAACAAAGCGAACGTCATAAAACCAAGTGCCAGGATGTCCTGGCCTTTCAAAACTTTCATTAAGGAAATACCACACTGCTGAAATCGGGATTTAGAGAGGGATTTCCCCTTGGGTGAGGGAAATGCTGCCTGGCTGGATGAGCCAGACCCGTTTAGCGTGTCGTTCCCTTTTGGGGAGCGGGCACAAAATGAGTGCATAGGTTAACGAATTTGTCATAGAAACGCACTGTTGCAGGGCTGCTTGTCCGATGTGTGAATATGCGTGTCGCTTGCGCGACAGCTCCAAGCCGCAAGTTACAAGCCGCAAGCTTGCCGCAACACCCTCTTGCAGCTTGAAGCTTGTCGCTTGAAGCTGCTGCCCAGTAAACAAAAAAGGCCACCCGAAGGTGGCCTTTCTTGTTTACTGGGCAGTGATTACTTCTTCACTTCCCAGCCAGTCAGCTCGGCCAGGGCCTTGCCGATGTCTGCCAGCGAACGCACGGTTTTCACACCAGCGTCCTGCAGCGCAGCGAATTTCTCGTCTGCAGTGCCTTTGCCGCCAGAGATGATGGCGCCAGCGTGGCCCATACGCTTGCCCGCAGGAGCGGTAACACCAGCGATGTAGGAAACCACAGGCTTGGTGACGTTGGCCTTGATGTAGGCAGCCGCTTCTTCTTCAGCCGAACCGCCGATCTCGCCGATCATGACGATCGCTTCGGTCTTCGGGTCTTCCTGGAACAGCTTCAGGATGTCGATGAAGTTGGAGCCCGGGATCGGGTCGCCACCGATACCGACGCAGGTGGACTGACCGAAACCGGCGTCAGTGGTCTGCTTGACCGCTTCGTAGGTCAGGGTGCCGGAACGCGAAACGATACCGACCTTGCCTGGCAAGTGGATGTGACCTGGCATGATGCCGATCTTGCACTCGCCCGGAGTGATGACGCCTGGGCAGTTAGGGCCGATCAGGGTAACACCCAGCTCGTCGCACTTGACCTTGGCATCGAGCATGTCCAGGGTAGGAATGCCTTCGGTGATGCAGACGATCAGCTTGATGCCGCCGAAGGCAGCTTCCAGGATCGAGTCCTTGCAGAAAGGAGCCGGAACGTAGATGACCGACGCGTCAGCGCCGGTAGCCGCTACGGCTTCTTTGACAGTGTTGAACACTGGCAGGCCCAGGTGGGTGGTGCCACCCTTGCCCGGGGTCACGCCGCCGACCATCTTGGTGCCGTAGGCGATGGCCTGTTCGGAGTGGAAAGTACCTTGCGAGCCGGTGAAGCCCTGGCAGATGACTTTGGTGTCTTTATTGATCAGGACGCTCATTACTTGCCCTCCGCAGCTTTGACAACTTGTTGAGCAGCGTCGGTCAGGCTGGTTGCAGCAATGATGTTCAAACCGCTTTCTGCCAGTACTTTAGCACCCAGTTCAGCGTTGTTGCCTTCCAGGCGAACAACAACCGGCACCTTGACGCCGACTTCTTTCACAGCGCCAATGATGCCTTCGGCAATCATGTCGCAGCGAACGATGCCGCCGAAGATGTTGACCAGAACGGCCGCGACATTGCTGTCGGACAGGATGATCTTGAAGGCTTCGGTAACGCGCTCTTTGGTAGCACCACCACCTACGTCGAGGAAGTTGGCTGGCTTGCCGCCGTGCAGGTTGACGATGTCCATGGTACCCATGGCCAGGCCGGCACCGTTGACCATGCAGCCGATGTTGCCTTCCAGGGCCACGTAGTTCAGCTCGAAGCTGGCAGCGTGGGCTTCACGAGGGTCGTCTTGCGACGGGTCGTGGAAGGTTTTCAGCTTAGGCTGACGGTACATGGCGTTAGCGTCGATGTTGATCTTGGCATCGAGGCAGTGCAGGTCGCCGTCGGCCTTGATGACCAGCGGGTTTACTTCCAGCAGGGCCAGGTCGTGTTCTTTGAACAATTTGGCCAGGCCTACGAAAATCTTGGCGAACTGAGCAACTTGCTTGCCTTCCAGACCCAGCTGGAACGCCAGTTCACGACCCTGGAATGGCTGAGCGCCAACCAGTGGATCGATAGTAGCCTTGATGATCTTCTCAGGAGTTTCGTGAGCGACTTTCTCGATGTCCACGCCACCTTCGGTGGAGGCCATGAACACGATACGACGGCTCGAACGGTCGACTACAGCGCCCAGGTACAGCTCTTTGGCGATGTCAGTGCAGGATTCGACCAGGATCTTGGTCACTGGCTGACCGTTGGCGTCGGTCTGGTAGGTCACCAGACGCTTGCCCAACCATTGCGCAGCGAACGCCTTGGCGTCTTCCTTGCTGCGAACCAGCTTGACGCCGCCCGCTTTACCGCGACCACCGGCGTGGACCTGGGCTTTGACAACCCACTCGGTGCCACCGATCTTGTCGCAGGCTTCTGCGGCAGCTTCAGGGGTGTCGACTGCGAAACCCTTGGAAACTGGCAGGCCGTATTCAGCGAACAGCTGCTTACCCTGATACTCGTGAAGATTCATGCTTTTTACCGTCTTCGTTAGGTACTGCGCTTCGGCGCTGCGCCCCAAAGGAGTGCCGCGCCACCTGTGACCACTTGCCCCCGGTATGCTCCGGGAGTTCGAGTCCGGCGGACTTTCCGCGGTGAGTCATGCACGCAAGACTCACGACGGGCCACCCGCCGTGGTTTCTTATTGTTTAACGCTTCTTACGGTTGGCAACGTGAATGGCACCGCCATTCACTGCCAGCGCGGCTTCATGCAGCGCTTCGGACAGGGTCGGATGGGAGAAAACCATCATGCCCAGATCTTCGGCGCTGGTGCCGAATTCCATTGCGATTGCACCCTGCTGCACCAATTCGGCAGCCGATGGGCCAATCACGTGTACACCCAGGACGCGGTCGGTCTTGGCATCGGCGATGACCTTGACGAAACCACCGGTGTCGTTGGCAGCCATCGCACGGCCGCTGGCCGCGAACGGGAAGGTGCCCACGTTAACCTCAACGCCTTCGGCCTTCAAGGTCTGTTCGGTTTTACCGACCCATGCGATTTCCGGGTGGGTGTAGATAACCGACGGGATCAGGTCGTAGTTCATCTGGGCTTTGTGGCCCTTGATGCGCTCGACAACCATGATGCCCTCTTCCGAGGCCTTGTGCGCCAGCATCATGCCACGAACCACGTCACCGATGGCGTAGACGCCCGGTACGCTGGTCGCGCAGTGATCGTCGACGAAGATGAAACCACGCTCGTCGATGGTCACGCCGCTGTCGGCAGCCAGCAGATCGGTGGTCACCGGACGACGGCCGACCGCAACGATCAGCTTGTCGAAGGTGATCTTCTGCTCGCCGTTGGCATCGGTGTAGGTCACTTCGACTTCAGCGCCATTGACCTTGGAGCCGGTCACGCGAGCGCCCAGCTTGATGTCCAGACCTTGCTTGGTCAGGGTTTTCAGCGCTTCCTTGGAGACAGCGGCGTCAGCGGCCATCAGGAAGGTGTCCAGGGCTTCCAGGACGGTGACTTGCGCACCCAGGCGAGCCCAGACCGAACCCAGTTCCAGACCGATCACACCAGCACCGATCACGCCCAGGCGCTTAGGTACGGCCTGGAATTCCAGGGCGCCGGTGGAGTCGACGATGACATTCTGGTCGACCGGAGCCGGTGGAATGTCGATCGGACGCGAACCGGAAGCCAGGATGACGTTTTCGGCTTCGATGATTTCGGTGGTGCCGTCAGCCTTGGTGACTTCGACCTTCTTGCCAGCCAGCAGCTTGCCGTGGCCCTGGATCGAGGTCACGCCGTTGGCCTTGAACAGGGTGGCAACACCGCCGGTCAGGTTCTTGACGATGCCGGCCTTGCGGCCAACCATCGCGGCGACGTCCATCTTCACTTCGCCAGTGGAGATACCATGGACGTTGAAGCTCTCTTTGGCTTCCTTGTATTTCCAGGAGCTGTCCAGCAGCGCCTTGGAAGGAATGCAACCCACGTTCAGGCAGGTACCGCCGAGGGCCAGCTTGCCTTCGCCGTCAGTGTACTTCTCGATACAGGCAGTGCTCAGACCGAGCTGCGCGGCCTTGATGGCAGCTACGTAGCCGCCAGGACCTGCGCCAATCACTACCACATCAAATTTTTGCGACATTCAGAAAATCCTCTTTAAAGCTGCAAGCGATAAGCTGCAAGCCACAAGTTCAAGCGCAAACCGTTCAGGCTTGCCGCTTGAAGCTTGCAGCTTGCAGCTGCTCAATCAGATATCCAGCAGCAGACGAGCCGGGTCTTCCAGCAGGTTCTTGATGGTCACCAGGAAGGTCACGGCTTCTTTACCGTCGATCAGACGGTGGTCGTAGGACAGTGCCAGGTACATCATCGGACGGATCACGACCTGACCGTTAACGGCCATAGGACGCTGGATGATGTTGTGCATGCCCAGAATCGCAGCCTGCGGCGGGTTGACGATCGGGGTCGACATCATCGAACCAAAGGTACCACCGTTGGTGATGGTGAAAGTACCACCGGTCATTTCGTCGATCGACAGTTTGCCGTCACGGGCTTTCTTGCCGAAGGTGGCGATGCCGTTCTCGATCTCAGCCAGGCTCATTTGCTCGGCGTTGCGCAGTACCGGTACCACCAGGCCGCGGTCGCTGGAAACGGCAACGCCGATGTCCGCATAACCGTGGTAGACGATGTCGGAACCGTCGATCGAGGCGTTGACGGCCGGGAAGCGTTTCAGCGCTTCGGTGGCCGCCTTGACGAAGAACGACATGAAGCCCAGGCGCACGCCGTTGTGGGTCTTCTCGAACAGGTCCTTGTACTTCGAACGCAGGGCCATGACTTCGGTCATGTCGACTTCGTTGAAGGTGGTCAGCATGGCCATGTTCGACTGTGCTTCTACCAGGCGCTTGGCCACGGTAGCGCGCACGCGAGTCATCGGCACGCGCTTCTCGGTACGATCGCCAGTGGCGACAACCGGGGCAGCAGCGGCGGCTGGCTTGGCGGCAGGAGCGGCAGCCGGAGCGGATTTCTTCGCTTCGATGGCAGCAACCACGTCTTCCTTGGTGATGCGACCGTCTTTGCCGGTGCCCTTGATGCTGTTCAGGGCAATGCCGTTTTCTTCGGCCAGCTTGCGAGCAGCCGGAGCGCCGATGGCGTCTTCGTCGCCAGCAGCGGCGGCGGCAGGAGCAGCGGCAGCAGGCGCGGCAGCAGCGGCAGGTGCTGCGGCAGCAACGCCACCTTCTACGATCGAGCCCAGGACTTCGTCGGACAGGACGGTGTCGCCCTCGCCCTTGACGATTGCACCCAGTACGCCGTCAGCGGTAGCCAGTACTTCCAGGACAACCTTGTCGGTTTCGATGTCGACGATCAGCTCGTCACGCTTGACGGCTTCGCCCGGCTGCTTGTGCCAGGTGGCAACGGTGCCATCGGCAACCGATTCCGGGAAAGTAGGGGCTTTGATCTCGATAGCCATTATCAGTGGTTCCTTAAATTCGGTTTCTGGTGCGCGATGGCATTAAACGGTGAAGGCATCTTGCAGCAGTTTTTCCTGCTGCTCGGCGTGCATCGAAGCGTAACCACAGGCAGGTGCTGCCGAAGCATCGCGACCGGCGTACTCGAGGACCAGGTCCTTGTTGTGACGGGTCAGGATACGACGCATGTGGTGCTGGCTGCTGTACCAGGCGCCCTGGTTCATCGGTTCTTCCTGACACCACACCACATCCTTGAGATTGGTGTACGGCGCGAGGATTTCGACCAGGTCGTCTTCAGGGAACGGATACAGCTGCTCGATACGCACGACGGCGATATCTTCGCGGCCTTCGGCACGGCGTTTTTCCAGCAGATCGTAGTAGACCTTGCCGCTGCACAGGACCAGGCGCGTGACTTTTTTCGGATCGAGGGTATCGATTTCCGGGATCACGGTCTGGAACGAGCCTTCGGCCAGTTCTTCCAGGGTCGAGATGGCCAGCTTGTGGCGCAGCAGCGACTTTGGTGTCAGCACGATCAGCGGCTTGCGCAGCGGACGGATGACCTGACGACGCAGCAGGTGGTAGATCTGAGCCGGGGTGGTCGGTACGCACACCTGGACGTTGTGCTCGGCGCACAGCTGCAGGTAACGCTCCAGACGTGCCGAGGAGTGCTCAGGCCCCTGCCCTTCATAACCGTGTGGCAGCAGCATGGTCAGACCGCACAGACGGCCCCACTTGTGCTCGCCGCTGGTGATGAACTGGTCGACAACCACCTGGGCACCGTTGGCGAAGTCGCCGAACTGGGCTTCCCAGATCACCAGCGCGTTTGGCTGGGTGGTCGAGTAACCGTATTCGAATGCCAGGACCGCTTCTTCGGACAGGAACGAATCGTACAGGTCGAAACGTGGCTGGCCTTCATAGAGGTTCTGCAACGGGATGTAGGTGCTGGCGTCCTTCTGGTTGTGCAGCACCGCATGGCGGTGAGAGAAGGTGCCGCGACCAATATCCTGACCCGTCATGCGAATCGGGTGACCTTCGAACGCGAGGGTGGCGTAGGCCATGGTTTCGGCGTAGCCCCAGTTGATCGGCAAGCCACCGGCCTGCATCTTCTGGCGGTCTTCGTAGATCTTCGAAACCTGACGCTGAACCACGAAGCCTTCCGGCAGTTCCAGCAGCTTGGCCGACAGTTCCTGCAGGGTCTTCAGATCGAAGCGGGTGTCGTGACGCGCGGTCCAGGCGTGGCCCAGGTACGGACGCCAGTCAACGAACAGCTCCTTGTTCGGCTCTTTGACCAGGCTTTTTACGACGTGCAGGCCGTTGTCCAGCGCGTTGCGGTACTCGTCGACCTTGGCCTGGACGCGCTCGGCATCAAGACGACCCGACTGGGTCAGGGCTTCGGCGTACAGCTCGCGGGTGGTGCGCTGCTTGGTGATCTGCTGGTACATCAGCGGCTGGGTGCCGTTCGGCTCGTCGGCCTCGTTGTGGCCGCGACGACGGTAGCAGACCAGGTCGATGACCACGTCACGCTTGAACTGCATGCGGTAATCAACCGCCAGCTGGGTCACGAACAGCACCGCTTCCGGATCATCACCGTTGACGTGCAGGATCGGCGCCTGAATCATCTTGGCGACGTCGGTGCAGTACTCGGTGGAACGCGAGTCCAGCGGGTTGCTGATGGTGAAACCAACCTGGTTGTTGATCACGATGTGCACGGTACCGCCGGTCTTGAAACCGCGGGTCTGCGACATCTGGAAGGTTTCCATGACCACGCCTTGACCGGCGAATGCCGCGTCACCGTGGATGGAAATCGGCAGTACCTTGTCGCCAACGGTGTCGTTACGACGGTCCTGACGGGCACGTACCGAACCTTCAACCACTGGCGAGACGATTTCCAGGTGCGAAGGGTTGAACGCCATGGCCAGGTGAACTTCGCCACCGGCGGTCATCACGTTGGACGAGAAGCCCTGGTGGTATTTCACGTCACCGGAACCCAGCTCGACCTTCTTCTTGCCTTCGAACTCGTCGAACAGGTCGCGCGGGTTCTTGCCGAAGGTGTTGACCAGTACGTTCAGACGGCCACGGTGGGCCATGCCGATGACAACTTCCTTGGTGCCGTAGGAACCGGAGCGTTGAATCAGCTCGTCCAGCATCGGAATCAGGCTCTCGCCGCCTTCCAGGCCGAAACGCTTGGTGCCCGGGTATTTGGTACCCAGGTATTTTTCCAGACCCTCAGCGGCGGTGACGCGCTCGAGCAGGTGGCTCTGAATATCCGCGGAGAAGACTGGACGCCCACGTACGCTCTCCAGACGCTGCTGGAACCAGCTGCGCTGCTCGGAGTCGACGATGTGGGTGAATTCGGCGCCAATGGTGCGGCAATATGTCTGCTGCAAAGCGTCGAAGATTTCGCGTAGGCTCGCTTCCTCTTTGCCGATGAACAGGTCGCCGGCACGGAAGGTCGTATCAAGATCGGCATTGGTCAAGCCGTAATGATTGATCGACAGGTCTACTGGCGCAGGGCGCTGCCACAACCCCAGGGGGTCGAGCTTAGCAGCTTGGTGGCCGCGCATACGGTAGGCCTGGATCAGTCGCAGAACTTCAACCTGCTTCTTCTCGTGTTCACTGCTCACGCTGCCGGCGGAAACCGGTTGGGCGCGGCGCTGGTTCTTTGCCAGCAGTACGAAATGGTCGCGGATTGTAGAGTGCGATACATCGGTAGCGGTGCTGCCTTCGGCGGGCAACTTCTGGAAGTAAGTGCGCCACTCTTCTGGCACAGCGTTAGGGTCGTGCAGGTAAAGCTCGTAGAGCTCTTCCACATATGCAGCGTTACCACCTGAAAGGTGGGCGCTATCCCACATGCGCTGCATCACGCTTTCTTGCATGCTTGGTCACCCTCGGTTAGGGGACGGATCGGCAAGAGCCACAGCACGCCTGGAAAAAGTCCTAATGCAGCGACCCAACCAAGCCACCAAGGATCCTACAGATTTTCCGGGTACCAGCCCGGAAGCCCCTGCTGGTCTCATATCTTCATAGGTAAAAGCTTGGGCTTTGTGGGCCCCAGCTCGGGTTTCACCTTGGTGCGGGCAACGGCCCGCACCTTGGCGTACTACGGGTACAACACTTTTAAAATCAGGTACCGCTTTGCAGCAGCATGTTACGTACGTGACCGATGGCCTTGGTCGGGTTCAGACCTTTAGGGCAAACGTTCACGCAGTTCATGATGCCGCGGCAACGGAACACGCTGAACGGGTCATCCAGCGAAGCCAGACGCTCCTGGGTCTTGGTGTCACGGCTGTCGGCCAGGAAGCGATAGGCCTGCAGCAGTGCAGCTGGACCGAGGAACTTGTCCGGGTTCCACCAGAACGACGGGCAGGAAGTCGAGCAGCAAGCGCACAGGATGCACTCGTACAGACCGTCCAGCTTTTCACGCTCTTCCGGCGACTGCAGGCGCTCGATGGCCGGAGCCGGCGTGTCGTTCTGCAGGAATGGCTTCACCTTCTCGTACTGCTTGTAGAAGATGCTCATATCGACGACCAGGTCACGAATGACCGGCAATCCAGGCAAAGGGCGGACGATCAGCTTGTTGCGCTTGACCACGGCCGAAAGCGGCGTGATGCAGGCCAGACCGTTCTTGCCGTTGATGTTCATGCCATCGGAACCGCAAACACCCTCACGGCAGGAGCGACGATACGAGAAACCTTCGTCCTGCTCTTTGATCAGTGCCAATACATCGAGAACCATCAGGTCCTTGCCGCCGGTATCGACCTGGAACACCTGCATCTTGGGTGCCGAGTCGGTATCGGGGTTGTAACGATAAACTTCGACTTGCAACATTGTGGCCACCCTTAGTAAGTCCGGACTTTAGGCTCGAACGCCGGAACGGTTTTCGGCGCGAAGTTGACGGCGCGCTTGGCGACGCGCTTCTCACCCGGGAAGTACAGGGTGTGGCACAGCCAGTTTTCGTCGTCACGGTCTTCGAAGTCTTCACGGGCGTGCGCACCGCGGGACTCTTTACGGACTTCTGCAGCGATTGCAGTGGCTTCAGCGACTTCCAGCAGGTTCTGCAGCTCCAGCGCTTCGATACGCGCGGTGTTGAAGGCCTGGGACTTGTCGTTGATCTTGACGTTGGCGATACGCTCGCGCAGGCCAGCCAGTTGCTCGATACCCTTCTGCATGTATTCGCCAGTGCGGAATACACCGAAGTAGTTCTGCATGCAGCTCTGCAGCTCGCGACGCAGGGTAGCCACGTCTTCACCGGTGTTGCGCTCGTTGAGCTTGTTCAGGCGGCTCAGGGCAACATCGATGTCGGTATCGCTGGCGTCGAGGTATTCGATACCGTCGCTCAGCGCTTTTTCCAGGTGCAGGCCGGCAGCACGACCGAAGACCACCAGGTCGAGCAGCGAGTTGCCGCCCAGGCGGTTGGCACCGTGAACCGATACGCACGCCACTTCACCTACCGCGAACAGACCCGGGATGATGTGATCAACGCCATCGGCGTCCTGGGTCATCGCCTGACCATGGATGTTGGTGGCAACGCCGCCCATCATGTAGTGGCAGGTTGGGACAACAGGAACCGGCGCGACCACAGGGTCGACGTGAGCGAAGGTCTTGGACAGTTCACAGATACCTGGCAGGCGGCTGTGCAGCACTTCTTCACCCAGGTGGTCAAGCTTGAGCATCACGTGGTCGCCGTTAGGGCCACAGCCGTTGCCGGCGATGATCTCTTTAACCATGGAACGGGCCACAACGTCACGACCAGCAAGGTCTTTGGCGTTAGGCGCGTAACGTTCCATGAAACGCTCGCCGTGCTTGTTGATCAGGTAACCGCCTTCACCACGGCAACCTTCAGTGACCAGTACACCAGCGCCGGCGATGCCGGTCGGGTGGAACTGCCACATCTCGATATCCTGGACCGGAACGCCTGCACGCAGAGCCATGCCGATACCGTCACCGGTGTTGATCAGGGCATTGGTGGTGGAGGAGTAGATACGGCCTGCACCGCCAGTCGCCAGAACGGTGGCCTTGGCTTTGATGTACAGGGTTTCGCCGGTTTCGATGCAGATTGCAATCACACCGACGAACGCGCCTTCCTGGTTCTTCACCAGGTCAACGGCGTAGTACTCGTTGAGGAAGGTGGTGCCTGCCTTCAAGTTGCCCTGGTACAGGGTGTGCAGCAGCGCGTGACCGGTACGGTCGGAAGCGGCGCAGGTACGGGCGGCCTGGCCACCTTTACCGAAGTCCTTGGACTGACCGCCGAACGGGCGCTGGTAGATACGGCCTTGTTCGGTACGCGAGAACGGCAGACCCATGTGGTCCAGCTCGAACACGGCAGCAGGGCCTTCCTGACACATGTATTCGATAGCGTCCTGGTCACCGATGTAGTCGGAACCCTTGACGGTATCGTACATGTGCCAGCGCCAATCATCGTTCGGGTCGGCCGAAGCGATGGCGCAGGTGATGCCACCCTGGGCCGATACAGTGTGCGAACGGGTCGGGAAGACCTTGGTGATCACGGCAGTCTTGTGACCGCCCTGGGCCAGCTGCAGCGCAGCGCGCATGCCGGCACCGCCGCCACCAATGATGATGGCGTCGAATGTAATCGTAGGAATGTTAGCCATGAATCAGATACCCCAGAGAATCTGCACACCCCAGACGAAGTACGCGAACATCGCGACACCACATACCGCCTGGAACAGGAAACGTACGGCAGTCGCCGACTTGCCCAGCGCCATCGGCGTCAGGTAGTCGGTGGCAATGGTCCACATGCCGACCCAGGCGTGAGCGCCCAGGGCCACAAGGGCCAGCAGACTGAAGATACGCATCGCGTTGTTGGAGAACAGAGCGTGCCACTGGGCAAACTCGATGCCCGGGTGCGCGATCAGGTATCCGATCAGGAAAATGAAATAAGCCGCGAGAACGACCGCAGAAACGCGCTGCGCCATCCAGTCATAGAGGCCCGAACGCGAGAGGTTCGTGACGTTGGTTACCATATCCAAACTCCTGCCAGCACAATCACCACCACGGAAACGGCGATGATAATTTTCGAGCCCAGTCGGCCGCCTTCCAGCGTTTCACCGATGCCCATGTCCATGATCAAGTGGCGCACACCGGCTACCAAGTGATACAGCAAGGCGGACAGGAGGCCCCATGCCACGAACTTGGCCAGCGGACTGGTCAAGCATGCCTTCACCTCGGCGAAACCTTCCTCCGAACCCAGGGATTTGCCCAATGCATAAAGCATGAAGCCAAGGCCCAGGAAGAGGATGATGCCGGAAACACGGTGAAGAAATGACGTAACGCCGGTAATGGGGAGTTTGATGGTCCTTAGGTCTAGGTTTACAGGTCGTTGGCTTTTCACGGCTTTTTTCACACTGAAGAGCCCCTAGCAAGCAGGGCAAAGTTGTTGGTAAGTGTACTGGTCAGGTACCCACCACCCAGGGAGTGACGACCCCAGCAACACGGGCTTGCAAGCCCCTGGCGGTCGGGGGCCGATTATAGACAGTTAGGCTACTAATGACAACGCAGACACCTAGCCCAAATAGCGCATTGCCTTTAATGAACAAAAGGCGTAAACGGGCGGTAATTTCGAGGAAAAACAGCGCCCAAAGCCCTTTACAACCGTGCTTTAGGCAAATTGACATTCGAATTTATCTCACTATAGTGGTGCGGGCCCTGCGTGGGGGGTCTGTCTGATGATTTCAAGCATTAATAGGAGGCCACATGGCTGACAAAAAAGCGCAGTTGGTCATCGAGGGCGCAGCCCCCGTCGAGCTGCCCATTTTAACCGGCACCGTTGGTCCCGATGTTATCGACGTTAGAGGGTTGGGGGCCACGGGTCACTTCACTTTCGACCCTGGTTTCATGGCGACCGCATCCTGCGAGTCGAAGATCACTTATATCGACGGCGACAAGGGTATCCTGCTGCATCGCGGCTATCCGATCGAACAGCTGGCCGAAAAATCCGACTACCTCGAGACCTGCTACCTGCTGCTCAACGGCGAACTGCCGAATGCCGAGCAGAAGGCCCAGTTCGTCAGCACCGTGAAGAACCACACCATGGTGCACGAGCAGTTGAAGTCCTTCTTCAACGGCTTCCGCCGCGACGCTCACCCGATGGCCGTCATGTGCGGCGTGGTTGGCGCCCTGTCGGCGTTCTACCACGACTCGCTGGACATCAATAACCCGCAGCACCGCGAAATCTCCGCGGTTCGCCTGGTCGCCAAGATGCCGACCCTGGCGGCGATGGTGTACAAGTACTCCATGGGCCAACCCATGATGTACCCGCGCAACGACCTGTCGTACGCGGAAAACTTCCTGCACATGATGTTCAACACCCCGTGCGAGATCAAACCGATCAGCCCGGTACTGGCCAAGGCAATGGACCGGATCTTCATCCTCCACGCCGACCACGAGCAGAACGCCTCGACCTCTACCGTCCGTCTGGCAGGCTCCTCCGGCGCCAACCCGTTCGCCTGTATCGCCGCCGGTATCGCTGCACTGTGGGGCCCTGCCCACGGCGGCGCCAACGAAGCGGTGCTGACCATGCTCGATGAAATCGGCGATGTCTCGAACATCGACAAGTTCATCGCCAAGGCCAAGGACAAGAACGATCCGTTCAAACTGATGGGCTTCGGTCACCGCGTTTACAAGAACCGCGACCCGCGCGCCACCGTGATGAAACAGACCTGCGACGAAGTCCTGCGCGAGCTGGGCATCAAGAACGACCCGCAGCTGGAACTGGCCATGCGCCTGGAAGAGATCGCCCTCACCGATCCTTACTTCATCGAGCGCTCGCTGTACCCGAACGTCGACTTCTACTCGGGGATCATCCTCAAGGCGATCGGCATTCCAACCAGCATGTTCACCGTGATCTTCGCCCTGGCGCGGACCGTCGGCTGGATTTCGCACTGGAAAGAAATGCTCTCCAGCCCGTACAAGATCGGCCGCCCTCGCCAGCTGTACACCGGCTACGAGTCGCGCGACATCGTCAAGCTGGAAGACCGCAAGTAAGCCTTTGGGCCGAACACGAAAAAGGCTGCCTTCGGGCAGCCTTTTTTATTGGGGCCTGGGGGGGGGGGGACTCATCGCGGGGCAAGCCCGCTCCTACAGAACCTGTGGGAGCGGGCTTGACCCGCGATAATCTAACAGTTGACCAGCACCCTCACCCACCACAACTGTACTGACTATTTCTCAGCCCTCTCCTTCAATGCCTTCAAGGTATTGAACGGCGCATCCACCACAAACTTGTTGGCCACCATTGACGGCACGCTACCGCCCGGTTCGGTGTGCACCTGGTAAGTTACCTCAGTGCCGCCATCTTTTGGCTGCAGCCTCCAGAAACCATCAACCTTGGCCACCCGCACGAAACCCTTCTCTTCCGGCAGGTATTTCGGCACACCTTCAAGCTTGCGGGTCAGGCTGCCATCGGCGGCCTCGGTAGTGGTGACATGCATGACCGAATCACGCGCAGTGACCGGCCACGGGGTATTGAACTGGGTGTAGGTCCAGCTCTGGTCGCCTTCGGTTTTCAGCAGCTTTTGCGACTTGCACTCATGAATCCAGGCACAGGCACCGACGACATCTTCCTGCAGGGCCCTGACCTTCGCCAGTGGTGCCTTGATAAAGGTGACGCCGCGGTAGGCCTTGTAATCGGAACCGGCAACCTCGCTGAGCTCGACCTTGATCCCGTCCTCGTTCTTGGCCTGCTTCCAGTCCTCGGCATGGGCCAGCGGCACCAGTACCGCGCCAAGCCCCAACACCAGTGCCACTTGTTTAAACGATCCCATTCTCTTGTTCCTTATTGTCGAAGATCCGCGATTCAAGCTGCCGTCATTTGCTCCAGCCACCCCAGGATCCTGATTGCCTCGTCGCGGTCGTTGCCGCAGATTTCGGCCTCTGCCTTGAAACCACCGCACACCGCCGGACGCTCGGGTTTGCCGAACAAGCCACAGAGATTGGCAACCGACAGGTGCAAGCAGCGCTCGCCGGCTGGCTTGCCCTTGGGCATACCCGGTATCGGCGAGCTGATGGAGGGCGCGATGCAGCAGGCGCCACAACCTTCACGGCAGTTCATGACAACAGAATCCTCGGAGTAACAAATGATGAATGAACCCGGATAGTAACCGCTTAAACAGGCGTTTGAAATTACTGACGGGATGAAATATCAGCTGCACATGTGATGACCGAACAGTCAGTTTCGCCCTACTGCTTGAACTCGAACTCGATCGCCGCGCCCTCGACATCCTTGCGGCTTTCGTTTCGCAGCTGCAGCTGCATTTCGTTGCTGATCAGCCGGCCATTGAGCTGGAAGGGGCTGTCGGACGGAGGCTTTTCGCCGAACAGGTAGGGCAACAGCGGCTTGGGCAGCGGCGCCTGTTCCTGGGTATCGGGCTTGAGCTCCTTGACCATGCCGGAGGGCAGGCTCAGGTCCAGCTTGGCCTTGGGCAATGGCTGTGGTGCCGCCTTGACGTTTTTGCGCGTGCTGCGCTGGGCGGCCTTGGTAGTCGCCTTCTTTCTCACCGGTGCCGCTTTCGCCTGCTTTGGCTTGGCGGCAGGCTTGACGCTTTTCGTTGCAGGGGCCTTGCTCGCCGGTGCGGTTTCAGCCACTGCTACCGAGGTACAGGCCAATCCACCCAGCAAACACAGGGACAACCCGATACTACGCAACACTTTCATAGGCACCGACGACTATCCCTGAAAATGCTTATGCTCCCCGTTCCTGACACGACTGGCAAGTCTAGAAAAAAGCGCCCGAGGCAGATTCTTGGCATAACTGGCTGGCCAACATACCCAAGGTCATTACTGCCCGCTCCGCCTCACGGTTCCACGGGATGCCGCAGTTCAGGCGAATGCAGTGGTTGAACTGCTCGGTGTTACTGAAGATCAACCCCGGCGCAATACTGATGCCCTGCTGCAGCGCACGTACATGCAACTCCTGGGTGTTGACCCGCCCCGGCAAGCTGACCCAGAGGATGAAGCCGCCGGTGGGCCGGGTCATCTGCGTACCTTCAGGAAAGTGCTGCTGCACCGCCAACTGATAAGCACTGAGATTCTTCCGATACTCCTGACGGATGTAGCGCAAATGCCGATCGTAGCCGCCGTTCTCCAGATAGGACGCCACCCCCATCTGGGTCACGCTGCAGGCCGAATGGGTAGTGAAGGTCTGCAAGCGCTGGATTTCCGCCTGGTACTTGCCGGCAACCATCCAGCCAATTCGCACCCCTGGCGACAGGGTCTTGGAGAAACTCGAGCAATAGATCACCCGCCCTAGCCGATCGAAGGCCTTGAGGGACTTGGTCTTGCCTTGCTCGAACATCAGCTCGCCGTAGATATCGTCCTCGACGATCTGAATATCGAAGTCCGAGGCCAGGCGCAGCAACTGCTTCTGCCGGTCTTCCGGGATGGTGCCGCCCAGCGGGTTGCTCAGGCGCGCGGTCAACACCAGTGCCTTGATCGACCACTGGTTGGCGGCCAGCTGCAAGGCCTCAAGACTGATGCCGGTGGACGGATCACTGGGAATTTCGATGACTTTCAGGCCGAGCAAATCGGCCAGTTGCAGCAAGCCGTAGTAAGTCGGCGATTCGGCGGCGATCAGGTCGCCCGGGCGGGTCAGCACCCGTAGCGACATCTGCAGGGCATCGACGCAGCCATGGGTGACCACTACTTCGCTGGGGTCGACCACCACACCGGCATCGCGCATGCGAATGGCGATCTGCCGACGCAGGGGCTCAAAGCCCGGGCTGAACATGTAGCTGAAGGCCCGTGGGCTATGAAAGCGGGTGACCTTGGCCAACTGCTGGTGCAGCGCCCGCACCGGCAGGTAATCGACATGGGGTACCGCCGCGCCAAAAGGGAACACCCCGTCGCGCCGAGCCTCGGTCAGCACCTGCTGGATGATGCTGCTGCGCGTGACCAGGCCGGGGCGCTCGACCCGGGCGATATCCGGCGTCTGCGCGGTCAGTGCCGGGGTCTGGTGCACATAGTAGCCGGACTGTGGCCGCGCGCGGATCAAGCCCTGGTCTTCGAGGTTGGCGTAAGCCTGAAGCACCGTGGCATGGCTGACATTGAGCTGCGAGCTCATCTTGCGCACCGACGGCACGCGCTCCCCTGGCTGATACACACCGCGGCGAATATCTTCGGCCAGTTGCTGGGCGATGCGCTGATAAAGCAGCAGGTTGGTCATGATCAGTTCTCGACACGCAGGCAATGTAGTTGTTTTTGTACGGCTGTTTTGAGCAAGAATACCGGAACAGTTGCGAAGTGTACTGGGACAGATTGCAGAATAGTCGACAATACAGTTGCGTGACAGAGGCTGGCGTGTGCCATTTTTCACAACCAGGTGATCGCCCATAAAAAAACCCGGAGCTGTGCGGCCTCCGGGTTTCTTCATCTATTACTCAGCGCGCCGCGCCAAGCTTGCCCTTCTCGTCGGAAAAGACGATCTCGACCCGACGGTTCTGCGCCCTGCCCCGCTCCGAGGCGTTGGCCTCGACCGGATACTGGTCGCCATAGCCTTCGACCTGGATGCGTTTTTCATCGACGCCCAGATCGATCAGCATATCTGCCACCGCCTGCGCCCGATCACGGGAGAGCTTGAGGTTGTCTTCCGGCGTACCGGTGCTGTCGGTGTAGCCCTCGATACGCACGACCCGCTTGGGGTTGAGCTGAAGGAATTGCACCAGCTTGAGCACGGTGCGGCTGGCCGAGTTCTTCAACTCCGCATGCCCGGTATCGAACAGCACGTCGCCCAAGGTCATGACCAGGCCGCGATCGCTCTGCTCGGTGGCCAGGCTGACAATCTGCGCCTCCAGCCACTTGCCCTGCTGCTGCACGCTGGCAAGCTTGGCTTCGCGCAGGGCCAGCTGCAGGCGCTGACGCTCGAGCTCAAGCTTGGCCAGACGTTCCTGATTGAGCACCAGGTTGCTGTGCTCACGGGCGATGTCGCTGTAGCGCTGGCTCAAGTAAGCGTAATGACGCACATCGGCACCGGTGCCCAGATAACTGGACAGGCGCTCGGCACGGGCCAGGGATTCACCGGCACGAATCACGTCACGCGGCGCGCTGCGCAACACGTCGGAATCGTCCTTGACCGTCTGAAACTTGGCCGTAGCCTCATCCAGCGCCACCTCGCTGCGCTGGCTGGCACAACCCTGCAAGCCCACCACGCCGAGCAACAACAGTGCCACCAAAGGTTTGATCGAACTCACCGCTGCTCCCCCAACTGTTTACGCAGGCGATTGACCCGCGACTGCAGCAAGTCCAGCTGCTCCTTGCTCTTGACCGTCAGCACCCGCGCCTCGGCCAGACGCGCATCGAGCTCGGCCTGCTCGGCGCGCATGCGCGCGTCGCGATAGGATTCACTGGTCATGTTGGAACGAGCCCGGGCCAGTTTGTCTTCAGCCAGCTTCAGCTCGGCCACTTCATCGGTGGCACCGACCGCCTTGGCCTGCTCCAGCGCCTGCTCGGACAAGCGCAGCTGTTCATTGGGGGCCGGGTCATTGGCGCACCCGGCCAGGGCCAGCAACGCCAGAACGGCGAATAGTGAATGAGTTCTCACGCAATCTTCCTACTGTTTAGGGGCATCCAGCGGCGCCTGCATCTGCGCTTTCCAGCGTTCGACATTACGTTGCAGTACCGCCTGGGACACGCCGGAGGCCGGCAATTCTGTCAGTTTTTTTGCCAGTTGTCCGCGCAACCAAGCGTCATTGCACGCCGAATTATGCGACAGCGCCAGGTACAACCCCGGACGGTCCAGGGGCAAGCCGCGGGCAATCAACTCGTTGCTCATGCCCAGGGTCTGAGCCATGGCCATGCCGGCGTAGCGACCGGCCAGCACATAGTCGACCTGGCCGAGCAGCAGCTTCTGGAAGGCCTGGGTCAGGTTCTGTGCCGGCGCAAGCTGCAATTGACTCCTGGCATAGGCGGTAAATTCGGGTGTCATCCGCGCCTTTTCCGAGATGCTGCCCTGATGCTCATGCAAATCGGCCAGGGTGTTGTACACCAGCGTCGAATCGTGGCGGGTCCAGACTACATATTCATTGTTCAGCAACGCGGGGTGAACATAGTCGACCGTGGTCAGCTCGGCCACCGCGAAGGGTGAGTCGATCAGCAGGTCGACACGCCCGCTGCGCACCTCTTCCAGCGCCTGGCTGCGGCTGCCGCTGTCGAGGACTTCGACTTTGAGCCCCAACTCGCTGGCGACCTGCTTGAACAAATCAACGTTGGCACCCATCAAGTGCTTGGGATCTTGCGGGTCGCGCCACGAATAAGGCGGGGCATCGGGGCTGCCGGTGGCCACCAGCCGCTCGCACTTACCCACCGCCCAGGCTTGCAACGGCATCAACACCGCAGCGAACACCAGCGCCGTGTTTATCCGGCAACGCCTTCCCATGCAACGACTCCCTGATCTTTTTACCCCGAATGAAAAAGCCCGATCCGACGGGCTGTGCAAGGCAGGCCTGCACAGCCCGAACGGACCGGGCTCTTTTATAAGTGAAGCAGCTGGATTAAACCAGCTTCTCCAGCTCAGGGATGGCTTCGAACAGGTCAGCCACCAGGCCGTAGTCGGCCACCTGGAAGATCGGCGCTTCTTCGTCCTTGTTGATCGCAACGATCACTTTGGAGTCTTTCATGCCGGCCAGGTGCTGGATCGCGCCGGAGATACCGACGGCGATGTACAGCTGTGGTGCAACGATCTTGCCGGTCTGACCGACCTGCATGTCGTTGGGTACGAAACCTGCGTCGACCGCAGCGCGCGAAGCGCCAACGGCAGCGCCGAGCTTGTCGGCCAGGGCGTACAGGTGCTTGAAGTTGTCACCGTTCTGCATGCCGCGACCGCCGGAAACGACGATCTTGGCAGCGGTCAGCTCTGGACGGTCGGACTTGGCCAGCTCTTCGCCAACGAACGCCGACTTGCCCGCGTCGTGGGCAGCAGCGACGGCTTCAACGGCAGCCGAACCACCTTCGGCGGCAACGGCGTCAAAGCCGGTGGCACGTACGGTGATGACCTTGACGGCAGCGTTCGATTGCACGGTGGCAATGGCGTTACCGGCGTAGATCGGACGCTTGAAGGTGTCAGCCGATTCAACCGAGATGATCTCGGAGATCTGGTCGACGTCCAGCAGCGCGGCAACGCGCGGCAGGATGTTCTTGCCGTTGGAGGTGGCAGGTGCCAGCACGTGGCTATAGCCCTTGCCCAGCTCGGCGACCAGTGGCGCAACGTTCTCCGGCAGCTGGTGAGCGTAGGCGGCATTGTCGGCAACCAACACCTTGGCAACGCCGGCGATCTTGGCCGCAGCTTCAGCGACGCCAGCGACGTTTGCGCCTGCGACCAGCACGTGGATGTCACCACCGATCTTGGCGGCAGCAGCAACAGTGTTCAGGGTGGCCGGGGCAACGGCACCGTTTTCGTGTTCAGCGATAACCAGGATAGTCATTTAGATTACCTTCGCCTCGTTCTTCAGTTTCTCGACCAGTTCAGCAACCGACTTGACCTTGATGCCAGCGCTGCGAGCAGCCGGCGCTTCGACTTTCAGGGTCTTGTTGGTGGAGGCGGTGGAAACGCCCAGCGCGTCTGGAGTAACGGTTTCCAGCGGCTTCTTCTTGGCCTTCATGATGTTCGGCAGCGACGCGTAGCGCGGCTCGTTCAGGCGCAGGTCGGTGGTGACGATGGCTGGCAGGTTCAGCGCAACGGTCTGCAGGCCGCCGTCGATTTCACGGGTGACGTTGACCTTGTCGCCAGCGACTTCGACCTTGGAGGCGAAGGTGCCCTGGGCGTAACCGCTCAGTGCCGCCAGCATCTGGCCGGTCTGGTTGTTGTCGCTGTCGATGGCTTGCTTGCCAAGGATCACCAGCTGCGGTTGCTCTTTGTCGACCACTGCTTTGAGCAGCTTGGCCACGGCCAGCGAAGTCAGCTCTTCAGCCGATTCGACCAGGATGGCGCGGTCGGCACCCAGTGCCAGGGCAGTACGCAGTTGCTCCTGGGCAGTGGCCGGGCCGACGGTAACGACGACGATCTCGCTCGCAACGCCCTTTTCTTTCAAGCGCACGGCTTCTTCTACGGCAATTTCGCAGAAGGGGTTCATGGACATCTTGACGTTAGCAAGGTCGACGCCGGAGTTGTCCGCCTTGACGCGAACCTTGACGTTATAGTCGACCACTCGTTTGACAGCTACAAGAACCTTCATGGATTCCTCGTTACTCTCCGGTGAAAAGAATGTCGCCTGGGACAAACCCGGCGATTGCGCGTGGGTACAAGGGCACCTCTAAAAACGATCACAGGTGGACGAATTTAACCCTGACCCAGCAGTCTCGATTCGGCCTGTCAGTTGCAAAACCCGTGGGTCATTATTTGTCGTGGCGTGTAAACTCCACTACAAAGCGGGTTGTGGCGTAACTACCCTGCTTTTCGCCTGGTTTTTAGGGGTGCTCCTGCATCCGGCGGTCAGCCTACGGCGAGCGCAAAACCGCTCGTATCTTGACCGTAACGCCCAATCCGGTCAATACGGCAAACCGGTCAGCTTCAAGCCGCGCTTCTTTGATTTTACTGGGCTGGGGCAAATTCAAACAAACGTTTGTATTGGACCCCGTGAGTGGTGTAGATATAATGCGCGGCCAAGAGAAAGCGGTGTAGTCCGTCATCGCTCGAGCTACAACCCGAGCGTCTGAAAAATGACCGCCTGACACCCGCCAACAAAGAAAAACCGATGAGCCTTGAGTAGGAGAGAACCTGTGGAACGCGAATACATGGAATTCGACGTGGTCATTGTCGGCGCTGGCCCGGCTGGCCTGTCCGCCGCCTGCCGACTGAAGCAGAAGGCCGCCGAAGCCGGTAACGAAATCAGCGTCTGCGTGGTCGAGAAAGGCTCGGAAGTCGGCGCCCACATCCTCTCCGGTGCGGTATTCGAACCGCGCGCCCTGAACGAACTGTTCCCGGACTGGAAAGAGCTCGGCGCGCCGCTCAACACCGAAGTCAAACGCGACGACATCTACGTGCTCAAGGATGCTGGCAGCTCGATCAAGGTCCCCGACCTGTTCGTGCCCAAGACCATGCACAACCAAGGCAACTACATCATCTCCCTGGGCAACCTGTGCCGCTGGCTGGCCCAGCAGGCCGAGAACCTGGGCGTGGAGATCTACCCGGGCTTCGCCGCCCAGGAGGCGCTGTTCGACGAGAACGGCGTGGTCCGCGGGATCATCACCGGCGACCTGGGTGTCGACCGTGAAGGCAACCCCAAAGAAGGCCTGTACACCCCAGGGATGGAACTGCGCGGCAAGTACACCCTGTTCGCCGAAGGCTGCCGTGGCCATATCGGCAAGCAGCTGATCAAGCGCTTCAACCTCGACAGCGAGTCCGACACCCAGCACTACGGCATCGGTCTCAAGGAAATCTGGGAAGTCGATCCGGCCAAGCACGAACAGGGCCTGGTGGTGCACACCGCCGGCTGGCCGCTGGACGTGATGAGCCCCGAAAATACCGGTGGCTCGTTCCTCTACCACCTGGAAAACAACCAGGTAGTGGTCGGGCTGATCGTCGACCTGTCCTACAGCAACGCCTACCTGTCGCCGTTCGATGAGTTCCAGCGCCTCAAGCACCACCCGGTGATCAGCAAGTACCTCGAAGGGGGCAAGCGCATCAGCTACGGCGCCCGCGCCATCAGCAAAGGCGGCCTGAACTCGCTGCCGAAGATGGTCTTCAACGGTGGTGCACTGATCGGTTGCGACCTCGGCACCCTGAACTTTGCCAAGATCAAGGGCAGCCACACCGCGATGAAGTCCGGCATGCTCGCCGCCGAAGCGGTGGCCGATGCCCTGCTGGCCGGCAGCGAAGGCGGCGACCAGCTCAACAGCTACGTCGAAGCGTTCAAGGCCAGCTGGCTGCATGAAGAGCTGTTCGCCAGCCGTAACTTCGGCCCGGCCATGCACAAGTTCGGTCCG
The DNA here is from genome assembly GCF_018390435.1 of Pseudomonas sp. RC2C2. Classification (NCBI taxonomy): domain Bacteria; kingdom Pseudomonadati; phylum Pseudomonadota; class Gammaproteobacteria; order Pseudomonadales; family Pseudomonadaceae; genus Pseudomonas; species Pseudomonas sp. RC2C2. The sequence goes on along the minus strand of NZ_JAHBAX010000002.1, from coordinate 102,452 downwards.
ATCTTCGGCGCGGCGTTCAACTATGTCGACCAGAACTGGTTCGGCGGCAAGCTGCCGTTCACCCTGCACGACACCAAGCCGGACTATGCCTGCCTGAAGCTGGCCGCCGACTCGAAAAAAATCGACTATCCAAAACCGGATGGCAAGCTGAGCTTCGACAAGCTGAGCTCGGTGTTCCTCTCCAGCACCAACCATGAAGAAGAGCAGCCATGCCACCTGAAACTGGCTGACGCGAGCATCCCGATCGCCACCAACCTGCCGCTGTACGACGAACCGGCGCAGCGCTATTGCCCGGCCGGCGTGTACGAAGTGGTCACCCAGGAAGACGGCAGCAAGCGCTTCCAGATCAACGCCCAGAACTGCGTGCACTGCAAGACCTGTGACATCAAGGACCCTTCGCAGAACATTACCTGGGTCACCCCGGAAGGCGCCGGTGGCCCGACTTACCCGAACATGTAAGTCCGCTGGCAGCTAAAAAAAGCCCCCTCGCCGTTGTGGCCAGGGGGCTTTTTTATGCTTTGCATCAGGCCAATCTGACCTCTGCGAACAACTCAGGGTGCCCGATCAGCGGTCATTCAGCGAGTAACGATTGTCACAGCAGATGAACTCAGCAGCGTACCGCCTGATCTTCGAAGGCCAGCGCCTCGCGTGCGCCGAAGTACATCGCCGTGAGCACACCCACCGCGCCCATGACCAGACAAAAGCCGACACATACCCATGGGCTCCACGGCATCAGGGCAATCAGCAGCAACGGCGTGGTGCTCGCCCACAGGGCGTAGGCAATGTTGTAGGTAAAGGAAATCCCCGACACACGGATCTGGGCCGGGAACAGCCCGACCATCACCGACGGCACCACCCCCACCACCCCACAGGCCAGGCCTGCAAGCGCATAGGCCAGCCCGGTCCAGCCCCAACCACTGACCAGGCTGGCATAGAGACCGGCAATGCCCAGCGGCAGCAACAGGCTGTAGAACATCAGCGCCCGCCAGGCGCCGATACGGTCGACCAGCAAACCCGCCAGCACACAACCGATGTTAAGGAAGACGATACCCATGCTGCTCAAGGCAAAGGTGTGCCCGGCGCTCATGGCAAAACGCTGCTGCATCACCGTCGGGGTGATCACCACCAGCACCACCACCGCCGACGTCAGCACGCACGTCAGCAACGCAGCCGGAATCAATGCGCGGCGATGGTCACGCAGGACGGTACGCAGCGGAAAGGCCGGCGGCTGCGCACGTTGCTCGCGCAAGGCGAGAAACACCGGCGTCTCGCTCAGCCAGCGGCGCAGCCACACACCAATCACGCCAAACACACCGCCGAGCAGGAACGGGTAGCGCCAGGCGTAATCGAGAATTTCCTGCGGGCTGAACAGCTGCGCCAGCGCCGTCGCAGTCAAGGCGCCCAGCAGGTAGCCGAACGTCAGCCCCGCTTGCAGGAAGCCCAGGGCATAGCCGCGCCGCCCGGGCGGCGCATGCTCGGCGACGAAGGTCCAGGCGCTCGGTACCTCGCCGCCCACCGCTGCCCCTTGCAGGATACGCAAGGCCAGCAAGATCAGCGGCGCCGCATAGCCGATATCGGCGTAGGTCGGCATGACACCGATCAGCAGGCACGGCAGGGCCATCATCAGGATGCTCAAGCTGAACACCCGCTTGCGCCCCAGATGATCGGCAAAATGGGCCATCAGGATGCCGCCCAGCGGCCGCGCCAGGTAGCCGGTGACGAAGATCCCGAAGCTCTGCAGCAAGCGCAGCCATTCGGGCATCTGCGGCGGGAAGAACAGCTGGCTCAAGGTCAGGGCGAAGAACACGAAAATGATGAAATCGTAGATCTCCAGCGCCCCGCCCAACGCCGCCAGGCTCAGGGTCTTGTGATCGCGGCGCGACAGCTGCAACGGGCGTGCAGGGTCAGTGGCAGTCATAGAGGTATCCGCAAATGAACAGAAGCCGGCGCGACCGGGCGCCAGGGCAAACGCAAGAGGATAGCAAATGCCGACCGACCGTACCCAGCGCAAAGGCCGGGACAGGCCTAGGACTGACGGGAAAACGCGGTCTGGGCGAAGTTCATCCGCCGCGGGGCATAGCCCTGGTTGGCAGCGCGCTCGGCAACGGCGGGCAAGCGCCCAAGCACCTGCGGCGAATCGATGATGTTCATGAAGGACTGGATGGTTTCGTTGTCCGGGACCTTGGGCAGGCTGACGCTCACTGCCCGGCGCTGGCTGTCAGGAATGGTGGGGATCTTCAAATGCTGCGATTCATACAACAACGCGTGCTGAATCAACGGGTTGACCTGGCAAAAGCGCTCGAGGTCGACCCCGGCATGGCTGGCCAGGTCGATATTGCCCAGCAGCAGGTTGAACGGTTGCAATGCACTTTGCACCAGGCGCTGCAGATCTTCGAAACTCTCGACCGGGGCGATGCGGTAGTAGCCCATGCCATTGAGCATGCGCTCCAGTTGCAGCAACTGCATCGGGTGTTCGTCGGCGATCAGTATTCGCAGCGATTTGTTCGGCATTGTCTATGACCAAGGCAAACAGCGTTAGCGATGTTCCTTGACCATACTGCGCCACTCATCAATTGCAGGCTATTGGCGAGCACCCGCCAGATAAAGGGTCTGTATTGATAGTTGTCGGGAATCGGGCAGAAATCAAGCAACGTCACCACGAATTTTTCACATCCGCCCCGCGCCTGGCCTTACTGCGACTCCCATTCGCGCATCCGCACCCGGCAGTGTTTCATGGCATTGACAATGTGTTTTTCCACCAGACTGCGCGAGACACCCAGGCGCTCGGCAATCTGCGGGTGCGACAGGCCATCGAGCTTGCGCAGCAGGAAACACTCGCGACAAGGCTGGCTGAGCTCGGCCAGGGCACGCTGCATCAGGTCCAGGCGCTGGTTGAGGTCCATGTTCTGGGACGGCGCCGGAGAAAAGAAACGCTCATCGGTATCGAGCACTTCAAGTGGCTCGGCCTGGCGCAGCAGCCCGCGCCGATGACCGTCGATCACCAGGTTCAGGGCCGTACGGTAGAGAAACGCGCGCGGATGCTCTATGTCATTCCCGCCAGTGCGCTCCAGTACCCGGATATAGGCATCGTGGGCAACGTCTTCAGCGGCCTGCCGGTTACCCAGGCGGGCACAAAGGAAACTCACCAGTTCGCGATAGTAGCTTTCCAACACAACACCTGGCCGCGACATCTGCGGGAATTCCCTTGGCTCTGGGTTAAGCGGGTCTGAATGATGGCAGAATGCAATAATACAAATTATAATTATTCTCAGCAAGCACCTCGCACCCCGGTAAATTCCAACGCCTTCACCTCGTTTACCTGGGAGCCTCCCGTGCCTGTCGAGTCATACCGCCAGGGTGAAGTCACGGGCCCTACCTTCTGGCTGGAACCCCTGCATGAGACGTTCTTCCACTCGCCGCCGCGCGGCCCTCTACAGCCTCGGCCTGCTAAGCCTCGGCGCCCTGCTCGCCTGGACAACCCTGCCAGCCGGCAGCGACCCGCTCAGTACCGTGGCCGTCACCCGCGGGGATATCGAAAGCAGCGTCACCGCCCTGGGCACCTTGCAACCCAGGCGCTATGTGGACGTTGGCGCCCAGGCGTCCGGACAGATCCGCAAACTGCATGTGGAGGTTGGCGACCAGGTCAAGGAAGGCCAGTTGCTGGTGGAAATCGACCCTTCGACCCAGCAGGCCAAACTGGATGCCGGGCGTTTTTCGATCGAAAACCTCAACGCCCAGCTCGATGAGCAGAAGGCCCAATACCAGTTGGCCGAGCAACAGTACAAGCGCCAGCGCAACCTTGCCGCTGGCGGGGCAACCCGCGAAGAGGACGTACAAAGTGCCCAGGCCCAACTCAAGGTGACCCAGGCGCGCATCGACATGTATCGCGCACAAATCCGCCAGGCCCAGGCCAACCTGCGCAGCGATGAAGCCGAGCTGGGCTACACGCGCATCTATGCACCGATGTCCGGCACCGTGGTCGCTGTCGATGCTCGCGAAGGCCAGACCCTCAACGCCCAGCAGCAGACCCCGCTGATCCTGCGCATTGCCAAATTGTCGCCCATGACCGTCTGGGCGCAGGTCTCCGAAGCCGATATCGGCCACGTGAAGCCTGGCATGACGGCCTATTTCACCACCCTGGCCGGCGGCAAACGGCGCTGGGCCAGCAGTGTGCGGCAGATTCTACCGGTGCCGCCCAAACCCCTCGATCAAACCAGCCAGGGCGGTGGCAGCCCGGCCAGTGCCAGCGGCAGTGGCGCCAGCAGCAAGGTGGTGCTCTACACCGTGCTGCTGGATGTAGACAACCCGGACAACGCATTGATGGCGCAGATGACCACCCAGGTGTTCTTTGTTGCCGGGCGCGCCAGCAAGGTGCTGACCGTGCCGGTGGCGGCACTGGATGAACACGCCGATGGCAATGACCTGCGCATCGCCCAGGTACTCGACAGCAACGGCACGGTCAACCAGCGCCAGGTGCGCACCGGATTGAGCGACCGCCTGCGGGTACAGGTGCTCGACGGCTTGACCGAAGGCGAGCGCCTGCTGATCGGCGCACCCGCCGCGAGCGGGGGTTGAATGTCCACGCCCCTGATCGAACTGCGCGATATCCGCAAATCCTATGGCGGCATCGATACGCCCAAGGTCGAGGTGGTGCGCGGTATCAGCCTGGCCATCCACCCGGGCGAGTTCGTTGCCATTGTCGGCGCCTCCGGCTCCGGCAAATCAACGCTGATGAACATCCTCGGCTGCCTGGACCGCCCCACCTCAGGCAGCTACTACTTTGCGGGCAAGGACGTTGCCGAGCTCGACACTGACGAACTGGCCTGGCTGCGCCGGGAGGCCTTTGGTTTTGTCTTCCAGGGTTACCACCTGATCGCCTCGGGCTCGGCCCAGGAAAACGTCGAAATGCCAGCGATCTATGCCGGCACCCCCGCCACCGAACGCCACGCCCGCGCCGCCGCCCTGCTCGAGCGCCTGGGCCTGGCCAGCCGCACCGGTAACCGCCCGCACCAGTTGTCCGGCGGCCAGCAGCAACGGGTGTCGATCGCCCGCGCCTTGATGAACGGCGGGCACATCATCCTCGCCGACGAGCCAACCGGCGCGCTGGACAGCCAGAGCGGCGCCGAGGTGATGGCACTGCTCGACGAACTGGCCAGCCAGGGCCATGTGGTGATCCTGATCACCCACGACCGCGAAGTCGCGGCACGGGCCAATCGGGTCATCGAGATTCGCGACGGGCTGGTGCTCAGCGACTCGGCAGCGCAACAGGCCTGCCCCGAACCCGGCACTCGCGGGCTGCGGGCCGAAGACCTGCGCCAGCGCCTGAGCCAGGGCGCGACCCTGAACGGGGCCTGGAAAGGCGAGCTGGTCGAAGCCCTGCAAGCGGCCTGGCGGATCATGTGGATCAACCGCTTGCGCACCGCCCTGACCCTGCTGGGGATCGTCATCGGCGTAGCGTCGGTGGTGGTCATGCTGGCCGTCGGTGAAGGCAGCAAGCGCCAGGTCATGGCGCAGATGGCCGCCTTCGGTTCGAACATTCTTTACCTCAGCGGTAGCGCGCCGACCCTGCGCGAACCTGCCGGGGTCGTAACCCTCAATGATGTCGCCGCAGTCTCCAGCCTGCCTCAGGTGAAGATGATCATGCCAGTGATCGGCAGCAAACTGATGGTGCGCTACGGCAGCAACAACCAACAGTTCTATGTCGGCGGCAACAACACGTATTTTCCCGAGATTTTCAACTGGCCGGTGGTCGAGGGCAGTTTTTTCACCGAAGCCGACGAACAGCACGCCGCAGCCGTCGCCGTGATTGGCCAGAAAGTACGCGAAAAGCTGTTTGGCGCCAGTACCAACCCCATCGGCCACTACATCCTGGTCGAAAACGTGCCCTTCCAGGTGATTGGCATGCTCGCCGGCAAAGGCGCCAGCTCCGGGGACCAGGACAGCGACGCGCGCATCGTGGTGCCCTACTCGGCTGCGGCAATCCGCCTGTTCGGCAGCCGCGACCCGGAGTATGTGACCATCGCCGCCGCCGACTCGCGGCGCGTGGCCGACACTGAAGCGGCCATCGACCGACTGATGCGCAAACTCCACCATGGCAAGCACGACTACGAGCTGACCAACGACGCGGCGCTGATTCAGGCCGAAGCACGGACACAGAACACCTTGTCGCTGATGCTGGGTTCGATCGCCGCCATCTCCTTGCTGGTGGGTGGCATCGGGGTGATGAACATCATGTTGATGACGGTTCGCGAGCGCACCCGCGAGATCGGTATCCGCATGGCCACCGGCGCCCGCCAGCGCGACATCCTGCGTCAGTTCCTCAGTGAAGCGGTGCTTCTGTCGATGGTCGGCGGCGTCACCGGCATTGCCCTGGCGCTGTTGATTGGCGGCGTGTTGCTCCTGGCCGATATTGCCGTGGCCTTCTCCTTGCCCGCCGTGCTCGGCGCCTTTGCCTGTGCAGTGATCACCGGCGTGGTGTTTGGTTTCATGCCGGCCCGCAAAGCCGCCCGCCTCGACCCGGTCAAAGCCCTAACCAGCGAATAATCCATGAACCTGCCCTGCCGTCTCAGTTTCCTCTCGATCAGTTTGGTGCTTGCCGCCTGCACGTCGACCGCCCCTACACTTTCAAGCGGCCTGCAGGCGCCAGCGCAGTGGCAAGGCCAGGCGACCAGCACCCCGCTGCCCCACGAGAACTGGTGGCGGCAGTTCTCCAGCCCCGCGCTTGATCAACTGATCGAACAGGCCAGGCGCAACAGCTTCAACCTGGCCGCTGCCGCAGCGCGTATTCGCCAGGCCCAGGCTTCGGCGGTCATTGCCGGCGCGCCGTTGTTGCCCGAGCTCAAGTTCGGCCTCGATGCCAGACGCCAACGCCTGCTGCATGGCAACGGCTTCGACCAGCTCGATGCCAGCAGCCGCGAACGCACCAGCACCTCGTTCGGCACCCGCTTGAGCGCCAGCTACGAAGTGGACTTCTGGGGCGGCAAGACTGCCGCACGCGACAGCGCCCTGTTCAACCTGGATGCCAGCCGTTTCGATCGCCAGACCGTCGAACTGACCCTGCTCAGCGGCGTCGCCAACAGCTACCTGCAGAGCCTGGCCCTGCGAGAGCAGGTGCATATTGCCCGCCTCAATCTGAGTAATGCCGAGGATGTCCTGCGCCTGGTCGAAACCCGCTATCAATCCGGCTCGGCCACCGCCCTGGAACTAGCCCAGCAACGCAGCCTGGTTGCCGGCCAGCAACGCCAGGTACCACTGTTCGAGCAGCAGTTGCAGGAGGCGCGCATCACCCTGGCGACCTTGCTCGGCGAGCCAGTGCAGGCGCTGCCCGCCCTTGAAGAATCGATCACCCGCCTGAACTGGCCGCAAATCGGCAGCGGCGTGCCCAGCGAGCTGCTTAGCCGCCGTCCGGATATCGCCACTGCCGAAGCCAGCCTGGCCGCTGCCCAGGCAGACGTACGGGTAGCCCGCGCGGCGATGCTGCCGAGCCTGACCCTGGGCGCCGACCTGGGTTCAGGCGCCGATACCTTTACCCAGGTGATGCGTAGCCCCTACTACACCTTGAGTGCCGGGTTGGCTGCGCCGATCTTCAACAACGGCCGCTTGCGCGCCGAACGCGACAAAGCCCGCGCTAAGCAGGATGAACTGCTGGAGAATTACCGCAGCAGCATCATCAACGGCTTTGCCGATGTCGAAAGGGCCATCAATGGCATCAGTGGCGTCGACCAGCAGCGCCAGTCGCAGGATGAGGAAGTGGAGCAGGCGCAGATCGCTTTCAGACTGTCTGAGCGCCGCTACCAGGCGGGTGCCGAGACCCTGCTGACAGTACTGGAAACCCAACGCACGCTGTATCAAGCCCAGGACCAGCAGGTACAACTGCGCCTGGCCCGGTTGCAAGGCAGCGTGGCGCTGTACAAGGCATTGGGTGGCGGATGGCAGGTGGTTCGCTAAATCATTGGCCTGCCTGCACAAACCCTGTGGGAGCCGGCCTTGCCGGCGATGGCCTGCAAAGCAGGCCCAATACAAGGAATCAGGAAACAATCCCGCGCAATGACAGATGCCGCGCATACCAGGGCCGTTGCGGTACCCGGCGGACCAGGTCGCCAATCTTGTCGTCCTCACCAAAAGTGATACGCAAGGCCAGCTTCATGGTCTCTACATCCATTTCCACCGACTTGCCGGGGAACATCCCTGGCGTGGTACTGCAACCATGGGTCACTGGCCCCAGCCACGGGTCATCGACTTCGACCCAGCGTCCCGGGGCAAACCACTGCACCCCATTGACCTCAAGACGCCGTACTTGCCCGGGGTTGTAGCGCTCGTGGGCCCGGAACCAGTCCTCGATGCGGTCATCGATCCAGCCGTGAAAGCCCCAGAACACCGGATTCACATGGGACGAGAACGGGTCGCCGAGAAAGTCGTTTTCTGCTCCGAACCAACGCCCGGCAAAATCGGCCGGATCACGCGCAAAGGGAACCGGAGCACCGTTGACCGGGTCACGTGGCACCGAGGCCCAGCCCATGTGCAGCCAGTCGTGCAGGTTCATCTCCAGCTCCGAACCGAACGTGCCAAGGGTCAGCTTCGACAGGTACAGCGGGTCCTGGTACTGCGACTCCCAGACCTGAAAGTTACTGCAGAACGTCTCCCCGGCCTTGATCGCCGAGACCCACTGGCCATAAGCCTCATCGCCCGGCGCCCGCCACCCGGGCGGCACGCAGTAGCCATCGTGGTTATCGTAGTAGCGGGCAAAGCCCTGGCGGTCGTGCTCGACACTGGGTTGCGGCAAGGGGAAATGCCTCCAGGAAGGCAGGTCCTGCATGGAGCGGGCAGTGCCCAGCATGTGTCGGTGCATGAACAAAAAGTCCACCCCCGAGCCATTGCGATGCTTGCGCGGACCTCGGGCATCACGCTCCCGCTCGCGCGGGCCAGGCTGCCAGCCCAGGCCGCGCAAGGCACCGTGCTTTTCTTTCGGCAAGCGGTGCCACTTGTCACGGGTGGCATGCCAGAGTTGATGGAACAACCGGTGTTCGGGGCTGATCAGCCAGGCCTGCAATTGCGGTGTATAGGGCAACCGCTCACGGGCCTCGGGAAACAGACGTTTGACGGCGACGAAACGGCTGTCGGCCAGGGGCAACGCCATAGAACGATCCAGCGGCTGCAAGCGGCCACTGAGGGTACCGCTGCCGGCATTGCCGAAGTTGCCCCAGACTTCATCCAGGCTCGCCGAACATTCGTAGCCCGGCCCACCCAGGTTGCTCATCAGTCGCCAGCGCACCGTGGCCGTAGAGGCCGCCAGCAAGTCACCCAGCACCCGGTAAGCTGCCGGCCCATCACTGCGCAGGACGCTTTCGCGATCGACATATCCGCGCAGGCCACGGCCCTTGGTGGCGACGTCCAGGTACATCAGCACGCCTTCGCGAGGTAAGCCGGCCAGGCCGCCATCGACACCGTCAAAGCGCAGCTCCCAGACCCCACGCAACTGATCGGCCAATTGCTGGCCAGCGCTGTCGGCCAGCTCGACGCTGGCCTCGCCGGGGGTCACGATATCGTCCTCGGGATCATGGGTCAGTTGCTTGTGCGCATAGTAGGCGGCTGGCACCGTCGCGCCCGCCACTGCCAGACCAGCTATGAATCCTCGTCGCGAAATCGTCATCGTCCTACCCGTATCAGCCATGAAGCAGGCTTTATCCAAGCTAGGACGTATCCTGAAAGGGTAAATTTAAGGTTCTTCACGGAATCCTGGGGGGCTAGGATCCTTGGCTTGGCTTGGCTTGTTCCGGCTGCGAGCTTATCCATTTGCTGTGGCGCCGCTGCCAGCAGCGGCGCCACACCGAATGGATAAGCCCACAACCTCAGCATCCCAACCCAGGACTCCGTTAAGAACCATAAAAAAGCCCGGTGCACTGCACCTGGCTTTTTTCCATAACGGAGGTTTACAAGCTCGCCACCGCCGCGCCGACGGCACGGGCAAACCGTCCGGCCACTTCATCGACTTGCTCAGCGGTGATGATCAGCGGCGGCAGGAAGCGCACCACCGCCCCCTGACGGCCACCCAATTCGAGGATCAAACCGCGCTTGAGGCATTCACACTGCACCAGCGGTGCCAGACGCGGGCAGACTGGCGGATGCCCTTGGGTATCGAGCCGGCCATTGGGATCGACCAGCTCGACACCCAGCATCAAGCCACGGCCACGGATGTCGCCCAACTGCGGGAAGTCTTGCTGCAGACGCCGCAGATGGCCGGCTAGACGCTCACCCATTTCCTCGGCGTGCGCACACAGGTCATGCGCCTTGAGGAAATTGATCACCGCCGAGCCTGCGGCCATGGCCATCTGGTTACCCCGGAAGGTGCCGGCATGCGCCCCTGGCTGCCAGGTGTCCAGCCATTGGCGGTAAACCACCACCGCCAGCGGCAGGCTACCGCCAATGGCCTTGGACAGCACCACGACGTCAGGGGTGATGCCCGCGTGCTCGAATGCGAACATCTTGCCAGTGCGGGCAAAGCCGCTCTGAATCTCATCGACGATAAGCGCTACACCGGCTTTTTCAGTGATACGCCGCACACCGCGTAGCCACTCGATATCCGCCGGAATCACCCCGCCTTCGCCCTGGACCACTTCAACGATCACCGCCGCCGGCAATTGCACGCCGCTTTCCGGGTCGCTCAGCAGGTTTTCCAGGTAGTGCAGGTTGACCTTCACACCCGCCTCGCCGCCCAAGCCAAAAGGGCAACGGTAGTCATAAGGGTACGGCAGGAACTGCACGCCATTGGCCAGCAGGGCCGCCAGCGGTTTCTTCGGCCCCAGGCTCCCCATCAGGCTCAGCGCCCCTTGGGACATGCCATGGTAGCCACCCTGGAACGACAGTACGGTGTTGCGCCCGGTGGCGGTGCGGACCAGTTTCAGCGCCGCTTCCACCGCATCGGTGCCGGTCGGCCCGCAGAACTGGATTTTCGCTTCGCTGCGCAGTTGCTCCGGCAGCAGGCTGAACAGGTCCTGGACGAACTGGTCCTTGACCGGCGTAGTCAGGTCCAGGGTATGCAGCGGCAGTTCATCGGCCAGCACTTGCTGGATCGCTTCGATCACCACCGGGTGGTTGTGGCCCAGGGCCAGGGTGCCGGCACCGGCCAGGCAGTCGATGAACTGACGCCCTTCGACGTCCTCGACATAGAGGCCACGGGCACGCTTGAGCGCCAGCGGGATACGCCGCGGGTAGCTGCGGGCATTGGATTCCTGCTGGTTCTGTCGGGCCAGTAACGGCGATTCGTCGAATGCGTAAAGTGTTTCAGGAGCCAGGGTGTCCGAAGACACCGGGTGCGCCTGGGCAAGGCTGATAGCGACTGACATCGGGGAAAACCCTCGCAAGCAAGCGGATGTGCCCGTCACGCGCCTGTTACCAGATGGGTGCGGGTTGTTATCGCTTGAAAAACGCTTCAGCGCCGCGAGGATTTAGCCGCTTGGCTGTCACCGCTGAGGTTTTTTTCTGGCCCGCAGTACACAGCCCCTCATTGCGCGCGTGTGCGCAATGGAATCTGCAGCAGTACCCGCAAGCCATCGCTGCGGCTGTCAAAGCGCAAGCTGCCGGCGCAGCGCTGGACGATCGCCTGGACGATGGCCAGGCCCAGCCCGCAACCGCCACTCTGGCTGTTGCGCCAGAAGCGTTCGGTCAGGTGCTCAAGGTCCTGGTCGGCAATGCCCGGGCCGTGATCGCGGACCAGGAACGCCACCCGGTCCTGCTCCACCTGCACCGCCAACTCCACGGGTGCGCTTGCGCGGGTATGCCGCAGGGCGTTGTCGAGCAGGTTGCGCAAGGCCGTCACCGCCAGCGGCGTGGGCATGCCGAGGTAGACTAGGGCCGCACCGGGTGCCAACTGCAGATCAATACGCCGGGCGTTGTCGATGCCGGTGTCCTGAATCGCCTGGCGAGCGATCTGCTCGGCATTGCATTGCAGGCCATCTTCGAACGACAGGCGACCTTCCACCCGCGCCAGCAGGAGCAATTGCTCAAGCGTCCGATGCAGGCGATCAGCGCCCTGTTCGGCATGCTCCAGCGCCTGCTCGCGGACCTCGCCGTCGGTCATCCGGGCCACCTGCAGGTGGGTCTTGATCGCGGTCAGCGGGCTGCGCAGCTCATGGGCGGCATCATCGGTCAGCCGCCGTTCGCGCTCGATGGTCTGGCCGATGCGCAGGAACAGCTGGTTCTGGGTTTCCAGCAACGGTTGCAGCTCACTGGGCAGGCCGCGCACCTGCAGCGGCTCAAGGGAATCCGGGCTGCGCCGGCGCAAGGCATCGCGCATGCGGTTGAGCGGCGCCAGGCCCTTGCCAACCCCCATCCACAGCAAACCGAGACTGCCGAGCAAGGCCATCAGCACCGGCGCCGAGGCCGCCAGCAGGATCGAACGGTTCAGGGCCTCGCGCTCCTGGTGGCGGTCGGCGGTGGTGATGCGTACATCGCCATGGGCATAGGTGAAACTGCGCCAGCGCGCACCATCGATGGTCTGGTCGTGAAAACCGCTGCGCTGGTCGTCGAGGGTCTGTTCGTTGTTGTGGCTGCGGGCGAGGATTTCACCCCGCAGCGAGCTGACCTGGCAGGCCATGCCGTCGACGCTCAGTTGATCAGCGCTCAGGCGCGTGCCCTCGCCCTTGCTCGACAACGGCTGCGGCAACTGGTCGACGAGACCTGCGACCATGCGCGCCGAGGCCACCAGGCGTTGATCGAGGGAGAACATCATCTGCATGCGCAGGTCGCGCAGCATCCACGCCGCCGCCAGCACCCAGATGACGATGAAGGCGGTACCCAGGATCAGGGTCAGGCGCAAACGCAGGGTCATGGTTGCGGCTCCTGCGGCAATTGCGCCGGCCCCAGGCGATAACCCAGGCCACGCACCGTTTCGACGATACCGTTGCCCAGCTTGCGCCGCAGGTGATGGATATGCACGTTCAGGGCATTGCTCTCGACCTCGTCACCAAAGCCGTAGACGCTGTCCTTGAGCTGCTCGCTGGACAACACCCGGCCACGGTTGTGCAACAGCGCCTGCAACAGCGCCTGCTCGCGGCGCGAGAGGTCGACCGGCTGGCCGCCCAGGCAGGTTTCACGGCTGCTGGGGTCGTAGCTGAGCGGGCCGTGTTCGATGACGTTCACCGCCCGCCCGGCCGCACGGCGCAACAAGGTGTGCAGGCGTGCGGCGAGCTCGCGCAGGTCGAAGGGTTTGAGCAGGTAGTCGTCGCCACCGGCTTGCAGGCCCTCGACCCGATCGGTGACCGCATCGCGGGCGGTGAGGATCAGTACCGGCAATGAATGACCCTGCTGACGCAAGCGCTGCAGCAGCTTGAGGCCGTCTTCGTCGGGCAGGCCCAGGTCGAGCACCATGACATCGAATGCTGCGGCCTGGAGCATGGCCTGGGCCGCGCTGGCGCTGGCCACCCGGTCGACGGTCATGCCCTGGGCGGTCAGGCCGGCGCTGATGCCGCTGGCGATCAGGTCATCATCCTCGCAGAGCAATACGTGCATGGTCGGGTCTCGGTCATGAAAGGCCTTATTCAAGCCCAGGCGGATTAACCGAGGATTATGCCGCGCCAGGCCACAGCCGTCGCGGCCTTGGCGACAATCGTCAGGCGCCGGGTTAACTTTCGGTTAATCGGGCTGGGCCAAGCTTGGCCCTTCATCGCATTGCCAAGGCGTCGACATGCGCGTTTTTCTGTTTGCCCTGATGTTCCTGCTAAGCGGCCTGAGCCAGGCCAACCCGTTTGCCCAGAGCGACTTCCTGCCGGTCAACAAGGCCTTCGTGTTCAGCAGCGAACGCCTGGAGACCGGGCAGATGCGCCTGCACTGGCAGATCACCGACGGCTACTACCTGTACCAGAAACGCCTGAAATTCGACGGCCTGGCGCCGAAGCAGCAGCCCGAATTGCCCGCCGCCCTGCCCCACAGCGACGAGTATTTTGGTGAAACCCAGGTATACCGTGGCGAGCTGGAACTGATCCTGCCCGCCAGCGCCAGCGGTGAACTGCGCATGGGCTGGCAGGGCTGCGCCGATGCCGGCCTGTGCTACCCGCCACAAACCAGCCTGGTCAGCCTGGGCGGCACGACCGTCGACACGCAAGCCAGCGACCAGGCCCTGGCCGGTGGCCTGCAGCAGTCCACTCTGGCCTGGAGCCTGCTGGCCTTCCTCGGCCTGGGCCTGCTGCTGGCCTTCACCCCGTGCTCCCTGCCGATGCTGCCGATTCTCGCCGGGCTGGTCCTGGGCAGCGGTGCCAGTGCCCGCCGCGGCTGGTTGCTGGCCAGTGTCTATGTGCTGAGCATGGCCCTGGTGTATGCCGCCCTGGGCGTGGTTGCCGCGCTGCTGGGGGCCAGCTTTCAGGCCTGGCTGCAGCAACCCTGGCTGCTGGGCACCCTGGCCGGTTTGTTCGTGCTGCTGGCCCTGCCGATGTTCGGCGCCTTCGAGCTGCAGCTGCCGGTGTGGATTCGTGACCGCCTGGAGCGGGCCGGGCACGGCACCCGTGGCGGCAACCTGTATGGCGCCGCCTTGCTCGGGGCCTTGTCGGGCCTGCTGATGGGCCCGTGCATGACCGCACCACTGGCCGGCGCCCTGCTGTACATCGCCCAGAGCGGCAACGCCGTGCATGGCGGCCTGGTGCTGTTCACCCTGGGCGTGGGCATGGGCTTGCCGCTGCTGTTGCTGGTGACCCTGGGCAACCGCTACCTGCCACGCCCGGGCGCCTGGATGAACCGGGTCAAGGGCCTGTTCGGCTTCGTCTTCCTGGCCATGGCGCTGTATACCTTGCGCGCGGTGCTGGAGCCGTCGCTGTGGCTCGGCCTTGCCGGCGCCTGGCTGATCGCCCTGGCCTGGGCCGCGTGGCCGGCGTTGCAGGCACTGCGAGCGCTGCGCGCAGCGTCGCTGCTGCTGGGGTTCTGGGGCAGCCTGTTGATCGTTGGCGCTGCCGCCGGTGGCAATGACCCGTGGCAACCGCTGCAGCCGTTTACCGCCGGCAACGGCCCGGCAACCCTCGCCGAGCACCGCGATGCCTTCACCACCGTGAGCCAGCCAGCCGACCTGCAGCGTGAGTTGGAGGCGGCCAAGGCCCAGGGCCAGTGGGTGATGCTCGACTACTATGCTGACTGGTGCGTGTCGTGCAAGGTCATGGAAAAACAGGTCTTCGCCCGTGCCGACGTGCTGGCGGCACTGAGCGGCGTGCGCCTGCTGCGCCTGGATGTAACCGCTGATGCAGCGTCCAGCCGCGAGTTGCTGCTGCGCTACCAGGTCCCGGGCCCGCCCAGCCTGATCTGGATCGGCCCGGAGGGCAGCGAACGCCGGGCCCGACGCATCACCGGTGAAATCGATGCGGCGAACTTTCTCCAACACTGGGCCGCCACCCGGAGCCAAGGATGATGCTGACTGTCGCGCTCGGGCCGCTGACCATGGCCCTGAACCACCTGCTGCTGATCTGTGCCCTGGCCCTGGCCAGCCTGGTCGGCTGGCGCGTCGCCAAGCGTGGTGGCGACAACCCGGAATCAGTGCTGTTCGGCCTGTTCTTGCTGGGCCTGTTCAGTGCTCGCGTGGGTTTTGTCATCCGCTACTGGTCAATGTACCAAGGGGACCTGCTGCAGATCATCGACCTGCGCGACGGCGGCTTCCTGCTCTGGCCAGGCCTGCTCGCGGTCGCCATCGGAGCGTTCTGCCTGGCTTATCGCCGGCCGGCCCTGCGCCGGCCGCTGGGCTGGGGACTGCTCAGTGGCGGCCTGTTCTGGCTGCTCGGCAGCCTGGCCAGCCATCTCTATGACCAGGGCACACAACTGCCCGACATGAGCCTGCGCAAGGCCAACGGCCAGGCCATACAATTGGCCGAGTACCGCGGCAAGCCGCTGGTGATCAACCTCTGGGCCACCTGGTGCCCGCCGTGCCGGCGCGAGATGCCGGTGTTGCAACAGGCCCAGGGCGACTACCCGGACATCACCTTCCTGTTCGTCAACCAGGGCGAGGCGCCACAAACCGTGGTCACCTTCCTCGCGACCACGGGCCTGAACCTTTCCCACGTATTGTTCGACAGTGGCGGCCAACTGGCACAGAAAGTCGGCTCCATGGCCCTGCCCACGACCTTGTTCTACAACGCCGAGGGCCGCCTGGTCGGCAGCCACCTGGGCGAACTGTCGCGTGCCAGCCTCAGCCACGCCCTGCAATCTTTCGAGCGCGCGCCCGCGCCTGCCGCCCCATCCCCCACAAGGAACGTCGCATGCGATCTCTGCTAAAACTGCCCCTCACGCTGGCCCTGGGCCTGATAACCAGCCCACTGGTGCTGGCCGAAGACTTGCCCAAGGCCGTCCAGCAGCTGGAAGCCAAAGGCGCGAAAATCAAAGGCAGCTTCGATGCCCCCAACGGCCTGCGCGGCTATGCCGCCGAGTACCAGAACCGCGGCTTGGCGCTGTACCTGACCGCCGATGGCAAGCACGTGCTGGTGGGTAGCCTGTTCGACGAGCAGGGCCAGGACCTGAGCCAGGCGCCGCTGGAAAAACTGGTGTATGCGCCGATGGCCAAAGAGGTCTGGGCGAAGATGGAAAAAACCGCCTGGATCGCCGACGGCAAGGCCGATGCACCGCGTATCGTCTACCTGTTCAGCGACCCCAACTGCCCGTACTGCAATATGTTCTGGCAGCAGGCGCGGCCCTGGGTCGAGTCCGGCAAGGTGCAATTGCGCCATATCATGGTCGGCATCATTCGCGAAGACAGCCCGGGTAAATCCGCCACATTGCTGGCCAGCCATGACCCGGCCAAGGCCCTGGCGCAACATGAGCAGGCCGGCAAGGCTAGCACCCTCAAGGCCCTGGAGAAGATTCCCGAAGCCGTACAAAGCAAGCTCGACGCCAACCTGGCGGTGATGGAAGAGCTCGGTCTGTCAGCAACGCCGGCCATTTTCTACCTGGACGACCAGCAACAGCTGCAAACCCAACAGGGCGCACCGCGACCGGAGCTGCTCGGCAAGATCCTCGGCAAACGTTGAACAGCCGGCGGATGTAACAACAGGGCGGTCACGGCGTCTGGAGAATACCTGCCTCATCCAACCACAGGACCTCGCCATGACCCGCCCTGCCTGCCTTGACCGTTTCCTCCACTCCTCCCTCGACATCCAGCTGCTGCGCTGGAGCCTGATCCTGATCTTCTTCGGCTTTGGCTATACCAAGTGGTTCGACTACGAAGCCCAGGCGCTGATCCCGCTGATCGATAACAGCCCGCTGTTGTCCTGGCTGCACCTGGCCTTTGGCATCCAAGGCGCCAGCTATGCACTGGGCGTAGCAGAATGGGCGACTGGCGCGGCGTTGCTGGCCGGTATCTGGCAACCGCGGGTGGCAGTGATCGGAGCACTGGGTTCAGTGCTCACCTACACCACCACCCTGACCCTGATCATCACTACCCCGGGCGGCTGGGAGAACAGCGCCGGGGGCTTTCCGGCCATGGGTGGGGCGACGTCCTTCCTGATCAAGGACGCCGTATTGCTTGCCGCATCGGTCGCCTTGCTCAAGCACGACCTGCTGCGTACCCGCCCCGCCCCGGCCTGAAGCCCTACAGCGCTTCCAGCTCGGCCATCAGGTCACTGAGGCGGTCGACCTTGTCGTCGCTCAGCTCACTGGCCTTCAGGCCCTCGACATAGGTCGCCAGTTCCTCGACGGTACTGCACTCGAACATGGCCCGCAGCGGCACGTTCAGTTGCAGCACCTTCTGCACCCGCGAAGCGATCTGGGTGGCCAGCAATGAATGCCCGCCCAACTCGAAGAAGTTGTCGCGTACCCCGACCCGCTCAGCCTTGAGCACCTCGGCCCAGATACCGGCCAGGGTCGCTTCCAGTTCGCTGCGCGGTGCCAGGTAGGCCTGACTGTGCTGGGCGCCGATGTCGATGGCCGGCAAGGCCTTGCGGTCGAGCTTGCCGTTGGTATTGAGCGGCAGTTGCTGGAGCCAGGCCCAGTGTAGCGGCACCATGTACTCCGGCAGCTCGGCACGCAGACGCTGCTTGACCTGTTCCAGCAACACGCTGGTATCGGCACCCGCAGTGCTGGCCACCAGATAGCCGACCAGATGCTTGCCATTGACCCCGTCCTGAACCCCGACCGCCGCATCGCGAATCGCGCTCTGCTCATGCAGGCGCGCTTCGATCTCGCCCAGCTCGATGCGATAGCCGCGGATCTTCACCTGATGGTCGATACGCCCGACGTACTCGAGCACACCGTCGGTACGTCGACGCGCCAGGTCGCCAGTGCGATACAAACGTTCGCCAGGCGCACCGAACGGATGCGGGATAAAGGCTTGCGCAGTACGCACCGGGTCACCGACATAGCCACGGCCGACGCCGGTACCGGCAACGCACAGCTCACCTACGGCACCCAGCGGCACCAGTTGCTGATCGTCGCCAAGCAGGTACAGGCGGTTGTTGTCGGTCGGCGTGCCGATCGGCAGGTAGCTGCCCCGGGTCGAGGCGGCATCGACGCGGAAGAACGCCACGTCATCCGAGCACTCGGCCGGGCCATAGGCATTGACCAGGCCAATGTGCGGATAACGCTGCAGCCACTGCGACGCCAGTTCCGGCGGCATCGCCTCACCGGTCGGGAGCATCCAGCGCAAGCCATCGAGCTGTTGGTGGTCGTTGGCAAGCATGCCCTGGATCAGCGACGGCACGCTCTCCAGCACGCTGATGCCGGTAGCCTGCACATGCAGCAGCAAGCCCTGCGGGTCGTGGGCAATGGCATTCGGCACAATCGCCACCTGGGCACCAAACAGCGGTGCGGCGAGGAACTGCCAGACCGAAATATCGAAGCTCTGCGAGGCGGTCTGGGCAATCACGTCCTGCTCGTCCAGTTGCAGGTACGGCACCTTGCTCAACTGGTTATTGAGCATGCCGCGCTGCTCGACCATCACCCCTTTGGGCAGCCCGGTGGAGCCGGAGGTGTAGATCACATAGGCGAGGTTGTCCGGCCCGCTGTAGATGCCCGGGTTGCCATCCGGCCCGGCAGTTGCCTGGATCTGCTCCCAGATCAGCAGTTTCGGCCGCCCGGCACAGCTCAACTCGTCGAGCAAGGCACGCCCCTGCTCGGCACAGGCTTCACTGCACACCAGCACCGGTGTGCGGCTCAGTTCAACGATCCGTTGCAGGCGCGCACCGGGCAGGCCAGGGTCCAGCGGCAGGTAACCGGCGCCGGCCTTGAAGCAGCCGACGATCATGCCGAGCAATGGCAAGTCGCGTTCGGCCAGCAACGCCACTGGCTGATCGACCGCCACACCGGCGCCCACCAGGGCATGGCCCAGGCGGTTGGCCTGGCGGTTGAGCTCGGCATAGCTCAGCGTCTGCTCCAGGCAACGCGCGGCAATACGCTGCGGATGCGCCGCCACCCGCGCCTCGAACAGTTCGGCGTAGCTCTGCTCCAGGCTGTAGGCCTGCTCGCTGCGGTTGCAGTCATCGAGCAGGAAACGCCGCTCGGCTTCACCGAGCAACGGCAGTTCGCTGACATCGCCCTGGAAGCCCTCGGCCAGGGCCAGCAGCAAGCGCTTGAACTCGGCCAGCAAGCGCTCGACCGTGGCAGTATCGAAGTAACGCTGGTCGAACGACAGGTGCAGCCCCAGGTCGTCGCCTGGATAACAGACGGCGGTCAACGGGAAGTTGGTGTGGGTGCGCCCGGAATCGGAGCTGGCGTTAAGGCTCTGCGCTCGATCAAGTACGGCAACCTCCACCGGCGCATTCTCGAACACGAACAGGCTGTCGAACAGCGGCTGGCCCTTGGGCAGCTCGCTGCACTCCTGGATGCTCACCAACGGCAGGTACTCGTACTCGCGCAGTTCCATGTTGCGTTCCAGCAGTCCTTGCAGCCACTGGCGCACGCTGCAGCGCTCACCCGCTGCGGGCAGTTTCACCCGCAGGGCGATACTGTTGATGAACAGCCCGACGGTGCGCTGCATCTGCGGCATGCTCACCGGCCGGCCGGCCACGGTAACGCCGAAGACCACGTCGCGCTCACCACTGTAACGGCTCAGCACCAGCGCCCAGGCGGCTTGGGCAAAGGTGTTGATGGTCAGCTGATGAGCCTGGGCCAACTCGCGCAGGCGGGCACCATCGACGGCATCGAGGCGGGTGTAGCAATCGCCGACGACCATGCCGGCATTCTCCACCGCGTGGTCACGCAGCAATGGCCGGTCGCTGGGCACCGCGGTGCTGCGCTCGAAGCCTTCGAGGTTGTTGCGCCACCACTGGCGCGCCTCGTCCAGGTCCTGATGCTGCAACCAGCCGATGTAGTCGCGGTAGCGCGGCGGCACCGGCAACTGCGCCTGACGGCCCTCGCCCATGGCCAGGTAGATCTCGAAGAAGTCGTTCATCAGCAGCGAACGGCACCAGGCATCGATGAGGATGTGGTGGTTGCTCATCATGAACCAGTAGCGGTCCGCGCCCACCCGCACCAGGCGCAGGTGGAACGGCGCCTGCCGGAGCAAGTCGAAACCGGCTTCGCGCTCCTGCTTGTGCAACGCTTGCAGGCGCGCTTCCTGTTCAGCTTCGGGAATAGCGGACCAGTCCTGATAGTCGACCGGCGTCGCCCCCGGCTTGTGAATGATCTGCAGCATGGCCTCGCCCGCATTCCAGCAGAACGAAGCGCGCAAGGCCTCGTGACGGCCGACCACCGCTTGCCAGGCTGCGGCGAAACGCTGCGGGTCGAGGGCGCTGTTGATCCGGTAGCGGTCCTGCATGTAGTAGATGCCGGTGCCCGGTTCCAGCAGGGTATGCAGCAGTAGCCCCTCCTGCATCGGCGTCAGCGGGTAGACATCCTCGATCTGCGCAGCGGCGACCGGCAAGGCATCGATCTGCTCCTGGCTCAACTGCGCCAGGGGGAAGTCCGAGGGTGTGAAGCTGCCGGCGTCCGGGCTCAGGCAATGCTCGATCAGGCCGATCAGTTCCAGGCGGTAGGCCTCGACCAGGGTTTCGATGGTCTGCAGGTCGTAACGCTCGCAGCTGAAGGTCCAGCGCAGTTGCAGCTCACCGCCATAGACCTGGCCATCAACGCTCAGCCAATTAGGCAGCGGCGCCTCCAGGTCGTGGGCCAGCCCGGTACTTTCATCCACCGGCTGGTACAGCGCGCCGGCCTGGAACTGCTGGTCGAACTGGCCCAGGTAGTTGAAGGTGATACGCGCCTGCGGCAGCGCGGCCATGGCTTCGCGCACCGGGGTGTCGGCCAGGTAGCGCAGCACCCCGTAGCCCACACCCTTGTGCGGCACAGTGCGCAGTTGCTCCTTGATGGCCTTGATCGAAACGCCCTGCTCCGCAGCCCCTTCGACGTTCAACGGGCTCAGGCTCAGCGGATAGGCACTGGTGAACCAGCCGACGCTGCGGGTCAGGTCCATGTCCTCGAACAGGTTCTCGCGGCCGTGGCCTTCCAGTTGCACCAGCACCGAACTGTCGCCGCTCCAACGGCACAGCACGCGGGCCAGGGCGGTCAGCAGCAGGTCGTTGACCTGGGTGTGATAGGCACCGGGTGCCTCCTGCAACAGTTGCCGGGTGCGGGTCGCGTCCAGGCGCACGCTGAGGGTTTGCGCCTGCTGGTGCAGATTGGCCCCTTGCGGATGATCACAGGGCAGTTCGCGGCTGGCGGTACTCAACTGTGCCTGCCACCAGGTTTGCTCGTCACGCAACGAATCACTGCCGGCATAGGCCACCAGCCGCGCGGCCCAGTCGCTCATGGCGCGGGTCTTGGCCGCCAGCGACTGACCGCGGTACAGCGCCTGCAAGTCTTCCAGCAATACGCGCCAGGAAACGCCGTCGACCACCAGGTGGTGGATCGCCAGCAACAGGCGCTGGCGCCCCTCGCCGTCCTCAACCAGTAAGGCGCGCAGCAGCGGCCCCTGCGCCAGATCGAGGCTGCGCTGCACATCGCTGTACAGGGCCTGGCAGTCAGCCAGATCGGTCACCGACGCTTGCCAGAGCAACTCGCGGTGGTCGGCCTGGGCGTATTCGCCCTGCCATTGCCCGTCGGCCGGGGTGAAGCGCAAGCGCAAGGCATCATGCTGCTGCAGCAACTGCTGCAACGCCTGCTCCAGGTTCTTGCCATGCAAGCGTTCGACCGGCGCCAGCAGGACTGCCTGGTTCCAGTGCTGGGGTTGCGGCACATCGCTGTCGAAGAACCAGTGCTGGATCGGCGTCAACGCCGCGCGTCCGCTCAGCGGGCCCTGATCGACCTGAGTGGTTTCACTGCGACTGACCACCGTGGCCAAAGTCTGGACGGTCTGATGCTGGAACAGGTCGCGCGGGGTGAAGTGCAGCCCGGCCTGACGCCCACGGCTGACCACCTGGATCGACAGGATCGAGTCGCCACCCAGTTCGAAGAAGTTGTCCTGCAGACCGACCTGCTGGACATTCAGTACTTCACGCCAGATCGCCGCCAACTGCTGTTCCAGCTCGCTGCGCGGCGCTTCATAGTGCTGGCGGCCCTGCTCCAGGTCCGGCGCCGGCAACGCGCGGCGATCGAGCTTGCCATTGCCGGTGAGCGGCATTTGCGCCAGCAGCACCAGGTGGGTCGGCACCATGTAGTCCGGCAGGTGCAGGCGCAACTGCGCCTTGAGTGCGTCGCGCAGCTCGGCCTGCCCGGCGGCATCGGCCTGGGCCTGGTCGCACACTAGATAAGCGGCCAGTTGCTTGCCGCCAGGCATGTCCAGGGCCAGCACCACCGCCTCGCGCACCGCCGGGTGTTCGAGCAGGCGGGTTTCGATCTCGCCCAGTTCGATACGGAAGCCACGAATCTTCACCTGATGGTCGATACGCCCGACATACTCGACCAAACCGTCGGCACGTTGGCGCACCAGGTCGCCGGTACGGTACAGGCGCCCGCCGTTGTCGCTGAACGGGTCAGCGACAAAACGCTCGGCGCTCAAACCCGGGCGTTCGTGGTAACCCTGGGCCAGGCCGGCGCCACCGACGTACAGCTCGCCAATGCCACCTTGCGGCAACAGGGCCAGGTCGGCATCGAGGATGTACGCCGTGCGGGCCCCGACCACGCGGCCGATCGGCACACTGCCGGCGCCGGCTTCAAGTTGCTCGGGAGCCAGGCACGCCAGGGGCATGACCACGGTTTCGGTCGGGCCATAGGCGTTGTAGAACTGCTGCGGCGTGAACGCCTGGCGAATTCGCTGCAGGTGCTCGCCGGTCAAGGCCTCGCCACCGGTAATCACCAGGCGCACCGGCAGGCTTTCATTGCGGCTGGCCAGCCACTGGGCGAGCTGGCTGCCATAGCTGGGCGTAAAGCCTAAGATCGACACCTGCTGCTCGCGGATCAAGCTGCAAATCTCTTGCGCCCCCCACTGCCCTTGCCCACGCAAAACTACCCGTGCACCACAGAGCAACGGCACCAGCAAGCGCTCGGTGGCAGCGTCGAAGTTGATCGAATAAAAATGCAGCTCGCAGTCGTTGCTGCGCATGCCAAAACGCTCGATCACCGCCTGGCAGTGCATGGCGATTTCACCATGGCTGACCACCACGCCCTTGGGCTTGCCGGTGGAGCCAGAGGTGTAGATCAGGTAGGCCTGATGACCCGGCAAGGTCAGCGCTGGCAAGGCTTCGCGACTGTAGGCGGCAAGCGCATCGCGGTCCTCTTCCAGGCACCAGCGGCCGACCTCGACGGGCAACGCCCCGAGGGCCTCGAACAGTGCACGCTGGCCCAGCAGCAACGCAATGCCGCTGTCCTCGATCATGTAATGCAGGCGTTCCAGCGGGTACTCCGGGTCCAGTGGCACATAAGCGCCCCCGGCCTTGAGGATCGCCAGCAGGCCAACCACCAACTCCAGCGAGCGCTCCAGCGCCAGGCCGACGCGCACCTGCGGGCCGACGCCGCGCTCACGCAGCACGCGGGCCAACTGGTTGGCGCGGGCGTCGAGCTCAGCGTAGCTCAGGTGCTCACCGGCAAAGGTCAGGGCCAGGGCATCCGGCTGACGTGCTGCTTGTTCACTGAACAGCTGGTGAATGTTCCGCCCCAGCGCCAGGGCGCTGTCGCCCTTGAGCGAATCGCACAAGGCCCTTTGCTCGACCGCCGCCAGCAACGGCAACTCGCCCAGGCGTTGCTCGGGATCACCCAGCAGTGCCACCAGCAGGTTCTGCCAGTGGGCGGCCATTTGCGCGATGCGCGGCGCGTCGAACAGGTCGCGGCTGTAGGTCAGGCAGCAACCCAGGCGGCGGTCGAGGTCGGTGACTTCCAGGTTGAGGTCGAACTTGGTCGCGCGGGCGTCGTTGACCAGGTACTCGACCTGCATCCCGGCCAACTCGCGGCTTTGCTGGAATTCCCAGCGCTGGACGTTGCACATCACCTGGAACAGCGGGTTGTAGGCACTGCTGCGAGGCGGTTGCAGGGCCTCGACCAGTTGATCGAACGGCAGGTCCTGATGGGACTGGCCATCGATCACGGTCTGGCGCACCTGCTCGATCAACTCAGCGACGCGCATTTGCCCGTCGAGCTGGCAACGCAGCACCTGGGTATTGAGGAAGGCGCCGATCAGGCCCTCGCTTTCCGGACGAATACGATTGGCCACCGGCGCACCGATACGCAGGTCGGTCTGGCCACTGTAGCGGTACAGCAACACCGCCAGCGTGGCGGTCATGGTCATGAACAGGGTCAGACCGTGCTCGGCATTGAAGGCGCGTACCCGCGCGGCCAGCTCCGGGCTCAGGTCGAAGCGATAGAGCTCACCGCGATGGCTCTGCAGCGCCGGGCGCGGACGATCGGCAGGCAGTTCGAGCACCGGATGCTCATCGCCCAGCTGGGCTTGCCAGTATTCCAGCTGACGCTGGCGCTCGCCGTTTTCCAGCCACTGGCGCTGCCACACGCTGTAGTCCAGGTACTGCACCGGCAACGGTGGCAGCGGCGATTCGCGCTCGTCGACAAAGGCCTCGTAAAGCTCGCCCAGCTCGCGGGCGAAAATATCCATGGCCCAGCCTTCGGTAACGATGTGGTGCAGGGTCAGCACGAAATAGTGCTCTCGCTCGCCAGCCTTGACCAGGCAGGCGCGCAGCAGTGGCCCGCGCTCCAGGTCGAAGGGCTGGTGCGCCTGCTCGTCGGCGAACGCCTGCAGGCGTTGCTCGCGAACCTTCGCTGTGGCACTGGAGAAATCCAGCCAGCTCATCTGCAGGTTGCTGTCCTCGGCCACGCACTGATACGGCACGCCGTCGATGCTCGGGAAGGTCGTGCGCAGGGTTTCGTGGCGCACGATCAGCGCTTGCAGCGCCTGCTCGAAACGGCTGACATCCAGCACCCCGCTCAGGCGCGCCATGCCGCCGACGTTATAGGCCGGGCTGTCCGGCTCCATTTGCCAGAGGAACCACATGCGCTGCTGGGAGTAGGACAGCGGCACCGCCTGGCGACGGTCGATGCGCTGGATCTCGCCTTGCAGGTTGTGCGCACCGCTGCGCTGGATTGCCTCCACTGCCGCGGCAAAGGCGCCCAGCTCGCTGGCCTCGAACAAGGTGCGCAGCGGCAACTCGACGTTGCAGGCCTGGCGGGTACGGGAAATGATCTGGGTGGCCAGCAGCGAGTGGCCGCCCAGGGCAAAGAAATCGTCCTGCAAGCCGACCCGCTGGATACCCAGCACCTCGCGCCAGATCGCGGCAATCTGTTGCTGCAGGGCGGTACCCGGTTCGATGTGTTCACGCGATTGCCATTGCGGCTCGGGCAAGGCCTTGCGCTCGATCTTGCCGCTCGGGCCCAGCGGCATCTGCGCCAGGTGAACCAGTTGCGCTGGCACCATGTAGGCGGGCAGTTGCTCGGCCAGGGCTGCCAGCAACTGCGCGCTCGCGTCGATACCGCTGTAGTAGCCAACCAGCTGCGGGCCGGCGGCGCTGTCGCGAATCATCACCAGCGCCTGCTCGACGCCGGCCTGCTTCAATAGGCAAGCCTCGACTTCTTCGGGCTCGACCCGGAAGCCACGCAGCTTGACCTGCTGATCGAGGCGGCCAAGGTACTCCAGCGCCCCCAGGTCAGCCAGCCAGCGCGCCCGGTCGCCACTGCGGTACAGGCGCTGGCCGTCGCCATCGGGCTGCGGCACGAACCGTTCAGCGGTAAGCCCCGCACGCCCCAGGTAACCCCGCGCCAGGCCGGCACCGCCCAGGTACAGCTCACCCGGTACGCCAGGCGGCGTCGGTTCCAGCTCGGCATCGAGCACCCGGCACAGCACATTGGCCAACGGCCGGCCGATCGGCGAGCGCGTGCCGTCGGCAGCGCTGCATTGCCAGTGAGTGACGTTGATGGCGGTTTCGGTCGGGCCGTAGCGGTTGTGCAGGGCCACCTGCGGCAATACCTGCTGCACCCGCTCGCGCAGGTTTGCCGACAGTGCCTCACCGCCAGAGAACAACCGGCGCAGGCTGCTGCACTGTGCGGCCAGCGGTTCCTGGACAAACACCTGGAGCAAGGCCGGAACGAAATGCAAGGTGGTCACGCCATGCTCGCGCACCAGCTCGGCGATGCGTTGCGGGTCGCGGTGCTCGCCAGGGCCGGCGAGCACCAGCTGGCAACCGTTGGCCAGCGGCCAGAAGCATTCCCACACCGACACGTCGAAGCTGATCGGCGCCTTTTGCATCAGCACGTCGCTGTCACTCAATGCATAGCGCTCCTGCATCCACTGCAGGCGCTCGGCCAGTGCCGCATGGGTGTTGCCAACGCCTTTGGGTTGGCCGGTGGAGCCGGAGGTGTAGATCACATAGGCAAGATTGTCACCGTGCAGGTGCAGGCCCGGCGGCTGGCTTGGCCAGCTGTCGAGCTTGAGGCGGTCCATGGCAATGGCGCTGACCTCGGCCGGCAGGCTCAGGCGCTCGAGCACGTCGCTGTGACTGAGCAGCAGGCTCGCGCCACTGTCGGCGAGCATGTAGGCCAGACGCTCGGCTGGATAATCGACATCCAGCGGCACATAGGCCCCCCCGGCCTTGAGAATGGCCAACAAGCCAATCAGCAGTTGCGGCGAACGCTCGGCGGCAATGGCCACGCACACATCCGGGCCGACGCCCTTGTCACGCAGGTAATGGGCCAGACGGTTGGCTTGCTGGTGCAGGCTGGCGTAGTCGAGACAGCCGCCCTGCCACACCAGGGCGGTACGCTCCGGGGTCTTGCGTGCCTGTTCGTTGAGCTGCTCGACCAGCCAATGCTGCGCCTGCGGTGCCGGGGCCTGGCCCCACTCGAGCAACCGCGCGCGGCCCTCGGCATCGAGCAATTGCAGCGCGCCAAGGGTGACGTCAGGTTGCGCGCAGACCTGTTCCAGCAAGCCGGTCAACTGTTCGATCAGGCGCTGCACGGTCGCCGCTTCGAACAGTTCCACGGCGTAGTCGAACGACAGCGTCAGCCTGCCCTGATGGTCCTCTTCACTGTGCAGTTGCAGGTCGAACTTGGCCTCGCGGCTGTGCCAGGGCAGTTCTTCGGCGAGCACCCCCGGGAGGCGGCGCAAGGCGCTGAGGTCGCGCTGCTGATGGTTGAACATGACCTGGAACAGGCCCTGCTCGCGCGCTTCGGGGAAGGCCTCGAGCAGTTGTTCGAACGGCAGGTCCTGGTGGGCCTGGGCCTCCAAGGTGGTGTGGCGCACCTGGGCCAGCAACTGCTTGAACGGCAAGCGGCCATCAAGCTGTGCGCGCAGCACCTGGGTATTGATGAAAAAGCCCACCAGGCCCTGGGTTTCCAGGCGCGGCCGATTGGCGTTGGGCACCCCGACACGGATGTCGGTTTGCCCGCTGTAACGGTGCAACAGGCTCTGGAAACCGGCAAGCAAGACCATGAACAGCGTGGCGTCATGAGCGCGCGCGAGGCTGCGCAAGGCTTCGGCCAGGCTCGGCTGCAGGCGCACGCTCAAGCGCGCGGCGGCATTGCTTTGGCGGTTTGAACGTGGGTAGTCGGTGGCAAGATCGAGCACCGCCTGCTGCTCACCGAGCCGATCCTTCCAGTACGCCAGTTGCCGGGCGCTTTCGCCCTGGGCCAGCCATTGGCGCTGCCAGCTGCCGTAGTCGGCATAGTCCAGGTGCAAAGCCGCCAGCTTGGCCTCCTGGCCCTGGCAATGAGCCGCATACAGGCGCGAGAACTCGTCGATGAGAATGTTCATCGACCAGCCGTCGGCGATGATGTGGTGCAACGTCACCCACAGCTGATGGTCGTCGCAGTCCAGCCGCACCAGGGTCACGCGCAGCAGCGGGCCCTGGTGCAGATCGAAAGGTTGCATGGCTTCGGCTTCGCGCTGCGCCAGCACTTCCTGGTCACTGGCGCCAGACAGATCCAGGCGCTGCACGCTAAACGCCAGGCTCGGCAGGATGCGTTGCAGTGCCTGGCCATCCTCCTCGGCGAACACCGTGCGCAGGGACTCGTGACGCTCGACCAGGGCCTGGAAGCTGGCCTGCAACGCCGCTTCGTCCAGTTCGCCACGCAGGCGCAGGGCACCGGGTATGTTGTATGCCGCGCTATGCGGCTCAAGCTGCCAGGTCAGCCACAGGCGGTTTTGCGCCAGCGACTGCGGCAGGGCCTGCTCGCGGCCGAGGCGGCTGATGGCACCCCGGGCGACACCGCCATCGTTCTGCAACGCCGTCACCGCGGCGCTGAAGTCGGCCAGGGTCGGCGCCTCGAACAGCACCCGTACGCCCAACTCAAGCCCCAGTTCATCACCCAGGCGCGCACAGACCTGGGTGGCGGCAATCGAGTTGCCGCCGAGCAGGAAGAAGTGATCGTCCGCGGCAATCTGCTCCACGCCCAACTGCTCACGCCACAGACGGCCGATCCGGGCCTGCATGCCGGTCGCCGACGCATCTTGCTCGGCCACGGCCGCCGCCTGCTGATCGGGGAAGCGCGCATAGCAATCGAGGCTGCCGTCGTCCATGCGCAAACGGCAGGCCGAACGCTGCAGCTTGCCGCTGGACGTCTTCGGCAATGCGCCCGGGTTGAGCAGCAGCACCACCGCCGGGGCTTGCTGGCAGGCATCGGCGATCACCTGACGCAGGGTCTTGATCAGGCTCGCCGGGGTCATGATCTTCTGCACGTTGCGGCTGATCTCGACGGCGACGCCAATACCCTCCTCGCCATTGTCATCGACCGCGAATACTGCCACACGCCCTTTGCGCAGGACCTCGACCTCGCGCTCCAGGGTCTTTTCCAGGTCCTGCGGGTAGAGGTTGTGCCCGCGCACGATCAGCAGGTCCTTGAGGCGACCGGTAACGAACAGCTCGCCGTCGCGCAAAAAGCCCAGGTCGCCGGTGCGCAGCCAGGTACGCCCGCTCTGTTCGACGAAGGTGGCGGCGGTGGCCTCAGGGTTGCGCCAGTAGCCTTTGGCAATGCTCGGACCGCTGGCCCAGATCTCGCCCACCTGGTTATCGGCCAGCACGGCCAGGCTGTGCGGCTCGACAACCTGCAGCGCATGCTCGGGCTGGCTGCGCCCGCAGCTCATCTGCAGCGAGCCGTTGCCTGGCGCTGCCCGGTTGCATGCCAAGGCCTGGGTATCCAGCTCAAGCGCTCCAATCCCCTGGCCACGGGTGCTGCCGCTGACAAACAGGGTGGCCTCGGCCAGCCCGTAACTGGCGAAAAAGTGCTCCGCGACGAATCCGCAGGGCGCGAACTTGTCGGCAAAGGCCTGCAGGCTGTCCTGGCGGATCGGCTCGGAGCCGGAATAGGCCACCCGCCATTTGCTCAGGTCGAGGCTGGCCATTGCCGCGGCACTGACCCGTTCGCTGCACAGCCGATAGGCGAAATCCGGCCCACCGCTGATGGTGCCACCGTGATCGCTGATCGCCTGCAGCCAGCGCTGCGGCCGCGCCAGAAAATACGCCGGGGCCATCAACACACAAGGCACGCCGCTGAAGATCGGTTGCAGCAGACCACCGATCAGGCCCATGTCGTGGTACAGCGGCAGCCAGCTGACAATCACGTCGTCCGGGTTTGCATCGATACCAAAGCCATGGCGAATCAACACTTCGTTGGCCACCAGGTTGCCGTGGCTGACTTGCACGCCCTTGGGCAAGGCAGTAGAGCCGGAGGTGTACTGCAGGAAGGCAATGTCATCGGCCTGCAAGGTCGGCGCCTGCCAACCGCCAGCCAGCTTCGCTGCCAGGCTATCGACCGCCAGCAATTGCGGCGCCGCGGGGTCGGCCAGCACGTCGAGGGCCTGCAGGCTGTTCTGCAAGGCGCTAATGGTCAGCAACAGGCGTGGCTCGGCATCGTCGATGATCGACAACAGGCGCTCCTGATGGTGGCGTCGTGAAGACTCCGGCGGGTAGGCCGGCACAGCAATCACGCCGGCATACAAGCAGCCGAAGAACGCCGCGACGTAGTCCGGGCCACTGGGAAACAACAGGATCGCCCGATCCCCCACTGCAGTGCGCGCCTGCAAGGCAGCGGCGATGGTCCGCGCTCGCAGGTCAAGGTCGCGATAGGAAAGCACGGCTTCATCGCGCGGGTCTTCGGCCAGAAAGCGCAAGGCAACCCGATCCGGGCTGAGCGCTGCACGTTGAGCCAGTGCCTGGACCAGCGTAACCGGGAGTTCGAAGGCGTCCGTCATGGGGGTTCCTGCCAGAGTCTGTACATGAAATCAGGTCTCGGTTGGCGCGCCGGGCGGGCTTCCAGGCAGCGAAGTGCGCCTTGCCAGAGCCGAGGATGTACACAGAGGAACGGATGGCCGGAGGAAATAATTAAGCGGCGGGAACGGCGGGGGCAGCGGCGAAAAAGTGCGGAGTTTGAAGCCGGTCACAAAGCGCGAGCTTAGAACCAAAAGACATAGATACTTATTAACTTTCGCATTTGACAATAATTATCATTAAGAATAGCTTGTCGCACGTCGTAGGAAGCCTCCGATTCTGGAGACTTCCACTTCCCTCTTAGAGATAAGGTGATTTCCATGGCGGAACAACTATCCACAAGTAAGTGCGATTCACCGTTACTCCAGGCGTTTGTCGACAACCGCAGTATCCTGGTCAAGATTGCCGCACGCATCACCGGCTGCCGCTCGCGGGCCGAAGACGTGGTTCAGGATGCGTTCTTCCGGCTCGGCTCGGCGCCGCAGATCACGTCCTCGTTCAAGGCCCAGCTTAGCTACCTGTTCCAGATCGTGCGCAACCTGGCCATCGACCACTACCGCAAGCAGGCCATGGAGCTGAAGTACTCCGGCAGCGAAGAGGAAGGCCTGAACGTGGTGATCCAGGGGGCTTCGCCAGAAACCACGCACATCAACTTCGCCACCCTTGAACACATCGCCGATGCCTTGAACGACCTGCCGCAACGCACCCGCTATGCCTTCGAAATGTACCGCCTGCACGGCGTGCCACAGAAAGACATCGCCAAGGAGCTCGGCGTCTCGCCGACCCTGGTCAACTTCATGATTCGCGATGCCCTGGTGCATTGTCGGAAAGTCTCAAGCCAGAGGGCTTGAGAGCGACAAGCTGCAAGCTTCAAGCGGCAAGTGGGTGGTGATGCCGCTTGCCGCTTGAGGGTCAGAGCAACCTGCAACCTTCGAAGAACCGCTCCCGCCCCAGAATCATCAATGCCGCACGCTTGTGCGGAAAGTCGAATTCCTTCTCGCAATGAAAACACTGCTCGTGCATGTAGCCGATCATCTTGCCGTTGTCCGCTCGCGGCTCGGCCACCACCCGCTGCGTGCGCGGATCATCCAGGAACAGGTAGTGCACCAGCGCTGACAGCCAACTGGCAACCTTGTGCGGCCCGCGATGCTGCTCTTCCCCCACCAGCATGTGGATGCCGCGGTCGTAATCATCCACCGCATAGAACGGCGCGATACGGTCTTCCTTGGCCCAGTAGGCCTCGAAGTAGGCGAAGGGCTGATCATCGAAACAACCGATCAGGGTCAGGCTGTGCGGATCGGCCTCAAGCTTGCCGAGGTAGTCACGGTGTTGTTCGAGGCTGCCGCCCTCCTGCCAGAAGTTGA
The DNA here is from genome assembly GCF_018390435.1 of Pseudomonas sp. RC2C2. NCBI lineage: Bacteria > Pseudomonadati > Pseudomonadota > Gammaproteobacteria > Pseudomonadales > Pseudomonadaceae > Pseudomonas > Pseudomonas sp. RC2C2. The sequence continues at coordinate 70,558 of NZ_JAHBAX010000002.1, read as the reverse complement.
GCACCCGCGGGTTGTTCTGCCAGCGATTGAACCGCTCCAGGTCCTGGTCGATTTCCAGGGTGCGTAACGACACCCACGCGCCCAGCCGCGCATCGAAGCGTCGATACACCTCGCCGCGCGGCTTGGGTGCGCGCCGGGGGTGGCGCTTGCCTTCACTGATCTGCATCTGTTGCGGGTAGACGCCCGCGAACGGCTGGCCGAGCCAGGGTTGAGGCAACTGCCAGAACAAGCTGCGCTCACACAGGTACTGGCCCTGGCGCGCGGTGCTGACCAACAGGCCACTGTTCAACGCCTGCGGTGGCGGCTGATCCAGCTGCCAGGTCAGGCGCTGACAACCGGGGTCACGGGCGAACAACCAGTAGCAAACGGCCCACAGGGCTTGTTGCACACGGTCGCGGGCACAGTCTTCAAGCTGAACCTGCAAGGTCTCGCCACGTTGCAGGCGCACACGCACCAACGGGCTGCCTTCCAGCACCAGGCTCAGATGGCAATCGCCTTCATCGGCGCTGAGGCTACGCCAGCGAGGCAAGGACAAAGTCGTCGAAGCGGAATCGAATGGCATGATCTTGGCTCACAAGGGAATGATCGGCTCACCCTGGTGAACGTCGCCAACACAGACAAATTTAGTCAGCCTTGGGTGTGCTGACAGTGATGCGATAAGGCTGGAAGATTTTCAGCAACTCGCCATTGGCCCGCAAGGACTGCAACAAACCGGCAAATGCCGGGCCACTGATGGGGGCGCCGGGCCGCAACAGGGCGTAATGATGGTAGACCTGGTCAACGCGATCGGACGCCAGCAACTGCTCGGCGCTTTGCGGATTGCGCACCAGGAAGTCACTGAAATAGGAACGGGTGACCAGGGCAACCTCGGCGCGGCCGCGCTGGACCATCAGCAGGTTACTGTCATGGGAATAGGTCAGGGTCGCATTGTAGGTGTCGGCCAGGTACTTGGGGTCGGCGTTGAAATCGGCAAAGGCGTAGTGATAGCCACTGTACAGTGCCAGGCGCTTGCCCTTGAGGTCGCTGAAGTAAGCCTGGTCGCGGCCGGGCTGGCGATGAGCGACGAAGACCTCGGCGTCTTCCAGGCCCATGTCGACACTCTCATGGGGAATCTGCTGCCAGCCCCACGCGGGGTTCTCGAAGATCGCCATGTCGGTGCGCCCCTGCTGGAAGTCACCGAAGCGCCGTTGAATCGAAGTCGGCACCAGGACGAAACGATAACGTTGCTGGACGTTGTTCAGCGCCTCGACCAGTTGCGGCAGCAGGCCGGTGTCGGCGCCTTGCTCCGGGCGCACGGTGTAGGGCGGGAAGTGTGCGGCCCCGACTTTGACCTCGATCTCTGCTGCCGCCCAAGCCGAGGGGGCCAGCCATATCGCGGCAAGCATTAACAACAAGGGCACCGTCTGTGGCATGGGCGCTGGACTCAAAGCAACACACTCTTTGCGGGATTAAACCGGAATCTAGCTAAGCTAGGCGTTTTCAAGGCGTTGCACAACTGTCGGTTACGCCAAGCGCAGCAGGCAAAATGCCAGGGGATACCCGGTTGGTCCGAGTTTGGCTACGCTCTTAGCAGTCTTGCATGGGAGCCTACTATGGGCCATTGGCTGGTGATCGACCTTGAAGCAACCACCGACGATGGTGGCTGGCCGGTCACAGATATGGAAATCATCGAAATCGGTGCGGCGCTGGTTGACCGCAAGGGCCGCGAAGTTGGTCATTTTCAGCGTTTCGTGCGCCCCAGGCGACGGCCGCAACTGACCCCGTTCTGCCGTGAACTGACGCACATCAGCCAGGCCAATGTCGATACTGCGGCGACCTTCGCCCAGGTGTGGGCGCAGTTCGAGCGCTGGCTCGAGCATCACGCCGGGCACCTTGAGGGTTGGGTCAGCTGGGGTGACTACGACCGCAAACAACTGTTGCAGGAATGGCAGCAGTACCAGGTCCACAGCTTGCTCGCCGAGTTGCCGCACATCAACCTCAAGCAACGCTTCGCCAAAGCCCGCCAGTTGCAACGGCCGCTGGGACTCAATGGCGCGTTGCAACTCGCCGGCCTGCAATTCAGTGGGCGCCAGCACCGGGCCCTGGAAGACGCCCGCAATACGGCCCGTCTGCTGCCCCTGTCGCTGCCGGCCAACGGCACCTGAAAGCGGATGACGACGCTGCGGGCCTTGGGCATACTGGCCTGCCTTTTTAGCCCCTTTTCAGGAGTCGCCCATGTTTAAAGTCAACGAGTACTTTGATGGCACGGTCAAGTCGATCGCCTTCGGCACCGCTGAAGGTCCGGCCACGGTTGGCGTGATGGCCCCGGGCGAATACGAGTTCGGCACTGCCCAGCGCGAAATCATGCACGTGGTGTCGGGTGCCCTGACCGTCAAACTGCCCGACAGCGACAACTGGGAAACCTTCAGCGCCGGTAGCCAGTTCAATGTCCCGGCCAACAGCAAGTTCCAACTCAAGGTAGCGGTTGATACTGCCTACCTGTGCGAGTATCGCGGCTAAGCCTGAATCAGGCGCCGACCCCATCGCTGGCAAGCCAGCTCCCACAAGTTGTTCACTGCAACCCTTGTGGGAGCTGGCTTGCCAGCGATGGGCTGCGCAGCAGCCCCCTCACTTCAGAAACGCGACAATCCTGTCCGCCGCCGTCGCCAGATGCTCGCCATGGCTGAACCCGGAAGCCTTCAGCGGCTTCAAGTCATGATCCCCCGCCTGCAGCCAGCACAGCTCAATCGCTGACGACAGCTCATAGCCTTCCACCGTTTGCCGATTGCCCAGGGCATCGCGCTCGCCCTGAACGATCAGGGTCGGTGTCTTCAGCCCAGCCAGGTGCGCCACCCGCGGCTTCTCCGGTTTGCCGGCGGCATAAAACGGATAACCCAGGCACACCAGCGCATCGGCGCCCAACTCGTCGGCCAGCAAACTCGCCATGCGCCCGCCCATGGACTTGCCGCCGATGGCCAACGCCCCAGTGACCAATGGTCGCACCTGCGCATACACCTCACGCCAGCAGTCCAGCAATTGGGCCTGCGGATTTGGCGGCCTTTTGCCACCATCGATGCGCCGCTGGGCCATGTAGGGGAACTCGAAGCGCAGCACCCCCAGCCCTTGCTCCGCCAGCCTTTGCGCGATTTCCTGCATGAACCCGCTGTCCATCGGCGCCCCCGCGCCATGGGCCAGGATCAGGCACCGCGATTGCTGGCCATCCCCCTGATTTTGCGGGGCATTCCACCGCCAGCCGCGGCTTTCGACCAGCCGCGCCCATTGATCCCCGTCAATACCGGCCAGTTGCCCATTACTCATGCTTGCCTCGCTGTTTAGTCTGCCTATAACCGTGGATGGGAACCCATACATGAACACAACCAGCAGTACCGCCTACAACTACAAGGTGGTCCGCCAATTCGCCATTATGACGGTGGTGTGGGGAATCGTCGGGATGGGGCTCGGCGTTTTTCTCGCCGCGCAACTCGTCTGGCCTTCGCTCAACTTCGACCTCCCCTGGACCAGCTTCGGCCGCCTGCGACCGCTGCACACCAACGCGGTGATCTTCGCCTTCGGTGGTTGCGCACTGTTCGCCGCTTCCTACTATTCGGTCCAGCGCACCTGCCAGACCACCCTGTTCTCGCCACGCCTGGCAGCTTTCACCTTCTGGGCCTGGCAACTGGTGATTCTGCTGGCTGCGATCAGCCTGCCGCTGGGTTATACCAGCTCCAAGGAATACGCCGAACTGGAATGGCCGATCGACATTCTCATCACCATTGTCTGGGTGGCCTATGCCGTGGTGTTCTTCGGCACCCTGATGAAGCGCACCACCAAGCACATTTATGTGGGTAACTGGTTCTTCGGCGCGTTCATCATCACCGTGGCGATCCTGCACATCGTCAACAACCTGGAAGTGCCAGTCAGCCTGACCAAGTCCTACTCGCTGTACGGTGGCGCCACCGACGCCATGGTCCAGTGGTGGTACGGTCACAACGCCGTGGGCTTCTTCCTGACTGCCGGCTTCCTGGGCATGATGTACTACTTCGTGCCAAAACAGGCCGAACGTCCGGTGTATTCCTATCGCCTGTCGATCGTGCACTTCTGGGCGCTGATCACCCTGTACATCTGGGCAGGTCCCCACCACCTGCACTACACCGCCCTGCCCGACTGGGCACAATCGCTGGGCATGATCATGTCGCTGGTCCTCCTGGCGCCAAGCTGGGGCGGCATGATCAACGGCATGATGACCCTCTCGGGCGCCTGGCATAAGCTGCGCAGCGACCCGATCCTGCGCTTCCTCGTGGTCTCCCTGGCGTTCTACGGCATGTCGACCTTCGAAGGCCCGATGATGGCGATCAAGACCGTCAACGCCCTGTCGCACTACACCGACTGGACCATCGGCCACGTACACGCCGGTGCGTTGGGCTGGGTGGCGATGATCTCGATCGGCGCCCTGTACCACATGATCCCGAAAATCTTCGGCCGCGAGCAGATGTACAGCCTCGGCCTGATCAACGCGCACTTCTGGCTGGCAACCATCGGCACCGTGCTCTACATCGCCTCGATGTGGGTCAACGGCATCGCCCAGGGCCTGATGTGGCGCGCAGTCAACGAAGACGGCACGCTGACCTACTCCTTCGTCGAAACCCTGGTGGCCAGCCACCCAGGCTTCATCGTGCGCTTCGTCGGCGGGGCGATCTTCCTTACCGGCATGCTGCTGATGGCGTACAACACCTGGCGCACCGTGCGTGCCCCGGTGGCCGCGACTGCCCCTGCCGCCGCGCAGCTGGCCTGAGGAGACCCTGATGAAACACGAAGTAATCGAGAAGAACGTCTTCCTGCTGGTGCTGTTGATGGTGTTTGCCGTCAGCATCGGCGGCTTGACCCAGATCGTCCCGCTGTTCTTCCAGGACGTCACCAACAAGCCGGTCGAAGGCATGAAGCCCTACACCGCGCTGCAACTGGAAGGCCGCGACGTCTACATCCGTGAAGGCTGCGTGCAGTGCCACTCGCAGATGATCCGTCCGTTCCGCGCCGAAACCGAACGCTACGGCCACTACTCGGTCGCCGGTGAAAGCGTCTGGGACCATCCGTTCCTCTGGGGCTCCAAGCGTACCGGCCCGGACCTGGCCCGCGTTGGCGGCCGCTACTCCGATGACTGGCACCGTGCGCACCTGTACAACCCGCGCAACGTCGTGCCCGAGTCGAAGATGCCGGCCTACCCATGGCTGGTCGCCAACCCAGTCGACAGCAGCCACACCGAGACCAAGCTGCGCACCATGCGCACCCTCGGCGTGCCGTACACCGATGCCGACATCGGCGGCGCGGTGGAGTCGCTCAAGGGCAAGACCGAAATGGACGCGCTGGTCGCCTACCTGCAGGTGCTCGGCACCGCGATCAAGAACAAGAGGTAAGCGCCATGGACTTCACACTGGATATCGGCCAATTGCGAGGCCTGGGCACCCTGCTGGTGGCCATCGCCTTCATCGGCCTGTCGCTGTGGGTGTTCAACGGCCGGCGTGACCGTGAATTCGCCGAAGCCAGCCTGCTGCCGTTCGCCGACGACCGCCTGGCACCTGCCGCCAACGAACCCGAACCGAGGAGTAACGGGCAATGACCACCTTCTGGAGTACGTACATCAGCGTACTGACCATCGGCAGCCTGATCGGCCTGACCTGGCTGCTGCTGGGCACCCGCAAGGGTGAAACCAAAGGCACCACCGACCAGACCATGGGCCACAGCTTCGACGGCATCGAGGAGTACGACAACCCGCTGCCCAAGTGGTGGTTCTGGCTGTTCGTCGGCACCCTGGTGTTTTCGGTCGGCTACCTGATCCTCTATCCGGGCCTGGGCAACTGGAAAGGCATCCTGCCGGGCTATGAAGACGGCTGGACCCAGACCAACGAATGGCAAAAGGAAATGAACAAGGCCGACGCCAAGTTCGGACCGATCTTCGCCAAATTCGCCGCCATGCCGGTGGAAGAAGTGGCCAAGGATCCGCAGGCGCTGAAAATGGGCGGCCGTCTGTTCGCCTCCAACTGCGCGGTGTGCCACGGCTCGGATGCCAAGGGTGCCTACGGCTTCCCTAACCTCACCGACAAGGACTGGCGCTGGGGCGGCGAGCCGGAAACCATCAAGGCTTCGATCATGGGCGGTCGTCACGGGGTAATGCCGGCCTGGGCCGAAGTGATTGGCGAACAAGGCGTTGCCGACGTGGCCGCGTTCGTGCTGACCAACCTCGATGGCCGCAGCCTGCCGCAAGACGCCAAGGCCGACCCTGCCAACGGCGAGAAGCTGTTCGCCACCAACTGCGTAGCCTGCCACGGCCCGCAAGGCAAGGGCACCCCGGCCATGGGCGCACCGGACCTGACCCACCCGACCGCGTTCATCTACGGTTCGAGCTTCGCCCAACTGCAGCAGACCATCCGTTATGGCCGCCAGGGCCAGATGCCTGCCCAGGAAGCGATCCAGGGCAACGACAAGGTCCACCTGCTGGCCGCCTATGTCTACAGCCTGTCCCAGGAGGAACCTGCACAAGGCGAAACCCTGTCTGCCAAGTAAAACGATTGAGTAACTGAGCCTTGACTCAAACCGCCGCATCGGCACCCGATGCGGCGGTTCCCTTCGCCCCTTGCGACCAAGTGTCGCACCCCGCCCTGCCCCCGCCTTGCACCCCCCTCGATCACAACTAAGCTTGTTGCCACAGCGACTGAAACAGCCGGCGCGCTTGCACCTTTTTGGGGCATTTTTCGTCAGCGGTTCTGCGCAAAGGCTGATGGGGCCGACTCAAGCGCCGATGTGCGAGTGATCAACGGCACTGAGCAAGCGTTCGGCAGAAGCCTTTGCCTTAGACGAAAAATCAAATTTTGGTACACATATCAATTAATTAATTGTGTACAATTTTCCCGCCGAAAAGGCTCGAAACCGCTGTGGGGCAGGCGTTGGCAAGGATCGGCGCGGGCGCCATCGCGTTGCAATAACCACACGGTTTATACATACTTGCGCCGATTTTTACCCTATAAAAACACCCAAACCGTGGAACCTTAGAATGAGCACAGCAATCAGTCCGACTGCTTATAACTATAAGGTCGTCCGCCAGTTCGCCATCATGACGGTGGTCTGGGGGATCCTTGGCATGGGGCTTGGTGTCTTCATCGCCTCGCAACTGGTCTGGCCCCAGCTTAACCTGGACCTGCCGTGGACGAGCTTCGGACGCCTTCGCCCGCTGCACACCAACCTGGTGATCTTCGCCTTCGGTGGTTGTGCACTGTTTGCCACTTCCTACTATGTCGTGCAGCGAACCTGCCAGACGCGACTGATTTCCGACAGCCTTGCGGCCTTCACCTTCTGGGGTTGGCAAGCGGTGATCGTCGGTGCGCTCATTACCTTGCCGCTGGGCTACACCACGACCAAGGAATACGCCGAGCTGGAATGGCCGATCGCCGTTTTGCTGGCCATTGTCTGGGTCACCTACGGTGTGGTGTTCTTCGGTACCATCGTCAAGCGCAAGACCAAGCACATCTATGTGGGCAACTGGTTCTACGGCGCCTTCATCGTCGTCACCGCGATGCTGCACATCGTCAACCACGCCTCCTTGCCGGTCAGCCTGTTCAAGTCCTACTCGGCTTATTCGGGTGCCACCGACGCAATGATCCAGTGGTGGTACGGCCACAACGCCGTGGGCTTCTTCCTGACCACCGGCTTCCTGGGCATGATGTACTACTTCGTGCCAAAACAGGCCGAGCGTCCGATCTACTCCTATCGCCTGTCGATCGTGCACTTCTGGGCACTGATCACCCTGTACATCTGGGCAGGTCCCCACCACCTGCATTACACCGCCCTGCCGGACTGGGCGCAGTCGCTGGGCATGGCCATGTCGATCATCCTCCTGGCGCCAAGCTGGGGCGGCATGATCAACGGCATGATGACCCTCTCGGGCGCCTGGCATAAGCTGCGCACCGACCCAATCCTGCGCTTCCTGGTGGTCTCCCTGGCCTTCTACGGCATGTCGACCTTCGAAGGTCCGATGATGGCGATCAAGACCGTCAACTCGCTGTCGCACTACACCGACTGGACCGTGGGCCACGTCCACGCCGGCGCCCTGGGCTGGGTCGCGATGATCTCGATCGGCGCCCTGTACCACATGATTCCGAAGGTCTACGGCCGCGAGCAGATGCACAGCACCGGCCTGATCAACGCGCACTTCTGGCTGGCGACCATCGGTACCGTGCTGTACATCTCCTCGATGTGGGTCAACGGCATCACCCAGGGCCTGATGTGGCGTGCAATCAACGACGACGGCACCCTCACCTACTCCTTCGTCGAAGCCCTGCAAGCCAGCCATCCGGGCTTTATCGTCCGCGCCCTGGGCGGTGCGTTCTTCGCCTCCGGCATGCTGCTGATGGCGTACAACGTTTTCCGTACCGTACGCGCCTCGAAGCCGGCCGAAGCTGAAGCCGCCGCTCAGATCGCTGTAGTTGGAGCTCACTGATGAAGCATGAAGTAGTCGAGAAGAATATCGGCCTGCTGGCCTTCTTCATGGTCATCGCCGTGAGCATCGGCGGCCTGACCCAGATCGTCCCGCTGTTCTTCCAGGACGTCACCAACAAGCCGGTCGAGGGCATGAAGCCGCGTACCGCGCTGGAGCTCGAAGGCCGCGACATCTACATCCGCGAAGGCTGCGTGCAGTGCCACTCGCAGATGATCCGTCCGTTCCGCGCCGAAACCGAACGCTACGGCCACTACTCGGTCGCCGGTGAAAGCGTCTGGGATCACCCGTTCCTGTGGGGTTCCAAGCGTACCGGCCCGGACCTGGCCCGCGTTGGCGGCCGTTACTCCGACGACTGGCACCGTGCTCACCTGTACAACCCGCGCAACGTCGTGCCCGAGTCGAAGATGCCGGCCTACCCATGGCTGGTGGAGAACAAGCTCGACGGCAAGGATACGGTGAAGAAGATGGAAGTCTTGCGCACCCTCGGCACGCCGTACACCGATGAAGACATCGCCGGTGCCCGCGACGCGGTCAAGGGCAAGACTGAAATGGACGCCCTGGTTGCCTACCTGCAAGGCCTGGGCACCATCATCAAAAGCAAACGGTGACATTGATGGATATCGGGATGATTCGTGGCCTGGGCACCGTCGTGGTGATGGTGGCCTTTATCGGCCTGGCGTTGTGGGTGTTCAGTTCTCGGCGCAAGTCAGAGTTCGACGAAGCGACCATGCTGCCCTTCGCGGATGATCCCGAAGCCAGCAAGCACGTCGAGCAAGCGCAAGCGAAAGCGTCTAGGAGTAACAACGAATGACTACCTTCTGGAGTCTGTACGTCACCGTTTTGAGTCTGGGCACCATCTTCGCCCTGACCTGGCTGCTGCTGTCCACCCGCAAGGGCCAGCGCAGCGAAACCACCGAAGAAACCGTGGGCCACGCCTACGACGGCATCGAGGAATACGACAACCCGCTGCCCAAATGGTGGTTCATGCTGTTCGTCGGCACCATCGTTTTTGCCCTGGGCTACCTGGTGCTGTACCCCGGCCTGGGTAACTGGAAAGGCCTGCTGCCGGGCTACCAGTACCTGGACAACGACAAGAAAACCGAGTTCGCCAACGGCCAGGCCGGCTGGACCGGCGTGCACGAGTGGGAGAAGGAAATGGCCCGCTCGGACGCCAAGTTCGGGCCGATCTTCGCCAAATTCGCCTCGATGCCTATCGAAGAAGTCGCCAAGGACCCGCAAGCGCTGAAGATGGGCGGCCGTCTGTTCGCCTCCAACTGCGCGGTGTGCCACGGCTCGGACGCCAAGGGCTCCTACGGCTTCCCCAACCTCACCGACAACGACTGGCGCTGGGGCGGCGAGCCGGAAACCATCAAGGCCACCATCATGGGTGGTCGTCACGGGGTGATGCCGGCCTGGGCCGAAGTGATTGGCGAGCAAGGCGTTGCCGACGTGGCCGCGTACGTGCTGACCAACCTCGATGGCCGCAGCCTGCCCAAGGACGCCAAGGCCGATCCAGCCAACGGCCAGAAGCTGTTTGCCACCAACTGCGTGGCCTGCCACGGCCCTGAAGGCAAGGGCACCCCGGCCATGGGTGCGCCAAACCTGACCCACCCGACCGCGTTCATCTATGGTTCGAGCTTCGCTCAACTGCAGCAGACCATCCGTTACGGCCGCCAGGGCCAGATGCCTGCCCAGGAAGCGATCCAGGGCAACGACAAGGTCCACCTGCTGGCTGCCTATGTCTACAGCCTGTCGCACCAGCCTGAGAAGACTGCTGAAGCGAAGTAATTCGCGAGTGTAGCAAAAGGCCCCGTCAGTGCAGACTGGCGGGGCTTTTTTTCGAGCGCTATGCGCTCGATCGCCGGCAAGCCGGCTCCCACAAAGGACTCGCGCGCCCCTGTGGAGGCGGCTTGCCGGCGATGAGCCCGTGCGGATCACGCCTGTGCATGACCCATGTCAATTGACACGGGCCAATACACTATTACCCGCAATTCCCCAACGCGGCCAAAAGTCGCACCCCTCCCCCCTACCCGCAGGACAGGCGTATCATGCGCCCTAGAGCAGCAAGCTTCCGACTGCGGCCGGCAGGTACTGGCCGCGGCACTTCTCCACTGCCGTGGGACTCAATGATGAGCAAGCAGATTCCGGTACATGACGTCACCCCGCCTGCCAGTAAAGACAACAGCAGCGTCGACCTCTACGCCTCGCGTGAAAAGATCTACACCCGCGCCTTCACCGGCGTGTTCCGTAACCTGCGCATGGTCGGCGGCGCCGTCCTGTTCCTGCTGTACTTCGGTACGGTGTGGCTGAACTGGAGTGGCCACCAGGCCGTGTGGTGGAACCTGCCGGAGCGCAAGTTCTACATTTTCGGCACCACCATCTGGCCTCAGGATTTCATCCTGCTCTCGGGGTTGTTGATCGTCGCCGCCTTCGGCCTGTTCTTTATCACCGTGTACGCCGGCCGCGTATGGTGCGGCTATACCTGCCCGCAAAGTGTGTGGACCTGGATCTTCATGTGGTGCGAGAAAGTCACCGAAGGTGACCGCAACCAACGCATGAAACTCGACAAGGCGCCGATGAGCGGCAACAAGTTTCTGCGCAAGCTGGCCAAGCACAGCCTGTGGCTGAGCATCGGCTTTGTCACCGGCATGACCTTTGTCGGCTACTTCTCGCCGATCCGCGAGCTGGCGATTGAGTTCTTTACCGGCCAGGCCGACGGCTGGGCGTACTTCTGGGTTGGTTTCTTCACCCTGGCCACCTACGGCAACGCCGGCTGGCTGCGCGAGCAGGTATGCGTGTACATGTGCCCCTATGCGCGCTTCCAGAGCGTGATGTTCGACAAGGACACCCTGATCGTTTCCTACGACCCGCGCCGCGGCGAAACCCGCGGCCCGCGCAAGAAAGACCTGGACTACAAGGCCAAGGGCCTTGGCGACTGCATCGACTGCACCATGTGCGTTCAGGTGTGCCCGACCGGCATCGACATCCGCGACGGCCTGCAGATCGAGTGCATCGGCTGCGCCGCCTGCATCGATGCCTGCGACACCATCATGGACAAGATGAACTACCCCAAAGGCCTGATCAGCTACACCACCGAGCACAACCTCTCAGGGCAGAAGACCCACATGGTGCGCCCGCGCCTGGTCGGCTATGCCGTCGTGTTGCTGACCATGATCGGCCTGCTTGCCAGCGCCTTCGTCATGCGCTCGCTGGTCGGTTTCGACGTCAGCAAGGACCGCGTGCTGTACCGCGAGAACGCCCAGGGGCGGATCGAGAACGTCTACAGCCTGAAGGTCATGAACAAGGACCAGCGCGATCACGTCTACGTGCTCGACGCTGGCGGCCTGCCCGACCTCAAGCTTGAAGGCGCACGGGAAATACGCGTCGCTGCCGGCGACATTGTCAGCCTGCCGGTACAACTGTCGATGGCGCCGGAACAACTGCCGTCGACCACCAACGAAGTCATCTTCACCCTCAAGGACGCTGACGACAGCGCCACCCAGGTTGAAGCCAAGAGCCGCTTCATCGGCCCGCAAATTCGATAAGAGACTGAGCCCATGCCTTCTGCAACTGCCGCTAGCCCCTGGTACAAGCACCTCTGGCCGTGGATCATCATCGGTGTACTGGCCACCTCGGTGACCCTCAGCCTGACCATGGTGACCATTGCGGTGAACAACCCGGACAACCTGGTCAACGATAACTACTACGAGGCCGGCAAAGGCATCAACCGCTCGCTGGACCGCGAGCTGCTGGCCCAGACCCTCAACCTCAAGGCCAGCGTGCACCTGGATGAGCTGACCGGCGAAGTCGACGTGCGCCTGACCGGCAACAGCCAGCCGCAGACCCTGGAGCTGAACCTGATCTCGCCGACCCAGCCGCAAAAGGACCGCAAGATCGCCCTGACCCGCAGCGACAGCGAAGCCGGCCGTTACCTTGGCCAACTCAGCGACAAGGTCGAAGGCCGTCGTTTCGTCGAGCTGCTGGGCAGCCAGGACCAGCATGTCTGGCGCCTGTTCGAGGAAGAAGAAGTCGCCCACGACAAGACCCTGGTACTCGGGGACGAGGCGCTGCAAGGGGCTGAACACCTCGAGAAATGAGTCGCCCCTATCGCTGGCAAGCCAGCGCCCACAGGTTGCACTATCCCTGTGGGAGCTGGCTTGCCAGCGATGCGGCCACCCTAAAAACCTGCGACGACTACCATGACCAGCCCCACGCCCTGCTACCACTGCGCCCTGCCCGTGCCTGCCGGCAGCCACTTCACCGCCCAGGTGCTCGGCCAGCCACGGGCGTTCTGCTGCCCTGGCTGCCAGGCAGTGGCCGAAGCCATCGTCGCCGGCAACCTGGAAAGCTATTACCAGCACCGCAGTGAAGCCAGCGCCAACCCCGACGCCCTGCCCCAGCAACTGGTCGACGAACTGGCCCTGTACGACCGCGCCGATGTGCAAAAGCCCTTCGTGCGCCACAGTGGCGAGCTGGCCGAAACCACCCTGCTGATCGAAGGCATCAGCTGCGCGGCCTGTGGCTGGCTGATCGAGAAACACCTGCGCAACCTGCCGGCGGTGGCCGAGGCGCGGCTGAACCTGTCCAACCACCGCCTGCAGGTCAGCTGGGCCGACAGCCAGTTGCCGCTGTCCAAGCTGCTCGCCGAGTTACGCCATATCGGCTACGCCGCTCACCCCTACCAGGCCGATCGCGCCGCCGAACAACTGGCCAGTGAAAACCGCACCGCGCTGCGCCAGCTGGGCGTCGCCGGGTTGTTGTGGTTCCAGGCGATGATGGCGACCATGGCCACCTGGCCGGAATTCAACATCGACCTGAGCCCCGAGCTGCACACCATCCTGCGCTGGGTAGCGATGTTCCTCACCACGCCGATCGTGTTCTACAGCTGCGCGCCGTTCTTTCGGGGTGCCGCCCGCGACTTGCGCACCCGCCACCTGACCATGGACGTCTCGGTATCGCTGGCCATCGGCCTGGCCTACGGCGCCGGGATCTGGACCGCAATCACCGGCAGTGGCGAGCTGTACTTCGACGCCGTGGGCATGTTTGCCCTGTTCCTGCTGGCCGGGCGCTACCTTGAACGCCGCGCCCGCGAACGCACGGCCGCCGCCACCGCGCAACTGGTCAACCTGCTGCCGGCCTCGTGCCTGCGCCTGGGCGCGGCCGGGCAGAGCGAGCGGATCCTGCTCAGCGAGCTGCGCCTGAAGGACTGCGTGCTGATCCAGCCCGGTCATGTGATCCCCGCCGACGGGCGTATTGTCAGCGGCCAGTCGAGCATCGACGAATCGCTGCTGACCGGCGAATACCTGCCACAACCGCGCAGCGCCGGCGACGCGGTCACCGCCGGCACCCTGAACGTCGAAAGCGCGCTGACCGTCGAGGTCCAGGCCCTGGGCCAGGACACCCGCCTGTCGGCCATCGTCCGCCTGCTGGAGCGGGCGCAGTCGGAAAAACCGCGCCTGGCGGAAATCGCCGACCGCGCCTCGCAATGGTTTTTGCTGTTCACTCTGATCGCCTCGGCCGCCATCGGCCTGCTGTGGTGGCAGCTCGACCCATCGCGGGCGTTCTGGATCGTCCTGGCCATGCTGGTCGCCACCTGCCCCTGCGCCCTGTCGCTGGCCACCCCGACCGCGCTGACCGCCGCCACCGGCACCCTGCACAAGCTCGGCCTGCTGCTGACCCGCGGCCATGTGCTGGAAGGCCTGAACCAGATCGACACGGTGATCTTCGACAAGACCGGCACCCTCACCGAAGGCCGCCTGACCCTGCGGGCGATTCGCCCCTTGAGCGATACCGATGCCAACCGCTGCCTGATGCTCGCCGCGGCCCTCGAGAACCGCTCCGAGCACCCCATCGCCCGCGCGTTTGGCCGCGCCAGCCAGGCCGCCGACGAGGTCCAGGCAATGCCTGGCCTCGGCCTGGAAGGCAAGGTTGGCCAACAGCAACTGCGCATCGGCGAAGCGGGTTTCGTCTGCGCCCTCAGTGGCACCACCGCTCCGGCGATGCCGGACGAAGCCGGGCAATGGTTGCTGCTCGGTGACCAGCGAGGCCCGCTGGCCTGGTTCGTCCTCGACGACCGCCTGCGCAGCGACGCCGCCGACCTGCTGGCCGCCTGCCGTGCCCGTGGCTGGCACACCCTGCTGTTGTCCGGCGACAGCTCGCCGATGGTCCACAGCGTGGCCGCCGAACTGCAGATCGACCAGGCCATCGGCGGCCTGCGCCCGGACGACAAGCTGGACAAACTCAAAGCCCTGCAGCAGCAAGGGCGCAAGGTGCTGATGCTCGGCGACGGGGTCAACGATGTGCCCGTGCTGGCCGCCGCCGATATCAGTATCGCCATGGGCTCGGCCACCGACCTGGCGAAAACCAGCGCCGACGCCGTGCTGCTGTCCAACCGCCTGGACGCCCTGGTCCAGGCCTTCAGCCTGGCCCGCCGCACCCGGCGGATCATTATCGAGAACCTGCTGTGGGCCACGGCGTATAATGGCGTCATGCTGCCGTTTGCCGCGCTGGGCTGGATCACGCCAATCTGGGCGGCGGTCGGCATGTCGGTCAGTTCGCTGATCGTGGTCCTCAATGCCCTGCGCCTGACCCGCGCCAGCGGCTTGCCGGCCAGCCATGCGCCAGCCACTGCCACGCATCCCGCGACGGCCTGACCAGGAGCCTCCATGCCCGCGCTTTACATCATGATCCCGGCCGCCCTGCTGATCGTCGCCATCGCCATCTACATCTTCTTCTGGGCGGTGGACAGCGGCCAGTACGATGACCTCGACGGCCCGGCCCACAGCATCCTGTTCGACGACCAGGACCCGCAGCACCAGGCCGCGATGGACGAGGCCGACGGCAAGAAACCCGACGACGGTACGCCGCCTCGTGACTGAACTTCTACCCCTGCTCAGCTCGGCTCTGATCCTCGGCCTGCTCGGCGGCGGTCACTGCCTGGGCATGTGCGGCGGCCTGATGGGCGCGCTGACCCTGGCCATTCCCAAGGAACAACGCAGCCGTCGTTTTCGCCTGCTGCTGGCCTACAACCTGGGGCGCATCCTCAGTTACGCCCTGGCCGGCCTGTTGCTGGGCCTGGCTGGCTGGGCCGTGGCCAACAGCCCGGTGGCGACGGCCATGCGCGTCCTGGCCGCACTGTTGCTGATCAGCATGGGCCTGTACCTGGCCGGCTGGTGGAGCGGCTTGACCCGCATCGAAGGCCTGGGTCGGGGCTTGTGGCGGCATATCCAGCCCGTGGCCAACCGCCTGCTACCGGTCTCCAGCCTGCCACGCGCGCTACTGCTTGGCGCCCTGTGGGGCTGGCTGCCATGCGGGCTGGTATACAGCACCCTGCTCTGGGCGGCGAGCCAGGGCAATGCCGCCGACAGCGCGCTGCTGATGCTGGCCTTCGGCCTTGGCACCTGGCCAGTACTGCTTGCCACCGGTCTTGCCGCCGAACGCACCAGCGCCCTGCTGCGCCAGCGCGGTGTGCGCATCGCCGGCGGTGTGCTGGTGATGCTGTTTGGCCTGTGGACCCTGCCAGGGCCGCACCAGCACTGGCTGATGGGCCACTGAAGCGGCGTTGATACAAATCAACACGGGTTTGCCCCGCGCTCCCTAGACTCCGGACACTGCTGCTTTTTCTGGGGACTGCCCGCATGCTCGACGTTCTTCGTTGGGACTCCGACCTGATTCGCCGCTACGACCTGGCCGGCCCACGCTACACCTCCTACCCGACCGCGGTGCAATTGCACAGCGAAGTCGGCTCCTTCGACCTGCTGCACGCCCTGCGTGACAGCCGTCGCGCCGTACGCCCGCTGTCGATCTATGTGCATGTGCCGTTCTGCGCCAACATCTGCTACTACTGTGCCTGCAACAAGGTCATCACCAAGGACCGTGGCCGCGCCGCGCCCTACCTGCAACGCCTGGAACAAGAAATCCAGCTGATCGCCTGCCACCTGGACCCCAAGCAGACCGTCGAGCAACTGCACTTTGGCGGCGGTACCCCGACCTTCCTCAGCCACGTCGAGCTGCGCCAGTTGATGGCCCACCTGCGCCAGCATTTCAACCTGCTGGAGGACGACTCTGGCGACTACGGCATCGAGATCGACCCGCGCGAGGCCGACTGGTCGACCATGGGCCTGCTCCGCGAACTGGGTTTCAACCGCGTCAGCCTCGGCGTGCAAGACCTTGACCCGCTGGTGCAACGGGCGATCAACCGCCTGCAGAGCCTGGAGCAGACCCGGGCGATCATCGAAGCGGCGCGCACCCTGCAGTTTCGCTCGATCAACCTCGATCTGATCTACGGCCTGCCCAAGCAGACCCCGGAAGGTTTTGCCCGTACCGTCGAAGAAGTGATCAAGCTGCAACCGGACCGCCTTTCGGTGTTCAACTACGCCCACTTGCCGGAGCGCTTCATGCCCCAGCGGCGTATCGACAGCGCCGATTTGCCGGCCCCGGCGGCAAAGCTGGAAATGCTCCACAACACCATCGAGCAACTGACCGCCGCTGGTTACGTGTACATCGGCATGGACCACTTCGCCCTGCCCGATGACGAACTGGCGATTGCCCAGGAAGAGTCGACCCTGCAGCGCAACTTCCAGGGCTACACCACCCACGGGCATTGCGACCTGATTGGCCTGGGGGTCTCGGCCATCAGCCAGATCGGCGACTTGTACTGCCAGAACAGCAGCGACCTCAACACCTACCAGGACACTTTGTCCACCGCTCAACTGGCCACCAGCCGCGGCTTGATCTGCAGCGAAGATGACCGCCTGCGCCGGGCGGTGATCCAGCAATTGATCTGCCATTTCGAACTGGACTTCGCGACCATCGAGCGGGATTTCACCATCGACTTTCGCGGCTACTTCAACGACCAGTGGCCCGCCCTGCAGGCCATGCACGAGGATGGCCTGATCGAACTGGGCAACGACAGCATCAAGGTGCTGCCCGCCGGACGGCTGCTGGTGCGCTCGGTGTGCATGGTGTTCGATGCCTACCTGGACCTGCATAACCGCCAACGTTTCTCCCGGGTTATCTGAGGTTTTTTGTCGCACTCCTATCCTGCCTGGCCTCGGCACAATCGTCCAAGCTGGCCGAAACACCCTAGCCTGGGTTACCCTTACGGCTTATGTGTGCTTTCCCACAAGGATTGAAGAAATGTCCGAGCCAGTCAAACTGCGCCCCCACAACCAGGCCCATTGCAAGGATTGCAGCCTGGCGCCTCTGTGCCTGCCCTTGTCGCTGAACTTGGAAGACATGGATGCACTGGATGAAATCGTCAAACGCGGGCGTCCGCTGAAAAAAGGCGAGTTTCTGTTCCGCCAGGGCGACAATTTCGGCTCGGTCTACGCGGTGCGCTCCGGCGCCCTGAAAACCTTCAGCCTGAGCGACAGTGGCGAAGAGCAGATCACTGGCTTCCACCTGCCCAGCGAACTGGTCGGCCTGTCGGGCATGGACACCGAAGCCTACCCGGTCTCGGCCCAGGCCCAGGAAACCACGTCGGTCTGCGAAATCCCCTTCGAACGCCTGGATGAGCTGTCGGTGCAACTGCCACAGTTGCGCCGTCAGTTGATGCGGGTGATGAGCCGCGAAATCCGCGACGACCAGCAGATGATGCTGTTGCTGTCGAAAAAGACCGCCGACGAGCGCATCGCCACCTTCCTGGTCAACCTCTCGGCGCGCTTCCGTGCCCGTGGCTACTCGGCCAACCAGTTCCGCCTGAGCATGTCGCGCAACGAGATCGGCAACTACCTGGGCCTGGCGGTCGAGACCGTCTCGCGGGTGTTCACGCGCTTCCAGCAAAACGGCCTGATCCAGGCCGAAGGCAAGGAAATCCATATCCTCGACCCGATCCAGCTGTGCGCCCTGGCCGGTGGCTCGCTGGAAAGCTGACCCTGCGGATAACGGGTATACTGGCGGGCATTGTTTTTCAGGATACCCGCCTCATGCCCAGCGCCGCCTTCGACCTCAAAGCCCTGATCCGTCCGGTACCGGACTTCCCCAAGCCTGGCGTGATCTTTCGCGACATCACCCCGCTGTTCCAGTCGCCGCGGGGCCTGCGCCATGTCGCCGATGCCTTTATCGAACGCTACGTCGAAACCGACTTCAGCCATATCGGCGCCATGGATGCGCGGGGCTTTCTGATCGGCTCGATCATCGCCCACCAGTTGAACAAGCCACTGATCCTGTTTCGCAAGCAAGGCAAGCTGCCAGCCGATGTGCTCGCCGAGGGCTATCAGACCGAGTACGGTGAAGCCTTCCTCGAAGTGCACGCCGACAGCCTCTGTGAAGGCGATTCGGTACTGATTTTCGATGACCTGATCGCCACCGGCGGCACCTTGCTGGCCGCTACCAGCCTGGTACGGCGCATGGGGGCGCAGGTGTTCGAGGCAGCAGCAATCATCGACCTGCCGGAGCTGGGCGGCTCCCAGCGCCTGAACGACGCGGGTGTGCCGACCTTCTGCCTGACCGAGTTCTCGCTGAGCGAGTATTGACAGCATCGCGGGGCAAGCCCGCCCCCACAGGCTAAAGTTCTGTGGGAGCGCGCTTGCCCCGCGCGTAAAGACCCAGGGTTACAGCGAGATCGGTTTGCGCCCGGCGAACGAATGCGCCAGGGTGCCGCCATCGACCAGCTCCAGCTCACCGCCCAAGGGCACGCCGTGAGCAATGCGTGAAGCGACCAGGCCTTTGTCGGCCAGCAACTGGGCGATGTAATGCGCGGTCGCTTCGCCTTCCACCGTTGGGTTGGTGGCCAGGATCACCTCGGCAAAGGTGCCCTGCTCCTCGATCCGCGCCATCAGTTGTGGAATACCGATGGCTTCCGGGCCCAGGCCATCCAGCGGCGACAGATGCCCCTTGAGCACGAAGTAGCGGCCGCGATAGCCGGTTTGCTCAACGGCATAGACGTCCATCGGCCCTTCCACCACGCACAGCAGCGTGTCGTCCCGGCGCGTGTCGGAACACTGCGGGCACAGTTCCTGCTCGGTCAGGGTCCGGCACTGGCGGCAATGCCCCACCCCTTCCATGGCCTGGTTCAAGGCCTGGGCCAGCCGGGTACCCCCACTGCGATCACGCTCAAGTAGCTGCAAGGCCATGCGCTGGGCGGTTTTCTGGCCGACACCAGGCAAGATGCGCAATGCGTCGATCAGCTGTCGGATAAGTGGGCTGAAACTCATGGGAAAAGGCCTTGATGCAAGTGAAGGCGGTTTATACCTGCCAGACTGGCCAACGTCAAATCTTACAGACATTTAGATTAGCATCGTAAGAAGATAATATTTCTATTTCTTCAGCAGGAACATTCCCTACATAACATACAGCAATTGGCACACCCTCTAACACCTGCAGAAGCACACCCCATCTAAAGTCCCCCAATCGTACAGCATCCGGCTAAATCCCCCCATTGCCACCACCCTCCTTCCTACATCCAGCCAATCAAATAAACCGCATAATTTCCCGGCGTTCAAAAACAAGTAAATATGCCTCTACAACAACTCATTTACTTATTAACGCACAACCTTTATCAATCTAATTGGAAAACAAATGAACAAACGTACTTTGGGCTTTGCACTGTCTTTACCGCTGCTGGCCGGTATCAGTCTCCATGCCCAGGCAACTGATGGACAGATCGAATTCACCGGCAGTATCTCGGGCACCACCTGCACCATCAACGGCGGCCCTGGCGGCCAGAACTTCACCGTCCCCATGAGCCCGGCGCACACCAGCGAGTTCTCAGGGGCCGGCAGCATTGCCCAACCTCGCACCTTCGAGATCTCCCTGACCAACTGTGCCGCCGGTAGCAGCGGACAGGTAGACATCGAATTCCTGGGGGGCGCCCTGGTGCAGAACGGCCGCCTGAACATGGATGCCGGCCCTGCCAGCGCAACCAACGTGCAGTACCAACTGCTCAACCAACAAGGCGGACCGATCATTATCGGCGGGCCAACCGGTGCGCAGAACACCATCCCTGTGGCTCTGGAAGACGGCTCAGCAACCCTGCGCTACACCAGCCAGTACTACGCCACCGCTGCAACGGTCACACCGGGTGCCGCCAACTCCCGCGTTCAGTACCTGATCAATCTCCCGTAATGAACCGGCAGGCGCGCTCAGCGCGCCTGCTACCCCTAATCAGGCCGGATGTCGCTTTCATGACTCGCTTTTCCCCCTCCCTGCTGGCAGCCCTCGCGCTACTGGCGGCCAGCGTGCCCGCGCATGCCAGCGTTGTAATTACCGGTACCCGCATCATCTTTGCGGCTCAAGAGCGCGAAGCCACCGTCAACCTTGTCAACAATGGCAAAGACCCCAGCCTGGTCCAGGTCTGGGTAGACGATGGCGATACTCGTGCCGCGCCCGAGACCATCCAGGTGCCGTTTACCGTGACGCCAGTGCTGGCCCGTGTCGAACCTGCACAAGGGCAAAGTATTCGCCTGCTGCATACCGGCAGTCCAATGGCCAGTGATCGAGAGTCTCTGTTCTGGTTCAACATGCTTGAGGTCCCGCCAAAAACCAAGGACAGCAATGTCCTGCAACTGGCCTTCCGTACCCGTATCAAGCTGCTGTACCGCCCGCAGGGCCTGCCGGGCAAGGCCGAGGACGCACCGGCCCTGGTGACCTGGCACCGAGCGCCTGGACAAGACGGCAAGCCTGAGACGCTGGTTGGCCGCAACCCGTCGGCCTACTACGTCAATCTCGGTGAAATAAAAATTGAATATAACGGCAAGTCGACTTCACTGGGCACGGGCTACATTGCGCCTTATTCGCTGGGACATTTTATATCCTCGTCACCTGTCAACCCGCGCTCAACGGTCAACTTCACCAGTATCAATGACTACGGCGCCGGGAATAACCATAACCAACTATTGAGCTCTAGGCCTGCCAGTACTCCATCCCCTTAGCCCACTTTCCCTCCTCGACACTCCGGGCGTTCTCGAAGTTTTCGTGCGTGCCCAAGTTTAATATTGGCACCCCTGAAAATGACTTTAATATCATTACACTTTCGCTCGCCCCGAAAACAATCAGCCTCAACAATAAGCCGATTATCTGTTGGTCTGTCCGGTTTGTTGTCATGGCACGTTTCGGTCATGGCCGACACCGCCTTATCCGCGCAGGTTGAATTTGAACCGGCATTCCTGGGCAACGGCAGCAACCTGCCCGTGGACCTGTCGCGCTTCGAGCGGCGCAACGTCGCAAGCCCTGGAATCTACAATGTGGACGTTGTGGTCAACGACGAGTGGCACGGGCGCTTCAACCTCAGCTTCAGGGCCCGGCCCGGTAACGAAGAAGCCCTGGCCTGTTTCGACAATGCCCTGCTAGAGCGTCTCGGCCTGGATAGCAGCAAGTTTTACCCGCAAGCGCAACAGCAACTTTCTGCCGCCCAGGCCTGCATACCCATCGACGGAGCACTGGACGATGCCAGCAGCCGCCTGGACTTTGCCAACCAGCGCCTGTACTTGTCGGTGCCGCAAATCGCGGTCAAACGCAGCGCCCGCGAAACGGTTGACCCGTCACAATGGGACAGCGGCATAACAGCGGGTTTTCTCGACTACAACCTCAACACCTACAGCACCCAGCATCGCAGCCAGGGCAATTTTCGCCAGACCTACCTGGGGCTCGGTGCCGGGCTCAATATCGGGCCGTGGCGCCTGCGCCATGATGGTTCGCTGAACTGGAGCGACCAAGGCCAGCAGCGCTACCAGAGCATTGCCAGCTATGCCCAGCGTGATATCACCCCCTGGCGCTCGCAACTGACACTTGGTGAAAGCTACACCTCGGGCGGGCTGTTCGATTCATTGAGCTACACCGGCATACGCCTGGCCAGCGACGACCGCATGCTGCCCGCCTCGCTGCGCGGCTATGCACCAGTGGCGCGCGGTATCGCCAGCAGTAACGCACGAGTACTGATCCGCCAACGCGGTGTAACCCTGCACGAAACCACCGTCGCACCGGGCGCATTCGAAATCGATGACTTGTATGCAACCGGCTACGGCGGCGACCTGGAGGTCACAGTGACCGAGGCGGACGGCCGCGAACATAGTTTCTCCGTGCCTTACGCCGCCGTTCCGTTGTCCTTGCGCGCCGGTGCCAGCCGCTACAGTGCAACGCTGGGCACCTTGCGCAACCAGCAACTGAACAGCAACCCGGTGTTCGTCGAAGGCACCTGGCAATATGGCCTGAACAACCTGGTCAGCACCTACAGCGGTATGACCCTGGCATCCGGGTATGGCTCAGCCTTGCTCGGTGGTAGCCTGAACACTGAGCTGGGTGCGTTCGGCGCCGACCTTACCCAGGCCCGTACCCACCTGCCCGGGCTCGGCAGTCAGCAAGGCCAGAGCCTGCGCCTGAGCTACGCAAAGACCCTGAGCGAAACCGACACGCAGATCGCCCTGGCCACCTACCGCTACTCCACCCGCGGCTTCTATGGCCTGGAAGACGCCCAGCTCAGCCGCCAGTTCCTGCGCGATGCCGGCGATCAGCGCTACCAGCGCCATCGCAGCCGCACCACCCTGTCACTAGCCCAACCGTTGGCACTAAATTACGGCCAACTGCACCTGAGCGCCTCGGCGTCGAGCTACTGGGACCATGCCGGCAGTGATCTGAGCTACTCGATCGGCTATAGCAATCACTACAAGACCCTGGGCTACACCCTCAGCAGTACTCGGGAACGTGACCGCTTCGGGCGCGCCGGCAACACCCTCTATTTGAGCCTGTCCCTACCTCTGGGCAGCGAGCGTGTGCGCAGCCTCAGCAGCAGTATTTCCAGGGACAGCAACGGCAACAGCCGGGCCCAGGCCACCCTTACGGGCGCCACCAGTGACGATCAGCACCTGAGCTACGGCATCACCGCCAGCCAGGACCGCCATCATGGCCAGAACAACCATACACTCAGCAGCAACCTACTCTACCGCGGCTCGGCCGCCGAGCTCAGCGGTTCACTCAGCCAGGGACGGCACACTTCGCAAGCCTCGCTTGGCCTGCGCGGCGCCATCGTCGCCCATGCTGACGGTTTAACCTTGTCGCAACCCTTGAGTGAAACCTTCGGCCTGATTCACGCCAAAGACGCCGATGGCGCACGAGTCACCTCCGGCACCGCGCTGAAAGTCGACAGCAGTGGCTATGCCGTAGTACCAAACCTTACGCCTTACCGGCGCAACACGGTTGCCATCGACCCCAAGGGGCTGTCGACCGACGTCGAGCTGCAATCGAGCAGCCAGCAGACCGTGCCACGGGCCGGCGCCATTCCACTGCTGGTATTCCAGACCCGCTCCGGGCGTTCGGCCGTTATTCACGCCCGCCAGGTCGATGGCCAGCCATTGCCGTTTGGCGCAGCGGTGCTGGATACCGACGGCAATGAATTGGGTGCCGTCGGACAAGGCAGCCAACTGTTCGCCCGCGGCCTTCAGGATGAAGGTGAAATCATCGTGCGCTGGGACAACGGCTCGACAGGCAATTGCCGGATTACCTATGCCCTGCCCGCCGCCGCGAAAAAAACTGCGGGCGCCGCGCCGCAAAACATTCAGTCCGTTTGCCTTGCAACGCCAGCCCACCCTTGAACCGTCGAGACCTGCCCATGCTTTGTTCTTTACCCGCGCGCATCGCCGGCGCGACAGGATTGCTGCTGCTGGCCCATAGCGGCATCAGTACCGCCAGTTGTGTACATATCGGCTCCAGCCCTTCCCAAGCCTACATCACCATAAACTCGCAGCTGACGGTGTCTGCAATAGATCCGGTAGGCAAGGTGATTTATGACAGCGGCACCCGATACGCGACACGCATGGCCTACCGTTGCTCTGCCGCCCATGGGCAGCGAGCCGGTTTTACCGAGGTTTTCACCCACATCGGCGAAGGCATTCATCGAACCAATCTGGAGGGTATCGGTATCAAGATCACGGGCTCCGAAGCCGGCGCCAGTCGTTTTTATAGCTGGCCGGTCCCCACTATCACGCATCCGGCCGGCACTACCGATGTCACCCCTTGGTACAGACTGCAGTTGATCAAGACCGGACCGGTGAACAGCGGGCTCCTGTTTTTCCCGCAGACAATCATTAGCCACACCTTTGAGCCGCATACCCCGGCCAACACCGCCAGGCTGACGATGGTGCAAACCAGAGTCGAGGTTGTCTCAGCCGACCCCACCTGCGCCGTCGACCCGGGTTCGAAAACGATCCCCGTCAACCTGCTGGATCATCCATCAAGATTCTTTGACGCCGTGGGCAAGGTCACCGCACCCCAGCCGCTCGAGATCCGTCTCAACTGTGTCGGCGGCAGCAGTGGCAGCCGCCTCAACGTCAGCTATACCATCACCGACGCCAGCAACCCGGGCAACCAGTCCTCAACCATCAGCCTGGCCAGTCACGCTACTGCGCGTGGTATCGGTATTCGCCTGCTGCGTAACGACAACACCCCAATCGTGCTGGGCACCCGGCAACCAGGCGGTACCGTGGGTTCAGGCCCGGTGACGCACCGGATCCCCTTGCGCGCACAGTACGTACAGACCACCGCCCAGGTAACCCCCGGCTCTGCTCCAGGCCGGGCGACGTTCCTGATGAGTTACGACTGAGCACAAAAAAGCCAGGCAATAGCCTGGCTTTTTTAACCGTGCAACGACTTCAGAACGGCATCTTGAAACCTGGCGGCAACTGCATGCCGGCGGTCATGCCGCCCATTTTTTCCTGGCTGTTGGCTTCGACCTTGCGCACGGCGTCGTTGACGGCGGCGGCGATCAGGTCTTCAAGCACTTCCTTGTCTTCCTGCATCAGGCTGTCGTCCAGGCTGATGCGCTTGACGTCGTGACGACCGGTCATCACCACGCTGACCAGGCCGGCACCGGATTGGCCGGTCACTTCGGCGTTGGCCAGTTCTTCCTGCATCTTGGCCATTTTTTCCTGCATCTGCTGAGCCTGCTTCATCAGGCCGGCCATGCCACCTTTCATCATGGGGATCACCTCAAGTATTACGTTACGGGGTGCGGCGAGGGCCTGGCCCGGGCCGCTGGTGTTATTGCGTTACTCGCCCTGGGCAACCGGAGCGTCGACAGGTTCAATAGTATCGTGCCTGACCATGGCGCCGAACTGCTGGATCATCTGCTGGATCAGCGGATCATCCTGGATCGAGGCCTCTGCCTGGCCCTGGCGTTCGGCGCGCTTGCGGGCTGCGGCCTGGGCCGGGGTTTCCTGCTCAGGGCGAATCAGCTCGATGGTCAGTTTGAGCGTACGGCCCAGGTGCTGGTTCAACGCATCGTTCAGGCGCCGCTGTTGCGTGCTGTTGAACAGGGCGCTGTGGGCCGGGTCCAGGTGCAGCAGCCAATCGTCGCCTTCGGCACTGATCAGCGTACAGTTGGCGGCGATATTGCCGGTCATCCCGGAAATCGGCAACTGCGGGAACAATTCCAGCCATTTCAGCGCCAGGCCCGTGGCCGGCTGCGCGGCGGGCAATGGCTCGGCAGGCGGCGCATCAACTTCGTGAGCATGCTCGATGGCCAGCTCGTCCAGGTAACTGTAGCTGGCCGGGTCCATTTCCGGCTCGTAATAGTCTTCGTCCAGCGGCGGCTCGTCGTCGCGGTCCATGCCGGCCGGGCTGTAGCCGATGCCATCGTCGGGCGGCGGCACGTGCTGCGGCGCGACCTGCTGAGCCGGCGCAGGCGCGGGCGGCGGCTCTACGGCAACCGGCGCGGGCTCGACCTCAGGCTCAGAAGCGACGGGATCGTTCCAGGGCAGGTCGACAACCGGCTCAGGTAGCTGGGCCTCGACCGGCTCGGGTACAGGCTCTGGCTCTGGCTCCGCAACAGGCTCAGGCTCAGTAACCACGGGCGCAGCTGCCACGGCCGGCGCAGCCTGGGGGGCTGCTGCCACCGCGCTTGCAGAATCAGCTGTGGCCTGGCTGATCCCCACCGGCTTTAGCACCGGCTTCGGCGCATCGTCGGTATCGGCGGGACGGAACGCCAGCATGCGCAGCAGGACCATCTCGAAACCACCACGCGGATCCGGTGCCAATGGCAGATCGCGTCGACCGATCAGCCCCATCTGGTAATAGAACTGCACGTCTTCGGCCGGCAATGCCCGAGCCAGGGCCAGGACCCGGTCGCGATCGCCCTGGCCATTATCGACCGCCTCCGGCAACGCTTGGGCAATGGCCACGCGGTGCAGCACGTTGAGCATCTCGGCCAGCACGCCATTCCAGTCCGGCCCCTGTTCCGCCAGGTGCCGAACGGCTTCGAGCAAGGCCCGCGCGTCGCCTTCCAGCAAGGCCTGAAGCACGCCGTACACCTGACCGTGGTCGAGGGTGCCGAGCATTGCCCGCACATCGGCTGCCAGGACCTTGCCTTCGCCAAAGGCGATGGCCTGGTCGGTCAGGCTCATGGCGTCGCGCATCGAGCCGTCGGCCGCGCGGCCGAGCAGCCACAGGGCATCGTCTTCAAAGGGTACGTTTTCGGCGCCGAGCACATGGCTCAAGTGCTCGACCACCCGCTCGGGGGTCATGTTCTTCAGCGAGAACTGCAGGCAGCGCGACAGGATGGTCGCCGGCAGCTTCTGCGGGTCGGTGGTGGCAAGGATGAACTTGACGTAGGGTGGTGGCTCTTCCAACGTTTTCAGCAAGGCGTTGAACGAGTGGCTGGAGAGCATGTGCACTTCGTCGATCAGGTAAACCTTGAAGCGTCCGCGGCTTGGCGCGTACTGCACATTGTCGAGCAGTTCGCGGGTGTCTTCGACCTTGGTGCGGCTGGCGGCGTCGATCTCGATCAGGTCGACAAAGCGCCCTTCGTCGATTTCCCGGCACACCGAACAGGTACCACAGGGCGTGGAGGTGATACCGGTTTCGCAGTTAAGGCACTTGGCGATGATCCGCGCGATGGTGGTCTTGCCCACGCCGCGGGTGCCGGTGAACAGGTAGGCATGGTGCAGGCGCTGGTTGTCCAGCGCATTGATCAAGGCCTTGAGCACATGGGTCTGGCCGACCATTTCGCGGAACGAGCGCGGACGCCATTTACGTGCAAGAACCTGATAACTCATCGAAAACCGTCGCGACTGCAAGCTGAAGACCGCTAATCGTAGCGGAGCGGGGGCAAAATTGCACCCCGCCGATCTCGGCTAAGCTGTCAGGCGGGCATCAGGGAGGATGCGGTGTGTGGAGAATACTGAGTGCGTTGCTGCTGGCAAGCACCGCCAGCCAGGCGGCCGACCCCGTACTGCGCTTTTCGGTGGCCGAAAGCTGGGCCATGCCACTGATACGCGTTGAACAGCAACAACCGGTCGAAGGTATTTTGCACGACCTGATGCTGGCCGTGGCCCGAGACGTCGGGCATCGCGCGCAGTTTCATGTATTACCGCGCCTGCGCTTGCAGCACGCCATGGAGAACGGCGATATCGATGTACGCTGCTATGTTGCCCAGTCCTGGCTCACTATCCCCGGGAATACCTACCTCTGGAGTTTGCCGCTGCTCCAGCAACGCGACTTGCTGGTCGGCCAGCCCGGCGAGATGCAGCCGCTGCTACCCAAGCAACTGGCACCGCAAGCCATTGGCACCGTGCTCGGCTACACCTACTCAACCATCGAGCCGCTGTTTGCCAGCGGCCAGTTGCAGCGTGAAGACAGCCGCAATCAATTGCTGGTACTGAACAAGCTGAACGCCAACCGCTACCGCTATGCAATCAGCAACCAGCTATCGCTGGACTGGTTCAACCGCGAGTTGCCTGCCGGGCAACGGCTGCGGCCTCTGGCCGTGGTCGAGGAGCAGAGCCTGGGGTGCGTTGTTCGCAATGCGCCGGACCTGCCGGTACAGGGTATTTTACGCGCGTTGCTGCACCTGAAGGCGTCCGGGGAACTCCAGCAGATCATCGAGCGTTACACTCAGCCAACCGTTGCAACGCCATAACCGCAAAAAACCGAGCGCGCGCCATCATTCGCTGGCCAATGGCAGCCAAGAGCATTCAAGGAGATGAGGGAAGGTGTACGACGCACAAGGCGAGATAGGTGGCGACCCCACCAGCCACACCCCGGCACACAATGTCACCGCTGCGGCTGCTCCCTTCCAGGCCTGACCGGGTTCACGGCTGATCGTTGCGGGGGGACCGATGGGGTCACCATAACGCATGCTCATCTAGCGACGAGCCGCGCCATTGTACCGGCATCAGGCCAAGTTACAACCTTTAATTGCTAAAAACTCATCGTTACTCAATGACTTGGCGTTCCTGGCCAGCATCTGCCGGCGCTGTGCTCTCTTCGCGGGTCAGGGTTTGCACCAACGCATCGAAGGCGTTCTGCCGTGCTTCGCCGATCATCGCCGCCTGCTGCCAATAGTTGTCGTCCTCTTCGGCGGCCGCCTCCAGCGCTTGGCGATAAGGCCTCTGCATGGCGGTGAAGCGGTCCGGGTACTTGCGCCGCAGAAAGTCCTGCCAGAAATCCCGCGAACAGACGAACTTCTGCAAGGCCTCACCCTGCTCATCGGCCAACACCTGGAGCCGGGCTTGTTCCAACTGCTGCGGCCCTACCCCGGCCCAATCGTCATGGAGCATGGTGCGCGGCTGCCCCGGTAACGCCAATGCATCGGCCAGACCCAGGCGATAAGCCAGGCGCACTTCGATCTGATCCCGTGCCCGATCCACCAGCAAAGGCCTGGCGGCCAGCTCCTGGTCGGCGAAACTGTCCAACTGCTCCAGGCGAAACAATCCGCGGGCCAGTTTGAGTAATGGAGCGCTGTCGTTGGCATCGAGCGCCAGGGCGCCAACCTGATGCGCCAACATGCGGACCTCCATGGCACTGAAGTTGAGGGCCACACTGTCGCCACAGGTAACATCACTGACCGCCAGATCGAATAACTCGCTACGCAAGCCTGCGCTTGCCCAGGCCGCATCGAACAAGGCCCAGACCCGACACTCGAGATCGCCCCGTTGCAAACGGTAATCAGCGGTCTCCCCGAGACGCGCCAGCAGATCGAAAAACGCCCCGGCGCCGCTTTCGTGCTCCACCAGGGCCCACTGCAGTTCACGCTGCGCTTTCAGGGGCGCCGACAACAGGTCCAGCCAGTAGTAGGAGGCATGCCAGGTGGCCTGCTGACGCGGGGCCAACCCGCCCAGGGTAACGTTGGTACGCTGGCGATACTCCAGCAACCCTTGACGGGCAGCGCTGTCGAACGGGTTGTCACCCAGCAGCACCCGCGGCGCCAGCCGTGAATCAATTGCCAACAGCTCGGCGGGGAGCGTCACGATCGCGTTGTTGCGCAAGTCAGCCAGCTCCAGAAAGGCTCTGCCCGCCAGGCCCTCGGGGCAGGTTTGCAGCCCACAGCTTTGCAGTTGCAAGCGCCGCAGGTAGGGCATCCGTTCCAAGTTCGGCGCGGTACTCAACGGGTTGTCGGCAAGCCTCAGCTCCTCCAGTTGGGTCAAGCCGGACAGCGCCTGCGCCTGCTCCGCCGTCAAGGACAATCGGTTGTGCGACAGGTTGAGATACTTGAGATTGGTGCAGGCGCTGATCTCGGCCGTAAGCCGCTGAAGGTCATTATGATCGAGGGAAAGCCGCTCCAGATCGGGGAATGCAGCGAGAAAACCCTGGGGGATTTCGCTCAACGCCATATCGGTCAAGGTCAGTTCGACCACCGCATCAAAGTTGCAGGCTTCAAGCTCCGGCAGCCGACCGATGCGCGCGCCATGCAAATCCAGGCGAAAGCCATAGGCCTTGCCCTGAGGGTCGTAGGCGCGCTCCGCCTGACGCCCCCAGGCCCGGCGCAACTGCCGGGAAACCCGGCGCCTGGCACTGGTCGACGCCTCGCCAATGGCCTCCCCTTCCCAGTAGCGCAGGTCACTTTCAAGTTGCCTGAGCTCGGCCTTGCGCTGCACCAGGTAGCTCGCCAGCGTGGTGCCGCGAGCCTCCAGATACGCCACCAGTTGATTGATTTCACCATCCGTCATGTTCGGATATAGAGCGCGCACCTGGCCCGACCTTGAAGGGTGAATGGCCCAAAGGCGCCCCCTGCCGCTCAACGGATAGCCGAGCCGCCCCGCATCCAGACGCTGCGGTGAACGCAACCAGGCTGTCTCGTTCTGCAAACCCAGCAGTTGCGCACACCGCCTGCGCTGCAGCAATGCCTCACTGGCCAGTTCTGTACCCAGTTCAGCGGGCTCGGCGAAAGACCCTTGCAACGACGCAGAAAGCCGCTGGAAAAGCGCCGCGATGACATCCGTGTGCGGGTCGATCTGCTCGACCAGCTCTTGCGCCGTGACGGCCAGGGACTCACCTGCTGGCCAGCCCGGCAACCGCGGCAGTAACCCCAGCGCCAGACGAGCGGTGTCGATGCCTGCCGATTGCCGGTGATAAAAGCCGATCAGCGCGCGATTGAGGCGCAGTTCACGCAAGGTTCGCACAGCCTTCTCGGCGAGTGCCGGCGCCACACGCTGGCGGCGGTTCATGACCTGCAGTTCAACGTCGGTTGCCGATGCGGCAATTTGTTCGGCGGCACGCACCGATAATCCGGGAAAGTCCCGCAGCAACCATTGACCGTGCACGGAGACCGGTTGCGGCCAGGGCAATCTGGCCCCACCCATCCGCTCGAAGGCATCGACAATCACCGCTGGCAGCGGCTGCTGCTCGATCAACAGCTGGCGAACGGACGCAAGATCATAGCCACAGACTCCCAGCGCCTGGTGAATCTGCGCATCGGCAAGGCCTTCGGCGCATGCCCCGAGGCGGCGTCCAAGCACGTGCAATTGCTGCCATTGCCAGGGTGACTCACCTGCGTGCAGCCAGCCGCCATCGCCGTTATGCCTAAGTGCCGGCGCAAAGGTGTGGCGCTCGTCCACTGGCTGGATATGCCAGGCATCCCCCTGATTGACCACGGCAAAATCGTGCTTCTGCATGCGCAAGTACTGGCCGCCTGAGGCCATGAACAACCCTGGGTGCTCGCCTGGCCCCTCGGCCAGGCGCAGCCCCGCCTGGCGGTATGGTGCAAGGTCGGGGTGCCATAGGCGCTGTTGGTTGCCAACAAGGCGTATTGACTGCAAGGCTTGCATAAAGCCCGAAGCCTCTGCCAGCTCTTGCAATACACGACCGCCCGCCGCCAGCGCGACAGCCCCGGCCACCTGTTCCACAGCGCGCTGCAGATGCTCGAGCGCCTCGTCCCGGTGATCATTGTGCCAAGCCTGGAAGCCTTCAAAGACTTCAGCGGCCAGTTGCACGGCCGCCACCCCCAGCATGACCTCGCCAAGCACCGGAATGAGCAAGCCGGCAACGCCCAGCAAGTCGAGGCCAGCCGTTTCGTACCATTCCCAGTTGCGTTGACGCACCCGCGCATCGACCTGGGCCGTGGGAACCGCCAGCCTGGCTGCATCTTCACGCAAGGCGGCAACTTGTGCGCGAACCATGTCGCGGAACAGGTTGGCTGCCAGCGGGGTGCCCTGGTAGCTGATGCTCAGCTCGACACTGCCAGCGGGTTGTAGACTTGCCAACTGCGCCTGCAACCTGCCGCGATCCTGCACACTGGCAAAGCGCAGCAATGAATCTGCATAGCCCGGCAGCCCGAGGCGCTGCTGCCATTCATCCCGCAGTTCGGCGACACTGGCAAACTCCTTGAGGCTGCCCTGAGCGTCGCCGGGAATGTAGAGGAACAGGCTGGCGGCCTGTTCGAGGGAGTTGCACCGCTGCGGATGCTGGCCGATAACCAGCACCTCTCGCAGGGCCACGCCCATCAGGCTGGGAACAAAGGCGCGGATGTCGATGTTCTTCAAACGCAACGGCCCGGCCTGCGCCGTGAGGTTCTGCATCAGACGGAACCCCCATTCGGTCAGGTCACCTTGAAACCAGGCCAGGTAAGCCGTTACCCGTAAGTCAAAACGGCGCTGCTCTTCGAGCATCTCGTGCACCTCACGGGCCGCTGCCCCCTGGGTTTGGCCGGGACCGTCCATAGGGGTAAAGAGCGCTTCCAGGTGCGCCTGAAAACGCCCGCCCAGGTCCAGCTCACGGCAGCGCCGGGCAAAATCCGCAGCCCCTGCCCGGGCCCGCTTGCCAACGATCAGGTAACTTTCGCCCAGCGTATCAGCCAGGGTTTCCTCTGCTTCGAAGTTGTCCATTGCAGCCTGCAGCATACTGCGGCGGGTTTCCACGCGCTTGTAGCTGACTCTTTGCGGTGGAATCTGCAGCGAGGATTGAGCGACCCTGGTGACTCGGCAAAACTGATCACGCTGCGGGTCGAAATCCTGCCCGAAGACCGGCACCAGCGCTTTTTTCAGTTCTGCATGGGCAAAGCCCGGCAGTGCCTGCAACGTGCTCAGTAACGACTGCACCCGGGCACGGTACAGGCGGCTCTGAGCCATGCTGTAGGCAAGTTCTGCAAGATGACTGGGCTGGGCCTGAAGCAGCCAGGCGGGCAAAGTACGCTGCAAGGCTTCATGGAAGCTCAGAGCGTCTGCGGGGTCGTGGGATTCAAGCATGGCGTCTTCTCTGTATGAACAGTGGGAAAGCGCCACGCTACCGGCCGCTCGGCGGCACCTGGCGGTAGATATCTACCCATGCAGGCGACGCAGCCTTGCAACATCCCCCAGACTCCATCGCACCGCCTCTTCGCTCAGGCTGTGGATCGGTTCGGCGGTTTTTTCCTGGAACACTTTGTAGAGGCTCGAGTACCCGGCGTAGTACTCGGCACCGCTGATCGAGGCCCGACGCTCTTCCAACGCCTGCTCCTGTTGCTCCAGCGAGTTGCGCAGGGCAAGGAATGCCTG
This sequence comes from Pseudomonas sp. RC2C2, assembly GCF_018390435.1. Taxonomy (NCBI): domain Bacteria; kingdom Pseudomonadati; phylum Pseudomonadota; class Gammaproteobacteria; order Pseudomonadales; family Pseudomonadaceae; genus Pseudomonas; species Pseudomonas sp. RC2C2. The sequence continues at coordinate 37,414 of NZ_JAHBAX010000002.1, read as the reverse complement.
GGTGTCGCGCTGGCGCAACCAGTCGCACCAGAACCAGGTCCGGGAACAACATTGCCGATGGCTGCCCCGGCAGGTCCAGCACTTCGGCCAGCCTGACCCGATAACCCAGGCTGACTTCCACTTCCTCGACATCGCGCCAGCGCCCCTGGGTGCTTTCCCGCCGCAGCCTGATACCGTCCAGCACCACCTTGTCGAGCTTGTCCAGGCGGAACAGGCCCTGGCCCAGACGCAGCAGCCGGGCGGTAACCTGGGAGCTCTCGCTTACCGACAGGGCCTGAAAGACCTGGACCTGGATTTCCAGGTAGCTGAAGTTCAGCGCAATACTGTTGCCGCAGGTACGCGGATGGCCCGCCAGCCTGAACAACTTGGCACGCAACTGACTGTCGGCGCTGGCAGCATCGACCATGCGCCAGACCCTGTCGAACAACTCGGTGCGCACCGCATCGTACTCGGCGACGTGCCCAAGGGGTTGTTACTCAGGTCAAGCACCTCCAGCCCGCTGCGCGCCACTGGACTGCGGCGCAGCATCATCCTGCACCCATTGACTCAAAGACTCGCGCAAACTGACCAGTTCCTCGGCTTTTTCCCTGAGCAGCCTGGGCACATCGACACTGGCCATCGACAGCATCCGTGAGCCGCGGAAACAACTGCTTGGCCTGGTCGCGATAGAACTGCCAATGCTCGCCCGCCGCACCACGGCCACTCAAGGGATAGCCGATCCGCCCATCGGCCAGGCGTGCGGGTGGCCTGAACCGGTCCTCCAGCACTACCTGGCCACTCAGGCGCCGGGCGCGATTACGGTCGGTATCGCTACCCTCCTGCCCCCCGACGCTGAAATGCCCCTCGGCGCTTTTGACCAGAGTACGCACCTGGCCCCAGCGGTCTGTTCCGGCACTTGCCAGCAGCACGCCGGCAGACCAGCCCGGCAGATGTTCGAGCGGGTCATGTTGGGGCTTCACAAAAGACACGAGGCTATTGCATTGCCCGGCAGCAGTTGCACTACATAGCTATGCCACCGGCGCCAGTTGACAGTCGGCCATGCGCAGATGAATGAAGTGCAGCTTGGCCACCACCGCCGACGGCAGCACGAACGGATAGAAATCCACCTGGCCCATGCTGCGCGACAGCTCATTGAGCATCGCTGACAGCTCGACCCAGGCATTGATAAAAGCGAGAAAATCTTTTGCCCCGGGGTCATCCGGGCGATACAGGTCCTCACGGGTGAAGGGCGGGAAATCCAGCTCCAGGCTGCTGGCATTCATGCCCAAGGCCAGAGCGGTGTCGAGTGCATCGGTCATGTGCAGATAGTGCGCCCAGGTTTCGGCCCAGTCTTCCCAGGGGTGCATGGTGGCGTAGGCACTGACATGGGCGGCCGCCCAATCACTCGGCGCGCCCTGCTGATAGTGACGCTCCAGCGCCTGGCCGTAGCTTTCGCGCTCATCGCCGAACAGGTCGCGAAAGCCGTCGAGCCAATGGCTGCCAGCAATCAAACGGTCCCAATAGTAGTGGCCGACTTCGTGACGCAGGTGGCCCAGAAGGGTTCGATAAGGTTCGTGCAGTTGCACGCGTACCCGCTCGCGCCAGTCGTCATCGGCCTCGCGCACATCAAGGGTGATCAGGCCATTGGCATGACCGGTCACCGGGGCCTTGCCGTCAAGGTCGACGCCGATGAAATCGAAGGCCAGGCCCAGGCCACCCTCCTCGCCTTTCGGCTCCACCGGCAAGCCCAGGTGCAACAGCTGCGCGGTCAGCCGGCGCTTGGCGGTTTCCAGCTTGCGCCAGCGTAGGTGGTTGTCGATGATGGAAAGGTCCGGAATGGTCCGGTTCAGGCGACAGGCCAGGCACAGGCTATCCGGCTCGTGGTCGGCCAGCAGCCAGTTGCAGGCGGCCGGGGTATCGAGGTTGGCGCAGCGCCGCAGCGGGCCGGCCTCAGGCTCACCATCGAGCAGCCAGAGCCCCTCTGCAGGCCCGGGCAAGAGACTCGCCACCCGGTTGCTCGGCGGCCAATAGCCCAGCGCCGACTGGCAGGCCAGGCACTGGCTGTTGCGAAAGAACACCGACTGCCCGCATTGGCACTGCCAGACCCGATCCGGGCGTTGCGGCTGGCTGACGAAGCGCACGGCGATCCTGGCGCCCAGCTGTTCGAAAAAACGGTACATGGCGATCCCTCCCTGGCTGCCTGCCAAGACTAGACCATGGTTACCGTCGCCAGTGCCGTGTTTATACCGCGATGCCGTGACCGGCCAGGAAGCCGACGAAGGCATCTTCATCCAGCACCTTCAGGCCCAACTCGCTGGCCTTGGCCAGCTTGGAACCGGCGCCGGGGCCGGCGACCACGCAGTGGGTCTTGGCCGAGACGGAACCGGCGACCTTGGCCCCGAGGCTTTCCAGCTTGTCCTTGGCCACATCGCGGCTCATGCGTTCCAGCGAGCCGGTCAGCACCCAGGTCTGGCCGGCCAGGGGCAAGCCTTCGGCGACTTTCTTCTCGCTCGACCAGTGCATACCGAAGTCGCGCAGCTGCGCTTCGATGGCCAGGGCCAGGGTGGCGTTTTCCGCGACCTGGAAGAAGGCCCGTACCGCTTCGGCCGGCTTGGCCGCCAAGGCCTGGCGCAGGTCGATGCCGTCAGCGGCGATGATCTTCTCCAGGCTGTCGAGCTTGGCCACCAGTTTTTCCGCGCCGGTGGGCCCGACCGACGGAATATCCAGCTTGGCAATCAACCCGGCCAGGGTAGTGCTGGCGGCGAACTCGGCGCCCAGCTCCCCTTCGTCCTGCAACTGCAAGCCGCGTTCGAGCAACTGCGCGATCACTGTGCGGTTGTGCTCGTCTTCGAAGAAGCTGTGGATCTCGTGGGCGACCTCCAGGCCGATGTCCGGCAGGTAAGTCAGCACCTGCGGCAACGCCGCCATGACCCGCTGCAACGAACCCAGGGAGCGAGCCAGTACCTTGGCCGTCTCCTCGCCCACATCCGGAATGCCGAGGGCGTAGATGAAGCGCGCCAGGCCCGGTTTTTTGCTGGCTTCGATGGCCGCCAACAGGTTCTTGCTCGACAGCTCGGCAAAGCCTTCAAGGTCGACGATCTGCTCAAAGGTCAGCTGGTACAGATCAGCTGGCGAACGGATCAAGCCTTCGTCCACCAGTTGCTCGACACTCTTCTCGCCCAGGCCTTCGATATCCATGGCGCGGCGCGATACATAGTGAATGATCGCCTGCTTGAGCTGGGCGGCGCAGGCCAGACGGCCGACGCAGCGGTACACAGCGCCTTCGCTGACGGTCTCCTTGCCCTTGCTGCGCTTGACCAGCTGGGTGCGCTCGACCTGCGAGCCGCACACCGGGCAGTCGGTGGGGATGTGCACGGGGCGGGCACCTTCCGGGCGACGCTCGGTGACCACCTGCATGACTTGCGGGATGACGTCACCGGCGCGGCGAATGATCACCGTGTCGCCGATCATCAGGCCCAGGCGGGCGACTTCGTCCATGTTGTGCAGGGTGGCATTGGACACCGTCACACCCGCCACCTTGACCGGCTTGAGCCGGGCCACGGGGGTTACCGCGCCGGTGCGGCCGACCTGGAACTCGACGTCCAGCACTTCGGTCAGCTCCTCCATGGCCGGGAACTTGTGGGCAATCGCCCAACGCGGTTCACGGGCGCGGAAGCCCAACTCGCGCTGGGAAGCCAGGCTGTTGACCTTGAACACCACGCCGTCGATCTCGTAAGGCAGCTCGTTGCGCCGCGCGCCGATGTCGCGGTAGTACTCCAGGCACTCGGCCACGCCAGCGGCATGGCGCAGCTCGCGGCTGATCGGCATGCCCCAGGCCTTGAGCTGCTCCAGGGTGCCGATGTGGGTGTCGGCAACCGGCGCCGATACCTGGCCGACGCCATAGCAGCAGAATTCCAGCGGGCGGCTGGCGGTGATCTTCGAGTCAAGCTGGCGCAGGCTGCCGGCGGCGGCATTGCGCGGGTTGGCGAAGGTCTTGCCGCCCGCGTCGATCTGCGCCTGGTTCAGGCGCTCGAACCCGGCCTTGGACATGTACACTTCACCACGCACTTCCAGCACTGCCGGCCAGCCTTCGCCCTGCAGCTTGAGCGGGATGTTGCGCACAGTGCGCACATTGACGCTGATGTCTTCCCCCGTGGTGCCGTCGCCACGGGTTGCGCCCTGCACCAGTTGCCCATCACGGTACAGCAGGCTGACCGCCAGGCCATCGAGCTTGGGCTCGCAGCTGTAGTCGACTGCGGCGCCGTCACCCAGCAGGTCGCCAGCCGGCAGGTCCAGGCCTTCAACCACACGACGGTCAAACTCGCGCAGGTCATTTTCTTCAAAGGCATTGCCCAGGCTGAGCATCGGCACTTCGTGGCGCACCTGGCTAAATGCCGACAACGCCGAGCCGCCAACACGCTGGGTCGGCGAGTCAGCGGTCACCAGCCCTGGATGTTCGGCTTCCAGGGCTTTGAGTTCATTGAACAGGCGATCGTACTCAGCGTCGGGCACACTCGGCTCATCGAGCACGTAGTAGCGGTAGTTGTGCTGGTCGAGCTCGGCGCGCAGTTCAAGGATTCGGGATTCGGCGGTCATGATGTGTCGTCTCTTGCAAAGCAAAAGAGCAGCCTTGGCTGCTCTTTGGGGCATGTCTCTACATATCGGTTGAGGCTTCATCGCCGGCAAGGCCGGCGATGCCGTTAGCGCTTCTGGGTCAGCGCCCGGCGCTCGAACTCGACGATGCGCTGGCGGTAGTGCTCGATGGTCTGCGCGGTCATCACGCTGCGCTGGTCATCCTTGAGCTCACCGTTGAGTTCGTGGGCCAGCTTGCGTGCCGCCGCCACCATCACGTCGAAGGCCTGCTTCGGATGACGCGGGCCCGGCAGGCCGAGGAAGAAGCTCACCGCACGGGTGCTGAAGTGGTCGATGTCATCGAGGTCGAACACGCCCGGCTTGACCGCGTTGGCCATCGAGAACAGCACTTCGCCATTACCGGCCATGCTTTCGTGCCGGTGGAAGATGTCCATTTCACCGAAACGCAGGCCGCTTTCCAGAATGTTCTGCAGCAACGCCGGGCCCTTGAAGCCGCCTTCGTCGCGGGAAATCACGCTGATCACCAGCACTTCTTCAACCGGCGGCAGGTCCTTGCCTTCGCTGGAACCGTAGCCAGTGGTTTTCGGGCTTTCGTCGGGGAAGTCATCGTCAGCATTGCCGAACAGGTCCGGCTCACGCGGTTCGGCGGCCAGGTTCAGGTCACCCTGTTGTGGCTCGTTGCCGCGCTTGTTGCGCTTGCCCTTGCCGACCTTGGGTTCACGCTCACGCCCCGCACTCATCGACGGCAAATCGTGTTCGTCCAGCGCTGGCTCTTTGTGGGTGTCGAGCACGCGCGGCTCGCCGATCACTTCGGTGCCACCGCTGCTGTCATCGTCCGGCAGGTTGGAAAAGCTGCGGTCCAGACGGAATTTCAACTTGCCCTTGCCGCCGCGCATGCGGCGCCAGCCGTCGAAAAGAATACCGGCAATGACAATAATGCCGATGACGATCAGCCACTCGCGCAGACCGATTTCCATGTAATCCCGTGCCTCTGTAAAAAATGCTGAAAAATAAAGGGTTTAAACCCCTTTAAAACGTGGCGCCAACTCTATGTTCTGACAGGCGTTTTACCCACGCAAAAAAATAAGTGACATTAAGCTAGCACGACCAAAGATAACTTTACACCGTCTGTCGCAACTGACAGGGCCATTTACCGCTGGTTCACACCTTATTGCTTCAAATCAGGCGTCGACCATGGCCATCGCCTCCTCCACATCCACCGCCACCAGCCGTGAACAACCCGGTTCATGCATGGTAACCCCCATCAGTTGATCGGCCATTTCCATGGCGATCTTGTTGTGGGTGATATAGATGAACTGCACTGTCTGGCTCATCTCTTTCACCAGCCGGGCGTAACGCCCGACGTTGGCATCGTCCAGCGGCGCATCGACTTCGTCGAGCATGCAGAACGGTGCCGGGTTCAACTTGAAAATGGCAAACACCAGGGCCAGGGCGGTCAACGCTTTCTCACCGCCCGAGAGCAGGTGGATGGTGCTGTTCTTCTTGCCCGGTGGCCGCGCCATGATCGTCACCCCTGTATCGAGTAGATCTTCGCCCGTCAGTTCCAGGTAAGCGCTGCCACCACCGAAAACTTTTGGGAAAAGTGCCTGTAATCCGGCATTTATCTGATCAAAGGTATCCTTGAAGCGGTTGCGGGTTTCCTTGTCGATCTTGCGAATGACGTTTTCGAGGGTGTCCAGGGCTTCGACCAGATCGGCGTCCTGGGCATCCAGGTAGCGCTTGCGCTCGGACTGCTGCTGGTACTCGTCGATCGCCGCCAGGTTGATCGCGCCCAGGCGCTGGATGCGCGCATCGATGCGCTCGAGCTCTTGCTCGGCTTCCTGCTCGCTGGCCTGCTCGCCCAGGGTTGCCAGTACCCCGTCGAGGTCGTAGCCGTCGGCGAGCAGTTGCTCCTGCAAGGTCTTGCGCCGCACACTCAGCCCTTGCCATTCCAGCCGGTGCTGCTCGAGCTGGCCACGCAGCAGTTGCGACTGCTGCTCGGCCTGGGTGCGGCGCTTCTCGGCATCACGCAGCTCACGGTCGGCTTCGTCCATGTGCAGCCGCGCCTGACGCATTTCGTCATCGACGCTCATGCGTTTTTCCAGCAGTTCTTCAAGCTTGAGGCGCAGCTCTTCCAGCGGCGCCTCGCCCTCCTCCAGGTTCAGGGTCAGCTGTTCGCGCTTCTCGCTCAGGCGCTCGGACTGCAGTTCCAGACGTTCCAGGGCCTGGCGGGTGGAATCGTGCTGGGCGCGCAATGACCCCAGGCGCACCGCTAATTGATGGGCATGATCCTTGTGCTGACGGGCTTCCTGACGCACCCGATCGAGACGTTCGCGCAAGCTGTCGCGCTGAGCCAGCAGCAGCTCGCGCTGCTCGGTGTCCTGAGCCATCAGGTCGAGGGCTTCCTGCAGTTGCAGGCGTGACTCACCGAGGTTTTCGTGCTCGATGCTGCGTTGTTCGAGCAGCTCGGCCAGCTCTTCTTCAAGGCGCCGGCGGCGCAGGCTCAACTGTTCGGCGCGGGCCTTGCCGGCCGAGAGCCGGGCGTTGAGCTCGCTTTGTTGGCGCGCTTCGTCCTGTGCGCGGCGGCGCAGTTGCTCGCGGCGCTCTTCAAGTTGTTGCTGCTGCTCGCGCTGCTCCTGCAGCCTGGCCTCCAGCAGTTCCAGCGTCGCTTCGTGCTCTTGCAGCTCTTGGCCCAGGCGCTCCAGCTCCTGACCTCGGGCCAGCACCCCGCCCTGGGCATCGCTGGCGCGGCTGACACGCAAAAAGTGCCGGCCCACCCAGTAACCGTCCCGGCTGATCAGGCTTTGCCCCTCGGCCAACTGAGTGCGCAGGGCCAAGGCCTGTTCGAGGCGCTCTACCGGTTTGACCTGGCCGAGCCAGGGCGCCAGATCGATGCGCCCTTCGACCTTGTCGAGCAGGCTGCCGGGCATGCGCACGCCTTGGCCGCGGCTGTCGAGCAGGCGCAGCTCGCCTTGATCAAAGGCGCTCAGGTCCAGCCCATTGAAGTCGTCAACCAGCACCGCCTGCAGATCGGCGCCCAGCACGGTTTCCACCGCCAGCTCCCAACCCGGCTCAACGCGCAAGCCTTCGGCCAGGCGCGGACGTTGCTCCAGGCCCTGCTCGCGCAGCCATTGTGCGGTGCCGGTGCCAGGATCGAGCGCTGCTTGCTGCAGGGCTTCCAGTGACGCCAGGCGACCGCCCAGGCGCTGCAATTCGCCCTGGGCTTGCTGCTGGGCCTGTACCGCCTGCTGCAGCTGTTCGCGCAGCGCTTCGAGCTGCTCGACCACCTGCAGCTCTTCTATCTGCAGTTCTTCAAGCAGCAGTTCGCTGGTCGCGACCTGCTCGCCCAGTTCGAGGATCGCGGCGTCTTCCGGGTCGGCACTGAGCTGATCGCGCTCTTCGCCAAGCTTGCGCTGGCGCTCGGCCAGGCGCTCGAGGCTGGTTTCCAGCTGCTGGATACGCGCCTGCTGCACCTCGGCCTGGCGCCGCGGCTCGGCCGAGCGGGTGTTGAAACTGTCCCACTGCTCCTGCCAGCCGTGCATGGTGGTTTCGGCGTCTTCCAGGGTGGCGGCGGCCTCTTCGGCAGCGGCCAGGGTCAGCTCCTGCTCGGGCTCAAGCATCTGCAGCTCTTCGCCCAGGGTGGCGAGCATCGTGCGGTCATGGCCCAGGTGCGACTCGGTTTCCAGGCGCGAGCGTTCGGCCTCCTTGAGGTCATCCTGCAACTGGCGCAGACGCTGCTGGCCGTGCTGAATGCTCTGCTCAACCCGGGCAATATCGCCGCCGACCGAATAGAAACGCCCCTGCACCAGGTTGAAGCGCTCGGACAGCTCATGGTGGCCATCACGCAGGCGCTCAATGCTGGCATCGGCATTGCGCTGTTCGGCCACCAGGGCCTCGAAGGCCACTTCCTGGTCGCCGATCACCGCTTCGCGCTGGCCCACCTGATCGTTCAGGGCCTGCCAGCGCAGGGCCGCCAGTTGTGCCTTGAGCTGACGCTCCTCGGCCTTGTATTCCTTGTATTTCTCGGCCGCCTGGGCCTGACGATGCAGGCGTTCGAGCTGGCGCTCGAGCTCTTCGCGCAGGTCGGTCAGGCGTTCGAGGTTCTCGTGGGTGCGGCGGATACGGTTCTCGGTCTCGCGCCGGCGTTCCTTGTACTTGGAAATGCCCGCCGCTTCTTCGATGAAGTTGCGCAGGTCCTCGGGCTTGGCCTCGATCAGCTTGGAGATCATCCCCTGCTCGATGATCGAGTAGCTGCGCGGGCCCAGGCCGGTACCGAGGAAGATATCGGTAATGTCACGGCGCCGGCATTTGGCGCCATTGAGGTAATAGGTATTCTGCCCGTCGCGGGTCACCTTGCGGCGGATGGAGATTTCCGCATAGGCCGCGTACTCGCCCACCAGGGTGCTGTCGGAGTTGTCGAACACCAGCTCGATACTGGCCTGGCTCACCGGTTTGCGGCTGGTCGAACCGTTGAAGATGACGTCGGTCATCGACTCGCCACGCAGGTTTTTGGCCGAGCTTTCGCCCATCACCCAGCGCACCGCATCGATGATGTTGGACTTGCCGCAGCCGTTGGGCCCGACCACGGCGGCCATGTTGCTGGGGAAGTTGACCGTGGTGGGGTCGACGAACGACTTGAACCCGGCCAGGCGAATGCACTTGAGGCGCATGCTCAGGCAGTCGCCAGCGCCGCCAGCACCAGCTCGCAGCTGCGCTGGCAGTACTCGGCCAGCACCGTGCGGATACGCTGCGGGTCACGGGCCACCACGGCCTCGAGCAGGTTGGCGAACAGCACCAGGAAGTCGTTCATGTTGGCCTTGCGCTGATCCAGCGCCAGGTAATAGGCACGACTCATGGCCGGCTGCAGGTTCTCGACGGTTTCCTGCAGGTAGGGGTTGTTGGCGAACGGATAGGCGGCGCGCATCACCGCGAAACTGTCTTCGACGAAGACGCGGATGTCCTGGCGTTCGAATGCACTGGTCAGGCGCTGCTGGATCTTGAGGAACGGCAGCAGGTCGCCCTCATTGCGCCAGTTCAGGGCCACGGCGTTGCCGAGCAAGGTATACAGCTCGCCCATCAGCGTACACAGGCTGCGCACGTTGTGTTCGTCGAGCTCGGTCACATGGGCGCCACGACGCGGCAGGATGGTCACCAGGTGCCGGCGCTCGAGGATCAGCAACGCCTCGCGCACTGAACCACGGCTGACATTCAATGCCTGGGTGACCTTCTGCTCCTGGATCCGCTCGGTGGGCTTGAGCTCACCGCGAATGATCCGCTCGGCCAGGTAATGGGCAATTTGCTCGGAGAGGCTGTCCGGCGCCTTGAACGTCATGGTTTTCCTTCAAAATCATTGAACTGTGCACAAGCACCGAATTGTAGCGCACTTGCCCCCACGCCGCGCAGTGGCCATTTGGCAGAAGTTGGCACGATTGGCGCAAAAGATTCGGATCACACAGGGCCAACTATGCTCATAACTGAGCACCTGTAAAAGGGCGGAAGCGCCACGAGAAATTTCCTGACCCAAAGGTCAGAAAATTGTTGACCTGAAAATCAAGTCTGCTTACAGTCCGCTCAACAACAATAAGTCGCTTGTGAGGCCTTCCCGTGATCCAGTTTCTACTTAACCAGGAGCTGCGCAGTGAGCATGCCCTGGACCCCAACCTGACAGTCCTCGAGTATCTTCGTGAACACCTGGGCAAGTCCGGTACCAAGGAAGGCTGCGCCAGCGGCGATTGCGGCGCCTGCACCGTGGTGGTCGGCGAGCTGGCGCAGAACGATGACGGCCGCGAGCACATCCGCTACCGCAGCCTCAACTCGTGCCTGACCTTCGTCTCCTCGCTGCACGGCAAACAGCTGATCAGCGTCGAAGGCCTCAAGCACCAGGGCAAGCTGCACAGCGTGCAGCAGGCCATGGCCGACTGCCATGGTTCGCAATGCGGCTTCTGCACCCCGGGCTTCGTCATGTCGCTGTTTGCCCTGCAAAAGAACAGCGACGCCCCCGACCTGCACAAGGCCCAGGAAGCCCTGGCCGGCAACCTCTGCCGCTGCACCGGCTACCGGCCGATCCTGGCCGCTGCCGAACAGTCCTGCTGCCAGGCCAAGCCTGATCAGTTCGATGCCAGCGAAGCCCAGACCATCGCCCGCCTCAAAGCTATCGCCCCAAGCGAAACCGGTGAGCTCAACAGTGGCGACAAGCGCTGCCTGGTGCCGCTGACCGTGGCCGACCTTGCCGACCTCTACAGCTCGCACCCCGAAGCCCGGTTGCTGGCTGGCGGTACCGACCTGGCGCTGGAAGTCACCCAGTTCCACAAGACCCTGCCGGTGATGATCTATGTCGGCAACGTCGCCGAACTCAAGCGCATCGAGACTCACGACCAGCACCTGGAAATCGGCGCAGCCACGCCATTGACCGACTGCTACGACGCCCTGAGCCGCGAGTACCCGGACTTCGGCGAGTTGCTGCACCGCTTTGCCTCACTGCAAATCCGTAACCAGGGCACCCTCGGCGGCAACATCGGCAACGCCTCGCCGATCGGTGACTCGCCGCCCCTGCTGATTGCCCTGGATGCGCAGATCGTTTTACGCAAGGGTGAAAACACCCGCACCCTGGCGCTGGAAGACTACTTCATCGACTACCGCATCACCGCGCGCCAGGATAGCGAGTTCATCGAGAAGATCGTCGTGCCACGGGCCCGTGCCGACTGGGCGTTCCGCGCCTACAAGGTGTCCAAGCGCCTGGACGATGACATCTCGGCAGTCTGCGCGGCGTTCAACCTGCGCATCAGCAACGGCGTGGTCGAGGCTGCACGCATTGCTTTCGGCGGTATGGCGGCGATCCCGAAACGGGCCCGCGCCTGCGAAACAGCGCTAGTCGGCAAGGCCTGGAACCAGGCCAGCATCGAGCGCGCCTGCCAGGCCCTGGCAGAGGACTTCACGCCGCTTTCGGATTTCCGTGCCAGCAAAGAATACCGCCTGCTCAGCGCGCAGAACCTGCTGCGCAAATACTTCATCGAACTGCAAACACCGCACATCGAAACTCGGGTGACCGCTTATGTCTAACCATCACGTCGCCAAAAGCCAGGCAGAGCTGGCCGAACTGTTCAGCCAGGACCTGACCACCGGGGTTGGCCGCAGCCTCAAGCACGATAGCGCCGACAAGCATGTGTCGGGCGAAGCGGTGTACATCGATGATCGCCTGGAGTTCCCCAATCAGCTGCATGTCTATGCGCGGCTGTCCGACCGCGCCCATGCACGGGTGCTGAGCATCGACACCAGCCCCTGCTACGCCTTCGAAGGCGTGCGCATCGCCATCACCCATGAAGACATACCGGGCCTCAAGGACATCGGCCCGCTGCTGCCCGGTGACCCGCTGCTGGCCATCGACACCGTCGAGTTCGTTGGCCAGCCGGTGGTCGCCGTCGCTGCCCGCGACCTGGATACCGCGCGCCGCGCGGCCATGGCCGCGATCATCGAATATGAAGACCTGGAGCCAGTGCTGGATGTGGTCGAGGCCCTGCGCAAGAAACACTTCGTGCTCGACAGCCACACCCACCAGCGCGGTGACTCGGTCAGCGCCCTGGCCAGCGCCCCGCATCGCCTGCAGGGCACCCTGCACATCGGCGGCCAGGAGCACTTCTACCTGGAAACCCAGATCTCCTCGGTGATGCCCACCGAAGACGGCGGAATGATCGTCTACTGCTCGACCCAGAACCCCACCGAAGTGCAGAAGCTGGTGGCGGAAGTCCTCGACGTGCCAATGAACAAGATCGTCGTTGACATGCGCCGCATGGGCGGTGGTTTCGGCGGCAAGGAAACCCAGGCGGCCAGCCCCGCCTGCCTGTGCGCAGTGATCGCGCACCTCACCGGCCAGCCGACCAAGATGCGCCTGCCGCGGGTCGAAGACATGCTCATGACCGGCAAGCGCCACCCGTTCTACATCGAATACGACGTCGGCTTCGATGACAACGGCCGCCTGCACGGTATCAATTTCGACCTGGCCGGCAACTGCGGCTGCTCGCCGGACCTCTCGGCGTCGATCGTCGACCGCGCCATGTTCCACGCCGACAACGCCTATTACCTGGGCGATGCCACCATCCATGGCCACCGCTGCAAGACCAACACCGCGTCGAACACCGCCTACCGCGGCTTCGGTGGCCCGCAAGGCATGGTCGCCATCGAAGAGGTCATGGACCACATCGCCCGCCACCTGGCCCTCGACCCGCTGGCGGTGCGCAAGGCCAACTACTATGGCAAGACCGAGCGCAACGTCACCCACTACTACCAGACCGTCGAGCACAACATGCTCGAAGAGATCACCGCCGAGCTCGAAACCAGCAGCGATTATGCCGAGCGCCGCGAGTCGATCCGCCGCTTCAACGCCAACAGCCCGATCCTCAAGAAAGGCCTGGCGCTGACCCCGGTGAAGTTCGGTATCTCGTTCACTGCCAGCTTCCTCAACCAGGCTGGCGCCCTGGTGCACATCTACACCGATGGCAGCATTCACCTGAACCACGGCGGCACCGAAATGGGCCAGGGCCTGAACACCAAGGTGGCGCAGGTGGTGGCCGAAGTGTTCCAGGTGGATTTCCAGCGCATCCAGATCACTGCGACCAACACCGACAAGGTGCCCAACACCTCGCCGACCGCCGCCTCCAGCGGCGCCGACCTGAACGGCAAGGCGGCGCAGAATGCCGCCGAGATCCTCAAGAAACGCCTGACCGAGTTCGCCGCCCGTCAATACAAGGTCAGCGAGGAAGACGTCGAGTTTCGCAACGGCCACGTGCGTGTGCGCGATGAAATCCTCAGTTTCGAAGCCCTGGTGCAACAGGCATATTTTGCTCAGGTGTCGCTGTCGAGCACCGGCTTCTACAAGACCCCGAAAATCTACTACGACCGCAGCCAGGCCCGCGGCCGGCCGTTCTACTACTTCGCCTTCGGCGCGGCCTGTGCCGAGGTGATCGTCGACACCCTGACCGGCGAATACAAGATGCTGCGCACCGACATCCTTCACGATGTGGGCGCCTCGCTGAACCCGGCCATCGACATCGGCCAGGTCGAGGGCGGGTTCATCCAGGGCATGGGCTGGCTGACCACCGAAGAGCTGGTATGGAACGCCAAGGGCAAGCTGATGACCAACGGCCCGGCCAGCTACAAGATCCCGGCGGTGGCCGACATGCCGGTGGATTTGCGCGTCAAGCTGGTGGAGAACCGCAAGAACCCGGAAGACACGGTATTCCACTCCAAGGCCGTGGGTGAGCCGCCGTTCATGCTCGGCATTGCCGCCTGGTGCGCGATCAAGGACGCCGTGGCGAGCCTGGGCGACTACCGCGTGCACCCGCTGATCGATGCGCCGGCGACGCCGGAGCGGGTGCTCTGGGGTTGCGAGCAGGTGCGCAAGGCGGTGGCGGCGCAACAGCCTGCTACCGAGGTTGAGACAGTGACACCGTGAGTCCGCTATCGCTGGCAAGCCAGCTCCCACAGGATCTGTGTACACCGGACCTGTGGGAGCTGGCTTGCCAGCGATGAGGCCAGAACAGGCACCGTAGAGGTAACTGAATAATGCACACCTGGATCAACGCCCTGTCCGACCTGCAATCTCGCGGCGAGCCCTGCGTACTGGTGACCATCATCGAAGAACGTGGCTCGACGCCACGCAACGCCGGCTCGAAAATGGTCGTCAGCGCCGAGCAGCTGTTCGACACCATCGGCGGCGGCCACCTGGAATACAAGGCCATGCACATCGCCCGGCAGATGCTTGCCGAGCGCCGTGAAGCGCCGCACCTGGAACGCTTCAGCCTCGGCGCCAGCCTCGGCCAGTGCTGCGGCGGCGCCACCGTGCTGCTGTTCGAACCGATGGGCCAGGTCCAGGCGCAGATCGCCGTGTTCGGCGCAGGCCATGTCGGCCGCGCTCTGGTACCCTTGCTCGCCGCCTTGCCCTGCAAGGTGCGCTGGATCGATTCGCGCGAGCAGGAATTCCCCGAGCACATGCCGGCCGGGGTCAGCAAGATCGTCAGCGAAGAGCCGGTGGATGAAGTCGATGACCTGCCCGCTGGCAGCTACTGCATCGTCATGACCCACAACCATCAGCTGGATCTGGAACTGACCGCAGCGATTCTCAAACGCAATGACTTCACCTGGTTCGGCCTGATCGGCTCGAGGACCAAGCGCGTCAAGTTCGAGCATCGCCTGCGTGAACGCGGCTTTGCCGAGGAGCGCCTGCAGCGCATGCGCTGCCCGATGGGCATCGCCGAGGTCAAGGGCAAGCTGCCGATCGAGATCGCCGTGTCGATCGCCGCCGAAATCATTGCCACCTACAACGCCAGCTTTGGCCAGCACAACAACGCTGCCAACGCCGGCCCCATTGCCCAATTGCTGCCGCCGTCACGGCGCAGCCAAGCCATATGACGAGAGCCCTATGAGCGCAACCCGCAAAGCCTACCGTGCCGCCATCCTGCACAGCATCGCCGACCCAGCCGAAGTAGGCGTCGAAGCCTCCTATCAGTATTTCGAAGACGGCCTGATGCTGATCGACAACGGCAAGATCAGCGCCCTGGGCCATGCCCGCGACCTGCTGCCGACCCTGGCGGCTGACATCGAGGTTGAGCATTACCAGGATGCCCTGATCACCCCGGGCTTCATCGACACGCATATCCACTTCCCGCAGACCGGCATGATCGGCTCCTACGGCGAGCAGTTGCTGGACTGGCTCAACACCTACACCTTCCCCTGCGAGAAGCAGTTTGCCGACAAGGCGCATGCCGACAAGGTCGCAAAGATCTTCATCGAAGAACTGCTGCGCAACGGCACCACCACCGCCCTGGTGTTCGGCAGCGTGCACCCCGAATCGGTCAATGCCTTCTTCGAACAAGCCGAGCGCCTGGACCTGCGGATGATTGCCGGCAAGGTGATGATGGACCGCAATGCCCCGGACTACCTGACCGACACCGCCGAATCCGGCTATATCCAGAGCAAGGCGCTGATCGAGCGCTGGCATGGCAAAGGCCGCCTGCACTACGCGGTGACCCCGCGCTTTGCGCCGACCAGCACCCCGGAGCAACTGACCCTGGCCGGCCAGTTGCTGGGCGAATACCCCGACCTGTACATGCACACCCACCTGAGCGAAAACCTCAAGGAAATCGACTGGGTCAAGGCGCTGTTCCCGGAGCGCAAGGGCTACCTGGACGTCTACGATCACTTCAAGCTGCTCGGCCAGCGCTCGGTGTTCGCCCACGGCGTGCACCTGTGCGACGACGAATGCCAGCGCCTGGCCGAAACCGGCTCGGCCGTGGCCTTCTGCCCGACCTCCAACCTGTTCCTCGGCAGCGGCCTGTTCAACCTGCCGCAGGCCGAGAAGTTCAAGGTCAAGGTCGGTTTGGGCACCGACGTCGGGGCCGGTACCAGCTTCTCGCTGCTCAACACCCTGAATGAGGCCTACAAGGTCATGCAACTGCAGGGTGCGCGGCTGAGCCCGTTCAAGTCACTGTACCTGGCAACCCTGGGCGGCGCCCGGGCGCTGAGCCTGGACGACCGTATCGGCAGCCTGCGGCCCGGCAACGATGCCGACTTCGTGGTACTCGATTACAAGGCCACGGCGCTGATGGACTACCGCCTCCAGCAGTCGAACAGCATCGACGAGACGCTGTTCGTGCTGATGACCCTGGGCGACGACCGTACCGTCAAGCAGACCTTCGCCGCCGGCCGCTGCGTGCACCAGCGCTAAGGCTCGCGCGCCAGCCCCCGGTACAAGGCGCCGCCGATCACTGCCCCGATCAGCGGCGCCACCCAGAACAACCACAGCTGCTGCAGCGCCCAGCCACCGACGAAAATCGCCGGCCCGGTGCTGCGCGCCGGGTTCACCGAGGTGTTGGTGACCGGAATCGAGATCAGGTGGATCAGCGTCAGTGCCAGGCCGATGGCAATCGGTGCAAAGCCCACCGGGGCACGGCTGTCGGTGGCGCCCATGATGATCAGGATGAACATCGCGGTCATCACCACCTCACTGGCAAAGCCTGCCGCCAACGAATAGCCGCTGGGGGAATGCTCGGCATAGCCATTGGACGCCAACCCTGCCGACAACTCAAAGCCCGCCTTGCCGCTGGCAATGAAGTAGATCAGCGCTGCGCCGAGAATCGCGCCAATCACCTGGGCGATGACGTAGGGCAGCAGGTCCTTGAGCGGAAAACGCCCGCCCACCACCAGCCCGAGCGACACCGCGGGGTTGAGGTGGCATCCGGAAATATGGCCGATGGCGAAAGCCATGGTCAGCACGGTCAGGCCAAAGGCCATGGCCACCCCGACCAGGCCGATACCGATGGGGAGCGACGCGGCGATCACCGCACTACCGCAGCCACCCAGCACCAGCCAGAACGTCCCGATCAGTTCAGCACCCATGCGTTTGCTCAGGGGCATCGACATATACCTGTCCTCAAGTAGTTGAAGTTCTACGCATAGCGCGCAAGCCCAACTGCTTGATGAAGGTTTGCGGTGGATCAGGTGAGAATCTAGCAGAGGCTGGATAACCTGCCAGTGGCCGGAAAGCATCGCGGGGCAAGTCGAATCGTCGCACCGCGATTGGGTGTTACTGGCCTTCAACCCTTGAGCGGTGCAACCCCACCACGCTTCTTGGTCTGCAGCAGGTGCGAGAACACCGCATGCAGGTCATCCGACGCGCTGTCTTCGTCGAGGTTGAGCTTGCTGTCGATGTGGTCCATGTGGTGCATCATCAGGCTCACCGCCTGGTTGACGTCACGGGCCTCGATGGCGTCGATCAGTTGCATGTGCTCGTCGTAGGAACAATGCGAGCGGTTGCCGCTTTCGTACTGGGCAATGATCAACGAAGTTTGCGACACCAGGCTGCGCTGAAAGCTGATCAGCGGCGCATTGCCTGCAGCCTCTGCCAGCTTGAGGTGAAACTCGCCGGACAAACGAATGCCGGCGCCGCGATCGCCACGGGAGAAGCTGTCACGCTCGTCGCGGACCATCTGGCGCAATTCGTTGAGTTGCTCGGCGGTGGCATGCTCGACCGCAAGCTCGGTGATGGCGCGCTCGACCATGCGCCGCGAGAAGAACACCTGGCGGGCTTCCTCGACCGTCGGGCTGGCCACTACCGCGCCGCGGTTGGGCCGCAGCAGCACCACGCTTTCGTGGGCCAGGCGCGACAGGGCGCGGCGGATGATGGTGCGGCTGACGCCGAAGATCTCGCCCAGGGCTTCCTCGCTCAACTTGGTACCCGGCGCCAGACGCTGCTCGAGGATGGCCTCGAAAATGTGCGCATAGACGATATCGTCCTGGGTTCCGCTACGACCGGCCTTGCCGGTACGCACTGGTTTCTTGAGAGGTTGCAGCTGTTCGTTCATGGGCACTCGAGCACGGAGATCCGCCAGTCGGACCCTGACTGTAATACCAGCCAGAGGGGCGATGGCAAGTCCTGGTAAGAAAATTAAACGATTAAGGTATTGGCACATTGTACACAGCCGCAGGGATTTCTGCAGGTGGCGATAGCCTTTATAGCTGCACAGGCAAATTATCTGAGCACAACAACGAAAACATTATTTGCATTCTTTGTATACAAACGCATAATCCATCCGTGCAACTTCCTGACCAAGAAGTCAACAAACGGTCCGGTGGCCTGCCATCCCATCCGCCTCACAGAGCCCCCCAGTGCGTGCGCAGGACTGGCTCTGGAAAACAAGAAAAGACTTGAGGAGTACACGCTGTGGAAAGCCGCAAATCCGACGCCCCTACGCTGGATCTTGCCCCACCGCTCGAAACGAGCTGGCTGGAGCGGATTTTCAAACTCAAGCTACATGGCACCACCGTCAAAACCGAAATGATCGCCGGGTTGACCACCTTCATCACCATGGCCTACATCATCTTCGTCAACCCCAACATCATGGCCGATGCTGGCATCGATCACGGCGCGGCGTTCGTCGCCACCTGTATCGCCGCCGCCCTCGGCTGCCTGTTGATGGGCCTGTACGCCAACTGGCCAGTAGGCTTGGCACCGGGCATGGGGCTCAACGCCTTCTTTACCTACACCGTGGTCGGGACCATGGGCTACACCTGGGAAGCTGCGCTGGGCGCAGTGTTCGTCTCCGGGGTGCTGTTCATGCTGCTGACCTTGTCGCGGGTGCGCGAATGGCTGCTCAACAGCATTCCAGTCAGCCTGCGTCATGCCATGGGTGCCGGCGTCGGATTGTTTCTCGGACTGATCGGTCTTAAAACCGCAGGGATTGTCGTCGACAGCCCGGCGACCCTGATCAAGCTCGGCTCGCTGCACGAGCCTGGCCCGCTGCTGGCGGCCATCTGCTTTTTGATGATCGCGGTGCTCAGCTACCACCGGGTGTTCGGCGCGATCCTGATCAGCATCATCAGCGTCACCCTCGCCGGCTGGGGCCTGGGCCTGGTGGAGTACGGCGGATTGTTCTCGCTGCCGCCGAGCCTGGCGCCGACCTGGATGGCCATGGATGTCGCCGGCGTGTTCAACGTCAGCATGATTGCCGTGGTCTTCGCCTTCCTCTTCGTGCACATGTTCGACACCGCCGGCACCCTGATGGGCGTGGCCCAGCGGGCCAACCTGGTGAATGCCGACGGGCGCATCGAAAACCTGTCGCGGGCGCTCAAGGCCGACAGTGCATCGAGTGTGTTCGGTGCCGTGGTCGGCGTACCACCGGTGACCAGTTATGTAGAGAGTGCTGCCGGGGTCGCCGCCGGTGGCCGTACCGGGCTGACTGCCGTGGTGGTCGGCCTGTTCTTCATCGCCGCGATGTTCTTCGCCCCGCTGGCCGGGATGATTCCGGCCTATGCGACTGCCGGTGCCTTGATCTACGTGGCGATGCTGATGATGGGCAGCATGGCCCATATCGATTGGGACGAAGCCACCGACAGCATTCCGGCAATCGTCACCGCGATCATGATGCCGCTGACCTTCTCGGTCGCCGACGGCATCGCCCTGGGCTTTATCACCTATGTGGTGCTCAAGGCCGGGACCGGGCGCTACAAGGAGATCTCGGCAAGCCTGTGGGTGCTGACGGCGATCTTCATTGCCAAGTTCGTGTTCCTCTAAACACGGCACACTGCTACAACAGAGCCTCACCTTCGGGTGGGGCTTTTTGTTGTCGGCTAAACAGTGCTGATGCCTGAGTGGTCCCTGTGGGATCTCGAATTACAGGCAAAAAAAAAGGTTCTTCACGGAATTTCGGGGACTATGAGCCTTGGGGTGGGGTTGGTTGCGAGCTTATCCATTCGGTGTGGCGCCGCTGCTGGCCCCTTCCGCCCTTACGGCGGCCTACTTTTCTCTTGGGAAAAGGTAGGCAAAACCGCTTGCTCCTGCATACGGCCCTACGCTGCGCTTCGGGTCCCCTCGCTACGGCGCCCTCCGGGGCATCGCGGCCTACGACTTGCTACGCCAAGTCTACGTCTCGCGTCTTCGGCTGACGCCGAAGGTGCTGCGCACTGCCCCTACAGGCACCTCCACTCAGCCTCCTGAAGTCGCTTTTGGCGGCGCCTGGAATTACGTGCATGAAGATCAAGATCAGCATCAAGATGAAGCAGGCCAGTCCTCGCTTTGGGGTCAGTTTGGCTACGCCATAATCTGCTTTCGCAGATACGCCAGTGCAGGCGCCGCCCGTAACTTCGCGACTTCAGGAGGCTGAGTGTAGGTGTCTGGAGGGGGCTGGTGCGCAGCACCCTTCGGCGTTAGCCGAAGACGCGAGACGTAGACTTGCGTAGCAAGTCGTAGGCCGCGATGCCCCTGGAGGACACCGAAGCGAAGGAACCCGAAGCGCAGCGTAGGGCCGTATGCGGGAGCGAGCGGTTTTGCCTACTTTTCCCAAGAGAAAAGTAGGACGCCGTAAAGGCGGAAGGGGCCGGCAGCGGCGCCACAGCAAATGGATAAGCTCGCAGCCGGAACAAGCCAAGCCAAGGATCCTAGCCCCCCAGGATTCCATGAAGAACCATAAAAAAAGCCCGCAGTGTGAGCGGGCAAGGACCTACGAAGATTCTTCTAGCGACCAACTAGCTTCCACGGTAGGTCGAGTAACTGTACGGCGAGATCAACAACGGTACGTGGTAGTGATCCTGCTCGGCACTGATGCCGAAACGCAGCACCACCACATCAAGGAAAGCAGGCTCGGGCAATTGCACGCCGCGGGCACGGTAGTAGTCGCCGGCGCTGAACTGCAACTGGTAGACGCCGCTGCGATAATCATCGCCTTGCAGCAGCGGCGCGTCGCAACGGCCATCGCTGTTGGTCAGGGTGGTGTTCACCAGTTCCAGCTGCTGGCCTTCGACCCGGTACAGCTCGACCTTGATCGAACTGCCAGGGCAGCCATGCGCGGCATCCAGTACATGCGTGGTCAAACGTCCCATTGCTTGCTCGCCTCTGTTCTATGTGTGGGCAAAAAATACCCGCACGCCAGGCTCAGAACGCCCGACAACGTGCGGCTGTCGGATTATTAAGACATTTTTCTTAAATATTGTACACAATAATTCAGTATTCTTTCCCGACACCCCGCCCCTCCCCTGTAAATACGCCATCAGTCGCAAAACCACGCCACTGGCCGACGTGCCCGTCATTAGCTGACCGATCAGGCAGGTTTCTTGCAGGGCTCCTTATAGAGGCTGGAGTGGGTAAAAAGGCAAAGAAAAGCGAAAAAACAGGCTTACAAATCGCAAACAAAGTTGTATACAATCATTCCATCGTCGTGGCCGATACCCTACCCGGGTGCCCACGCCCTCCGCATTCACGTACAAGAAGGAAGACTGCAGTGAGCGCTGATTACCCTCGCGACCTGATCGGTTACGGCAACACCCCACCCCATCCGCGCTGGCCGGGGAATGCCCGCATTGCTTTGTCTTTCGTGCTCAATTACGAGGAAGGTGGCGAACGCAACATCCTGCACGGGGATAAAGAGTCCGAAGCCTTCCTCTCGGAAATGGTCGCTGCCCAGCCACTGCAGGGCGCGCGCAACATGAGCATGGAATCGCTCTACGAGTATGGCAGCCGCGCTGGCGTCTGGCGCCTGCTCAAGCTGTTCAAGGACACTGGTGTGCCACTGACCATCTTCGCCGTGGCCATGGCCGCCCAGCGTCATCCGGACGTGATCCGCGCCATGGTCGAAGCCGGTCACGAGATCTGCAGCCACGGCTACCGCTGGATCGATTACCAATACATGGACGAGGCCCAGGAGCGCGAGCACATGCTCGAAGCCATCCGCATCCTCACCGAACTCACCGGCGAGCGTCCGCTGGGCTGGTACACCGGCCGCACCGGGCCGAATACCCGCCGCCTGGTGATGGAGGAAGGCGGCTTCCTCTACGACAGCGACACCTACGACGACGACCTGCCCTACTGGGAACAGAACAACCCGACCGGCAAGCCGCACCTGGTGATCCCCTACACCCTGGACACCAACGACATGCGCTTTACCCAGGTGCAGGGTTTCAACTGCGGCGAGCAGTTCTTCCAGTACCTCAAGGACGCTTTCGATGTGCTCTACGAAGAAGGCGCCGAGGCCCCGAAGATGCTCTCGATCGGCCTGCACTGCCGCTTGATCGGCCGCCCGGCGCGCCTGGCCGCGCTCAAGCGCTTCGTCGAGTACGCCAAGAGCCATGACCAGGTCTGGTTCGCCCGGCGCGTGGACATCGCCCGTCACTGGCATGCCACCCACCCTTTCCAAGCCGAGAAAGCACAATGACCGCATTCAAGACCCTGAAGCCTTCGAGCCTGGATCGCACAGCGTTCGTCGAAGCCTTCGCCGACATCTACGAACACTCGCCATGGGTTGCCGAGAAGGCCTACGACCTGGGTCAGTTGCAGGAAATCGAGCAGATCGAAGCCCTCCACCAGCGCATGAGCGACATCCTCCTGAGCGCCGACCACGCCGCTCAGCTGGCGCTGATCAACGCGCACCCGGACCTCGCCGGCAAGGCCGCGATCCAGGGTGAACTGACCGAATCGAGCACCCATGAACAGGCCGGCGCCGGTATCCACCAGTGCACCGCGCAAGAGTTCGAGCGCTTCACCGAACTCAACGATGCCTACAAAGAGAAATTCAAGTTCCCGTTCATCATGGCGGTCAAAGGCAGCAACCGGCACCAGATCCTCGCCGCCTTTGAGAAGCGCATCCACAACTCGGTCGAGGCCGAGTTCAAGGAAGCGCTGGCGCAGATCAACCTGATCGCCCTGTTCCGCCTGCTGCAGCTTTAAGGGCGTCGACCGCCGGGCTGGCCCGAGTGCGCTACGCGAGCGTACCCAGGGCCTGACCGGCGCAACAACGACACCCTCCACAACACAGAATAAAGAGAATCCGCATGCGCACTTTAGTGATTGAGCCCCTGAGCAAAGAAGCCTTCGCCCCTTTCGGTGACGTGATCGAAACCGACGGCAGCGACCACTTCATGATCAACAACGGCTCGACCATGCGCTTCCATCGTCTGGCCACGGTCGAAACCGCACAACCCGACGACAAGGCGATCATCAGCATTTTCCGCGCCGACGCGCTGGACATGCCCCTGACCGTACGCATGCTGGAGCGCCATCCGCAGGGCAGCCAGGCTTTCATTCCGCTGCTCGGCAACCCCTTTCTGATCGTGGTCGCGCCACTTGGCGATGTACCTGTATCGGGCCTGGTCCGTGCCTTCATCAGTAATGGAAGGCAGGGCATCAATTACCATCGCGGCGTCTGGCACCACCCGGTGCTGACGATCGAAAAGCGGGATGACTTCCTGGTGGTTGATCGCAGTGGCACTGGCAACAACTGCGATGAGCATTTTTTCAATGAGGATGAGCAATTGATCCTCGCCCCCCACCAATAAGAGAAGACCTGAGCACCCGGCTACAGGGTGCCAGGGTAGAGGTAAAGACTGTGGAAGCACATCTGTTGGAATGGCTGAACCTGAGCGTGCGTTGGGTTCACATGATCACTGGCGTGGCATGGATTGGCGCGTCGTTCTACTTTGTCTGGCTGGAAAACAACCTCAACCGGGCCAACCCGCGCGACGGTCTGTCCGGCGATCTCTGGGCCATTCACGGTGGCGGGATCTACCACCTGGAGAAGTACAAGCTGGCTCCGCCAAAAATGCCGGAGAACCTGCACTGGTTCAAATGGGAAGCCTACTTCACCTGGATGTCGGGTATCGCCCTGCTGTGCCTGGTGTTCTACTGGAACCCGACCCTCTACCTGCTGGCCCCTGGCAGCCCCCTGAGCGGCGGTGAAGGCATTGCCATCGGTGTCGGTTCGCTGATCGCCGGCTGGTTCATCTATGACTTCCTCTGCGACTCGCCGCTGGGCAAGCGCCCTGGCCTGCTCGGCCTGGTGCTGTTCGTGCTGGTCATCGCCGCCTGCTACGGTTTCAGCCAGGTGTTCAGCGGCCGTGGCGCGTACCTGCACACTGGCGCGATCATCGGCACCATCATGGTCGGCAACGTGTTCCGCATCATCATGCCGGCCCAACGTCAGCTGGTCGCCGCCATCGAAGCCAACCAGACGCCGGACCCGCTGCTGCCGGCCAAGGGCCTGCTGCGCTCGCGGCACAACAACTACTTCACCCTGCCGGTGCTGTTCATCATGATCAGCAACCACTTCCCGAGCACCTATGGCAGCCAGTACAACTGGTTGATCCTGGCCGGTATCGCGGTGGCTGCGGTGTTGGTGCGTCACTACTTCAACACCCGTCATGACAGCAACAAATACGCCTGGACCCTGCCGGTCGGCGCCCTGGCGATGATCTGCCTGGCGTACGTCACCGGCCCAGCGCCGATGCCAAGCGCCCCTGAGCAGGCCGCCGCCAAGGTCGAGTACCAGCCGTTGCCGGAAACCGCCCTGGGTGGCAAGACCGCTGCCGAGAAAGCGGCTGAACAGGCCGCCGCCCCAGCCCAGCCTGCGGCATCTGCGCAAGCGCCCGCCGGTGCCACCGCCAAGCTCGACGATGCCGGTTTCGACAAGATCCACAGCGTCATCCAGGAACGTTGCACCGTGTGCCACTCGGCCAAGCCGACCAGCCCGCTGTTCAGCGCCGCGCCTGCCGGGGTGATGCTCGATACCCCGCAGCAGATCCAGCAACAGGCCGCGCGCATCCAGGCGCAAGCCGTGGCGACGCAGATCATGCCGCTGGGCAACATCACCCAGATGACCCAGCAGGAACGTGACCTGATTGGCGCCTGGGTCGCCAAGGGAGCACCGACCCACTGAGGCAGCCACACGCTGCCAGCTGTAAGCGACAAGCAAAAAGCTGCAAGCCAAGCGCAACCTCCTGCTTCTCCTTGAAGCTTGGCGCTTGAAGCTTGCAGCTCCAAGAATAAAAACAAAACCGAGGTGTTGCATGTCCGAGTCACGCAAGGCGTACATCCCTGTTGCGCCCCCACGACAGCCACTGCCCCTGTTCCAACTGTTCCTGGTGGGTCTGCAGCATGTGTTGCTGATGTACGGAGGCGCGATTGCCGTGCCGCTGATCATCGGTCAAGCCGCCGGACTTTCTCGTGAAGAAGTCGCTTTCCTGATCAATGCTGACCTGCTGGTCGCTGGTGTCGCCACCATCGTCCAGTCGTTCGGCATTGGCGCAGTCGGCATCCGCATGCCGGTGATGATGGGTGCAAGCTTTGCCGCGGTCGGCAGTATGGTGGCCATGGCCGGCATGCCTGGCGTCGGCCTGCAGGGGATTTTCGGTGCGACCATCGCCGCCGGCTTCTTCGGCATGGTCATTGCGCCGTTCATGTCCAAGGTCGTGCGTTTCTTCCCGCCGCTGGTGACCGGCACGGTCATCACCTCGATCGGCCTGTCGCTGTTCCCGGTTGCGGTCAACTGGGCCGGCGGCGGTGCCGATGCCGCGCCCTTCGGCTCCCCCGTCTACCTGATCGTCGCCGGCCTGGTGCTGGCCACCATCCTGCTGATCAACCGTTTCATGCGTGGTTTCTGGGTCAATGTCTCGGTACTGATCGGCATGGGCCTGGGCTACATTCTTGCCGGTTCCATCGGCATGGTCGACCTCTCGGGCCTGAGTGAAGCGCCATGGGTGCAGGTGGTGACCCCGCTGCATTTCGGCATGCCGACCTTCAGCCTGGCGCCGATCCTGTCGATGTGCCTGGTGGTGGTGATCATCTTCGTCGAGTCCACCGGCATGTTCCTCGCCCTGGGCAAGGTCACCGACCGCGAAGTCACCCCCGGCATGCTGCGCCGCGGCCTGATGTGCGATGCCGGCGCATCGTTCGTGGCCGGCTTTTTCAACACCTTCACCCACTCATCCTTCGCCCAGAACATCGGCCTGGTGCAGATGACCGGCGTGCGCTGCCGCTACGTCACCGTGGTCGCCGGCGGCTTTCTGATCCTGCTCAGCCTGCTGCCCAAAGCGGCGTTCCTGATTGCCTCGATTCCGCCTGCGGTGCTGGGCGGTGCGTCGATCGCGATGTTCGGCATGGTCGCCGCCACCGGCATCAAGATCCTCCAGGAAGCCGACATCGCCGACCGCCGCAACCAGTTGCTGGTGGCCGTCAGCGTCGGCATGGGCCTGATCCCGGTAGTGCGTCCGGAGTTCTTCGCGCAGATGCCGCAGTGGATGGAACCGATCACCCACAGCGGCATTGCCATGGCCACGGTCAGCGCCTTGGTCCTCAACCTGCTGTTCAACATCCTCGGTGGCGCCGAACGCGCCGCCCACAACGATACCGTCCACCAGCACTGAGCCTTTGGGCGGCGCTTGCCGCCCGGCATCACCCAAGCAATACGCAAGACCGTCGACCCGTGGGAGCGGGTCGGCCGGGGCGCTTCGCGCCAAAAAAAACCGAAAACCAACAATAACAAAGCCGGGAATCACAACATGAAAGGCATCACCACTTCCCTCCTGTTGGGTAGCAGTCTGCTGGCCACCTTGCCAGCTGCCGCAGGGGACTTGCTGCTCTGGCACACCAACAGCCTCACCTACCTCTACGGCAAGGACTTCCAGGTCAACCCCGCGATCCAGCAGACGGTGACCTTCGAACATGCCAACAAGTGGAAGTACGGCGACACCTTCCTGTTCATCGACAAGATCTTCTACAACGGCGGCACCGACCGCAGCAAAGGCAACAACACCTACTACGGTGAGTTCAGCCCGCGCCTGTCGTTCGGCAAGATCTTCGATCGCAAATTCGAGTTCGGTCCGATCAAGGACGTGTTGCTGGCCATGACCTACGAGTCTGGCGAAGGCGACAACGAGGCCTACCTGATCGGCCCCGGCTTTGACCTGGCGATCCCCGGCTTCAACTACTTCACCCTCAACATCATGCAGCGCAACACCGAAGGCAGCCGCCCGGGTGATCGCGTCTGGCAGATTACCCCGACCTTTTCCTACACCATCCCTGTGGGCAAATCCGACGTCCTGATCGACGGCTACATGGACTGGGTGGTGGACAACGACCAAAGCCGGCGCGGCACCTATCACGCCAACCTGCAGTTCAACCCGCAGGTCAAATACGACCTGGGCAAGGCCCTGAACCTTGGGGCCAAGCAGTTGTACGTGGGTATCGAGTACAGCTACTGGAAAGACAAATACGGCATCGAGAACAGTGGCCGGCTGGACACCAATCAGAGTGTTACCAGCGCTCTGGTTAAGGTTCACTTCTAAAAGCTGACCAAACGCACAGTTTTTGCCTCACCCGCTCCAGGACGGAGCACTTGAGGACCGGCGCGCAAGCCAGTAATCTGCGCGCCCCCTCGATCAGGGCAGGACGGATCCTGCCTGCGTTTGCTGACCGCTCAGTCAATGAATTCGGGCGGTTGGCAAGCGTCACGCCAACCTGAAATACCCTTTTCAACTGTTCAGAAAGACGTCGAGCAGGATTGCTTGTGACTGACCCGGAAGGTTGGTCCAGCTCTTGCCAAACGTCTGTGGCCAATCGAAAAAAACTGACCCGAAAGACAAGTATTTACCCAAAAGGTGCCACACCAGAGCACCACGAAGAATCCATCAAGGGAGCAACTACGCGATGCGTATTACCAACAGCCTGATCCTTGCCAGCGGCCTGCTGGCGGCCAGCACCGCCGCCACTGCCGGTGATCTGCTGCAATGGCAGAACAACAGCCTGACTTACCTGTGGGGCAAGAACTTTGCCGTCAACCCGTCGATCCAGCAGACCGTGACCTTCGAGCACGCCGATGCCTGGAAGTACGGCGACAACTTCATCTTCGTCGACAAGATCTTCTACAACGGTGGCAAGGACTTCAACAACGGCCCCAACACCTACTACGGCGAGATCAGCCCACGCCTGTCGTTCGGCAAGATCTTCGACCAGAAGCTGGCCTTCGGCCCGGTCAAGGACGTGCTGCTGGCGATGACCTACGAGTTTGGCGAAGGCGACACCGAGTCCTACCTGATCGGCCCGGGTTTCGACCTGGACATCCCAGGCTTCGACTACTTCCAGCTGAACTTCTACCAGCGCAACACCGAGGGCAGCCGTGCCGGTGACAACGTCTGGCAGATCACCCCGGTCTGGTCCTACACCATTCCTGTGGGCAAGTCCGACATCCTCATCGATGGCTTCATGGACTGGGTCGTGGACAACGACGCCACCAGCCGCCGTGGCACCTACCACGCCAACCTGCACTTCAACCCGCAGGTCAAGTACGACCTGGGCAAGGCGCTGAACTGGGGCGAGAAGCAGCTGTATGTCGGTTTCGAATACGACTACTGGAAGAACAAGTACGGCATCAAGGACAGCGACGCCTTCGATACCGATCAGAACACTGCCAGCTTCCTGGTCAAAGCGCACTTCTGATCAAAGAGGCAAAGCCCTTCGGGCTTTGATCGCCGGCAAGGCCGGCTCCCACAGGAGCGGTTCAACACCTGACCCTGTGGGAGCTGGCGTTGCCAGCGATAAGGCCATCAGCTTCTGACAGCACGCCAGAGCTTGCCGATCAGCGCAACCACTGCCAACACTGCAGCACCGGCGACAATCCCCACCCCGGCATTGAGCAGCGTACTGGTCAGCACCCCGCCGCGCCCTTCGCTGAAGGCTTCAATGGCATGGTGCAGTGGCGCCACGCCGTGGACCAGAATCCCGCCGCCGACCAGAAACATCGCCGCAGTGCCAATCACCGACAGGCTTTTCATCATGTACGGCGCCGCGCGCAGGATGCCGTTGCCGATCGCCTTGGCCGCACTCGAGGCCTTCTGGGTCAGCCACAGGCCCAGGTCATCGAGCTTGACGATGCCGGCCACCAGGCCATAGACACCGATGGTCATGACAATGGCGATGCCCGAGAGCACGATGATTTGTTGAGTCAGCGGCGCATCGGCAACCGTGCCCAGGGTGATGGCGATGATCTCGGCCGACAGGATGAAGTCGGTGCGCACCGCGCCCTTGATCTTGTCTTGCTCGAAAGCCACCAGATCGACCGCAGGATCGGCCACCGCTTCCGTCAGCGCCACATGCTCGGCCTGGTCTTCTTCCTTGCTGTGGAGGAACTTGTGCGCGAGCTTCTCGAAGCCTTCAAAGCACAGGAATGCACCGCCGACCATCAGCAGCGGTGTCACCGCCCAGGGAATGAAGGCGCTGATCAGCAGCGCCGCCGGCACCAGGATCAGCTTGTTGAGGAACGAGCCCTTGGCCACCGCCCAGACCACCGGGATTTCCCGCTCGGCGCGCACGCCGGTAACCTGCTGGGCGTTGAGCGCCAGGTCGTCGCCCAGCACCCCCGCGGTCTTTTTTGCCGCGACCTTGGTCATTACCGAGACATCGTCGAGTACCGTGGCGATATCGTCGATCAATACCAGAAGACTGCTTCCTGCCATGTTTGCCTGATTCCAGCGGGTTGAGAGGGCCACAGTCTAGCTCAAAGTCGCCACCTTGAGCCGCTTGCGAACGCGGTGCTACCATGCGCAACCGCCCTCCCAGGCCCGGTGCCGCCAGCGGCCAGACACGAGGAACAGCGTCAACCATGAGCAGCATTCGCGAGCGCAACAAAGAACTGATCCTGCGCGCGGCCAGTGAAGAGTTTGCCGACAAGGGCTTCGCCGCCACCAAGACCAGCGACATCGCGGCCAAGGCCGGCCTGCCCAAGCCCAACGTCTATTACTACTTCAAGTCCAAGGAAAACCTCTACCGCGAGGTCCTGGAAAGCATCATCGAACCGATCATGCAGGCGTCGACGCCGTTCAATGCCGACGGCGACCCCAAAGAGGTATTGAGCGCCTACATCCGCTCCAAGGTACGCATCTCCCGCGACCTGCCGTTTGCGTCCAAGGTGTTCGCCAGCGAAATCATGCACGGCGCCCCGCACCTGAGCCCGAGCCAGGTCGAGCAGCTCAACGACCAGGCCCGGCACAACATCGAGTGCATCCAGGCCTGGATCGACCGCGGCCAGATCGCCCCGCTCGACCCGCATCACCTGATGTTCAGCATCTGGGCGGCGACCCAGACCTACGCTGACTTCGACTGGCAGATCTCGGTGGTCACCGGCAAGGCCAAGCTCGATGACAGCGATTATGAAGCGGCGGCGCAGACCATCATTCGCCTGGTGCTCAAGGGGTGTGAGCCGGACGCTTAGGCAAATTTGCCGAGATCCCTGTGGGAGCTGGCTTGCCAGCGATGAGGCCAGCGAGCGCTTTGCGCTCGATCGCTGGCAAGCCAGCTCCCACAGGTTCCGCGATAGGCCTTAAGCCGCTACACCGGCATCCGCCGTCAACCCCGCCTCCTCGATCGCACTGATCGCGCACTGCTCGTCGATATCCGAGGTATCGCCACTGATACCGATCGCCCCCAGCACCACGCCCTGCTGATTCCGAATCAGCACCCCACCCGGCGCCGGCACCACCGGGCTCTGGCCCAGGCCATTGAGCGCGGCAAAGAATGCCGGGCGCTGTTGCGCGTCCAGCGCCAGCAGGCGCGACCCCTTGCCCAGGGCAATCGCGCCCCAGGCCTTGCCCATCGCCACTTGCGGGCGCAACAGGCTGGCGCCGTCTTCACGCTGCAGGGCCAGCAGATGCCCACCGTTATCCAGCACCGCCACGGTCAACGGCGCGGAGGAGATCTTGCGCCCGGCCACCAGCGCAGCGTTCACCAGGCTGACAGCGACTTTCAAGGTCAAAGCGTTCATGAAAAGGTCCTCTTGTTGTTAGAAGCCCTGAGGGCAGGTGTAAAAATCAATAGAACAAATAGAACACAATGGCGAACTTATTTGTATACAATATTTTCGTAGCGATGAACCAATTCTGACGAAATGCCATTTTTAAAGGCTTCCCGACGAAAGCACCGATCGCCGATGAAAATGGATTGACCAGAGTCGCTTGGCGTGAATACACTCTGGTGAAAAGCCATTTGTATACAATTACAAAATCAAAGAGGCACAAAACCATGAGCAAAATGAGAGCAATCGATGCAGCCGTTCTGGTGATGCGCCGCGAAGGTGTGGAAACCGCGTTTGGCATCCCGGGTGCAGCCATCAACCCCCTGTACTCGGCCCTGAAGAAAGTCGGCGGTATCGATCACGTCCTCGCTCGTCACGTTGAAGGCGCCTCGCACATGGCCGAGGGCTACACCCGCACCAAGGCCGGCAACATCGGCGTGTGCATCGGCACTTCCGGCCCTGCCGGCACCGACATGGTCACCGGCCTGTACAGTGCCTCGGCCGACTCCATCCCGATCCTGTGCATCACAGGGCAAGCGCCACGTGCGCGTATGCACAAGGAAGATTTCCAGGCCGTCGACATCACCAGCATCGTCAAGCCGGTGACCAAGTGGGCGACCACCGTTCTGGAGCCCGGCCAGGTGCCGTATGCGTTCCAGAAGGCGTTCTATGAAATGCGCTCCGGCCGCCCAGGCCCGGTGCTGATCGACCTGCCGTTCGACGTGCAGATGGCGGAAATCGAATTCGACATCGACGCCTACCAGCCGCTGCCCGTACAAAAGCCTGCGGCCAACCGCGTCCAGGTCGAGAAAGCCCTGGCCATGCTCGACAGCGCCGAACGCCCATTGCTGGTTGCCGGTGGCGGCATCATCAATGCCGATGCCTGCGACAAGCTGGTGGAATTCGCCGAGCTGACCGGTATTCCAGTAATCCCGACCCTGATGGGCTGGGGCATCATCCCCGACGATCACCCGCTGATGGTGGGCATGGTCGGCCTGCAGACGTCGCACCGCTACGGCAACGCCACCATGCTCAAGTCCGACGTGGTACTGGGTATCGGCAACCGTTGGGCCAACCGTCACACCGGCTCCGTTGACGTCTACACCGAAGGCCGTCGCTTCATCCACGTCGATATCGAACCGACCCAGATCGGCCGCGTCTTCACCCCGGACCTGGGTATCGTTTCCGACGCCGGCGCCGCCCTGGATGTATTCCTCGAAGTGGCCCGCGAGTGGAAAGCCGCCGGCAAACTCAAGGACCGCAGCGCCTGGCTGGAAGATTGCCAACAGCGCAAATCGAGCCTGCAACGCAAGACCCATTTCGACAACGTGCCGGTCAAGCCACAGCGCGTTTACCAGGAAATGAACCAGGTATTCGGCAAGGACACCTGCTACGTCAGCACCATCGGTCTGTCGCAGATCGCCGGCGCGCAGTTCCTCCACGTCTACAAGCCGCGTCACTGGATCAACTGCGGCCAGGCCGGCCCGCTGGGCTGGACCATCCCTGCTGCGCTGGGCGTGGTCAAGGCTGACCCGACTCGCAAGGTCGTGGCGCTGTCCGGCGACTATGACTTCCAGTTCATGATCGAAGAGCTGGCGGTGGGCGCGCAGTTCAACCTGCCCTACGTCCACGTGCTGGTGAACAACTCCTACCTGGGCCTGATCCGCCAGGCCCAGCGCGGCTTCGAGATGGACTACTGCGTGCAACTGGCGTTCGAGAACGTCAACGCACCGGAACTCAATGGTTATGGTGTCGATCACGTCGCCGTGGTCGAAGGCCTGGGCTGCAAGGCCCTGCGCGTGACCGAGCCTGGCGAGATCGCCCCGGCCCTGCTCAAGGCGCAGAAACTGGCCGAAGAGTTCCGGGTACCGGTGGTGGTCGAGGTTATCCTCGAGCGCGTGACCAACATTTCCATGGGCACCGAAATCAACGCGGTCAACGAATTCGAAGACCTGGCGCTGGTCGGCAACGACGCGCCAACCGCGATTTCCCTGCTCGACTGATCGCTGCGAAGGCCCTGATGCCGGGTGCACAGGGCCCCTTTTTGCAAGGAGACAACCATGCCACGTTTCGCCGCCAACCTGTCCATGCTGTTCACCGAGCAGGACTTCCTCGCCCGTTTCAAGGCCGCTGCCGACGCCGGCTTCAGCGGGGTCGAGTACCTGTTCCCATACGACTTCAGCTCGGCTGAAATCAAGCAGCAGCTCGATGCCCACGGCCTGACCCAGGTGCTGTTCAACCTGCCGGCCGGCGACTGGGCCAAGGGTGATCGCGGCATCGCCTGCGACCCGGCCCGCGTTGCAGAATTCCGCGCCGGTGTCGATCTTGCCATCGCCTATGCCCAGGTACTGGGCAACACCCAGGTCAACTGCCTGGCCGGCATCCGCCCGCAAGGCCCGGACTGCGCCACGGTGCGCACGACCTTCGTCGACAACCTCAAGTTTGCCGCCGACAAGCTGCAGGCCGCCGGGATCAAGCTGGTCATGGAAATGATCAACACCCGCGACATCCCCGGCTTCTACCTGAACACCACCCAACAGGCGCTGGAGATCCAGGCGCAAGTTGCCAGCAGCAACCTGTACCTGCAATACGACATCTATCACATGCAGATCATGGAAGGGGATCTTGCCCGTACCGTGGAAAGCAACCTGGCCAAGATCAACCACATCCAGCTGGCCGACAACCCGGGCCGCCACGAGCCAGGCACCGGCGAGATCAACTATCGCTTCCTCTTCGAACACCTGGACCGCATCGGCTACCAGGGCTGGGTGGGCTGTGAATACAAGCCGCTGACCACCACCGAAGCGGGCCTTGGCTGGCTGAAGACCCATAACGCGATCTGACGCACTGACGGGCCTCGACAATCCCTGTGGGAGCTGGCTTGCCAGCGATGAGGCCCTCACAGCTACACCGCATTGTTCCCATCGCTGGCAAGCCAGCTCCCACAGGGGCCCGGCCCGCCAGCCGAGATTGAATAATTACAAGAGGCATTTCTCATGGCTAAAATCGGATTTATCGGCACCGGCATCATGGGCCGGCCAATGGCGCAGAACCTGCAAAAAGCCGGGCACAGCCTGTTCATCTCCACCCACCACGATGCCGCGCCTGCCGACCTGGTCGCCGCTGGCGCCGTGGCCCTGGCCAACCCGAAAGAAGTGGCCCAGGAAGCTGAATTCATCATCGTCATGGTGCCCGATACCCCGCAGGTTGAAGCGGTGCTGTTCGGCGACAACGGCGTGGCTCAGGGCGTGGGCCCGAACAAGGTGGTGATCGACATGAGCTCGATCTCGCCGACCGCCACCAAAGCCTTCGCCGAGAAGATCAAGGCCACCGGCGCGACCTACCTCGACGCCCCGGTTTCCGGCGGTGAAGTCGGTGCCAAGGCCGCGACCCTGAGCATCATGGTCGGCGGTTGCCCGAATGCCTTCGAACGCGCCCTGCCGCTGTTCCAGGTCATGGGCAAGAACATCACCCGCGTCGGCGGCAGCGGCGACGGCCAGACCGCCAAGGTCGCCAACCAGATCATCGTTGCCCTGAACATCCAGGCGGTGGCCGAAGCCCTGCTGTTCGCCGCCAAGAACGGTGCGGACCCGGCCAAGGTGCGTGAAGCACTGATGGGCGGTTTCGCCTCCTCGAAAATCCTCGAAGTACACGGCGAGCGCATGATCAAGGGCACCTTCGATCCGGGCTTCCGTATCAGCCTGCACCAGAAGGACCTGAACCTGGCCCTGCAAGGCGCCAAGGAACTGAACATCAACCTGCCCAACACCGCCAACGCCCAGCAAGTGTTCAGCACCTGCGCCGCGATCGGCGGCGCCAACTGGGACCACTCGGCGCTGA
Source organism: Pseudomonas sp. RC2C2 (assembly GCF_018390435.1). Taxonomy (NCBI): domain Bacteria; kingdom Pseudomonadati; phylum Pseudomonadota; class Gammaproteobacteria; order Pseudomonadales; family Pseudomonadaceae; genus Pseudomonas; species Pseudomonas sp. RC2C2. The sequence goes on along the minus strand of NZ_JAHBAX010000002.1, from coordinate 2,903 downwards.
TCAAAGGCCTGGAACACATGGCTAACTTCTCGATCCGGGACGAAAAATAAGCTGCAAGCCCCAAGCTTCAAGCGGCAAGAAAAAGCAGGCCGCGCATCGATCTGCTTTCTCTTGCAGCTTGTAGCTTGAAGCTTGTCGCTACCAGCGCCCCTGGATATGCCTGCACGGAGGCGGATCCCGGGGCGCTGTCGATTCTGAAAAACAATAAGATTGGAGCCTGCCATGTCGGTCGATCCGCAACACTTTCTGCGCGAGCTGTTCGCCACGGCCATCGATGCCGCGCATCCCCGCCAGGTCCTTGAAGCCCACCTGCCCAGCGACCGCAGCGGTCGCGTTATCGTCATCGGTGCCGGCAAGGCTGCCGCCGCCATGGCCGAAGTCGTCGAGCGTGCCTGGAAGGGCCCGGTGTCCGGCCTGGTGGTCACCCGCTACGGCCACGGCGCCAGCTGCTCGAAGATCGAAGTGGTCGAAGCCGCCCACCCGGTCCCGGATGCCGCCGGCCTGGCCGTGGCCAAACGGGTGCTGGAAATGGTCAGCAACCTCACGGCTGACGACCGGGTGATCTTCCTCCTCTCCGGTGGCGGTTCGGCGCTACTGGCACTGCCCGCCGAAGGCCTGACCCTGGCCGACAAGCAACAGATCAACAAGGCCCTGCTCAAATCCGGCGCGACCATCGGCGAGATGAACTGCGTGCGCAAGCACCTCTCGGCGATCAAGGGCGGGCGCCTGGCCAAGGCCTGCTGGCCGGCCACCGTTTACACCTATGCGATTTCCGATGTACCCGGGGACCTGGCCACGGTGATTGCCTCCGGCCCGACCGTGGTCGACCCGAGCACCTCGGCCGAGGCCCTGGCGATCCTCAAGCGCTACAACATCGAAGCGCCCGCAGCGGTCACCGCCTGGCTGAACAACCCGGCGTCCGAGACAGTCAAGGCCGATGACCCGGCCCTGGCCCGCAGCCACTTCCAGCTCATCGCCCGCCCCCAGCAGTCGCTCGAAGCCGCCGCGGTCAAAGCCCGCCAGGCCGGTTTCAGCCCGCTGATCCTTGGCGACCTGGAAGGCGAATCGCGCGAAGTGGCCAAGGTCCATGCCGGCATCGCCCGGCAGATCGTCCTGCACGGCCAGCCGCTGTCGCCGCCTTGCGTGATCCTCTCCGGTGGCGAAACCACCGTGACCGTACGCGGCAATGGCCGTGGCGGGCGCAATGCCGAGTTTCTGCTGAGCCTGACCGAAAGCCTCAAGGGCCTGCCCGGGGTCTATGCCCTGGCCGGTGACACCGACGGCATCGACGGCTCCGAAGACAACGCCGGCGCCCTGATGACCCCGGACAGCTACGCCCGCGCCGCGGCATTGGGCCTGTCGGCCAGCGATGAACTGGACAACAACAACGGCTACGGCTACTTCGCCGCGCTCGATGCCTTGATCGTCACCGAGCCGACGCGGACCAACGTCAACGATTTTCGCGCCATCCTGATTCTCGAGAGTGCCCGACATGACGCCTGATAAGAAAGTCAAAATCCTTGCCACCCTCGGCCCTGCGATCAAGGGCATCGATGACATCCGCCAGCTGGTCGAGGCCGGGGTGAACATCTTTCGCCTGAACTTCAGCCATGGCGAACATGAAGACCACGCCCTGCGCTACCAGTGGATCCGCGAGGTGGAGAGCCAGCTCAACTACCCGCTGGGCATCCTCATGGACCTGCAAGGGCCCAAGCTGCGCGTTGGCCGCTTTGCCGAGGGCAAGGTCCAGTTGCAACGCGGCCAGGCCCTGCGTCTGGACCTGGACAGCACCCCAGGCACTGCCTCGCGGGTCAACCTGCCGCACCCGGAAATCATCGCCGCGCTGGAGCCGGGCATGGACCTGCTGCTCGATGACGGCAAGCTGCGCCTGCGGGTGACCGCCAAGCACAGCGACGCCATCGAGACCGAAGTGCTCAACGGCGGCGAGCTGTCCGACCGCAAGGGCGTCAACGTGCCGCAAGCGGTACTGGAGCTGAGCCCGCTGACCGCCAAGGACCGCCGCGACCTGAGCTTCGGTCTGGAGCTGGGCGTGGACTGGGTGGCGCTGTCGTTCGTCCAGCGCCCGGAAGACATCGTCGAAGCGCGCCAGCTGATCGGTGACCGCGCCTACCTGATGGCCAAGATCGAGAAACCTTCGGCGGTGACCCAGTTGCGTGCCATCGCCGAGCTCAGCGACGCGATCATGGTCGCCCGTGGCGACCTGGGCGTGGAAGTGCCGGCCGAAAGCGTGCCGCAGATCCAGAAAAGCATCATCAACACCTGCCGCGAACTAGGTAAACCGGTGGTGGTGGCTACGCAGATGCTCGAATCGATGCGCTTCTCCCCGGCCCCGACCCGCGCCGAAGTCACCGACGTGGCCAACGCCGTGGCCGAAGGCGCCGATGCGGTGATGCTCTCGGCCGAGACCGCCTCGGGTGACTACCCACTGGAAGCGGTACAGATGATGAGCAAGATCATCCGCCAGGTGGAGAATGGCCCGGACTACCAGGCGCAACTCGACGTCGGCCGGCCGAAAGCCGAAGCCACCGTGTCGGACGCCATCAGCTGCGCGATCCGCCGCATCAGCGGCATCCTGCCGGTGGCGGTGCTGGTCAACTACAGCGAGTCGGGGGCTTCGACCCTGCGCGCCGCCCGCGAGCGGCCACGGGCACCGATCCTCAACCTGACCCCCAACCTGTCCACCGCCCGGCGCCTGAGCGTTGCCTGGGGTGTGCACTCGGTGGTCAACGATCGCCTGCGCCAGGTCGACGAAATCTGCTCCACCGCGCTGGAAATCGCCCAGGCCCAAGGCATGGCCAGCCGTGGCGATACCCTGTTGATCACTGCCGGTGTGCCTTTTGGCAAGCCAGGGTCGACTAACACGCTGCGGATCGAGACCTTGA